>CAXXDX010000007.1:0-1148354 GCA_963677605.2 Christensenellaceae bacterium | reverse complement strand
ACCACGACTTCAATTGATTGATATTTATCTATCTCCGAACCTGCTGAAGGAAATTGTTCAATAATCGTACCAGAAGGTATATTATTATCATAAATTTCGTTAACTTTTGTTATAAATAACTCATTGTCTGTTGTAATGCTTTCAGTATCAAAAATATTCTTTCCCACAATATTAGGTACGGTAATTAATCCTTCCGATAATCCTATATCATTTTTTGTAGATTTTGTAATGACAATTTTTGTGCCTTTTAATATTTTAATATTTGGTTCAACACTTTGTTCTAAAACAAGATTCTTGATTTGTTCCGATTCCTGTTCTATGATTTCATACTGAAGCCCTAAATTATCAATAACATTTAATGCTTTATCAATGTTATAGTATCTTAAATCTGGCATAAGAATAAATTCATACCCTGAACTAACCATAACTTCAACTAAGGTTAATTTAGATAAAGTCTCTCCTTCAATCCGGTTTTGTGAAAGTATCCGATTGATTGGGATGTCTTCACTGTAATTACTATTTATTACTTGATAAACCAAAACTTATTTGATTTGTTAAGTAATATGCTTCTCGTTGACTTAAATTAATCAGTTGTGGCATTTCTGTTTCAGGTACTATATTTTCCTCCTGCGCATTATCATTACTCTTTTCAGACTTCAAACGATATTGTACAAGTTTATAATCTTCTTCATAAACATCATCCTGTTCCATTTTCTCAACTATCTCATAATTATCAATATTATCAACTACATCATCAGGCAATTCCTCCATCCATTCTGACCAAGGATATCCTTCACTGATTGTTACTGTAATCTGTGGGGTTTCATTAATGTAAATGGATGTATTTGATTCAACGCTTTGCTCACATACATCACCTATCTGTATACTGTCACTATATTCGCGTTCTATTGTTACCTCAAATCCCATCTCTTCCAGTTGTGCTACTGCATCCACTTCAGGTTTGTTTAATACATATGGTACTAGCACCTTTTTCTTGCCTTTACTGGTAATAACTTTTACCACATCACCAGTCTTTGCGTCGTATGAATTCAATGGACTTTGCTCTATAATCGTACCAATTGGTATTTCTTCATCCCATGCTTCGAACTCTTTAACAATATATAATCCCTGTTCCTTAAGCACTGTTTTTGCATCATCAATGTCACTTCCCATTAGATCTGGTATTATACAAGCCTCCCCTATATCAGCATTCTCATAGCCCAGTGATTTGGTTATTATGACCTTTCGCCCTATTACCTGTGATTCCTGCGGCGCTATGCTCTGTGCACATATTACTCCCGGCGCTGTATCTGAATTCTCTTCTATTACTACTGTTTTAAACCCAAGCTCTTCAAGCTCTGCTACTGCCTGCTCTGTTTCCACATAAGTCATATCGGGTACTATCGCATACTCCGGTCCTGCGCTTATTACTACTTCTACTACTGTATCGCTGCTGCCCATAGTTCCGCTTTTTGGGTCTTGTGACAGTACTGTGTCCTTTTCTGCAAACACATTATACTCACTGTCTACTTCCATGTACTGCATACCCGCTACTTCTATTGCCGCTTTCGCTTCTTCCCGGCTCATGTTCTGTACATTTGGTATTGTTATATCCATTACATGGTCTGCTATTACAAACTGTTTTGCCAACACCAGTGTTATTGGTGCCGCTATCATAAGTACTGCTGATGCTATTACCAATGCTTTCAGCCATCCCGGCCATTCCCCTTTATCTTCTTTTTCTTTCTTTACTATTATCCGCTCTGCTGTGTCTTCGCCTGTCAGTTCCCTTAAGAATGCTTCAGCTGTTCCTGTCCGCTGTTCCGCTTTTACTACCAGTGCATTCATAAGTGCTATTTCCGCATTTGCCGGCATTTGCACTCCCATCTTTGCCGGTTCCACTAGCTGATCATTTACTCTGCGTTCCAGTGCTTCATCCGGCACCATTCCCGTCAGCATCTTATACATTGTTGCCGCTACTGCATATACATCAGACCATGGTCCTTGTATTCCTTTTGATCTGTACTGTTCTTCCGGTGCATATCCTGGCTTAAGTATTACTGACAGGCTTTTGCTGTGCGTGGTTGTTGCATAGCGCGCTGCTCCGAAGTCAAGCAATTTTATCTTGTTTTCTTTTGTTATGAATATATTATCAGGTGATATGTCTCTGTGTATTAATTGATCTCTGTGTACTATCTGCAGTGTTTTCAGTATTGGCGTGATGATTTCCATTGTTTCATCGTATGTCAGCTTCCCGCCTTTGTCCTTTAGATAGCTTTTTACATCCTGCCCTTCCAGGTATTCCATTACTATATATGCTGTTTCGTTTTCATGGAATATATCATATATGCTTACTATGCCTTCTACATGTCCATACTTCGCTAGCTTTTGCGCTTCGCTCATGAACCGCTTTAGCCCTGCTTGGTACTGCTGTGTCATTTCCCCTTTAAATGCCGTTACCCGCGATTCGCCTGGCATTCGTGTTGCGAAGTCTCCCGGAAAGTATTCCTTTATTGCTACTTTCTGTTTCAGTGTTTTATCCCATGCTATATATGTTATTCCGAATCCGCCAAACCCCAGTGTTGTTCCTATCAGATACCTGTTCTTTATTTCTGTTCCCGGTATTATATGCAATGGCTCCTTTGGTGCTGTTCCGTCAGTATACCCGCACTTCGGGCATACTGTTTCTCCGCCTCTCTTTTCTGCCATGCATCCCAGGCATCTGTTTTTCATACTTCTTACTCCTATATTTTAATCGACAACAATTATATCTAGCTTTTCTACTTTTCTTTCATAAATTATTGTATCTTTGAAGGCAAGATTTTCTCCATTTGTATGACCAGGATCGTTAAAATATATAGTATTTTCATCAAAACCAGTAACTAACATTGCATGGCTTTCTCCTCCACCAACAAAATATACAATAACTCCCTCAGGATTAGAGCTATAGGCTTCAAGTATTTTGTCTTTCATCTCTTTTGGTAATTGTTTATTTTCCTTTTTTATTATTAATTCTTTAGTAACATCATCTTTTGCCTCCCAATCATCTGCAAAATGTGTAAAAGTATAGCCAAATGTTTCTACTAAATCTTGATGAGATATAATATAAACACTTTCTCCATAACCTTTTCTCTTTCTTAATTCAACATTTTTCTGATACACTTGTTGAGGAGTGACCTCATCTCCTAAAGTACTAAATAACATAGCATATGACCTTATATAACATCCTCCGCTAACTTCTTTATCACTACTATCTTTTATTTTCACACCATAACCATAGAATGATATGTCCATAGCTTTAATTAAAGGAAAATTATCTTTCCCATCTTCAATTCCGTCACCATCAGTGTCTTTGCTTGAAGGGTTAGATAAAGCAGGGAAATGGTACTCGTTTTCAGATAAATATTCATCAGTTGCGGATAATCTGTTCATTTCTTCTCCATCATTTATTCCATCTCCATCGGTATCTTTTTTTCTTGGATCCGAGTAAAACACTGTTCCATATGTAGTTTTCATACCTTCAGTTTCCCATGTGTCATATAAGCCATCACCATCAGTATCCGTTGTATCAACAATCTGGTCTTTTTTAACTCTACCCATTACTCCTGAAATATCTTCAGCTGTTGCGATTGTGTAATGAGTTCCGCCTGTTGATTTAGCTATATGCTCTAGCATTTCAGTATCAGCTTCTGACCCAAGTTCTACTGTATGAATAAATATTGAATTATTAGAAGCCTCTTCTAAAATGCTATTATTAAATTGTTGAATATTATTTATACCATCTGATAATAGAATAATCGCCTTATCATTTTTAGATTTTGATTCCTTAAGAATTCCAACAGCTTTATAGACTGCACCATACATATCTGTTTTGCCTGCTGAATATATATTCTCAACAGACTTGCCTATCATCTCTTTATCATTTGTAAGTTCACAAGCTACTTCTGTAATCGAGCTAAAGAACACTATCCCAGCTTTGTCATCATCTAAAAGTTCATTTATAAACTCTCTTACTGCATCACTACGTAAATATAAAGGATCATTATCTAGCATGCTCTCAGAGCAATCAATAGCAAAGACTATATCATAAAACTGTGAGACTTTGACTTCTTCTGATCGATAATCAATAGCATCTCTCCAAGATTCTTGCCACTTTTCCTCATCTAAAACCAAATAAATACTAAAGTGACTAACATTACAGGATACAGTATTCCTAATTTCATCTACTATCGTTTCCATTGGTTCTAAAATCATAGTCTGCTCATTAAAGTAAAATATCCTTAGATTACTTTCCATTGTATTGTTCAAAAGATTTTCATCATAAAACAGAGTAAGCTTAGCGCTATCAAATAGTGAAGATGTCTCAATACTAATAGGTAATCCAATTATTCCTGGGGCATCCGTTATTGTATTTTTCGCTTTTGGAAGTGATATGATTTTTGTGCTATTGTTCGCATTACCTGTCGCTTCGAAGTCAATACTAACTTCAATTAGACCATTTTGATTAGATGCATTTAATAATTTTTCTACAGTTTGCTCATACCTCTCTTCACCATCAAATACCCCATCTCCATCACTATCTGGATTAAGCGGATCCGTACCCAGTTTCAACTCATCACCATCACTTAACATATCATCATCAGTATCCTTATCATTAGGTAATGTTAAGGTTTCATTGAGCTCAATACCATCATCAATATCATCATAATCACTGTCAGATTCCGTCATATTAAGGCTGTTGTCTTGCTCGAATAAATTAGTCAATTCATCTTGATCAAAATCCTCATCACCATCATTAATACCATCATTATCAGTATCTATAGCTAGAGGATTATACAGTAGAACATCAACCTCCAATAAATCTGACAAACCATCACCATCCGAATCTGAATTATTTGGGTCTGTACCCAACTCTATTTCTACTTCATCACTTATTCCATCTCCATCCGAATCATTAAACTCCACTACTTCACTATTCAGATTGCTTCGAGAGAATCCTCCTGTATAAACACTTTTATTTCTTTTAAAAGAATTATTGTAATAAACTAAACCGCCTATAAAAACTATAATTAGTGCAAAAGCTATTCCAATCGCAATAATAATGTTTCTTTTTCTATAATATCTAATCACAAATAAATTGCTCCTTTAAATTGCTTATAGTTATTTACTATTACAAGTCAATATACTTCACTCTACAAAAACCGCTATAGCTGAATAATTATCCATATTCTTGTTTTTCCCAGCTTTTTCAACACTTTTTTGCATTAAATCCAACCATTGATTAACCGACCGTGATTTTCTCAACAGCTTTATCATTTCCTTTTCATCTATCCATTCCCAAAAGCCATCAGAGCACAATAGAAAAACATCCTTATTTCGAAGTATTAATGGTTCTTTGTCAATTTCATATTTAGGTTTATCCCATTTTACTCCAAGTACTCTTAATAGCATATTTCTATCAGTATGAAACCTAATATCTTTTTCTTTTATATCGCCTAATTTATAAAGCATTTGTGGTACACTATGATCTGACGTTCTAAAAACAAGCTTATTTTTCCTGAAAAAATATAATCTCGAATCACCAATATGCCCCCAGTGCGCTATATTACTATCTAAAAGTAAATTTACTAAAGTAGTTTTTATACTTTCCGGTTTACCAAAGTATTCTTGTGCTTTTAAAATTTCATTTTGTGCTCTAGAAAAACACTTATCCAAAATTAATTCCGGTATTGCATTATAGCTTTTAAATGTCAAAAGAGATGTTTCAACCGCTTTTTTAGAAGCTTCCTCTCCTAATCCATGCCCTCCTAATCCATCTGCAAGACTAAAGAAAAAACAATTATCCTTTTTTAAAACACCAATAGAATCCTCATTAATCTCACGTTCACCCTGGCTGCTAATGCATTTATATTTTATATCCACTATTTCTCCTTATATCTAATATTATCATTTAATCAAATTCGATAAAGTATTTGGTAAGCCACCAGCATACAATATTTTGTTCTATGTTAATCTAAAGAATCATTTATAAATCTGTTTAAGTTTTATATTTCATCACTTTTCTCTATATCTATAAATAGTTCTATATTGAATCTCTATACCAGTTGTATGATCAACTCCTGGTCGTGTATCTTGCCAATCTGAATACCATCTTTGACCTACATCATAATACTTATTGATTCCTGTTGATCTATATTGTGCTTTTTCTTCAATCTCATATGTATCAGGATTATTCGTCACTTCTTCCGGCAGCTCTTCCATCCATTCCGACCATGGTCTGCCTTCGCTTATCGTTATTGTTATTCCCGGTTCATCATTTATGTATACTATCGTATCCGATTCAACACTTTGTTTGCTCACATCGCCTTCTTGTACAGCTTCACTGTACTCTCGTTCTATGGTCACTTCAAATCCTAGCTCTTCCAAGTATGCAACCACTTCACTCTCCTCTTTGTTTAGCAGATATGGAACTAGAACCTGCTTTTTACCCTTACTTGTAATCACCTTAACCAATGTTCCTGTTTCAGAACTGATATCGCCTTTCGGTGTCTGTTCTATGATTACTCCTGCTTCTATCTCTTCATTCCATTCCTCTTCTTCTTTTACGATATATAAACCTTCTGATTTAAGTAGGTTCTTTGCTTCTTCCATTTCCATTCCAGATATATTAGGTATTACACAATCTTCTCCAGATGTTGCATTCTCATAGCCCAGTGATTTGGTTATTATAACCTTTCGCCCTATTACCTGTGATTCCTGCGGCGCTATGCTCTGTGCACATATTACTCCCGGCGCTGTATCTGAGTTCTCTTCTATTACTACTGTTTTAAACCCAAGCTCTTCAAGTTCTGCTACTGCCTGCTCTGTTTCCACATACGTCATATCAGGTACTATCGCATATTCCGGTCCTGCGCTTATTACTACTTCTACTACTGTATCGCTGCTGCCCATAGTTCCGCTTTTTGGGTCTTGTGACAGTACTGTGTCCTTTTCTGCAAACACATTATACTCACTGTCTACTTCCATGTACTGCATGCCCGCTTCTTCTATTGCAGCTTTCGCTTCTTCCCGGCTCATGTTCTGTACATTTGGTATTGTTATATCCATTACATGGTCTGCTATTACAAACTGTTTTGCCAACACCAGTGTTATTGGTGCCGCTATCATAAGTACTGCTGATGCTATTACCAGTGCCTTTAGCCATCCCGGCCATTTCCCTTTATCTTCTTTTTCTTTCTTTACTATTATCCGCTCTGCTGTTTCTTCGCCTGTCAGTTCCCTTAAGAATGCTTCAGCTGTTCCTGTCCGCTGTTCCGCTTTTACTACCAGTGCATTCATAAGTGCTATTTCCGCATTTGCCGGCATTTGCACTCCCATCTTTGCCGGTTCCACTAGCTGATCATTTACTCTGCGTTCCAGTGCTTCATCCGGCACCATTCCCGTCAGCATCTTATACATTGTTGCCGCTACTGCATATACATCAGACCATGGTCCTTGTATTCCTTTTGATCTGTACTGTTCTTCCGGTGCATATCCTGGCTTAAGTATTACTGACAGGCTTTTGCTGTGCGTGGTTGTTGCATAGCGCGCTGCTCCGAAGTCAAGCAATTTTATCTTGTTTTCTTTTGATATGAATATATTATCAGGTGATATGTCTCTGTGTATTAATTGATCTCTGTGTACTATCTGCAGTGTTTTCAGTATTGGCGTGATGATTTCCATTGTTTCATCGTATGCCAGCTTCCCGCCTTTGTCCTTTAGATAGCTTTTTACATCCTGCCCTTCCAGGTATTCCATTACTATATATGCTGTTTCGTTTTCATGGAATATATCATATATGCTTACTATGCCTTCTACATGTCCATACTTCGCTAGCTTTTGCGCTTCGCTCATGAACCGCTTTAGCCCTGCTTGGTACTGCTGTGTCATTTCCCCTTTAAATGCCGTTACCCGCGATTCGCCTGGCATTCGTGTTGCGAAGTCTCCCGGAAAGTATTCCTTTATTGCTACTTTCTGTTTCAGTGTTTTATCCCATGCTATATATGTTATTCCGAATCCGCCAAACCCCAGTGTTGTTCCTATCAGATACCTGTTCTTTATTTCTGTTCCCGGTATTATATGCAATGGCTCCTTTGGTGCTGTTCCGTCAGTATACCCGCACTTCGGGCATACTGTTTCTCCGCCTCTCTTTTCTGCCATACATCCCAGGCATCTGTTTTTCATTTGGTTTCTTCTCCTCCAAAATTAATTAATCCTTAATTTAAGTTATCTTCCAAATACTCTGTAAGAGATTCGAATGTATATTCCTCAGATGATAGTATTTCATTTAATAAGTTTAAGTTGTACTCTTTTATGTCCTCCTGGCTATAACTAAATATTTTTATAGATGATATATAATCATTAATTACCATCAAATCATAGTTATTTCTTAAATACTCATTGAAAAGATTCTTGTTCAAAGGAAGTGAACCTTGTTCCTGCATGATTAACTGGCTTTGAGGATACTCATCAAATAGATATTCTATAAACATTTCAGCGGTATTTTTAATAATAAGCGACTTTTCTCCATTTATACTCCATCTATTTGTGTAACTTGCAGGGATACAATTATCTCCAGGTATTGGCAAAACACCATAATATCCTGCTAACTTTTCTCTAACCAAGCTAAGTTTATCAAGTGGAGCAATAAATATGGCTATTTCATTATCATAGAATAGTTTTTCTTCATCAATTGATGATATCAACAATTCCCTATTATAAATGTCCATCATTTCATTAAGTAGTTCTGCACTTTGTTTTGTATTATAGCTTAATTCTGTATTACTATATAACGAGTTTCTTGCGCTACATAAATACTCATCATAGCTCTCATAATGTATTGAAAGACCGCAGTAATACTTTTCTTGGAAAGCATCAATTAAATTATAAATGTCTTCATATCCAATTCTTCGTTCCCATGGTTCAATGTCAGCTTCACTAAATATACCAAAGTTTAAATACATAACGCTAGAAGTAAAACTAAATGGAACATACAATATTTCATTTGTATCATTAAATGATTCTTCATAAAAATAATACTCACTTATATCAATATTGTTTATTATACTTTGTACATTATTTGCGAATTCCAACTCCTCATCAGTGAAATTATCACTACAAAAAATATCTGGACCGTCTTCTAAATTAATTGAGCTTAATACTTTTTTCTTGTATTCCTCTTCTGGAATAGGAATACAATTGATTTCTATCTTGTTAATATTAGAATTCGAAAGTGATTCGTTAAAACTTGCAGCAATATTACAATATGCTATATCTTGTAATTCAGCTACACCTTCATCAGAGCTTTGAGGATACCAAATAATTAATTTCTCTGAAACAGGAACAATATCTCTATTTACAAAAATAATAGCACTTGCAAATACAGCAATGAGTAAACATAAACTAGCAACTATTATACGTACTCTTCTTCTCTTCTTTAATTCAATTTCTGGATAATCAACTTTTTTGCCATTATTGATTGCCTTCTTAAAATCATCCATTGATTTGAAGCGTATTCTCTCTTTTATTGCCATTGCTTTCATAATCGCCTTATCAATGTATAAAGGAATGTCTTCAATTATTTTAATAGGTTTTTCCAAATCATCATTTGCTATTCGGTCTATTGATTCATCCGGAAGTCTACCTGTAATTAAATGATAAAGTGTTGATCCTACAGCATAAACATCCGTAAAAATTCCTTGTTTACCATTTGTTCTATATTGCTCTGGTGGTGCATATCCTGGTTTAATAATAATAGATAGTTCTTTGTCTTTTCCAGTAAACGAATATCTTGCCGCCCCGAAATCAATCAACTTTATTTGATTGTTTACTGTTATGATTATATTATCAGGACTAACATCCCTGTGGATAATTTTATGTTCATGCATAGATTGTAAGGCTTCTATAATTGGAGTCATTATTTCAATTGCTTCTTTGTAAGAAATCTTTCCTCCAGCATTTTGTAAATATTCTTTGAGGGATAATCCTTCAAGATACTCCATTACAATATAAGCGGTATTATTTTCTTCAAAAAAACTCATAACATTTACAATATTTGAGTGAGAATTAAACTTAGCCATATTTTGAGCTTCTTCAAGAAATTTACTAAGTCCTTCATTAAAATGTTTAATTTTATCTCCAGAATAAACTATTACACTAGGATTTCCTGGTGCTCTATTTACTAACCCATTAGGAAAATATTCTTTTATTGCAACAGCAACACTTAGAACACTATCCCAAGCTTTATATGTAACACCAAACCCACCATAGCCAATTACATCTCCTATAATATATCTATCATTGAGTTTTGTTTTTAACATAAGATGAGAAAGATTTTCTTGCTCTATCTTATCAATATTTTTATCACAGTTTTTACATTCCCCATTTTGGTCTAATAGTCCAAAGCAATGCATACAACGATTAGTCAAACTCATAAACTTTCCCCTTTAAAATCTTTATATTTTAATTTACAACTTTAAATATTACTTCTTTTCTTCCAACGTAAAATTGCGTTCCTGGTTTAACTGGGTATCTTTGATTTGTAGGAATTTTTGAACCATCAATCAAAAAGGTTCCATTAGAAGAATAATCCGTTATAAAAAACAGATCATTAGAATGTTCATAAGTAACTTTTAAATGCTTTCTACTTATATATTTACTTGCATTTCTTATTACAAAATTACATTCATTAGCATCTCTTCCTATCGATATACCAGTTGATCCTATTGGCATTGTTGCTCCTGCCATTTCACCACCCAAACAGCATAATTTAGGATTCTTCCTTATCTCATAATAATTGTTTTGTAATGGTAGCGCTCTAACTTGCTGAACTTTTTCTTTTACTGTAACAATTGTACTGTCTTTTAGGAATAAACCAATAATCGAAATTACAATAGTAGCCCAAAAAGGAAACTTAGCAAATTGAGTTAGATCAACAAAAGAAAATATATCTAGGTAATATATATTATTTAAGGAGTTTTGTGCGCTTATCACAAGTATGAATATTATTATTAAGTTTACTATGCAAGATATAATAAAAAATTGATGACCTTGTTTGTAATCATTTCGCAAGTTGTAATTCAAACTCAAAATTGCAAATATTGGAATCATATATAAGAAATACAATGGTATACTATCACCAACAGAATAATTTGATACAGCTGGCCCTAATCTTGCTGGGGAAATAGAAAATTCACTAAAAAAAGCGTCAAATCCAAACCATGGCAGAAAAAATAAGATAATAATTACAATAGATGTTATTATCTCAATAAGTGTAATATTTGCTTTTCTCATAACGATTCTCCTGTAATATAAGTCTTTTAAAAATATATTTTATAATATATACCTTATATTTAATAATTTTATTATATAGGCATTATAATTTGGTAAGCTTACAGCATACATTTATACAACTAATTTCTAAGAACTAATTATGTGTATATTAATATGTGTTAATAATAAATTTACATACAATTATATATAACATTTCATATTTTATCAATCAAATGTCTAAATTTTGTTATTAATTTATTAAAAGCTTTTTATTATAAATTTTAAAATTTTACATCTAGAAACATAAAAGAACACATGAGGATATTATCATTAATTGTTTTATGCAAATGTATTAAAATATTTATCATAAAATTGTTATTTTGTCTTAAGTAATTGTAAATATATCTCATCTCCTATGTAAAAACTATAAGCTTTCCTTGTCTTCTATTATTTATATCTAATAATAAATCATATGCATTATAATTATTAAAATCCACTGATATATTAAACCTTCCAGTGTAGATTTCACATATGCGATAATTCATCCTACTATCATTGGTTTTTCTCCACACTACACCAGCTACATAAATCTCCCTACAATAAATTTTTTCTGCTTTCAAATTTTGCCAAAATTTATTGTTCTCTTATAAATCATTCACTGTTTCAAAACATGGATCACTCATATTAATCGCTCCATAGCACACATTTGCCGCTTCGCGGCAACCACCATCACAAATATCATGATTACTACACCCTATACACATACTTGGAGAATAATCTGACTTAATAAACTTATTCCAATATTTGTTTTGTTTTAATGAATCAATTACTTCAATCTTACACAGTCTTTCAGGTGAATGATTGCATACTCTTATATACCCACTAGGGTCTATTACAAAAAATGTTTTTGCCGCTCCACATTGAGTACTATACTTCAAATACTTGAATTTATTTTTATCAGCAACTATACAAAATGGAATTTCAACACCTAAATGACCATAGCGTTTAGCTTTGCTTAAAACTTCTTCAGATATAATCATCATATCTTGGATTTCTGATATCGACAGCATTAATTCTTTATTTTTCAATCCTCTTCCTCCAGGAATAAATCTATTTAACAAAACATAATCAGCACCATAAATTATTGGCAATGAAACATTTTCATATACCTCGTGAATATTTAATTTAGTAACCGTTATATTTGCAGCAGTTCTTATTCCTAATTCCTTTGCTTGTGTAAAACATTTTAATAGTTTATCTATATTGTTAATTCCTGTGTGCTTTTCAAATGTTTCAATTCCTGGGACACTTATGCTTAATTGAACATCATATTGTTTAAAGAACGATAATAATGAATTATCTAGTAATATACCATTCGTGATTATTGATACGCTAATATTATGATTTCTTATAAACTTAATTATTTGTCTTAAATCACTCCTCAAAGTTGGTTCTCCACCAGTAAGAGATATATGTGAAATATGATTTTTTTTAAGTATTAAAATACTTTTAAAGATTTCTTCAGTTGTAAGTTCTGCTCCATCAAACTTTTCATTTTCCCATGGACAATAGCAAAAAAAACATTTTTGATTACATTTGTATGTTAATTCCATTATTGCAGTTCTAGGCAACCAATATTTACTAGCCGTCTTTTTTCTATTCATTTAATAGTTTACCTTTCCACTAATGAACAATATATCAAATCTAACCTATACCTAATTATTCTGTTCACCTAAGAATTGATCCCAAGTAAACTTTTCACCACACAAAGGAATAAAAAGCAATTCTGTGTTTCCAATTGATAAAATATCATATGCTTTCATTTGAATCGGTGTGTAAACAGGCTCATTATTTATATAGTATTGGTTCTCATTTCCCGATGAGGCTATATAATCGTTACTGATAGAGTCATATACAATCATTACGTGCTTTTCACTTGAAATTGTGTTATCTTCTAAAACAATATCCATTTCAAGACTACTCCCAATATAGTTTACGCCTTCCATTATTTTATAATCTTGTCCATAATTTTTACCTTTTAAGCAAATAAACCAGCCAACAATAAATTCAACATTAAAGTCTATAGGAGGCTCTTTCGGAACATCTTCTTTTATATATGTTGGAATAAAACACGTAGCATTAGGAAAGTTTTCTCTACTAATTTTTTCAATACCAATTGTATTTAATTTGGCATCACAATGAGGGCAATGGTTGTGTTTGTCACTATCGTAAAAGTGTCCCATTTTACATCTTACAAGCTTCATTATTTCACACTCCTTTAAAATTACTCATTTGAGTTTTCTATTTTATATACCAGCTTATGTGCTAACTTTATGGTTCTGAAATTACATTTCCGTACATATCAAGTTTTAAAATTTTATTTTCCACATCAGAACCGGTAAGTGATACTAATATTATTTCATCATCAATATCAAATGTAGGCCACTGATAATGCTCTCCAATAAAATATGTCCAAAGAATTTTACCATCTCCATCCATGCAATTAATGGAACCTCCATAGTACATAGAAAATATATACTTATCTATATATTTCTCCATATACGTAGCAGAATCTTCCTTAATCCTTATTCCAGAAGAGGAGCTATACACTATCATATCTGTTATATTTATTGCCATTATCAAATTACCGTTTGATGCTACATCAATAAAGTTCACATCCCCCATATCACCTAACTCTGTTGCTAAGTATTCAGTGGAAGTTTGTTCATTCCATAGCACATTTGAATTTTTTGGATCAAGAGATGTCACTGAAATAGTTATAGTTTCTGGATAATCAACAACATCTAAATCATGAAACATATATCCAGAGCAACCAATCATCTTAACTTGATACCAATATAGCGTACTTCCATTCTCGGAGTAGCCATATATTTCATACTCCTTAACACCAATGTTATCTTCATTTGCATATAGCGTATAATCATACTCACAACGAGATACTTTCATGTTATAGTGTTCTTCGTTAATAAGTACTGATGCATCAATTTTAACTTCACCTATCATTAAATCATGCTCGTTGAATTCACTTTTTCCTTCATAAACAGATAGAAAAGTAATTCTGATTTTTGAAGCTTCAACAGTTTTATCAAAATGTATTGTTTGAAAATCTTGTATACCGTCTTCTAAAGTGTAGTCTTCATAATATTCGTTATCAAAAGTTATTCGGATTTCTTTGGCTCTGTTATTCTTGCTATAAACATTTCTCTCACCAACAGGTATCCATGCTCCGTTCACAATACTAATACTGTTTATTTCAGCTTTGTTGCCTTCTCCATTTAAGAGTATAAATTCTAAATATTGATTTACCCCATATCTCATTTCTCTGCCAGCTTCCGTTTTTTTCTCCGACTCAATAGAAGGTCCCGGTATCCAGCTCGTTTGAGCATCTCCATCATATGCGCACTGAGCATTATATTTGAAAGAAGAATTGGATGGTATAAGGCTCGATGATGCGCTTATATTCCAAGTGGCAGGAATTGAAATCATCTTGGCTTCTAATGTTGGTTCTGCATCGGTTGCTATTGGTTCTACAGTTTCTGTAGCACTCACTTCAAAAGAATCCACTTCTTTATTTTGTTTTATAGTACTAACATTGCCACGAGATGTACACGATGTCATTAGAAAAGCTAGTATAATGGCAACCAATACACTGATAATCTTATTGAAAATTTTTTTCATTTTATCCTCTTCTTAAATTTATAATATCTTATGGTGTCCTAAGCTTCCAGCCTTCGACATCACACTGTCCGTAATCATTTCTTCCTACCGCTACTACTGTACCATCTGATTTCAATCCAACTGTGTTATACTTCCCACAGTTTACATATATAATATCTTCCCAATCATCTACATCAAGTTGACCATATGAGTTCTTGCCTATTGCCAGAACACGACCACTAGCCTCTAACCCTACTGAAATATTATTCGCTGCTGAAACATGCACAATGTCTTTCCATGAATCCACAATACACTCTCTACCATTATTACGAAAAACTACATTTAAATCACCATTAGCTATTAATCCAAGTACATGAGTACCTTTCCCTGCAATACTTACAATATCCACCCATTCGTTAAATAAAACCTGATTATTATAGGCAAATTCCCAATCTAAAGTTCCTTCTATTCTTTTATGAGTATCACCTGTAGCTAAAACAGTACCATCTTCATTCAATCCTACTGTGCCTCTATAATATGATGCAACTAAAACAATGTTTTTCCAATTTGTGTATTTATATCTATGAAGTTGCCCGTCTTCATATACCGAGTGTGCACTACCTACTGCATAAAAATTGCCCTCCTTGTCTACAGCCATAGTAGAATAATCTTCTGCGTATACATATACTATATCACTCCAGTTATGCACTTCGTTCTGTCCATGATCTCGCATACCAGTTGCAACAACAGTTCCATCAGCTTTTAGCCCAATAGTATTCTTACTTCCTGCTGAAATAGATATTATGTTAGTCCAGTCATCCACATCACATTGTCCATCGTCGTTATTTCCTACCGCAATAACTGTTCCATCCTCTTGTAATCCAACTATATGCAAATCTCCAACTGCTATTACATTATTACTCTTTGCATATGAACTTATCTCCAATGTAATCTCTTTCTCTGTATATACGAAGATAACAGAGTTTGATTCAACACTTTGTGAAATAACTTTGCCTGCTTGCACATCATCATCATGCTTTATTCTTACATTCACATCAAAGCCTATTAATTCGAGTTGTTGAACAGCTTCGTAAGAATATTTATTTACAACGTAAGGAACTATAGCTTGCTCTTTACCCTTGCTTACTATAACCTTTATCACATCTCCAGTTTTTGCAGTTGTATCTTGCTCTATGTTTTGAGACAGTATTACTCCTGCTTCTATCTCTTCATTCCATTCCTCTTCTGATTTGACTATATATAAACCTTCTGATTTTAGTAGGTTCTTTGCTTCTTCCATTTCCATTCCCGATATATTAGGTATTACACAATCTTCTCCGGATGTTGCATTCTCATATCCCAGTGATTTGGTTATTATAACCTTTCGCCCTATTACCTGTGATTCCTGCGGCGCTATGCTCTGTGCACAGATTACTCCCGGTGCTGTATCTGAATTCTCTTCTATTACTACTGTTTTAAACCCAAGCTCTTCAAGTTCTGCTACTGCCTGCTCTGTTTCCACATACGTCATATCAGGTACTATCGCATATTCCGGTCCTGCGCTTATTACTACTTCTACTACTGTATCGCTGCTGCCCATAGTTCCGCTTTTTGGGTCTTGTGACAGTACTGTGTCCTTTTCTGCAAACACATTATACTCACTGTCTACTTCCATGTACTGCATGCCCGCTTCTTCTATTGCCGCTTTCGCTTCTTCCCGGCTCATGTTCTGTACGTTTGGTATTGTTATATCCATTACATGGTCTGCTATTACAAACTGTTTTGCCAACACCAGTGTTATTGGTGCCGCTATCATAAGTACTGCTGATGCTATTACCAGTGCCTTTAGCCATCCCGGCCATTTCCCTTTATCTTCTTTTTCTTTCTTTACTATTATCCGCTCTGCTGTGTCTTCGCCTGTCAGTTCCCTTAAGAATGCTTCAGCTGTTCCTGTCCGCTGTTCCGCTTTTACTACCAGTGCATTCATAAGTGCTATTTCCGCATTTGCCGGCATTTGCACTCCCATCTTTGCCGGTTCCACTAGCTGATCATTTACTCTGCGTTCCAGTGCTTCATCCGGTACCATTCCCGTCAGCATCTTATACATTGTTGCCGCTACTGCATATACATCAGACCATGACCCTTGTATTCCTTTTGATCTGTACTGTTCTTCCGGTGCATATCCTGGCTTAAGTATTACTGACAGGCTTTTGCTGTGCGTGGTTGTTGCATAGCGTGCTGCTCCGAAGTCAAGCAGCTTTATCTTGTTTTCTTTTGTTATGAATATATTATCAGGTGATATGTCTCTGTGTATTAATTGATCTCTGTGTACTATCTGCAGTGTTTTCAGTATTGGCGTGATGATTTCCATTGTTTCATCGTATGTCAGCTTCCCGCCTTTGTCCTTTAGATAGCTTTTTACATCCTGCCCTTCCAGATATTCCATTACTATATATGCTGTTTCATTTTCATGGAATATATCATATATGCTTACTATGCCTTCTACATGTCCATACTTCGCCAGCTTTTGCGCTTCGCTCATGAACCTCTTTAGCCCTGCTTGGTACTGCTGTGTCATTTCCCCTTTAAATGCCGTTACCCGCGATTCGCCTGGCATTCGTGTTGCAAAGTCTCCCGGAAAGTATTCCTTTATCGCTACTTTCTGTTTAAGTGTTTTATCCCATGCTATATATGTTATTCCAAATCCGCCAAACCCCAGTGTTGTTCCTATCAGATACCTGTTCTTTATTTCTGTTCCCGGTATTATATGCAATGGCTCCTTGGGTGCTGTTCCGTCAGTATACCCGCACTTCGGGCATACTGCTTCTCCGCTTCTCTTTTCTGCCATGCATCCTAGGCACCTGTTTCGCATTTGGTGTTCTCCTTATTAATACTATATTGATCATTATCACTTTTAAAAAACATTATTTTTAATAAATTATGTTTTTAAATTAGTTTTATCTACTATTTAATGCTATGTTCCACTAAGTCTTATTATCAAAATAATTTATAAATCCTTGAACTAATCCGTCAACTATTTTATTTTGATATTCGTCTGAAACTAACATTTTATCTTCTGCTTCATTACTCATATAACCCATTTCAATTAAACATACCGGTACTGTAGACCAACAAAATCCTGTAATATCCGAACGATAACTATTATCTCTTAGTTTTGCTCCAGTATATTCAACAAAAGTTGTTTTTAATGCATTAGCTAAAATCTCACTTTCTTTTTCTACAGTTTCATTATGCATGCATCCTAATGAAGGTACTAACATATGCATCCCATAAACCTCTGGATTGCTACTTCCATCCGCATGAATTCTGATAACAGCATCAGCATTTGCATCATTCATGATAATCGCTCGTTCTGCATTCGAAATATCAACATCATGAGTTTCTCTTGTAATGATAACAGTTGCTCCTAGAGTTTCTAATTCCTCTTTCAATTTTAACCCTACTTGAAGATTTATCTCATATTCAGGTACCCTTGTGTATACACCCTGTGTCCCTGAAGATACTTTCTTTTTAGTCTCTTCACCATAAGGAGATACTTTTTCTAATTCAGAATTGCTATGAAGCTGGTGGCCAGGATCTATTCCAATAATAAATCCTTCCAAAAGTAAGTCATCCCACACTATTTCAGATTTCTCACTAATTTTATATACTTCTTCAATTTTAGATAAAGTATTTGGACCTGCAATTCCATCTTGTTCTAGCTCATATTGTCTCTGAAAACGTATAATAGCACGTTTAGTTTCAGTGGAGTATACCTCACTTTCTGAAACTTCTAAGCCTAATTTGTTAAGAATTTTATGTAACTCTAAAATATAACTGTTCTTGTCTCCAACCTTATATATAGCATTATCCGGAAATTTAAAGTCATAAATATTCGGTGTAATTGTTGGTGTCGTGGTTACATTCGGTGTTATTGAGGCTAGAGTTTCTATAACCTCATTTTGTGTAGTGTTTGATGATATGAAAGTATCTCCATTACCTCTATTTGCTGAATGTTCGCACGACGCGAATAATAATAACACGATAAAAAAGATTAGTACTTTTTTTAGTTTGCCCATCCTTTTGCCCTTTCATAATTTTTAATAAAACTAATATTATCCCACTCTAGACTTGTGAATTTTGGGGGATTTTTTTTATTACAGCTAGCATTTCTTGTATACCAACTTTTTGTCGAAAAATAATCCTGTAGATCTGTTGAACTAAAAGAATATCCATATCTTGCATATATTTCATTTCTTGCAATGCGTATCTCATTTTCAGAAAGCCCAAATAAATCACTCTCTGCTATATGACGTTTGTCACTAAAATATAAAATATATTCCAACTTGATATCTTCTGTTGGTGTAACAGTAAGTGTAGGAGTTGGTACCGCTGTAGGAGTATAAGTTGGAGCTTTAGTACTTTCCTGATCCGCTCTATTTACAGATAAGTTTGTAGTAAAGCTGTCTTTTTCAACTATTGTAGAGGTTTTGTCTCTATTACCGTAAGAAACAACTAATACTGAAGTTACAGCAATTGAAGCAGCAATAATAGATGAAATTATAATATTTTTATATTTAATAAAAAATGACTTCTTCGTTTTATTGGGATTATATGTAAACAAACTTTCGCTATCATTTTCAGCATTTCCTTTAATATATGCAAATCCATTATTATCAATAGCGATATCATTTGTATTTATATAAGGCATTCCTTCTTTTAACAAATTTATACCAATAGCCGTAGCGAAGCTCTCGATTGTTTGGTACCTTTCCGATGCCCGAAGATTTAAAGCTTTCATAAAAGCTTTTTGTAGATTATTTTCAATTGAAACACCCAGCTCTGTTGGAAGTTTTAATGATTTACCATCAACTAACAGCTCTGTAGCATTCTCTGGAATAATACCCGTAATACAATGATAAATAGTTGCAGCAAGAGCATACACATCTGTCCATGGCCCCTGATTCCCATTACTAGAAAACTGTTCACTTGGTGCATATCCCATTTTAAGAATCACCGATAGAGAGCGCGACTCTGCTCCAAGAGTAACTCGTGCTGCTCCGAAGTCCATAAGTTTTACATTACCGTCGTTAAGTATCATAATATTATCCGGACTTATGTCTCTATGTATAATACCAGCACTATGTACTTTCGATAGAGCTTGCATAACTGGTGAAATTATTTTCAAAGTATTTTCAAAGCTTAGCTTTCCTTTGTCGTCAATATAGCTTTTAAGCGTAACTCCCCTTAGATATTCCATAACTATATAAGCAGTATGATTTCCCATAAACACTTCATAGACAGACACAATTGTCGCAAGCGCGCTAAACCTTCTAAGAACTTTTCCCTCTTCAATGAAACTTTTTAGCCCTTTTTTATAAAACTGATTATTATCATTGGTAGTATAAACTCTTACAGAAGCATCTTTCGTGTTTCTAGATGCCAAAGCTGTTGGGAAAAACTCTTTGATCGCAATTTTTGTATCTAAGGCTAAATCATAAGCAAGATAAGTAATTCCAAAGCCACCTTGTCCTAATACTTTACCTACCATATACTTGCCCGACAATATTGTTCCTGGCTCAAGATAAGCTTCGTTTTGAGATAAAGAAGGGTTAAAATTACAATGTGGACATATAGATTTCATATCTGCCACTGTCTCAAAACAATTTACACAAAAATTTCCTACCATCTTCTTCTCCTGCCAATACAAATAATTTATAAAATTTCAAACATACTAGATAATTTTGCAAATATTAATTATGTTGCCAATTAAATTAAGCTATTATATATTTTCAATATCCTATTTATTCCTTATTAATATCTAAAGCTTCAATCAAATTTTATTATTGTTTCTGTTAAATCACTTAACACGGATAAATCATTAATATTTTCACAATTACTAATCGTCAAATACTCCAATTGTGTCAGCTCATTTAATACGCTTATGTCACTTATGTCATTACAATTATAGAAAGATAGGTTTGCGAGTTTCTTTAAATTGATAAATGAACTTATGTCATTAATCTTTTCACAATTAGTTATTGATAAAGTTTCTATTTGAAGCAAACTGCCTAATACGTTTACATCTACTAAATTATCACATTGATTAAGTTCAAGTTTTTTTACTTTTTCTAAATTATTCAGAGGACTTATATCGGTCAGTTTCTTACAGCCGAAGATAGCCAAGTTTTCTAATTCTGTTAATTCCCCAATTGCACTAATATTAACAATTTCACTAGTCTCATCAGGATATGTAAAGTATCCCAAGGTTAAATCCTTTATATTTTTTAAATTCGATATAGGATTTATATCACTTATTTCAGTACATCCTAATAAATCTAAGTATTCAAGCTTTGCTAATTTCCCTAAAGGTGAAAGATCTGTTATATCACAATTTAACGTCAAACTTTCTAATCTTGATAGGTTGCTTAAAGCACTTATATCATAAATTTTAGACCAACCGCTCAAGCTTAAACTAACTAATTTTTTCAGATTACCTAATGCAGTTATATCACTTAAGTTTTCACAACTAGTAAGGCTTAAACTTTCTAGGTTTACAAGACTGCTTAATACATTTGCATCTTTCAAGCTATTGCAGTAGCTTAATGAGAGGGTTTTTAAGTTTATCAAATTACCTATCGCACTCATATCCAGAATATTATAACAACTAGTTAGTGACAAATTTTCTAATTGTGTTAAGCCTCCCAAAGAACTAATATCACTAATTTCAGAACATACATCCATATATAGCGTTTCTAGCTTAGTTAGATTACCTATAGCGCTTATGTCATTTAATCCTTCAATATTTACCATCAGTTTCTTTAAACTCGTATGAGTGCAGATATCCTCAAAAATTGCCTTATCAATTAATTTAGATAAAAATAAATTTTCCACATCATCAGGAATATTACTAGAATTCATAGTGTTCATGTAGAAAAATTTATCAATTATTATTGAGTCAATTTTATTATTTTTTTTATCATACACTGAAATGTCCATTGTTATAAGGGTATCAAAATAATCATTTGGAACTTCAAAGTAACTTGCATCATAATTTATTGTTTCACTATTATTGAAATTCACAATAATAGTACCAACAACTGTTTCATCAAATCTAATACCCACACTACAATTTGTTGCAAATGAACCAGCGGTTTTGTAATATGAATATTTTAAAGGCAGGTTAAGTTTGTAATTGTTTTCGCTGTTTTCTAATTCTGCTTCAACATTAGTCTTTTCAGTAGTTTCATTTGCCTTAAAACTAGATATATTCCCTGAATAACCAGCTCCCTTTCCGTACCCTTTAGAGCATGAAGATAGTAATATTAAACTTAAAAAAATAACTACTAGTGACTTTAGTTTCTTCATTATCATATTATTTACCTTTCCCCTATACCTTTTAAAGCATATTTAATTTTTCATTTCTCGCACCGATAGAATATCACTATATTATTAATATAATTTTTCCAATCACTATTGGTAAGCCATTAGCCTACAATCGCCCTTTTATTTCTTAGTTTCAAAAATTTCACTGTAATATTCTCTCAAGAACTAAGTAAAGTGACTAAAACAATAATGATTACTATATTATTTTTGATAAATTTATTCATATAAATTTCCTATTGTTGTTATATTATTAATTTATAATATTTTTATACATAAGTTTTATCAATATTATATCCTAATTATAGAAATTATTTTAATGCCATATTCTTTAAACTGACGCAGAATTACTACAGCCAATAATTATACTAGGCTTTAATTTTAATATTTCAATACAAATTTCTTTTGCTGAATTTTGATTATTTACAATTATGTCATATGTTTTGTTAGAAATTAAATTTATGCAAACACTATATTTAATGCCAACAGTTGCTATACCATATGCTTTTTGAGTTGTTTTTTTTATATATACCTTTCTAATATCTTTATTCAGTATTAGAACAGACTTAGCACCATTTTGATATAATAAATAATTTTCTGAAAATCTAACACCATGCAAAGGCTTAGTATTATTATAAAACTCATTTATTTCCTGTAAAACTTCTTCTTTCCTTCCTAATCTAGACGCTGTTTTTACTAATTCTTTTTGATAATAACCAGAAAAGATCTTAGAAACAATACCAGTGTAACTATACTAAATATAACAAATACAATTCCAAAAAACATACTATACTTTTTGTCTTTTGATTGTGTGCTTCCATTATCAACAAAATAGACATACTTAATAGGAATTTCATTACCAATACCTGATAACTCTAAACTTTTTTTGTAATATTCAAGAGCTTCTCCTTCAAGAGTAAGTATTGAACCGTACAAAGAAACATTTGCTTCTTCGAAGCTCCAATTGCTTTCTTCAATTTTTGATGCTAATATTTTTTCAGTATCCTTTGTAGTCCGTAGCGCCATTAAGTATATATCATTATTTTTATCAGCAACTACAATTATGAAATAATAAAATGAAGAATAATTTGTTTCTTGTGTTGCAAATTCAACTAATGGTATAAATTTAGTAATTGTGATACTTCCTTGATTTTCAACTTCATTATATGATAAACTTTCAATTCTAATAGCTTCGGATGGTTTTAATGAAAAAAAGAGTACACCAAATACCAATAAAACTATTGATAAAATAAATAACCACCAGCTTTTTTTTATGCTTTTCCATTTTAATTTTCTTAAAATCAAATAATAATCTCCTTTTTTAATTATAACTTCCTTTTTTCTAAAAACTAATATTTATAATCCATTGAAGATCCTTAATGTCTAATATAATGAAGGAAATATTAATAAACTATTTGCTTACAGCTATCAAATTCATGGATTTCTTCAGGGAAATAATTACTTATCGAAAAAAATTACTAATTAATCTTTAGCCTTTTTGATTAATCTTATTCCAATTATCAATAATATAATTGGTATTATAACTTCTGTTGAAGCGGTAATAATATTTTCATTACCTAAATTAACCCATAACCCATTTATTATCCCGCCAATTACTACTAGAATTACTAACATTATTAATATAATGCCTACTGTTTTTTGTTTCATTCTACTTTGTCTCCTTGCCAATGGTGTAAAGTTATATATTTTCATAATATCTTTCTTTTAAATATATTTAATTTATCATTTTCTATTCTTATGGAATATCACTATATTATTAATATAATTTTTTCAATCACTATTGGTAAGCCATCAGCCTACAATCACTTGTTTATTTCTTAGTTTTAAAATTTTACGCCACAATGTTCTATCAAAGCCTTTATTATCTTTTTTATTAAAAAATATATGTATTACTATTACTTTATTTCTATGTTTTTCATTTTTGATCTATATCTATATACAATTCTTTCTTCTATATTTCTTATGTGTTCATAATATGTTTTTGGCTCATCATACCATTCGGTGTATCCGTTTTTAAGATACGGCCAAGAATTATTATCAGTCCCTAGCCATATGAAGTATGCTGTTCTGTATTGAGTCTTTTCCTCGATCTCATATGTATCAAGATTATCCATCACTTCTTCCGGCAACTCTTCCATCCATTCCGACCATGGTCTGCCTTCACTTATCGTTATTGTTATTCCCGGTTCATCATTTATGTATACTATCGTATCCGATTCAACACTTTGTTTGCTCACATCGCCTTCTTGTACAGCTTCACTGTACTCTCGTTCTATGGTCACTTCAAATCCTAGCTCTTCCAAGTCTGCAACCACTTCACTCTCCTCTTTGTTTAGCAGATATGGAACTAGAACCTGCTTTTTACCCTTACTTGTAATCACCTTAACCAATGTTCCTGTTTCAGAACTGATATCGCCTTTCGGTGTCTGTTCTATGATTACTCCTGCTTCTATCTCTTCATTCCATTCCTCTTCTTCTTTTACGATATATAAACCTTCTGATTTAAGTAGGTTCTTTGCTTCTTCCATTTCCATTCCAGATATATTAGGTATTACACAATCTTCTCCAGATGTTGCATTCTCATAGCCCAGTGATTTGGTTATTATAACCTTTCGCCCTATTACCTGTGATTCCTGCGGCGCTATGCTCTGTGCACATATTACTCCCGGCGCTGTATCTGAATTCTCTTCTATTACTACTGTTTTAAACCCAAGCTCTTCAAGTTCTGCTACTGCCTGCTCTGTTTCCACATACGTCATATCAGGTACTATCGCATATTCCGGTCCTGCGCTTATTACTACTTCTACTACTGTATCGCTGCTGCCCATAGTTCCGCTTTTTGGGTCTTGTGACAGTACTGTGTCCTTTTCTGCAAACACATTATACTCACTATCTACTTCCATGTACTGCATGCCCGCTTCTTCTATTGCAGCTTTCGCTTCTTCCCGGCTCATGTTCTGTACATTTGGTATTGTTATATCCATTACATGGTCTGCTATTACAAACTGTTTTGCCAACACCAGTGTTATTGGTGCCGCTATCATAAGTACTGCTGATGCTATTACCAGTGCCTTTAGCCATCCCGGCCATTTCCCTTTATCTTCTTTTTCTTTCTTTACTATTATCCGCTCTGCTGTTTCTTCGCCTGTCAGTTCCCTTAAGAATGCTTCAGCTGTTCCTGTCCGCTGTTCCGCTTTTACTACCAGTGCATTCATAAGTGCTATTTCCGCATTTGCCGGCATTTGCACTCCCATCTTTGCCGGTTCCACTAGCTGATCATTTACTCTGCGTTCCAGTGCTTCATCCGGCACCATTCCCGTCAGCATCTTATACATTGTTGCCGCTACTGCATATACATCAGACCATGGTCCTTGTATTCCTTTTGATCTGTACTGTTCTTCCGGTGCATATCCTGGCTTAAGTATTACTGACAGGCTTTTGCTGTGCGTGGTTGTTGCATAGCGCGCTGCTCCGAAGTCAAGCAGTTTTATCTTGTTTTCTTTTGTTATGAATATATTATCAGGTGATATGTCTCTGTGTATTAATTGATCTCTGTGTACTATCTGCAGTGTTTTCAGTATTGTCGTGATGATTTCCATTGTTTCATCGTATGTCAGCTTCCCGCCTTTGTCCTTTAGATAGCTTTTTACATCCTGCCCTTCCAGGTACTCCATTACTATATATGCTGTTTCATTTTCATGGAATATATCATATATGCTTACTATTCCTTCTACATGTCCGTACTTCGCCAGCTTTTGCGCTTCGCTCATGAACCGCTTTAGCCCTGCTTGGTACTGCTGTGTCATTTCCCCTTTAAATGCCGTTACCCGCGATTCGCCCGGCATTCGTGTTGCAAAGTCTCCCGGAAAGTATTCCTTTATCGCTACTTTCTGTTTCAGTGTTTTATCCCATGCTATATATGTTATTCCAAATCCGCCAAACCCCAGTGTTGTTCCTATCAGATACCTGTTCTTTATTTCTGTTCCCGGTATTATATGCAATGGCTCCTTGGGTGCTGTTCCGTCAGTATACCCGCACTTCGGACATACTGCTTCTCCGCTTCTCTTTTCTGCCATGCATCCTAGGCACCTGTTCTTCATCTTTTATTTTCTCCGTATTTCTATTTCTTCTATTAATCTTTCAATCTATAAGAGTAAACAATTCGAGTTTCTTCCTCAATCATATCTGTATCAAAAACTTGTGGTTCATCATACCATTCGCTAATATATAGTCTTTCTTGGTTCTCACTATCTAAAATCTTAAAAGTACTTTCGTTTTGATTTGATTGATTATAATCCACTTCCCAATTATTAATGATTAGTTCATCCAATGATAATAAATACCTATACTGCGTCTTGCTTCTTATTTCATAACTATCAGTATCTTCTAATACATCTTCTGATATATCATTCTTCCAAAGAGACCATTCTGTTCGACCTAGTGGAGAATATCGATACGAGTATAAAGTCCTAGTCTCCTCTGAATAAATTCCATTATTAATCAAATAATCTGCTGTGACATAATAGTGATCAGTTAACAGTCTCCCGATTTTTACATGCGTATGACTTTTCATAAATCCTTCTAGTTTCTCAAAAGTCCAGAATCCACACCATTTATTAATGTGCTCAGTATCAGTATATGCAAAATCAACTTTAATATGTTCATATCTGTATTGTGGCACTTCCTTTACTTCATATGAATCTAAGTTATTCAATACATGATTTGGCAGCTTGATATATGGTCTTGACCATTTGCCTCCATTACTTACTGTAATATTTAGCTCTGCTTTATCATCAATTAATACTGTCGTACCGGGATATATGCTTTGATTAATCACATGACCTTCACAAACAGTATCACTGTTCTCAT
Source organism: Christensenellaceae bacterium (assembly GCA_963677605.2). Classification (GTDB taxonomy): domain Bacteria; phylum Bacillota; class Clostridia; order Christensenellales; family UMGS416; genus JAGLOK01. The sequence goes on along the minus strand of CAXXDX010000007.1, from coordinate 1,121,093 downwards.
ATGAAATGTTTACTTCAATCTCATTGTTTTTAATAAAATCATTTACTTCACTTATGTCTTTCAATAAGAAAGATGGCATAACTATACGATTATCATAGTAGTTATTAATTGCAATTAATATATCATTATTATTACTAATCATCTCTAGTGGGTCTGGCATTTGAAAGAGAACTGTATTGAATATATCATCTGGAAGATCTTTATCATTTAATGATTCATCAATTTTAGCATTTATCACACTAATATCATTGAAGCCATAATCAATAATTTGATTTGTAATTTCTGTCCAATTACTGCCAATTAAATTTGGCATGATTCTTTCTGCAAGATTAATATCACTAATATCCGTTTGCAATGTTACTGTAATCGTATCCCCAACATCAGTAATCGTTCCAGGATTTGGTTGTTGATCGATAATCAATGAATCCATATAATCTAGATTGGATTTATCTATAGAATAGTTAAAAAATCGTGCAATTTCATATGCATCTTTAACTTTCTGCCACCTTAAGTCAGGAACAATCTGTATCTCCCTACCTAGGCTAACCACTACACTAACACAAGAATTCGAGTAAGCCATAGTTCCTGCATGGGGAAATTGAGATATAATACGATTAGTATTAACATCATTATCATATATATATCCAATTACTTGAAATTCTAAATCTCTATTTTTTATAGTATCTATTGCCTTTAATAGGAACTCATCCGTTATGTCCGGAACAATGATTTCAGCGTCACTCTCATCTTCCTCAATTTCATTTGCTTCACTTTTAACTCTATATGAGTGTAGTTCTTTTATTTCTCTTGCATTCCAATTTACTATAACTTCACTATTATAATATATATTGTTTTCTCCATCAGCCAGCCAAATTGTCCAAATTGTACTATTTTCTTTAACAACCAAATCCGCACCATTTTCACTATAAGAAGCTATCTTGTACCGGTGATGCTTTTTATCTCTTATCTCATATACATCGTTATTATCAACAACATCATCAGGCAATTCCTCCATCCATTCTGACCAAGGATATCCTTCACTGATAGTGACTGTAATCTGTGGGGTTTCATAAATGTAGATGGATGTATTCGATTCAACGCTTTGCTCACATACATCACCTATCTGTATGCTGTCACTGTATTCGCGTTCTATTGTTACCTCAAATCCCATCTCTTCCAGTTGTGCTACTGCATCCACTTCAGGTTTGTTTAATACATATGGTACTAGCACCTTTTTCTTGCCTTTGCTGGTAATAACTTTTACCACATCACCAGTCTTTGCGTCGTATGAATTCAATGGACTTTGCTCTATAATCGTACCAATTGGTATTTCTTCATCCCATGCTTCGAACTCTTTAACAATATATAATCCCTGTTCCTTAAGCACTGTTTTTGCATCATCAATGTCACTTCCCATTAGATCTGGTATTATACAAGCCTCCCCTATATCAGCATTCTCATAGCCCAGTGATTTGGTTATTATAACCTTTCGCCCTATTACCTGTGATTCCTGCGGCGCTATGCTCTGTGCACATATTACTCCCGGCGCTGTATCTGAATTCTCTTCTATTACTACTGTTTTAAACCCAAGCTCTTCAAGTTCTGCTACTGCCTGCTCTGTTTCCACATACGTCATATCAGGTACTATCGCATATTCCGGTCCTGCGCTTATTACTACTTCTACTACTGTATCGCTGCTGCCCATAGTTCCGCTTTTTGGGTCTTGTGACAGTACTGTGTCCTTTTCTGCAAACACATTATACTCACTGTCTACTTCCATGTACTGCATACCCGCTACTTCTATTGCCGCTTTCGCTTCTTCCCGGCTCATGTTCTGTACGTTTGGTATTGTTATATCCATTACATGGTCTGCTATTACAAACTGTTTTGCCAACACCAGTGTTATTGGTGCCGCTATCATAAGTACTGCTGATGCTATTACCAATGCTTTCAGCCATCCCGGCCATTTCCCTTTATCTTCTTTTTCTTTCTTTACTATTATCCGCTCTGCTGTGTCTTCGCCTGTCAGTTCCCTTAAGAATGCTTCAGCTGTTCCTGTCCGCTGTTCCGCTTTTACTACCAGTGCATTCATAAGTGCTATTTCCGCATTTGCCGGCATTTGCACTCCCATCTTTGCCGGTTCCACTAGCTGATCATTTACTCTGCGTTCCAGTGCTTCATCCGGCACCATTCCCGTCAGCATCTTATACATTGTTGCCGCTACTGCATATACATCAGACCATGGTCCTTGTATTCCTTTTGATCTGTACTGTTCTTCCGGTGCATATCCTGGCTTAAGTATTACTGACAGGCTTTTGCTGTGCGTGGTTGTTGCATAGCGCGCTGCTCCGAAGTCAAGCAATTTTATCTTGTTTTCTTTTGTTATGAATATATTATCAGGTGATATGTCTCTGTGTATTAATTGATCTCTGTGTACTATCTGCAGTGTTTTCAGTATTGGCGTGATGATTTCCATTGTTTCATCGTATGTCAGCTTCCCGCCTTTGTCCTTTAGATAGCTTTTTACATCCTGCCCTTCCAGGTATTCCATTACTATATATGCTGTTTCATTTTCATGGAATATATCATATATGCTTACTATGCCTTCTACATGTCCATACTTCGCCAGCTTTTGCGCTTCGCTCATGAATCGCTTTAGCCCTGCTTGGTACTGCTGTGTCATTTCCCCTTTAAATGCCGTTACCCGCGATTCGCCTGGCATTCGTGTTGCGAAGTCTCCCGGAAAGTATTCCTTTATTGCTACTTTCTGTTTCAGTGTTTTATCCCATGCTATATATGTTATTCCGAATCCGCCAAACCCCAGTGTTGTTCCTATCAGATACCTGTTCTTTATTTCTGTTCCCGGTATTATATGCAATGGCTCCTTTGGTGCTGTTCCGTCAGTATACCCGCACTTCGGGCATACTGTTTCTCCGCCTCTCTTTTCTGCCATGCATCCCAGGCATCTGTTTCGCATTTGGTGTTCTCTTTTCTTTCTCAATCTAAATTACATATATTTAAGTCGATATCTTTTAAATACAATTATTAATTAAATCCATTCTGTTGGTGTAGCTGTTGATAATAGGTAATGATTTTATCGAACGATTTAAAATCTTCTGACGATTATTCTTATAGTTCTTCTGACGGTTCCCCCGAGGGCTCTTCCGACGGTGCCTCTGATGGCTCTTCCGACGGTGCCTCTGATGGCTCTTCCGACGGTGCCTCCGATGGCTCTTCCGATGGCTCTTCCGATGGTTCTTCTGATGGTTCTTCTGATGGTTCTTCCGACGGTGCCTCTGACGGCTCTTCCGACGGTTCCTCTGACGGTGCCTCTGACGGCTCTTCCGACGGTGCCTCTGACGGTGCCTCTGATGGCTCTTCCGACGGTTCCTCTGACGGCTCCTCTGACGGTGCCTCTGATGGCTCTTCCGACGGTTCCTCTGACGGACTTATTGTAATTGTGGCATCAACCGTTGGTGTAGCCGTTGGCTTTGGCGTTGGTCTTGGTGTTGGTCTTGGTGTTGGTCTTGGTGTTGGTCTTGGTGTTGGTTTAGATGTTGGCCTTTTTGTTGGTTCTTCTGTTGGCTCTTCTGTAGCAGAGGGTATTGATGAAGGCTTCCCATAGGGTAATTCAGCATCATTTATTATTGTAGACGTTGGTGATGCTGTTACTTCACTTTTTTTTCTGCTAGGATTAAAAATCCCTCCATTGCCAGGCCCAGCAGATGAAACAGTAACTATGGAAAAAGCAATTATTGCTATAATATTAAATGACACTAATGCTAGGATTTTTTTGTTTCTTAGTATTTTACTTATTTGCATTTTTATGCCTCCCATTAAGATAGATTGGTCACACAGTATACTTTTTTAAGAATAAATATTACTGTGCAACCAAATATTAGTGTGGTTTATTTTAGGTTAATTTAAACGGAACATGTTATCACGATTACCTAAATATATTACCGAGCCGCGTGGCAGAATGTTGTTTTTACCATTTTCTATTTTGTCTCCACTATGATTGAATACACCGTTTTTAGAATAATCTTGTACAATGTATGTGTTATTTGAGTAATTGTATTGAATTGTACAGTGTTTTCTGCTAATCTTTTCATCATCCTCAGAAAAAACAACATTGCATGACATCGGATCTCTTCCTAAAACAATTGTTTCATTTTTCTTAATTTTAAAATTTGCATCCTTATACTTTCCGCGAATACCCACTACAACTCCACCTTTACCGCTATTCCCCATACTTACACCAGTTAATTTTGAGAATAGAGTAATTAGAATGATAATCAATAGTAAAGCAATAACTCCAGCAATTAATAACCGAACTGTTTTAGGCATACCATATTTAAACAATATACAAGTATCATCATCCAGCGTTGATCCTCTCAAAAGAGTTTCTCCAGTTATAATATTGTAACTTACTATTTCGAAATTATCAGATAGGTAATAAACTTTTCCGGGTATTCTTATGTGTTCTTGTGTAAAATCCATTAACTCTTCATTAAATTGAGGAATCAAACTATCAAGACCAATGTCTACATTATCTATTGAAGCGTTTTCAAGCGGACTAAAGCCACTTTCCATAAATACTACACTATAATCTGCAACTTCTTCTATTTCACTAACATTTTTGTGGTTAATGTCACCCGTTTTTATAACTACAGCCGGCTCTACATATTTACTATAAACATCTTGATCTAAGGTAAAAATATCTGAAACTAATATGTTCTCAGAATAATCAGTGTAAAAGCCAATATAGAATCGATCATTATAAATTTTAATATTTGATCTATCATAGCCTGCAATTTCATATTTTAACTGCTCATCAATTTCCGTTTGAAATTGTTGTGGATCTATCGCTTGAAGTATTTGCCATACTAAAGGATCATCAGTAAATGCAAGTTCTGACAACGACTCATGATACACAATCTGCCCTTGTGAAGTAAACTCATATTCGCTGTATATTGGATATCCTGCACCGGGGGCACTACATCCTGAAAATAATAGTACGACTAAAATTCCTAAAATTATTAGAACTTTGTTTCGATTATTTTTCATCTTTTTTATCCTCCATTAATGTATCCCAAGTAAATTTTTCACTGCAAAAAGGAATAAAAAGCAAATCAGTTTTTCCAACAGACAATATATCATAAGCACTCATAGGAGTAGGCATATAAACAGGATTCCCGTTTAAATAGTAATTTGATCCTGACATCCCAGATAACGCTGTAAATATATTATTTACATGATCGTAAGAAACTATTGCGTGTTTTTCTCTTGAAACCGAATTATCATCTAAAACAATATCCATGTCCATATCACGACCAATATTGTTCCTTTCTGCTGTAAGCCTAAAATCTTTACCAAGATTTTTACCTTTAATGCATACAAGCCATCCTACAACAGGCTGTTCCTCTCCAAGATCTTCATAGTATGATATCGTCACATTTCCTTTATTATTACCTAAAGTCGCTCCTATATCTGGTATTGTTGGTTCTTGTTCAATCCCAGGGATGGTTACAGAATCATTCCCTGGATCAGAAGGTATTGTAATTGTCGGATTCATTCCATATCCACCATCACAATGCGGACAATTGCTATACTTTTCTGCGTCATAAAAGTGCCCATTTTTACATCTTTTTAAATCCATAATCTTGCCTCTCTTTATTAAATAGTCTTATACTTCATAACAATAGCTGATGTATTGTCTTGTCCGTTTTTATCCATTTCCAAAACTTCAGAAATCAACATATTTGCACACAAACTCATATTATCTTTGTATTTATTAATTATCTCTACTATTTTACTTTCATAAAGTGTCCCATAAACTCCATCACTACACATCAAAATAACATCCTGATCCTCCAAATTTGTACAACTACCAACATCAATAATTCTTACAGCACCCATACCTATATAACTTATTAGAGCTTGACTTTTAGGGTTATTAAATGCTTCTTCTTCTGATACTCCTGAAGAAATAAGTTGTAATGCATAATTGTGGTCTCTTGTCATCATCCTAATATTATTATCTCTGACATGATATATTCTACTATCGCCCACTGAAGCCCATAAAAGTTTGTTGTCTTTAACTAATGAGCAAATCATAGTTGTGCCCGTATTCGCCTTTTTCCCATGAGAATTTTTTATCCCTGCTATAGCTTTATCTACCGTGTGTACTATTTGTTCAATTACTTTCTTAAAAGTTCCTCTATATATTCCACCATAGTATGCTGCAGCAATTTCACGACATGCCGTTTTGCTTGCAATATCTCCATGTTCCATACCTCCCATACCATCGCATAAAATAGTAAAATAACCCTTTTCTTCTATATCTAATTTATGAATTCTTGAAGGAATATATATGGTGTCTTGCTGATACTCTCGCTTTCCTATATCAGATGCATAACCAATATCCAAATTCTCTGGAAGGTTAGCATCTTTATAATCTGATAACTTTTTATTGCTTTTTTTATTAAAAGGTAATAGATTATATTTCCTGAAAACCATATATGTTTTATAAAAAATATATTCTAAAACAATCAATACAACAGAGAACTCTAATATTTGAAAAACTGATTTCTGAGAAGTAAACATTTCTAGCATTTCTATTCAACACCAACCTTAAGCATAAATTTTTTATTGTAAATATAAAACATTGAATTCACGTCAAGTTCATACATATTATCGCGTTGATACCTATTATCGTAAAAATCAAATGTTCCATTACTTGAACTGTCAGTCAACTCAAAACTTCCAGTTTGAGTATTATAAGATATAGTGCAATGTACTCTACTTATATTATCAACATTTGGTACAACTAAGTCACAGTAGTCAGCTCTCCCTATCAAAAAAGGAATCCCTGGCAATAAGCAGATCTTTCTCCCATTAAATTCAATATATGGTTCCTCATTGATTTTTATCTTTTTTCTTTTAAAAATGCTTTTTAAAATTCTATTTATAAAACCTAAAATCCTGTCCAATATTCCATAAGAATCTTCTAGCTTAGGCAATAATTGTCTCTCAGTATTCTGCTGAATATCTAAAGCTATTAGAAATTCAGTTATAGTGCAAAAACGTTTATTCTGATCTAACTGAAGTGCTTTATGAACTGCTCTTGAAACTTCTATAGAAACTTCAGGTGCCAACTCATGTAATTTGTATATCTTATCATCCTTTAATCGCTCTACTGAAGGTGGTACTTTTACACCTGAAGCAATATAATAAAATGTTGATGCTAATGCATAAATATCAGTCCATGGTCCTTGTTTGCCTTTTTTTGAATATTGTTCTGGCGGAGCAAACCCAGGTTTTAAAACTACAGACAGCCCTCTACTTGCTTCTCCTACATAATACCGTGCTGCACCGAAATCAATAAGTTTAGTCTCACCTTTCTTTGTAATAAATATATTGTCAGGACTAATATCTCTGTGAAGCAATCCTTTTTCATGAATTTTTCTTAATGCTTTAGAAACGCTCAATAATATTTCTAGTTTCTTATTATAATTAATATACGATGAACTATTTACTATCTTATTAAGAGTGTCACCATCTAAAAATTCCATAATCATATATGCACTATTATTCATTTGTGCATAATCAGTTACTTCTACAGCATCAGGACAATCATTTAATAAGCTTAAGATTTGAATTTCAGTAAAAAATCTCTGTAATCCAATTTTATATTTCTCTGAATCTTGTGAGTTCGAAACATTAATGTTTCCTGTTTTTTTATTCCTATACACAAGTGAAGAAGGATAGTATTCCTTAATTGCGCAAGCCTTACTTGTTCCTACATCCATCGCTTTGTATGTAATACCAAATCCGCCTATACCTAAAACTCTACCTATTACATAACGATTATTAATTACAAATCCAACCTGCAGTGCACTATCTGCATTCCGTTGAATTTTAAATCCACACTTTTCACACACAACACTCTTGGTATTATTAAAACAATTTGAACATAAATTATTAGACATTTTTCTTTTTCCTAATGATTAGCAGCAGCATAATAATTACAACAATAATCACTATAAAGGCTATTGCGAATACCCATTTATATCTATATATTCGATTTACATTGTTTTTAAATTTTGTATTCTCCGTTACTTTAGGATTATTATGTATTTCAATACTCAAGGGAAGATTATCAATTAAGTTTTCTTCCATTGATACATCATGTATATTATTTATATTTAGTTGATAGTTACCATTATATAAATCTTGATCACATTCCAATATGACTGAATTATTCTTTTCATTGTATACTGTAGATAATATTTTTATAATGTTGTCTTCATCGTCTGTTAATATATAGTTTTCCAATATTTCAGCATTTTCAAGTGGCTCAGAAAAATTTAATTGAATTTTTGTGTCACCGATTTCATCTATTTTACTTACTTGTGGTGGAGTATTATCAATTACCCATTTATCATTTATAAAAATATATGCATCTTCATATTCATACTCATTGCTTGTATAAAGCAATTTTAATTCATCATCTTTTAAACTAACAATATTGTTGTTAGTTTCTGCTTCTACAATAAATGTAGAATTCATGTAATTATTTACCAATAAAAATGAATCGGATATTGAATTTTTGTTTATGATATTAAAAACACCATTAGTAATATCCGCTAATTCCATAAACTCCTGATTTACGCCAGAATTTGAACGATCAAAAATCATTGGGAAAATCTGATATTTAGGAAAATCTATGTCACTTTTTATCTCGGCTAAACTCTTGTCTCCTTCAATATCAGTATCATCAATACCATCTCCAATTATGATAATTGCTTTTTGTTTTATAGTATCATTATTAAGATTTTCTGCTTCTTTAATAACCATATCCAAACATTTGTTCAGCCTGGTATTCTCAGAGGATCTTTCAATATTATTAATAATATCAACATACTCATTTAGAGGTGTATCTTCATCAATTATTAAATTCACCTCATCACCGTATGTATATATAAATATCTTATCATCATCCCTTAGTTTATCATTTATAAAGTTTATCAGTTCATTCTTTACTATTTCCATTTCACTATTATGAACAGACTCTGAAATATCTACTAAAAAATAATAACATGATCCATACAAAGAATTTAAGGGGTAACAATCAGTTACGGTTAGCTCTTTTGTATTAATATAACTAGAAAAATATTGAACATCAATATCCTGATTATAGATTACTTCGTTGTTTTTATTTTTGAAACTTATTATGATGTCAATATGTGGCATATTGTTGTCAACTCTTTCAATTTCCATGCGATATAGGCTTTCCGCTTGTGCATTTTCATTGTGTAAGCATATAACAAATAAAACTAAAACCAATAAAACCAATATTATTTTTTTCATCTTAATTCCTCTTCTATTTTTTATATCTATTTCACCATTACTGCAATGGCTGAATAATTATCCATATTGTTTCCTGCACCATTTTTAACAACTTTGTTTTCCATAAGGTTAAGCCATTGCTCAGGATTTCTCGCTCTTTTTAGGCAACTACGCATTTCTTTCTCATTAATCCATTCCCAAAATCCATCTGTGCATAACAAAAATGCATCTCCTCTTTTAATTTTATAGGAACTATTTAACATGTCATATTCCGGACCATCCCATTTTATTCCTATTACTTTTAACAATTTGTTTCTATCTTCATGATGACGTATTTGTTTCTCATTAATTTCTTTTGCATTACATAATAATTGAGGCACACTATGATCCATAGTACGTATGTAGAGCCTCCCACTTTTAAAAAAATACAACCTTGAATCACCAATGTGACCCCATGTCGCTTCACCATTTTCTACTAGTAAAACAACCATTGTTGTTTTTAAAGTATTCTTTTCTCCCAAGTCATATTGTAAGCTTAAAACACCTTTCTGACTTAACTCAAAGCACTTGCTTATTAAATCATATCCATAAAAATCTGAACTTTCAAATACTGCCTGAGAGATTGTTGCTGCAGCCAGTGAAGCTTTACTCCCTCCTTTATGTCCCCCCAAACCATCAGCAAGTATAAAAATAGACTCGAAATTATTATGTTTGATTCCGATACTATCTTCATTTAATAATTTGCTTCCCTTTTTAGATATACTCGCATAAATAACACTCAAAGCTTTTACTTCCTTATTCTCGAATAACAATACAATATCACAAAAAAAATAGGATGTTGTATGCTCTTAGCTTACAATCATAAAATTTCGTTTTTTGAATCATAAAGCAGTATACATATCTGATCAACATCTAATTTGGTTTTAATCCCATAAATAATTATTGCGTCTCTCTTATTCTTTGCATATAAAATAGGATAACTCAAGACTTTCAAAGCTTGTTGGATTTCTTCAAACCCAAGGGATAAAGTAATAAGGAATCTTAGCAATGTGTCCCTACTAGGATGTTTTGTGCCTCTAAGAACTTCATAAGCATAAACTCTGCTAACCCCAGATCTTTTTATTAGATATGATTGCTTTATTTTTTTGTTTTCCAATATTTGATATAACAATGTATCTACTTCAGTAACATTTTGATGGTTATATTGATCTAAATATTTTTTTAACCCTTTTTCTGTTCCCAATATATTTTCTATATCTGCGGTTTTTTCTTTTTTATACAAAATAACTCCATTTTAAATACAATAATTGCATTATTAAGTTTTACATACTTTTTTTACATTTATTATACATAATAATATCATTATGCTTCATAATACTCAAGTTAATAAGAATAAATAATTTACTTAATAATCATCTTTTATCATCAAGTCTACATAGTTATCTTTCAACATACTTTTACAGTATTCATTATTCTAAATACATAGCTCAATATACTTTTGACTCAGACCAACTAAGCAATTGTCAAGCAAAAAACAGCTAAGCTGCAGAATCTTTAGAAGATAATCCCATCTCTTCACAATGCCGTTGTGGCAACCGAATCTCAAATGGCTGTTGATGTTTCAGAACAGAAAAGATATATGAAATCATCTTGCGCATAGCAGCACATTTTGCGACTCTAGGCGGCTTATTTTTCCTTTTCTTGTTGTAATATTCGGCAAGCACTGGATTAATCGGATCAATGGTTCTCATAGGATGAACTGCAAAATGCGTACACATCATATCCAGAATTGCTCTAATATGAGACGAGCCTCTCTTGCTTATCTTATTTCCAGTTGATGTATACAACCCCGACTGACTTGTGCCGGGATCAAGACCGCAAAACGCAACTAATTGCTTCGCCCTCTTAAAGGAAGTGAAGTCACCAATTTCAGAAAGAATAACAGTCGCAGAATATCTTCCGATACCAGGAATAGTAGTAAGGAGCTGAATGTTGTGGTTAATAAAATCATTGCTGAAAGTAAGCTGGTCAATCACTTCTTCTAATGTCTTGATATTTTCAATTAAAGATTTCAGCATATTAGCTTGCGATTTAATTAGCAAATCAAATGAATATCGATCAATACATATTTCAATAACCTGCTTAGCAGCTTCTATGAAAGCTGTAGCTTTCTTAAGACCGTACTCTGACTTTTCCCCGCGTTTTGCCCCAAGACCAATAACCTTTATCAACTGACTCTTTCGTGCAGTTAAAACATCTTTTGGTGTTGGATACATAGACAGAAGTGCCAGAGAAGAGCCACTATATATACAACTAAATAGTTTATCATAGCCAGGAAATGCTTGATCAAGTAACGCTGTAAGCTGATTGGCATAGCTAGTTCGTAAATTAATTAGTTTTCGTCGCTCTCGACACAGATCTCTTATATTCATCAATTCTGTACATATAGTTTTTGTTGGACTGATGCTCTGTAATCGATAAAGCTGTGCAATTTTCAAGGCATCTGCTTTGTCATTTTTAACTTTTCTGATTTTGTAGTTATTTATTGCATGTGACTGCATTGGGTTAATAATTATTACATCATATCCATTCTTTTGGTAAAATTGTTCTAGTAAGCGATGGTAATGAGCTGTTGATTCCATAACAATAACCGGTTTATCATTATATGCATTGTTCCCTTTTTCTAAGAAAGTTAGAGATCTTTCCATGCTCGTTATATCATGATAGATTTTTACACGAGCATAGATAGTATTGTCTGGTGCCAAGATGCACATGTCACTAAAATATTTGCTAACATCAACGCCTGCTACAAGTTTATTATTCATACTGACCTCCTACAATGATTTGGATGATACTCAATCATTCTCAATTAGGATCAATATACCGGCTTGTTACACGGGTAATCAATAAAACTGAACCCAACCAACCGAATCAATGAATTCCCATTAGAATGAGTGGAATAGTCTAGTTTAAGGGTAATTTCAAATCCATTGAAAACCCAGCAAGCATCATGTTCCATATCATCATCCTAGATTCATTATATTACATTGGCTGGGTCAATCTTATCACCTAAAACAAAACATAAACTACTATATCAATTACTGTACCAGCAAGCATCGCATTTGTACGTACAAACGCAAACTTGTTGGGAATTCCCAAGCCCTTTTTTACAATAGATTAAACTTAAATTACTAAAAAAGCTGACACATCCTCAAACTATGCGTTAGCTTTTTTAGTGTTAATTTTTGTTATGATAATTACAATCAAGTAATAACCATGCGTCTTCCAGCGGACTTGAACAGTTCAAATCCCACCGAAATACGCAAGTTAGCCACCCCATAACCTATTCTTATACAAATGTATTACTATGACGCTGTATATAATTTACATCAAAATGGTATATTATGGTATTCCTGTCCTCCAATATTGTGTGTCACTTAATTTCACTGCCTCACATATATGTCCCACTGAAAATTTTCAGATTACGCCAAAAATCACCCTCTGATTCCCACAGTGTCATACGCCAAATCATAGTAAAATATCCGTTTTGACGATGTCTTCATGCAATTTTTGACATCGTCATTATTAAGTTTCCCTATATTTTTAAATATGAATAATTTATGAACATTCTACAGATTTCCTTATAAACCACCACTTCCCAAGGCTTATAAGTGTAGGGATAAATATTTTAATTCTAAATAATGATTCCCTAATAAAAAAAATATCAGAAATGGGGTGCGCAAAACATCTTTCCCACTGCTTATAAGTGTAGGGCTAAATATTCAATTTCAGAAGCAGATACAAAAAGTGAACGTTCTGTAAATGAATTTAATTTTACCCTGACGAAACACCTTTCCCACTGCTTATTAATGTAGGGATAAATATTTAAAGCCAACTGTTAACTATAAACATTTGGTTAATAAATCACAAAAAGAGGTGAAAAACATCCTTTCCCACTGCTTATAAGTGTGGGGATAAATATTTTGAGCACACAAATCAACTGTGAACATTTGGTTAATAAATCACAAATAGGGGTGAAAAACATCCTTTCCACCGCGTATAAGTAGAGGGCAAAATAAAAAAATTCAAGAAAGGGGGTTAAAAAATGTTCTTTCCCACCGCTTTATAGTGTAGGGGTTTTTACAAAAATGACAATGACGGTTATATATAGACCCACTTAAAAATGAATATCGTCATAAAAAAGAAAGGAAAAAGATAATTGAATAACAAAGACAACTCAAAAATTTCCGAGAGTTTTCGGAAAATACAAACCGATTATTATGACCTTCCCAAGTTCATAATATCCCAGATGATACCTACAGGTGTGCATCTGTTTGCAGGCAGCCCGAAGATAGGCAAATCATGGCTTGCACTGTGGTTGTGCGATAAAGTCAGCAAAGGCGAAAAGGTATGGGAGTTTGATACCAGAGAGTGTACAACATTGTATATAGCTCTTGAAGATACAAAGAGCACTTTACACTTCAGAATAGAAAGTATAACCAATGATGCCAGTGAGAATGCGTTCGCTGTTACTTCATGCTCTTCCCTGTCAAATGGACTGCTTGATGAAATTGATGCCTTTATAGTCTCATATCCAGATACAGGACTTGTTGTAATAGATACTCTGCAGCTGGTTCGTGATAATACGCAAAAACAGAACTATGCAGGTGATTATCTTGAGCTGCATAAGTTTGTTGAGTATGCGCAGGAAAAAGATATCGCCATAATCTTAATACATCATTTAAGAAAAATGCCTGACAATGATCCCATTAATATGGTAAGCGGTTCTACTGGATTACTAGGCGCTGTTGATACTATCTTAGTACTTGAAAAAGAAAACAGAACTGAAAATAAAGCAAGACTGTATATCACCGGCAGACAAGTAAAAGATAAAGTCTTAAGCCTCGAATTTGATGAGGACAATAATATCTGGAACTTCACAGGTTATGTTAAAGAACATAACACAAAAATAGATATGGTTATTGAAGGTATTCTTGATGTACTTAAATTTAAGAACAGATTCAAAGGCACTCCTACAGAACTTGTTGAGCATATTAAACTTAACAATCCAAGTTTTGATATATCACCTAATGCTATGTCAAGACTGTTAAATGAAAACAGTATATCCCTCAGAAAAAGTTATGGCATATATTACAAGCGCGAAAGAAACGCATCAAAGCGTTGGATAATACTTCATGATATGAACCAGAAGAATGACGGTATTGTCTAAAAACATGGGTCATATAAATACCGTTATCGTCATAAAAGAAAGGATAGGAGGATTAATGTCTAATAAAAGAACACATAGATTTGAGCTTAGGTTAAACAATAATGAAAAAGCCTTGCTTGAAAAGAAAAGCTTAAAAGCGGGAGTTTCCAAAGCCGCCTTTATTAAGATGTGTTTAAATAACTCAGAAGTTAAATCCGCTCCTTCAACAGAGTATCAGGAATTGATAAAAGAAATAAATTATATTGGACATAACATAAATCAGATAACTAAAGCAGTAAATATGGGTATAGCACAGCCTGATGATATCCAGAGGATATACATAAAGCTTGCTGATATATATGAGCTGGTAAAGGAAAAATTATAATGGCTACTACTAAAGTTAAAAGTATAAAAACAAGATTGGATAGGACAATCAAATATATCCTGAATCCAAGTAAAACTGAAAATCAGCTTTATACAGGCGGCTTTAATTGTGTCCCCAGAAATGCTTCCCAATTAATGAATGATACTAAATCCAGATTCCACAAAAAGGATGGCAGGCTTGGATATCATCTCATACAATCCTTCATGCCCGGTGAAGCAACACCTGAACTTGCGTTTAATATCGCAAGCGAGTTTGCTCTGCAATACCTTTCCAATAAATATGAGGTAGTCTTCTCTACTCATGTAGACCGCGAGCATATCCATAACCATATTGTTTGGAATTCTGTATCCTGTGTTGATGGATATAAGTATCATGCTGATAAGAATGAATACTCGGATAGAATCAGAAAAATATCTGATGGTTTATGCAAAGACAACAATCTGTCTGTGATCGTTCCAGGAGAAAGCGGCAGCGTAAACAAACATTACTCAGAATGGCTTGCTGTAAAACAGGGTAAGACAACATGGAGAGATATCATACGCAGTGATATAGATAAGGCTATTGAGATTTCATATGACCTTGGTACATTCCTGTACCAATTAAATGAAATGGGATACCTATACAAGAGAGGTCAGTATATCTCAGTCAAGTGTGATGGCATGGAGCGATATGTAAGGCTTAAGTCTCTTGGCAAAGGCTATACAGATTATGATATTAAATCCAGGCTTGCAGGTCAGGAAGTAATGCAGTCTGCATATAATTTTCAGAAATTCGCTGAAAGAGTATATATACCACCCACACCCAAGAAGCTCAAAGGATTCCAAGCTTTAGTATGGCACTACAAATATCTTTTAGGTCAGGTGAAAAAGAATGAACATATTATTCCTATGAGCGATCAGATGAAAAAGGATTTAATCGTCTTTGACAAGATAACTGCCATTTATAATGTTATGACCGAATATGACATAAAAGATGTTTCTGACATCGAGCCTGCAAAGGAGATTATTGTTTCTGAAATGCAGAAACTAATGGAGCACAGGAAAACTATACCTGTGCAGAACCGTGATGTTATTAATATCAAGATTCGCCTTTTAAGAAAAGAACTGCATACAGTCAGCACTTTGAAGGAAGAGGTTCCTAGAATAAAGAAAATCATAGAGCCTGTTACTCTTGTCCGAAAAGAGAAGAACAGAGAATTAGAAAGATAGAAAAATTATATGAGAAGTTTACTTCAGAAAAATTCATAGTATAATCAAGTTAATGCACCTTGACAATTTTATATATAATCCACTATGGACAATCTGAAACAGCTTCTCCTGTAAAAAGGAGTATTAATGCAAGAATACCTAAATGATATTAGAATACAAAATGCTGTAATTACATATACAGTCATGAGCAGTCTTGAAGTTCAGGAATGGCTTAACGAACTTACAAAACTAGTTTATGAGCATTTCGGTAATAATTCTAATTAAACAAGTTTAACTGTGAAAGGAGATTGTCTATAATGACACAACTAACAAATACAAACTTAGCAGAGTCACCTCTAAAAGCGGTGGCTTATGCAAGATTTTCTAGCGATATGCAAAGAGGTGAATCTATCGATGCTCAGCTCAGGGCTATCCGCAAATATGCAAAAGAAAACAATATTATTGTAATCGCTAAATATATTGATATTGCTAAAAGTGGCAAAAATGATGACCGTCCGCAATTCCAAAAGATGATTCGGGATAGTCAGAATGGAGGACACGACTTAATCATTGTACACAAGCTTGATAGATTCGCCAGAAACAGATATGACAGTGTGCGATACAGACATGAGCTTGATAAAAACAATGTCAAATTACTATCTGTGCTTGAAAACTATGATTCTAATACTCCTGAAGGAGTTCTTATTGAATCTCTTTATGAAGGCATGAATGAATACTATATCCGTAACCTCAGTCGTGAAATCATGAAGGGTTTAAAAGAAAATGCTTATCAGGCAAAATTCACAGGTGGCATCCCACCTCTTGGTTTTGACGTAAATAGTGATTTAAACTACATCATTAACGAAAAAGAATCTCCGATTATCCGAAAGATATTTGATATGGCTACTGATGGAGCAGGATATGGTGAAATCATGAGCCGTCTTAATGAATTAGGTTACAAGACAAAAAGAGGCAAAACTTTCGGTAAGAATTCCTTGCACAGTATCTTACGCAATCCAAAATACTGCGGCATATATGAATTCAATGTTGCACCCAAGCGCGATGTATCCGGCAGCCGAAATAATCATGGAAGAAAATCTGAGAATGAAATTATCCGTGTTGATGATGCTATACCAGCTATTATTTCAAAAGAACAGTTTGATAAAGTACAGTATATATTAAACTCCAGGCAACATCGCCCAGGAGCATATTCAGCCAAAGAAGTATACCTTCTCTCAGGAAAGATTTTCTGTGGCAACTGTGGTTCTGCATATACAGGTCACCGTAAATTCAACTCTCAGAAAAAGAAATATGTTGTATATTCCTGCGGGAAGAATCAGCGGAAAAAGGAATGTTCTGCGAAGTACATCAGAAGAGAATACATCGAAGGCTTTGTACTGGATAACATAGCGGAATATGTTTTCGATGAAAGCAATATTCCGAAAGTCTGTAAACTCTACAAAGAATACTTGATGGAAACCAATTATGATTTTCTTATTCAAAAAGAAAACCTAATAAACGCTTTGAAATCTATCAATAAAAAGATAGATAACTTGGTTACTTTAATGGCTGAAACTGCTTCCAAAGCTTTAGTTGATAGGCTTAACAGTTTTGAGATTGAAAAAGCTGAACTGGAATCAAGACTAAAAAGTATTAATCAGGACAATTCGATAAAATCTGTTACGGAAACTGAGCTTGAAGAATGGTTTTCATTAGCTAAAGATCTATTTAAATCAGGAAGTTTATCTACAAGCAAGAAACTGATTGATTTATTCATTGACAGAGTTACTGTATATGATGATCACGTGAAAATGATGATAAAAATAAAACCCGATTTATCCCTTTCTGCAACAGATGAAGATGAATCGAGTTCTAGCTACGATGGGGATACTTTATCGTGTCCCCTTGGTGGTGCCGAAGGTGCGACTTGTACTGCATACAAACATATATTAACCAATAATTTTACATGCTTGCAATGTGACCTAAACAATTTTGAATATCTTCTTAAACATAAGCCTAATATTTTAAAATTTCTACCATATTAGCTAATAACCTATCTATTTATAGCGGTATTATATTTCATAAGTTTATTTATTTTTCACACTACATATATTCATGCATGTTCTCCGCTGCAAGCTTTCCTGCACCCATGGCTTTAATAACAGTCGCAGCTCCGGTCACGGCATCTCCGCCTGCAAACACTCCGGGGATGGATGTCTCTCCCGTTTCCTCGTATATAATGATTCCGCCCCATTTTTGTGTCTGTAAGTCTTTTGTGTCGCTTGCGATAATGGGATTTGGGCTTGTGCCTATCGCAACAATCACCATGTCTGCATCAATGGTGAATTCGCTTCCTTCGACAGGTACAGGTCTTCTACGTCCGAAATCGTCAGGCTCACCGAGTTCCATCCTGATACACTCGATTTTGCTCACTCTGCCATCTTCGCCGAAAATTCTTGTCGGATTGCACAAAAGATTAAAATCGATGCCTTCCTCTTCAGCGTGTTCAACTTCTTCGCGCCTTGCAGGAAGCTCATCCATTGAGCGTCTGTAAACTATAGAAACATCAGCTCCCATACCCGAACAGCTTTTTGATCTTCTTTATGCGTTAGATAGTGCTTTGCACCCCTGCCATCCTTTACTTCAAGCACAGTGATTATGGTTTTTACACCGTCTTTTTCTATAACCTTTTGATTGCTATACTTAAAATCGTTAAGATTTTTTGTATTTCTCATAGAGTGACCATTGGCAAACCCAAAAGGAAAATCATCACCAGTACATCTTAATTGCACCAGCGATTCAATATTATATTTTTATTAGCTTTTATGCTTTCCTTTTTGCTTACAGGCACTAATTCAAGTCCAACAACACCTTCTTCTGATATTGGATATCTTACTATCATATCATCTAAGTTATGCTCTAAATATTTCTTCATCTTATTTACCACCTTCATTGTTTTTCACCAAA
Organism: Christensenellaceae bacterium; assembly: GCA_963677605.2. Taxonomy (GTDB): domain Bacteria; phylum Bacillota; class Clostridia; order Christensenellales; family UMGS416; genus JAGLOK01. Next base: position 1,101,994 of record CAXXDX010000007.1, on the reverse strand, counting down.
TCTCAAGACTACCATACTCCAATTTATATAATACTTCCATCAAAAAATAGTCTCCAAAGATAGTATAATCCATCCTTCCGTTTTGGTGACATAATAGTCCTGGTGTATCAGTGTCTGTGTTAATGTATTTCTCTAATAATGTTTTTATTGTTTTATTGAGTGCAGAAGATATCTCTTCATCATCGAAATACTCTAATATCTCTAGATAAGCACAGCTAGCTATAGCCGCAGCAGATGTATCTATTGCATTTTCACACTCATCTTCGCTTGATATATCCCAGTCCATATGGACTTCCTTCTTCCCTGCATAAATAGCAGAAGTTTCCTTTGGCAATCTAAAGTCCCAAACAGGCATGAGATCTTTTCTGCACAAGCTGATGAATTTTTTTGATAGATTTACGGCTATATCCAGAAACTCTTTTTTCTTAGTATATCTATATGCGACCGCAAACCCATACATAGCCCATGTCGTTCCTCTAGCCCAATGCGACTCAACGTCATATCCGCAATAGTTCGCGCCACCTAAAGGCTTTCCTGATTCAGGATCAAATCTATATGCGTGATATACGGATAGATCGTCTCTTACAAAGTATCCAAGTGTAGTGTCGGCATGCATCTGTGCTACTTTTTTGTAAAAAGGATTGCCAGTTACCTCGCTTGCCCAAAACAGAAGTGGCAGATTCATCATGCAGTCTACTATAGCCAGTCCCTCTATATCCGAGTCATCTCCTATTGCCCATCCTTTTGCGTCGCATCTTCCCCACGCTCTTATATATCCCCCCAAAGGATTAAATCTTTTAGCTAGCTCATCGGCGGCCTTTACTCCTATACGCTTCATATTCATATCACCGCTAAGCTTATAAAGCGCTACTGCATAAGGGCTATATAAAAACCCAAGATCGTGCATAGTGTCCATAGGTGTGTCAAACACTTTAGAGTAATAATCATCATATAGTGAGTTAACCCACATCAAATACTCTTTATCATTTGTAGTCAAATATGATATATAAGCTATTCCAGTATAAAAAGACTGTATCCATGAGCTTATCTCTTTAAGTTCTTTTGGTCTTACTTTTGGATCTGTAAAATATTTTCCATCCGAGCATGCTGCAAATTCCTTGATAGTTTCTTTATTTGGTTCAAAGTATAGCTTTGCTTTCTTTGCACCTATGTCTAATATCTCTTTATAGTTTCTATTCATACTAACTCCATTTTTCTATTCTTTTAATAGCTTCTTTTGCAGTTTCTACACTGTCTATTCCCCAGATATGCTCAAACCATATCCCTTCAGGCTTTAATGTCTCAAACACAAGCGGAAGTTCCTTCACATGTACATGAAGAGCTATCCCCTTCTTTTTGTTTTGAATCTTCTGATATACATCCACCCATTTATGATATCCTTCATTTCCAGCACCACACACCCACTGGATAGCATTTAGCTTATTAATATCTAAAATGGAATCCATGTGTCTTAGTGCTCCCGGACCATCCAGATGATAGATAGTTTTGTCCATATACTCACACTCATCTATCAAATGCTGCAAGAAAATATCCTCAAACATCTGGTTGCTCACCATTATGGAAAAATCATTTGATGGTATATGAAATTTTTCATCAGATATCATAGACATCCAACCCGATACATAGTCGCATTCTTGTTTTATCAGTTTATAGAAATACTCATACACCTGAAAGAATTCCTCTTCTGATTCTTTCAGTTTTTTCGCTACATACTGTGGGTTATCTATGAGGTCCATTGCAAGATGGTCAGGGCCACGAAGTGCAGCTATATGGTCTGTGCCAGGATGAATGTCTGTAAATCCCGTTACAAATTTATCCTTACCTACTTCAAGTAAAGCTTTTGTATAGTCCATTGTTTTCTTAAATAATGGATGGTTTATATCAAGCACTGCCTTGTCATAGTCCTCTTCCCAGTTTTTAATACAAGGCTCGCTCCATGTAGTGGTATCTCCATACTCATATCCACATCCACACCATGCAGAAAATATCTCTGGTCCTAAGTTTGGAAAAACTGTCGGCACAGCATCACCCAGATACTCAGTATTATCCACCATATTAGCATCTATTATTGCTCTGTGCTCCACATCAAGCCATCTTTCCTCTAAGCTAGAATACTTTTTATCAGATATAGTATTCTGCGTCTCTTTTGGTAGAGCGATATATATCAGAGGTCTGTCCGCTGCTTCACACTCCCAAAAGGCATTATATCTTTGTTTAGTATCATCTGTTATCTGTATCATATCGAGTATTCCTTACCTATATGTATAGGCGATATCTCTTGCCCACTGCGCCCACTCATCTTTTATATCTATATCCTGCCATGTAGGATAGTCTTTTATAATAAGGCCACCGCCATTATCAATAAATGCTTCTATCATCTGCTTGCAGCTTTTTTCTATGAGCCATTTATCTCCGGTTGCCATCACTTTTTGTATATCTACAGGACAGTAAAATGATAACTCGTCTCCAAACTCCTCCACCAAGCTCTGACTGCCATATATCTCAGGCTGGTCAAACTGCATCGCATCTACTCCGGCATCAGAAAAGTCTTTGATTATAGGGTGAATCATGCCACATGAATGAACGATAAACTTTATACCATGTGCATGACACTTGTCCGAAAAAGATTTATAGTAGGGCTTAAACAACTCTCTAAAAGACTGAGGGCTTATAAATGTAGATATCTGTGTGCCCCAGTCATCAAACATTATCAGTCCGTCTATGAGTGCCGCTGCAGCATTTTCTATTATTTTTGCACCAAGATCATCTATCATCCTAAGAAGTCTATTCACATTCTCTTTTTCGAGCATAGTATCCATCAGCGCATTATCCATAAGTCTTAGATCGCGAAAGATAGAAAATATTGATATAGGAAGATACCCAAGTACAAACTTTTCACAGCTTTCAAAATTTCTGCTTACAAGATCCTTCTGATAGCCCCTATCGATCTCTGGAAGCTTGTAATCACCCAGTAAGCTCCAGCTATCCTGCAAGGCTCCTTTCACACACTCCCCTTTTGTCTTGCCTTCCAGCCTCCCATATATGTTTCCAAAAGGATTCATGTTAAGCTCACCATTAAAGTGATGAGCCTGCTCTTTAAGCTCAGGATAATCTCCCCACTCAGCAAATTTCTGTCTTTCCTTATGAAATAATTTTACAGGACTTACGGCTAATATATCACTTTCGTTAGGAGCATTAAAATCAACAGCCAATCTATCGACTTTTTTTCTCTCAAGCACCCTTTTTACTAGTTCTTTTGACGTCATATACACTCCCTTATCTATCCCTTATATAGATTTCTTAATAATCTTTTTGCAATAGGATTTTCTTGCCTCAAGTCAACTAAAGAAATAATATAGCGCTTTCCGTCGTACACTTTCTCTGCCATTGCAAGCTCTGCATGCCATGTGTCTTTACCCCAGCCTACCCGCTTTGCAACATTACCCGATGTGAGGATAGGCGTAAATCCTTCAGCCTCAAAAGTAGCAGACAATATAGGCGTTATCATATCTTCCTTTTTATCATACCAGTATCTGAAGTCATGCTTTTTAAACTCACTGACAGCGCTGTGTCCGGTATTTCTTGACACAAAGTGAACTGGCGCCATTCCACAGTTTTTAACTATAACTTTGCTTCCTGCTATCTCATGCTCTCCTGCACTTAAGCTTTCTATTAGCTCTATATCCAAGTTTTCGGGGACTTCGACATCCTCAAATACCTCAATATCCAGCGTATTATATGTAATAACTTCATTATCCTCACTCAAAAGTATTGCTTTTAGAGTAAATACTTGTCTGTCATCTACATCGTCTATGGCAAATTCAGCTTTTGCACACCTTGATACATCACAGTCTCTATATGATGCGATAGCTTCATTTGTCATAATTAGCTCACTGCCACGATAAAGTTCAAAGACTATCTTTGAGTTACCTGACTCTGTGTTTGTATCATTGCATATAAAGCACTCTACACTAACCTCTTCACCTTCAAAATATGTAAATCTATCGGTTCTTAAGCTAATTAAGATAGGCTCAAGTGCATTTCTATATTCAAAATATGCAGGCTTAGGATTTCTTTTAAAGTCCATAATGGTTTTCATCCATCCAGAGGGCCATGCATCTATAAATAAGTGGATAGCGTTTGTTATCATCCTATCATCGCGCCTAAATGCTTCCATCATTACTTTTGCGGCAAGCGCTTGATGATCTTGACTTTCACTTACCCAGCCCTCAATAGTTTCTTGCGTATCATAGAACATATAGTGAAACTTATCCGTTTGAGCATCAACGATATTGCGAGGATCAAATGGCTCTTTCAGCCACTCTTTAGTGTAATATTCACGCATAATCTCAGGAAAATCCAAGCCTTCCACTCCAAACTCACCACAGCCATAATACCAGCCCGGCTTTACCGAAAGCCAATGTCCTTTTATAAGCTTGCCTATATCTAGCCCGTGTGCGTTATACCACATGTTATAGCAATGATTATCCGGCATCATCTCACTTGGTGGATCATAGTCGCCATCCACATGTTTTATCACCCTATCTGGATTATGAAGCTTTACAGCTAGGTCACAGGCAGTAAAGAAACCTTCCAGCTCATCTCTTACAAGATGCCTGTGTGGCTGATTCATAGCATTTGGAAATGGCTCATTTATATACGATATTATTACATTGCATGGATGAGAGCGTATTAGTCGCTCCATCTCTTCAGCCTGCCTTAAACCCTCTGCAAACTTATTTCTTCTCATGCACCCAAACAACGGAAGATCAGTCTGTGTCATAAGGCCCAGTTTGTCGCAGTATTCATATACTTCATCCTGAACTGGTCTTTGTGTTAGCCTCCAGAAGTTCATATTGCATATCTTTGCAAACAAGATATCATCGATGAGTTGCTCAAAGTCCTTGTTCATTACATCGTTTTGCTCAAATCCCATAGTGTTTGCACCGCGCAGTCTCACCTTCTTGCCGTTTAAGTAAAACATTCCTTTGAGCTTTTCGCCATTTACTTCTTCTCCAGAGTAATCCTGCCTAAAATCTCGCATACCAAATTGCTTTTTCTGAGCGTCCATCACTTTGTCATTCAGCAGCACTTCCACTTGGATCTGGTAAAGATAAGGATTTTCTGGCTCCCATAGCTTAAAGCTATTTATATCAAAATAAAACTTATAAACGTTTTTACCCTTTTTAGCTGGAATATCAAGCTCTTTATAGCTAATCGACTTATTAGCTACATCGCCAACACCCTTTTTCTCATAAGTCTTAGGAGTATACTCATAATTATTTATTACTGTTTCCTTAAAGTTTTGCCCAAAAACAGACACGTTAAACTTAATGTCTTTTGATTGATAGTCACAGTTTTCAACCTCTACCCAAACTTCTGCTTTTTCCTCTTGTAGCATTGGACGCACAAAAATATCGCTTATATGCACTCTGTTTCTGACCTCTACAAACACATCGTGATATATCCCCATGCCAGGTGGGCAATGATGCCATCCGTATACACTTTCATCATAGCCTATTCCAGTTGCTGCATAGAGCTTATCTCCATCATAAAAGCCCCCTTGCTCATTAGGACTTCCCTTATAGGCATAATCATTTTGAAGATATACCTTTAGAGTGTTTTTCCCTTTTATAAGCCGCATAGAAATATCAAACTCAAACGGAGAAAAGAATCCTTCATGCTGACCTACGCAAATATCATTTATATAAACAGTAGCTATATAGTCTGCTCCTTGAAAGCAGATATAATAGGCTTTATTTTCTTCTACTTCATTTATGTAAAATTCAGACTCATACACTTGCTCCGCAAATCCTAGTGGGCCGCCATAGTGCGGCAGTTTTATTTCTTCTACTCCATTTAGCAAGAATTCATTTATGTGTAATCTATCATTAATACTCTCAAGTTTTGGAGCATGGTCTTCCAAAAATGGGGAGTATTTTTTTCTCATTATTTGAAGCTTTTTATATAGCTCTTGTTTAGTATTTATCTTAGATTTTGTGGCTATAGCTTCTGCCTTTTTGCGCTCCAGCTTACACACACTGCCATCAAACTCACGTGGAGCCGGCTTATAAAGCTTTTGCTGTTCGCCTCCCATGCCTTTTGCCGCAATATCAGCGAAAAAATCATTTTTCATCATTTCTCCTATGTCAAATCTAACAATTACAAAATAATCGCTAGATTCTATTAGTTTTATATCTTGGAATAGTTTATTTTACTGTGTTGCCTCTTGTATATTATCAGTATCTGAGCACAACAATGCTCGAATTCTAAGTGTTATGTTAGTTCCTTTTCCATATTGGCTTTCAATATCTATGCCATGGCTATCTCCATATATAAGCTTTAGCCGCTTCTGGATATTTAAAAGCCCAAATTTCGTTTCTTCATAGCTGTTATAATCATTTAGCTTTTGCTTAAGCTTTAGATACTCACTTTCTTGTATCCCTAAGCCATTGTCACTAAATGTTATAACAACATCATTATTTTCAAGCCTTGCTTCAATATTCAGCTCATTTTCCTCTTCGTTTTTCTTCATACCATGAACAAAATAATTTTCAATTATTGGCTGCAAGATATTTTTAGGTATGCAATACTGCAATGTTTCAGGAGAGATACTCATATCATAGCTAAACTTATAGTTATATCTATGAGATAATAGATCCAAGTACATGCTGCAAGTATTAGTCTCTTCAAATATTGTTATATACTTATCCGATTTTGCAATATTTCTAAAAAGCTTCGCCAGTAATACTATCATCTCTGACACTTCTTGATTGCCGTCTTCCAGAGATTTAAGCCTTATCATCTCAAGAGTATTATATAGGAAATGTGGATTTATCCAGCTTTGAAGCGCAGCAAGTTCAGCATTTTTCTTTTTAATCTCAGTAATATACTCACGATGTATAGTGTCTTCCAGTTGCGCTCCCATTTCATTGAGCTTTTGCGATATCGCTGAAAATTCATTATTGCTCTTAGTATCTACCGGAATTCTGTATGAAAGGTTATTAGACCCTATGTTTTCCATACCATCTAATACAAGCTTAACCTTTGCCGATACAGTAAGGGCAGAAGTTACATGCATTAAAATGGATGCAACTGCAAGGATACCAAATACAATAAATATATACCCAGAAAATGCAGAGTGGCCTATTTCATCTTGGCTTGCTATATGCACAGCAGTATATTTCCCGCTTTTTTTCTTTATAAACTGCGCATAGTATGTATTCCCATTATGGTTTATCGTCTCCTTTTCAAGCAATATTTCATCCATTAAGCCGCCCATACTCTCATATGTCCCATAAGAGTCAAATATCATCTCACCTTCGGAATTAATGATTAAATATCTGCCAATTAGGGTTTGATAAAATCTGTCTATAATCTTTTCAAGAGGAAGACCATCATATAAAACAGCAAAGTTTATATAGCTGTCACGATTTCCAGTTATTCTCAAGCTACCAGCTATAGCATATGCACGCTGCCTTTCATCAGCATTATCATAGTAGTCATTTAAGATAAAAGCTGATTGGAGTGTTTGCCTGCCGCCCGATAAGTTTTTAAACTTCTCATAATAATCATAATTATTAGTAATCGTGCTTATTATCTGCTTTTGCGCATCTGCAAACATTGTAATATCAGATGCAGAGCTATATAAATAGAGTCCCTTTATATCGCTGTCTCTTATAAATATCTCCTCAAAAAGATTATAGTATCTCTGTTTTTGAAGAGGATTGATAATAGAATCTAAATCGCTGTTGTTTACAAACTCAGTCAGTGTATACAAGTTTTCACTATCCATATATAAGGGATATAATATCTCAACTAGATTTTGATGCTTGCTGTCATAATAGTTATAGATAGTGTTGAGTACATCACGTGAGTTTTGCAGCTTTCGTATTCTCTCTATCCTATTGTTATTGTTTGAGATCAATATAGCTGAAAACAACAGAAAAAGCACGAGTAAAAGTGTATTCAGCAAAAAGATTCTATTGTAATAAACAGAATAGGTTTTTTCTTTTTTCCTGCGGAATAACTTCATAAGTGTGCTTCCAGTTATAACTATCATATTATTATGATTGTCAGAACCATTACCTGACTCTGACAATCATTACTTTTTCATTTTACTACATAAGCAGTATTAAGCAAAATACTTCATACAGCCTATTAGCCTAGATTATTCATACTTAGCTGCTTTTGCTTTTGCATTTTCCCACTCAGCATAGCACCAATCGAGAACCTGCTGTACGCCTAATCCTTCTACCTTTGTTACCATCTCTTCATAAAGAGCGTTAAACTCAGCTTCGTCAGCTGCAAATACCATCTGCCATGAATATGAGCTTGCTATATCGCCTACCTGAGATACGATAGAGATAAGATCGTCACTCATTGTAGTAGCCATGTTAAATGCCAACTCAGTCATAACATACTTGTCTTCACCTTTGAAGTACTGGCTTGGATAGTCATAGCCTGTGTCTTCACGCCACATCTGACGGATTTTTGATGGATTTTGTCCCATCCATGAAGGCCAGAATGAATATGCGAGTGGTACATTATACTCAGGATGTACAAATGCTCTTGACAATCCATATGAGTTGATAGAACCAAGGCCGTCATTAAGTACTCCACCGCCTGGAAGTTCTTCACCATTTTTGATTATTGAGATAGCTTCTTCTGTCATATATGGAACGCCATCAGCGTCTATCTCCCAAAGGAGTCCTTCTGGTCCGTTTGTAAGAGTAAACAGTCCTTCAACAGAATACATATAGTCTACATATGCAAGTGCTTTTTCTGGATACTCAGTAGCTGCGCCAATACCAAATGCCCATTCTCTTCCGACTGTATTGTCTGCCCACCAGTATGTTTTTGCTTCTTCAGATGTTACCAAATCAAATCCGCGTGGAACTTCAGCATCTACGTTATCAGGAACATTGAAGCCGCCGTGGAACCATGGGAACCATGAGAACATTACTCTACCCTGTTCTACTTTTTCAAGTGCTGTATCAAAGCGCTGTGTCAATGAATCAGGATCGATTAAGCCCATCTGATTTGCTTCGAAATAGAATTTTAATGAACGAAGATAGAAGCTGTCTTCATCAAATACGCTACTTACTTCGCCTGTTTTAACATCAAGCTGCATGTAAGGCAATGAGCCTTGAAGCTGGCTTCCCGCATCCACACCAAACATTGGTGCATTCTGAGATGTCATACGCATAAGGATGCTGTCCCAGTCACTCCAAAGTGTGATACCATAAGTCTTCTGTCCGTCTGCGCTTTCAGGCTCAAGTGCTACCATGTCTTGAAGCAATGGAAGGTAATCTTCAAATGTCTCAATTACAGGGCTTCCAAGCTCTTTATATAGGTCGTAGCGAAGGTAAGGGCCCCAGTTAAGGTCTTCTCCAACTTCGCCAGGTCCTACTGAGTTAGGTATAGCATAAAGATTTCCTGTGCCATAGCTTGCTTCATCTCTGTAAAACTGCATAGCATCAGGTACATTAGCCACTGCATTTGGAAGCATATCAAGATATTCATCCATATTTAAAAGCATTTCTGCACGAACAGCGTCTTCAACCTGCTTCTTTGTTTTAAATACTACGATGTCAGGAAGTTCGCCGCCAGCCATAAGTGCCTGTAGCTTTTCTTCGCCTTGGTCACCAGCTGCAATGAGCTCAAGCTCTACGCCAACTTCTTCTCTAAGAACCTCAGCCCACCAGCCTTCCATTAATCCGGAAGTGTTAGATGGCATTGAAAATACTGAAAGCAATACTACTTCATCAGTTTCTTCTTTAACTTCTTCTTTAGTCTCTTCTTTTTCCTTAGTTTCCTCTGCTGCCTTTTCAGTCTCTTCTGGTTTTGATTCTGCTGCTTTTTCGTTACATGCAGTAAATGCAAATAACATCATAACAGCCATCAAAACAGCCATAAGTTTTACTAATAGTTTTTTACTCACTTCTTTTCCTCCTATTTTTATTATATAAAATCATTACATTTATTTATAATGATTTTTTTAAAGTTAGCCTTTTACAGCGCCAATCATGATTCCCTTTACAAAATATTTTTGCATCACGGGATAAACAAACAGTATTGGTATGACTACCACTATAGATATAGTCATTCGTATCGAAGTAGGCGTAAGCTCTCGAGCCTTTGCGGCCAATGTATCATTGTCCATAGTTCCAGAGCGCATAGCTGCCGCCAGAGCGTTTACCTCACTTAAGTACTGATAAAGCTTAAACTGCAGTGTGAAGTACTTAGATTTAGTCATAAGAAACAGGGTATCGATAAATGCATTCCATTGTCTTACACTTGAAAATACCGCTATCGTTGCGATTATAGGTAGTGCCAGAGGTATGATTATCTTTATATATCTTGTGATATATCCAGCTCCATCTATCTGAGCTGATTCTTCAAGAGAAGCAGGTATGCTCTCTATAAAAGTTTTAAAAAGTATGATATAAAACGGTACAACTATTGTGGGTATTACATATGCCCAAAAATTATTTATAAATCCGAGATTTTTCATATTTACAAACCATGGAATGATACCGGCATTAAAATACATGGTGACTACAATAAATCTATACCAGAAGGATCGTTTCCACATCTCTTTTCTGGAAAACGCATATCCTAAAAACGATGATCCTACAAGTGTGGCTACCGAACCTATTACTGTCCTTGCAAGAGATACTAAGCTAGCACGTGCTAATCCGTCTATTTGAAGAACCTTTACATAGTTTTCAAAGTGTATCATCTTTGGCAAAAACAAAATCTTACCCGTTGCCGCAAGCTCATTGCTACTTATAGTGTTTATAAAAATATAGTAAAAGGGAAAAACACATAATAAAGTAAACAAGATAAATATAGATCCATTTACCAATCTAAATAATACGTCTCCCCAAGCTCTGTCTTTTTTAATCATTAGATCCCTTCCTTTAGATAATTGATTGTCCGCGTACTAGCTTTGACAAGCCATTTGCTACAAATAACAGCCCGATACTTACTACAGATTTGAGCATACTGACAGCTGTTGCAAATGGTATATTTTGCCCAACCATACCTTGGTTATAAACGAATAAATCTAATACTTCGATTTTTGATTTATTAAAAGCATTTTCAAAAACGAAATACTGTTCGAGTCCGTTATTTAAAAAATTCGCGATAGATAATATTAAAAGAACAAAATATGTAGGCAAAAGCCCTGGAACTGTGATATACCATATCTTTTGAAATCTGTTTGCACCATCTACTATAGCCGCCTCGTATTGCTCCTGATTTATACCAGTGAGTGCAGCGATATACATGATCGCACTCCATCCTAGAGTTTTCCACTGTGTATAGCCCACCATAGTAAGCCATACATTTTTCTTTGATGCTAAAAAGTTTATTTCCGCATCTATTGCACCCATTTTTATAAGCAGACGATTTAAAAATCCATCGCCAACAGAAAATATGCTCCAGGCTACCGAGTAAACCAATATCCAACTTATGAAGTTTGGTAGAGTTGTCAAAGTTTGAATAGTCCGTTTAAACTTGTTTGAGCGCATTTCCATCAAAAATATCGCAAATATCATAGGCAGTGGAGAGACAAGTATATTTAGCAAGCTAATACCAAAAGTATTTTGCAGCACTCTGAACACTTCTCCACGCAATACTGGATTTGCTATTAAATTGTTAAAATACTTAAATCCAACAAACTCACAGTCAAGCAGTTTCAATCCTGCTCTATAGTTAAAAAATGCATAGCTCCAGCCATACAAAGGCAAATAAGCAAACATAAAAACCAACACCAAAAGTGGAACACAAATCAAAAAGAGCTTAAACCCCGGTGTTTTAAATAACGATACTTTTTTAATTCTATTTTGGATAAGTAACACCCCTCAACTTCTTCTATTTAGGAACATGTCCAAATATAGCACAGGATTTTTAGTCAAAGTATTGTAAAAATTATTGATTGTAGCCCGATTTATATATCATTTGAGCTAATAACATCATTTTTAAAAAATATATGTTAGGATTAATTTGTGTTAATATAATGGTATATCTATACCTTCATATTAGATGATAAAATCTTGCCAAGGATGTCAAATGAAAAGTATTAATGTCGTAATAGTAGATGATGAACCAAGTATAATTACATCACTAACTTCAAATATTGATTGGACTTTACTTAATATTGAAACAAAAACTGCCGGAAGTGGTTTTGAGGCTTTAGATATCATAAAAAACAATAGTATAGACATATTGATAACAGATGTTAGAATGCCAGAAATGGATGGACTGACACTTATCGAAGAAGCTACAAAGATCAATCAAGATATCAAATGTATAATAATAAGTGCTCATGATGAATTTGACTATGTTAAAAAAGCACTTCAATTTGGTGTAGAAAACTATCTTCTTAAGCCTATAAACTATAATGAGCTTTATTATTCTTTGGAAAAAACAATTACAAATATTGAGCAATCGAATATTTTAAAGCCATCTAGTAATGATTTGTCCTCAGATACTTTGGCATTTAAATTTAATATACTAAATAGATGGATCACAGGAACTATAGAAGATTTTGAGCTTATAGAGCGAAGTAAACTAATTGATATAGACTTGACTTTATCTAAATATCGGATCGCAGTAATTACACATAGAAATATTACAGACTCTGTTGAAAAGTTCAATCATTCATCCAGTATAATGGAATATCTGCGAAAAAGATTTGGAGTAAGCAAAGAGATTTCTTTACTTATAGACTCAAATTCTAACATTTGCATAATAATATACGGCAGTAACTCTACGTCTATATATAAAGAGTTAAGTCAAGCGGTAGCAGAGCTGCAATCCAGTAATAAAGATAATGAAAGCATATTAATAAGCTTCGGAATCAATGTAAATAGCTATAAGGATCTACACCACAGCTATCATTACGCAAAGCTAGGTTTGTATTATAGCTATATTTATACAAAAACTTATAAATCCGACTTTTTTGTAAACACTACCACAGACTCTATAATGAAACTACAAGATGAATTTGTACAAGATATTATAAATGCTCTAAACGAAGAGAACTATTCATACATAAAGAGAAAAATTGACGATTATTATAGCCAAAACCAAGAACTACCTATAACCCAAGTAAGATCTAAAATTATTTTACTCGCACTTAATGTTGTTCATAATGTAATAATCACAGGAAAGCTCAAAGGTACAATACCGGACAATTTTAAAAAACAGCTTTCAGAATATGGCAATGCAAGAGATTTAAAATCCCTTAAAAACTGGATCATGGAAGTAGTGGGCAATGCTATTAATATAATATCCGAGCGCAAAGGCACATATCATTTGCTTGTCAGAAAGACATTTGAGCTAATCAATAATCAATATAAGGAGCCCATTTCACTAAAAACTATCGCAAATATCCTCAATGTTACTCCTGCGTATTTAGGGCAATTATTTAGAACAGAGACAGGCTCTTTATTTAATGACTACCTTAATAGTATTAGGCTTGAAAAGGCAAAAGAGCTACTGCAAAACAGCGATATGAAAGTCAGTCAGATAATAAATGAAATAGGTATATCCAGTCAAAGCTACTTTAACAGACTATTTAAAAAAATTTATAGTGTATCACCTGTGGAGTATAGAAGGAATAGCAAGTAGTTTCTTAGTGAAAACAAGAATATTGATATTTTTTTCAATGAAAAAATATTAATTCAGATTACATCCATTTTGGAGTATACACGAAATTTTAAACGTTCCTCGATTTTTTGGGTAGTGGGGAAAACTTTTTGTAAAGTTGATTGTCAGATAATTAATTAAGTTATTTACATGATATAGGATAACCTATACCCTGTAAGGTCAAAATAGCACGGAAAGGATTAAGCTGTCAAGCATTAAACCATTCCGTGCTTTTTATTACGTACGGATATTTACGCTATCACCAAAATAGATAATTAAATGCATTAGGCTATTGCCCCAATCTCGAACAAGCATCGTCCATTTATCTGTAATTTGGATAGTGGTTAGATAAATCTGTTTCATCAGCGCATCGTCACTGACAAAAGCGCCTTTGGTTTTTGTGACTTTCCGGAGCTGACGGTTGAAATTCTCGATAGCGTTTGTGGTATAAATAATCCTTTGGATCTGTTCGGGATATTTGAACATTATGGCCAGTTCATCCCAATGGTCACACCAGGATTTTACGGCCATCGGATATTTCGAGCCCTATTTCTGTTCGAATTCGTCAAGGGCAGCCAGCGCCATCTCTTCTGTCGGCGCCTTGTAAATTGGCTTAAGCGCCACTGTGACCGCTTTGACATCTTTGTAGGAAACGTAGCGGGTAGAACTTCGAATCTGATGAATAACGCAACGCTGAATTTCGATCTTAGGAAAAGCTGCGGCAATCGCCTCAGAGAAGCCCGTTAAGCCGTCAACGCTGACAATCAGTATATCCTGAACTCCGCGGTTCTTCGGCCCATTAAGAACACCCAGCCAGTATTTTGAGCTCTAATTCGCACCAACCCAGAGTCCTAAAACGTTCCTTCCTGCCTTCCAAATCTGTTCCTATAGCTATATATACGGCTTTCTTTACGACTATACCATCTTCCCGCACTTTGTAGTGGATTGCGTCCAGCATTACCATTGAATAGACACTTTCCAATGTGCGATTCTGTCAGTCACGGATAACAGGCAGAAGTTTATCGGTAATCTTAGATACACGTGTTGAGTCAACGTCTATACCGTATAATTCATTCATTGTCTTTTCTATGTCTCGCGTCGATGTGCCCTGCGAGTACAAAAATATTATTTTGTCTTCTATCTCCGAGATATCCATTTGGTGCTTTTTGACTACCTGAGGTTCATAATCGCCGTTACGGTCACGCGGTACTGTCAGCTCAATATCACCCTGGCTGCTGGTGACAGTTTTCTTGTAATACCCATTACGTGCATTCTCAGTCTGTTTGTTCTTGTAGTCATACCTGCCAATACTCCTGTTGAAAATGCAATTTACTATAACGAATGCTATGAAAAAATGAGTTTAAGATAAGTAGAAAAGCTATTTCATAATACAAATAATTTAATACAAAAGTTATGATATAGTCTTTTAGCATTATATAAAGCTTTGGTATTTGCTAATTTGGTTTATTTCGCCATGAAATTCTACTTTATAATATATAGGTACTCTTGAATAATAAATCCAACTGCTGCGATAAAACACCACTTGGGCACAGGCAGGATCTTAACGACATTATGAAAGAGTTCATAGCTGAAATGGTAAAGGGCAATCTTGAGGGCGAGCTGGACGATGAACTCGGATATGAAAGTACGATGTAGTAAACAAGGAAACCGATTGGCTTTTTACAATGCTTTGACAGCTGTGTAAGGACAGTATATTTGAAAAGAGAGCTAAGGCATAATTTTATCCTTTACTCTCTTCAAAAAATCAATTCGGTATACATCCATTTTGGAATATACACGAATTTGGAAACGTTTCCGTCATTTAACATAATCATTTTCTTATGAAGTAAAATATACACTAGACTAGTCGCAACCATTAATAGTTCTTAGATTATAATATACTATTATATAAAGGTGATTTTTGTGTAGTAAGCTCATAAAAAATCATATTATTTATTAGTTTGACTCTATATATGAGCTGCTTAATTCTAACAGATTCTTCACAAGACACAACTAATGTCAATCTCGCTATATCGTATAAATCTAAGATGTTTCATATGAAATCATTTCTACTAGGAGAAAATATATCCAAAAGTATGCCCTCTTTAATACAAAATACTCCATGTAGAATATTTGGCTGATTATATAAAGAGTCTCCTGGCTTTATAATACGCTTTACATTATTGACAGTAAATTCAAATTCTCCCGAAATAACATATGTGATTTGTTCATGATGATGCGAATGAATTTCGCCTACCGCACCTTTCTCAAAATACACTTCAACACACATTAAATTATTATTATGTGCAAGTACTTTTCGCTTTATCTTATTCCCTGCCGGTCTATATTCAATGTCTTTATTCATAAAAAAATTTCTAGTTCTCATAATTGTCCTCACTTATCTTAAATCTTAGTATTTTCAAATTTTATGCTAAAATATTCGTTCCAACCATTCTATACATAACTTAAACCAATTAGCAACATGGGGATCAGGCTTCATACCTTCTGCTACCGTTTCTTCATTTGCCATAGAAAGTCCATGTGCTCCTTCTGAGAATAGATGCATTTCAAAAGGCACCCCGCTCTTTCTAAGCGAACTAGCAAACATCATGGAATTTTCAACTGGCACTAACTCATCTTCTACTGTATGCCATAAAAATGTAGGAGGTGTTTTATCAGTAACTTGCTCTTCAAGAGACATTTTTGCTATTTTATCTACACTCGGTCTGTCTCCCATCAAAAACTCACGAGAGCTATTATGCCTATACTCTTTCATAGTAATTACAGGGTAAGACAAGATTAGTGCATCAGGACGATTATTGCCTATTTCACATACATAGTAATTTAAGAACTCCTTATACCAATGAACTCCCAAGCTCGCAGCCAAATGCGCTCCTGCCGAAAAGCCACATACTGCTATATTATTAGAAATGATATTCCAATTCTCCGCGTTTTCTCTTAAGATACACAATGCGCGTGACAAATCTAATACAGGCTGCATGTAATTCTTTGGGGACACAGAATAATTAAGAACAAACGAATGATATCCATTTGCTGCAAAGTGTAAAGCAATTATTTCACCTTCTCTTTGAGTTAATACTTTATATCCTCCTCCTGGGCAAATAAGAACTGCACCCCTTTTCTTTTTCCCCGAAATTAAATATGTTTCAAGAGTTGAATCAAAATCATAGCAATGCTCAACCGAGCAATCCACATCCACCCAAATCTTAATTTCACTATAAAACATAATATCTCCTTTAATTAGAAATCTTTTATGTCAAATCATCATATCTAATAATTTTTTAAATTTCTGTTATCCTTATAGCCATATACTTCCTAGAAGGCAAATCTATATAGAATTTTCCGGAATAGATTCCTCTCTCCTCAATAGTCATATTCCAAGTATCGATTACCTCTACTTTGTATCTTTTATCATCATTGAAACAAAAATCTTTAAAAGAAGGTTGATTATCACCAATATAAAAGATATAAAACTTATCTGTATAGTTTAAATGCGCTGCGGTAGCTAAATTATTATCCCACTTTGGTAAAGTAGAAATTTGAAGACCAAGACCAGGAACCTCATCTAATATCTTTTTTAAAAACGCAAGTCTAGGCGCACTCTCACCATGTAGTACTGAACCATGTGACCACCATAATTTATCATACTCATGAACATAGGTCTCGCCATGTCCGCAATAACCGCCTCTTACTGTCGCATACCAGAAAAGCTTAACCATATCTTCAGCCATAAGGTTGCCCCAATTATGATTAATGTTTCCTTCATAGCCCACTTCGTCTAAAACTACAGGCTTTTCATATCTATCCCGCCAAACATGAGTGTTTGTTGCAGATAGATAAATCTCCGTGCGCTGAATGCTGCAGTGAGTTATCCAAGGTCTTGTATAATCATACATCTTTCTGCAATTATGTATAGATCGCAGCCTCACATATGGATCATAACGTACTATTGTCTCAGCTATAGCTTCCCAATCATCCGTTGTCTTATATTGACACAAATCAAACTCATTAGCCAGCGACCACCACACATTTCTATACGCTGCAAGCCGTGCTATAACATAGCGCATATATCGAAGATTGTCCTCTTTTTCCATACAAGAAAATCCCCATCTATCATATGGATGAAATAAAATTACATCAGCTTCAATGCCAAGATTTAATAGCTCTTCAATGTTTCTTTCAAGTATTTGAAAATGTTTGACATTAAACCTTGTAAAATCCCAATCGTTATCTGGATTAGTTGGTACATATTCCTTAAAGTTTTCTCTGTTCAAGTTGGATATATCACAAGGTTTACCTTCATAAGGATAGGTAACAGGTTCATATAAATTATAGTCATAATGCTTTGGGAAAATGCAAAAGCGGATTTTATTAAACGGAGAAGCTGACAAGGTTTTGATAGTCTGCTCTCTCATTTCCTTAGGCTGATGGAGCCATGCATAGCATGTGGTTCCTATAGAGTAGTATGGAGTTCCATCGCTATAAGTAAAGTGGAATTTATCTGCCACCTTAACAGGTCCATGATTTCCCATTTTAGCGTCATAAACTTTTATATTCCCCGTATACACTACATCTGAAAAATTACCTTCTACTTCAAATTTGTAGTCTCCTATAAATGATGGCATAAACCTTACCTTATAAGTATTATTCCCATCATAAAATCCTTCTACATCAATAGTTTCATGTTTTCCTTCAAACTTTCCTTTAATTGTTGCATCTATAAATGGATTCTCGAAATAATTCCCAAGAAATCTTAATTCCAAACATCCCCATCTTTCAACCGAATACACATCGCTCATGCTCATCTCCTTTTTCTGTCTTTAAACATTATTTCTTCTAATATGTTCAATTTGTAATTTTTTTATTAAAGATTTGCCTTATATTTGCCTGGCGTCACTCCCTCATGTTTCTTAAAAGCGATAATAAATGTATTAACATTCAAGTACCCTACACGCTCCGAAACCTCTTTGACTGTAATATTTTCATTGCAGAGAATTTCTTTAGCCTTTGATATTCTATATTTGTTAATATAATCAACATACTTCTCCCCCGATAACTCCTTGAATATTACACTCAAATATGATATTGATACTCCGATTTTTTCTCCTATTTTCTCAAGTGATAAATCATTGTTGTAATTATATTCAATATACTTTATAGCTTGATTAAAACACTTCTTCATATTTATTTTTGCGATGACTCGTTATATACTTAATTATGTTCATATATACTTCTTCAATAATATACTGCTTCTTATCGTCAAGCTCTTCTCTTTTAACAATTTCATCAGATATAACGCACTTCTCACCCATAACATCTTCGATTGTACATTGTATATCAAATATTATTCTTATAGCCGTTCCAATTAAATAGTTAAACAAATTGTTCATCCTATTAACGTCGGGTTTGTTTGTCAAAAGGTTATTATCTATTATCTTTTCTATTAGCATTTTTACTTTTTCAGTTTCTTTAGACTTAGTTAAATTCATTAAACGTGTCTCTTGTTCAAGAGAATAATCAATAAGTTTACCAGGAAATGTATAAGCTTCTTCAACATATATAACATTACCTAGTCCTTTAACACGCTTATATTGCAATGCTAGAATAGCTTCTTTGTATGAGTCATTAATTGAATCAGGTTTCATATAGTTTTTTCCTACGCCAACAGTAACATTTGAATAAAAATGCTTACCTATACATTCCTTTGAAGCTTCAATATACTCTGATAAGCCTTGATCATCATAAAGCTCATCATCGTAATTAATAATGCTTATATATTTTTCTCCTTTTTTAAAAGTATATATGTTTGAAGTGATAAATCCTTCACCTTCAGATACTTTCTCTAATTGGTTCTCAAAATCAACTGGCAATATTTCTATATTTTTATTCGATTCGCTTAATTCATAAATTACTACAATAAACTTTTTATAAATAAAATCGATTTCTTTAATTTTCTTATCTTTAATTTGAAAATATGATAAGTCCCCCGAAGTCAGCCTATCCAATGCCTTTTCAATAGAATTTCTTCGCATGATTTTTTTAAGATCAACATTTTCTTCATATACAAAATTAATGATCCTTTTAATCAATGTAAACTCATATACGTTTTTACCTGTATCCAAATTGCTATTAGGTAAAAGACTAATATATCCCAAAATACCTTTAATCGGGGCATATATCTTTTTTGTTAAGAGATACGAAAACATTAAAGCAATTAATAAGACAACCATACTTACTGAAAAAGTGAATTGTCTAATAATGTTGCTATTTTCTCTTATATTAACAATTGGCTGAATAGATACGTATGTCCATTGTGTTATATCAGAGTAGGAGTAAGTTATTGAATAATCTTCATAAAATATTATACCAGTTGCCTTACTATAATCTCTAGGTAGCATGTCGAGAAGCACCTTCTCATTATATTGTTTTATTGATTTTTCATTATTACTTTCTGTGTATAGTACTATTTCTCCTAATTCATCTATAATGAAAACATCGTGATTATATTCATTCTTTAAGTTTTCTATCATCCCATAAATTGCAACCGGATCAATATTATAAGTTATTGTAGCTCTCGGTTCAATTGAGTCATAATTTATAGCTTTTATAAAAGATAATACTTCTTTACTTCCTGTTCCCAGATTTATACTATATTTTCCGTTATATTTCAACTTATAGTCATTATTCTCTGTAATGTCCTTCATAAGAATATCATTGCTGTTTATTATAGAATTATAAAATATATTGCTCTTATGAACTGTCGTTGTACTAACAAAATAATCTAGTTTGTTGAAATAAATCCAAATCTCAGAAAAGAAATTATCAGTTGTCTTAATCGAATCAAGATATGCAATAACGTTAGCAAAAAGTTGATAATCAATAGACCTTTTACCACTTTTATAATATATACTAGATACATTATTCTCTAGAAAAATAAGTTCTGTCAATCCATCATAAGACATGAATTTACTATCAACTATCTCTTTTACTTGATTTAGTGATGAAATACTCGAATTTTCAACTTCTGTTTCTAATAAAGAAGACGATTTTATATAGGAAAACAATCCAACAGAAATAATACAAAGCAATACAAGTGTAACAAAGAATAGATATATTTGATTAAACACACTATAACTTGAACTTTTCAAAGGTTTTTTTCTCAAATCCTACCACTGCTCCTTTAGTATCCGATTAATCTTTTATACCTCTTTATATTCGAAATAGTCAAAGTATGCAGGAATCCTGCAACCAGACATATCCTGACAACACATACCTATAAACGCACCAGTAAATCTAGCTTGATTAATATATCCATAATACTCATCAGATAATGTGCTTGCGTCAAAGCTTGGACCTATCTTATTCCAAATTTTATTTTCATAGGAAAAGAAAAAACTCAGCTTATTGTATTCTACTATAACTTTTAAATACACCCCATCACAACTATCAATTTTAATAGGACATTTAAGCGGATAATAAAAGTCACCATTGTCGCAAACTAGAATGTTCAAGCATTTTCCTATTTCATCATCATAACTAATATGAAGATAATAAAAATTAATTGTATCATAAATACTTATTAACCCTGCCATTTGCTGAAACGTAATTGGGTTAAATTCCAAACACGTTGATGCTTCGTAAGTAAAAGATTGCTGTCTCCTAGCAATTAAGCTTTGGTTATGATGTGAACTTAGGGATTCTCCACCTCTTAATGTTAGATATCCTGTTTTTTCTTCAAGTGAGATATATTCTTTTCGAATTGGCACACGAAGCGTTTGAAAGTTCGGATTTAACTCATTAACATCAAAATTGTCAAAATATGAAATTTCACCATCAACTGCCTCAACTTCAAAAGGTACTTCAATTTCATTTTGGGGAAAGCTAATGTCTCCCACAAGCCTTAACCATCCATCCTCCGTCCAATATACTTCTTGTATAGCAGTTTCTCTTCCCAAAACACACCTATTTTTTGGTTGTAATGGTCTTGCACAAAGATGAGAAATATACCACTTACCATTTTTTGTTTCCACTAAGCTCGCATGTCCTGCTTTTTTTAGTTTAACTTCTGGATTATTCGAAGATGTTAATATTGGATTTAATGGATCAACTTCATACGGACCGTTTAATTTTTTTGATCTTGCAACTGTAACTGCATGATTCCATTCAGTTCCACCTTCTGCTACCATTAAGTAATAATATTCTTTTCTTTTATAAATATGTGGACCTTCTGTTTTACCTAAATTTGTTCCTTTGAATATGTTAATAACTTCACCAACAAGTTTGTTTTCTTTTAGTGAATATTCCTGCATAACTATACCAGCAAATGAGTTTTTCCATGGTCTATGATCCCATAACATATTCACAAGATACTTCCTTCCATCTTCATCGTGAAATAATGAAGGATCAAACCCACTACTGTTAAGGTATATAGGTTCAGACCAATCTCCTCTTATATCACTTGCAGTAACTAGATAATTATGAGTATCTTTAAAAATACCACTTTTAACCTTAACATCTGTATAAGCCAAATAAAATATACCATCACAATATGTAAGGCAAGGCGCCCATACACCACATGAGCTTGGATTGCCAAGCATATTCAATTGAGATAATCGATTAAGCGGTCTAGCAATCAAATTCCAATTCATTAAGTCCCTTGAATGGTAAACCATCACACCAGGGAACCACTCAAAAGTTGATGTGGCTATATAGTAATCATCTCCCACACGAAGTATCGATGGATCAGGATTAAATCCTTTAAGTATAGGATTTTGGATTTTCAACATAATTATTTTCTTCTCTTCTCATAAACTTCCTATACCTCCCAAGAAATTTCCTCAGGAGGTATAGTTAATTTTATTACATTATAATTTTTTACAATTATTTGCTCATATATCTATCATAAGCTGCTTGCTTAGCTGATACCACTTCTAGAATTCCCATTTTTTCGAGTTCCTCAACAAAAGCATCGAACTCATCAAGGGATACAACACCTGAAATAAACTTATTAATCATTTCATCTGTATAAGTCTCAATCTCAGAATATTTATCGCTTAATAAATCTGTTTCTTCCTGTGTATGAATAACATTCGGATAGATATCATATAAAATTTTATCATATTCATTTCTTATATCTATAACTTCTTGAACTGCATATGCATCTTCAAAACGAATGTCTGCCTTCAGAGAGAACATATCAGGTCTACCATCTCTAAACAATAAATATAAACCCGTAAGACCTTCTGTAGTATCATCTCCATTAAAGAAATAATCGGTATACGTTGGAGTACCATCAACCATAGTATAATGAGTTCCTTCAATGCCAAAATTCGTTAGAAGTATCCCTTCTTCGCTATACATGAAGTTGAATAGTTTTGCTGCCGCCTCTACATTCTGTGAATCTTTTGAAACAGCTGTAACCGCCCTTACCATTTGTTGTTGACTCTCTGTATATGTAGTTTCTCCACTTGGTCCTCTTGGCGGAACAAAACCGGACATATCCGCATTTGGATTTGTTTCTTGAATTAAAGTTGTAAAAGAATCAACTCTTGGAAACCAGTCATACGTCATACCTGCTAATTCATTAGTTATTTTTGCAGTCCATGATTGTTTATCTGTGACAGAATATTCTTTATCAACTAATCCTTCTGAATAAAGCTTATTCAAATAAATTAGCGCTTCTTTCATTTCAGGCTGTACATAAGGATATTGGACAACACCATCTTTTATCATAAACCCGTTTTCAAACCCAAATAATCCAAATGACTGTGCAATATAAAGCAATCCCAGTTCTTTGTCTCTTGTAACATACGGTATTTCATCTGCTTCACCATTACCATTAGGATCTTTATCCTTAAACGCTTTTAGTACTGTGTAAAATTCATCTAGATTTGTAGGTTGTTCCAATCCTAAAGCATCTAGCCAATCCTGCCTAACCATAAATATTTTAGCTGGCCTTACAGCAGACAATAGTGGCATAAAATAGTTGTTGCCATCATCCAACTTCAATGCTTTTTCTAGTCCTTCCACATCATCCATTATAATCTTAAAACTAGGAATATCTGATTCAATTAAATCATCCAAAGGTAAGAACAGACCTCTCTGTGCTACTTTTATCATATCCCCAATATTATTATTTGATAATATATCTGGCAGATCTCCTGAAGATATTGTAAGATTAAATTTAGTAGTAAACTGATCAGGTTCTATAGGTCCTTCAATCCATTCAATTTCAATGCCTGTAGCTTCTTCTATAGCTGCAATAATTGGTGGATTATCATTTAATGATACTTCTGCACGTGCTTGATAAAAGATAGTTAATGGCTCAGAGTTTACCTCTTCTTCATTTTTTGTTTCTTCTTTTGTTTCTTCTTTTAACGTCTCTGATGTTTTAGTCTCTTCTTCTGCTAGATCCGACTTCTCTTGACATCCTGCAAGCAACATAAAACACATAATTGCAAAAATCATTATAAGTACGATTCCTCTAGCTTTCTTATTTTTCATAGTTCTTCCTCCTTTTATATTACTTTAGAACATATTTATAGTTCTAAACTCTAAGTAAAATTAACCTTTTACCGCTCCAACTAAAACTCCTTTAACAAAGTACTTTTGCAAAAAAGGATAAACAATAATTATAGGAAGCGATGCTACTACAATCACAGCATATTTTATCGACTCACTGACAGTGTCAATATTACTACCACTTGCGCTTTCGAACATTTCATCTGTCTGATTTTGTAAAACAATTTCTCTTAAAACTAATTGTATAGGAAACTTAATTCTATCTTTTAAAAATAACATCGGATACAAATAATTATTCCATTGATATACACCATAAAATAATCCAATCGTAATTAATGCAGGAATTGATAGTGGCAATATCATATGAATTAAAACTCTTAGATGAGAACATCCATCAATTATTGCAGCTTCCTCTAGTTCATATGGAATCTGTTGAAAAAATGTTCTCATAATAATTAGATAGTAAGTGAAAATTGCATGCACTAAGACAATTGCCCACATCGAATTATACAAACCTATACCATTAACAACTAAATATGTTGGTACAAGTCCCGCATTAAACATTAGGGGAAAAAGCACAAAACCTATAAGAAAGTTCCTTCCAAAGAAATTTCTTCTCGACAGAACATATGCACCTAATGCTGTGATTGTCAGACTAATAACTATATAACTCGATGTGTATGTTAACGTTCTCCCATAAGACTGCCATATCCTATCATTGCCAATAACTCTTTGGTATGCAACAAAGTTTAACCCTTTAGGATAAATCGTTATTAATCCTCTTGATAAATTTGTATGGTTACTTAAGGATGATGCCATTACATGTAATATTGGAAAAATAATCACAATTGCTATAACTGCTAGCAATGTATAATTTACTATATTAAATATTATCCGGCCTAAGTTTTTATTGTTTATCATATTACATCCTCACCTTACCACAAACCTGTGTCAGCAACTTTTTTTGTTAATCTGTTAGCACCAACAACTAATAACAGCTGAATTAAAGCTTGAATTATTCCAACAGCGCTTGCAAAGCTATAATCCGCTTCAATAAGCCCTTTTCTATATACATATGTACTTAATACATCTGCTGTTTCATAAGTGCTAGGAGAATATATCAAAATAATTCCTTCATATGCAACATTAAGCATCATTCCTAGTTTCATTAAAAATAGAACAATTATAGTAGATCTAATCCCTGGCAAAGTAATGTGCCATGTTTGTTTCCATCTATTTGCACCATCTATCTTTGCAGCCTCATACAATACTTGATCAATACTAGTTAAAGCTGCCAAATAAATAATCGCATTATATCCTGTTGTCTGCCAAACTGTCATTGAAGTGAATATTCCCCAAAAATATTTAGGAATAGTCAAAAACGATATCTTCTCTCCACCGAATGAATCTATAACCTTATTTACTAAACCTAGTGATGGAGATAATAACATTGTTGTCATACTTGCTACAACAACAATAGAAATGAAGTTTGGAAGAAAACTTACTGTCTGAATAAACTTTTTATATCTAACTTTATTTACTTCATTTAATAACAAAGCCAAAATTATAGGCGCCGTAAACCCAAATGCCATATAATATACATTTATCATCAGTGTGTTTCTCATCAGCCGCCAAAAAAATGCTGAGTTAAATAATCTCGAAAAATTATAAAATCCCACAAATTCGGACATAAAGATATTAGTATCCCCTAAGCGAAACCTTGTAAATGATAATACTGCAGCTCCGATCATCGGAGCGTACCTGAAAACAATGTAATAAATAAAAGTTGGAATAAACAATAAGTATAATACTTTATTCTTTTTTATTGACGACCATATTGCCGTCCTATTGTATGTTTTTAATTTCATCTTCTTGTATTTATGCGCTATCTTAAAAATACCCTTCCTCTTTATTTTGTCTATACATTTAATGTGTTTTTAACATAACATAAACATATTGACTAATAAATCATTGATTTTTTTGTGCATATATAATTTTTTAGGAATCCAATTTTTGTTTGTTTAATATTTGCATAATTTCCATTAATAATTATTAATATTCATTATCTTTATCAGTATGTAATAGCATTTATCTATTTTATAATCTGTGCATTTATTAGTCTTTTTCTCGTTTTAGTCCTCCAAAATACATTCTTATAACATACGTTTTTTATTTCACTAAGTCACACTTATACTTCACGTTGTTTTAAAATTCTATATTTTCCATACTTGCATATTACCGGTATTATCCTGCCAATATCTGATTTAAATTAGCAACATAAATTTATCGACAAGTTTTAAGCTCTCTAACAATATTTCATAATATGAATTATTGAACTTATTTAGACTTTTTATCACATTACCATAGTATTCATACATATAAGTTTATATGCTTCTCTTGTATGACAATTGTCTGACAAAAATCCGATTTGTATGACAAGAATCGGATAGCAAAAACACCCGTATTTAACCATATTCTGCGGAAATCTGTGATTTTCGGCTGTTTTCCCGGTGTCATTGTATGACACCTTATCTTGCAACATCCTCCTTTTTCTACGCATTAATTATTTAGTTGTTAATATTCCATGAACTGGCCTATTTTCGATTTGCATTTTGTCTTCGGATGTGCATTTATTTAACTAGAGGATAGAAATATTTTCTTCAGAAATAAATCTAAAGGAGGTCAGTATTGAAGAAGAAAAAAGAAGGATTTTTCCTATGTGAGAACAGGATTTTAAATGAAAAAATTTCCATACATGCGAAAATGGTGTACATAGTTTAAAGAGATTTGCGGGAAACAAAGATGAATGTTTCCCGTCTATTTCTGTTATAGCAAATCATTCAAGTATTAGATCTGCAGCAACCGTCCATAAAGCGCTTCGTGAATTAACTGCATTAGGATATATCATCAAAACACAGCAAGCAAGACCAAACGGCGGGTGGCGGTCAAATAAGTATTACCTACTTAAATAATTGTGTTTTTTATTGAGAGAGTTATTCATCTCATGTATACCCCTTATGCATCTAATGGTCTATCCCATGAGAGCTGTAGCTTTCTTAAGACCGTACTCTGACTTTTCCCCGCGTTTTGCCCCAAGACCAATAACCTTTATCAACCGACTCTTACGTGCAGCTAAAACATCTTTTGGTGTTGGATACATAGACAGAAGTGCCAGAGAAGAGCCACTATATATACGACTAAATAGTTTATCATATCCAGGAAATGCTTGATCAAGTAACGCTGTAAGCTGATTGGCATAGCTGGTGCGTAAATTAATTAGTTTTCGTCGCTCTCGACACAGATCTCTTATATTCATCAATTCTGTACATATAGTTTTTGTTGGACTGATGCTCTGTAATCGATAAAGCTGTGCAATTTTCAAGGCATCTGCTTTGTCATTTTTAACTTTTCTGATTTTGTAGTTATTTATTGCATGTGACTGCATTGGGTTAATAATTATTACATCATATCCATTCTTTTGGTAAAATTGTTCTAGTAAGCGATGGTAATGAGCTGTTGATTCCATAACAATAACCGGTTTATCATTATATGCATTGTTCCCTTTTTCTAAGAAAGTTAGAGATCTTTCCATGCTCGTTATATCATGATAGATTTTTACACTAGCATAGATAGTATTGTCTGGTGCCAAGATGCACATGTCACTAAAATATTTGCTAACATCAACGCCTGCTACAAGTTTATTATTCATACTGACCTCCTACAATGATTTGGATGATACTCAATCATTCTCAATTAGGATCAATATACTGGCTTGTTACACGGGTAATCAATAAAACTGAACCCAACCAACCGAATCAATGAATTCCCATTAGAATGAGTGGAATAGCCTAGTTTAAGGGTAATTTCAAATCCATTGAAAACCCAGCAATCATCATGTTCCATATCATCACCCTAGATTCATTATATTACATTAGCTGGGCCAATCTTATCACCTAAAACAAAACATAAACTACTATATCAATTACTGTACCAGCAAGCATCGCATTTGTACGTACAAACGCAAACTTGTTGGGATTCCCAAGCCCTTTTAACAATAGAATTAAACCTGAACTGCTAAAAAATCTGACACATTCTATTATCATGCGTCAGATTTTTTAGTTAAATTTTTTGCCTCAATTATTGTTTGATTATAACTTTCAACCACTCCCTGTCCAGTTCTTAAACAAATGCATTACTATGACGCTGTATATAATTTACATCAAAATAGAATATTATGGAATTCTTGTCCTTCAATATGGTGTGTCACATAATATCACTGCCTCACATATATGTCCCACTGAAAATTTTCAGATTACGTTAAAAATCAGCCTCTGATTCCCACAGTGTCATACGCCAAATCATAGTAAAACATCTGTTTTGACGATGTCTTTATGCAATTTTTGACATCGTCATTATTAAGTTTCCTTATATTTTAAATATGAATATTTTATGAACATTTTTCAGATTCCCTTATAAACCACCGCTCCCCAAGGCTTATAAGTGTAGGGATAAATATTTTAATGCTAAATAATCATTCCCTAATAAAAAAAATTCAGAAATAGGGTGCGCAAAACACCTTTCCCGCTGCTTATAAGTAGAGGCTAAAAATATTGGAGGATATGAACATTTCGTGAATAAAACTAAAACTACATGTACGAAAGGCTTCTCCCGCTGCTTATAAGTGTGGGGATAAATATTTTGAACCCACAATTAAATATGAATATTTGATTAATAAATCAAAAAAGGGGTTCGGATTTTAATTTCCCAAGGCTTATAAGTGTGGGGATAAATATTCTGAGCCAATTATTAATTATTAACTGTGAACATTCGGTTAACAAATCAAAATTTGGGAGTCTAAAACAGCTTTCCCACTGCTTATAAGTAGAGGGCAAAATAAAAAAATAATAAAAGGGGGTTAAAAAATGTTCTTTCCCAGTGCTTTATAGTGTAGGGGTTTTTATAAAAATGACAATGACGGTTATATATAGACCCACTTAAAAAGGGATATCGTCATAGAAAAAGAAAGGAATAAAGATAATTGAATAACAAAGACAACTCAAAAGTTTCGGAGAGCTTTAAGAAAATACAAACCGACTATTATGATCTGCCTAAGTTCATAATATCCCAGATGATACCTACAGGTGTTCACCTGTTTGCAGGTAGCCCGAAGATAGGCAAATCATGGCTCGCATTATGGCTGTGCGATAAAGTCAGCAAAGGTGAAAAGGTATGGGAGTTTGATACCAGAGAATGTACTACACTGTATATTGCTCTTGAAGATACAAAGAGTACATTACATTTCAGAATAGAAAGTATAACCAATGATGCCAGCGAGAATGCGTTTGCTGTTACTTCATGCTCTCCTCTGTCAAATGGACTTCTTGATGAAATAGATGCCTTTATATCTTCATACCCTGACACAGGATTAGTTGTAATAGATACGCTTCAGCTGGTTCGTGATAATACGCAAAAGCAGAACTATGCAGGCGATTATCTTGAGCTGCATAAATTTGTTGAATATGCGCAGGAAAAAGATATTGCAATAATCCTTATTCATCATTTAAGGAAAATGCCTGACAATGATCCAATTAATATGGTAAGCGGTTCTACAGGATTACTGGGTGCTGTTGACACTATTCTTGTACTTGAAAAAGAACATAGAACCGAAAACAAAGCAAGACTATATATCACAGGAAGGCAGGTAAAGGATAAAGTCTTAAGCCTTGAATTTGATGAAGATAATAATATCTGGAATTTCACAGGTTATGTAAAAGAACATAATACAAAGATAGATATGGTTATTGACGGTATTCTTAATGTACTTAGATTCAGAAATAGATTTAAAGGAACGCCTACAGAACTAGTAGAACAAATCAAATTGAATAATCCCGATTTTAATATTTCACCTAATGCTATGTCCAGGCTTTTAAATGAAAACAACATATCGCTTAGAAAAAGCTACGGCATATATTACAAACGCGAGAGAAACGCATCAAAGCGTTGGATAATACTTCACGATCTGAATAAGAATAATGACGGTATTGTTTAAAAACGGGGGGTATAGAAATACCGTCATCGTCACAAATAACAAAAGGAGTATTAATGTCAGATAAAAGAACACATAGATTTGAGCTAAGGCTTAATGATAGCGAAAAAGCCTTACTTGAAAAGAAGAGCTTAAAAGCGGGAGTTTCTAAAGCTGCCTTTATTAAGATGTGTTTAAATAACTCAGAAATCAAATCCGCTCCATCAACTGAATATCAGGATTTGATTCGCGAAATTAACTATATCGGACATAACATAAACCAAATAACAAAAGCAGTAAATATGGGTATAGCTTTACCTGATGATATCCAAAGGATATATATAAAGCTTGCTGATATATATGAACTGGTAAAGGAGAGACTATAATGGCTACAACAAAAGTAAAAAGCATAAAAACCAATCTTAACAGAACGGTTAAATATATACTGAATCCAAGTAAAACTGAAAATCAGCTTTATACAGGCGGCTTTAATTGTGTACCCAGTAATTCTGCCCAGTTAATGAATGATACAAAATCCAGATTTCATAAAAAAGACGGCAGGCTTGGATATCATCTCATACAATCATTCAAGCCTGGTGAAGTAACTCCTGAACTAGCTTTTAATATCGCAAGTGAGTTTGCTCTGCAATACCTTTCAAATAAATATGAAGTTGTATTCTCAACTCATGTAGACCGTGAGCATATTCATAACCATATAGTGTGGAACTCAGTGTCTTGTGTAGACGGGTATAAGTATCATGCTAATAAAAATGAATACTCAGATAGAATCAGAAAGATTTCTGATGACTTATGCAAAGACAATAATCTGTCTGTGATCGTTCCAGGCGAAAGCAGAAGCGTAAACAAACATTACTCTGAATGGTTAGCTGTAAAACAGGGCAAAACTACATGGAGAGATATTATCCGCAGTGATATTGATAAGGCTATTGAGATTTCATATGACCTTGGTACATTCCTGTATCAATTGAATGAAATGGGATACCTATACAAGAGAGGTCAGTATATTTCAGTCAAGTGCGATGGCATGAAGAGATATGTAAGGCTAAAATCCCTTGGCAAAGGCTACACCGACATTGATATTACTTCAAGGCTTGCAGGTCAGGAAGTAATGCAGTCTGCATACAATTTTCAGAAATTCGCTGAAAGTGTATATATTCCGCCAACACCTAAGAAGCTTAAAGGTTTTCAGGCTTTAGTCTGGCACTATAAATATCTGTTAGGTCAAGTGAAGAAGAATGAACATATCATTCCCATGAGCGATCAGATGAAAAAAGATCTAATCATCTTTGATAAGATAACTGCTATTTATAATGTTATGACCAAATATGACATTAAAGATGTCTCTGACATCGAGCCTGCAAAGGAAGCTATTATTTCTGATATGCAGAAACTCATGGAACACAGAAAAACCATTCCTGTGCAAAACCGTGATGTCATTAATATCAAGATACGGCTCTTAAGAAAAGAGCTGCATACAGTCAGTACTTTGAAGGAAGAGATTCCAAGGATAAAGAAAATCATAGAACCTGTCACTCTCGTCAGGAAAGAACAGAACAGAGAAATAGAAAGATAGAAAAACTAGGATTTGCTTAATATTTGCTATAGCAGATGATATAATGAGATGTGCTTTACGGCATAAGCTCCTTGACAATATAATATCCGCTATAAATGTCTTTAAGTAATTCCTTAACAAGGAGCTTTAGTGACAAACCCAAAGCATGATGAGGTAATAGTAAAAATAGTATTTCCTGAAAAAAGCGAAATAAAGCTTCAGGAAACCACTGTATTGGAAATACTTCATCATTTAATACAAAATGACGAACGTCATGAAAGGAGACATTTATATGAACACAGCAACTAAAAAAGCTGCGCCGCTTCGTGCTGCCTGCTATGCAAGATTTTCAACTGATATGCAGCGAAACGAGAGTATCGATGCACAAATCAGAGCGATAGAAAAATACTCAAAAGATAATAATTTAATACTCGTCAATAAGTATATTGATATGGCTAAATCAGGAAAGAACGATGATAGACCTGAGTTCCTTCATATGATAAACGATTCCAAAGATAAGCTGTTTGATGTGATCGTTGTGCATAAGCTTGATAGATTTGCACGAAACAGATATGATAGTGTACGATATCGCCACGAGCTTAAACGCCATAATGTAAAACTATTATCTGTACTTGAGAACTATGATTCTGATACCCCGGAAGGTGTACTTATGGAATCATTATATGAAGGTATGAATGAGTATTACATAAAAAACCTATCCCGCGAGATTATGAAGGGTTTAAACGAGAACGCTTACAAAGCCAAGTTTAATGGAGGCATACCTCCTTTAGGTTTTGATGTTGATGAGAATCTTAATTATGTAATCAATCCCAAAGAAGCTAAGATTATCAGAACTATATTTGATATGGCTGAATCAGGAATAGGCTACGGTAAAATTATAGACCATCTTAAGGTACACGGTTACAAAACCAAACGAGGCAGCAGTTTCGCAAAAAACTCAATATCTTCAATATTACGCAATCCTAAATACTATGGTTTATATGAGTTCAATAGAGCTCCTAAAAGAGATGTTGACGGCAGAAGGAATTTTCATGCTAATAAACCTGACAATGAAATAATCCGTATTGACGGCAGTATACCTGCTATAGTTTCCAAAGAGCAGTTTATGACTGTTCAAAAGCAGCTTGAAGGTAGAAAGCATAAAGGTGGGGCAAATCGAGCAAAAGAAATTTATCTTCTATCAGGCAAACTCATATGCGGTGATTGCGGTATGGCATACTGTGGCAACAGGACTTTCAATAACCAGAAACGGAAGTATGTGTTTTACGTCTGTAATAACAGACAGCGTAAAAAAGAATGCAGCAATAGAATAATTCGCAGAGAATACATTGAAGCAGTTGTTCTAGAAAAAGTTTCTGAATATATTTTTGATAATACACAGATTGATAAAATATATAATTCATATCAGGAATATCTTAAGTCAATCGATTCAGAATCATTACAACTTAAACAAGAATTCGAGCAGAAGATAAAGTCTATTGATAAATCTTTGGACAGGATTGCAAAGGCTATCATGGCTACAGATTCTGAGACCCTATACACAAAAATATCTTCTCTTGAAGCCGAAAAGAAGCAGCTTGAATTTTCTCTGGCTAAAACTGAAAACGAAAGTAATATTAATGCCGTTTCTAAAGATGAGTTAGAAAAAGCATTTGCATATGCTAAAGAACTTTTCAGAAAAGGAAAAGTTAAGAACATCCAGAAGTTAATAGAACTCTTCATTGATAGAGTAATCATCTTCAAAGATAGTATTGAAATCAGGGTAAAAGTAAAGCCCGATATATCTTCACATTCTCACACGAAAGATACTAATCGAGCTGGTTTCCCAAACACTGATAGGCGTTTGGATATGAGTGGTGCCGAAGGTGGGACTTGAACCCACACGTCCCGAAGGACATCAGATTTTGAGTCTGACACGTCTGCCAATTCCATCACTTCGGCATACCTATTGTTGGATTTCTGACGTAACAACAATATTACCATATAACAAATGACTTGGCAATAATATTATGTTAATTTATTATCTGATTTTTCTAAACTTCATAAGCTATAACACCAACTAATCCAGGACC
Organism: Christensenellaceae bacterium; assembly: GCA_963677605.2. Lineage (GTDB taxonomy): Bacteria > Bacillota > Clostridia > Christensenellales > UMGS416 > JAGLOK01. The sequence goes on along the minus strand of CAXXDX010000007.1, from coordinate 1,068,081 downwards.
GGTATGCATACCTAAAACAGGGCTGATCTGCGTAATAAAATCCATTTTGATATCGAGCACTTCTCTTAATTGCTCAAGCAACTTCTGAGCTTCTTCCAAAGCTTTCCCCTGTACAATTCCCAGATTAATCTGTTTGCCTTTGAACTTTTCAACAACCAAATCGAACATCTTTTGTATTGACTTTTTACGGCCTCGAACCTTTGCCAAAGTATGGTAAACACCATCCTCGTTCACAGCAATAATAGGTTTAAGGTGTAACATGTCACCGACAGTCCCTTCAACCTTACCTATTCTTCCGCCTTTTTTTAAATAATGCAAAGTTTTTACTACAAACATAGCTATCATTGAATTTCTAACTTCATCAATTCTAAGAATCGCTTTTTCTACACTTCCCGTCTCAAGTGCTGTCTTTGCACATTCAATAACCTGAAATCCTAATCCCAAAGATAAATATAACGAATCCACAACCTTGATATCAATTCTATCTTCATAATCTCTCATCATAAGATTTATCATATTAAAAGTGCCGGAAAGACCCGATGAAACCGTTATAAAAATAACATCTGTATACCCTTTTGAGATTATTTCTTCCATCAGTTCCTGAACATCTTCTGAGTAAGGAAGTGAAGATTTTGGAACTTCATTTTCCAAAAGTTCATATACTTTTTCAGGAGTAATTTCAAACCTGTCTCTATATACTGCGTTTTCAAAAACTATCTGCATAGGCAAAAGAAATATTGAATATTCTTTTATAAATTCATCAGATAAGTCACACGTTGTATCCGTCACTATTGCAATCTTTTTATTTCCCATATTCATCCCTACATTCTATTTATAGTATTTCTATCAAACACGACTATTCTATCACACATAGTAATTTGAAGCTATATGCAACTTGTTAACAAATTAAGAATTTTGAAAGAAAAAAGCGTCCGTTAATACGAACGCTTTTATTATTTTTATTAATAATAAAGTCTGATAATATCCACTATTCCTTTTTCGATTCTCTCAGCATCTTTTCCGATACTTGCTACGAAGTACAAATCACCTTCGCCTTCATCATAATCGCTAAGGAAATATATCTGACCATCAGAGGTTACCCAATAATCATAAACCTCGTCTCCGATTTCTTCGTCTGAGTCTTCTTTCATCTGTGAAACCACAAGCTCAGAATCGTAATTCACCCAAAGAACATATTTGTCCATATATCCTTCAAATGATGAAATCTCGTCAGCATCACCAGAAAGCTCAAGAGGATCTTTTCTGCCGCCGTCGTAAGCAAAAATCTCTTTATTCTCCTCTGTCCTGTATACATACCACTTTCCTACTATTTCAACATCATATGAAGAAAGTTCATCTGCGTCAGGAAGCTCAACAGAAGATTCTTTTAATGTTTCAAGATTAAAAGATATAACCTCATCATCATCCGCATATACCAGAGTCATAGTTTTCTGATCAAAATCTATAGCACTTATTTCATTGTAATCTTTGAGGACTCTGTCATTATCTTTGCCTTTAAAATCCGCAGCATATAAGTCATCATCTTTACCATAATAGATTTTTGATCCCAAATCCTCAACCATATACGTGTATGAATTTATTGAAATTGAAAGCGGAACAATCTCTTCCACTTCATCATCAATTTCTATAGGTTCTTTGCCATATGGTATATAGTATAAAACCATGTCCTCTTCGTCAGCAACTACAAGCATGTCCAGCGTCTTGCTGTTAATTAATATGTCCTGAACATCTTCCATTACTTCAAAATCATCTTTGCCATCGAAAATACTTACAATAGATTCGCCATCATCGTCAGCTACTAGAACCACTTTTTTATAATCGCTGCTGATTCCCACAATCTGTGCTTCATCCATTATCGAGGTATCATCATCATCTTCAATCATAAACACTTCAGTTGTGTAGTCATCTTCATCAATGAGTGTGTAATATGCTTTTCCCGCTTTGCCAGTTCCCTGCCAAGAGCTCAGCATCTCCTCTTCTATAACCTCAGTAACATTTTTACCGTCATAGCAGCATACTATCTTGTCTTCTCCGTCAGCTTTTTCAAACCACAATATCTCTTCAACAAGTGTCTGCGAGCCAACAACAACATCACTTTCTATTTCTGTTTCTTTGCCGTTTGACCTAAGATAAACTAAATCACCAAGATACTCTCCCGATTCATCATCATACTCAGCATCTGCAATTAAATAAAAACTTTTGCCATCAATTGCCATAATTACTTCAGAAGCATAAAGATTTTCTGGTATTTCTGCAATTTCTGTAAGCTCATCGCCGTCTACTAAAAATATTTCGTCTTCTGTAGTTGCAAGCATAACAAAGCTTTCTTCATCGCTGCCTTTTGGCTCATATCCTATAATAAAAAATGCAACTACAACAATTACCGCCACAGCAGCAATGCCAATCACCGCATAAAGCCAATTTTTACTGCCTTCTTTTTTTGGTGCTTCCTCAGAAACCGCTTCAGGTTCTTCAGGAATCTCTTCTTTTTTTGGTTTTTCTTTTTTTACAGTCTTTTTAACTTTTTTTACAGGTTTCTTTTTTTCTTTCACTTCGGGTTTAGCTTCTACTGCTGTGCTGTCAGCTGTTGGAAGCTCCATTGATATTCCCTGTACGTTTTCATTCGTTTCTGTTTGTGAAGCCCCGCATCTGGGGCAGATGTCTTGGCCGTCTACTAGGTTAAACTCACATTTAATGCAATTCATCTACACCACTCTCCAATTTATATTTACGTTGTATATTTTATTAAGCCACTACATATAATTAAAACATATTATATGTAATTTCTCAAATATATTGTAATAATTACACTAAATATTTATTATTAAAAAAGACCTGCGCTAACAGGTCTTAATGATTTAAGTCTATGTCAATGCCTCTCCCTTTTCCAAAGCTGATTTATTAATAGGAATTAAGTTAAGTTTCTTCTCGCCTAATACTTTTTTAAGCGATTCAATTACGCTTTCATTCGCTACTAACTTCGACACATTTAAGTATGCTCCCAGCATAATCATTCCAGCTACGCGCTGATTACCAAGCTCCAGCGCTATGTCATTAGCTGGTATATAATATACATCAATATCCCCTCTTGTCGCTTTCTTTTCAATTAGGGATGAGTTTATAAAAAGTTTGCCGCCAGGTTTAAGTCTCTTTTCAAACTTGTCTAAAGACGGAAGATTCATAGCCATTACAGTATCTGCCATAGATATTATAGGAGAAGCCACATCTTCTTCTGATACGATTACATGGCAGTTTGCTGTTCCCCCGCGCATTTCCGGTCCATAGGATGGAAGCCAGGAAACATTCTTGCCTTCTTTCATGCCTGAGTAGCACAGCATCTGTCCAAGCGACATAACGCCCTGTCCGCCAAACCCTGCAATTATTACTTTCTCAGTCATTTTGATTGCCTCCTTTATATACACCTAAAGGATAGTATGGCAGCATATTCTCCTCCAGCCACCTCATACTTTCAGTCGGAGACATCCCCCAGTTTGTAGAACAAGTCGACAGCATTTCAATCAGAGAAAATCCCTTGCCGTCTATCTGGTTTTGGAAGGCTTTTTTAACCGCTTTCTTCGCTGCCCTTACATTCTTTACATTGTTCAAAGCCACACGTTCAATGTAAGAAGGCCCTTCAAGCTGTGACAGCATCTCGCTTATTCTCACAGGACTTCCGCAATGCGAAGCGTCTCTTCCATAAGGTGATGTCGTGGTAACCTGCCCTACCAATGTCGTAGGAGCCATCTGACCGCCGGTCATTCCATATATTGCGTTATTGATAAATATAACTGTTATGTTTTCACCTCTGGCAGCTGCGTGTACGATCTCAGCAGCACCTATTGAAGCCAAGTCGCCATCTCCCTGATAAGTAAACACTATATTTTCCGGATGGACTCTTTTTATTCCTGTTGCGACGGCAGGCGCGCGGCCATGCGAAGCTTCATGCATATCACAATTAAAATACTTATAAGCAAATACAGCGCATCCGACAGGTGCTACTCCTATTGCTTTGCCGCCAACACCCAGCTCTTCCAGGCACTCAGCCACTAGCCTGTGAGCTATTCCATGTGTACACCCTGGACAATAATGCATGGGCACATCAGTCAGCATTTTAGTTTTATCAAACACTACAGCCATCATGCACCTCCCTTTAATTCGCGTATTGCAGTAAGTACATTTTCAGGCATGAACACCACACCACCGGTAGATCCGTAGAAAGACACCGGTTTTTGTCCGTTTACCGCAATCTTCACATCATCAATCATCTGTCCTCCTGAAAGCTCCGCGCTTATAATGTTTTTAACGCTTTTTTGCGCAGCGATTTCATGAAGCCTTTGAGTAGGGAACGGCCAAAGAGTGATAGGGCGCAACATGCCAACCTTTACGCCTTCCTTACGAGCCAAATCCACAGCACTTTTGACTATCCTTGCTGTAGTTCCATATGCAACAATCAGTATCTCACAGTCATCGGTATGATACTCTTCAAATTTTATCTCATTTTTATTTATCCTGTCATGTGCCGCAAATAGTCTTTTATTTACAAACTCCAAGTCTTCAGGATCAATGTAAAGAGAGTTAATTATGTTTGGCTCCCGCTTTCCCTGTGTTCCGTCTGTAACCCAAGGCTTTTCAACTTTCTTTCTGGGTGTATATGTGCCAAATTCCACAGGTTCCATCATCTGTCCCAGCATTCCGTCACCTAATAGCAACACTGGAATCCTATACTCATCAGCTATATCAAAGCCTTCCATTGTAAGCTCAACTGCTTCCTGAACAGAAGATGGCGCAAGCACTACAGTTCGATAGTCACCATGCCCGCCGCCGCGTGTCGCCTGAAAATAGTCAGACTGAGCCGGCTGGATTCCGCCCAACCCAGGGCCTCCGCGCACTATGTTTACGATAAGACATGGGAGCTCAGCACCTGCGATATAAGATATTCCTTCCTGCTTAAGCGATATACCGGGTGACGACGAAGATGTCATTACCCTCGCTCCAGAGCCTGCCGCTCCATAAACCATGTTGATAGCTGCCACTTCACTTTCAGCCTGCAGAAAACACCCGCCTACCTGAGGCATTCGCCTCGACATGTACTCGGGGATTTGGTTCTGAGGAGTGATAGGGTAGCCAAAAAAGTGTCTGCATCCCGCCATAATAGCGGCTTCGGCAATAGCTTCATTGCCTTTTAACAATTGTTTTGCCATTATTTCCTCCATAAAGAATAATCGCACTTTTGCAGCTTTAGTAAAAATAAATAATTGCGATAAAAAATATTACTGCTACGTGCTTTATTTGATTTTTATTTTTCTACTTTAATACATAAATCGGGACACATTGTTGCACAAAAAGCACAGCCTATACACTTATCCATATCTATGCAAGAAGAAGGATGATACCCTTTAATGTTGATTTTTTTATCGTCCAATTTCAAAATATCTTTTGGACAAGCCTCAACACAAAGCCCGCATCCTTTACATTTATTGATATCAATAAATACTTTTGCCATCCACTAACCTCCTTTGTTTTAGTATAAAAAAGTTTGATTAACTTACCATCTTTATTATACCGTATATATTTTTGAATGCAAAAATATGAACTTGTTATTAACAATATAATGTGAAACTCATTTTATCTTAATATAATTAGGAAGAGTAGATTTATCCATCTGCTAATATAAAACAATAGTAAAATTTAATTTGATAAATAGAATATTAATTGTTTTTAAGCTGTTTAATCAAGCCATGAAGGACGCATATGAATCTTCAATGGTTTTATAAGATTTTTATACTTTAATTTGAATTCACTAGACATGTTCTTTATAACATTTGGCATGGCATATATTGCAGTTACTTTTGTATTCATAACCTTTGCTGCATCTTCAACTACGCTTTGTGAGTCTTCAACCATAGATGAAGTCGTATCTATTGCAATATTAGTGTTGTTTACTATAGCTTTTACATCAAGCCTGCTTTTTTGTTCAATTTCGTTTGCGATGCTGGCAATATCATTTGCATTTTCGGTAAAAGGTCTTAATGTGTTGACTACAAATACAGTTTCATAATCTTCCTGCTTAATTTTTTGGCTGTATCTTCCTATAGCGGCCGCGCCTGATGGCGAACCACCTAAATCTATAACAACATGCAAGTCTTTCCTCTCAAAAATGACATTAATCTCAGCAGGCAACGAAGGTACAGCAACATTTGTTCCTTCGAAATTTGGCATGATGACTTTAATCCCGGCTTCTTCCAGTTTCGCTTTTTGCTCCCCTGATCTGAAATATGGATTTACTATATCCAAATCAACAAGCACAACATCATATCCCTGTTCTTTTAAAGAAAAAGCCTTCGTTAACGAAAGCTCTGTTTTACCGGAGCCGTAGTGCCCCATATATATAGTTATTCTAGCCATTATCTCCTGCTTTGCCTGCCTTTTTGCGTTCCCCCGCCCAGAAGTCTTTGTTTGTATTCCAGTATAACCTGCTTAGCTTTTTTCAGAGTGTTTTTCTGGTCCTGTCTCATCCAATAAAATGTTAGGTCAATAATCGTGGCGACTATTATGATAAACACTGCCCAAAATATCAGACGTTTTGCAGCCTGCATAAATGTATTTGTATTATACAGTTCTAAAACTTTCTCAATTCTTTTCCCTAAAAAATCAGGATTTATTAAAGATCCGAAATACTTAACAAGTCCCCATTCGGATATTCTTTCAATCATTGCTTCTGTTCCTTTCAAAACAAACAGTTTTTTACCACGCTATTTTAACACATCAGGCGTACATTAGGCAAAGTAATAACTTTTTATTTTGTATTTGTCCTATATTTTGATATTATGGCTTCCGCTGCTTTTAGTCCGTCAACTGCTGAAGACACTATGCCTCCGGCATACCCCGCTCCTTCTCCAACAGGATACAGTCCGGAAACAGAAACTGACTGCATATCATCTCCTCGCAGTATTCTAACGGGTGATGATGTTCTTGTTTCAACAGCGCTTAGCACAGCTCCTCCCATATCAAAGCCTTTTATTCTTTTACCCATTTCAGGAAGTGCAAGTTTGATAGTTTGATATACATGCTCAGGCATCGTGTCTTTTATATCGCAAAGTATTGCATCAGGCATTACAGTAGGCATTACTTCAAAAGCCTTAGGTTTTCTGCCTTCAAGAAAATCCGCAACTCTGATTGCAGGGATATCGTAATTCCCTCCGGCAAGTTTAAAAGCAACTTTTTCATACTCTCTTTGATATTCTATTCCCGAAAGCGGATGTATATCTTCAATCATATCTGGAGAAATCTGCGTAACTACAGCGCTGTTAGAGTTATTGCCGTCTCTTTTGTGCCAGCTCATCCCGTTGACACAAACCATCCCTTCTTCGCTTGCCGAGTTTACAACCACTCCGCCTGGGCACATGCAAAAAGTATATGCCTTAGCTTTCCCTGCATTCACATTCAAGCTGTAGTTTGCAGCTCCCAGCTTTTTATGTCCAGCATAATCATGATACATTGCCCTATCAATCATCTGCCTCGGGTGTTCTATTCTTACACCCATTGCAAATGTTTTCTTCTGCATCTGGATTCCTTTGTTATAAAGCATTTTATACGTGTCTCTTGCGGAATGGCCTATCGCAAAAACTGAAACATCAGTTTCTATAATTTCTTTATCATATGACAGCGACTTTAATTCCCCGTCTCTTATTACTATGTCATCTACTTTAGCATCAAAAACAAATGAGCCGCCGTTTTCAATAATCTTTTTTCTTGTATTTGATATCACTACTTTCAAGATATCCGTGCCAACATGAGCATTCGAATCGTAAAGAATGTTTGAAGGCGCACCCATATCTCTAAGAGCCTTGAGTACATAATAACATCTGGGATCGCTGATTCTTGTCTTTAGCTTTCCGTCGGAAAACGTTCCTGCTCCGCCTTCGCCAAAGCATATATTGCTTTCAACATTCAAACTACCTGTGTTAAAAAAAACATCTACATCAGTTGCTCTCTCCTCAACTTTTTTGCCCCGCTCAAGTACCTTTGGTTTAAATCCATATTCGGAAAGCAAAAGTGCCGCAAATAAACCTGCAGGACCTGCGCCAACAATTACAGGCTCTGTGTGAAGCAAAGCCTTACCGCGATCTATATTCCATTTTTTTCGCTTGGGAGCAATTACAGCATTAATCGCTTTAGATACGATTTGCAATTCATCAACAGAAGTCTTCACATCAATAGTGTATATAAACTTCACTCCGCCAAAACGGGCATCAACAGACCTCTTTATAATATCAACGCCTAATATTTTCTCTTTACTAATCTTAAGAGCATTACCTGCTGCCGAAGCTAAATCATCAGCTTCTATAGGAAGTTTAACATTTGTTATGCGAATCATTTTACTCTAACACAACTGTTGCGGCAGCTTCAGTCAACACTACATCTTTCACTCTATACTCTTCTGGTGTCTCAAATAGTATAGGAAGTATGTTTTCTCCCGCTTTAGCACCGGTCAAATCAACATACAAAGATATATGGTTTGCCACAATGTTTTCTATAAGAGTAGTGGGCGCAACAACTGTTATATCAACCAATTGACTGAAATCAACAGCACTTAATCCTTCAGGAATATTTCGAAGTTCAATATCTACTTGCTCAAACTGAACTTGAGACATTTTTTCCTGAATTTTTACAAGGAGCGATGCATTCTCAACATCCAAAACAGTAACTCCGTCAGGTGTCAGTATATTAAGCTCCTGTATAAAGACATTTTCAGACTGTCCTGTTATGTCAATTGGCTCAAGCTTTATAGAAGTAAGCCCTTCAAGTGAGTCAGTTTCTCCGGTTATCATTACATTTTCAGGCTCAACTATTATGTCAGCTATTTCATATCCTTCCATAATGTCATCCTGTCCCAGTATTGACGGGCTTATGAGTACTTCTTTTGTTGGAGTAATATCCATCCTTAGCGCAACACTGTCAATTGATATATCTAGTGCTGAGGCATCAATAGCCGTTCCGTTGCTGTCTATGAAAGTGTAAGCTTTCGTTGTATTGACAGACTCATTTCTGTCTGACAGGTCAAGCCTAAGATATGCTTTTTCAATTTTCTCTAAGATAGACTTCGCACCAGACACTTGGATAGTATTAGGCGTAATTGAAAGGGCACTTCTGTGGTATCCCGATTCAACGCTTCCCACCACCTCGCACTCTACTGGTATAACTCTATTAACGCGTTCATCCACCTCAACTGTAATACTTTCAGGATATATGCGCTCAACATTGGGGGATGTCGATCCAAGCCTTATTTCATGCGTACCCACGCTTGTTATCCTAGACAAATCAAGTTGTACCCATAAAGTGGATTCATCAAAATCGCTTATGTCGTTTCTGTTTATATTAATAGATACTCTCGCCGTACTTGAAAACGAAGACCTGCTGTTTACAAGCGCAAGACCATTGTCCTTAAGCGCCTGATCATTAACAATTGTAATCGGCACATCATTTATTGTTTTATTAACCTTGGGGTTTTCTTCTATTACAGCGGAATTCCAAAGTACGATAGCAAAAAATATAGAAAGTACTTTTAAGCCCCAATTATGGTGTATTTTTCGCCAGAGGAATGAAAAAAAGTTATTCTTCTTCTTGTTCATCATTGTTCCTCCTTGCGAAAATTCCAAAAGGTCTTTTCGGCTGTTCCGGTTCGTATATATTATTCAATATGTCCCTCAATTTGCTGCTGTCTATATATCTTGTAATCTGCCCGCTTTCAACAATGGATACAACACCCGTTTCTTCTGATACAACAATTATAAGCGCATCTGAGCTTTCCGACATCCCAAGTGCCGCTCTATGGCGTGTTCCCATCTCCTGCTCCAAATACGGATCTGAAGTCATGGGCAAAAAACAACCTGCTGCCACTATGGTTGAGCCTTTAATAATTATTGCACCGTCATGCAGCGGTGTGTTTGGTGTAAATATATTTTCTATAAGCTGGCTTGAAAGATTTGCATAAAGTACAGTCCCGTTTTCAATAACTTCACCCAGCATTTCCTGTCTTTGTATAACTATAAGTGCGCCTATATGGTTTCCCGACATCCTTTGCACTGAGCGGACTATATGGCTTACAGTCTCTTCATCTGTTGATTCAGGTCTTGTAAACGCTTCTTTTGAAAGAAGCCTTCCACGGCCGATTTTCTCAAGCGTGCGTCTAAGCTCCGGCTGAAACAGTATTACCAATACTACAGCACCGGCAGACAGCACATAGTTTGAAACCCAAGACAATGCGCTTAACTGAAGCCACTGACTGACAAGTGATGCCAAGATAATGATTCCAAAACCTTTAAGCACCTGAAACGCTCTTGTTTGCCTTGTTAGCTTTAGCAGCTGATATATTATAACTGCAACAATTATTATGTCAATAAAATCCCAGTACCATTCGCCCTGCGGAAATAAATCTCTGACATATGTCCAAATTTCGCTCAACTTATATCCTCCGTCATGTCCTCTCAACTACAAGCATAGCAACATCGTCGCTCAATTTCAACTCATAGTCATAGAAATTGACACCATTCCATATTGATTCTAATATCTCATTAAAATTAGTCATCCGAATGCAGCTTTCAGCAAGCTTTTCGGGTGTATCAAATGCAGAGTTTTTGTGATTTTCTTCCAGCATTCTCCATGCATCGCTAAGCCCGTCCGTATATAACAAAACTCTGCTTCCCTTATCCATTACAACAGTGCTTTTTGTATAGTTAGGCTCTCCTATCCATCTGCATACAGGAAACCCCACATTTTCCAACAGTTCGATTTTCTCTCCGTCAAACATCATTGGTGCCACAACATGACCTGCGTTCGAATATCTTAGCTCTCCGGTTTTTGTGTTGAGAACACCAAGCCAAGCCGTGATATATAAATGCTCCTGCAAATCAATATTCATGAACCGATTCCATACCTCTTTTAAAACATCATCCGGCTCAATTGATTCCATACCAGAATTCATTACAGATTTCACAGCCTGCGAGAAAAAAACAGTAAGCATTGCAGCTGATACTCCATGCCCCGAAACATCTGCTATATAAAACACAACAGTTTCATCGTTTAAGACAAATACGTCATAAAAGTCCCCGCCGACATCTTCGCAAGGGTAATAAACCATATCAAATTTAGCACCTGGAACATTATTTATATCATATGGAAGCATCGACTGCTGTAATGTGCTTGCCAATATTAGATCGCTTTTTAAAAGATCATTTTGCGCGGTCAGCCTTTCCTTTAAGCGCTGCTCACCTGTTACGTCACTCCACACCTCTAAAGCACTTAAAACAGTTCCTTCTTTATCTCTTATAGGTGAGATCGCAATCTTATAAACTCTGCCATTAAGCTCAAAAGAAGTATTTTGTGGGCGGCCCTGCTCAATGCAGGATTTCGCATGACAGCTATCACAGTCGTTTTTGCCCAATCTGCCCGGGCACTTTCTGGAAGCTCTGGTACCAATGACCTTTTCCATCTTTGCATTGGAATATAGCACTTCTCCATGCTTGTCAACAACACAGACCATTTCGTTCATTGATTCCACGACTTGTTCAAGCAGTGAAATTTTTTGTAATGTCGGATTTATTGTATCCATATCTTTTCCCGGTATCCTTCTGTGCCCTGCAATACTAATTATAAGTTAATAATTCCTACGTCATTGTATAAACATGAGAGGTTAAAGAAAAATATATTATTCAAAATAATCTTTGTTCAATTATTATTTACAATAACCTTCACCCTATAATAATATAATATTTAATGTACTTTTTCAAAATATTTTATATCATATTTTATATTTACTTTATAAAAAGTTAAAAGTATCGTAAAATTTACTCAACAATTTTAGGCAGACTTTCCCATTCCATTATCTCACACACAATAGGCGATATATCATATATATATTCGCATTCCGAAAATAATGCCGATTTTACTCCTTTTACATATAAGGGCACGTTCTGATACGAATGATATGACGAAGTAAATTTTATTCCATTATCCATAAGTAAATTTGCAGCCAGATAACAGTTAAGCAAAGTATAATTTTTATCATAGCTTCCCCAGATATTTAGATCTGCAACATCTTTCTTGTCTTCGATCTTTGAATAGTCAGCATCAATTCCCCAGTCGTTTTTTGCAATGTTATAAATCGTATCAGCGGTATAATTCAAGTCAACATTTTCAAAAGTGCTGATAATATCTGCAAACTCAGTATTATAAGTCATATCACCCGTTTCATGATCAGCAGTAAAAACAATCAGCGTCTCATATGGGTGTTCACTATAAAATTCAAATACTGTTTCAAGAGTTTTATTCATCATATGCATTTCAGCCGACGTAATCTCCATCCAGTTATTATGGCTTGCTTTGTCAATAAGAGCTTCTTCTATAACCAGCATAAATCCGTTTTCGTTTTTTGACAAAAATTCAATTCCTGCCTGAGTCAATTCATCAAGATCAGGTTCATGTGTCTCCATATCTTTCATTCTGCTGCCGTATTTAGTTCTTTGATATGACATGTTCTTTGCGACAAAAAGCATGAATATCTTGTCCAATTCATAAGATTGCGGTTGAGTTTGGTTTATAAAATCCGCTGCATCTGCACCTAACAAAGTTGTATACCCACTCATCTGATAGTTGTCAATTCTTCCATCTTCTCCTTTGAATGAATACTTATATCCACATATATCCCGGCTTCCATAAAGCTCCTTACCAGAATCACCCATAAAATAATTCATCCCACCGCTGGCTATGAAATCCACTCCGCTTTCAGGTATCTGCGAAATAATGTTTTGATACTCACTTCTGTCATTTGTGTGAGCAAGGAATGTTGCCGGAGTTGCATCATTAATATATGAGTTTGAAATTACACCTGTGGACATTCCCGCATCCTTAGCACGGTCTAAAATAGTAACAAGTTCTCTGCCCTGCGAATCTACTGCTACCTTATCCATTTCACCATTATAGCCTGTTGCCAGCATAGTTCCGCCGCCTGCAGACTCGCGCCCCGGAATACACTCTTTCTGCATTTCAAACAACTCCCAGTTTGGCTTATAAGAAAAATCTCCGTTATATATTTTCTCATACGCAGAGCCTAGAAGAAGATGCGAATAACCCATCCCGTCACCTATTATATAAAAAATATACTTAGGCTTCTCAGGTAAAGGAGTTGCAGTTGGCGAAGGTGAAGCTAAAGGTGTTGCTGTTTCTCTGATATAGCATGTTGGCTGCACCGTTTCAGACGGAAGCTCAACAAATACATCACTGTTTCCTATCGAATAAAAAATTGCAAAAGATGATATTATGCTGATTAATGCAATAACCGCAATAATCACTAGCACTGTTAATGTTTTCCTGTTTTTCATCTCTTAATTATATATGATAAATATACTCAAGGCTAAAACTTTCTAAAAATTCACAGAACAATTAAACTTATGTCTCAATATTAATTATCCGCATCTATTACTTCCGGCAAACTTTCCCACTCCATAATTTGTGTAATTAATAAAGGAATTTCAGAAATGTGATTTACATCTGCAAACATTTCAGACTTTAATCCCTGTGTGTAACAAGGAACAGGCAGGCCTGAATGTTGGTCGCTTCTTGAATAGATTCCGTAATTCTCACACAATGCTTCAGTAATAATTCCATGAAGAAGAGAATAATCTTCGTCGTCATCTCCCCACAAGTCTTGAACTCCTGTTTCTTTATACTCTCTTAACTTGCCTGCGCTTATATAAATGTCGCACTCTTCAACCAAGAAGCTTCCAAGGTCTTTATAATCAGTATCTTTCCAATCGATTGTAGGAAGATTTAATATTGTGTTATATGCTTCATCTGTGTATTTAAGATACCCGCACTCATGATCTGCTGTCATGATAATTAAAGTCTCATCCGGATGCTTATAGTAAAAATTAAAAATGGTTTCCAATGTTTTGTCCATCATGTGCATTTCCTGCGCAGTGGTTGCCAAATCATTATAATGGCACGATTTATCTATTAGAGCCTGTTCTATCATTAACAAAAACCCATCTTCATCTTTTGAAAGAAACTCAATCGCATCCTGAGTCATTTCATCCAAATCAGGCTCTGAACCGCATGAATCAGCTCTTTTCATTTTGTACTTATACGACTGAAATAACATATGTTCCGTTTCAAACAATGCAAGCAGTTTATCTCCCGCGTTAACATCAAGTGTGCCAATCAAGGCATTATACTCCTTAATACCCTCTGTGCCCCAAAAAGAGTTATAGCCTTGTGTATCGAAATCATCCATTATAAAACTACTGCCTTTAAATGAAACTGTCCTCGATGCTAAGTCAACATCGTTCCATTTTTTTGCTGTGTCTTCCGAAAGGATATACTTCATACCACCGCCGGCGAGAAAATCAATCCCGCTGAATGCCAGCTTCTCGCTTATATCTGCTGATTTAGATCTTCCGCTTGCATGAGAGGAAAACGTCGCGGGCGTAGCGTCGGTAAGCGATGCATTGCTTATAACTCCGGTTGCATATCCATTGTCCGATGCTCTGTCCATTATAGTATATAGCTTTTCTCCATTCGGAGTCTGTGATATTAAACCCTCTTTTGTTATGTAGCCCGTAGCAAGCGCAGTGCCTCCGCTTGAAGACTCTCCGCATGCATCCACAAGTTTCTGCTGCGAAAAACTGTCCCAATATGCCTCGTGCTCCCAATCATTGTGCAGAATCTTTTCATATATATTCCCAAGAAGCAAATGTGCATAGCCCATACCGTCACCTATTATATAAAATATATATTTTGGTTTTTGAGAAAGCTCTGGTTCAAACGGCGTTGAGCTTATTTGTGGTACTGGTGTGACTAAAGGTGTTGATGTTGTTTTAATTTCAATTGAAATATCAGAAACAGATTCTTGTTCATTTGAAATTGTTTCATTGCTCTTTGATTCGCTTATAATGCTTAAATTGCTGCATCCTGATATCACAATAATTACACAAAATAACAAAAAAATTACTCTTCTCATTTATATACTCTCTTATAATTTTCCTATATTATAAGCTACAGAAACTATAAATCAAATAAAATAGGAGTATATTGTTTGTAAATTTGCTTTATTTTATCAGTTTTTTAGCAATAAATTAATATATTTCCTGATTTTTTACGATATAATATATAGTATATTCATTTCACAAACTTTTACCGTCAATTTGTATTGATTTAAGGAGGTATAAATGGCTCAGGAGAACAAATATTTAACATTCGGTCTTAAAGAAGAAGAGTACGCCATTCCAATTCTTAATGTAAAAGAAATCATTGGCATGATGTCAATTACTAAGGTTCCAAGACTTCCTGAATATATTATAGGTGTATTAAATCTTAGAGGCAAAATAGTGCCCGTACTTGATTTAAGGCTGCGTCTAGGTATGCAGGGAAAAGAATATGATGCAAGAACTTCCATTATAGTAGTCGAACTGCAGACACAAGTCGGTCTGAAAGCCAGCGGCATAATCGTTGATACAGTACATGAAGTTATGTCAATTGATGAAAAAGACATCGACGGACCGCCACAATGTGAAGGTGCTAAAGATAACGATTACTTAATAGGTGTAGGTAAAATCGGAGAAAAAGTGATAATGCTTCTTGATCCTAAAAAGATATTATTTACAACTGAACTTGAAGAAGTAGTATAGATACAGCTTGTTTAAACATAAAAAATAATAATTTCACTAAGTATATAAGTATAAAAACAAGGTTTAATAATAGACCTTGTTTTTTATAATGATTTTATTTTGCATTGTGATATAATATCTAAAGAAAAATAGCGGAGATTTAGATGAAGACGATTGTACTAACCGGCGGTGGAACAGCCGGGCATGTTGTGCCAAACATTGCACTTATGCCCCTATTAAAAAAAGCTGGATATAAAATTCATTATATCGGCTCAGAACAAGGTATAGAAAAAAAACTTATTTCACAATATAAAGAAGTTTCATATCACGAAATATCCTCAGGAAAACTGAGAAGATACTTCTCCGTAAAAAACTTTACAGATCCTTTCAGGATACTGGCAGGATTCTTCCAATCATTAAGATTGATAAAAAAAATCAAACCAAATGTTTGTTTTTCAAAGGGAGGTTTTGTATCAGTTCCCGTAGTGCTTGCATGTGCACTTAAAAAAGTTCCAATAGTTCTGCACGAAAGCGATATGTCGCCAGGGCTTGCAAATAAAATCTGCAGACCATTTTGTAAAGTCATGTGTACTACATTTCCAAACGCAGCAAAACTGGTAGGAGAAAAAGGACTGGTTACAGGCTCGCCGGTTCGTCCCGAAATAACATCCGGTGACAGTTTGCGCGGAATGATTATGTGCGGGTTTGAACGCAGCAGGCCAATACTGCTTATAATGGGCGGTTCTTCAGGAGCTGAGGCGATTAACGCAGCAGTAGATAAAATTTTGGACAAGCTGACAGAGAAGTTCCAGATTATACACATCCGCGGAGAAAAGAACCTTCGCCCCGAACTTGAAGGAAAGGCCGGCTATCGTCAGTTTGGATACGTAACAGAGGATCTAAATCACCTTTTAGCGGCTGCCGACATTATACTTGCACGTGCGGGAGCAAACTCGATCTTCGAATTTGCAGCACTGGGAAAGCCTATGCTTTTAATTCCTCTTCCGCTTTCAGCAAGCAGAGGTGACCAGATAAAAAATGCCAACTACTTTAAAAACAACGGTTGGGCCAATGTGTTGTACCAGGAGAAAATGAATGAATTTACTTTATACGACACACTGCTAAGAACGCTGGATAATAAAGAAAAGTATATTAGCGTACTGGAAAAAGCTGATGTGAAAAACGGTTTGAACAAGCTTTTTGAACAAATTACTCTAGCTTCAAATTAGTAAACGAAAAAGCGGCTCAGTTTTAATACTAAGCCGCTTTTAAATTTATGTTTTACTTTATGCAACTATCCAAAAATGATATTATATCCGCTGTAACTTCTTCACGGTTCGTTTCGTTTAAAAGCTCATGGCGCGCATCAGAATATATTTTAAGTTGAGAGGGAACGCCAGCTTCCATATAGCTCTCATGCAAGAAATTCGCATCATAACCATTGCTGCCGGCAGGATCTTTTTCGCCTGATACTATTAGAGTATTCAATGTTTTTGGAATCCTGTTCACGTTCTCCTGTTTTAATGTATATAATATGGTTTTTGAAACATCGTTAAAAAGCTTTGGAGAACAGGCAAAACCACAAAGATCATCATTAATATACTTATCAACTTCCTCTTCATCCCTGGAGAGCCAGTCAAAAGGGGTACGTGACGGTTCAAACTGTTTATTGAACTCTCCGAAAGACATATCATTAAGGAGCTTTGACGGCTTATCCGCGCCGAAAAGCGATATAACATTAGTGATAAACGGAGCAACATCTCTTAAGCCTTTTTTGTTTATTGTCACTCCTGAAAGTACACATGCATCAATACTTTCTCCAAAATCCATCATAAACATTCTGGCAAATATAGAGCCCATCGAATGTCCGAATAGTATTACAGGCAGGTTTGGATAACTTGATTTCATAGACTCAACCAATATATTAATGTCATCTACAACAGTTTTCCATCCGTCTTTAGGTGTGAAAAAGCCAATCTTCCCATCTGTAACAGATTTTCCATGGCCTCTTAAATCAACAGCCATAACAGCATATCCATTTTCATTTAATGCATTTGCAAACCTATCATATCTTGCGCTGTGCTCCGCCATTCCATGAACAATCACAACAAGAGCCTTTGGTTCATCTAAATGCCATTTGTACCCGATCAAATTAGCGCCGTCTTTTGCTGTTATAGTTATCTGCTGCATATTATACTCCTTTTATTTACCTAGTGCTGCCTCTAAAAGTTTTACTGAGTCTTCCAGGTCACCAAGATCAATAGTTTCTGCCTGTGAGTGTACATATCTGCACGGAATAGATATAACGCCTGCCGGAACTCCATCACCTGTCATCTGAATAGCGCCGCTGTCTGTACCACCGAAAAGCAATACTTCTCTCTGTGTTTTAATACCCGCTTTTTCCGCCGCAGCTGTAAGAAGTTTTACTACTTTCGGGTTGCATATAAGAGACCTGTCTTTAATCTTTATAGCGGGGCCTTTGCCCAGTTCAATCGGCATACGGATGCTTTCAGGTGTATCTCCTGCCAGTGTGACATCCAACGCAATTCCCAAATCTGGACGTATGCCAAACGCTGCCGTAGTAGCGCCTCTTAGGCCTACTTCTTCCTGCACCGTGAACACACAATAAACATCCAGAGAATTGCCTTCAAGTTTGGATAATAATTCAATTAAAACAGCGCAGCCGCTTCTGTCATCCATAGCAGGAGATGAAACACGTTTGCCCATCTTCACATAAGGTGCTGTGAATTTTGCAATATCTCCTATCTGCACTTTTCTTTCTGCTTGTTTTTTCGTTGAAACTCCGATATCAACAAAAAGATTGTCTATCTTTAAATCCTGTATTTTAACATCTTTCACTTCACGTCCAATTACTCCCGTCAATCCGCTTTCAAATTCAACACGGCTGAACATTGAGCTTTGTGGACTTACCCCACCGACAGGTGCGACTCTTAAAAAACCATCATCTTCAATATGAGTCACAATCAGTCCTATTTCATCCATATGAGCTGCAAGCATTATTTTTTTGCCGCCGGGATTGCCTTTTTTAAGTACAATAAGATTACCCATCGTGTCCTGTCTTATTTCATCCGCATATGGTTCCACCATTTCGCGTATTACGTCAGCTATCTTTTGCTCATTGCCTGTGGGGCCATATGTTGTACAAAGCTTTTTTAATGTAGTATTAATTGCCATTTTGTCCTCCGTTGTTAAAATATTTGTCCATATCTTTAAGTGTCGCAGCAAGCAAATCTTTCTGCGATGTAAAATCACTGATCTTCATTGAGCTGACAGGTGAATGAATATATCTACAGGGTGTTGATATATTAACCACCGGCACTCCTTCGTTTGAAAGCTGTATTGCCCCTGCATCAGTTCCGCCAAATGTATGCGAGCGGTACTGCCATTTGATATCATTTTTATCCGCTGTTTCAACAACAAACTCTTTAAGCCTTTTGTCAGGAATTGCTGATCTGTCCATCATTGTAATGGCGCATCCTTCACCTATCCTTGTTACTCTCAGGTGGTCGGGAACATCATGCATATCTGCACAAGTCGTTCCCTCAAGCACTATCGCGCAATCCGGCTTAACGCTGTAGGCTGCAACTGTCGCTCCTCGCAGTCCGACTTCCTCCTGTACTGAAAAAACTGCAGTTACATCTACCGGATACTCCCCTTCCAACGCATTAAGTATAGCAGCGCATCCTGCTCTGTCATCCAGCGCGCGTGTTTTAAGCATGCCATCGCCATATTCAACTATATCTCCCGCAAAAATACATGTGTCACCTTTTTGTACATATTTTTTTGCCTCTTCATCATCTTTTGCACCTATATCAATATATAGCTCCGTAACTTTAGGAGGGCGGTTCATGTCAGCACGCTCTAGCAAATGAATAGCTTTTATCCCTATAACTCCCGGAATGCGCTTTTTACCAACAAGAACACGTTTTGATACCAATATTCTTGTATCCATCCCACCAACAGGTGCAAACTTTAATGTGCCGGACTTATCAATCGTGTCAATAATCAGACCGACTTCGTCCATGTGTGCGCAAAGCATCACTTTCTTGCCACTGTCGGATGTTCCTTTTTTAACAGCTATAACATTGCCCAGCTTATCTGTCTTTACATCGCAGCCAAGCTTTGTGCAGCAGTCTTTAATATAATTTATTACTTCGCCTTCATCTCCTGAAACACCGCGCAGTTTAACTAATTCTTTTAAATATTTCATTCTGCGCCTCCTGCAATCAAAAGGAATTCTCCTAGGAGCTTTCCTGCTTTTTTCACTGTTTTATACGACAGAGTTTCAACCGTTGTGTGCATATATTTAAGCGGCACTTCAATAACTCCCATTGACACTCCTTCACGCACTGTCTGTAATTCGTCGCCATCCGTTCCCGTCCATTTGCCGGCAATATCGAGTTCTATCTCAACTCCGGTTTTGTCCGACGCTTTTTTAAACATCTCAACAATTTTTCTGTCGCAATATGGGGTAAGTGCAACACATACTTTCTCCATGTCAAATGACTCGCTGTCTTTCGAGTCCGGTGTTTTGCCGTGCGTTACATCTATTGCTATTGCAATATCCGGGTTCGCCTTAAAAGCAGATACTTTTGCGCCTTTTGCGCCGATTTCTTCCTGTGTGCTGGCACAAAAAACAGCTTTTCCATTAAAATTCTTTTTCTTAATGTACTTGTAAGCTTCCATCAATATCACAGTTCCCATTCTGTCATCCAATGACTTGGAAGCAATCCTCTTGTTTAAAAGGTCAATAGGCGGCGCAATAAACGTTACCATATCGCCAACATTGATTTTCTTTTTAACATCTTCAGCTTTAAGACCGGTGTCAATAAACAAATCATCCATCTTTGGTGCTTTTTTTACATCCTCCGGTGACAGAACATGCGGCGGTTTAGCTCCGATTATTCCGTAAATAACCTCTCCGCTTTCGGTCGTAATGTTTACTTCCTGTGCCATAAGCACGCGCGGATCAACTCCGCCTACAGAACAAAATCCTAAAAATCCGTCATCTTCAACCGTATGAATCATAAGACCGATTTCATCAATATGCGCGCTCATATAAATAACAGGGCTGCCTTTGCCGTATGTAGCAGTTACATTGAAAAAATCATCGGTTTCGGCGTTGCCGAATGTTTCTAAAAACTTCTTTTCAACAATCTCCGCTGCATTGCCTTCATATCCTGAAACAGCTTTTGTTTTAAGAAGCTTCTTTAAATATTTCTTATTGGACATTATCTCTTCCTTTCGCCCTTTGCAGATACATTTTCTGCCTTATTTATTCTTGACATTATAGCACAATTTATCATTTTTTTACATCGATATAATTGCATACCGGCAAATATAATGTAAAATAAACTAATGCAAAAGGAGAGCCTATGAAATTTAAGTATTTGATATCGGATATGGACGGAGTCCTTATAGACACAGAACGTCTTGTTCTTGAAATGTATAAAAAAAGCGCAGCTTACCACGGCTTCATCTTCCCTGAAGATGAGTTTATGAAAACAATAGGCATAGACACTAAAGGAACAAGAGAAATTCTAGAAAAGTTTATTCCTGTAGATTATGATATGTTCTATAATAAAAGAGAACAGTTCCTGGTCGAACACCTCGAAAACATTGGCGCACCCGTTATAAAGAATGCAGAAGAAAGCCTGAGTCAAATAAAACAAGCCGGTATGAAAATCGCTCTTGCAACATCGACAGATAAAAAAAGGGCCTATTTTAGGCTGGAAAAAACCAATCTGCTAAACTACATTGACAGGCTGGCTTTCGGCGATGAAGTAGAAAACGGAAAGCCGGCACCGGATATATTTCTTTTAGCTGCAAAGCGTCTCGGTTCTAAGCCTTCCGACTGCGTTGTATTTGAAGATTCGCCTGCAGGAATAATGGCGGCAAAAAGCGCCGGAATGCATGCCATAATGATCCCTGATATGAAAGAACCTGATAGTAACCAAAAAAAGATGGCGGATTATGTGGCAAATGACATTTTAGATGCCGTGGAGTATGTTTTATCTTGAGTTTTACACGTTAAAGTGGTATAACATAATAAACTATAATATGGAGAAAAAAGATGAAAGATTTTTACACGCCGCAAGTAAATTACTATAAGAACACAAATCCAAAAGAGCTTGTGGAAAAGTACGGTTCGCCGTTATATGTATATAATGAGGATATTTTACGTCAGAGATGCCGCGAAATGAAGAATCTTGTTGAGTATAAAAAATTCACACCTCATTATTCAATAAAAGCAAACTCAAATCTTCATCTTCTTAAAATAGTACATGAAGAGGGTTTGCGCGCTGATGCAATGAGTCCGGGTGAAATATTCGTACTTGAAAAAGCAGGATTCAAACCAAATGAAATATTCTATGTCTGCAACAATGTTTCAACAGAGGAAATGAAATACGCGGTAGACCGCGACATAACGGTCAGCATCGACTCTCTTGCACAATTGGAGATGTTCTGCGAGGCATTCCCGGGTGCTAAAGTCGCAGTTCGATTTAATACAGGCTACGGTGCAGGACACCATGAAAAAGTTGTTACTGCAGGTAAAAAGACAAAGTTTGGCATCAACGATGACAGGGCTGACGAAGTAAAAGAAATACTAAAAAAATATGGTATGAAACTTACGGGCATCAACCAGCACATCGGCTCGCTCTTTTTAGAAGAAACTGCGTATATAGCAAGTGCAGAGCTTATGTGCAAACTTGCAATGCAGTTTGAAGACTTGGAATTTATTGATTTCGGTGGCGGATTCGGCATTCCATATATGAAGCAAGATGGCCAGCACAGGCTTGAGCTTGAGCCTCTAGGTAAAAAGCTAGACGAAGTTATTAATAATTTTGTTACTAAATACGGCAAAGAAATCACATTCAGCATAGAGCCCGGAAGATATATAGTCGCCGAATGCTCTGTTCTTCTTGGAACAGTATATGCACTTAAAGACCACGCAGGGATTGATTATGTTGGAACAGACTTAGGTTTCAATGTTCTCCAACGTCCTGTAATGTATGATTCACACCACGATATAGAGATTTACTCTGATGGCGTGCTGCAAAAAGACAGCATGGAAACCGTAACAGTTGTAGGAAATATCTGCGAAAGCGGTGATAAGCTTGCTATAGGCAGGACGATGCCGCAGGCGAAAATCGGTGATATTATTGGCGTTATGGATGCAGGTGCATATGGATACTCAATGGCTTCCAATTATAATAACCGACTGCGTCCGGCAGAAGTTCTTATTGCTTCAGACGGTGAAACAAAAATTATACGCAAACGCGATACGCTGGATGACTTAATAAAAGGATTTTGATATAACAGCAAAAGCGCCTATACGGCGCTTTTTTATTTTCAATTATCTGGTTTATATCAGTACAGAAATTTAATTCTCTTATAAGAATAAAGGTTACACGGTAAATCCATCGGCGGCTTTATTCCTTCCACTTCTCCGTCTCTTAGCTTGCTTGCTCCTTCGATTAACTCCTGAACAAGTGAAGTATCAGCTGGAAAATCCCCATGTGAAGGCCAAATTGAATCAAATCCATCCTTTATACTTTCTATTTTCTTTAAGCTTTTGATATAAGTGTCAAGATTTCTTCTGTCGCCAAACATGAAAACAGGAGCTGTCCCAATACTATCTCCGCTTATGAGCACTTTATTGTTTCTGTCAAAAAGCATAATGCTGCCGGGAGTGTGCCCCGGTGCTTCCAAGACCTCAAATTCTCTGCCTCCTAAGTCAAAAGCATCTCCTTCGTTGACAGGTATCAATTCTGTATCATCTTTACTCGTTTTATAATCCTTAATCTCAGAAGGGTGCATAAATACTGAACTAAACAAATGGTTTCCCCCAATATGATCACCGTCAATATGTGTATTGACAAGAAAAATTGGTTTGGATGTTAGCTTTTCCGCAAAGTCTTTTATGTTGCCTGTACCAAACCCCGTGTCCACAAGCATTGCTTTTTCGCTTCCTTCAATTAGAAAGCAACGAACACCCGAGTCTTCAATTCTCCAGCTGCCTATTCCGATTTCTACTGCTTCAAGTTTTTTTCCATCAACTTCCGACATATGTGCCTCCCTTTGCATATTAAGTTATTATTTATGGCTGCTTTATAAAAAGTTATAGCTCTTTTCAAGAAATTTTGCTGATTTAAATGTTTTTTCAATGTGCCAATACATGTATCTTTTTAAACATTTCGTCAGTTCCATAAAAACCTCATCGCTGATTTTGATTATTCCCAAGCTGTCAGCAGGCATTTTCTTAATCTGCCGCAATGTTGCAAGTCCACGTGGCGATACCTCTATACCGTATCTGTTTATATTGCACATAGCGCAAACAGCTCCACCCGCTCCGTCTACAAACCACGCTCTTTTGTCAAATTCTTTTCCGCACTCAGCGCATTCATCAAACTCTGCGCCGTATCCCAGAGTTTCCATAGCGCTTATTTCAAACTTCAGCTTAACCACACGATAATCAGCTTTATCATAGCAAAGCGCCATAATGCATCTTAAAAGGAGCACGAAATAATCGCTCTGCTCGTAATCCGAAAGTGCCGTCTCTTTAACAAAGTCACACATATAGGTCGCACATGACAGCCTGTTAATATCCAAACGAAGGTCATAGAAAACATCTGTCATGTCAATGCTTTTTACAGATAAATATCCTTTGGCGTTCTTTTTTAAAACAAACTCCCCATAAAAAAACATATCTGCGCAGGCTCTTATTTCAGACTTTCCCCTGCGTACAGCATGAGCAGTTGCAGTCATTAAGCCATGCTCAGGAGAAAACAAGGTTAGTACCCTGTCATATTCTCTGTAATTCGTATAACCGATTGTAATCGCCTGTGTTTTTATCTCCTGCATAAAAATGCCTATTCGTTGTGATATCCTAAGTCTTTCATAACTCCTGAGCGGTTTCTCCAGTCAGGCTTTACACGAACCCATATCTTAAGATTAACTTTAGCTCCCAGCATCCGTTCTATCTGTTTTCTGGCAGCTGTACCGATTTCTTTAAGTTTGCTGCCCTGTTTTCCAATAATTATGCCCTTATGCGAATCTCTCTCGCATAAAAGATCAGCATGAATTTCGCATACACCTGACGGTTTATACTGCATAGAACGTATTTCAACACCAACACCATGCGGAATCTCATCGTGTACAAGAAAAAGCACAGATTCCCTTATCATTTCACTTGCAATAACCTGTTCAGGCTGATCTGTGTACATCTCCTCAGGGAAATATTTAGGCCCTTCGGGAATATATTTTTTAACTTTATCGAGAATGATGTCACAACCGTCGCCTACCCACGCAGATGCAGGAATAATCTCTGTGATGTTTTCATTCTTTGACAGGCTCTCTATCATCTCAAGAAGGTTTTCTTTGTTTATTAGGTCAATCTTATTAAGCACAGCAAGAACCGGAACTTCCGCGCCTTCCACAAGCTCAAGCGCAGCATTATCCGCCCTATTCATCTGTTTTGCGGCATCAATCATAAGAATTATCACATCAACTCCGGCAACAGAGCCTTTTGACTGGCTGTCCATAAAGTGTCCAAGTTTATTCTTAGGTTTATGCAAACCAGGCGTATCCACCAGAACTATTTGATAATTTTCGTCGGTAATAACACCGCGAATAGTGTTTCTTGTTGTTTGCGGTTTAGGGGAAACTATAGCAACTTTTTCTCCTACCAAGCGATTTACAAGCGTTGACTTTCCCGCGTTTGCACGCCCTATCACAGCAGCAAATCCGCTGTGAAAATTCTGATTTTCCATTTATATCTCCTTTGGTCTACAAAATAGTTTCATAGACAAAACATATTATCTTTCAATTCCCAGTTCAGCAAGTATCTGTTCTTCTTTTTGACGCATAATATTTTTATCATCATCATTCATATGGTCATAACCGAAAAGATGCAAAACAGAGTGTACACAGAGATAACAAAGTTCTCTTTCAAGCTTATGTCCATATTGAACCGCTTGATCCTTAGCTCTTTCCACTGAAATCACAATGTCTCCCAGCATTAGCTCTTCTGTTTCCGGGTCAAAATCCAACTCCGAATAATTAACATTTCCAACAGAGTTGGCCTCCAATAGAGGAAATGACAAAACATCAGTTTCTTTATTAATCCCTCTATACTGCTCATTCAACTGCCTTATATATGTATCATCGCAAAATGTCAGTGAAACGCTGGTTTTTTCATCCGGCAGCATCATTTGAATGCTTTTTTCTATAGATTTAATAATTGTATCTTTCAGCTCATCATCAACCAAACCGCCATTTTCAATATAAACGCTCACTTTGCCTCCTCGGGATACTCAACTCTCTCGTGATAAAGCCCCACCAGTGCAATCATAAATGAATCGCCTATCATTTTAATTTCCCTCATAGTAAGTGCGCAATCGCCAAGCTGACCGTCATCCAACCTTCCTTTTATAATCTTATCAATCATATCGCGTACACTTTTTGCTGAAGGGTCATCAATAGAGCGTACCGCTGCTTCAACTGAATCTGCAAGCATAAGTATAGCTGCTTCTTTTGAAACAGGAGGACGTCCGTTATACCTAAAGTCATCAATATTTACAAGATCCGGCTCTGCTGCTGTTTCTTTTGTTTTATAATAAAAATATGCCACAGCCGAGTTCCCATGATGCTGAGCTATCAAATCAATTATAGCAGGCGGAAGTTTTGCCTTTTTAGCAAGTTCAACACCGTCGGACAAATGGGAAGTTATTATTCGGGTTGAAAGATCCGGCTTGATATTGTCATGAGGATTGTTTCTTCCCTGCTGATTTTCTACGAAAAAGTAAGGACGCTTGAGTTTTCCTATATCATGATAATAGGCTCCAGCTCTTACAAGGAACGAATTTGCGCCAATGGATTCTGCTGCGCGTTCTGCCATATTTCCAACCATTATCGAATGGTGATATGTGCCTGGCGCTTCATTTAAAAGCTGCTTTAAAAGAGGTTGATTCGGGTTTGCGATCTCAAGAAGCTTCATTGGCGTTAGCATTCTGAAAACAGATTCCCACATTGGAAGCGTGCCAATTGCAAGCACTGAAGTTATAAGCCCAGACGCAAGCCCCAGCCCGCCGTTCATAAGCATATCCATCCAGTGTTCATAATTCATCAGAGAGAAAATCACGTATATAACACCGACTGCCAGCCCCGAAACAAGCCCAGCTATCATAAGAGTTGCCCTTTGTGTTAGCTTTTTAAATAATATAACCGTTATCGCTCCTGCAATAAGCGATGCTATAAGCACCTGCAGTGCAATTGATTCGCCAAACCTTATAAACATTATTGAAGCAAGTATAGAAAGCATAGCGTTAAACACCAGTGCGAGCGATTTCTTATCTACCATCATTACACATATGAATGCCGCAAAATACACGGGAACAATATATTGATTTATAAGGCTTCCGCCCCAGCTTACCAAAAGCGATATCGTTGTAAGTGCGCTAAGTGTAAGCAGAAGTTTTGGTGATGATATAACGTTCTTATGTGCGATGTCAAGGTAAAACGCAAAAACCAAAAACAGTACAAGCACAATTGCCGCAAGCGCAATAAATCTCGTATAGTTTATTCCGGTATCTGCAACCATACCCAATGATTTAAGCATTTCATACTGAGGCTGATCAATCCTTTCACCCTCACGTACAATGTTTTCACCCTGCATGTACATAACTTCATCCACAGAAGCTTCCGCCGCGTCCCTTGCTGCATCCGTAGATTCTGCGTCATAAAAGAAGTTAGCTTTAAGCATAACAGATATAATAGCCATACCGACACTCTGAGCATTTTCAGAGAAATTATTTATCGGGCTTATCAGCTGCTGAATAAGCGAAGAAACCGTATCTTCAAGAGCTGAGTCTTTAACACCGGCTTCCATAGCATTAGTTATGAGCGTTTTAGCCTTGTCCAAAACGCTTGCATACTCTTCTTCTGAAAGTTCCAATAGTGCCAATATCTCGCCTTTTGTAAAACGAGAATCCATTTCTTCCTGCATATCGCTTAGAAAATCGCTGTCGTATGGCACAAACGAAGCAGATTCTCCGGCAAGATCCTGCTTTCTTTCCTTTTCAATATCGCCCATTTCGCGAACGCCGTCCAGCAAACTATAGAATCCATCTACATTGCGTGCCACTTCATCAGTAATATTGTCATCCTGAGTATATTTAGGGCTTACATTATCCCGCGCTTCTTCAATTTTTATATCTGTGGAATACTGGTCAACAATATTTCTTGGAGCTTTTATGGTAACAGGAGAAACCTGTCCAACTTCAAGCGCATGCTGCTGTGGAACAGAGGTTGCAGCCAGAATAAGAAAAACAATAATATACGTAACGAGTGCAATCAATATTCTTACAAACACTTTCTTTGGTTTGCTTTTTTTGCTTTTCCCCTTAGTTTTCAGCTTATCTCTATTCATTATTTCTTCCTTTTGCCCCGTCCTTCATAAGCGTTTATAATCCGCCTTACAAGCTGATGCCGCACTACGTCTCTCGATGTAAGATATGTGATGCCAATATCTTTTACACCATCTAAAATTTCAACGGCATCTTTCAACCCGCTTTTCTTCCCTGAAGGAAGATCAATCTGCGTGATATCGCCTGTTATAACCATCTTGGACCCTTCTCCCAGTCTGGTTAAAAACATCTTCATCTGCTCTGTTGTTGTATTCTGAGCTTCATCCAACACGACAAATGCATCATTTAAGGAGCGTCCTCGCATGTACGCCATCGGAGCCACTTCAATAACTCCGCGTTCGGAAAGTTTCATATAAGATTCAGTTCCCATCATCTCGTATAGTGCATCATACAGCGGTCTCAGATAAGGATCGACCTTGGTTTGCAGGTCACCAGGCAAAAATCCAAGGTTTTCTCCGGCTTCAACAGCAGGCCTTGTAAGTATTATTCTGGATACATCCTTGTTTTTAAGCGCAAGCACTGCCATTGCCATTGCAAGATATGTTTTTCCGGTGCCGGCAGGCCCAACACCAAATGTTACTGTATTTTTGCGCATTAGGTTCACATATTTCTGCTGCCCCAATGTTTTGCATTTAATAGGTTTTCCGCGGTGAGTAACAAGCACGACATCGCTCATTACCTGAGATATCAGCTCAGCATTGCCTTCACGGGCAAGCTCTACAGCATAGCGTATCTTATTTACATCTATATGCTCATTGTTTTCAAGCATTTCCTGAATTTTTCGTATAACAGCAGACGCAACTTCTACATCTTCTTCGCTGCCCTTCACTTCAAGATGCGTGTCATTTGCGCTTATAAAAACGTTGGTTTCACTTTCCAATACCTTTATATTTGCATCGAAAGTACCAAAAAGCTTTGAAAGCTCATCTGCTGAAGTAAAATCAATATAACTTACTGCCAGTTCTTTATCCAAATAAATCCTCCGAGCCTAATAAATAAATTGCTCATTTTTATTTTTTCGTATTTATCATAGAACCAAACCATTTATTGGTTCTTAAAATAATATTATAGCATAAAGATTTTATCACAGCACAGTTAAAAAAACCATAAAACGAACTTATGAAAGATATATGTCTGTTAATTTGGCAAATAAAAAAGGCTGTCCACAGAGACAGCCTTAAAACTAATTCATATTACCAGTTTCGTCCGTTTCCTCTCGGTCCTTTTTCAAAGGCAGCAAGATGATTTTCAGACGCATCTCTCAGTTCAACAAATACTTCCCTTATGTCATCAGGCAAATCTTCCTGCTCGAGGAATTTCTCATACATTGCAATGTTGTCAATCTCAGCCTGGACGCCTATAGCATATGTGTCGTCAAGGTTTTCCGGTATCATCACATACTCAATTGCATTGTCTTCCGGAATACTAAACCCATAATCATTGTAAACATCCTTAAGCATTGCGATGTGCGTTTCTTCAGCCTTAATGATGTTTGTATAAGGTCTTACATCTCCAAATTCTTCAATTATAGACTCATATTCCTGTCTAGCAAGATATTCGTCCTGAATCGCATAACTAAGCATTTCCTCTATTGTATAATCAGTGCTTTCCATAGCGCCTTTAGCGCCATAATCAAGTGACACTTCGTGTGTAGTGTTGTTAGTTAATTGTTCTTGCTGTACATTGGTTTCTGCTGTTACATCTGCCTGTTGAGGCATACATGCTGAAAATACAAATAACAATGCTACTGTTGCCAACCCTAAAATAAATATTTTTTTCATATCATTCACCTCATAATTTACTAAATCTAAAAGTACTTTACGAATGTAGTGTAATATGATAAATTGACTGCAGTTTCATAAAAATATTAATAGTTTGTAAACGAACTTATTCGGAATCCGTTTTTTCCACAACTATTCTGTTGCCTGATGTGTTTATGACTTTTACATTGGTTCCCTGCTTAATAAATCCCTCATGAGAGATAACATCCATCCTCATTCCGTCAATTTTCGCCATCCCTGCAGGACGAAGGTCAGTAACTGTAATCCCTTCTTTTCCAATTGCGCTTATTGTATTCTCACTGGGAGCCAAATAACCCTGATCGCTTGTCTCACCATGTTTAAGTATAATTTTATCAAATATCTTAAGTCGTCCGAACAGTTTAAACATTATAGGGATCGATATTATTGCAACAGCCAGCGTTATCCCACCGCTTAAGATAAAATCCCTAAAGCTTCTGGCAGCAAACATAAGACCAAAGAGAGTGAACACAATCCCGATTATCCCAAACACTCCAAAGCCCGGGATAATAAATTCAATTATCAAAAATATCGCTCCGATAGCGAACAAAACAACAGCCCACCACTCAGTAAATCCTGCTATAACACCGCCAAAAAAGTATAGCACAAAGCATGCAATCGAAAGAATTCCAAACAGTCCGAAACCTGCAGTGAATACTTCAAGAATCATGAAAAACACAGCTGCTGTAAACAGTATTGTAAGAGCGATCTGGCCTGTTAAAATGCGTGCAACAGTGTCCGCCGTAGTAACTTCTGCCGTTGTTATTATATATCCGTCAAATCCAAAGTAAGCCAGCGCTTCTTCATGCGAGGATGCAACAACATCGGCATACCCGTATTCCACGGCTTTTTGGGCAGTAATATCCAAAAGTTGGCCTTCAGTAGAAAGCCCATCAATTACCTCTCTTTTGTCAGCCATAGCGCGGACCACATCTACAGGTCTTCCAGCTTCCTCGGCAGCTGCCGTCAACAGTCCAACCCATACAGAAAGCGTTTTTTCATCGTTTGGTATAGTTTCCGCCGCTCCCGAATGAGAACCCGGTACCATTGCAACATAGTCGCACGATATGGTTACCATTACTCCCGCCGAAACAGCTTTTTGAGAAATGTATGCTATTGTCGGTATCGAAACTTCTGATAAAATATTATGAATTCTTTCTGCGGAAGCTATGAAGCCGCCCCACGTGTCAATATCTATAATAATCACATCAGCGCTGTTATCCTGTGCATTTTGAACTTCCCTGTCAAGATAAGCCACCAGAGCATCGTTTATTTCACCATGAACATTGATAACAACGGCTTTTTCTCCCTGCGCAAAAACAACGCTCTGAAATGACAGTGTAATAAGTGTCAGAGCGAAAAGAAATAATGCTATATTTTTAAAAAAGCCTTTTGCCATAATAGTATTCAGTATTATAACATACTTGCATTATACAAAGACGCAAATCCTCTTAAATGTCGGAATTTGCGTCTTAAATGTCTTAATTTATATATTTTATACCCTTGAGTCGGTCCAGTTTTTATACAATGCTTTCATCTTGCGCCTAAAGCTTATGTTGTAGTCTTCTTCCAAATCAACATCATATAATGACTTCAGCCTGCTTTTTGTCTTGGGTTTTTTGCTATGCTCAACCATAATTCTGTCATATTCGTTTACTACCTTTTTCATTACATCATCCCATGATATATATATAGTCTCTCTTGCACGCTCTCCAAGCTCTCTAAGATTTGCATGTGTTATCGCATCGTTTATTGCAAGAGCAATATCTTCAACACGCTCTTCTGCCAATATGCCGTTTCTGCCGTCAATAACTCCTTCGGCTGAATTGCTTCCTTTTAAAAGAAGCGAAGAGACTCCGCAAGCTGCAGCTTCTCTTACGACAAGCGGTGCATTATCATAAAGAGACGGGAAAACAAGTAAATCGCTGCTCGAATAAATTTTCCTAAGCTCCTGTCTGTCTAATATTTTGCCTGCGAATTTCACACTGTCATGAAGCGAAAATTCTTTAACCATAGTCCTTAGCTTGTCTTCATTTTCACCGCTTCCCACAAAAAGCATGTTAAATTTCTTTCCCCGCCTTCTAAGTGCAGCAAGAGCTTCAACTATAAGATGAACATTCTTTAAAAAAGTAAGCCTGCCGACAAACAACAGTAATGGTGCATCTGCGTCAAATCCGTATTGATTTATGATTTCTCTGCGGAAAACATCATCTCTTTGAGTTATAGGCATGTCACAGCCATTCGGCATGATTGTAATGTCTCCTTTATACCCATATTCCTCTAGTGTCTTTGCCGTCCCATGGTTCACTGTCCATACATAGTCACATTTTTCATAGTATGCCGCTACATACTTTGCAACCATTTCACCAGGGAGATCCACATTCATTTTAAGTCTCAGGTTAACATCATCTTTGTACTTCGAGTGAAATGTTGATATATGCGGCACATCCATCTGTTTGGCTATCCTTGATGCCAAAAGTCCTGTTATAAAAGGGCAATGAGAGTGGACAATGTCAGCAGGAATGTCATCTATTCGGTTTTTAAGCTTGACTGGCATAGGAAGGCATATTTTATATTGACTTGCAATTTTAATGCTGGAAGAAGGACATTCAAGCACTTCATAATCAAAGTCAATCTCTTCTCTGCCTTCATGAGCGGGTACAAGAACATAACTTTCCCCATATTTTTCGTTGATAATCCCCGCATAGTTTTGTACACAGATTGCCACTCCGTCATACTGGGGTATAAATGATTCGTTTGAATATATTACGTGCATATTATCCTCTCTTTTTTTACGGAATATCAGCTGTTTGTTTAATGCATCACTATTACAGAAACATAATACAATCAGATAAATTTTTATTCAATAATATCAAGGAAAGATAATAAAGTTTTAATGTTGTTTTAATTTTATGGTAAATTAAATGCACCGCTTTCGCGATGCATATCATTTTTTGATTATTAGCGTTTATTACGCTTCTTTCTTGCAGCTTCAGCTTTCTTTTTTCTTTTCACGCTGGGCTTTTCATAGTGCTCACGCTTGCGCACTTCTGCTAACACTCCGCTGCGTGCACATTTGCGTTTGAATCTGCGTAATGCGCTTTCGAGAGATTCATTCTCCCCAACTCTTACTTCTGACATGCTTGTTTCCCCCCTTCCATAATAAGGGCTTGTGTTCTTAGAATTTATTTCCTATTTAAATCCTAATGGTCTCTGCATGATTTATAATACAGTTCCCTAAAAAACACAATGGTTATTATACTAATAGGCCCTTATGATGTCAACCGTTTTTTAAATGGAAATTTCTATATTAACCGAAGTTTTCACCAAAAACTTTACCAGCAAGCACATGATAATGGAAGTGATTTACACTTTGTCCGCCATTATGTCCTGTGTTTGCAACAGTTCTGAATCCGCTTTTATCTATATCAAGATTCTTTGCAACTTCAGCAACAGCACGAGCCATTGCGCAAGCAAGTTCGGATTCTTCCGAAAGCTCAATTATATTTGATAAATGCTTTTTGGGTATAACAACCACATGAATAGGTGCTTTCGGTGAAATATCATTGAATGCCAAAGTATATTCATCTTCATATACTTTTGTGCAAGGTATCTCCCCTTTTACTATTTTACAGAATATGCAATCTTCCATAGTCTGCCTCCTTTATATTTATGTATATTCATTATATCGCAGCATGTTTTTTGTTTGCAACCTTATTTATTTTTGACTTTAATAACCATAAAAAATATAATTATATTAAAACAACAGATAGGAAAAAATATGGATAATTTCATTTTTCAAAATAAAACAAAAATCATTTTCGGCAAAAACACGGAAAATACCGTCGGAGAAGAGATTTCAAAAAAATACAAAAAAGTTCTTTTGCATTACGGCGGCGGCTCAATAAAACGAAGCGGGCTCTACGACAGGATTATTGAATCGCTTGAAAAAGCAAATCTTGAATATGTGGAGCTTGGCGGAGTAATGCCCAATCCAAGGCTGAGCCTCGTATACGAGGGCATCAAACTTTGCAGAGAAAATGACGTAGACTGTATCTTAGCAGTAGGCGGAGGAAGCGTAATCGATTCTGCAAAAGCTGTTGCAATCGGTGTGCCTTATGAAGGCGATGTGTGGGACTTTTTTAAGCACAAGAAAACTTTATCCGCAAAACAAGCTCTGCCAATAGGCGCTGTTTTAACACTTGCCGCAACAGGAAGCGAATCCAGCAATTCCTGTGTAATTAACAATGATGATACAAGTATCAAAACAGGCTGTAAAAGCGAATATATCATTCCTGAGTTTGCAATACTCAATCCGGAGCTTACATTCACACTGCCTCCCTACCAGACTGCATGTGGCATTATGGACATCCTTGCCCATGTAATGGAGCGCTATTTCACCAATACCAAAGATGTTGATTTTACCGACAGGATGTGCGAAGCCACGATGCAAACTGTAATACTACATGCTCAAACAGCTATGAGAGATCCTAAGGACTACAATGCGCGTGCACAAATTATGTGGGCATCAACCATAGCTCACAATAATCTGTTGAGCACCGGCCGCGAAGGCGACTGGGCTTCCCACCACATACAGCACGAAATGGGTGCAATATACCCGGACACTGCACACGGTGCAGGACTGGCAGTAATCTTCCCCGCTTGGATGAAGTATGTTTATAAGCATGACCTGTCCCGCTTTAAGCAGTTTGCTCAAAGAGTATGGGGGGTAGCAGATGACTTCGGTGACGATGAACAGATAGCGCTTGAAGGAATCAACTGTTATGTAAAGTTTGCAAAGTCGATAGGTATGCCAACATCATTTGCAGAAATGGAGCTTCCCACTGACCGGTTCCGCGAAATGGCAGAAAAGCTGGGCAGCGACGGTAAATTTGTTAAGCTGAGTGTTGGTGATATAGTAAATATATATGAACTTGCAAAATGAGGTAAAAATGGCTGACATCAAAAAGCCGAATGAGGAAAAATTCGGCACTAAAGTAAATAGGTTCATGTTTGGCTCTGTTAAAACGTTTGGGAAGTATCTTGCCGGCAAAACAGTTGCAAGTATAGTTGTGGGGATATCTACATTTCTTTTTTGCTACTTGCTGGATATAAAGCCTGCCTGGCTGCTGGCTATAATCGCAGGGCTCGGCAATATGATCCCCATAGTCGGTCCATGGGCTGTGCTAATAATCTGTGCATTAGTCGCGGTGTTTCAAACTCCGATAAATGCATTATATATTGCTATTTTCTGTCTCGGGATTCAAGCTGTTGATCAGTTTTTGATAACTCCGCTTATAGTGGGAAAATCTATTGACCTTAATCCCCTGATAATAATAGTGGTAGTTACAATAGGCTCAATCTTCTTGGGTTTTTGGGGGCTGATTTTTGCTGTCCCCATAGCCGCGATAATTAAGCTTGGATATACGATTTTTATAAAGAAAAGAGACAAAAACAATTCTTCTAAGCTAAACAAAGACAATACAAAATAAAACATAAAGGAAAGTATAAAGGATTAGCATCCTATTATATATTTAATAAATATGATAAAGCTTGAAAACGGAACGCAATATACCAACAAAGATTTTTCCGGTGAAGATTTCTCTCAAACAGATTTAGAATCCTGCGTATTCATACAATGCAGTTTTAAAGGCACTAACTTGGAAGATGTGATATCAAAAAAGTGTGAGTTTGATGAATGCGACTTAACTTCGGCAAAAATGAATGCTTCAATTCACAAAAATACATCTTTTACAAACTGCAAGTTTAAATATGCAAACCTATTTGGCTGTGAATTTCATGACTGCAGGCTTTTGGGTTCTAATTTCACAGAAACCAATATGCTGGGTATCACTATTAAATGCGGTGACTGGTCATATGTTAATCTTCCTAACTGCAGTTTTAAAAGAATGGATTTGAAAAACATAAATCTAAAAAGTGCATATCTTTTTAAATGTAACTTTGAAAACGCAGACCTTCGCGGCTCAGATTTAACACAGGCAATATTGTCATATTCCAATTTTAAAGGAGCAGATTTGCGTGACACAAAACTGGATGGAGTTGATCTTAAAAGTATATCATTTAATAATACAAAGATTGATATTGAACAAGCGGTTTTAATAGCACGCGCTCATGGGGCTGTTTGCACTGATCTTGAATAGAAAACGAATTATATTTTTCATTTATCTGCAAACAGCTTTCACTAATATTTAATTTATTGTATAATTTCTTTTATAAAAAACATTAAGGATGAAATATGTCAAACGGAAAATGGCTCTTCTATAAATGGTGGTTTTTAGCCCTGCTTGCTGTGTCTGCATTGTTGTTTATTGTAGGTTTGTTTAACATATTCCCTTTTATTTTGCTTGGCCTTTTAGGACTAATTACTTGCTATCTGGCATATAACAGACTAGATCCGAATCACAAAAGTTATGGCATAAAGCTAAATCAATACCGTTTCAGACAGTGGTGGTGGTGGCTAATTGCCTTTTTTTCATTAGGCACAATGAGCTCTGAAAACAACACTTTCCTTCTGGGTCTTTTCTTTTTGTTTCTTGCTGCCGTTTTGCTTTTTATGCCTCCAAGCGGAAACAGAACAAAATTCAGATAATTTAGGAGAAAATTATGTATAAAGAACTTAATATCGAAAAAACCGCGCGTACTCTCCTTGGTGAAGGTCCGCTTTGGGACTGGCGGGAAAATATACTTTATTTCGTTGATATAGAAGGAAAATCTATAAGAAAATATGATCCTAAATCTGAAAAAGAGTGGGTAATACCCACGCCGCAGATGGTAGGAACATTGGGTTTATGCAAAGACAGAAGGCTTCTCTGTGCTCTTGAAGATGGGATATATTTTTATGATGGCAATTCATTCTCAATGGCTCATGAAAAATGTGAGATAGAAGGATTTCGTTTCAATGACGGTAAAGTCGGCCCTGACGGAAGATTTTATGTTGGAACGATGAGCCGCGAAGGAAAAGGCGCATTCTATCGTTTGGATACTGACGGCACTTTGACCAAACTTTTTGGAGGTGTTTATACATCCAACGGTTTGGATTGGTCAGCAGATGCAAAAACCTTTTACTATAATGATTCACATTTTAATAGAATTGACACTTTTGATTTTGAAATTAAAACCGGAAGTATAAGCGGACGCAAAATGGTATACGATTTTAAAAGCGAACATCCCGATGGATTAAGCATTGATGAAAATGGAAATCTTAACGTCGCGTTGTGGGGAAACAACAAAGTAAAAACAATCAATCCGCATAACAAGGAAACTGTAGGCGAGATAAAAACTCCTGCTCTTCAAACATCTTGTACTGCTTTTGGCGGAGAAGATTTGCAAACAATGTATATAACCTCCGCATGCACCGGAAGGCTGGATGATCCAAATGAAATTCTTGCCGGAATGCTTTTTTCCATAAAAATGCCTTACAAAGGCGTAAAAGCTAATTTGTTTGGGTAACAAAAAGCCTGTGATTTAACACAGGCTTTTAATAGATATTTCACATATCATTTTTTAACTTTTCTGCTCCTATCCTTATATGTTGTGTGAAGCAGATGATGTGATTTTTCGCCAAGCGGCTCAATAAGGAAATCCTCATATATTTTTTTAACAGCAGGACTTTCATGCGATTTGCGCAAAGGTAAGTCCTTGTCAGCTTTGTAGATTGCCTCTATCCTCTTTTGGCGAAGCTCATCTGTAGCGCCGTAAGGCTGCCCGCCTCCGCCTATGCATCCTCCGGGGCAGCACATAATCTCAATAAACGTATAATCCGCTTTACCGGCCTTTACAAGCTCCAGCACTTCTCTTGCTTTAGACAACGAATGTGCAACAGCAACTTTAACGACAGTGCCATCCAAGTCAACTTGGCTCTCTTTTATGCCTTCAAGTCCGCGAACCTCGGTAAAGTCTAAAGCTTCCAATGTTTTGCCTGTTACTACTTCATATACAGTGCGCAGTGCTGCTTCCATAACACCACCGGTTGCACCGAAGATAACAGCAGCGCCGGTTGTGATTCCAAACGGATCATCATATTCTTCTTCCGGAAGGTTTACAAAATCTATCCCTGCCTGCTTAAACATCTTGCCAAGCTCGCGTGTTGTAAGAACTACGTCCACATCCGGCTCTTTTCCGTCAACGCTCATCTCATCCCGAAGCGCTTCAAACTTCTTAGCTGTACACGGCATAATAGACACAGAGAAAATGTCCTTAGCTTTCTTTCCAATCTTCTCAGGATAATAAGCCTTTGCAAGCGCTCCAAACATCTGCTGCGGTGATTTACATGAAGATACATGCGGCAAAAGCTCGGGATAGTACTGCTCTATAAAGTTTATCCAACCGGGCGAACAGGATGTCATCATTGGAAGAACGCCGCCGTTTTTAATGCGGTGCAAAAGCTCATGCCCTTCTTCAATTATTGTAAGGTCTGCTGTAAAGTCAGTGTCAAAAACTTTGTCAAAGCCCAACATACGAAGTGCCGTAACCATCTGACCGGTTACAACCTGTCCCGGTTCAAGCCCAAATTCTTCACCTATAGATACGCGTACAGCAGGTGCCGTCTGCACTACTACAGTCTTGTCTGGATCGTTAATTGCGTCCCAAACGCGTTCAATATCTTCCTTTTCTGTTATAGCAGCTACAGGGCATATAGCAGAACACTGTCCGCATGCAACACAAGCCACATCGCTTAAATATCTGCCATACGGAGGCTGAACATCAGCTTCGAAGCTGCGCCCCATATACTCGATTATTCCAAGTCCCTGAACCTTAGCGCACATTTGTATGCAGCGTCCGCATTTGATGCATTTATTCGGATTTCGCACGATGGACGGAGAACTTGTGTCAATTGGTTTTTCTTCAAGCACATCCTCAAATCTGCTTTCGCGAATTCCCAAGTCTGCTGCAATCTGCTGAAGTCCGCAGTTGTGGTTTGACGGACAGGAAGTACAGCTTACATCATGGTTTGCCATAAGAAGCTCAATAACCACCTTGCGCGCCTCTCGTACTTTAGGAGTGTTTGTACGTATATTCATACCCTCAACAACTCTTGTGGAACATGCTGTTTGAAGTGTGCGGTATCCGTCTATTTCAACGACGCACACTCGGCAGTTTGCTTTCACCTCCTGATCGGGGTGGTAGCATAATGTAGGTATTTTTATTCCTATGCTTTGTGCTGCCTTTAAAATAGATGTTCCTTCTTCCACTTTTATCTTTTTATTATTAATTGTGATATTTATCATAGTTGCCCCCTAAACTGCCGCATTGACTTTGAATGCGTCCCTAAAGTATTTAAGCGCCGTTTTAATCGATGTAGGTGCTGCCTGCCCCAATCCGCATATAGATGATATACTGATTGTATCCAACAGTACTTCAAGCAAATCAAGATCCTTCTGCTGAGCACTTCCGTCTATAAACCTGTCCAGAAGAATCTGAGTTTGGATTAATCCTTCTCTGCAGGGTGTGCATTTTCCGCATGACTCATATCTGAAAAATTCCAAGACCCGCTTTAAAATATCCAGTGTGTCCACAGTTTCATTCATAACGATTATCGCCGCGGAGCCAAAGCTTAATCCCTTCTCAGCAGCTTCCTTATAATCAAGTCTTAATTTAAGCATGCTATCAGGAATAATCGGTCCGCTGGCTCCTGCAAGCTGAACCATTTTTATCTTCTTCCCTTTAACGCCGCCTCCGAGCTTTTCGACTATATCGCTTAAGGTAATACCGAATTCCACCTCATAAAGACCGGGTTTGTTCACATGACCACATAGACTTACAAGCTTTGTTCCTCTTGAGGATTCAGTGCCAAGCTTTGAATATTCCTTGCCGCCCATACTTATTATGTGCGCAACATTTGACAGAGTTTCAACATTGTTTAAAAGAGTGGGTTTGTCATATAGACCGTTTGTAGTTGGGAAAGGCGGTTTATAATCGCTTCTTCCCATTCTTCCTTCAAGGGAAGCAAGAAGTGCAAACTCTTCTCCGCACACGTAAGATCCTGCGCCTTTATGGACATCTATGTCAAAAGATTTTCCCGAATCCAAAATATTTTCTCCAAGAAGTCCTTTTTCGCGCGCTTGCTGCAATGCAACTTCCAGTGTTCTTGTCGCTTTTTTATACTCTCCCCGAATGAAAATATATCCTTTTTCAGCGCCGACTGTAAGTGCACAGATTATCATCCCTTCTATCAGCTGATGCGGATCGTTTTCCATAAGATAGCGGTCTTTAAAATTGCCGGGTTCGCCTTCATCAGCGTTACATATCACATATTTATCCTGGCTAATAGCTTTTTGAACAGCCTCCATCTTTATTCCCATCGGAAATCCTGCGCCTCCGCGTCCTTTTATTTCAGAGATTTTAAGCTCCTTAATCACATGATTTTCAGACATTTTTATAGACTTTTTAAGAGCCTCGTATCCACCTTCATTTATATAATCATCGATGGACATTGGATCAATTTTATAAAACCTTTTGGTTAATATCTTCTTTTCCATATTATTGCCTCCTAAATTCATCGATTATTTCACTTAACTTCTCAGCCGTGAGATTTCCATAGGTCTTATCTCCCACCTGAATTGCAGGCGACATGTCACAACATCCGATACAGCTTGTAAACTCCACTGTAAACATGCCATCTTCCGTTGTTTCACACATTTTTGTCCCCAAGAGCTTCTCAAGTTCCTCAACAATATTGAGCGAACCGTTAATATAGCAGGGAACATCATTGCACACCTGAATGATATACTTACCGCGTTCCTTTATAGAAAGCAGTGAGTAAAACGATGCAACGCCTACCACCTGACTTTCGGGTATACCCATCTCCTTTGAGATTTCAAAAACAACCTCTGGCGATAGATATGATTTTTCCGAGTTTTCCTGACATTCCATAAGCACGTCCAAAAGTTTTTCGCGCTCTCTCCCATGTTTATTGACGATTTCCCTAACATCCATACAGTTTACCTCCAAGTACATTAATAGATTTAATAAAAGGGGTCACAAATAAGGCCTAATGGATACATTCTGCCTTTTGTCCAATGCACTTTTACATTCAAAACTAATTACAGCAATAAAAGTACAATTGGTTTATTGATAAATGAATTTCAGTATCCTTTTCACTATGCACCCCGCCTGCTTCTTGCGAAATTTTCAAGTGAAGTCAGCTTAGAATTGTAAGACTAATATTAAGTCGACTGAAATGCCGTTTAAGTGTGTTATTTAAAGTGAGTCTGGTTAGCAAACTACAAATAAGATAATTCGATAGTATCATTTTGTTAAATTATTG
Source organism: Christensenellaceae bacterium (assembly GCA_963677605.2). Classification (GTDB taxonomy): domain Bacteria; phylum Bacillota; class Clostridia; order Christensenellales; family UMGS416; genus JAGLOK01. The sequence continues at coordinate 1,026,863 of CAXXDX010000007.1, read as the reverse complement.
TCAATTAGATTATAGCCGTTAAAATCAAATTCAACAGTACAATAGCATAAGGTAAAAAAACTAATGCAATTTTGTCATATTTTTTGCACTTGTTACAGATTGCTGTTATTGATATAATCTCAATTGATTTTAGATAATGAATAAATTCGTTAAGGAGAAGTATATGACTACACCGGAAAAAAATACACATCCAACAATAAGCCTAGCGCAGGATTCAACACAAATCCTCTTTGGCACAAAAGATATACAAAAAGATTTGCCGGAAAAAGCAAGGCTTACAGCAGCCGAGGGCATAGTTCTCCTGAAAAATGACAACAACGTTCTTCCGCTTAATGAAACGGACACTGTTTCTGTCTTCGGACGCGTACAGAATGATTGGTTTTATGTCGGATATGGCTCTGGCGGAGATGTTAAACCTCCCTACAAGGTCAGCCTTATGGAAGGCATTGTCAAAAACAAAAAAATAAAAATAAACAAAGATTTAGCCAATAAATATTCAAATTGGTGCAGTAATAATCCCCCCGACCAAGGCGAATGGGGAAACTGGCCAAGATATTATGAAGAGATGCCTTTACCTGAAAGTACTGTCCGTGAATCTAGTGAAAGATCAAACAAAGCAATTGTAATAATCGGCCGTGCGGCAGGCGAGGCAAGAGAAAATGTTCTGGAAGAAGGCAGCTATTATCTTACAAAAAACGAAAAAGATATGCTGGATAAAGTGACATCCGCATTTAATCATACAATTGTTCTTCTTGACTGCGGCAATATAATCGACATGGCATGGACAAAAGAGTATGGAGATAAAATAAGTGCAATTGCTTACGTGTGGCAGGGCGGAATGGAAAGCGGAAACGCTGTTGCAGATTTTTTAAGCGGCGATATACCAGCAAGCGGGAGGCTTACTGATACAATCGCTGAAAACTATGAAGATTATCCCAATTCAGACTGTTTCGGCGGAACAGAATACAATAATTACACGGAAGATATTTTTGTGGGATACCGATACTTTGAAACATTTGCAAAAGAAGCCGTTTTATATCCCTTCGGGTACGGATTAAACTATACGAAAATGGCAGTGGAAACCGATTCTGTAGATATCAGAAACAATAATATTACTGTTGCAGCAACAGTTAAAAACGTAGGTAACTATTCCGGCAAAGAAACTGTTCAGGTATACTTTAATCCTCCTCAGGGCAAGCTTGGAAAACCTTTAAGAAACCTCGCTGCGTTTTCAAAAACCAAGCTTTTATCTCCCGGTGAATCACAAATCCTTAAGATTACATTTAGCATAAGTGATATGGCATCCTATGATGATTCCGGAAAAACAGGATATAAATCAGCATATGTACTTGAAGAAGGAACATACGAGATTTATGTCGGATGCAATGTCCGAGACGCACAAAAGAAAAGCGAATATAAAACAGAAAATACAGCTTTAGTAAAACAGCTTGAAGAAATAAACGCTGTTCAGGTGAAAAACGGCTTTGATCGGATGGTTGCCCAAACCGGTATAGATGGTAAAATCATTAAAGCATTTGAAACTGTTCCGGTTCGTAAATCCAATCTTAAAAAAAGGATTCTGGAGAACTTACCGGATGAAATTAAACAGTCAGAGGATTTTAAAATAAATCTCAAAGAAGTTAAAAGCGGCAAAAACACACTAGATGAATTTATCGCACAGCTCACAGTTAAAGAACTTGATTTGCTTTGCAGAGGAGACGAAACGATGGACAGCCCACTTGGCACACAGGGAAATGCCAGTGTGTTCGGCGGCATATCAGAGTCTCTAAGGGAAAAAGGAATTCCTCCAATTACAACAACGGACGGTCCGTCCGGAATACGTCTTGCAACTTATACATCACTAATACCCTGCGGTACGGCAATTGCCTGCACGTGGAATCTTAAGCTGGCTGAAAAATTAAGCGAGAGTCTTTCAAAAGAGATGGTAACAAAAGGATCAGATGTCTTGCTTTCTCCGGGAATGAACATTCACAGAAATCCGCTGGGCGGAAGAAACTTCGAATACTTCTCGGAAGATCCTTTCCTTTCGGGGCACATGGCATCTGCTGTGGTAAAAGGGCTTCAGTCACAAAACACGGCAGCATGTCCGAAGCATTTTGTATGCAATAATCAGGAAGTTGAACGAAGCACAAACGATTCAAGAGTTTCAGAAAGAGCTTTAAGGGAGATATACCTTAAAGGGTTTGAAATATGCATAAAAGATTCAAATCCTCTTACTTTAATGACATCCTACAATCTTACAAACGGCATCTGGAATCATTATAATTATGATTTATGCACAACTGTTCTAAGAAAAGAGTGGGACTATAAAGGTGTAGTGATGACAGATTGGTGGACACAGCCGTCGCAGGATCCCGATTTTCCCGACGTCACGAACAATGCATACCGCGTGCGTGCACAGGTGGATGTGTTAATGCCGGGCGGAACAACATTTTATATCCACGAAAACGACAACACGCTTCTTGAATCATATGAAAAACATAACGGGATAACTTTGGGTGAAATGCAAAGATCGGCAAGAAATGTGCTAAACTTTATTATTAATTTGAAAAAATAACAAAAAAGGGGCATTAAGCCCCTTTTTGATTTCTGTTATTGACCTGTTTCAACACACCAGCCTTTGTGACCGCAAGATGTGCATGTCAGTTTCCTAGTTTTTGGTGTATGGCCTGCCCACATAAACTCCCAAAACCTTGGTTTAAATTTTTCATTGCATTCTGCGCATATGTAAACTGCACTGTTATGATACATTTTAACAAGCAGAAATACTGCCAATATCACAAAAGGCATTCCTATTGCGAACGGCAGCCAATTGCCGAATTTTATCCACCAGTACACAGCCCCTATCTCAAATATATCAAGGAATATACCGACTATCAGCATAGTAATGTGTGCTTTTTTAAGTTTCTTAGTTCCGTTCATAATGTTTTCTATGTCTATGATTGAATTTACCGGAATGGTTTGTGAAGTTGAAATACTGTCTTTTACAACTCTAATTGACTTTATCTGTCGGTTCTTCTCATCAATGTCGGACTCAATCCGTCTCATTTGTTCATCTAGCAATAAAAGCAACACTTTATTTTGGTTTTCGCTTTCAAGTATTCCTTTAATTGATTCAAGAGACAGCCCCAGGCTTTTTAACAAGCATATAAGCCTCATCTTTTCCAAATCGCTGTGAGAATAGAGCCTTCTGCCTCCTTCCGTCAGTTCAGAAGGAACAAGAAGTCCTTTAGTGTCATAAAACTGCACCGTGCGCACTGATACATTGCATTGTTTTGCTATATCTCCGGTAGTATATTTTGACATAGATTTTCACCTCCAAGGTTTATCTTAGCTTATTACCCTGCGTAACATGCAATAGGTTACGTTAGGTGATTTTTTATATTTATAAAATATTATAATAATCTCGAAATAAAATTAAAAGCGCTTATAAAAGAAAGCGCTTTGTTTATAACTGTCAACCAAAAATTTATACTTCACATGAGGTGAACACAACTTCTCCCTTGCTGTACTTAAATGTAGCATGTTCGACTATTTTTCTTGTTGTTGTCATAGCCGAGTCGATAAGAAGCTTTACATTTGGATAAACCGCTTTTGTAGCATTAAGCCTTGCTCCGCTGCTTGTGCTCATTATTTTGTCCAATTGTTCAATCTCTTTTACTGCCTGCGCATATTGGTTTTCAAGCTGCGATTTCGCTGCAACTAGCTTGTCACGCATCTCTTGTCTTTCAGCAGACACTTGTTTTGCGGCATAAATCTTTACAGCCATATTAACTTTTTCAAGCTGCTCTCTAAGCTGATCTCTGGATACCAAAAGTTCAGAGTATTTCGAACGTTCTTCCGGAGATATTCCAAGTTCAACAGTTGTATGTTCGTTTGATACAGAACCGACTTCATTTGCGGTAATTTCTTTTTCTGCACACACATGTCCTCCAACTATCTTGCCCCATTTCCCTTTCATCAATATACTGCCTCCAGCTATTGCTTTGCTGTGGACTATATAATCAGATGTAATGTTGCCTTTTGCGCTTATTTCACAATGCTCAATAAACCTCGCAACTATGTTTCCTCCTGCCGAAAGAACACCTTTGCCCATGCCCTGCATTCCGTTTTTAAGCACAATATCCTTTCCGGCTATAAGAGTCGCTGCTTCAACATATCCTTTGACTTCAATTGCGCCTGTTGCATTTATTGTAAGCCCGGAAATAACATTCCCGTTTACCATAACATCGCCGTCAAATTTTAGATTGCCCACACTCATGTCCACATCGCCTTTGACTTGGTAGACATCATTAACTTCTATACTGTTTCTAATATAGTCAATTCTTCCGCTTTTAGTTGCCAGTAAGGCTTTTCCGTCTTCGGATATTTTAACATTTTTAAGTGTAGGAATTTTCGCAGCCGCACCCGGTTTTGGTTCCAGTGTATCACCTAAAACGTTAGTACCTTCTTCGCCCTCGCCCGGCAGAATAATGGTAACTACCTCACTGCCTTCTGAAACGCTTTCAAAAACGTTCAGGTTTTTATAGTCAGCGCTTCCGTCTTCAGATAACTTTGGTGCATAGCTATGTTCTGTGTTAAACAGGAAAACGAGCTTTCCGTCTTCTCCGTTAACAGGCTCCCTACCCTGAGCGATTAAAACAGGCTTATAATATTCTTTATATCTTATTGTCCTTACTAGTGTGCTTTCATCAATACCGTATGCAATTCCCCACTTGTCTTTTAGCACAGTCAAAAAGTCATCTGTGCTTTTTTCTATGCCACCGTTACACGGAGGCAGATATGTCATATTAGCGGACATTTTATCTTTTGCTATAGTTACAAAAATATCTGAATCTTCTGTGTTTTCTTCCTGCGCATCTGCAATTTTTATAATCTCTTTGCGTCTTTTAATTCCAGCTTTAATTTCAGCCTCGTTCATGCCTAAAATATTACGCCGCTTTAAGTCATAGACAATAAGATTAGAGTCAATTTTTACACCTTCAGTGTCACCATATTCCGTGAGTAATACAACCCCATCTTCCTGATACTCGATTTTATAAGATGCATCATTGTTTGTTATAATATTTTCCGACATTTTTTACTCCCTTTAAATTAAAGTTATATATATATTAAATCGGTTTAAATCACTTATATATTTACACTATCCAATAGAAATTAAAACAAAAACCATATAAAAGAGGTATAAATATGCACAAAATCAACATATTCACAACAATAATGAAAACACAAATCAATATAATATTCAATATTTTATTTGCATTTTATATATAAACTGCTGCTTTATAATAGTTATCGCTTAAATCATCAAATATATTAACATTATAATAGTAATTAAAAATTAGAAAAACACTCTTGCGAGTACTCTGGTCTTCCCTCTCTCAGATTTCCTTTCTGCTGTCGGGCGACGAGTTTTGCTACTCAAAACTCTCGAGCAAGCTCAGACCAAAAAAGAGCACTCTTTCGAGTACTCCGGTCTTCCCTCTCGCAGACTTCCTTTCTGCTGTCGGGCAACGAGTTTTGCTACTCAAAACTCTCGAGTAAGCTCAGACCAAAAAAGAGCACTCTTTTGAGTACTCTTTTTTGGTCTGAGTGAGAGGACTTGAACCTCCGGCCTCTTGACCCCCAGTCAAGCACGCTACCAACTGCGCCACACCCAGTTATTATTTAATGCTAGACTATTATAATAGTTTGTAATAATAAAATCAAGAAAAAAACAATCGCTTTATCATCAAAAAAGAATCCCCTAGGGGATTCTTTTTATAATAGAAAACTGTTCGTTTATTCCGCATCTGCCTGTTCAACATTTTCAGCATAGCCAAAGTCAGCCATCGTTACAACACCATTATCAAGTGCTCTCTTTTTAAGCTCTAAGTAGTATCCGCCCAGCGCTGTTGCCATATATGGCCCAACATAGAAAATTGAAAGAAGTCCGAATGTCAGTCCTGAAAGCAAAAACCATCCAAAGTAACTCAAGTAAAAAACAAACAGTTCACCTTTATATCCGTTAGTTAGTTTTCTTGAAAGTGTAATTGTTTCTGTTGCTGAAAGATTATTCGAGTCTGCCACAATGAACGGTGTCATACTATATGCAAAAGCTTTGATTATACCGGGTATGTATAACAGCAATGCCCATAAGAATATAAACACGTACATCAACAATAAGCTTCCAATTGATTTGCCAAACTTGCCTTCTTCAAATCCCGTAAACATATGGTCTTTCTTTTTGCCTTCCCATGAAAGTCTTATTCTTTCAAGGAATCCAACTATCATAGGAGGTCCTACAATTAACGGACCTACCAAAGCTACAGACGACAAGCTTGAAAATATACCGACAAGCAGCATTTCACCTAAAGTTGACCCGTAATTTTCACTTAAAATCTTCTTTGCTTCCAGTTTAATCTCGGTTCTGGTTTTCATATTGTTCCCCTTTCTTTTATAAAGTTATAATAACCTCATTTGTTATTATAATCCTATTTAAAGGCTTAAACAATAATATATAAAGAAAAGTTTTAACTGAATTATTATAAGCTGTCATTCATCACTTTTCTCAAATTATCACACACATTCTTATACTTTTTAGTAGCTTTTTCTCCTTTTATGGTCACATCATACATACCCCTGTTTACTTTTTGAAACCATCCATAATGATTGTCATGAATTATAGAATATGATTTCTCCCCACATCCCAGTTTTTTAAGAGATTTTGCACTCATTGCACCATCTCTCAGCATATATAAAGCTATAAGAAGTGCGTTTTCTCTGTACGCGGTAACACGTTCCTCGCGAACACTCCCGCCAACATTATAATCTTCGCTGCGCGATAAAAACTCTTCCATTGCATCTGTTCTTGTTTTCCTCGCACGCCTGGACGCTATGCTCTTTTCCCGCGCAAAGGGAGAAGGCGGAAACTCTTCAGTACATATCCCTTCACCGTTTGTGTCAACATACAAAAGCCCAAGCTCCAGCCTTTTCACAAGGTGTATCAGCTCCTGATATGCCTTGCTTACTCTTCTTTTAAAAGTTGGTTTTGGAATTGCTATATAAACCAAATCAAATGATTTTTGTCTCTGCGCTGCCTGAGACAGCAATTTTATGCCCATTGCTGTTTTCATTTCAGCTGCGACCATAAGTCCGTCTTTTATTGCAACAACATCGCAGGATAAAACTTCCGCTTTCACGTCAAAACCGCGGGAAATGAAAAATTCTTTCACATAAGGGTACATTTCTTTTTCTAACATACACATATTATACAGCAATATTATATTATTCTGTATATTAAAATGAGGCGACTCTGACGAGCCCCCTCATAATATCAAAAGTATTTATTACTGTTCTTTCTTTTTCAGCAGTTTGAATAATTCCGTAATCTTAGGCGGCTTACCATATAAAAGAACTCCCATTTTATAAATAAGGGCTGCAATATATCCGATTATTACAGATGTAATAAGTAGAGTTATTATCGCACCTAGAATCTCAAACATAGATAAATCTGTCATTGATGCGCGAACCAGAAGAGCAAACGGCGATGTTAAAGGAAACCATGAGCATACTTTCATTAAAACTGAATTGATATTGCCTGTTGTCATTGAAAACATTACAAGCATAAATGACGCTATAGAAACAAAAGTTATCGGAAGAACAGAGGTGTTTATATCTTCCACTCGGCTTGCAAGCGAGCCTATTGCAGCATATAAGAATGCATACACAAAGAAACCCAACACGAACATCACTATGGATATTGCAACAGTCTCAGCCGGTATATTAAAAATAGTGTTTACCAGACCATTCATTCCCCAGTACTCAGAATTAATATTGTAAAAAACAGTGCCCGTTAACACAATTGCTAAAACCTGTGAAAGAGCGGCAAATCCAGTTCCCAAAACCTTTCCGAACATCATCTTCACAGGATGAACAGTTGTTATAAGCACTTCCATTGCACGCGAGCTCTTTTCAGATGCTACGCTTGTAGCGACAAGCTGTCCATAAATTATAATCACCATGTAAAGACCAAATACCAGAATATATGTATAGAAAAATGAAACTCCCTGGTTCTTTCCCGTCTCGACGACTTTGGCATCAAGATGAGCCGTAAGTACTTCCTGTGACTCCTGAAGGGAAAGCCCTTTATCCACTAATAAGTGGGTTTTATACTCACTGAGTAGCAGCTCATCTATCATATATGTCAAATTATCATTGATTGAGGTAGGCTGAGTTACAAGAGTATAGCTATCAATATCATCTATTATCAGGATAAACTGATACTCTTCATCCTTAACTAGAGCTTTTGCCTCGTCCTCATCGGCGGTCACCTTTTTAACTTCGCTTTCAGGGAATACATAACCCATACGCTCCATTATAGTATCATCATCATACAGCGAGTCGTTATTTACTCCGATAATATCTATCTCGTCCTGAGAAACAGGTTTTTCTTCATCATCTGAAAAGAAATTATCTTTTATCATAGGAAAAGAAAGAAGTCCCGCAATAGCCACCACAGCAAGCAAGGTCATAATCTTAAAAGGCTTGCTGCCAACATTTTTATTGAATTCAAATTTTAATACAGTAAATAGTTTTTTCATTGGTCCGCCTCCTTTGAAACATTAATGAATATTTCATGCAAAGTAGGTTTAACCACCAAGAAACTGTCGATATCAAACTTTCTTTCTGCAATAACATTGAATAAGATATTTCTGTCTTCTTCTCTTTTTAAAAAAATATCTAGTGTGTATTCGTTTACGCTTACACTGTCGACAATGTCAGAAATAGACGAATTAAAATAATCTTTTATCTTTTCAATATCGTTGCCGGTAATGCTTATATGCTTCTTTGGATATCGGTTTTTAATTTCATTTAAGTTACCGGAGAGAGCAAGCTCCCCTTCATCCAAAATAACTATTTCATCGCATATCTCTTCAATATTGCTCATCTGGTGACTTGAAAATATCACTATCTTATCTTCATTTACCATCTCGTTAATTATTTGCTTCAGCGCTTCAGCGTTCACCGGATCAAGCCCTGAGAAAGGTTCATCAAGGATGATGATGTCCGGTCTGTTTATAAGAACCGATGCCAGCTGAATCTTCTGCTGGTTTCCTTTAGACAGAGTGCTGAGCTTCTTATCAAGGTATTCAGTCATTTCAAGCTCGTTAAGCCACCTGTCTATTTGTGAAAGCGCGTCTGTTTTGCTGATTCCATTAAGCTCCGCCAAATATAAAAGCTGTGTTTTAATTGTCATTTTAGGATAAAGTCCGCGTTCCTCCGGCAGATATCCAAACCTAATTTTCTTTCTGTCTATTTCCTTGCCATCAACTCGGATAGTACCTCTGTCGGGCTTGAAAACATCCATAATCATTCGCATTGTTGTCGTTTTTCCCGCGCCGTTTCTGCCGAGAAGCCCAAAAACACTTCCGCTTTTTGCAGTAAATGAAACATCGCTTACAGCAGTTTTTTCGCCAAACGTTTTAACAACACTGTTTAACTCAATTTGCATCATAACCTCCATAATTTTTATTTATAAGTGCAGATACAATATTATCATAAAATTCGAAAACGTAATGTGCCATTTTCTTAACTGTCGTTTTGTTCAGTTAAAATATTAAAGCAGCGCAATAATCTGCGCTGCCTGAAATTCTTTTTATATGTTTTACTTCTTTATAAGTCTTGATGCTACATCCGGAACGAATTTCTGATTTGCATAAGGAGTTCTTTCGTACCTATGGTTCTTATTCACAGGGTGAAGATCCTTTTTCTTTGGTGTTACATCCTCATAATCAAACTGCGAAAGCAAATGGCTTATACAGTTAATTCTCGCATGCTTTTTGATGTCAGCTTCAACAACATTCCATGGAGAAAAATCAGTGTCGGTAAACTTAAACATTACATCCTTTGCTTCCGAATAATCATCCCACTTGTCTCTCGATGCTATATCTATAGATCCCAGTTTCCATCTCTTTGTTACATCGTCGTTTCTTGCCTGAAGTCGTTTTTCCTGTTCTTCCTGGCTAACTGAAAACCAGTATTTTATCAGGATGATACCTGAGTCTATTATTAATTTTTCAAAACGCGGGCAATCACGCAAAAACATCTTGTACTGCTCATCAGTACAAAACTCCATAACCTTTTCAACACCTGCTCTGTTATACCAGCTTCGGTCAAAAATAAGCATTTCTCCACCAGCGGGAAAGTGTGAAATATATCTCTGAAAGTACCATTGTGTTGTTTCGCGCTCAGTCGGGACAGGAAGCGCAGCCACTCTGCACGTTCTGGGATTTAAAGCCTGTGTAATGCGTTTTATAGTACCGCCTTTTCCTGCAGCGTCGCGACCTTCAAATATTACAATAACTTTCAGCTTTTTTTGTCTTATCCAAGATTGAAGCTTTATAAGCTCGAGCTGCAGTCTTGCCAGTTCTTTTTCATAAACTTTATTTGAAATCTTCTTTTTTTCGCTCATGATTTCCTCCCCGTATTTGGTGACCTTGTAATTAATTGTGCTTTTGTAATATTATATAGCATGTTATGTCAGTTAGTCCAATCAATCAACCTAAAGCCAGTTATATATATCTTATAAAAACCTGAGATAAAAAATTATTCATAGGTTTTCTGATATCAGGACTTTTAACAGCTTAAAAAAATTCTCAGAGCAATACTTCTCCTTCCAAGGAGTATGTCCGCATTTATCCATCAAAATAAATTCGAAGTCTACTCCGTACTCGTTCAAAACATCCTGTACTCCCTGATATGGCGAAGGATCATAAGTGCCGTGAATCGCTGTTATTTTACAGGTAATTTTCTCAGCCATCTTTAATAGCTCGCCATTTCTTCTCATTTGAGCAGCTTCAGGCCAAACTTTCTCGTAAACTTCAGGTGTACACATCAAATCGTCTTCTTCTAAATCATCATCCCAACAATACGAATCAGCTTTTGTCATAAGCCATCCAAAACGCGAAAATTCCTCAGGCTCCATCTTCCGTGTGCTCATGTTTTGTAATATCAAATTAGCTTCAGCCCGCTCCGCTTCACTTAGCCTGTCCAGTCTGTCACCCATTAGGTTTTTTACATACTTTTCATCAAACACTCCGCTTGATACAAGTATTATATGGCTGACAATCTTCGGATATCGCGCTGCAAACATCCAAACAAGCCATGCGCCCCATGAGTATCCGACAAGCACAAAAGGAGCATCGTATGGACTTAATTGTTCATAAAGCTCTTCTATCTGTCCATTTATACTGTCTTTTGTTTGCAAAGGCTCTAAAACGCCAAAGTCTTCTTTTAGCATTTTTGCAACAGGCGTCATTTCACCCGGCGCTCCCGGCCCTCCGTGTACCAATACCGTTTTGTACGGTTTTTTGCCATAAATTCTTATATTATCCATGCTGATATTATACAATCAGATATTTTAAATTTAAAGAATAAAACAAAAGCCCCCGTTAGGGGGCAAATATAGGGGGTATTTGACAATAGGAGATTAGTCAAGTAAGTTCTTTGCTATTTGTGCAAGGCGGATGAATTCTGAACGGTATCCGCTTTCATCATATCCTCTGCCTTCCTTTGCTCTGTCAATAACATCATCAATATCTCCGTCACAATATGCTGATTCTTTAAGAGCCATTGCAAATTCGGCAACAGCTGATCCAAACAGGAAGTCATCCGATGGCTTTTTTGTAATATCATCATCTGTAACGGCAAGCTCTATGTTTTCCTCGCTTGTTTCTTCATCGGGATTTTTATATTTAGTTTTGATATAAAGCCATTCATAATCTGTGGGCTGAGCCTTGTCTTTTTCGTTTTCTTCTTCATCACTTCCATATCTTAAAGGATCAATATCAGGCTCAGCCCCCTGCGGCACTATCTCATAAAATACAGTTATGCTCTGTCCCAGTCCCATTTCTCCTGCATCTTTTGTGTCATCATTGAAATCTTCATCATTTAGTCTTCTGTTGTCATATCCGATAAGCCTATATGCCTTAACATTTGCCGGATTAAATTCGACCTGAACCTTAACATCTTTAGCCAGAGTGTAAACAGTGGATGCCATTTCTTCCACAAGCACTTTGTTTGCTTCCTGCGCGGAATCAATATAGCTGTAGTTGCCGTTTCCTTTGTCCGCGAGAAGTTCCATTTTGTTGTCTTTTATATTTCCCGAGCCAAAACCAAGTATGCTTAAAAATACTCCATCATCTCTTTTTTTCTCGATAAATCTTTCAAGCTCGGATTCAGAAGATATACCGACATTGAAATCACCGTCAGTAGCCATTATTATTCTGTTATTTCCATCTTCAACAAAATACTCTTCTGCAATTTCATAAGCCATTTCCATAGCAGCTCCGCCCGCAGTTGAGCCTCCTGCTGAAAGCCTGTCTATTTCTCTTTTAATCTTGCTTTTATCCGCTCCCGAAGCTCCTTCCAGCCTTACCGATACATCGCCCGAATAAGTTACTATTGATATTGTATCGTCTTCTTTCAATGTATCTACCAGCATTTTAAATCCGCTCTGCAAAAGAGGAAGCTTGTCCGGATTATCCATAGAGCCTGAAACATCTATCAAAAACACGAGGTTTGAAGCCGGAAGCTCATCTTTGTTCAATGTCTTCGCGTTGATGCCAACCATCAGAAGATAATTTTCGCTCTCCCATGGGCATTCAGCCATTTCGACATTGATAGAATAAGGATCATTGCCTTTAGGCTCAGAATAATCATAGTCAAAATAATTAATGCATTCTTCAACACGCACTGCATCAGGATAAGGTAAATCTCCTTCATTTAAAAACCTTCTGATATTTGCGTATGAAGCTGTGTCAACATCAATGGAAAATGTAGAAAGCGGCACATTTTCTGCTTTATAAAACGGACTTTCGGAAAACTCACCGTATTCTTCGCCGCTTTCGCGATAAATATATACTTCTTCACAAGCTTCATCAGCTTCCACACTGTTTTCGTATCTTACAGATTCTCCGGCAGGAGCTTCGGCTTCCATTGCAGTTTCTTCTTTAGCTTCCGACTTGTAATCCGATACACCTGAGTCTATCGGCTCTTCTGCTTTTCTTGCACAGGAAGCCATCATTGTTATTGCTATTATTACAGCGATTATAGTTAAAATATTCTTCTTCATCATCTTCACCTCATAATTTAATTTTTTGCTTGTACATAATCTTTGACGCAGTATAATTGAATTAGTTCCAAATATTTATAAATTACCGACTGAATACATTGAAGGTGACTAAGAAATCGTTAAATCTGCAAAAATGCCTATGTTCAAAACCAACTAAATTTCAGTCAACATTTTGTTAACTTTGCCTATTGTTAAAAAATTCACAAATAATTTAATGCAAAGATGCCCTCTTTATGTTATAGTGGCTTGGGATTTTTTTAACAATCTCCATTTTGTCTTTAATTTAAGTTTATATAAGGAGGCATTTCTATGTCAGAAAAGCAGAAGTTCGAAAAGCTTCAGGCATTCATTGACGAGCAAAAAGACCTCAATGGCCCGCTCATGCCGGTTATGCAGTATGCGCAGGACCTTTTTGGTTACCTTCCAATGGATGTACAGCAATTCATCTCAGAGGGATTAAACGTCCCTATGACCAAAGTCTACGGTGTAGCAACATTTTATTCTCAGTTTGTTCTTGAAGAACAGGGCAAGCACATTGTGAGTCTTTGTATGGGTACAGCGTGCTATGTTAAAGGCGCACAGCAGATACTTGACAAGCTGGAAGACGTACTCAAAGTCAAAGACGGCGAAACAACAGAAGACAGAAAATTCACTTTGGCAGGAACCCGTTGCTTAGGTTGCTGCGGTCTTGCACCGGTCATGATGATAGGTGAAGATGTTTATGGCCAGCTTAAAGCCGACCAGATTCCCGACATTTTAGCAAAATATTAATAGCAAGGAGCGATAAAATGACTACATTACAAGAAATAAGTAAAGTAAAACAGGCTGCCTTGCAGGAAAAATTCTTTGAAGGCAATTCAAAAGGCACCCGCGTGGTTGTAGGTATGGCAACATGCGGACAGGCAGCCGGTGCGACAAAAGTGCTTAAAGTTTTTGAAGATAAAGCAAAAGGCACAAAAGACATTAACATCAAAATGACAGGCTGTATCGGTACATGCAGGCTTGAGCCGTTGGTAGAAGTTTATAAAAACGGTCAGCGCACAACTTATGTTTGGGTTGATGAGAAAAAGGCAGAAGAAATATACGAAAGCCATGTTTTAGGCGGAAAAGTAGTGGAAAAATACACTATCGGAGCTGCTGAAAAAGAAAATGCAGAAAGCATAGAAGAAATCAGCTATTATAAGCGTCAGACTCGTGTTCTTCTTAAAAACTGCGGTGTAATAAATCCCGAAGATATTGATGAATATATCGCTATGGGCGGCTATGAAGCACTAAACAAAGTGCTTGAAACCATGGAGCCTATGGATGTTATAACCACCCTGCTTGATGCAGGACTTCGCGGACGCGGAGGCGGTGGATATCCAACAGGACTTAAATGGAAATTCGCACTTAACTCTACAGGTCAGAAATACGTCATCTGTAATGCTGACGAAGGAGACCCGGGTGCATTTATGAACCGTTCAGTTTTGGAGGGCGATCCTCATGCAGTTCTTGAAGGTATGGCAATAGCAGGCGCAACTATCGGCGCTACTGTAGGTTATATATATGTTAGAGCTGAATACCCTGTTGCAGTTGAAAGGCTTCAGATTGCAATAGATCAGGCCAAAGAAAAAGGCTATCTCGGAAAAGATATAATGGGCACAGGCAAAGACTTTGATATAGAGCTTCGCTTAGGCGCTGGCGCTTTTGTCTGCGGAGAAGAAACATCTCTTATCGCATCTATTGAAGGCGAGCGCGGCGAACCAAGGCCGAAACCGCCGTTCCCGGCACAGAAAGGTGCATTCGGAAAACCGACAATTATAAATAACGTCGGAACATTCGCAAACGTTCCGCAGATAATAGCAAAAGGTGCAGACTGGTTCTTCTCTATGGGTACAGAAAAGTCAAAGGGAACAAAAGTTTTTGCACTTGGCGGAAAAATCAACAACCCCGGTCTCGTTGAAGTTCCTATGGGAACATCACTTCGAGAAATTGTTTATAAAATCGGCGGAGGCATCCCAAACGGCAAAGCATTCAAAGCTGCACAGACGGGCGGTCCATCAGGCGGATGTATCCCAGTTCAGCACCTTGATACACCGATTGACTATGACTCACTTGCAGCAATAGGCACAATGATGGGCTCCGGCGGACTTATCATAATGGACGAAGACAACTGTATGGTAGACATTGCAAGATTCTTTCTTGATTTCACGGTTGATGAATCATGCGGAAAATGCGTACCATGCCGTATCGGAACAAGAAGAATGCTTGAAATCCTTGAAGCTATTTCAGAAGGCAAAGGAACCGAAGCAGACCTCGAGCGTTTGGAGCAGTTGGGCAAAAACATCAAAAGAACTGCGCTTTGCGGACTTGGACAAACAGCACCGAATCCGGCGCTTTCAACAATCCGCTACTTTAAAGATGAGTATCTTGCACACATCAACGAAAACAGATGTCCTGCAAGTGTATGCAAAGAGCTTCTTTCAATCGTAATATTGGAAGACAAATGTATAGGCTGTACTCTCTGCGCAAAACGCTGCCCCACTGATGCAATTTCCGGTGAAGTTAAAAAGGCACACGTTATCGATCAGGATAAGTGTATAAAATGCGGCCTTTGCTTCGACGGATGCAAATTCAACGCTATCGTTAAAAGATAAGGAGATTATAGATGAGCAATTTAATATCATTAACAATAGATGGCATTAAAGTGGAAGTGCCCAAAAACACAACCGTTTTAAAAGCCGCAAAAATGGCAGGGATAGACATTCCCACACTCTGCTATCTTGAAGGAATCAACCAAATCGGCTCATGCCGTCTCTGCGTTGTGGATATAGGAAGAAATTCTCTTCTTGCAGCATGTACACTGGTTGCAGAAGAAGGTATGGAAGTAAAAACAAATACTTCTGAAATCCGTGAAGCTAGAAAGCTTAACCTTGAGCTTATCCTTTCAAACCATGACCGCGAATGTTTGTCATGCCCAAGAAACCAGACATGCGAACTCCAGAAGCTTTGTAATGAGCTTGGCGTTGACGATATCTGGTATGAAGGCGAAGACATTGACTACAAATATCCTCTCGACTACACCTCACACTCACTTGTGCGCGATCCGAACAAATGTATACTTTGCCGCAGATGCGTTGCAGCATGCGAAACAGTTCAGGGTATCGGTGTTATTGGGCCGACAGAACGCGGATTTAACACTATCGTTGAACCTGTGTTCAGAAAATCTATCGGTGAAGTAAACTGCATCAACTGCGGACAGTGCGTACAGGCATGCCCGGTTGGAGCTCTCACTATAGCTGACGATACAAAACGCGTATGGGACGCTCTTGCAGATCCTGAAAAGCATGTTGTAGTACAGACAGCTCCCGCTGTTCGTGCTGCTCTGGGTGAATCTTTCGGCCTTCCGATTGGAACAAGAGTTACAGGCAAAATGGCTACAGCCCTTAAGAGGCTTGGGTTTGACAAAGTCTTTGACACAGACTTTGCTGCTGACCTTACTATCATGGAAGAAGGCACAGAGCTTATCGGCCGCCTTACAAACGGCGGGATTTTGCCGATGATTACATCATGTTCTCCAGGCTGGATTAAATACATGGAGCACAACTACCATGAGTTTATCCCGAACATGTCAACATGTAAAAGTCCTCAGCAGATGATGGGTGCTATCATCAAATCATACTATGCCGAAAAGAACAATATTGATCCAAAGAACATATACTCAGTATCAGTTATGCCCTGTTCTGCAAAGAAATACGAAGCACAGCGTCCGGAAATGGGAGATGATGTTGATGCTGTTATCTCAACACGCGAGCTTGCACGCATGATTAAGCAAGCAGGCATTAACTTCAAGAACCTGCCTGACGGAGAGTTCGACCCTGTATTAGGTGATTCAACCGGTGCGGCTGTTATCTTTGGTACAACAGGCGGTGTTATGGAAGCAGCTCTGCGTACTGTATACGAAGTTGTTACTAAAAAACCTCTAGAAAATATCGAGTTCAACGAAGTCCGCGGCCTTGCAGGCATCCGCGAAGCAGTAATTGACCTTGACGGTCTTGAAGTTAAGGTTGCTATAGCTCACGGCACAAAGAACGCACAAAAGCTTCTTGATGCAATAAAAGCCGGTGAAAAAGAATATCAGTTCATCGAAATTATGGCTTGCCCCGGCGGCTGTATAAACGGCGGCGGACAGCCCGCAATCAGCAATGATATCCGTATGGAATGTGATCCTGTTGCGCTGCGCGCTCAAGCTCTTTATGAAGAAGATGAAGCAATGGTGATAAGAAAATCCCATGAGAATCCTTCAATCACAAAAATCTATGAAGAATTCCTCGGAGAACCTAACGGTCACAAATCTCACGAACTTCTGCATACAAAGTATGTTGAAAGAGATAAATACAGAACTGAAGAACAAGCTTAGATTAAAGATTATAAACCGCCGCATAATTGCGGCGGTTTTGTTATGTCAAAATAACTTTTTAACAACAGTAAAAAAATATGTAGAATTAAAATCCGGATATGCAATATGCTTTTTTTCTGCCACTAGTATGTTTTCACCGTATTCATTTAATATACTGCAAAGCACCTCTTCTGCATACTTGGATTTAATCATATTGTTTGCAAATACACTTCCTGCTTTCATATCTTTTAAAATGTTTGTTACCAGTTCGCTTTCTTTCTTTAAATCATTTTTATAAAAATGCAGCATACTATCCATCAAGATAAAATCATATTCTGATATATCATAGTTATAAATGTCACAGACTATAGTATTAATGTTTTTATCTGTTTGCTTAATCTGACTAAGGCCAACTTGTGATATGTCTACTGCAGTAACGCTATATCCTAACTTGCTCAATGGTATGCTGTCTCTTCCCTGGCCGGCACCCAAGTCGCAAAGGCTGCCCCGTTGCGGATAAGTCATAAAGAAATCAATCAATTCTGGACACGCACCCTTGAAGTAGTTTTTTTGTTTATAATATTTGTCATATGTAGCCATGCAGTGCCTCCAAAAATATTATACTATTTGTATTAACATTTTTACTAAACTGACTTATAATCAAATAAGGTGATTAATATGAAAAAAATTATGATTGCATTTGTAACACTAACAATAATACTTACTCTCTCAGCCTGTCTGAATGATCCGTTTGCACCAGAGGCAACGGACACTCCAACGCCAGCGCTTAAAAACTCATCAACTAAAAGACCGGATAAAAAAACAGACAAAGCCGCTACACCAGAGTTGACCGCAACACCTTTTGCTCAGCCTACTGAAACACCAACAGCAGAGCCAACGCCAGAACCTACGGCAACTCCACTGCCGCCTACAGATACATTGGCTTCAGGCACAAACATATATGCTTTCGGCGGCGGACAGGGCACCTTAACGCTTGATCTTAATAAGGATGGAACACCTGATACTATAACCTATGAATTTCTAGGGCAGGCCGGACCGGTTCCAAGCGGAGCGGTTACTCTAACAACTCCATTTTTAAACATGATGAACTATGATATCTATCAGCTAAACCTTGAAATCAACGGTCAGCCAATAATAATTCAGGGTGAAGTCATGGCAGGACTTATTTTAATCGGAGATATCGATACTCAAGATGATCAATATGAGATAATGGTAGCCGAGTTTGGTCCGAGCGGAGATCCATTTACTACATTCATTGCCTATAACGGAACAACTCCTATAAACATTGGGAAAATATATCAAAATCCTCTTATGGATTTGACAGTTGACGGAAATAAAATCATAACAGGACAAAAACGCGGCGAAAAACTCCACACATGGTTTTATGAAGCACGTTATAGACTTGCTCCGGCAGGATTAATAAGAGAAATAAAAAAAGATGGATTGGTTATGATGGGAACCGTTGTGACAGCTAAAGTCGATTTACCCCTTCAGATGTCGCCAACTGATACTACTCCCGCATTCACTCTTTCTGCCGGTGAAAACGCAACAATCACATGGACTGATGACGACACTTGGTTTTGCATTGAAAAGTCAGGCGGACTAAAAGGCTGGTTTTCTGTTACAGGTTTTTATGAGATAAACGGATTGCCGGCAACTGACGTATTTGACGGTCTTTTAATGGCAGATTAAACTGTGTTAATAAAACGTTCACAATTATCACATACCTAGTTAATAATATGTCTTTATCATTACAAATGTAATAGTTTTATTCTTCATCCTCCTTCTTCATAAGCCACATAGGGATATGTGGTTTTTTTCTTGCCAAAATTTAATTTACATCATTGAATGAAGTTCTTTTGGAGTAACAACCAACTTTTTGCTTATACAGTCTTTTTCAGTAAAAACACCGCTGTTTTGCTTTTCATCCCTGTTTTTATACATCATAAAAGGCGCGGGTTCTCTTCCGTGTGCTCCGGTATCTGAAAAAGTATAATGATCGGATGCAACGGTTATAGTATATTCATCCAAAGTCTTTAACTTCTCAATCAAGCCGCTTACAAATATTTTATCAATAAGGCTCAATGCTTCGGCTTTTTCTTTAGGCTGAAGTTCATGCGATAAATCATCCGGCTCCTGTATGTGGAGGTAAACAAAATCACTTTCACTATCCAGAGCTTTTTTTGAAGCTTCAAGTTTGTTTTCAAGAAATGACTCGAATGATTCCCGTTCAAGAATCGACTCGCATTCAATTGACAAAAGGCTTGCTATACCTCTCATAAGAGTAGTCTCGGACAGAATCAGTTTTTTATCTTCTGTTTTTGCGTTTTGTGTGTTCGGCGGAACAGACGCTCCCCAAAACCATATAGCATTCGCTTTTGTATCATTATCATCTTTTAGTATCTCATATGCATTCTTTAAGATGTCTATATAATCATTATACGTGTTATTGCCTTTTAAAAACTTGCTTATTGGCTGGCCTATAATATCATGGGGCGGCATAAAATCAAGCTCTTTATAATCATCTGTCTTTCCGGGAATAACAAGAATGTTTCTAAAAGAGTCTGTATTAATCAATTCTGCTCCTCTTTTGAATAGCTTTTCATTTAACCTTTGAACCAACTTCCTTGATGTTTCAGTTTCAATGTCATGCGCGCTGTAGCTTTCAATAACGCTTGTTTCAAAGCTTTCGCCTTTCATTGATACCAGATTCGTTCTTATATACAGGCAGTCGTCTTTTACCGGAATACCCGCTCCGGCTGCTTCGATTACAGCCCTGCCTTTATATATTTCAGACGAAACAAATCCGAGCATGTTTAAGTTGGCAACAGCGCTTCCCGCTTCCTCGCCTTCCGGAATAGTCTGAACACATCCGGATACAGACTTTTTATACAAAGAATCAAGGTTGGGAGTATCCGCATATTCAAGCGGAGTCTTTCCGCCTAAAAGCTCCTGTCCTCTGTCTGCCATACCATCTAGTATCAAAACAATCTTTTTCATAAAAACACCTTATACCAAGAAATTATTGTTTATTATATAATTTCGCTTAGCATTATTCAACATGTTGAGTAAATACATAAACGAAATTAACCTAATCTCTGTATTTACAATTGAAAAAAATATACTCATAACGTATAATCTAATCTGAATTTATGATAAGTGGGAACTGCAATGAAAATATTAGAAAAATTCCAATCACCCGAAATCACATCAATTTTCAATGATTTATACCAAGTCTCATCAGATACTGCTCCTGAAAGATACTCTCTTTTACATGATTTATTTGTATCCGAATACGGAAGTGAGGACTATCGTATTTTTTCAGCACCGGGCAGAAGCGAAATAGGCGGAAATCACACCGATCATAACCACGGACGTGTTCTTGCCGCTGCAGTCACATGCGACACTGTATGCTTTGCTAAAAAAAGAGATGACAATATTGTGAAGCTGAAATCATACGGATATAATGCTGAATTTATTATTGATTTAAGCGATCTTGAAATAAACAAAGAAGAATATGATTCTACTAACGCATTGATACGCGGAGTCGCAGCCGGACTTAAAAACCGCGGATATGAAATATGCGGTTTTGACGGATATGTTCACAGCACTGTTCTTTCAGGTTCCGGACTCTCATCATCTGCTGCTTTTGAAGTGCTCACCGTAAAAGTAATAAGCTCTTTATGCGGATATGAAGTTGATGCTGTGGAGCGTGCAATAATATCTCAGTTTGCAGAAAACAAATACTTTGGAAAACCGAGCGGGCTTATGGACCAGACTGCTTCGTCGGTAGGTTCTCTTATCGCAATTGATTTTGAAAATCCTGAAAATCCCAATGTAGAAAAAGTAGATTTTGATTTCAGCAAGGCCGGGTATAACCTGGTGATAACGAACACAGGCGGAAGTCATGCTGATTTAACTCATGATTATGCCACAATACCGATTGAGATGAAACTTGTCGCGCAAAACTATGACAAAGAAGTCTTAAGGCAGGTTGATCCCGAAGAATTTGAAAACGACCTTATTGCATTAAGAAAAGTGCTCCCTGACAGGGCGCTTCTTCGCACAATGCATTTCTTCGGTGAAAACGAAAGGGTTAAAAATCAAATTGAAGCCATAAAAAACGGCAGTGTTAAAGAGTTTATACAGATGGTAATAGACTCTGGAGAAAGCTCATATAAAATGCTTCAAAACATCTATTCGGGAGATGATGAACAGGGGCTTGCAATTGCTCTGAACAAAGCTGAGGAAATATTGAAAGGAGACGGAGCTTGGAGAGTTCACGGCGGAGGTTTTGCCGGGACAACGCTTGCATTCGTTCCCAACAATCTTCTTGATGCTTATGTTAATAAAATGAATAAAATATTCGGTGAAGGCTCTGCAGCAGTATTGGGAATACGCAACTGCGGCGCAATAGAAATCGAAGCTTAGGAGAATTAAATGTATTTAATTAAAAACGCAAAAATTATGACAATGGCAGACAAAAACTACGACTGTGGAGATATTCTTGTAAAAGAAGGTAAAATCGCCGAAATCGGAGAAAATATAAAAGCTCCATCAAACGCAGAAGTTATCGATGCAAAAGGCCTTTGGGCACTTCCAGGATTCGTTGACGCTCACTGCCATGTAGGAGTATTTGAAGACAAAATGGGTTTTGAGGGAGAAGACGGCAACGAAATGACTGATCCAGTAACTCCTGAACTTCGCGCCCTAGACGCAATAAATCCTGCTGACTATTCATTCAAAGAGGCATATGAGCACGGCGTTACAACAGCATGTACAGGCCCTGGCAGCGCAAACGTCATAGGCGGACAGTTCGTGGCTATGAAGACATACGGAAGACGCGTAGATGACATGATTATTAAAGAGCCATTGGCTGTTAAAGCTGCATTCGGCGAAAACCCGAAACGTGTATATAACAATCAGGATAAAAGCCCATCTACAAGAATGGCAACAGCTGCAATACTTCGCCAGACACTGGTTGAAGCTCGCGAATATAAAAAGAAACTGGATGCCGCTGATGTTGATGAAACAGAAAAAATGCCCGAGCGCGACCTTGCAATGGAAGTTTTGGTTCAGGTGCTGGAAAAGAAACTTTTCATGAAATTCCACTGTCACAGAGCTGATGATATATTAACTGCCGTTCGCATAGCAAAAGAATTTGACATTAACTATTCTCTTGAGCACTGCACCGAAGGGCATCTTATTGTCGACATTTTAAAAGAAGAAAAAGCAAAGTGTATCTTAGGCCCTCATCTTTCCACACGTTCAAAGATTGAGCTTGCAAACCTAACGTTTAAAGCACCGAAAGTATTTGCAGATGCCGGCATGAAATTTGCTATAATGACAGATCACCCTGTAATACCTCTTCATTTCCTTCCGGTTTGTGCCGCAATAGCTGTACGCGAAGGCTGCGATGAAGAAACAGCACTTAAAGCAATAACAATCAATGCTGCCGAGATAGCAGGAATCGAAGATCGCGTAGGATCTCTCGAAGTTGGCAAAGATGCCGATATCGCTTTGTATGATTCTCACCCGTTCGACTATAAGTGCCATACAAAAAAAGTGTTAATTGACGGTAAGATAGTATACGATTCCGATAATAAATAAGGGGATATAATGCCGAAGTCAAAAGAAACAATCGCAGTTGAAAAGCTTATACAGTTTGCTTTAAAAAATAATCTAATCAGCAAACTGGATGTTATTTATTCAAGAAACCTTCTCATAGATCTGTTAAAAATCGATGTGCCTCTCGAGGAATCGGAAGATTATGATTTGCCTGAAACCGCAGCTCCGATTCTTAAAGAGCTTTTAGATATTGCTGTGTCAAAAGGAATTATTGAAGATACAGTTACAGAAAGAGATTTGTTTGATACAAGGCTTATGAATACTGTTATGCCACGTCCGTCTGAAACTGCGCAAAAGTTTTTTGGCAAAAAAAACACTTCCGCAAATGATGCTACAGACTGGTTTTACAAGCTAAACAACGATTGTGAATATATAAGGCGCGAACGTATAGCGAAAAACATCAAATGGGATTATGAAGATGATAAATACGGCAAATTCCAGATAACCATCAATCTGTCAAAGCCCGAAAAAGATCCTAATGAAATCAAAAAGCTTCTGACAATGAAAAAATCAGGTTACCCGTCATGCATGCTTTGCTCATCAAACATGGGCTATGCTGGAAGGCTGGATCATCCTGCACGTCAGACCTTAAGGCTGATACCTTTGAGTTTAAACAGTGAAGAGTGGTTTATGCAATACTCGCCGTATGTTTATTTCAATGAACATTGCATCGTGCTTAAAGGTGAGCATTCTCCGATGAAAATTAACAGAGACACGCTTGTTCGTCTTATTGAATTTATAAAAGAAATCCCGCATTACTTCCTTGGTTCAAATGCAGGACTTCCAATAGTCGGAGGCTCCATTTTAAATCATGATCATTATCAGGGAGGAAGAGCCGATTTGCCTATGGCATTAGCTCATATCAAAAAAGAGATAAGGATAGAAGAATATCCGGAAATTGAAGCAGGCATCGTCAATTGGCCGATGAACTGCATACGCCTTACATCCAGCGACAGCGAAAAGCTGATTGAAGCCGCAAATAATATAATGGTATCCTGGGAAGCGTATTCTGACGAATCCTTAGGCGTCATAAACAGTTTGGATGACAAACACAACGCTGTAACGCCTTATGCGAGAATGTTTGAAGGCAGATATCAGATTGATCTCGTATTGAGAAACAATATAACAACCGAAGATCTTCCTCTAGGAGTTTTCCACCCACATCCGGAACTTCATCACATAAAAAAGGAAAATATCGGCTTGATTGAAGTCATGGGACTTTTCATTCTTCCGGGAAGGTTAAAAAAAGAGCTGAGTTTAATTGAAGACATTTTGACGGGAAGAACCTCCTATAACCAATCGTCAATTGAAAAAGACGAGACCTTAGGCAAGCATTCTGTGTGGATTAAACGTTTGGTGTCAGAAAACGGAACTTCTCTTAGCAGCACGAAAACTACTGAATTATTCCATGATGAAATCGGAAAAATTTGCAGAAGAACTCTGGAAAATGCCGGCGTATATAAAGACGATGGCGAAGGCGAAGCCGGACTTATGAGGTTTCTAAACAGCGCAGGAATAAAATAATAAACAATTCACAAAAGCCGCATAAAGCGGCTTTTTTTGTTAACCATTATTTTATTTAAATACTTACTTTGACAGAGCTATGAAATTAACCAAAGATTCCTCCATTATTGTAAAGTATTTGTCATAATCATTAGGATAGGCAGCAAATGAACATATATATATTCTGTCTTCAAATGCCCAGAAGAAATAATCTCCTTCTACTTCACCATCAGTATCTGAAAATTCTGCTGTATAAGAATATCTTTTAGCTGTATAGTCACCAAATATAATATCTTCATTTTGATGCCATTCAAGGTCTGCGGAGTATTGTCCGTAATAAGATACAGTCTGTGACCATAGAGAATCTATCACATCCGCAGATTGATCTTCACTAAGGTTTGTATCACCTGCCACTGTTGAAGAAATAGCAAATCCTGTTATTCCATCATTTTTTTCTTTGTCATAAAACATTACCGTACCGTCATCATATTTATAATACGCCCAATTCGGTTCACTAATGTATATGTAAAAAGCGTTTTCTCCGTCAGAATAAGCAATCCCCACCTCTTCTGCGATTACATCGGTTTCGCTGGTATCCGAAGGGTTGAACAATATCCAGCATGAAGACATGCTTGCCGTTATGTAAACTAATAGGAGAATCAAAAATAATTTTTTCATTATAATTATGGCTCACTTCAATATTCTTTCATCAATACTTTACCATATATTGCTATGTGCATCAATTTATTGACATATTTGTGTTCTCACACTAGAATTATTATTTTTTTCGCCCACACCCCAAATATTATGTGTCTAGGCGCGAATATATTTTATGAAAGAATTTTTCTGGAAAGTGAGAATAAATATGAAAATAAACAAAAAAATAATAATTAGTCTTACGGTAGCTTTAGTTTTACTTGCAGCGGTAATTATGCCTGTATCGGCACTTGCCTCTCCAATTAGCACTAAAGCTTTATCAACTAGTGTATCATTAAACGGCTCAGGAGGCAGCTCTAATCAAGGCGGCACACAAAACCAACAGGCTCCAAAAAATACAGATGCCCCTAACAGAGGACAGGACAATCAAAACTCATCAGAAATGAACGGCACAGCTGACAGACAACAAGACCAACAAAAGCTGCAGGAAAAGCAAATGCTTCAGGAATGCTTAAATGTCGCTGAAATCGAAAGAGCAATCTTAGCTTTGGGGGAGTGTGACGCTGCAGACAATCTGAACCTTCTCCTTAAAGAATACCAAAATGCTTATGGTGCCCAAGCAGACCTTTTAGAAGATGAAGAAGCCGATGAGGAAGCTCTTTCAAATGCAAATGGGTTAACAATTAAAACACAGCAAGCGCTTATTACGGCTCTTCAGAATGCCGGAATATCAACTCAGAACCAAATGGAAATTCAGGTTCAAAACCAAAACCAGATACCGCAGCAGGATACAACACCAGAGGTTTCAGACTCACCAACAGATGACGTGGAAAGCACAGATAACAACAACTTCCTGTCCCAAATATGGAATTGGATTAGTTCATTTTTTGGAAACAGTTAAAGATGAAAACAATAATAAGCGGTGAAAATCCGCTTATTTTTATTTACATTGTTTTTTCCCCGAAAAAGGCTAATAATATAGATATATGTTTATAGAAAGGTGATTAAATTATTTCTTCACTGGACAAACAACTGCAAAAAGCAGCTTGCGATGATAAAGCAAGGTCAGAATTTATTGAGAAATATTCTGGCTTTATACTGTCTGAAGCTTCAAAGAAAACACATCGGTATATTACTAGGCAAGACGATGAATGGGCAATTGCCCTTGAAGCTTTTTCGGAAGCTATTGATGATTTCGACGGAAAGAGCTCCGGCTTTTTTGGATTTGCAAAATTAGTTATAAGCCGCCGCCTCACCGATTACTACAGATCCATTAAAAAATATCGTCAGGAGCTGAGCTTTGATCCTGTTGTATTTAACGGCGAAAGCAGCGATGATCAGTCAGCTGTTCTTCCTGAAAGCGTTTTGTCCGACTGGATGGATAAGGAAAAAAGAGATATAAGAGATGAAATTGTAAGCATCCAGAAAACCCTTTCTGTATATGGTTTTACATTTATGGACTTAACCAGATGCTCACCTAAGGCATCAAAGACTAAAAGAGCCAGCAGTCAAGCAATCTGTTTTTTAGTAAACAACGAACAATTGATTGCGCAAATGCGCAAAACTGCAAAACTTCCTATAGGGAAGATATCTGCATCCATTGGTGTACCCCGAAAAATAATCGAACGGCACCGAAGATATATAATAGCGGCAGCAGAAATTCTAGCAGGAGATTACCCAATGCTATCGGAATATCTGGACTGTACAAAAAGGAGCTATTAAAATGAAAGGCGTTATAGTAGAAATACACGGAAATGCAGCTGTCGTTCTTCAAAAAAACGGCGAATTCAACCGTGTTAAAAATAATAATTATATTGTAGGTCAGCAAATTACAATTGCCGATAACCCAAGATACACCATGCGAATACTGGCTGCTGCATGTTTTGTTCTTATACTTTTTTTAGGAACAGGCGCTTATGCTTTCTATACGCCATACGAATATGTTTCTCTTGATGTAAATCCGTCTCTTCAATACGAGCTTAACCGTTTTGAAAGGGTTTTGTCTATTACGCCAGTAAATGAAGATGCTCAGGAGATTGTAAATCTTCTTTCAGAAGATGCTCAAAAATATAATAATATTGATACTGTAATACTTAATACAATTGATTTGCTGCTTGAAAAAAAATATCTCTCAAACACAGATGAAACAAATAACTACATTCTTATTTCAGTTCATGTAAACAACCAAGGCAAAGAAACGAAACTGACAGAACAGATAAAACATGCCATTGAAACAAAAGCATCTGTCAGAGTCCGTCAGGAGATTGTAGCTGTCACGGCCGAACAGCTGAAACAAGCTGAAAAGCTTAAAACAACTGCAGGCAAAATCAAAATAATCGAACGTGTTGCAGAAGGCCAAGAAGATACTGATATAGAAGCGTGGATTAACATTCCTATAAAAGATATTATGAAAAGTTTGGAAAATTACGAAGACAATCCTGCTGCAGAAGAAAATAACAACAGCGAAAGTCATTCTTCAGATAACACAAAATCAAATGAAAATGATAGCACCGAAAACAAAGGCAGCGATACATCACCAAACAACTCTCAATCTGGTGATGGCAATACTTCCGGAAATCAACAATCTCAGCCTGCAGGCGCAGGAGGACCTCAGCCAACTGAGTCGCCGTCAAAAGAAGGAGGCCGAGATTCAAACTCACCTAAGGAGTCGGCATCTCCCGACACGCAAAGCGGCTCCGGAAACAAGCCTTAATGCTTAAGTACATGACTTATACATACAAAAGCCGCAAGATTTAACCTTGCGGCTTTTATGAACATTTAAACAAAGAGCATTAATGAGGTGTAAATCCCTCTCCCAGAACTTCTTTTACATCGTACACAATAACAAAGGCATCTTCATCGGTTTCTTTTATCAAAGCCCTTAGTTTTGAAATCTGATTTCTGCGCACAACACAAAGAATAACATTCTTGCCGTCTCCGCTATATGCGCCAAATCCGTTTAATATTGTAGCTCCCCTATCCATTTTTTCGATTATGCCTTCTGATATTTCATCGGAGCGCTCCGATATTATCATAAAAGCTTTTGCAGTGTTAACACCAATCTGAATAAAGTCCATAACACGTGCCGAGACAAAAAGGGCTATGAATGCATAAAGAGCCATAATAGGCTCAAGGAAAATTCCCGCACCCAAAACTACAACAAACTCAATTCCGAAAAGAACCCATGACATTGATATGTTTGGAAACCAGCCGTGAATAAGGCCTGCTATCATGTCCGTTCCGCCTGTTGTTGAGTTGTTTCTTATAACAAGTCCAAGCCCGGCTCCCATCAAAACACCGCCAAAAATCGAAGAAAGCAGAAAATCCGAAGAAATTGATTTAATAAAATCCTCCGGTATCTTTACATAGTCAATTATTACAGACATTAATATTGTGGCATACAGTGACCGAATTACCCTTATAACTCCAAATTTCTTAAAACTAAGAAGATAAATTGGCACATTCATAACCACTATCATGAGACCGACTCGCAATCCAAACAATGCGTTGAGCAATGTCGCAATGCCGGAAACTCCTCCCGGAGCTATGCTGTTCGGAACGAAAAATATTGAAAACGAAAAAGCAACAAGTGCGGTTCCTAAAGTGATAAAAAGATATTCACGAATTTTCTTCATACTTTGTCTCTACCTATATTTCTCAAGCATTCTGAATGCATCTGGTATGCATTCAGTTATATCTTTTGCTGTTAATGAATTTTCTCCATACTTAAGTTTTGCAATATCACCCGCTAAGCCATGCAGGTAAACAGCATATCTTGCCGCATCATAAATATCCAGCCTTTTAACCAGTGCGCCAATCAATCCTGCCAATACATCTCCGCTTCCTCCGGTTGCCATTCCCGGATTCCCTGTGGAATTGACAAAAATCCTTCCGTCTGGTGCGCATACTACGGTATTATGGCATTTCAGAACTGTTACTACATTAAGCTTTTCTGATAGTTCCTTTGCACACACTTCGGTATTATTTTTAATAAAATCAATTGATTTTCCTAAAAGCCTCGCGGCTTCTCCGATATGAGGTGTAATTACTGTGTCTTCCGGAAGCATTAATGAAACTTCGCTTTGTGAAATTGCCGTTAACATATCAGCATCTAATATCACAGAACATGTAAGTTTATTTATAAGTTTCTCAGCTGTCCTTTGGGCAAAATCAACCCCCAGACCGGGGCCTATTACCATTGCATCCATACCTTTTGCGAATTCTGCGAGTGCACGAAAAGGATGCCTGTTTTCAAGCCGGTATGTCATAGCTTCAGCAGGAGTAGCGACCGGTTTGTAATTAAGACACCAAGTAACAAGTCCTGCGCCGCCTTTAAGCGCGCCTTGTGTGCAAAGAAATCCAGCCCCGGAAAATCTTTTTGAGCCTGCCAAAACCGCGACCTTTCCCATATCACCTTTATGAGCATTTTCATCTCTTTCGGGGAGGAGCGAAGCTATCTCTTTTGCACTTTCTTCATCTCGTATCTCCGCTTGTTTCTCGGTTTCCTCAAGAACAACAAACGCCTGAGCAAGTCCACCGTCATGGGTTATTGAAATATGTGCTTTATAGTATGAACAGTTTAATAAATCTTTTGCTTTGCCTAAAAACTCCAGTGTAGGTGCGCCGTTTTCATCATAAAGAATCTCTACTTCATTGGGTGCGCATCTTGCAATTCCGGCTTTCAATGCTTTGCTTGCAGCCTCTTTTGCTGCAAATCGTCCTGCCATCCACTGTGCTTTTTTAGGCTGCGATAAAAAAAGCTCCTGTTCTTTATCGGTCAAAAGCCTTTTTACTGCGGTTTCTTTTTCTATAAGTTTTTCAATTCGGGATATTTCAACTATATCCGTACCTATTCCTATTATCATCTCATTCACCGGAAACAGCATTTACAATTGCTCTTCTTACAGCCTCTGCCGCAGCTTCGCATAACGCACTCAAATCATATTCTTTATCGCCCAAAGAGAGAGCATACAGTGTGTCGCCATCCATCATAGTGTGCGCAGGATATATCGCACGAGCTATTCCGTTGTGTGCAATTTTTGCAAGCCGGTTAAGCTTCGTTTTTGAAAGATTGGCATTTGTCGCTACCACACCAATTGTAGTATTTTGTCCGAATTCTGCCTGGTTATTACCAGAAAACAACATCTCCACTGTATCAATAAATCTGCCTTCAACCTGTGCTCCGGCAATTATTTTCCCATCTTCTCTTATGTCGCCCACTGCATTTACTGCAACACATGCACTAACAACAACGCCATCTGCAAGCTCGAGTGTTGCCATTCCAAATCCTCCTGGCATTGCATTGTCAAACCCCGCAGCTTTTCCTACTGTAGCCCCTCTTCCTGCTCCTACAAGCCCTTGCTCAGGGTTTTCAGAAGCACTCCGGCACGCAAGATACCCTGCTTTATTATCGGGATATACCTCAGGAGAACCTATTGAAAGATCATATAAAACAGCAGCAGGCACAATCGGCACTTTTGCAAAACCTGTTTCAAAGCCGATGCCTTCTTCTCTTAGATATCGCATAACACCATCTGCTGCAGCCAGACCGAATGCACTTCCGCCGGAAAGCACTACAGCATGTACGGTATCCACAGCATTTTCGCTGGACAATAAGTCCGTTTCCCGTGTTCCGGGAGAACCTCCGTTTACGCATACTCCGGCTTTAGCTCCGCTTTTGCACAGCAGCACACTACAGCCCGTTAATCCTTCATCATCGGAAAAATGCCCCAGCTCTAATCCGTCAATATCAGTAATAGATCCCTTATACTTCATCTATACCATCCTAACACTTATCTCACCCGAGATGATCTTTTTATCTCCAGATTCAGTGGTCACAACAAGTGCTCCTGAACTGTCGATATCTTTAAGCACCCCAATAACTTCTTCTCCAGCGCCTGAAATTTTAATCCGCTTGCCTTTGTAGGCCATGTTTTCCCGATAAAAATTAATGATGTGTTTTGTTGAGCCAGTTTTACACCATTCATCTGTAATTTCAAGCAGATTGTCACGAACATCAACAATAAGCTTTGAGCTGTTTATTATTATACCTTCCGATTGAAGCGTCGTAGCCTGATTTAAAAGCTCTCCTTCAAGCTGTTCTTTATAAAAGGCATTGTTTATTCCTATCCCTACAATAAGATATCTGAGCTCATCAATATCTCCTATGAACTCAGTTAAAATACCGCAAACTTTCTTTCCGTTAATCAATATATCATTCGGCCACTTAATATTAGGATTCGCATTTTTGCTGTTAACTTTTATAGCCTCAACAACTGCCATTGCAGCAGCTAATGTAACTGGCTGAATCTGGCTTGGCGAAACCTCAAGTTTTAATATAATAGAACACCATATCCCCCCGTCTATGCTTTGCCACACCCTTTGTCTGCGCCCTCTTCCCCCGGTCTGGGTTTTTGCAACTATCATAGAACCGTGTTCAGCATTTGCTTCAGCCCATTCTTTAGCGTCAATATTGGTCGATTTTACAACATCTTTTACTACAACCGGCAACAACCTTTTCCCAAATACACGAATCAATTCCTCACATATAATCTGTGGAATGCTTACCATAGTGTATCCGCCACCGGGGCGTGCCTGAATGCTGCAGCCCATAGTCCTCATTTTCTTAATATGTTTTGCAATTGCAGCACGGGAAATGCCAAGCTCGCGGCTTAGCCGCTCTCCCGAAACTTCTTTGCCGACATTTTCCAAAAGTATTTTCAATATATTATATCTTTTAATATTAAACATAGTAATATTATAGATTTTTATAATATAACTTACAACCTTTTATTGGACTTCCGCTTTTTATGAATTTTACATCTCATAAAAACATTTTTTTGAAACATTTACTTAAAATTGTTAAAAGAATTGTAAAATGATTGCAATTATATTATCATTAAAATATTAAAGATTTGAGAGGGTAATCGTGAGCAGCTTTTTAAAAACAGTTAAAAACAATATTTCAAAAGTTATAGTCGGCAAAGATAACGTTATTGATCTGCTGCTGACAGCACTTTTATGCAAAGGCCATGTAATTATAGAGGATGTTCCAGGCGTTGGTAAAACCACTCTTGTTTGGTCGCTGGCCAAGTCGATAGGCTGTACGTTTAATCGTATACAGTTCACTCCTGATGTTCTTCCGTCAGATATTACAGGCTTTTCAATGGTAAACATGAAAACTGGTGATTTCGAATTTAAGCAAGGCGCAGTGTTTTCAAACATCGTACTTGCGGATGAAATAAACAGAACTCCCCCAAAAACACAGTCCGCTCTTCTTGAAGCGATGCAGGAACAGCAGGTAACAATAGATGGTGTAAGCCATAAGCTTCCAACTCCATTTATGGTACTTGCCACTCAAAATCCTATTGAATACATCGGAACATATCCTCTTCCGGAAGCTCAGCTGGACAGATTCTTCATGAGAATAACAATGGGCTACCCCTCAGTACGCGAAGAGATGAACATATTGAGTCGATTTACCGAAAACGATCCAAAGGCAGATCTCAGTGAAGTTATAGGAAGCCAGGATATCGTATACGCACAGTCCGAAGTCGAAAAAACAGAGTGTTCGGAAAAGATATATGAGTATGTTGCAACTATAAGCATGAGAACAAGACAGGAAGAGCATGTCCGTTTGGGTGTCTCGCCAAGAGGTTCACTTTGCCTTGTAAACGCAGCAAAGGCAAATGCTTACCTAAACGGCAGAGGATACGTTATTCCCGATGACGTGCAGGAAATGATTTATCCTGTTCTGGAA
The DNA here is from genome assembly GCA_963677605.2 of Christensenellaceae bacterium. Taxonomy (GTDB): domain Bacteria; phylum Bacillota; class Clostridia; order Christensenellales; family UMGS416; genus JAGLOK01. The sequence goes on along the minus strand of CAXXDX010000007.1, from coordinate 993,782 downwards.
CACAGGATAATTGTAAAACCTGAAGCGAAGCTTTATGATATGAATGCACAAAGGATATTAAAAAACATTTTAAATACAGTAAGAGTTCCGGTTATCTAAAATGAAAAACCGGTTTATTCCTTTTGTTATTATTTCTTTTCTGTCTTTATTGGCAGGCTTTGCAAGCGGAAACAGCATTTTTTATATCCTCTTTTTCACGATGCTTTTTTTAGTTATTCTTTCTGCAATATCGCTAATTGCAGCATATAACCAATTAAAATTCATACAGCATATAAATCCCGCTAACGGTATTAAAGGAAATTACGTAGAACTCATTATGGAAGTTCACAATGATTATTTATTTCCGCTTCCGCTGGTAGAGCTTGAATACCGTCTGCCGGACGACAACCTAAAGCTGTATAAAAGCATTGAATGCTTTGGAGTCATGTCCAGAAGCAGAAAATCCATTCAAAAAAGAGTTTATTGCAGATACATGGGCAAATGGCCCATAGGTATTTTCAAGATAAGAATCTATGATATATTCGGACTTTTCTTTGTAACTATAGATTTAAAAACAAATGCGAACTATAAAACTCTTATGCTGTCAGTAAAACCGCGGATAGTTAATCTTGACTATCTTCCTTTGCCGCAGAGAGAAAATATAAGCACTCAAAATCCTATTCAAAAATCCTCATCAGACATCGCTGAAATGAAAGATGTAAGAAAATATGAGTATGGGGATGTGTTAAAAAGAATCCATTGGAAGCTTTCAGCTGCAAAAAACTCCTTGATGGTCAAAAACTACAGTCTATCGCTTGATCCGGATACACTGATATATGTTGACTGCTCTTCTCACGGCCTTGAAGGCCTTCCTAAAATCGAGCTTGAAGATATGATAGCAGAATGTGCAGCTGCGATATCCAACCATCTTTTAAAGCTGAGTATGCCTACAAAACTTATAATAGTTGGAAAAGAAAAAGAAGAATATACAGGAAGAACATCTGAAGATTTTACGGGAATGTATGAGGGGATTTCAAATATTTCATTTGATAATGATTTTTCAATGTTTGAGCTGTTTTCAAACGACATAATAACTACCTCCCAGACAAACTCTATCTTTTTTGTTGCGCACTCGCTGGATTCATCCGCGTTTGACAGCCTAAGCTACATGCGCAAAGCCGATATAAGCATAACACTCATTTTGGTTAAAGAATCCGGAAAAACACATGATCCGAGAACCCTTAAAATGATTTCAGAGCTTTCTGCCGCAGGCATAACCATAGTTCACGTTTCGCCGAACGAAAACTTAAATGAATGCATAAAGGAGCAATCAAATGAAAAAAAGATTATTTGATGCAGCTCCAATATTCGTTTGTTCGATTTTAGTTCTTGGTATAAGTGAACTGATATTTAAATTGTATAATATTTCTATCCCCTACTATACGATATTTTTATGGGCGCTTATTTTTATTCTATCGCTTTATGTTCTTTTAATAAACAAAAAAACAGCCATTATCTCGCTTTCAATTATAGTTTTAGGTCTTGTTGTTATATACATTTTTCTAAAGCCGGAAAAGCAGGAATCAGTTCTCAGGTTCTTTTATGATTCATATAATTTTTTAACGCATAAAACACAAACAGCGCCACAATCTCAAAATATACTTGGAGCAATCTTTGTGTTAGTTATGTCGATTGTTTTTATAATTCCTTCCATACTTCATCCCAATTATCTTATTATTGTTTTACTGTCAAGCATACCTGTTTTTTTAGTCTGGCAAAACGGCAAACCTGATTCCTTAGCAGACACTTTGATAATAATAGGCGCTCTGACATGTTTTTTTGCCGTTAAAAATAAGTCAAAAGATAGCGAAACCCGTAACATAACAGGGGCAGTCACACTCTTTTTAATTCCGGCCGCAACAATAATAATGCTGCTTGTATATTCCATTGCCTCTGAATACTCGTTAACCAGAAAATCGGAATGGCTGGAGATCAGAAAAGATACAATAGGCGATTTTATATCAGAAGCAACAGGGCACTCTTCCCCCCGGTCTGTATACGACCTTTCAAGCGTCGGCTACGCACCGCTGGATGGCAGGCTTGGCGGACCCGTAAATATTGATAATGACAAAGTCCTTCAGATAAAAAGCAATTATGCCGACACTTATCTTTTGCGCGGCAATATTAAAAACACATACACAGGATATACATGGATTGATGATACAGTAAGCTACCGCTCAAGAATGAACAGTCGCAACAAACATGAGCAAACTGAAGTATTCAATTTATATCTTCCTGATGAAAGCCTTAAGACAGGATTATATTTTAAAGAAGTTGAGCTGTTTATAACGCCTTTATCCAATAGCTCAGCAACAATATTTGCACCAAACAGAGTTATAAATGTAAAGCCGGAAAAAGCACTTACAATGCTTGTCTCTTATAATACCGAAGGTGAGGTTTTCGCAGCAAGAGGCATAAAAAGAAACCTTTCATATGAAGTGACGGCTGAGCATATAAAATATAATATTGAATCTTTCGGACGCTACATTGAAAGCATCCAGTCTGACCCATCATACACTGATTATGCTAGTGATGAGTTATTTGCAGAATATTATATGAGTCCGTTTGAATCAGTTCCAGATAACATTTGGAGTCTGGCTGCTTTTATCACAGAAGGTGCGAATACCGATTATATGAAAGCGACACTTATTAAAGAATATTTAGAAGATGGGTTTACGTACACTCTGTCTCCCGAAATCCCACCGGAAAATATTGATTTTGTCAGCCATTTCCTCGAGACCAAGAGAGGCTACTGCACCTACTATGCCAGTGCGATGGCTGTACTTTCCCGCTGCGCCGGACTTCCTTCGAGATATGTCGAAGGTTTCAAGGCAGATATTGTTACAGCAAATAAGCAAGTAACTCTGACTAATGCAAACGCGCACGCCTGGGCGGAGATTTACATAGCCGGTATAGGATGGCTTCCATTTGATCCAGAAACATCCGAAGAGAGACAATCAGCAGCATCAACCACATCTACATCAGTTCTAGATGATTTTATCCCCGAGACAACGCCTGCTCCTCTAACAGAAGTCGAAACTGAATATACAGAAGATAAAAATCTACTGCCTTTAATTATAATAGTTTTCGCATTTGTTCTGTTAATCCTCGCTTTTTGTGCAGTCTTCCTTTTGTCGCAGTTTAAAACAAGCTATAGTCATGTTACAAAAAAAGACCCTTCCGCAAACGGAATCGCACTGTTTTATTTCAGTGAAATTATGATTTTGTTTTCTTATATGAAGTATAGAAAACCTATTGGTTTTACGCTCAGTAAGTACGCAAAAGGCGTTGACAGTAAAATACGGGTATATGGTCAGAGTTTTAAAGATATTGTATTGATTATTAATAAACTTTTATATTCAAAATCTGAAATTTCAAAAGATGAGGTGCTTTTTATATATAATTATTACATATCGCTTAAAGCTTTTATTAAAAAGCAGTATGGGATAATAAGATACCTCTATATAACAATTTCTATGATGCTCAGGTCTCATCGAAAGGCTGACTAGAGACTGATTTAATCATCTCCCAGCTAAAGCCTCTTCTCATCATAGCCTGTGCAACTTTGTTTTTGCGTTTATATTCATCAGGCTCTCGCTGATACTTCTTTTTAAGTTTTTCATACTGAGCTTTTGCATTCTCTTTTTGCATTTCATCCGAATATTCCGATATAACCGCGTCTGCGATTTCCTGCGAAATACCGTTTTTCTTAAGTGCTGCCTTCACTGCCATCTCACCAGCCTTCTTAACATTGACCTGATGGGACATAATCATCTTAGCATAGGCTTTATCGTCGATGTAGTTATAGCTGAGCATCTTGTCTATAGCATAATCCACAGCGTGACTCTCATATCCCTTTTTGTTAAGATATTCCCTCACCTGTTTTTCGCTTCTCATAAGCTTTGAAATGTATCCTATCGCTTTGTTAAATGCGGATTGATTTTCTGCCTGAGAATAAAGCTCTTCCCACATGCTTTCATTAAGTTCATCACCAGTTTTCAGGCCGCTTTCCATAAAAGTCTTTTCGTCAAGCGCACCAAAATAATCCTCGTTAACGAAAATCGAAACGCGGTTTTTATTTTTCACCTGTCTTGTAATGGAAGTAATTTTCCCCATATCATATCCCGGAAATTGTATTTATTATTACATTTTATCATAAACTATAAACAAAAACCCAGCATATTTATGCTGGGTACATTAAATCATATCGCTAGAAAAGTCCGACTATTTCTCCATCGGAATTTATGTCAATGCTGCTTGCAGCAGGTACTTTTGGAAGCCCCGGCATACGAAGTATCGATCCCGTTACGACAACGATAAATCCTGCTCCGCTGGAGACATAAAGTCTTCTTACTTTAACGGTAAATCCTTCCGGCCTTCCAAGACTTTTCGAATTACACGACAGTGAATACTGTGTCTTTGCAACACAGACAGGCATTTTGGAAAGCCCAAGTTTTTCAACCATCTTAAGGTCTTGTTTTGCCCTGTCAGTGTATACCACTTCTCCCGCACCATAATATGCTGCGACTTTTTTCATTTTTTCTTGAAGACTGTCGTCATCATTATATAAGAAGTTCAATTCTTTGGGGTTATCAGTAAGATGCTTTACTTCTTCGGCAAGCTCCGTCATCCCTTCTCCGCCTTTTTCCCAGCCTTCAGCCAGTATAGCCTTTACGCCATATTTTTCGCAATATTTCTGAACAGCAAGAATCTCATCTTCCGTATCGCTTTCAAATTTATTTATCGATACTACAACATTTAAGCCAAACGCATCTTTAATGTTTTCAATATGCTTGCCCAGATTCTCAAGACCTTTTTCAACGGCTTTAACATTCTCGGACTTAAGCAAATCTTTTTCAACTCCACCATGGTATTTGAGCGCTCTGCAGGTTGCTACAAGCACTACAGCATCCGGCTTTAGGCCACCCATTCTGCATTTTATGTCAAGAAACTTCTCAGCACCCAAGTCAGCACCAAAGCCCGCTTCCGTAACCGTGTAATCAAATAGTTTCGTCGCCATTTTAGTTGCTATCATGCTGGAGCATCCGTGCGCAATGTTTGCAAACGGCCCTCCGTGCACAAGTATCGGAGTGTTTTCAAGCGTCTGTACAAGGTTAGGGTTAAAAGCATCCTTAAGCAGTACTGTCATAGCTCCGGCAGCATCAATGTCGCCTGCTGTGACAGCATTTCCATCTTTATCTAAAGCTACTGTAATCTTTGATAATCTGAGTTTTAAATCTTCCATAGATGTAGCAAGACATAATACAGCCATAACCTCCGAAGCCGCCGTTATATCAAAACCGCCCATTCTTGGGACGCCGGATTTCTTGCCCAGTCCGCTTTGAATATTGCGAAGCTGTCTGTCGTTCATGTCAAGGCATCTGCGCCATAATATCTGTTCTATGTCAATGTTAAGTTCATTGCCCTGATATATATGGTTATCAATAAGCGCTGCTAGAAGATTGTTTGCTGCTGTTATTGCATGTAAATCCCCGGTAAAGTGCAGATTCAAGTCCTGCATTGGAACTACCTGACTCATTCCGCCGCCTGCAGCTCCGCCCTTCATCCCGAACACTGGCCCAAGAGACGGTTCGCGAAGGGCAGCACAAACGCTTTCGCCGATTTTAGACAAACCGTCGGCAAGACCAACAGTTGTTGTGGTTTTTCCCTCACCCGCCGGAGTCGGGCTCATGGCAGTAACAAGGATAAGCTTTCCGCTTTCATTGTTTTCAAGTTCTTTATAATAATCAGCATTCAGCTTTGCTTTATATTTACCATACGGCTCATAATGATGCGCCATTCCTATCTCATGTGCAAGGTGAGCAATTGGTTTCATTTCTGCTTGTCTGGCTATTTCTATATCAGTTTTCATACATCATCCTCCAAGTCCTGATATTATATCATAAAGTATTTATTGTTAAAACAAGACATGTTTATATGCGCAAGATTATACCTAACGTTATAAATTATTATGAAAAAAGCGCTCAATCGAGCGCTTTTAAAATCTTCAGCCTATTCTAAAAATCCAGATAATCAACCTGCTCGGGCGGAGTCAGCCATTCTTCCAGCCCTTCAGTTAAAAGCTCCGGGAAGTTATCATCGGTAAATTCCACATGCATGTCCGCTTCGTCATATATAGTAATCGAAGCAGAAGAAATCCTTGCAACAGCCTCGCGGACATTGTCAAATGTCTCCGGTCTTAAATGAGAAATAACGTCAATCATTTTAGCAGAAGACGGTGCAATCATAAGAAAGTAATCCGCAGGCATCGAAAGCGTAAAGTCTTCATAATTAAATGGTTCATCTTCAGGAAGTCTGCCCTGAAAATCCATTATTTCATCTTCCTCAAGCCTAATAAAATCCGGATCATAAAGACTTGTGTGCAGTCTTTGAAATACTGCTACAGGCGCAGATCCCATAAGGAGAGATCCAACTCCGCCTTTAAGATAAATGCTGCCGATAACATCATCCATCGTTTCAGCTTCTTTTCTTCCGCGAACCTCGCAGAACTCACAAATCTGATATTTCTCTTCTAAATTTTTTATCATTTTGCGAATCATTCTGCCGGGAAGCAAGTCAAGCCCCCTTGGTGCAGAAATCTGCATTGCGTTACCGCTTATTTTATAATCGCTCTTAATTGGCATTAAAGCTTTCCCCCATTGATATATATACTTTGCTAATATAAATAATACACATTTTATCCTAAAATATCAAGATAAAGAGCCGCCTAATAAGGCAGCTCAATAATAATATTTCAAAATTCAGCGACAATAGTTTATTTAACTATTTTTCCCTCGCATCCGGCTCTTCCGATAAGAGCGGCGTTTGCTTCATCTGTATCGATGTGCATTGATGTTGTAAAGTCATCTCTTACACGCACAACGCAGTCACCAAACACTACAGGACGTTCAGTTTCAACAGCAACACTTACTATCTCTCTGTCTTCAACGCCCAGTTCCTCAGCTTCTTTCGGGCCGACGTGAATGTGGCGCTTTGCAACAATAAGTCCTTCTTTGATTTCTATTTCGCCTGCAGGTCCTTTAAGTCTTACTCCCGGTGTGTTTGCAACATCCCCAGAAAGCCTTACAGGTGCTATCTGTCCAAGTGTGTAGCAGTCTGTAAGTGACATTTCCACCTGTGTCTTTGCACGAAGCGGTCCTAAGATTCCTACGTTTGATATGGTGCGTTTTGGGCCTATAACATCAACGCGTTCTTCACAAACATACTCTGAAGGTATTGAAAGCCTGCGTTTAACTGTAAGCTCATGTCCCTCTCCGAATAAAATCTCCATGGTTTTCTGGTCCAGATGAATGTGGCGCGCAGAAACTTCAACTAAAATTGGCTTGCTCATATTTTTTCCTTCCTTATAGCCGAAAAGCGGTAGTATTACCTGCTTGTCTTTTCCTTAACTCTTGCTGATTTACCTCTGCGTTCACGCATATAGTAAAGCTTAGCTCTGCGAACTTTACCACGGCGAACCACTTCTATGCCATCAAGGCGAGGTGAGTTAATAAGGAATGTACGCTCAACACCGATTCCGTAAGAAATTCTTCTTACTGTGAAAGTCTCGTTGATGCCTCCGTTTCTTTTTGCGATTACAAGTCCTTCAAAGGCCTGGATTCTTTCCCTTGATCCTTCAACGACTTTAACCAATACGCGGACAGTGTCGCCCACTGCAAATTCAGGCAAATTATCTTTAATCTGCTCTAATTCCAATGTTTTGATATCAATCATAATTTTTAATCCTTTCTTTCCCAAGCAAGGCTCTAATGCTTTAAACAAACGCCATTAGTATAACAGAGCGTTATATTTACTTCAAGCATTCGAATCATCATCCATTTTGCTTAAGATTATTTTGTCCTCTTTTGTAAGCTGCGCCTTCTCTATTAGATCAGGCCTCAGTTTCTTTGTTTTTTCAAGCTGCTTTTCCCTGCGCCATATTTCTATGTTTTTGTGATGTCCTGAAAGAAGAACTTCAGGAACCTTGTTCCCTCTAAAGTCTGATGGACGGGTGTATTGCGGATACTCCAGCAATCCGTCTTCAAAGCTTTCTTCCTCGTGAACATCCTCGTTTCCCACAGCTCCGGGCAAAAACCTCATTACGCTGTCGGTAACCACCATCGCGGCAAGTTCTCCTCCGGTTAAAACATAATCGCCTATGGATAGCTCCATATCACACAATTCGTCTATTACCCTCTGGTCTACGCCTTCATAGTGGCCGCATAAAATAATCAGCTCATCTTCTTTTGCCAACTCTCTTGCAACTACATTGCTGAGTTTGGCTCCCTGCGGCGACATATAAATTACTTTCGCATTTTTCGCACCGCGTTTTGCGTATTCAACTGCATCAAATATCGGCTGCGGCATCATCACAAGCCCTGCTCCACCGCCAAACGGATAATCATCCGTTTTTTTATGCTTATCGGTGGAAAAGCTGCGTATATCGATTGTCTCCACATCCAGTATGCCTGACTCTTTAGCTCTTTTTGCTATGGAAGAGTTTAAATATCCTTCAAACATTTCGCAAAATATTGTTAGTATCTTAATCTTCATAAACAATAACTTCCGCCAGAGTCTCCGAATCAACAGTTATGGTTTTGGCATTTATGTCAGTATTTATTATCACTCTTTTAAGTGCCGGCATCATAAAGCTTTTTTCGCCTTTAACTTCATAAACGTCGGCCGCACCGTGCTGATAGATATTTGTGAGCTTTCCAAGAGTCTTTTCTTCAGAATCAACAATCTTGCATCCTATAAGGTCTGCGATATAATACTCGCCTTCATTAAGCTCTGCTTCATCAGCTTCGGTGTAAAGAGTCACTCCGCGAAGCTCTTCTGCTTCCTTTCGGTTTAAAACACCATCAATTGCCATAAATACGCTGTCTTTGTGTCGCCATGCTTTTAAAACTTTTGTGCATTTCTCCGCTTTTTCGGAAACATACACCTCTTTTAAGCTAAGAAGCTCCGAAGGATCATTGCCCAAAGATTTTAATTTTACTTCGCCTTTTATACCCTGAGGTTTGACTATTACAGCGACAGCTATCTTTTTTCTCATCTCAGTCCACTATCTCAACAAGATATTTCTTCTTCTCGTTCGCAGTTGCAGATTTCACAACAGCACGGATAGCCTTTGCAATGCGTCCCTGTTTTCCGATAACGCGTCCCATGTCCTCTTCGCCCACATTAAGCTCGATGACAACAACACGGTCTTTCTCGACAACCTTTACTTTTACGCTGTCAGGATCGGAAACCAGTGCCTTTGCAATATACTCCACTAATTCTTTGATTCTTTCCATCATCGCCCCTACTCTATCACGCCGCTTTTTCTAAGCAAGCCGCGCACTTTGTCGGTAGGCTGAGCGCCGCAATCAAGCCACTTTTTGCATGCTTCCGCATCAACTTTAAGCTCAATCGGATCAGTTGTGGGGTTATAATAACCAAGCTGCTCGATAAATTTGCCGTCTCTTGGTGCACGTGAGTCAGCTGCAATTATACGGTAGAAAGGTCTCTTTTTAGCTCCCATTCTTTTAAGCCTTAATTTTACTGCCATTTTATCCTCCTGTATTAGTTCCTATTTGCTATAATTAAGTATGTTATCCATACAAATTAACTTTTCTAAAAGGGCATCCCAAACGGCATTCCGCCGCCACGCCCAAACTTTCCTTTTGCCATGCGTTTCATCATGACTTTAGTCTGCTCATATTGCTTTATAAGCCTGTTTAAGTCAGACACTTCCTGTCCTGCGCCTTTTGCTATCCTTCTGCGCCTTGATGCATTTAAAAGCTTCGGTTTGCGCCTTTCCTCCGGTGTCATGGAAAGAATCAGAGCTTTTACTCTGTCTATCTGTTTTTCATCCACATCGTCAGCGTTTATTCCCTTTGCTCCGGGCATCATTGAAAGTATCGATGATATTCCGCCCATGTTTTTTACCTGTTCAAACTGCTCAAGGTAGTCTTCCAAGGTAAAAGAGGCGGTCTTCATCTTCTGTTCAAGGTCCTGAGCTTTCTTCTCGTCAAAGGCTGCTTCCGCTTTTTCGATAAGCGTCAGCATGTCTCCCATGCCAAGTATGCGCCCTGCCATCCTGTCCGGATGAAAAGGCTCAATATCTGAAAGCTTCTCGCCTATCGCAGCATATTTTATCGGCTTTCCAGTCACATGACGCATTGAAAGTGCCGCGCCGCCGCGTGTGTCGCCGTCAAGCTTCGTAAGCACGGCTCCTGTTATTGCCACCTTCTCGTCAAATGCCTTTGCAGTGTTTACAGCATCCTGACCTGTCATAGAATCAAGCACAAGAAGTATCTCATGCGGACTAACTTCGTCTTTGATATTTTCTATCTCATCCATCAAAGCTTCATCAATACTCAAACGACCTGCCGTATCCAATATCACAACATCGCGCCCCTGATGCTTAGCTTCTTTTATGGACTCTTTAGCGATTTTTACCGGATCAGTATTCTCCTTTATAAAAACCGGAACACCGACACTTTCACCTACAACCTGAAGCTGCTTCATGGCGGCAGGCCTGTATATATCACATCCAACAAGCAAAGGACGTTTGCCGTCTTTTTCTTTCATAAGCTTTGCAAGCTTAGCAGCCGTAGTTGTTTTACCTGCACCCTGCAAACCGCACAGCATGATTACAGTCGGCGGATTGGATGAATACTGTATCTTTTCCGCTCGCTTGCCCATAAGCGATGTAAGCTCTTCGTTTACAATCTTTATAACCTGCTGGCCGGGAGTCAGACTTTCAAGAACCTCGCTTCCGACTGCACGTTCGCGCACCTTACCCACAAACTCTTTAACCACAAGGAAGTTTACATCCGCTTCAAGAAGCGCAAGACGCACTTCGCGCATCGCAACCTTCACATCTGCTTCTGTGAGCTTTCCCCTCTGGCGAAGCTTTGAAAACACTGCATTAAGTTTTTCGCTCAATCCTTCAAATGCCATGTTATTGCTCCATCAGGTTTTGTAGTTTATCTAATTTATTAAGTATCATATCTTTATCTTTATTGTTATTTACCATATCTTTGATGTCTGCGATATCTTTTTCAAATGCTATATATCTTGCCATGACACCAAGTTTTTCCTCATAATCGTAAAGCGCTGAAACACCCTTTTTGACCGCGTCATGCACAGCTTGACGTGTTTTGCCGATAGAGTCTCCTATCTCCGCAAAGGAAAGGTCTTCGTCATAGTGCTCTCTTATGGCCTTTCTCTGTGTTTCAGTCAGCAGCATTCCGTATAAATCCAACAGTATTGAGATTTCAACGTTTTTTTCCACTGCTTCACGCCCTTGTCAAGTTATTGTGCTTTACACTAAGCCTTACACTATTATACACACAAATAAAAAAGTGTCAAGCATTTTTGCTTTACACTTTTTTCTTCAAACATTCATACTTAATTTTGATAACAAATCAGATTATCGCACCTGCAAAATCATTAGCGTCAAACGGCAGAAGGTCATCCACTCCTTCACCGACACCAATGTATACTACCGGAAGGCTTGTCATCTTCCTCGCAGCTACTATAGCGCCGCCTTTTGCAGTTCCGTCAAGCTTTGTGACAACTATTCCCGATACATCACAAGTCTCGGAAAATAGCTTTACCTGCATAAGAGCATTCTGCCCGGTTGTGGCATCTATCACAAGATAAGCGTAAATATTGGCTTCAGGCCAGTTCTTTGTTGCAATGCGGCCTATCTTTTCAAGCTCGTTCATCAGGTTTTTCTTGTTGTGAAGTCTTCCCGCTGTGTCGCAGATTAATATATCGGTGTTCCTTGCCTTGGCAGCTCCAATAGCATCATGTACAACTGCCGCGGGATCCGCACCTTCGCCCTGCGCAATTATCGGAACATCCACACGCTCCGCCCAAGTTGTAAGCTGTTCGATTGCCGCTGCGCGGAAAGTATCCGCCGCGCACAGCATCACACTTTTGCCCTGCGATTTGTAAAGCGCAGCAAGCTTTGCCGATGTCGTTGTCTTTCCCGTTCCGTTTACTCCAACCATTAAAATAACGGCAGGAGATTTTACTTCCTCATATGGTGTGTCCATCTTGCCTGCAATCTCTTTGCGCAGTATCTCATGTATGGCATCTACATCGCCTGTCTTTTGGCGCTTGATCTCCTCTTTCACATCAGAAACTATCTCCAGCGATAAATCGACTCCCATATCGGCTGCGATTAATATTTCTTCCAACTCTTCGAAAAATTCATCATCGATGTCTTTATAATATTTTAAGAGGTCATCTACACGTGATGAGATGGCATCCTGAGTCTTTTTTAGTCTGTCTTTAAGTTTTGATAAAAATGACGGCATATTGTTCCTCACATATTTATTGTATAAATATGATAAACGAAAAAAAGGATAATCTCAACCCGAGATTATCCTTCTATCTACTCTTTATTTTTTAAATTGTTTTGTTTATAGATTATCACCATCACAATGATTCCTATTATCCATAAGTAGCCTCTCAATATCCTAAGAACATTGTTATCTGCAAATATGGAAAGCAACGGGTAGTTTTTTTCAAACATATCCACAGAAAGCATCATTGAATTCCTTACCTTCAATATTATTATACTAATTATAGAAAGAATAATTGAAGTTAAATTACCTATAACCATCCAATTGTACTTTAGCTTTTCTTTTATTAAAATTGAAATGTATATCGGCAAAGGCAAAAATACTGTTAGATAATATAATATTTGAGAAATTGAGTTTAGTAATTTTATATTATCTCTGCCTGAATTCATTAAATAAGCAGATGACCGTGCAATGCTTGTTATTACACCTGAATAAACATACGAAAAGACAGTCAGTCCAATTTCTGTCCACATAAGTATTCGATATATTTTTTTTGTGTCTTTTGTTTCACGAAGCTTAATAAAACAAAATATAACACCAAAACGCAAAACTGCTATTAGTATATTCTTTATCCATGAGTATCTTACAATAGTATCTTTGAATAACTCGTACTTATGTGGATAATGTTCAAGTATAAAGCTCTGCCAATAAGCAATGGGAAGTGCTGATATTATAATATAAATCCCCATCAGCAAGATTAACTTGCCCATAAATTTGTTTTGTTTATCATTAAAAATTTGCATAATACTGGAATTATACTATATTTAACCATATAGTCAAGGCAATTCTTTCGCAGCTAAGCAAAACTCACAGACAAGTGCCGTGAGTTTTATGGTGTATATTTATTTTTGTTTAAACTAAATGTCAGTTATAATCCGCAATCTTTACAGATATCATCTTGCTGACACCCTTTTCCTCCATAGTGACGCCGTAGAGAACGTCACAGGATTCCATAGTCGGCCTTCTGTGGGTGATAACCACAAACTGCGTTTCTTCGGAATATGTCTTCAGGAAATCCGTAAAGTGATGCAGATTTGCCTCATCCAACGCAGCCTCTATCTCATCCAGCAAGCAAAAAGGCGACGGCCTGTGTTTCAGCATTGCAAACAGTATAGCAGCTGCAGTCAGTGCTCTTTCTCCACCTGAAAGCAGTGAAAGCATCTGAAGTTTCTTTCCCGGAGGCTGAGCCTCAATGACTATACCGCTGTTTAGAACATCCTCTTCATCATCTAATGATAGAAACGCTCTTCCGCCTCCAAACAATGCAGTGAAGTTTTGTGCGAAGTATTCGTTCAATTTCTCAAACTCTGTAAGGAATTTTTCCTTCATTTGTTTGTTTAAATCCTTAATAACCTTTATAAGATCTTCTTCAGCTTCAACCAGATCATCATGCTGAGTCTTATGCTCAGTATAGCGCTCATGAAGCTCTGCATATTCACTTACAGCGTTAACGTTTACCGCTCCCATAGCCTTAATCTGTCTGCGCATTTTTTCTATCTCTTCATGTGCGTCAGTCAAATCAACATCCGGATTTTTAAACTCAAGCGTTCCCTGATAAGTCAGCTCGTAAAAATCCCAAATGCGGTTTTGTATGCGCTCCAGCTCAAGATTTGCACGCTCCAGTTTCATCTGAAATGAATGCTTCTGCTCGCTTAATTCAATCTGTCTTTTCTGTGATACAGTAAGCAGGCTTTGTAGTGATTTCAGGCTTTCCCGTTTTGTTTCTAGCCAATGAAGTTTCGCTTTCAGCTCTTCATTAAGCGATGCAATCTGTTCTTTTTCATCGCCTGCAGACTGACTGGCAGTATCCAGATTGTCCTTCTGGGTTTTTGAGTCTTCCTCATTTTTCTGATGCTGCTCTTTTTTCTGTTGGATTGATTGTTTCAATCTTTCAGTTTCATCATGCAGCCATGAGATTCGTTCCTTTGCTGTTGCACGCTCTTTTTCATCGTCAGCGCTGAGTGCAATAAGGCTTTCCAGATGGTTCTGCATTTCATCCTGATCTTCAAGAAGCCTGTTTACCTGCGCCTGAGCTTTCGCGATCTCCTCACGGGACACGGTTTCCTTGAACTTAGCATCCTGCGATTTATTGTTTATGGATTCAATATCACCTTTTGCATCCTCAATATTCTGGTCAATCTTTTCAAGCTGTAAGTTAAGTTCGCTAATTTTATTAATATTATCGTCACGAGCTGTTTTAAACTTGTCATATCGCTCGTTCTCACGGGCAAAAACAACTCTTGCTTCGTTAAGCTCAGCTATGTCTTTGTCCATCTGAATGCGCTGTTGCTGCATTTTTTCATTTGTAGCATTTAGTAGCTTTTGTGCGCTTTCCGCTTCCTTTTTGGCAGCAATCAGCAGCTCACGGAGCTCTTCCAGCTGGCTTCGTCTTCCAATAAGCGATGACTCTTTTGCGCCTCTTGAACCGCCGCTCATCGAACCCCCGGGATTTACAACATCGCCTTTTAGCGTCACAAACTTACAGGAATGATTCACTTTTTTGGCAAGCTCAACAGCCACGTCCAAATCTTCACAGATAAGCGTGCGGCCAAGAAGAGAATACATTATCTCTTCGTATTTATCATCATAATATATAAGTTCAGCTGCCACTCCCAAACAGCCCGGCATGTCCAAAAGGTCACGCTCATGCGGTTTCAGGTCGCGTCCGCGTATCGCGCTTATCGGCAAAAATGTCGCTCTGCCAGCGCGGTTTTGTCTCAATATCTTTATAAGTTGTTTTGCTTCGTAATCGGATTCGGTTACGATATTTTGCATCGCACCGCCAAGTGCGCGCTCAACTGCACTCACATATTCATTGGGCACATCAATTATATCAGCAACAACACCAGATATTAACTCATTTGCCCTGTCATGAGAAAGCAGGAATTTTACTGTGTTGCTGAAGCCTTCATAATCGTTTATTAGAGTATCTATAAGCTGCATGCGAGTTTCGATGTTTCTCTGTCTGTCCCGCTTTTTCTGCAGTTCCTCTTCCAGCTCCTGACGCATTATACGAAGCTCGTTTCGAGTAGCAGTGTGGCTTTCGGTTTTATTGTTAAGGCTTTCGATTATCCTTGAAAGCTTAAGAACTTCCTGTTCAAGTTCACCGCCGACATCGTTGTTTATCTCTTTTTGACGGAGCTCGAACTCCAGAGCATCTTCAATCTCTTTTCTTCGTGACGAGTATGACTCGATCATCGCCTCAAGCCTACCTGATGATGAACCAATATCCGCCATCATCTGAAGCCCGCTCATCATCTCGCTTTTCTTTTCATCAATACTGCTCTGGCGTGTTTTTACCTCCGCATCAATCTTTGCGATACGTTCTTTTATCTCTTCGATATCTTGCTTGAGATTCTGGTGTCCGTCGCCATTTCCGTCAAGTGCTTCCTGAAGCTCATTTGCTTCTCTTTGAAGCTCCAATATGCGGTTTTCATCGTGCTCGATTTCATCAACAAGACGTTTTTGCTCCATCTGAGCGTAAGTAAGACGCTCTTTCATAACAAGCTGCTGTCCTGAGTAATAATTCAGCCTCTCATTAAGAGTTTCTATGTCATATCGTATTCTGCCGACTTCTCTCTCATGCTCGCCAATAAGATTTTCTAGCTTTTCGCATTCTTCTTGGTTAGAGGTGTTTGTGCCTTCTTCAAGCTCCGCCATCTCATCGATATTCTTAATTTCCTGTTCAGCGTTTTGAGCATCGCTGTTTAGTTTTTCAAAGCTGACCAGGAACTGGTTTATTTCAAGTTCCTTAAGCTTTTCAGATATCTCAATATAGCGCCTTGCATTTTTGCTCTGCCTTTTTAGCGGACCAAGCTGACGTTCCATCTCTTCCATTATGTCATATAGACGCTGAATATTATTGCGTGTGGAATCAAGCCTTCTCTGTGCTTCATCGCGGCGCGCGCGGTATTTCATGATGCCTGCTGCTTCATGGAATACATCTCTTCGCTCTTCAGGCTTGTGGCTTAGCATGTCAGCTATCCTGCCCTGACCTATGATAGAATATCCCTCTCGGCCGATTCCCGTATCGCGGAAAAGCTCTATAATGTCTTTTCTGCGGCATGCTGAACGGTTAATCAGGTACTCACCTTCACCATTTCTGTACACGCGTCTTGATACCGCCACTTCGTTATATTCTATTGGAAGTTCGCCGTCTTCATTGTCAAAAATAAGCGTCACTTCACACCACCCCAAAGGATTGCGTTTCTGTGCGCCGTTAAATATGATATCTTCCATCTTTGAGCCGCGCAGACTTCTGGCTGAGCTTTCGCCAAGCACCCAGCGCATGGCATCGCCAATGTTGCTTTTGCCGCTTCCGTTTGGCCCAACAACTCCGGTTATACCCTTGTCAAATTCGATTTCCACTTTATCAGCAAATGATTTAAAGCCGTAAAGCTCCAATTTTTTTAAATGCAATTCTAACCCTCTTAACTTCTAAACAATATATTGTAAATACTATATATAGTGTTTACAGCAATAAGAGTATACTATATATTTCATCAAAGATAAATATCAAAGAGTAAAAAAATGAAAAAAAGGAGAGTTTATTTCTTTAAAATGCCAAATCTAATAAGAGCATCCTTTGCAGCCTGCTGCTGCGAGCTCTTTTTGCTTTTGCCCACTCCGGTGCCCAGAGACTCTCCGTCAGCATAAACTGTCGTATAAAAAGATTTGTCATGCGGCGGTCCGTCGTCAGCTTCTGTTTTGTAACGGATTGCGATGTTTCCGTCTCTTTGAAGATATTCCTGCAAACGCGTTTTGTAGTCTCTTTTAAAGCCTTGTTTGTAAGCTACCTCAATTTTAGGCAAAATATAGGGCATAATAAATTTTTCTGCGTTTTCGATACCACCGTCAAGATATACCGCACCTATTATAGCCTCAACCACATCGGATAATATTGAAGGAAGCTTTCTTCCTCCGGATTTGTCCATACCGTGGCTTAATATAAGATATTGTCCCAATTCCAAAGAGTCTGCAATCTCCGATAGTGGTGTCTCCGAAACAACCGCTGCGCGTATCCTTGTCATCTGCCCTTCATTAGCCTTGGAATACGACAAAAACAAAAGCCTTGTAACCAACAGCTCCAAAACTGCATCACCAAGATATTCAAGCCTTTCATACGATATCTTTCCCAGTCCTTCCGGAAGCGATGAAGAATGTGTTAAGGCACGCTCAAGATATGATATGTCTTTAAACTCATATCCTATCTTTTGGCTTAAGTTTTGAAACTTGTTGAGGTTGTTCAAAAAATGGCTCCTATAAATGATACGCAACTTAAACCATAGACATAATCTATGATTTAAGCTGCAATAAATCAAAGTTATTATTTATTAGTTCCTATTAAGCTTTGTTTGCTTCGATAAAGTCTACTGCGTCGCCGACTGTAGCTATACTTTCAAGCTCTTCATACGGGAATTCAAGTCCGAATTCTGCTTCAAGCTTCATTATAATTCCAACAACATCAACCGAATCCGCTTTAAGATCTTCTGTCAGTGATGATTCGCGAGTAATATCGTTTACATCCAATTCGAGCTGATCTGCAATAACTTCTTTTACTGTATCTAATACCATAACGTCCTCCAAGTAGTTTAAAATAAATTCTTTTATATTATATCAGTACATGTATAATCACACAATATTGAATCTTTATTATTCCACAGTATCTTTTATAACATTTGTAATGTCTTTATCTAGATAGCTGACTGCCTGCATAATTGCGCGCTTAAAGCTGTATGCATCCGATGATCCATGCGCTTTTATTACGCATCCCTGAACTCCGAGAAGAGGTGTTCCGCCATACTCTTTATGATCGATTTTACCTCTTACATTTTTGAAGCCTTTTTTAAGAACTGCTGCTGCAAGCTTGGTAAAAATATTTCTGTAGAGTTCTTCTTTGATATTTTTAAACAGATATACTGCCATGCCTTCCAGTGTTTTAAGAAGAACATTGCCTGTAAATCCATCGCAAACCAGAACATCGGCTGCTCCGTTTAACGCCTCGCGCGGCTCGACGTTTCCGACAAAATTAAGCGATTCGTCCTCGCGCATCATTTTATTGACTTCGCGATAAAGCTCGCTTCCCTTCTCTTCTTCGGTACCAATATTTATAAGTCCCATTGTCGGATTTTCAATTCCTTCAACAAGCTTCATATATGTTCTTCCCATTTTTGCAAACTGAATGAGATATTTATCCTTACAGTCAGCATTTGCGCCAATATCAAGCAGAATTGTTTTACCGCTCTTTGTGGGAAGTATGGCAGCAAGCGCAGGCCTGTCAACGCCTTTAATGCGTCCAACATTAAATAATGCACCCGCAAACACAGCACCCGTGCTTCCTGCAGAAACGAATGCATCCGCAGTTCCTTCTTTAACCATCATAAGTCCCTTTATAAGAGATGATTCTTTTTTAGCTCTGATTGCTACCAAAGGCTTGTCTCCTGTGTGAATAACTTCGGGACAATCGATGATTTCTGCTTTCTCAGTGTGTAAATCCATTTGCTTTTTAACGATATCTTTCTGCCCCAAAAGCACAACTTCAATTCCCTCTATTTCTTTTTGCGCATCCAGTGCACCTTTTATTATTTCATTAGGTGCATTGTCGCCGCCCATTGCGTCTATTGCTATTTTATACATAATTCCTCCAAGCTTAATCATTGCTTTAGCCTATAAATTATATTATATGCAACATTTCTTTTCAACCCGATGAAAATTCAGACTTTATTTACCTTATATTTACAAAGATATGTTAAAATAATGTTACATGAGGTTTACAGCTTTGATAATATATGATAGAATTTCTTTAATGTATTTGAGGTGCAGATGTGTCAAAAAAAATCGGTGTATTAATAACAGTTTCAATTTTAATAGCATTATTCTCTTTCCCTTCTTCAATAGGCTTAGCTGAAGAGGGCAATTATGAACCCGATGATTATATCTTAATAAAAGAAGGCTATGAAGGCGATTATGCAATTCAGGTCCAGATGAGACTTAAAGATTTAGGCTACTTTAACTATAAAATCACTAATGTCTACGGCCCTTACACAAAAGAAACTCTTCGCAATTTTCAAGAAGTAAACGGCCTGCCTGCCGATGGCATACTAGGCCCTGAAACTGCTCAAATATTGTTTTCCAACGCAGCAATAAGAAAACCGGTAGAAGAGATTGTAAAGCCCGAGCCTAAGCCTGCGGCCGCCGCTTCTGTGCCGACTGGAGCATTGAAAGATTGGTTCAGCTATGTATATCCGCGTTTTTCGCGCGGCGAAAAGATAAAAGTGTGGGATGTTGAAACCGGAATATCATATTACATGGTAAGAGTAGGCGGAAGCAACCATGCGGATGTTGAGCCTGCAACTGCATCAGACACCAAGAAATTCCTTGAGACATATGACGGAGAGTGGTCCTGGGACAGGCGCGCAGTCGTTGTAAGGCTGGACGGAGAATATATCGCAGCCTCCACAAACGGATTCCCGCATGGATATGAAACCGTTTCCGGAAACGGAATGGAAGGTCAGGTATGCATACACTTCCTAAACTCAAAAACACACATACACGATGCTGTTGATCCTGCCCATCAGGCTATGGTACAAATAGCCGCAGGTAAATAAATCCACTATCAAAACCGCTCATCTGAGCGGTTTTTTATATGAATAATCAAAGCATATTTTAACCATCTTATAATAATTGACATAAAGCATTTATGGTATAATCTTTTAAGCAAATACATCACAGGAGATTATATGAACAGCGGTATTTCACTATTTAATAAATCAATTATAAGTTCACTCGTTAATAATAAAAAATATCTATTAAAGCACCCTTCATACCTTGCTGCGTATTCCAAAATCGCAAGGCAGATAAAGCGTCAGAACAAAAAGCGAGATTCTCTTTATAAAAAGGAAGACATTACTGTTCCTCCGATAATGATACTCAGCATAACTCAAGACTGCAATCTGTCATGTGCGGGATGCTATGCATGCAATAAAAAGCAAAGCTCAAACGAAGAGCTTAGCATTGAAGAAATTTCACGTACAGTCAGTGAAGCCATTGAGCTTGGAGTATCAATAATTTTAATTGCAGGCGGAGAACCTCTGATGAAAAAAGGAATACTCGATATACCGCAAAAACATAAAGATACTATTTTTGTTATATTTACAAACGGCATTTTACTGACTCCTGACACGAACAATATAATAAAAAATAATAAAAATATCATTCCAGTATTCAGCCTTGAGGGCACCGAAGAGCAAACCGATAAAAGAAGAGGTGTCGGAATACATGAAAAAGTTATAAATACAATGGCTCAGTTCAACAAAGATGATATCATCTTCGGCTCATCCATTACACTAACCAATGAAAATTACGACACTGTTATATCAAGTGACTACCTTTCAAATCTGGAATCTTCCGGCAGTGCTGTTACGTTCCTTATAGAATATGTGTCGCAAAGTGAAGACGACATGCTATATCTCAGCGAAGCTCAAAAGAACGACTTGAATATAAGAAGCAATGATTTTAAAAATGATTATAATATGCTTATCGTTGCCCTTCCCGGCGACGAAGAAATATATGACGGATGCCTTGCTGCCGGCAGAGGATTTTTGCACATCAGCACAACAGGGGCAGTGGAGGCCTGTCCGTTTGCACCATATTCGGATATAAACATAAAAGATGTTTCATTAAAAGAAGCGCTCAAATCACCTCTTCTTGAAAAAATAAGAGCGAATCATGATGATCTAAAAGAGTCAAAAGGCGGATGCGCCTTAAATGAAAATAAAGAATGGATTGCAGCCTTAATGGATAGTTAAGTAATAAAAGAAGCCTCCCAAAAGGGAGGCTTCTTGTCTGTCTGTTATTTGTTTGCTACTTCAAATGTCACATATACCGAAGCAGATATTTCCATATCACCGGTTGATATCGAAGGTGCGTATCCTCCGTCCATGCTTTCCGCTTTGGCGTATGACATTGTATCCGCATAATAATATCTGGGTGATGAACTGCTTTCGCTTACAGTCAGAACTCCGACAATTTTAAGGCCTGAAGCCTCAGCCAGCACTTCTGCTCTTGCTCTTGCATTTTCAACTGCATTCTTAAGAGCCTCATTATAGGACTCTTCTCTATCCAGCACATCAAAGCTTATGCTGTTAGTTCTGTTTGCCCCGGCACTTACTGCCGCATCAATTATGTCGCTCATATCCTCAAGTTTTTTAACCGTTACCTGGACTGTGTTATAAACAGCATATGCAGATGGCTTTTCATCATTATATTCTTCATACTGAGGATAGATGTTATACCCAACAGTTTTAATGTCGCTTTCTTCAATATCAAAGTCTTTTAACGAATCCATTATATCGTTCATTATTTTTGAGTTTTCTTCTTCAGCATCTTTAACATCTTCCTTTTTTGTTTCAATACCCAGCGAAATGTAGCCTACATCCGGCATAACTGTAACTTCGCCCGTACTAGATACTGAAATTGAGTTAACTATTCCATCTTTTGTCTCATTGGTTTTTGCATTACCGTTAAAGAGCAGTATTCCTGTTGATGCCAGTGAAAGCACAAGTACTGCGGCAATTAATATAAGTAAAATTTTGTTGTTCATAATAACCTCCATAAGTCATTTCAAATTAATCGTTTTTTTGAAAAAGGAAAATTACTTTAAACATAAGGTCGCTGTCATCTGATCCCTGATCTAAATCCTGAATGAATTCGATTTTCATATCATTGGTTTGTATGTTTGATATAAACTCGCTGCGATAAGTCATCGGAAGGTAAACTGTTGTTCTTTTAGTTTCTTCATCATAAACTTTTTCAGCTTGTGCATCAGTTTCGACAATTGTAAGGACTTCATCAACTATCAGGCTGAACTCTTCCTCGTTTTCTGCATCAACATATACCGTTACACCATAAAGCTCATCTTCTGCTTCACCGCTGACCGTTTCGGAATCCTCCTCAACCATAAGCATTCTGGTTTCCTCCACAGATTCTTCGGCAGCTTCTTCCACCGCAACTTCAGCACCATTGCCTGCTTCCATATCAGCTGCCGGCATAGATTTTGCTTCATACTCAGCTTCCTGAATTTCAGCTTTTTCAAAAACCGCCATATCTGCTGATTCGCTGTTTTTTAACCCTCCGGAAAACAGATAGCTGATTCCAAATACTGCTGCAACAAGCGCCATAGTGGCAGGTGCGGCAATTACAGTAAACTTCATCCATCTTTTCTTTTTAGGAGCTTCCGCTTCTCTTTTCAATGCAAAATGGATTCTGTTTTCAGCTCCGTCCGGCAGCTTAACTTCTGGCAAATCAGAAAGATCAGATACCATAACCTTCATGTCGTCATAAAGCTTCTTGCATTCGCTGCAAACTTTTATATGCTCCAATAAGCTATGCTTTCGTTTTTCATCAAGCATGCCGTCTATAAGAAGCGATATTTTTTTGTTTGCATCTTTACAATTCACTTTATTTCCTCTTTCAATTGGTTTGACGCAGCTTCTGTGTCTTTTGTTCCATTCCGTTTAATATTTTAACCATAGCGTTTCTCGCTCTAGAAAGGCGAGAGCGGACCGTCCCCAACGGACACTCCAGTATATCAGCCATTTCTTCATAAGAATAGCCTTGTATGTCACGCAACACTATTATAACCCTATCTCTCTCTTTAAGATGCATAAGCGCATCTTCTATGACCTGACGCTGTACAGCTCTTTCATCGAAATTTCCGGCGCTCGCATCTGTTAGTTCTTTGCCATATTCACCCATCTCCTCAAGAGACTTCTTGTTGTCCTTGCGCTTTCTTATCGCGTCAAGACATGTGTTTACCGCAATCCTGTGAAGCCATGTTGAAAACGACGATGCTTTGTTAAATGATTTAAGCTTTCTCCAAGCTTTGAGCATGGATTCCTGCAGCATATCTTCGGCATCTTCAGAACTTCTCATCATCCTGTAGCAAAGATTATATATATGGGTATAATTAGATGAAAACAACTCCTCAAAAGCTGCTATATCACCTTCCAATGCCATATTATAAAGCTGTAAATCTTTACCCGACAAATGATTCTCCAAGTTAGTTTTTATTTTTTATTCTTTGCGATTTTATGCGAATAAAACCGCAGGCTATATTATATAAATCTACCAATTAAATTGCAATGAAAATTTACTTTTTATGGTTTTCCCATGCTGGCATGTTTGCCATATTTTCAGAAACACTTTCTCTTGCTTTATCCATACTGATGTCCAGATTTTTCACAGCGAATTCGACCATCCCGCTAAACACTTCATCATATGATTTGAGGCTGCCTTTATCATCGCAGCAATGTTTGCAGTATTTGTTATCTATGTTTCCGCCGCCAAAATCCTCTTTTTTAATCATTGGCATTGAGCAGCTTTCGCAGTATGTCTTTTCCATGTTATTCCCCTTATGCTTTTATAAAGCTAATAAATGTATTTATTATTGCTTCTTTTTTATATTCAATTATACTTCCGGTTTTTAATATATTTCTTTTATTGCTGAGATAATAGTTTATGGTTCCGAATAAAAAAGTGAGAGACATTTTTATATCGATTTTTTTGTATATCCCCAAAGCTACTCCTCTGTGAATTATGTTATAAAAGTAGTTTCGGGCAGAAGCTTCATTAAGATATGCTTTTATCCTTATATCTTTTGGATAATGAGGAAGCTCTATGGCAAGCACTTCAAAGAAACTCTCATTGTCGCGAATAAAATCAAGATATCCACTCAGCAAACCTTCCAATCCCTTTTCCTCGCTAACCATCTTTTCAAGCTGAATATCAAGGCTTATAAGAACAGCCTCAAGAACTTTCTCAATTAGTGCATGTTTTGTGGGAAAGTGCAGAAACAGAGTGCCATGAGCAATACCCGCCCTGTCGGCTATGGTTTTTGTGTTGGTCTCCAAAAAGCCGTTCTGGACAAACTCTTCCTTGGCGGCTTTGAGTATTTTTTGCTTTGTTTCACGCTTTTGTTGATCTCTATTATTCACTGAGTCTCCTGTCACTGAGTGTTCACTCATATGGATTATATAGGAAAAAACAGTGGTTGTCAATGCTTCCAGACAGCCGTTTAAAGCATATTTATCAATATATCTATTTCATCATTGCTATTTTGTGGATATGATACATCCGGCATTAAAAGAGTGGATATAAATGCTCCGAAAATAAGCTTCAACTTCTTATAATTCTCATCAGAATCTGAAAGTCCATGCTTAACAAGAAGCTTATATACATTGTTTATGAAATCATTAATCCTGCTTTTTGTGATTTCGTGGTGTGTTCTGCTGTTTATGATATCATCAAAGTGCGCAAATGTAATCCCGGGAAAAGCTATCGCTCCCTGCTTCCAGTCTGCAAAAATTGCCCTCAGCACTCTTCTGTAATTATCATTTTCCGAGTATTTAAAATCATTAAAGTCAAACGCATTGTCCAATGTCTGCTCTAGCGCAAGGCTGATAAGAGCGTCTCTGCTTCCGAAATAATAGCTTATAGCAGCTGAGTTGACTTCTGCAATTCCTGCAATTTTCCGAATTGTAGCGCCGTCTATACCCTCTTCGTCAATAGCCTGAACAGCAGCATTGATTATATCTATCTTTGTTTTTTCTCTTTTATCCATTGTCATATGTCTTTATCAACTCCTCAGCGTCAATATTTATAACTTTTTCGCAGTAATTCCACACTCTTTCGACATATTCATCATTGTAAACATCTTTATGCGGTGCGCGCTCTGCACAATCCTTAAAATAAAACCCGTTTATCTCTTCTGCACACGCTAAATATATCGAAGTTTCCGCTCCCTTGTGCGGCGGCTGTCCGGTTTTTTTTCTAAATTTCCAGATAATTTTAGCCAGCCCGCTGGTGTCTTTAAATCCCATTTCAGTGTTCACAAGCCCCGGATCTGCCATATATGCCTTAACACTGCGTGATACATCGTTAAACCTTCTGGAAAGCATTACAGACATAAGCTTAGTCTGCTTATATGCTCTTAGCTGATGATAGCTTCTTGTAAGTTGCAAATCGCTCCATTTCATCCTTGTGCCATAGTGTGATGAGGAGGAAACATTAATAATCCTGCCGCCTACACAACTAAGTTTATCATAAAACAGCAAAGAATTGTAAAATGGCGCAATAGTATTTACAGCAAACTGTTTTTCCACACCTTCGTCTGTCAGGGTGTAATAGGTCGAGAATGCTCCTGCATTGTTTATAAGAACATTAAGCCCTCTTCCGTTCAATATTGCTTCAACCTTTTCTTTAAGCTGTCTGAGGCTTTCCTGCGATGATAATTCAGCTTCAACGAACTTCGCATTTTCTCCTAAGTAACGTTTAGCTCTTTCTTCTTTCTCTTTGCTTCTAGATGTACCTATTACAAAAAATCCGTTTTCAATTAGTCCTTTTGCCGTTTCAAGCCCTATTCCGGATGTAGCTCCTGTAATTAAAGCAATTTTTCTGTTTTCCATAATAACTCCTTTTTTCTTTAATACTATCACCCGAAAATCACAATAACATTATAGTAGCATTAGAAACAAATTAAATCAATCATATGTTTCAATCAATTGATTGACTTTTATATTCTCAATAAATATAATCCAATCATACAACACGAAAGGAAATAACTTATATGAAACAATATACACTTATAACAGGTGCAGCAGGCGGCTTGGGAAGAGCTTTTGCCGTTGAATGCGCACAGCTTGGCAATAGTCTGATTATAACCGATTTATACGAAGAAAAGCTCAAAACACTATCCGAAGCATTGAAATCCACTTATTCAATAGACATTGTATATTTAGCCTGTGATTTAACAGACATTTGCCAAAGACAGATGCTTTTTATGAAAATACAAAGTCTAAACGCCGACCTCTTTATGACAATTAACGTCGCAGGGCTTGACTATGAAGGAGAGATTAAAAGTCTTACAAGCGACATGATAAGCACAGTTATCCGTCTTAACACCGAAGCAACAATTGATATTTCAAGATTTGCGGTTTCGCTTCCCCATAAAGATAAGTACTATATAATAAACGTTGCATCTATGGCAGGTTTTTTTACAATGCCGCTTAAGGCTATATATGCTGCAAGCAAGCGTGCAATAATCCAGTTTTCAATAGCAATACGAGAAGAAATTAAAAACAAAGGCGGCAACGTTATGGCTTTGTGTCCGTCAGGACTCAGAACTATGCCAAAGGTAATTGCCAGCATAGAGTCGCAAGGCTTTATAGGAAGAATTACGACTGTTAATACAGGGACAGTTGCTCATAAAACAATCAAGAAAGCCTTACGCGGACAATCAAAATATGTGCCTGGTATTGTAAATATGTTTGCTGTATCCCTCGCAGCCATAATACCCGACAGCATAAAAGCTAAAATCATATTCAAGCGCTGGGAGCTTACCAGAAGCAGAGTAGTGAACGGTTTATAATTTATCATTATCAAACAACACTCTTGCAAAGCGATTCTTTCCAAACTGCACAATAACACTGTCTCTTATATTAACTATTGTATGAATATCCAAGACAACATTGCCATCAACCTTTACACCTTTGCCCAATATGTGTCTGCGCGCCTGACTTGACGATTCCGCAAATCCCACTATCTTTAAAAGCTCAACTATGGATATGCTTTCCTCAGGAATCCTGATTTCATCCAGATTTTCAGGATTTCTGCCTTTTGCTACATCGTTATATCTCTTTTTTGCATACAAAGCCAATTTATCATTGTGATACATACCAACAATTGTTTCAGCGTATGTGAAATGAGCTTGTCTTACATCTTCTTTAATAAGAGTATTTGCTTCCTCAAGATTAACATCAGTTGTCATCTTAAAATAGTCATACAAAAGATCATCAGGAACTTTCATACATTTTTCAAACATTATATCGGCAGGTTCATCAATTCCAATGTAATTATCCAGTGACTTACTCATCTTCTCTTTGCCGTCTAAACCAACCAACAGAGGATATGTAATTACCGTCTGAGGCTTCATGCCTGCACGTTCCATAAGCTGCCTGCCAACAAGCAAATTAAACGTCTGGTCAGTACCTCCCACCTCGATATCTGCATTAATTGCCATTGAATCATAGCCTTGCACCAAAGGATATAAAAGTTCATGGATTCCAATAGGCTGATTCGCCTGATATCTTGTTTTAAAATCATCCCTCTCCAAAATCCTTGCGAGTGTATATCCCGATGCAAGCTCTATTACCTGTTCAAAATTCATTTTTGACAGCCAGCTGGAGTTATAAACAATTTCGGTTTTATCTTTATCCAAAATCTTTGTAACCTGTTTGAAGTAAGTCTCACCCGCTTCCCGTGTTTTCTCTTAAGTGAGCTTCGGCCTTGTCTTGCTTTTTCCGGTTGGATCTCCTATCATGCCTGTAAAATCTCCTATCACAAACACAACTTTATGCCCTAGTTCCTGAAATAATCTAAGCTTTCTTAATACAACAGAATGGCCCAAGTGCAAGTCCGGTCTGCTTGGATCTGCTCCGAGCTTTATCACAAGACGTTTGCCGCTTTTAATCCGTTCTTCAAGCTCATTCGCCGAATAGATATTTACTGCTCCTCTTTTAATGTTTTCAATTATCTGCTTTTTCCCCATAATATCCTCCTTTTTAAGTAATAAAAAAAGCCTGAAGCACTGTGGCCTCAAGCTGATGTGTAAAGTAGTTTAGCAAATGCTAAATCATGCACCAGAAAAAGCCCGAATAATTAAGTAATATTCGGCCGCATAATAATATGCATTTATACTTTTTCTAATCATATTACATAAATTACAGCAGAATAATAAGTTTGTCAAATCCGAATATAAGAAGATGCAAATTGAAAGAAATTGTAATTATTGTGATTTTAACTATCAGCATTTTGTATACAAATACGAAATTGTATAATTGGGGCGGAATATGGTTTTTATAATACAAAAGCAGTGTTATAATCCAATCAAAAATTAAAGGCATTTATATGAAAATTTTAACTTTCTCAGACTCACACCACGATATCTCAGGCATACAGTATCCCATCCAGTCAGAAGAGCCGGACATTGTATTGCACCTGGGAGACAATTCAGATGATGCATTGCGATTGGAAAAAATGTTTCCTGATATTACTTTTCATATTGTAAAAGGCAACTGTGATTTCACAAACATCGAAAGCGAAAAAAACATAACAATAGAAAATAAAATGTTTTACTTAACCCATGGCCATAAATACAGCGTTAAGTCCACATATGACCGCATCATTAAAAAAGGCATAGAAAAAGAAGCGGATGTTATTCTATTCGGACATACACACATAGCATTTTGCCAAAAACAAAACGGCATCTGGGTAGTAAATCCGGGCAGTTCCAGCAGAATTCAAACACGGGACAGAGCTCCCTCCTATTGCAGGATAACAATTGAAGAAGGTAATCTTGATTGTGAAATCATCACAAGATAGAATATCTCAAAAACAGAATATACTATACTTATTTTTATTAACTCAGATATAATAAATAAAATTTCTGATACATTTGTTTTGTACGGCAAAACAATAACTCTTGATCATTCAAAAAATGTAAGCAAAACAGCTATGAACCTTTGCGAAGACAGATTGCATACTAAGAAGGCAAATCTCGCATGTATGCTTCACGATATTTGCGTTATCATACCGAAAGACAGCTGGGTTGAATCATATGTACATCCGTAATGCTTTTGTCATATATGATTGACATTCGTAACATTATCGTATAACATTACCTTAGCCGATTAATTCCATTTTTCGGTAATATAGATAAAAAGGCATTACATTATGAGTAAAAACACATCCGAAGAGAGCACCTCTTCATCACCAAAACAGGGAAAAAAGAAAAAAACTCTGAAAACATTAATGTTCATTTTATGGATACTTCTTATAAGTATATTTGTAATCGTGTTCATGTACATATATCCGAAACTTAAGAAGATGAGCTCTCCGGAAGTTATAATTGATACAACAGAGGAATCATCTCCAATACCTACGGAAACACCTGAGCCGGATCCTACCCATCTTCCAACAGCCGTTCCTACGCCCGAAATAACTCCGGAGCCTGTTCTTGAAATGAAAGACAATACCGACTACGATATAATCAATATAGCCGTTTTCGGGATGGATAACAGATACAGAAAAACCATACTCAGCGGCAGAAGCGATGTAAACATCATTTTAACTATAGATAAAAAGAACAATGAAATCCGTCTTACTTCAATAATGCGCGATACTTTGATTTATATTCCGTCAAAAGACGATCTTAACCGAGTAAACAGCGCAATAGTGTATGAAGACGGGCCTGAAGGCGCAATAGCTGCCATTGAACAGGAATTCCTTATTGATATTGATCATTACATTGTAACCAGCTTCAGAGGTATGATTGAGATAATCGACGCAATAGGCGGAGTTGAAGTAACACTTTCGCAGCAGGAAGTGTGGGATATGAACGGACTAATACAGGAGATGAACGGCATTCTAAGACGACACGAAGACACTGATATGGTATATCACAAAGGAACGCAGACTATAAACGGAATACAAGCCGTAGCATATATGAGAATACGAAAATCCGATGGCGTATTTATGAGAGACGCACGGCAAAAAGAAGTTCTCCAGTCTGCAAAGACCAATCTTTCCGGTATGTCTTTTTCGGAAATCGACAACGCTTTAACCACAGTTACCGATTGGGTTAAAACTGATATGGAACCTCTTGAGCTAGTTGAAATGACAAAAACATTATACGACATGAGAAACAGTCCTTATAAAGTGCAGAGAGTCCCCTACGATGGTTTGTATGAAGCTGTGCGATATAAAAAAATGGCTGTTCTGCAATATGAAAAAGAAGAAACCTTGTGGCGCATGCACGATTTTATATATAACGGAGTAGAATCAGAAACTGAATAAACCAACAATATTCAGAGCATAAAAAACAGCACAAATAGTTGTGCTGTTTTTATATTTTCATATCCTTTTTTGTTCTGTGTTATAACACAATATATTTAGGTTATAATTAAATAATAAAAAGTTTTATAAAATATCGAACAAAATCCCCTTTCATGCGTTTATATATATGTGAGGAGAAAAAATGCCTGAACAAGAGCAGCTTTTATCGAGAATTAGAAAAGGCGATAAAAAAATAATACAAGAACTTGTCGAGGAGTATAAAGATGATTTATATAACCTCTGTTTCAGGATGACTTTTTCCCGCTTCGAAGCAGATGATTTATTCCAAAAAACCTGGGAAAAGGCAATAAAGAATATCTCAAGATTTAACGGTAAATCATTCAAAAACTGGCTTTATACAATATGCGTGAATTCACACAGGGATGTATTAAGGAAAAACCAAAGATTAAAACGACTCGGCGGAATAGACTTTGAAAAAAACAAAGACAAAGAAATAGCCATGTCTCTTGCAACTGACGGCTTGACAACAGAAGACATTGCTGCAAAAAACCAGACAAAAGTTCAATTGGTTTCTCTGGTAAATCAACTGCCGCCAAAGTATAAAAATGTTATTGTGATGCACTACTTCCAAGAATTAAGCTATGAGGAAACAGCTGCAGTATTAGAGATACCGCAGGGTACAGTTAAATCCCGTCTTAACACTGCAAAGAAAAAATTAACAAATCAGCTGTCTGAAATAGCCGATATCTGCGACTCACCCATGGAGGAAAGATTATATGCAGAGTATTCATGAGCAATTAAATGAAATAAAAATAAAAAATCAAAATGTTAGCGATCAGCTTGTAAAAAGCGTAATCAAATACGCTGAAGGAACAGCACCAAAAAGAACTATGCCTCTTCGCGCAAAACGTTTCAGCCTTGTTTTCGCCGCTGCTTTTGCGATTGTGCTTACATTAGCTTTAACAGCGTTCCCAAGAGCAACCCGTGACTTAACACTTTCCGGAATGAGCTATTATACAATCGATATCAATCCAAGCGTATCTGTTCAGACCGATATAAACGGCAATGTAATAAAAGTCGAAGGATTAAACGAAGATGGACAGAAACTTCTGGAATCGCTTGATTGCAGCGACAAGCCAATTGACCAGGTAATTGATTTAATCTTACAGGCTGCACAAGACAATGGTTACTTAAACGGCACAAACAATGTTGTTGTCGGTTATTTCGGCGATGGAGCATGCAAGATAACCAAAGAAAAGATAGAAGAGTATGCTGGCAAGGGAAAAACCGTTTTGCTTGTAGGCTCAAAAGATCAATATGATAACTTTGTTAAAGAGGGACTTAAACCAGGCATAGAGCTTTTAACGATTGAGGGCGAAAAGCTGGGTCTGGAAGAAGGTTCCGTATCAGATATAGTTGCGGCCATAGTTCTGGCTAATGAGCCGGAGGTGACCGCAACTACTACACCAATCATCTCTGCCACTCCAACAGCGCAGGACGCGACTGCCGAACCTTCGCCGGAACTGACACCAGAAGTTTCACCAAGTCCTTCTGCAACTCCTGAAATCACGGCATCGCCGACTCCGACAAAAACACCGGAGCCGTCATCCACCGCGTACCTTAGCTCAACCATTTCAGGCTATTCTAACGAGAGCGGAGTTCACCTTAGCTGGTCACAGATTGCACACGACGAGTTTAACGGCTACAAAGTAGTTGCGTCAAAAACCAACCCAAACCCAAGTTATCCGAACGATGGATATGTGTATTATCTGACCAACAGCTCACAAACTTCGGTAACGATACCTGCCGGAAAACTTTCTGCAGATACGTACTACTACTTCTCGATTACAGTGTTGTATGACAACGGCAAAGAAGCCGGAAACTCCGTCAGGCTTAAAACACCTGCACAATCTATAAGCTATGTGGGCACTTCTCTATCAGGAAGCGCAAGCGAGTCTGGTGTAAGTCTTAGTTGGGCAAAAGTAAATTCCGCCTATGCTAGCGGCTACAAGGTTGTTATGAGCGAAACAGACAGCACGCCAAGTTATCCTGAAAACGGATACCTTGAATGGATTACAAACCTTTCTACAACATCCAGAAGCTATTCCTGCTGCGGAAGCATTCAGGCAGGGCATACATACTGGTTTGCAATAACAGTTGTGTACTCAGACGGAACGAAAGTCACAAGCAATGCCATTCAGCTTACAATTCCGGCACCAACACCAACGGCATCGCCCACACCAAGCCCAACTCCGACTCCGGAGCCTTCTGCAACAGCTACAGCAACTCCGACAACGAGTCCAAGTCCTACTCCGACAGTTACTGCAACTGCCACCCCTACAGCTACTGCCACAGCAACGGCAACTGCTACCGCAACAGTAACTCCGGAACCGACGCCCTCTGCAACGACAGAGCCGACTGCGACTGCAACACCAAGCCCCACAGTGACCGCTTCTCCAACACCGACTCCTTCTCCTTAATAGATAGGGTGCGGTTATAAAATTGTACTCCCAACCTACCGGTTGTTTGTAATGCATTAATTACGGATTATTTTTAAAGCTCATTTCTGACGAAATGAGCTTCCTTTTTATTTTGTTAAATTTACATCGGTTTTAGATTTTTATTCAGCCTTTCGACAATCTTTTCAAGCCTGTTCTTTCTTGTCTGTTCTTTCTTCGCATCCATATAATACATAGTATATGTGCGCCTAACCGACGGAGGCATCTTGATAAAATTGTCATATGCAGGCTGTCTTTTTTTAATCTTTTCTTCAAAATCCATTATATCATCATCTGATACACTGACTCTCTCCCGAGTTTCCCATACACCTTCTTTTTTCGCCCTGTCAATCGCCTCATATCCTGAAGGCTGTACAAGTTTCAGCTTTATCAATTCAGCAATAATCTCCTTGTTCCTTTTAGACCATTTGCTGTTTTTTCTTCTTGGCGTAAATTTTCTGAGGTATTTTACGTCATCAACGCGCTTTATAAGGCCGTCTATCCAACCGTAACACAGCGCCTGTCTGAGTGCTTCATCATAGGTTAGTGTAACAAGCTCATCCGTTTTTCCAAATACCATCCAAATTCCGTCTGACTTATTATAATTTTCATCAAGCCAATTCCTAAAATCATCCTCAGTAGAAAAAATCATCTGTTCATACATATATATGCCTCATAAGAATGTTTATAGTTACTCCCAGTTTTTCCACACATCCGGCTTATATCCCACAGTAGCCTGCTTACCGTTTCTTACTATCGGTGTTTTAAAGAGTTTGGGAGTCTCCAAAAGTTTGTCCTGCCACTGCTCTTTTCCAAGATACTCAATCTCATAATAGTCTTTGCCCTCACAGTCAACAACATTTTCTAGGCCGCCCAAAGCCTGAGAAACGCTCCTAAGCTCTCCTTTGCTCAGGCCCTTGTCCAATATGTCTATATACTGATATTTAATCCTGCGCTCTTTAAAAAACCTTTCAGCCTTCTTGGTGTCAAAACATTTCTTTTTACCGAATATCTGAATATTCATGTCTTCTCCTCATAACTAAATTGTACTATATCAGTATAAATGCAGAGAAGGATTTCTTCAACCCAGATAAAATACGACCTTGTTTCCTACAGCTCCGCCATAGATGCGCGGCGGGATAACCTCTGCATTTTGCTTAATCCACTCATAGATTTCTCTGTTTGCATTCTGCCCCGCATCGCGCGATAAAACAGCATATCTCACTTCGTTGTCTTTAACCATATCAATAAATTCATCAAGCGTCGCAGTTTCATCTCCTCCGTTGAACCCGCCGAGAATCATCACAGCTTCACCCGACTGCAGTATAAGCTCCGCTCCGCTTTGCATCGAGCTTTCGGTCACAGCAAGATATGTTGCTCCGTTCCTGTTTTCTTCAAGATATTCAATTATCCCGCTAAGCTTTTCGGCGTTGTCAAAGCTGTCTCTCTGGTTTATAAGCTCAGGGCCTGCGATAGGCAGCTGCGAGTTGTCGCTGTATAAAACAGGTGAAAACGCCCAAGCTCCCGGAAGTATAAGAAGCACACATGTAAGCAATGCAATAGTTTTTGAATTAGCTTTTTTAACCGACATTATTATCATTGCCAACAATGTTGCAGCAAATGTCACTGCGCATAAAGGAATAAGCCAGTCAGCCCATCCAGAATACAAGCTGTGAATATAAATCTGCATAACAGCCGCTGCTGCAAAAACAAATGGAATTACAATCTTGGTCCTTACCTGCGATAGGAAGTAGAATCCGATTCCGATAACAGAAGCTACTCCGGGAGCAAGCATCGCAAAGTAGTATCTGTGTGTTATTCCTTCTGCAAAGCTAAAGTATAAGTACATCGGAATAATCCACATTGAAAATAAAAACAACAGCGGAAACTTCTTATCGTTTCTTATTTTTTTAATAAAAACCATAACCATAGAAGCTATTGCAATCATTATTGCAGGCAGCAATAACCAAGATATCTGTCCTGCATTCTTCTCATTAAAAAGCCTTAAAATTGATGTGTCTCCAGCCTCGCCGGCTATTCCCGACTGCCCTTGATTTGGTGGTTTGTTTTGCTGGTCAGAGACAGTATTATTTACATTGGGATATTTTCTGTTCTGTGGAGGCTGTCTGTCATCAGCATTATTATTATTGGGAGGAACCATCTGGTTTTTTACAGGTCCATCCTGCGCATTAAGAGTGTTGAGTGACTTTCTGCCCAAAAATCTGCTAAGCCCATTGTGCCCGAATACAAGCTCTACTGCAGAATTGGTATCGCTCGAGCCTATATAAGGCCGAAGATCTTCATCAACCATATCAACAGCCACAACCCATGATAGTGAAATAATGATTAATATTATCGCAGAAACAGCACAATTCAATATCTTCTTTAAAAATTTCTGTTTTGAGAAGATAAGATAAACTAAATACACGGCAGGAATTATCATAAATGCCTGAAGCATCTTTACATTAAAGCCAAGCCCTATAAGCACTCCGGCAAAAATCAAATGCTTTCCGCTTGATTTTTCTGCAGCTTTTAAAGCCATATCAGCTGCAAGCAACAGAATAAGAATTAAAATTCCGTCGATTGTATTGTTTCTTGACACAGCAGCGAAAATAGGTGTTAAAGTAAAAACCGCAGCCGATATAAGGCCTGCTGCTTTGCTGAATCTTTTTCCTACAATTTTATATATGAAATAAACGGATAAAACACCGCAAAGAGCTTCAGGCAGCACCAATACCCATCCGCTGAATCCAAATATCTTTGTAAATATAACCTGAATCCAAAATCCAAGCGGGGGTTTATCAATGGTTACATACCCTACACTGTCCAAAGAATTAAACAAAAACGCATGCAGATTCTGTCCCATTGAATATACTCCTGCAGCGTAATAAGAGTTTGCGTAGTTATCTCCCCATATTTGAAAATATAAAGAAACGACGCTAAAAGTAATATGAAAGCAATTGGCAGGCTGTCTTTAAGCTTGTTTTTCATAGCACACCTCCGTGATTATCGTCCCACGGTCATATTACTCCTTCAGTTTCAGCATTATTTTATATTCTTATTAACAATTTATGAACTCACTATAGTCCCATCCACTCAATAACTTTTTGAATTTTCATATCCCAATAGTCCCATGTGTGCTCAAAGCCTTCATCTTCTTCATAAGTCACAGGTATATCAAGTTTATTAAGATGTTCATGATATTTTACATTCATATGAAACAAAAAGTCGTTTTTTCCGCAGCACATATATAGCCTCGGAATATCTTTACTGTCCTTATTTACCTCTGCCATATGCATAAGATCGCTTTTGCTTTTTTCAAAATCATCTTCTCCACCGAATATCATTTTGGCATGCTGAAGAAAAAGATCATCATACTGCTTTTTATTTTTATAGAAATCCAATAAATCAAGCACTCCCGAAAAGCTCGCAGCAGCTGTAAATCTTTCAGGCTGATTTAGTGCAACCTTGAATGCTCCGTAACCGCCCATCGAAAGGCCGGCAATGAAATTATCTTCTTTTTTTGTGCTTATATTAAGCATTGAAGATAAAAACTTTGGAAGTTCATCCGTCACATATGTAAAATATTTATTCCCGTATATCATGTCTGAATAAAAGCTGTGGTCAACAGCCGGCATTATTACACAAAGATTTTTATCTTCAACATATCTTTCTATGCTTGTATTTCGTGTCCACGCGCTGTCGTCATCGCTGAATCCGTGCAGAAGCCAAAGTACTTTAAGCGGTTTTCTGTATTCTCTTCGTTCAGGCATAATAACTGTAACATTTGTACACAAAACCATTATCTTTGAGCGGATTCTGATATTAATTAAAGCCATGTATATTCCTCCGAAAATTAAGTCTATTAGTATTATAGGATAATTTTATCACATTGGTATAAATTATTTGAATGAATATATAAAACTGATATACTGATAATATAAACCTAACAAGCAAGTAGGTGTTTTAATGGCTCATAGCAATGAAACAACAGTTGAAGGCTACATTAGTTCTCTGCCCGAAGATAAAGCAGAAGTAATTTCAAAGCTTCGGAAAATGATTTTAGAGGTTATACCCGATGGAATTGAAGAGAACATGAACTGGGGAATGATAAGTTATGAAGTGCCTCTTGGCATATATCCTAACACATATAATGATAAACCTCTAAGCTATGCGGCTCTTGCTTCTCAGAAAAACCACTTTTCTATCTACTCCACCAACCTTTATATGAATGAAAAGTATATGCCTTCTTTAATTGAAGCATACAAGAAAATTGGATCGAAGCCCAATATGGGAAAATCATGCATAAGATTTACAAAAATCGAGAATATACCAATTGATGAGATATTAAGAATAATCGGCGATTCCTCTTTGGATGAATTTATTAAGGGATACGAAAAAATACGTCAAAACAGATAAGGCGGTACAGCATGAATCAATTTTCATACGCAAAAACAGGCCACAGCGGACTTGATTTTATCCTTGAGCATTTGCGCCTCGGCGACAATGTGATATGGCACATTGACACTGTTAACGAGTATAAATCATACGCCAGAATGTTTGCAAAGCAGTCAAATAAAGACGGAAGAAAAGTAATTTATATAAACTTTGATCCCGAAAATAGTCTTGTTGAAGATATTGATAGAGTGAAAACATATAAGCTTAATCCTTCAAACGGGTTTGAAGATTTTACAATATCACTGCACAATATAATCCAATCTGAAGGCGTTCTGACATTTTATATATTCGACTGTCTTACAACTCTGCTTGACTCTTGGGCAAGCGATCTTATGATAAGCCACTTTTTTGCAATCACAAGCAAATATCTATATGAACTTGACAGTATTTCATACTTCGCACTGCAAAGAAACCATCACTCTCATTCATCTTTTTCTGATATGAGAGAAAACACACAGGTACTTCTCGACTTGTATAATATGGATAATACTACATACATACATCCGCTGAAAGTAGAAGGGCGATACTCAAAGACTATGTTTTTGCCTCACTTAAAGTCAGGTGTGGATATGCTTCCACTCACAAGCTCTTCCGACACAGCTATACTGTTTAATTCGCTTTCTAGACAAACAAGCTACTTTGCCGGAGGCAGCCTGGACAGCTGGGAGAGGATGCTGATAGAAGCTTCAGACCTTGCATATTCCAGAGATATAAGCGAAGAGACAGAAAACAGAAAATCCTCCCTTTTTAAGAAGATGCTCCGCCTAATCATCGGACGCGACGACAAGATATTACAGCTGGCTGAAAAACATCTCAATCTAATGGACTTAACACAAATCGGCTCAAGGCTTATAAGCAGCGGATTCATCGGCGGAAAAGCAGTCGGTATGCACATTGCCCGCAAAATACTTATAAACGAAGACAATAGGAAGTGGCAGAGTCTTCTTGAGCCACACGATTCATATTATATAGGTTCAGATGTTTTTTACGCATATATAATTGACAACGGATTATGGCCGTTATATAAAAAGCACCGAAAAAAAGAATATTTCTTTGAGGCTGCCCGCGAAATTAAAAGCAAAATGTTAATTGGCAGCTTTACTGCCGAGATAAAAGAAAAACTTATTAGAATGCTGCAATACTTCGGGCAGGCTCCGATTATTGTTCGCTCAAGCTCTCTGCTTGAAGACAGCTACGGCAATGCATTTGCAGGCAAGTATGAAAGTTTCTTTCTTGTAAACCAGGGCACTTTGGAAGAGCGCTATATAGCTCTTGAAGACGCAATACGCAAAGTTTACGCAAGCACGATGAGAGAAGACGCTCTTACATATAGAAAAAAAAGAAACCTCGAAGAAAACGATGAACAGATGGCGCTGCTTGTTCAAAGAGTATCCGGCGACTACCACAGACAATATTTTTATCCGCTTTTAGCCGGCGTCGGATTTTCCAGAAACACATACACATGGGATAAAAGCATGAGTTCGGAAGAAGGCCTTTTGCGGCTTGTTTTCGGATTGGGTACAAGAGCTGTAAACAGAATAGAAAACGATTATTCCCGAATTATGGCACTGGACTTTCCCAAAAAGCAGATGCTTTACGGAAAAGGAGACCTGAAACAATACTCCCAGCACTATGCAGATGTTCTGGACACACAAAAAAACGAGCTGATTTCCATCGAAAAAAACGAATTAATGGAAGAAGATTATAACACCGACATTTCTCTTATAGCCTCCGAAGATATTGAAGCAAACAGGCTTACAAAAGAACTTGGCATAAAGAACAAGAAATACTGGATACTGACATATGAGAAGCTAATTGATGAGACTGACTTTATAAAAAACATGCACAGCATGATGCAAACTATACAGAAAGCATACGGATATCCAGTAGATATTGAGTTTACTGCAAACTTTACAGAAACAGAGAATCTCGTAGTAAACCTTCTCCAATGCCGTCCTCTGCAGACAAAAGGAATAAAAGTCACAACAGACATCCCTAAAGATGTTAAAAATGAAAAGATATTATTTATCTCAGAGGGAAACTTTATGGGCGGAAACATTTATCAGGATATAAAAAGAGTTATTTATGTAGATGCCCAAGGATATACAAGCCTTAAGGAATCAGAAAAATATCAGGTTGCACGAATTATAGGCAAACTAACCCGTAACTCGAACGACTGCCCAACAATAGCAATAGGGCCAGGAAGATGGGGCACAACCACCGCATCGCTGGGCATTCCCGTATCATTTTCTGAGATAAGCAATATATCGGTTCTTTGCGAAAGAGAGTTTGTAACAGGCGGAATGAAACCTGAGCTTTCATACGGCTCTCATTTCTTTCAAGACCTTGTTGAAGAAAACATATTCTATTGTGCATTGTTTGCAGAGAAAGAAAGTGTAGTTTTTAACGAAAATATAGTTAATTCACAAAAAAACATTCTCCCAGACATACTCCCAGAAGAATCAAAATATAAGGATGTAATAAAAGTAGTAGAGCCTGAGAGTATGAAAATTATAAGCAATATAGTTTCAAACAAAGTATTGTGTTTTATTGAATAAACAAAAAAGGCAGCGGAGTTCGCTGCCTTTTACTCATATCATTATATATTGGGTTACGCATCAAACGTAGATTTCAGCTCCTCATGCATTTCATCATAGTCTTTTAGTATCTCAACAAAGATTTCAACGATACCCGCATCAAACTGAGTGCCTGCATTCTTTTTAAGCTGTGAAATAGCTTCGCTTAAATCAAGTTTGGATCTGTAGAGCCTGTCAGACATCATCGCATCAAAAGCGTCAGCAACAGAAATAACCCTTGCTAGAAGCGGAATCTCGTCGCCTTTAAGTCCGCCAGGATATCCTGTTCCATCCATCTTTTCATGGTGGCACTTAACAAGCGGTACAACATCTTTAAACATAGAGACAGCCGACAAAATATGAGCGCCTTTTATGGGATGCTTTTTAATCTCTTCATACTCATTGGCGTTGAGTTTGTCGCTTTTTAAGATAATATCGTCACGCGTTCCAATCTTACCAACATCATGGAACATTCCGCTTATCCTAAGAGTTTCTATCTCCTGCTTGTCAAGGTTCAGCTTCTCGCCTATCTTCTGGCAATAGTATGCTACTCTGTCCGAATGGCCTCTTGTATAAATATCTTTAGCATCAACAACCAGCCTTAAGGCCTTGATTGTATCCATATATCTTTCTTTAAGCTCAATGTATGTCTTGTTTAACTCATCGTTTTTGATGTTAACCAAAGAATGAAGGAAAGCATTGTTAAGAGATGACGCTGCCTGCGAAGTATATATCTCCAACAAACCCTGCCCATCTTCTATATTTGAGGTTTCTACAAAAATAACGCCGATTGTATCATTAAACTCGTTTATAAGCGGCAGTATAATGCCTTCTTCCAGATGTATAACCTTCTTTTCAGTTCTTGCATACCCTATCTGTTCCATCATCTGCGGATCAAGCATTTCTACAAAATCTTCAATATCGGTTTTATATTTGCCTATGCCCTTAAAAATGGTTCTGTGAACATTGACTTCACTGATTTCTTCAAAGTTATCAATCAACGAATCCATTGATGTATCATCAACTATAATAAATGCGCTGTCGCTGTTTATAAGCGGAAGTATCTCAGATAAAATTTCCTCCAGAATATTTCCTATTGGCTGTAGCTGATATATCTTCGGCACAGCTTCTAAAATGCTGTTTAAGCCATCCCTAAAAGCTTTAATTGTTTCCATCTGTGACAATGATTTTATTCCGGACTCAACAAGCAATAGCAACTGGTCAAACCTATCGCTTTTTTCGCAATATCCCTGTATATCCAGCGCTCTTATGGTTTCAAGCGGCGGAGCTAAATCTTTATGCCCTGTAAGCAACAATATATATAATTCCTGATTGAATTCGCGAATCTTTTCAACAACTTCATCGCCGTGAATCGGCTTCATTAAAAAGTCTAAAATCAGAAGGTCAAAGTGCTCGTTTTTAACACGCTCTATAGCTTCCATAGGATCTGTAATGCCAACAAATCCGTATCCACTTCTTTTTAAAACAACCGACAAAGAATCTATAATGCCTATCTCATCATCAACAACAAGTATTTTATATTTAAATTGTGTCGGTACTTTTCTCTTTCTCAACTTTAAATACTCTCCGCTCTGGTGCTGTTAAGCTGTGGGATTGACACATAGAACGTGGTTCCTTTCCCAAGCTCCGACTCAAACCACATATCGCCCTCAAACTTACCCTTTATTGTTGAATATGACATAAACAAACCAAGGCCTGTTCCGTCTTTGCCTTTAGTAGTTACCATTTCTTTGAATAACTTTTCTTTAAGAGAATCACTTATGCCTTTTCCGCTGTCTGTAATTATAAATATAACATTGGGACCGGCTTCGGTAACATGGAAGAGTATCTCACCCTTATCCCCTTCATATGATTGTATTGCATTGATAATCAAATTGTCAAGCACCTGTACAAGAGAATTTAAGTCACCGCGTACTTCCGTCATTGTATCAATTTCGACTGTTGTTTTCATCGTAGCATGGTATCTTATAAGCTCATGTTTAAGCAATATATCTATACGTTTTACTACTTCGTCAATAGTAAAGCTTATAAACCCTGTCGTGTTAAATTGCACAGCCTGTCCTTTAACTGCGCTTATAATATCTGACATATACCCGCAGTGAGGCTTGATTTTTTCAACCCACTCTATAATTTCTCCTGCGATTTCCTTGTGATCTTCATCTGTTACAGCAGCGTCGCCAACTGAATCAAGGTACTCTTCAGCTAAATCTTTTATACCCTCTATACCGCCGGAAATAGACATTATCGGAGTTTTCAGGTTATGTGCTATTCCGCCTATAAGCTGTCCCAGCGAAGCAAGGCGCTCCTGCCCCATTAAAATTTCCTGCTTTTCCTTAATGGTTTCCATGTCTCTTACATTTTGGGTAATATCCTTGAGAAGCATAACCATTCCCAGCTGTCCCTGGGATTTTGTGTTTATAGGTGTAACTTCAATCTTAAAATGTTTGTCAAAATCTCTGTATATAATATGTTTGTCAGCTGATAGAGGCTGCTTTAAATCCAAAGAAAAGCGAATCATATCATAAAGCTCTCCAAATGCTGAAGCCTTTTTATCCTCCAGTGCTAAAACATTTTTAACATTTACATTCCTTTTAATATCAAGGTAATCACCAAATGTATCCTCTAATGTTTTGTTATAATCAATAATTTTTAAATCTTTGTCAATTACTAAAAATCCATCCGAAATGTTATCTACTATGTTCCTTAATGCAATAGGTACAACATTTAAAAAGCTAAACCTTAATATTGAAAAAACAAACAGCACAACAGCCGCCGAAAACGAAATCGTAGTAAGATATACATTCATGACCACAAGCTTCATTGTGTAAAATATATTTACTCCTAGCGGAACAGCTATTCCAACAAATATAAGAAGAGACTGTTTTGAGAAAAATCCAGTAGTTTTGATTGAAGAACTGGCTAAATAATAAAGCCCAGTAAACAAAAATCCATAAGATATAATAGTATGTATAAAGAAAAGATTACCATATACTATATCCATATTGCTTATTGCGTAGTTTTCAATAAACATATGATGAATTTCATTTGTTAATATTAATCCGCAGTCCGCAAGCGGCAATATCATAATAAATATATGATACATTGAAAAATTAATTTTTGTTTTTGCAAAAATCAACCCTACATAAAACAATGATACCGGCAGAAAGCAAAGCCCGATAAATCCCGGATATACGAAAAATTTATAGACCTCATTGCTTCTAATATAAAAATAAAGCTCAAGCGAGTTGTTTACTGCCCATAAGAGAGCAAACCCTATTGCTGACAGAAATGCATATATCAGCTGCTTTTTTTCCTTTATGCGAAGTATGTATATAAA
Organism: Christensenellaceae bacterium; assembly: GCA_963677605.2. Taxonomy (GTDB): domain Bacteria; phylum Bacillota; class Clostridia; order Christensenellales; family UMGS416; genus JAGLOK01. The sequence goes on along the minus strand of CAXXDX010000007.1, from coordinate 950,581 downwards.
AAGGGCCAGCAGCAAAAATGATGAAACAACCAACGCTATTAAAGTTAAATCATAATTTCGCATTTGCTTCCTCTTTCACTTGTGCTTGTTTGATTAATATCTGAGATACCTCATACGCCCCTTTTGCTTTAAGGATTGAATAATGATCGCCGTTTACTATCTCATTTATAACTTCGCCGTTTACGTAATCGTTCCAAATAGACCAATCGCTTTCAATAGTGTTGTCTTTAGCCTGTATGAAGCGTATATCACAGTCAATGCTGCTTTCGGGGAAGTAAAACACCCTTGCTATATGAAAGCTTCTTACTATGTTTATAAACGAAAAGATATCCCTAACCGATGAATCATAATAATCGTCAAGATAGTTAACAATATCATCAGGAACCTTATAAATAAACTCTTTGATTATCTGTTTTTTGTTTTTGGATTGTTCAATGTCAAAAACTACTTTCGACCAGAGTTCTTTTATGCTTTGTGAGTCTTTTATTATTTCGCTGTTTTTGTCATATCCTAAATTAGTAGAAACAAACTCTTTTTCTTCTTGGAGACTGAGTCCGATTTCGTTATACCATTTTTGAGGGCCCAAAGTATCTATAAGCGTAAGACTGTTTGTTTTTTTGCCTATCATCTGAAGCTGTCTTACTATTTCAAAAGCAATCGTTCCGCCGATACACCAGCCTGCAACATTATAAGGCTCATCACGTACTTTTATAATCTCTCGTGCATAACGCTCGCCAAGTTCTTCAATAGTAAATACCTGCGGCTCCAGCTCCTGAGCAATGTCTGAACGTATTCCCCACACGTTATATGCCTTTAGCATGTTTCCTACTTCAACATATGCACCAATTCCGCCGATGCCGTCATGTATGAAGAATATATTTTTATCATAATCGCCTTTATGCAACAAGAAAATATTGTCTGCACTCTGGCTGCCCTCAGCTTTGGGCGCAGCATCAGAAATATATTCCGCAATTTCTCTGATATTAACTGCCAAAAACAGTTTTTCAAGCGGCATATCGACTTTAAACACATCTGCTATCGTAAAAGCAAGCGTTGTTAAATCAAGAGAGTCGCCTCCCAACTCAAAGTAATTGTCATTCATTCCAACACGCTCAATTTTAAGCAGATTTTTTATGATATCAGCTAAATCTTTTTCCGTGTCATTGTAAGGCGCAATATATTCCGTTTCCTCGCTCAAAATCATTCTGTCAACAGACGGAAGCAGTTCGTAGTTTACTTTACCACTCGGAGTTAGAGGCATTTTCTCCATATCCAGAAAATATGACGGAACCATATAAGACGGAAGAGCTTTTCTAAGCCTGTCTCTGACTTCATTTACACTGACTTCGCCTGAACGTTGATAATATGCACACAGCTTCTTTTTATTGTCTGTGATAACCCTGTCTATAACTACAGCGGTTCTTATGCCGTCTATTTTAAGCATTTCGCTTTCGATTTCTCCAAGCTCAATCCTTACGCCGCGGATTTTAACCTGTCTGTCAGTACGGCCCATATACTCGATTTCACCCATAGGGTACCAGCGTGCTATATCTTTTGTTCTATATAGTCTTTCGCCCTTTTCAAACGGACTATCTATAAATGCTTCATTGGTAAGTTCCGGTTTGTTTAAATAGCCGCGTGCGAGTCCCGGCCCCGAGATATAAAGTTCACCGCATGTGCCAATAGGCACAAGGCTAAGATTTGCATCAAGAATGTATATTTTGTAGTTTGCAATCGGCTTTCCTATCGGAATGTTTTCTTTCACATCATTTTCGCATTTGTGATACGCGGCACACACCGTAGCTTCCGTCGGACCATATGTATTGTATACATCTGCATTTAATATCAGATTGTTATAATACTCATACTTTAATACATCCCCGCCGCTGATATATGTTTTGACAGACGGAAAGTCATTTATCTTGTTTAATTCATTAAGAACAAGCGGCGATACGCTGATAACAGACACATTGTGTCTCTTTATCGTCCTTATAAGCCCGGACATATCCTTTGCGCCATATTTATTTGCAAGCACTAAAGTCGCTCCCGACGAAAGAGTCGGATAAACTTCCTCTACAAATGCATCAAACAAATAAGAGCTTTGCTGAAGCACTATCTCGTTTCCATCGTATTTAAATTCATCTAAAAATGCATGAACGTAGTTTACTGCGCTCTTATGCTCGATTACAACACCCTTAGGCTGGCCTGTAGTTCCTGAGGTGTACATTATATAAGCAGAATTATTTGCTTTAGCCTTGTTTTTTACGCTTAATGTTTTTTCATTAAAATCAATCTCAGAGGTATAAATAACTTCTCCGCCAAATTCCGAACAATCTTCATCTTTGTTTCTTACAATTAGAAATTTTGCACCGCTGTCCTTAAAAATATAGCTCTTGCGTTCATCCGGCAAATCACACTCTATGGCAAGATATGCCCCTCCTGCTTTAAGGATGGCTAAAATAGAAGCAATCATTTCAATTGACTTGTCCGTCATCAGACATACTATGTCTTCTTCTTTTAAGCCTTTATCAAGAAGCTTTGATGCAAGAATGTCCGACATGGCGTCAAGCTCTTTATAGGTTGCTTTTTTATTTCCGCTTATAACAGCCGCTTTATCCGGAGTTTTTAATACCTGCGATTTAAACAGATCTACAAGCGTCAGATTCATATCATATTCTACAGTTCTTGAGTTGAATTCATCAAGAAGCTTTGTTTTTTCATTTTCTGAGATAAGTTCAAGCTTTGACATCTGTCTGGTTGGATTATCCAGTGCATGCCATAATACGCGGATAAAATTGTCATGAAGGAAATCAATCTCCTTTTCATAAAACAAATCATCCAGATAATCATAGTCCAAGACCAAAATCCCTTCGCCTTCTCTGTCATTAATGTGAATGGTAAGAGACTCCAGCTGACATTCATTGAAATGCCATCTGGATTTATGGTTTGTAGAGCTTTGGTTTTCCGTAAAACTTGCATTTTGATATGAGATTACCACATCAAAAAGATCTTTTAATTCTTTATACTTCTCCCTTGCCTGCTTTAGCAGCAGTTCAAAAGGATATCGCTGATGTTTAAGCACCGACATCCATTCGCGGGTAAGCTTTTTATTAAACTCAATAAAGTTGTCATCTTCCTGAAGGTCTATAAACAAAGGAACTGTGCTTATAAACATTCCAAGTGTTTTCTTTTGCCTTCTTGAAGAACGGTTTAGCACTGGCGTGCCTATAACCATATTGTGTTCATGTGTTGTTCTTTTTAGATATATCGAAAATGCTGACAATATAACAGCAAAAATAGATGTCTTTGTTTCTTTGCAGTACTCTCTGAGCTGTTTTGATAGCTTTTCGGGCAGAAGATATGTTTTTCTTTTAGACTTTAAGCTTACTATTCTGGACTTTCTCTGTTTCAGCGTAACGTTATTCGGAAACACATCAAGACGGGTGTTCCAGAAGTTTTTGTCCACCTCAACTCGGTCGCTTGAAAGGTAGTTCATTTCATCATTTATATAATCTAAATACGAAGGAACATTTGAAATATCAACTTCTTCGCCGTTTTTAAGTTTCTCGTAATAATCAAGCACTAAGTTTCCGACGCGTACTATTGCCCATGCGTCGTTAATAATATGATGCACTTTCGAGAAAATAGCACATTCATTATCGCTCAGTTTTATAATGGAAAAATAATATAATTTGTTATCAATTATATCAAACGGGATTTGTGTCTGAGCTGTATCATACTCAAACAATGCTTCCAATGGCTTATCTGAAAAATCCAATATATCAAACTGCTCGTAATCATGCTCTATAAAGTATTGGCGCGGTTCTCTGTCGATAAGCTTTATCCTGCAGCGCATACCGTCATTTGAGCTTATAATAAGATTCAGAGCTTCGTTTATATAATCAAGATTTATATCTTTATCTTTGATTCTGAGTGTAGCGGAAATAGTACCGATAGATGTTCCCGGATAAGTAATTTCTGTTTGATAGATGTTTTTCTGCGGATAAGTAAGCGGGTAGTAGCTATAATCATTCTGCATAGCTTACTCCCTCAAATTTTACAACAGTAACACAATCATAATTTGCTAATGCAACGCACCAACAAAAAGAACTCTCTCTATACATATAACCCTCATAAACCTACTAAACCCAATAATTACCCACTATTATTTATATATTACAAAAAAATTATATTTTTTTCAAGTAGTTTACGTATATGTGTCGCTTTTTGTCTGGTTTTTTTCTGTTATTCTGTCTGTTTTTCGTTATAGTACAACGTCTATATCATTTTGGGGCTTTTTCCTGCGCATTTTAAACATTTCTTCTACTACCACCATTATTGCTCCGAATATTAGAATCGAATAGTAGCTTATGAACCGCCATATCAGCATAGCGATAAACACCGGTACTTTTGTAAAATATGCCGCAAAGAAAAGGTAAAAACCTCCTTCCGAAGCACCCGATGCTCCGGGAAGCGGGAAAAACGAAACAGCAAGAGACAAAAACGACTGCATTGTAACCAAGTCGATAAGCGATTTTTGATTGTGTCCAAATGCTATGTATATAAAGTACGGTATTGCAAACAGGAAAAACAAATTCACAACCGAAATCAGTACTGAAACCGCTACTTTGCCTTTGTACTTTTTAATATATTCAGTGCTCTCGTGGAATTCCTCTATTGTATTATCGATTGTGTGATATGCCTTTTCTGGCTTTTTAATAATTTTTATCTTATTTAACAGCTTTACTGCGCCATATCCTATTTTATATGGTATCTTCTTGTCTGCCATAATAAATGCAATAAGTATTACTGCAGCTAAGTTTATAACAAAACCAAGCGTTGTGAGCCAGAACACCTGTCTGTAGTTTGAAAAGAAATATGCTCCTCTAAACAGCATAGCTCCAATATAAAAAACACACATCGAGATTTCATATACAATAAACTTTACAGCTACAATGCACATGGAAGGGCCATAGGGAATATCCTTACCGTTCATATATACAACCTGCATCGGCTGCCCACCAGAAGCAAAAGGTGTGAGCGCTCCATAATATAAACCTATAATTCCTGCTCTAAGAGAAACAAAAAAAGAGGTTTTGCCGTAGATATATGTCGTTATATGATGAAGCAGCAGCCCGTCAGTTAGCCAAAACATCAGTACGCTTACAAATCCTAAAACAATAAAAGTACAGTTTATACTTTTTAGCGCATCAACTACATTAACAAGGCTTTTATCAAACAGCCCTATCAGTGTAATAACAGCTACAGTTCCCATAATATATAAGATTCTGAATATCTTTTTTCTTTTTTCTTTATTCATGTCCACCATCATTGTCCAGCTGGAAGAATTATTGCAAAAATAATTGTTCCGGTTTTATTTGCATTAAACAAAATATCATACACTGTGCAAAATAAATGTTATGAATAAAAACACGATATTATTTTCCAATATTATACACAGCCATTATATTATATAATACTTTGAAGAAGAATATCGCATAATTGAAGGTTTTTAATTAATCTCTAATGATGGCTTAATTATTGTCTTTTATCTCATCGATAAGTTTTATAACCCTATCTTTAATTAGATCTCTTGTAATAATAAAGTCTTCCAAGCTTCCTCCAGAAGGATCATCCAAACCCCAATCTTCTCTCTTATTGCAAGGAACATAAGGACACTCAACTCCACATCCCATAGTTATAAGATAGTCCAATTCGCCCGGAATATCACTTAAAAGCTTTGGGTATTGCATGCTGATGTCAATTCCCGCTTCTTTCATAGCTTCAACAGCCTTAGGTTTGACTTCAGGGTAATTTTCAGTTCCTGCCGAGTACATCTCCATCACATCGCTTCCCAGCTCTCTGGCCCATCCTTCAGCCATCTGCGACCTGCAAGAATTATGAATACAAACAAATGCTACTTTCTTTTTCATAATTACCACCTTTGAAATAATATATAACGATTATATAGCAAAAGCTCATGGCAATGCACGAGCCTTTGTAATGGTTAAGTAAAATAAATCTAATCCAGCACTCTTCTGCCCCATGAAAATGCAGCATTGTAAAAACTTGATGTATTCATGTTGCTTATAACAACCGACATCGCAGACCCTGAGTTTGCGTGGATAAAATCTCCGTTACCCAAATATATCCCCGCATGATCGGATAAATCTCCGTCTCCGCTGTTTGTGTTAAAGAAAACCAAATCACCGGGCAGTAAGTTGTTTCTGTCGGTAATCTTAACCCCGTACTGGTCATATCCCTGATTGTAAGCAGTTCTGGGAAGTGAAATACCGAGCTGTTTCATTACGTAATATGTAAATCCTGAGCAATCAAAACTGTCCGGTCCTTCCTGTGCATAAACATAAGGACTTCCCAGCTTGGATTTAGCAATTTCAATAACTCTTTCTGCCTGTGATTTTCCTTCATCGCTCTGCGGAGTTGGCTCCTGCTCTTCAGGCTGCGGATCATTAACAGTCTGAGCAAGCTTTCGCCTTGCTTCCTGCTCTGTCATAGCGGCGCTTGAATACAAAACCTGTTTTGTCTGAGTTCCTGCAACTCCGTCTGCTGTAAGCCCGTGAGCGCTCTGGAAGTAAACAACTGCCTCCCTGGTTTTAGCTCCATATTCACCATCCGCTGAATAATCATAATAGCCAAGCTCCTTAAGCCTTTTTTGTAATCCGATAACTTCCTCCGACTGCATACCCGGAATAAGCGAAGTCTCTTTATACTCAGTAAAAAGCTTTTCCAATGTGTTTTGCCCGACTACTCCGTCAGGATTTAACCCATATGCCTTTTGAAATGCTTCAACAGCGTCTTCGGTAATAGAGCCGTAATATCCCGTTATTCTAGAATATCCGTATAATCCCAGCTCTTGGAGACGGCGCTGAATCCGCTCCACTTCCTCGCCTTCCATCCCTTCGGAGATAGTCCCTGCAAATGTTATGCTTAAGTCTTCATTTTCGGATGTATCTTCAGAGGCAGCCTGCTCAGCTGTTTCATTGCTAAGCTTTTCCCATGTTTGTTCTCCGACAATCCCGTCCGCTTTTAAACCGTTAGCTTTCTGAAAAGCTTTTACAGCATCTTCTGTTATTTTCCCGTAATAACCGGTAACTTTGTCATATTCGAAATAGCCCTGCTCTTTTAAAAGCTCCTGCAGTTTTTCAACATCGCTTCCTTTTGAGCCTCTTTTTAAAATATTTCCGTCGGCTAAAACGCTTGTACCCATCAGCATAATAACGAACACAAAAGCCGTAAAAGCTGATACAAGCTTGTAAGGTAACTTCATTTTTAACTCCCTGTTGTCCTCAATATCCCAGTAAACACACCTTAGGTCAGGTTAATGTATGTTTTTGATACATAACCGGTCTGACCGTTATAGTTTATTTTATAAAAACCGTTTGATTCCCCCAAAATCGTAACAGTTGTTCCTTTCGGTAATAATCCAATCTGCGAATAGTTAAGCCCCGCTCCGCTTCTTACTCTAAGGCTTGAAGCTGTGACTTTCCCTGTCGACTCAGTAGTTCCGCCCGAAGACGATCCTCCTGATGTTACCGACACATACTTACCGCTGACCCATCCTTCTTTTGAATTGTATATAATTTTATACCAACCGTCAGATGAATCCAAAATAGTGACTGTAGTTCCGTTTTTAATCGTATCATACAGTGTATATGAAGTGTCCGGTCCTGAACGGAAGCTCAAGTAACTGCAGTTTATTATCTGCCCTGTTGTCTGTGAGGCGGCTTGCTCAATATCCACATACTTGCCGCTAACATATCCGGTTATTCCGGAATACTCTATTTTAAGCCAGCCGCTTGAAAGCTGATCTAAAACCTTAACGCTTGCTCCGTTAGGAACATGGCCGATTATTGAAGAAGATGTCGAAGCTGAACTTCTTATCCTAAGTCTAGATGTCGAATACTCAAGGCTGATTGTACCAGTAGTAACACCGCTTCCGGAGCTTGATGGAGCTGGTGTAGGCGTTGCTGCGCTTGTAGGCGCAGGTGTTGGAGTCGGTGTAGGCGTGGCAGTAGGAGCAGGCTCATGGTCTTCCTTTGTGCCGTCAAAGTCAACAAAGTCATCAACCATATATCCAAGTAAATCGTTATAATTTACATATACCCAACCGTCCGATCTGTCTTCCAGTATTATAACTTCAGTATTTATCGGAACATAGGCTAAGATAGCAGATGACAGCGACGTGCTCTTTCTAAGGCGTACAAAGCCTGTTGAAGCTGTGACTGTTCCTATAAGTTCGCTTGGATCATCATCATCGCCTGTCGGAGGATCATCAGTGCCTCCGGATGATTCTTTAGTTCCGTCAAATTCCATGTCGTCATCAACCATATATCCAATTACGCCTTCTCGGCTAACCTTAATAAACCCATCATCTCGGTCTTCCAGAAGCCTTACATATGTTCCGGTCGGTATGTACATTAGCACATAGGATATGGTCGACGGCTCATTGTATAGGATCTGTGTTCCGTTAGTAGTTTTTGCCCACGGTCCTCGATAGATATCATTGTTTTCTTTTGTTCCATCGAAAGTAACGTAGTCATCTATTATATACCCTCTGGATGAATTATATTCAGCATAAATCCAACCGTCATCTCGGTCTTCCAGAACAGTAACCTCGCTGCCCGATGCAATCTCTTCCAGTACACTGCTGTATGTTTCAGGCTCCAGATAAAGCTTGTCAGCCTGTGAAAGTGTTCCTTTAGGTACCGGAGTTGCTGTAGCCGTTGCCGTAGCTGTCGGTGTTGGAGTAACCGTCGGCGTAGGTGTTTCTGACAACGTCTCTGTCGGAGTTGCATCTGTTTCGGTAGCCGAAGCACTTGGTTCCGGTGTAACTGTTATAGTTGGTGTAGGAGTCGGCTCTTCGCCTTCCTTTGTTCCTGTAAAGTCAAGATTATCATCCAAGACAAAACCAACTTCACTTTCATATTCCACCTGTACCCAGCCATCGTCACGGTCGTCAATAATCCATACGCTACTACCGCTTGCAATAGGCGAAATAACGCTGGAAGTATCATCAGCTTCACTATATAGACTTTCATCTGCAGTTAATGTTCCTGCTTCATAAAAGTCTTCTTTTGTGCCGTCAAATACAGCATAGTCGTCTTCTATGTATCCCGTAAGGCTGTTATATGTTATCTCAATCCATCCGTCATCGCGGTCTTCAACTACTTCAAAGACTTCTTCGCTATTAAGGATGGCAAGGAACTGACTGGTTGCATCATTTGTTTCCCTGAGATATATCTTTTTGCCTGTTTCAACGCTTCCGCTTAATGATGCAGTCGGTGTCGCGCTAGGAGCAGGTGAAGGCGAAGGCGTGACTGCTGCCGATACCAGTGTTAAATATTTCGACGAGCACCAGCCCTCATTTCCGGATGAATCCTTAACTTGATAAAATTCACCGGATGCACTGTAGCGGGTTACAAGTTCTCCGTTATCCAAGGTTGTTTTAACATCATAATCCGTGGAAGGGCCTTCTCTCATGTTAAGCCTTGTCGCTGTTACTTTATATATACCCTCATGGACTTCAAAATCTGTAGATGGTGTGGGTGTAGCTGTCGGATATGTTATGTCCAGATACTCACGCGCAACATATCCAATCACTTTCTTGCTGGGAACGTATATCTTACACCAAGTATCATCAACTATAACATTGACAGTTTCGCCTTTGTTAATGCCGGTAAGAACCGAATATGAAGAGCCCGGTCCTGAGCGGACATTCAAGGAGTCCGCAAGCACAACACCTACTGTTGTTGGTACATCCGATTTCACAGGCAGAGGATCTTCGTTGACGTTCATGTTCTTTAAAGTCGTACCGCTATAATAAAAATTAATAATATCCTGATATGTTTTACCCTCGTTTGCCATCTGCTGCGCTCCGCGCTGAGAAAGCCCTATGCCATGCCCAAACCTTCCTGCGCGAAGAACAATTGTCTTGCCGTCGGATGTCACGTAGGTGTCCAAAATACTATGATATTTAAGATAAGATGAATAACTTGCAAACTCAGCCTGCATATCATCAAACACCAAGCTTATTGTAACCTGGCTGTAACTCGGTGATGCAGTTGGTGCGGCAGTAGGCGTGGGGCTGGGTGTTGCTGTAGCAGTTACAGTCTCAGATGGAGTAGTTTCTGAATCCGTAGGCGTTGCTGTAGGAGTTGCAGTCGGCACATCGTATGATACTGCATCCGAAAGCATATAGCCTTCAATAGACGAATATCTCACCTTCAGCCAGCCGTTGCCGTTGTCTGAAATTACATATATTGAAGCACCGTCCTGAATATAATATAAAACCACACTCGAATTTTCCGGAGTCTGCTTTAAGCTCGCAATCTGTCCGCCGTTTGAAACAATTGCATCTCTATTTATATCCGAAGGTGCGGGAGTTGCAGTCGGTGCAGGTGTTGCTGTTGCCTGAGTTGCGTCAATGCTTACATAAGAGCCATAAACATAGCCGTTAATATTGTCATATTTAATCTTATACCAGCCATCGCTGCGCTGCTCATAAATGGTGACTTTGCCTCCGTTTGGAACATATCCGGCTATGGAATTTGAAGTTGACGGGCCCGAACGTATTCTAAGCCTTGAGGATGACTGCAGCACAACAGTTCCAGTCCATGTTTGTCCGGGCGCTGTTGTAACAGTCGGATCTGTAGGAATAGTTACTGAGTCCGTTGAATAATTCACAACAATCGATACCTTCTGAAACTTCCTTGAACCTGAAGGATATGATCCATATTTAGTTGCAGCCGGAAGTTCATAAGGCGTGACTGATTCTACGCCTACTATAGTAATAGAACTTGAGCTTACTCCAAGTTTAGAACTCATTGCAGAAAGCATCATGTTTTTAAGTTTTGTTTCTAGTGTATTTGATGTTGTTATTGTTTTAGGGAAATAGAACTCAAACCTTGGGCTTGCAGGGTTTTTCATATCATAAGGGTCATCTTTTAGCTCATGATATAAATTGCTGCTGCCCCAGACAGGCACTCTAGTTTGGGTCTGTCCTCCATTCGAGGCACTGTAAACACCATCAGCAAAAGAACTCCCGTAAAACAAAGCCAATCCTTTTGTGGCGTTTACAGCAGCCACTACAGGGCCGTCTCTGTCAGGATTATAACCTTTGTAAACCTGATTGGATGTAGTGTCCACAACATCATATGTGTTGCCGGGATAAATGTATCGCATTGCATATGTTCTTGCTGCAATTGCCTGCGCTTTTAGCGCCTCAGCAGGCCAGCTCGGACTCATTTCATGACCGACGACACCTACAAGATACATCTCCATATACATCCTGCAAATAGATGTAACATATGATCCGTCACGTTTAAATGTCATATCACCGGGATAATTTGTCCAGCCTGTTTTTGTATTGTTTAGTGTAAGCCAATTAACTGAATTTGTGCTTTCACAGCGCACAAACGTTGCAGAAGTTCCCAAATATGTGCTTAAGCTGCCGTCAACTAATGCAACTCCGCTTCCTGAAGTTTTTACAGTGTATGTCTTTCCTCTGACTAATGTGTAATATGGATTTTCTTTTATGTAGTATTCTCCGTTTACCGTGAACTTAACACTTGTAACAGATCCCATACTTGAAAGTTTGACTTTAATATAGCTGTAGTCAGAAGCCGCATGAACAGTTTCAGTCGGAAAAACAGAAACCAGAAATACAGCTAAAATCATTATTAAAGCCAAGCGCTTTTTTATCCTCATTACCTATACCACCCTATATACACCGTGTAATAATTCTGTAATATCAAAGCATGTACAAAGCACAGCCAAACAAGACTATGCAGATATGTAGCATAACTCAATATAACAATAACATAACCATTGTATAAAATCAATAGTTTTGTAACATATTCGTAATGATTGGATTGGATTGTTTATTTATATCTATATAATATGCAAAAAACCCGAGAAAAATCGGGTTCTGCTAAAGTTTTAGTTACTCTTCAATGCAAGCATCTACCGGACAAACATCCGCGCAAGCACCGCATGAAATACATGCATCTGCATCGATAACATATGTTTCGTCGCCTTCGCTGATGCAGCCTGTCGGGCATTCTGCTTCGCAAGCACCGCACATAATGCAATCTTCAGAAATTGTATAAGCCATGTATATTAACCTCCTAATTGAACTTTATCCTATATTGTCGGAATCATTATACCGCCGCATTCTTCATTTGTAAAGGGAAAAAGTCAACAGTTTTTTATTGCTTTTTAGTTTGATTTTGTTTGTTGGTATTGTTGTTTTTCTGAGTATTTCCTGAATTATTATTAGGATTAGGTCTTTTTTTATTTCTCCTTCTTCTCTTTTTCTTTTTGTTGTTCTTTTGAGGTCTTGAAGAAGGTTCGTCTTCCCACGTTTCATTAGGATTTTTAAACAATACATCCCTCGGTTTGGCTTTCCTCATAATATCATATTGCTTGTCAGCCTCTTCTTTTGATATATTTTTGATATCATCCAGCGGATATTGTTTTATGTCAAATACTTCACCCGGGAACATAACTCTAACCTTACACTGCTCCAGCAGTATGAGGTTGTCCACGACACTTCCCGGTCCGTCAGGTGTCATTACCGTGCTTCCCACTTTTTTAAGCCTTGGTTTTATTGCCTTATACACATTGTGCTCATGCTCGAGACAGCACATCAGTCTGCCGCACAGCCCTGATATTTTTGTTGGATTTAATGATATATTCTGGTCTTTTGCCATTTTTATAGACACCGGATGGAAATCCGCCATAAAAGTAGCGCAGCAAATCTCACGGCCGCAAGGTCCAAGCCCGCCCTTCATCTTTGCTTCATCGCGCACACCGATTTGTCTAAGCTCAATCCTTGTCCTAAAGGTTGATGCAAGCTCTTTTACCAGCTCTCTAAAATCCACTCTTCCGTCCGCTGTGAAAAAGAATACTATTTTCTTATTGTCAAAACTGTACTCAACATTTACAAGACTCATATCCAAGCCATGTTTTTCAATCTTCTTTTCGCAGATTCCAAAAGCCTCATGCTCTTTGTTCTTATTATCCTCAAGCGTTTTGTAATCCTGCTCATCAGCTATACGGATAACTTTCTTAAGCGGAGATACTATTTCATCATCGCTTACATCTTTTACAGCTATTATTACATCGCCGAACTCGACTCCCTGAGCTGTTTCAACGATTACTCCGTCACCTTTTTTTATTTCAAGCTCGCCTGGCGAAAAGTAATATACTTTTCCGTTTCCGCGAAACCTTATGCCTGTAATTTTCGGCATACATTCCTCCTATAGGTTAAAAAGCAGATAGTCTACCGTAGGCAGATACTGCGCATTTCCTGCAAGCCTTCTTTCAGCTTGAGTTATGTAATTTAATTTATCAATTATATCATCAATTCCGTGTTTTTGGGCATATTTTATTTCGTTATCCCCAAACAACCCTTTTTTGCTGTGGGTTTTTATCTTCATGCAGTCCGATAATATCTTCTGCCAGCATGAAAATATTTCATTTGCTTCACTTCTTTTCTTATCTAAATATGAAAAGACTTCGAGTTTATCAGTATCTAAGCTAAAAAACATTTCCTTATATTCATGATACTTTTTAAGAAGCTTCTCGTCATCTGCAATTTCTATTGCAAAACCAAGATTTCCGCTTGAATATGATGCAATTTCGGATGCCTTTTGTTTCTCCAAACCTCTTTTTATTAACTGTGCATAAACTTCCGAATCCGTCAGTTTCTGCATTTTGATTGTAACTGACCTAGAAATTATGGTTGTAAGAACATTTGATATGTTATCGCATAAAAGCATTATCGTTAAATTTCCGGGCGGCTCTTCCAGAGTTTTAAGCAGCTTGTTTTGTGCTGCCGTTGTCATCATATTAGCTTTTTGAATAACACAAACTTTACGCCCGCCATCATTCGCAGTAAGATGTAAACCGCTTAAAAGCTTTGATATTTCTTCGGTTGAGATAGATTTTTTGGCTTTGGGTTCAACAATTTTAAAGTCCAGATTATTTCCATGCTCAAATTTTTTGCAACTTGTACATATGTTGCATGGCTTTTCATCATCTGAGCTGCTGCAAAGCAAAGCTTTGGCATATATCATTGCCATAAGCATTTTGCCTGTGCCGTCTTCGCCTTCAAATATCAAAGCATGGTTTTGTTTGTTATTGGTAATTGATTTTTTTAGGTATTCAATCGATTTTTCTTGGCCAATAATCTGAGAATAATCCACTTGCTATTTAAAATTTCTTAAATTGATCAACATCAAGCACAAAAACTGTGGCTCCGCCTACAACCACTTCAATAGGGAATGGCACATATCCGCCATTTCCGCCTGACATCGGTGAAGGTGTTGTTGCTATCTGTTTTCTTGATTTACATACTTTTTCTATAATGCCCATGGCATCTTCCAGCTTCGCCTGCTGCACACCTATCATAAGCGTTGTGTTTCCTGCACGTAAAAATCCGCCTGTTGTTGCAAGCTTGGTTACTCCGTATCCCTCGTTCATAAGTGATGATACGAGCCTTGTGGCATCTTCATCCTGAACGATAGCTATAATCAGTTTCATATATATCCCTCCAATAACATGGCCTAAAAACCTAAATATTTCTTTCCCTTACAATTTAATTATAGAACAATCAAATTCCTTTTTCAATAATATTATCCACCGCACGGGATATCTTGGAAGCGATATTTTCAATTGTATCGCTTGCGTCAATAAGCAAAGCATTTTCGTTTTTTTCGGCAAGTTTTAAAAATCCCTCGTGTGTTCTTCTGAAAAATTCAACGCTTTCCCGCTCAAGTCTGTCATGGTCTTTTCCTGTTGCATTAAGCCTGTTGTGAACACTTTCAGGGCTTAGCATCAGGTAAATCGTTATATCCGGTCTTACTCCGTCAATTGCACCTGAATTAATTTGTGCAATTGTATTAGCCCCAAGCTGTCTGCCGTAACCCTGATATGCAATCGATGAATCTACATATCTGTCACAAAGCACTGTTTTGCCGGATTTTAGTGACGGCTTTATAACTTTGTCCACATGCTCCGCGCGGGAAGCTGCGTAAAGAAGCGCTTCACACATCGCATTCATACCCATGTTGTTTTTATCCAAAATCACTGAGCGTATCTTTTCACAAACCTCTGTACCTCCGGGTTCGCGGGTAACTACTATATCCAATCCCTTTTTTTCAAGGTGCTCTTTTAAAAGATTAAACTGTGTTGTCTTACCGGCACCATCCATGCCTTCAAAAACTATAAACATTCTTCCCTCCGAAAAATCATTATATCATATATCTGCAATCAATATTTCACCATTTATCTCGCCGAAAACATGGCCTCCAGACTTAATAATACTGTTAAAAAAATCTATATGCTCTCGCGTTATCATCTCTCCGGGCAAAACCAATGCAGTTCCCGGAGGATATGGCCCCAAAATTCCGGCCGAGATTTTCCCCTCAGCTTTATTTATAGCAACGGCCCTGCTGTTTTTAAGCCATGCTTCATTAATTTCACAAACCTTTCTTCCATGTAAAGGCAGATCAAGTATTTTATAAGCTTCTTTTTCGTTATCCAAAGCTTTAAGCGCAGCATATAACCTTTCAAGACAATCCTCGGTGTCATATATAGTTATAATAGCAACAGCGTACCTAAAATCAGCCATTTCAAGCTGAATATTAAAATCTTTATATAGTTTATCATAAAGATAGTAACCGCCGCCTGCATTTTTTGCATCAATTACAATGCGTGTAACATCTTTTTTTATGTATCCGGCATTTTCTGCCCATTCATCTGCTACACATTTTAAAAATCTAAGCTCATTTGTTCTTGAGACAAATTCTTCGCACTGTTTGATTTTTATATCCCATCCGCCATTTTTCGAATCAAGCACTGCCTCTTCCAGTGATGCAGCAATAATATAGGAAGGACTAGATGTATTCAGTGCATGAAAAATACCGTCCATTACATTTATTACAACATTTTTTCCGCAATTAAGGAAAGCTCCCTGAGTAAGAGCTCCTAAAGTTTTGTGTGCGCCGTTAATCCAAATGTCAGCATACTGAGCAGAACTTTGAGGAAGATTTTCAGAAAAAGCAAAATGAGATCCATGAGCCTCATCGCATATCAATAATGCACCGTTTTTTCTAGCTGCAGAAGATATTTCTTTTATATTTTCGCATCTCCCGTAGTAATCGGGATTTGTAATAAATATAGCACATTTCTCATTAGTGTTATTTAAATATGAAATTATCTCGTTTGCAATACTTCTAAAAGTTTGTGTTTTATTATCAAATACAGGATTTAATATGTCACATTCAGCTTCGAAAATCAAACAAGCGTTTATTATACTCTTGTGCGAATTTCTGGACGCAATAATCTTATACCCCATCATTTTCGCATAAAGTACTGCAGTCTGAATCCCCAGTGTTGCACCGCTTGTAATAAAATAGCTTTTAGTAGATTTATATGTTTCAGTTAAAAAATCAACAGCCCTTTTATATGGGCCTTCCGGAGAATTTAAATCATCTGTCTGAGGAATCTCAGTAACATCAAATTCGTCAACTGTCCCTTTATGTCCGGGCATGTGCAGACGAAGAGTGTTTTCTTTCGCATAATCAGAAAGTGTTTTTTTTATATGTCCCATTTAAGTGATAATATCAGGTTCACGTTCCTCTTTGACCTGACGGTTTGAAATTGCACTGTTAAGCTGTGCTACAAACTCTTCCGATGGCGAAAACACTGCTTCGAAAATTTCTTCACCTTTTTTAAATGTAAGAAACCACTTATTTGTACTGTCTGCAAATAGTCTGTATGATTTTGAAACCTTAACTTTTTGTGATGAATTTACTTTTTCAAATGAAAGTATATCCCAGATAAAAACATCCACCATGGGAGTCGTCCGCTTTCCAAGCATCTTTTCAATCAGGAGCTCATCATCAAACAGCGAATATCTATATTGCACAATAAAATGCTGAACCACAAAATAGCATATTACAATCAATACAACATAAATGATATATTCAAGTCCTTTGATGTCATATTTGTTTTCAAAATAGCCCACAACAGATGACATAAATATTATTAGTATAGCAATAGCTAAAATAAGCAATATGCCTCGGGTTCCGTCAGAACCTTTTCGTGTTGCGATTTCTCTTATCATTTATTCTTCCGTTTCGTCGGGTGCCTGTGAAAGCAGTACACTGTCTGTTTTTCCCATTATATAATCAATAGCTTTTAGTGCATTATCATAATTTTCAGTATAAACCAGAACTGCCATCACTTTATCAGTAGGATCTATTCCCAAATCAACAAAACCCATCAAATGGCTTATAGGAATGCCATATAAATGGCTTTCAGGATTATCTTCAGTGGAAAGAGTAAGCTCATCCAGATTATAGTCTTCAGGCAAATCATATAAGGCTGCCACATCATCCATAGGTAAAAATCCGCCCTGTGATGCAAAAGAAAGGTAAATCTCCTTTGGCAAAATCAATATATCATCTTCTTTTGCCGCCATTCTCGCTGCCATAACTTCATACATTGAGTAGTCCATCGAGCCGTCTTCACTTGAAAATCCAAGTGTGTAAATATTTACTTCCTGTTGGTCTTCAGACAGAGTGGCTAAAATATCTTTCTGCCACTGTGATTTTTCCATGTCCTGCATGGACATTCCGAGAACTGTTATATCAACCTTCAGTGCATTCGGCACTACAGGTTTTGTCACTGTAAATATGAGTGAAAACAATACCATTGCTGCTGCAATGATGCCAACATACATCCACTTTGAATAATATAAGTGGTCAACAAATCTTTGTTTTGTAATCTTTAAATCCAGCATATTAATCCTTAGGCCTCATAGTCGGGAAAAGCAATACGTCACGAATGGATGATGTGTCAGTTAAAAACATAACAAATCTGTCAACTCCCATTCCAAGTCCACCAGTAGGTGGCATACCATACTCAAGAGCAGTAACGTAATCTTCATCTATAGAGTAATCTTTATCTCCATGTTTAAGCTTTGCCTGCTGTATAAACCTTTCCTTCTGGTCAATAGGATCATTAAGCTCAGTAAAAGCATTTCCAAGCTCGCGTCTTGCAACAAAGATTTCAAATCTTTCGGTTAAAAGCTCGCTTCCCGGAGTTTTCTTTGCAAGAGGCGAAATTTCTATCGGATAATCATAAACAATAGTCGGCTGAACCAGCTGCTCTTCAACTTTCTGCTCAAAGAACTCATTTAATATAACGCCCCATGTAGGTTCTTCTTCTATATGAACTTCATGCTTTTCGGCTTCCTGCTGAGCTTTTTCGTTGTCGCCTATAAACGACATAAAATCAACACCTGTATATTTCTTAACAGCATCAGACATTGTCATTTTCTCAAATTCTTTGCCGAATGTTATCTCATCGCCCTGATACGAAACAGTTCTTGTTCCAAGAACCTTGTCACATACAAATCCGATAAGGTCTTCTATGCGCTGCATCATTCCTTTATAATCAGTATATGCTTCATAAAACTCGAGCATAGTAAACTCCGGATTGTGCTTGTAGCTCATTCCTTCGTTTCTGAATATTCTGCCTATCTCATATACTTTTTCAAATCCGCCGACAATCAAGCGCTTTAACGACAGCTCAAGCTCCACACGGAGGAACATATCAATATCCAATGTATTGTGGTGTGTTTTAAACGGACGTGCTGCAGCATTTGTTGAATGATTGTGAAGCACAGGTGTTTCTACTTCAAGATATCCTATGCCTTCCATATATTCGCGGATTGCCGAAATTACCTTGCTGCGCGTTACAAACACATCGCGTACATCGCTGTTTACTATAAGGTCCACATATCTCTGGCGGTATCTTAAATCAGCATCCTTTAATCCATGGTATTTCTCAGGCAGCGGAAGAAGAGATTTTGATAGAAGAGTTATCTCATCTACAACAATAGATATCTCTCCTCGCTTTGTTCTAAACACTTCGCCTTTTACACCAACGATATCTCCGATATCCATCTTTTTAAAGGCTTTGTATTCTTCATCTCCCAAAGCATCTCTTTTTGCATATATCTGCAAAGTGCCTTTTTCATCAAGGACATGGCCAAATGATGCCTTTCCCATGATGCGTTTGCTCATAAGCCTTCCGGCTATAGAAACTTTTTGGCCTTCAAGGCTTTCAAATTCATCTTTTATCTCAGTTGAAAAATGTGATTTATCATATTTAACTATATCAAAAGGACAGCTTCCTTCTTCTGTAAGTTTGGAAAGCTTGTCCCTTCTGACTCTTATTATTTCATTTACATTAATCTCTTGAGGCTGCTCATTCTTGTTTTGGTCGCTCATTTATGCTCCTTTATTGCCGTTTATATCATATTTTTATATTTTATAGCATAATTATTTTTTGCAACACAAAAAAAGATTAAGTTTACAAAATCTTTTCATCTGTGAATTGCTGTAATCTGCACTTCCTTGCTTCCGCTGGGTGAACTGTATTTGACTATTTCTCCGATATGTTTGCCAAGCAGAGCAACTCCTATAGGAGATTCGTTTGATATCTTGCCAGCAAATGGATCAGCTTCGCCTGAGCCAACTATAGTATATTTAAACTCACGTTCAGTGGCCATGTCTTTAAGATGAATGACTGCACCAAGCACTACAATGTCTCCAGCAATATCAGAATTATCAATAAGCTGAGCTTTTCGGAGAGTTGTCTGTATGGTCATTATTTCACCTTCCATGAAAGCCTGCTCGTTTTTGGCATCTTCATATTCCGAGTTTTCAGAAAGGTCTCCCAACGCAATAGCTGCGCCGATTCTGTCGGCAACTTCCTTGCGTTTGGTGGTAATCAAATATTCAAGCTTTTCTTCAAGCTTTGCAAATCCTTCTTGTGTTAAATATATAGGTTTTTTATCCGGCATTTTATGTCCCCTTTAGCTTTTAATGTTAAGCATCTATATGGTGCCTATTACACCACAAAATAATCAACAAAAACACCAAGAAACTGTATCCTTGGTCTTTTGTTATCAACAAATTATAGTCAATAGCCTATACAAAGTCAAGTATTATTGTTTGAATGACAAATTACCATATCTAAAAATGCTTTAATATCCTCTAAAGAATTGACACGAACCGCTTTATTCCTAAGTTCTGCGGCATCTCTTTCACCTTTTATATACCACGCCAAATGCTTTCTCATCATACGTGCCGCTATCTTTTCTCCAAAGATTTCACATAAACCCGAAGCATGTTCCAGAGCATCATTCATCCTTTGCTCAAGATTCGGCACAGATACAAAGCTTCCTGTTTCTATAACTGATTTTATCTCATTAAACAGATATGGTTTGCCTTGAGCGCCTCTTCCCACCATTACCATATCACAGCCTGTTTCATCTAGCATTCTTTTTGCATCATTAGCGCTAAATATATCTCCGTTTCCAATTATGGGAACATCAATTGCGCTTTTGATTTTCGCTATCAACTTCCAATCAGCAGCTCCGGAATAATACTGCTGTCTTGTTCTGCCGTGAACGGCAACTGCGTCAGCTCCCGCTTCCTGCAGTCCTCCTGCAAATTCTACTGCGTTTATGCTGTTTTCATCCCACCCCAAACGCATCTTGCATGTGAGAGGCTTTCCTGTTTTGTCTTTTACGGCTTTTACAATATCATATGCTATATTAGGTGTAAGCATTAGTGCGCTTCCAGCTCCGCCTTTAACTATTTTAGGAGCCGGACATCCCATGTTAATATCTATAACATCAAAATCATTGCAGTGCTTTTTTGCCATATCAGCCATCATATTTGGATCTGAGCCAAAAATCTGAACCAGCTGCGGGCATCCTTCATCTTTTTGCATAAGTTCCAAAGATTTTTTAGGCTGATAAAAGAGTCCCTGAACGCTCACCATCTCAGTGCACGTTAAAGCAGCTCCGTATCGTTTGCATATTTTTCTGAAAACTACATCTGTTACTCCTGCCATAGGGCCGAGATATGCTCCGGCAGGAATCTTAAATTTGCCTATATACATAATAGTTATGATGGACTGGGTGTAGGAGTCATCCCTTCAGGAGTAAGCGTAATTTCAGGCTCATCCGTTGGTGTCGGTTCAGGCTCCAGATACTCCCTTACTACAATATCATTTATCAGCCACTTATCTTCAAGATTGATAAACGAAAGCTTCAGCTCACTTCTTGGCCACTCTGGAGGCAACGATTCTTCTTCGCCTTCCTGAGTGTTGCTGGATACTCCGCTTATATTTGACACAGACTCAACTATCGTAACTTCAGCAGTGTCGCGCCACGGATTGCACCATAAGCTTTTCAATTTAAGCTTATACTCAAAATCACGTATGGCATAGTCGTCATACTTGCCGTTTGAAAGCTCCGTGTCATTTGCAACAAAAGTTCCACTGAAAAATTTATACAGATCACTTGAGTCTTCCGTCCCTAAAGCCACACCTGCTCTAAGTTTCATTCCGTCAGTAGTGATTATATAAACGTTGGCAACATCTCGGGCTACTATATATCCTGCAGCCATAAGAGAAATTACAACTATTATAGCTAAAGCGATTTTTGCAAAAAACCATATACCGCGGAGAATATGTCCGGCAATTTTTAATGTTTTATCATTCATTCTAAACATTATATAATATCATTACTCCAATTTAAACATTTTCTTCATTTTATATAATACAAGCATATAAAAAGACAAATAAAAAAAGCGCCTCAATATGACACTTTCAAATATAAAAAAACGGGGTATTTAACCCCGCATCGTTTGGCTTATTAACTTGTTTTTAGTCAATCGGTGCGGTTAGTACAGATTAGCGCTTCCCGCGTTCATTATGTAAGCAAGCAATACCATGATATTTTTCTTTTCTTTTTTCATGTTTTTGTCCCCTTTCTTTTGTTTTCACCATAATAATACAAGCATAAATGCGCTGCTTCAATCGAAAAAACGAGAAAAAAAATAAAAGTTTTTCAAAAAAGATAATATTCATATCGTAATGTTGCAATTTATGTGCAAAATGTACAATTAACTATAATTTGCCCAATGATAAATATTACATTTAATATTAATTTAAAAAAGAAAAAAATAAAAAGGCGCTGTATAAACAGCGCTTGATATAAATAAACGGGGTTATTAACCCCGCATCGTTTGGCTTATTTTATTGTCATAGTCAATCGTTGCGGTTAAAAGCTTTTAAAGCCGCTCATTGTGATATTGTATAACCATACAAGAGTTTTTTCGAAATCATCATTTTTTCTTCTCATTGAACTGCTCCTTTCATTTGATGACTATAGAATAAACCTTAAACACAGTAAAAACAACGCATCAAATATGAACAAACTATGAATTAGCAGGAAAAAGTAAACCCCTACATTTAACTATATTCTTTTATGTGCAACATGCACAAAGCGTCCTGAAACCTACTGTTTAAGCTACTTTTAAGCATTTAATATAGTCCTTTCTTTAACTAATTCTTCAATATTCCTATTATTTTTCTTTCCACGTAAAAAGCGCCCGGTCCCGGACGCTTTGAAGTTCAATTTAAGTTATAAGGAAGTCTTTCCTGTGTCGCCTAGCTATCTGCCGGACATTCTATTCGCTGAGATTAGTAGTTATTGTACTGAGACGCAGCGAATACGTATGCTAACATTGTGATAAAGTCTTTCTTTTCTTTTTTCATTTTCACGGTCCCCTTTCTCTTGAATTTAATCACATAATACTAGTAATAAATAAAAAAGACAACCCGAAAAATATGAACAAAAAATTAAATCCTACTAAAAAGGTAATATTACTATTCTGTTACACACATTTATGTGCAACATGCACAAAACCAACTGACACAAGCACTATTTAAGAATCATTTCGGTAACTTTTTTTAGATTTTCTGCAATACTAATATTGTTCTTTTTGTTTTTAATCATCTTTTGATGCCCGTTTTCAACAAGAATACACCCACAACCAATAATTTTAGCAATCTCAGCATCATGTAGTGTATCGCCTACAAATACAATATCTGACTCCGAGTAGTCTATCTTACTCATGTGTTTTTTTATAAGCTCGCTTTTGCCGGAAGCATAAAAATCAGTTTTTCCTGTAACTGCAATAAATTTATCACTCAGTCCATAGTGTGAAATCTGCTCCAGCGCCATTTCTTCATGGCTGGCTGTCAATACCGAGCTGGTTACTCCGCTTTCAGCCAAAATATCAAGAGCGGTTTCCGCTCCCTGCTGCAAACTGCATTTCTTAACTTCTTTCTTATAATTATCAATGTACATTTCAGCTAAAAGCTTAAAATCTTCTTCTCCTTCATATATACCGGCATTTTTATAAAACTCTATTATCGGAAATGTGAAAATTTCTCTGTACTCTTTTAAGCTTGAATTTTGGACTCCTTTGTGTTTTTGAAGAAGGTTTAAAAGTTTATGTCCCAACTCAACATCATTAAGCAGTGTTCCGTTCCAGTCCCATATCACGTGTTTGTATGTCATATCAATTCCTTTGCGTTATACATAATAATTCTATTTACCTTAATAACCTTTAGAAAAATCGACTTCATTCGGCATTCTTCTGCCTGATGTATATTCTTTAAGGTTTGCTTCAAAAATATCCAGCATTCTGGGTTTTAATTGAGGAGAAAGGTAAGATATATGAGGTGTTATTAAAACATTTTCCATATCCCAAAGCTTATGATCTTCAGGAAGCGGTTCAGGATCTGTTACATCAAGCCCGGCACCAAAAATATGTCTTTGTTCTATAAGCTCCGCCAAAGCATTGCAGTCAATCACATTGCCCCTGCCTACATTTGTAATGATTGCTCCTTTTTTTATTAAAAGCATTTTATCGCGGTCAAATAGATGCTTTGTTTTATCTGTTCCGGGAAGAGACAGCAAAACAAAATCGCACTCCGGCAGCATTTCTTCTATCCCTTTATCTCCATAGAACATTTTATCGACATAATTAGGCTTTTCGATTTTAGAAACCTTGTGGGCATATACTTTTGCTCCGAAAGCATTAAGCAGTTTTGCGGTATAGCTTCCAATACTCCCGAACCCTACAATACCTGCAACAGATCCGTTTATCTCTTTTACTCTGCCTTCATTTTTCCAATTATGATCTTTTTGGTTTTGAGTATACTTCATCAGATTTCTTGAGATAGAAAGCAGCATAGAAACAGCATGCTCGGAAATTGCTATGTCATATGTCCCGCTTCCGTTTGTGATTTTCGGCAGTTTATCCAACGATCTAAAAAGCTTAATATACCTATCTACGCCCGCCATATGAAAATGTATCCATTTAAGATTAGGCATGAGTTCAATTGCATTTTTTAAGCGCCAGCTTACGAAAACTTCAATTTTATCCAAAACTCCCTGGTCAGGAAGTTCATCATCTTTCATGAAATATATCTTGAGCCCATACTTTTTTTCAAGCTCTTCAATTCTTGCTTCATCAAATCTATTCTGCATCAGTACATTTATCATTGTTTTTATCCTTTATCATCCGTGTAATTACATATTTATAATACAATTTACAAATAAAGATTGTATTGTATCTATTATCTATTTTATAATTTAACTAGTATATATTAAAGAGGTATTTTATGACAAAGCAAAAAGTAGGTAAACTTAGCTACGGAAAAACAATTCTCGTTGGTCTTGGATTTATGACAATATCAGCATTTTGGCAAATGTATGATTTCAAAATCCCTTTAATACTTAACGGTAGTTTCGGGATTAGCGAAGGCTGGACAGGAACCATAATGTCATTGGATAATATAGTTGCACTTTTACTAATTCCGGTCTTTGGAGCCTTGTCCGATAAGACACACACAAAGTTTGGCCGCAGGATGCCATATATAGTTTTAGGAACAATAGTCGCTGTTATTTTAATGATGTTTATTCCTTTAGCTGCACAGATGCAAAAGCTAGCTCTTTTTATTGTTGTTCTTGCTTTCTTGCTTATTGCAATGGCAACTTATCGTTCACCAGCAGTTTCATTAATGCCGGATGTAACACCCAAACCTTTGCGTTCAAAAGGTAACGCAGTCATAAACCTTATGGGTGCAGTCGGTGGTGCTATGATATTAGGACTAAACGGCTTTTTCGCTTCAAACTCAAACGGAAGCAATTGGCCCATATTTATCGCGACAGCATCAATTATGCTTTTAGGAATGATAGTTCTTGTAATTACAACGAACGAACCTAAACTAGTTAAAAAGATGCACAATGACAGTAAAGCTCTTGGGATTGATGATAAAGCGGCAGATATTGATGATCTGGCAGCATCTCATGAGAAGCTGCCGCAAAATGTCCGCAAAAGTATGATATTTATACTTGCCTCAATTGCACTTTGGTTTATCGGATATAATGCAATAACAACATTTTTCTCCCTCTATTCAACTACACGCTTGGGATTAACGGAATCACAAGCTTCACAAGTGCTGATGATTGCAGTTGTTGCTGCTACTTTGGCGTTTATTCCAGTTGGTATGTTATCCACAAAACTTGGAAGGAAGAAAAGCATTCTGACTGGAATCACAGTGTTGACATGTGTATTCATATCTGCTACTTTTTATACTTCATTCACTCCATTGATGTATTTGTCCTTCACGCTCGCAGGCCTAGGCTGGGCACTTATTAATGTTAACTCCCTTCCAATGGTTCTTGAAATGTCAAGAGATGCTAGTGTAGGCCAATATACCGGCTACTATTACACATTTTCAATGAGTGCACAGATAGTAACTCCTATGCTTGCTGGAATTCTAATTAGAAATATCGGCTACCAGATACTGTTCCCTTACGGAGCAACATTTATAGCTCTTGCATTTATTACAATGATGATGGTAAAGCACGGCGACTCCAAACCAATTGCTCCGAAATCAGTCTTAGAATCATTTGATGTTGAAGATTAATAAAAACTCAGTTATTAAAAGCAGTATTGCCGCATTTCTTGTGGTAATGCTGCTTTTTTGCTTTGGCTGCGAAAAGAATGAAACAAATAACCCTTCCGACACTATTGTTTTTCTCGGCGACTCTATTACATCATCATATGATTTGGTAGGCCACTTCCCTAATCACAACATAATAAACAGCGGAGTGTGGGGCGATAGAACAGATCAGGCGCAAGAACGCTTACGAAGCGATTTGATAGCTTTCAATCCCGCCAAGGTCTTTATACTGCTTGGTATAAACGACGTGGGCTACGGTAGAACTAATGAGGATATAACAACTCGCATAGAGTCCATTATTTCGGATATTCAAAAAGCTTGTCCAAAGACCGAGATTTACATCATCTCAGTCTATCCCATGAACGTATCCGATTTTGAAACAAATCATCCGATATTAAGCGGCAATATAAATGATATTGTAGATGATTTAAATAGGATGCTTAAGGTTTTAGCAGACGAAATGAATATTGAGTTTATTAATATCGCGCCTCTTCTTAAAAACGAAAATAATGAACTTAAGCTTGAATATACTGTAGACAGCCTACACCTTTCCGCTGAGGCGTATGAGGTTATAAATGAAGTTCTTAAAGAGTACTTAGATTAATTTGAAATAAAAAACAGCCCCGATATTTCGAGGCTGTTTCTGTAAGAATCAGTTTATTATTTAACTTCAACTTTTGCGCCGACTTCTTCAAGCTGCTTTTTGATTTCTTCAGCTTCTTCTTTGCCGATGCCTTCTTTAACTTTTCCAGGTGCGCCGTCAACAACAGCTTTAGCTTCTTTGAGGCCAAGTCCTGTGAGCTCACGAACAACTTTGATAACTTTGATTTTTTCTGCGCCAACTTCAGCGAGAACTACGTCAAATTCAGTCTTTTCTTCTTCTGCTGCTGCTCCGCCGCCTGCTGCTGGGCCTGCTGCTGCTACTGCTACAGGTGCTGCTGCTGATACGCCGAATACTTCTTCGAGTTCTTTAACGAGCTCAGAAAGCTCGAGTACGTTCATTTCTTTGATGCCTTCGATGATTTGGTCTTTTGTTAATGCCATTTTTATTTCCTCCATAAATTTAGGTTTGTTTTAAATTTTAAAGCTTATGCGCTTTCTTTTTGTTCTTTTACTGCGTTAAGTGCTATAACAAGCGAACGCGGTACTGCGTTGAGTACTGAAGCAAAGTTGCGTACAGGGCCGTTCATTACAGACATAAGCATTGATATTGACGTTTCCTTATTAGGTACATCAGACAGTGCTTTAACCTGATCCACGGACATGTTTTCTTTGCCCAAGATACCCATTTTAATCTCAGTCTTTTTAACTTTTTTAATAAAGTCAGTTATAACTTTTGGGCCTGCTGTTGGGTCATCATATGAAAGAGCCAACGCTGTCGGTCCCGGGATTTTTCCGTTTACGCCTTCGATTTCAAGGTTATCAGCTGCTCTGCCAATCATAGCGTTTTTGTAAACTTTGAACTCAACATTCTCTTTACGGAACTGATTACGAAGTTCTGTAACTTCTTCAACAGTAAGACCGATATAGTCTACAAGAACTACTGATTTAGCTTTATCAAGCTTTTCCTGAATCTCGGCTACTACCAGTTTCTTCTTTTCAAAATTCTCAGACATCTATACTCCTTTCTGTCAATAGGAGGGTTATAAGTAAAACCCTGCACTTAATCAGCGCAGGGTTTAAAAACTAATCATATTAGCGTTAACCTCGGCAGGATATTAAGCGAATGCACCTGCTGTCTTTGGCTGTTAAATGCTATTAACTTTTATTGCTATAACAATTTACTACAATTAAAGCAAATTGTCAATATACTATTTGTTTGTGAAAGCTGACGGATTGAGCTTAACACCAGGGCCCATTGTTGAAGAAACAACAACAGATTTCATGTATGTTCCTTTTGCCGAAGCTGGCTTTGCGCGAACGATAGCATCCATTAATGTGTTAAGGTTCTCGTTAAGCTTATCTTTGCCGAATGATGCTTTTCCGATAATTACGTGTGCAATAGCGGATTTATCAACGCGGTATTCAACTTTACCGGCTTTAATATCATTAACCGCTGCTCCTACGTTAGGAGTAACTGTTCCTGATTTTGGGTTTGGCATGAGGCCTTTTGGTCCCAATACGCGTCCCAATTTACCAACATGTCTCATCATGTTAGGTGCTGCGACTATAACGTCGAAATCAAACCAGTTTTCTTTCTGGATTTTGTCTACCATGTCTTCTGCGCCAACGAAATCAGCACCGGCTTCAGTAGCCTCTTTTGCTGCATCTCCGTCTGCAAATACTAATACGCGAACTGATTTACCTGTTCCGTTGGGAAGAATAACAGTTCCGCGGACCTGCTGGTCAGCATGTCTTGGGTCAACACCCAAGCGTACAGATACTTCAACTGTCTCATCAAACTTTGCGTTTGCTGTTTTTTCTATCAGTTCAAGTGCCTCTGCAGGATCATAAAGCTTTGATTTTTCGATAAGCTTTGAAGAATCCTGATATCTTTTTCCTCGTTTCATCTTAAAACCTCCTTGTGGTGCATGCGGCTAGGCCTCCCACAATTGTTATAAAGTTAGTTCTTTCAGTCTTTTACAGTTACGCCCATTGAACGTGCAGTACCTGCTATCATAGATATAGCGGCTTCTACTGATGCTGCGTTCAAGTCAGGCATTTTAAGCTCAGCAATCTCCTGAAGCTGCGCTCTTGTGATGCTGGCTACTTTGTTGACGTGAGGTTCGCCTGAACCGCTTTCGATTCCGCAAGCTTTTTTAATAAGAACCGCTGCCGGCGGTGTCTTAGTGATAAAGCTGAAGGAACGGTCCTGATAAACCGTCAGTACAACAGGAATTATAAGCCCTGCCTGATGTGCTGTGCGTGCATTGAATTCTTTGCAAAAGCCCATGATGTTTACGCCGTGCTGTCCGAGAGCCGGACCGATTGGCGGTGCCGGTGAAGCTTTTCCAGCCGGAACCTGCAACTTGACTAATGCCATAACCTTCTTGGCCATTTTTATGTACCTCCATAATTTTGTGGTAAAGCGGGGATTAACCCTCCCACTATCCAAACCGCATAAGCGGCAATTGGCTAAATCTTTTTAACTTGGAAAAACTCCAGTTCCACAGGGGTGTCGCGCCCAAACATAGAAACCGATATTTTTACCCTTTGCTGATCCATATTAACTTCCTGGACAACACCGATAAAGTTTTCCAATGCTCCATTAGTAACTCTGACGTGATCGCCCACTTCAAACTCGCGCTTGATTGGGATACGTTCCATACCCATGGTGACCACTTCTTCGTCGGTAAGCGGAATAGGTTTTGAACCGGGGCCTACAAAGCCCGTTACTCCGCGTGTGTTTCTTACTATATACCAGCTTTTGTCAGTCATAACCATTTTGACCATGACATAACCCGGGAAGACTTTCGACTGACGCAGTTTCTTTTGTCCGTTGCGAACTTCGACTATTTCTTCCATCGGTACTTTTATCTCGTATATCAACTCTTCAAGGCCCTGGTTTTCTATGGATTTTTCCAAATTAACCTTAACCTTGTTTTCATATCCTGAATAAGTGTGAACTACATACCATTTTGCTTGGTCGGAACCATCTTTTTCAGTGCTTGACATGTCTGCTGAATCCGCATCGCTGCCAAGGTCTTCGTTTTCGGACACTTCAGACGCATCTTTTTCCGGTTGTTCAATGTTTTCCATTATATCGTCTTTATCAGACATCAACGCACCTCCTTATCCGAATATTGCTTTGATAGCTTGTGCTGCAGCTGTGTCGATGCCATATACTATAAGCATCATTATCGCCACAAAAATCAAAACAGCTATAGTATAGGAAATCAAATTCTTACGGCTTGGCCAGGTAACCTTTTTAAGCTCAGAAACGACATCTTTAAAAAACTTGCCAATTCTTTTAAAGATATTGACCTTTTTCTTGTCATTTTTCTTAGCAGGTTTTTTTGAATCTTTCTTGGCCGGTTTGTTTTCTTTTTTCGCCATCTTCTAATCTCCTAATTATTTTGTTTCGCGATGCAAAGTATGCTGTTTGCAAAAACGGCAATACTTTTTAAGCTCAATCCTATCAGCTGTGTTCTTGCGGTTTTTCTTTGTATCATAGTTGCGTTGTTTGCACTCTGTGCACGCTAATGTTACGCTGACTCTCATGATTCCCTCCCATGTGGTCGTTATAAAGTCTATGCCTTGAAAATGTGTATTTTCAGGCTTATACATCCATTAAAAAAAGTGCCTCCCGACTCGGGTCTTCAGACACCTCATATACACTATCACCTTTTTATCTTATTGTCAAGAATATTTGAGGCTGATTACAGCTTTTTTATTATATATCAAGTAATCAGCCATGTAAACCCCATATCGATTAATTAAATAACATAAAAACAGCAGTTTAGCTTCCTGTTCCCAGCGTCAAAATCACTTGAGTATCTTTCGGTAAATAGGAGAATGCCGCAACATCCTGTGCGTACACTTTTCCTGCATCAGCGGGATTTCCGCTGTCTCCGGTTGTAAACACTATATCAAGCTTGTTATAATCCGGCGAATTTTCCACTTCTTCCTGTGTCATTCCGGTAAAGTCCGGCACAGTTACCATAGTTTCAGGGCTTACATAAAGAATTATTGACGTTCCCTGAGCAACTGTTGTGCTTGCCGATATTGTCTGGCTCAAAACTTTTCCTGCATAATTTATATCATAATCACCCTCGGCAAATGTTACATTAAGCTTGGAGTATTCAGACATTGCCATAACTTCGGCCTGAGTTTTCCCTTTAAAGTCAGGAACCACAACACTTGTGCCCAAAGGATTGTACTTAAGCGTAACAGTTGTTCCGGCGCTTACCTCAGTTCCAGCAGCAATACTCTGATACCATACCTCACCTGCAAGTCTTCCCGCAGATGAAGCTTCCATAAACACAAGAGTTATGTCAAGGCCGTCAGCCAGCTCGATTGCCTTTTCGCGCGTAACAGCATCTTCATAGGATGAACCAGCTGGTGCTACAAAGTCAGGACAATATATAATAGCACCTGAAGATACCACAACATTTATCATCTTGTCTCTGTATATATAAGTGTCTGCAACACTCTGCTGAATTATAGTCCCGGGAGCTGCTGCATTTTTGCTGTAAGTATAGTTGACCGTAGCTCTTGCGCCTAGTGCATTTTCATCCTGCAGCCATTTTTCTATGCTGCTTTTAGGAGAACCGACGTAGTTTCCTATATATATCTGGCTTCCAAGCGAAAACCTCAGCTCTAAATGCATGTCATCGTTAAGCTCTGTCCCCTCTTCTATACTCTGCCAAATAAGCCTTCCTTTTTTAGAAGATGAATACCGCTCAGACACAGTATAACTGACTCCAAGCTGCGAAGCTTTTGACATCGCTTCTTCCTTGCTGAATGAATAGAGGCTTATCATCAGTCTTTTTTGTCCAAGAGATACTATTATTTTAATGTCATCTCCCGCATATGCCGTGCTGTCTTTTGGAACGCTTTGCGCAATTATGCTGTTTTCGGGCACATAATCATCATATTGTTTATCGATTGTAAGGTTAAGTCCGTTTTCCTGTGCAAATAGCACAGTCTCTGTTACGCCCATCGTTTTAAAGTCAGGTATAGTGATCTCTTTTGCAGTCACAGCCTCCGCGCCCTTTGACACTAATATATATATAGGTGTGCTTCTTTTGACCTTATCAACCACAGTGTTATCATTGATTTCATACTCTATTACATTCCCAAGAGGAACAGTTGCACTAAACTCACTGGTTATTCTTACTTTACTCATGAGGTTTGTGTCAGCCCAGTTTTCTATTTCATCAGCTGTCATGTTCATTAAATCAGGCAAATCAAATTCCTTGGTTAAATCCGGACCAAGAGACAAAAATACTTTTACAAACTCACCTTTTTTTATCTTCGTCCCCGGAGCTTCTGCCTGCGAAATAACTTTATCCGCCTCGATGTCATCGCTGTATTGCTCTTCCATCTGCGTCAAGACTTCATTTTGGCTTGCCCACAGCATAAAATCATTTTTGCTCCAGCCTCTAAAATCCGGCAGTGATATCTTTTTCCCGCCGACAACCAATATTGTAATTACTATAAGAAGTACGGAAAAAACAGACAGCCCTATAGCTATCTTGTTTTTTGTGTTTTTATTTTGTGATGAATTTCTGCTTTCCTGATAATAGTTTCTTTCAGGATTTACCGGCTTTGGCTGAGTTTTTTGAAAGTTGTTTTTTTCTTCAAAAGACATTCCATCATCTTGTTTAGCCGCAGCTTTTGAATCGCCTTCACTTGCTAAGCCGCTGTCATTTTTCTGTTTATAGCCTTTCAGAAAATCGTTATTGTCGCTCATAATGCATCCTTATCTTTTATATCAATACGTATTATACAATATAATATATTTTTTCTTAAAACAAATATTTCTGCCTTACAGTATATTGACGTTAAGCCCACACTGTTTGTTCCAAAAATCAATTACAAAAACGTTCCAAAGCAGCATCACCTTTACGATGACACTGCTCTGCTATATATTTTGAATCCAAACTCCGCAATATTTTATATCGCAGAATTGTATACTCTAGTTTGTTACATCCCTTTTGTTAGTAATAAGCACCCCTAAGAAAACAAACAGGGCGGATAGTCCAAGCATCATTGGTACACCAAGCCCCATAATAGGTTCAAAATCGGCATATACATTGTTCATTGTAAAGTACTTTGCAAAGTTTATATATGCAAGCGGTGTATATGCCAGCCATTGCATATTTTGCCTGTATGACACATATTCCATCAAAATCAACGAGCCCGCAAAAACCACAAGCGGTATGGCAACAGAAAGCGCCGTGTTTCTTGTGGAAGATGAAAGGAAGAACGATAAAGCTCCCATAAATAAAACAGTAATGGCGCATACAAAGAATTTCGGAATATAGTACATAAAAAAGCTTACTCCGTTAGCTCCGCTGGATATAGTGTAGTTCGGAAATCCGTAGTCGCCGAACCCGAATACTATTCCATTTGTAACAAGGTTTAAAAGATCAGCCGCGGCGTAAAGAGCAAAGCAGATCACAAGCATTGCAAAAAACTTGGAAAGGACAACCTTGGTTCTGGTCTTTGGCCGTATAAGCAAAAGTCTTATAGTTCCCGACTGATATTCCTTTGCAATAACACTGCCGCCGACTATTGTCGCAAGCACTGCGAGCAAAAGTGAATACCATAAGAATCCCACTTTCTTGCTTCTTGTACCATTTACGATAAAATCCATGTCTGGTTTATCGGTTTCCAGAGAACGTTCGGCAACATACACTTTTTCGGTCTTTTTGTCCAGCTCCCTCTGCCAGTTTTGTTTATATGCTATATAAGTTTTAAATTCTTGCTTAAGCCATTCTTCTTTTTCAAAATCTTCTTCCGATAAAAGTTCGTTATATTCAATATCTCTCAAATAATTAACTTTTTGATCCATAGCGACTCTTCGCCAGTCATCAGAGGAGGGATCAATGTTTTTATCTATTCTGTACTGGAAAGAAGGAATCTCAATCTCCTCAGTAATCCTTATATTTCTTTTGATGCCTTCTATCTGCTCGTTATACATCTCTTCATTTAAAGGATTTTCTATAATATCTTTTTCCAAAGCTTCTATTCTCTTTTGTGATTCTGCTAGATCTTCTTTTCTTGAGTCAATCTGAAAATTATAGTACTCTATATAATCGTTTTCGAGGATAATTTTATCAATCCTTGTAATCTTCTGTTCGAATTCATCTATTTTCGCAAGAACTTCTATCTGGCTGAGTGAAAGGTAATCATCCTTAAACTCTTTTTCATCAAAATACATAAAGAACGAAACAGCTTCTCTTAAATCCTCTTCTTCAGCATCCAGATGTTCATAGATAAACTTGGAAGAAACAGCCATCCTTCTCTGCCAAGATAGATCCATCCTGTAATCCTCATATGAAGTCACCACCGTTGCTACCTTAAGCATGCCTTCAAGCATAGTGTCATAAAACTCCAGAGCCAAATCATCGCCCTTTGTTGACGCCATGGATTCCATCTGCTCTTTGCGGTCAACTATTTCTCGTATTTCCCAGAACATAGGATTTTCCGAAGAGATAGTTACGCCATCTACAACAATGTCTTCCATGCCATATTCAGGATAGTACCTCATCATGTTGTTTGTGCTGTTTGATCTTATGAGGCTGATAATAGGAAACGCAATAGCTCCAAGCAGTATTAGCGCTGCCAAAATAATGTTTAATTTGGACCTTAACAGGTTTTTTATCTCAAGAAGAGTCTGCCAAACAAACCCTCTTGCTTTGCTTTTACCATTCATATTCATATTAGTGCATCTTTCTTATTTTATTTGTGTCTTTGTTCCGTTAGTCATGGATAGGAATTCATCTTCAAGGCTTTTCTGGCTTTGGTTAACACAATATATATCAATACCTTGATCTATTATCTTTTTTATAATCTCAGGTATATGCTTTCTTTTCATTACAAGCGAAACAGACGCCGGACGTTTGTCGCAGTTTGCATCCATTTCTTTAAACATACTGTAAATCTTATCATCGTCGGAAGTTGAAAATGTGTAACGAAAAACACTTTCAAGATGATTTTCATCTTCTGATTTTCCCATTGTGCGCTCGCCGATTATTTTGCCTTCGTCAATAACATATATCCTGTCGCACATAAGCTCCATTTCAGAAAGCAAATGGCTGGATACAAGTACGCCGGCATCTGCTTCTTTCGCTAAGTATTTAAGCAAGTCGCGAAGCTCTTTAATCCCGAGCGGATCCAAACCATTTGTCGGCTCATCCAGCACGAGAAGCTTTGGTTTGTGCAGTATAGCCTGTGCAAGACCAACTCTCTGGCGCATGCCCAAAGAATAGGTTTTTACCTTATCATCTATTCTGTTTGACATCTTGACTAAATCAGCAACTTGGGAAATATCCTCATCGGATATTCCTTCATACATGGAAGCATAGTACTGTAGGTTTTGCCTTCCCGTCATCTTTTTATAAAGATCAGGATTTTCAACAATTCCCCCAACATTCTTCATTGCTTCTTCAAATTCATCTTTTACATTTTTGGAGCAGATATATACATCGCCTTCAGTGATTTTAAACAGCCCCATTATCATTTTTATAGTAGTGGTCTTGCCTGCTCCGTTAGGCCCTAGAAATCCTACTATCTCACCGGAATTTACAACTAAATTTACCGATTCGACAATAGTTCTTTTTTTGATAACCTTAGTCAGGTTATCGACTCTTAATAATTCCATGATACTCCTCTAGCAAATGCAGTGCATTAATGTAATTGTAATAATATGTATTTTTAATCGGTAATATAGTATCACAAATGTGACGAAATAATCAATTATTTTTCGATAATTTTAACTTTTTCTTAATATTTTGTGAATTGGATATATTTACGGCGTCATTATTCTCGTAAAATATCTAACGAGATTTGGATCAAACTGTGTCCCTGCGCATCTTTTTATCTCATTTAAAGCTTCGCGCGGGGAAAAGCTGCGCGGCCTGTAGTGTGTTGTCTTTTGCATTATGTCAAAAGCATCCACAATGGATAAAATACGCGACAGAAGCGGGATTTCATCACCAACAAGCCCTTCAGGATAGCCTGATCCGTTCCAGAACTCATGATGATACAATATAGCATCTGCTGTTGCTTTATACTTTGGGAGCGCATTAGCTATTGAATATGAAATAACAGGATGGCGTTTTATCTGTTCCCAGTCGCCAACCGAAAGATTCCCCTTCTTTTTTAAAATTTCATCAGGAATAACCACTTTGCCAATGTCATGAATGTCAGCGGCAAGAGACAGTGTTTTCATTCTGTCCTGACCTAGTCCTATGCTTTCTCCAAGCATCAAAGCAAGCCCCTTAACCCTTATTACATGTTTTGTGGTTTCAAAATTTTTCATCGCAAGATGCCTGAGCAAATCTTTAACTATAGAGTTTTTAAATGAAGCCGAATCCCTGTTGCGGATTGTTATAAGCTTTTCTTCAGTTTTTCTTAAAGCGGTTTCAATATTCTGGTTTTCGTGTTCCTTTACATCCATGCCGATTGAAATATCAGGCGTAATAAGCTCGCTCGTCTCTTCTCTTGTATATTCTTTTACTTTCTGAGCGATATACTCCCGTTCATATTCGGAGCATCTTGGCACCATAAGCAAAAACTCATCTCCGCTCATACGAACCATAATTCCTCTGGGAGGTGCAGCTAAGCTTAAAATCGTTGCACACTTCATTAAAAGAGAGTTTCCTTCATCATAGCCGAATATGTCATTAACTATCTTCATCCCGTTAACATCAAACATAAAAAAAGCAATCGGGAGATTTTCTTTTCTGTCAATTTTTCTTAAAAGTTCGGGAAGCTTGCTCCTATAGTATGCACCGGTTAGTGGATCAAATATCCCTGCTTCACTTAGTCTTTCTATATATCTCTGCCCCTCGGTGATATCTTTCATCACCAAAAACATAGCATCATTTTTATCGTCTCGGGCAATGCTTACATCAGCCCAATCCACTCCATATCCCATATCATAAAGGTGGACACGCACGGAGCCAACAGACATCTTTCTCTTAGCGCTATCTACAAGCTTTACGATATTTTGCACGTCTTCAGGCTCAACTATGTCTTCCAGATATGTTATCTTACTGAAAACGGACAGCTCATTGTTATATAAAACAAGCTGTCCGTCTTTTGATATAAGAAAAACCACGTCAAAAACACTCGACAATACTCTTGCCGTATCGTTAGCAGTGTTGTTATCCGTTTTAACCTTAGCCGACATTTTACACCCTATCCGGTTGTCCGACCGCGTAATTTCTCAGCAGTCGGTTTACTCATATTTACAAAATCGCACTTTTATATTATGAGTGATTCGGCTCCTCATAGTCAACCCCTTTTGTGTCAACTTTTACAGATTTAATAACAGGCGGATCCACAGGTCTGTCGCCTACTACAGCAGCCTTCCCAAGCTCAAGACAATTATTTAAGCTTTCTTCATCCACTGTCTTGCCGAATGCTGCATACTGTCCGTCCAGATGTGGAGAATCAGCAACCATTAAAAAGAATTGTGATCCCGCTGAGTCCTTCATCATGCTGCGTGCCATAGAGATAACTCCGGGCTCGTGCTTCAAATCATTGCCTTCAAATCCATTTCCTGAAAATTCTCCGGGAATCTGATATCCGGGGCCGCCCATTCCGGTTCCGTCAGGGCAACCACCCTGAATCATAAATCCGTCAATTATTCTGTGGAAGGAAAGACCGTCATAAAATCCCTTGCTCACAAGTGAAATAAAGTTTTTCACTGTATTCGGGGCTTTATCCGGATATAATTCCACGTTGATTATCATTCCGTTTTCCATTTCGATTGTTACTATTGGATTCATTTCGTTTTCTCCTACTATTTCAGTTGTTATACTATTGTTATACACATCAGCATCTTGTTCTTCCTGACTGTCCTGTTCACTAGTTTTTTCACCTACACTTCCGCTTACATAAAAAAAGTTTGCAAACCTTGCATCACAGCCCGAAAACACTATTATAACAGCAAAAACAAGTACAGCTGCTATTATTTTTCTCATATATCTCCTTATTCTCCAAATACATCTTCAGGATTGAGATCTTTCAAATCCTTGATCATATCCTTAGATATCTTTCTGAATTTTTTATTCTCGCCGCCCATACAGTCCCTGCATTCCCAGCCGCACTGCTGACATTTGCAGTGGCTGTCCAAACCTTTTTCTATATGGGTAGTGAGTGCTCCGCAAAGCGGACATCCGCATATCATCTATTCTTCCATCCTTATATCTTTTACTATCCGTTCAAGCCTCTCCAATGTCTTTTTTTCTATAGAGCCTGCTATTGTATTTCTGCTTTCATTTTTAAGGTTATATATTGTCTTCTTCTGACTGCCTTTAGAGTCATTTACCATTCGAAGAAGTTCCCGCGCGGAAAGCCTTGCGCCTCCGCTTCCGAATATAACAGTCTGCTCAGCCGCATCGGATGTCGCAACATATACGTTGCGAAG
This sequence comes from Christensenellaceae bacterium, assembly GCA_963677605.2. Taxonomy (GTDB): domain Bacteria; phylum Bacillota; class Clostridia; order Christensenellales; family UMGS416; genus JAGLOK01. The sequence continues at coordinate 912,603 of CAXXDX010000007.1, read as the reverse complement.
CCTTATATCCTGCCTGTGTACAACTGCCTCAATATATCTGTCTGCAGTCTCGTTTTCCGCAGTGAATACAACTTTTATCGGCGCGTACTCTTCCTCATGTCTTATTCCGCCCTTAATATTATGAGCGTCAAAAACAATTACGGTTTCATAATTGCTGTGCGCTGAGTAATCGCAGATTATGTCAATAAGCCTGGCTCTTGCGGCTTCATACCCTAAGTCATGAAGAAGCGTTTTAAGCTCCGGCCAAAAATGAATGATGTTATAGCCATCAATAAGCAGCAGATCTTTCACGTATATTACCCGTTCCTTTGCTTTGCCGCTTCAAAAAGAACAACTCCCGCTGCAACCGATACATTCAGCGATGTAGTCTTTCCATACATTTTTATACCAACAATATCATCGCACTTTTGTGCAGTCAGCCTGTGAAGGCCTTCACCCTCGCTGCCCATAACTATAGCCGTTTTGCCTTTATAGTCGGCTTCATCATAGTTTTTGCCTCCAGCGTCCGTGCCCAGAACCCATACACCTTTTTCCTGCAGATATTCGATAGCTCTATTTATATTTTTTGTATAAGCAACAGGTATTATGTTTATAGCGCCGGCAGAAGCGTTTGATGCAACAGCAGTTACCTTTGCGCTTCTTCTTTCTGGAATTATTACGCACGATGCCCCTGCACACTCAGCTGTGCGGATTATTGCACCAAGGTTGTGCGGATCCTGTATGCCATCAAGCAAAACAAAAAGCGGGCTTTCCTGTGCTTCAAGCACTTCATCTGCCACTTCTTCAAAAGCCTTTTCTCTTCCGCCTTCAACAACTGCAATAACGCCGTGGTGGCTTTGAGTCAGGCTCATATCATCAAGCTTGTGCCTTTTTGCATATTCTATTTTAATATGTTTTTTGCCGGCAAGCTCAGCTATCTCCTGCATTCTTGCGGGCTTTGCGCTGTCTGATATCATAATAAGTTTAATATTTCGTCCTGCTTTAAGAGCAGATAAAACCGAGTTTATGCCTTCAAGCTGATAATCCTGACCGTTCATTCAATCACTTCCGTAAATCTATTTTTATATTCCGTAAAAACATATCTAAGCCCGTTATGTTCTTTTTCTTCGGATACGTGCACAAGCTCCCAGCTTAAGTCCTCATCAAGATTCGGAAAAAACGTGTCCGCTTCGAACTCCTGCTGAAACTTTGTCACATAAACACTTAAGCAGTACGGAAGAAATAATTTATATATTTCTTCTCCGCCGATTATAAACACATCATCTTCCATGTGCAGCTTCGCTTCTTTTAATGCTTCATCAACACTGTGAACTACAATAACACCTTCATATTCAAAGTTTTTGTCGCGCGTAAGAACCACATTCACTCTGTTAGTTAGCGGTTTTTTAGGCAGCGAATCAAAAGTCTTTCTGCCCATTATAACGACTTTCCCCAAAGTCATAGATTTAAAGTACTTCATATCTTCCGGCACTCTTGCCAAAAGCTTTCCATCACAGCCGATTGCCCAATTATTATCAGCCGAAAGTATAGCATGCATTTTGTTCTCCTATATCGCTATCGGTATCTTAGGTACGCGTTTTCGCGGAATATAGTTTTCAAGCGAAAAGTCTTCTACCTTAAAGTCGTAAAAGTTTTTAATATCCTTATTCATCTTAAATATCGGAGGCTTCATGGATTTTCTTGATATAAGTTCCTCTACAACAGGCACATGTCTGTCATATACATGAGCATCCGCTATTACATGAACAAGCTCACCCGCTTCAAAACCGCTTACCTGCGCCATCATGTGTATAAGCACAGCATACTGTACCACATTCCAGTTGTTCGCTGCAAGCACATCATTTGATCTCTGGTGTAAGATAGCATTAAGTTTATCACCGGTCACGTTAAATGTAACACTGTATGCGCACGGATAAAGGTGCATCTCGCTCAAATCATCATGGTTATAAATGTTCGTTATAATCCGCCTGCTGTATGGATTATGCTTTAAGTCCCATATAACCCTGTCCACCTGATCAAACTCGCCCTCTTTATATTTATGCTTCTGGCGCAGCTGATAACCGTATGCTTTTCCGATAGAACCGCTCGCATCCGCCCAGCTGTCCCATATCTTGCTGTTTAGCCCATTGATGTTGTTTGATTTTTTCTGCCAAATCCACAATATCTCGTCCACAGCAGCACCGAAATTTGTGCGCCTTAACGTTAGCGCAGGAAATTCCACAGACAAATCATATCTGTTTACAACACCAAACTTCTTTATAGTATGCGCAGGTGTCCCGTCTTCCCATCTTGCACGTACCTCTTGTCCTTCGGAAGATACTCCGTTTTCAAGAATATCAGTGCACATATCAATAAATATCTTGTCTGCTATGCTCAAAATTCCCCTCCGTTACTTCCCGTTTGCTTTATATGCCGCATCCAATATTTCGATAAGGCGGTCATTTTTCTCGCTTAAATATAAATACCCAATAAGAGCTTCAAGAGCCGTTGCTTTTTTATATGTCTTCGGGCTTGCGTTTTTAGGTATAGTAGCATTTTTTGTGTTTTTTGCGCGCTGAACGATGTCCAGCTCTTCCTGGGTAAACATATCCCAGACAGCATCCAATGCCTTTGCCTGAGCTGCGGCACTCACATGGCGCACTGCCATAAGGTGAAGCTTTCCCGTTTTGTAATCACCTGTGCATATTAAATGATTGCGCACGTATAAATCATACACAGTGTCTCCTATGTATGCGAGAGTTAAAGCGTTAAGGCTTTTTATCTCCTTTTCGCTTCCCAGTCTGTCGTATTTTCCTTTAATATCACCTATCATATAAATCCATCTGCGGAACAGCGTTCATTGAAATATCCGCAGTTTTATCCTTTATTAACATATAATATCCGGCAGAGCCTATCATCGCCGCATTGTCAAGGCACAGCTTAAAATCAGGCATAAACAGCTTTGCTCCTTCGCTTTCGCACAGTTTCTCCGCTTCTTTGCGAAGATACGAGTTCGCAGCCACGCCGCCCGCCAAAGCCACTTTCTTTGCACCGTATTTTTTTATTGCATTATGAAGGTTTTGAGTCAGCATGTCAACTATTGCAGCCTGATATGATGCCGCGATGTCATTAATATTCGCTTCTATATACTCATCATCATGCTTTTGTATAAAATGTCTGAGCTGTGTTTTCACTCCGCTGAACGAGAAATCAAACGGCGCATCCTTTATCTTTGATCGCGTGAAATTGATAGCTTTCGGATTTCCGCTCTTTGCAAGATCATCAATCAGCTTGCCGCCGGGATACGGCAGTCCCAAAAGTCTCGCTCCCTTGTCAAATGCCTCGCCGGAAGCGTCATCTCTCGTCTGTCCTATTAGTTCATACTTTCCGTAATCTTTCACATGGCACAGTATTGTGTGCCCTCCGGACACTATAAGAGCCAGAAACGGAGGCTCTAAGTCTTTATTTGTAATATAGTTCGCGCTGACATGTCCATCAGTGTGGTGTACACCAATGAGAGGTTTGTTTAAAGCATACGCCATGGACTTTGCAAAGTTTACACCCACAAGCAAAGCTCCGACAAGGCCAGGGCCCTGAGTAACCGCAATCGCATCCACTTCATCCAAGCTGTGCCCGTCCATCGCGGCGTCCACTACGGCAGCAATGTTTTGTATATGCATGCGGCTTGCAACCTCAGGCACAACTCCGCCATACTCTTTATGAGTGTCCACCTGAGAGTTTACAACAAGCGACAGCATCTCACTCCCATTACGAACAAGAGAAGCCGAAGTTTCATCGCATGATGTTTCAATTGCAAGTATCAAAGCATCCTTACGCATCTTTTTTCCTTCTCCAGATTAAATAAGAAGCTGCGGCTATTGAAGGTATCAATATAAATGCCGCAAGATAGTATACTATAGAAAGCGCAAGGCTGTTAAAAAACGACTCCGGAAGCATTTGAATAAGCACATCCGTGTCAATATCCAGAAGCCATAAATCATTGGTAAAAAACACATGATGGAATTTTATAAACAACGCATTAAAATCTATAACCATATATATGCCAAGAATCGCTGCAATTGCGATAAACGCTCCCATCACCCAAAGGTAACTTTTGCACAAAGGCTTTATGGCATCCTTTCGTCTCAATCCAAAAAGCACTCCCAAAAGCACCGCTGCTGTAACAGCTGCAATATTGCGAATCATAAATCCACCCATGAAAAGCGCTTTCACGTCCACCATATGGGCTATTTCACGTTCTTCAAACACCTGCTGGTATTCTCCGCGAATTTCGGCATGCATGATTAAATCATCCCTTGTGCCTTTAAGATAACCCATCATCTCATGTGTTATCTCGTGCAAAGTATCTTTTTCTACGCCGATAAATTCATATAAGTCATTTTCCTCATATGATTCATGAAAACGGTTTTCATCAAATATAACCAACTGCATTGCAGTAAATATCAAAACTATGATCACAGCTAATGCGCAAATCGCTGACAACAAATATGTTATAAAACTCTTCATATTACACCATCTTAAGATAAGCGCTTATAAACTTATCCAAATCGCCGTCCATAACAGCGTCCACATTGTTTGACTCAACATTAGTTCTGTGGTCTTTAACCATTTTATACGGATGGAATACATAAGAGCGTATCTGACTTCCCCATTCGATTTTTTTCATCTCACCTTTTATGTCAGCCATCTCCTGCATATGCTCGCGCTCTTTTATCTCCACAAGCTTTGCAATAAGAACTTTCATTGCAGTTTCCCTGTTTTGCACCTGCGAGCGTTCATTCTGGCATGCCGCAACAAGCCCTGTCGGAATATGAGTCAGCCTGACAGCCGATGATGTCTTGTTAACATGCTGTCCGCCTGCGCCGCTTGCGTGATAAACATCCATCTTTATCTCATCCGGCGGTATTTCCACCTCGCTGTTTAATTCTACTTCCGGCATAACGTCAAGAGACGCGAAAGAAGTGTGCCGCCTGGCCGATGAATCAAAAGGCGATATTCTAACAAGCCTGTGAACACCTTTTTCAGCTTTTAAAAAGCCGTATGCATTTTCACCCTGCACTAAAAATGACACGGATTTAACGCCTGCGTCATTGCCTGCAAGATAGTCAATCATCTTAACATCATATCCCTGACGCTCGCACCATCTCTTATACATACGAAACAGCATATCCGTCCAGTCCTGCGCCTCAGTTCCGCCGGCTCCCGCATTAAGCGACAATATGGCATTGTTTGAGTCGTAGTCTCCGGTTAAAAGAGCTGAAATCTTGGTTTTTTCGCAGTCAGCTTCCAAAGCCTCAAGTGCATCTTCAAGCTCATCCGCCATTTCTTCGTCTTCCATTGCAAACTCTGCCATCACATCAAGGTCATCGGCTTTTTCCAAAAGCTCGTTATATTTTTTAATCTTGTTTTCAACAGATCGCGCCTGCTTGTTTGTGTTCTGCGCATTTTCGGCATTATCCCAGAATCCGGGTTCCGCCATGGTAAGGTTTAATTCCTCCAGCTCACGCACGAGGTCATCTATGTGTAGCGCGCCGTGAATCTCGGAAATCTGCTCTTTGACATCCTCGATGCGCGCTTTTATCTGTTCAATGTTTATCATTATTTATCTCTTCCTTGCAAATATATATCTTACTGCATGCACATGGTGCCCTGCTTCGCCGTGGTTTTCTTCTTCGTCAATAGTTCCGGTGTCCAACACTTCAAAGTCTTTGAAGTGATCAAGTAAATCATCATGAGTAAAATAATGCACAGGACGCCCGGGTTTGCTTTCATATGTGTTGTACTCCACCATTTTCCCCTTGCCAAAGCTGTCTTCCAATTCAGAAAACACAGTAAAATACACAAATCCAGCATCTTTTAGTACATCTCTGCAGCTCGAAACAAATTTCTTTCTGTCGCTATCCATAAAAAGATGCAATACATTAAAGCAGTACACAGCATCATATCTGTCTGCAGAAAACGGCATATCAAGCACAGATCCCTTATAATATTTTATATGAGGATTGTCTTTTTTTGCTGTTTCTATGGCATCACTGGCAATCTCGATTCCTGACACTTCAAATCCCAGGCTGTCAAAATAGCTGGTATGTCTTCCATATCCGCATCCGGGAACAAGCACACTCTCGACTCTTGAGCTTTCAAAAAGAACTCCGGCCTGTTTTGCCGAAAGGCTTGGGTTTTCGCCCCATATCTTTCCGCCGTCTTTATAGCGTTTTTCCCAGTAATCTTTCATATATCAATTTTTACCGCAACAATTTTTGTATTTCTTTCCGCTTCCGCATGGACATGGCTCATTCCTGCCCACTTTTTTATCAACCTTAACAGGTGCATTTGCCTGTGGATTCTCCGCTCCGCCCTTTTGAGGAGTGTTTCCTTTTCGACGCTGAGAGCGGTTTGTTGCTTTTCCGGCAGTGGTTTTGCCGACTTCTTTGTGCTGCATGTTTGACTGCACGCTGATTCTAAAGATCATGCTGATGGCATCTTCCTGAATGGAGTTTATCATCTCGTCAAACATCTCAAAGCTTTCCATGCGATATTCAACAACAGGATCGCGCTGTCCGTATGCACGCAAGCCCACGCCTTGACGAAGTCTGTCCATAGCGTCGATGTGGTCCATCCATTTCTGGTCAACTACACGCAACAGCACAAAACGCTCAACATCCCGCATGTCGCCGCCCTGCTCCTCTATCTGCTTTTCCTTTATATCGTAAAGCTCATGAGCTGCATCTTTTAGTTTTTTTGTAAGTGACTCGACGGTTAGATCTTCCATCTCATCTTTATCTATCTTCACATATCCCTTCGGAAGGAATATATGGTGAAGATACTCAAACATACCTTCATAATCCCAGTTTTCCGGATACTGGCTTGCAGCGGTATATGGCCCTACGACTGCATCTATAATCCTGTCCAGCATGTCGCTGATCTGACTTTGCAGGTTTTCGCCTTCCAGAACTCTTTTTCTCTGGTCATATATTATCTCGCGCTGACGGTTCATTACATCGTCATACTGCAGCACATGTTTTCGCGACTGGAAGTTGCGTCCCTCAACGCGTTTCTGTGCATTTTCAATCTGTTTTGAAAGAACATTGAACTCAAGCGGCATGCTGTCGTCCATTCCCATTGTTCCCATAATGCTCTGTATTCTTTCGCCGCCGAACAGCCTCATCAAATCATCTTCAACCGAAACATAAAATTTAGAACTTCCCGGGTCACCCTGACGTCCGCTTCGTCCGCGAAGCTGGTTGTCTATCCTTCGGCTTTCATGACGCTCGGTACCAATAACACGAAGTCCGCCCAATTCCACAACTTCATCATGTTCCTTATCGGTTTCCACCTTGTAGCTGTCGTGAAGTTTTTGGAAATCCGAGCGCACCTTAAGAACTTCCGGATCTTCTGTATGCACATGGCCTATCGCCATTTCAAGTATCTCGTGGTCAACACCCTGCGCTGTCATCTGTTTTCTTGCCATAAACTCAGGGTTTCCGCCAAGTTTAATGTCAGTTCCGCGTCCGGCCATGTTTGTGGCTATTGTAACTGTGCCTTTTTTGCCTGCTTGAGCAACTATCTCAGCTTCTTTTTCATGATATTTCGCGTTAAGAACTGTATGTTTTATTCCGCGCCTTCCCAAAAGTTTGCTTAAATGCTCGGAATAGTCAACCGAAACAGTGCCGACAAGCACTGGCTGACCTTTGTCATAACATTCCTTAATGTCTTCTATGACGGCTTCTTCCTTGCCTTTTATTGTGCGGTAAATAGCATCATTCTGATCATCGCGTATCATCGGTTTATGAGTCGGGATAACCACAACGTCCATGCCGTATATGCCGCGGAATTCATTTTCCTCGGTCTTTGCAGTAGCCGTCATTCCACTTAGTTTTTTATACATCCTGAAGTAGTTCTGCAGTGTAATAGTCGCAAGCGTCTTGCTTTCTGAGCGAACCTGGACACCTTCTTTTGCCTCTATTGCCTGATGAAGTCCGTCGGAATATCTTCTTCCCGTCATAAGGCGTCCAGTAAATTCGTCAACTATTACAACTTCGCCTTCTTTTACGATATAGTCCTTGTCACGCGTCATAAGATAGCGCGCTTTTAAAGCCTGATTTATATGATGTGAAAGCTCAGAGTTTTCAATGTCGCCCAAGTTTTCTACACCAAAATATTTTTCCGCACGCCCGACACCTTCATCAGTAAGGTTTACAGTGTGCATTTTTTCGTCTCGAATATAATCTCCCGGCGGATCTTCAGCCTCAAGCTCTGCATTTATGTTGCGCAGCATTGAAGGTGTTTCTTCCTCGTCTTTTTCCACAATGCGCTCTTTCAGCCTGCGTACAAACTGGTCAGCCCTTGCATAAAGATCGGTAGATTTTTCACCCTGTCCTGAGATAATAAGCGGAGTTCTGGCTTCATCAATCAAGATAGAGTCCACTTCGTCAACCATTGCGTAGTGAAGCGGTCTTTGAACCCTGCGGTTTTTATCGGTTGCCATGTTATCGCGAAGATAGTCAAAGCCGAACTCATTGTTGGTTCCGTAAGTGATGTCTGCAGCATAAGCATCACGCTTTTCAGCTGCGTTCATTCCGGGAACTACGAGACCGACTTTAAGCCCAAGAAAATTATAAATCTTACCCATCCACTCGCTGTGATAGCGTGCTAAGTAATCATTAACTGTAACAAGATGCGCACCTTTTCCTTCAAGCGCGTTAAGATAACCGGGAAGTGTTGCAACAAGCGTTTTTCCTTCGCCTGTTTTCATCTCTGCGATACGTCCCTGATGCATTACGATTCCGACCACCATCTGCTCTCTAAAGTGGCGCATTCCAACAGTCCTTACAGCTGCTTCGCGTACTACCGCAAAAGCTTCGGGCAATATGTCATCTAAAGATTCGCCTTTTGCAAGTCTTTCCTTAAACTCAGAAGTTTTTGCATGAAGCTCATCATCGGTAAGCTTTTGCAATGAAGGCTCAAGTGCATCAATGGCATCAGCCATTTTCATAAGTTTTGCCACTTCCCTTTCATTGGAAGAGGCAAATATTTTTTTTAATATACTCATATATCATCCTTTAAAGGTATTTTTCATCCTCTTATATTAACATTTAGGGTTAATTATCGCAATCAAACTTGCCTAATATACATGAAATATTAATTATTTAATCAGCTTGTAGAAAATTGATAATTGGTATAATATGTTACCTGTTAGTCTATATAAATGAAGGTAAAGCTATGAAAGAAAACATCAAAAAAATATTAGACAGTTGGGAAAATTCTTCGGAGGAGTATTCGCTAAAAAACCATACTGACAAAAAAATAAATGAAATTATAAAGTCCCCTCAGTCAGTCTTTCATCCGGATACATGGAGAATGATAAGCTCACATATCCCCTCATTCAAAAATATAGATATTTGTGTTCCATCAAGCGGAGATAACTGTGCTGTTTTTGCATTTGCGCTTATGGGCGCAAACGTAACATCGTGCGACATATCCCCCAGTCAGTTGGATAATGCGTCAAAGGTCGCAAAAAAGCTAAATCTGGATATAGAGTTTGTTTGCAGCAATACAATGGAGCTGGATAACATCTCCTCAGATAGTTATGATTTTGTTTTTACATCAAACGGTGTGCATGTATGGATTGATGATTTGGAATCTATGTATAAAAATATCAATAGAATAATGAGAAAAAATGCTGTTTACATAATGTATGACATACATCCATTTATGAGACCCTTTAAAGATGATACAACAAAGGTGGAAATTCTTAAAAATTATAATGATACAAATCCTGATAATGAAGGCATTAAGCACCATTGGAGAATTAAAGACATCTTAAATGCAATGATAAAATCAAATCTGAAGATTTCAGAAATTGAAGAATCTTTTGCGCAATCTTATGATTTTTGGATTAGCTGGGATGACGAACAGGAAATCCTTAAAAGTGAAATTGAAAGATTGGAAGACTACAAAACCAACCCTCTTGCAGCTCTTCCCCAATGGCTGTCTGTAAGTGCAATAAAATAAGTTATTGCACTTTCTTATTCAGTTTCTTTATCACCCTGTCCGTTCTTTTCGCACCGGCTGCCGATAAATCCATTTTCCCCAGATCCAGTATTTCTATGTACTCAGGGATATCCTCTTTTCGTACGGCGTCCATCATGTCCTCAGCTCGTTTCGCAAAGTCCACAGGGCGGCATGCTTTTTGCAGCTCGAAAAGAACGTCTTTAAGCTCTTTATAGCCGCCTTCGTCAGCCTTCGCTATGTTTATAAGAGTCTTTACTCCCCAAACATTGGTTATTACTGTTCCAGTCTCAATCTTTTCCAACACTAAATCCTTTTGCTTAAGCACTTTCTTCGGCACAACATTTGCGCAGCATGCAAGTGCTATCATAGCACCCCAAACCATTCTGTTGTTTTTACTTGTAAGCAAGTTTATATACTCATCCACATAAGGTGCAATAAGCTCCGGCTTAATGTAGCCTGTCTCATAAAGAACCTTTAAGCAGTCACTTGCAACCGACTTGTTTTTGTCATACAAGTAGGAAGCCATCTCTTTTATGCCTTCTTCATTGTTTTCTTCAGCAAGCTTTCGCGCAAGCTCCTGGTTTGGCACTTCACTGCGTTCTCCCATGTTATATGCGATTTGACTGATATATTTCATAATTATCTCCGTTTATTGATGTTATCTTCTAAAAGTATACCATGTTTAATATGCCACCAGTATGTCTTATTAAAAGTTGACTGTCCATAAAGTCTTTGTTTTCTTTACACTGTATCTATTCAATGCTATCATTTTATACTAACAAGAGTAAACGATTAAACCTAGGGTGAATAACTCTCAAAATATTTATGAAATATTTATTTGATAAAAAGATAATCAAAACAAAATACAGGCCATATCTAATATTAAACATCGCCATTTGTATTATACTCACCATAGTAAACAGGCTCTACAATACTCTGGGCAATTCATCAATACTTGCCGTCCCCCTTATTCTTATATTACTTATTTCTATAATATGCCTTAGCATATTATTTTTCATACGCCATGTTGAAATCAAAACTTATAAAAACAGTTATTTAAGCCTTCATAAAGGGAAAATAAAATACAGAATAAACAATATGCAAAACTTCTGGAGCGAGTATAACGAATATCCCGAATATAAGCAGTATAAAATCGTGCCTGAAAGTATTGATGTGAACAATAAATATATAATCGTGCACGGGAAAATAGAGCTATCGCTTGTTAATGAAAATGAGTACAGTGAAAAATCTAAACTTATAAATAGTGTAAAAATACCAGCATACTATAATGATTGGCAGAAAGTTCTCGATAAAATAACGAATTCTGCAAATGTCTGATTATATTAAAAGGACTGCCTCTTTTGTGGCAGTCCTTTGATTTATGTTATCAATATTCCGGTTCAATGAGTCCGAAGTTTCCGTCCTTTCTTTTATAAAGGACATTCACCTGCTCAGTGTCAGAGTTCGTAAACACATAGAAGTTGTGTCCGATCAGCTGCATCTGAAGCTTTGCTTCTTCCACATCAATAGGTTTTACCGGGAATCTCTTGGTTTTTACGAGTTCACTTACGGGTAATTCTTCATCAACGCCGTCATCTTCGGCTTCATTAGGCGAATCCCCGCTAAACGCTCCAGTCTTAAGCCTCTTTTCCAGCTTAGACCTATGGTGGCGTATCTGTTTTTCTATCTTTTTCAATACTGAATCAATGCTTTTAAACATGTTGTCGGCGGACTCTTCCGCCCTGAATGTGATACCGTCATAGACGATTGTGGTCTCCATAATATGGCGTCCTTTTTCCACATGCATGAACACATGGGCTTCCGTGCTGCTTCCAAAATATTTGTCGAGTTTCTTGAGTTTTTTGTCTACCCTGTCATTTAAGGCTTGGGAGACATCCATATGTTTTCCTGTGATTACTGTACGCATATGCATACCCCTTTCACTATATATTTATTCGGTACTTACCTCCTGTCATACCGTACATTTATTGTAACTATATTATACCACATTTAGAAGAGTTTTAATCGCAAAAAAAGAGCTTAATTAATAAAAAATTCATCTAATTTGCTTGACATCATAATTTCATGAGTTATAATCATTTTAAAGTAAAATAGGCGTACTGTGAAGGAAAGTAGTAAGCGGCACAAAGCTTCAAGAGAGCCGGGCAAGGTGTAAGCCGGCAGCCGTAATCCGCCGAAGGCATTCCGGAGTACTTTTACTTAAAAGAGAGTCTGTGATTGCAGACTAAAAAGGGTGGAACCGCGGAGTAGTGCTTCTTCGTCCCTTTGGGATGAAATGAGCGCTATTTTTATATTTTAAGGAGAAAATAATGAGTATTGACAGCATGGAAAAACTTGTATCAATGTGCAAGAACCGCGGCTATATATTCCCAGGAAGCGAAATATACGGCGGTCTGGCAAACACATGGGACTATGGCCCTCTCGGCGTCGAGTTTAAAAACAACGTGAAAAAAGCATGGCACAAAAAATTCGTTCAGGAGTGCCAATATAACGTCGGTCTTGATTCTGCCATATTGATGAATCCGCAGACATGGGTGGCATCAGGACACGTGGGCAACTTTGACGATCCTTTGATGGACTGCAAAAAATGCAAAGCACGCTTCAGAGCAGACCATATCATCGAAGAGCACCTTGCAAAAGAAGGCAAAGAAGAAATAGTTGACGGCTGGGACAACGAGAAGATGGAGAAATTCATCGAAGATAACGCCATTCCGTGCCCCGAGTGCGGAGAGCATGATTTCACAAACATCCGTCAGTTCAACATGATGTTTAAAACATTCCAAGGCGTTAACGAAGACACCGCAAACGAGATTTTCCTCCGCCCTGAAACTGCGCAGGGAATCTTCGTAAACTTTAAAAACGTTCAGCGCACAACACGCAAAAGAGTGCCTTTCGGCGTGGCTCAGATAGGCAAATCATTCCGTAATGAGATAACTCCCGGAAACTTCACTTTCCGCACACGCGAGTTTGAGCAGATGGAACTTGAATTTTTCTGCAAAGCAGGCACAGATCTTGAGTGGTTCTCGTACTGGAAAGAATTCTGCTTCAACTGGCTTTTGACTCTCAACATAAAAGAAGAAAGCCTCAGGATGCGCGACCACGCAGCCGAAGAACTTTCCCACTACTCAAATGCAACTACAGACATTGAGTTTAAATTCCCCTTCGGATGGGGCGAACTTTGGGGAATAGCCGACAGAACAGACTATGACCTTCGCCAGCATGCAGATCACTCCGGAGCAAAAATGGAATATATGGATCCTGTAACAAACGAGAAGTACATTCCATATGTTATAGAACCTTCACTCGGTGCTGACCGTGTAGCTCTCGCTTTCCTCTGCGATGCATATGAGGAAGAAGAGCTTGAAGGCGGCGATTCGAGAATAGTTCTTAAACTGCATCCAGCTCTGGCACCATTTAAAGCAGCTGTTCTTCCGCTTCAGAAGAAGCTTTCAGAGCCGGCGATGGAGTTATATCATAAGCTTGCTCATCACTTTATGGTTGACTATGATGTAACAGGTTCAATCGGTAAACGTTACCGCCGTCAGGATGAAGCAGGCACACCATACTGCATAACATTCGACTTTGACTCGCTTGAAGATAACGCAGTTACTATCCGTGACCGCGACTCTATGGAGCAGACAAGAGTGCCGATTGACAAGGTGCTTGAGTATCTGAACGAGAAGCTGGATTATTAAAGCCGCTTATTAACACTCGCTTTCGGCGAAAAACATCAAAATATATGATAAAAATCCACGGCATATGCGCCGTGGATTTTGTTATATTTATAGGATAGCTGAATAAACCTAACCCACGGTGGTATAATAAATCCGTTAAAACCCACACAAAAATTATCGGACACACTATCCTATGGCCGCCTATTATTAAACCAGGGAGTCTTAAATGAATTGGACAGATAATATAAATAAAGCAATAGAATATATTGAAAGTAATCTTGCTGGTGAAATATCAAGCAAACAGATAGAAAAAATCATGGGCTGTACGTTTTCGGCATTCCAGCAGACATTTTCACAAATAAGCGGAGTTACTCTGTCCGAATATGTCCGCAGGAGAAGACTGACACTTGCTGCATATGACCTGCAAAACACAGATATAAAAGTTCTTGATGCTGCGGTAAAGTATGGATATGAATCCGCTGATTCATTTCGAGTGGCATTCAAAAAACTCCACGGTGTCAATCCCAACAAAGCAAAAAAGGCTGATATTATCCTAAAATTCTATTCAAGTCTCCGGTTTGAAGTAAAAATAAAGGGGATACAGGAAATGGATTACAAAATAATCGAAAAACCGTCTTTTAAAGTTACAGGCATTAGAAAAACCACACCATACGGAGGCGGAACTTGGGCAATAGTTAAAAGCGACGGTTCTTTTACCAAGCTAATGGATCAATCCGACAGGACAGAGTCCTTGGGGCTTTGCTTCGGTTTTGACAAAGAAGGCAACAACGACTATATGTGCGCAGTTGAATGGGACAATCCCGACAAATTGGATTATGATGAGTATACATACCCGAAGCTTAAGTGGCTGATTTTTCTGGCGGAAGGCAAATTGTCTGACAACGTACTGCATCATACATGGGACAGAGTAAATGATGAGTTCTTACCAAACTCAAAGTATAAAAAGAACGGAATGCCTACTATCGAAAGATACATCATCTGGGATGAAAAAAACGATTACTGCAAAGTAGAAATACGGATTCCTACATAACAAAAGGGCTGAAAATCAGCCCTTTTTCAAATTTAATCAGATAAAGCCCAATGGTATAAACACACACATCATAATCAAATTAAGAGCGAACAATCCTCCGATAAATATCCGGCGTGTCTTAGGCTTTGCGTCGTGGCACAAAAATGCGGCAAGGAAAAACGGAATATACACTAGAACCCATACAGTCAGCATTCCCCACCACGGATACACCCAATGAAAAATGGGTGATGCAGCAAGAGGCACTTCAATGAGCGCAATAAGGAAAGCATTTACTACGGCAAACACAATTCTGTTCGGAATCCCAAGTATTTTCATGTTTTTATCTTCCGGCAAAAGCTTGCTCATTATAAGTCCTGCTACCGAGAACATAAAGCTTATCTCTATCCCCACACCAACAAGTATCAAAAAAGATGTTCCTCCGCTCGCTGTCCAAAGTGCATGTCCCCAAATGTGCTGGATAAGAGCGTTTACAATCTCCACAAACCAATGCACAGCATAAAGCGCAAGGCCTGCTGCCAGTTGGTTATACTTTTTCTGCTCTAAGCTTGTAAAATAAACATACAAAACAAAAGCCAGAAAAACCACAAGGCTCCAGTCAAGATTGTTCAGCTTTCTCAAGTTTAATAGTGCCTGTCCTGTAATCTCAGGTTGATTCAACATATTATGTCCCCCTTCTTCAATACAGTTATTATAATATACAAACATATTATGTAAAAGACAGAAATTTATTCTCAGGTTTAATTGATGTTGACAAAATAAAACCTCCGCTATATAATTTAACTGAATAATGAACGGAGATTCACTAATGCCACAAATACTGAAAGAAGAAGTAAAACAGGAGATATTAAAAAATGCGCTGTCAAGCTTTGTTGCAAACGGCTATAAAAATACATCTATGAAAAATATAGCAGCAGCGTCAGGCATATCCGTAGGCAATATATATAATTACTTTAAGGACAAAGAAACGCTGTATGACGCGCTGGCCATGCCTGTGTTTAACGAAATTGACAAGCTGTTTCAGACTCTTCCCAAAAATCCGATGGGCGGAGTGGATGAAAAGATAACCCAGTTTATTGATATTTATAAATCAAACCAAAAAGTATTTATGATGCTTATGGAAAACAGCGAAAACACTAAATTTAAAAACCTGAAAAACACAATAATTGATAACTTCGCAGCAGCAGTCGAGCGCTTTAGGTTTGCTATGACAAACAAAAAATCAGCAAGCGAAACCAAAGTTTTTCTCAAAGCTTTTGCATGCGGATTCGTTAGCGGAATAATTGAAATACTGGCACATGATATTGATGAAAATCTAAAACTAAAAGTTTTGCAGGAATACTCCTCTTCAATGAAAAGAGGACTTATGGAAAAAATGATGAATTCACGAGGTGCGTTATGAAAAAATTACTATATGGACTTATAAAAAACAGAAAGCTGACACTCTTTTTTGTTTTTGCGCTTATAGCATCAGGAATATTCGGGTATATAGAAAATCCAAAGCAGGAATCGCCGGATTTCTCAATACCATACGCTATGATAACAACGGTTTATCCGGGTGCATCGCAAAACGATGTGGATAAATATGTTACACTTCCTATTGAAGAAGAGCTCAAGAAAATTGATGGGTATTCTTCAACAACATCTTACAGCTCGGGGAATCTGTCCCTTATAATACTGGAGCTTAAATTTTCAGCAGATAGAGATGAGGCATTCCGTGAAGTCAAAGATTCCATGCGCACATTGCAGGCAAGCCTTCCCGATGAGTGCGGCGCTATAGATGTCAACACAAATATAACTGACACAGCCGGTGTCATGCTTTGCCTGTCATCGGACACACTTACTAACAGCGAAATTGCAGATGAGGCTCAGTTTATAACAGACGAGCTTAGCGAAATCGACGGTTTCCTGCGTTTTGAGATAATAGGCATCTCAGAAATGATAGTATCTGTAACCGCAGATGATTTAAAAATGCAGCAGGCCGGATTGTCTTTTTCTGAAATAGTATCATTAATCAATGCCGGAAGCCTTGATATTCCTATAGGAAGCGTTAAAGAAAATGATGACTCACTTGCCGTTGATTATGCTGGCGGATATGAAAGCCTTGATGATATAAAAAACCTCATGATAGGCATCTCACCAGAAACAGGACGCACAATATATCTTAAAGATGTCGCAGATATTGAATATGAACAGGACTCATCCAACACATATTATACACACAACGGAAACGAAGCTATTATCATAGCAGGCTATTTTGAAGAAGGAATCAATGTTCTTCCGTTAAAGGATGAAATTACAGATAAACTTGACGATCTTGAAGATTCTCTCCCTCAGGACCTTGACACATCGCTTATAGTCTCCCAACCAGACGAAATAGATAAGTCGCTTATCGATTTTGTAAAAAACCTCTTGGTTGCAGTAGGGCTTGTAATACTCGTAGTTCTCGTCGGAATGGGAATAAGAAATGCGGTTGTAGTTTCAGTGTCCCTTCCATTAAGCGTTTTAATCTCAATGGGAGTCATGTACCTTATCGGGATTAAGATACATCAGGTTTCAATCGCGGCTCTTATAGTAAGCCTAGGTATGTTGGTTGATAACTCTATTGTAGTAAGCGACTCAATACAAAACTATCTTGACAAAGGAAAAGATAAAATCGATGCCTGCGTAAGCGGTGTGAAGAATGTGGCGCTTCCAGTCCTTACATCGACTATCACAACAATCGCGGCATTTCTTCCGTTCCTGCTCCTAAATTCTATAGCAGGCGACTATATAAAAGCCTTGCCGCAGATTGTCTCCATCTCACTTGCTGCCTCTTATCTTACTGCTATGCTTGTTATACCTGTGATGGGCTATATATTCTTTAAGCCCAAAGAAAAAATCAAAAAGAAAAAAGGCCCTCACTTCTTTAAAAGTCTCCTTAAAGCAGGCCTTAAAAGCAGAGCATTGGTTATCGGATGTGTAATTGTTTTGATCGCGGCAAGCGCTTACCTTGCAATGAATCTTGATACAATATTCTTTCCGGCTTCAGATAAAGATATAATTTACATCGATATTAAAAACAATAAATCTGACAGTGCGGATTCAACTCAAGAAATTATAGATGAGATTTCTGAAATTCTGTCTGAAGAAAAATCCATTAAAGAATATACTGCATCAGCCGGGGGCGGGCTTCCAAGATTTAATCAGATAATGTATGTATATACAAAAACGCCTGATGTTGGGCAGATAATGATGCGCATTGATTTGGATGCCTCCGATTATGACACAAACGAAGAGCTGAAAATATATCTTCAGGAAACAATTGATGATTTGAATCTTGATGCAAAGATAACAGTTAAAGAGCTTATGTATGCTTTCCCTATGGACGAAGACATAAAAATCAGACTGGTCGGTGATGATATCGATCAACTTAAAGGATATGAAAACACCATATATGATATATTAAACAAACACGAGGGCCTAACCAATGTTGCGCAAAGCAATGCTTCATATATTGATGAATATCTAATGAATGTAGATGAAAGAAAAGCAGCACAGAATATGCTTGTTGCCGCAAACATTCAAAACGAGGCAAGCATTGCACTTATGGGCAGAACGGCTGCAACAGTCAGCATAAACGGATATGATTCAGATATCGTTGTTTCGGGAGATTATGACACAAAAAACAGCATCGAATCAATACCGCTTAAGACAGCAAACGGCGCATATGTTGAGGCCGGGGAAGTAATTGATCTTAAAGAATCAAGCTCTCTTTCCACTCTCCCAAGGTTTGAAGGCGAGTATTGCCTTGCTGTAACAGCAGATTATAATTTGGATTATGATAAAAACGAGACTTTGGAAAATATAAAAGACGATATAGACGAGCTTGAGCTTGAAGATGTGGAAATCATTTATGACGGTGAGGACGAACTTATTAAAGAAAATTTCGGAGATATCGGAATACTCGGAATTGTCGCATTGGTGCTTGTATTTATGATTTTGATGATTCAGTTCAGATCGTTTTTAACACCGCTTATAATATTTATAACAATTCCGCTTTCTGCAATAGGCTCCATAGCGGGACTGTGGATAACAGGACTTCCGATATCATTTACCGCACTTCTCGGAATAGTAAGCCTTTTAGGCATAGTCGTTAACAACGCAATAATTCTTATCGACTACATTAAAAAGGAACAGGAAAAAGGCGTAAGGCTTAAAAAAGCCTGTCTTAAAGCTTCCCAAAAGAGATTGCGTCCGATACTTCTTTCAACGATTACTACAGTAATAGGACTAATTCCGCTTGCAGTAAGCAACAGCGAGCTGTTTAAACCACTGGCGGTTGCACTAATGTTCGGTCTTCTTATATCAACACTTCTGACACTTGTAGTGCTTCCTGTATTTATAAGCTTTACAGAGAAAAAGCAATAGCATTGATTTGAAAAAGGCTCTTGAATAACCAAGAGCCTTTTCTTTATGCATTTTTTTAGATTTACATTGTATCGCTTATCATTTTATGTGTAAAAACCAATATAGCCGCTGTGAAGATTAAAACCGCATAACCGATAACCCACCATAAATCAGGAAAGATTGCAAATATATCACCTGCAAGAGCCGCCCTTGCTGCATCAACCGCATGGATAAACGGCAGTGCGTCAGCTATCTTTTTAAACGCTCCGCCCACTAAATCTACGTCAAACCATACACCCGAAAGCCAAGCACTCAGATTTGTAAGAAGTGCGCCGCAAATTCCGCCTACCTGCTTGTCGGTAAACAAACTGCCGCATAAAAGTCCTATCCCGATAAACAGCACTGCCGTAGGTACAAGAACCAGAATGCTAAGCAATATATAGCAATTCACAGTCAATCCTAATATTACAGCAGCCGCAAAGCATATTGCAATCTGCGCCAACGCGAGAGGCAAAAGCGGAATTGCATATCCCATTATATATTCCCCCGGCTTAAGAGGAGACGCAAAAAGCCTCATCATAAAAAGGCCGGTTCTGTCTTTTGCTATGAGCATACCTGAAAATAGCGATATAAAAGACAATCCAAAAACAGCAACACCGGGTGCGAGCTTATCGATTTTAAATAAATCAGCGGGCACATTCGCCTGAATAGCAGACAAAAGAAACAGCACAACCAATGGAAATCCTATTCCGAATGCGATGTTTAATTTATCCCTTACTATTTCCTTCGTGTTTCTTCCCGAAAATGCCATCATTCTCATACTGCCACCTCACTTGTTCCTGCAAGCTCCACAAACGCATCTTCCAAATTTTTAGCCGACGTTTTCTCCAGAATCTCATCTAACGCACCTAATGCTTTAAGCTTCCCTTCCGACATGATGCCTATTCTGTCCGACAAAGCTTCCGCTTCTTCCAGATAGTGCGTAGTCAGAATGATTGTCACTTTTCCTTTGAGGGATTCTATCATCTTCCACAGTTCGCGCCGCGCAAGAACATCAAGACCAAGTGTTGGTTCATCTAAAAAAAGTATCTTTGGCTCAGTTATAAGTCCCATAGCAATTGAAAGCTTCCTCTTCCAGCCTCCGGAAAGAGTTTTGGCTTTTTTGCGCGACATTTTTTTAAAGCCGAATTGTTTTATCATATTCTCTGCTTTTTCTTTTGCTTCTTTTTTGCTGCATCCGTATATCATCGCAATCAGTTCAAGGTTTTCGGAAACTGAAAGGTTAGGTGCAACAGCAGTTTCCTGCGGAGAAACATTCATAAGCGTTTTTACATCCAAAGGTTTTTTAACTACGCTTATCCCCAATATTTCAGCATCGCCTTCGGAAGGTTTTGTCAGTCCTGAAAGCATCTTTATTGTTGTTGTCTTTCCCGCTCCGTTAACTCCGAGAAGAGAAAACAGCTCTCCTTTTTCTATTGAAAGAGAAAGATTGTCAACAGCCAGTGTATCTTTATATCTTTTAGAAAGATTGTCTATTTTTATTGCCGCCATTTTACTTCTCCCTGTTTTCCAGATTCTTAACTTCCTCAGCAAAGCTATTAATATCTTCATCGTCTGATTCAGGATACATTGCTTTTCCTTTGCCTCCGAATATAGCATCTGCCAGCTTGCTTATTACGTTCATCTTCTGTATAGCAATTCCTCTTTTTTCATCCGCCATAATAACAAGAGAATCACCGGGCTCTATCTCAAACATATCGCGCACTTCCTTGGGAATAACTATTTGTCCCTTTGGTCCAACCTTCAATGTGCTCATATACTTCCCGCTTGGTTTTTTAGCCATACAATCACCTCCACTAAATGTATCACAAGTTATACTTTTCTTACTTTTACCACATATTATACGTTTCTGTCGCTTTTGTCAATACTTTCCCAATAAAAAAAGGATGCGGTTTACGCATCCTTTTATCATATATTTTGTTTATTACGTTCTTGTCATCATTATCTGATCGATAGGTGCTCCCGGAGGTACCATTGGAAGAACCATCGTGTCAGTGTCGATAACACATTGTATTAGCGTAGGTCCGTCATTTTTCAAAGCTTCTACAAACGCGGCTTCAAACTCTTCAACCGTTGTAATCTTTGTCGCCTGTTTATATCCCTGAGCTTTTGCTATTGCGCAAAAGTCCACCTGAGGCAAGTCCGTTTCAGAATGACGTGCATTGTAAAACATCGTCTGCCACTGACGCACCATGCCTAAAGTATGGTTGTCCATAAGAACTGTTATTACAGGCAGCTTGTATCGTACTGCAGTTACCATCTCATTCATGTTCATTCTGAATGATCCGTCGCCTGTTACATGCACAACTCGTCTTCCATTGGCTCCGCATGCAGCACCTATTGCAGCGCCGAATCCGTAACCCATTGTGCCCATTCCGCCGGAAGTGATGAATGTATCATCCTTATGGAAAGCATAATACTGAGCAGACCACATCTGGTGCTGACCTACGTCAGTTGCAACAATCGCTGTTTTGTCCATATGCTTGTTGATTGTCTCCAAAATATTTTTCGGGAGATGATCTTTTGGCATATGTGTAGCGTCTTTTTTCTTCCACTCCGCGATGTCTTTCAGCCATTCCGCATGATTCTGCTGAGATATAATACCATTCATTTCAGTTAAGAATGATTTTATGTCATCAATTACATGTGCGCTGGTCGGTACGTTCTTGTTAACCTCGGAAGGATCGATATCAACCTGGATTATCTTTGCGCGCTTTGCAAATTCCTCAAGCTTTCCTGTAACGCGGTCGGAAAACCTTGCGCCAAGTACGATAAGTAAATCACAGTTTGTAAATGACATATTTGACGCCATAGTACCGTGCATTCCAACCATGCCCATATAAAGTTCATGGTCTGCAGGGAAAGAGCTTATTCCCATCAAAGAGCACGCTACCGGAGCTTCAATCTTTTCAGCGAATTCAAACAATTCATCTGCAGCTCCCGAACCCACTGCTCCGCCGCCTGCAAATATTACAGGTTTATAAGAGTGTTCAATTAATTTTTTTACATCTTCAGCCGAAGCACCTTCTTTTTCCGTTTCAAAAAGGCATGTATCGCATGGCTCATATTCACATTCGTGAACGAATGCATCTTTTGTGATATCGATAAGCACAGGTCCCGGTCTTCCGCTTTTTGCAAAGTCAAAAGCCTCCTGCATTACTTCAGCAATATCTTCAGGATCTTTTATCTGGTAGTTATGCTTGGTTATAGGCATTGTGATACCTATGATATCAGTTTCCTGAAAGCTGTCTTTTCCCAAAAGAACGGATGCAACATTGCCTGTTATGGCAACCATAGGAACTGAATCCATATATGCAGTTGCAATTCCTGTTACAAGGTTTGTAGCTCCCGGACCGGATGTTGCAATGCAAACACCGACTTTTCCCGTAGCCCTTGCGTATCCGTCTGCAGCATGGCTTGCTCCCTGCTCATGTGCAGTAATTACATGTTTAATGTCTTTTTCGTCATAAAGAGCATCATAAAGCGGTATAACTGCGCCGCCGGGATACCCGAAAACAGTATCCACTTCATGCTTTTTTAAACATTCAAGAACAATTTGAGCTCCTGTCATTTTCATAATAATTCCTCCTTGCTTGATATTGGCTATTTTAATACCGCACCTTTATCGGCGGATGTTACAAGCCTTGCATAGCGGTATAGCCAGCCGCTTTTAACCTTGTAGTCTCGTTTTTCGATCTTGCTTAGCCTGTCTGCTATTTCCTCATCAGAAACCATAAGTGTAAGTTCACGGTTTTTAATGTCAATTTTAATTATATCTCCCTGCTCGACTGCCGCTATAGGTCCGCCTGCTTTAGCTTCAGGAGACACATGTCCGATGGCCGCGCCTCTAGTCGCTCCGCTGAATCTTCCGTCGGTAATGAGCGCCACTTCTTTGTCCAGTCCCATTCCGGCTAGTGCTGATGTCGGGGAGAGCATTTCGCGCATTCCCGGTCCGCCTGCAGGCCCTTCATAACGTATAACTACTACGTCGCCTTTTTTGATCTTTCCCGATGTGATTGCAGCAATTGCATCCTCTTCGCTTTCAAATACGACAGCAGGACCTTCGTGCTGCATCATCTCAGGTGCAACTGCAGACTGTTTTACAACTCCGCAGTTTGGAGCGAGGTTTCCTCTCAATACAGCGATTCCGCCTTCAGGTGAATATGGTTCTTTAACGCTGCGCACAACAGCATGGTTTGTTATCTTTTTATCTTTCAGATATTCTCCGATTGATGTAAGCGCCACACACTTCGAGTCAGCATTAATCAATCCGTTTTGATTCAGCTCATTGATAACTGCACCAACTCCGCCCGAATAGTGAAGATCAATAATGTTTGTAGCGCCTGCAGGTGACAGTCTGCATAGGTTTGCTGTTTCTTTGCTGACTCTGTCCACCATATCAAGGCTAAGTTCTATCTCGCATTCATTTGCGATAGCCGGAAGATGAAGAACTGAGTTTGTGGAACAACCGAGTGCCATGTCCACGCGAAGACCGTTTTCAAATGCCTTTTCGGTCATAATGTCACGGGGAAGAAGCTGTGCTTCAAACACCTTCATAAGCTGCATTCCGCTTGTTTTTGCAAATCGTATGCGTTCAGCGTTTACTGCCGGTATAGTTCCGTTTCCTGTAAGCGCCATACCCAATGCCTCCGTCAGGCAGTTCATTGAGTTTGCAGTAAACATTCCCGCGCATGATCCGCATCCTGGACATGCCGAGTTTTCCATATCACAGACGTAGTTTTCATCCGCTTTTCCTGCTGCATATTTGCCGACTGCTTCAAACACATCATTTAGGTTTGTCGCATTTCCTCCGCTGTCGCGCCCGGGCATCATCGGCCCGCCGCTGCAGAATATCGACGGTCTGTTTATCCTTGCCGCTGCCATCAGCATTCCGGGAACTATCTTGTCACAGTTGGGCACAAATGCCACTGCGTCAAATCCGTGTGCTTTAATCATCGTCTCGCATGTGTCTGCCACAAGCTCGCGTGATGCAAGCGAGAAATGCATTCCCGCATGTCCCATAGCGATTCCGTCGCACACACCTATTGTATTCATAATGACAGGTGTTCCGCCCGCCATGCGCACGCCTTCGGCCACTGCCTTTGCGATTTTGTCCAAATGTATATGTCCCGGCACTATCTCGCTTCCTGCGTGTACTATTCCGATAAGAGGCCTTGAAAGTTCCTCGTCGGTGTATCCCATCGCCTTAAAAAGCGAACGGTGCGGTGCTTTGCTTATTCCTTTTTTTACACTATCACTAATCATAAATTTATCCTTTCGGATTCGATGAAAACTCCGTTTTCATCGAGGTGTCTTGCAAAATATGAAAAATTCGCTTTGCTCATGCTTTTTCATGTTTTGCGCTTGTTTAGTAGTTATATCTTAGCTATGGATGACTTTCCCCGCACATGTCGGTGAAAGTCTTACAGCTTCTTATTTCTATAAAGTTCGTCCTACAGGACTGGCGTTTCCGGTACATGCCCGTAAATTTCATTAGCCTCTAATTCTCATCAATCATGCCCTTCGGGCAACTTTTTGTGCTTATAGGTTTGAAAGAACCACGTCTGTTATTTCCACAGTTCCGAGCACTTTCTCGCCTTCTGTTGCGATGTCGCCTGTTCTTGCTCCCTGTGCCAATGTTTTCTTTACTGCATCTTCGATTGCATCCGCAGCATCCATCTGGTCAAGAGAGTAGCGAAGCATCATAGCAGCCGACATTATTGTAGCAAGCGGGTTTGCGATCCCCTGTCCTGCGATGTCAGGTGCTGAGCCGTGTACAGGTTCATACATTCCCATCTTGCCTTCAGCCAAACTTGCCGAAGGAAGCATTCCGATTGAGCCTGTTATCATTGCAGCTTCGTCTGAGAGTATGTCTCCGAACATATTGCCTGTTACGATAACGTCAAACTGGTTGGGATTGCGTACAAGCTGCATAGCAGCATTGTCAACATACATATTTGTCTGAGTGACTTCAGGGTAATCTTTTGCCAGCTCTTCAACTGCCGCGCGCCATACCCTTGAGTTTTCAAGTACGTTTGCTTTGTCAACGCTTACAACTTTTTTATCGCGCTTCATAGCAGCTTCGAAAGCCACTTTTGCGATACGGTCAACCTCAGGTTTTGTATAAAGCATTGTGTCGTATCCGCTTGTGTTTTCTTCATTGCGTCCTTTTTCGCCGAAATATATTCCGCCTGTAAGTTCGCGCACAACAAGTATATCCAGTCCATTTTCAAGCATTGAAGGCTTTAATGGGCATGCATCAGCAAGCTCCGGGAATAATACTGCCGGACGAAGGTTTGCAAAGAGCCCAAGTGCTCCGCGCAATCCGAGAAGAGCGTTCTCAGGGCGCATATCGCTGCCGAGTTTGTCCCATTTGTCGCCGCCAACCGCACCGAGAAGCACTGCGTCAGAAGCTTTTGCTCCATCCACTGTTTCCTGAGGAAGAGGCGTTCCTACCGCGTCTATCGCGCATCCGCCTGCCAGATACTCTTTATACTCCAGCTCAAAGCCGAATTTTTCGGCTACGACATCCAGCACCCTTATCGTCTGGTCAACCACTTCTGGGCCGATTCCGTCGCCTTTTATTACAGCTATGTTATATTTCATTTAGCACCGCCTTTTGCTATTGATTTTACCAATCCGCCCGATTCAATTATGTTTTGAAGGAACGGAGGAAACGGCGCAGCCTTAAACTCTTTGCCTGTAGTAACATTTGTGATAACACCTGTATCAGTATCCACTTCCACTACATCGCCGTTTGATATTCCGTCAACAGCTTCAGGACATTCAAGTATCGGAAGACCGATGTTGATTGAGTTTCTGAAGAAGATGCGTGCGAATGTGCGTGCAATGATGCAGCTTGCTCCGCTTCCCTTGATTGCAAGAGGTGCATGTTCGCGCGATGATCCGCATCCGAAGTTTACACCTGCAACTATAATGTCGCCGGGTTTTACTTTTCCTGCATAGGAAGTGTCGATGTCTTCCATGCAGTGCTTTGCAAGCTCCAGAGGATCTGCAGTGTTAAGATATTTTGCAGGGATTATAACGTCAGTGTCGACGTGATCCCCATATTTAAATACATTACCTTTTAATAACATAATATTTCTCCTTAATCCAACTCTTCAGGTGTTGCGATTCTGCCAAGCACAGCACTTGCTGCTGCGACTGCCGGGCTTGCAAGATACACTTCGCTGTCCACATGTCCCATGCGTCCGACAAAGTTGCGGTTTGTGGTGGATATCGCTTTCTCGCCAGCAGCGAGAATTCCCATATGACCGCCAAGGCATGGTCCGCATGTAGGCGCCGATACTACGCATCCAGCTTCAACAAGTGTTTTAAAGTATCCTTTTTCCATCGCTTCAAGCCATATCTTCTGAGTAGCCGGGAACACTATAGTGCGAACGCCTTTTTTGACTTTGCGTCCTTCAAATATCTTTGCCGCAGCTTCTATGTCAGATATTCTGCCGTTTGTGCATGAACCTATAACCGACTGGTCAATAACAATGTCTGAAAGCTCAGAAGCGTTCTTTGTATTGTCCGGAAGGTGTGGGCAGGAAACAGTATAATCTATAGTAGACAAATCAATGTCATATACTTTCTCATATTCAGCATTCGCATCAGCTTCAAATATTTTAGGTTCGCGGTCCGAGTGCTCGCGGATATATTCAAGTGTCTTTTCATCCACTGGGAATATCCCGTTTTTACCGCCTGCTTCTATTGCCATGTTTGCAATGGTGAATCTGTCATCCATTGTAAGCGATGATACGCCTTCGCCCGCAAATTCCATTGATTTATAAAGCGCGCCGTCAACTCCTATCATGCCTATGATGTAAAGTATCAAGTCTTTTCCGCTGACCTTCTTTGAAAGCTTTCCAGTGAGGTTAAACTTTAACGCTGAAGGCACTTTAAACCAAGCTTTTCCAGTCGCCATTCCCGCTGCCATGTCGGTTGAGCCGATTCCGGTGGAGAATGCACCGAGTGCGCCGTATGTGCATGTGTGCGAGTCAGCGCCGATTACGACATCGCCTGCAATGACAAGCCCTTTTTCGGGAAGCAGCGCGTGTTCGATTCCCACTTCGCCAACTTCAAAATAATTTTCTATATCCAAGCCGTGTGCAAACTGTCTAACGCATTTGCACTGCTCAGCAGCCGCTATGTCTTTGTTAGGTGTGAAATGGTCTGGCACGATTGCGACTTTTTCTCTGTCGAACACTTTGTCCAAACCCATTTTTTCAAACTCTTTTATAGCAACAGGTGTTGTAATATCATTTCCGAGCACCAAGTCCAAATCGCAGTTTACAAACTGTCCCGCCTGAACTTCCTTTTCCCCGCAGTGTGCTGCAAGGATTTTTTGTGTCATGGTCATTCCCATATAAATACTCCTTATCTGTCCTTATCTATGTTAAGCAATTTATAGTCAATAGAATCTATAAGAGCAAGTAAGCTTGCTTCTATAACGTCGCTTGATACGCCTAATGTTGTCCAATGGTTTTCCCCGTCGCTTGACTCTATTATAACGCGAACCGTCGCAGCTGTCGCGGCTTTTGAGTTCAATACACGAACTTTATAGTCGGTAAGCGTCACATCCGCCAAAGTCGGGAATGTTTCAGCCAAAGCTTTCTTAATCGCAAGATCCAAAGCATTGACAGGACCATTGCCTTCGGCCGCAGTCATCACTTCGCGTCCTTTGACTTTAAGCTTTACTATCGCACATGACTTAAATGCGTCTCCAAGCTTTGGTTCATCGCTTATCCTGTAGTGCAAAACATCAAACGTCGGATTATGAAGATTAAGCTCCTTTTTTACGAATAAATCAAAGCTTCCTTCCGCTCCTTCAAAGCTATAACCCTTGTTTTCCATATCCTTGATTTTTGTCATAAGCTCGCGCACTTTAGCATTGTCTCCAGCAACCTGAGGAAACTGATCGCGAAGCTTTATAGCCATTGCGCTCTTGCCTGCAACTTCTGAAAGCAAAAACTCGCGCTCATTGCCAACCAGAGTCGGATCAATGTGCTCAAACGAACCTTCTGCTTTGCGAAGTCCGTCAATGTGCATCCCGCCTTTGTGCGCAAATGCGTCGCCTCCCACATACGGAAGCTTCTCGTCAAATGACATGTTGGATATTTCCGCCGCCTGCCTTGCCATTTCAAAGAGGTTTTTCATTTGCTCTTGGCTGACACAATCATAACCCATCTTAAGCTGAAGATTTGGGATAATGGACGTAAGCCTCGCATTTCCGCAGCGCTCTCCGTAACCCAGGAATGTTCCCTGTACGTGCCGCGCGCCGCGGCTGACCGCTGCCAGTGAGTTTGCAACTGCAAGCTCCGAGTCGTTGTGACAGTGGATTCCAACCATAACGTCAACGGTTTCCATAACGGTTTTTACCGCTTCTTCCACCTCATGAACCATGGTTCCGCCATTTGTGTCGCATAGCACAACGCAGTCGGCACCGCCGTCGCATGCTGCCTTTAAAACTTCAAGCGCATACTCTTCGTTAGCTTTGTATCCATCAAAGAAATGCTCAGCGTCGAAGATAACTTCTTTGCCCTTATCTTTAAAATATCTTAATGTCTCGCGAACCATATTGAGGTTTTCAATTAGTGTTGTTCCCAAAACATCAGTCACATGCAAGTCCCACGATTTGCCGAAAATAGCAACGCACGGAGTATCGGCGGAAAGCAATGCCTTTACTCCTGCGTCTTTTTCCACATCCGTATCTTTGTACCTTGTGCTTCCGAAAGCTGTGAGTTTAGCGTTTTTAAGCGTAACCTTTTTAGCTTCGTCAAAAAACGCACGCTCTTTCGGGTTTGATGCTGGATTGCCAGCTTCGATATAATGCACGCCTGCTTCATCCAAAAGTTTTAGCATGTGCAGCTTATCTTCAAGAGAATAGGAGATGCCTTTTGCCTGGGCTCCGTCTCTTAATGCCGAATCGAAAATATATACTTTTTGCATAAGGCTAACCTCCTTTTTAAGTAACCTTAACAATCAAGCCGTTCTTTTGCCTGAAATAGTCAATAGGTTAGTCTGCTTTTTTCTACTCTTGGCTTTTTGAATCGCTCTGCCAAGGCATCATCTTGCGAAGCTCTGCGCCGACTTTTTCAATCGGATGCTCTGCTTCGATTCTGCGCCTTGCGTTAAATCCGGGTCTTCCTGCTTTGTTTTCAAGAATCCAGTTGCGGGCGAAGTCGCCTTCCTGAATCTCCTGAAGAACTTTTTTCATTTCTTTGCGTGTTTCATCTGTGATAATACGTCTGCCGATCTGATAATCACCATATTCAGCAGTGTCGCTGATTGAATAACGCATAAGAGAAAGGCCGCCTTCGTTAACCATATCAATGATAAGCTTCATCTCGTGAAGACATTCAAAATATGCACTCTCAGGCTCATAGCCTGCTTCAACCAATGTGTCAAAACCGGCTTTCATAAGCTCAGTTACACCGCCGCACAAAACTGCCTGTTCGCCGAACAGATCTGTTTCTGTTTCTTCTCTGAATGTAGTCTGCAGGATGCCTGCGCGTGCTCCGCCGATGCCTTCTGCATATGCAAGACCAACGTCAAGAGTGTCGCCCGACGGATCCTGCTGAACTGCCACAAGGCAAGGAACTCCGCGTCCCTGTGTGTACTGTGCGCGCACTGTGTGGCCCGGGCCTTTAGGTGCAACCATGAAAATGTTGACATCTGCCGGAGGTACGATCTGTCCGAAATGAATGTTAAATCCATGAGCGAATCCAAGATACTGACCTGCTCTGAGATTTGGTTTCACTGAAGTCTCATAAATTGAAGACATCTTTTCATCATTTACAAGCATTATGATTACATCAGCCTGTTTTGTAGCATCAGCAGCCGTTGCAACTTTGAGGCCTTTAGCTTCCGCTTTTGCCCATGATGCAGATCCTTCATAAAGACCAACGATAACATCATGTCCTGAATCGTGCAGGTTGTTTGCGTGTGCATGTCCCTGTGAGCCGTAACCGATAACTGCAACTGTTTTTCCTAATAAGTTCTCTTTTTTACAATCTTCCTGATAAAATAACTTTGCCATAATTTCCTCCGAAGTATTTAAATATTATAAAATTTTATCGCCGCGCTCTAAAGCGGTGAGTCCTGTTCTTGCAATTTCAAATACGCCATATTTTTTAAGCTCTGAAACTGCGCTGTCAATCATTTCGGCAGTACCTGTAAGCTGTACTGTCGCGCTTTCGCTTCCCATGTCGAGTATTGTTCCGTTAAAATTGTTGACCACGTTCATTACCTGCATGCGGTCTTCGTTATTAGAATGGACTTTGACCAGTGCAAGCTCCCTGAACGTTCCTCTTTCTTCCGGAATGTATTCAATCTTTTTAACATCGATAAGCTTTGCAAGCTGTTTTATGACCTGCTCAAGCCTGTCTTCGTCCGCTTTAACCATAATGGTCATTCTTGATAAGGCAGGGTCGGTTGTGACACCGACAGTAATATTTTCAATATTATATCCGCGGCGCCCTATAAGCCCGGAAATTCGGTTCAAAACTCCTGATTTGTTTGAAACAATCAATGATATTACTCTAAGCTGCATTGTCTGTCCCCTTTCCTTTTTTAAGTTTTAAAGTATAAAAAAAACGCGCACTTTTCACCCTTTGATGAAAAGACGCGGTTATCTGTAACCTCGCGGTACCACTTATCTTGCTCTGCGCCAGCGCAAAGCCGCTTCAGACTCTCTTAAAGCCCTAAACCTATAACGGGGTTTACCGGTTGCCTCTACTTAAGTTCAAAGCAACTGCTCCGGAGTGACTTATCCTATACCGTATTACCGATTTTCACCTGCCATCGGCTCTCTTAGAACACTGACTACAGGACTTTTCTCCATCATCGCTTTCTTATTGATTTCGCATATCATATCATAAGCATATATAATAGTCAAGCATATATTTTGACACTCAAAGGATTTTTACAAACCTATGATAAAACCGAAAACTTATACGCTCGCTATAGCCTCAATTTCAACAAGCGCATCCTTTGGAAGCCTTGCCACTTCGACAGCTGCTCTCGCCGGATAAGGAGCACTGAAAAAATTGCCATATACTTCATTCATGCCGCCAAAGTCATTCATGTCTTTAAGAAAAACAGTAACCTTTACAACATCGCCCAGCGTTGCTCCCTCAGCATCCAGCACTGCCATAACATTCTTCAAGCTCTGTTCTGTCTGCGAAATGATATCGCTGCCTGCAAATTCTCCTGTTTCAGGATCAATAGGAAGCTGTCCCGAAACAAAAATCAATCCGTTTGTCCGAACTCCCTGTGAGTATGGGCCTATTGCTGCAGGTGCTTTTTCAGTTGAAATACTCTTTTTCATTTTCCCTCCGTTTGCTATTTGCGAAAGAAACAGTCTAGATCATGGTCGTTTACAATCCCCACAGCCTGAAGGTAGGAATATACAGTAACCGTTCCCAAAAACTTCATTCCGCGCTTTTTCATGTCTTTGGATATTCTGTCTGAAAGCTCCGTTCTGTCCCGGAACTTATCATCCTCATTATACACTATTTTATTGTCGGTAAAAGACCATATATATTTTTCGAATGAACCGAATTCTTCTTTTATCTCCAATATCTTTTTAGCATTATTTATAGTAGCCGCAATCTTCAGCCTGTTGCGGACTATCGACTTGTCGTTTTAAAAGTTGTGCTGTTTTATCTTCACTATAATCTGCGATTTTCTCCAAATCATAGTCATCAAAAGCACGCTTGAAATTCTCTCTCTTTTTAAGAATTATAAGCCACGAAAGCCCAGCATGAAACGACTCAAGAATAAGCATCTCAATAAGTGTATATTCATCATGACAAGGTACGCCCCATTGTTCATCATGATATTTTATATACGTTTCGTCTTTTGAGTTTTCAATCCATCTGCATCTTTTTATTACACTTTTATTCATATTATATGTTTTTATCATCCTTAATTTTTACAAATCTATTTACTATAATTGAAAACACACCAATGATTAAAAACAAAACGGATATCGAAAGATTGTCAGCTATCAGTCCGAAAAGCGGTGCGAACACAACCATAAAAAGAGCTTTGAACTGGCTTTCTATAGAAAGCACAGTAACTCTGTTTCTGTTTTCCAAATGGTCGCCAATAACATCAAAAAATAATGGTCTTCTTGCGTCTTTTACTATATAGAATATAAAGTAGATAAAAAACAATGATGTAAACAGCATTAAGTTTCAAAAAGCAATGCCAACAAAATAAATGCTGCACCCATTAAGTCAAATGAAAAATTCATAAGAACCCTAGATGATTTAAACTTATTAAGCTTGTGCACGTTTCTTGACGCTATGGCGCTGAATATATAAAGCAAGCCATAAGAACTACAGCAAGATAAATGCTCAATGTATCCTCAGAGCTCATATTTTTAACCAATGTCAGCGAAGATGCCAGTATCACTGTTTGCAGTATCGGTTGTATGTAATCTTTGATTGATTTAAATATAGCATCAAAAACAGATGATGAAGATATAGTCTTAAGTACGCGGAATATCTTTAAATATCATTTTAAGGTGATGAATCGAATTAATCAAAAAAGCTTTAAAACTTAAATCTGTGGCGTGCCGCTCGTTTAGGCTTTTAGGATATGATGATATCAAAATAAAGTTAATTATATAAGGAACTATAACAATAAGAAAAAGAACTCTCAGGTTTTTTAAATCCCAAAACAAATACAATGGACAAAAATGCCGACAAAGAAGAGCCTATAAGAGAATATGACCTCGTTCTTCCGTATACAAGACCTTTGAACGAAAACCAGCCTTTCTCTTCAAGATATGATAATATCATTGCTTTATGAGTACCCGACCTGAATGCTTCGCCAAGTCCGAAAAAGAACATTGCAATGACAAAAACCCAGAACTCTCCGCCGATAAAAAAGAAAACAAAAGATATTATATATATAATAAAGCATAGGGAAAGCTCCGTTCTTTTTCCATAATTGTCGGCAAACATGCCTGACGGAACTTCAAATATATAATTTGTGATTTCCCTTATCGAATATAGTAATCCAATTTTAAAAAGAGATAAGTCCATGCTTAACAGGTAGATAACTAAAAACGGCTCAAAAAAACGCAAATTCTTTAAAAAGCCGTAAAAGCAAAACTTTATTATCTGTCTGTCTTTTTTTATTTCACTCAGTGTTTCTTTCAAATCATTCCCCATAAAATAATCTTATTTATATGAAGATTATTATATCATTTATAAACTGCGTAAACAATAAAAGACCCGGCTAAGCCGAGTCTTAAACCTTATTAAATTATTTTCTATATGTCGGAGAAGGAGCTTTAACTGCAAAAAATTCCACTGCATCACTACCTTCATTTAAAAGCTCCATCTCAGTTCCTTTAGGCACCTCCAGAATGCTGTGTACATAAACATGCTTTTCCTGTTTGTTAAATATTACCGACAGTGTCCCCCTGACCAATATGATCTTCACATCAGCATTTGCAGTATGCTTCGGAAAACTGCTTCCGGGCTCAATTATCGCATGAGCAATTGATACATCCTTTGTGTCCACAAGCTTTTCAATTACAGCAACATCTCCCACTGAGTATTCATGGATTGTTTCAATCATTTCATTCTCCTACTGCTCAATGAGTTCGCCGTCAGGAGTCACAATCGTCACACTCCACGGAAGCATTTTGCCGCTGTTCATTATAGCTTGTCTCACCATCTGGACCAGCCCTCCGCAACAAGGCACACTCATGCGTAAAATCGAAATGCTCTTTATATCATTAAGCTTAATTATCTCGGTCAGCTTGTTTGCATAATCAATCATATCAAGCTTCGGACAGCCGATGAGCGTTACGCGTCCTTTGATAAAATCCTGATGGATGTTGCCATAAGCAAATGCTGTACAGTCAGCTGCAATAAGAAGCTTTGCTCCATTGAAATAAGGTGCGTTGACTGGAGCAAGTTTTATCTGTACCGGCCACTGCGTAAGCTCCGATGCAGCTGCTGTTTGTACGGGAGCAGTTACAGTCTTAGTGTGTGCTTTTGGGTGAAGCGAGCGCGAATGGGAACCGGGGCATCCGCAAGGCAAATCATCAGAGCAGTCTTTTGCTTTTTCCTCTTCCTTTTTTGCCATATTAGCTTTAACCGCAGCTTCGTCATATTCAGGAGCCTCTCGATTTTCCATTGTGATTGCACCTGTCGGGCACTCAGGCAGGCAGTCGCCCAGGCCGTCGCAATAGGACTCAGTTACAAGCTTGGCTTTGCCGTCCACCATCTGTATTGCTCCTTCGTGACATGCCGTGACGCAGATGCCGCAGCCGTTGCATTTATCTTCATCTATACTGATTATGTTTCGTTTCATTTTGATACCTTCCTTGACTTTATGTATACATTGTAATACGCTATAAGTGTTAATTCCGTTGCATTTGCAACGCATCGAGGTGTTTTTATGAAAAATATCGCTAAATTACTGGAAAACTGCAGGCTTTTTCAAGGGATAGAGGGCGAGGAACTTACCCATCTTTTAACGTGCCTTGACGCAAGAGAATACAATTTCAGTCGCGGCAGTTTCGTATGGATGCAGGGAGACAGCGATTATAAAGTGGGCATTGTGACCGAAGGCAAGGTGAACATAATAAAAGAGGACCTTATGGGAAATCGCAGCCTAATAGCCTCCATCTCCGCGCCCCACATATTCGGCGAATCTCTTGTAAGCTCGGAAGCTCCGGAAAGCCCCGTGTCCGTTCAGGCTGCCGTGGACTCGAAAATACTGCTGTTTGACTTTATCCGTCTTGTTAAAAGCTGCGGCTCTGCATGCACCTATCACACACGTTTGATTCAGAATATGATGAAAATACTTGCGGGAAAGAACATTTATCTCAACGAGAAAATCGACTATCTTTCCCGAACGACAACCCGCCAGAAAGTAAGCGCTTATCTTCTAAATCACATTACCGATGCCGACAGGCTTTTGTCCGTCATTCCCCTTAACCGCGAAGAGCTTGCCGACTATCTGGGTGTTAACCGTTCCGCCCTTTCCCGCGAGCTTTCCCTGATGCGCAGTGACGGGCTTATTTCTTTTAAGAAAGACACCTTTTCCATTTTGGATTATGCCGCGGTGAGTGAACTGGTTTTTTAACTTTTGTCCATCAGTTTTCGGATTTATTGCTTTGCTTGTAATCCCTCCGCCCCAATGGTATTATATGGTAAATGTATGCCGTTTTTGTATACATACGTCGCCGAAAAAGAGCTGAAATCGACTGAGATTACAGGTGTTTATAGGGGCAATGTTGTTAAATCGCTTTGTATTTTTGGCTTGGAAAATTAAATGAAGAAGAAATATATTATAATAAATCTATCAATTATTTGTGTTTTATCAATCCTGTTCATTCTTAATACTTATAAAAAGAAACAATCCCATGTAATACTATTTAATTTGAATACAGTGATAAATTTTTTTCAACCAATCTCAGTTTTCTCTTTGTCGATATTGTCTGCTCCTACACAATAATATAACTACTTGTAGAGGATTATTCACTTTCAACTCGGATAACTCCGTTTATTATATTTTCTCGTATATATCTCATATTTTTACTTCATTAATATATGGAACTTCTAAATTCCCATTACTAAAATATTACCTATGTTAATTTATGATATAAAACTTTCTTTAAGAATCATTTGTATTATATTCATTAAGTTTGTGCAAAACTTTCTTTTTGGTATTTTTATATATTTGATTACTATAACTCTTCTTTTTTGCTATGTTTAGTAATCTTGACACTTGCTCTTTATTGTCATTTTTTAAAGCTACAGAAATTTTTCTAGTAACTATATAAACTACTATTTTATTATAAATAAATAATAATAATAAAGCTAATAAAACAGATAATATTAAACTAAATACTCCAATATCTTTGCTAGTAATTACAAACAACATAAACACCTCATTTAAATAAGTCTATTAACATTT
Organism: Christensenellaceae bacterium; assembly: GCA_963677605.2. Taxonomy (GTDB): domain Bacteria; phylum Bacillota; class Clostridia; order Christensenellales; family UMGS416; genus JAGLOK01. The sequence goes on along the minus strand of CAXXDX010000007.1, from coordinate 876,447 downwards.
CTGAATCAATAATAAGAACTTGTTTATCATTTATTAGACTATATATTTTTATTTCTTCATTCTCAACATTAAATAATCCAACAAATTCCTTATTATTTTTTGTTTTTATACTATCTAACTCTTTACCAAAATTATCAGTCAGTACAATATTTTCCGAAAATGTACTAAAGGTTAAAAGATAATTTTGCCTATGCCTAATTAAAAAGCATGTAATATTTACTCCATCTATAAAAACAGTTTTTTTATAGGTTTTTGAACGTATGCTTAGTCCATAAGGGAAAAAGGTTTGGATAAATCCAGAGTTTTTCCCTTTATATGCATATAAGTTTTGAGAAAGATTTTCTGATTCATTATAAACTTGAATAATTAAATAATCTCCTTTTATAATATACTCATAATAATATCCATATGGAACAGTAGCCTCAACAAATTCCTCAACAGTAAGCTTAGAGTTTGTATCTAAAATATCATAAAATAATTTATCAATTAGAGGTGTTCCAATGACATATAGCATAATTATTAACAATATTAATATAATCATTCTAATTCTTAAATTTAACATATTTCATCCTTTAACTTAAAATATCAGTACCCAAGGAACTCCATAGCTTTATAGAACCATTCATCTGGCACCACATCATATAGCCATACTTTTTCAGCTGCTACTCCAGCAAGCACTACTAACGCAAAAGTCATGTTATTATATTTATCCCTATCTGTTTCAAGTAAATATTCTGTTGCTAAATAATGCCCATCTTCATTCTTCGGAGAAACCGTTTTATAGCCAAATGATACACTGCCTACTTTGTTATTATATATACCAGATACTTTGTTTCCGTTTTTCTACATTCACACTATCTTTTAAGTAAATATGAACAAGTATTTTATTTATTAAAAAGGGAATATCGTTTATTAAAATCCGTCCCTTTTAATTTACCAATCACATATATAAACGTGCTGTATTTACCATAAATTAAAATATATATCTAACATAGGTATTACAATACTTAATAATACTATTAAAATTATAAAGATTATTAATCCGCGCTTTTTGTCCTGTTTTATGGATATAACATCCTGATTCTCTATCTTTCTGTTTTTACCAAGTAGTTCTAGCCCTTCTAGTTCTTCAGGCTCGTATTCTCTTCCACACTGTTCACATTTAAAAACAGTATGCGCACAATATACATCCCCAAAAAGTGTTGTATCATGAATATAGAAATCATTTTTGTTATAATCGTTATCTGTTTTCCGAATATTTTTTCCTTTAAGTTTTCGCTTCAATATACTTTTACAATCAATGCAATAATGCTTTTTGAAAAACAGAAAATATGGGCTTGCTTTGAATTGGTAGGTAAAGCTTTCATAATTATTTTTCATTATATGCTTAACCAATCTATCAATAAATCTCATAATATTACCTCACTGGTTGTCTTTTGGAGGAACGACTCTAATCGCAGACTAGAAACACTTCCAGAACTTGTATTTATAAAACAACTAGCAAATTTATACATCTCTACAACAGTTAAAGCAAAGACCGTACTATCTATCCTGTCTAATGAAGCTCTCTTACACTGGTCGTAAATTCGATGAACTTACTGCTCATGTATGCAACCTATATTCCTATTATAATATCAAGAAACTCTTTAATTGCAAAGAGTTTCCGCTAAAGTTATTAAATTACATCTATAATAATTGTGAAGTTAGTTGTTCTACTATACAATTTTATAGTATACATCCTCGACTTTATTCCCCTCCCTATATGCGGTTTGGAATTGAGAGGGAAATAGACAGATAATACTTATGAGCACTAAAAAAGTAACTATAGTTTTTCTTATAAGTATATTAATCTAGTTTTATTTTATACATCAGTTTAATAAGTCTTTTTATCACGTTTGTTTTATTAATTTAAAGTTCTTAATCTATATTATCTTATGCATAAATTTAATATTCATATTTATATTAATTATCAACGATTATTATAAGATCATTTAATGAGCCCACTTAATTTCTTTAGCACCAATTATATGATAAGACTCATCTCCAAATTCAACTCTCACTTCATAATCTTCATTGATAGAGTCTATATCTAATATAGTAATATAATACTCCGTGCCTGAAGCTAAAGTTTGCTCTAGTTGACCAAAATTATCATAAACTTTAATGTTAGACTTCTCATTATCGATAAAATATCTACCCACCAATATTATACAGTTACCTTCATGCACTTCTATCTTAATGAATGAATTAAATTTTTGCTCTTCAATATCTTTAAACATAAAAAGCCTTTTTCTCTTGAAACTTTCCCAAAATAATTCTTGTAGATATACATACTTTCCTTCTGGTGTTTTATATATAAATCTTTCGCTACTATTATTTTCTCTATCAGCTAAAATATAACAATAATTTCCTGCATCCCAATATACAACTTTTTCATTTGGATAATAATTCTGCGCCAATTCCTGTAGTGAATCGTAGTATTTCTCTTCTAATCTAATGTTATATCTCCATATTAAAAGAGTAATACCAATGACTATTAATATTGCTATTATAATAAAAGCTTTATTCCCAAATATCTTGTTACTCTTATGCTTAGTTTCATCGATATTTCCAGTCATCGATATATCCATGCCTTTCTTCATATTCTGTCCTCTAATGATCTGCGTTCACAAAGCTTGGGCGGAAAAGAATAGTTTGAGCTAATCGCCGGCAGGCGAAACGGGGCACTGGGGCGAAGCCCCAGTAAGTTTCTCGCCTATAGAAAATATTCAAAAAGAATAAAATCCCTCAGGCGAGAAGAGAGGATAGCTTGCTAAAAGATACGAGCCAATTGCGTTTTGGGTGGTTTTCATGTGAAAAGACATAAATATTTTTATACAATAAAAGCTGTTAAAGCCTAAAAGCTCCTACCTGTTCATCTCCGGTCCAGTCCCAAACTTATGCGCTTTGATAACGCTTTCAATCTCGTCATAATCGCACGCGGGCAAATCTCCCGGCACAGTGTTTTTAACCGCCGCCATGGCATTGCCAAACTCCACACAGCGCTGAGCATCCCCGAACTTTAAGAGAGCAAACAAAGCTCCAGCCACAAACGCATCTCCGCTGCCTATCCTGTCCACAACCTGAATGCGCTCATACGGCTTTTCCTCGTGGAATGTGCCCTTTTCGGCGTCATAGATAAGCGAGCCGAAAGTATGCTCTGTGTGGCTTACTATCTCGCGCTTGGATGTCGCGACAATCTTTAAATCATATGTTTCAGCAAACTCCTTCATTATATCGCGCAGCTCACCGTCCCGCTGCATCATTTTTCGGAAAGTCTCCTCCGATATAAATAAAACATCTATATACTGCAAAAGCGGCAGAATTGTTTCGCGTGCTTCAGCCTCGCTCCAAAGGTTTGCCCTGAAGTTTACGTCAAACGATACAAGCACACCGTTTTTCTTAAAGCGCTTTATCATCTCCAGCGCTACTTTCTTTGTGTTTTCGCTCAGTGCGATAGTTATTCCCGATACGTGAAAGAGCTTTGTTTCCAAATACATACTGTCATCAATCTCGGAAGCGTCTATTGAACAAACGGATGAATTCGCTCTGTCATATACGACAGTCGGTTTTCTGGGATATGCGCCGCTTTCATAATAGTAAAGCCCCAGCCGTGAATTCTTCGCTTCGTCAAAGACGATGTAATCATCGCTCACACCATAGAATCTGACTTTATTTTTAACGAACCTGCCAAGAAGGTTATCCGGCAGTTTGGTTATAATACCAGTCCTAAGACCAAGAAGCGATATACCGGTTACAACGTTAAGCTCAGAGCCGCCTGCTTTTTTCACAAACGTATTGCCTTGGGATATTCTATCCTTTGCCGGAGGCGAAAGCCTGAGCATTACTTCTCCAAATCCCAGTGCATCAAACTGCGCATCTTCTTTTATATTCATTTTATACCTCTAAAAAACCAAATTTTATAACTGTATACGGATATATTTTACATCAAACAGACACATTACGCTAACGTTTGATTTAAGCGTTTATAATATGAAGAATATAATTTTAATTTGATTTGTACAGATAATAAAAAATAAACTCGTTTTCACTTGATTTTGGATGATAAAGACTATATAATAATCTAGCGTTATTTTTTTGGAGAAGTACCCAAGTACGGCTGAAGGGGCTCCCCTGCTAAGGGAGTAGGTCGGGGTTGACTCGGCGCGAGGGTTCAAATCCCTCCTTCTCCGCCAATAGCAAAGCCACTAAACAGTGCGTTTCAGTGGCTTTTTTGATGTCTGTCATTCGAATTTACCCCTTATTTTACCCCTTACAGCATATATTGTTTGTAATCTGAAATATTTTTTATGCTATTTACTTTTATAATTATAATAATATTTTAGTTACTAGCATGCATATTACTAACTCTTGTTTATAAACACTCTGGGAGTTGAATATTATTTGCTAATCTCCACTTTTTATATTTCTCAATATCAGAATGAACTGAATTCAACACAAAAGCTATAATAGCAATATCATCAATATGACCAATTCCCGGAATAGTATCAGGTATCAAATCTAGCGGTGATACTAAGTAAATTAATGCTGCAACTATACTAGTAATAGTTCTAATTGGTACATCTGTATATTCTTTTTTTATAAAATTTCTTACTAGAGAAACCATACAAACTATGTCACTTAAATATTTGCCAATCTTGGGGAAGTCTTTAAGAGTGCGTTCTACATTTTGAATAATCTTTTCAAATTTATCCTCATCTTGGATAGCCGCTTCAGCTTCTTCATTGTTTCTTTCAAATACTTCCATTATCTTGCCTTCGCTAATATCTAGTTCTTTACCCAACATATAAATCTCCTTAATCTATATTTCTCATTATATAAAATGTAATTCTCGCGCACCCTTGTTCTAGTTTTAATTACTATATGTAGTATATTTTAACAGCAAATTCATTATAGATAAACAGTAATTTTGTTGGTATATCGTTTTACCTTTTAATGCTTTGAATAAACGCCTCCATCCTCGCTGCTGATTCCTTCTTCATTTTTTCACTAACATGACCATATACATCTAAGGTAAATGCTGCGGTTGCATGTCCTAAATTTTCTTGAACAGTTTTAATATCATCTCCTTCTTGCATAGATGTAACAGCATATGTATGTCTTAAATCATGAAAACGCATGTCGGGTTTACCCATCTCGGCCGCTAACTTTTTAAACCGTTTCAAAACTGTTTGCGGGTATATGTGGCATCCCAATTCATTAGTAAAAACTAAGTTCCAACCATTCTCCCATGCACTTCCTATTTTCAGCTTGTTCTCATTCTGTTTTCTCTTAACATCTTTTAAGATAGACAACACAAATGGTGCTGGAGTAATAATTCTGACTTTGCTGTTTTTGGTGCTATCAATATAATGCATTCCATCTTTTTTCTTTTCCTTTAATAGTTGTTGTCTAATTTCAATTGCTCCTTTTTCAAGGTTTATGCTGTCCCATGACAACCCACAGATTTCGCCTTCTCTCATTCCTGTAAAAATAGTAACTATGAATAATTCTTTTAGAGTTTCATCATTATCATCTATCAATTTTAAAAACGCTTTTATATCTACCTCTTCAAAATACTGTATTTCTTTCTTTTCCGCTCTAGGTAACACACACGCATCAGATGGATTAAATCCTATATACCGTAATTCTACAGCCTTAGAAAGGGCTTTATGTAGTACACCATGTGTATTTCTAATAGTCTTTGCTGATAAGTTCTTATTCCTTTTCATGTCGTTATAAAGCTTTTGAATTTGTGTAGAGTTTAAAGAGGTAAGCTTAACTTTTCCTATCTCTGGTTTTATATGCGTTTTGCATTGCGAATTATAAGCTGCGTAAGTAAGAGGCTTTACAGATTGAGCAACATATTCATCTAGCCATATATCAAGCCACTTCGAAACAGACAACTTTGATGGTTCGAAATAAATACCATCATCTTCTGCTTTCTTAGCCTGCCTCATAGCCTTCAATACATCACCTTGTTTTTCACCATAGAAAGATTTGCGTTTTCCATTAATGGCAATACGTCCTTCATATCTTCCATCTTCGCGCTGCCGTATACTTCCCATTCCTTTAGAATTACGGTTTTTCATTTTTGCTCCTTTCTTTAACAATTTCTTTTTTCATATCATATAAAACATTTTCAATATCTATAAGAACCAGCTTTCTAGTCAGCTCATTTAAATCAGGCATTCTTTTACCTTCTTTTTTTTGTTGATCAAAAAATACTTTTACCAATGCAGCATCATTGTAAGAATCACCCAATAAATATCTCCACAGAAGCTCAATTAACCATAATCCATCTCCACTTGATAATAAATAGTTTAAGGTTTCAAAAAGATGTATTTCATTAGCTGAGCCATATCCTTTTTTATAATATGATAATTGTTTAATTGCTTCGTCAGAAAGTCCTGTAGTTTTTGCAATATAATCATCCTCATAATTTGGTCTTTCATCTATACCTAGTAAGTAATTCACTGTAGTATTATAATATTCAGCTATAGGTATAATAAGTTTTAGTTCAGGAACTGTATCGCCAGTTTCATAATAACTCAAAGCTGCATCTGAAATACCAAGGGCTTTTGCCGCTTTAACCTGAGTTATATTTTCTCCTATCAGTTCACTTTTTCTTTTTCTCAATTTGCGCATCCTCTGTGCAAACTCGGATTCCCTATTAATTTTAGGTAAATCTGGAGATTTATCAATTCCTGCAATCTCCGCTTCTTTTTTTGAGTATGGGAAATAGACATTATCCATCATAAAACACCTCTCTATAAATAATTTTAAGTATTACTTGAATATTTATAATTCTACTCAGTTTTACTTGAATGTCAACAGTTTTTATTGTTTAATATAAACATACGAAAAAGCAAATCGAAAAAGAGTTTTATACGATAGTATCAGGAGGAAAATATTTAACATGGACAAATTAGTTTTAAGCGTAGATGAACTAGCCAAAACGCTAGGAGTAAGCAGACCTTTAGCCTATCAAATTGCAAAACAAGACGGATTCCCTGCAATCCGAATTAGCGATAAAAGAATCGTAATACCTAAAGAAGGTTTAAGAAAGTGGTTAGAAGATGAAAGTAATAAAGCTTAACTATTGCATATACGTAATTACTTTTATTAGGTTAATAATAATGACACATTCATTCAACACAAGTTTAGCTAAAAAATACAGGTTAGCTGAGGCAATAATATTGCAGAACTTATGGTTTTGGGTTAAGAAAAACTCTGAATCCAATAGAAATTACTACAATGGAGCTTTTTGGACATATAACTCTATTAAAAATTATCACGAAATCTTTCCCTATTTAACGGACAGAAAAATTTCCAATGCCCTTAAAAAGCTAGAAGAGCAAGGAATAATTCAAACAGGGAACTATAACAAATCATCTTATGATAGAACCAAGTGGTATGCATTAACCGAAAAAGGTCTTTCCATAATGCAAAAATGTGAAATGGAAAACACAAAATCACATCATCCAAAAAGCAATAATGTATCACCAATACCATATAGTAATACATTTAATAAAACAGTTAAAAAACCATATGGTATATATTCTCATGTTTATTTATCAGATTCTGAATACGAATCCCTAAAAAGCAACTACTCGGACTGTGAAGTAAAGATACAAGATTTAGATGACTATATCGAAATGAAAAACGTAAAATACCCCAATCATTATAAGACTATAACAATATGGGCTAAAAAAAAGGAGAAAAGTTCTAGTATACCAACTATCAATACTAGAGAAATTGATTATGATAAATGAAATAAGACTGGAGCGTTATAAAAAACTACACAAAGAAGAACATCATAATTGTAATCACTGCGAAGGATTAGAAAATTGCAAAAATAATATGCGAGGATATGTAGAAACACTAAGCAATCCTTATGGTGACGGAACTCCTTGTATGTTATCGGAAAGATGCGAACTTGAATATGAAAGGGTAAAAAAAATTAAGCTAAAAGATTCAATTCAAGAATCAGATCTAGGGGAAAAAAGCGAAAACCAAACTCTTGACAACTTTGATTTCTCACAAAATTCTGAAGCTTATAAAATCATTACTGACTATGTTAATAACTTCAGCAGAACTTCTTCTGATGGCTTATTTTTAATGGGAGCTGTAGGAACTGGTAAATCACATTTAGCAAATGGAATTTACAAAGCACTTTCAGAAAAAGATATTAAAGTTCATTTGAAATCATTCATTAAATTCAATGTCCTGATTTCCACCGCATGGGAAAAAAAAGATTCAAGAGAAGTTATTGAGAGTATGCTCAAACCAGAAGTTTTAGTTCTAGACGGCTTTGGACGTGGAAATATATCTCCAAAAGTTAAGACAGCGATTTCTGACATAATAGATTATAGATATGATAACAATATGCCCACAATTTATACCAGCACTTTAAATAGAAAAATGATAGAAGCTTTATTTGATGACGCTTTATTATCTCGTATATATGGAACATGTAAATTCGTAAAAATAAATGGTGGAGATTACAGAATCAAAAATCAAGCAAGTTAATATATGGAGTTCAGATATAAAGTAACACGCTGAGTTATATGGATATACCCCTAATAGTTTAGTGCCCCCCGCTTTCTTCTGTCCCCCCTACATCTTTATATGTAATAGGGATAAGCAATAATATAATAAACCCTTTAACAAATTCAATTTCCATGTTGATAATTGCTTTATCTTAACGCTATCAAGCAAGCACATATAAGCTAATCCAACAATGCAAAATATTACTTACTAAATAAAACAAGTAAAATCATGTAATCACAAACTTAAATTTTCACTTTAGCAAGCTAAATCAAGCGATAAATAATCGCACAAATATGTAATAAATTCTAATGGTTTTTACGTTTTTATTCATAGATATTAATTCATATTACATGATATTAAGTCTCCACGAAAATTTAATTTTATATTTTAGTTTTTTAATAATATAACTAATCAAATTTATTATATGTTATTCTTTATTCTAAATACTAATAAATTGTAAAGAGGAAGTAGCTTTTTTACATACTCAATAACTTCCTTAGATATCATATCAAGTGTTTTTATTCTTTTGTCGTCAGGAGCATAATATAGTACAAGATATGATGTGCATCCTTCTTTATCATACTTTATATAATAATCATAAAACTCATTTATATTTTCTTTATCAAACACAAATCTATGTGTTTCATTATCATTATTAATTTCCCAAATAAAATTTAGTCCTCTTAATTTTTCTAATTCGTTTTCTATCTCTTTTCTTTTCATTGGAAATTTCTGATGAAGATCAGCGCGATCAATTGAATCATTTTTAACTGAAAGAAATAAGTTGATCTCAAATCCTTGGGGAACAAGGCAGAACTGAATACACCCATGTTTTTGAAATCCTAAATAATCATCTTCTGCGCCTTGGTTGAAAAAATCTAGTTCTTTCTTGGTTTTGCCATATCGTACTCCAAGCCATCCAACACTATAATGATTATAAACCATTGGGTGTATAAGTGATGTAATATTATCCTTTCTCCAATGGCATTCTATTCCCATTTTTTTGATTTCTGTATATACTTTTTTATGTACTTGGATTAGCTTGTTTTGAACTTTCAACCTTCTAGCTTTGATTTCGGAATCATTTAACTTTGCATTCCTAGAAAAAAAGGTTTCATAATCATTAAAATCAAAAAAGTAATTTTCTAAACTATATTGGTCAACATCAAAAGGATCGTTACCTTTTATTAATCCCTTAAAAACTTTTCGCAAATGCTTTTTCTGCTTTTCAATATCTTTAATTTCTTGAGCATGTGTTTTATAATATGCAATAACTTCTTCGTTTACTTCTATTGATTTATAATCAATATAATCAAAAAAGCTAATAAGTTCTGTCTTATCATTAAGTACTTCACTTCTATTGAACTCTAAGTTATTCTCAAATCCCCCCTTTGTAAGGTTTGACGAACCATACACAACTTTATGATTACAAGACTTAGTTATTAACATATAAACTTTAGCATGTAACTTCTTTCTTGTAACTATTTTAACTTGAGATATTACTTTTAATTGTTCAAGTATCTTATGTGGTTCATTTGGCGAGAATTCTTCTGATAAATATACCTTGATATCTCTTGGTGATAAATTATACTCATTAGATAAATCTTTAATAATTCTAACTCCATCGAATGATATAAACGCTGTAGCAATAATTAAAAATTCTACATTTTTAACATTATGCAGTTCATCCTCTAATCTAGATGTGTCTTTCCAGTTATACAATTAATAAACCTCCAATATTCCCACATTTTAAATTTTTATATACGTCAATTTAATAACTATGGTACCTTGCCACGAGACACTTTCCGAAATAAGTTGATTCATACCATTGCCATACAAAATCGATTTACCCATATTATCTCCTATTAGAAATTTATATAATCCCCAAATACTTCTCAAAGAAAGCCAACAGTTTATCTAATACATTTTGCTTCTTCTCAGCTCTACCTCCGCCACCAGAGAAGCGTGAAACAGGAGGAAGTATTTTATCTATGTCTGTGCCAGTCGTTTTTATTGCTCCATCGCGGAAAGATCCTTCAACAAACTTGCGTGTTTCATCAGGTTTCAATTTCTCATCATCAATAATTGTATCTAAATCTTTTTCTTTTTGTTCAACAACAAATTTATGCCAATCATCTTCAACTTTAGTTGATGCACTGATTCTTGATATGAACATATCAATAAGGTCTTTCTTACTGCGAAGTTCTAAGCTTGAACTGATAGCTTTATCAATTGATGTAAGCAAATCTTTGTTTTTGCAGTTTGATTCATGATATTTCACAACCAGCATAAGAATGTAATCTATGTTAACTTCTATCTGTTTGATTAGCTCCATCTCAAACACAAGATCATCATTGATGTTTTCTTTATCCACGCTTTTTTTACTCATCAACTCTTGGCATATATCAATATAATCTCCTTGATAATCCTGTACATCTCTGTCAGATAATATTTCATTACCTTTAAACTCGTCAAAGGATACAAGCACATTCTTAAGCCTTAAGATAGCTCCATAAAGCTTTACAAACTGTCTTTTAGCTTCCTCTCCTATAATCTGCTCCCCTACAGGGAATTGTGCTTCTAGGGTTGCTATAAGCTCTGTATAACCTTTCTTATGCTCGCCATCTTCATCATATCCATTGTAATATTCATCATAAGTTTTAAGCAGCACAATACCTGCTGCTTCTTTGTCCCCGAAGAGCGAAATTGCATCATTGGTTGCTTGTTCAAGATTTCTGAAGCACACAATATTACCGAAAGTCTTGATTGAATTCAGTATTCTATTTGTGCGCGAAAATGCTTGTATCAATCCATGCTGGCGCAGATTCTTATCCACCCAAAGAGTATTGAGTGTTGTGGCATCAAAACCTGTTAAGAACATATTAACTACAATGAGCAAGTCCACCTCTCTATTTTTAACTCGCATGGATAGATCTTTATAATAGTTCTGGAACTTATCTGATGATGTATCATAATTAACATTGAAAGCTTGATTATAATCAGCTATAGCTGCATCCAAGAAGTCTCTAGAAGTCTTATCTAGTTTGCTTGCTTCAAAACTCTCATCAGGCAGTACATCAGGATCTTCTTCATTTGGGCTAAAGCTAAATATCGTTGCAACTGTCAAATCTCTGTTTAGTGCTTCAAGCTGGGTTTTAAACTCATCATAATATTTCATCGCCATAGGAATTGATGAAACAGCAAAGATTGAGTTAAATCCATTAACTCTTTTATTCTCTTTAACTTCCTCTGTTTTATTGAGCTTTGATTTAGCTACATCTTTTACGTTAGTTACTACCTTATGAGTAAAGTGTGATTTGCTTTGATTGCGATAAGTTTTCTGATCAAAGTGTTCTATAATATACTTAACAATGTTACTGATTCTCTTTGGTTCAGCCATTGCATTTTCTACATCGATAGCTTTTACTTTTTTATCAAGAATAATTTCTTGCTCATGCATCGTATCAATGAAATCAATACGGAATGGTAATACATTTCCATCATTAATTGCGTCCACAATAGTATATGTATGAAGTGCCAATACATTATTGCCATTCTTATCTGGTTCACCACCAAAAGCCTGTGCAGTAGTTTTAAGCTGTGGATTTCCTCCGCTTGATGAATTCTTTGCAAAAATCGGTGTACCTGTAAAACCGAAAAGGTGGTACTTTTTAAAGTGTTTTGTAATTCTCTTATGCATGTCGCCAAATTGTGAGCGATGGCATTCATCGAATATAATTACAATATGCTTCCCGTAAACATCATGCTTGTTATTCTTGCTTATGAATATATCAAGTTTCTGGATTGTGGTTATAATAATTTTCGCATCATCATCTTCAAGCTGTTTTTTTAATATCCTAGTTGATGTATTACTATTTGCCGCTCCTTTTTGGAATCGATCATATTCGCGCATGGTCTGATAGTCTAAGTCTTTTCTATCCACCACAAAAAGCACTTTATCTATATAATCTAGATTTGTAGCAAGCTGCGCAGTTTTAAAGCTGGTTAATGTCTTACCCGAACCTGTAGTATGCCAGATATATCCCCCAGCATCTATTGTGCCTTCTTTTTTATAGTTGGATGAAATATTAATCTTATTTATTATCTTTTCTGTTGCAGCTATCTGATACGGACGCATTACAAGCAATAAATCTTCCGAAGTAAACACACAATAGTGAGTAAGTATATTGAGCAGTGAATGCTTTGCAAAGAAAGTCTTTGTGAAATCTACAAGGTCTAATATCACTTTATTTTCTGCATCCGCCCAGTAGCTTGTAAATTCATAGCTATTGCTTGTCTTCTTGCTTTTTTGCCTTCTGCTATCTCCAGCTTCTTTTATATGTAATTCGCGGGTAGTGTTTGAATAATACTTTGTATGTGTACCATTTGAAATAACAAATATCTGCACATATTCAAACAACCCAGAAGAAGCCCAGAAGCTATCACGTTGATAGCGGTTTATCTGGTTGAATGCTTCTTTAAGTGCTACACCTCGCCGCTTAAGCTCAACATGTACAAGCGGAAAGCCATTAACCAGTACAGTCACATCATAGCGTGTTGAATGCGCACCACCTTCTTCTTCAAACTGATTCAGCACTTGCAGTCTATTATTATGGATATTCTTTTTATCAATAAGTTTAATGTTCTTAGTAGTGCCATCATCACGCTTTAGAAGCTGAACAAAATCTTCCTGAATCTTTCGAGTTTTCTCCGCAATCCCCTCATTTGTGCTTGCTATATTATTTCCAAAAAACCTTTTCCACTCGTTATCCGAAAAAATATAATCATTTAGCTTTTCAAGCTGAGTTTTAAGGTTTGCGATAAGCTCCTTATCACTTGTTACATTAATATATTCATAGCCCTGACCTTCAAGCTGCTTTATAAAAGCTTTTTCCAAAGCTGCTTCACTCTGATAGTCTTTGCTTCGCTTTCCTTCAGGGGTATATTCTGCCACAACCGTTGATTCATTTGTGGTAGCTACAATACTATAGCTTGTCATGATACTTTCTCCTTGAAAGTTAGTAGTTTATCTCTGTAATATTCATATTGCTTATGGCGTGCTTCTATTTCAGCAGGTAAGCCTTGGGATATGTCATTAACTATAGTATTGAATCGACCAAGAATAGAAACAATACGTTCTTGCTCTTCCATTGGAGGAACAGGAATTAAGTAATTCCTAATCATTTTCAAGTTCAATCCTCCCCGTGTACCATCTCCCGAAGATATTCTTCTTAATTTATCATATTGTGTTTTTAGAAAATAATATAAGTAATCGTTGTTAACACTTTCATCAGGAATAATTGAACAAAGCGATTGGTTTGTACATAAGGGGATTCTCGTAATAGCTACTGTTCCACGAGTTTTTCCTTGTCCCGCTAGTGCCATAACTACTGTATTTTCGGGAACCATTTTTGTGCTACATTCATTATACCCTAACTGTGTAATCTTTTTTTCTGTATCAAACACTTGATGAAGATTTACTTCTCCCGAACTCATCCAAGGAATAGAACCATTTTCCCAATATTGTTTATTTGTAGTTTTCGGTGTCGCTCCCGCATAACATTTAGCTACATCACCAATTTTCTTCCATTCAACATCATCTCTAATTAGAGCTTCAGTATAATATTCATACTGCTTCTTGCGAGCTGTAAGCTCTGCTGTAAGCTCTGCTGTAAGCTCTGCTGTAAGCTCTGTGAAATTGTCGAGTATTCGGACAATTTCTTCTTGGACAGGGAGTGGGGGGACGGGGATCACAACTTTATTAAGAACAGATTGTGTCAAACTAGGCACACCACCTGCTGTATTTAATCTTTCAAGGCGAACAGTTAACAAATAGTGATATAAAAATCTAGGGATAATTAAATCTTCGTTAATAATCGTATAAAAAATTGTATCGACAGTCCAAAAAGGATCATCTACATAATACAGCTTATCGATAGATCCTTTTCGCGGAATTAGCACAGAATGTTTATCATAGACATACGTATCAATGTATGTCATTATCCCCCCCGAACCATAAACGGGAATGTCTCCAAAGGAATATTCTTTGTAATCCTTACCATTCTTAATAGTAAGAATATCTTTCATCTTCTTATAGGATACTCCATCAGGGCAAAGCTCTTTAATTAGTTTATTGAGTTTAGTCATGATACACTCTCCTCTTCATTCCAATCAAGAGAACCTATAGCATCCATCAATTCATTGTTATTCTTTACGTTATCCAAAATCCCTATTGTAAGTCTTTGTAGAGAATCAAATTTTTGAAGAGCTAAATCCTCATTATAATCCCCATGAACTATTTCACTTAATTCACCAAATAACCTATACCCATTTGCTGAAAATTCTCTGGGAATAATTGAGCATTGACCATCTACGGCTTCCAATAAATTTCTGAAAGGTATAGGTTTACCCTTAGAATTAACACATGGAATACCCTCTGCTTCTGCTGTTTTTCTAGTAATTAACTCAAATATCTTCCGCAAATATACCATTGCTCCTGCACCAAGTCTATCTCGATGTGCGCGTTGAGCCTTTTCTAAAAGTTCTGATAAATCCCCATACTTTTCTTTATCTATTAAAACATCATTTGATAATTTCTCACTCCTTTTTAAAATACGAACTTCAGGGAATCTCTCATATATATCACCATTACAATCTACCAAAAACCAAATTTGAACAGAAGCTCCACAATGACAATTCAACACACAATCTATACTCACTAGATGTTCATTCACACCTATACAATAAATATTTTCATTAGTTGAAAAAGTACGAGTATCATCGCAGTTTTTGCAATAAAAGTTTAATGCAACTCTACCTACTTGAACTCTTCTTTGCATTCCAATTGATAGTTTTCTCTCTCCTAAAAAACCTTCTATTTGCTTAAATTCTAAACTAGGTGTTTTGGACAACACATCAGATAATCGCATTACTAACTCTCCTCAATCTCAGCAATAATCTTTTCTATCTCTTCACGTAGCACATCCTCGCGAGCTACGATTTTTTCTATCTCAGCATTAAGCTCTTTTATATCAATAACCTCTCTGGTATCTTCCTGCTCAACATAAGTGGAAACGGAAAGATTGTAATCCTCTTCGGCTATATCCTCATTTTTCACAAGCTTCACAAAGTGGTCTTTGTCTTCTCGCTCCGTGTAGGCTTTCAATATATTATCAATATTCTTATCTTCAAGCTTGTTATTGTTAGTTACCTTAAGACATTCTTTTGATGCATCAATAAACAGTGTGCTGTTTTCGCTCTTGGATTTTTTAAGCACCATAATGCATGTCGCAATACTTGTCCCAAAAAACAGATTGCTGGGAAGCTGAATAACGCAATCAATATAGTTATTATCTATAAGATATTTGCGTATCTTCTTCTCTGCTCCACCGCGATACATAACCCCAGGGAAACAGACAATAGCCGCCGTGCCATTTGTGGCAAGCCACGAAAGACTGTGCATGATAAATGCAAGGTCAGCTTTAGATGGCGGTGCAAGCACACCAGCACGCGCAAAGCGGTCATCATTTATAAGCAAAGGATTATTCTTGCCATCCCATTTTATAGAGTAAGGAGGATTTGAAACTATAGCCTCAAAAGGTTCATCATCCCAATGAATAGGATCAGTCAGCGTATCGCCATGACCTATATCAAATTTATCATAACCAATGTCATGCAAGAACATATTGATTCGGCAAAGGTTGTAAGTAGTTAGATTTATCTCCTGACCGAAAAAGCCTTGTCTTACATTTTCTTTGCCTAATATTTTTGCGAACTTCAGAAGCAACGAACCCGAACCGCATGCAGGATCATATACTTTGTTTACTTCTGTCTTTCCAACCAATGTTATATGTGTTAATAGCTCTGATACTTCCTGTGGAGTATAATATTCACCGCCGCTTTTTCCAGCGTTTGATGCGTACATGCCCATCAGGAATTCATAAGCATCTCCAAACGCGTCTATGGTATTATCCTTGTAGTCGCCAAGCTTCATATCGCTCACGCCGTTCATAAGCTTTACAAGCTTGTCATTTCTGCGAGCAACCGTGCTGCCCAGCTTGTTGCTGTTTACATCAAGGTCATCAAATAAACCTTTAAAATCATCTTCACTCTCAGCACCTTGTGCGGATGCTTCAATGTTATTAAATATCTTTTCTAGCGTTTCATTAAGATTTTCATCGCTAGCAGCTTTCACTTTTACATTCTCAAAAAGCTCGCTTGGCAAAATAAAAAAGCCTTTAGTATTTACTAATTCTTCACGCGCTTGCTCTGCATCATCGTCTGAAAGTTTCGCATAATCAAAATCGTTATATCCTGCTTCCCATTCTCCTCTATTAATATAAGAAGAAAGGTTTTCAGATATGTATCTATAAAACAACATACCCAGCACATACTGCTTGAAATCCCAACCGTCCACGCTTCCGCGCAAATCGTTCGCCATGCTCCATATGGTGCGATGTAGTTCAGCGCGCTCTTGTTCCTTTTTATTGTTTGCCATAATCTCTCCCCTATAAAAACAATACTTTATTTTCTATATATAAAATATAACATTTGATGTGTACCAAAAATAGGATTAGTTTAATAAGAAGTGTTATTTGTATAATCCGTATATTAATCCATATTATAACAAGAAAAGCGGAGTGTCACAATAGTATAAACCAGCAGATATCCTCACACCGATGTATATTATTGACTAGGTCAAATATAAAAGAGGGGGTAGTTTTCTTCTACCCCCCTATGCTTATGTTAAGTTAAGTATGATTATTGAAAAAAATTTAACTAAATATTATTTTCTAGTACGTCTGAATAATGGCTTCCAATTATATCCTCCACAAACTTCCCCTTCTTGCCAAAGGGCTGTCATTGTGTAAGTAGGACAATTCCATTCAAAAACTATCAGTTGCTGTGAATCATTATATCCTAAAGAAGAATTACTTATTCGTTCATCATTCCATCTTTCAGTCAACTCGCCATCGACTGTCTTAGCGCTTCTAAGTGCCATTCCGCCGATTTCTTTCATTGAAATAATTGCAATTTCTACCTCTTCCAATGATTGATGCGGTAACAAAAGATATTTATCCTTAAAACAATCTCGGTAGTGAATAGAAATGTTTTCAAATCCTAATTCCTTAAAATTGTCCTCTAAAAAGGCAATCTTATCTTTATTCGCAAAAGCGAAAATTAAATGTATTTCCGAGTTAATAAGCTTCTTTCTACAGTCTTCATTTAAAGCTTCTGTATGAATTTCGTCAGTCATGCGTTTCTCTAAAGGAACACCAAGCAAAGTCTGAAACATAGATATCATTTGAGAACCACTAAAGAATGCATCCTCAACTAATACAATTGCTTGTTCTTTTTCAGAGTAACTTTCAACCTTAATAACTTCTTCTATCTTTTTTACTGATATACCATCTTTTCCATTAAAATAATAGCTCATATGACTTCCGCCATCTTGTGCATTTCCCAAATAACATACTTTTAACTCTTTTCCACATTCTCTTTCAATATCATTAATTGATGGCATAATAAAATCATCAATAATGTCTTTTGCTTTACATAGCTTTAGATCTTTAAGTATTTTTATTTGTCCCTCAATAAGTTTTTTGAAATTATCATTAGGTAACTTTTTAAAGTGTTTATACACTAAAAATTGTTTTAGATATTTAACTAAACTATCGTCTTTTCCATTATGTTGATACGCTTTAATTTTATCACCAATAATTTCCAAATCGGATTCGTGAACAGTATTTAAATATTCTTCACAAAAAACTTCATCTGGTATCAAATCTATCGCGTTATAAAAGTAATCTGATTTCATTAACCTTTTTTTTGTCGCATTTATATGTTTCATTTCACTCGATGTAAAAATTTGATTCTCAAAAATCAAACATTCATCAAATTCTTTATACAAAATTTTTTCTATCGCAATGTTCATTAAATATCTATGATTTGGTTTGGAGCAGATAAAATAGACTTTTTTTCTCGATCCTCTACTATCTCTCCAATGATTCCCTTGGAATATCTCTGAATATTTCTTTGGTTTCGGATATTGTTCTATGAATAACTGAATATCTTCTTCTTTTACTACTCTTGGATTAATAAAAGCAAATTCTGGTTTTACATCATCTTCTATTTCTAAAAGTTGTAGCATTCTATCATATTCTTCCTTTAATTTGCCTAAAAAAATAGCCTGCTTGTCAACGCCTTTATCATCAATTTTTGGATTAATAATATGGTCATTCAAAAATCCTGTAAACTCTTTTTGTAATTTCATTACTTCAAAATCTTTATCTTCACCAGTTTCACTATGATCCATCAATATTGAATCATATAGCATATAACATCTTTTCAATAATCTTCTTTCGTCTAAATCCATAAAAAGCTTATAAGATAACTCCCAGCTAGCATTATCTTTACCTTTGTCAATTCCCTTTTCATCATATAAGCCTTCTATTATTTTTTTACAGTGTTTGTTTATTAACATATTGTCTGTTATTTCTAGAATGTAAGTGAAATTCGATATTAACTCACAATTACTATAATCAAGTATTTTAATAGCATCTCTTAGCATTTGTTCTGCTGTAACAACTTTCTGATGATAATAAATATTTTCATACATAAATGCTCTTGACATCATTAGTTGTTCTAACGTGTTAAGCCCTGAATAAGCTAAACCTTGTGCATTAAGTTCCTTGCCTCTTGTATAATTTTGAAACAGCTTTAAATTTATATTACTATCCTTAATACCAATTTTCCTTATCTTTTGTATTATTCTGAATATGTCTACAGCAATAGGGATGTTTGTACAATAAGAATCTCGAATCAAGTAATCTAGCCTATCCGCATCAACAGCTCCGCTTATTGATTGGCAATATGGCAGCATTTCTACTGTTCTTGGTATACCAAGTATAAAGCAAGAAATATATTCAATTAATTGTTCAATTTGTTTATCTTCCTTCGGTAGTTTATCTGAATAACAATTACCTGTTAATTTAAAAAGTTGTTTTACAGAATCAGAATTTAGAATCAAAATCGAAAGTATTACAGATAGTTTAATATTCGGTGTATTACATCCTTTCACAAAAGCATTTTTTAGTTTTCTAATCTCACTTGCCCTTGTAAACATAACGCTTTCATAATAATTCTCAGAAGCATGACTGCAAAACATATGCCCTACATCATGAAAAATGGCAGCCAGTCGAATAATAGCTGTAAACGTAATAGGAAAGCTGCCATTTAGTTTCACTTCAACTTTACTTTTATCATTATTTAATTCTTCATTCATTTTTCGTGATATTCTGTCAGATATAAAAACAGTTCCCAATGTGTGGGCAAATCTCGAATAATCTGCTTGTGGAAACAACAAATATGCTAAACCTAAATTTTTTATAAATCTCATTCTTTGCATTAAAGGACTATCTAATATTATTAGTTCGTGTCCTGATACGCCAATAGTTCCCCAAACTGCATCATGTACATCCTTCTTATCCATGTTTTCAAAAACAATCTTAGGGGTTTTTTCTATTTCTTTAATATAATTATCTAATGAATTGTAACAAAACGAATTTACTTCAGTAAAAATCTCTTTAACATGTTCATTTTTTAAAATGTCTTTTATCATTAGGCAACATCATAATTTATTGATTCTATAAATTTATCTGCAACATTACATATTATTTCTTTTGGAAACACAGTATCTGTATATAGGTCTAACATTTTCGTAGCAGTGTTTTGACTACAACTGTTTAGGATAAGCGTTTCCCATACAGGATTTTTTATTGGGAAAGAGCATAATCTGCCATTTGTTTCCATTATACCTTTTATTATTTTATCATATTCATTATAAATAGGATTTTTAATAAATAAATTCATTATTAAATCGTATTTATCTTCATCTATCGATTCTCTCAAGTATTTATCTATTGCACTAATTCCATTATTAAATTTATCATTCGAAAATGGTATTTCTCTTATCCCTTTACTACATATTGCATACATAAACATTTCTATGAATATTAGTTCTTCGTTGTAAAACATATCTTTTCCTCAAAATTGATGTTATATTACTAAATACAGAAAAACGGTTTTTAAAAGACCAAAATAAAGCAAAGGAAAAGTGCAAAATTCGGTCGCCTATACATTATAGCACAAATTATAGTATTGTCTATGCATTTTTTGTCTATGAGTGTTAATAATTCCATATTATACATGTACGTATTCTTTATTACAATAACCTATTGTGTTAAAGATAATACTCATTTCAAATTCCTGTTTTAAATCTGACCCCTTATTTTACCCCTTATGTTTAAAGATACCCCTTATTTTACCCCTTAAACAATTTCATTTAATTATACTTAATATAATAAATAACCACTAATTAGTGGCTTCATATAAATTTATTTGAATATATTTTATCATGATTTTATTGCTTTTTTATTTATAGGATAATTCAAATCCCTCCTTCTCCGCCACAGCAAAAGCCACTGAAAAGTAAGTTTCAGTGGCTTTTTTGTTACTCGCTGTTTAGTTTTACCTTTATCTTACCCAAAAACCTCTTTTACCAACCTTTTATATTCCTCAAACGCAGGAATACCGTTTAATGCCTTCATGCTGCTTGCCAGACTATTGTAATACCAGCCTTGATCTTCTTTCCCTTTATTAAACCTTTTCCATACTTCATCACCCAATCTATAATAATCATTGTAAATAGAACGGATATTGGACAACTTATCTCCCAAAGTAACGATTAAAATATCTTTATCCTTCACTTTCGCAAGATAATCTATTGTGTTAGATTTTCTTTCTTCCCACGTTTTAGATTTATCTTCCGTATCAGATGCCACTAGTTCCGCAACTCTTTTACCAAACTGCTCTGTAATATCTTCAATCGTATATTCCGTTTCCTCAAGAATATCATGTAAAACAGCTGCCGCAATCAGTTCTTCGTCGCTTTTAATTCCGGATACTATCGCAGCGGCCTCAAGCGGATGTAATATATAAGGTATCTTGGTTGCCTTTCTAAACTGCCCATCATGTGCTTTGGTTGCAAATTGTATAGCTTTATTTATCAATATCTATATCTCCTTTGTTAATTATTTTCTGCTCCTAAAATCTTTATCGGCATCTTTACGCCAATTGTTGGTCATGCTATTGTTTACGCGCATTTCACTCACGGCACATGCAACAGCTTCATAGCTGGCTTTCAATCCTTCACTGTCAGCGTGATAGTTAACAGCTCTGTCTGCCCCGACACCGAATTTTCCTGCTGTTTCAGCGGCGTCTATATTTGCTCCAAGGAAAATAAACTCCCAGAGGTGTTCAGATTTTTGCATCTCAACCATAGTCTTTATTTGTTTATACGAGTATTCCCTGCTGGCGTTTTCCATTCCGTCTGTAATTATTACAAACAAAACTTTTTCCGGTCTTTCTTTTTCGCTTGTATGCAAATGAGCGTTGGAAATTTTGCTTATTGTTTTGCCGACTGCGTCTAAAAGAGCCGTTGTTCCTTCCACAAAATATTCTTTTGCGGTTATGGGCATTATCCCCTTGATATCGATTCTGTCATGCAAAATACAATAGTTATTGTCAAAAAGCACTGTTGTTACTATAGCTTTGCCTTTCTCCTCTTTCTGCTTTTTAAGCATTGAGTTGAAACCGCCTATAGTGTCGCCTTCCAAGCCCGACATCGAGCCGCTTTTATCCAGTATAAATACTAATTCAGTTAAACCTTTTTTCATTTTGATTTCCGCCTTTCAATTGATAGAACAAGAATATCAAAACTCAATGTTTAAAAGGTCGCATACAAAGCGACATTTTTTAACCAAGCAAAGACTGATCAAACGCAAACAATGCTTCGTTTATCTCAAAGATGTTATATTGTTTTCTTTTAATAAAATATTCAATAATGATATCAAACTTACTGCTGTGCGATAATGTGTAACCGGCTTTCTCTAGCAAGTTAAGAGTTTCATCAAGATTAAGCTCAAGCGCTATAGCAAAAGCCAATGCAGTGGCTTTACTCGGACTATAATCTTTATTATTTCTTATTTTGGAAAAATGCTTTCTATTGATGTTGGCTTTTTTATAAGCTTGCGGATCTGTCATGCCTTTTTCATCAATTAGCCTGAGCAGCATTTCTGAAAACGTTTCATCCAATTTCTCCAAAATGTCTGTTAGAGCTTCTCCTGCAAAAGAGCTTGACATAAGAGGCAGTTCTTCAAAGCTTATCGCTTCATCCCCTAATGATTGGGACTCCATTTTTGATATCTCTATATGCTTTATTTGTCTCTTTAAATAATGTTCTTCAAAATAAACATCATCAATATATTGCTTAATAGAGTCATAAAGATTACTGCTCATTTCAAATGAGGTTTTGTCATATACAACAATATATACTGTCATCTCATTATTTAAAAGAAACTCAGAGACTGCATCATTGGCAATTTCCAAAGCCTTATCTTTAGGGTAACCATATATGCCTGATGAAATGAGCGGAAATGCTATTGATTCACACTTATATTTAAACGCAAGGTCTAGTGAATTTATGTAGCAGTCATGCAGCAGCTCAGGTTCGTTATTTGTTCCGCCTTTCCAGACAGGTCCTACGGTATGGATTATATGTTTTGCAGGCAAATCAAAACCTTTTGTAATTACTGCCTGGCCTGTTTCGCAATATCCGATAGCATTGCACTCTTTTTGAAGTTTCTTCACTCCTGCCGCATTAAAAATCGCACCGCAAACACCGCCCCCCATTTGTAAAGCATTATTGGCAGCATTAACAATTGCATCGGTCTCCATTTTCGTTATATCATTTCTTACAATCGTTAATGGCATATAGTTAGTTCCCTTTGTTTAATAAACTCCATTTTAACATATTTTTCTTATATTTTTATATGAACAATAAAAGCTAAGCCTCAGGAAAAAGAGGCTATAAGCCTCTGTATTTTAAAAAATAAGAATAAAGCAGTTTACTTAATATGCTTTTATAGTAACTACTACTATTATTAATTTTTTTCATCGAAGCAGTAAAGTTCTTTTTTCAATCTATTATTTAGCATGCAAATATGAGCCTGCCTGAATATATTCATATGGTGCGCGTAGAAAAAGCGAAACAACTGCTTATCGGAACTGAATGGAACATCAGCGATATCGCCCGCAAATCGGGATTTACAAACAGCAGAACATTCTGTCGAGTGTTTATAGAATATGAAAGAATGTCTCCGAGACATTTCCGTGATAAAAACATATAAAAATGCTGAAAATATCCTATAGCTCAAATTCTCACATTTTTATCCGTTCGGTTTCTCAATCTCTACCGCATGAACAACAAATCTTGCGTTATTGAAAACCTTGGAGCAAGTGGAAAGAGTAAGCACTCTGTCTGTTTTTTCTATTTCTGTTCCCGTATCATAAAGCGACTGCGTTTTAAACCGCGATACATAAGTATAAAAATCATCCGAATCTGCAAAAGCAGTGCAATATGGTGTGGCATCAGTATATCGGACAGAGAAAATCTCCCACCATGTGTTTTCTCCGCCAAGATTTATTTCAATAACTGAATTTACCCTGTAAAACTCTTCTTTTCTATAGTTTTTAAGGTCACCGAACATACTTCCGTCTTTCATATTGTGTCCGTAAACAACAATATGCTGATCATCTATATGATTTTTCCAGTCTAAAAATATACTGCCGCGTATTGACTCATCTTTATTTATATCATGATTTAGATAAAACTCGTTGTCAGAAGCCTGTAAAATCGGATAATCTACATTCGTGTTTGATATCGTTATCCATCCTATTGCATCAGAGCATACTTCCTGCAGCTTGTTATATTCCTCTTCATAAACTGTAAGCTTCTCGGAGACTGTATTTTCCGGCAGCTCATATGAAAGCGCGCTTTCCGGCTCATCCAATTTAACCATTTGTTTTATACTTGAATTCAGCTGATTTTGCTTATTGCCGTCGCTTATATACCGTACTATCCTAAATCCGCTATAAATAAAGCATGCTCCCGCAACAAATAATACGGCAATCTTAATAATTCTCCATATTTTCATGAATTCATCCCTGCCGTCTGCTCTGATTTACTGAAGCAATCCTGTTTTTTATTCTGTTATCTATATATGGCATCCATATAAGAACCATAAATCCCATTAAAAAGACCAGAACAAACCCTTCAATTCCATCACCTGTGTTTGGCGATGAGTCCGGCCACGGATAATAAGAGCTTCTTTCATTAGTAGATATTACCCGAACAGTACTTTCAGTTGTTATATCAGCCACCATCACATCATATGAAATAAGATACATATAAGGCGGATTAGTTTCTTTTACAGTGTAATTGCCATACGGTATATTGTTAAACCTAGCTATTCCGTCCGCACCGCTTGTAGCTGTTCCTATAGCTTCTGACGAAGAATTGTACAGTGTAAAGGTTGCCCCTGCCAAAGGCTCATATCTGGTGTTCCTTTTGAGTACTTCAATAGTCGCCACTGTCACTTCATTTATATATACTCCCGCATCGACTGTAACACCCTGCAATGAAACAGAAACATCTATTGTGTTGTCAGATACGGAAAATCCGGCAGGAGCGGCAGTTTCTTTAACAACATAGTCTCCGTATATAACATCTTCAAACAATACTATGCCTGATGCATCGGAAACCTGAGTATAAAGCGGTGTTGAAAACGAGGTGTCGCTTGGTGAAAAAAGAGACAGCGTTGCTCCCTGCAATGCGGTCGTTCCGTCTTCTTCAGTCTTTAAAACCTGAACATTTCCCCTTATATGATTGTTTGTGACAGAGCTTTGGTTTGGCGTTACAGTTTCTCCGTAGGTTGTAATCACAGCTGTCAAAACATCACTTGACAGCAAATATCCCTCAGGTGCGGAAGTTTCTCTTATAGTGTATATGCCGTATTGTACTGATGTAAACTGAACCAATCCCGCTGCATCACTTGTGGCTGTTGCAATTGGGTTTGAATCAGAATTATAAAGCGTAAATATAGCTCCCTGCAAAGGATTTGAATCCTCATCCAACTTTGAAAATTCAATAATGCCGTATATCCTGTCATTCTCATATTGATATGTAAGGTTTTTGTTTGAAAGAGCGCTGTCTATCTGAAACAAATAATCTTCCGAACTCAGTGTATACCCGGTTGGAGCCGTAACCTCGTGAACAATATAATTAACATCAAATCTTAACCTGTCAAAAAGTGCTGATCCTGAAGCATCAGAAGTCACCCTCTTTACAATGTTGCCATACTTATCTTCAAGCTCAAAAACAGCTCCCTGAAGCAATATGCTGTTGTCCTCAGCATCGACTTTTATAACTTCCATGCTTCCAACATCGCCTGTTCCGGAGCTTCCAGAGCCTGCCCACGCAACATTTATAGGTGCTTCCTCGCCTGTATTCGGCTGCCCGGAGCCATTAAAGGAAGCTGTGTTTACAAACGGTGACTGACTTTTATCCGTTACATCAGTTGAGAATGTAAGTATGTATCCTCCCGACACAGGCGAAGGTATTGCAAACTCAAAAAGACGTGTGTCTATGTCGTAGGAAACGTTATCTGAAGTAAGCCCTAAAATTTCAGCACCCTGAACCAAACTTCCGTCACCAGGATTTACTGTCGCATGATAGAGCTTTACGGAAGAAGTATCCAGCGCCAATCCTTCTTGCAGTTGGTCAGTGATAATACCGTTTGAAAGAGGAATGTCATTTGTGTTTATTGTTATCGTCCAGTCAATAAAAGTATTTCCCGTAGTATAGTCGCCTGTTTTTCCTATAACAGTATTATTAACCGGCTGGCTGTCGGTATTAATCACTCCGGTCGGTACAAGGTTTGTCGTTATCTCCGCAGAGTTTGAAAACGACTTCGTCCCGTTCGTTTCAAACACTGAAATGTCTGTCACTAACGTCTTAAAAGTAATTATATATTCTTCTGCAATCGGGCCGTCGAAAGTGTATGTCCATGTTGGAGCAACGTTTGAAAAAACACCTGTCTGAGTGCCGCTTACAGATGTTATCTGGAAAGAGCCAGACACATATTCCTGCCCTGCTTCGATTGTGTCTGAAATAACCACATTGTCCAAATCCATCTCATTTTGGTTTACTTGTATCTGCCAGCTTATTTCACGGGTTGCGTAATCATATCCTTGGTTTGATTTATCAATTACCTCGCTTGTAACAGGCTGAGTACCGGTATTGGATGACTGCGGTATATTGTCTCCGGTTATTGTTGCCGCATTTGAATAGCTTACATTTGTTCTGTTTGCCGCATACACATTTGGATCTGTAACGGTCGTCCTGAATTCTATCGTATAAGCTTGATCTATAGTAGCTCCTGCCGTAAAGGATGGAGACATTGTACCGAATGTATATGTAAGCGTTCCTGTGTGGGATGCATCAGGGTCTGTAGCATCAAAAGAAAATCCTTCGCTGTATGAAAGCGAGCCGCCGCTAATCACAGCAGAGCCTAAAACATATTCCTGACCAAGCGGTATCATGTCAGTCACAACAGGATTAATTATGCTTATCGTATTCGCATTCACTGTAATGCGCCATGTTATTTCAGCATTTTCAGCGTCATATCCGGCACCGGACTTACTTATAACGCTGGAAGATACGCCTACCGGTCCGTCGTTGCTGTCGCTTGCGTTTCCCGGAACATTTGTACCTGTCAAAACAGCTGCGTTTGTATACTGTGCTGAGCCGTTTTGCTCATAAAGAGCAGGATCTACATCGGTTGAAAAACTGATTGTGTGCTCTTCAGCAATTGCACCAAGAGTGAAGGTAATATCAGGGTCGGAATAAGCCACGCTTGCAGAAGGGACTGCAACAGAACTACCGTCTATCTCAACAGAACCCGTGTCAAGAGTAAGCCCTGCAGGCAGAGAATCGCTGACAACTGCATCCGGAATAGTAATTCCAATCTGATTTATAGTTATGGTCCAGTCAATCTGCTTTCTTACACCGTTATATGTTCCTGTTTTTTCAATAAAATTGATATCTATATCAACATCTGCCGAATTTGAAGCTGTTGTTGTTCCGTTATGGCTTAAAGAAGCGCTGTTGCTTTCGGTTACAGTCGCACCATGAGAGTCCGCAAATATAAACTCACTCTCTTCCACCGCAGTTCTAAACTCTACAGTCTGTTGATTGGAAAAAGATGTCGGGAATGTATAAGTAAGCGTCGGATCAGAAAAACTGTAATCTGCAGGATCTGCGGCAGAGCCGTTTATCCTGACCGAACCGGGCACAAATGTAAGACCTGCCGGAATGCTGTCAGTCAGAACACCGTCCAGCACTTCCACCGCTTCCTGATTTACCACAACAGTCCATGTTATCTCTTTAGTTGCAGGATCATACGAACCTGATTTTGCCACTGTGGTTTCCGGCGGCGGCGGCTGATCAAAATCTATTTGAACAGTATATGTTCCTGTGGAGCCTCCCACTTCAAAATCTATGTCATACGGTTCATTGTTGCCTATCTGCGACTCATCAAAGGCAAGCTCCATGTAAAAATTACCTGTTATATCAGAATAATTTTGAGCATGGTCTGTAAATGTCAGCAAAAGGCCGCCCGCAACGTAGCTTACAACCGCAATAGTTCCTCCGTTTCTTGAATCAACAAGGTCAAATGAAGGCCCAGGCGACAGCGCAATCTCAGAGGGAATAGGCAGGCTGAAAGTATCACCGTCAAAAACATCCGCGGTATTTGGTATCGCAAACTCATACGTCAGCCTTAGCTCCGCATCTTTTGCTACATTATCTCCCGGCCCGAAAGGATTTCCTGCCCTGTCCGACAATATAACGCTTGTGATAAAATCCAGTGTTGAAGTTAAGTCGTCTGCATAGGCTGTAGTTTGTGGTGTTAATATACATGATATAACAATTGCTGCAATCAAAATTACAGCAAGGTTCTTTGCAAATTTTTTTAGTCTCATCCTACCCCGTTAATTACATCATTCTTTATATTATATTTTTTATATATAAGAGTGTATATGCTATCATATAATTCCTACTAAATCAATTGTATTAATGTAAATAAAGTAAGGATAGCGAAAACTTTTTTCTTTATATATTGTGCTTATCTTAACACCCTAAGCCTTATATCTTTATATAGAAAAGCACTCTGCTTATAGCAAAGTGCTTCTTATAATAAATAAATTAATCTTATTATAAAATTTAAGATTTTCTATATTATTTGCTGCTCAAAATCACATCATGATTGATAGGCAGCCACTCATCTAATGCTTTGCGCAAAGATAAATCCCAAAAATCCCATTCATGCGCATATCCGGGCACTTCGTCATACATTACATCATAGCCGTATTCCGTAAGTAAATCACGGCTGGCATGAGCAAACACTCGTATGAAGTCGTCTCCTCCGCATGTCATAAACAGCTTAGGCAGCTCTTTTCCTTCCTCCACATTTTTTTTGGCCGTTATAAACATATCATCCTCTGGATCTGCAAAGCGTATGCCTTGCTGTTTCATCTTCTGTTCGTCCACATCAAAATCTGTCATTCCGCTATCCCCTGCGCTTTTGGCAACAACCGACATAATGTTTGTGGTATCCATTCCTCCGCCTGACATAATAAGCGCAGCTGCGCATTTATCCGCTCCATAAATCGCCCATTTTGTCGCAGCCATGGAACCCATCGAAAGGCCTCCCACAAAAGTATCTTCTCTTTTTGTGGATATCGGAAACATCGAAGCACAAACGCTTGGCAGTTCCTCAAAAACATAATCCCAGTAGCGCGCAGGCCAAGGAAGAACGTCATCCGATTGGTTGATATAGCTCGAATTATCCGCATCCGGCATTACGACTGCTATTTTGTGTTCATCTGCATAACGTATTATGTTTGAAAAATTGATATAGTCCGAATCATCTCCGGTACCCCCGTGAAAAAGGTAAAGCACCTGAAACTTTGTACCCGGCATATAGCTTTCAGCTTTCCCTTTCGGTGCATCAAACAATGTCCATGACGGAAGTATCATCGTAACATTGGTTTGCTGCATTAAAGCTTTAGACAAAAAATTAAATTTTACTAACACAGTAATTCTCCTTTGTGGTTTACTCAGCTTCGCTGATAGTCATCATAACCAGATCAGCCGCCGGTCCGAATCTGTCTGCGAGTTTTTCTTCTGCTTCTTCTTTAGATATTTCTAAATTATTATACTTCGCCATAATCTGCACATCCTTATCCCTAAGTTTATAAAAACGCAGGATAATCACAGCAACTATTATTCCGCATGAGGGCAGCAGAGTATACAGCATCCAAATTCCGTTCGCGACGGTTTCAGGCTGAACAGCATTTTCACCGGCGATGAATCCGAAGCCCGCAAGAATAAGCATAGCAATAGGCCCGCCTATGCTTCCTATAAGCTTTGAAGTAAAAGTCTGTACCGATGCCGCCACACCTTCAGCACGTTCGCCTGTGTGGTATGTACCATACTCCAAGCAGTCCGGAGTAAACGTAAACAACAATATGTTGTTGGCGCTTATAAAGATTGCCTGGATAAAAAACAGCACATAAAACACTACAATGTTTGAATATCCTACAAAAAATAGTGTTACTCCAAGACACGCAGCCATTATGTTGCTTGTAATATATAGTTTAAACTTATCAATCCGCTTTGTGATTGCCGGAAGAAACCCGCCTATTAAAAGCAAAGGAATCATAGACAGCATACTGACAAGCGCTGCAGCATCCTGATTTCCCAGGCAGTGACGCGCGAAATAGATTTGAATATATTGCGTGAAGTAAGTAAGACCGCTTATTAGCAGTGCAAGGTAAAAAATGAGAAGATATTTGTTTCTGGACACATATTTGTACATTTGTTTAAAAGTAACCTTATTTTTCGGACGAATAATCCGACGCTCTTTACCTTTAAAAAGCAGCGGAATCATTGCAACTGTCGCTATTATGCTAAAAATAAGTCCTACCCAAAACCATCCGATTCTTGCCTGAAGAATAGGCAATGCAATCGATGCAGACACAATACCTATCATTGCAAAAAAACGTCCCATAGTAAGAAGCTGTCCGCGCTCTTTAATATTGTCTGTCATAGAAGTTGGCAGCACAAACATTGGAACATCCGAAATCGTATACGACATGCTCCATGCGATATATGTCATAGTGGCCCAGACAATTTTAAGAGTAGGTCCCCCTGATGTCGGCAGCATGAAAAAAACTATCCCACTGACCGCAATGGCGGGAAGCGCAATCTTAAGCCAAGGAATGAACCGCCCTTTTTTAAACCTAGTTTTATCAATAATTATGCCCAGTATAATATCATTTATTGCATCCCACAGTTTTGTTATAAACATAATAGCCGCGATGGATACGGCCGTGATTCCCACATCGGAAAAGAATGTTTGCATGTTAATTGCGATCAAACCATAGAAAATGTTTTGACCAAGAAAATAAAACCAATAACTAAACCGCTCCGATCTTGTGGTGCGGAAATTCAATGAGACGTTCCCCTTCTTCATAAAATCCTCCTTAAAATAGATGCACAGATAACGTATCTGGCAAATTGTCAGCATAAATACGCTCATACAGTCACTTGTTAGAAATTTTATATGCAGCTGCAACAAATAGTTCTATGGACATATTAGCAATAATTATGTATCATTTTTCTGTACGGTTTTATACATATGTATCTTTATTGTTCACGGTGGTTGGATTATGAAAAATGAAAATGATGATTTTATAGTAGTAGACAGCACCAGCAGGCTGGATATTAAATCTCAGGATAAAGTATATTCAAAGTACTTACCGGATGTTATAGTTAGCAACATCCCTGTTGAACTGCAGGAGCTCAAATATTCTTCCGACGGCAAGGGGCACAGAAGAACCTATGGCTACCAGCATACAGCAACGCTTGATTTTACCAATCCTAAGTTTCCGGCACCGCTTAAGGCAAAGCTTCATAAACACAATTATTTTGAACTGGTTTTTATCGCTTCCGGAAAATTAAACATGCAAATAGAATCAAACTTATGCGAAATGAACAGTCTGGATGTCTGTATATTAAACTGCAACACCCGCCATGCTGAACAATTTTATCCCGATGACTGTATATATTATATTGTACTGCCCGCAGAATACTTAAAAGAACATTCAAAAGAAGACGGCAATTTAATGAAAAACTCTATGCTGTTTAAAGATTTTTACACAAATGATTTATATAGCACTTCTCAGCAGAATAAAGATTATATAATTGCCAGAAACGTTAATTCCGAAGTATCTCCTCTGTTGACTGAAAGTATCAGAAACATTTGCAAAGAGTTTGAAGAAAAGCAGCCCGGTTATCAGCTTATTGTTAGAGGACTATTATTCAGGTTTTTTTCTATACTGTCCAATTCGGAATTTTATGATATTGAATATAAAGATTTAGGTGCAGATGACGGATTCCCGATGGCATATTCAGCTAAAAAAATACTCGACAGTAATATACGAAAAACATCTGTACGTGAGATATCAAAAAAGCTAAACTACAGCCCAGAACATGTAAACCGTGTATTTAAAAAGCACTATGGTCAGACAATACATGAATACAACAAATCAATCTGTCTTAATCAAGCGGCATATTTATTAAAACATACCAATCTTAATATCCATACAATATGCAAGCAGCTTGGATTCAGCAACCGAACTCATTTCTACAATATATTTAAAAGCGAATTCGGATATACACCGTCTGAATACAGAAAAAAGGATAGCTGAACAGCTTGTTTGTGGCACTGATGGCGCTTATTCTTTTTTCTGTCGGAACCCGAACAGTTATACAAAATCCATCCGGATATAACTCGGCACTGCTCAATTTAATCTTCTTTGGCGGTCCGGTTTTATACTTAATTTCACACGGTTGGTACACATGGTACGTTTTAAAGCAAGTCCCCATAGTCCGCATCACATTCAGCATTATACTGATTGTCTGCGGGTTTATAAGCCTTAATTGGCTCTCATATTTTTCTCTTGTTCTTATTATGATCTTGATGATGATACTGTCAATTATAATTATAAATCTTAATAAAAGCAGATATCCAGTTGTAAAATAGTATTGAACTGTTCTTGTATATAGATAAAAAGCAGACATAAGGCTGCTTTTTATTCTGTTATTATGTTTATCTTTCGCAATTATGCTATTTGAGCATATCCTTTACATACAAAGTTGTTTCGCCGTACTTTGCATATCCATAAGATTGAGGTTTTCCGTTTTCATCATTTTCAAACACAATCATAGGCGAACCCTGTTTTGTCATGCCGGTCAATGTGATTTTGAGCTTCATTTCGCCTTTGTGTTCGCCAGCAACAGTTAAATCACTTTCATAAACAGAGCCTTTAGACAGAGAAACTGCACTCTCTTCATATCCATTGTAGAATGTTTTTCCGTCATCGCTGAAATTAACGTACTCAGATTTAGACACTCCTTTTTCGCCTTTCAAAGGATTCATAGCATAATATGTGTAGTTTATATATCCCGAGTGTTTTCCCGCAATTTTGCCCGTTATATTTTCAAACCCTGAAGGTGGAAGAGAATCTTTACATTCCACAGCATAAGGGATGTTTTCAGGTGTTTTCTGAGCAGGTACAGGCTTCTGCTGCTCGTAGCCGTGCAGCGTAACTTTTCTAATTCTTATTGTTGAGCCGTCCTCATTGCCTTCGCTTCTTCTCAAAACTTCGGGCCACATAGCTCTTTTGTTATCTGGATGCCATGATATTGGTGAGCAGTATACCCATTTCCCTTCAGGATCGTTAAGCGGCACACCCTCGTAATCTCTTGTATTTATTGATTTTTCGACATCGATCAATACAGGACCGACATTGCCCGCCCTAAAACTTCTTACTCCCGCGACCGCATAGAGATAAACATTCATTATCATGCCCTTCATCGCCAAAATGGAATATGGCCGCGGCAGCAATCCCAAGACAGAGAAATTCGTTTTCTCCGATGCTCTTGTGCTCATAACTATCCCGAGCTTTTCATCTGGAGACAGCATTGTTGTTTCCTCGTAGCTTGCAGTGTCTGTTAATTGAATCACTTCGCCGGTCAAAAGATTTTCAAGAACGGAATCAGGTAATGCGTTTATTCCTGTCCCCGCAAGCGAAATTGCAGTTCCTCCGCATGCAAACTGCTTCACTTCCCCTCCTCTTATAAGCTGAGGTATTATGTATCCATTATTATCTTTGTCTTCTTTGAAGAATTCCAACGTGCTTATTATTTTTGTATTTTCGATAATATATTTTTCTTCAGCCCGCACAAGCTTTCCAACAAAATTATAAGCACCAACGAAAGACTGAAGCGTTGTCCATGCAATGTGTTCATTATCAGGAGAAATAATAATTTCCGACCAGTGCATCATGATGTTTGGGTCATCATCCAAATTCATCGGATATACCACAGGAAATAATCCCGAACTCTCGCAATTATCGATATCAGGCCCGCATTCCAGAACATAGTCTCCAAGCAACACTCTCTTGTTATCATAAAAAGGCATAAATCTTATACCATTCGCCTTTTCTTTCTGAGGTATTTCTCCAGAAAAAATGATTTTAAATTCACTTCCGTCATCATTCATTACAGCTATTTTATAGTTGTTGTTTTGCGTTCCGCTACTGTGAATATCTATAGTTTTATTATAATCGATTACAACATCCCCATCGCTGTCTTTATAGCTTAAAAGCACCTTGCCCGAGAAGGTATATGTCGCCGTAACGTTTTTTATGCCTTCCGGAATGGGGACTGTCGAAACTTCAATCCTGCCAAAACCGTTTGAATCATTAATAATCATATATTCTCCTTAAAACAGATTCACCACATCCCAAACTCAGATGCCGTTTTCCGCAATATCTCCAAGAGCATAAAAGCTTTCTTTAGGATGCCTTTTTTGCGTATTTCTATCAACAGCTATGAGGCCAAATTTCTGAGCATAGCCTTTCTGCCATTCAAAGTTGTCAAGAAGTGACCAGTGAGTATATCCACGGACATCTATTCCGTCTTCAATGCACTTATATAGGCTTTTAAGCGCAATGTTAATAAACTCCACCCTCAGCTTGTCATCCGTTGTAGATATACCGTTTTCAGTGACAATAATCGGTTTTTTAATGCTGTCCCATACATACCGTACCACGCCCCCTATTGATTCAGGGTAATATTCATTTCCCGCATCGGTAAGCTTTGCCGCCGAATCAGGCTTTATTATACCCTCAGCGCCGTGCACTTTCCTTGTGTAATTCTGCACACCCACAAAATCATCATTTTTTATATAAGGGATATACTGTCCGAAATCATCATGCTGCTCTTTTTCTTTGCTTTTTTCGCCTCCCGGCAAAGCTTGGTGGTCATAAAGAGAAAATGTAATTCCAACTTTAATTTCGGGATCGATTTCCTTTATAACCTCCCTCGCCGTTTCATGGCATTTCATGATTATTTCATTTCCTTTTTCAGTTTTCGGTGCGAGAAACACGTTTACATTCCTTGGATCTGTGCCGAATGCTTTGCCAAGCTCCATATAGTATTTTTGCATACGCTCTTTTCTCTCGATGTTAAGCCCCACCTGCACACCGGCATCCTCCGTCTTATTATCGGCGCTGCTGCTTTTTTTGCTCATCATATCCTTCATGATTTTAGCTATCTGCATTCCCATGTTAGCTTCGTTTATAGTGCATATATACGGCGTCATAGATCCGAGCTTTGAAACAACATATCTTGTGTAGTCAGCAAACTTGGAAACAGTTTTTTCATCTTCCCAGCCTCCTTGGCTTATTAACCACTTAGGCGACGAAAAATGGTGTAGCGTTACAATAGGCGTAACGCCTTTTGAATGGCAAAATTCCAATACATCTCTGTAATGATTTATTTCATTTTCATCAAACACGCCTTTTTGCGGCTCTATCCTGGCCCATTCTATGGAAAAGCGGTATGCATTAAGTCCGGCTCCGGCTAAAAGCTCAATATCTTCTTTATACCTGTTGTAATGATCGGCAGCATCCAAAGAAGGCTCCTTATATGTCGAGTATGGTATGTTTTCCATCACCCAGCAATCGCTGTTTTTATTGTTTCCTTCCACCTGATGCGCAGCTGTCGCCGCTCCAAGCATAAATTTATCGCTAAACTTTTTCATATTCCCTGCCATTCGTCAATATTTATTAAAATTAAGGTTTGTAATCAAAATCCGGCACCTTTTCCCATCTGTCCTTCAGGTAATGCGCAGCCATTTTCGGATTTCTTTCTCGAGTAAATATCCCCTTTTTGTTTCCGTCCACTCTTATGATGCCTTGGCTTGTTTTAAAATCTGCAAAATTCCAGACATGCTCTCCGATAAAGAAGCTGTATCTGTCGATAACTTCATTGTTTGCCTTTAAATATTCCACCTGATATTCCTCAGAAAACATTGTCGGAAGCAGAGCATGAAATCCTGCAATGGTGTCTGCGCCGTATTCTGTAAACATAACCGGTTTGCCTACCTTTTCCCAGTAGTCAAGCTCTTTTGCAAGCATTGCTTTAGCCTGCTCAAGGTCTCCTCCAAATACATACCAGCCGTAATACCTGTTTATACAGATAACATCCATCATCGGAAGCGTTTTGTCATTTAAATATGAGCCAGTCATTGCGCTTACTACTGTAACAGGACGGCTTTGCGGATCCTCATCATGTGCCAAATCATACAATGGTTTAAAATATTTAAGCGCACTGTCCGAAGAAATGGCTGTATCGGGCTCGTTTGCAATTGACCACATTACTACACAAGGATGATTTTTATCCCTTGCAATCAAATCCTTTATAACCTGCCTGTGTGCCTTTTCAGTATTAACAATTTCATAAGTGTCCACAGCAGAGCCCTGCCCTGAAATGCTAAAGTTTTTATGAATCCCGACAGCCGGAGTTTCATCGATAACAACAATTCCTTCTCTGTCGCAAAGCATCATCATTTCCTCGGAATAAGGATAGTGGCTGGTTCTAAAGGAGTTTGCCGACATCCACTTAAAAAGCGCCAGGTCTTTCACATTCAGCACTTCGTCCAAGCCTCTTCCATGATAGTTTGAATCTTCATGCTTGCCGAATCCTTTAAAATAGAAAGGTTTTCCGTTTATTAGGAATTTTCCGCCATCCACTTTAACTGTGCGCACTCCGAATTTAAGCTTATAAAAGTCATTCCCAAAAGTAACTTTAGCCGTGTATAGGTAAGAAGAGTTCGGATTCCACAGATTCACATTATTAATAGTTACTGTGCCTTCATTGCCTACAGCAGATGCAACAAGCTCATTCTCTTGCGAATAAATCTCCAGTTTAGGACTGCCATCGCCAACAGTATCTATCTTATAGCTGACTTTGCCGTTTTCACCTTCAATGTCGCTTAAAACAATGATATCATTAATAAACTTTTTTGGTGTTGTATATATTTTAACAGGACGAATTATTCCTGCATAATTGAAAAAATCAAAGTTAGGGATGTTTTTTTTCTCTTTTGCGCCTCCCTGTTCTGACATTCCCGAAAACATTGCCGAACCTTCTTCATTGCCGACCGGAAGAGTAGAATGGTTTATTGAATTATCAACAGCGACAGTAATTAGATTGTCGCAATCTGATATCTTATCCTGAATTTCCGCTTCAAACGGAAGGAATCCTCCGCTGTGCTCTACAATCAGTTCTCCGTTAAGATAAACTTTCGCATAGTGCGTAACAGCACCAAACCTAAGTACAATCCTCTGATCTTTTGCAAAAGACGGCACTGAAAACTTTCGCTGGTAAAAAACCCATCCGCAATGATCGCGAATCTCCTGCGACTCCTTTTGATCATTGTAAGACCCAGGAACCGCCATACTCATAGGTTCATCCAGTTCGTTTTTATACCATTCGTTTGAAAAGCCTTCTCCGTCATCCAGCTTAAAATCCCATATTCCGTTAAGGTCAATCAGGATTCTGGACTTGTTAAGTTGTGGGTAAAGCATTGCTGTCTCCTTGTGTGTTATTTATAGCATAAGGCGGATTGGTCAGCTGCAAAGCCAACCTAATCCGCACATTATGTTTATAATATTTTTTTATCTTCTGAGCTCATATCAGAATCGAGTGTCAATCATTCCGCAGAATGCATCCACTGTCGAAACTCCGGTAAATTCACTCTCTCCCGCAATCTTTTCGATAAAGGAAGCTATTGAAGATTCCTGTGAATCATAACAGTTTACAAAGTTTTTAACCTGGGGAACATCTGCAAGATGGAACGGGCAGTTGAACGAAGCAAAAATCACCGGCAGTTCATTCACATACCACGGATTGTCCCATCCGCCTTTGGATATAGCCCATTCAAGGCGCTGGGTGGTTCTCATGGTAGCGCTTACGTTTGCAACGCATATTACCAAGTCATATTGGCTTGTAAGCGACCCTATGCTTGTTTTCATTCCGTATACACCTTTAGCATTCTTCGGATTTCTCTGCGATTTCATCATCTCTGCACGTTTTTCCGGCGTGAGCTTTGCTAAATCTCCAAAGAGTTTTTTAATCGGATCTTCGTATATTGTGACCTCGTGGCCTCTTGTTTCGAGCTTTGATTTCATGCTCTCCAAAAGTTTGGTTCCGTCAGCACCCTGCCCCGACATAACCAGAATCGGGCTTGGCTCAGGGCCTACAGGCACTATCAAAATGTTTTTATATTTTTCAGGCACAACAGGGAAGATGTTTTCGCCAACTTGTTTTACAAGCGTTATTGATTTATCCGACACTTCCTCAGAAACTTTTTTATGCTCCTCGCAGCCAACTATATCAAGCCCTTCTTTTGGTGGGAACTTGTCCATTGTGAATGTATCTAAGCCAATCAAAGCTTTAAGTCCGAGTATTCTGCGAAGCGCATCCATAAGGCGCTCGTCCGTGAGCCTTCCGTCCTTATAAGCTTCCGTCATATATCTCGTATCTTCTTCCATGTCGTTAAAAAAGAGGAACATATCGCATCCGGCCATAATAGAATCCGGAACAATGTCTGATCTTTTCCCTCTGCCCGCAAGGCCGACCATGTGGCTGGCATCGGTTACTATAAGTCCGTTAAATCCCATCTTTCCTTTGAGCAAATCAGTAAGCAGTTCTTTGCATATTGTTGCCGGGAGAACTTCATCATCTTTCATGTCAGGATTAAAATACTTCTGATAGGCAGGCATCATTATGTGTCCTGTCATAACAGACTGAACGCCCGCATCTATCATGCCTTCGTATACTTTTCCAAAAGTCTCATCCCACTCTTCGCACGAGAATGTGTTAACGCTTGTAGCAACATGCTGATCGCGCTCATCAAGTCCGTCTCCCGGAAAATGCTTCATAGCGCATACTATTCCGCTCTCGGATATTCCCCTGAAATACTCCTTTGACATTTCAAGCACCATGTCAGGATCATTCCCGAATGCGCGTGTTGAAATAACAGGCGTATGCCAGTTGTATGTTATGTCTGTTATCGGTGCAAATGCCCAATTTGAGCCGGTAGCTTTCGCTTCTCTGCCGCAGATTTGTCCAAGTTTATAGGCATATTTTGAATCACCTGTTGCGGCAACTTTAATCTCCTGCCCTACATTAGTGCCGTCTTTTGATGCGCCGTTTCCGCCGGATTCCACGTTTACGGCAGACAGTACCGGTATCTTGCTGTGAGCCTGAAAACGCCTGTTCATCTCCCACATATCATATTTCGGCTTTGGATTAAAGCGTATACCGCCCATTTTCGCCATATCGATTTCTTCTTTGATGCTTTCTTCATCGGTTCCGCCTGTCAGATGCACAAACAGCTGTCCGATTTTCTCTTCAAGAGACATCGACTCTATCGTATCTTCAACCCATGTTATCTGTTCGTCGGTTAAAGAATATGGTTTCTTTTTCAAATCTACTTTTATCATTACATTCCTCCGTTACTGTCCGAAATTTTTATTAAACTTTTCCATAAGCGATTTCTGATGTTTTCCGAATTCGCCCGATATAAACTCATCTGCATAAACTTTTTCAAGCTCCGACCAGCTTTCTTTTTCATGGCCGGTAAGTATCGGGTAAAAATAGGTGCTGTTTTCATCAGCTGCATCAACATCGGGCAGGGCATCTCCTATCATCATTACATTTTTAGGCGAATACCCTTTTTTTATCATTGCCGCGATGCATTCACCCTTTGTCCCTATTTCCTGAGAGGTCATCACATCCAAATACTTGAGCATATCATAATGCCCCCACTCTTTTTGAATCGCATCCATATTTGAGCTTGAAACCACTGCGATATCAACTTTTCCGTAAACACTTTCAAGGCACTCAATCGCACCGTCAAATGGTTTTTTATCTTTAGGTGTCAGCTCAGCTATTTTCTTGTTGATATTTATCGACCAGTTATAAGCCTTTTTTAATATATCCGAGTCGTTTTTTTCTATCTCTTTTTTTAATCCGTTATTTGAAAGATCCGGTGTGTTTTCAACCCAGTTTTTAAGAACTTCCATCTCTTTTTTATCAATATTTAAATATTTATTGTTAATCTCTTCCAGAATCTGAGCAAGCGCAATATATCTGTTTACACCTCTTGTCAGGTTATATAGATTTATCTCGTTCCATCTATCCTGGATAGCTTTTTTATGCTCAAATAAATCCCATTCTTCTATAAAGCTCGGCCCATGGCATTTCTTATGCTTCACATTCATGGCATCTATCGCCGTACCATCGGAATCTATACAAATCAGATACTCATTTTTCTTTTTAAAATCTTCAATAGACTGCATTTTTTAGTTACCTTTTCTGTCATTTTTCAGCCAAATTTTCTCAAAAAGACAATGAGAACCCAAGCCGTTTGCATAAACGGTCGATATGGCTTA
The DNA here is from genome assembly GCA_963677605.2 of Christensenellaceae bacterium. Lineage (GTDB taxonomy): Bacteria > Bacillota > Clostridia > Christensenellales > UMGS416 > JAGLOK01. The sequence continues at coordinate 836,022 of CAXXDX010000007.1, read as the reverse complement.
GTTGTTTGATTGTTATCCTTTCACTCCGCCTATCAATACACCTTTTTCAATGTACTTCTGGAATATCGGAAACAGGCACAGTATGGGAAGTGTCGCTGCTACGATAACAGCGTATTGAATTAAGTATCTGTCAAAGTTGGGATTTGCCACCTGCAGGAAGTCTTCATTCTGCGCGACAATCTGCTTTATCCAAAGCTGCAGAGGCCATAATTCACTTTTGGTTGATAGATAAATTGACGCAGGGAACCATGAATTCCATTGCTGAACTACGCTAAAGAGTATAACAACAGTCATCATACTTACGCACTGCGGAAGCATAATCTGAAGCATAATCCTTAAATGCTTTGCTCCGTCTATCATTGAAGCCTCAATTATTTCGCTGGGAACATTTCTGAATGCCGTAACCATTATCATCATATACACAGCATGCGTACATCCGGGAATCAGGATAGCCCACATTGTTCCAACCCATCCTATCGATCTTATAACCATATATGTGGGTATGAGTCCGCCGCTAAACATCATTGTAATTAGAACTAATATAGTAAGCGGTTTTTGAAGCATAGATTTTCTGCTTAACACATATCCTGCAATGACGTTTAAAATCAGCCCGAAAATGGTTGCCCCGCATACATAAATAATTGTATTCATGTATCCTTTTAATATGCTTGAGTCTGAAAAAACCATTTTATAACCTGTGATATTTATTTTGCCTACCGGCATTACCACAAGCCCGCTTTTTGCCAACAGCACTTTACCTTCCGAAATTGATGACATTACTACATGCCAAATCGGAATTATACATACAAATATAGTAATTACCATAAATAAGTATATAAATACATTTGCGATTATCCCGCCCATAGTGGGTTTTGAAACCATTCCCCCGCCATATTTGTTTCTTCTTTTAATTACGGGTCTGTTCGTTTTTTCAATACTGTAATTATTGCTGGTCATCTGAAGTCTCCCCTTAGAATAAAGATGTCTTTGCTACTGCTTTGTTCATAGCATTTGAAACAAATAACAGTATCGTCGCAACTATAGATTGGAACAATCCTGAAGCCGCCGACAGGCTGTAGTTTATCTGTGAACCGAACGCCATTCTATATGTGTATGTCTGAATACAGTCAGCCGTATCATATATAATGGGTTTATACATCAGCAATATTTTGTTGAACCCCGTTACAAACACAAGGCCGACTCTCAGTGTAAACATCGTGATTACAACAGGCATTATAGCCGGCAGTGTAATCCTGAGCATTCTCTGCCACCTGTTTGCGCCGTCAATTGCTGCCGCTTCATATATTTCAGGTGTTATATTGGATATGGCAGCTACAAAAACGATAGCTCCGTAGCCAAACCCCTGCCACATATCAGTAAATGTATTTATCAGCCAGAACACCGGAACATTCGGGTTTGCAAGCCAGTTTTGCCTCTCAAGCCCCAACATAGTAAGTAAATTAGTTACCGCTCCGTCGGTATTAAGAAACTCTGTTGCAAGCCTCGCAACTACAACTATTGCTATAAAGTGCGGTGCATATGATATTGTCTGGATAGTTCTTTTAAATGGCTTAACTTTAACTTCTGAAAGCAAAAGAGCAAAAACAACCGGAGACAAATATCCTATTGTCAAATTCAACAGCGCCATAAACGAAGTGTTTCTTATTACCTTAAGAAATGTTTCGCCCGTGAACAGCTCGATAAAGTTCTGGAATCCTACCCATTCGCTTCCGAAAACGCCTTTAGTAACCTTGAAATTTTCAAAAGCTATAGCTATTCCGCCCATTGGAATATAGTTGAATATTAAAAGGTATAAGAATACAGGCAGGAAAATTAAATATAATACCCAGTTTGCATTAATATCTTCTTTCAGCCTTCTTCCGAAGCTTTTTTTCGCATATCTGTCCAAAGGACTTATCATTCCGGTTCCATGCGTTTTTACATTATTATTTGACATTTTATTCTCCGATATTGTTAAACATATCTACTGATTAATTCTTGACGATAAATCTTATTATCGTTTTTTGTTTATGCTGTCTCAGACATATCAAATATCCGAGACAGCTTTATTGTAAGTCAGCTTATTGAGCCAGATGTCCCCATTCGTCAGTTGTCGCTACCAATGTATCCTGAAGCTGTCCATCGCTCATGTTGATATCAAACACGAATGAATGTGCTTCATCCATTGATACTTCCATCTCTTCTTCGCCGAGCGTGATGCTCATTGCATAGTTTGCATAGCTCCATGTTCCTTCAGCAACTGTGCCCATTCCTGTATAAATTAATGCACATGTGCCGTCGTCATAACATTCAAGAACTATTTTTTCGTTATTCTGTCCTGTGAAAGTTACTGAAAGCTGAGGTGCTGCGCCAGAAAGGTCAGCCGTTCCCCACACACTGCTTTCAACTCTTAATGTGTCCTGAAGCTGTCCGTCACCTATAGAATAATCAAACACGAATGCATGTGTTCCTTCTTCCATTGTAACCGGAACTTCAACGTCTTCAAGTGTAAGGCTGAATGCATAGTTTGCATAGCTCCATGTTCCGGCGCCGGCAGGAGAGCCGCCATAAAGTATCTGGCATGTGCCATCGCTGTATACATCCATTGTAAGTGATTCGCCTTCAAATGTCATGACTACTGCAGGGCCGTCATCTACAGGAAGCATCAATGTTGACTCAGTACCGTCAAGTGCAGTATACACAGCGCTTCCATCATCTGAAGTGACCAGTGTCGCTGTTGAGTCTTCACCGTCAGGTATAAGCGTAAATGTATTGCCTTCTACAGTCCATGTGCCTTCCATATACTCATTGATTGTGTCTGCATAATATCCATTGTGCTGTATTTGAAGAGTGCTGTATTCATCGCCTTCAAGCATATATTCCACAACAGTTACAGGTGTCTCGTCTTCAGGAGCCAGGGTTTTGTCCTTTGCATGCTCAAAATCGGACTTAAAACCGGTTACAGTAACGTCGTATATCATATCATTGGCATAGGCAACTTCTTCAACTGTGCCGTCATAATGATTGAAAACAAAGTACTGATCAGCTGTAGCGGTTTTCTCTTCTTCATCACCTTCGTTTTCGAAATATGCATATTCTTTTTCACCGTCAACGAGTTCCCAGGTGCCTGCAGTGAAAGCTGATTCGTTCATTTTGCTGTAGTAGAATGTTCCGTCAGTATGAAGAACCAGTATGTTCTGATATTCGCCGCCGCCGGCCCATCTTTCGAAATAACCTACACAATAATCCGGAACATCCGCTGCTTCTTCAACAGCTTCCGGTTCCTGTGTTTCTTCGGAAACTTCCGCAGTAACTTCAGCTGTTGCTTCAGCCGGAGCTTCGGTGGCATCGCCTTCTTTTGGTGCATTGTCACACCCCGCTAAAACGAATGTGCCAAACAAAGCAACAGTCACTAACAAAACGACCAATAGTATTGACTTTTTCATCTGTATTCCTCCTTCAAGAAATAGATTTTATTAATCTTGCACTTAAATATTATTCCCTTAAAAGTCATAAGTATTGCAAAATACACAATTTTTTTGTAAAATTTATATATAATTTATTGGGTTTTTACAAAAAACTTGACAAAGGTGAATGTTTATGAAGAAAGAAGTTTTTGAATATGTATGCAGGAGCCACATGCTTTTATCCAGCATACCAACAAGGTATTATATTGGCTCAGAGCTTGTCGAAAGCTTTGAACCATGTGATAATTTTTTTGACTTAGTAACTCCTATAACAGACAGTCTTCTGGGTGGAGAATCTCATATAAACCTATTGCTTACAAGCCAGATGCTGATGTTTGCCAGCGTAAGAGATAAAGAGTCGAATTGTACGCTAGTCATAGGTCCGGTAAAATCAGTCAATATCTCAAATGAAGAAGCAAAGGAAATAGCCATATCTTATAAAATGGATTTAATTGACATTGAACCTTTAAAACAGTATTTTAAGCAGATAAATACATATTCTATAGAAAACTTCATTCTAATGATAAGCTCAATGAATGCAACAATTAATGATGAGATTATCCCTTGCGATAAAATACTTAAACTTGACAGCAGTTCATCTGATCTGAATTTTATCCGTCCTTTTGAAAATCCAAACCATGTGGAAAAAAACGAAGGCAGAAGATTTTCATATGAATTTGAAAAGAAACTTAATTTCTATATAAAAAACGGCATGAAAGACCAATTGAGTTTTCATCTTTTATATAATTATAAAGATAAGCAAGGGATTGTAGGCACAGGAGCAATGCGGCAATATAAAAACAGATGCATTTCACTTGCTACAATAGCTTCAAGAGCTGCTATTGACGGCGGGTCAAATGCTCCAACCTGTTATCAGATGTGCGACTTATACTGTCAAAAAGTCGAGCAATGCAAAACTGTTGTTGAGATAAACAGCGTTATGGAAAAGATGCTTAACAATTTCTGTGACATGGTTAAGTCTTCAGAATTTGCAAAAGCAGACAATCCAACAATCAAGCGAACTATAGAATATATAAACGAAAATATACACACAAAAATAAAAGTTGATGATATTTCGGGAAAACTCCATATAAATCCATCATATTTATCATCGAAATTCAAAAAAGAAACAGGTATCTCAATACCAAACTATATCAACAAACAAAAAATCAACGAAGCAAAGAAACTGCTTGCCTTCAGTGACAATTCTATCATTGATATTTCCAACTATCTGTCCTTTTCTTCGCAAAGTTATTTTCACAATCAGTTTAAAAAAATAACCGGCAAAACACCCAAAGAGTATCGAGACAGTATCTAACCGACAAAAAATTTTATCTGCCAATCCCTTTTATATATGCTGTAAATTTAGTCAATATACCTAATAATACTGATATAATCTTAGGAATTTTACAATACACTAGAGAATCTTTGCAATAGAATCAATAATATCGAAGAATAAATACGGTTCAATATTATTTTGGAGGAAGAACATATGAATAGAAAATTTCTACTTGTTATAACAGTTATTATGAGTGTTCTTTTAATAACATTCGGTTTTTCAGGGTGTAGCAAAAGTGAGTCTGCCGATGATGGGATAACCTTTACATGGTGGAACGGAAACGGCGAAGATACTTCCTACTACGACGATTACTCAAAAAATCCGGCAGTGAACTATATCACCACGCAAAAAACATGGGGTCCCAACGAAGTAAAGATAAATATTGATTTCACCATACCTCCGGCAGGCACACAGCTTGATAATGTTGTAACCATGATTTCAACAGGAGACTATACAGACATTGTTGATATGTCATACTATTCAAACGCAGGTTCTGTACTGGAACTTTATGAAGATGGCATTTGTATGGACCTTACTCCCTACGTTGAGCAGTATATGCCAAATTACCTGGCTTTTCTGGAAGCTCATCCGGATTATGCTCTCACAGCCACCAATGTTGTGGACGGCGAGAAAAAATATTTGCAGCTCTATAATTACCATGACACAATAAACCAATGGGGCGGCTGGCAGTACAGACGCGATTGGCTGGTTAAATACGGCACAAATCCTGAAACAGGAGCTGCGTTTACAGGCGGATACGCCACAACAGGCGATGTGGAATCATGGACAGATGATGTTGTGTTCCCAAGCGGCGGTACAGATCCGATGTATATTTCCGACTGGGAGTGGATGATGAAGATATTTGAAACTGCTCTTGAAGAAGAAGGAATTGATGACGGATACTGCATAAGCCTTCCATATCAGGGACATAACGAAACAGGCGACCTTGTTTCTGCATTCGGCGGTTCAACAAGCGTATGGTACATTAATGGAGACACTGTAGAATTCGGCGGAGACAGCGAAAACTTCAGAGTATATCTTCAGGCAATGAAAACTTGGTATGACAATGGCTGGGTGGACGAAGCTTTTGCCGAGCACACATCAGACATTTTCTTTAGAATCGACAGCACAAAAGTCCATCAGGGCAAAGTCGGAATATTCTATGAAGCCCAGGGAACTCTCGGAAGCCTTCTTGATATATCAAACGGCGAAGCCAACAACTCAGAAATCGGTTACACTAACGGAATAATGGTGTTTGGTGCACGTCCGCCAATCAACGACATCTACGGAACAAGCGCTCAGCAGGGCGTAACTCCATACTGTAACTATCAGGTATCCCTTGAGTACAACTCATATATAATAACAGACAAGGCCGCGGAAAAAGACTTGGAAGCACTGTTTAGTATGCTTGACTATATGTACGGTGAAGAAGGCGGAGTCCTAAATGCATTCGGATTAAGCAAAGAGCAATATGAACAGACAAACGACGAATTCTACACAAAATTCGGCCTTACAGAAGGCGCATATACTGTAGTTGAGACTGACGGAGTCAAACAATATAAATTGGTGGAAGCACTCGCTTCAGACACATTCCTCAACAACGCTTCCAAAGGAAACAGATTTGTCGGTGTGTGGCTGGACAGCAGAGCGTATCCAACAGAAAACTCAATAGTTCAGCACGCAAAGTCGGAGTGGACTGTTTATACAAGCACAGGAGCATTTAAAGGCTCTTTTAACTCACAAAGGTCTGCTGAGGATAACAATAAATATACAAAGACACTGGGCAATGTGCGTGAATTTATGTCAAAGAACATACCAGGCTTTATAAACGGCGGTAAAGATCCGTTCAGCGATGATGACTGGAACGCATATGTAAACGCAGTAAACAAATATGGCCCTCACAATAATGTGGATATAATGCAGAAAGTATATGACAGTTTAAAATAAACAACTAAAAAGGCCGGTTAACCGGCCTTTTTTTATTGCAGTTTAATTAGCCTCCGCACAAGTACTTGCAAGATTTTTAACCTATATATTGATCCTCAGTGCTACATTCGGTTTTTTGAAATAGTTTCATAGTATATCTGGTATAACTAACATCAAGCTACTCTTTGATTATGCTCTCAAGTCTGTAGCCTGCAATAAATCTCCCCCAGCTTCTCCGGCTTGTTCTGACTGCAATAAACAAATACAGCATTATGCTCCTGCTTCCGCCCATCATAATTAAAACAAACCATATTATACTTCTGACTGCACTTTTTTCTCTAAACACTATCCACAGATAAAAAGCAATAAACGCTGCATAAATGTCAATAAAGGTAAACTGTCCCCAATAAACCGAAAGCATTATACTTCCTTCCGCCATGATGTCTTTTCTAATTACACCGTATAGTATTGCGCCTAATAGCGCTAAAAAGCCAGCAAAGAATACTACCTGCAGCACAATATACGTCCTCTTACTCATCATTGCCGCCTTTCTTAAACCAAGGTATAAATATATTCGTTTTTCGTACGTACTCTTCATATCCGATACGTTTCATCAGACGTTTCTCCAGCAGCGGCACACCTGACACAAATCTAACCAATACAGTTATTGTTATCGGCCCTATCACAGTAAACCAAGGCGCTCCGCCTGCGAGCGACATTAAAAATATCCCCCACCAAAGCACTGCTTCGCCAAAATAGTTAGGATGCCTTGTATTTTTCCATAGTCCGGTATCTATCAGCTTGCCCTTGTTGTTTTCATTTTGAATAAATACTTTTAGCTGATAGTCAGAAATTGCCTCAAATAAAAATCCAAACAACCATATGATTATACCGACTATAAAAAGCACCAAGTTTCTTATTTCACCTATGCTATTTGCATAAACATAGGGCAATGATATTATAAACATCATTGCAGCCTGAAACATAAATAGCTGAAAATATGATCTGAAGTAGTACGTTTTACCCCAACTGCGTCTAAAATTTGCATACCTGAAGTCTTCGGGCTTACCAAAATTGCGCATAAAAATGTGTATGGTTAATCTTAGCCCCCACACGGTGACCAGAAGTGTAATAATCCCCGTTGCCATAGTTATATTCTGAACAAAACCAACAATCGCAACAACTACAAAGCCAAATCCCCATCCGATATCAATAATCGACGCGTTCTTTATAATTACGCCAATAATATACCATATTGTAAAGTAGGCAAACAATAATATTGCCGTTTGTGTTAACATATTATTCGCCTCCCATTACATAAGAAACTGCAAAAGCTCCTTTTCCGGCATTAAGGCCTACAACAGGAGATATCTGTGTAATATAATCTGGCTCAAAGCCAATTAATTTAACCAGTTTTTGTTTAAATCCGGATATATCTTCAATTTCATCGGAATATACCAGAGAGTATTTTTCTATCCCACGCTCTTTTTTATCTCTTTTAATCTGCTCCAATATTTTTTTAACAGCAGCCTTTCGAGAAAATGTCTTGTAAGGCACAATGCCTTTACCGTTTTTATCAATAGATACAACAGGCTGCAGTTTCATTTTACTAAGCACAAAACCTGCAGTTTTAGATATCCTTCCTCCTTTTATCATTGGAGTCAGGTCTATTAAGCTTACATATATTCTTATATTTTCAGACAGCTTGTTTATCTTTTCTACCGCTTCACTGTGGCTGTATCCTTCCCCGATTATCCTCGCTGCTTCACTGACTAAAAGTCCTTCTGCATTTGAATTAAGCTTGGAATCAACAACCGAAATCTCTTTGCCATCCTTCGCCAACTTCTTTGCCACTTTTACCGCGCTATTATATGTTCCGCTCATTTTCTTTGACACGAATATTCCGATAACCGAGTCAAAATGTTCTAAAAGCATTTTGAAATTCCGCTCCAAAAGCGCAGCAGACGGCTGTGCGCTTGTCGGGTTCATCTCAAAGTCATTAAGTTTCTTGTAAAAGCTTTCAGGGGTTATTGTCAATTTATCAAGATACAAAGTGGAGTCGCATATCAGATTAACGGGTATGACCGTTATTTGTTCGCTATCGATTAACTCCTGAGGGATATCTGCAATCGAATCAGTTACAATGCCTATTTTGTTTTTGCGGTTATGTATAATATCGCTTGCAATTTTCATATCCTCGATCTTTTGCGAAATAACTGTGCTTTCAGCCGTCAAACTATCCATCACTCTGTCTGGATAGTCGGTGTGTATATGCACCTTGTAGTGGTTATCTTTTCCGGTAACCACCAGAGAATCTCCATATTGGATTAAGCTTTGCTTGATATCCTGCATACTTTTTTTAGTTTCAATATAAAATTGAGAGCAAAACCTGTTATCTGTGACTTCATAGCTTATCAACTCATTTTTATGAGTATTTAGCTCAACATCCGCTAGAACTAAGCTGTTTTCAACTATACCGTTTTTTATAAACTCCAGTATACCCTCTAAAAAAATAAGAAAAGCTTTTGCGCCTGCATCTACTACATTGTTTTCTACAAAGACTTTCATTTTGTACTTGGTTTTTTCCACAAAATTTCGTGCTTTATCAACAGAGTCTTTGAATGTTGTTTCAAACTCAGAGTTATGAACCGTTTCTTTCAATTCTTTTGCCCAGTCTCGCATCACGCTAAGGATAGTTCCCTCCTTCGGTGAGCCGACTGCACTGTATGCATGTCCCGCCGCTTTCTGGGCTATCTCTGCAAATTCCTGAGCCGTTACGCTTTTTTTGTTTTCAGCTTCAATAGAAAAACCGTTTAAAAATTGCGCAAATATCATACCGGAGTTACCGTATGCATTCTCAACGGCAACTTCCGATATTGAATTGAGCGTATCATTTAGATTCTTGTTTTTTTTCGATTTTAACAGCACCATTTTCATAGTTAGTGCCAGATTAGTTCCCGTGTCACCGTCAGCAACCGGAAAAACATTAATGCTGTTTAATATCTTTTCATGGTGGATGACTTTTTTTGCTCCGGATATAAAATAATCATACACATTGTGTCCATCTATAATCATTGTGTCCATCATAATTACCCTCACTTATTTATATATTTATACTATAAGATTATGTTTATTATATTAGTGCTTCTTTTTAACAATAACATATATATCCGAAGCAATAAATAACGCTAGCGATATAATAACTGCCGCGATAACTGCCGGATACATACTGTTAAAAAAGTTTTGTGATGTATGTTTTATCAATATACCGAGATAAGCCCAAACCAGCACCAACCCGTAAGGATAGTCTTTATTTTTTATGATAGTAAATATTCCTATTATTGCTCCTACCGAAACAATTGCGGTAGTCCAAAAATAATCGGAAAGTCCGAATCCATTCCACCCTATGCTGACTAAAAATGTTGTTGCATTCGCAATCAATGCAACTGTAATCCATCCGAAGTAAACACTAAACGGAAGTTTCACGAAAAACTTTTCTTTATTAGTTAACTTTTCATTTTTAATTGTATTAACAATCATAAGAAGGCTAATAAAGATAACAATCATTAATATTAATGATAAATATATTATTCTGTAATGCCACGTAAAAATCCAAAGAGTGTTGGCTATAGACGATACCGAAAATATAATACCAACTTTATTTAAAAGTGAATTTTTTATATCATCTTTCTTATTAATAATACCAAGTTGGTAAAATGTATATCCTAACAAAAGTATATATATCACACCCCATATAGAGAATGTAATCCCAGAAGGTGCGAAAAGATTTGGGTAAGAGTCAGATACTGCGCCTGTGTCAATGCCGTTAATCGGCAGACTTGTTGCAAGAATATTGACAACTACCATAGCTATAAAAGTAAAAACTACGAGAACTTTAACACTTTTTTTCATAATAAATACCTCCTTTTATTTATTATAATAATATCAATAAAATAAGTAATATTATGTAACTTTGTCACCTAATTGCTGTCATTCAATATCAATTTTTCAGCAAATTGATAAATTCATCTAAATAATTTTCATAAATCTTTCTCGGAAGAGTATTATGCTTTTTACATAAGTATGCCGCAATTCCGATTACTTCGCCCATCATACCTCCAGTTCTCATAACTCTGGCAGTTCCCAGCGCATCATGAGAAACACTTATATTTCTACCTGCCATAAACAGGTTTTTTATATTTCTTGAATAAAGACACCTGTACGGAATAAAATATGGCTTATTAAACTTTTCATGATAGTCTTTAGTTAAAAATCCGTCACCCTCATAAAAAGCTTTGTAAAACTCTCTGTCAGGATAATGGACATCAAAATTCCATGTGGACGGAACGCATCCGTCATCATATTTAACTCCCTTATATACTTCGCTTTTGGTTAAAACAACATCTCCGAACAGGCGCCTCGACTCTCTTTTGCCGCCTATATATGAGCAATGTTCGAGCTTGTAGTTTTCATAATCCCCATCGATGTTTTTTGCTGTATCAATGGCACCGTACATAGCTCTAAAATTAGTGTCTCTTGCATACTCCGCATGTTCGATAGGATCATGCTCGCATCCGCTTTCCCAATACCACCCTCCGAATGCCTTATATCCTTTCTGTCCGTATGTATCAGCTATGCCGTCCTCGCCGTACCTTCCTGGAAAATCAACACCGGACAAATCAATAGCCCACGGACATCTCGGGAAGGTCTGCGGAGAATCCATTTCTTTTAAATGCCACATGTTTGTCATCCCCATATGTCCGTTTGTTGTAACTTCATAGTCCGCACCCGCCGAATAAGCTAGAGCAGAATCACCTGTGGCATCCACAAAAAGCGATGCCTTAATCAGCTTCTTTACTCCGGTTTTTACATCGTAGGCAATCGCTCCTTCAATCTCATCTCCACAGGTTACAGCATCAATAACAGAATGCCCTAAAAAGAGGGTTATATTCTGTTCTTTTTCAATTAGGTTTAGCTTTTTGTCATCTTCATAAATGTCACCCGTGTTCTTGCTTCCGTAATGGTACATCTGCTTTTGTTCGAGTTCCTTTACAATGTTTCCAATATTGGGATATGGTTCAAATCCGACTTCGCCTCCCAGCCACACTCTGACTTCCGAGCTATTGTTTCCGCCGACAACAAGCCTATCCTGAATAATGGCAGTTTTAAGCCCCAGCCTTGCCGAAGATAGGGCAGTGCATATTCCCGCAATACCTCCGCCCGCAACAATTATGTCAAAATTTCCTGATTCAATAGGTTTTTCGGTGTCAGTCAGGCACTCAATCATTTTAATAGTCTCAGAAGTGTCATCAGGCGGAAGAAAAGCCATATCTTTTGTAAACAAAAGCCCGGCGCACCTTCCTTCAAATCCAGTTAAATCATGGAGCGATACGGAGATTTGTGTGTCTTCGGCAAGAAATCTTCCAGCTTTTTGCCAATGCCATTCAGGACTCCCCTTCCCCAAATCCACTCCGGTTGGTTCTCCGTTTATGTATACATTAAACAATCCTGGTGCCATATCTTTTTTCCAATAACCTACCCAGTTTTTCGTCCGCACCCAGATATTATACTCTCCCGATTCAGGCAGAGTTATCGTAGTATTTGCATCTTCAACCGGCTCTCCCAAACCGTGTGCCAGAAGATAAGCGGAACCTATGTTAGATATAAACTGTGTGTCCAGCACCCATGTACCGTAATCTCCAAAACTTCCAGAGCCTATATAGATGGAATTATTTTTAAGTTTGTTATAATGATTCATAAGATACACTCCTAAAGATTATAGCCTTCACCCTGAGACGAAAGAATTTTTAACAATGAATTAATGCTGAAAAAGTACTTTCTGTAATAATAAAATTTTATCATATAATCGCATAGCTATAAAGAACTGCAAATCTGGTATAATGTAGATAACATTGTCTCATATTAAAGTTTTAATAAGTTAAATAAGTTTATTATATTTTTTGTTCGAAAAACTATAGATACTGATATATTTTGCAACAATTCAAAATAGAAATAATTTTCTCACAAAACTCTCACAAATTCGGTATAAGATACAAATCGTAAACAATATACGACCGAAAGGCAAAGAATGAAAAAGCAGACAGCTTTATTTATAACTTTAATTTTAATATTATCATTACTCACAGGATGTTCTGCATCAAAGGTTTCAAACCACAGTGAGTCTTCTTCTGATATCTCCTCTGATGAAAATACCGTCAATCAGTACTCTAATCTTGAAGATGCCGCAGCTATATCTCCCGGATATGAAATCCAGGAACTTGAAAAAGACTTCACTGCCGTAAGATACGATGGTGATTATGGCTTCGATGCATTTTTATTACAGGGAGGAGCTGAAAAAGACAGAGACATACTTGAATTTCTTACATCATACTTTTTATCAAGCGGCACAAATCTTGAAATAAACGCTCAGATGTTCGGATGCAGTACCATACATGTCCCAAGTGAAGATGGCGGATTTCTGTTCGGCAGAAACTTCGACTGGCGCGGATGCAAAGCAATGGTTGTGACTGCATATCCGAGAAACGGTTACAGCTCCATTTCAACCGTAAACATGGATTTTATCCGCCAGGGAGTGGGAATGGCGGCATCGCTTTTGCCTGACGAAATTCTTACAATAGGCTCCTTATACGCTCCTCTTGACGGGATGAATGAGAAAGGTCTTTGTGTTGCGGTTAATATGATTCAGGATTCTGATGGTATAAATCAGGACAATGGAAAACCCGACATAACTACAACTACAGCAATACGCCTAATGCTGGACAAAGCAACCGACACAGATGAAGCTGTGGCTCTTCTTGAAAGCTATGACCTACACGCTTCAATGAACTATATGGTTCATTTTGCGATCGCTGATGCCAGCGGAAACAGCGTTGTTGTTGAGTATATTAATAATGAGATGGTAATAACCAAAACACCTGTTTTGACAAATTATTATCTGGCTGCTGGAGAAAAATACGGCATTGGGAGCCAACAGTCACACACGCGTTTTAATATGCTGACTGAAATGTTAGAAGAAAGTCCCAGCATGAGTCCTTTGGATGTTCGCAAAGCTTTAAGCAGCGTAAGCAAAGATAACTTTAGCGGTTTTGAATCCACCGAATGGAGCATAGTATTTGACCAGGAAAACTTAACAGCTTGTTATTACCACAGAGAAAATTATACCGACGGTTATGTTTTCTCTATTGAATAGACAAACTAAAAGGAGAATATCATGAATTATTTTAGTTTGCTTATTAAGCTCTTCCGTCTTAAGCACAACACAAAAAAAACAAAAGAATATATTGAAAAAGTTCAGCAAAAAAAGCTTAGAAAAATCCTAAAACATTCCTATAAAAACTCTGGATATTACCGCCGCGTATTTGAGGAGAATGAAATTACAGAAGAAAATATAGAAAGCATTCCGCTTGATAAATTTCCTGTGATAAACAAAGAAGTTTTTATAAAAAACTTTGATGAAATTACTACAAAGCCTGAATTAACTCAGGATGCACTGCGTGAATTTGACGAGAACTCTTCTATAAACAAAAAAGAGTTTCTGAAAAAATATCATGTTGTTCATTCATCAGGAAGCACTGGAATTCCCAGATATTTTGTATATGACGATAATGCGTGGGAAGAGCTTATTACCGGAATAGTGCGCGGGGCTGTTATCGACCTTTCAGCGAAAGAAATCATAAAATGGCTTATTGACGGACCAAGGATATTATATATCGCAGCAACCGACGGCAGATACGGCGGCGCCATGATTGTGGGCGACAGTATAGACGGACTTAACTGCAAACAAACATTCCTGGATATAAATACACCGCTGTCAGAATGGACAAAATGCGTTCGCGAATTTAATCCAGATATAATTATCGGATATCCTTCAGCGATAAAAATCCTAGGAGAGCTTGCTGAACAGGGAGAAGCGAAAATTGATGTCAAACGCGTTATATCCTGCGGAGAACCGCTTAATTCGGGATTGCGGGAATTTTTTGAAAAAGTTTTCGGCGCGGATGTTTTAAACTTCTACGGAGCCAGCGAATCATTAGCCTTGGGAATAGAACTTAATCCTAAAGAAGGAATGTATTTGTTTGACGACATGAATGTAGTCGAAGTTATTGACGGGAAGATGTATCTTACATGCCTGTATAATTATGTTCAGCCGATAATTCGATATCACATAACTGACCAGCTTGTGATGAAGGCATATGAAAAAGAGCCTCTGTATCCTTTCACCCAGGTGGATGTTCTTCTGAGCAGAAATGAAGATGTTTTGTGGTTTGAAGATAATACAGGCAAAAAAGAATTCCTCCATCCTCTCGCTATAGAGGGTTTTTGCCTAGACGGACTACTGGATTATCAGTTCCGTCAGACTAACCTTGATTCATTTGAAATGCTTGCAGAGGTTGCAAATGATTCAATAAAGGATAAAATAGAAAAAGAATTACTTTTACAGATGCAAGCAATTCTTGAAGAAAAGAACTTGGGATATGTAAAATTTGAAATCATATTCGTGGACCAGATAAAACCGGATCCTGAAACCGGCAAAAAGAATTTAATAGTTATTTAAAAGGAAATTGGAAATGCAAAACAAGATTAAAAACAAAAAATACGACGAAGAAAGAGCTTTATACAATTTAAAGGACACAAGTGTAATTAACTGCGTCTTTGCTGGACCTGCAGATGGAGAATCTGTTTTAAAGGAAGCCAGAAATATAATAGTTGAAGGCAGTAGCTTTTCACTGAGATATCCTTTTTGGCATGTAAAAGATTTTACGATAAACAAATGCGAAATGGACGAACTCACTAGGGCGGCTATTTGGTATGCAGACAATGGAATTATAACAAACAGCAAGCTTAACGGAATCAAAGCTGTTAGAGAATGCTCAAATATAAAGATTGCAAACTGCGAAGTGGATTCGCCTGAGTTTGGATGGAAAAGCAAGGATATAACTGTTGAAGATTCGTCCATTACTGCTGAATATCTTTTCTTTGACACAGACAACGTTAAACTTAACCGTGTCAAAATGAAAGGTAAATACTCATTTCAGTATATGAACAATCTGGTTGTTGAAGACAGCGAGTTTGATACAAAAGACGCATTTTGGCACAGCAAAAACATCACCATAAAAAACAGCATAGTAAAGGGTGAGTATTTGGGATGGTTTTCGGAAGGCCTAACACTTATAAACTGCAAGATAATCGGCACACAGCCGCTTTGCTACTGCAAAGATTTAAAGCTTATAAACTGTACTATGGAAGATGCAGACTTATCTTTTGAATATTCCGATGTAGATGCTGACATCCGCGGATATGTAGAATCAATAAAGAATCCAAAATCCGGTCAGATAACAGTTGACAGCGTTGGAGAAATAATAAGAGAAGACGCTGTTATGGAGTGTACAGGAAGCGTGGTTGTCAGAAACAAGAACAATGCGAAAGAGGGAAACTTAGATGAAAGAGACGCTGCTGAGTGGGAAACAGTTAACAAAAACATTCAGACAGGGTGTCAAATCTGTAGATGTACTGCAAAAAGCTGATATCGAAATCTACAAAGGCGATTTTACTGTAATAATGGGCTCGTCAGGAGCCGGAAAATCCACTCTGCTATATGTTTTAAGCGGTATGGATTCTCTTTCGGATGGCGAAGTTTATTATAAAGATAAAATGATCAGCGGATACTCGGAAAAAAAGATGGCAGATCTCAGAACAAAGGAATTCGGTTTTGTTTTCCAACAGACTCATTTGGTAAACAACCTAACTTTATTTGAAAACGTTACAGTTGCCGGATTTCTTGACAAATCCAAAACCGAAAAACAAACGCTGGAAAAAGCCGAAATGCTCCTTCGCAAAATGAATGTCGGAGAGGCCAAAAACAGAATCCCTTCACAGGTTTCAGGCGGAGAAACACAAAGAGCCGCAGTTGCAAGAGCAATGATAAATCACCCCGGAATTCTTTTTGCCGATGAGCCAACAGGAGCGTTGAACCGCAAAAATACCGACGAAGTTTTAAACCTCTTGCAGGGACTAAACGATGATGGGCAGAGCATTCTTATGGCAACCCACGATATAAGATGCGCAGTTAGAGGAAACAGAATCTTATACCTCGAAGACGGAAAAATATTGGATGAACTAAATCTCCCTCCCTTCTCACAGAAAAACGGCAGACAAAGAGAAGAAAAGCTAAGCTCATGGCTGACTTCACTGTCATGGTAGCATAATGAGAAAAAATCCTATCATAAAGGCAAACTTAAAAAAATACAGAAACTCTCTTTTCGGTTTGTTTATTCTTGTAGGGCTTGTATCGATGGCAGTTTCAACTGTTATGACATTATGGATAAACTCAAACAGATATATTGAAAGCGAAATACAAAGAGTAGGCTTTGGAGATATTACAGTTTGGGTATCTAATATCGAAGATATCAGCATAATAAAAGAAGATATTGATTCTCTTGACGAAATCGAGTCGGTTCAGACACAAAAGATACTATTTGCAAACTACGAAATTAATTCTCACCAATCCGACAGCGAAGGTCAGTTAATCTTATATAATAAAGCTGAAGCTGATTACCGCTTTTATAACAGCGAACTTACCGGATATGTTAATTCACCTATCCAAATCACAGAAGGTCAAGTATATGTCCCCGCCTCATTTGTTTCGATATTTGAAGCAAAAAAGGGAGATATTGTTGAGGTTGTTGCAGCTCGAAACGGAATAAAACATCAGCTTAAAATCGCAGGCTTTTTTGAAGACCCGTATGCAGGAAGCTCCATGATCGGGCTGAAAAGCTTACTTATAAGCGGTGCTGATTACAGCATTATAGAAAAATTGGCGCACGAGGCTGGAATAGATTCACTCGCCCGCTCAGGCAGCATGGTTCATATATCTAAAAAAGATGAAGCGAACCTTACCTCATCGGAAATCAATGAGATTATAAACGTCGAAACCTCGCTTGGTGTATATACAGAGTTTACACACAGCGCAGAAACGATGGAAGGGTTTATGCTTCTGTTGGAAAATATTTTTTCAGGCATCCTTGCTGCTTTTTCAAGTATATTGCTTATTGTAACCTTTATAGTGCTGGGGCATATTATAGGAAGCACAATAGAGCACGAAACCTCAAACATAAGCATACTGAAAACCGTAGGATATACTAATAATAAACTTATAAAAATACAGGCAGCACAGTATGCAGTGCCCGTTTTATCGGGGATTGTTGCAGGAAACATTGTATCGCTGTTCGTTTCTCCTTCTATAAGCCTAATGACGCTTACAAGCGTGGGAGTACTCTTTCCGACACGATATCCTGCAGCCTATATTTTGCCTATGTTTGTAATTATAATATTAACGCTTGGGATATTTATTTTTTATAAAACATCAAAAACAAAAAACATATCTCCAATCGCAGCAATAAGAAATGATAAAAAAACTTCATCCAAAATATCGGGAATGAATATAAAAATCCGAAAAAAGGGTTTGTTTTTTTGGTCAGCTGTGCGTCAGATAAGTGCAAACAAGAAAAACTATATCGGAATTTTATCAGTTTCATTATTGCTTGTATTTTTTGTTTCATCTGTTGGAAGAATAAACTCTTGGCTTGGGGCAAACGGAGAAGGTTTGATGGATGCATTCAATCCTGCCGATCTACATCTGGGAATACAGATTTTTAGTGACAGAGTGTCCGAAGAAGATGTGGAAAAACTGATTAGCGGATACAGTCCCATACTCGACAGATATGACCTTGCAATGCCAACAGTCTCCCTTAACGGCGTGGATTATACTGCGAATGTAATAACAGAACCCGACAGGTTTCATGTCCTCACTGGAAAGACATGCCGTGCAGACAATGAAGTCGTACTTACGGAGTTTCTGGCTAAAGACCTCGGAGTTGAGATAGGTGGCAGCGTAACTCTGTCAGTCGGACGAAAAACCGGTGAATATATAGTATCGGGAATATATCAGTGCGCAAATGACATGGGTGCAAATCTGGGGCTTAGTAAAGAAGGATATCTAAAACTGGGGCAGGACGACTTTAGAATATGGTGCATGCACTATTTTATAGAAAATCCTGAGATGAACAAAGAAATCATGAGCATATTGGAACAAAGATATAAGGCTGATGTGCATGTCCACGAAAATGCGTGGCCTGGATTATACGGCATTTTAAAAGCAATGAAACTGCTCATTGTTCTACTGTACGCCATGTCGGCTGTCTTTATTTTAATTGTTGTGAGTCTTGTAAGCCACAGGCTATTAACAGATGAACAGAAAGATATGTCTATATTCAAATCGGTAGGCTTTTCTTCTTCCGGATTAAGACGCGTGTTTTTAAACAGATTTTTAATTGTAACAGCGTTAGGATCATTGCTGGGTATAGTTTTAAGCGCGTATACAACAGACTATATGGTTGATTTTATAATGCGCTTTGCCGGAATCAGCGGATTTGACTCACATCCGAATATATCAGAAATAATGCTGCCGCTTATTGCTGTCACAGGTTTATTCGCAGTATTTGCATGGATGTATTCAAACAAAATTAAAAAGCTTTATGTAACACAGCTTATAGACGAATAAAAAATAATAAATTGACTATGGAGGAATATATGTTTAAAAAAATTATTTTATTAATAACAGCTATTGCACTAATGTTCGGTTTTTCAGCATGCAACACTTCAGAAAATTCTGATAGCTCTCAGAATACTGCAGCAAACGAGCCTTCTTCTGAAGCGACGGCACAACAGGAAATCGCAGCCCAAGAAACTCAGGAACAGTCGGAAAGCGGCTCGTCAGAACAATCTCAAAGTTCTGGTCTACCCCAGCTCTCTCTTATATTCGGATATGAGGGACAAAGCTTTATAATAGAACTTGAAAACAACCAGACAGCACTTGAGATAGCAAGAGATGTGGGAGCTACTGAATGGAATCTTCCTATATTTACATTTGATAACTTTGAAAATTCAGATGTATTGCAGTTTTACGACATCCCCAGCCATTATGAATATTCATCCTCACCGGAAACCGTGACATCGGAAAAAGCAGGCGATGTATATTACTCCGATCCTAACAGAATCGTGCTTTTTTATCACGATGCAGATATAACAGCAGAGTATACAAAAATCGGAACGATTGATGCTACCGAGGAGTTTTTGACAGCACTTGAGGAAAACCCAATTCTTGAAGGCTGGAACTGCAAGATTATCACAATAAACCGAGTCGATTAAGCTCAGGAGGATATTTCATTGCCGGAGAGTTATTTAATAAGAGGCCTTATTATCGGCTTGATATTCGGAGTTCCAGCAGGTGCCATAGGTGCGCTGACTATTCAACGCACTCTGGAGCGTGGCTTTTGGGCCGGTTTTATTACAGGCTCAGGTTCTTCCGCGGCGGATGTTATATACGGATGCGCAGGCGTTTTTGGAATTGCCGCAATATCAAACTTTTTATTGGCAAACCAAGTGATAATAGGAGTCATAGGCGGTATCTTAATTTGCCTGCTTGGTGTTTTTATTTTCTTCAAAAACAAAATTCCGCAAAAAGAAAAGCCTACAAAAGGCAATTATATTTTTTGTTTTACATCGTCATTTATGATAGCAATCATGAATCCGGCAACGATATTATCTTTTTTCATTGCTTTTACATCTTTTGATATAGAAACAGGCCTTAATCTTTCAAGCGGCATAATGCTGATTGCAGGAATACTTATAGGCACTATGCTTTGGTGGGCCGGACTCAGCTTTTTTGTCGCCATATTCAGAGCCAAGCTAACAGACAAGATATACACATGGCTTAACCGAATCTTAGGGACATTGATGCTTGTTTTCGGAACAGTGGTCATTATAAGGCAGTTTATAGGACAATAAATCAAATTTGCAGCACTTTTCTCACAAATACATCACAAAGATACTTTAAAATTACGTTATAAAATAATCATTTTAAACGGATGGTGATAAAATGAAGAAAATGCAAAAGATTTCATTAATCTTTTTAATCTTAGTGTTAATTGTCAGTGGATGCTCTAATACAACCGACACAGGAGAGACGATACAGGAAACTTCCTCCTCAGATAATAAAATAACCAATAAGGAAAAAACACCGGAAGAAGCGGCGAAAGCAGATATGGAAATAAAGTATATGTTCAATGAAATACCCGATGAATATTTTAAAAAGGCGGAAAACCAAGGAGCTATCGAAAGATTTGATTATGAAATTATAGATGAAAACGGAAAAGAAATATCAAAATTCGCACTTGTATATACGCCTTATGGCTACAACACAGAAGACAAAACCACAAAATACAACATACTGTACCTTATGCATGGGGCAAGCGGATCTCCCAACACTTGGTTTGGAGGGCAAAACGGCTCTACCGGACTTTCCGATATAATAGACAATATGATTGAAAACGGCGACATTGAGCCTATTATAATAGTAACGCCTACATATTATAACAGATCTTCAGGCTCAGGCTTTAACGACGGAGAGCTTACTGAAGCCTTCCAAAGCGAATTTGCCGATTACCTTATGCCTGCTGTTGAAGAAAGGTACAATACATACGCAAAAAGTTCATCATCAGAAGGTTTGATAGCAGCGAGAGACCACAGAGCATTCGGCGGATTTTCAATGGGTTCGGTTACAACTTGGTATGCATTGATTCATAACATTGATTACATTAAATATTATATGCCTATGAGCGGAGACTGTTGGGTGCAGGAAATGATGGGCGGAAGGACTATGCCCGAACAAACAGCCAAAACTTTGGCAGAATCCATTTCAGAATCCGGATATAATACAGATGAGTATTTCATTTATACAAGCACAGGCGATGAGGATTTCGCCTATGAAGCATTAGACACAATGCTTACGAGCATGAAAGAACTAAATGATACCTTTGTCTTTACGGATAATTTTGCTGAAGGAAATATACATTATGATTTAGCCGAAGGATATCTCCACGATTATCCGTACGGCAACCATTATATATATAATTCGCTAAAAGCTTTCTTCGGAAAAGACTCTGATTCACATAATACATTAGAGGACTCGGCTGCTGAAAAAGCAGGTACAAAAGTCATATTGTCAATGAATGATATTGAAGTTAGCGCAACCCTTAACGACACTTTGACAGCGCAGGAATTCATTAAACTTCTGCCCTACTCTGTTACTGTGTCCAGAGCCAGTGATGATTTGTGTGGTTCTGTAACCGAAAACCTTCCTTCAAATCCTGAAGAAGGTCAAAACAGCTGGGAAATAGGAGAAATCGGCTGGTTCGGGGGGTGGTTTACAATACTTGTTGACAATGAAGAAAAGTTTTCAAATATGCCGGGAGTTATGATAATAGGCAAAATCAACGAAGAAGATATCCCTACTGTTCAGAGTTTTACAGGAAGAATTGAAATTACAGTCAGATTGGCTGAATAATAGACTAAGGATAGAAAATGAAAAAAGTAGTAATATTTATATTAGCAGCGTTATTTATGACCATTGGAGCAGCATGTTCTATTCAGACTGAACCTGATGAAGCTGAAACACAGCCTCCTGCTCAAACAGCCACAGATGAGCCTGATGCAAAAGAAACTTCTGAAGAAAATAAGGATGATGAACCGGAAACAAGCATGCCCGTTCAAGATGAACCTTCAGAAAGCCAGGAGAGCGAAACTACAGAAACCACAGAAGCAAATACTATTTTGCTTGAAGTTGGGGAATATACTTTTACAGCAACTCTTGCCGATAACTCAACCGGCGAAGCTCTTGTTGAAAAGCTTGCAGAAGGCCCAGTCACAATAAACATGAGAGATTACGGCAGTATGGAAAAAGTGGGAGGCTTCGGGTTTAACCTTCCAACAAACGACGAGCAGATATCAACAGAGCCCGGCGATCTAATACTTTATCAGGGAAGCGCATTTGTTATCTACTATGCTCCAAACTCATGGAACTTTACAAGAATAGGCAAGATAAATGACGTAACCACCGAAGAGCTTAAAGAAGCATTAGGCAGCGGCGATGTTACGGTAACTATTTTATTACCATAAGTATAAATTAAACCCCGAAAGTATAATTAAAACTTCCGTTTATATAAATACGGAAGTTTTAGTTTACTAAGTCGATTAACAAATAATATTAATCCATACACAGTGGATAATGTATTATTTAACATAACCGATAAAAAGAGTATAATATTATGTATGGGACAAATAAGAGGTTCATATAATAACATAATAATTTGCACACTTTTTTAAAACTACCTTGATAAAACAGCAAGGAGCTCTGATATGCAACAGGTTACTTTTATAATGGACGATAAACAATCTCTTGATAGTGTCTTTATCCAACTGGAGAAAAATAAATCTTATCTTGACGCTACATCAAAGCTTTTACAAATCTATACTACAAACATCCCAGATGATGAAATAGAAGATTTGCTTTTTAAGCTAAAGAAAAAGGATCCCGACTTAAAGATTGTTGGCTCTACAGCCTTTGAAACAATAGGAAGCGGAAAGCGCTGTTATGACTCCACAGTATTATCCTTTTCCTTTTTTAGTGAATCCGAAGTCGAAGTTCTTGAATATGATGTCAACGACAAAACAATAGAGCTTGTTGAATCAGAAGTAAATAAACGCGTAAACACAGCAGAAAACATAGCAGGCATTCTTGTATTTGTTTCAGTTGTAAGCGACGGACTGTCCCGGATTATTGATAGCATATCATCCGAGGATTATCCTGTTTTCGGCGCTAGAGCCGGCGGCAATTTAACTTATATGCCTAAAGTCTTTGCAAATAAAGTTTACAACTCGGGAATTGTTATAGTCATACTTAAAGGAAGTAACCTTCACATTAAAGCAGATTACTGCCTTGGCTGGAAACCTATAGGAAAAGAAATGGAAATAACCAAAACTAAAGGCAATTACTGCGTTGAGGAGATTGACGGTTTGCCGGCTGTACAGATTTATAAGAAATATTTAAATGTGGAGCCGGATGAGAATTTCACACCAAACATACTTGAATTTCCGTTTATATTTAACAGAAACGGGCAGGAAATATCCCGTTCGCCTTATACATACGATGAGTCAGGAAGATTATACTTTAACGCGGATATTATAAAAGGCGAAAGAGTAAAGCTTTCATACGGAAACAGAATACATGTACTAAACGATTCTTATGAACTCAGCCAAAACTTAACGGATTTTCAGCCGGAAGCTATTATTATGATTGCTTGTATCAACAGGCTTTCTCTTCTAAAAGAGGACATGTCACAAGAGATTGAATATTTTCGCCAAATTACGAATAACACAAATGGTTTATTCGCATTTTCAGAGATAGTAAGTAAAGGATTGAGCTGCGGAATAATGCATTCATCATTGGTTGCTGTTGCACTGCGTGAAGGCAGAGCAATAAAGGAAAACGCTCATGGTTATACAAATAAAGTTTCTGGCAGCAAAGAAAGCGGAAGTATTCCTTTTGCCGAAAGAATGCTGTTTTTCCTAGAGGCTACTACAGCAGACTTGGAAGAAACAAATCTAAAACTTAAAGAAATGGCAACAACAGACCAGTTGACGGATATAAATAACAGGCGTAAGTTGGAAGAGATTTTCAATTATGAGTGCAGAAAAAGAGAAGACGATAACCATCCAATATCAATTATTGTTTTTGATATAGACTATTTCAAAAAAGTAAACGATGTTTATGGGCACGAAACCGGAGACAATGTTTTAAAAGATATAGGCCGTTTGCTTAAAAAATATACCCGAAAGGGAGATTCTGTCGGCAGATGGGGCGGAGAGGAATTCTTAGCTGTACTTCCCAACACAAACCTTAAAGAGGCAATAGACATTGCCAATCGTGTAAGACAGGGTGTAAGCAGCTATAACTTCAAAGAAGCCGGACAAATCACCATAAGCGGCGGAGTTGCCCAGCATAATCAGGGTGAATCAATGGCCGATGTTTTCATTAGGGCCGATCAAAATCTATACAAAGCCAAAGAGAACGGACGAAACAGGATAAACTAAAGTTTCGCCTAAAAAGAATATAGATTTATTCTAACAGTTCAAATGTCAGTTCAACGTTTCCATATCCCAATAGTTCCATCAGTTCTTCCTGTGTCGCATTGTTGATATGTCCAAGCTTTGTGAAATTCCATGAGTTAGGATTATAATAAACCACAACCGAGCTTCCCATGTATAATATAATATCTCCCGGCTCAGTCCTTATGTTTTGATTGTTGGTAGGCAGCCGTCTCCACAGCATACCTACCTTTTCCATAGAAGCATAGTCACGCATCTTTACAGTTTTAGGGCCTCTTGAAAGAAGCATTTTGAAAGCCTGAGCGGAAGTATTGTTTTCCATTGTTGCAGTCACTTCTTTTCCGTTTGCAGTTATTTTAACTTGATATTCTCCATCAAGAGACAGTTTGCCAAATCCTATAGGCGTAAAGAAAAATACTCCTATTGCTACAACCAAAATTACAATTGCTATTGCCATTATCTTTACCTTACTCTTTGTTTTTATTATGTTTTGCTTTTTCATTTTAATTTATCCAATATACAACATTATTATTACTATTCTAAATTATTTTTAGCTATATCCACTTTAAACACAACACTGCCTTCCAAGTCGATCAATGTCTCAAAGTCTTCTTCGTTTATACTACCGATTACCATCATCTTTATAGGAAGCCTGTTCTGTCCTTTATAAAAAATACTAAGCCAGCCTCCGACATAGCTTATATCTCCTTTATGCCATCCGTATTGTCTTTCAGATAAATCAGTCTCTATCGTCGTCATTGTCGCGCAAAAATCTACACCTGATTTCCCAAAAGAGATTTCTTTTGGCAGCTGTGATGCAAATGATTTTGCAGCTTTTGTATTGTTAAGCGTTGCATGTATTACAACATCTTCAGACGTTAATGTTATTTTAGTTCCGTTTTCTAATCCACTGCGTTTTGGTGCCTGTGCAAACCAAAAAACCAGTCCTGCCAATACTACTATTATTGCTATAAATATAATCATTTTTTTACTCATTTTTTGTCTCCTACAAGTATATTATTATTGTAAAGCATACTTGTGAGAAATCTGTGAAAACATAAAGTGATATCTTAAATACTGTATATAAAACTTAAAAAATATTCTGATGCTTTTGCCGCTATGTTGACTAATCATCATATTCATGATAACATTTAACTTAAGTTTAAGGTAAATGTTTATAATTCTAAATAATAATAAGATTTATATATAAAACAAAGGTAAAATATCATGAATAAATATACTATAAAAGATGCTGCAAAAATCATGGATGTGCCCACAAGCACAATACGTTACTATGACAAAGAGGGTCTTCTTCCTTTCATGGAACGCCTGGAATCAGGATACCGCATTTTTACAGAAGATGATCTTGCTATGCTGCGTACAATAGACTGTCTCAAAAAAACTGGTATGCCAATCAAAGAAATTCGGCAATACGTAGATTTATATCAGCAGGGAGACGAGTCTCTCAAACAACGTTATGAAATGTTTTTAGAGCGAAAAAAACTGGTAGAAGCTCAGATTAACGAACTCCAAGAAACACTGAAGATTGTAGACTTTAAGTGCTGGTATTATAAGGCAGCCGTAGAAGCAGGAAGCGAAAAGCCCATAGAAGAATACATAAAAAAAGAAATGGCAGAAGGCAGAACTTTTGAAGATACTTTGAAATAATTATATCTGCCTTCTTTAAAAACCATTCTTTTTTATAAACATTTAATCAAATTTTATTTGGAAAATTTGCGCCCAATAGCCATTACTGCCTTAAACCAAAACGGCTCCATCTCTTTTTTTACTTCATCCAGCGCATCTCTGATTTTAATATTCTGCGGACAGTGTTTTTCACATTTTCCGCATTTAATACACATGCTGGCAAGCGATGGATTTTTGGTCATTGCGCCTGTACTGAGCATATATTGATTCATGCCAATAGATTTTTTCATTGAAAATGAAGTGTTATATGCAGCAAAACATCCGGGTATATTTATGTTTTCCGGACAAGGCATGCAATAGTTGCAGCCGGTACATGGTATCTTATATGACTCATTGAACACTTCAACCACTTTTTCTATCGTGCTCAGTTCTTCTTCCGACCACATATCAGGCATCGAGCTTTCCGCCAACGCAATGTTTTCCTGCAATTGTTCCATCTCATTCATACCGGACAGCAGCATTGTAACTTTAGGATTGTTCCACAGCCATTTTAGTGCCCACGAAACAGGTGACCAATCAGGCCTTGCCTCTTTCATTATTTTCTGAGCTTTTTCAGGCAAAGAATTTGCAAGCCTTCCGCCAAGCAGAGGTTCCATGATAAAAACCGGCAAGCCTTTTTCTGAAGCATAGTTTAATCCTTCTGTTCCAGCCTGATAGTTTGTATTAATATAGTTATACTGAATCTGACAAAAATCCCAGTCGTAAATGTCTACAAGTTTGAGGAAGTCTTCTCTTTTTCCATGAAACGAAAAACCGACCTGCTTTATCTGTCCTTTTTCTTTTTTCTCTTGAATCCATTCTTTTATCCCAAGCTCGCACAATGTATTCCATTGCTCAGGGTTTGTAAGCATATGCATGAAATAATAATCTACATAAGTTGTTTTCAGGCGTTCCAATTCAGTTTTAAAATACTTTTCAAAATCCGTGGGCTTTCTGCAAAGCATAAGCGGAAGTTTGGTTGCGATGAAAACCTTATCTCTCAAATTATTCTTTTCAAAAATCTGACCGAGAGCAGCTTCACTCCCGTTGTATAAATAAGCTGTATCAAAATAATTTATACCTTTATCGATTGCTTCCAAAAACAGTTTTTCCGTTTTTTCAATGTCAATTTTTCCTCTAGTTGAAGGCAGCCTCATGCATCCGAAGCCAAGTATCGATATGTTGTTTCCTGTTTTTTTATCCTGCCTGTATTGCATATTTTCTCTCCCTATTAAAGATTTATTTATAGCTAAGTAACTTTATACAAAAATTATGTTCAAAACCAATCCAAGCACTACGGAATATACAAGCAATGCAAGAACATACATAACAAGTATTCTTTTTGACAAGAAGCTCTTAAGTGCCGCAAGTGCCGTAATTCTTGTCGCTGGCCCTACTATGAAAAACGCCATAGCAGCTCCTGTGCTCATTCCGTTATCCATCAGCATACTGATAAGAGGTATCACTCCGCCTCCGCAAACATAAACAGGTATGCTGGCAAGTGCCGCAATTATAATATTTAGCCATTCCATTGTTGCTCTTTCAAACACTAGTGATATAGGAGCTATAGCCTCAAGCGTAACGCTGATTGCAATTCCCAAGAGCAAATATCCGCCAATAAATTTAAAAGATGACCAAACGTCTTTTAAATATATCTTAAGCTTAAAGTTTTTTATATCCTTCTTTTTACTTTTACGCTCTTTTATATCTTCATTTACTTCTTTGTGCTCAAATGATTTTACGCGTTTTTCAAGAACAGTCAGAATCACACCAAGTATAACAGAAAACACAAACACACTGATAACCCTTGCTATAGCAAACTCAAAACCGAAGCTGCCCCATGTTACGGCAAAAAGCTGTGGATTTATAAGCGACGAAGCACTGAGAAATGTTATCAGAGGAGCAAGTGGCACTTTCTTTCTGTATAGACTGATAACTATGGGAACTGTTCCGAACGTGCAAAGAGGCGAAACCATTCCAAGTGCAGCTGCTATTACAACAGCCCACGCAGGAGATTTACTGATTCCTTTTTGCACAAAATCTGCCCAGGAAGTATATCTTAATATTTCAGCCAGCAAAACTCCGACTACAACATAAGGAAGAAGATTTAGCAGCAATTCAAAACATCTAAGAAGGATATTAACTAAAACCTGAACCATATTATTTTACACTTACTTTAGAGCTGTTTAAAAGTCTGTCAAATCCATAAATCTCAATTACAGAGTCTTCGCCATAAACAAGGTTTTCAAAGATAAAATTAATCTCTGTTCCTTTTGCCACGAATGTGTCGGCAAGCATTCCATCAATATATACAGCTGCTTTTATAAGCTCTTTATCAGAAGTCAGTGTCCCTTCCAAAACACCTGCATCCAAGCTAACGTTATCAAGGCTTATAACCGGATTTGCATAGTCCTGATACTTAACGCTGTCATCTGCAAGCGAGCCAAACGGCATCTTCACATCACTCACACGTACATTCCCGTATACGTTTATCATAGCAGGATCTGTAATACCCATTTGATCCTGAGCCAGATATTGGAGGTAGTTTACAAGCTCCGGATCCACGCCTATCATCAATGACTGAATTGTATCAATCGCAACTGCATTGTTTGATGCCATGATAACCCGCATATTCTTTTTAGCGCTTTCATAAGATTCCGCACCTTGACCAATAGGGCCATATTCCATTCCCTGAAGTCCGTCTGTAATAACAAAATCAACCGGCTTAACCATATAAAAATCATGAATCCACAGGTTTAATGGTCCCCAGCTGTGGTCAACTCCCAAACGGCTGAGCGGCATAATTGTAGAAGCCATAAATGTGTTTCCGTATACTCTGGGAGGAGCTGTGCCTATCGCAACGTTTTTTACTCCGCCTGTGATTGCCGCGTTGCCATGGCTTTTAACCAAAGGCAAATCAATTACGACATCTGCCGAATAATATATTTTATCAATATAATATTTGCCTTCTGTCCATTGATCCACATCCTCCGTGTAAAGCTTTTTGTTTCCAAGGTCAACAGCTACCAAATCACTTGTGTCAACCGAATAAAGATTGTCTCCGGATTCGTCAAATGTCAGAATTTCATCTATTGCAGGAAGATTTTCTTTTGTCCATCCCAAAATCTCCATATTATCAGGAGTATTATCCCAGCATGAACTTTCCATCAAATAAATCAGACCATTAGGATTCAGTTCCCTCACAAGCTCTGAAACTACTTTAATCACACGATAATCGGTCGCAATTCCGTTTGCCTCTTGATCCAACATATTCTCTTCTGTGCTTGCCATACCGTTTACCCTATGATATGCCGATATTAAGTTAGGCTTGATTACAACAAAGTCACCATCTTCGATTATGCCATCCATACCGCCAGCAAGCTCAACAGCCTCTATAATCATAGCGCGGATATCATCTTCTGTTATATCCTCTGCATGTTCTTTGTCGCTTCTGACAAGGGCCACATCAGCGGTATCAAGATCATATGTTTCAAACTCAGCTTTGATTATATCATCCAGTGGTTCAACGTTGTTCATCCTGTATCCTTGAATGGTAAAATAACCGACTACAATTACAGCTATAGAACCAATAACAATTCCAATCCACTTTAAAACACCTAAAAATTTTGATTTTTTCCTGGGTTTCTTACTCATAATATTCCTCCATTTTTTAATCTATATTGAAATTTTGCTGCATTTAATAAACACTCCGCATTTTTCCATATATTTTAATGCGGAGTGTGCATTCTTATGACTTTTATTGTTTTAAATTAGTCGCTGTTACGTCTTGAACCAATCATCGCTTTAATCATTGATCCTAAGCTGAATTTGCCTCCGAAAACAGGCATCATGCTTGCATTTCCGTAGTCTTTGATTTTCTCAATATTTTTAAGTATTTCCATGTCTTCATCCGAAATCACGAAATCAACTAAAGCATTGCTTTTCATATGTTCCGGATTTGCGGTTTTCGGAAGAGGAAGGAGTCCAAGCTGCAGGTCATAACGTATGCTGAGCTGCGGAACCGAAGCATTATATTTCTTTGCCATTTCAGCCACTTCACTGTTTTTCATCAATTCGCCGTGAGCAATCGGAGAATAGGCCTCAACTAGAATTCCCTTTTCCTGAGTGTATTTAATCAAGTCAAATGGCGTGTTGCTTATGTGCGCCAAGATTTGGTTTACCATCGGTTCTACGCTGCCTGTATTAAGTATGTTGTCAATGTCAGGTTCTTCAAAGTTTGAAAGGCCTATTGCACGCAGCTTTCCTGCCTTATACGCTTCTTCTAAGGCTCTCCATGCTTCGCTGTTACCTTCAAAGAAATGCTCGCCTTCGCGGAATTTAGTCCATGGCTGCGGGCTGTGAATAATCATCATGTCTATGTAATCAAGTCCCATAGTTTTAAGAGACTTGTCAATGGATGCAACAGCTTTTTTATAAGATTTAACTTCCGCACCGAGCTTCGTAGTCACAAATATTTCTTCTCTTTTTACTCCGCAGTCACGCACACCTTCGCCAACACCTGCTTCGTTTCTGTATGCCTGTGCTGTGTCAATGTGACGGTATCCTGCGTTTACTGCATCTTTTACAGCCTGTGCTGCATTTCCGTTTGGGATAAACCATGTACCAAGCCCGAGTTTCGGAATTTCAACTCCGTTTGATAATGTATATGTTTCTTTTAAAATCATTCTGATCTCCTTTTTTGCTATTTATTCATGTCAATGTTAGTTAATCAATCCGTTTGTTTAATCGACTTATGTTGTCTCACCCTGATACTGCGTCGCCTATTTCAGTTTATGATATTCTTCATCAGTTACAGCTTCACACCACTCATTCTTTGCATCTTTTCCCGATACTTCCATAGCTATGTGGCTAAACCATGTGTCTTTCTTTGCTCCATGCCAGTGCTTTACATTGGCAGGTATCGTTACAACCATACCAGGCTCAAGGCTTACTGCATCTTTTCCTTCTTCCTGATACCATCCTTCTCCAGCTGTACATATAAGCATCTGTCCGCCGCCTTCTGTAGCATGGTGTATGTGCCAGTTGTTGCGGCATGCCGGTTCAAATGTTACATTCGCTAGAAACAATGGTGTTTTCCCCGGCATAGTAATCATCTTCAAATATGAACGTCCGCTAAAATATTTTGCCAACATAAAGTTGTACATTCCGGTTCCAAACATATTTGCTTTTTTAAACTCTTTTTTTGATGTATATTTCATTTGTTTTCCTTTCGATTTCAACACAATTTACAGCTTGTTGTAATGTTCATCCGAAACAGGCTCAAGCCATTCATTGGAACAGTCCGTTCCCGGAACCTCTGCGGATATGTGGCTAAACCAGCTGTCAGCTTTTGCCCCATGCCAATGCTTAACTTCCGGAGCGATGTACACAAAAGAACCTTCAGAAAGGCTTACAGGTTTCTTGCCCTCTTCCTGATACCATCCCTCTCCGGCAGTGCATATGAGCATTTGTCCGCCGCCGCTTTTTGCATGGTGTATGTGCCAGTTGTTTCTGCACTTTGGCTCAAAAGTCACATTCGCCATAAACACAGGGCTCTTCCCCGGTTCAATCAGCAGATTCAAAAAAGATTCACCGATAAAATACTGATCAAACATAGTATTTGGCTGTCCTTTTCCGAATATATTAACATCATCAAATTTCTTTTCATTCAAATGCTTCATTGAATAATTCCTCCCAGCATCTTTGTTATATTGTCTGATACTATATAAACCTGCAATATCACTGGTACATTACACATTTACTATAGTAATTTCTTAAATATTTTACTTCCATCATAAGTATAACCTTGAAGTTAACTTTAAAGTCAAGCAATTTTTATAAAATATCGAATAAATTTATAAAAACTGATGTTTAAACAAAAAAATTAACCTTTAACTGCATTTTGAGCGGTTTGGTGTTACGTTTTACAAATCATAAAATCAATTACTGCTAAGTAATATTTTTTTTGAGAATTTCATTTGTCCAGTAAAAACAGTTTTAATCATACTTCTTTTGCATACTCAAACCAGAATATATTTTCGCCATCGCTGCATTCAACGCCATATTCCATTCCATGTGCTTTTAATATGGTGCTGACAATAGAAAGGCCTATTCCTGTTCCCTGTTTTCTAGCACCGCTGTGCTGGCTGATCTGGTATCTTTCCCAGATAATTTTCCTGTCTTCTTCCGGAATAGGCTCTCCCGGATTTCGAACCGAAATTTTGACTTTGTTTTCGTTTTCTTCAATAGAGATTGTCACACTTTCTCCTGCCGATGTATGATTTACTGCGTTGTTTAAAAGATTACGCATAACCTGATTTATTTTTAAAGCATCAGCATATATCGTCAAGTTCGCTGTTTCATTTTCAAGATTTATTCCAACGTTATATTGAGAGCAAACTTTACGGCAGTGTATAATTTCGGTTTCGATTATATCAATGATATTATACCTGTCTTTTTTTAGCTGAACATATCCTGCCTGAAGCTGAGAATAGTCCAGGATATCGCTGACCATTTCGCTCATTCTGCTAGACTCATCAATGATGAGATTTAAATCCTCATTGCGTTTTTCTTCATCTTTATAGCTGATATCACGGACCATTTCCGCATAGCCCTGAATAAGAGCCAGCGGCGAACGAAGCTCATGAGATACATTTGATATAACTTCTTTTCTTAATACATCAACTTTTCTGAGAGCATGTCCAAGCTCATCTACGGAATCGGAGAGCTCTCCCAGCTCATCGTTTAGCTTAAGCCCCGGTGTTGCCGTCAAGTCGCCTTCTGCTAGTTTGTTCACCGTATTTTTTATAATATGTATCGGTTTTACGAAATATCTTGAAAGAAGAGCCGCAATTGCCGCAGCAACAATTGTAAGGATGATGCTTAAAGCAATAAGCTGGCGTCTGTTAATTCTAAGAACGGTGTTAAGCTGATCCATTGTTTCATACATCATTATCGCAGCGTTCTGGTCATTATAGATAACAGGAATCCCAAATTCCAAAGCAATTGGATTTGAGCCGTATTTGATTATTCTTGTATACTGCTCACCATTAAACAAATTTTCATATTCTTCGCTTTCTTTTAAAAACTTAAGATATACGGACATAGCGTCGGTTCCGTCCGAGTCTAGCCTGTATCCGGAGCTGTAAATATCAACAATCTGACCATCGAAATCTATTAGAACGACTTTAGTGCTTGTATCTCTGCTGATTGAAGCCAGCAGATTTTGTACATCAGACAGTTCTTTGGTATTTAGTTCGTCTTTTACACCGTCCAGCCTGTTGCGGACTTCCGCTGCTGTTGCGTTAATGTAGTTTTTCTCAAAAAGAACAGTTTGCACAACCCATATAAAGGCTATGCTGAGCACAACCAAAGACATCATAATAAGCCAAAGCCTTACAACAATGTTAGTATTAAAACGCGATTTCCTAATTAATTTCTTCATAGTCAAATTTATACCCAACTCCCCAGACTGTACGGATAATATCCCGATAACTTCCAAGGCGCTCTCTTAGTGATTTTATATGTGTGTCCACGGTTCTTACATCTCCGTAATAATCATACCCCCACACTTTGTCCAGCAGCTGCTGTCTGTTTAATACAATCTTTTCGTTTTGCGCAAGACAAAGCATCAAATCAAATTCTTTAGGAGAAAGGTTCAGCTCCTTTCCTCCAATCGAAACTGTTCTGGCATTAGGTGATATCGTAATTTCCCCATAATGCATATTATCTTCCGGATTTCTTACCGATCTTTTTAATACTGCCGATACCCGTGCCATAAGCTCTTTAGGACTAAACGGTTTGGATACATAATCATCTCCTCCAAGCTCAAAACCTTTGAGTTTGTCATATTCCTCGCTTTTTGCTGTGAGCATTATTACAGGAACATGGCTTTTTGCACGAATCCTTTCAAGTGTTTCAAATCCGTCTATACCAGGCATCATAACATCCAGAATAACTATATCAAAAGAAGTACCGCTCATTATATCCAATGCATTCTGTCCGCTGTCTGCTTCATGGCACTCAAAGCCTTCGACCTTAGCATAGGTTGCAACCAGCTTTCGAAGATGCACATCATCATCAACTATTAATATCTTAGGCATCAGCTTATCCTTCCTTATATCCTTAGTATATCATTTCGTAAATGCATAATAAAATATATACAGACAGCGTTTTTTTATTAAATAATCAAGTTTACAATTATTCCGGCTGCAAAAGCAAAAATCAAGCCAAATGCTATATATATTACAAATCGTTTCAATCCAAGCACAATTTTCATTGCACCAAGATTAGTAATTTTAGTGGCTGGTCCTGCAAGCATAAAAGCTGTTGCAGAACCCATGCTCATTCCACTTAACAGCCAATCGCTTAAAAGTGGAATCGTCCCTCCTCCGCACGCATAAAGAGGCACGCCTAACGCCGCTGCCATCAGCACCCCAAATGCTTCGTTTTTTCCAAACACATTGACCATGAAGCTCTCAGGCACATATCTTTGAAAAATTGCTGTGAGCGCTATGCCGACAAGAAAATACGGCCCCGTAGCTATGATATTTCTCCACAAATTCTTCAGGTACCTGATAAAAATATTAGGATGCGTATCACGATTTTTCTTTTCGCTAAATCCTTTAAAATCAAAAAAACTTTTTTCTTTTTTCGTATAGAAAAAGCGCACAAGAAGCCCGGCTGTTATACCACACAGAAAGCACGATATAACGCGTATCGTAAGGGCGGTCGGCCCTAATGCTGCGCTGTAAATTATAAGCTGCGGATTAATAAGTATCGAGCTCATCATAAAAGCCGCAAGCCAGTCATCTTTCATACCTTTTTGCGAGAAAGAAGCTGCTATCGGTATAGTGCCGTACATACAAAGTGGAGAGGCAATGCCCAACACTGCCGCCGGCATCACTCCAAACACTCCTAGTTTTTTTCTTTGCAGCGACTCAAAAAGCTTATGGATTTTATTTTTCCCAAATACTGATATTGCTGATCCTATAAGAATGCCCAATACCCAGTATCTGAAAATCTGCTCGAATACGACGGAAAAGTAATACCAGAGGTATATCCCCTCCCGCCTTAATACATCAATCATCTATACTTACTAACCTGTAATATCTGCTTCCAAATCCGATTGTTTCTGAATGTTCCAATATATGAGTTCCGTTACGCGATTCAATACGGCGGATGACTGATTCTCCATCCGGTGCTGCATAAACAAAGTCCACACAAGCCTGGTCAAGCGCAACAGGATCAAGAGATGCAAAAATACCGATATCGTGCATATCCGGTTTAGCCGGATTTGCTACACAGTCGCAGTCGACTGAGATATTGTTCATTACGTTAATATAGATTACGTTTTCACCGTTGTTCATATAATCAGACACTGATTTCGCAGCTTCCGCCATAGACTCTGTGAAAGAATCAACCGGAGTGTTAAACCCTATGCCGGATCTCGATGCTCCCGCTGTATGTATAAGCGATTTTCCCTCTGAAGACGCTATTCCTATAGACATGTTTTTAAGCGCCCCTCCGAAACCTCCCATCTGGTGACCTTTAAAGTGAGAAAGCATTATAAGAAAATCATAATTCGCGAGATTTGCTCCCACTTCATTTGTTTCAAGCCGTGTTCCGCCTGTAACTGGTATTTCCATACCGCCTTCGGCGTCCATTATGTCAACAGCAGCAATAGCTGTATATCCGCGGTCTTCCACCAGCTGGAGATGCATGGCTGTGCTTGCACGGCTTCCGCCGTACGCAGTGTTGCATTCCACAAGTGTGCCGTTTACAAGATCTACAAAATCTTTTATAAATTCAGGTCTTAAATGATTGCTGTTTTCTCCCTCACCTGTGTGAAGCTTTATGGCAACATTGCCTTCCGGGCTCACTCCAAGTGCTTCATAAATCGCTATCAACCCTTCAGGGCTAATGTCTGTTGTCATATAAACAGCAGGCGCATCTTCGGAATCTGTTCTGTGCTCTAAATTCTCTGCGATTTCCATTACATCTGAATTATGTTCTGCAATTTCTTCCGCTGAGGCCGTAACTGCCTCTGCAGTCGGTTCCTGAGTCGCTTCTTCAGTTGGCTCTTCTGTAGGTTCTTTAGTCTCTACACTTTGCGTAGGTTCAGGATCTGAATCCTGGTTACATCCTGCAAAAACAGCTGTCAAGAGTACAATAGCTACTGCTAATGTAATTACTTTCTTCATAAAAGTCCTCCTTCTTTTATAAAAGTTATCCCATAAAGAAGTTTAAAGCACAGTTGTGATAGATTTGTGATAAAAGAACAGTAAAACAGATTTTTCAAAAATTTAATAAATATAGCTATAAAAAAATTATAAACTCCTCATTATAGTTTTAACAAGGAGTTTATAATTATTTAGGAAGAACTGCAGTTAAATTTTATTACTATTTAATATCATTAAGCAAAACTATTATTTGCTCTTGATATATAATTATTTATTCACTGCGTTAACTGGATTTCCAGAAATGAATGCCTCAAGGTTGCTTATCGCAACATCCATAAGCCTAGCTCTTGACTCTCTAGGCGCCCATGCTATATGCGGCGTTAAAATAGTGTTTGGAGCGCTGAGCAATGGATTGTCCATTTCTATAGGCTCGGTAGACACAACATCTGCAGCAAAATATGCCACTTTTCCGCTCTCAAGAGCCTGTTTCATATCATCTTCAACAACCAATCCGCCTCTTGAAGTGTTTATTACAATCACTCCGTCTTTGCATTTTAATAAATTGTTCCTGTTCATCAATCCTTCGGTTTCAGGAAACAGAGGGCAATGCAAGCTGACCACATCACTGTTGGTTAAAAGCTTATCAAGTTCGGTGTATTCCATTAAGTCGGATTCCAAATCTTTGTTTTGATTTTTATCATAAGCCAAAACTTTCATCCCAAAAGCCCGAGCTATGCTGCCGACTGCCTGTCCTATGCGGCCGTATCCTATGATTCCCATGGTTTTTCCGGCAAGCTCGATAAGCGGATAATTCCAAAAACAAAAGTCATCATTTGCAGTCCAGTCTCCTCGTTTTACTGCTGTGCTGTGATCCCATGTATGGTGGCATACTTCCAAAAGCAGCGCAAAGACAAACTGCGCTACAGCGGTTGTTCCGTATGTAGGCACGTTGCACACAGGTATTCCTCTTTTTTTAGCAGCCAGAACATCCACAACATTGTATCCGGTTGCAAGCACACCTACAAACTTAATCGAAGTGCACTTGCTGAAGATTTCATCAGTAAGAGGCGTTTTATTGGTGTAAACAGCTTCTGCATCGCCTATGCGCTCTACGATTTTGTCTTCCGGTGTTCTATCATAAATAGTTACATCTCCAAGCTTTTCAAGCTCAGCCCAGCTCAGGTCACCGGGATTTAGCGTATATCCGTCCAATACTACAATTTTCATAATATCACTCCTTAATTTTCATTATACTCTTATAAATTTTCATTTGTCTAAATTTAGGCTTCTTCCATTTGGTTTATCTTCTTGTTTTCTCTAAACAGTATAAAATACAAAATAATTGCAATTAGAATAACTGCCGTAATGCTTTTATAAACTCCCCTGTATCCTAGCAGCGGAATAAACAGACCGAGTATATACGGCCCAAGTCCTATACCCATTTCCGATATACCCAGAAACGTTGTAGTTGCAAGCCCTATTCTGTGAGACGGCGCTGTTTTTATGGCTATAGCCTGCGAAATGGATCCAAACGTGCCAAATCCCAGTCCCAAAAATACCGATGACAACAAAAGAACAAAACCTGTCTGAGCAATGCTTAGAATATACATGCCTATTGCAAAAAGAATAAGGGATGGATATATTACATATTTATCACCTTTTCTGTCATAAAGCTTTCCCGCAAAAGGTCTTGATATTACAATTGACACCGAATACACCATAAAGAAAACACTTCCTGCCTCAGCAAGATTGATAGAATTTGCGTATGTAGCCAAAAATCCTATTATGCTCGAATAACAAAAGAACGTTACAATTCCGACTGCCGCAATTTTGAGTGCACTTGACTCAAAAAATGTACTTGGGTGAAATCTTTTCACTTCTTTTTTCTGGCTGTCGGTAAGCGTAACTTCCGGTACTTTCAAAAAGAACGCTGCCGCAAAATTTACAACCGAAAGAATTACTCCCAAAATCAAAATAGTGTCAAATCCAGCATACTGATAAAAGTATATTCCGACAAAAGGCCCTAAAGCGGAAGCCAGTGTTATACTCAAGCCATAATATCCGATTCCCTCTCCTTTTCTTTCTTTTGGAACTATGCTGGCAACTATAGTTGCTGTTGCTGTAGTAGTAATTCCAAATCCTATTCCGTGCAGTATTCGGTTTAGCACAAGAAACAGGAAAGAATCGGCAAAAAAGTATATAATGATTGCAGCAAGATATACAATAAGCCCGATAAAAATAAGCTTTTTTCGTCCAATCAGTTCAATAACTTTTCCTGACACTATCCTTGTAATTAGCGCCGCAACAATCAAAAGCCCTGCAGCAAGCCCTGCTTGGCTTGGAGTGGCTGAAAGCTGCTCCATAGCATATTGCGCCATTATTACCATAAGGCAATAGTAAATCAGCATAACTAAAAAGTTAATTGTGGCGTTTAACAGGAAGTCTTTTGTGAAAATTTTCTGTTTCATAATTTATAATTCTCTTTCCGGATTATAGTTTCTAATTATTTTTCTGCTTTTATGGCTACTGCTTCGTATTCTTCCAACACACTGATTTTTATCACAGTTCCTTTTTTGCTGTTTTTAGTTTCGATGTTATTGCCTTTTAGCGATCTTGCTTCAATATTGCCCGATAGAGGAACTGTTACCTCTATATCATGAATCGGAATATGCTTTGTAACAGTGGTTCCGTTGAAGCCTGAAAGATTAATAAGCTGAAGAAGATAGTCGCCGTTTTTTGTTTTATTAAAGAATGTTTCGACGCTGATAGGCGCGTTAGTTGAAAACTGTCTTATTTCAGGAACAAAATTGTCAAGCACATCCACAAATGCATGCTTATGGTCTTCATAACCATACATGTAATAAAGCTTGCCGACATTCCATGGGAAGCAGACAACTTTTTCATCTTTTATGTAAAGCGCTCCCGGTATATCTGTTTCAGAGTTCCCATAAGCTCTCTCTGGCGGTCCAAACCATGCTTTGGATACAAGCGGAAGAAGGTTTTTATTGCTTTTCTCCTTAACTAACCCGAATCTATCCATCAAGAATATCCAGTCTCTTTTTACAAAATGCTTAAATATTTTTTTGTCTTTTGCATAAAGATACGCGCTTTTTGTATCTTCTAGTGTTCCGTGCACCTCATATCCCAATGCATCCGAATATTCTTTGCTGAGCTTTTCAGTAGTTCCGGCAACAAAAAGCAAAACGCCCTGATCTCTTATCTCTTTTATCACTTTAGCCGGTATGCCTTCAAGGCTGGGTACAATCGCCGCCTTATACTGTTTCATTGAATCGCTTGTAGCCAGTATCTTTTCAGTTCCTATAATGTCATAAAGTATATGCTCTTCTTTAAGAATTTTAAGAAATCCTGGATAATCCTTGTTGTCAGAAAAGAACTGATTAAATCCAGTTTCGATTACAAGCGCTATTTTTGCCTGTGACTGCATAGCACCAAAGTACTTTTTGTATTGTTTGTGGAAATCAAATACCTGTTTTACATACTCAAAATTATCATTATCCGGATAGTTTTCAAATACCCCAACAATGCAAAAGTCCAGAACCGAACCCGAAGCTATATTTTCCAAAAGCCTGATTCTTGTGAGTTCCTTTGATGCTCCCATAAACCTATTAAAAATACCGGCCGCATTTATTACACAGTTGCTAACAATCTTCTTGTCATACTGCCCAAGTGCTGTCCCTACATTCATTGATGACTGATATATCATAAAAGGATATGGCCGCAAAACGCTGCTGTTTGATTCGTTTCTGATAATGTCCACATTGTGTGCATGATATGTGCTTATTGCTATATTCTCGCCAAACTGTCTTACCGTTTTATGAATACGCTCTAAAATCCCGCTCAGTATATATTCTTTAAACTCAAGATATTTTGCATAAGAGGGCTTAGAATGATCTTCCTTTTCCGGCAGCTCCATTCCGCAAAAAGCCATAAACTGCTTTTTGCAGGAATCACAATGGCAGATGCCATAATAATTCCTGCTGTAATCAAACGTCACAAAATTAAAATAGTTAAAAAACACCCCGTCCAAAGGATACTTCTCAAGCGCTTCTTTTATAATTTCAGAGGAAAGCTCCTGCATGTACTTCCCGCACGGACAAGTATGAACGGTGTCATTATAGTTTATAATCTCACCTTTTGCCGACTTGTAATACCACTCAGTATGTTTCGGGTAGAGACTCTCGTGCGTCTTGCTGAAATCAAAACGCCCTATTACGCGGATACCATTTTTGTGGCACTTTTTAACTACTTCGCCAACCAAGTCTCTGCCGTCAAGATACGGGCTCGGAACCTGATATTCAAGCTTCGTCGTAAAAAAAGAGCTTATTCCGCCAACATTTATCTGAAGAACATCCGCAGACATATCCTTGAGTTTTGATATAAGTTTGTCAACGTCCATTTTTGCGTCAATGTCGCGTATATTAGTCTGTATCATCCTGAAATCATTTTTCAGCCACCATGTCATATAAGTTCTGCTCCTTCATTCTTATCTGTTTAGTATATTAGCTCATTATTGTGCTAAACTAATTTGCCCCTACTACTTTGTGTGGAAGGTAAGGTTCTTCAAGATATAAAACATCTTCTTGTGTCAGCTTTATCTCAAGGGCCTTGACAGCATCCGTTATATGATAATCTTTTGTTACTCCAATGATAGGTGCTGCCACCATATCTTTTTGCATAACCCAAGCAAGGGCTATCTGCGCCATTTTTGCTCCGTATTTTTCTGCAAGCTCAGCAACTCGTTTTATAATCGGCTCATCTATATCCTCAGTGCTTCCGTACTTCCTTTTTATGATTTGATCCGAGTCTCCTCTTTTTGTGCTTTCAGTAAGCAGCCGCGTCAGCTTTCCTCCCGCCATTGGGCTGTATGGAGTCAAAGCTATCTTCTCATCTTTACATAAAGGAATCATTTCTCTTTCTTCTTCCCTATATATAAGGTTTAGGTGATTTTGCATGGAAACAAAGCTAGTCCATCCGTGCTTTTGTGCTGTAAACAGAGCTTTTTGGAATTGCCAAGCATACATAGCCGATGCTCCTATATATCTTGCCTTGCCTGCTTTTACCACATCATGCAAAGCTTCCATAGTTTCTTCAATCGGCGTGTTATAGTCCCATCTGTGTATGATATATAAGTCAACATAGTCCATTCCGAGTCTTTTCAGGCTTTTATCAATTTCGCAAAATATCTCTTTTCTCGAAAGACCTCCGCCATTTGGACCATTCCTCATCTTCCCATAAACTTTTGTTGCAACAGCAATACTGTCTCTGTCTGCAAGCTCTCTTAGTGCTTTTCCAATATACCTTTCGCTAGTTCCTTCTGCATATACATTTGCCGTGTCAAAAAAGTTGATTCCCTGATCCAAAGCCAGTTTTACCATTTCATAAGCTTTGTCTTCTCCCAGCACCCATCTGTGATGCCCTTTAGCAGAATCGCCAAAACTCATGCATCCAAAACACAGCTTTGAAACATCCAGTCCGGTATTTCCTAGTTTTACATACTCCATATTAATTCCCCGCTTTCATGCTGCATGTCTTCAATCTGTCAGTTTCTGTCCGCTTTGTAATATTATATAGCCTATTCAGCCTGATAACTTGGTTTCATCTGTTTGTGCAAAATCTTGTAATAAACAAACGCGTTAGTCATCACAACAGCTGCAACAACCAGATATACAGCTGTAAATCCAGCGCCTTGAGAAACAGCTCCCCAAATAATAGCCCCTACTCCAATACCGATGTCCATGCCCGCGTAAAGCATCGCAACAGCAGCTCCCCTTCTGTTTGCAGGACAGGTTTTCATTACAATTACATTAATCATAGGAAAAGATATTCCGTATCCTATTCCGTAAAATATTCCCGCAATTACAAGCATCGGCATTGAGAAAGTAAAAGCCAATGCAATATAAGCACAAAATAGCCCAATAAGTCCGGGCCAGAACACCACATTAACGCCTCTTCTATCGGCGATTTTGCCCGTACCTATTCTTGCAAACAATCCTACTGCAGCATAAATCACAAAGAAAACTCCCGTACTTTCCAATGCGCGTTCAGCTCCAAAGGTAGTCATAAATGTTGCAACGCTGGCATTTCCTACGCCAAGAATCAATGCTATCAAAGAAGGCTTTACTGATGTCTTTTCGAAAATCATGCCAAACAGATTTGAGCTTTCGTTTTCTCCATCGCCGGTAAATGACCTATACTCAATAAGCATGCTGCAAAAAAAGCTTATACATGTTATTAAAAACACAAAAACAAAAAGTCCCTTAAATCCGAACAGTTCTATAACATAGGCTCCT
Organism: Christensenellaceae bacterium; assembly: GCA_963677605.2. Classification (GTDB taxonomy): domain Bacteria; phylum Bacillota; class Clostridia; order Christensenellales; family UMGS416; genus JAGLOK01. Next base: position 793,088 of record CAXXDX010000007.1, on the reverse strand, counting down.
GCAGCCGGGCCTATAGCGGTCGATACAGTCATGGATATCCCTGAGTAGCCAACCCCTTCGGATAACCTCTCGGAAGGAACATTGTCGGCAACAAGCGTTCCTATAACCGTGCTCAGCGCGCTTATCCCTATTCCGCTTGCAACGCGCGCTGCAAAAACCATTGCGATTGTATCTGCAAAAAAGAACCATATAGCAGCTGCCATTGAAGCCGCCATTCCGATTACAACTACTTTCCTTCTGCCGATTTTATCTGTTAAGTACCCGAAGAGCGGACGCGCCGCCAATGCCGAAAGCGTGTAAATCGTCGTAGTCATCCCGGCCAAAGTATTATTCCCGCCCAGGCTTTTCACATATGTCGGAAGGTTTGTAAACAGCGCAAAGTGAATCATGAAAGTAAAAAAATTGCTTACAAGAATCAAAATATAGTTTTTTGTCCAAAGCGGCTGTTTTATAATTATCGGATTCTCCATTCACTGTCCTTCATGTTTTTATTGGTTATCAGACGGATATTTCTTGTTTGAAATCAACTGAATCGACAAAATTGTAAAGCTTGTTATAAGCGTAACCAAGACAATGCTTTGTATTGTGCTTAAAGTAATTATTACAGCTGCCATACTAGAGCCTATTGCATTTCCAAGCTGTATTGACGAGCTGTTTATGCTTATCATAAAACTCGACTTGTTTTTTGTTTCTTTTGCTATTCCCATATTAAGCTGCAGCCCTGTAAACCATAAGCTCATCAGCCAGAAAATCACAGATGCTATAGTCAGCCACATAAATGAGCGAAATAACACTATCATTGATACTGCCGACAACTGTAAAGCAGCTCCTAATACCATAGATTTTGAGTAACCTATCTTGTCAGATACATGACCTCCAATCAAGTTACCGATAAAACCTGCTGTACCAAACAAGACCAAAACAACACTGAGCATTACTTCCGCAGAAGGGAAGAAATTAAGCAAATAAGGCGTTATATAAGTATAAAACGCTCCTGTTCCCACAAACATGGTAAGTGTAAATATTACTATCAGTACTATTTTTTTATCCTTAAAATATTTAAGCTCATTTCTTAGATTTAATCTTGTTGATTCGTGGTCACCTCCTGGCAGACATACAATAAAATAAATAATTGAAACGACCATTATTGCGTTTAGTATCCAAAAAATATCCCGCCACATAAGCATTGAAGACAGCGCCCGCGTTAGCGGAACACCAATAACAAATGCCAATGCATTTCCGGTTATAAGAAGTGCCATAGATCTGCCCTGTCTCTTTTTATCGGAAAGTTCCATCACCGTTGTTATGGCAAGCACTCCATAGCTGTTGGCTGCAACTCCCATAATAAGCCTAATAACAAGCAGCACTCCGAAGTTTTTTGCCAAAACAATGACAAGAGCCGTCAAGATGGTGACTCCAAGCATTATCTTAAGCATTTTTATGCGTTCAATCTTTCTTAGCACAATAAGAGTTATGGGAACTCCAAAAGCAGCACCATAAGCATACATAGTATTCAATAATCCGGCATTAGCCACAGTAATTTCAAGCGAATCTGCAACCTTATCCAATATACCGGTAAACACAGCCGCGGTCATTGCAAGAACAAAATTCATTAATGCAAAAACCATAAGAGTCATACTTGTTTTCTTCACACACTTCTCCCTAAAACAAACAACCTGCATAACACATAAAAAGGAATAAATTATAATAAGCTTTAGTATAAAGCCTATAGATATGATTAATAATAGCTGCATTAACCATGCCTAATTTATAAAACTTTGTTATATATGCAGATGTATAGACCTATTAGTAGATAAAATAAATTTTAGCACATGCGAAAAGAAGCTAACAATGAACGGTAACACAAAAAAACATACTTATTTTGTACTCTCATTTATTGAGTCGCCAAATATGCCTGTGATAAACTTTATTAAGGTTCAAATCATAACCAATACGGGAGTAGATATGAAAAAAGTCACATTTTTACAATTGGAATCATTTTTAAAAGAAATTTTATCCGTGCTTGGAATGTCTGCCGCAAACATCAAAACTATTGTGAATATATATTCCGACATCACAAAACGTGGTGTCGGTCATCATGATATCCACAATTTCCCGAGCAGGGTGGAAAAGCTGAGAACAGGACAAATTACAGTGAATCCCGAGTTCAAGCTTCTTTCTTCTTTCGGGTGCATGGAAAACTGGGATGGCAACAACGGCCTCGGTGAACTCATAAACACACACATTATGAGAAGAGCCATAGATTTAGCCAGCGTTCACGGCATGGGTTTTTGCACTGTACGCAATTCCAATCACTATCTTGCAAGCTATCCATATGTTAAACAGGCTGCGAATCTGGGTTATATTGGCCTAATAATAGCCAAAGGGCTTCCTTCCATGGGTGTACCCGGTGCAAAGGGGAAAGTTGTGGGACAGTCTCCAATCGGATTTGCGTTCCCAACAGGAAACGAATGGCCTGTATTGATGGACATCTGCCTTGCATATGCATCAGGCGAAGACATGTTTAAAAAAGCTAAAAGCAACACACCAATACCGGCACACTGGGGAGTTGACTCTGAAGGAAACTACACAACAGATGCTGGCAAAGTGCTGCGCGGCGGAACAAAATACCCTATAGGCGAACATAAAGGTTTCGGGCTTGCTATATTGTGCGAACTATTAACAGGAGTTATGTCTCAGGGTTTAATACTTGACCAAACCGAAAATGACGAAGACATAAGGTGGAAATCCACATCCCATACAGCAATAGCTATTAAAGCCGATGCACTGATGGATATGAACGACTATATAGACAGAAGCACAGAGCTTATAGACCGGATCGACAACATCTCGCCCGGAATACATATTCCGGGATATGGTTCTTATCAAAAAGAAAAGAGTTATAATAAAAAGGGTGAGATTGAGCTTGATGATGAAATAATAGAAAAGCTTAACGAATGTGCTAAATCCCTAAACTTAGACACTGTTTTATGTTAAACGCGAGAGGAGACAAAGTGAAAGAATCAGCAAAATACTGGTGGCAGGACAGAGCGTGGCGTATAGTGCAAACAAACATGCGGGAAATCGACATGTTGGACATCAGCGCACAGCAATACGTCAAAGACCTACAAGAATTCAATGCAAATACGGTTATCATTAATACCGGAGGAATTGTTGCAAGCTATGACACGAAATTCCCCTTTCATTTTAATAACGAATACCTTAAAGGCGACAGCCTGAAAGATGTTATAAAAGCATGTCAGGACGCAGGTATAAAAGTATTCAGCCGTGTGGATTTTTCGAAAGTCCGCACACCTGTATATGAAAAGCACCCCGATTGGGCATATATGAGTCCCAAAGGAAATATAATCGATTATCACGGAAACATCCATGTCTGCTTTAACAGCGAATATCAGCAAAAACACGCACTAAGCATAATGCGGGAAATAATCGAGGAATTGAATCCAGACGGTATCTTCATGAATATGGGCGGATACTTCGTCGCCTATGACTATACACATGGATGGCAGGGTATTTGCCAGTGTGAAAATTGTCAGAAACGCTTTTATGACAGATTCGGAGAGTCCCTGCCCAAAATAGAAGACGAAAACGATCCGGTATTCCAAAAATATCTAATTTTCCAACGTGAAACCACAAAGGAATATTATAAAAATATTCATGACTTGTTCGCAGAAATAAAGCCAGATTTATGTTTTTCTCCGCATGCGGACATGCAAAGGTGGGAAGCCGGAACATTTATAGAACATGAATCACAAAACTTCCACTTCAAAGCTTCTGAAATAATAAAATCACAGAAATATACTTATCCTGATTCAGTAGCTTCAGTAACAACAGTTGATTTCATCGATATGATGTATCGTTTTTCCGCAGTATCACCCTATCAGCAGGAAATGCGCGTTGTACAGTCGCTTGCAAACGGAGGCACAGCAGATTACTATATGTGCGGCCGTCTCGACACTCACCGCGACAAATCAGGATTTAAGCCTCTGCAAAAGATATATAAATATCATAAAGAACATGAAGATGATTATGTGAATATAACATCAAATGCTAAAATGCTGCTGGTTAAACCGTTTGCGGATTTCCACAACAGGTTAAACAACGATATCCTTGCAGAATACTATGGATGGTACTATATTCTGAGCGAGAACCATTACTTGTTTGACTGTGTATCATCAAGCGCATTTGCAAATATGCCTATCGATAAATACGAAACAATTATCCTGCCGGACATTAATAAACTAAGCATCAGTGAAGCAGAAAAGCTTGACAATTTTGCAGAAAACGGCGGCACAATCATATCTACCGGCTACACAGGCATATATAACGAAGAAAGCAAAAGGCATCGCGAGCCTGTAATAAAGTCTCTCGGTATAAAGAGAATCGGTAAACTTGCCGAAGGTTTATTATCAGCCTATTTCCAATTTGACTCAAAAGAAGGCTTCCCGCGTTTTGAAAGCACAGATTTGGTTTACCTTTATGATACATATATTTATGCTGACTATGAAAAAAGCGCAGAAACATACCTACGACTTATCCCTCCACACTTCTTCGCTCCTCCGGAAGCAGCATACCACACAAATATAACGGATTATCCCGCTTTTACGGTAAACAGTTATGGCAAAGGCCGCGGTGTATCCATCCCATGGCATCCGGCAAAGGCTTTTAAGAACTTGGGCTTCCCCAATACTTACGATTTCATAGCAGATATATTGGAGAACGTTCTTAATATAAAACCTCTTGAAACAACCGCTCCGCCTATGGTCGAAATTTCGTTTACCAAAAAGAACGATGATTCTTCCCAATATGTGCATCTGATAAACGGAACAGGGTATTTTATAAAATCCTATTATGAGCCAATTGAGCTTAGAGACTTAAAGGTATCAGTGCCTTTAGATAAAAAACCTTCTGCTGTCACAAGCATGGTTGCAAACGCACCGGTAAACTTCGAATATAAAGAAGGAATGCTAAGTATAGATATTGACAAACTCAATCTATTTGAAGCAATAAAAATAAATTAACAGAAGGCTAAGATGAAGGATAAAACATTTAGCCAAAGAACATGGACTCAGGAAAATGTCGAGTATGTAATAAAAGATATCCCCGGTGAAGAGCGCTTCGGCGTCTTAGCTCCCGAGATTTTAGAAAGCATAAAAACAGGCACAAGCGGAGTTACAGCCAAAATGATAAAAGCCATCCAGTCAGGCGATTACTCTGAGATGCGCAAAACTCCGCCGCCAAACACCGACATTACCGATGTACCTATAAAGCAATGGGAGTTTGCTGTCAATCGCGAAGGCTATGACATAATGGTAACTGCTTGCTGCAAAGAAGATGTGTATGCTTTAGAGAAAAAGCCTGCGATAATATATTTTCACGGCGGGGGCTGGTGCATGGGTTCAAGAAATAATGTGCAAAATCCGTTAAGATACCTTGCACAGTTAAGCGGAAGCGTTGTCTTTAACGTCGGATACCGTTTAGCTCCAGAGCATAGATATCCCGTCGCAAACGATGATTGCTACGAGGTTGTTAAATACGTATATAGCCATGCAGAAGCCTTTAAGCTAGACAGAAACAATATCTGCGTTTCAGGCGACAGCGCAGGAGGAAACATCGCCTGTTCATGCGCGCACCGCGACCGAAACCAAAAAACAGGTATGATAAAAAGCCAAGTCCTGATTTATCCGGTGGTTGCGCAGGATAATCCTCAAGGAACAGATGATTATCATTTTTCTTTGTCTGACTATGATTATGATGACATCCATGCTACATGGATTGTACCCAGTATCAAGGCGATTCTTTCAAGCTTGGCACTGCGCCGATATATTTATGTGAAAGACAATAAACAAGCAAGACTGTCGGACGCATCGCCTCTGTATGACTCGGATTTTTCCAATCTGCCCGATACTCTTATAATCTGCGCAGAATATGATTTTCTGACACAGCAATGCAAAACATATGCAAGAAAGCTGGCAAAAGGCGGCAGCAACGTTCGGTTCATTACATATAGAGGAACAAACCATGGTTTTATGACAAGACTGGGGAGATATCCGCAGTCCCAGGATTTGATAAAAGAGATAACTCAATTTTTATATTAGCAAACCATCACATTACCAACACTTCGCAAAAAGAGATTCCGAACTTTCGGAATCTCTTTTTTCTTTATATGATTTCTATAATTGTTATGATCTTCTGATTAATGCTTTTGCCGCTTCGACAATCTCCTTGCTCCTTAATCCGAAAGCATCAAGCAAAACATCCGGATCTCCGGATTCGCCAAATCTATCATTTACGCCTATTGACTTGATCGGTACAGGGCAGAGCTTAGAAAGGACTTCTGCAACTGCGCTGCCCATCCCGCCCATAAGCTGATGCTCTTCAACCGTTACTACAGCACCGGTCTTTTGTGCAGCTTCAACAAGAGTTTCCTCATCAATCGGCTTTATTGTATGAAGGTTTATAACCATAGCATCAATTCCTGCATCCTTGAGCTTTTCAGCTGCAACAAGACTCTCATAAACCATCGCTCCGCAGGCAACTATAGTCACATCTTTTCCTTCTTTGCAGCAGTAAGCTTTACCAAACTCGAATGGAGTTTTTTCATCCGTTACAACAGGCACTTTCTCTCGTCCGAACCTTATATAAACAGGCCCGTCTATTTCCGCGGCAGCCTCTGTCGCTTTTTTTGCTTCTATATAATCAGCCGGCACGATAACTTTCATGTTAGGAAGACATCTCATTATAGATATCTCTTCAAGCGCCTGATGCGTTGCCCCGTCAGGCCCAACGGATATTCCTCCGTGCGCTCCGCCAAGTTTCACATTGAGGTTGTTATAGCACACTGTTGTGCGTATCTGATCCCAAGCTCTTCCTGCAAGAAAAACTCCATAGTTTGTTACAAAAGGAACTTTTCCCATAAGGCTTAAGCCTGCAGCAACACACATCTGGTTTTGTTCAGCAATTCCCATGTTATAAAACCTGTCAGGAAATTTGTCTCTGAACCAGTCAACACGGGTAGATGACGTAATGTCCGCACCTATTGCGACAACATCATTGTTTTTTTCACCTGCACTCACCAAACCATAACCATAACCGTCGCGTGACGGCACTTTCTCGGGATTTTTTAAATCAGGATTAAGTTTATAAATTTTCATAGGTACACCTCATCAATTTCCTAGTTCAGCCAGAGCTTCGGCAAGCTGATCTTTGTTTGGAGCGGCTCCATGCCACCCTGCATTGTTTTCCATAAAGGATACACCTTTTCCTTTTATAGTTTTGGCTATAATTACCGAAGGCTTTCCTTTATGCTCTTGGGCTTGTTTGAATGCTTGTGATATTTGATCCATATCATGTCCGTTAATTTTAATTACATTCCATCCAAAGGAACTCCATTTTTCATCCAAGGGTGATAGCGTCATAACATCTTCTGTTTTACCGTCAATCTGGAGTCCGTTAAAATCAACTATTCCACATAGATTGTCAAGCTTATAATGGCCTGCTGACATCACAGCCTCCCATATCTGCCCTTCCTGCAGTTCACCATCTCCCATGAGGCAGTAAACTCTGTTGTCCTTATTGTCAGCTTTTGCGGCAATAGCCATTCCGACCGCCACTGAAAGCCCCTGTCCAAGCGAACCGCCTGAAACATCAAGACCAGGTGTCTTGTGCATGTAAGGATGCCCCTGCAGTATGCTTCCGTATTTGCGAAGTGTCTTAAGCTCGTCTTTCCCAAAGTATCCGCAATCGGCAAGAACAGCGTATACAGCAGGACAAATATGACCTTTTGACAGCACAAATCTGTCGCGTCCTTCCCACTTCGGGTTTTTGGGATCGTTTTTCATTACATTGTTATAAAGAACCGCTAAAATGTCGATAGCTGACAGCGAGCCTCCCGGATGTCCGGATCCGGCTTCGCAAAGCATCTCCAATATATCAATTCTTAGAATTCTGGCTCTTTCTTCAAGCTCAGATTTATTTAATTTCTTATTCATTTTTACTCTCCGTGAATTATCATCTAATAAGTTATACTGTTGAGCATCCAAGCTGTTGTTTTATTTCGGGTAATACTCCGGCCTTACAGGATAAAAGCTCTCCACATACTCCGAATCCTCAAGTGCCACTGCACCGTGCACCTCTTCAGAATCAAAAACGTACGCGCTTCCGGATTCAGCTATTACAAAGCTATCTTCATCTTCGGATAAAAGTTTTATTTTTCCCTTGAGAACATATCCGTTTTGTACGGCAGCATGATGATGAAGCGGTATTTCAGCTCCTTTATCAAGCCTAAAGTGACAAAGCATCAGCTCATCATTATAAGTCAGTGTTGTTCTGTAAAAACCGTCAAACATTTCAACAGTCTGTCCTTTTTCATTTTCCAATGTCGTGATTTTCTTCTTCATGATCTTTTTGCTCCTTTCAGTTATTAATAAACGTTTAGTGGAGTTGTGCTTAAAATTAAGTACAGTAAACAAAACATAGCTAAAACTATACTTTTTGCGTGTCTGATTTGGTTCTTTTTATATGATTACAGTAAAGCCCAGGCTCTGTTGATTACTCTTTTTGTTCCCGCAAGAACGATGTCGGCATCTTCATCTCCCCATGGTTTAACCTCAAAGGAAAGGATATACGGATTCTCTGCACAGAAGAATCCTTCTTCTTTTAATACTTTAAAGAAATCCAAAAGCTCGGGAGTGTCGTTTGCGCTGTTTGGGAATCCGAAACGCGGATGCTGGTCTCCATATGCTTCACATCCCTGTTTGACAACTGCATTTCCTATATGGAAGTGTGTTATATATGGTCTCAATGTCCTAACCACAAACTTAGTGTCTTCATATGTTGTCGGAAAATGGCTTAAATCTATCATAAGTCCGAAGTTATTGCACACAGTACGGACATCAGCTGCAAACTTGGCCGCATAAGGAGCTGGCCCCATCAAAACTGCTTTGTCCATATCAAAATCAAATACTTCAAGCTCTACCATCATGTTTTTTTCAGCAGCATATTTGCACACATTTACTGTGGTTTTAAGAAGCTGACTGTATGCTTTTTCTTTTGTTTCCTCTTCCCATTTTCCCGCAAGAAAAGCTATCCCTTTTGCACCAAGATACTGAGCCTCGTCAACTGCGCCAATAAGCACTTTCTCAGCTTTTAGGCGTTCGCTTTCATCTATATGGTTCGGATTCAGCTTTGGCCCTAATATCAACGGCTGTGCTCCATAACCCACTGTCATGTGTGCTTGTTCCAGCATCGCTTTTGCTGCGTCGCGTTTTCCGTCATCTGTAAAGCTGCATATTTCAATTGCATCAAAGAAATCATCGCATGCAATCTTTTTTATTGACTCCAAAACCTCGTATTTAGGATGGCTCATCCATTGTATTGTTCCCATTTTAAAATACTTGTGTATACTTTCGTTCATAGTAGTTCCGCCTTTCAATCATAAATTTTACTGTTAATCTCTTAGTTCGATTTTAAGCATATCCCAGACATTAAGGATGGGAATTGCAGCAGTAAGCACATCATTTTCTATCTTATATTCTACTTTGCATCCCTCAATTTTTGACACAACACCTGCTACATCACGCCCATCGAGTTTAATGCACAGCTTAATGTCTCGGCACGGAATATTGTCCTGCAGCGGACGCTGCCCTACGCCGTTTACAAGATGCACCATTATACTTCTTTCTTTCTCAAACACAGTCATAATTATTCTGTTCGGTGCATCAAGGCTAATCTTCTTGTCGTCTTTGAGCATATACTCTGCATAGCCTTTTATCATCGTATACATGTCCTGCATTGCATATTCCATAACAAGCCTGCTTGGTTCATAGGAAATATACATTACTTTGCCTTTTTTATAATCTCTAACCGTACAAAGCGGAATGTCCGTCTTTGCAGCCGGAAGCGATGCGCGCTCCGGAGGTCTGCCTGCGTAGTTTACAGGCGCAAAAGGCGGCACCCATGTCACCAATATTTCTGAATCTTCATAAGGTTCATAAAATCCGACCTTACCGCGCAGCGGAGTAAGATATGATTCACCAATTTTATCCTGAATCTCCTTGCCTGCTTCTTCTATCCTAAGATATGTAGCTGCCAAGTCTTCGCTGCAAACTACAGTATCTTTCGCTCCAATAAGTTCTTTAACCGGAGCTAGAGAAGAATCATCCGTCCCCTCTATAATAAGTTTACCGCCGTTTCCGACATATTCATCAAATATTTCCTTTGAGTTATTCGGATATTTAAAGTCCTTTGGCACAATAACGACAGAATATTTTTTAATCGCATCATAACTTAACTGATAATGAGCAAGCATATCGAAATCAATATGCGCACACATTAATGCTTCTGCCCAGCCCTGAACAAATGTACCGCCGTCGCTTAAAAGCATAACCTCACATAGACTGTTTGCATCTTCCATGTCGTCTACGATTTTCTCAGTCATTTTGTTAAGCTCGCCTATTGTTTTAAGCATCCTTTTATCTTCGATGGTATCTGCAAATCCAGTAAACGTTGTCCAATATGAACCGCCGTTTGCAGGTATCTGTGATGCCCAGTACATAAACTCCGCCTTTGGCATGCACGAGTGCCGCCAATCCATACCCGGGCAGGTGTGAATTATCCCGACAGGGGGCGGAAAATCTTTCATCGTACGGCCCATTTTCATGCGCAGTGAAGGAGTGTTCCATTCATGAAGGCCTTTTACGCCCATTGACAGCACATCCTGTGCTTCCGTTGTAAGCGTATTGCCTTCTTTGCTTATTTCGCTGATATTATCCGCATGGATTTTTATATCCAGTCCGATATCCAAATCAAACGGCCAGTAATACCTGAGATATGGCATATCAGGTTTAATGCTTAAAACAGCATCTTTAATTGCGAGAGAAGATTCCTTGCTCTGTGTGCTCAGCCAGTCAGGCTCAAAGTCTTTGCTTCTTTCAGGCATCGATTTCCCATACTTACTGAAGTACTTATTTCTGCACGTATCACACCAGCATGTTTTATGTGCACTAACACCACAGAAAAACGCACCGTCGAAATCATAGTTATTATAAATTTCTGTTGTGATGTCCATGCTGACACCAAGATTTCGATAACCGCCATTCGGACAAGCCACATACAAAGTGTTCCACTTCCCAGGCCTGTCATTTCCAAGCGTAATGGGCGAGCCATCCGGCTTTCTTGCAGCCCACTGCGGTTTTTTATAATAAACCTCTTCTTCCATTGCCATAAACGAAATACGTGCAATAACTTTTATATCCTGTTTGTGACATTCGGTAATTATCTCTTCAAGCAGGTCTCTGCCTTCAGGAAGATATTCATTTACCTTATGAAATTTTGAAGCAGTACGATACCATACAACACTGTCGGATGCATTGATTACTACAACATTTCCGCCCATTTGCTTCGTCTCTTTTGCGATTTTTGCAGCATTCATCAACTGCGTATCTTTAAACTGAAGATTATACTGAATAATTCGCAGCTGTTTGTTCCACCATGGTTTTCCTGTCATATCTTTCTCCGGTTTCATTTTTATGCTTATTTAAAAGAAATAAGCAGCATATCCCACACATCAAGCTTGGGAACATTTATACAAAGAATATCATTTTCTACATTGTAACTAATATTACTGCAGGATATCTTTGCCTCGATATTATCAACTTCTCTCCCATCAAGCTTTATCTCAAAAGCCAAATCATAGCACGGCACATTGTCCTGCAGAGGACGCTGACCTATTCCGTTCACCATGTGAAGCATTAAATTATTGTTTTTCTCAAAAGCGGTCATAATGATTCTGTTAGGTGCTTTGAAGTCAATCTTTTTATCATCAGCCAGCATATATTCAGCATAGCCTTTTATCATTGTATACATATCCTGCAGAGCATATTCCATAATGAGTCTGCTGGGTTCATAAGAAATGAACATCACTTTGCCTTTTTTATAATCCCTTACAGCACACAGAGGAATGTCAGTCTTTGGCGCAGGAAGCGATGCACGCTCAGGCGGCATTCCTGCAAAATTGACAGGTGCAAACGAAGGCACCCATGTTACAAGTGTTTGGGCATCATCCGCAGGCTCATAGAATCCTACTTTTCCGCGAAGCGGAGTTAAGTATGATTCGCCGATTTTATCCTGTATCTCCTTGCCCGCTTCTTCTATTCTTAGATATGTAGCCGCCAGATCTTCACTGCAAACTACAGTGTCTTTTGCGCCAATAAGATTTTTTACAGCTGTTAAGTCAGAATCTTTTGTGCCTTCGATAATAAGCTTTCCTCCAGATGCAACATACTTTTCAAATATGCTTTCTGATTCTTCCGGATACTTGAAATCTTTCGGAACAATAACAACAGGATATTTTTCAATAGCTTTATAATTAAGCTGATAATGAGCAAGCATGTCAAAGTCAATGTGCGCGCACATTAATGCTTCTGCCCATCCCTGTACATATATTCCACCGTCACTTAGCAGCATCACTTCGCAAAGGCTCTTTGCACCTTCCATGTCATCGACGACTTTTTCAGTCATCTTATTAAACTCGCCAATGGTCTTAAGCATTCTTTTGTCATCGATTGTGTCTGCAAAGCCTGTAAACGTAGTCCAGTACGACCCTCCGTTTGCAGGTATCTGGGCTGCCCAATACATAAACTCAGCCTTTGGCATACACGAATGACGCCAGTCCATACCCGGACAGGTATGTATTATCCCGACCGGCGGCGGGAAGTTTTCAATAGTTCTGCCCATCTTCATTCGAAGTGAAGGTGTGCTCCATTCAGGAAGTCTTTTTACTCCGAGAGACAAAACGTCCTGCGCCTCGGTTGTAAGAGTGTTCCCCTCTTTGCTGACTTCCGTTATATTGTCTGCAGGCAGTTTTATATCCAGCCCGATATCCAGATCAAACGGCCAGTAATATCTGAGGTATGGCATATCCGGTTTAATGCCAAGAACGCTGTCTTTAAACTTTATCGCAGCTTCTTTTCCTTGCTCATGCAGCCAACCCGACTCGAAATCTTCACGGTTTTCCGGCATCGGCTTTCCATACTTATCAAAATACTTCTTTTTACATGTATCACACCAGCACGCTATCCATGAACTTCCGCCCATCCAAAAAGCTCCGTCAAGATCATACTTTGCGAAAGCTTCCATTGTAACATCCAAGCCAACCCCTTTGTTGTTAAAGCCGCTGTTCGGGCATGCCTGATACAATGTATACCATTCTCCGGGGCGGTCATTTCCCATAGTAACGGGCGAACCGTCAGGCAAACGCATGGCCCATTGCGGTTTTTTGTAATAGACTTCTTCTTCCATGCAGAAAAAAGCACCTCTGGCTATTACTTTAATCCCGCGTTTGTGGCATTCTTCGATGATATCTTCAAGAATATCCCTATCTTCTGGGAGATATTCATTTATTTTATGGAAATGTACTGCTGTACGATACCAGACAACACTGTCAGATACATTTATTACAACAACATTTCCACCCATTTCTTCTGTTTCTTTTGCTATCTTACAAGCATCCATCAAAGGTGTATCTTTCATTTGCAGATTATACTGAATAATACGCATCTGCTTATTCCACCATGACTTATTTGACATAATATCCTCCGGATTACTAATATACTTTAAAAAGTTGATAAGTTTACTTATACTCAAATGTGCGTCTTGCAATGCCAAGCTCTTCATCAGTCGGAATTACAAGAACTTTTACTTTAGAATTTTCACCTGTCAGATCCATCTCGCTGCGGCAAGTTTCATTCTTGCCATAATTAAGCTCTATGCCCAGAACTCCAAGTTTTTCGCACACTGCTTTTCGAACAAGCGGTGATTTCTCTCCGATACCTGCAGTGAAAACGAGATAATCCAAACCCCCAAGGTCAACATAATACGAACCGATATAATGAACTATACCGCTTACGAATACATCAATTGCAAGCTTGGCACGTTCATTGCCGTTCATTGCAGCCTCTTCTACATATCGCATGTCATTGCTGACACCGGATATACCGAGTATTCCGCCTTTTTCAATATAGCCTTCGCGTATCTCATCCATGCTTAAGCCTTCATGAAGCAAAAACTCATAAAGATCACCGTCAATAGCGCCTACTCTGTTTGCGTGAATTAGTCCGGACTGCAATGTCATTCCCCAGCTTATATCTACGCTTTTTCCGTCTTTTATACCGCAAACCGATGAACTTCCTCCCAAATGACATGATATAGCTCTATAGCCATCAGGAGATTTTTCATTTAATACATCAGCAATATAGCCGTGGGATGCTCCATGATACCCCAGTCTTTCAACTCCGTATTTTTCATACCATTGATAAGGAACTCCGTAAATTCTTCTCTCCAAAGGAATGTTTCTATGGAATCCGGGTTCAAATGCGCCTATAAAAAGAGCGTTAGGTAAAACCTCTCGCATCGCATTAATCGTCTCTATATAAGCTGTATTGTGCAGCTTTGCTAGAGAAAGCCACTCTTTCATTCCTTGGATAACTTCATCATCCAGTTCATGAACTCCGTGATGATTTTTTGAAAGCGTCGCTTTATAACCAACACGCTCTATTTCTTCTATGCTGTTTATAGCGCCATCATCTTCTGATATAAGATGGCTTAAAAACCTGCTTATTCCGGTTTTATAATTTGGAATATTTTGTCCTTCTTCTTTTACTTCAGTACCTTTTGCTAGGTTTGCATAGCTGAAGATCGCATCATCAGTGCTTCCAACGCGTTCAACCGCACCTTTTGCAAGGACTGTGCACTGCGGCATATCATAAAGCTTAAACTTAAGCGATGTGCTTCCCGCATTGCAAATCAATATCTTCATCATTTCTCCTTTTTGAACTTAATTGTTAATGCTTCCAATTCTTGAACCCACAAGTATAGTCCGCATTGCCGATTCCGCGCTTTTAATAAGAAGCTCTTCTATCCTCTCCAACGATTCCTGAAGAGTAATCGGTCCGTCAGCTATAGAAAACATTGCGTCTATGCCATTCTCATATACTGCCTCAGCTCCGTTTTCAACACTTCCCGCAAAAGCAATCACAGGTATATTTCCAATGGTTTTCGCATGGTTGGCAATTCCTACCGGAAGTTTTCCATATGCGGTCTGTGCATCAATCCTGCCTTCTCCCGTTATGACAATATCGGCACCTTCCAACTGATT
Organism: Christensenellaceae bacterium; assembly: GCA_963677605.2. Lineage (GTDB taxonomy): Bacteria > Bacillota > Clostridia > Christensenellales > UMGS416 > JAGLOK01. The sequence continues at coordinate 777,913 of CAXXDX010000007.1, read as the reverse complement.
ATCAAAATCGACAAGTTTTAAAACTGATTCTATCCCTGATTCAAATTTAAGATTGAAAAACGCAAGGAAAGCTGCACCAATGCCACCAGCAGCTCCTGCCCCGGGCATGTCCACAATATCAATATCAAACTGATTTTTTATTACTTCTGCATAATGAGACAGTGCTTTATCCAATATCTCAATCATTTCAGGCGTTGCGCCTTTTTGCGGTCCATACACTCTTGAAGCGCCTTTTTCTCCGCATAAGCTGTTTGTTACATCGCTTGCAATTATTATGCTGCATTCTTTAAGACGAGAATCCATATTGCTGATGTCGATTGCAGCTAAATCCAAAAGCTTCTCGCCTCCGAAATCAAGCTCATTTCCGTCTTTATCTTTAAATGACGCACCCAATGCCTGCATCATCCCAGCTCCGCCGTCATTAGTTGCCGATCCGCCTAAGCCGATAAGTATAGATCTGTATCCGTCATCAAGCACACTTTTTATAAGTTCACCAGTGCCGTATGTCGTGGCAGCCAAAGGATTAAGCTTATCTTCAGGTACCAAAAGCAGTCCTGAAGCAGAACTCATTTCAATAATTGCAGTGCCGTTTTTAAGCAGCCCATATTCAGCAGTAACCTTCTTGCCAAAAGGACCGGTTACTTCACATTTTTTAATTTCTCCGCGTCCTGAGCCTACTATCGCATCAACAGTGCCCTCTCCGCCGTCAGCAACAGGTATATTGGTTACTTCAGCTTCCGGAAGTATCCTTTTTATTCCTTTGATTACGGCTTCGCCGGCTGCATATGATGTACAGCTGCCCTTAAACGAATCCATTGCGATAATAATCTTCAATCGCCTTACCCCGCTTTGTCGTATAATCTTGTTTATCAGTAAATAGTATCACTAGCTACTTTTTCATAATATTTAGCAATCGCACTGTGGTCACACTGCCCCATACCGTCTGCATGCAATGTCTGCATCATTTCCATGACAAGTGCAGAAAGCATAAGCGGTGAGCCTGTTGCGTGTCCCGTTTCTATAGCATTGTTCAAGTCTTTTATATGCAGATCAATTTTAAATCCCGGATCTGTATTGTTTTTGAGCATCATGCTGCCTTTTGCATCCATTACAGTGCTTCCGGCAAGTCCGCCGCGTATAGCTTCAAATACCGTGTTCGGATCAACACCTGCGCGTTTTGCAAGCATGAATGCTTCCGCAACAGCTGCAATGTTTACAGCAACCACTACTTGGTTTGCAAGCTTTGTGGTGTTTCCTGCTCCTGACGCGCCGCAGTATTTAACGCTTCCGCCCATTATTCCAAGAATCTCAGAGCATTCGTCAAATAACGCTTTTTCACCACCGCACATGATAGCAAGAGTTCCGTCTACAGCTTTTGGTTCTCCGCCGCTAACAGGAGCTTCAAGCATTCTCACTCCTTTTTTGGCGCATTCTGCAGCAACTTCTTGAGAAGCAAGCGGTGCAATTGAGCTCATATCAATAACTATTGTGCCTTCTTTTGCTCCGTCCAGTATTCCGCTTTCTCCGCAGACCACTGCTTTAACATGCGGAGAGTTTGGAAGCATCGTTACAATCAAAGGACACTTTGACGCCACGTCCGCTGCCGAAGTTCCGGCTGCAGCGCCTTCCTTAACAAGCGCATCAACCCTATCCTGCCCCAAATCATAAACCACAAGTTCATGACCTGCTTTTATTAAGTTTTTCGCCATAGGCAAGCCCATTATTCCCAATCCGACAAAACCAATTTTCATACTATCACCTCGTGTAAATTTTATTGTCCGCAGAAATTATATTCCGCCAAGCAGGTCAAGTATGTCCTGCATTTCTTTGTCACCGCCGGCTGTTGGTTTCCAGTTAACCTGTACTACCTCAACATCCTGTTTTTCCAACGCTTCACCAAATAGTTTTGGGCCTACGTTTACGACAACCAGCTTCGAATCAAAAAGTTCCTGAATTTTCTGCGTATTATTCATTTTAAATCCCTCTCATTTAATAGGCGAATTATCTCACCTGCAAGCAGCGCTGCTCGATAGTTTGTCTGACAGACGTATACGCCTGCTTCGCGAAGCTTCTCGCGCTGGAGATTTGCATTCTGCAAATCAGCTTCAGTTCCCAGAACTGCTGCAACTATTGCAAGCTTTCCGCCGCGGCTTTCTACCAGTTCCTGCGCTTTTTTAAACTCGTCGGCTAAATCACCAACAGGATCCATAAGTCCCGGAGGGCTTAATATAAAGTCCATAAGAAGAACAGCCGTTTCAGGATCGTTTGCTTCTTTAAGTATGGCCGGCTTACGCAATCCTCCATCAATTGTCGGATGCGGCCTTCCTACAGTAAACTCTTCTTCGCCATAGTCAACTACAGAGTTCCCGACACTTTTGTTTGAATCAGCCAGTCTCAGCTCCGGAGAAAGAGGAGCATTGGAATTTATAGGACCTATCTTCTCCTGCATGGCCCGCATGGCTTCATCGCAATAAGTACCACCTAAAAAGGCACCGCGTACATATTTCTGCTCTTTATTCATGCCTTTAACAGCCTCTTTAGCCATATTGCTAATATCATCATCCGATGCAAGAGGATATTTCTTATCGACCAGTGCCAGAGCCTTCTGTCCGCAGTCGTCAAGGTTTTCTGCCCAGATTGCACCTGAAGCTTCAACCTCTGCTTTTGTAGCTCCCATGAAAAAAGCCACAACTTTCTTATTGCATTTTGAAATTTGGTTAAGCAATTTTTTAAGGATTTCCTCTGCCGGTTTTCTCGAAATAAGCACAATAAATTCGGTTTCAGGATCATTTTCCAGAGCTTCCAGCCCCATCATCATGCTGATGCCTCCGACAGGCTCTTTCAAGTCACCGCCGCCTGTTCCTATAATCTGAGAAACGCCTGTTCCGGCATCGTGAAGCATAGCTCCTACGTGCTGCACGCCGCATCCCGAAGCACCACAGATGCCAAACGGTCCGCGGTTGGTAATGCTGCCCAGCATAAATGCCGCACCATTGATATTGGCAACACCACAGTCAGGTCCCATGCATAAAAGGCCTTTTTCGCGTGCAATTTCCTTCATTTTGCGCTCATCAGCCGGAGGAACATTGGCACTGAACACGAAACAGTGAAGACCATTGTCCATAGCCTTTTTTACCTCATCAAGAGCATATTCTCCGGGAACTGAAATAATGCATATATTTGCATCCGGATGAGCTTTTACAGCAGTTGAAATACTGACATAAGCTTCTTCCTCTTCGCCATCTGATGCGGAAGTAGAAGAGCTGTTTGCCTCTTCAATTGCCTTTTTAAATACATCTTCTGATTCGGCAAGCATGGCAATTACAAGGTCGCCGTCTGTAGCTGCGTCGATTTCATCGTTATACAGCTCAATCTCTCGCATTATATCCTTGTTTATCTGATTCGCCATTGCAACATAGGCAGTTTCTACTCCTTCTATTGCAGTTACCACAGATGTTGTATAAAGAGTTTCAAGCGAATCAATATATTTATTCTTATATACTTTTACAAATAACTGCATTACTACTCAATCCCCTCTTTTACTTTCTTGCTGAACGAAACAAGGCCTTTTTTAAAGCACTCTATCGGAAATTCTGCCGAGCCTACCCCGCCCTGGCTTCCTTCCTTCAGTGTCGATCCGCCGTGGCTTGTGGGCAGTATATTTAATCCTACTACCTTTCGCATATCGACTCCCACAGGAAATCCACGGAAGTCATCCCAAGGAATCGGTGCAAACATGTGCTCTCCAAGGCTTACTGCCCTTGCATTTTCTGTGCGTCTTTTAGCTTCCTGGAACGATGCTCCCGTAAGCCTTACATATGACGGACCGGCAATTGCAGACATTCCGCCCAAGCCGTATACTTCTGTCACACAGCTGTCGCCGAGGAATCCGAGTATATCATCTTCTGTATATGACGGATTTAAGAACTGACCAAGAATCTTAGGTGCTTTTACTGTATGCCACTCACTTCCCGTTCCTGCAAACTGAAGTCCGAACTCTTCACCGTTTCCGCCCATTGCAACCATAACAGTAGAAAGAGGTGTGTTTTTAGCTGACGCTACAACACTTTCAACGCCTGCCATCATAACATGCAGAAAGAATCTGTCGTTAGCTGCATACTCTTTCATTACTTTATCTTTTTTAGGGAAATCACAATCCATCATGTGAGGTATAAGCTGCAATGCCATAAACATTGATGCAGCAGGCTGTCTGTTGTGGTTCTCATCACCCATACCAGCAGTCTTTGCCAATACATTTACAAGATCGATACCGCCGGCTTTTCGGACAGCTGCGCCTAATCCCGGTCCGTAATAGTCTCTGAACCATTTAAGATCTTGTTCCACATCATCGTTATAAAATCCCCATCTTAATACTTTAAGAGATGTTCCGGGATGCGGTACGCAAAAGCCTTTGCCGCCAAATTTTTTATCTTCACAGACGATAACGGGCATTGAGGCCGATGTTGCCATAGCCGCGCCATTTGCACAGCTGTAGTCCTGTCCTGATTTAATAATAATTTCTCCGGAAAGAACCATTTCCCACGCTTTATCTGCATCTTCTGCAAGTCCTTCGTGTATAGCTGCGCCGCAGATTGCCGTTTTAACAGGCTTAACTATCTTCTCTACAGCTATCGGAGGTCCCGCAACCAGTATCATGTTCTTTTCCATGCCAGGTATCACTTCTCCGGCAGGTGCAACATCAACCCATGTGGGACGTCCGTTTATCATTATATCCATTACTTTTTCATTAGCTTGATCAATTTTCTTTTCAAGTTCCATACAATTGCTCCTCTGTGTTATATAAGTCCAATCGCTTGTTAGTCAACCAACATGCAGCGGACATAATGCCCTGGCGATACTTCTCTTAAGTGCTGAGGTTCTTTGCATTTTTCCGATGCAAAGCGGCAGCGCGACATAAAACGGCATCCCGGATCAGGATTTATAGGATTTCCGACTTCGCCTTGAAGCAAATATCTTTCGCGGTCTCTCTGGCTTAAGTCAGTTGTCGGAATAGCAGTTAGCAGAGCTTTTGTATACGGATGCTGGTTATTATTAAACAATTCATCGCGGCTCGCATATTCAACAACTTCTCCAAGATACATAACAGCTATCTGATTGCTTATGTGTCTTACCACGCAAAGATCGTGTGTAATAAACATATATGCCAGCTGTTTCTGATCCTGCAAGTCCATAAGCAGGTTAAGTATCTGTGCCTGAATTGAAACATCCAACGCTGAAACAGGCTCGTCGCAAACAATAAACTTAGGATCAACAGCCAATGCCCTTGCAAGACCTACACGCTGTCTTCTTCCCCCGTCAAGCTCATGCGGGTATGTGTTGCTGTATCTCTGCGGAAGTCCGCATATGTCCATCAGCTCTTTAACTTTTTCTTTAATTTCAGCTTTGCTTTTGTGTATGCCGAGAACTTTTAACGGCTCGCCTATGGTTTCACTGATAGAAAGCCTTGGATTAAGAGATGTAAATGGATCCTGGAAGATCATCTGCATTTCTTTGCGCATCTCTTTCATGTTCTTTTTGTTAAGGTCTAATACATTTTTGCCCTCAAACAGAACCTGTCCGTCTGTAGCAGGAATCAAACGCATTATCGTTCTTCCAAGCGTCGATTTGCCGCAGCCTGACTCACCCACAACACCTAACGTCTCGCCTTTATTGATTTTGATGTTTACATTATCTACAGCATGGAGATCGCCGATTTTATATGAAAAGTATTTTTTCAATCCTTTTGTTTCAAGAATAGTTTCTGGCATCTTACTTGTCCTCCTTGTTCTCATATAAGAAACACTTTATTCCATGTGTTCCGTTTGTATATATTGGAGGTTCCTCGGCTTTGCATCTGTCCATTGCATATTTGCATCTGCCTGCAAATTTACATCCGTTCGGTAAATTTGTGGGATCAACCATAAATCCGGGGATTGGCCTCAATCTTTCTGTGTCGCACGCAAGATCCGGTATGCTTCCAAACAGACCTTCAGTGTATGGGTGAGATGAAATCTCTTCTGCAGTATTTTCTTCCGTTCTTATACATCCGGATATAAACAAATCTTCAACAGTTCCCATTTCAATAATTTCGCCTGCATAAACAACAGCAACTTTTTCGCAGAATTCAGCAACAACACCCAAATCATGAGTAATTAGTATCATAGCTGAGTTATACTTTTCTTTAAGCTCTTTCATAAGCTTAAGAATCTGTGCCTGAATAGTTACATCCAGTGCTGTAGTCGGTTCATCAGCTATCAAAAGCTCAGGCTCTGCAACCAATGCCATAGCAATGCCAATGCGCTGTTTCATCCCGCCGCTGAACTGGAAAGGAAATTCATTCTTGCGATGGACCTGTATTCCAACAAGCTTTAAAATGTCATCAACCTTTTTATTTTTTTCTTCCTTGCTCATGTTAGGGAAATGCAAATCAAGCACTTCAAGTATCTGATCCCCAACAGTTATGATAGGATTTAGGCTTGTCATAGGATCCTGGAATATCATTGATATTTTCGCTCCGCGGATCTTTTGCATTTCACGTTTTTTCGCCTTAATGACATTCAATCCGTCATATGTGATTTCGCCTTTGGTTATCTCCCCGATTTTGTCCGGCAAAAGCTTTAGTATGCTTAATGCCATAGTCGTCTTTCCGGCCCCTGTCTCTCCGACCAAGCCCAAAACTCCGCCCTTTTCAAGTGTGAGATTAAATCCATTAAGCGCATTAACCACTGCATCATCGGTGTTATACTGTACATGCAGATCTTTTATTTCCAATAATTTTTCGCTCATATAAACTCTCCTCAGTTCTTTGTTCTGGGATCAAGTGCATCCCTTAGGCCGTCGCCCATAAAGTTTAGGCTCATAACACTTATCATGATGAATACTCCCGGTATTAATCCAAGATACGGGTAGTATCTGATGTTTGTCCTGTTTTCAGCCAGAATAGTTCCCCACTCAGGAGTAGGTGCCGCAACGCCTATTCCAAGGAATCCAAGAGAAGCAATTGATAAGATAGTTGCTCCCAATGACAATGTTGCAGAAACTGTAACAGGGCCTAATCCGTTTGGAATGATGTGCTTAAATATAATTCTCGCAGAGTTTGATCCGTAGCACTTTGCAGCTTCAATAAATTCCTGGCCGCGAAGCGATAAGATAGACGATCTTATAACACGTGCAAATCTTGGGAATGCCGCAACTGCCAGAGCAATAATCATATTGAATGTTCCCTGCCCGAGAGCTGAAACAACCGCCATTGCAAGAAGCATCCTGGGAACTGCCATAAATACATCACATACACGCATGATTATGTTGTCAACCTTGCCGCCGAAATACCCGGCAATTCCGCCCAATACCAATCCAACCACAAGGCTTGTCGCCACTGTAAGAAGCCCGGCAAGCAGCGATATCTGACCGCCGTATATTATTCTTGCAAATAAATCGCGTCCGAACTGATCAGTTCCAAATATATGTCCGCCCTGTCCCGGCGCTAAAAATCTGTCTTTTATGCTCTGTGAATATACATCTTCGTAGTCAATAAACAGCGGCGCCGCCAAGCTTACAAGAATTATCACTCCAATAACCGATACGCCAACCATTGCTAGCTTGTTCTTTCTAAAACGGAATATTATAAGACCCCAAAGGCTTCTGTTAGCGCTGCTTTTTTTAGCTTTATTTTTTTTCATATCTTTTCACCATCCTTAAAACTACGCTAAGAAACCGCGTTTAACTCGAGGGTCTATGCCTGCATAAGCCAAATCAACAAACAGGTTGATTACTCCGACAAACACAGCAATAACAACTATAATTCCCATAACAACCGGAACGTCGCGGATTTTAACTGCTCCTATAAGCAGCGAAGCCACTCCCGGTATAGCAAATACCGTTTCAGTTACGATAGCACCGCCGAGCAGAAGCGCAAAACTCATGCCTAACTGTGTAACAACAGGAAGCAGACCATTACGCAACACATGCTTTATGATAATGCTTCTTTCAGATGCGCCTTTTGAACGGGCTGTTCTTACATAGTCCTGCTTGATTACTTCCAATATACTCGTACGAGTCATTCTTATAAGCATTGCAAGCTGCGCTGCAGAAAGAGTCGCAGCCGGAAGTATGAAATGCTTAAAACTATCAGCTCCAGTCGCAGGCAGCCATCCGAGCTTTAAAGCAATGTAAACCTGAGCCATAAGGCCAAACCAGAATGCCGGCATTGACGTAAACAGCATCGCTATTGTCATGCTTCCATAATCCAATGGGCTGTTTTGCTTTACTGCTGCAAAGATGCCTATAGGAATTCCCAGAATTATAGTAAATCCCATAGCCATAAGTCCGAGCTGCAGTGTATTTGGAAGACGTGCTCCGAACTCTCCTAAAACGTCGAAACCGCTGTACCATGATTCACCGAAGTCTCCTTTAAGAACTCCGCCCATGTAGTTCACATACCTTACAACAAGAGGATCGTTTAATCCTAATTCTTCACGTTTTGCCTGCACATCTTCTTCAGATGCCTCCTGGGGCAGCATCATTCTTGCAGGATCTCCCGGTGCAAGGCTCATTATTAAATAAATAAAGAATGTGATGCCTATTACAACAGGTATAATCATTAGAAAACGTTTAAGTATGTACTTTAACATATAAACCTCACTTTTTACTTAAAAGGGAATTCCCGGTATCGACGGCTGGTTTCCAATCATCGATCCCGGAAATCCCTAGTCTTCGTTTCTTTATCTTGAAGACGGGCAATAAAACTTATTAATTAGTTTTTATCTTATTGCCAGCTCCACTCGCTGAAGTACCATAGTCCTGTCAAAGGTCTTGGTATAATTCCTGTCAAGTCTTTGTTATAACCAGCCACACTCAAGCCTGAGTACAGACACACTTCGTATGCTTCGTCAGTAATGTAGTTAACCATTTCTGCATACATGTCCGCTCTTGCCTGACCCTGTGCGATTCTTGCATTGTCAAGAAGGTCTGTCAGGTAGTCGCTGAAACGGCCTGGGTCATATCTGTCTTCTGATGTTCTCTTCGGATCATAGTATGTTGAATATCCGTCAGCATCAACAATTGATACGCCGTTTTCTCTGAGTGCTGCGCTGTAATCGCCATTGCTGTATCTGAGAGCGTCGAAGTATGCACCTGCATCCAAAGCTGATACTGTGCAGTTAATGCCAAGAGCCAAAAGCTGTCCCTGTATAATCTGTGCTGCAAGTTCGTCTTTTCTGCCTGAAGTTACAATGATTTTAAATTCTTCGCCGTTGTAGTTTGAAGCAGCTAAATATTCTTCTGCTTTTGCCAAATCAAAAGTCGGCATTTCGATAAGCTGTGAATCATCAGGTCTGCTTGCTGTTGAGTCAATCATGAAGAAATCGATAGGAATAGCTTCGCCTTCATATGCGCCAAGTATTACTTCTTCTTTGTTAATTGCATACTGAATTGCCTTACGGAAATTAATGTCCGCTGCAGGTCCTTTTGCACAGTTGAAGTCCATTTTGCACATTGATGAAGCCTGTGCTTTTATAAATGTAATTGGTGAGTCTTCCGGAAGCTTTTTAAGCTGTCCAACATCAGCGTTAATCATTACATCAACTTCTCCGTTTTCAAGAGCAAGAATCTGTGTGTTAACATCGCCAAGGTATTTATATGTGATGTGTTTTATTGCAACTTCCTCACCCCAGTAGTTAGGATTAGCTTCATATGTCTGATAGTCGCCTGAAACTACTTCACCAAGCATGTATGGGCCTGTTCCTACAGGAGCTTCGTTATATCCGTCTTCGCCAACTTCATCAAAATACTCTTTGTCAACAATCAGTGCATAGCGTGATGAAAGACTGTTTTCAAATGCACCGTAAGGAGCTGTAAGGTGAACGATAACTGTATAGTCGTCTACTTTTTCTGAATAGTCATAGTTGATAAGAAGTGTTTTTCCTGCAGGTGTTGCAGCTGCGCCATCCAGCGAGAAAACTATGTCATCTGCGTTGAAAGGATTGCCGTTGCTGAATGTTACACCTTCACGAAGATGAAGAGTATATTCCATTCCGTCTTCTGAAATGTCCCATGTTTCTGCCAATAAACCAACTTTTGAGCCGTCCGGCATCATTTTAAGCGGTGTGTCATAAATATTATGCAGTATTGGAACTTCACTCATGTTAGTGTTAAGCGTGCTGTGGAACGGGAACCATGTGTCAGGTTCTGCAGTGTTAGCCACAATCAAGCTGTCTTTCACCATTTCAGTTTCAGTATCATTTCCTGTAGAATCGTTTGACTCTTCTTTGTCAGATGCTGCCTGTGTGTTTGAGTTGTCAGCAGTGCCGTTTTCCGTTGCACTATCCTTCGCGCATGATGCCATTGCGAAAAATACCATAGATAAAACCAGTACCAGTGCAATAAGTCTTTTTGCTTTCATATTTCTCCTCCTATAGTTTACAAAACTGCACACATCTGTGCAAATTGTACGGTTTTGTGTTCGTTTTTATTATAGTATGCTACAATTGCTCTTCAAAGAAATGCAATTACAGATTACATTATTAACTTTGTGACGGTGTAACAAAATTAGCATTCCTAAAGCATTAATATGTTTTTCCGTGTTAAATATTAACATCAATATATGGGATTTATCTTTTTTTAAAAGCAGCAAATCAACACATATAAAAACCGGCATTTTATATAATTTAAGAATAATATCTTCTTTATTGTTGTTAATTAATACCGCTATAACATATTCAGGTCATTTTTTTAGTCTGGCATCAATATGCTCAGGAATACAAAAACATTTATAATTAATATAAGCCGTTTATAGGCTAAAACAATATTCGGAGGAGAAAAATGAGTTGGTGGCAAAAGAACAATTTCAGGATGATTCAATTTAACATGGAAGGACGCGACGCCGGGATGGATGTTGACGAGTTCATTGAGCAATGCAAAGAATTTCATGTAAATACGATTATGGTAGGCGCAGGCGGAATGGTTGGCTTTTATCCAAGCAAGCTTGAACATCAGTATGTAAGCCCCTTTTTAGGGGATAAGGATATGCTTGGCGATATTATAAAAAAAGCTCACGAAAACAACATTAAAGTAATAGGTCGTTTTGACATATCAAAAGTGCATGAAACGGTTGCAGAGCGCCATCCGGAATGGCTGTTTCTTTCCACTGAGGGCAAAAATGTCAGTATGGAACAAATGGTAAACTGCTGTATATCTGGCGAGTATATGAGCAAAAAGGCCATGGAAACACTTCATGAAGTGGCAACAACATATGATATCGACGGAATTTTCTTTAATTTTTTCAGCTACCTATGGGCCGGACGCGATTACAGCGGCAAAGAGCATGGACTTTGCCAATGTGATGAATGTAAAAAGCAGTTTAAAGAAATGTTTGGGCACGACCTGCCAAAAGACAAAACAGATCCTCATATGGATGAGCTGGAAAAATTCTATGATATCAACACAAAAAAAGTCCTCGACAGCATCCATGACACTATAAAAAGTGTTAACCCAAATATACTTATAAGCACTTATAATGACAGAAATATCGATGTAATGAGAAATGAATCAAACACTCACATTTCCATGCCTTCATCAATATATACTTCTTCTGAGCATTGCATGACTATTGAGGGGAGCTATCCGCAAAAAACTATTGCCAACTGCTCAATCAATGCAGTTGAGATATTCTGGCGCTTTATGGGTGTTTCAAAATACGAAAACGCATTGCGTTTCTATCAATGCCTTGCCAGCGGCTCTCAGCTTGACTTTTGTATAGTAGGCACATTCAATAACTATCCCGAGACTAAAAACTTTGATACTGTAAAAAGAATCTTCTCATATCACGAGGAAAATGAAAAATACTACGGGAATATGAAATCAAAAGCAGATATAGTTCTTGTAAGACCGGCTAATTCTACATATGCATTCTGGAACTATGAGATATTAAACGAATACTATGGCCTATTCAAAATACTGAAGGAAGGTCATTACAACTTTGACGTGGTTCTGGAACAGTGTTTAGGAGAAGAAGGAGTAAGAAGGGACTACAAGCTTGCTATACTTCCAGGTATTTCTCCCGATCCATCGATTTTTGCCCCTGACACGCAAATCCTCGCAACAGCTAATTCCTTCAAAGAAAAGCCAGAGTTGATGGAAGAGCTTTTTGATGTTAAATACATTAAAACTGAAACCCAAAACAAAGGTTCATATGCGGTTGTCAGCGATAAAGAAACATTTACGAGCTTTAAAGACTGTGACTGGGTTTTCGTTTATAACGATGTTAACGTACTCGATGCAAAAAACAGCCGCCTTGAATATATGCCCCGAACTAAATATGCTCCTGTCGAGAGTGCAAATGAGTTTAAAACATCCGGCTACAGCCTTATGGATATAAAAAAGCAAATCGATAGAACAAACACTATCATATCCTTCGGTATAGGAACGCATTACCTTTTATATGGATACACAGAACACAGAAACATGGTTTTTGATTTGATAAACAACGTTCATGGTGTAGCACCCATAAAAACGAACGCACCCGATCAGGTTGAGGTTTTCTACAGCGGATGTCCCGGCGGATGCATGGTGCAATATGTTAACCTAACAGGTTTTAACGGAAAAACATATTTTAAGCCGATTGCAGTAAATAACCTTGAAGTAACTGTTCCTTATGAAGGCGCAACATCCGTTAAAAACCTCATGTCAGGAAATGAAGCGGAGTTCGAGATCGACGGAACGGAAATGATTATAAAGCTTGATAACCTGAGCGATTATGCTGCGTTATTTATCTCATAATCGATAGATTTCACATTATTTAAGAGGAGACTTATAAATGATAAAAAAAGATACGAAAATATCTTTATCCATTATGGCAATATTTTTCATTATACCAGGAGCTTTGATTGTGAATCCGGCAATACAAAGCATTGCCCAGGCATATCCAGAGGTACCTTATACATCAATTCTTTTGTTGTCTACAATACCTCTGCTTATAGTGGTGCCAATATCCCTTGTTTCAGGTGCAATTGCAGGCACAAAAATCAAATATAAGTCTCTTCTTATTTTATCAATTACACTTTATGTGTTCGGAGGAGCAATGCCGTATGTCTTCAGAAGTTTCTCGGCTGTTATGGTTTCAAGAATAATCTATGGTATAGGAGTAGGCATAGCAACGCCTTTGCCCAATGGTCTTGCAATAAGATTCTTCAATGGCCAGCGAAGAGCAAACATGATGGGTTTGGGAAGCATGGTAATAAATATAGCAAGCACAATATTTTTGCTGCTAAGCGGAGTTATCAGTACTGTAAACCTAAATTTAATTTGGCTCATTCACTTAGTCGCGCTTGTGCCGCTTATTCTTCTAATTTTGTTTTTAGACGAACCTAAAAAAACAGAGCACATAGAACAAACAAAATCAAAATTACCTGTAGGCGCTGTTTTATTAGCATTATTTATAGCTTTTGTCTATATGAACGTTAATCCGCTTTTGCTCAACATGTCATCAATATTGTCCGCTGAAAATATAGGCAATTCAGCTGTTGCAGGAACTATACTTGCAATGTATACAGTGGGCGGTATAGCAGGTGGAGCAATTTTCGGAAAGGCCTACAAATACTTGAACAGGCTGACTATACCAGTATCTCTTTTGATTTTAAGTCTTGGGCTCGGAATATGTAATTTTGCGCATAGTATAAGCTTTTTCATTGCAGGAAGTATTATTGCCGGCATAGGATTTTTTATGTTATTTCCTGCCGTTTTAATGGCAGCAGGGAAGATAACATCCGTTTCTTCATCTTCCATAGTTTCCGCTATGATATTGTCAGGCATTAATCTTGGAGGGTTTTTATCATCATTTTACATAGGTTTTATATCATCTGTTTTAAAAAACACATCTCCCAGACTGCCTATTCTTTCAGGTACTATGATAATCTTTTTCATATCTTTTTTATGGGGAGCTTTTGCTTTGTTTAAAAACAAACATAGTTAGACTTATTATTCTATAAACTATAAACTGATTATTTGCCTTTTATGTTGCTCTCATGTGTACAGTCATAATAATAGCTTAGATATTCCCAGAACACTCGGTCATGAGTATTTTTCATAGGATTAATATTATAAAAATCTTTATACTTGCTTATTTTAAGAAACAGTGTGTTTTTGTGAACAAACAAATCGCTGCTGGTGCTTGAAAGGCTATAATTGTTCTTGTTTAATTTATCCGCTATCACCACCATATTGTCAAGGAAGTCACTGTCTACTTCTTTTGTAAAAAACGAGAATATTTCATGCATGTCCTTAACGGGTATCTGATCTTTCATATATGCCCCGATATAATCATAGAAGTATTCGATTTCGGAATCACCGTCGCTGTTTCTTTCCATCCACTCAAGACGTCTTATCGCAGTATGATAGTTTTGAAGTTTGTGAGAGAAATTTCCTACATAAATGTGATGCTCTATAGCTCTTACTTTTAGCATCTGCATAACTTCACTTAAGTACTCTTCAATTATGTTTCTATAGTTTCTAAAAATAAACTCTCTTTTATCAGAGTCAAAATGCTTAAAAACCGTCATTTCTTTGCTGCTTGTTTTTAAAATTATATCCTGCTTTGAATAATAGCTGTTTCTTTTAATCAGCCTGAAATACATATCATAGTTATTGGGGTCATCAAACAATATATGAATGGGTATTCTGTAAATATCAGTTTTGTAATTAAGCTCAGTCGCGCACTTTATAAGTTCGCTTTCTTCATTGTTGCCATAAATCAATCCGTTCAGCAGCCTATCGTTCTGTGACAGCTGCTGATAATCACGCTGTTTGCTTATTTCATGTTCAAACATTGTTTCCATAGCAAATTTTAATATCTGAACAAAAGGACGCACCTCATCCGGCTCTCCCGTGATACCCAAAACGCCGATTTTTTCCCTTTCATAAAAAAGAACAGTATTGATGCCGCTTTTTACTCCAAGCAAATCACTGGTTTCGCCAATCTCTATTATATCTTCATTGCCGCCGAGGATCTTGAGTGCAATCTCATGAAATGTTCCTACGCGATTGGAATCTGTGCTTGCAATAATGATTCCTCTCTCGTTCATTATATTAATGTTATAATCGAGCATCTCCTTTACCCGTTCAATCATTTTTTGTGATATCTCTACATTAATCATAATATTCTCCCAATAAAAATTGATGTGATGTTTTCAAACTGTTAAATTGTTATCTGTCTTAATCCAAAGAAGTCTTTTACTGCTATTATGGTTTACCCGAAAAAATGTTTTCACATATATTATAACATTATCTCTATTTGTAAAATGTCAAAATGTGTTGAAATAAATTTTAAATAGTATGCATTTGGTATTATAATCTTCTATTGTCGATTATGTCAAAGCTTTTATTTGAATAATTTGATAAGTAAATTTTTTCAAATAACATAGCGCTAATATATTAAGCCTTTAACATTTCATCAAAAAGACAGTATTTCAGATTGAAGATTTTTATTAAGAAGTATCTTAAAGGGATTTAAAAAAACTCACAGAGTACAGCTCTTATCAATCCCTGTCCTGTGCGTCATGTTTTTCCTTCTTGTCATATATGAAAAACAGAGCCATACCCGCTAAAAGTATTATTGCACCAAAGAAATATACACTGCTAAATCCAAACGATCCAGCTATTACTCCGCCAATCATCGGGCCTAATCCATTTCCTATATCTGCACCGATGTAATAGGTGCTTGTTGCTACACCCACCCTGTTGCGGCCAAGCTTTTTGATACAAGTCGCCTGAAAAGCAGGTTGGCTAGCTCCTTGTCCTATAGCATATAAAACAGCCGCAAGAAGTATCGTCCATAAAGAGGTCGAAAAACCTATTAATAGCGCCGCAATTATCGCGAGTATAAAAGCCGGATAGGCTATAAATGCCAATCTTTTTTTGTCAATAAGCTTCCCGGAAAATGGCCTTATAAGCAAGAGAACTACAGCATTAACAGTGAAATATATACCTATCCCTACGATTCCTTTTTCATCGCTCAAATTAACCAAAAAGCTGCTTATTAATCCATTCATTACCGAGATAGTTCCAACTACCACTGTAATCATGAGGATTTCTTTTGCGATCATGTCGCTTAGTTTAAGTTTAAACTTCTTTCCTGTAGCTTTTGATGATTCCTTTTTTTCATGAGTATATTTTATAAACAGCATCATTACAGCTGACAGAGCAACTATCGCAAACCCGGCTATAAACACAGAAGTATAACCATAGTTTTCTAACAAAACTATTCCGATGTTCGGTCCTACTGCTCGTGACAAAATAAACCCTATTCCCAAAAAGCCAATTCCTTCTCCTAGCCTATCATGTGGTATGAACGCCGTTCCCAGAGACATGCTTGCTGTACCGCTTATCGAAAAAGCTAACCCATGTAATATTCTAAAAAACAATAACATTGAAGTGCTTGTAGAAATTCCATATCCCAATGTTGACACCGCAAGCATTACAGTTGCAAATAACATCACATACTTTTTATTAAACTTATCTGCAATCACACCTGAAAACGGTCTTCCGATAAGCGCTGTAATGGAAAAAAATCCGGCAATAACACCGGCAAATGCCACAGTAGCTCCAAGTGATATTGCGTATTTAGCAACTATAGGCATTACAATACTAAATCCCATTGAAGTGAATATATTTATAACGAGAATAGTAATAAAATAACTATTCCATAATTTTTCTTGGTGATGGTCCGGCATGTCTACTCCTTGTTTAGCAATTTTATCATTATCTTCAGATTTTTTAACAAAAAAATTATATTGTTAAAATCTCTTGTTTGAAAAATTTCTTTATACAATATTTGAAATTTAAACCAATATTCATTAGGTGAATACTTTTATCCGCTTACTCATTTTGAACCATTTCCACATGTTTTCCCCCATCAGGCCGCCTAAAACGTTTCATGAATTCCCAAGCCGCCCGGCTTTGATCATATACAGCACCATGCGGCATGTTTTTCATAACAGTATAGCAAACCCGCTCCAATCCATATATATCTTTGTAAACATACGTTTTGAATCTGTCACCGTCTGAATACCCTTTTTCCCCGGTGTACCAATTTTCTTCATTTCTTAACTCATCATGCAAGTATGCGAGAGGTTTTCCTGCCCATGCAGGAGGCGCGTCATCATTTTGTGCATTTAAGGTGCAATTATTCGCTATAAGAAAATTTTCAAGAAATGTGCGTTGGCTTGCAAACTTCTCTCCGAATGGCGAATCATCGGGCATAATGTCATTGTCTCCGCAGTAAGCGAAAACAGGCATCTCATATCCGCTCTCAGCCATTTTTTGCGAAAAAGCAGGAACAGGAGTGTTCGAAGGCGACAGAGCCGCAAAAAGTTCCGGATACTTCGTTCCGGCTTCACACGTCATTATGCATCCGTTTGAAAATCCCGTTAAGTATATACGCTCGCGATCAATTTCATACTTAGTATAAAGCTTGTCTATTATATGCTTAAACACTTCCCCGTCGCGCTCAATTATCCATCTGTTATATGGCGAATCAGGAAGCACAACTATAAACTCCCCTGTCTCGTCAGACAGTTCTTCCCAACCGTTTTTAGTCGCAAACACCCAAGCAGGCTCATGAGCGCCGTGAAGACTAAAAACCACAGGCATTCCTTCTGTTTTTTCACGCGTTATTTCTTTCGGAACAAATATATGAAAATCATAGCGAAAATCATCTAACTGTACAAAATCATGGTCATATCTGTCGGATGAGTAGAACGCGGCTTTACTCAAATGAGGTTTAAGCGTCCCATCGGGAGAATTCTTCCATCTAATGAAGTTATCAAAAAAATCAAACAAAATAACCTGCGCATAGTTTGTCTTCTCCGATTTTTCCAACGAAGATACCCTTACCTGCTGCGCTGTTTCTATAGGATTTCTATAAACCTTGGTCTCAATTCCTCTGATATAAGTATTGATTATTTCAGGATTAGTGCCATTGCTTTTTGTAAAATACATGATAGCATTATCGCTTTCACCTTTATTTGTTTCAAAAAGCCAGATACAAGAAGGAATATCATAATTTTTTGCATTATAATCATCCGAAATATTTTTAACAAGCCAATGCGAAGATGCTCTTTCGGACAAACTATAGTTATCCGGCATATCGCCTATCAGTGCAACACCTGCGAACCTATTGGGATTTGCAATACACGAATTGCCCGCAAAAACCGCACCGTCTTTATATCCCACAAGGTAAATCATCGTCTCCCACAGCCAGAGGCTTGCTTCTTTACTGTCCCCCTGTTTTCTTGAGCCAAAAGAGCGCCTTGAGCTGTCATAAATCTCACAAAGAAGGTTTAAACTTTCATTTTGCCAACCGTTTTTTGCAACAGGCATAATAAGAACTGCGCCATCTTTTTCGGCAGCGTCAATCCAACCACTGTTTTTTGCAAAGCTCTCCAGTTTGTCCAATGTGTCAGCTTCCTTTGAAGGCGCTATTACAAACAAAGTTTTAGCCGGAGAATCAGTATCAGCATTTGTGGAAATATAATAATAAAACTTGAGTTTTTCAGGCAGCGGCTTAAGCCCGTGCCTTGCAAGTTCCATTTCTTTAGTTATCATTAAAAGCCTCTTTGTTTTTTGTGTTAATAATCTTTATTATCTCTAAAAAAATCAATTGCGTTTCCAATAATATTGTCAGACCCAAAACCACCTGCTTTGGTTGAAACAAAAACCCCATTCAAATTTCCGCCTTCAAAAACCCCATACGGCACAAGCGGCTCAATCTCTCCCAATATCCTCAGCGCTTTTGTGTTAAGATTTTTACAGATATTTATAGCTGTGTCTCCGCCGAATATCATAATTCCCGAAATTTCAGCATCTATAATAACTTCCTCAAGAATACACTTGATAGAATCCTGAACTTTTCTGCTTGCTTCCTTAAGTTCTTCCGGTTTTCCTTTGTATTTATCTCCAAGCTCTCTTTTGCCCGTTCCTGCTGCATCAATAACTACATTTCTTCCCTCTTTTAGTGCGGCCTTTATCAATATTCCCGCCCTTTTAAGTTCAGCAATTGCATTTTTCTTTTCAGAAGTTATCGCTTCATCATCCAGCCTTAAGATGTATTCTCCCTGTCTTTCAGCTTGTTCTATCTGCAACTTGCTTACTTGTGCCGGGCTTCCTGATATGACAACAACAGGTTTGTCGCTTTTTTGAATATTTGTATTATAAGCTGATATTTTAGGTGCTTTTTCAAATATTTTTGAAAACAGACCGGCTGAACCGCACGGAAGCACGTTATACGAAGTGCTATCTATAGCTGAAACAATCAAAGTTAAATCATCATCAGTTTCTGCATCAGCAACAACAACTTTGCCTCCCGATTTATAGATGTTATCTATAATCTGCAAAATATGCTCTTTGCCTTTTCTTATTTCATTAATTTCAATTTTAGATACTTTTATGCTAGATTTTTCTTTTATTATTTCCGGAATATATGCACTGCTTATCGGAGAAAAAGGATCAGAAGCCAAGTCCGATTCTGTTAGGAGTTTGCCGTTTAAATAGTGGAATCCATTTAGCGTTGTTCTTCCGTTTGCAGGCAGTGCAGGAACAAACAATAACAAATCAACATCATCTTGCGATAATACAGCTTCAAGCTCCGGGCCAATATTTCCACGCAGCGTCGAATCCACCTTCTTATAGATAATATTAGAGTTTGCATCTTTAATTTGCAGCAAGTATTCTTTCAACACACTATAGGCTTTTTCAGGCTCAATGTTCCTGCTTTCCGTATCTATTATTATAGCATCGCTTTGTTTAGATTCTTCACTTATAAAATCCTTATCAAACAAAACACTTACTTTCGAATATATATCAGAAAGAAATACTCCTGTATCCATTGCACCTGTTAAGTCATCAGCAATCAATATCAAGCATTTTTCACTGTCTTTTTTACATCTGTCCATTAAAAACCTTCTTTATTTATGTAATACAAATTCTCGAAAAGCTTTCTCTTTTTTATTTTTTGCACACAAAATAACAATCCCAATCGCTTCATAGAATATTTTCAGATGAATCTTTTAAGAAACTTTTGATGATGTAGGATTATAAAGTCCCTGTGCTTCACGCTTTTTGCCCATTACATCCTCTTCGGTAAAGCTCATCCACTTTACGCCTCTTCTGTTCTGGTATGCAAAAGAAAGATGAAGTTTGCCATCGGCGCTCTGCATGATATACGGATACTCATAAGTCATATTGTTTGTGCTGTTTTCATCTCCCACAAATCCTTCTCCCAGCTCCATGTGACGGATAAGCGGGAAGGTTTTCCCACCATCTTCGGATAGAGCTACAGCGACAGGACACCTAAGCCCCGGCCACGCTGCGACATTCGGATCTGCAAAAGGCGCATGCGTCGGATTGTATGTTATTGCAATCCTTCCGCTTTTAAGTTTTATGGCGCTGATGCTTGAATTATTGTTTGGCAATACAGTCGGCACCGGTTCTGTCCAGCTCTCTCCATAATCTTTGGATGTGCTGCGGTATATAAAATCAGCCGCGCGGCTTCGCATAAATGCTACAAGATGCCCGTCTTCCAGCTCTACCACATTTGCATGAACGCGACCGTTGCTTTTTGGCATTTCAACAGCTTTCCATGTTTCTCCCTGATCATCCGAAATCTGAAAAACTGTTGGGTCTCCTGCGAGTCCGTCTGCGCTGTCCGTGCAAATCCAGTTTCCGAAAATCCAGCGTCCGTTTGATAAAACCTGAATTGGCTGGCGGCAAAATGTCCCTTCCCTCGGGAAGACAACTTCCTGCGCACTCCATGTTATTCCGTTGTCGAAACTCTTCTGTCTGCGCACAACAGATGTATACTGCATATTGTCTTTGCCTTCTTCGCGTGCAAGCTGAGCTGTATACATCGCCCACGCTGCTCCGTCTGGTCCTAAAAACAGGCTGGGGTTCTGCTCGCTTCGCGTCGGATCTCCCGACACCATCACAGGCTCATCCCACTGCTTTGCACCTTTTGGAAGGCGTGCGCAGATAATGCTTACATCAGGAGCACCTTCAAAAGTTCCGGCAAACCACGCACACAACATGTCTCCGTTTGGCATCTCAAGCAGTGCCGGAGAATGCGCGGACTTATATCCGCCGGTCGGAAGCATCGCTTCCACAGCATTCATGTGTTCGTTAAAATATATTGTACCGTCGGGTGTTAAACCCATAAGTTTAGGATAATCCATTTTTTCACCATCTCCTGAGGTTATCAATTTTTATTTAATGACAGCATAATTGCGTAATCTATCGCATTGATTAAGCTAATTTCATTTGACTTGCCGCTCCCTGCGAGGTCAAATGCAGTTCCGTGATCTACAGAAGTTCTTATAATAGGCAGTCCTAAGGTAATATTGACTCCCGCAACAGCTTCCCAATGCTGTTTTTCACGATTATATACGAATCCTTTTAGTTTTAGCGGTATATGTCCCTGGTCATGATACATCGCAACCACTATGTCGTACCAGCCGCCAAGAGCTTTTGAAAATATCGTATCCGGCGGAGTCGGCTTTTCTTCGGGAATAAGTATACCCTCTTTCATAGCCTCATCAATTGCCGGCTGAATCTCTTCAATCTCTTCGCTTCCAAACATACCACCTTCTCCGCAGTGCGGATTGAGCCCGGCTACGCCTATCTTCGGTTTTTCAATACCCAATGCTTTACAGCCTTTGTCAGCAATTCGTATGCACTCTAAGACACGCTCTTTTTTCACAAGATCGCACGCTTTGCGCAATGACACATGTGTTGAAACATGAACCACTCGCAAATCGTTATGCGCAAGCATCATTGTGTACTTTTCTGTCCCAGTATAATGTGCGTAAATTTCAGTGTGCCCCGAGAAATGATGACCTGCCATAAAAATTGCTTCTTTGCTCAGTGCATTTGTGACGGTCGCATCGACTTGTCCGTTCATAGCAAGTTCGATTACTTTTTTAACATACTGAAACGCAGCCTCTCCGCCAGTTTTACAAGGCCCTACATTAAATGCTTTTGGCTCTTTTTCATCCGAAGTATCGGGAATATCGGATTCAGAAACCAGATTCATGTCCAAAACATCAATTGTGCCATATTCAAATTTAGCTTCATTAACATCTTCAATTCTATTGAGATTAACATTGATGCCTGAAACCTTTTTTGCAACTTTATTAGCATATTCCATAGAAGCCATGTCACCGATAACAATAGGATTACATCTCTCGTATAAAGATGAGTCCGATAATGTTTTAACGGTAATCTCAGGTCCGTTGCCGTACGGGTCTCCCATTGTGATTCCAAGTATTGGTTTGTTGCTATTCATTATTTCACTTCCTAATTCATTCCGAGCTTTTTGTTTTCTTTAATTACAGCTTCAAGCGCGTTAAGCCCATCTTCACACAAATCGTTAAACGGTCTGCGGCAGTCTCCAACCGGATATCCAAGAAGAGCAACAGCCTTCTTTACTATTGTATTCGGGTTTCCATATTTAAACACCGCACGGAAGCTTGCTATTGAATCCTGAGCCTTTTTAGCCTCTTCTATTTTACCATCAATAAACAAGTTATAAATAGATGCGAGCTTATGCGGATATACATTCGCACACCCTGCGATTCCGCCAGAGCCTCCCGCCTGTAGACATTTAAGAATAAGAGAATCATTGCCCGAAAGAACATAAAATTCTTTATCTAAGTCTTTAGTAAGGTCTATATACGCCTTAAGATTGTCCCAATCTCCGCTTGAATCCTTTGCCCCGACGATGTTATCCACATCTTTTGCAAGTCTTGCTACGGTTTCAGGCAAAAGTTTATTGCCTGTTCGTGCCGGTATATTATATAAAACAATCGGAAGATCAACACTTTTAGCTATATCTGAATAGTGAGTATATAGCTCTTTCTGAGAAGCAAGAGCATAGCTTGGAGTAACAATAGAAAGAATGTCAGCACCAGCTCTCTGAGCCTTTTTGCTAAGCCTTATAGTGTCAGTTGTTGAAATGCACCCTGTTCCCGCATATACCGGAACTCTGCCTTCAACTTTATCCACAGTTTGTTTTAGAATTTCAACCTTTTCGTCCTCGCTCAGTATATATCCTTCGCCGTTAGTGCCAAAGCAGAATATTCCGTGTACGCCCGCTTTAATTTCACGCTCAATCTGATTTCGAAATTCGTCATAATTAACTGACTCATCTTCATACATAGGAGTTAAAATAGGTGGGATAATGCCCTTTATAAAAGAAGTGTTCATGTTTTCTTTCTCCTTATAGAATTTGCCTGTATATTTCACGCGCATCCTCCGCTGTAACAGTTTTCATATTATTATTTAACAGCCTTGTTACCTGCATTCCGGCTTCCACCAGACTTTCCAAATCATCGGATGACACTCCAAACTCCTTAAGGCTTGTGGGTATGTCAAGATGGCTGACCGTTTCTTCCAGCCGTTTTATAACAACATCAGCTTTTTTAGAACCTTCGGTTACATTGCCATCTGCAAAGCAGCGGTCATATACCTGTGCAAATTTATCAATACACTCCGATTTATTAAAGTTCATGACAGGTGCAAGCAATATAGCATTTGATACACCGTGTGCAATATGATACTTGCCTCCGAGAGGATAACTCAGTGCGTGTACTGCCGTTGTCCCGCTTGATGTAATCGCTGCCCCTGCAAAAAAGCTTGCTAGCAGCATTGAGCGCTTTGCTTCCATCGCATCAGGATCATCACACGCAGGTATAATATTGCTAAATATCATCTCGAGTGCGTTGAGTGCAAACATGTCGCTTATAGGGTTTGCTTTGTTTGATGTAAAGCATTCAATCGCGTGTGCCAATGCATCTATGCCTGTAGCAGCCGCTATCTTACGCGGAAGGTTTTTCGTCATTACAGCATCTAATATCACATAGTCCGATATCATCTCAGGATTTACTATTCCGACTTTAAGTTCCTTTTCAGGAACAGCCACTATTGCGTTGGGTGTGGCTTCAGAGCCTGTGCCGGAAGTAGTCGGTATCATAAGAGTTTTGCAGCATTTTTTTGCAAGCAAAGGATTGTCCAGCAAATCGCGTATTGTAAGCTTATCCGTTAAAAGAATGCTTGCAAGTTTCGCGGTATCCATAACACTTCCGCCGCCCACTGCGATAATAAAATCAGTGTTCAGCTCTTTGCATTTGTCAACCAGTTTTTGCGCCTGCTCATATGTCGGTTCGGCTGGGAGGTCATCCAAAACAGGAGTGTTTTCCAATTTTTTCGGAAGAACATTCTGTACTAAATCAAGTAATCCAGCCCCTCTTATTCCTTTATCCGTGAAAATAACAGGGTTTTCTACATTGTTTTGTTTTAAGATGTCAGGCAAATTGTTTAAGCTGTTTTCTCCTGCATAAACATTGTGGGGAGCCTGAAGTTTGTATTGATTCATTTATATCCCTTCTTTACTATTAAATTTTCCTCTTTTCCTCTCTTCAAATGAAAAAATTTATAGCTATTTATCCATTACGCTCAAAGAGCCGTCAGGATTCCTAGAAAATCTTTTTATAAACTCCCATGCATAGCGTGGAGCTCTGATATCCAATGCATGCGGCATACGCTTAGCTAGAAACAGTTCATAAAGCGATTCATTGCCTTCATCACTGCTATACCATTTATGATGAAGGAATCTTTCATCATCTCCGTCATAATATGTTTCATCCGCTTTTAAGCCGGATTCATTGGTTTCATCAACTTCAAAAGGCGCAACCGGTATATTGTTATATTTTTTCCAATAGTTAAAAGTCTCCACTCTTTTGTCTTCAGGGTCTGTAATCGGCCATTCCTGATCAAACAATCCCGATATCTGGAATACCGGCATCCTGTAGTCATATGCGGCTTTTTTTTCATCAGCTTCAATTTTGACAGGAGATATCTCTGCCATATCATCTGCTGTTTTTTCCGTCATCTTCATTGCAGTTCCCGAATCCCTGCGGCGTATCATTGCAGGATAATTGCTGAAATAGCCTTCATTATATGCGTTGCACGGAGCCGCCGCAGCCACTGTTTCAGGAAGAGCGCAAGCCATTGCGTTTGACATCATTCCACCCATCGAAAATCCGGAAACATAAACTCTGGTCATATCAATAGGATGAACTTCGTTCATATGCTCAATCAGAGCCAGAAAGAACTCTTCATCGCTATATTTAAGCCTTGTATCATTCCATGCATTCCACATGTTCATTTGTGAAGCTTCAGGATATATGACTATGAAATTTTCTTCATCGGCTATATCATGCCAGCAGCTTTGCTCTGCGCCATATAAAGGCACGCAGCCGCCGCCATGAAAATAGAAAACCAAAGGAACTTTCTCATCAGTACCACGAAGTTGTGGAGGTATATATTCATACCAAGTATGCTTGCATCCATTATTTATGCCAAGACAATCATCCTTAACATGTCCAACAAATCCGCGTTCTGTGAAATTCGTACGATACTGATATGTGCCGTATGTGTCATTTTGCCAGCGGCGTGATTCCGAGAACAGTCTTTCCCATGCAATTTTAAGAGAATCAGCATCAGTTTTGCGCTCAGTTACAAGTAAACGCACATTAGGATTTGTGCCGTAGTAAGTAGCAACTCCGTCCTCATCTAAGCCTTTTTTCCCTTTGCCGTTAGCTTTCATAATATATTCAGTTGCAACAGGATTACTGCTCCATGCTGCAACTTCTATGTTGAGTGCATCTTCCGGAATTAAATATCCTTCAGGAAAATCCGATATCATCATCGCAGGCACATTTAACGGCTTAAGAGCAGCCATTGTCATCATCATCGCTGATGTCACAGGTGTGGTAGCAACATAGAATGTCATTCCGTTAAAACCGCTTACGCCGAGCTCACTGCCCTTCAAAACACCAAAACACCGCACTAAATAATCCATATCATTTTCTTTTTCCGAATCATTTGTATAATTCCATCCTTCATCCATAGGGTTCGGGAAAAGCAGCAAAAAGTTTTTCTCTTCGGCAAGCTTAATAAGATCCAGTTCATCCAATAGTTTTTGAGCGGATTCTTCTTTATTATCGTCGCGAAGCACCATAAGTACCTGGCATTGTTTTGGATGAGGGCAGCCAGACTGAGGTGCATAACAATACATGTTCCGGTCATTGCCAACTCCTGCTTCTGCATTGTTTTCTGCTTCTCTTCGGCCGGTAATGTCTCCGGCAACCTTTTGCAAAAATAGTTTACCGGCATATTTAGAAAATTGAGTCAATTCATTTAGTTTATCAATCATTATTTTCTCTCCTTGCTTATTCCTAGTTTATTTTAAGCGTTCCGTCTTTCATACGTGAAAACTTCTTTATAAACTCCCATGCATATTCGGTCTGAATAGGCAAAATAGCATGAGGCATACGTTTTACAAACATCATCTCGTAAAGCGAAGGCGATCCTTCATCACCGCTTAGCCACCTCTGGTGGAAGAATCTTTCTTCTTCATCTTCATAAAATGATTCATCCGCTGAAAGTCCAGACAGTGTTTTACTGTCAAATAAATCGTCTGAGGATATATTGTTGTACTCCATCCAGCGCTTTATTGTATCCATTCGTATATCTTCTGTTTCGGCATCCAATGGCCATGAAGAAATTAAAGTATCATTAAAACCTACGTTTTGAAAAATAGGCATCCTATAGTCATATTTAGCTTTTTTCTCATCAGCAAATACCTTTGCATAAGACACGTTTTCAAGCTCCTCATCTTTAATGCCTTTCATAAAAGGTGTAAATAATCCCGCAGGTTTCATATAGTATCCGAAATTAAATGCATTGCAAGGTGCTCCTGCTGCAAATATATCAGGATATGCCCCGGAAAGAGCATGTGTCATCATGCCGCCCATTGAAAATCCGGCAACATATATTCTTGTTTCATCTATCGGATGAATATCTTTCATGTGCTCTATAAGCGCTAGTACAAAGTCAAAATCACTTATAAGAGTTGATTCGTTTACGATATTCCAGCATTTGCTTTTGGCCGGCGCAGGGTAAACAACTATAAAACCTTCCCTGTCAGCTATATCATGCCAGTTGCTTTGTTCTGCTCCGTACAGAGGTACACAGTTTACACCATGGAAGTTAAACAGCAGAGGAACCTTTTCATCTGTTCCGCGGAGCTGTGGCGGAATATACTCATACCAAGTATGCTCATATCCATCATTTACACCCAGGCTTGAATCTTTTACATGAGCGACAAATCCGCGCTCAGTAAAAGCTGTACGATGCTGGTATGTTCCATAAGTGTCGTTGCGCCATCTGCGGGATATTGAAAACAGCTTGTCCCATGCAGACAATACAGTTTCGGCATTTATCTCGCTGTCGCTTACAATAAGCCTTACATTCGGATTTTTACCATAGTAAGTTATATCACCTTTATCCTCTTCACCAGAGCCGTTTGTTTCGTTTGCATTTTTTATATATTCCGTTGCAACAGGATTGCTGCTCCATGCGGCAACTTCTACATTGAGGGCTTCTGCAGGGATAGTATAGTCATCAGGAAACTCCGACACCATCATTGCAGACACATTCAATGGATTAAGCGCAGCCATTGTCATAATCATGGCGGATGCGCAAGGTGAAGCAGGCAGATAGTAAATCATTCCGTTAAATCCGGACACATGGCTGCTGCTTGCCTTAAGTGAATCAAAGCAGCGCACAATAAAATCAATATCGTTTTCGCGTGCTGAATCATTTTTATAGTTCCATCCATCATTAGTAGGATTGGGAAAAACCAATATAAAGTTCTGGTCTTCAGCAAGGCCTTTAAGCTTAAGGTTTTCCATTACCTTTTGAGCTGAATCTTCATCGCTGCCATCGCGCAGCACCATCAAAACCTGACATTGTTTGGGATCAGGGCATCCGGTTTCAGGTACATAGCAATACATAGTTCTGTCAATACCCGATTTTGCCTGAACCTCATTTTCATATTCAACTTTTTTTGAAACTTCTCCGGCAACTTTTTCCAATACAAGCTTGCCTGCATTATCTGAAAATTGGACCAGTTCATTCATTTTGTCATTCATAATTTTTTCTCCCAGCAAGGTCTATCATAACCCTGCATGGCAAGGCCATATTTTTGTGATGTTTTTGCAATGCCGCATAGTTACATGCGGCATTGCTTTTTGTTAATTTAAGTTTTACATAGGGAACAGTAAAATCGAGACCGTGGTCACTGCCAGAAGTGACAACAACCAAAGCGGTACTTGGAACTTCCAGAACTCGGTGAGTTTGTATTTACCAAGTCCAAACGCCATTGCAGGAAGACCGTCAATTGGCATTACCCAGTTAATCCATGCTGTTGGAACAAGAGCAAATACCAAAGCAATTGGATTTAATCCTAGCTGCAAGCAAACCGAAACACCTATTGGCGCAAAGATGAACAATGAACCAAAGCTCGCTCCTGTGAATGTTGAGCTTATAGATGTCAATAATACAAATACAAATACAACTACAAATGCACTTGGATTACCGCCAAGAACACCAGCTATCTTTTCACCTAACAATGTTGTAATTCCGCTGTTAGACATTGCTGTAGCAACACCGATAACACCAGCTAACATTACAATCAAAGGTGAGAACCAGTTTGAAAGAGTTTCTTTGAACTTAAGAGCTCCTGTAAACAGCAGGAATGCAGCAACAACGCCTGTTACGCCATAACCAATATCTCCAGGTATTTTGCTGAGGAATATCATTGTTCCGAGTATTATGACAAAACCAATGTATACGGAAATTTCCTGGAACTTTGTAAGTTCGCTTTCTTTCTTTTCTTCTTTTTCAGGTTTTGTCTCACCCTCGGCAAGTTTATTGCTTATGTCGCGATCCGGTAAGAGTTTATATCCGATAAGAGACCATCCAAGGAATATCACAGCAAGAACTCCTCTTAAGATAGCAAGTTTTCCAATAGGAATTATAACTCCTGCAGGGCCGCCTGAAGATTCAAGTATGCTGGACATAATTCCTAAAAATAATGCAGCTGTAATCGGAATCCATCCGCCGAAACCGGTAGCCATACCTGCGGGAAGAAGAATGCGTGATGTCGGCAGCTTTTTGTTGTAAGGAATTGTTGCAACGATAGATAAAATGAGAACGTAGTATGCTGTTCCTGTTAAGAAGTTTGCAACAAGCATTACCAACAGAAGTATAATAACATAGTTTCTGTAACCGCCTTTGCCGGCTATGTGGTTAAGTGAGTTTTTCAAAAACGCAATAAATCTAGTTTTCTGCAATGCCGCCATTGAAGCCATAAAGCCTGCAATCAAGATAACGTTCTTGTCAACAAATCCACCAAACGCTTCTGCAACAGTTGCCTGTCCCAAAACAACCAGCAATGCACAGGCAATTAGTGGCGGTGCACCAAAAGGCAGTTTGTCGATAATGATTAAGACGACCATAAAGACTACAACCGCGAGGGTGATAATCATTTGAGTTGTAAGCATAGTATTTACTCCTTCTAATTTTTTTGCCTTACCCAAGGCATGTGTTTATCCTTCTGATAATTAATGAGAAATAATGTGTTAAGTCCTAAAATGTCCCCCCTTCCTACTCCGGCGTTTAAAATCAAAATCTATTTATTAAAACATCTTCTGACAGGCCACATCACCGGACAGCCTGGTTTTGAGCAAAATGCAATCTGTTGTTTTATTTATAAGAAACAACCGCTTATAAAGCATATCGCCCTTTTCGCACATATTTACTGAAAGTTTGAAAAACTTAATATATTCAGTATATATACATCATAAATCTCAGTCTATTGAAGTCATCATCAAAACATGTTTCATTTTGAAACATTCGCAAATTTATTGACTCTTTTTTTGTCGTTTTGTATAATTTACTTTATCAATTTTAGTGCAAATGATTGAGAGGGGGCGGATTTTTGGACGAAGAAATAAAAATACTTGTTATTTCTCCATACGAAAGCATGGTTCGAATAGTCGAAAAAGTGGCAAGCGAGTTTAAAGATATTAATTTAACAACAGTAGTCGGCAATCTTAACGATGGTACCAATTACGCTGTCGATAACTACAACGAGCAATATGATTATATAATTTCAAGAGGTGGCACAGCTAAGTATATAAGGAATGCAGTATCTGTGCCTATAATTGAGATAGGAATCAAAACATGTGATTTGTTGGCTGCAATAAACACAGCCATTTCAACAGCTTCAAGGCTTGCAATTATTGGCTTCAACAGCATAATCCAGTCGCTCGAATCTCTTGATTCACTTGAAAACATTCTGCCATTTGAATGTAAGGTATATGGAATAAACGATGTTTTTGAGCTCGAATCGGTTTTTCAAACAATTCGGAATGATAATGTAAAAACCGTTCTTTGCGATACAATATCTTACGAGTATGCTCAAAATCACGGATTCGATGCATTTCTGCTCACATCCGGCGAAGACAGTATACGCGACGCATTCAATAAAGCTCTTTTCTATCACAAAGCCAGTTTGAGTCTTAGGGAAGAAAACAGATTCTTAAACAAACTTATAGAACTTAATAACGAAAGTGCGACTGTTGTTTACTCATCAGATTATAAGCTCTATTACGTTTCCCTTACTCCTAACGATAAATTCATGCTTAAGTATCTTTATAAACTCCTTGATAAATTTAAAACAGAAGACTCGTTTAAGCTAATAAAACGGCAGGGCGGCTCTGTTTACAATATTTCTGCCAGGAAAGTATCAATTTTCGATAAATATTATTATGTGTTTTTCTTCAGCCGCAGAGTTCCTGCAGCATCCGGCGAAAGGAGATGTATTCATTACTATGACAGCGATGAAATAAAGCAAGAGGTTGAAAACTCCGTATTTGGAATTGTAAATATGGAAAACTACTATTTACATGAAATCGAACAGTGCATTTCCCGAAAAGAGCCTGTTCTTATAAGCGGAGAAGTAGGTGCCGGGAAAGATCACCTAGCAAAAATGATTTACCTAAAAGGCATATACAACCACAATCCTTTTGTCGTGATAGATTGTAGCTTAATTAACAGCAGAGCCTGGAACTATCTGCTGCTTAAGCCTGATTCTCCAATCTGCGATTACGGCAATACTTTGTTTATCAAAAATATTGACGCCTTAAACCATGAAAAATTGGATCAGCTTTTGTCCGCAATCTCACTGAGCGACGCCGCAAGAAGAAACCATATACTCATTTCCCGTTCAGAACAGCGGAATCTGAGTATTTTAAGAGAGCAGCTGGTATTAAAAACAATCACAAAACTAAAATGTCTTAATATTTCAATGATTCCTTTGCGCGGCAGCAGTAACGTTATCGAAAACTCTATAACACAATTGATGCAATACTTTAAAATTAATTATGAGCACGCACCGGAAAGTATAGAGCCTGAAGCAGTTACGCTGCTGTCAGACTACAATTGGCCGCAGAACTATGAACAGCTAATGAGAGTTATGGAGAAGCTGGCTTTTTTAGCTGGAGAAGGAGTTATAACACAGCAACATGTAAGCGAAACTCTTCGTGTTGAAATATCATTCGTTCAGGGAGAAACTCAACACACATCAAAGACTATAATAAATCTGACAAAAAATCTTGACAGTATTAACCGCGATATCGCTAAAATAATTTTAGAACAAAACAACGGAAATCAAAGTGAAACGGCACGAAGTTTAGGCATCAGCCGCACTACGCTATGGCGTATGCTTAAAGAGTGATCCTTGGCTGCGAGTACCAGTCAGTATTTATTATTAAATAAGATTTCAACTGTTTAAATAATGAACAATTTTTACAAAGCTTATTTATTGCTTATAAGCTTTTATAAATATACTATAAATATATTAGATAATATTTTTTATAAATTCTTTCCTCATTTGTGCGCTTACCCGCACAATTTTCTTTCAGAATAAGGGTTTGTAGAATCTTATCGCAAACAACACTTTTTCACTACCAACTAAATCAACAAAATAAGGATGTACTAATGCAATTAACTGTTTTAACCTCATCGCTTTTACTTATTGCCGGATTTATATTGATTATAAAAGGCGGCGATTTCTTTGTAGACGGCACAGTCTATTTTGCGGAAGTCACAAGAATTCCCAAGCTTTTGATAGGGGCAACAATTATCTCCCTTTGCACTACCCTTCCTGAGCTTATGGTGTCAACAATTGCTGTTAAAAACGGTGTGCCGGACATGGGAATAGGCAACGCTCTAGGCTCTATTGTATGCAATACAGCTCTGATACTGGGGATATCGGCAACTGCGCTGCCGGCACATGTGCGCAAGAATACTTTCAGAGCTAAATCCGCGTTTCTTCTTTCAGCTATCGCACTGTTGATTGTATTTATGCTGGACAGGCACATCAATGCTTTTGAAGGAGTTTTGCTTGGTATAGTCATGATATTGTTTTTTGCCTATAGCATAACAGCAGCTCAAAAAGCAAGAAAGACTAATGATAAAGAAGATGTCCCTGAAATTACCCGCAAGCTAATAATAACCAACTCACTTAAATTCGCAGCCGGAATAGTTGGTATTATATTCGGAGCTAAGCTCTTGGTTAACAATGCCACATTTTTGGCACACAAAGCCGGAATTTCAGATCAGATAATAGGCCTTACAGTTGTGGCTTTGGGAACATCCCTGCCGGAGCTCGCCACAACAATCTCTGCAGTAGTTAAAAAAGAGTTCTCACTGTCGGTTGGAAATGTAATAGGTGCAAACATATTAAACATTGTTCTCATACTGTCTACATGTTCAATTATTTCACCGGACGGGCTTTTTGTTTCAATGCAGAAGCTGCCATTGTTTAGTTCTATGGTACCTCAGGCGTTGGTTTTTGATGTTCCTCTGGTCCTGTTTTTATCGCTTCTGGTTATTGTTCCTGCATGGATTAAAGGCAGACTATACAGATGGCAGGGAATTGCATTGCTTTCTCTTTATGTTACATATATAGGATATTTGGCCCTGGGAATATTCAACGTAGCATAATTAATAAATAAGTCTCACAAGCACATATTTCATATAAATAAAAGACGGTAGTGGTCCCTCCGCTATCGTCTTTTATTACATATATAGCATTTGAAACTGTTTCGGAGTAACTTCGTGAATTTTTTTAAACTGAGCGATAAATGTTGAAACGTTTTCAAATCCCATATCAAAGGCTACTTCGGTTACAGAGCTTTCTTTCAGAAGTTCTTCGGCAAACTTCATTTTGCATTCATTTATATAGCTAATAGGAGTTTGTCCAAAATGACGCTTAAATGTATTTGTTAGGTTTGGCCCTGTCATTCCCACAAGTTCCGCCAAGTCATTTATCTTAATGCTTTCTTTCAGGTTGCGCTCAATATAGTATCTAACCTGCTCCATAGGATGGTGCGCACGAATAGAAAACAGATATCCTGCATATTCTGTATTTAAAAGATTAAACAAAAGCCGGCAGACATTAAGCTCAACAAGATACGGGTTTTCTTTATTTTCGACATATTCACTGTGTATCTTTTGAACACTGTCAAATAATACATTTGTATATGTTATATCTACATATAATTTAGGATTATTAATAGCATCATTAAACGGCCTTGTATTTTCAACATTCTGATATACAGACTTAACCTGAGAATCATCAACTTCAATTATCATTAATTTTGCACGCTTTACTACATGCAGCGTGAAGTGAGAATACTGAGGCAAAAGAAACATATCTGTATTTGTCTGATTTACCGAGTCACTTGCAAAT
Organism: Christensenellaceae bacterium; assembly: GCA_963677605.2. Taxonomy (GTDB): domain Bacteria; phylum Bacillota; class Clostridia; order Christensenellales; family UMGS416; genus JAGLOK01. The sequence goes on along the minus strand of CAXXDX010000007.1, from coordinate 744,210 downwards.
GTATAATTCAACAATCCGGAAAACACAACTACAAGCCTGACTTTGTCATAAGATGAATATTCACATATATAATTTGAGTCAAAATCATAATAAGTGATATTTGAGTTTGCCATCTGATAAAGCTTATTTTCACTTATTTTTTTGTTTATTCCGATGTTCATCTAGTAATTTTTAAGCCTTTCCGTGTAAAAAATCAAGCATTTTGTAAAAAACCGAGTAGTATAGATAAAAATATATCGTTAAAATATTAACAAAGTTTTATTTAATTATAAAACATTAACTTTAATTAATCAATAATTTTGAAGGGAAATATATCATGAGCAAGGTAAACAATTTGGAACAATTACTTAAAAAATTTGAGCAGGTGAAGGCAGCACAAAGACAATACGCGACTTTTACCCAAAAACAGGTGGACAAAATATTCCGCGCAGCAGCTATGGCAGCAAACAACGCAAGGATAGAGCTTGCAAAAATGGCGGTAGCGGAAACTGGTATGGGGATCGTCGAAGACAAAGTTATCAAAAACCACTTCGCATCTGAGTATATCTACAACCAATATAAGGATGAAAAAACATGCGGCGTGATTGAAAAGGACAATGCATTCGGTGTAACCAAGGTTGCTGACCCAATTGGTGTAGTTGCTGCGGTAGTCCCCACGACTAATCCTACGTCAACTGCAATATTTAAAGCACTGCTTGCTTTGAAGACAAGAAACGCAATGATATTTTCTCCCCATCCAAGAGCAAAGAAAAGCACAATTAAAGCAGCTCAGATAGTCTTAGATGCGGCAATCGAAGCAGGCGCGCCAAAAGATATTCTGGCATGGATTGATGAACCTTCACTGGAGCTTACAAACGCAGTTATGCAGAATGCAGACTTAATACTCGCAACAGGCGGCCCCGGAATGGTTCGTGCGGCATATTCTTCGGGAAAACCGGCAATAGGCGTTGGCGCGGGAAATACACCTGCAATTATAGATGATACAGCACATATAAAAATGGCGGTTTCTTCAATCCTTCTTTCAAAGAGCTTCGATAACGGTGTTATCTGCGCATCCGAACAGTCGGTTATCGTACTGGATAAAGTATATAACGAAGTGAAGAAAGAATTCACAGCACGAGGCGGATATATATTAAACAAAGATCAGACAGAAAAAGTTCGCAAGATAATACTTAAAGACGGCAGAATAAACGCAGAGATTGTGGGGCAAAGCGCATTAAAACTTGCTGAGCTTGCAAAAATCACAGTCCCTGACGACACAAAAGTGTTAATCGGCGAAGTTGTGTCAACAGAGCTTGAAGAGCCTTTCAGCCACGAAAAGCTTTCTCCGATACTCGCTATGTATAAGGTAAAAACTTTTAACGAAGCCGTGTATAAAGCCGCGCGTCTTGTTGAGCTTGGCGGCCTTGGACACACATCAGTTTTATATGTGGACCAAGTTCAGGAGCAAGAAAAAATCGCAAAGTTCCAATCTGCTATGAAAACCGGACGCACAATCATCAACATGCCGTCATCACAGGGAGCAATCGGCGATCTATACAACTTCAAGCTGGCTCCTTCGCTTACGCTTGGCTGCGGCTCATGGGGCGGCAACTCTGTTTCTGAAAATGTAGGAGTCAAACACCTGATGAATATAAAGACAGTTGCGGAAAGGCGGGAAAACATGCTTTGGTACAGAGTTCCTGAAAAAATATATTTTAAATACGGCTGCATGCCGGTAGCACTTAAAGAGCTTAAGGACATGAATAAAAAGCGTGCATTTATAGTAACCGACAAAATGCTTTACGAGCTTGGATTCGTGGACAGAATAACAGAAATGCTGACAGAGATGGACATTGATTTCAAAGTGTTCACTGAAGTTGAACCGGATCCGACACTTGCAGTTGCAAGAAAAGGCGCAAAAGAAATGCTTACATATGAGCCTGACACAATTATCGCATTGGGCGGCGGCTCTCCAATGGATGCCGCGAAAATCATGTGGACTTTGTATGAGCATCCGGACATTGATTTTGCAGACCTTGCAATGAGATTTATGGACATAAGAAAACGTGTTTTCCAATTCCCCAAAATGGGTGAAAAAGCATCTCTTATCGCAATCCCCACTACTGCCGGTACAGGCTCTGAAGTAACACCTTTTGCCGTTATAACCGATGAAAAAACTGGCGTTAAATATCCGCTCGCAGACTATGAGCTGACCCCTGACATGGCGATAATTGACGCATCTCTTATGATGAATATGCCAAAAGGCTTAACTGCGGCATCAGGTATAGACGCACTTACACATGCTATCGAAAGCTATGTGTCAATCCTCGCATCGGAATATACTAACGGACAGGCACTGGAAGCGATAAGACTCGTGTTTAAATATCTGCCTGAAGCATACCACAACGGCACAACCGATGTAAAAGCAAGAGAAAAAATGGCTCACGCATCAACAGTTGCAGGAATGGCCTTTGCAAATGCTTTCCTTGGAGTATGCCACTCGATGGCTCACAAACTAGGCTCTGCCTACCATGTTCCTCACGGTATAGCAAACGCCTTGCTTATAAATGAAGTTATTAGATTTAACGCAGTGGATAACCCAAGGAAGCAGGCAGCGTTCCCGCAGTATAAATATCCAGACACAAAGCGCAGATATGCTAAGATTGCGGAGTATTTGAACCTCGGCGGCAAAAATGACAACGAAAAAGTAGAGCTTCTAATTAAAGAAATCGAAAAACTTAAAAAAGAAGTAGGTATCCCCACCAGTATCGAAGAAGCCGGTGTTCCAAGAAAAGCTTTCTACGACAACCTTGACAAACTCTCAGAGCAGGCATTTGATGACCAGTGCACAGGAGCAAACCCCAGATATCCGCTGATGAGCGAGATAAAACAAATGTATATAAACGCATTTGAAGGCAAAAAATAATATACACATGCGGGTGGTATGCTTGTCAGCCATCCGCATATTTTCGAAATAAACGAAAGAGGATTACAGTTTATGATAGTTGAAATATGCATCGGAAGTTCATGCCATATAAAAGGCGCATATGAAGTGATAGAAAAGTTTAAAGCTTTCATTGAAGAAAAAAAGCTCGAAGAAAAAATAAATCTTAAAGCATGCTTTTGTATGGGAGAGTGCGGAAAAGGCGTTAGCGTCAGGATCGACGGAGAAAAGATAGTCTGGCTGACACCCGATACCTGTGATAATTTTTTCGCATCTTTAACGGATAAAATTTCGGAGCAATAGAGTATGAACTTAATAAAGCTTAACAAAAATCTGTGCGACAACTGCTTTAAGTGCCTTAGAGTATGTCCGACAAAGGCTATTAAATTTACAAATAATGAACGCACGATTATAAACAACAAGTGTATAAAATGCGGACTGTGCCACTCTCAATGCCCACAAAACGCACTGTCTGTTGTAGACGAATTTGCACAGATAAAAGAAGCAATAGATTCGGACAGAAAAACCATAGTGTCTCTTGCTCCGTCTTATGTTTCATCATTTGACGCAGATGATATAAACAGCATCTGTACCGCTCTTAAAAAAATAGGCTTTGACTATGTAGAAGAAACATCAGTAGGAGCAGAACTTGTTTTTAACGAGTATGCGAAAGTTATTAAAGACTGCACCAGCGAAAACATAATCACAACATGCTGCCCTTCTGCTACGTATCTTGTAGAAAGTCATTATCCGAGCTTGATAGATTCCATGCTCAAGGTAGTCTCGCCGATGGTAGCTCATGGCAAACACATAAAAAAAAGATTTGGCGAAGACTGTTTTGTAGTGTTCATAGGTCCGTGTCTTGCTAAAATAACGGAAGCTCAGGAAAGCTGCGGTGATGTGGATGCAGTTATAACATTCACTCAGCTTTGCAAGTGGTTTGAAGAAAAAAACATAGTCTTAAACGAACAGCCTCCGACGCCGTTTGATAAATACGGGACTTTAACAGGAAAGGGCTTCCCGCTTGGCTGCGAAGTCTCCAACAAAGAATATAAGTATATCCATGTGGACGGTATAGACAACTGCAAAAGTATTTTGGATGACATACTAAACAACAAAGTGTCCAACCTCAGCATCGAGCTTAACATATGCAAAGGCAGCTGCCTTAACGGTCCGGAAATTCCCAAAGAGCAAAAAGCCAGCCATTACACGCAAAAGCTGCGCATGAAAAAGCGGATAGAGAGCATCTCAAAAGAAGATATAGTTAAAAGCATCGAGACGCAAAGTTTGGATCTTTCAAAAACATTCATGCAAAGAGACATAAATGACAAACAGCCAGATTGTGATGACCTCAACGGGATTTTAGCGAAGATGAGAAAGTACTCAAAAAAAGACCAGCTCAACTGCGGTGCATGCGGATATGACACGTGCATTGACAAAGCGCTGGCCGTATATAACGGGTACTCAAACTATACAGACTGTCTGCCATATCTTCGCGAGATTGCCGAAGAAGAGCATTCGAGGCTTATAGCAAACAGCCCAAACGGTATATGTGTGCTGGACGAAGACAATCTCGTAACTATTACAAACCCGAAGTTTGACCTTCTTTTTAACAAAAACAACGGAATAAGCTCAATAGGTCTGCCGATTGACTTTATAGTAAACAGCGATGAGTTCCCCGGGCTTTTAAATCACAGCCAAAACGTGATGTCTCAAAAAATATATGAAAACTCTTTGGACAGGTTCTTTTTAGTGGATTTAATCTATGACGAACAAAAGAACCAGACAACAATATTCTTTATGGATATTTCGGCTCACGAGAAAAATAAAATCGAGCTTGAAAGAATGAAAAAAGATACGCTGGAAAAAACAAACGAAGTAATCGACAAGCAGATGCGGGTTGTTCAGGAAATAGCAGGTCTTCTGGGAGAAACAACCGCCGAGACCAGAATGAGCCTCAACGAGCTTCGTGACCTGATAATAAGGGAGTAGCACAATGACCAGAACAGAGGCATTTGTAGATATCTCCTACAACAGCCTTAACAAAAAAAACGAGAGCCTGTGCGGAGACAAGGTACAGATATATAAATCAGAAGAGCGCATAATCGCAGTTCTTGCGGACGGATTAGGCAGCGGAGTAAAGGCAAACATACTGGCAACGCTGACATCGCAGATAGCAGTTACCATGATTAAGCGAAACGCCGGGATCAGCGAGGTTGTGGACACCATCATGCACACACTTCCTGTCTGCAGTGTTCGTAAAATCGCATACTCAACTTTTAGCATAGTCGAAATAGACAAGGACTTAAACTGCCAGATATATGAGTATGACAATCCATCATTTTTCTTCATGAGAAAAGGTAAGGTTCTTGAGACCGAAAAGAAACTCATCAAAGTTCATGAAAAAGATGTATATACAAGCCGTTTCAAACTTGAAGAAAATGATGTTGTGTATATCCTAAGCGATGGCGTAATTCACGCAGGAGCAGGGAAATACCTTCCGTTCGGGTGGAAATGGGAGTATGTTGCCCTGTTTCTTGAAAGACAGAATACAAAAACAGCCTTTAGTTTATGTAACAAACTTCTTAATGCCTGCTCCGATTTATATGACAACGAGCCAGATGACGACACAACTGTGGTCACTATAAAAATCCGTCCTCAGCAGCTTTTAAATGTATTCACCGGTCCGCCCGCAGACAAAGAGCTGGATTCCGCCTTCATTGACTATTTTAAAAGGCTTCAAGGAAAGAAAATGATAAGCGGCGGAACTACGGCACAGATATACGCACGCGAAACAGGAAGCGAACTTAAAGCAAACCTTGATTATATAGACAGCAAAGTTCCGGTTACAGCAAGCATCAATGGAGTGGATCTTGTTACGGAAGGTGTTGTTACAATGTCAAAATGCACTGAGCTTATAAAAAAATATAAGACTGACTATAAGAGTGTGGATTTAGACAAAAAAGACGGAGCAACAAGAATGCTTAAGCTTTTTCTTGAAGAGAGCACAAGTATAAAAATCTGGTTTGGAAAAGCCGTAAATCAGGCTCACCAAAACCATTATTTCCCTGTTGATTTAAGTTTTAAGATAAATGTTGTAATAGAGCTTGTGGAAGCACTCAAAAGCCTTGGCAAGGAAGTTGAACTGGAGTATATTTCGGAGCATAAATATGAGAAAATTTGAAAACCACGTACAGAAAGTTAAAAACGAAGTCTATCATGAAGTTACCGTACTTGCTAGAAGCGGAAGACTCAACGAAGAGAAAATGGATATCGCAAACAAACTAAATCCCGGCCCAAATCCCAGATTCAGATGTTGCATATACCACGAACGGGCCGTAACAAACGAGCGAGTGAAATCAACCGTTTCAGGTATTGAAAAAGATAAAAATGTTGTGGAAGTTTTATATTCTGCGTGCAACGGATGTACCCCTAACAGATATGCAGTTTCAGATATGTGCAGAGGCTGCATTTCAAACAGGTGCCGCCAAAGCTGTCCAGTGGGAGCTATATCAATAGTTGATAAAAAAGCAGTGATTGACAGCGAAAAGTGCATTGAATGCGGAAAATGCAAAGCTGCTTGCCCCTATGACGCTATTGCGGATGTAAAACGCCCTTGTATGAAAGTGTGCCCGGTGGATGCTATCACTGTAAGCTGCGACGGACAGGCTGATATAGACGATGAAAAATGCATAAGATGCGGTGCATGTGTCCAGATATGCCCTTTCGGCGCAGTTCAGGACAGATCGCAAATAGTGCAGGTAATACAGGAGCTTAAACAAGAGAAATCGCCAGTCATCGCCATGGTTGCTCCGTCAATCGCTGAAGCATTCGGATATACGGAAGTAGGCAAAGTGGTAAGCGCCATAAAAGAGATAGGCTTTAAAGACGTGGTCGAAGTTGCGTTGGGAGCCGATGTTGTCATTAGACACGAGGCGTTGGAGTTTGCTGATGTGATTAAAGACAACGGGGTAATGACAAGCTCATGCTGTCCTGCGTTTGTAAGTTATATAAAAAAGAATTATCCTCAGCTTGAAAAATATATATCAAAATCAGTGTCTCCTATGGTTGAAACAGCCAAGATTATTAAATCCGTTGAGCCCAACTGCAAAGTTGTTTTCTTTGGTCCGTGTATAGCGAAAAAAGAAGAGATGGCAGATACCGTCGTTGACTACGTTTTAACATTCGAAGAACTCAGCGGTATGGTAGACATTGATAGCATTGACGATATGGCAGTATCGCCTCTTGACAATGCCTCATATTACGGCAGAAAGTTCGCAATTAGCGGCGGAGTCTCCGGCGCTCTTAAAAAACAGCTCGAGAGCATAGAACCTGTTGGCGACTACAATGTTATTACCTGCAACGGATTTGACGAAATTGATAAAGCATTAAGAATGCTTAAAGCAGGACGTTTAGAACGAACATTCATTGAAGGCATGGCATGCAAAGGCGGTTGCGTAAAAGGACCTGTAAGCATCAATCTCGGAAAAACCAACAAAAAAGCTTTTGAAAGATATTGCAGCGAAGCCTACGAAAAGGATTCCGATTCGGCATCTAAAATACTTAATATTTAATTTTGTTTTTGCTATAAAGAACCAAAATTATTGCTCAGCTTAAAACTTCTTCTATAGCCTCGATTTCATTTTCGCTAAAATCAGCAGCGTTAATAATTTCGAGGTTATCTTCTATCTGAGAAACTTTGCTTGCACCGATTAATACCGACGTCACTCTTTCATCGCGCACTGCCCAGGAAAGCGCCATCTGTGCAAGTGACTGGTTTCTCTTTTTTGCAATTTCATTAAGTCTTCTGACTTTATCTATTAATTCTTCGCTAATCGATTCTTTTTTAAGAAAAACACTTGCACCTGCTGCCCTTGAATCCTCAGGAATTCCCTTTAAATATTTATCGGTTAAAAGGCCTTGCGCAAGTGGAGAAAAGCATATTGTGCCTGCTCCGTTATCATATGTGCTGTCCAATACAGCACCTTCAATCTGCCTTGCAAACATAGAGTATTTTACCTGATGCAAAACGCACGGAGTTCCAAGATCCTTTAATATGCCGAGTGCTTTTTCAAGCATGTCCGCATCATAGTAGTTTGACAATCCCACATAGAGAGCTTTTCCCTGTCGGACTATTAAATCCAACGCGCTCATAGTTTCTTCAAGAGGTGTGTTCGGATCAGGCCTGTGGTGATAGAATATATCCACATAATCAAGCCCCATACGCTTTAAGCTTTGGTCAAGCGATGAGACAAGGTATTTCTTTGAACCGAAATCACCATATGGTCCCGGCCACATGTGGTATCCGGCTTTGGATGAAATTATCATTTCGTCTCTGTATGCGAGAAAGTCTTTTTTTAGTATTTCTCCAAAGCTTTCTTCTGCCGATCCCGCGGGAGGTCCGTAGTTGTTTGCAAGGTCAAAATGCGTTATTCCATGGTCAAAAGCATAGCGCACCATTTCTCTTGCGTTTTCAAATTTATCATTTCCGCCAAAGTTATGCCACATTCCCAGAGAAACCAGCGGAATCTTCAGGCCGCTTTTTCCGCATCTTCTGTATTCCATCTCCTCATAACGGTTATCGCTTGCTTTATACATTGCTTCCTCCTCATATTTTAAAGTTTGAGTGTATATACTTACTACACAGGAACAACTATAATCATATTTTATACTACTTCCATTGTTATTTCTATACTACATTACCAAGCCAAATTTATCTCTTCTTCTAAAAGTTATAAAAAACATACCGATATAAACAATATTGAATGTACATATTTGTAATTTATAAAAATAATGAGTAAAATATAGATAATTGGACGTTACCAAATCAAGAAGTCAACTTCTTTCAAGCACTGCACAAGGTTTGCACTACAAAAAAAAGATATAAAAATGAAAATCTTTTCTACAAAAAAACTCAATAAACTGGGAAGATATTTTATTGATGAAAAAACCAGAAAACAAACATCTTCCCTTTCAGAATCATTAAGCCAATCTCTTTTCATAGGATTGTCACTTTTTGTTGTGATAATTGTAATGCCGCTTTTTCTTTTCGGCGCGTATATGTACCTCAAAAATGAAATGCCGCTTTTTAGTATAGTTGAAATCCTATCAGTTATTGCAATGATACTCGTTATGCTGAACAAAAAGCTAAGCATTAAAGCAAGACAGATGTATATCGTCATGTCTTTATATGCATTCAGCATAGTTGTATTAATCTCTACCGGCAATAAAGGGGCAGGGATAATTTCCGTTATAGCCATAATGTTTCTTGCGGGTATAATTCTGGACAGCCGTAAGCTTATTTACTTCCTTGCATCAAATTTGATAGTGTTTTCAATTATTACTGCTTTATTATATACAGGTGTCTTTGACGGCTATCCTATGGAAACATATAAAGATATATGGATGATTAATGCACTTACGGCACAGCTTGGCGGAATTGGGCTCATGGCTCTAATACACCTTATTTATAAAGCTCTTTCAAAACAAAACATTGCATTGGAAAGATCCAGAAAAATGCTTCGCCGCAGCGAAGCCAGCAAGTCAGTTTTGCTTTCAAATATTAGAGGCATGGTGTATAGGTGCAAGTATGACAAAAACTGGACTATGGAATATATTTCAGAAGGCTGTTTTGAACTGACCGGGTATCCCAGCTCAAGTCTGCTAAACAACAATGAGTTGGCATATAATGAGATAATCTCCGAAGAATACAGGGAAGATATCTGGAACGAATGGGAAAAGGCAATAAACAATAAAGATATATACCGAGGAGAGTATCAGATAGTTACAGCCCAAGGCGAAAAGAAATGGGTTTATGAGCAAGGCAAAGGAGTATATAACTCAAAAGGCAACATTAAAACTCTCGAAGGAATAATAATAGATATAACTGAACGCAAAAACAAAGAAGATAAGATAATGTATCTTAATCAGTACGATGTGCTTACAGGCCTTCATAACAGGAGATGGCTTGAAGAACAAAAGCATCTAATTGATGTTGAGGAAAATCTGCCAATATCAATAATAGCAGGCGACATCAATGGATTAAAGCTTATAAACGACACTTTAGGCCATGACTACGGAGACAGTCTTATAAAAGAAGTCGCAGATATACTAAAAACCTGCTCAGGTGAATTTGACTTTTCCGCAAGAACAGGCGGAGATGAATTTATAATGATTCTTCCTAACACAGACAGCGTTGAGGCAGAAAAAAAAGTAGCTCAAGTTCAGAAATACTGCAAAAAGAAAAATTCAGGCTCAAGAGAACAAGACTACTATTTCTCCGTATCGTTGGGATATGCCACAAAGTCAGACAACAGGGAATCTATTGATGAAATAATTAAAATCGCAGAAAACTATATGTATAACCGTAAGCTGCTGGAAAACAAGAGCGTCCACAATGCTATAATAAAATCCATTCAAGCTACTATGTATGAAAGAAGCAATGAAACAAAAGAACACTCCGAGAGGCTGGCGTTTTTCGCAAACAAAATCGGAAAGTTCCTTAAACTCTCAAATAATCATCTGGATGAGCTTGAATTGCTCGCCATGCTTCATGACATAGGCAAAATCGGCGTGGATGACAACGTTCTTAAAAAGCCGGGTAAGCTCAACGAAACCGAATGGATACAAATGAAAAGACATCCTGAAATAGGATACAGAATAGCAATTTCATCTCCTGAACTTTCTCCTATTGCAGATTTCATCTTAAGCCACCACGAAAGATGGGATGGAAACGGTTATCCCAGAGGTCTTAAAGAAAACGACATTCCTCTTCCTGCCCGCATAATCTCGGTAGTCGATGCATTTGACGCAATGACAAACGACAGGCCTTACAGCAAGAGCATTTCAGGAAAAGAAGCCCTTGATGAAATCAAAAAAAATTCCGGAACACAGTTTGATCCGGAAATTGTAGATGCATTTATAAATGTAGCCGAAGTTTAAGCTTTATTGGAAAGCCGCCGTAATAGGCGGCTTTCTTTTATTTCATTTTCTTATTACTCTCACATACTGAGATTTTGTTACAAGATAAAACGCCGTATATACTATTGCATATACAATGTACATTAAACCTGAAAACGTCAATACAGTAAGATATGAGCTGTTTCCTGTTATTATATTGCTAAAAACCATAGTGTCCGCTGATTTCATAGCGAATATGCTGTGGATAATGCCAACTGCAAGCGGAGCCATGAATACCGGAAGGAGTCTTTTAACTATCGCTTTTTTCTGGATCTCTTCTCCCATTCCTATTTTCCTAAGCATATGATATAAATGTCTTTCTTCTTCAGCAGCCATTATCTGCTTGAAATAAAGCATACTGGCTGTCATAAGTATCACAACGGCTCCCATAAAAAAACCTATAAATCTCACCAGCCCGAAAATCATAAGAGACTCGCTGTAATTTACATATGCCAGTCTGTAAGAAGAAGCGTTTTCAAGAATTTTCATAAGTTCCTCATTAAGCTTTACGTTAAACTGCTTTGTGTAGTTTAGCATTGTTGCTTTGTCCAGTACATCTCCGGATTTGTATCTGTCACTAATTTCGCCATTGTTCATCAAGTGTATAAACATATCATCGCTTACAACCATCGTATATATAGCGCCAAGATGCATAAAATTGCATTTTTGAGCATCCGTAACAGTCAAGGTATCCTCGGAAAATCTAATTTCTTTGCCCAGCATCGCATCTCCCAGTTCTTCCAAACCGTTTTGAATAATAAATATTGCGTTGTTCGTTCCGCCCACATCAACTTTAGCAATTTTAGATTTTGAGTTTTCTATTACATTATTAAACTCAGTCTCTGAATATACTCTGAAATAAAATTCATCTTCTCCGAAATATGTTGCTGAATATGATTCATTTTCAAACGTTATCTCTCGAATTTCAGGATGCACTATGAACCTCTGAACACTGATTTCCTGTGTTACTTTCGCTCCATTGTCTTCTATAGTCTTTTTTATTTCGTCCAAAATCTCATCTTGATTAGCGTAAAAGCGCAAATCATATCCAGTTAATTCATAGGTGTTTCTGTCTATGGAAGAATACAGAGTAAAGCCCGTAGCAACAGCTGTTGTAGCAACCGCCGAAAGTACTGCTATTGTTGCCATAGCTGCACCAACAGAACGAATTCTATGCGCAAAGCTTGAAATTGATACTAAATTCTGGGCTTTATAATACATCTTCCTGTTTCTTTTTAACAGGTTGATCAGCTTTGGCAATCCTGCTAAGAAAAACATAAATGTTCCGGCAATTACAAGTGCAAGTATCAGCAAAGTTGATTTTAATACTGCATATGAACTTGGTGAACACGCCAAATAATAACCATATCCAATAAGGCCTAACGATACTATAAGCAATATCCACGAACCTTTCGGATTGCCTTCAGACACTTTATCTCCCTTAAACAAATCAACAAGCTCAAATCTATTGATAAGCCTTAATCCGCTTAATCCAATTATACAAAAGAAACATAAAAATAGTCCCGCGGTTATTGCCACACCTATAGCGCTAACATTAAACGACACACTTCCTGCATATTCAGGCAATGTCATATTAAGCAAAATCATCGCGGTTAATTTTGAAAAGAATATCCCAAGCGCTATCCCTACAATAAGCGCACTCACACCGACTATCAGTGTTTCAATAAACAAAAGTTTTCCAATTTTCCCGTTAGGCATGCCAAACAAAGAATACATTGATATCTCTTTTTTTCTTGCGCGTATAAAGCCTTTATTGGCATTGAGCATGAAAAAGAAAACAAATACTGCAATAATCACGCCAAAAGCCAAAAGAAGAGCCTGATATCTTTCTTTGTGAATGAATGCCTGATTTACGTTGTCATTAAACATCAGTCCCAAAAAAGCATAAACCGTGAAGACTGAAAAGCAAAGCGATAAGAAGTACATAGCATATTTTCTGAAGTTATGCTTTATGTTTGAAAATGCCATCTGCTTAAGCTTCATCGCTATCACCTCCCAGCATGCTCATCACATTGAGTATCGCATCAAAGAAGTCTTTTCTGGACTCATGCGCATTCATCTGGTTGTAAATCTCGCCGTCTCTTATAAACATTATCCTGTGGCAGTAGCTTGCCGCAAAAACATCATGGGTTACCATGACTATTGTCGAATTATACTTTTGGTTTATGTGCTCGAAAAGGCTTAAAAGCTGCTTTCCGGATTTTGAATCAAGGTTTCCGGTAGGTTCGTCCGCAAGAATGATCTCAGGATCAGTGATAAGTGCGCGGCAGGCGGCAGCTCTTTGCTGCTCTCCTCCGGAAACTTCATACGGGTACTTATCCAGCACAGCTGTTATGCCAAGGTCATTGGCAAGGGCTGTTACTTTCTCGTTGATTGCACCGGAGCCGTAGCCGTTAAGTGACAGCGGAAGTATAATGTTTTCACGCAGCGTCATCGACTCTAAAAGATTATAATCCTGAAAGATGAAACCGATATTTTTCATTCTGTGCGCTGCCAGCTGTTTTTTGTTTAAAGATGAGACATCCTTACCGCCCATGCTCAAAGAGCCGCTTGTAAGCTTATCGATACTGCCTAAAATGTTAAGTAGAGTGGTCTTTCCCGATCCGGAAGGTCCCATAATCCCTATAAATTCGCCTTCCTCAACAGTAAATGACACATCTTTTAAAGCTCTGTATTTTTTATTTTTTCTAGAGCCGTATATTTTGTTTATATTTGTTGCGTTTAGTATCTGCATAATTTCTCCTTTATTTTGTGATACTAAAATGATATTAAAAAAACATCGAATATAAAATTGATTTACCTTACAATATGCAGATTCAACCTTACACTTTTGTCACATCAGAAAGATTCAGCATCAAAAAATATTATAGAAAACTTTGCATATTCCCCTTTTTCGGATTCCGCTATAAGCCTATGTCCAAGTTTATCCGCAAGCCTTTTTGAAAAATAAAGTCCGTAGCCTGTAGAATAAGCGGTGTTTCTTGACGCAGCTGTATATCCTCGGCTGAATATGCTCTTAAGGTCAGCTTTTTCAATTCCCTCGCCTGAGTTTCGTACGGAAATCATAGTGCTTTTTTCTTTTTTTACAGTTGATATCTCAATGCTTTCGCCGCTTTTTGTGTGTTTTACTGCGTTTGAAATAAATTGGGAAATAATATATCCGCTCCATTTAATATCAGTAAGCACAGGATAATCGTCTCCGGTTATCTTAAGGAGAATTTTCTTGTGTGAAAAGAATGTAGCATATTGTTTAAGCGATGCGGCAATCATCTTCTTTGTACTGGTTTTTGCTATCTTATAATCGTCTGAAAAGCTTCTTGATTTTATGTTGTATAATACATTCTGAATGCTCTGTTCAACAGATAAAAGCTCCATCTCAAGCCTTTCTTTTATATCTTCATTGTCGCTTTCCAATAAAAGCTTCATTGCGGAAATCGGCACTTTTACATCATGAACCCATTTTGTCACAAAATCCAAATCCTTTGAATGCTCCAGAACAGTGCTTGATCGAAATTTGTTATGCTCTTGGACAAGCTTTGTTATATCATCGCAATAGTACTTGTCAGAAGGAAAGAAACTGTCTAAATCCTCCTGCGCACCGTTTTTTATAAATGATATAATCTTTTTTGTTCTGGATTTATAAACAATAAAATCAATAATAATAAAAACAGTAAAAAATATTACAGCTCCCAGCAGAACGTAAACGTCATCTGTATTAACTCCCAAACCGCCGTTTCCAAGAAAAAAAACAGAGGAAGAAAATATCAGCACAATAGCCGATAGCACAAACATATACCATTTTTCTTTTAAATAATCCCAAAAGTTCATAAAAGCTTGTAGCCTTCCCTTTTAACCGTGCCGATAATATCTTCTTCTTTTATTGCACGCATCTTTTTTCTCAGCCTGTTTACATTTACAGTAAGTGTGTTTTCATCTACAAAGTGCTCATCCTCCCACAATGCTTTTATAAGCTTTGTCCGGGAAACAGGCGCACCGCCCGCTTTTATTAACATGGAAAGTATTATGCTGTCATTTCTTGCAAGGGTAATTTCTTTTTCTCTGCATGATACCTGCGTTTTTTCTAAATCCAACACTATATCTTTGTATGTAACCATGCTAAGCGACTCATCCACATAAGAATAAGCCCTTCTGAGTGCCGCTTGTATTTTTGCAGTCATCACATCCATTGAAAAAGGTTTTTCCACATAGTCATCTGCTCCGCCCGTAATTGCGCGGATTTTGTCGGAATCATCATTCCTTGACGATATAAATATAATCGGCACGTTTGAAGTTTTGCGTATCTTTTCGCACCAGTAAAAGCCATCATAATAAGGCAAATTTATATCCATCAGCACAAGGTGTGGTTTTTCATTGCTGAATTCTAAAAACACATCTTTAAAGTCCTGTGTTTCGCAAGCTTCAAGTCCCCACTTTTCTAGATTCTTTTTTAGTAAAGATGATATGGTTATATCATCTTCGATAATCATTATCTTATACATAACTACTCCTTTTTGCATTATATCAGATAAATGCAGGAATAAATCTTACATGTTTGTTAGAATACAGCTCGTTTTAGGCATTCAATAAGAATAGTGTTAGAAAATAATTGACATCAGTTCTTCTGTATGTCACAATGTTAACGAACGTTCACTTATACACTAAATGTATTCAATTCAAGATGAAAGGGATATAAATATGATTACAAAAGAAATCGATAAAACCAAGTGCACCTCCTGTATGAAGTGCCGGGATATATGTACCAACAGCAGAGTAATAGATAAGGCAGATAATGGATATCCTCAATTTGCCTCAGATTATAAATGCATATACTGCGGTCACTGCTATGCTGTCTGTCCGAGCGATGCAATCACCTTTAGCTATACAAAAATAGATAAATCTTATCCCGAAGTTTATATAGATGGGCAAAACATTACCTATCAAAATTCGGAAATCAATCCCGCTTCTTTTGAGAACTTCCTGTTTTCAGTGCGCTCCGAAAGAATATACTCAGATAAAAATGTGGAAAAAGAAAAAATTGAGAAGGTTGTTGAAGCTATGATGCATTCCGGCACAGGTGGCAACGAGCAAAACAAACATTATTATATATTCACAGAAGAAATCAAACTTAATACTATAGAAAAGATGATAAAAAACTATTATAAAGCACTGTTGCAGAAATTTAATAATCCATTGGCTAAAAAATCTACAGCACTTGCAATGAGCCTTAATTCAGAGAACAAAAGCCTTACCTTTAAAGAAAATTATAAAAGAAATCTGTCGATTGTAAACAAAGAATCATTCTTTGACAATTCGGATATGTCCTATTTAAAAGGCGCAAAAGCATTAGTTCTAATAACCTACAGCGATAAAAAGGGAATGCACAAACCTTTTTATAAAGGCGATATTAAAATTGCAGGCACCTATGGTATACTTATGGCTAAAGCACTCGGCCTTGCCTCCTGTTGGATGGGGCTATTGGAAATTGTAATGGGTAAAGATAAAAGCTTTGCCGAATATATGGGCATTGGTAAAAACGAAAAAGTCGGAGGGGCGATAATACTTGGGTACTCTGACACTGAATGGATAAAATATCCCCCGCGCGGTCCGTCAAAAGTTGTTTGGCAATAAGAAGGATAATCAATGAGCACAAAAGAGAATCTATTTGAAATAGCTTTGGATCTTTTTTCAAAGGACGGATTCAATGCTACTTCCATAAGATCAATCACAAAGAAGGCAGGTGTTTCTGTTGCTGCTTTTTACAATCATTTTAAAAGCAAAGATGAACTGCTTAAAGAAATGTATGATTATTATACCAGCCAAAACATTTCTAATGAAAACCTTCTTGAGCAATATGATTCTTTATTGGACAAAGCAGGTCCGCTTGGATTGTTTGAAGTTATAAGAGAGGCTTTTTCTGTTTCTTTGAAAAATGAAAAACTGGTCAAACTCAGCCGCATTGTATCTATGGAGCAGTATATAAATGAAACTGCCCGTGAAATAGCAATGAAAGATAAAAAGATTATGCTTGATACAACCCAAAGCCTGTTTGTCATGATGAAAGATAAAAATCTGATTTATACCGATAATCCGGAACTGATTGGCAAATTAATCGGCTATGCTTATCTGGGATTTGCATCAGAAAATGATAATTTCAGCATAGTTGATGGGGAGAATCCAATTGACAAGCTTAACTCACAATCAGAAATTATAACAGAATATATTAAAAGTATACTTATCAAAAATTAATACGGCATTGTTTTCAGCTCATTCTGCGTAGCGTTACCCATTGAAACTACCATATTCAATCCTTCACTGATTGAAATATCGACAACTTCAATATCTTTTCTGTCCATTAGTACTAGAAACCCATTTGTGGGATTGGGCGTTGTAGGAATAAACACAAAAACTTTATTATCATCATTTAACGATACATTGTGATTTGTGATAAATCCAATACTTTTAACTTTCCTCATAGGGAATTCAACCAACACTACTTTCTGAAAGCTGTCCGTACTGTCGCTTGATATGCTGCTTGCTATCTTACTGACAGGTTTATAAACAGTTTTTATAATCGGTATCTTTTCAATTATACTGTGGAACCACTCAAATATCTTCTTCCCGAAAAGATTTGAAGTCAGCATTCCCACAATAAACAGCAATACGATTATCGCTCCAAGCCCAACTCCCGGTATCTTCTTGCCAAACACCCATTCAACCGGAACAGCTAAGATACCGTCCAGAAGATTAAAAAGCCATACGAGCACAAATACAGTAACACCCACAGGCAAAGTTACAGCTATACCCGACAAAAACCATTTTCTAATTTTTTTCATAAGCCCGCTCCTTAAGCAGAATAGTACACTTCAAATTAATTTTAGCACAACATTTAAAAAAGTCATTTTCCATTATCAATTATTAATGAAAATCTAATTATGAAAAAAGAGGCATATTTCTATGCCTCCTTATATCAATTGCTTTGATTCTTCTTAAAAATCATCGTCCTCATCAAGGGGTATAACCTCTTCCGGAGAAACAGTTTTCCTTTTTATCTTGCCAGTCTCTTCTTCTGCCACTTCTTCTCCCTGGATTATGTTGACATCATCATCCTCATCCTCATAATCTTCGGTTTCGGAAACATCAACTTTATTTTTTCTTTTAAATATTGACTTTAAAAAGCCTTTCATCTTTTCAAACCTGACGATTTCCTCTTGTTCAATTTCTTCTGTCAAAAACTCTTCAGCTTCCGCAATCTCTTCAGCTTTCACAACTTTTTGCTTAATCTTTTGTGATTTTACCTTTTGAACTTTAGCCTTTTTAGATTTAACCTTTTTTGCTTTGACCGGCTTTCCTTTTGCCCCGCGCATAAGTCTTTCAAGCTCTCTTACAACCACAGCAAGTGCCCTCGCCTGTACCTGAAGCTCTTCTGCCGATGCTGCGCTCTCTTCTGCCGATGCTGCATTCTGCTGAACGACTTTTTCCATTTGTCCTATAGCATCAGTTACCTGCGCCGTTCCCTTTGCCTGCTCAAGGCTTGCTGCTTCTATCTCATCCATAATCTTGTTTACTTCTTCAGTTCTTTGGATGATTTCATCAAATGCAACATTCACCTGTCCGCTTATCTCAACACCTTTTTCAGACAGCTCTATATTTCTTTTTATAATCTCTTCAGTATCATTTGCTGCCTTAGCGCTTTTTTGTGCAAGACTTCTGACTTCCTCAGCTACAACTGCAAACCCAAGCCCTGCGTCTCCTGCGCGGGCTGCTTCCACAGCAGCATTGAGTGCAAGCATATTAGTTTGAAATGCAATGTCGTCAATAACTTTTATTATCTTTGAAATTTCTTTGCTGGATTTTTTAAGCTCATCCATCGACACCGTCATGTTTTCCATTTTGTCGGAATTCTGTGAAGCAACTTCACTAGCACGTCTTGCAAACTCGTTAGCCTGCTTTGTGTTTTCAGCATTCTGGTGAACCATTGATGAAGTTTCTTCCATCGTAGCGGAAGTCTCTTCAATGGATGCCGCCTGTTCTGTCGAGCCTTCTGAAAGCTGCTGACCTGCTTCTGTCATAAGAACTGAAGCTTTCGCTACTTTAGAGGACGCAGATGTAAGCTGAGAAATATTTGACCTTAACTGTTTGTTAAGTCCGCGTGTTATTATTACGGCCAAAAATATTCCTAGAATTATACCCGCGATACCGACAATTAGAGATAGCGTTCCTGACATAGACATAGAGCTTTCCATCTTAGATTGCTGAGCTTCTGCGATAGAGTTTGCTTCAGCCACAACTTCAACAGCAATTCCCTGCATTACAATTTTTTCGTTTTCCTGTTTTAATATCAGCTCTTTATATGACTCATATGTTTCCTTCAGTGCCTTTATGCTCTTTAAAGCCTCTATAATTTGGTTTTGCTTTTCTGCATCGTCTATCTCTCCATAAAGCAAAGAATATTTATCATAAACTTCATCCAGCTTTTCAATAACAAGCGCATCATATTCTTCGTCACCCAAAAGGAAATATCTTAACTGTGCTACAGCAACAGATTTCATTTCCGAAAGAGTATCGGCCGATGTTATGATCCCATCTGTTTCTTGCTGTAAAAGATACAAACTGTAGAAGCTTATAGTGGTCTCTTTGTCTTGGTCGCGTATTTCATTAAACAGCTCAGTAAAAGTATCCTGCTGTCCTAAATAAATCTGATCCAAAACTTCCAGGCTTCCGTCTATGCTTGCCATCATTTCGTCTCTATAGTTGTTTCTTGCGCTTGTATACTGCTGATACAGCACAAAAGAATTATAGTATTCCTGCAATTTATTGTTAAGTTCTTCAAGCGAAGTTTTGCTTTCCTGATCAGGATAAAGTACTATGCCTTCTTCAATAAGTCCGCGTGTTGTGTTATACCATGTTGTTATTTTGCTTGCTGCTTCACTGCTCTGGTTTTCGTAGTATTCAAGGGTATAGCAACGCATGTTTGCTGTTCCCTCATTAAATTTAGTTGCATTGTACATGCGGTCTTTGGATGCGTTCACGCTTTCCAGCGAAAAAACTTCAAAGCCAACAACACCCATAAGTAAAATTAAAATAATGCTAAAACTCAAAAATAGTCTGGTAGATAACTTCAATCTATTCATCATAATTCTCCATTGCTCATACAGCTTGTTCTATCTCTTTTTTCTCATCCAGTGACAAAATATTGTTAGCATCCAAAAGCATCAACACACCTTCTCCTACTCTTGCTATGCCGCTTAAAAATTCCTGATTAAACCCGCCTGCGAATCTTGGAGGTTCATCAATAAGCTCTTTGCCAATAAACTTAACTTCCTTAACATTGTCAACTATTATCCCGCTGGTTTTTTGCTTGCCCTCAAACTCAGTCTCCAAAATAACAATCGATGTGTTTCTGTCATACTCTTTTTCTGCAAGTCCAAACTTCAAACGCAAATCCAATACAGGCACGATCTTTCCTCTTAGGTTTGTCAAACCTTTAAGAAAGTTAGGCAAATTAGGTGCACTTGTAATAGCCTGCATGCCAATAATTTCTCTTATTTGAGTTATGGGTATTGCATACTGCTCATCTCCCAATGCAAAAGTCAGGTACTTCCCTTCATTTACAAACATCTTCTCTCCTTTCAAACTTATATAAAACTTTTTCGCTCGCTAAAAGCATTAGCTTTAAAATAAAACACAAACTGTCGATTTTATTAAAATTATAAAATCAAAAAAAGTGGTGAAAATATTCTCATCATATTAAGCTTTATGAAATTATTCATCTTAAAAAATAAAAATGCGAAAACAGGTCCGCTTTAGCGTATTACCAAATATGCCTCCAATAGTACATCAATATATCTCTGTCTTGGTATAAATACCATATGTTTTATATCGTACTTTTATTGATTAGTACTTATATGTTGTTATTGTTTGCCGTAATATCCACTATATATTACACTATATCAATCATTTTACGCAATAAACAGCATACTTTTATACAATATCCTAATACAATAGTTATACACTTGCTTATTTAATATCTTCGCGTATTGATTCCGGAGGCTCTTCAAGCACCTTAGGGTCTGACAAAATCTTGTTCATATAACCAAAAGCTTTGGAAAATGTAACTCCGGCACATATCCTTTCGTCGGCCACAACGCCTATAGGCACTATCTGCTCTTTTTCACCTTTGAGGTTAACATTGTTTTTTACCATGCCTATGCTAACAAACATACTTGTTGTTCCAAAATCATATATATGATGGAATACAGGCCCCAAATAAATTGATGCCAGATTGGTTATAAACAAACTGCTGTGAAACGGAAATCCATCGATAAGCGCTTTAGGAAGCATACCCATTTTATCCAAACCTTTAACCGTGTTTATAACTATTCTAGAGAAAAACGGAACACTCATGAAAAACTTTGCAAGTTTATCAGTGAAGTTTACATTTTGCTGCATTCTGTTTTCTTTTATTGATTTTTCGATTTTTTCAGCTACCTGAAAAACAGTGCTGTTCAAATCAAATATAATTTTAACCACAGTTTCCATCTTGTCATCAGGAAGTCCCGATTCTTTTAAAGTAACAAAAGAAATCGCAAGCTCGTTTCTTGCATATATTTTTTTGTTTACAACAAAACGGTTAAGTTCAGGATATTGAGTAATAACTCTTATATATGCCGCAGTAAATAAAGCCATAAAGCTTATTTTTCTGCCTTCTTTTCGTTTTGCATTAAGATACGCTCTTAGTTTGGTATAGTTAAGTTCCGAATTAAACATTACCTGCGCGTCATATCTTTTAGGCATAATGTGGGGAATGATCGCAAACATTGGATCAAGTGTCTTAAGTCTTCTACCGTCAGATCTCATTTATGTCCCCTTCAAAGTGTATTGGTTATTTTTAAAAAATGCACCATTTGATTATATGTCAATGCCAGCTCAGTGTCCAACAGTTTATTGCAAAACAAAGTTATCCTCCTATAAAACTTATGTATATGTAAAAACCGCTTTGTATACAGCCCGTCTGCAAGTATAATAAAGGTATAAACACAGAAAGAAGATAATATGAAAGCAATTCAGTCAAGAAAACTATATAAACTGCTCAAGTTCCTTAAAATTAAGGACATTGGAAAGCGCAGCAAAAAGAAAATATTTGAGAATCCGAAGTTCAACAGCCCTCCTAGAATCATCTCAAGAAAATATGAAGTCATAACGGAGAAGATTGCAGGTAGAAACTGCTACACACTTGCTTCCGATTCGAGCTCAAAAATACACATCGTGTTTCTTCACGGAGGAGCGTACCGTTACCCATCGACTTTTTTTCACTGGGTTTTGCTTGACAAACTCCTTAAAGCCGTGCCGTGCAAAGCAACATTTGTGGATTATCCTCTTGCTCCCAAACACAAGTGCGATGACAATGTAAATACCGTTATGCAGGTATACTCGAAGCTTTTTAAGTCAAATTGCAAGGATAATATAATTCTCATGGGCGATTCAGCCGGCGGGGGACTTGCGCTTGTTATGGGCCAATTAATAAAACAAAGAAATATAAAACCTAAGCCAAGTAAAATTATAATGCTGTCACCATGGCTGGATGTTTCGATGGAAACGGATATACCTGAAGATTTACAGGAAGACGACTTCCTCCTAAGCCGCAGCGAGCTTAAAAAAAGCGGAAAAGAGTATGCCGGAAATTTAGATACGAAAAATCCGCTTTGCTCTCCATATTATGGCGACAGTTCAGATATTGGGGAGATGGCTCTTTTTATGGGAACCAAAGACATTTTATATATTGATGCACTTCGTTTTAAGAAAAAAGCCGAGAAAGAAAACTACAATCTTACTTTTTTCGAATACAAAGACATGCTTCATGATTGGGTACTTTTTCCGATTGAAGATGCACAGGAAGCATTTCAGGAAATTATACAGTTCATAAACAGATAAAAAAGAGATGCAGCTCCTAAAATTTTACTTTTAAAGGTTATAATAAATAATACAAAGTGATATAATATAACTATAGCTTGATTTATGGAGATGATTTTATGAATTTATTTGTTTCACCACATCCGCCCATCATATTAAGTGAAATAGGAAACGGCGAAGAAGAAAAAGCCTCTGCCACTATAGCAGGCATGAAAAAAATCGCAGAAAAAGTCGCTTCCGTTAAGCCAAAAACAATCGCTGTTGTCACTCCACACGGCAATGTCTTTTCCGATGCACTTTGCATTAATACTCTTGATAAACCAAAAGGCGATTTTTCAAAGTTCAGGCACAGAGAGATAAAATACGAATTTGAGTGCGATAAAGACAAAGCACACAAAATGTGCACGGAGCTTGTCGCAAACGGCATAAGCTGCCTTTCCTTAAACCATGACACAGCAGGAAAATACAACATATCTGAAGACCTTGATCACGGCGCGCTTGTGCCGCTTTATTTTATCACAAAAAAATATGAAGACTTTAAACTCATACACATCAGCATTGGCTTTTTGTCAAAGACGGAAATGTATGAAGCCGGACGGATAATATCTGATGTATTGGGAGATGAAAATGTTCTTCTTATAAGCGGAGACCTTTCTCACAAACTTAAAAGCAGCGGCCCTTATGACTATGACGAAATGGGCCCTGTTTATGATAAATATATCGTTGATGCAATAAAAAGCAAGCGCTATATAGATATACTTGACATTGATAACTATATGCTTGAGCATGCGGGGCAATGCGCTCAAAAACCTTTGGAGCTCATGATTGGTGCCCTGGAAGGATATGATACGCAAACAGAGGTATTTTCGTATGAAGGGCCATACGGCGTCGGATATATGACAGCGCATATTTTAAGAAACAGCAAAGGCTCTCCCAGCGTTTTACATGAGTATATGAAACGCAAAACAGAAAACTATTCAACCCACAAAGAACATGACAATGAGTATGTCGCACTTGCTCAAAAAACCATTTACGAGTACATAAATAACGGTATTAAAATAAACCCGCCCAAAGATTTAAGCCGCGAGTTTTATCATAACAGAAGCGGTGTTTTCGTTTCTATCAAAAAAGAAGGAAGGCTGCGCGGCTGTATCGGAACCACTCAGCCGACAAGAAAAAATATTGCTGAAGAGGTAATAGCAAACGCTATTTCAGCAGCTGTACATGATCCAAGGTTTAATCCCATTGAGTCGCATGAGCTTTCTGAGCTTACAATATCAGTGGATGTTTTATTCCCGGCAGAAGACATTAAAAGCAAAGACGAGCTTAATGTAAAAGAATACGGAGTAATTGTTAGCCACGGATTCAGGCGCGGTCTTTTGCTTCCAAACCTTGAAGGTGTCAATACAGTTGATTATCAGATTGAAATTGCTCTTGAAAAAGCAGGAATCTCTCCGGATGAAAACTACAAGATGCAGCGATTTAAGGTTGTGCGCCACAAATGAAAGAAGCACTCTATTACCGAAGTTTCGGCAAATCTTCAGCCAAGTGCCTCCTGTGCCCTCATGAATGCACCATAGCAGAGGGCAAAACGGGGATATGCCGCGTGCGCGAAAACATCGAAGGAAAGCTATATACCAATACCTACGAGATGATTTCATCCCTTGCCATAGATCCCATCGAAAAAAAACCTCTGCGCAAAATGAAGCCAGGTACTTTTATATTGTCGGTCGGTACATGGGGCTGTAACTTCAGGTGTTCTTTTTGTCAGAACTATCATATTTCACAAACATTACCGCCGCTTAGGCACGTTCCGGTCGATGAGCTTTTGAATATATCCGACTCCCTTAACGAATCAATCGGCATAGCTTTCACCTACAACGAACCAACTATTTGGTATGAATATATTCTTGAAGTAGCTATGAAAAATAAAAAAGATACCGTGCTTGTAACAAACGGCTATATAAATCCGGAACCTCTAATGCAGCTTCTTCCATATATTGATGCAATGAATATTGATTTAAAGTCCATGAATCCGGAGTTTTACAGAAAAACCTGTGGCGGCAGCCTCTCGCATGTTCAGGAAACCATAAAAATCGCATCGTCGGAAACCCATGTGGAACTTACATTTCTTGCGATACCGGGATTTAATGATTCTAAGGAGGAAGCTGAATTGCTTACGACATGGATTGCCGGCATCAATCCTGACATACCTCTCCATATAATCCCTTTCAGGCCTATGTATAAGATGAATTATGTTCCTTATGAAGAAATGGGAAAAGTCTCAGAGCTTAAGCTCATTGCAAGAAAAAAACTCAATCATGTGTTTTAATCATTTGTTTCATTTGCCTCTTCCGGCATATACCGCAATACCTTAACAACATCATCACCTAAAGTATCAATCGCAATATCCCATTCGCATTGAAGCCTGTAAAAGCAGCTTCTGTTTGGACTAATGTCTTCAATCATCTCCGGAAAATCCAAACACTGACCAATAGGAAGTATGTGATATAAATCTCCTCCCTCGAAATTGCCATATCTCAGAGTACTGGTTGGCAGATATTCAGCGTTTTTTATAGATATATCCCCCGAAGCATTATCCCGCCTTAGCGTTACATATGCAACAGCACCCGTCTCTTTTGATACTCCATACATACCTGATACAAAATTGCCTAAGGAATAATATATTATACCCGTATGGTTTGACCCGTCTTCAAGCACAGTATCATACATTTCGGCAGGCTGAAGAACATGAGGATGGCATGCAAAAACGATATCCGCTCCCATTTCAATGTAGCTATGTGCATAATCCTGCATTTCGCTTCTGGGTGTTTTAACAAGCTCATCACCCATATGCGGGCACACTATCACAACCTCAGCGCCATATTCCCTGCATAAATCTATCTGCTCTTTCACCTGCTCTGGCTCTATATAGCATACCAGCCATTCCAATACTTCATCATCTATCCCTTTTTCAAAACCGTTTAAAGAATAGGTAGCTGATACTATTCCGACTTTTATTCCGCTAACATCCAAAACTAAAGGCTTATTTCTTTCACTTTTGCTGCTCCATACACCGGTATGGTTCATTCCGTAATCATCCAGAACTTCAAGCGTTCTTGCAAGCCCTTCCATGTTTCTATCGAAGATGTGATTGTTTGCATTAAGTGCCACATCAATGCCTGCATCCATCATGGCAGGAACTATCTCATCGGGAAAATTAAACCTCGGATACCCATTGTAGCCATCCTCGCTGCCCGCAATCGGTCCTTCAAGGTTTGCAATCATAAGGTCGGGATATAAAAGAGCAGGCTTTATATATTCAAACCAGTGATAAAACGAATAGCCGTTCCTTTCCCCCGCCATGTAGGCGTCGTTTACCTGTCTGTCATGAACCATAATATCTCCCACCGCTCCGATTACAATCTCTGTATATGGCTCCATAGTGGGTGTAGGAACGGGAGTAGGAGTTGAAACCGGCTTGACAGAACTTGTGACGGTAGTATGCGGCGTGGCAGTATTTTGTACATTGTCATCAGTTGCTGTCTCTGACAAATATATCTTAACTTCGAGCTTGTCTTTTTTTACTGCTGAAATGTCATTAACAATAAGCGTAGAAAAAAATAGCGCTATAGCTATTATAATTATTATCTTTATCGCAGCCTCTTTTTTCATAGCCTCATCCTCATAAAACACTATGATATTTTTTATTTATATTTATTATATCATTTTAATCCACTGACGCCATGTGATTGTATAAAATATTACGGACATGCTGTTCACGGTCTTTTAATATTGTAAAACACATATCCTTATAGTAATATGTTATAAGTAAAATCATTGTTCGGAGTAATTGATGCTGTTTAACTCACTGCAATATGTATTATTTCTGCCGATAGTTATCGGTTTATATTTTTTATTGCCCCATAAATTAAGATGGATACTGCTTCTTGCAGCAAGCTATTTCTTCTACATGTGCTGGAATGTTTCATATGCCGCACTTATAGCTATATCAACAGTTATAACATTTTTAAGCGGTTATTTTATAAGCCGCGAAAACAGAAAGCATGAAGAGGCAATAACAGACGAAAAAACCTGCCATAGAAGAAAAAATCTATTTGTGGCTGTTTCCTTTGCACTGAATCTAGGCATACTGGCGTTTTTTAAGTATTCTCCAATGGCAATTCTGACATTCGAGAGGATATCTGCAGTACTTGGCAAGTCAATCGATCTTCCTGACTTCAAATATCTATTGCCGGTAGGTATATCATTTTATACTTTCCAAGCGCTTTCATACACAATGGATGTTTACAGAGGCACAATAAAAGCGTCTCACAACATAGGAAAATATGCGCTTTTCGTATCGTTTTTCCCGCAGCTTGTAGCAGGGCCAATTGAACGCTCATCCCACCTTCTTCCGCAGTTTGACAAGGTAATGAAGTTTGATGTTTCACGTGCGCGAAAAGCATTTTTGCTTATCCTCTGGGGAATGTTTAAAAAAGTTGTAATAGCAGACAGGATAGCACCAACGGTAAACCATGTGTTCTCCCGTGTCGGTGGCAACAACGGAGTGACATTCATAATAGCAACTTTCCTTTTTGCGATTCAGATATACTGCGATTTCTCAGCATACACTGACATAGCTATAGGCTCAGCCAACATAATGGGCTTTGATATAATGAAAAACTTCAAACGTCCGTACTTTTCAAAATCAATCTCGGAATTCTGGAGAAGGTGGCACATTTCGCTTTCTTCATGGTTTAGAGATTATGTTTATATTCCATTGGGCGGCTCAAGGGTAGGCAAATTCCGCTGGGCATTTAACACAATGGTTGTGTTTCTGGTATCAGGTCTTTGGCATGGTGCCAGCTGGGGATTTGTAATGTGGGGTGCGCTTCACGGTGCATATCTTTTGATCGGCCGCATCACAAAGCCTGCAAAAGACAAGATTCTTTCCATTTTAAAAATAAAACGCGAATGGAAATGGGTAAGCTTTTTATCCGGACTAATTACATTTGCGCTTGTCTGCTTTGCGTGGATACTCTTCCGGGCAAATTCAATGCGCGAAGCATTGATAATTATACGCGGAATTTTTACATTCAGCGATTATATACTAAGTATAAATAAAACACTGTCTCTTATGAATCTTTCACTAAACGACATGGCATTTATCATAATGAGCGTTGCTATCCTTTTGGGGGTTATGATAGCACAGACAAAAATCAGCATACGCGAGTTTATGGAAAAGAGAGCCTGGCCGCTTCGCTGGGTTGTTTACCTAAGCCTTATATTCGGCATAATACTGCTCGGATACTACGGCGTTGGCGACTCTTCATTCATATACTTTCAGTTCTAGGAGCAAACATGCAAAATAACGACAAAAAGTCACGTGTGATTATAAGAGCCATAGCATTTGTTATAGTTTTCTTCTTGATATTTTCCTTTATCGAAGCATTTACGTATGACCATACAAAAGCATTTGACGGCTGGGCATATATATACGATACAGATATAGATGTGTTGATTATGGGTTCATCCCAGGCAGCTTCTTTTGATGCTGCATACATAAGCGAACAAACAGATACTAACACTGTTATATTAAGCAGCGGTGCACAAAGCATAAAGCAGGTATATTTCAACCTAAAAGAAGCATTAAAATACCAATCACCCGATCTTGTAATTGTAGAAGAGTTTTCAATAATTGAAGACACTTTGTTATGGATGAAGGAAGAAGGCTTATATGGATTAGCTTTAGCAAACCTAGACGGAATGAAAATGTCTCCGCTTAAACTTCAAGCTGCATTTTCCACCTTATCCTTTGATGGATACGGAGTGTTCCATACAATGCGAGAATCAGGAAAAACAGAAAGATTCATTTTTGCCGCTAAACATCTAAAGCTTCAGCTGCAAAGACTATTTTATCCCAAAGAAAGAATTTTGCAGCCTTTAAAAGGCACAATTTTACACAATCCTGACACTTTTGCGACATTGGAACAATATGAAGATAGCCTTGCAAGAGAAATTGATGAAAGTTTCATTCTGCCGTCAGAAAATGTAGTATACATGGAAAAAGTAATAAAATTATGTATTGAAAATAATGTTGAACTCGAGCTAATTAAAACTCCGATGATTAAAAATGCCTCTTCAATATCAGGTCACTATGCAATAGAAAAGTTCTTAGATAATAATAACTATAATATAAACGCATATAATTTAATGGATAAAAAATATAACCTTGATTGTACATTTGAAGACTTTTCTGATATTAACCATGTATCGGAATCAGGGATGCGAAAAATATCTGATTGGCTTGCATCTCATATTAATGAAAAATTCAATAATTAGTAAATTTATTCTTCAACGAACAATATAGCTCCATCAAGCTCCCGCTCCTCTGTTTCACCCAAAGGCAGGTTTATAAGTCTTCCGTCAAACACCATTGTAGATGACCCGCCGCCATCCAGGTTGTATGCATCCACACATCCGAGGCTAACCATAAACGCCGAAAGCTCCTCAAGAGTCATTCCCTCTGAATAGTCAGATCTTCCGTCCACTACAACAAAATAATAATGATAAGGCTCAATCATACCAATTGCTGTTCTTGGATGTTCGGAACGAATGTGCGAGTACATGAATTTTGTGACGGCTTTTCCGTTGTTTAAAAGCATCGGTCCGAAGTTAAATACATGTACGGCTTCTTTTTTTATAAAATATTCTCCGCTTATATTTCTCGGATAAAACGACTGCATCGAACCGTCTCCAAAGATAGCCAGATGGTCGGCCGCGACTATATCTCTTAGTATTTCGCCATTTCTAATGATTACGCCATACTCTGTTGCTGTACATGAATCGGAGTTTACAGCAAAAACAGCATTGTGCTCTTCAGCAAGCTCTGAAACTGTTGCATATCCGCCGTGAAATTTTCCTCCCGCAAAAACAGGCAGAAAGTTATCAAGTGTCCTGAAATAAACTTCAGCTACATATGCGACACTCTCACCGACTTTTACAACTTCTATTTCAATGCTAAGATTTCCGCTGTGGTATGACATATCATCTTTTATAACTTCGCCATCTGTAAACATGTCATCCCGCACTCCAGGATGTACATAAGGCTCCGGTGTTAAATATGGAGTAGGTGCAGGTGTTAAAGATGCGGAAGCCGCCGCCGTTATGCTTTCTTTAGCATCAATAAGTGATGCAGCAAAGTCAGTCGGAACCAATGTCTGTATTGCTGCAGCTGGCGCTGTAGGCTCCGGAGTCTGGCCTTGTGCTAAAAAACCGTTTTCCATGGCATAGGCAAGCCCGTCGGAGTCTAAGAAAACATATACTCCGGCTGCAACTATGGACAGAACAAAAAAGACAATTAAAATGCCAATCCCTTTTCTGTTTCTTTTCCTTTTTATATTTTCTTTTTCCATAAACGGAGAAAGAGCGTCATTCATACTAAAAACCCTTTATTACACCTTTGATAATACTATTTTAATAAAAACGTAACAAAAAGAAAAGAAAAATATTTATAAACAAATGAAAAACCGCAGGATTATCCACCTGCGGCTATGTTCGCAATATTGATTTCTTATTCAGTTTCGTTCATATATCTCTCGAAGCTTTTTTCGCCTTCCTGATCCCACCACTTTTCATAAAGCTCGTCATAGTCTTTATTTTTCGGGGTTTCCTCAGGTTCGTCGCTTGCTTCCTTTTTAGCTTCTTTTTCAAACTCTTTGTCAAATTCCTTTTTGATCTCGCTTTTTATTGTGCTGCGTATTGTTCCCTTTTCATCTTTTTTGTCGCCATCGCTGCCGCTAATTCCACCGAAAAGGAGCTTAGCCAATATGAATATACCAACTGCCTG
This sequence comes from Christensenellaceae bacterium, assembly GCA_963677605.2. Classification (GTDB taxonomy): domain Bacteria; phylum Bacillota; class Clostridia; order Christensenellales; family UMGS416; genus JAGLOK01. Next base: position 713,542 of record CAXXDX010000007.1, on the reverse strand, counting down.
CCAATATGTTATCTTCATAAGCCCGAATATCATAGGCATGAGCCAGTTCCACAGCCACATGATTACAAATCCCAACAGCACCGCAACCATGATTCCAAGCAGTATCATTCCAATAGTCTTAAGTACTTTCCAAGCAACTTTCTTTTCATCTATACTTTCACATACGTCCTGATTCTTTTTCATTTTACGCCTCCTTGAATAAATATTCACTAACCGTCTTTTTTATTTTTTTTACAGCTCTCGATTTTCTCGATAAAAGGGTGCCGAGCTTTATGCCCGTTTCATCACACAGTTCCTTATAGCTTCTTCCCATAAGCTCTGTTTCAATGAATATATATTTTGACTTTTCGTCAAGTAAATCAATTGCCTGTTTAATTATCATCTTAAGTTCATTCTTGAGCACTTCTGCTTCAGCTGCGTCCACAACAGCGTCGCTGTCCTCATCGGTTAAAACTTCATACTTTGTTTTTTTCATATAGTCTATTGCGGAATTTCTTAGCGATGAGTACATATATGACGTCATGTTCCTGATGCTCAGTGCATCATCTCCTTTGCGGAGGATTTTAAGAACTGTCAGCTGTATTATGTCCTCAGCATCATACTCGCTCAGCCTATTAAACCTTGACTTCAGATAGTGCTTAAAGTTTGTATATTCGCTTTCAAATATTTCTGCTAATGTATTGTCTGGCATCTTAAAACCCCCTTTCAAAGAATTTATATTAAATCTTACGCTTCGGCCAAAGGTAAAATAATCTGTTCGCTTCTAACAAAGCCCTCATCTATTGCCTTGTTGCGAAGCACAAGATAAAGCTGCGCGTCCGTTGACATATAGTATGGCATTACAAACAGTATACTGATTCCGGCAAGAATCATAAAAGATGATTCGATAACAGCCCCTGCAACTCCGCCAATAAAATAGCTTGCAACAGCAATCGCAATGCCTCCCAGCACATACCATCCAAAGAATGAAAGATCCAACACAAAAGTTTTCCACTTCTCGCCGTCCATCATCTTTCTGCTTAAAAGTATCGCTTCGCTTGAATTCATCTTTGGATTGTCCGCCAGGATATACGGCACCATTCTGTAAGAATAGCCTTTAATAATTCCCGGAACGATAAACAACAAACTCCACAAAAATGTAAATAAATCGCGCAGGAACATTGTCTTTACTACATTCCCATAATTGCCGTTTCTGAAAGCCTCTCCCAGATATCCGCCTTTTTTGTGCGGAATCTCAGCCGATGTCTTAAAGAACGTTTTAGCTCCCATCCTAAGCGGATTGGCAATCAATATATCAAATGCGATTGCTACAAGCATAAAGATGAAAAACACTATAAGGCCAACAATCACAACACCTGCAATTATAGGCAGAAATCTCCGCATCGTGTCTCTTGCTTCATCTTCCCTAAATTCAGAGTTGAAATCGAAATCGTCCTGGAAGCTTTCAGTAATCTCATCTCGGAATTCCGAGAATGTTCCATAGTCTCTGTTTTGTCTAAAGTCGCTGCTGCTTTGTCTCCAGCTGCTCCCGGAAAACGGAGAGCCTCCGCTCATAATCATAAATACCAGTGCCACAAGAAATGCCATCCAGTAGTTTACTTTAAGCACATTCTTCGCTCTTTGTTTTAATTCATATCTTTCCCAGTTGTGCATTTTATATCTCCTTTATTGTTCCTTACATTTATAAGACGGTTAAGGAAGCTTTTTATTGCATTTATTTTAAAAAATTTTTATATGATTATTATAAATTATTTGTAAGTTGTCGTAAAAGTATAATAAAAACCACTTTTCATGGTTTATGTATTCACATATATAATTTATTTATATACTAAAAAAACCGCCTCGAAAGGCGGTTTTAATGTTTGTTAGTCTATCTTATAGGGCAGAAGCGCCATCTTTCTTGCATTCTTTATAGCCATTGAAAGCATTCTCTGATGCTTTGCACATACACCTGTCATTCTGCGGGGAAGCATTTTTCCCGATTCGCTTACATAACGGCGAAGTTTGCTTATATCCTTATAATCAATCTCAGTGGCTTTGTCCACACAGAAAGAACAAACTTTCCTGCGGAAACGCTTCTTGTATCTCTGCTGACGTTGATCGCTCATACGCTTTTCCTCCTTATACTGCGCCAATTGCGGCACCATTTAAGCTGCAGTTAAAACGGTAAATCCTCGTTTATTTCCTGCATGTCCGAAGGAGCACTCTGGTCTCCTCCATATTGGTTTCCATAATCCTGAGAAGAACCTGAACCTGAGCCCGAACCAGCTGTGCGTGCCAAAAACTGAACTTCGTCAGCAACAACCTCCGTAACATATCGGCGCGAGCCATCGTTCGCCTCATAGCTACGTGTTTGTATAGAGCCTGCAACTGAGCACTGTGAACCTTTTCTAAGGTATTTAGCGCTGTTTTCAGCCTGCTTTCCCCAAACTACAACAGGGATGAAATCTGCTTCTCTTTCACCGTTTGGATTAGAGAATCTGCGGCTTACTGCAACTGTGAAGTTACATACGCTTTTCCCGGTCGTTGTAGTCTTAAGTTCAGGATCACGTGTTAGGTTTCCCAAAATAACACATCTATTCATAAAAATATCTCCTCACTTTTTGGATTCAAATTTTTATTCAGTTGCTTCTTCTGATTTTTCTTCTGTTGTTTCAGCCGGTGCAGCTTCTTCTGCCGGTGCCTGTTCGGCTGCAGCAGGTTCAGCGGGCTTTTCCGGTGCAGTTTCTTCTGCCGGCTTTGGTGCTGCTTTTGGTTTCATTGTTTTCTTTGCAGGAACATAGTCATCGCTTTTACGCTCAACCATATAACGCATGATACCTTCATTGATTCCAAAATTACGCTCAAGCTCTACCGGGAAATCCGGTGCTGATTTGAAGTTCATAAGGACATAATATCCTTCTGACTTGTAATTGATCTGATATGCCAGACGACGTTTTCCCCATTCGTCAACCTGAACGACTTCGCCTCCGTTAGCTGTAACAAGCTCTGTGAACTTTGTTACCTGCTCTTTAATGGCTTCATCACTCAGTGTGCCGTCTATAACGTATAGAACCTCATAATTGTTCATTATTTCACCTCCTTGGTCTAATGGCCCTGCCTTAAATATTTGACAGAGCGAAGATGGCTCCAGTCGCCGATTATAACACATACAATATTAGTTGGCAAGTTATAATACACGCTTTTTCACATTATATCATATTTTGCAAATAATGGCTTAACACTTTTTTACTTGTGTTTTCTTAATTAATATTGTCTAATTATAAATACTAAACAAAAAGGACAGTTATGAGATATATCTTAGGCACATTAAGAAAGTGCGATGAAGATTTTAATTTAATAAAAGAAGGCGATAACATCGCAGTAGGCGTTTCCGGAGGAAAAGATTCCATACTGCTGCTTTATGCAATGCACTTATACAGGCATTTTTCAAAAAACAAGTTTGGTCTTAAGGCCGTTTCCGTTGACCTCGGACAAAAAGGCTTTTTTGAAAGCGAGCCTATTGCCGAACTTTGCGAAAAGTGGGGCATTGAATACAGCGTTATAAAAACCAATATCGCAAGCATTGTATTTGAGGGACGCAAAGAAAAAAATCCATGCTCGCTGTGTTCTAAAATGCGCCGCGGCACATTACACGACTGGTTAAAACAAAACAACTGCAACAAAATAGCGCTTGGCCATCACAGAGAGGATGCACTTGAAACATTTATGATGTCATTTCTTTTTGAAGGAAGAATATCAACGCTTTCTCCGATTACATGGATGGACAGAAGCGATATCGAGCAGATTCGCCCTCTGTTATACTGCCCGGAAAAAGAAATTATTAATGCGGTTAAGAAATTCGATTTGCCAATAACTAAAAGCAAGTGCCCGGTTGACGGTAAAACAAACAGACAAAACATGAAAGAGCTGATAAAAAGCTTTCATAACATCGCTACAGATCCTGAAAAATATATGCTTCTTGCGCTGCAGAAAACACAAAACTACAATCTTTGGGATGATAATAAAAGGCGTCCTGATGATATGCCTCCATGGCATGAGCTATATAAAGAAGAATAAGGCTTTTAGCTCATTCTTGTAATCCTGCCGAAATTTTTAAGCTGGATAAGCCTGTTCAGATTGAATTTTGATACAAGCTTTCCATAGTTAGCTTTATACTCATCATGGTACATATCCCAGTGACCTATATACTCCCACATTCCGTCATCAGGCATATTCATAATCAAGTAATCCAGATTTCGGTTAATGTCTTTTTCAAAATCATAATAAAGAGGATCAAGAGGCGACCTAAAGATACAAAGCGGTGTCAATCCGTCTCCCTGCCATCCTTTAGGATCTAAAACAAGCATTTCTTTTAAGTGCGGCTTTAGTATGTTTACAAACCTTTCTCCCGCAACATCCGGCAAAAGCCTGCACAGCTGCATAAGTCCTGCTGCTTCACGGCTGTCAAATGTTCCGGCAAATCTTTGAATTAATTCACTGTATAAATTCTCAAGCATATCTTTGGCAAAAGATCTAAAGTCACCGCCGCCGAAGTGATAAAAATATCCGACTATTTCACATGTTGGATATAAAGTAAATGTGTTCGGATTTTCTTCCAGCCAGTCAAGCCACTGAGCGCGGGGTACTTTTGCAGCTTCCGCAACTGTCGGATGCCAACATCCGTTTTGTCTTACACTGTCATAAAGATGTCCCAACACCTTCTGTGTAGACTCAAGCTCCTGAGCTATCTTAAGCTCGTGTAATATCCTTAAAAACACTGTGCAGCTAATCGGTGTTGATCCCTCAAAAACATGATCAGGTTCAAGACCGCCCACACCGCCGTCTTCATTCATATAACTTTCAAGTATTGATATAGCATTAAATGCCGGTTTGTTTTCAAAATGAAGCATATAGAGGGCTTTATCAATTTCCCCTCCGTTTTGCATAATGTATTCACCTATCTGCCAAACTTTTTTTTTGGAAATAGTAAACGCTTTATTGCCTGTCATAGTCGCCTCCATGCCGATTAATCTGCATAAAAAAATCCCATTTTAAACGGGATTTTGTATAATCGGTTGGTTCTAGCCCCTGAATTCCTGGCCTCTTCTGCGTGCTGTCGTAAACAATGCATTGTGCTTTTTGAGAGAATCAATGTTTTCAAGTGCGCGTCCCGTTCCTATTGCCACACAGGATACGGCATCTTCTGCCACAAAGCACGGCACTCTCGTATACTGCTGGATTCTCATATCAAGCCCATAGAGCAATGCTCCTCCGCCTGTCATAATTATTCCTCTGTCGAATATATCAGATGATATTTCCGGTGGTGTGCGCTCCAATACGTCATGAACTGCTTCTAATATGGACTGTACCGGCTCATCCAGCGCTTCAATCATTTCATCGGAACCAACGTTAACTGTCTTAGGAAGTCCTGAAACAAGATTTCTGCCCGTTACCTCCATAAAGATAGTTTCTTTTCTGGGGAATGCCGCGCCGATATTTATCTTAAGCTCTTCTGCTGTGCGTTCACCCACAAGAAGGTTATGTTTTTTTCGCATATATCTTACTATAGCTTCATCAAACTTATCGCCTGCAAGCTTCAGCGATGTAGTTACTACTGTGTTGTTAAGAGAAATGACAGCGATGTCTGTCGTTCCGCCGCCGATATCAACTATCATTGAGCCGTATGGGCGTGAAATGTCGATTCCCGCGCCGATTGCTGCCGCTATCGGCTCTTCAATGAGGTCAACTTCCCTTGCGCCTGCATCCTCGGTTGCTTCTATAACCGAACGCTTTTCAACTTCCGTAACACCGGAAGGTACGCAAACTACAACTCTTGGTTTAAAGAAAAACTTTTTGCCGACTACCTTATCAAGGAAGTATTTAAGCATAGTTTCAGTTACATGATAATCGGATATAACGCCGTCACGCAGCGGACGGATAGCTTCAATCGTACCCGGGGTTCTTCCAAGCATCTTTCTTGCCTCTTCGCCGATGGCAAGCATTCTGCCTGTCTTTTTATCAACCGCCACAACTGACGGCTCTCTTAAAACAATGCCGCGTCCCTTTACATAGACGAGAACGCTGGCAGTTCCTAAATCAATACCGATATCCTGGGTTCCAAACATATGGGAATCCTCACTTTTTCTTATTTATATTCAAACAACAAAACAGCCCGAAAACCGCTTAATTTGTTACATTTGCGTTACAATATACCACTCATATTGTATAATAATATTTACCCACCGTCAAGATGTTGGGGGTAGTTATAATGCAATATCAAATTAACAGGAAGTCCTTCCAGCTTTTCACTCTTCCCCCAGCCTATACCGTCTCTCAGCAAGCAGCAAATCCACCATGCGTCCGTAGCTTTTAACGCCGTCCTCCTGATCGTTGCTTTTAAGATAGGTGTTGTTTACCGCCTCAGTTTTTTCAGCAACTGGCCCTTCATACTGTTTCCAGAACGCAGCGCGGTATGCCATATCAGCGTTTACACTGTCGCTATATAGTGCGCGAAGTTCATAGAACCTGTCGCTGTCGGCGGCGTATAGCTTGTTCATAGCATTAATTAAAGCAAGAAGCGTGCCGGAATATTTAAAGTATTCATCAGCGCTTTCTCGGCAAACAAGATATGCGATAAAGTTCGCCTCATCTTCACGGGCAAACCCACGTTGGTGCGCAGCTTCGTGGCAGGCTGTTGCAGGCAGCAGTATGCCGTCGGTTGCAACATTGACATTCGCCTCTGCTGTAAACATCAGATAAATTCCGGTAATCTGAGTATGATTCATATATTCGGACAAATAAACAGGCTTAGGTGCGGAATATTGACCTGCAAACATCTCATACTCGGAACTTACATCATTATAAATATCGGGAACCATCTTTAGTATTTCATCAGTTGAGTACGGAATGCTCAACACACCGTTTTCATCTTCATTTAATCCTTTACGAAGTGAATTCGCATCGGAGATTAAATCATCACACAGTTCATAAAGCTCATCGGTGGAAGACATCCTGTTTGTATACCCCATAGTAGAATACAAAGGATAACGGTAATAATTAAGCCCCCAACCGGCGATAAAGAAAAAATAGAGTATGCTTGCGGTTGCAGCAAGAGACACTGCCCATTTTAATATAGTATATATTCCGTGTTTGTTTCGAAATGCAGATATAACCGACCACACGATAGAAATAACTAAAACGATTATCAGCGTATAAACAAAAAATTCGATAAAAGAAAAATCATATGACGCAAACACTTTGCTCCACGGCTGTGAATATGCTTTATACCAATTATTCGCATAGGTTTCTTCCACCCATCCCGGATTTTTAATCGCCCACTCTTTAAGGTAATAAGCAGCAGGTAAAAATGCGCACAGCAAAAATGTATAAAAAAGCTTTACCCAACTCTTTTTATCATCATTTTTTTTTGCGCTTTTCTTGCTAGCCATCCGTAATTTTCCCTTTCAATTACAAAATATTCGTAAAATACATGTTAAAGGTCGCAATAATCCTTCTCCACTGTGGATTTTTATTATAATATCAGTATAATATAAGTGCTACAAAAATAATTTCAGTTTAATAAAAAATTTATATAAAGGACATGATTATGGATAATACACAGAAAAAATTAGTTTATGATTACAACAACCTCATGGCTGAAAACATCATAACAGATGATATGGACGCAAAGCTTCAAAAGAAAGTCGGCGCGATATCAAAAGACGAAATAGACGCCCTTATGCCTGAGCTCGCTAAAGCCAAAAAACGCTTGGCCGGCAAATGGGGAAAAGCATCAAAAATGATTGCGTGGGCAAAAAGCTTCAACATCTCCGAAACTCAGTTAAACTCGATACTTAAAACTGCAGAACAAGTTCGCGGAAAGTTCGAAAACTTCGTGGTTTTCGGAATCGGCGGAAGCGCACTCGGTCCTATTGCAGTACAAAACGCATTAAACCACCTGCGTTATAACGAGCTTTCCGACGACAAGCGCCCAGGCCCTAAATTCTATGTGGAAGACAATGTTGATCCCGAGAGAATGAATGCTCTCTTGGATGTCATTGACGTTAAAAAGACATGCTTTAACATAATCACAAAATCCGGCAAAACTGCAGAGACAATGTCCCAGTATCTCATCTGCGAAAATCTTCTTAAAGAAAAGCTCGGCGAAGGCTGGTATAAAAACGTTATCGCAACAACCGACAAGAAAAACGGCAATTTAATCAAAATAGCAAAGCAGAATAAATTTAAAACATTCATCATCCCCGATGGTGTTGGCGGAAGATTTTCCGAACTGTGTCCCGTGGGCCTTTTGCCCGCTGCAGTCTGCGGAATTGACATAAAAGATATGCTTGAAGGCGCACGCCTTATGGATGAAATGTGCCAGACTGATGATCTTTTAAACAATCCAGGCTATATGGCCGGCCTCCTGATGTATATAGCAATGCAGAAAAAAAGTAAAAACATACAGGTTGTAATGCCATATGCCGACAGCCTTAAATATTTTTCAGACTGGTATGCACAGCTTTGGGCTGAAAGCCTCGGCAAAAAACACACAACTCGCGGCAAAGCTGTATTCGTAGGGCAAACTCCGGTTAAAGCAGTTGGCGTTACCGACCAGCACTCACAGGTTCAGCTTTATACTGAAGGCCCCTTCGACAAAGTAATAACCTTTATCGGTGTAGAAAAATACCGAAGCGAATATACAATCCCCCATGGATGCGAAGACATTCCTGATGTTTCATTTTTAGGCGGACATTCATTAAATGAGCTAATTCTCGCAGAACAGCAGGCAACTGAAATTGCCGTTACTGCAGCAGGCAAGCTCAACCAGACTATAACGCTTCCGGAAGTGAATGCAAACACCATCGGCCAGCTTATGTATTTCTTTATGGTTCAAACCGCTGTCTGCGGAGAGCTTTTAAAGATTGACGCATTTGACCAGCCCGGAGTTGAAGCCGGCAAAATCGCAACATATGCACTTCTCGGAAAAGAAGGATTTGAAGACAAGTTAAAAGAGCTTCAGGGCAATGCGAAAAAAAGCGACAGCTATAAAATATAAGTGATTAATAAGAAACACTTAATTGAAGGCTTCAAAGCCCTTGGCATAAAACGCGGTATGGCGTTGGAAGTCCACAGTTCGCTCAGAAGCTTTGGATGGGTTCAAGGCGGAGCATCAACCATAATAAATTCACTAATTGAATGTGTAGGAAATGACGGCAGCATAGTTATGCCGTCATTTCGTATTTCAAAACCTCTTTCTCTTTCAGAAAATGACATAAAAAACGGTCTTACAATGAAGCTTAAAGTTATTGATCCGCATAGTGATGAGCCATCAGGGATGGGTATAATAGCTGATACATTCAGAAAAAGAGATGATGTTCGTACAGGTGAAGGTCAGTTCAGAGTATCTGCCTGGGGAAAAGACTGGGAGAAAAACTGCAAAGGGTTTCAGAACCTAATCGAAAACAATGGGTGGGCTCTTTTAATTGGTGTGGACATTTATAGGCTTTCTTCAATGCACTATGTTGAAGAATATCTTCCCCAGAAGATAAAAGACATTTTCAAAGCCGATAAAAAACGCTGGAAATATATCCGGAAAATGAATGGTATATCGAAACAGGCGTTCCTACTGTTAAGACTTGGTATAAAGTTCAAAATAAAGCGTATCAAAATGGTTCTATAAAGGAAGCCTATATAGGCGAAAGCAAATGTATGCTTTTTAAAATAAGTGAAGTTGTAGGGCTTTATGAAAAATGGCTCCAAGATGATCCGTTTGGGCTTTATGAAATATAGTAAGTGGTTTTTAAATCCCCTAAATAAGTCATACTGACTAGATGCATTATTATACTATATCATCTCTTGTTCATCCGGAAGCTCCCCGCTTAAAAGTTTTCCGGCAAACTCCAACACTTCAGCTTCACTGTCAGCCGGTATGGGAACAAACTCTTCAGTATCATCATCGATTACTTCCACTTTCATAATGAATACATCCACTTTGTCGTGATCATTAAGGTCTTCAGGGTGCAATCCTAAATCAGCAAGAATAACATATTCCTCGCCGTCAAACAGGAAATAATCAACTACTTCAAATTCTAAAACTTCTCCGTCTTCAGCTTCAAATTCAACAATGTCTTTTTCTTCATTCTGGTTAGTTATATCACTCATATATTCACCACCAAACCTAATATCCTTAATATAATACATTTTAAGATATTTATTGCGAAGATGCAATTATTTAGAAACTTGCTTACATTCATTATATCGTACTTATCTTTATGGAAGTTAAAAAAAAGTTGTGATATAATCATCTAAGTCAGTGAAAAAACACTTTAAGCTGGCTTAAGGAGAAAAACATGCTTGAAAATAAGACGATAGCAACTCTGGTTTCTGCATATAATGAAGGACACCTGATAACAAAAACATTGAGCACAATGCCTGACTTTGTGGACAAAATCATAGTGGTAAACGACCACGGCTCAGACGACACATTAGACAGGATTAAAGAATATATGAAAGAAGATGCCCGTGTCATTTTGATTGAGCACGAAGTCAACAAAGGCTTGGGTTCAACGATTAAGACCGGCTTTCATAAAGCAATAGAGCTTGAAATTGATGTAACTGCTATTATGAACGGCGATGCTCAGATGCATCCTGATGATTTGCCAAGCGTAGTTCTTCCGGTAATACGCGGCGAAGTGGACTTTTGCAAAGGAAACAGGCTCACAAATAAATCAGTTGAAAACATGCCGAAACTCAGATTCTTCGGGAACAGCATATTGACTTTCATGTCAAAGCTTGGTTCCGGATACTGGCACATGTTAGATTCCCAGTGCGCATATTCAGCTATCTCACTAAAAGCATTAAAAACAGTACCTTTTGATGAAATAACACCGAGATACGGATATAACACCGATCTTATGAACCTTTTAAACATTGCGGACTTTAAGCTAAAAGATGTACCCGTTCAGGCGGTCTACGGCGAAGAAGAAAGCAAAATCAAACTGGGTAAATATATAGTAAAAACACTGTACCTTCAGGCAAAGTGGTTTTTACGCAGAATGTGGAGAAAGTATTGCGTTAAGGATTTCAATCCGCTTGTTTTCTTTTACCTTATGGCTGGAGTTTGCACACTTATATTCGGAGTTATGTTCCTACGCTTTTTCTACAGACTCATCTGGCTCAAAGATTTGGCAAAAACAACTGCGCTTATATGCTCACTCTCATTTTTCATGGGTACGCAGTTCCAATTCTTCGGGATGTGGATGGACATGGAAGACAACAAACGTTTAAATCCTGACAGATAACTATTAATATATTTTTCGGAGGAAAATATGACTAACATACAAGTAAAAGAGATAACATACGGCGATTACGGCAGATGCGTGGAACTTTCAAACGGCAGCATTGAAGTAGTTGCTACACTCGACATGGGCCCACGCATCATAAGATACGGACTGCCCAGCAAAGAAAACATGTTCTGCGAAAACCTTGAGCCGGTTTATGACAAAACAGGCTGGAAAATCATGGGCGGACACAGGCTGTGGATAAGCCCCGAGCATGACATACTAAGCTATGCACCGGACAATAATCCGATTGAATATCAGGAAATTCCCGGCGGAATAGTTTTAATCGGCAACGCCGAAGAAAGCACCGGCCTTACAAAAGAGATAGTTATTGCTCTTGAAGAAGAAGGCACAAACGTTGCAATCAAACATATTATTACAAACAACAATCACTGGGCTGTGGATTTTTCCGCATGGTCGATTTCTGTTATGGGAACAGGCGGAAAAGAAGTGGTGCCTGTAAACAAAGTTGACACAGGTCTTCTTGGCAACTGCTCAATGGGTCTTTGGCCATATACAAAACTTAATGACGACAGAGTTAACTGGGGTAACAAGTACATCACATTAAAACAGGATGTTAACTGCGACGGTCCGTTTAAATTCGGAATTACCAACCCTCTGGGATATGCGGCATATTTCAAAGACAACATGATGTTCGTTAAGAAGTTCCAGTACATCGATGATGAAAGCGCTGTATACCCTGACAATGGCATGAACTATGAAACCTACACATGCGACTTTATGCTAGAGATGGAAAGCCTTTCGCCTATCTATAGGGTTGAAGGCGGCGAATGCGTCACTCATCTTGAAGTGTGGAGCTTGGTTGATGATGTTAAAGCTCCGGGCGATGATGACGAAAGCATTGATGCAGCATTTGAAGCCAACATGCCTGACTGCGTAAACAACTCAGCCGAAAGCTGCGGATGCTGCTGCGGAGACGACGATTGCGATTGTGATGATGATGACTGCGACTGCGGATGCCACGATGATGATGACTGCGGATGCGGATGTCATGATGATAAAGACGGCGGTTGCTGCTGCTAAAAACAAAATGAAAGAGCTGCTTTTGGCGGCTCTTTTTTTATTGCTTTGATTGAATTATCAAAAACGATAATCGCATATTTTGTATAGTTTAAAAGAAAAAAGGCATACTTTGGCATACGTGTTTTTGGTTTTGAGTTATTTTGCTTGACTTTGTTATATCTGTTATATAACATATATATCAGTTGGCGAGTGTAGCCAGCAGATAGTACTGTAAACGACCAAAAAGGAGTATATTATGAAAAAGATTATTGCAGCAGTACTTTGCGCGATACTTATATTTACCGCAGGATGCGCAAAAAAAGAAAGTACACCGGAAGTTGATACATCAGACTTGGAAGAGACCGCACTAAGCTTGGTTGAAGACCTCGTTAACAAAGATTATGACAGTGCATACAACAATTACACCTATACGAGCAAAATGCAGGAAGTCATAAGTGTTGAGTTTTTTGACAAAAACATCGGAGGCTCATTCCAAAAGCTTGGTGAATACAAAGAGGCAAAAACACCTTTTGCCACTCAGCAGAAAGAATATATCATCATATCCGTGCCTCTTGTTTTCTCGGATTCCAGCATTAATTATAATGTTGTTTTCAACGAAAGCGGCGAAATCGCGGGAATTAACATGGGAAATTACAAAGAAGCCGAAGCACAGGAAAATGCGCCCGCAACCGAGGAGGATATGTCTCTTGTTGAAACAGCCCAAAGCTATGCATCTGATTTGATGGAAGGAAATTACGAAAAGGCATATAACGAATATGCACACGACACAGCTATGCAAAGCGCGGTAAATGCTGAAAAATATAAACAGATGTTTGAGCAGATAAATAAATCAAACGGCGCTTTTAAAGAGCTGGGACAGCCATACTCATTTGAAGCGAGCGGTTATACCGCTGTAGATGTCCCGGTAATCATGGAAAACGAAAACTTCAACATAGAGATATATTTTAACGCGCAAAATGAAATCGCCGGACTTAAGTTTGTTGCCTATCAGGAGAAAGCCGCAGAAGCCTCTCTTCCTGAAGGTGTTGCCGAACTGGAGCTTAATGCCGATGTCAATGGACACACACTCGGCGGAACACTTACTCTTCCGGAAGGTGACGGACCGTTTCCCTGCGTTGTGTTGGTTCACGGCTCAGGCCCCAATGACCGCGATGAAACTCTTCTTACAAACAAGCCTTTCCGCGACATTGCCTGGGGGCTCGCCCAGCGCGGAATAGCAGTATACAGGTATGACAAAAGGAGTTATACATACAATGCAGAATTTCAGACAGGATATGAGCTTACAATATACGATGAAACCATAGACGATGCTGTGGAAATTGCAAAACTGATGGCGGAAAACGAACAGATCGATGCTCAAAATGTGTTTATCCTCGGACACAGCCTTGGTGGATACGCGCTGCCGAGAGTCGCCGAAATGACGCCTTTTGCTGCCGGATATATCTTTATGGCAGCACCAACCCGAGCGCCTTATGAACTAATTCCCGAGCAGTATGAATATCTGTTTAATCTTGATGGCGAGATTTCTGCACAAGAACAGGCTACACTTGACGAAGCAAACAATATACTAACTAAAATAGCAAACATTGATGAATACGACAGTACTGAACTTTTTATGGGAATGTATAAAGCTTATATAAAAGACTTATTGGGATATAATCCTATAGAGACTGCAAAACCTATAAAAGCTCCCGTGTTTGTTGCTCAGGGTGAGCGTGACTACCAAGTGACTCCGGATGAATACAGCATATGGATTGACGCATTCGGAAATAATGAAAACTGGACATTCAATCTCTATCCTAAACTTAACCACCTTATGATGACAGGCGAAGGTGTACCAAGCAATGCGGATTACTCTGTTACGGGAACTGTGGACGCGGGATTTATAGATGACATTGCGGAATTTGTGATGAAATGAGTATATTAACTTAAAGCAGCGCATTGGTATATTTGTTAATTGGATGTACTGTGATAAAGTTTTCTGCTCCGTAAAACATTGCTTGGGTAGATATCTTTGTCTTGGGTACGCTGCCGCTTGGCGCTACTTTGTGAGACAAAGTAGGCAAAACTGCTCACCCGACAGGCAGTAAAGACAACCAACTGCGTTTATCTAAGCTTGGTCGAGGCTCGCAACCCCTAAACCAAGTGTGTCTTTTCGCAAAGCAATAATCTGGCTTTATTTCTTTTGTTTGAATTTACGGATTTAAAAAGCTTGGGTGGATGTGATTAGTTTGATAAAAAGTGCGGGGGAGTGAAGCGACACCGCCGAAAAAAAGAAAAAAATTTTCCTCGCCAGTGGTTGGTTTGCAAAAAGTCTAAAGCTTCTGCGAGGATTTGCTATGCATGCAAAAAGATATAATCGAATGGCTTCTGGGGTGGATTGTTAAATAAATTGTAATAAGACAAAGTTTTCTGCTCCGCAAATCGTTGCTTGGGTAGCTTTCTTTGCTTTGGATCGCTGCCGCTCGGCGCTACTTTTTTAAAAAAGTAGCCAAAAGACGCAGACGCGGTGAGCCGCTTCTTTCCTTAGCCGACTGCTTTTGCAAACCGGCTCAACGGTCTGCATTTCTTTTTGCTGGGCTTTTTGTACGCGAAAAACTAATTTCATTTCTTCTATCTGGGCTTACGCTTTTAGAAAGCTTGAGTGGAAGTAGATAATATGATTAAAAGTGCGGAGGAGCGAAGCGACACCGCCGAAAAAAATAAAAAAATTTTCCTCGCCAGTGGTCGGTTTTCAAAAAGGCAGAAGTTTCTGCGAGGATTAAGGAAGTTTGATAAAAAAGAAGTGAGACAAAGTTTTCTGCTCCGCAAATCGTTGCTTGGGTAGCTTTCTTTGCTTTGGATCGCTGCCGCTCGGCGCTACTTTTTTAAAAAAGTAGCCAAAAGACGCAGACGCGGTGAGCCGCTTCTTTCCTTAGCCGACTGCTTTTGCAAACCGGCTCAACGGTCTGCATTTCTTTTTGCTGGGCTTTTTGTACGCAATAGTTAAGTTTTGATTTTTCTATCTAAATTTTCGGCATCATACAACTTAGGTGGAAGTGATTAGTTTGATAAAAAGTGCGCAGGAGCGAAGCGACGCCGCCGGAAAAAATAAAAATATTTTCCTCGCCAGTGGTCGGTTTTCAAAAAGGCAGAAGTTTCTGCGAGGAATAAGGAAGTTTGATAAAAAAGAAGTGAGACAAAGTTTTCTGCTCCGCAAATCGTTGCTTGGGTAGCTTTCTTTGCTTTGGATCGCTGCCGCTTGGCGCTACTTTTTTCAAAAACCTCAACTTTTCTATTTGACAATATGAACACTCATAGTGCTAAAGCACTATTGTAGTTCATATTCGCCTATAATCTTTATTCTTAAAAGAAACAGAGCAAAGTTTTGTTCCAAAACTTATAAAAGACGCGAACGCCATAAGCCGTTTTCTTTCCAGCCAACTGCTTTTGCGAATTGGCTCAACGGTCTGCATTTCTTTTTGCTGGGCTTTTTGTACGCAATAGTTAAGTTTTGATTTTTCTATCTAAATTTTCGGCTTCATAACGCTTGGGCAGAAAAGGATAGTTTGGATTTATCGCCGACAGGCGAAACGGGGTACGGGGGCGCACGCCCCCGCAAGTCGCCGAGCCGCTGGTTGGTTATCGGGACAGGAAAGATTAAACGGCGACGGTATATCCGCAAGAGATTTTGGGAATGTAAAGGTAAATTGTACACGAAGCGGTTAGTTATTCTACCCTCCCTCACCGCCACGTTGTGAAATTATTGTCCTCAATCAATACGTTTCTTGCTAAACATTATTCAAACATAAATATTGAAATAAACAACTGCATGATATATCATATATCACATGATTGAAACAAAATGGGTCTTCGGACGTGAAAATTTAAGTGAAGTAATGAAAGTCAGGATGAATGTGTTCCGCAACGAACTGGGACACGACATCATCGCTGACGAAGAAGATGAATTCGCACTGCACATACTGGTTGGCGAAAACGGCGAAAATTATGCTGCAGGACGCATTTACGACATGGACGGAAAATTCATGATAGGCATGATCTGCGTAGACAGCAGAGTGCGCGGCAAGCATCTTGGCGACCTTGTGGTAAGGCTTTTAATCGACCGCGGATTCCAGCTGATAGCTGACGAAATATATGTTAACTCCAGAAGCTGCGCAGTGGGATTTTATGAAAAGTTAAACTTTGAAGTGTGCGGTGAGGAATACACCGACCGCAACGGCGAAAAAACCATACCCATGGTGCTTAAAAAAGAAAACTCCCCTATCGAATCCGGGTGCTCGGGATGTTCCGGCTGCGGAGATTCCGGCGGATGCGGAGGATGCGGTTAACCGTTATTGTCCTCATTCTGCTTATCAAGGCGATATTCTTTTCTTGTATAAGGATCTTCTATCCAGTCTGTCGAAAGCTCGACAAGACCGTATTCGAGATTTTCCGAAAAATTCAACACACGGTTTATAACACGATCGGCTTCATCGCCCTCAAAAGGAGTGGGCATGAAGTCGTTTTTATGTTCCTGAGACGACACTCTGCACGGAATTATCCTTGCATCCGAAGGCACCACGCCGTCTTTTGTCATCTTAAATTTCTGCTGGAATAGAAGTATGTCGTCATTTGTCGGGTTGGAACTTCCGGCGAACGAACAGTTGCCAAGAGAGTATACTATATATTTCCCGTTGTAATTTTCAATTCCCTGTATAACATGCGGATGATGCCCGATTATTAGGTCAGCTCCCGCATCTATCATTTTATGGGCAAGCTTTATGTCGCCTCCGTTTGCTTCATAGTCCAGCTCCTGCCCCCAGTGCATAGATACTATTACAACATCGTGCGTTCTGTTCATATATGATATATCGCGCTCAATGGCAGACTTATAATTAAAACCCGTCTGGAATGTAACATAGGCCAAAATACCGACTTTGATTCCTTTGATCTCTACACTCGCTGCATAGTTTTCGCCTGCAACCAAAATATCGTTTTCATAGAGAGTGCGTATTGTATCTTCTCTTCCCTGCTCAAGATAATCTTTAGAGTGGTTGTTTGCAACAGATACAGCCTCAATCGAACCTTCAGTCAAGATATTCACATATTCATATGGCGCTCTGAAATAATATGTCTTATCAAGATGTCGGGTGGCATCGGTTATTGTCGTTTCAAGATTAACCATGGTTAAGTCATCATTTGAAAAGATGTCATAGACATTTTTAAATATTATGGAATAGTCCATCCCATTCTGCTCAAGAAAATATGGCTGGGAGTCCTTGTGTTCTTCATCATTTTTATATCCGAAGGTTACATCTCCTCCGAACGTAAGAAGTATTTCTGTTTCGGTATCTTCCTCGGCAAATGTATTTTCAGTAAAACAAAACACACTAACCGCAATAACCGAAACCAGAAACGCTGCAATTTTTAAACCTGTTTTTCGCATGCATATATTATATGCTCTTAAAATTTTAAAAACAACCGCTATTTATTTTGTTAAATTTTTGTATTAATGTTATCCGCATTTCTTGACTTCATAGCATTTTTACTAGATACTATAGTTAGAAGGTAACTATGAGCAATATCGATCAAAAATCCATACTCCTCATTTCAAGCAACTCTGTTATGCTGGAGGCTATGAAGGCCGAGCTTACAAAAAAGGAAGTGCTGGTATACACTTCAATGTCGGCATATAACTCCGTCCAGATACTGATTACAAAACAGGTGGACGCTGTGTTTGTTGACTCCGGATTAGCCCATGTTATCGACTCTATACGCCTTTTTTCCACAATCCCCTGCACATATGTGCTGTGCGAAAACTGCTCACCGCCAGGAGGAGCTGATTTTATTATGGAAAAAAAGGATTTTGAATTAGAAAAAATGCCTGAATATCTGGCTAAAATGATAAACCTCAATATTATAAGAACAAGGTTTAAAGGCGTTGTCTGGTTCAGCCGGCTGAGGATTGATATCGACAATTATACAGTAACTTACGGAGATGAAAGCTTCAAGCTCAAACCCCTTGAAATAAAACTACTGTTTTACCTTGCAAAGCACTTAAACCGAGTTATTTCAAGACAGCGGCTTCTTTCTGCAGTATGGGGTTATGAGGAAGCTGGCGCCACAAGAACTTTGGATGTACACATCATGTCGCTTCGCGCACTCCTTTCAAACAACAACATTCCCCTTGAGATTCACACCTACCGCGGAGAGGGATATAAACTGTTTGACACGGAGACTATGGGCGGGGAAAATTATTTCTCGTAAAAGAAATTCTTATATTGCAAAACTTATCATAATTTTGTATACTAGGCTATGCCTATGCGCCGCTATAGCTCAGCAGGTAGAGCACCACCATGGTAAGGTGGGGGTCATCGGTTCAAATCCGATTAGCGGCTCCAAAGAAAACACTACCTATATAGGTAGTGTTTTTCGATTTCCAAACTTCGTTTGTCATCGAGTGTCTTACAATTTCCAAACTCCGAACCAAAAAATCCCGTGCTTTTAAAATTAACACTAATTATTTGCAAAATTTTGCATTTCGGGATACAATGAAATTCAATTCAGATAATAAACATATGATTGCACATAAAATAAAATTTAGGAGTCGCCATGAAAAATTTTATGCGCAAGACACCGGCTGCAATCATTGTTCTTATTGTAGCCCTATCAAGCGGGCTTTTTGCCTTTTCATTTACACCGCTTATAATAAATGCGACAGGCAGCACACTTCTGCAGGCTTCTAATATTATTGTCATACCCGCTCTTATTATATCAGCACTCGTTAGTCTTCCAGTAGTGTACTTTTACCGAAAGGTTATAATCGAAAACTTCGAGCTTATTGAGTGCCTCAAAAAAGATGCTCTTACGGGCTTATTAAACCGCCATACTTTTTTCGACTTATACATAAATAAAATAAAGACAATAGAAAAAAACGACCTTACTATGGCACTTATTATGATGGATATAGATAATTTCAAGTCCATCAATGACCGTTACGGGCATTTCGCCGGGGATAAAGCAATCTCATCTGTTGCCGACATTCTAAGAAAAAACATAAAAAAAAGCGACCTTATCTGCCGTTTCGGAGGAGAGGAGTTTCTCATCTTATTGTGGGACATCACTTGTGATGAAGCGATCTCAGTGTCGCAAAGGCTTTTGCAGGAGCTGAATGTAAAGATAGAATTTGAATCCCAGAAGATTTCTTTTACAACAAGCGTCGGTCTTGCTTATTTTAAGCAGTGCAGCATGCTTCCTGATGAATATCTTATCCGAGCAGATGAAGCCTTATATGAGGCTAAAAACAGCGGAAAAAACAGGCTGGGCTATCAATGCTACCAAATGAACAAAGAATTCAGGAAAGAAACTATAAAAAGCGCGTAGGTATTGCCGACCGCATTATATGTTTTTCATAATAATTTAAGTTTTCATTTAATATTTCCCAGTATATTGCCTAATACTACATTTGATTATAATATTTTTCTGCTATAAGCATTTTCTTCACAAACACTGTTTAAAAAGTAATGTAAAACATTATATAAGATAGTATAATATTTAAATTAAGTTAAAAACACTTTGGGAGATGCACTAATGAAAAAATTCTGGAAAATATTAATTATCATAATAGTAGTGCTTGTTGTTTTAACTGTCCTGTTTTTCGTGGGACTGTTTATTTATGATGAGTTTTTCTATTACGATGACTATGATGATGATATGTATTACGACGATTATGACGACGAAGAAGACTATGACGATGATGATGAGTACTATGATGATAATGAATCAAACGAAGATTATGACAAAGACAATACATCAAGCTCTCAGATTACATCAGGCACTGCAACAGATTCTCTTGTAAATCTTATCGTTCTTTTAAACTTTGATGACCAGAAGCTTGAAACCGAAGAAAGTGACTGGGCAGATTTTTATTTTGGAAGCGGCAACAGCGTTAAAAGTTATTTTGTCGATATGTCCAAGGGTGATTTTGAAATAGTCCCAGCAAAAGAATCATATGGCAGCAAAAACAACGGAGTTATCGAAGTCACAATCTCCAGACGTCATCCCAATCTAACATCAGAAAGCTCAGACAGCGATTATGACGAACTGACTGAGATATTCCAGGAAATGCTTGAAGAAATCGATCCTTATATAGACTTCAGCCAGTACGACAAAAATAGTGACGGAAATGTGTTGGCAAGCGAACTGTCTATAACAATGATAGCAGCAGGTTACGAAGAAAACGATTATTCATATGGCGAAAATCAGGTTTCAGGCATTTGCATAAATGAAGATTATTACACAGATATTGACGGCGTGGGAGTTGGCGATTATATTCTGTTTGGCGAGCTGGACATGAGCGAAAACGGCAGAAGCGAAATCATAACAATAGGCGTTGCCTGCCACGAAACAGCGCATGTTCTTGGACTTCCCGATCTGTACGACACTGATTATTCATCCATCGGACTGGGCTTTCATTCACTTATGAGCGAAGGAAATAACAACAGAAAATCAGGCGAAAGGCTGGGCGAAACACCCTCGCCGATGATAGCCTGGAGCAGAATGTATGTAGGGTTTATAGAGCCTCAGGATGTAGACGAAGACGGTACTTACACACTTTACGGACAATCTACAAATAATTATAATGTAATTAAAATTGATGACGGCAAAGGTTATTACCTAATAGAAAACGTAGATTTTAAAAGATATGGAGCAGGAATATCCGAATATATGGACCACGGCGGGATTGCAATATGGTACATTAATGACAGCGTGGTAACCGAAGACAGTATTTATAACAACGACATAAACAATGATGACCGAAACAGAGGCGTCATCCTGATGGAAGCTGAAGGAAACAGAGATTTGTTTGAAGAATCGCTTGACTATGACAATCCGGATTATAACCATTATTTTGCTTCAAATGATATTGATGAGTTTGAAACGGAAAACGGGGACGGTTATCAAAGTTTTGGATGCACCGGGTGATGCAATTGAAATAGAAATAACATTCGGTAATTAAAATAACACAATAAAAATTATAAAATACACAACAACAGAGAGAATTATTAGTAAAAAACTGAAATAATCCAATTATTTCTTAAAGAAAATTGACATATTGCACAACAGCACTTATAATGTTGAAGTCTAAGGCAACGACGCTTTTTAAAGCGGTGTTGCCTTTTTTTATATTAACGAGGGTATAGAGGGTATAGATAAAAAAATGGTTCACCAAAAACTTAAAAACATTGAGATAGTTACTCATTTTCAACCGATAATCTCAATAAAAAAGAAATCAATTATAGGCATCGAAGCCCTTTCAAGGGGATACGATACAATAACCAAAGAGATGATATCGCCGCTTCAGATGTTTAAATACGCAGCGGAAAGATCGGATGACCTTATAGAGCTTGACAGAATGTGCCGGGAGAGCGCACTTTTGCACTTTAAAGAAATTAAAAAAAAGCATAGCAATATTTTGCTTTTTCTTAATATAGAAAGCTCTATTTTAGATAAAGTCGCAATGTCCAACCATCTTATTGAGAGAGTTTTGGACATCGGAATAAATCCAAGCGATATTGTTATAGAAATAAACGAATCCCACATAAAAGACATAACGGCGCTTACTTCTTTTGTTGAAAGATACAGAGAATATGGGTTTATAATATCTATGGACGATGTGGGCGCAGGTTTTTCAAACCTTAACAGAATACCTCTTTTAGGCCCGGATATAATAAAGATCGACAGGTTTATACTGACCAATATGGATAATGACCACTACAAAATGGAGGTTTTTAAATCTCTTGTTGAGCTGGCTTCAAACACAGGCTCTCTTGTTGTGGCTGAAGGCACGGAAAACGAATCAGAGTCAATCCTTGCGACTGAATTGGGAGCAGACATGATTCAGGGATACTATTTCTCAAAACCGTTAAGCGAGTTTATCTCAGAACCTGTTGACGAAATGATTACAAGCTTTATAGGCTCCTATAAACTTGGAATGAAACAGAAAAACGAATCAAAGAAAAATCTTATAAAAAAACTCAATTGCATATCTTCGTCCGTAGTCTGCGGACTTGAAGGCCTCCCTGATGATGAAGTTGAAAAAATCCTCAGTATAAGAATAGTCAACGAAGCTGACATTGAGTGCATGTATATATTAAATGAAAGCGGAATACAGATAAGCGACACTGTCTTTAAACCGGGCTATCAGTTTAAAAGCCGCAACATCCTCTTTCTGCCCGCACAAAAAGGCACAGACCACTCGCTTAAGGGATATTACTATCATTTAGTAAATAACAACAACAAAAATTATATTTCGGATAAATACATGTCCATGGCAACGGGCAATATGTGCATAACCTTAACTGTTTTATACAAAAACAACAAAGGAAAAACCAATATTCTTTGTATTGACTTTCTGGCATAAAAAAAGCGCTTAAAGCGCTTTTTTAGATCAATCATATCTGTTTGTAACATCCCTGAATGTTGCCTGCTCGCCATCCCAGGTAAGCTCAACAGTTCCTGTCGGGGCCGTTTCTCTGTTTGGCTACTATGATTTCAGCAATGTTTGTAATCTCGGCGGCTTGGCCGTCCTTCATTTTATAATAGTCATCCCTATAGATGAACATAACAATGTCAGCATCCTGCTCGATAGCTCCTGACTCACGCAGGTCGGAAAGCATTGGTCGGTGGTCTGTTCTCTGCTCCGGTGCGCGTGAAAGCTGTGAACCCAGTATAACAGGCACTTCAAGCTCGCGGGCCATAAGCTTAAGCGCGCGCGTCATCTCCGTAACTTCCTGCTGCCTTGATTCGCGTCTGGATCCGCCGGCAGAAGCAATAAGCTGCAAATAGTCGATTACAACCATCGAAAGCCCATGTTCGATTTTAAGCCTCCTGCATTTGGACAAAATCTCCATTACCGATATTCCGGCAGTATCATCAAAGAACACTTCACAATTGCTCAGCTCGTCCGCGGCATCATTTATTGCGTCCCAGTTCTTGTCGCTCAGCCTTCCTGTCCTGATGTTTTGCAGCGGGATCCTTCCGACTGAAGACATCATTCTTTCAATAAGATGCTCATAGGGCATTTCCAATTGGAAGAATGCAACTTTTGCATCCTCATTAAGCCTAGCGGCGTTTGATGCAATGTCCAGCATCAGCGATGTTTTACCCATACTGGGGCGCGCGGCAATCAGAACAAGCTGTCCCGGCTGGAACCCTGTAAGCGTCTGGTCCATGGATGGGAATCCGCTTCTTAATCCTGTTACTGCATTCGGATTGGCATAGCGTTCCTCGATTGCTTTAAGAGTCTCGTTTACTCCCTGCTCAATATCTATAAATGATTTTTTCGTTTCCTTTTGGGATATATCGAATATACGCTTTTCAGCGCGCGTTAAAATCTGTGCGACTTCAAGCGCATCTTCATAACATTCGTCAGTTATTTCCCCGGCAGCTTCAATAAGCCTGCGAAGAGTCGAATCCGCCTTAACAATGCCTATATACTGCTGAATGTTTGACGCGGTTGGCACAAACTCCGAAAGCTCAGCAATATATGACGGCCCTCCGACAGCCTCCAAAACTCCGTCCGTTTCAAGCCTGTCGCTCAAGGTAATAAGATCGATTGGGCTTCCTCCGCTTGAAAGCTTAATCATTGATTCAAATATCCTGACATGTGCGCCCATATAAAAATCTCCGGCTTTCAAACCTTCAAAAGCACTCGAAGCAGCCCTGTCGGATAATATCATCGCGCCAAGAACGGATTTTTCTGCATCTATATTATGCGGCGGGATTCTTCCGCCTACAGCACTTTGTTCGCTCATAATTTCTTGCTTTCTATTTATCTTTTTTAGCTATTATAACTTTTAGGTTTGCAGCTACTCCGGCGTAAAGCTTCACTTTTGCGCTGTATTCTCCCAGCATCTTTATGTGCTCTTCCATGGATATTTTCTTTTTATCCACTTCAATATCATATTCTTTTTTAAGAGCTTTAGCAATATCCGCAGTCGAAACCGAACCAAACAGCCTGTCGCTTTCGCCTGTTTTTGCGTAAATGGTAACACTCATCTCTTCCATGCCCGAAGCAAGCTTTTCCGCCTGATCGCGCTTTTCTTTTTCCTTAAGCCTCTGGCTTTCTTTTTTAACTTCTATTTCATGCACTGCCGAAGATGTTGCCACCTTGGCAAGATTTTTCGGAAAAAGAAAGTTCCTTGCGTATCCATCGGCAACGTTTATAACATCACCCTGTTTTCCGCTTCCCTTTACATCTTTAAGCAAAATTACTTTCATTTATTCCCCTCGCTTTCGTCCTGTTTGTTATCATCATTATTACCCGGTTCATCGTTTTCTTTTTGCTCAGATTCTTTTTTCTCAGCTTCTTCTTTCTTTTTTTCTTCTTCAAGCTTTCTCATCTGTTCATCAACCTGTTTTTTTATCTCATCCATACGTTCTCTGATCTCTTTTTTCTGCTCTCTTGAAAGCCGTAAGGAAAAAACAATATCAAACACGCCCAGCCATGGAAGCACAAAGTTTAAAAAAATCACAGCTGCAATACAGATTAATACATTTAAAGCCAGCGGCACATTCTTTTTCTTAAGCCACCAGTTAACCACAGCAAGGCCCTTAATGCCGATTACAACTATCGCAACCGACTGAAGCACCGATGCTACATTTAAAAGCGTTCCTTCTGCCGCAAACGACAGCAATAAGGCCGCCAGAAGAATAACCATTAAAACATTTGTCAGCCATCTTGGCAGCTTCCATTCCGAAAAAGGCGGATGAGGCATATACTCTTTAATGCCTTTTAGCTCTTTTTTGTTTCTCGCCCTTGCCCTTATCATAACAGCTGATAAAAACCATGCCCATACACCGCCTATGATGCCGTAGTTTAATATAGCAGACGGCAGTGCCCCGGCTATTCCCTGGCGCATAAGCGGGATTATATAGTCCAGCTTTTCAACAGCACTCATAGCAGCAACATCGCTGAATGCAACCTGCACTCCTCTTGTTGCCATCATTAAAGCCCATGTCATAGTGTTAAGCGTCAATGCTCCCATTTCATCATCAGCCGGGATGCTGGAAAGAGCATTCCTTAAGCTTTCTGAAATAAGCCCCGCAATGTCCTGCATTCCATAGAAGAAATATATCACTATAATGCCGATTATTGCTCCGCCCATCTGAGCCATAATCATATAGCCCATTGAATTCCAGAAGTTTTCATTGGTTTTGCGAAGAAGCGAACCAACCAGTCCGGAAAAAACCACAGACAGAACCAGAGGCAAAAGTATTATCGCATATTCACCTGCCGAAAATGCTATGGCTGAAACTGCCAAAGCGCACAAAACAAGTGCCCAATGATTCTTGAAGGCAGAGTAAAAATATATTATTACAGCGGGCATTATAAGCCCCATTATCATCATGATAAATAGAAGATTACTTATCAATGAAAACGTATCTATTGTCATTATTCGTCCTTTTCAATTACTATCATTTATACTTACAAGCCAGAGGCTTTTTATATCAAACTTATGTTAACCCATTATATACTAATTGCTATACAATATAAAGAGCTCGAATTGATATCAGCCTCTTTGTTTTCTTTTTATTCAAAAAAAGCATAATAAAAGCGCCGACATCAACCGACACCGACGCTTAACCTTTAAAACTTAGATAAACTTTCTCGGGAGCCTCTCAAACACGGGAAGCCCGTCCTTGTGGCGGAGTGCAACCTCGCCTTCCATCAAAGGCGTTGTGTAGCGTACTACATCGTCGGTTACATCTTTTCCATCCACAATCCATTCCTGAGGAACTGTCTTTTCGGCATTTGCCACAGATGAAAGAGGAACCGTGTTGTATTTTACGACATACGGCTCATCCTGAACGCGCTCGTATCCTATCATATATCCGCTCATGCCTGCGTTTGCCTGCTTTACAGCCATATATCCTACATCATATGTTTCTTTCCAGTCCGCTTCCGAAACAACGTGCATTGCACATCTTTGAATGATGTTTGGGTTTATTACTTTGCAGCGCGGTGTAATGTTTTCCGCTATCTTTTCCATGAGGAAGTTTGATACGCCGCCCAGCTGAGCATGTCCGAACTTGTCATTGACCGACTCGCCGGCAAGAAGGAACTCGCCGTTTTTGTCTTTTATGCCTTCCGATACCACTATAAACACCATGCCTTTTTCCTCAAAAAGCTTTTTGGTGTCCGCGAGGAAATCATCAAGGTCAAACACAGCCTCGGGAAGATATATCCTGTCGGCTATCTTTTCGCCGTTATATTTAGCGCATGCAGTCGATGCCGCAAGCCATCCGGCATGGCGTCCCATAGTTTCCATAAGTATTATAGTGGGCGTTGTGTATGTGTAGCAGTCATATGCTGCAACCTGAAGCGTTGTGTTTAGATATTTTGCCGCGCTTCCGAAGCCCGGGCAGTGGTCTGTTCCGACGAGGTCATTATCAATGGTTTTGGGGATACCCATCACTTTGATGTCAATACCGTGCTTTACAGCATAGTCATTGAGCTTGTCCGTAGTGTCCATTGAGTCGTTTCCGCCGTTATAGAAGAAATATCCGATGTCATGCTTTTGAAGCATATCAAACACTTTTTTATACTCAGGATCGTCTATGTCCTTGCTCATCTTGTGGCGGCATGAGCCAAGGCCTGCGGAAGGAGTGTATTTAAGTCCTTCTATAATATTTCTGTCCACAGCTTTTAAATCTATAATCTCATCTTTTAAGACACCTTCGATTCCCTGATTGGCTGCATATATATTGTCAAACCCTAAATCCATTGCAGCGTCAAAGGCTCCCACAACGCTTGCGTTTATCACAGATGTCGGACCGCCCGACTGAGCTATCATCATATTCTTTTTCTTAGGCATATTAAATCTCCTGTATATTTATTCAAAGCTATTTTAGCACAACACGGCTTCTAATTAAACTCTAATAATTTTCTTATGTAAACTTTATTGACGTTTTTGTGCGGTAGGTGTATATTGCCAGTAGTGGTTATTATACAGTAGTGATTCACGGCCACTACCACACAATGTTAAGGAGGAATACAATGAACATTCAATTTAAAAAAGGAGTGCTGGAGTTATGCGTTTTGTCCCTGCTTGCCCACGGCGACAGATACGGATACGAGCTTGCAAGTTCGCTGTCGGAAACAATAGACATCTCTGACGGAACAATATACCCGATACTTCGCCGTTTAAAAAGCGACGGATATGTAACAACATATTTAAGGGAAAGCAACGAAGGACCTCCAAGAAAGTACTATAAGCTGACAGAAACCGGGGATAAAGAGCGCGGGCAGCTGCATTCCCAATGGAAGACATTCATAAAGAGTGTGGAAAATCTGGTGGAAAGAGAGGTAGCCATCAATGAATAAGCAATTATATATAAGTGAATTAAAAAGAAAACTCGTATCGCTCAAACAAAGCGCAAAGCTTGAAATACTGGCCGACATAGAAGAACATTTCGATAACGGTGAAGCAATGGGAAAAACTCAGGAGCAGGTCGCAAAAGAACTCGGAGCTCCCTCGGAGCTAGCTGCCCAATACCTGCAGCAGGCAGAAGAAGGCGAAAAGTTATCAGTATCCACAGGCGCTGTGGGACGCACAGTGCTTTCAGTTGTTGGACTGTTCCTGCTGGACGTAATGATAATGATACCGATACTTGCAAGCCTATTTGCAGTGGTAATTTCACTGTGGACTGTGCCGCTGAGTCTTGGAGTCACTGCAATAGCGCTTCTGATACTGCCGCTGTTATCATTTATTACATATACTGTGCCATATTTTATATGCATACTCATAGCGATAGCGCTTACCGGACTTACGGTTGCAAGCTCAATCGGCATGGTGTATTTATCAAAGTATTTCATAAAGATGGTGGTTTCTTATGCAAGAGCCCACTACAAGATAATCAAGGGAGGATTAAAAGATGAATAAGTTTAAAATGTGGCATTTAGCTGTAATCTGCATCGCAGTATTTATAGTGTTCGCAATTTTAGCTACAATAGCAGTCGTTACAAACAAAGAACT
Source organism: Christensenellaceae bacterium (assembly GCA_963677605.2). Taxonomy (GTDB): domain Bacteria; phylum Bacillota; class Clostridia; order Christensenellales; family UMGS416; genus JAGLOK01. The sequence continues at coordinate 685,155 of CAXXDX010000007.1, read as the reverse complement.
CCGCAATATAGATAACTGGAACATAGACGGAGACAACATCAGCTTCTGGGGACTTTCCGGCGGCACTGAATATAACATTGACGACACAAAGACAGAAGACATTGACGGTATTACAAACATTGAAATACATTCTATTTCATCGGATATTACTGTTGATGCAACTCCGTCAAGCAATGCTTCTGCTCACCTATACGGCAAGTATGCAACACGCGGCGATAAGCTTGAGCTGGTTGTTAAAAAATCCGGATCAACGCTTAACATTTATATCGACTATCCTAAAAGAGGAATAACCAATTCGGAATTGAAACTTGATATTACAATTCCCGGAAGTTTCTCAGGCGACATCAGTGTTTCCGGTGTGTCATCGGACATAGTGCTTAATGTTGAGTCAATCGAATTTAAAGAAGTAACACTCAATACGATGTCCGGCGAAATTTATACAAACACCATAAACGCAGAAAGTGTAAAGGCATCCTCTACATCAGGTGATTTATATGCTCAAATGATAAACGGCGAGCTGTCGTTTACCGGAACATCATCAAAAGCTGTAGTTTCTGGGCTTTCCGACACTGCATACATAAAAACAGTTTCAGGCAATGTGAATCTTACGCTTGAAGAACCCTATGATGCAACTGTAAAAACAGTTTCGGGCGATGTCAATATTGAGCTTGATTCAACAGACAGCTTCTACATAGACTTCAGCTCAGTTTCCGGCGACTTTGACTGCGACCTTCCTCTTGTTCTTGAAACAAACAAAAGAGGCAATGTAAAAGGTTACTACGAAGATAGCAACGGAGCAGAGTTTAACGTAAGCACAACATCAGGCGATTTAACAATCAGATAACAAACAAAATAAATGCACATAAAAACGCCGCGGATAATCCGCGGCGTTTGTTATATTATACTGTTTCAATTATTATTCATCGAAATTAATTTTTTCGGAAACAAGGTATATCGGCCTGTTTCGAGATTCTTCATATATTCTTGAAATATATCCGCCCACAACACCCAGAGACACAAGCTGTACACCTGAAAGCATAGTTATAACTATCATAGTGGATGCCCATCCGTCAGATACAGCATTTCCGGTAAACTTGCTTATAAGAACATATATTATTACGCCTAAGGAAAACAGCAGTGTCAGCGCACCAAGGTTTGTAACCATTTTAATAGGTTTGACCGAAAAAGACATTATGCCGTCAAACGCAAGCTTGAGCATCTTGCGAAGCGGATATTTTGTCTCTCCTGCGTAGCGTTCGTCGCGGACATACTCAATCGGTGTCTGTTTGAATCCAAGCCATGCGACCATGCCGCGGATAAAACGGTTGTGCTCTCCCATTGAGTTAAATGCCTGAGCGACTTTTCTGTCAATCAGTCTGAAGTCTCCCGTGTCTGTCGGAATATCTGTGTCAGTCAATGACGATAATATTCTGTAGAAAGCTTTAGCGGTAAAGCGTTTAAACGCAGACTCGCCTTTTCTCTTTTTGCGCTTTGCATAAACCACTTCATAACCCTGTTTCCACAACTCCACCATGTCGGGTATAAGCTCAGGTGGATCCTGAAGGTCTGCATCGATTATAACTATGCAGTCGCCGGAAGCATTCTTAACTCCTGCGGTAACTGCTGCCTGATGGCCGAAGTTTCTGGAAAAGCTCAAAACCTTTACCCTTTTGTTTTCCTCAGCAATCTCTTTTAATATAGGAAGTGTCTTGTCTGTTGATCCGTCATTTACATAAACAAGTTCATAGTCATATTCGCTTACCGCAGCGCTTAAACGCGCATGACATTCATGTGCCACATCTTCTTCAAAGTACATCGGTACAACCACTGAAAGTTTTATCTCTTTATTAACCATAATGTCTATCCTTTTTATTTTATTGCTATAATTATCAAAACAATTATACCCGCAGTCAGCGCATATGCCAAACTGGGTATAACATTTCTTTTTATAAGGGTTCCCTCTTCACCCGTAATATCAACTGTTGCACACACAGCCACAACATTGTTGACGCAAATCATATTGCCTATTCCGCCGCCTAAAACCTGAAGCGCCACAATCAGAACTCCCGGTATATCAAGCAGCATCGCTGTTTCATACTGCAGGGATGAAAACAGGATGTTTGACACAGTGTTAGAGCCTGATATAAAAGCACCCAGCACTCCGAGCAATGGCGCAAACAGCGGATACGCCGCTCCGCTTATACCTGCAAGCGCTTTGGCTATCGTCGTAAGCATCGAATCCATTCCTGAGGTGTTTGTGCCGGAGTTCAGCATTATCTGCACGACCGCAACTCCGAAAATAAGCGCTATCGCAGCGCCTGCTATCTGGTTTGCAGTGTCGCTCCATGCTTTTTTAACCTTTTGTTTGTCCATCCCGTGTATCCAAATGGTTAGTACTGCCACAAACATAAACGGCATTATGCCGGGAATATATAAAGGCGTCATCACATAGTCAAGCCCCGAGCCTAAAATATTGGGAACTGTAATCTTTAAAGCTTTAACCCAGTTTACAAACGGAAGAGCCGGAAGCCTTGTTATGACAAGAAGGCCCGCGACCAGAACATACGGAAGCCAAGCCTTTGCCATGGACATGTTTGACTTAAACTCAGTTTTTAGCTCCGGTGTTTTATACTTCTCGCCGAAATCCCAGTCATCTTTTGGCGTGAGGAATTTCTTCCTCGCAGCGACTACGATTATTATAAGCCCTAAAAATCCCGCAAGCATGGACGCAAGCTCAGGCCCCATAAACCAAGCAAAGATGTTCATCGGCAATACAAAACACAGCCCCGCAAAAAGAGCAAAAGGCGCAGCTTTAAGCGCAGGTTTTATAGAGCGCTTCTCGCCGAAAAACAACGTTATCATTATAAGTCCTATAAGCGGTATAAACAGTCCGACTATTCCGTGAAGGCCCGCAACCCAGCGCGTAAGCTCTTGTCCGAACGTGGCAGCCTCACTGCCCGAAAGATAAGGCTCCACCTGCGCTATGGATGCAAGAGTCGGCGTGCCGACAGCACCGAACGCAACAGGCGAAGTGTTAAAAACCAATGTTGACATTGCGGCAGCCAGCGGCGGAAAGCCGAGGCCGACCAGAAGAGGCGCAGCAAGTGCAGCAGGAGTGCCAAAGCCGGCAGCGCCTTCTATAAACGCCCCGAACATCCAGCCTATAATTACAGCCTGTACTCTTCTGTCGGATGATATTCCGTAAAAGCCATGGCTTATTGTGCCCATCGCTCCGGATTGTTTTAAAGTGTTAAGTATAAGTATCGCGCCAAAAATGATAAGCAGAAGGTCAATTGCCTTAAGCATTCCGAAAAACGAAAACGCCATCATGTCCATGACGCCTATCCGCCAAACGAAAAGCCCGACCAAAACAGCCGCAAGCCATGCAAGAGGCAAAGCTTTTTTAGCGCTCATATTGAATGCCGTCATAAGAATGACAGCCAGTAATATTGGTATTAATGCTACTATTGCAAGCATGTTAATCCCCCCATTCGCTAAGGACGCAGAAAATCAAGTGCTTTTATCGGTATGTTTCTTACTATCGCATAAAGGCTTAACAAAAGCGCTGATGCAGCTATTATTAAAGCCTCGTTATGGGTAATTTTCTTGTCTTTCACCGCCCACTTTATAATAAGATAGTATAAATATCCGTAAGTCGGATATAAAACAACACATGCGGGATTCATCATAAATGCCTTTATAAATTCTCCGTTTATCGCATAATATAGCTGTCTCGTTCCTCCGCACCCCATGCAATACAATCCGAAATACTTGTAAGTAAAGCAAGAGACACCATGCCCGGGCACATAATAATATTTTAAGTATATTATTACACAAACAGCAATTACAGGCGGAACAATCACCGCAATGATTTTAATCAGCTTAAGATTTTTTTTAATAATATCCTTCAGCAAAATCCTCAAAGTAACTATAGTCAAATCCGTTTGCGCTCTGCGTAACAAACATAAGCACAGTAATTAATATCATTAAACCAAGAAGCGAAAAGAACAGAATCATAGATATCTTTGACATCTTCTGCGCACTCTCGTAGTCCCCGTTTTTATGTCTGCTTACCGATATTGCAGATGTAATTATTGTCGGCACCTGTAATAATCCAACTCCGATACAGCAGCATAAAAGAGTCATAATTGATGATATAATGAGCCATACCAACCCATTATTTGCCGGCGGTTGGTTTGTATAGCTGTAATCGTTTCCGCTTGTATTTGAAGTGTTTTGTGTATAGTCAGGAAGCGGCGGTGCATCATTTGATATATTAACAGAACTCATTGCAGCACTTTCATTTATGCCTGTCTCATCGGGAAATCTTGCTCCGCAGGATTCACAAAATTTTGCACTGTCCATAGATTCTCTGCCGCATTGTATGCATTTTTTCATCTACGTCCTCCGTAATTTTTTATTTATCATATTATAACATAACTTGACTTGCAAAACGCTGTTGTTTTGCAAAAATGTTTATTATAAAATATAATCATTCGTGAGCAGATTATGATAGAAAAGATAAGAAAATACATAACAGAAGACAATGTTTCCACTTCCAGAATTGATGTTATCGCGGGCATACGCGTTCTTGCTATTGCTCTTATAGCATGGTTTCACATCTGGCAGCAGTCTTGGCTTGCCCCTTATATTCGTATAGGAAGCCTCAGGCTAAGTCTCATGCCCCTGCCAAGAGCCGGATATCTGTGGGTAGATATGTTTATTATGCTTTCTGCTTTTCAGCTCTTTTTGCCTCACGCCAGGGAAATGGTGTTGGGGGAAAAGACATACGGCATAAAAGAGTTTTATTCAAGACGCGCAAAGAGGATACTTCCTTCTTATGTGCTTGCAGTGCTTGTCTGCCTGTACTTTGCTGTTTTTTCAGGCGAATACGCCAACATGCGTCATATGCTGAAAGATTTGATAACTCATATGACATTCACGCACACATTCTTTGCCGATACATATCTTTTTACAAGGCTTAACGTTGTTTTATGGACTGTTGCGATACTGGTTCAGTTTTATCTGATTTTCCCTTTATTGGCTATGGCATTTAAAAAGTACTCTTCGCTGACATTTCTTATAATGTGCGCTATCGGCATAGCATTCAGGGTTTTCTTTGTTAACGGATCTCAGGAGCCGGCAATGTTTATAAACCAGCTGCCTGCATTTATGGATGTGTTTGCTATAGGGATATTCGGAGCATATATATTTGTTCTGTTTAATAAAAAAGTGAAATATCAGATGTTTTCACCATTTTTTACTGCGATATCAATAGCATGTTTATGTCTTATATTCTACGCTATGAAGGCTTTGTCTCTTGTTTCAAACCACGCTGCGCTCCAGCAGTGGCAGGGAATAAACAGAACATGGCTGGCTCTTGTTTTTCTGTTTTTTGTATTAAGCACAGCGTACTCCATGAAATGGTATCGGTTTATCTTTGCAAACAAAGTTGCGCGCTTTCTTTCTACCATAGCTTTCAACTTCTACATATGGCATCAGTACATAGCAGTAAAATTAAAGCTGTGGAACTTCCCCTACTCTGAGTATGAAACACCTAATATGGCAGGCGACCTTCGTTGGCAGTGGCAGTATACAATTGCATGTTTTTTAATCGCAATCGCCTTTTCAATATTCATAACATATGTGTATGAGAGCTTTATAACACGTTTTCTGCGCCAAAACAAGCCTCAGGAAGTTTCAAAGCATACCGGTTCAAGACGCATGTAATCTAGCTTCTTGCAAGCGCGATGAGTTCGTCAACATCTTCTTTCTTCGTTGAATATGAGCACATGAATCTGTAGGCTTTATATCCTCCGTCCATATCCATCTGATAAAAGTAATACTTCTGTGACAGCTTGCCAAAGAGCTCCTCGCTGAGCTTCATAAAAACAGAGTTGCATTCCGTTTTGGCTGCAGGCTCTGCTCCTTCCGTTTCCAAAAAGCTATCGTATAGATACTGAGCCATATCATTTGCCGCTTTCGCGTTTTCAAGCCACAGTCCTTCTTTCAGATACTCTTCAAACTGGCAGGATATATATCTCATCTTAGAATGAAGCTGTGTTCCGTTTTTACGGATATACATAAAATCCTGGCCGATATCTCCATTCATAAAGACAACGGCCTCGCCAAACATCATGCCGTTTTTTGTTCCTCCGAAAGAGAGCACATCCACACCGCAGTCTGAAGTCATTTCTTTAAACGTGCATCCAAGCTTAGCCGCTGCATTTGCTATGCGCGCACCGTCCATATGCAAAACCAAGCCATGTTCATGAACAAAATCGGAAAGTCTGCGTATTTCATCCATTGTATACAGCGCGCCGGTTTCAGTTGGATTTGTGATGGATGCAATCTTTATCTGGCTGTGGTGCATAACGCCTTGCGTTGCAAGATATGGCTTTATATGTTCCGGTGTCAGCTTACCGTTTTCACAGTCCACAGCTATTAGCTTGCAGCCGGAATATCGCTCCGGCGCGCCTGTCTCGTCAACGCTTATGTGGGATGTATATGGTGCAATGACCGCCTGATAAGGACGCAGCATGCTTCCGAGCGCCAGTGTGTTGGCGCCCGTTCCGTTATAAACAAAATATGTGTGGGAATTTTCTCCGAATGTCTCTTTGAATATATTTAATGCGGATTCAGTGTAATTATCATCACCGTAAGATATTTCATATCCTGAGTTTGCGCGCTCCAGTGCGTTCATTACTTTGGGGTGTACGCCGGAGCAGTTGTCGCTTGCAAAGCATTTTATAAGATCAGCCATTATCCCTCCATGCAAGGATAAAGTTAACCCAGCTTCAGCTCCACCGTTACTGATGTTCCGAAATTCTCCTTGCTCTTAAACATGATTTTTCCGTCATGGGCGCTTATTATCTCCCTGCATATAGAAAGCCCGAGCCCATAACCGCCTGCATTGCGGTTTCGGGATTCATCGCCTCGGTAAAACCTCGTGAATATATGCCCCATGTCTTTTTTAGATATACCTATACCGGTATCGGTTATATTTATTATGGCTTTTGTTTCTTCTTTTTTCAACGATATTTTTATTTTGCCTGAGTCAGGAGTATACTTAACGGCATTTAAAAGAAACTCTCTAATAGTCTGCTTAAGCCTGTTTCTGTCGCCGTTTACTATTACTCCGTCTTCTATTTCGCTGCGCATATCATGCGCTCCGCCATCAACCATTTTAGCATCTTTATAGATAGAATCTATCATGGCCGAAATATCAAACGGCTCCATTTCATACACATTCTGGTCGTTGTCGCTTCGCGCAAGGAACAATAGGTTTTCAACGAGATACTTCATGTTAGAAGCTTCTTCGATTATGGCGTCAACACTCTCGTCAAACACCGCTTCATCATCTTTTGCCCAGCGTTTTAGCATGTTGGCATATCCCGCGACAACCGAAATCGGGGTTCTTAGCTCATGAGACACATCGGATACAAACTTCTTTCTTTTTATATGCGCCGCGCTCAGCCTGTCCAGCATATTATTTATGGTTATAACAAGCTCTTTAAGCTCATACTTTGCAGTGTTAACATTCAGCCTGTATAGGCTGTTTGGCTGAATCTGCCCCGCAAGATTTGTTATATCATCAATGGGTTTCAGGTATTTTTTCGTCTTGGATGCTCCGTATCCCCAGATAATAATCAGTCCGATAAAAAACAGTACCAGAATAAATGACAGCGAAAAAGCAACAGCTGCCCATATCACGTCATAGGGGATTATTTTTCTAATGTCCGTTACCGCTTTATAAATATATCTTTCTTCAATAACATAATCTTCGCCATCCATTTCTATATACTTGTACTGATAGCTTGAAGAATATAATAAATACGGCTCTTCCAAGCTTATAAAAGGACTATATTCCTGATGGCGGTCATAGCTTGCTTCTGAGCTGTGATTTACTCCCCTGTTTGAAAAAAGATGGGCTGTTTCAGCATCCCAATAGGAATCTCCGGGCGGAGGTGTTGGCGAAGGCGCATTCCCAAGCGATATAAACCTGGACGCGCAGTAAAGCTCTTTATCATCATACCATATCTTATACCAGTCACCCAGATCCTCTGTTATAAGAACCTCTGTGCCGTAATATGCTTTATATATTATGGATGAATCTGTGTCCGGCCTCTGCCTTATGTATAAATATGTGGATGTTATATAACCTGCTGTTGGTTTGTTTTCATCCGATATATTTTCTTCATTTACGGGATTAGGTGTCACCTGAGGCGATGAATCGTCAGAACTAGTAGCTTGAGTTTCAACAAGCGAGAACACAACGTCGATACTATCATCGTCATCATGATGATTGACGTTGCCATAGGAGGCTGAAGTATAATAGTCTTCCTCTTTTATCTTTCTGGATTCTTTTATAAAATCGTATCTTATAATATATTCAGGCATAAGCCTTCCTGAAGCTTCATACATCTCCTGCAGGCTGTCCTCATATATTATATCTTCAAATACTTTTTCAATATCAGTTTTAACATATTCACGGATTACATAAAACGATACCAGGTATACAGCAATCATGAATATTAAAAAAAGCATAAAAGATATAAAGCAGTATATTCTCATATATCCGAAAACAATTTTTTTTCGGATGGATGAGCCGCTTCTTTTACTCATTTTCCTCGTCCTTTATGATATAACCAACACTTCTTACGGTTTTTATGATTTTTGTGCCAAAAGGTTGGTCAATCTTTGCGCGGAGATATGATATATACACATCGACAACATTTGTTTCGCCAAGATAGTCAAATCCCCATACATCGTTTAATATTTTTTCGCGCGATACGGCGCGGTTCTTGTTTTCCACAAGATATAAAAGAAGGTCATATTCCCTTGCAGTAAGATCCGCTTCCTTGTCTCCGATTTTTACTATATGAGCATCATCATCAATCTCAATATGCCCTATTTTTATTTTTCCGGTAGCTTTCGGAGTCATCCTCGCATTGCGCTTTAACACAACGCGGATACGCGCCAAAAGCTCTTCTATGGCAAACGGTTTTGTGATGTAATCATCAGCCCCTATATCAAGACCTGTGACTTTGTCGGAAATGTCATCTTTTGCAGTAAGCATTATTATAGGAGTCGTTTCATCAGACTGCCTTACCCTTCTGCACACTTCAATGCCCGAAAGCCTTGGCAGCATCAAGTCAAGAAGGATTGCCTGATAGTTTGAGTTTTCAGCCATTGAAAGACCTTCGCGTCCATCGCGTGCTATCTCAACGTCATAGCCTTCATGCTTTAACTCAAGTTCAACAAACCTTGCAATCTTTGCATCATCTTCAACCATTAATATTTTATCTGCCATCTCACACCTCTATATGATATCTATTTTATCTCTATCGAATTAAACCCGTCATCTTCGGACTCTACTTCATGTTCTGCGCTTTGTTCATACACTTCTTCTTCGGATGTATCCTTTTTTTCAACCGCTTCCATTTTCATATCCTTGTTTGTGGGATTTGGAGCAATTATCAAAGTGTTGCCTGTGATAATGGTCAGAACAAGCACACATAAATAAAAGATTGCAAGAACGCCGTTTGCTCCATGGAAAGCAGACACCCTAATAAGCCACACTAAAAACGTGAGTGCGCATATCACTCCCATTGATACATCGACTTTAGGTTTGCCTTCTTTGTTTATTATAACTCTATATGTAAAGATGTTGCTGATTTTTCCTATGCGCCTGTTCATTGTTTCCGATTTCTTTTTTTTGCGCATGGCATAAACACAAGCTTTGTTCACATCTCCCTTTTCAGCTTTAAGCGCCTTGTCCGCATCTTCAAAATTTATGCCGCAGCGGCGCTGCACTTCCATGACTTTTTCGTACCCGTATTCCATAGTAATTCCTTTCAATAACCCAATATTGATAAATTATATATTATTCGCTCTTATAATGCTATTTGAAAAACATTAAAAAGTAATTAGAGCAGCAGTTAATATGCCCTGAGTTTATTGACTGCATACACTTCAGGTGTTAGAATAAATAAACTAAATTGGGGAGTTGTTTTAATGGATTACAAGAAAATAATTGCACAAAAAATATCAGAAGCTAAAGAACTAGCCTTCGATGATGTGTTTGAAATGATAGAAGTGCCGCAGAAAAGCGAAATGGGAGATTTTGCGCTTCCATGCTTTAAGCTTTCGCGCACACTCCGAAAAGCTCCCAATATGATTGCGGATGAACTTAAAGAATCTCTGGATAATTTGGACGGTTTTTCAAAAATTGAAAGCGTCGGCGGATACCTAAACTTTTTCGTGGACAAGCTCTCTTTTTCAAGGCAGACTCTTACAGAAATATTAAAACAAGGCGACAGCTACGGCTCATCCGACGAGGGAAGCGGCAAAACCGTCTGTCTTGACTATTCTTCGGTAAATGTTGCAAAGCCTCTTCATATGGGGCATCTTTCCACAACCGTTATAGGAAACTCTCTGCGAAAAATATACGGCTTCCTCGGATATGACTGTGTCGGTATAAATCATCTTGGCGACTACGGCACACAGTTTGGAACATTGATTGTTGCATACGAAAAATGGGGAGACAAAGAGACTGTCGAAAAAGACGGAATTGCCGAGCTTACAAAGCTTTATATAAAATATCACGACGAAGAAGAAAAGCACCCCGAGCTTGCAGACGAAGCAAGAACATGGTTTAAGAAAATAGAAGACAAAGATCCTGAAGCACTTGCTCTGTTCAACTGGTTTCAGGAGATAACACTCAAAGAAGTAAATCAGACTTATGACCTGCTTGGCGTAAAGTTTGATTATTATACCGGCGAAAGCTTTTATACGGATAAAATGCAGCCAGTTGTGGACAAACTCACCGACTGCGGTCTTCTTGTGGAAGACCAAGGCGCTCAGGTCGTACGCTTAGATGATTATGACATGCCTCCATGTATTATTTTACGCAAAGACGGTGCAAGCCTTTATGCCACCCGCGACATGGCAGCTGCGCTTTACAGAAAGAAAACATTTGATTTTCACAAATGCCTTTATGTAACTGCCTATCAGCAGGATTTGCACTTCAGGCAGTTCTTTAAAGTATTGGAGCTTGCAGGATATGACTGGAGCGAAGACCTGGTTCATGTAAACTACGGCATGGTCTCCATGGAAGACGGGTCAATGTCCACAAGGCAGGGACGAGTGGCTCTCTTAAAGGATGTGCTCTCAGGCGCTCTTGATAAAGCCTCGGATATAATTGAGGAAAAAAGCCCCGAGCTTGAAAATAAAACTGAAGTCGCGCGCATGGTCGGCGTCGGTTCTATTGTATTCTCGGCTCTTAAAAACAACAGGATAAAAGACATTACGTTCTCATGGGACAACGCATTAAACTTTGACGGCGAAACAGCGCCTTATGTGCAGTACACACACGCAAGGGCGACAAGCGTAATCGGAAAAAGCGGAATTGAGCTTACCGGCGAAGCAGACTATGAAACGCTTGCAAACGAAGACGCAGCAGCGCTTATCTCGGCATTAAGCGAGTTTAAGGACATAGTAAAAAGCGCAGCCCGCAGATATGAGCCTTCTATGATTACAAGACATGTTGTAGACATTGCACAGAAGTTTAACAAATACTATTTTGATCATAGAATAATAGGTACTGACTCCGAGGAGAAAAACCGCGCAAGACTCATCCTCGCAGCAGCCACAAAGCAGGTAATAAAAACAGGTTTGGATCTTATTGGCGTAGAATCGCCGGATAAAATGTAAGTATAATGGGATAATTAAAAGCCTCTGTTTGAAAATAACAGAGGCTTTTTACAGTTTAAATAAGTTAAAACACTTCCTTAGCTCTGCTCTACAACAACTGTTTCGTATATTTTTTCAGCCAGTCTTCTTACTGCAGCCGTACCGCTGCTTTTATATGAAGCCGAAGACGTCACAAAAAGTCCGTCAACCACAATTTCCGTACTTTTCGCATTTGCTCCTGCGTTTGTTATCCCTGATTTAGAGGAAGAGTTTGATGCTAAAGCATAGCCTTCTATCAAGCCGTCAACAGAAGCGAGAACCAGGCTTCCTGCACACATTGAGGAAATGCATATTGAATTTTCATAACATAAGTTCAGAAAATCATCCACACCATTTGTAAAAGGCAGTGTTCTGTGATGCTTTCCGGCAGGAATATATAACGCACAATACTCAGTAATATTGCTTTCATCTATATCAGAAATATTCATATCAGGAACAACAGGTTTGTTTGTATGGTTTGGACAGGAATCCAAAACCTTCAGGCTTCCGGCACCGACCGTGACCACTTCAAAGCCAAGAGCTTCCAGCTCATCTTTCATATCAAAATATGAGTTTCCGAATTCATTGCCTAAAAGTATCATGGCTTTTAAATTTGATTCAGGTTCAACTTCTTCAACATCAGTTTCTTGCTCCCACATTGAGTCAAAATCAAACTCATCAAGCCAGTTTAAATATTCTCTGCTGAGGTCCGTTTTTGTTAATCCGAGCACAGTCATCAGCACATCATCCGCTGTTTTCTGGTTGTTAGTTTCAAATTCAAGGTTCAGTGTGCTGTCATGAAAAGGTTTCTTTCCGGCTTCGCTAAACAGCTCCATCAGCTTGTCTCTTCCATAAACCTCATCAATATATCTTACATACATGTAGCTTGTATTATAAAAATTTACTATTTCCTGTTCTGTCAAATCAGTGTTTAAATCATTATTTTCCAAATTCTCAATAGTAAATGACACGCTTTCTTTTTCAATCCTTGCAAGCATCGAAGATCCTTTTACTCCGTAATACGCGCTTCCGTCATACATTGCTATGCCTTCCAATATCCACATTGGCAGATTGTTATTGCACATTCTTATTGTAATATGGTGAACCAGTTCATGCTGTACCACTCCGGCATACGGTTCGTATCCTATATTATGACCGGTATAAAGCTTCATTGATTCATCCGGCTCAGACCAGCCTGTAAACAGCCAGAGGTTGGCAGGAACGCTTCGTTGCCGAAGCATCTCCTGGCTTGTAAAAAGCTTCATTTCATAGTCGTCCAAAGGCTTAAGCTCATACACCTGTTCAAGATGGTCAAAAGCATCATTCAGCATGCCGGTAAACTCATCAAGGCGGGTTTCATCTTCCATATATTTTACGGTAAAACGGTCATTTTTGCTTTCCAGAAAATTAAAGCCATAGTCCATCCATTTTCCGTCTTCTTTTATAAATTTCAATGCATAAGAGAAATTAAACAGCTTCCCCATGAAATGTTTCTGCCGAATATTAACTATTGCAGTATCTTCATCTTCCAAATCGACTGACAAGAGCTCATACTGAATTCTGGATATTCTCTCATCGGTCATATTCATAAACCATCGTTCCTGTTCGTTAAAATAAAACTGATTGTTACGCCCTATCCTGCTCATGTAAGCGTCATAATCTTTCTCTTCAAGAGCGCTAAGCCGCTCTTCCAATATGCCGGTGAACACTTCTTCTATAGTCTCTTCCGGCACATCAGTTTCGGGGGTCTGAGTGACGGCAGGAGTCGGGGAAGCTGTTTGCGAAATTTCTGTTTTTGCACCGGCGCAGCCGGATATCGTCATTACTATAGCTATAAGTATCAAAGTTATTGCTGTAATTCTACTTTTCATCATTGTTTATATCCTCCCCGTATTTTTCCTTGTAGTCTTTTAGTATTTCTATGCACTCTTGCGCCCATTTTAGCCTCGCCTCATTCAGATATATGCCTTTCTTTGTGGTTATATATATCATCAGTTCCCGCCTTGTAGGTTTGGGTCTTTCCGTCTCCATTCTCTCTTTGTCTCGGTTATAGTCATCTAAAACCTGCTGCTGAAATTCAAGCGCTCTCTCAGCCTTTTCTATAACATCATCAATAGGCAAAAGAGCACTGAAATAAAACTTCATAAGCGATTCGTCACGATAGTTGAAATCCAATGTATCTTCTTTAAGCCAATTCTTTAGTACTTTCAATCCTTTTTCGGTAATATGATAATATTTGCTTGGAGGCGCTGTCGGACTTGTGCGCTCTTCTACTCGGACAAGGCCTTTATTTTGAAGTTTTTGTAGTGTGGGATAAAGCTGTCCATAGCTGATTTTCCAAAAATGACACAAAATCCGATCCACCCATCTTTTCATCATATAGCCGTTCATCGGCTGGGTGGATAAAATGCAAAGCAATGTATATGAAGTAGTGTTTTTCATTCTCTTTACCCTATATCTAATTGATATAGGTATGTTACCACATATTTCTAAATAACGCAATATTGCTATTTTTATATATGTATCCTTACGCAAAAAAAGCTCCGATGTTATCGGAGCTTTGAGGGTGTCGATAAAGTCGGAACACTCGCAGACTTTTGAAAAATCTTGCAAGACGACAATTAACGAATTGCAAATGTGCGTGGTTTACTGATTGTAAATGAGCGTATTTGCAATGAAGTTACTTGCCGTAAGTCATATTTACCTTGGTAAATTGACGGTTGTGGGTTTTTCGACAGTCTGAGCTCCGATGTTATCGGAGCTTTTTACTTCATGCTATTTCGGCTTAATCGCTACAATAATGTTTCTTATGATTGATGAATCCACTCTGTGGTGATAGTCGCTGTATTTATCTTCATGCAAAACTTCCATTCCGCATTCTGCAAGTGCGTTTTCGAGGTTCTTTTTATGTGTCGTGTGTTCGTTAAATGACATCACAAGCGAACCGCCGCTTTTAAGCACAGCATGCCACTTAGGCATAGCTTCGCGGAAAAGCTCCTCCGCGCTTCTTTTGAGGCTGCCCTTTGCTCCTTTTTTTGTCGCATGCTGTATACCGTAAGGCAGATCTCCGACAATAATATCCATTGAATTTTTCTTTAAAAGTCTGTCTGCAATTCTGGAATCCGCGGAAAACATTTTAAATGTTCCGGTATCTTTTGCAGCAAAAGCCTTTTTATCAGGCGCAAACTCCAAAGTGTATGCATCCGATATTTTTACTGATTTTATATCCAGCACCTTGTCTTTTTTTGTTGTGTGCTTAAATTTTTCTTTTTGCATAAATTTTGCGGCGTAATGACAGCTTTCTTCAAACAGCTTTTGAGAAATTTCAATGCCGTATGCATTCATATTAAGCATCATTGCGTCATAAAGAGTCGTTCCTTTGCCTGCAACAGGGTCAAGAAGGCTCATCTTTTCAGAATTTGTATCACATGCGCATAATGCAAGGTTTATCATAAGCCGCGTAAACAAAGCATTGGTCTTTCCTTGGTAATTTAAAAGAGCCGGCATATTTTCTTTAAATAAATAATCCTGCAAAGCTTCCACGGGAAGAAGCATATCCCCTTTAACTTCAAACACCGCATAAAACACAGAAAGATGCGAAAGACTTTTTAAATTCGCCTTAGAAGGTTCGCTTTCCGTTTGAAATGTGAGATACCATATGCCCGCTGTCTGCTCAAAGCATATATCGGACACATTGGCTTCCCAGGAAGAAAGCACAGCCTCCGCTTCATAGCTTAGAATTTTTTGTGCGTCATCCTTATATATCTTAAACACCTGAGGCTGACATAAAACAGCGTATTTTCTCATCTATCCTGCCACCGAAAGAGATTTAACAACAAAGCTCGGGCTTCCGATACATTCTGAACCGGGCAGACCGAAACGCAGGTCGCTTCCCACTTTTTCAATATCCTCAAGCAGTGTGTAGAAATTGCCGGCAATCGTAATCTGCTCAACGGCATGTGTCTTTTTGCCGTTTTCAATCAAAAAACCCTTGGCAGACAAAGAGAAATCTCCGGACACAGCGTTTGCACCTGAATGAAGTCCCGCAAGTTCGGTAATTAACAATCCGTCTTTTACAGATTCCATAAGTTCGTTTAGGTTTTCTTCACCCGGCTTCATGTAGAAATTAGAACCCGAAACACCTATGCTTGATTTATATGATCCTTTTGACGCATTTCCCGTGGACTTAACGCCTTCTTTTTCAGCCGTCTTAAGGTTGTGGAACAATGTTTTAAGCACACCGTTTTCAACAACATTTTTGGTATATGCCGCAACCCCCTCGCTGTCAAACGGGCAGGATGCATATCCGCCTTCAAGCAGCGGATCGTCAATCAAAGTTACTATATCAGAAGCAATCTTCTCTCCCACTTTTCCTTTCAAAAGAGACAGCTCTTTCTGCGTGTTTTCAGCAGAAAATATTCCCGAGAAAGTGGAAATCAAATCCCCTGCGCATTCATTTTCAAAAATTATTTTATAGTTTCCGGACTGAACGGACTTGGCATCAAGCATTGCTGTCGCTTTATCGACAGCAGCTTTAGCTACAGACTTTATGTCAAGCTCTGACATGTCGGTAACCAGCTGGAACTCTGCGCCGTCCACCATCTTTTCTCCGCTTTTTGCGATTGGAACAACATAACAAAACAACATGTTGTCTTCAAAGCTCAAATCCAAACCTTTTGAGTTTTTGATTTTTATCTTTCCGCTTCCAGACTGTAAAATGGTTGTTGCTACACTTGAAATTGACGGGTGTCCGTTTTTTGCAAGCTCTTCAAGCTCCAGCGCGATTTTTATTTTTTCTTTTGCAGGAACATCGTCAAGGGCTTCGTTATACGCAACAACTTCGCTGTATTTTTCGCTGCCGGCAAATATAAACTGCTTGTCTTCGTTTTCGATTATTTGAGCATTTTGCGTAGCTTTGTTTATAAGATAATCTATCGACTCATCATCAAAAGCCTCTGTGTATGAATAGCCCATCTTGCCGTTAAGCAGTGCACGAAATGATATTCCGTATGTCTTATTTACGCTGTATTCATCAACTTTGCCTTCATACACGCGTACCATGAAAGACCTGCCGCCCGAATAATATATCTCAAAATCTTCAAAATCAGATTTTTTAGCCGCTTCAAAAAGCTTATCCATAAATAAATTTAAGTTCATATCAATTCTCCTGCCTTCCGCCTACTGTAATCTCGCTTACTCTAATAAGCGGCTGGCCCACATCCGCAGGAAGAGACCCTGATACAGATCCACACATTCCCTGCCCTGTTTTCATGTCTTTCCCAACCATATCAATGTTTTTAATAACTTCCGAGCCTTTTCCTATAAGAGTCGCTCCTCGCACAGGTTTGTCTATCTTACCGTTTTTAATAAGATATCCCTCCTGCACCATGAAGTTAAACTCGCCTGTTATGGGATTTACCGAACCGCCGCCCATCTGCGCGCAGTAAAGACCTTCTGAGATAGATGAAATAATCTCGCTGTCAGAACTTTCGCCGGCTGCTATATATGTGTTGCTCATTCTGGATGTCGGCGCATATGCATATGACTGCCTTCTTCCGGACCCTGTTGACGGCATTCCCATGCGTCTTCCGTTAAGCTTGTCCACAAGATAGCTTTTAAGCACACCGTTTTCTATCAGCACATTTTTTCTTGAATCTTCGCCTTCATCGTCGATGTTAAACGAACCCCATCCATTGGGGATAGTAGCATCATCAATGGCAGTTACAACATCGGATGCGACTTTCTGCCCAAGCATGTCGCAGAAAACCGACTGCCCTTTTGCAACCGAAGTCGCCTCAAGAGAGTGTCCGCATGCCTCGTGGAATATAACTCCGCCAAATCCGTTTTCAATCGCAACAGGCATCTTGCCTGCAGGACACAAATCCGCCTTCAGCATAGTCACAGCGCATCTTGCTGCATCTGTGCCATAGCATTCGGGATCAATCTCGTCAAATATCTCAAAGCCCATCTGCTTTCCGGGGCCTGTTGTGCCAGTCTGGTTTTCAGTGCCGTCTGAAGCTACTGCTGTTGTGTAAAGCCTTATCCTTGTTCTGTAGTCATCGGCAAAAAGCCCTTCGGAGTTTGCAATCTGTATTCTCTGGCGTTTCTGGATGTATGAAACCGAAACCTGCGATATAAGGTCGCTATAGCTCTTTGCGGCGTCATGTGCCTCGCGCACCTTCTGTGCTTTTAGCTTTATGTCCACATCGGCGGGCTTTATTACCACAGGATTTATATTCTTATACGTTTTGTTTTTAAGCACAATGTCAATACCGAGAGCTTTTGCATCTCCCATTGCGGCAGCCGCTTTTCGCGCGGCATCAACAAGCCCTTCACGTGATGTGTCGTTAGTATATACATACACGCTGTTTGTGCCCTTAAATATCCTTATTCCTGCACCGTAGTCGCGCCCTGAAAGTGCATTTTCCATCTTATTTGCTATCATGTGCAGAGATGTCATTCTGCTGTCTTCTGCAAACACTTCGGCGAAATCTCCGCCGGTTGAAAGCGCCATCTCAAGCGCCGCAAGCGCATCGCTTTTATTGATTATCAATTTATATCCTCCGTCCGTTTTTATCTTTATTTGATCGCTCCTCTTGAAGCTCTTTAATCCTTTTTTCAAAGCCCTGATCGCTTGGCGTATAGTAGTTTTTCCCCTGAACGGCAAGCGGAGCATAGTCCTGGTTTACATAATGTCCGTCATAATCATGCGGATATTTATATCCCTCTCCGCTTCCAAGCCTGTCATGTCCCTTGTAATGCGTGTCGCGAAGATGAACAGGCACAGGATCGTGCGTGTCGTTTTCCGCTCCTTCAAAAGCCTGCCCCATCGCAGATACCACAGAGTTTGATTTCGGCGCTTCGCAGATGAATATTATAGCCTGCGTTATCGAAAGCCTTGCCTCCGGAAGGCCAACCATCTCCAGCGCATGGCCAGCCGCCACAGCCTGCAGCATAGCCTGGGGGCTTGCAAGCCCCACATCCTCTGATGCATGTGCAATTATCCTTCGGATTATTATCCGCGGATCAACTCCTGCATGTATAAGCCGTGCAAACCACGCAAGCGCAGCCGTGGAATCACTCCCGCGAAGCGATTTACAGAAAGCAGACAGCATATCGTAGAAATAGCTTTCATCGCATTTGAGCACGCGTTTTTGAATCGAATCTTCAGCGACATCAATATCTATATTGACTTTACCGTTTTTATCAGGCTTTGTCGTAAGCGCTGCAAGCTCCAGTGCGTTAAGCGCCGAGCGCACATCGCCGTTTGCAACATCCGCCCAATGCGAAAGAGCGTCATCATCGATTTTTAGGTTTAAATTGCCCAATCCGTTTTCTTTGTCGGAAGCAGCTTTTGTGACAGCCTTTTTAATATCCTCATTAGAAAGCTTATAAAACTGAAACAGCCTGCATCTTGACACTATCGCAGGCGTCATTGCTATCATAGGATTTTCGGTTGTAGAGCCTATAAAGCGTATAATGCCTTTTTCAATGGCTGGAAGTATCGAGTCCGACTGTGATTTTGACCACCTGTGGCATTCATCCAAAAGAAGATATGTGCTCTTGCCATACATCTTCAGTCTGTCTTCCGCTTTTTTAATAACTTCGCGCACATCCGCCACACCGCTTGTTACGGCATTTAGCTTTTCAAATGCGGAATCCGTTGTCTGGGCTATTATATGGGCAAGCGTTGTTTTTCCGCACCCGGGAGGTCCGTAGAAAATAGAGCTTGTAAGCATGTCCGCCTCAATAGCTCTGCGCAAAAGTTTCCCTTTGCCGATTATATGCTCCTGCCCTAAAAAATCGTCCAGTTTTTCAGGGCGCATTCTATCTGCCAGAGGCGCTTTTTTGCTTAAGTTTTGCGAAAACAAATCAGCCATGCATACTATTATATCCATAATGCCTTTAATGTAAAATTTGTTTTGAATTTTATAGCTTAAAGTAATGAAATTTTAATTTTTATTCACATATTTAGCTTAAATACAGATAAAAACCGACTAAAGGCGGAAAAACCAGCCTGTAATCGGTTTAATATCATTAAGTTTATATCAGGAAGTTATCTGTTAATCGTCCTTTTTCGAGCAGTCCGCACTGTAGGCACAGCCCACACACGAAGCGCACTTAGCACCCTTTTTCTTTTCCCTGCTTATTATAAGTGCTGCAAAAGTAATAACTACTACAACCACTGCAATTACCAGTATATCCGCAAATGTCATTTTATCACCTTCTTTTTATGCAAAAACCGCTTTGAGTTTTTTCTGTCCTTTTACCATAAATGATATTATTGCCCCAGCTATCAGAACAACTGCTATAAGTCCGCCTGCAAATCCCTGCCCGAGCGTGCCTTGAGTTATAAGCGTTCCGACCTGATATATAACAAATGAAAGCATATATCCCATTCCAAGCTGGAAGCCTATTGCGCCCCAAAACCATTTCTTTGATTCAAGCTCCGAGTTCATCGCTCCTATCGCCGCAAAACAAGGCGGAGTGAACAGGTTAAACACAAGATAAGAAAGGGCAGCAACAGCGCCTATTCCAAACACAGCACCGACTTCAGCGCTTCCGCCGACAAGCGCAAGCTCATCAACATCAATAAAGTTTGTTACGGCAAATGTAACAGCTAATGTTCCAACAACATTTTCTTTTGCGATAAATCCCGTTATCGCCGCTGCCGCGAACTGCCAAAGACCAAACCCAAGCGGAACAAACACCACTGCAAGAGGAGATGCTAAAGTGGCCAGTATGCTTGTTTGCGGAGCGGATTCTGCCACAACCTGAAACTGCCAGTTAAATGTCTGCAGCAGCTGTACTGCCGCATTGCAAATCAAAATAATCGTTCCGGCCTTAACAATAAAAGCTTTTGCCCTAGAAAACATTGATATAGTTGCCCTTTTTATACTTGGCAGCCTATACTCGGGAAGTTCCATAATAAAGTATGACTTGGAATTGTCTCCGGTTATTTTTCTTATTACAAGCCCGCTTATAACAATTACTATTATAGCAAGAAAGTACATTGAAGTGCCAATCCATGCGCTTCCGGAAAAAAACACACCCGAAAACAAAGCGATTATTGGAAGCTTTGCGCCGCACGGCATAAACGGAGTAAGCATAGCTGTCGTTCTTCGCTGGCGTTCGCTTTTTATGGTCCTTGTTGCCATAATGCCGGGAATCGCACAACCTGTTCCCACTATCATAGGGATTATGGATCTTCCGGACAGTCCTATTTTTTTAAAGTATCTGTCCATTACAACTGCTACGCGCGCCATGTATCCGCAGTCTTCAAGAATCGCAAGGCAGAAAAATAAAACCATGATAAGAGGCAAAAATCCCACAACAGCACCGACTCCGCCTATTATGCCGTCAAGCAGCAGTGAACTTAAAACAGGATTTACGCTGTCGCCCAGAAGTCCTTCGACGAATGAGTAAAACAAATCAATCCAACCGACCAAGATATCTGCAAGCCACGGCCCGAGCCATGACTGTGAAACAGAAAACACAAGAAATATTATCCCCGCGAATATAGGAATTCCAAGCCATTTATTGGCGATAAACCTGTCTGCTGCATCCTGCTTAGTCTGCTTTTCCGGGCTTATCTTTTTTCTTTGCACCTCATCTACTATTGAATTTATAAATGAATATCTCTTCTCATCAGCTTTGTGCATGTCGTCTTTTGAAAGAATGCTTTTCTGTCCGCGGATAACAGGAGCCTTTTGTTCCTTTTTATCATTATAAATCCTTGCCACATTGTCAATCAGCGCCATCAGTCCGTTTTCAGAACTTTTGGTTGCGATAGTTTCAACAACCGGACAGTTTAGCTTTTCAGATAAAATTTCAGTATTAATAACTATATCTTTCTTTCTTGCAATATCCGATTTGTTAAGTGCGATTACAACCGGAATCTTAAGCTCTAAAAGCTGCGTAGTAAAAAACAGGCTTCTTGCAAGATTTGAAGCGTCTACGATATTAACTATCACATCCGGTTTTTCATTGATAACAAAGTCTTTTGTAATACTCTCTTCGGAAGTATAAGGAGACATGGAATACGCACCAGGCAAATCCACAACCGTAATTTTTTCGCCGCTGAAATTAAGATTCTGCTTAACAGTTCCTTCTTTTTTTTCTACAGTTACACCAGCCCAGTTGCCCACATGTTCAATCTTTCCCGTTACAGCGTTAAAAAGAGTGGTCTTTCCGCAGTTGGGATTACCAGTCAAAGCTATTTTCATTATTTCCTCCGATGTTAGCGTTCGCTAACTTTCATATAAAAAATTTTTCTCCGAAGAGAAATTAAATCCAAAAAAGTATTACACTAAAATAGCATCAGCCAGTTCCTTGTCAATGCTGTATCTTGCGTCTTTTATATTGATTATATAATTTGATGCGAGCTTAGAAATAACAGTCACTTTTTCTCCGGGATAGCAGCCCAAAGTAAAAAGAAACCTTCTCATGTCCTCAGAATTTGCCATGATTTGATTTACAACGTATGTGATGTTTAATTTTGCCTGTGACAATGCCATAACGCACCTCCATGTGTTAGCTTTGGCTAACTTTGAGAAAATTTTATCATCATGTCATTCGTTTGTCAACATATTTTTAGAAACAAACAGAAGCTCAATTTTCTATAATTTACCTTGTCAAAAAACATTATTCTGTTATGATATAATAACTTTGGAGAATTAAAGCTATGTATGAAGATAAAATATTAGTAAAATACGGAACCGATATAGCGGATATGGCATACTCGCTTTGCGAGCATCTAAACCTTTCCTCGCGGATTGGCACAGACTGCGATGTAGCGCTAAAGCCAAACTATGTCATTGCAAGCCCAGCATCAAGAGGAGCTACAACTCATCCTGAAGTAATGGAAGGCATAATCCGGTACCTCAAAGACAACAGCATAAATAACATAACAATTATGGAAGGCTCCTGGATTGGCGATTCCACCAAGCGCGCCTTTAAGGTGTGCGGTACGGAAACGTTAAGCAAAAAGTATAATGTTAAGCTGTTGGACTTAAAAGGCGATTCCACTCAAACGGTTAACGGAATCAAAGTCTGCAAAAGCGCATTAAACAGCGGATTTTTAATAAATCTCCCTGTACTTAAAGGTCACGGACAGGCAAGGATGACATGCGCTCTTAAAAACATGAAAGGATGCATACCGGACAGTGAAAAGCGTGCTTTCCACGCCCAAGGTCTGCACAACCCTATCGGTAAGCTAAGCGTTGCATTAAAGCCGGATCTAACAATAGTTGACGGTATCTGCGGCGACCTTTCGTTTGAAGAAGGCGGAAACCCTGTACAGATGGAAAGGCTTCTTGCCGGATTTGACAGCGTTCTTATAGACAGCTACGTGTGCTCCCTTATGGGAATCAAAACTGATGATGTCCCTTATATCGGAATTGCCGAAAGATATGGCGCCGGAACAACCAAGCTTAAAAGCGACACAGTTATTGAGCTTAACACTCCCAAAACAACATCATCGCTCAAGCCAAACGATGACATAAGAAGGCTTAAGAGATATATTGATGAAGATAAGGCGTGTTCGGCATGCTATAGCTCATTAATCTTTGCTCTTCACAAACTAAGCAGCAGGGAGTTGGCAGAGCTTGACGATAAAATCAAAATCGGTCAGGGATTTGAAGGCAGGAACGTTGAAGGGCTGGGAATAGGAAACTGCTGCTCAGGGTGCTCGGACTATGTTGCCGGATGCCCTCCGAGAGCAGATAGAATAATTGAAAAATTTAAGGAATTATTATGAAAAAATACTTTACACCAAGGTTTATGACCTATGCGGCATTGATTGCTGCGCTTTATACCGCGCTTACGCTTCTTGCTATATTGATACCGGGAGCAGGAACAATATCATACGGACCTGTTCAAATCAGAATATCTGAAGCTTTAACCATACTTCCGGCTTTTACTACAGCAGCAATCCCCGGGCTTTTTGTAGGATGCCTTATAGCAAATATAGTCGGTGTTTCCATGGGATTCGGAGCAGGACTGCTGGATATTATCTTCGGACCGCTCGCAACGCTCCTTGCAGCGTTTCTTTCCTATCTTTTAAGAAAAAAGAAATGGCTGGTGCCTCTTCCTCCCGTAATAGTAAATGCGGTTGTAGTTGGCGCAATACTAAGCTTTGTATATGATATACCGCTATTTACTATAATGCTTTGGGTAGGTGTCGGACAGATAGGCGCCTGCTATGTTCTCGGCATGCCTTTATATTTCGTTTTGGATAAAAACAGAAATACCATTTTCAAAAAATAGGAAAAGATAGTATAATACCTAATAAATCAGAGAATTCGATTTGAGGGTATTTAATTGCTTAACCGCGGAGTTTCAAAACTTTTCATATTACTTGGCATTATTATTATAGCCGCATCTTTTTTCTTTTGGCAAAAGATGTGGCTTAAAGATTTTAATGAAAAAGACGCCATTGCACAGGGCATCGAAATCGCCGGGCACGATGTGAGTGGATATGACATTGAATCCGCCGTGCAAATGCTTAGCATACAGCTCAAAAACGAACTAAGCTCCAAAAACATAGAAATATCATACAGCGGGATTTCAACCACGATAAACGTGGCTTCTTTTGCCGCGCTTGACTTTGAAAGCTCTCTGCAGGCTGCATATAAAATAGGACGCACGGGAGATAAAATCCAAGACTATAAAGATTTGCTAAACGCAAAAGTGTCCGGCTTAAGCCTTAACGCTAAAATCACATTTGATGAAAAAGCTCTGACTGAGCTTCTAGAAGATGCTTCAGCCGACTACTTCATTGCATCAAAAGACGCTTCCATATCATTATTTAACCCCGAAGCCGAAGGCGATGCAATGCTGACGATTGAATCCCAGCAAAACGGAAGAGAACTGAACATAAAAAAGACAGCTGAAAATATAAAGCAGGCTGTGATACACGGAAATACTCAGGCTGAAGCTGTAACCGAAGTTACCTATGCAAAAATTTCAGACGACGTGCTTCACGGACTTGTTCTAAACCCTATAATCAGCGAATACACTCCAAAATCTGTTTCATCGGATTTTGCGACTGCGCTGAATCAGGCAATAGGAAGCGGAAAGCATAGAATACTTCTTCCCGGCGATGAGCTGGGAGCAATAGACTTTTTAGGCACAGCAGACTACATAATGAACCAGATGCCCGACGGAGGCAGCGACAGCGACTATGAGAAGGTGCTGACACAGATCTATCCGACTCAGATTTATCTTGCTGCTGTAATGTCTGATCTTGAAATAGTATCACGCACCATGTATTCAGTTGATGAAGATAACATACCGGCGGGAACATCGTGTATAACAAACAAAGAAAATGACCTTATAATAAAAAACAATCTGGATTATCCAATAATAATCCGCGTTGGCTATGACTATATTTCAAACAATGTGCAGACGTTTTGCGAAATATACAGACCGCATATGGAATACGGGACGTATGTAAAATCAGTTATACGCATAAACGATGGCAAAACTTTTATTGACATACTGAGGGTATATGTCGATAATAAAGGGAACACTGTTGATACAGTTGTAGTTGAAACCGTGGAAACGGACTAAAACGCAACAAATCAAATTAAAAAAATTCAAGGAGGGCTAATGTATGACAATGTTAAAAGATGAAATTCTCGAAATTCTGCGCGATGATTCGAGGACTTCCCCAGCCGAAATGGCACTCATGCTGGGAAAAAACGAGGAAGAAGTGTTGGCAGCAATAGCCGAACTTGAACAAGACAACATCATAGTTAAATATCACGCTAAAATTAACTGGGACAAAGCTCAGGACCAGAGGGTCGAATCTCTTATCGAGGTAAAAGTGACGCCTCAGCGCGACAGGGGCTTTGAAGAGATTGCAAGGCGTATATACAAATTTGACGAAGTAAAATCCGTATACCTTATGAGCGGCGGATATGACCTTATGGTGTTGGTTGAGGGAAAAAGCTTAAAGCAGGTCGCATTTTTTGTGGCGCAAAGGCTTTCAACCATCGAAGGCGTATTATCCACTGCGACTCATTTTATACTAAAACGCTATAAAGATGATGGTGTAATTTTAGATGATGAGCCGGATGAAAGGCTTATGGTAACGCCATGAATGTAAAAGAATTTATAAATCCTAGCGTATCCTCGATACCACCCTCGGGAATACGTAAGTTTTTTGATATCGCTCAACAGATGGATGACGTTGTGGCACTGGGTGTTGGCGAGCCTGATTTTACAACGCCGTGGAACATTCGCGAAGCTGCGATTTATTCTCTGGAGCAGGGAGAAACGCACTACACATCAAACCGCGGACTTCCCGAGCTGTGCGAGATTATATCAAAATACATGAGAAAAAGGTTTAACCTCAGATATTCACCTGAAGACGAGATAATGGTTACAGTAGGCGCATCAGAAGGAATTGACCTTGCTATGCGCGCGTTAATAAATCCCGGTGACGAAGTTCTTGTTCCGGAGCCATCATATGTGAGCTATTACCCTTGCGTTACATTCGCAGGAGGCAAGGCAGTCGGCATAAAGACATCACAGGAAGTAAAATTCAAACTGACAGCAGAAGCAGTAGAAAATGCTATAACACCGAAAACAAAAGCAATAATTCTTCCCTATCCCAACAATCCAACAGGCGGGATAATGACAAGAGAGGATTTAAAGCCTATAGTTGAGGTTCTTAAAAAGCATGATATCATCGTTATTTCAGACGAAATATACGCTGAGCTTACTTATTCCGATGAGCGTCATGTATCAATCGCGGAATTTCCCGAAATGTACGAACGTACAATAGTTCTTAACGGCTTTTCCAAAGCGTTTGCCATGACAGGCTGGAGAATGGGTTTTATCTGCGGAAACCGCGACCTCGTGTCCGCTATGCTTAAAATTCACCAATACACAATGCTGTGTGCTCCGATAATGTCACAAAAAGCCGCAATCGAAGGATTGAGGTACGGGCTTATGAACGATTTCCCATCAGTTGAAAAGATGAAGCGTTCATACAACAGAAGAAGACGCATGTTCGTTACGCGAATTCGCGAAATAGGCCTTGAGTGCTTTGAACCTGAAGGCGCATTCTATATATTCCCGTCCATTAAATCCACCGGAATGACCAGCGAAGAATTCTGCGAGCGCCTGATCGAGGAAGAAAAAGTGGCAGTAGTGCCCGGAACAGCATTCGGACCTTCCGGCGAAGGACACATACGCTGTTCATATGCCTACAGCATAGATAACATAAAAGCAGCCTTGGAGCGCATGGAAAGATTTATGAAAAGGCATAAAAAATAATGGAAAACTCCCAGCAGGAAATCAGAAAACCTTTTCTTATAAACAGAAAAAAAACTCTGGCAACGTATATACTGATAGGCATATGCGTTGCTCTTTTTGTTCTTGATTTCTTTATTCAGATATACGATGCAGCAACGCTAGATGTAAACCGCAGCATTATAAACGAATACGGCATGAAAATAAACAGCGCCATTAAAGCCGGCGAATTCTGGAGATACATAACAGCTATGTTTCTTCACGGAAGTATACTGCATATAGGTTTTAATATGTATGCGCTATTTATCTGGGGAAGACACATAGAGGTTCTTTACGGAAGATGGCGTTTTGTTGCAATCTATATGATGGCGGGAATACTGTCCATTGCTGCAAGCTTTGCCTTTACTGATGCAAACTCCTTAGGAGCTTCCGGAGCAATATACGGACTATTCGGAGCTCTGTTTTACTTTAGAAAATATGACAAAGATTTGTTTACCAAGATATTCGGCACACAGGTATTCATATTCGTCGGAGTATCTTTGTTCCTGGGCTTTACTATGACATATGTAGACAATGTCGCACACATCGCAGGACTTATTGGAGGCTACCTCGCCGCGCATTCGGTGGGCCTCTTGTCCCAAATTTTGGACAAAAAGCGCTCCGGTGTGCCATATATGGCTTTATATGCCGCTCTTCTTATAGGTTTTACGCTGTTTGGAATATATTTTAACTAAAATCCTTTAATTTTATATCAAATAATAACTTCATTCGGATATCATACCTTTTTAGTCTTATTTGCCAAAATTTTCTCAATATATTGATTGATTCTTATTGACTGTCCACAATATATAGTGATACAATAATCACGCTCGGCAATTTCTGGGAGCTATAAAAGAGCATAGAGAGGTATGGAGGAAGAGATAGATGTTTAAAGTGAACAAGAGAGACGGACAAGTAGTAGATTTTGAGATTAGATTGATAAAGACAGCGATGTCAAAAGCATTTCAGGCCACAAATCAGGTGTGGACTGAAGATATTCTGGATATTTTAGCGCTGAGAGTAACAAGCAATTTCCAGCCGAAGATAAAAAACAATGCAATTAACGTTGAGGATATTCAGGATTCAGTTGAGCAGATTTTAGAAGATGCCGGCTACTATGACGTAGCCAAGTCATACATTCTCTATAGAAAGCAGCGCGAGAAAATCCGCAACATGAATTCAACCATTCTGGACTATAAAGCATTGGTTAACAGCTATGTGCGCGATGAGGACTGGAGAGTAAAAGAAAATTCCACAGTTTCATATTCATTGGGCGGACTTATACTGCACAACTCAGGCGCAATCACAGCCAACTACTGGCTCAGCGAAGTTTATGACGAAGAAATAGGCGCAGCACACAAAAATGCTGACATTCACATACATGACCTTTCCATGCTTTCAGGATACTGCGCAGGCTGGTCAATCAAACAGCTCATCTGCAAAGGATTGGCAGGAATTCCGGGAAAAATCGCATCATCTCCCGCACTTCACCTTTCAACACTGTGCAACCAGATGGTAAACTTCCTCGGCATACTGCAAAACGAATGGGCAGGCGCTCAGGCTTTTTCAAGCTTTGACACCTATCTTGCACCATACGTTAAAATAGATGACCTTTCATATAAACAGGTCAAGCAGTGCATACAGTCATTTATATACGGCGTAAACACTCCCAGCCGCTGGGGCTGTCAGGCACCGTTTACAAACATAACTCTCGACTGGACAGTGCCTAAGGACTTAAAAGACGAACCGGCACTTGTCGGCGGAGTTGAGCAGGATTTCACATACGGCGACTGCAAAGCAGAAATGGATTTGATAAACAAAGCGTTTATCGAGATCATGGTTGAAGGCGATGCAGACGGACGCGGATTCCAGTATCCAATCCCCACATACTCAATCACACGCGACTTTGACTGGTCGGACACGGAAAATAACCGTCTTTTGTTTGAAATGACAGGCAAATACGGCACTCCGAACTTCTCAAACTATGTAAACAGCAATCTTGATCCTTCGGATGTACGCTCGATGTGCTGCAGGCTGCGCCTTGATTTGCGCGAACTTCGCCGCAAAGCAGGCGGATTCTTCGGCTCAGGCGAAAACACAGGCTCTGTCGGCGTGGTAACCATCAACATGCCGCGCATAGCATACCTTTCAAAAGACGAGGAAGACTTCAAAGAACGTCTTGCTAAAAAGATGGATGTTGCCGCCCGCTCACTTGATGTTAAGCGCAAAATTCTTGTCCGCCTGATGGATCAGGATTTATATCCATATACTAAAGAATACTTAGGCTCATTTGACAGCCACTTTTCGACCATTGGTTTGGTTGGAATGAACGAAGCCTGCCTTAATGCAAAATGGATTGGCCTTGACATGACACACAAGAGCGCTCAAAACTTTGCAAAAGACATAATGGACTACATGCGCGAAAAGCTCATCGGATATCAGGAAAAATACAGTGCATTGTTTAACCTTGAAGCCAGCCCTGCGGAATCCACTTCCTATCGTCTTGCTAAGCACGACAGGGAAAAGTATCCTGACATAATCTGCGCAGGTGACAAGGAAGACACTCCTTATTACACAAACAGCACGCATATTCCTGTCGGTCACACAGATGATATGTTTGAAGCCTTAAGCCTTCAGGATGAACTGCAGACAAAATACACAGGCGGAACTATGTTCCACGCGTTCCTCGGCGAAAAAATCGACGATTGGCAAACTTCAGCAATGCTTGTTAAAAAGATTGCTGACAATTACGAGCTTCCGTCATACACCATTTCGCCTACATACTCCATATGTTCATCCCACGGATATATATCCGGCGAAACATATACATGCCCGGAATGCGGCGAAGCTACAGAGGTTTACTCAAGGATAACAGGCTATTACCGTCCGGTTAAAAACTGGAACGCAGGAAAATCACAGGAGTTTAAAAACCGCAAAACATACGTTCACGGCCGCATGGCGGAAATTAAAAAAGCTCCGGAAAAATCAGCCGCGGCTGCAAAGCCCGACCATAAGGTTGTCGCGTTTGAAAAGCCGCAGATTACATTATTCACTGCTCCCGGATGCTCTAAATGCTCAGTAGCAAAAAGGCTGTTGCAGGACAAGGAAAACTTAAACATTGTAAATGTCCGCGAAGACATGAGCCTGACCGAAAAATATGATATACAGGCGATTCCTGCTGTTGTTATAGAAAACGGTCAAGATACTGTAGTTTTACGGGATCTGGACAGCATACGCCAGATGATGAACTAAAATAAGCCAAAAGAGCCTCCTATGGGAGGCTCTTTTTTAATGCAATTTATTTCATTAATATGAACTTTTAGGCCAATAATTGATATCTCAAAAAAAAATGTGATATAATATGCAAACCATAATTTATAAAAGGAATCATGTAAATGCTATATACACAACAAGATTATGACGACATCAAACAGCTTAATAAAAAGCTTTGGATAAAGATACTGATTGCAACTGCCATATATATAACTGCGATTGTAGTATGTTCTGTTACCAGAATTAACTGGCCCGGCTATGTTGTAGCTGCTGCTTGGGCAATTTATGTTGTATTTTTATGGGGTACACAGGGGGCACGCATCAGAAGGTATCATCTGTTTTTAAAAGACATAAAAGAAGGCCTTGAAAAAGAGATAACAGGAAGTGTAAAAGAAGTGGATTCAAGCATCACAAGCAGCGACCACATGGAGTTTTACACGGTTATTTTCGATGATGACAGCGCTGATCCCAAATCACCTTCAAGAAAACTTTATTATGACGCAGCAAAAGGCGTTCCCAATATGGTGCAAGGCGAAAAGCTTAAAATCACATTGTTTGGCAACTATATAAAAGGAATTGAAAAAATATAGGTTTACATAGATAAATATAAGAAAGAAGAGGAAATTAATATGTCCAAAACCCTTAAAGAAAGAGGCTTATTAGACGACTCATATAAGTGGAATCTAGAAGATATCTACTCATCGGATAAAAGCTGGGAAGAAGAATTCTCCCAAGCAAAAAAAGAACTAACGGAAGCAGTGAAGCTAAAAGGGACTTTAAGCACAGACGGAGAAACACTTTTTAACGCACTGGAAAAGATTTTTGATATACAGCTTAAAGTAGAGCGTCTGTTTGTTTATTCTCGCATGAGGCTTGACGAAGACAACAGCAACTCTACCTATCAGAGCCTTAATGACCGCGCTACATCCCTTATGACAGAAGCCGGAAGCATACTTTCCTTCCTGGAGCCTGAGCTTCTCAAAATCGAAGACGAAAAGCTTGCATCATTTTTCACCGATTTCGAAAAACTTAATAAATACCGTCATATGATTGATGTTGTGCTGCATTCAAAAGAGCACATTCTTCCTGACGAGATGGAAAAACTTCTCGCAATGGCAGGCGACATGGCATCAGCGCCTAGGAGCATCTTCACAATGCTTAATAATGCTGATTTGAAGTTTCCGACAATAACAGATGAAAACGGAGACGAGGTTGAGCTTACACACGGCAACTATATCCCGAACATGGAAAGCAACAACAGAGATGTTCGAAAAGCTGCATTTGAAGCAATGTACGGCACATATAAAAATTATGAAAACACCATTGCGTCAACACTTTCATCCAGCATTAAAAAAGATGTTTTTTTCTCAAAGGCAAGAAAGTATGAAAGCGCGCTTCACGCTGGGCTTCATTCGGACAATGTGTCAACAGATGTTTACAAAAACCTGATTGCCGCAATCCACGAAGCACTGCCGTCAATGCACAGATATATGGAGATAAAGCGCAAAAAACTTGGCGTTGATAAACTCCACATGTACGATATTTACGTCCCGATGTTTGAAGCAGATGGTATGAAAGTTACATTTGACGAATCAAAAGACATGGTTCTTACTGCCCTTGAGCCATTAGGCGCGGAATATACAGACGCGCTTAAAGAAGGACTTGATTCCGGAAGATGGATAGATGTTTATGAAAACAAAGGCAAGACATCAGGCGCATACTCATGGGGAGTGTGGGATACGCATCCGTATGTGCTATTAAACTGGAACGACACAATAAACAATGCATTCACACTGGCGCATGAACTTGGACATGCGATGCACAGCTATTTTTCAGACACTACGCAGCCTTATGTTGATGCGCAGTATCCGATACTGTTAGCCGAGGTGGCATCTACCTGCAATGAAGCAATATTCATGCAGCACATGCTCAAAAACACCGATGACAACGACCGCAAGCTCTATCTTTTGAATTATTTCCTTGAGCAATTCAGGACAACAATGTTCAGGCAGGTAATGTTTGCTGAATATGAGATGATAACACATGACTTATATGAAAGCGGCGGAGCACTCACAGCGGAAACATTGAAATCCGAATACAGGAAGCTTAACGAACTGTACTACGGCAAAGACATGGCTATTGATGAACAGATTGACATGGAGTGGGCTAGGATACCTCATTTCTACCGCGCGTTCTATGTATATAAATATGCAACAGGCTTCGCTTCGGCCATCGCACTTTCAAACATGGTGCTTGAAGGCGGAGAAAAAGAACAGGAGCGCTACATCAACTTCCTTAAATCAGGCGGCAAAGACTTCCCGCTTGAGATATTAAAAGAAGCAGGCGTTGACCTTACAAAACCCGACACTGTTGCAGGAGCTCTTAAAACATTCTCATCGCTCGTCGAAGAAATGGAGAAAGCATTATGAGCTCAATAAAAGTAGATACTAAAAATGTATTGATATCTGAAAATGAAATCGCCGTAAATATTTCAGAAAGCAAAAGATATGACGAGCTGAGCAACGAACAGATAAAGGAAATCGTAACAAGCGTATTGGATAAATGCAAAAACGAATTTTCATCAGAAAAAGGCCGAGAGCTGATTTTGGATGATGAAAAGCTTTTTGACGAAACATATGACTATATGCTTAAAAAAATGGGAAAAGAGCTTCCTTCTGCAGAAGTTGCATATGTTATAAACGACGTGTTTATGCAAGTGGAAGATATGCTGTTTGACCAGGGAAAGCTTCAGTACGAAGCCTGATATACTTAAAATCAGATAAACAAAAAGGGCAGAAATGCCCTTTTTCTATATCTTTTGAACTACAACCATAGTCACATAATGAAGTATTTCAAACTTTTCGGGAGCTGTTTTAGCTAGAAGCTCCAGATGCTCTTGTTCAAACTTTTTCACTTGTTCACCGCTAAGCGACGCACCCACTCCCCTGCATGCTTTCATTCGGCCATTCCACGATTCTCTGGAAAAAGGCACATAAACGTCAAAACCGATAAGGTCTTTCACAGAAAACAATCCATCAATCTCTTTAGGCGCCGCAACATCATGACGCTCATACGCACACCCAGTCCAGTCAGGACTATATTTAAGCACAAGCTCTTCGCTTTTCCCAGCTATCTCGTCATCAAACGGAAGCCATGACATTGAAAGTATTGCAAACAATCCTTCCTTTTTTAAAACTCTGTGGACTGTCTCCAAAAGCTTTCTTTTGTCAAAATACCAAAAACACTGACAGGCAGTGGCAGCATCAAAACTCTCAGCATCAAACAGCAGCTTTTCGGCATTTGCAACACAGTAATCAATATCTAAACCTGATTGACTGCTCAACTTTTGTGCAACAAGTATCTGGTTTTCAGCAATATCCACACCGGTAAACTGCGCATTATACTTTTGCATATTACGAGGCAATACACCCGTTCCGGTTCCAATATCTAAAACTTTTTGTCCGATTAAACCTATCCCCAAATCATACAGTTTCTCATAGAATTCATTTGGGTAAATGTCGCGATATTTGCCGTAGTCGTCGGATGTTTTTCCCCAGTCAAACTCTTTGCCGCCATCAATTCTGCTGTTTTTCATTTAATCCTTTCTGTCCTATGCTTTATCGCCTTTCTGCTGCCTTAACGCTTCATAAATAAGTATCGAGCCTGCTACGCCGACATTAAGCGAATCACAGATGCCGAGCATGGGTATTTTTAAAAGCTCGTGTTCTTTTTCATACCATTTATCATCTATGCCATAGCGCTCACAGCCTACCACAAAACACACTTTTGCACTCAAATCTGCCTGCGCATGAGTCTCTTTAGCCCGAGTGTCAGCAAGAAAAATCCTGACATCGTTTTTCATCGCCCACTCCGCAATGTTTTCCACACTATCCACAACAATATTAACCTTTGAAAACGCGCCTCTGCTTGCAGAAAGAAATGTGGGATTATTGAGCCTTACTTTGCTGTTTGCGATAATTATGTTAGACAGCCCCGCACCGTCCGCAGTGCGCATAAGTGTTCCCACATTACCGGGAAGCTCTAAGGAGTCCAGCACGATGTTTATGCCTTCCGGCTCAATTTCATTTATCTTCTTATACTGAAGCTCAATAAGTGCTGCTATACCGTTTGAATTTTTCTTAGCGCCAACCAAGTCAAAAGTAGACTTTGACACTTCAATAACTGTTTCAGCTTTCTTCATAGCTTTTTTAACACAGGATACGGCGCGCTCGGAATACACTTCCTCTAAACACAAAACGAGGATTTTTATCTTTATATCCGAAGACGCGACATACTCCATTACAGATATGCCATTTATAACGGCTTCATTTTTGTCGCCTCGGCCTTTTAGAACATCCCTCATATGTTTAATATGCGGATTGCTTTTTGCCGCCCTTACCATATCTGTGGAATTTATAAGCTCATTTGCATTAAAAGACATAACGTCTCCTTTAAAACTATTGTGATATTTGATATTATACACATAGATTAAATAAATTAACAGGAGCTTAAAATGACAAAAATATTCGCCCACAGAGGTTTTTCTTCCAAGCACCCTGAAAACACGATGCCTGCTTTTGAGGCCGCCGCCGAAATAGGCGCACACGGAATAGAAATTGATGTGCAGTTTACATCCGATGGCAAAATAGTCATCACGCATGATGAAATGCTTGACCGCACAACAGGCAAAAAAGGCTATGTGTTTGCATCAACATATGATGAACTTAAAGAGCTTAATTTCAGCACACCCATGCCCGAATACGCTCCCACAAAAATACCACTTTTATCGGAGCTTTTAGATTTTTTGAAAGACAAAGATATTCTTTTAAACGTTGAGCTTAAAAATTCAGTGGTAGAATATGCCGGTCTTGAACAGGCAGTTATAAGCATGGCGAAAGAATATAATATGCTTGAGCGTATAATTCTTTCATCTTTTAACCATAACTCTATGATTACGGCTAAAAAATTAGAGCCTGAAGTTCAGACCGCTCTTTTATACAGCTGTGTTATAAATGAGGCTGCAGGTTATGCAAAGAAATGTTCCGCAGATGCTCTGCATCCGCTTTTTTGGACAGTCAAAGAAGATTTAATTATGGACTGCATTAAAGAAGGTATACTCCTTCGTCCCTGGACTGTGGATTTGCCTGAATATATGGGAAAACTTACAGCAGCTAATGTTGACTCCATTATAACAAACTGTCCGGATGTAGCACTCGGCCTACTTTAAAAGACGAGTCTTTCTTACATAGTAGAGATGCCATCTGTCAACAATATCATCGCTTAAATCTATGCCGTCTATGTCACAGAAGACGGCATATTTTATTTTGCCCGAAAGCTTTGAAATTAAAATCTCCAGCTTTTCGTTATAAATGCGCCTGAACTGTGACATTATATGCTTTTCTTCCATTTCATACTCATTCATCACGGAATTAAAAAGCTCAGTTTCTACGAAATCCAAAAATTCATGAAGCGGTGTTTGAGGCATAAACAGAACTTCAGTGTTTTCATCCATCTCAAATATAGCAGGCTTAATTTCAACATCTCTTAAGTAAAAAAGCAAAACCTCAAGATTTTCTTTCTTTTTCACATACTTATCTTCAACGCCCTCTTTATCGTCCAGGTGAAGCCTTCCCTGTGGTGTATACAATGTTTTGCGCAGATATTCATTCCCATCCTGCGTTTGTGTGCTTTTAAAGAAAGCACAGTGCGGGTGTTCTATTCTCAAAAACTCACCTACATCTGTTGTTTTACCGCTTTCTTTTGTGTATATATCAAAAAAATCAGTTGGAATATCGTCGCCTCTCAGGCTTAAAATTATCCTGTTGTTTAGTTTAATATGCTCCATATAAAATAAAATGTATTCCTTTTATGTTTAATCGTGATATCATTTTAACACAAATCACAACTATTTCACCCAAAATTATGAATTTTAAATGTCAAACTGCTTAATTTTTAGCATTGGTTATTGTTTTTTTAACCAAAATGAAATATAATTGTAACAGCTTATCGGCACGGCAAACTATTCTCTTTTAACAAAAAGTTTATTTGCCAAATGCATAATAAACCGCTATATTACATAGATATAGTAATATAACAAGCTGCATTATACTATATGGCATATATGCGGCTTTAAACTTTGGGAGCAAGAATACTTTGGCACAAAGATACACCAGAAACAGAAGGAGCAGCAGTCAGCAGACGACTGTCAGAAAACAGGTCCAGCCTGAGCGCGCCCCTGTAAACAACAGAAGAAGCCCCAGACGAGGCTCGCGATTCAACCTGCTTCTTATAATAGCAGTTCTGCTTGTCATATTCCTTGCTATAGAGCCTTACGTAAACACCACACCAAACGAGAACAGCGTAGTTATACAAACAACCTCCGGCGAAAGCGAAGTTGTTGAAAACTATCCTATTATATCTGAAGTTATGAGCTCAAACAGAAACGCACTTGCTTCAGAAGACGGTGAATACTATGACTGGATAGAGCTTTATAACCCAACCCAGACAGCAATCAATCTTAACGGGTTCGCGCTTTCCGACGACTTAAACGAACCGGCTAAATTTGTGCTTCCTGCATATATGCTTCAGCCCGGCTCTTTCGTAGTGTTTTTCGCATCCGGAAAAGCCATAGAATCCGAATACCATGCAGGCTTTAAGATAAGCTCACAAGGCGAAACTATATATCTTGCAGATCCTTATGCCCACATTAAAGATCAGGTGACGGTTGCGCACATGTCTCCAAACTTTTCTTACCAAAGAGATCTTACAAACACAAGCGTATGGAATGCCAGCGAATCGTTTTCACCGGGCTATTTCAACGACGAGGGCGGCCATCAGGAATATGTGCAGTCTTTGCGTATAACAAGCACTGACATAAAAATCAACGAAGTAATGTCTTCAAACCTCATCACAATAACGGATGAGGACGGAGATTATTCCGACTGGATTGAGATAACAAACAAATCCGATGCGCCGGTTGACATCAGCGGCTATGCTTTGTCGGACGATGAAAGCGCACCGAGAGACTGGCTGTTTCCTGACGGAACTATAATAAATCCAGGCGAATATCTTCTGGTTTTCTTGTCCGGAAAAGACAAAGTCGGCAAAAACGGAGAGCTTCACGCAAGCTTCAGACTAAACTCTATGAATGACACTGTCTTGTGTGCAAATGTTCAGGGACAGATACTTGATATCTGGGATGTTTTAGAGCCGGGTGACGATGTTTCAATCGAAATAGTTCCCGAATCCGGAATAGCACAGTATACAACACACCCGACACCGGGATACGAAAACACCGAAGACGGCTATAACCAGTTCCAGCAGAATCAGGGAGTGTCCCAGAACTCTGGTGTTATAATCTCTGAAATAATGCTTGGCAATGACACAACTCTGGAAGATAACTATGGGGAGTATCCTGACTGGATAGAACTCTATAACAATACGGAAGAACGGATTTCCCTTGCGGGATACGGCCTGTCGGATGAACCGGCTCTGCCGGGCAAATGGACATTCCCGGATAATGCCTTCATTGATCCCGGGCAATACAAAGTAATATTCGCATCCGGACGGGATACGCCGATAGAATCCACAGCAGTCACACTGCACACAAACTTTAGTCTTAACGCAACGGGGGAACCCGTTATTTTAACAAATGCAGAAGATATTATTATCGATAAATGCGTCCTTTCCACCATGCCCTATGACATTTCTTACGGAAGAACTTCCCAATCAAGTATATTTCAATACATGCTGTCGCCTTCTCCCGGAGAAGAAAACAGCGATGGATATAACGGCATAGCCGAAACACCTTATATACAGCTGACAGGAGGCGTATATGCCGACACTCAGGTAGTTTCCATTTCCGTTCCATACGGTTGTACTGTAAGATATACTACAGACAGCTCCGAGCCGTCTGAGCGAAGCATACTGTATGAAGGTCCGTTCCAAATAGATTCAACAACAGTTTTAAGGGCAAGAGCTTTTCAGGACGGGAAAATACAATCTGAAATCACAACTCAGACTTACCTTATAAATGTTGACCACAAGCTGCCAATAGTGTCAATTTCGACTGACCCGAACAATCTTTATTCCAACCATGCGGGAATATTGGCATACGGTGATGATTACAACAGAAAATATCCTTTCAAAGGCTCAAACTTTTATGAAGACTGGGAAGTTTCAGCACATCTTGAAATGTATGAAATAGATGGATCGCGCGTACTAAACCAAGACTTCGGACTTCGTGTTTTCGGTGCTTACTCAAGAGCTGAAATAGCCAAAAACTTTGCTCTTATTGCACGCGAAAAATACGGCGAAGAGATGTTTGACTACGCAATTTTTCCCGACCGCCCATACGAATCGTATAAGTCAATCATAATAAGAAACGGAGCGTCCGAGTGGTACGCATCCAAGATACGAGATGCAACACTCACATCCCTTGCCCGCGACACAACTGACCTGGATGTTCAGGCTTATTACCCTGTGGTTTTTTATCTTAACGGCGAGTTTTGGGGCGTATATTTCCTTCGCGAGAAAATCAACAAGTATTACCTCAACCAGCATTATGGCATAGACATAGAAAGCGTTGATATAATTTACGGAAACGGCACCAGCTCATCAAATGCAGTAACCGGCGACAACACCAACTGGCTTGAGCTTCGCGACTATGTCACAACCCACGATTTATCCATTGAAGAAAACTATAAGGTTGTCGAAAACTGGGTGGATGTGGACAATTACATGGACATGGTCATAAACGAAATCTATGTCGGAAACACAGACACAGGAAACATCAAGTGCTACAGAGAGAAGAAAGACGGGGCAAAATGGCGGTGGTTCTATTATGACGTGGACTGGAGTTTTTTCAGTGTAGATACCAACAGCCTAATAGAATATCTGAACCCCGAAGGACACGGAAGCGGAAATGCATTTGAAACATGGCTTATACTCGGCCTTTTGGAAAACGACGGCTTCAGGCAGGCTTTTATAGAGCGCTTTGCATACCATATAACAATAACCTATGATCCCGATTGGGTAGTAGCCAGAATTGACCACATCGCATCTCTTATCGACTATGATATGATGCTTGACAGGCCCACGTGGAACGATAGGTTTTATGAACAGCCGGATTGGTACAGAGTTGCATTGGGCAGTTTGCACGCACGTGCAATGAGCTATGAATCATGGTCGGAAAAACAGCTTAACAGGCTTAGAACTTTTGCTCAAAAGCGCCCCATTCTGATGGAGCAGTATCTAAAAGATTACTTTGATTTATCCGATGAAGAAATGGCAAATTTATTTGGCGGATAGGATTTTATATAAAGCTGTGATATGCTAGTATATTATTTGACTATAGTTGATATCGGGAGATATAATGGCAGAGAAAAAAGCACCTCATGTGCGCAATGAACTAAAATATTATATAAATTATTCAGAATATCTTGTTCTTCGGGACAGGCTTAAAGCCGCAATGCCTTTGGACAGAAACGCAGACCGCGATTTGAGGACATACCACATTCGCAGCCTGTATTTCGATGATATTTATAACTCTGCGATGTGGGACAAAATGGACGGCCTTCACACCCGTAAAAAATGGAGAATAAGGCTGTATAACTACTCAGACAGACAGATAAGCCTTGAAAAGAAAGGCAAGTTTGACAAGTATACAACAAAAGAATCCGCAAAGCTTACGAGATATCAGGTTGAGCAGATGGTTCGCCACAGAGATTACGGTTTTCTTATATCATCCAGAAACCCGCTTATGGAAGAAATGTATGCGGACGTTAAAACAAAGATGCTTCGCCCTATAGTAATTGTAGACTATATTCGCGAACCATATATATTTCCGGCAGGCAATGTCCGAATCACTTTTGACATGAACCTTCACTCGGGACATTTCTCACAGGATATATTCAGAAAAGAAATGATGCCGGTTCCGGTCATGGAACACAATGAAATGATTATGGAAGTTAAGTATACAAGCGCGCTCCCCGAGCACCTGAGAGATATACTTAACACTACAACAACACTAAGAAGCGCGATATCAAAATACGCTATGTGCAGAAAGTATCACTAAGCACAAGAGTTTATTATTATAATATGATGTAGTTTTATAAAGGCGTGCCTTTATAACAGGAGGAAAAAATGGTTAGTTTATCAGCACAAGATTTCATAGACAACTCTGCATTGGAGCAGTTTACATCCGGAATAGTTTCCGTTCCGGACATGCTTTTGGCATTGGCAATAGCTTTTGGAGTGGGTATATTCATCTTCTATCTTTATAAGCACACATTTACCGGAGTGCTGTACAACAGAAACTTCAACGTTTCGCTTGTATTGCTTACAATGGTCGCAACACTTATCATGAGAACTGTTACAAGCAACCTTGCGCTGTCTCTTGGTATGGTGGGTGCTCTTTCAATCGTTCGTTTCAGAACAGCTGTTAAAGACCCAATGGATACGGTATTTATGTTCTGGGCAGTAGGTGTTGGAATAACGCTGGGTGCAGGATCAGGCTTTTATTTCATAGCCCTAGTCGGCTCTCTTGCTATCGGCGCATTCGTATATATTATGTATCTTGTGCGCGGCGGCGGAAATTACGCATACCTTCTTATAGTCCGCCACGATTTTGAAAGCGCGAACGAAGTTGCATACGCACTTCGCAAGCTCCCAAAAGGCTCAAGGCTGAAGTCTAAAACTGTATCAGGAACAGGAATTGAAGTAACTATGGAAGTAAGACTTCCCGGCGAAAACACCAACATAGTAACAGAGCTTATGCGTATTGAAGGTGTATTTGATGCTACGCTTGTAAGTTATCAGGGAGACTACGCAGCATAAACAAAGAATTAATATAAAGGCTTTGAGTTATTCAAAGCCTTTTTTTTATTGCAAAAAGGCATAAACTGTTATATAATATATATAACAGTTTGGCCTGCGGAGGTGTAAAATGAAAAAACGATTATTCACAACTCTAATTGTTATTCTGGTTGCAGTATTTATCTTTACTTCCTGCGTAAATACCCAAAGCGAGCCGCCGACAGAAGAAGAGCTTTCACTGGATGCCGGAGCACTGGTGGAAGAGCTGGGCAGCTTGGACTACAAAGGCGCAATAAAAAACCATAACTATGCTTTTGTAATGAGAATGCTCACCGGCGAGAAAACTCTTAAAACAATCTGGGAAAGCCTATTAGCACAGTACGGCGACTATATAGACGTATATGAGTATGAATACAGCCAAATAACTGGTTTTGATAACATAATTATTAAAACAGCATTTCAAAATCAGTGCATAGATTTCAAGGTAACATATAAAGCAGGCACAGACAAGATATCAGGGCTTCATTACAACACAAACGAAGACAGCCCTGCGCTTCAAGGCGCAGAAGTGCCGGAGCCTCCAGATGGCGTGACGGAAAAAAGCCTGTTTGTAAAGTCGGGAGAGTATGATCTTCCGGCTATGCTTACAACTCCTGAAGGAGAAGGACCATATCCGCTTATTATTCTGGTCCACGGTTCGGGGCCCAACAATATGAATGAATCCATAGGAAGGCAGGCACCGTTTCGCGATATCGCATGGGGTCTCGCACAGCAAGGCATAGCGGTGTTAAGATATGACAAACGAACTTTGGTTTATCCGGAAAGCTTTGACAGCGAATCTACAGTGGAAGAGGAAACAGTTGAAGATGCAGCTTATTGTCTAATTACCGCTCAGTCACTTCCCGAAATTGATAAGAACAGCATTTATATTCTCGGACATTCACTTGGCGGTATGATGATTCCAAGGATAGCTGAAATAACTCCCGATGCTAAAGGCTACATTATGATGAGTGCACCGGTTACCCCTCTTCATGAGCTGATGGTTGAGCAGTATGAATATATCTTTAATCTGGATGGAAAGCTTTCAATAAAAGAGCGAATATCACTTAATCAGGCAAAAAGGATGAGCAAAAACATATCATCACTAACAGCAGATTCAAAAACAAAATCAAGCAAGCTGTTTAATGTAAGTTCTGCATACTGGCTTTACTTAAATAATTATGATATTATTTCAAAAGCAAAGCTCATAACAAAGCCTCTTCTTATATTGCAGGGTGAAAGTGACTATCAGGTGTCAATTGATGACTTCTATAAACTAAAAGAAGCTTTAAGCGAAAAAGACAACGTATCGTTTATATCATACCCCAATCTTGGGCACCTAATGTCACAAGCAGGAAATCCATCTTCACCGGATGACTATTATATGCCGCTAAATGTGGATATGAAGGTAATTTCAGATATCGCACAGTTTATTAACAACAAATAATATAGATGAAGTGTTGTATGATTACACAACACTTCTTTTTTTTTATAATATAAATATATATTAATTGCTATCCTTATCCCAATTTGATAAAATTTAATTAACAAAAGCATTAAAACTACTGAAACAGATATAAAAAGCCGATAAAAAATATATACAATTACGGCTTTAAAGTGCATTTTCTTTCATCAGTGGATTACAATATAATATTATTTTCCCGAACAAGACGGAGTTATCGTCCACGGGGAAAGTTTTGGAAGAAATACT
This sequence comes from Christensenellaceae bacterium, assembly GCA_963677605.2. GTDB lineage: Bacteria > Bacillota > Clostridia > Christensenellales > UMGS416 > JAGLOK01. The sequence goes on along the minus strand of CAXXDX010000007.1, from coordinate 642,284 downwards.
TTATGGATATAAGCATCGAAAAAACCATAGACCTTATAGAGACACCTATTATATTTATTGATGGCTCCTATGACATCAAGTATTTTAATAATGCCGCAAAAAAAATTATAAATGACAATACTTCAATTCTCAATGTTATTGATCCGGTCTATCAGCCTATATTGGAAAATGGAATAAGAAACAACTTCCCCTTTGTACTTTCCGAAAAAAGGCTTCTTAAACATTCTTTATTAACTACAACTCAAGACTCTTTTAAACTAACTGTTAAGCCCACAGATAACGGTTTGTACTTGATTGAGTTCACAAAAACCGCATCAGCGTCCAAAACCAGCGGCCTACTTATTAAAAAGAACCGCGAGTTTATTAAACACTCAAATATTCTTTCAGACTTAATCAGGATAAAATCAAACGGCAAAAAAATTGAAACGATGACCGGCGAAGAAATAATAAAAATCTACGAAGAACAGCTAAAGCTGCAATTTGCTATTGATGATGCCGTAAATAAAACAATCGCACCTATTGTTGACGGCAATCTTAAAATACCGGATGCTGCAAATCTTATTATGTCCGAGATAAAAACCATAGTAAACAGCAAAAAGGGTTTTATTATTGCAAAAAATGAAAGCGGTTACGACATAATATATGAGTATGGAACTGATAATACACTGACTGACAGCAAAAAACTAAATATGCTGTTTGCCAATCTGAGTGTGTACAAAAATCCAGCCTATTTCAATGACTGTTCAACAGTTCAAAACTGCCGAGAATTAGCTCAAAGCACCGAAAAATTCAACAATATTATGATAATCCCTCTGGTTGTTGAAGGGATTGATTACGGATATATAGTGCTCATTGACAGCCCGGACCTGTTTACAGAAACACATCTTAAAATCGCAACACGTCTGGGACAGCTGTTTTCGCTTTCAATACAAAGAACCAATTATTTAAGACGCCTCAGAAACCAAGCAAGTATCGACATCCTAACAGGATGCTATAATAGAAGATACGGGATGTCTATGTTAGACAAAATCTACAATAAGGCTCAAACGACAGAAAAACCGTTTTCCATATTATTTTTTGACATAAACAACTTAAAAACAGTAAACGACAAAATGGGTCATGATTTCGGGGATGATTTGATACGGTCATTTGCTGAAATAACAAGAAACGCAATACGCGAAGATGAAGTATTTGCAAGATACGGCGGTGATGAATTCGTATTGATTTTGCCTGACTGTACTTTAAAAATTGCTAAGAATATCGAAAACCGTATAGTAAAAGGAATCGATGATTTTAATAAAACAGCCGGTAAAAAGTTTGAAGTAAACGTAAGCATCGGCGCAATCGAATATAACAAAGACTGCAAGATGACTCCAGATGAATTGATTAGCAAGGCTGATGAAATAATGTATGAAAACAAAAGAAGATATAAACAGGAGAGGTTATTAAATGCTGAAAATAATTCACATTGACGATTCAAGCTTCCAAAGAAGAATCTCTAAAAAAATAATCACCGAGGTCTTCCCTGAGGCGGAATGCGAATCTTTCTCAGACGCAGAAGTTGTAGAATTAATAAAGCATCATTATAATTTTAACGATATCGATATAGTTATTACAGACTTACTGATGGATAAAATCCCGGGTCAGGAAGTAATAAAATATGTCAGAGAAAAAAACTATGTCTGCGTTATTGCAGTATTAAGTTCAAATATACTGGAATCCGAAAAAGAAAAATGCTATGAAAACGGGGCTCATCTTTTTATTGAAAAGCCTCTTACAAAAGAAAAACTAAATGAATTGAAGGCCTATTATGAAACCAGAAAGTAAGAAAACAGAAGTAAAACTGTCAGAAGTTATTCAGGAAAGCGTTAATGTCGGCTTAAAAAAAGCAGCCGATGTAATAGGCCAGCTTGTAGATTCAAAAGTGGATTTAAGCGCCGCAAAAGTATATGCATCCGAATCAAAAACCGATCTTCCAACTTTTTCGCACAACATAATAATAATGGAGATAGTCGGAGACATTTTAAGCGGTAAGACAGTTTTTTCAATGGATGACGACCAATTGATAAAACTAATAAAACATCTTGAGGGTTTTGAGGAGCTTGATATGGAAGATGACGATGCTCTTGAAATCATTGCTGACACATATCAGGAAATCGGAAACATAATCCTAGGAAACGTTATCTCAAGCATGGTGAACTTCTTCGGAATAAAGGCAGAAATAAAGGTTCCCTACCTTTCACATAACAATGGTGAAATACTTTTTGACAGCAAACTTCTTATCATCGATGTTATGTTTAAGATTGAAAAGCTTGACGCAGAAGGCAAACTCTATCTTATCAACGATTATGATTCTTATGTGAAACTGGTTAAATGGGCCGAAGAGCACTGAGAATATTTATTAGCTTAAATTACAAAAAGCGTTAAGTGCTGACTTAACGCTTTTTTGATGCTCAGCAGTCTTTATTTGCCAATGTCAACTATTTTTATGCTATATTCTTCAAGGATAATATTAATCTCTTTTCCTTCAAATGCGGCAACTTTCGTTTCCTGCATCTCCCCGCTGTTGTTAATCACAACAAGCTTACCGCTTTCAGCGAAATACACACACTCGGTTTCAGGATTGCTGCACGTCCAGACGGGATACTCTTTCTCTTTGCCCGCAGCCCACATTATTGTTTTGTGAATGAGCTTTGTGTTCTCTGCAGTGAAAAGGTATCCGTTAAGATACACTCCCCTTCCTTCTTTGAAGCTGTTTACTGCTATCTGAATAGTTCCGTCACTGTCTGCCAGAACTTCTGTGTTGCTGCTTAACGCATATACTCCTGTGTATGTGTTCCCAAAATCAATATTTGATACACTTTCTGTTATGAAGTGTGTTTTTTCTGCTTTATGCTCATACTTGTTTTTGCAGATAGTTTTGCCCACTTCTCGTTCAACGCCCAGCACATGGCTCATTACAAAATATTGCCCGCTCTTTTCATATGCAGATGGCTCGCCCACTCCGATGAACGCGTTGCCTTGAGCTACCCATTCAGTCAGTGTTTCCACAAGCTTTGGATCGTTCCAACTCTCCCCGCCGCTCCACGCGCTGTCTCTGCGTCCCGCATTGATTATTACATTAATGTCTTCCGGTATGCCTGTTTCGGTTATTTCGCTAAAGCTTAAAAATTCTACATCTATCGGAAGTCCCGCAAGGCTTTCAAGTATATTGATAAGCTCATTTTCAGGATGCTCATGATAATGTCCGCTTGTGCTCCATGAACGAAGCTTTCCCCATGTTGTAAGTATACCCACCTTGCAAGGTGCTTTGTACGGTTCGCCTGCGCTGTGCAGTGCGTTTATTATCCTGAACTCTCTTGTCAGCTCTTCTATATAGTCCACAAAGTCAGGAAAGCCTTCTGTTAAGTGAAGGTAACCGCCAAGACCTATCCTGTCCACGCTTTTTCGAAGCAGCGCTCTTCGTATCTTCATCCAAAACATCTGCGCGTCAAGCTTCGGGTTGCCGCCTTCCTTAAATGTAGGCTCTCCGGTAAGGCCCGTTGGAAACAGATAAGGATGCAGCCTGAGCTCATGTACATCAACATTTGAGTTAGCGCACAGCCTTGCTTCAAATGCATTGAACACGCACTTTATCAAGCCGTCAAAGCCAAACTCCGAAAAGCGCTCTCCCTGCGGTTCAACGCCTATCCAGTGGTCATCATAAAACACATACGCGCGCTTTCCGTACTTATGAACCAAGTCTACGCACTTCTTGCCAAACTCAACTACGAACTCATTTATGAAGTCCATCCAGTCGCGGTATCTTTTTGAAGGCACATTATGTGTTGAGTTGTACTCTCCCCCATTTATGAAGTCTTCCGATGTCATCGCATAGCCTTTTTTCTTTTCAAAAAGCTCAAGTGACATTGGGTTTACCGTAAAGTTATATGATCCCCAGTCGGAGTATATGTATCTTAAGTCGTTATTATCGCCCCACAGCCATGTGAAGTTGTAGAACATTGATGTAAAGCGCACCACGTCTGTATCAGTATGTTCTTTAAGCCATTTTTCGAGAAAGCTTAGTATATGTTCCTGCGATTCTGGGTATATCGGGTCTATTGACATCAGGTGTTCCCTGTCTCCCCAGTCGTTTGTAATGTGGTTGTACATGGATATCTCTTCCCATATCCTATACACAAGGAAATTGACCGTATATTTATGCCACGGCGATATATTATAAACCGTTACCTTTTCGGTTTCGGCATTATACTCCCATTTATCTTTAGATACTTCTTCCCCTGTTGTTCTGTCGAACACCTGCCAATATCTCTTAGGATTGTCTTTTGAGTTTATTACAAACTGCTGTTTGAAGTATCCTTTAAGTATATCTATTTCGATACACTCTTTTTCAGCGATTACAGGAAAGCTCATCAGATAGTTCTGCTGCAGCTTATCCATATTGGCTTTCGCCCACTCATTGTCCGCACGCACAACACAAAGCGTTGAGTATATATCAAAATCGCTCTCCGTTATTTCTTTTGAAAGCTTTGTTCCGTCGCTGTCGCGGATTGCATCCGCTCCCCATTTTTTCGCAAGCTCAAGAGTCAGCTCCTCGTATCCTGCCTCCCCAGGCAGTGTGAATGACCCTTTTGATGATAAAATATTAGAATCCATATTCAATTACCTTTCTCATAATCACCCTGCACATCTGATAAAAATTTATTTTAATAGTACAATAATGATTGAGAATCTATATATTTAAGTAAGTTAAACCAGAGTATCGGTAAAAACGATATTTCGATAGATAAATTTATATTGTCTTTTGTGGATATTTCAGATAATATCAGCCGTTTTCATACCCTCCGTTTTTTAAAACAGCCGACATAAAAGCAAGAGCTAAGCCCTGTCCCCATCCCTGTGTCCATGTTTTGGATACATTTCTGTAACCGTCCAAATCACGCATTACAGCAGTTCCTCCGGATACATTTAACAGTCTTCCATCTTCTGAGATATTGGGAAGAATCCCTTCCAGTGCTTTCTGTGCATATTGAGTGTGAAGCGGATTTCCACTCATAATCATAGCTGCAGCTATCCCGCAGCAAGCCGAAAGTTCCTCATATGACTTTTCATCATTTAACACAGTATGCCAAAGCCCGTTTTCCGTTTGGACTGTTTTAAGACCCGCAAGCTGGTCGCGAAGCGAGCACTGAACATCCATAAAAGGCGGGTAAAGGTAAGGTTCAGGCAATATCCTTCCTACACGCGACATAGTGTAGGCAGCCCAAGCATTGGCACGTGCCCAGTAAAAACCAGAAAGGTTGCTTTTTGCTTTGTGGCTGTATCCGTGATACCACAGCCCGTTTGATTTATCCTGAAGAAACTGAATGTGCCAGAAGTACTGGTTTAGTGCATCATCAATCAGCTCTTTATTATTATCCCTCACACCAACACGAAGCATTAGATATGCCGCCATAAAAAGCGTATCCGCCCATGCTTGTTCGGGAAAATCATCTTTTACCGAAACCGTGTGCTGTAAAACATTCTCGCCGAATCTCAGAGCGTTTTTAGTAAGATATTCTATTGCCTGATAAAGCACTTCATTATATTTTCGTCACCTGTCGCTTCATACAAAGTAAGGAGACAATGGCCCATAGAGCATGTGTTTACAGTCCACGGCGGAAGTCCCAATTCTATAAACTCATCCACTCTGGTTTGCAAAAAATCAATCCACTTCTGGTTTTTTGTAACATAATAAGCCTGAGTCATGCCATAAAATGCTACTCCACACGGCCAATCCCATGTTTCATCCATCATCATGGTTTTTTCCGCCAGCTTCTCCATGGCATTAAGAATTGTTTTTTCGTCATAGCTAAGTTTTATCATAGCCTTTCGCCTCCTTTTTTTAATAAGGAGCTGTAATGAAACAGCTCCCTATATGTCGATTTACTATGAGCTTTTTAAGGTAATTTTGTTGTGCTGCCTGCTTCGTAAGCTGCAAGGCGTTCATCCATAACTTCCTGATAGCCTGCATCAAGGAATTTCTGTTCAAACTCATCATAAAGTGCATCAAATTCTTCCGGTGCGCACTTTGTGAGTTTTACGCTGTATTCCTGATAAAGCGCAAGCAATGTGGCACTGTATTCACTCACTGATTCGATTGCTACTGCAAATACAGGATCCGAATAGGCTCTGCCGTCATCCGCTACTTCTTTAAGTGCATAATAGTTGTCTATCATCATCTGCTCGAAGTCCTGCGGAAGTCCTTGCGGAGCTATTGCAGCGATTGTCTGCTCAATTGTTCCAACTTTTTTGGATGCATGTACCATACATGTCATGTCAATGTTTAAGTTATGGTTTAACATCTCTTCTCCGCGGTAATCAGCATTAACCACAGGAAGTCCGTCATCGCCCAATTCATAAGTAACGCCTTCAACACCATTTTCAAGTGTGAAGAGAACTTCTTCATTGCTCATCCACTCCATAAGCATCCAAGCCGCTTTAAGCTGGTCTGCATCTGCAAGCGATGAGAATCCGACTATCATACCAAATGGATTGTCAGCACGGAATTTTACCTGATCCACAACACCCGGTTCTTCAGCTTCTGTTACGCTAGCAATAGCAAGTTCAGCATCAGGATTATTCTGATAGAAGGCATTGAGCCAATCAACATTGGAAGACATATATCCGCCGTATGAGAAAGTTTTGCCGTTAACAAAGTCTGTCTGCATCTGGCTTGTTCCGCCGCTTACGTCAGTGCTCAGGTCATATTCGCTTGAATACCAGCCTTTGTTATACTCAGCGTTCTGACGCTTAAGCATCCTCTCTGTAGGATACCATGCAAAGCACGGAGTTCCAAGTGAAGAATGCATTGCCCATTCAGCTTCATCTACAGGATGGTCTCTGAAAGCGAAGTTTCCAATGTATGCAGCATTGGGTAAAGCAAGCCCTATAGGCGCTATGTCTGTAAGTCCTCCGGCTATTACAGCATCAACTGCTGCTGAGTATTCTTCATAATTCTGAGGAATACCAAGACCAAGCTGATCAAGCCAGTCTTTGCGGATTACTTTTACATATGTGAAAGTCGTATTATAGTAAGGACGCTCAGTTAAAACAAAATATGTCTCTCCATTGATGTCCGTGTAGTTAAGCTGATTGTTGTCCACCATAGCCTGATAATAGTTAGGCGCAACTGCTGCGAACGCATCAAGGTCAATGACCTGCATTGCTCCGTCATTTGCCCATTGTGCAACCTTCGGATAGTCATATTCCATCATAATTGTCGGTGTATCTCCGGCTGTGATAAGAAGATTGTATTTTGTCATAACATCTCCGCGAGGGATAGCTACATACTCAACATCAACATTTGCTTTATCGCCAAACTCAGCCTGAATCCACTGTGTCCAGTAGTTGTCGTCAACTGCGGGATAGCCTTCTTTTGAGCGGTCATAAACAGGAACTGTGATGTGTACCCTGGCAGCAAAAGCTGTCATGCCGTCAAGTCCCGGGCCTGAAAGCATTTCTGCTTCAGCAGGCTCTTCCTCCTGTTTAGCTTCCGTAGCCTCTGCTTTGGTTTCTTCCGGTGCCTTAGTTTCCTCCACCGGAGTTGTGTTGTCCTTACATGCGCTGAAAATAGACACAGAAAGAACCAGTAACGTCACCATAATGATAATAAAACGTTTTTTCATTTCCTTCCTCCTTGCATAGAATTATAAATAAACCTCTTTTTGAGGTGTTATTTCGAGTTAGCCTTTTACGGCACCAATCATAACTCCCTTAACGAAATATTTTTGTAAAAACGGATAAATTAAGATGATTGGTATAGTGGCGAACATAACAGCAGCTGACTGCAGCACTTCCGGAGTGCTTGTGTTAGCTGCCGATTCAGATATGCTTATCGCATCATTTGATGAGTTTAGAATCATATTCGACAACAAAAGCTGTATCGGCTGAAGTGATTTAGTTGTAATAAAGTATTTTGCATCTGCATAGGCATTCCAGCGTCCAACCGCATAAAACAGCGAAAGTGTCGCTAAAATCGGTTTGCTTAGCGGCAGTATAATTTTAAACAGTATCTGGAAATGGTTTGCACCGTCAAGAAATGCCGCTTCCTCCAAAGATTCCGGTATCGTTGTCTGAAAAAAGCTTTTCATAATCAGCATATTAAAAGGCGAGAAGCAAAGCGGCAGAACCAAAACCCACATCTTGTTAAGCAGATTAAGCTTTTTCATAAGAAGATACTCCGGAATAAGCCCTGCGCTGAAATACAGCGTAAATAATATAAACAGTGAGAAAAACACACGCCCGCCGAGATATTTCCTTGAAAGAGGATACGCCGCACAAATTGTAACAATCATGCCGATTGCAGTAAAAAGCAAGGTTACATATAAGCTATATATCATAGAGTGTGTCAGCTGCCCGTCACTAAACACAGTAGTGTAGGCGTTAAATGTAAATTCTCTCGGAAAGAGAAATACTTTTTTGCTTAAAACCATAGTGTTTGAGGAAAGAGATTTCGCGAATATATGAAGAAACGGAAGTATACATGTTAGGCATAAGATTACTATAAGAGACATGATTACTATATCGCCGATTCTTAAACGTCTGTAGCTTGTAATTTTTTTGTTCATCATTCTTTCTCCCTTCCTACAGCAATCCGTCTTCATTCAGACGCTTAGCTGCGAAATCCGCCGCCAAAACAAGCAAAAATCCAACAAGCGACTGAAAGAGTCCCACAGCTGTAGCTCTTGAGAAATTGCCTCCCGCAAGACCTTTTTGATATATGTATATCGCCAGCTGATACTGAAAATCCACAACCTGCACGTTTCCGAATGCGTATAGCCGTTCAAAGTTTGAGCCCATTATTCTTCCTAGGTTTATGATAAGGAGCGTAACCATCGTTGGGCGTATTCCGGGCAGTGTGATGTGCCATATCTTGCGCATCCTGTTTGCTCCATCCATCGTCGCAGCTTCATACAGCTCAGTGTTTATTCCTGTAATTGCCGCAAGATAAATAATGGTTCCCCAGCCCATGCTCTGCCATACAGCTATAATCAGGTAACTGGCTGCCCAGTGCCACTTTTCGGTTAAAAACGGTATTCCTTTATCAATTACTCCCATGTTCATAAGCAATACGTTTATAAGACCCGTCTCCGGTTTAAACAGAGAGTATGCCACGCTTGCAATAATTACCCACGACAGAAAGTGGGGAAGATAAAGTATCGTCTGAGATACTTTTTTAAATGTCTTATACCTGAGCTCATTAAGCATGATAGCCAATATTACAGGTGCCGGGAATCCAAGAAACAGATCTAAAAAGTTGAATGCTATGGAATTTCTTATTGCACGGATAAAATCCGCATCTTTAAATATTTTTTGAAATGTTTCAAAGCCAACCCACTCACTTCCGTCAAAACCTTTGGCTGGCTTAAAATTCATAAATGCAATACGCAGTCCCGGATATGCCGCATACTTGAAAATTATAATAAAAGAAATCGGCAGAAGGAGCAAAAGATAAAGCTGCCAATTCTTTTTAAGCGCGCGGAAAAATGACATATTTGATAAAGCAAAATGCTTTCCCGAACGCTTCTGTGCAAACTTCCCGTCTCCCATAAATCCCTCCATATAATGGTATATTTCGTGCCTATTACACCATTATTATAGAAATATATAACAGTACAATTCAACCGAAAAACAATGTATATATGTGCAAAAACGACTTTTTTTGGGTTATTTTTGTGCTATTTCAACAATTTTCGACTATTTTGCTTGTAAAATACGCGATATAATGTTCATAAATGCACAGTCCCCAACAATAAGAGGTGATAACATGGGACGCCCTCGAAAAGCTATAGTTGAATATAGAATTTATGAGCTGTCAAGGCAATTTCCAATCATACTTCTTGACGGTGAAAACTGGCATATTTCCGACATAAAAAACAAGCGCCTTCACTTCCATAACTGCTTTGAAATAGGCATGTGCCACACTGACAGCGGCACTATGGTATTTGAAGACGCCAACCAGCCTTTTTATGCCGGTGACATAACATGTGTACCCAAGCAAATAGCTCACACCACCTACTCATCAAAGGGCACAAAGAGCCTGTGGAGCTATCTTTTTATTGATTTTCAGCACTTTATAAATGACAGCATTGCAAAAGAAAACATGTCCGCCTCGGATAAAGTTCAGGATTTGGATTTTTACCTTATATTCAACCAGGAGAAATATCCAAGATTATATTTTTATATTTCTAATATTTTTGAAGAAATGAGGTCAAAAAGGACTGGTTATAAAATGGTTGTGGGGACTCTTGTCCACACTCTCTATTATTACCTTATGAGGCTTAAAGACAGTCTGGACGAAAAAAACGAAGCCGGATACGCAAGCCTTCATCAGCTGGCCCCGGCGTTAAATTATATAAACGATAATTATTCAAGCCGTCTTTATATAGATTCTCTTGCTGAAATGTGCAACTTAAGCACTACTCATTTCAGAAGAACTTTTTTATCGGTAATGGGTTATACTCCTCATTACTTCATAAACAAACTTAGAATAGACAATGCTTGCGAGCTTCTTTTATCAACTTCAAATAATATAATATCAATTTCCGAAGCAGTCGGATTCTTTTCAGTCTCCAGCTTCAACAGATGCTTTATGCAAATGCTTGGCGTGACCCCAAAATTCTACAGAAACAACCACGGCGTAGAACAAAGACCGGCTAATCCAAAAATAATGCCGTATAGCGGTTGGACCAGCGCGGAAGATCTAAAAGCGGAAGACTAAATTTATTAAAACAAACTACATTCATTATCTCTTTATAAATAATATGCCCGTACGAGTCTTCGTACGGGCATATTATTGTCCAATTTAAAACCACTATTGCTGGTCGATATATAGCATTGTTTTAAGCATTATGTTTGCACCGCGAAGACAGTCTTCTGTCGAAGTGAATTCCAGCTCACAATGGCTGTGTCCGTCCACGCTTGGAACGAATATCATTGCTGAAGGAATCATGTCTATAACAAATTGTGCGTCATGTCCCGGTCCCGAGAACATTCTTTTGCTTGAATATCCATAGTCATTTGCGCTCTTTTCGACATAGTCAACAAGCTCTGATGTGAAATTTACAGTGTTTCTTGACCACGCAAGCTCATAGCTTGTTTTACATTTTTCGACTTCTGACGGAATCTTGTTTATAATCTCCACAACCTGTTTTATAACCTCAGGATCCTGATGTCTTGCGTCGATTGTGAATTTTACTTCATCCGGAATTATAGTGTGAATATTCGGATGCGCAGAGATTTTTCCTGTAGTGTATACAAGCTTGCTGTCCAGCTCATCCAGCTCATCATGCAGATACTGAATTGTTTTTACCGCTGCATAGAGAGCGTCTTTTCTGTATTTCATAGGTGTTGTTCCTGCGTGGTCAGCCTGTCCTACGAATGTGAATTCATAGTTTACCATTCCGCATACGCCTTCAACTATACCGATCTGAACGCCTTCATCTTCTAACACAGGCCCCTGCTCCACATGAAGCTCAAGCATAGCCATATATTTTTCAGGGCTCAGCCTGTTTGCCACGCTGCCCTTATATCCGCTTTCCTCAAGAGCCATTTCAAATGTATAGCCGGGTTTGTCCTTCGCCTCGGATGCAAGCATAGTGGCCTTGTCAAACTTGTCGCAGATAACGCCGGATGACATCATTGCAGGCTCAAAGCGTGCGCCTTCTTCATTTGTCCAAACCATTACCGTAATGGGATGCTTGTGGGGAATGTTCTCCTTTACGATAGTTTCCACTGCTTCCATAGCAGTCAATACACCTAAAACACCGTCATAATTACCACCCTGTCGCACAGAGTCCAAATGAGAACCTGCAATTATTGCAGGAACATCTTCACTTCCGGGAATGGTTGCATACATGTTCGCCATGTCGTCGCATACAACAGTTGCGCCCAATGCTTCCATTCTCTTTTTAAACTCAGCTCTTGCATCAAGAGCCTCGGGAGACAGTGAAAATCTTGTGATTCCGCCTCTTCCCGTATCGCCAAACTTACTGAAAGTTTTAACTTTATCGTCCATTCGTTCAAAACTGCATGATATCATAAAAATTCTCCTTTGATTAAATTTTATTTTTTCTTTTTAACTCTGGTACCTTCTGTTATCGCCTCAGCAGGACACACCTTAACACAAAGATGGCATCCCACACATTTGGAAGGCTCTAAAACGGGCTTGCCCGCTGTCCACTTTATTGCCTGATGTCCTCCGTCATAACATGACAGATAGCATCTTCCGCAGCCGACACACTTGTCTCTTTCAAACTTCGGATATAATATACTGTCACGGTTTAGGTCATCAGCGTTTATGATTTTCGGCAAAGCCTTTCCGACAATCTCTTTAACGCTTTTAATCCCCAGTCCGCTCATATAGAGCTGCATGCCCTCAATCAAATCATCAATAATTCTATAGCCATACTGCATGACCGCTGTCGTAATCTGAAGATTTTCGCATCCCAGAGACATAAATTCGGCTGCATCGCGCCATGTTTCTATTCCGCCCATACCGCTTATAGGTGCATCTTTAAGTTCTTCACAGTCTTTCATTGAGTGAATAAACCTCAACGCGATGGGCTTAACAGCTTTTCCCGAATAACCGCCGACGCTAGTATTTCCCGCAACGTCAGGGCCGGATGAAAATGTCTCAAGGTTGACATTCATCACGCTCTTAATGGTGTTGATTGCTGCAATTCCGTCCGCTCCGGCTCTCATTGCTGCCATTGCTGGTATTTCCATATTGCCTATATTCGGAGTCATCTTCGCAAGAACAGGAAGATGCGTTCCTTTAAGCGTGGCTTTAGTAAAGGCAGTCACAAGCTCAGGATTTTGCCCCACATCGGATCCAAGTCCGTTTGCTGCCATGTGCGGGCAGGAAAAGTTGCACTCTATAATATCAACTCCGGCTTCAGTCATAAGACGCGCAAGCTCTGTCCATTCATCCTCGTTTTGGCCCATTATTGATGCGACAAGTATTTTTGTCGGATAATCTTCTTTAAGCTGCTTTAAGTATTTTAGATTATCCTCTAGAGAATATTCTGAAATCTGTTCTATATTTTTAAAGCCGATAAACGGAAGCGATTCTTTTCGCATCGCGTCAAACCTCGGTGACACTTCATCCGGCACAAACATGCCGACAGTTTTAAATACAGCACCGGCCCAGCCCATGTCAAAAGCCTTTGCAACCATCTCATAGTTGCTTGCAACCACGGATGATGATAAAAAGAACGGATTTTCACACTCAATTCCACAAAAATCAATGGACAAATCCACATCTGTCTTTTCAACAGCAGCCTTTTGCGCTGCAAGCTCCATCAGTGAATCAATCGCTATCGGGCGGTTGATTTTGGATTTAACGCATGCTTTAAGGCAGTCTTTGGTCTCGCATGTTCTGCATGGCAAATCCTCTGATAGCTGCGATGCCGCTCCGGAATAATTTTCAAACCTCAGCGAACGGATGACTTTGTCTGCTTCCACACCATGAGGGCACGCTTTTGTGCAGGCCGCATCATGGCAGAGAAGGCAGGCTCCCGCTTCTTCCATTATTGAAATTTCTTTGTATTTGAGATTAACCAATTAAATCACTCCAAGCTTATTTTTTAGGTATGCGTTTAACATACTGCCCCATGCCGGGCGTTCCGACAAATTCACCGTCATCATATACCAAGCTTCCGCGAACGAAAGTCTGAATGGGATAGCCTTTAACTTTCTTTCCTTCCCAGATAGTGTGGTCATAGTCCGAATGCATATTATCAACCGAAATGGTGAATTCTTTTTCTGTGTCGTAGATAACTATATCCGCATCTTTTCCCACTGTAATCGAGCCCTTGTCCGCACATCCGAACAGCTCAGCCGGATTAGAAGAACACAGCTCAACCGCGCGGTTAAAGGAAATCTTTCCTTCATTTGCAGCCGAAAGCATGTAGGGATAAAGGTTTTCGATTCCTGCACAACCGTTTGGAATCTTAGTGAAGTCGTCTTTTCCCCAGTCCTTTTCATAGCTCTGGAACGGACAGTGGTCTGTAGCCACAGTGTCGATTTCACCAAGCTCTATAGCTTCCCACAATGCATCCTGACTTTCCTGTCCTTTTATAGGAGGCGAGCAGACAAAGTTGCGTCCGTCTTCCCTCTTATATACTTCATTTGTAAACTCAAGATACTGAGGACATGTTTCAATATAAATGTCATATCCCTGTCTTTTAGCCTCAATAGCCGCTTCCAAACCCTCTTTGTCAGCCATGTGCACAATGTACAGTGGCGCATCAACCGACTTTGCCCAGTGAACAGCGCGCTTGTCAGCTTCAGCTTCAACAAACTCCGGACGGCTCATATAATGATACCAAGCCGATAATTTGCCTTCTTTTTTAAACTGTTCGATATTCATATCGATAAGATCAGGATTTTCGGCATGAATGTTTGTCATCGCGCCGACTTCCTTTGCCTTAAGCAGAATCTTAACCAGCGAACCGTCATCCACCATGAGGCCTTCTTTTTTATAAACTAAGAAGCACTTAAAGCTTGTGATTCCGTTATCCACTGCCGACTGGAATTCGTCCAGTATTTCGCCTTCGTTTAAATCTGTTATGCAGCAGTGAAAAGCATAATCCACGCAAGCTTCAGGGTCGCACATGTCTTTGCGTTCCATAACTGTTTCAACAATACCCTTACCTTTTCTCTGTATGGGATAGTCAAAAACTGTTGTAACACCGCCGCAAGCGGCAGCTCTTGTTCCTGCTAAGTAACTGTCTGCAGACACCGTTCCGCCAAAGGGCATTGCCAGATGTGTGTGCACGTCGATTGCGCCGGGAAGCACAAGCTTTCCTTTTGCATCCACCACTTTATCTGCATCCATAGTGAGATTTTCACCTATACACGCGATTTTCCCGTCTTTGACGGCAATGTCGGCTGTATAGCTTTCTTTAGCATTTATAATAATTCCGTTTTTTATGATTAAATCCATAATGGACCTCCTTGGGCTTTTGTGTCTTTTATCTTTCTTATATCTAATTTTTATTATGGCAGGGTGCGAAACCGCACCCATACCACAATCACATTAATGTTTTATTCGTTTAATTTATAAACAAGTACAAGTCCTGATCTCTGGAATACCTGAGATACTTCAACAAGCTCCATGCCTGCTGCGTCAGCTGCGATAAGGTTTGAAACCCATGTTACACCAAAGTCAACCTGTCCTGTGTATACAGCAGTGGTTTCTGAGATGTCTCCGCCGCCGGGAACTATTGTTACGTTCAGGCCTGCTTCTTCATAGTATCCGTTTGCAAGTGCTACATAGTAACCCATGAACTGTGCCTGCGGAAGCCATTTGAGCTGGATAGTTACGTCAGTTTTTTCAGGAGCTTCAAGTACTGCGCCTTCTGCCATTGCAGCTTCCCAGTATGATGCATCCATGATGTCTGACAATTCAAGTGCTGCAAGTGCGTCAGCTGAAACTGAGTCTTCAAGCATGATGTAAGTTTTAGCAAGGTCAAGTGTCTGCTGCATTGCTGTTTCGTCCATTTTGCCGTAGTCTGTCACTGTGTTGCCTGCTGTGTCTGTCTCAACGAGTTTCTTAACTTCGCTAGCCATGTATGCCTGATGTTCGCTTGAAACTGATGAACCATAGCTGAATACTATTTCTGCTGCTTCTTCAGGATTAGCGCATGCATATTCCCAGCCCTTCATTGATGCTGCTATAAATGCTTTAACAGTGTTGGGGTTTTCAGCTGCAAATGTTTTTGTACAGAAGATGTTGTCTTCAAGCATAGCTACGCCTTCATCGTTCATGTCGATAAAGCTTACGCCTTCGCCGTAGCCGTAACCACCATCGTATGAGTTCATTACAAGGCCGAGTTCATTGTATGTCATAGCAGATGCGAGAAGAATTGAATCATCATCAAATCCGTCCATGTCAAATGCCTGGCTTAAGTATGAAGTGTCCTGACCAAACTTTGTAAGAAGAGCCTGGATTTCATATTCGTTTCCAAGTCCCCAGTTTCCGACTTTGCCCTGTGCAGCCGCATCAAGAACGATTGCTTCAGTAGTCATGTCAGCGTCATAGTATGGGCCTGCTTCTTCTTCAACCACTTCTTCAGCAGGTGCCTCTGTTGCTTCCACTGCAGCCTCTGTTGCCTCTGCTGCAGGTTCTTCTGCCGGTGTTGAGCATCCGGCAAATACCATAAGTGCCATTGCGCAAACTAATATAAGTGCGCCGAGTTTAGTAACTTTTGACATTACATTCCTTTTCATTTTAATACTCC
This sequence comes from Christensenellaceae bacterium, assembly GCA_963677605.2. Lineage (GTDB taxonomy): Bacteria > Bacillota > Clostridia > Christensenellales > UMGS416 > JAGLOK01. The sequence continues at coordinate 625,998 of CAXXDX010000007.1, read as the reverse complement.
TTAAAAAATTTTATATTCAGCTGAGTCCGCTATCTGCGGCTCTTCAGCATGATACCTTCCGTTGCGATTAATATCGCATATAGTATTATTCCTATTGCACAAGCAACCGATATATATGCCCATGCCGTTGCATACTGTGCAAGCACGATGTTTTCTCTTATCTGCCTGCCAACACCGATAATATATTCAGCGAAATATTCACTTACCAATGCGCTAATTACACTTACAGGAACGCTTACCCTAAGCGCCGTAAATATATATGGCACACTGTTTGGCAGCCTTAGCTTAAAGAAAATGGTTCTTTTGTTTGCCGCATATGATTTCATAAGATCAAGCGAAAACGGCTTAAGTTCTGTCATTCCCCTATTGACATTTATGCTCATAGGGACCATACATGTCACGGTAACTACAATCATCTTTGCAATCATACTGCGAATTTCAGGACTGTCGCTGATGCTCTTTGTCAGGTTGTTAATAATCGGCGCAATAGCTATAATCGGTATCGCATTAAACGCCGCGATTACTGTCAGTCCGCCGGAGCCCCACTTGGGAGCAAAGGTGGCGAGCACACCAAACAAAAATCCGATAAGCGAACCGAAAACCAATCCACCCATAGCCACAATCAGCGTTGACTGTACGTTATGCCAGATAGTGTCGGGATTGTCGCGGATTATTCCGAATATCCTCTTAGGCATCGGAAGCGTAAACGTATCCGCCCCCAGAATCTTATGCAGAGTCTGCGTCTGCCACAAAACCGCTATCAGTACGCCGAACAAGAGCGGATATATGACTGTTTCTATATTCTTTTTATTAAAAACTTTCTTTAACTTTTTCATAATCCTATTTATGTGCCCTTTTGCTGGGCGAGACCGCCTTTTCTATTAGTGACATCAGATAGTAGCTGAGTATTCCGACTATTGCCGAGAAGAAAACTATCTGCCAGAAGACATATATCGTCATAGCATGCTTCAGTGACTGGGACAGCATACATCCTAGTCCGCCGCCTCCCTGCAGAGTGTCAACCAGTATCGATGCAGTGATTGCCATCGGTGCCGATATCTTAAGTCCTGTGAATAGATACGGTATGCTTGTCGGTATCAGAAGCTTTGTGTATATCTCGTGCTTCTTTGCAGCCAGCGAGTGCATCAGCTCGTGCTTTTCCCGTTCCGCCGATTTCATTCCTGCAAGCGTGTTGGTCGCCACTGGATAAAACGTCAATATTGCAGCTATCACTATTCGGCTTTTGTCTATATCCTTTGTAATCGCAAGTATTATAGGCGCCATACCTAAGATAGGAATCATCTGGATTATCATCAGATACGGAAAAACTATCTTTTCAAGAGGCAGAATCAAGCTCATAAACAGTGCAAGCACAAATCCTATTCCGGCTCCGATTAAAAATCCTATTCCAGCTCTTAAAAGAGTGATTCCCGCATTGCTTAAAACTATCTGCAAAGCGGTCTGGCTGCCGTTTACCTTATTGGTGCTTATGATTGACTGAAATATCTGCCACAGGTGAGGCAAAACATTTTCCGGAGACCTTTTTGTTCCTGCTACGATAAATGCGCCAACTTCCCACAAAATCATAATCGCAAGTACCCAGAAAAATGTAACAGTCCTCTTTGATGACAGAATTTTTTTAATGCCTGTCACGTCTACACCCCCTCGAAGCTGTTTCTGACTTTTGCGACAAGATCATTAAACTTAACAGACCTTTTTTCAGAAATAGATCTTGGCCTGGGGATATCAACATCAATTACAGCTGAAACCCTGCCCGGATGCGGTGAAAGCACCACGACTCTGTCGGATAAGAACACAGCTTCCTGAATGTTATGAGTAACGAAAACAATTGTTTTTTCTGTCTTCTGCCATATTTTAAGCAGATCCTCATGCAGACGCTCTTTTGTAAACTCGTCTAATGCCGAGAACGGCTCATCCATTAAGAGTATCTCAGGATCGATAGCCAAAGCTCTTGCTATACCAACTCTCTGCTGCATTCCGCCTGAAAGTTCATGCGGATACTGCTTGCCGAACTTGTAAAGCCCGACCATCTCAAGCATCTCGGTAACTCTTGCTGTCCTGTATTTTTTAGGAAGACCTTTAAGTTCCATCGGCATGCACACATTGCGTCTTACCGTTCTCCAGTCATACAAAACAGGCGATTGGAACACTATTCCGAACTTCTTTTCAAGACGTATTTCCTTCGGAGACTGTCCTCTTATGGATATACGGCCGGATGTGGGATGCTGAAGGTCTGCTATAGCACGTAAAAGTGTAGTTTTCCCGCAGCCGGAAGGGCCTACCAATGAGATAAACTCTCCCTGCCCTATCTCAAGATTAATATTTTTAAGTGCCTTAATCGGTTTACCGCCGTTTTTGGGCGGAAACGTAACCGACAAGTCATCTATGATAATTTCTGGTTCTGCTTTAATACCTTTCATTAAATGCATTTTGTATACTCCTTCAGTGTTTTATACAAAAAGACGCAAAGTTTCTAAAATAAAACTTTACGCCTTTGTAATTCATGTTATTAGGTTGTTTTTTATATTATTGCCAGAGCTTCTTGTATATCTCCAGCAGATCTTCTTTTTCAACGGGATGAATCGTGTTTTGCGGACTTCCGCTCTTCATTGCATCCCCTGCCATTTTGTCCACAAATCCAAAAAACTCATCTTTATCAATGCCGTACTCCGCAAGACTCGGAATGTTAATGTCATCGGTCAGCTTAGAAAGTGCTTTGATAAATGCATCGGATGCACTGCTGTCATCAGCATTTTCATCCGCAGCTCCTATCGCTTTTGCAATAGCTGCAAACTTCTCAGAACATCCATTCTTCACATATTCCATGCACTCTTTTATAAGCATCGCATTTGATATTCCGTGAGGCACATGGAACAGTGCGCCTATCGGACGGCTCATGCCGTGAACCAATGTAACTGAAGCATTGTTTATGCACAGCCCTGCATAATATGAGGCTATTGCCATTTCGTTTCTTGCCGTCATGTCGCTTCCATTGTTGTATGCCGCAGGCAGATAATTAAATATCCTTGCAATCGAGTCCAATGCATACATATCCGTTATCGGATTGCTTCTTTTTGATATATAAGACTCGACTGCGTGAGTCAAAGCGTCCATACCAGTAGAAGCCGTGATAGACTTTGGAGCGGTTACAGTAAACGATGCATCAAGAATCGAAAGATTAGGCAAAAGCGCTTCACCTTTCAGCAGCATTTTCACATCATTATCGGTGTCTGTTATGATTGTAAACTTTGTAGCTTCAGAGCCCGTTCCTGCTGTGGTCGGTATCATTACCATAGGGGGAAAATCGCCTTTGATTTCCTTTCCCATGTAGTCTGATATATTCCCGTCCAGAACCGACATGGCCGCAATTGCCTTTGCGCTGTCCAGAGGACTTCCTCCGCCCAGTGCAACAAGAAAATCGCATCCTGTTTTATTATATTCCGAAACACCTGCTTCAATCATCTTATCGGTTGGTTCACCGATTATTTCATTGAACAATACATGTTCAATTCCCCACTCGTCAAGACAGTCGGTTAAAGTTTTAACCATTCCGGTTTTTGTTACATTTTTGCCCGAAACGATAAAAGCCTTGCTTCCCATCTCTTTTATATAGGCTTCGCATTCCTGCAAAGCGTTTTCACCCATTACTGTCCGTCCCGGAGCAGTGAATGTATAAGACATCTTATCCACCTTTAAATGTATTCTTTATCTACTATGCTTAAAACTTCATCCATCTTCGCCATTTCTTCGATTATCTGTTCTTTTGTGATAATAAGAGGCGGCGCGATTATTATTATGTTTTCATGAGTATATGTCATGAATTTTCTCTGTGCGAGAAGCCCTTTTATCTTGGGCATTATGCCATCGGGATCTGCGCCATACGGCACAAGCGATTCTTTAGTCTCTTTGTCATAAACCAGCTCTATCGCGGAAAACAGTCCGATATATCTTACATCGCCCACGCATAGGTGTTTTTCTTTAAGCTTTTCAAGCTCTTCGCCCAAAACCTTTCCCGATTCATTGACATTGTCCAATATATTGTTGTCCAGATAATAATCAACCGTTGCAACGCCTGCTGCACATGAAAGCGGATGTCCGCTGTATGTAAGACCGCAGGAGAAAAGATTGTCGTTGAAATATTCTGCAATCTCTTGGCTTACAGCAACACCGCCCAGCTGAGTGTATCCGCATGTTACGCCTTTTGCAAATGTTACTATATCCGGCTTGATTCCGTAATTTTCAAAAGCAAACATCTTTCCCGTTCTGCCCCATCCGCTCATAACTTCATCACAGATGAGCATTATTCCGTATTTGTCGCATATTTTCCTGACTCCCGGCATGTAACCTTTTGGCGGAAGAATGATTCCGTTTGATCCCGGTATGGTCTCAAGAACTATTGCCGCGATAGAATCAGCTTTTTCATATATTATCTGCTCTTCAAGCTTTGCAAGATAATATGCAGTTGCAGCTTCTTCCGATTCAAACTCTATCGGTTCGCGGTATATATACGGATCAAAGAATTTTATAAATCCGGGAATACCTGGCTCAAGCGGAAACCTTCTCGGCTCTCCCGTCAGGTTGCCGGCTCCAAATGACGCTCCGTGATAACTTCTGTAGCGGCTCATCACTTTGTTTCTGCCCGTAAACATCCTTGCTATCTTTACGGCATTTTCATTTGCCTCAGCTCCTGCGTTTGTAAAGAAAACTTTTCCCATATTATCTGGCATAAGGTCAATTATCTTCTTAGCCAGCTTCGCTCTGGGCTCCGCACCGTATCCCGGGCCTATAAAACAATACTTGTCTGCCTGCTCTTTAATAGCGTCGGTTATTTCTTTCACTCCGAAACCAAGGTTTACATTTACCAGCTGGGATGACATATCCGAGTATCGGTTTCCGTCATAATCCCAGAAGTAGATTCCGTCAGCTTTTTCAATAGCGATAGGATTTATATTTTTCTGCTTGCTCCAAGACTGCAGGTTATATTCTTTTAGTGTGTTGGTTACTTCCAAGCCTTTCACGGAAATCCTCCTCAAAAAAAACGCGGCAGGAGTATTATATGGCTCCATCGCCGCGTTCAAACATTTTTTAATTTAATGCCATTATATCCCGTCAGATTATAAATTCAATCGCTAACTGACTAGGTTTTTTTGTGCATCTGCACAATGAGGCTGATTTTTAAGGTGAGTTTTCATGTTTTTATATAAGTAAATTGTAATATTCACAGAATCGACTTTATATGAAAAGCCATACACAGCTTAACCTTGTCTTCCAGCTCAAACGGATTATACCCCGTTATCTCCTCAATTTTCCTCAGCTGATTGGTAACTGTATTTCTGTGCACAAACTGTTTTTCGGCCACAATTTGAAGACTTGAGTTATTATCCAGATATGTTTTAAGCATTTCTATAAGGTTTGTCGAGTTTTCCATATCATACGTTTCAAGCTTGCCCATTATTTCCTTATAGTATTTTCTCAAAACCGACTTGTCGTTTACGGCATAAAGTATTTTAAACATACCCAGCTCATTATAATAACAGTGCGAAATGCTTTTCATTTTAGCCATTTCCATCGCAGAAATCGCTCTTTCAAAGTTTGTTTTCTGATTAAACACACCCATTTTATTATCGCTTATTCCAAAATGTATGTCCCATTCGCTGCTGACGCCTACACTGCTGTCCAGAAATTCTTCAACAAAACTTTCTATTTCTTCATCCGAAAAATTAACAAGCATCAAAATCAGATAATCTTTATAGGAAAACATTATAAAAAGATCCTGCATTCTTTTTGCAATTCTTTCAGCAACTTTTCCCAGCCTGTCCAATGCCATTTCCGGTCCTTGTCCGTTCTTTCCAGACAGCATTACACTTAAAAAACAGAAACTGCCGTCGCGCATATACCCGTGCCTCTCCAGCTGCTGAACCTGATATTCAATATCACCGACACTGAAGATAACATTTTTCATAATAGTCGTGATTCTGGTCTCTACCTGCTCATTTATCATTATCCTGCGGCAGAAATCCTTTGTCATGTCCACCATTCTGGTATCCCAGGGTATCGTAAAAAGAGGCATATTGACTTCATTGCAATATTCAATTACATCACTGGGTATTGATTTTGTATGAGGACCTATGTTTACAACAAACGCACTTGTTCCCGCTTCAAACAATTTTTTTGTATAGTTTAAGAGCCAGTCATTTTCGTTGTTTAATATGCCCGCCGTAAATACAAGTTCATTGCCGCGCAAAAACTTTGTCACATCATCATCTTCTATTATATGAACCCATGTTACCAGATTGTTTAATCCGCGGCTGCCCGCAACAAGCTTCATCTTGTAGAGAAACTGTCCGTTCTTATAGAGTTTTTTCACCATTATTGCCATAATTTATCACCATAAAAAAACAAGGCGTTGTATAGACAACGCCTTTGTTCGAAATTTCATATGTTTTGCGATATTATAGCATATAATAAGTATTTGTGCAAAGACATGATATACCTTAACAAAACCCCATCTCCTTTACTCCAATTATAAGCTTTTTATATGCGTATTAATTTTATCGAAAGAATATATTACAAATTTTTTGTCCCTATATTCAAACAATCCTTCTTTTTGACATTGCGCAATAGCTCTGTTGACACTTCTTATCGGAGCAAAGATTTCGTTGCAGACCATTTCCTTGGTAAGCTTTTTCAGTCCGTTATGCCTATCATGTATATAAATGCAGTTTATAAGACGGTCTTTTACACTCATCAGCGACAGATTGTACATAGCTTTTGAGCTATGTACTAGCTTTCTTGTAAGCTGATTTATTATATACATAGTAAAGTCAAAATCCATCTGCATCCACTTAAAAACATTATCTTTGTGTATCGCAAAAAGCTCACAATCGGTCCGGCATATGACTGCGTGGGATTTAATATTTTCATTAAAAATCTCAAGCTCTCCAAAAAGACTGTACGCATCATTGTTATAGAGCACAACTTTTGCTCCGTTATAATTTTGCATAACAACATCAACACTGCCTTTTACCAAAATATAAAGATAGATATTTTCCGATTCCTGAAAAATAACTGTTTCGTTTTTCTTTTTTCTCTGATGAATAAATGCTTCCTTAATTATATCCGGAGCGTTCATCATAAAATCATAAAGTTCCATAAAACATCCTTTTTGGTCATTTGACCCGGAAATATTATACCATTCCGATTAGAATGGAATCAATATAACGATATATGGGAGTCACATAAAATGGATAAGAATTATTTAATAAAGATCATTAATTTCATACAGGAAACCGAAAAATTAAAAGACATAACCCGAACAGGTTATACTAGCTGCGGAAAAAAAGAAAGCAGTGCAGAACACAGCTGGCGTCTGTCACTTTTAACTATGCTGATGCTTGATATATTTGAAGACTGTGATCCAATAAAATTAATTTCATTAAGCATAGTTCACGATTTGGGAGAGATTGATTTTGGTGATATATCCGCAATCAACAATGATGATGAAGATAAAAAGTTTATTCAGGAAAAAGAAACCATAAAACGAATCGCAGAGCTATTACCGCCGGATAAAAAAAAGCATGTTATAAACCTCTGGCTTGAATATAATGACGGCAAAACAGAAGAGGCAAAAATAATAAAGGCATTGGATAAGATGGAAACTATTTTGCAGCATAATATCGGGAAAAATCCCGAAGGATTTGATTATAAATTTAATTTGAAATATGGCAGGCATCTTTCAGAAAACAATACTATTTTAAAAGACATGAGATACATTGTCGATGATATGACTCAGAAGAAAATTGACAGTTCAACATAAAGTCTGATATCTGCATTCAGGTTTCTGAAATAGTATAAAATAAGACCAAAAATCTTGATAACTTACAAAGCCAGGTTAGCTGCAAGAAAGTTTTCCGATAGAAAAACCAACTGTTCTGAGAAAAAAACCTATTGGACAGTGTGTGCAAATGTTATAATATACAAATGAATTAAACAACTTCAAAGATGAAACACTCATCTGTCGGAAGGGAATATTATATGTACAAAGTCTTTCTCGTGGAAGACGAGGTTGTGGTTCGTGAAGGAATACGAAAAAATATTCTCTGGGAGCAGTATGGTTTTCTCTATGCCGGAGATTCGCCGGACGGTGAGCTGGCACTTCCGCAAATTCGCCAGATTAAGCCTGACCTTTTAATCACTGACATCAAAATGCCGTTTATGGACGGTTTGTCACTGATTGAATTGGTCCGCAGGGAGCTTCCCAGAACAAAATTCGTCATTATCAGCGGATATGACGACTTTTCTTATGCTCAAAAAGCGATACGTATGGGTGTGGACAGATATATGCTAAAGCCCATTACCAAAGAAAAGATGGCGGAAATATTAACTGAGCTTCACAAAAAAATGGACTCTGAAAAACAGCAGCAGGAATACCTCACACGTTTTCAGGATGAAGCGAAGGAATATGAAACTTTCTCCCGCAGAAGGCTGTTTGAACAAATCGTTACCGGAGGCCTGAGCGTATCCGAGATATCCGAAGCTGCAAAATCGATGGAAATCAACATAAACGCGCCTTATTACAACATTGTCCTTTTTTCATTAAGCAGCGCCGAATACAACGGGAGCACTCCCGAAAGCTACACAGATACGCTTGCTGTCGTACAAAACAAGATAAGCCAGAAAATTGGACTAAATCAGGAATTTATTTTGTTTAACTGGAACGTCACCACATACGCAGTTTTAATAAAAGGCAGCGAAGATGATATAAAACACTATTCAAAAGACTGCATATCCGCTATAAAAGAATGCTGCTCCGAAGGCGGAACAGACATAAGCTGGCACATAGCATATGGCTCTCCCGTTCCGAGGCTAAGCTCTATTCCCCTATGTTTCATTGAAGCAAGCAGGATATTGTCCTACCGCTATCTATGCCCTGACGAGCACCTGCTGTCAAGCACAAGCATACAATGCTTTGAGCAAAGCGATAGTAAAAGCACTGTGCAAAATAAAAAAGAAATCGATCAGGAGCGAATCAGAAATTTCCTGAGTAACGGAGCTATTGACGAAATCGGAAGCTTTATCGACCAGCTGCTAAAAAGCATTGGCGAAGAGACAGCTTCAATGTCTTTATTTTGCAGGTATCTGGCCATGACAATCTATTTTGCTGCCGAGGAATATCTTGCTTCCATAGGCTGCAGAATGGATAACTTCTGGTCACTTGAGCTTCGTACAAACATAAACTCAGCTTCTCCCGAAGAAGCGTTTAAATATGCGCGCCAGATTTTAACCCAGGCTATCGAGCTTCGCGACAGTGAAAGCAAAAAACAGCAGCGCGACCTTTTGCGAAAAGCTTTGGACTTCATCAACGAACATTATGCAGAGGAAACCATTTCGCTTGATACCGTTGCAAGAAAAGTAAACATCAGCCCCAATTATTTTTCAGCAATGTTCAGCCAGGAAATAGGACAAACATTCGTGGAACACCTTACAAATAGGCGCATCGATGAAGCAAAAAGAATGCTTCGCCAAACCGACATGCGCTCCAGTGAAATAGCTTTTGCCGTCGGATATAAAGACCCTCACTATTTCAGTTTTGTTTTCAAAAAAGTTTCCGGACGCACTCCCAGCGAATACCGCAAAGGAAGCCGAAAATGAAGCTAAATCTGCTAAGCAAAATTAAAGACAAAAAAAATACAATGCAGGACAAGCTGTGGAGAATGATTCTGCTTATTGCCCTGCCTCTTATGGTTGTAATATTAGTTCTGGCTTCTATAGGTATTGTTTATGTATTAAAATACCATTCGATTTTAAACAATGTTACAACAGCATCAGAATTTAACCAGAACTTTAAAGATGATGTGGACCTTAAGATGTATTATTACGTAATAGACAGCCAATATTCAGAAGGGCTGCCATTAAAAGAAGTGCAGTCTGCAAAAAGCATTGCAACAAAGCTTATAAACACAACAAGCGAAAAAGAGAGCCTTAGAGCAATAAGCAGCGTGCTTAGTTTGTGTAACAATCTAGAAGATAAGATGCTTCTTATCGCTGAAACCGAGGGATATGAATCGCGTGAGGAGCAGCTTGAACAAAACATTTATGTCTTAACGGACTTAATACAGAAATATATGTATACATATCTTTATTTTGAAGCCGCACATATGAGCGATATGCAGTCTGAAATGATAAAGAAAATGGTTGTAATGCTTGCGATAACATTAGTTTTATCCATGGTCCTGCTATACTTTTTATTGTCGCACTCCAAAAAGCTGAGCAGGAAAATCGCAGATCCCATAGATGCTATATGCGAGCGCCTTGAAGCTATAGGAAAGGGAAACCTTACAGTCTATGAGCCTATACAGGCAGATGTCGAGGAAGTTCAGATTCTGTCGTATGGAATAGAAAACATGGTTAGGCGTCTTCAGCGGCAGATTGAAAAAAACGCCGAACAAGAAAAGCAGCAAAGGCAAATGGAGCTTGCACTTTTGCAGGCACAGATAAGCCCACATTTTTTATACAACACACTGGATACCATAGTATGGCTTATCGAGCCCGGTGAAATAGAGTCTGCGGTCGCAATGATTTGCAGTTTGTCAAACTACTTCCGCATTTCACTGAGCAACGGTAAAAATGTTATCACCCTAGCCGAAGAAGAGCAACACATCAGAAGCTATCTTGAAATCCAGAGAATGCGCTATCGCGACTTAATGGAGTATGAAATAGACATTCCGGAGGACATTAAAAACTATATACTTCCCAAGCTTACGCTTCAGCCTTTGGTTGAAAATGCCCTATATCACGGAATAAAGGTAAGGAGAAGAAAAGGCTTTATCCGCGTAACAGGCAGAATGAAAGATGACCGAATTATACTTGTGGTTGAAGACGATGGCTCCGGCATGACAAAAAAACGCCTTGAAGCAGTTCGGTCTTCCCTTAACGACCAAAAGAATGAAGGCTTCGGCATGAGGACAGTTCACCAGAGGCTTCGCATTCTTTTCGGAGCGGAATATGGCCTGACCGTCGAAAGCACAGCAGATGTAGGCACAAAGGTAACAGTTACAATTCCAACTCAGACACCCGACAAGGAGATAGCGAATGAATAAAAAGGTTCTTATATCAATCATTTGTATTTTGCTTTTGTTTAATGGCTGCGCAAGCAAAAATAATACATCGTCGGATAATCCTGAAAGCAACATGATTGTTGTGGGCTTTTCACAAGTTGGCGCAGAATCGGAATGGCGGGTAGCCAACACAGAGAACATGAGGGCCGTCTTCAGCGAAAGGCGCGGGTATGAGCTGATATTTGATGATGCAAGAAACAAGCCTGAAAATCAGATTCGCGCAATCCGTACATTTATCCAGCAGGATGTTGACTTCATTGTTGTCTCGCCTATTGTCGAAACAGGATGGAATTCAATTTTATTGGAGGCCAAAGAAGCTGATATTCCGGTAATTATTACTGACAGATATATAGAAAATATCGATAAAAGTCTCTACACTGCATATGTAGGCTCCGATTTTCGAAAAGAAGGAGAAAGAGCTGTCAGCTGGCTTGAAGAACTGCTTATAAAACAGGAAAGAACCGAAGATACAATAAAAATCATTCACATTCAGGGAACAATCGGATCTTCAGCACAAATCGGCAGAACAGCAGCATTGGAGCAGGCAATAGAGCGAAACTCAAACTGGGAAATGGCAGCTCAGATTTGCGGAGACTTCACAAGAGCCAAGGCATACGAGGACATGCGTAAACTGCTCCAGCATACAAGCGACATCGATGTTGTCTACTGCGAAAACGATGGCGAAGCACTCGGTGCAATTGACGCACTGGAGGAAGCCGGCCTTACCTGCAACGCTACTGACGGTGTAATCGTTATATCATTTGACGCCACAAGACTGGGCCTTGAATACTGCCTCGAAGGGAAGATAGCCCTTAATATAGAGTGCAATCCGCTTCAGGGCGCATACGTTGACGAGATAATCCAAAAGATACTAAACGGAGAATCATTTGAGCAGGAAACGTATATTGAAGAAACGCAGTTTGATAGTTTCACAATCACACAGGAAATGATTGAAGTAAGAGATTACTAACTCTTTTGCACAAAATATAGAACATATTTTATATAAAAACATACAAAAATTAACCGTTTCATCAAACTGAAACGGTTAATTTTTTACTGAAAGGGTTGAAAATTTACGATTTTCATTACTGTCTTACAAAAAAATTTTTTCCGATAGTTTATTATCTATTCAAGGTAGTTAGATTTCTTATCAGGCCACATTCAAACTATATATTTAAATTTTTAGATGTGATATAAAAAACACTGATGGCATTTACACAAACTATTTGGAAAGGAAAAGAAGTATGAAAAAAATTATCGTTGTACTTATTGCTGTTTTAATGGTCTTTGCTATGGTAGCATGCAACAGCAGTAAATCATCCAGCAAACTTATTAAAGTAGGAATCGTCAACAACCCACCATCAGAGTCAGGATACCGCGCAGCAAACGTTGCAGACTTTGAAGCAGTCTTCACAGAAGAAAACGGATATGAGGTTTCAACATTCTACAGCCTGAAAAACGACGAGCAGCTTAATGCAGCCTCGCAGTTTATTACTGACGGCGTTGACTATCTCCTTATCTCAGCAGCTGCTACAGACGGCTGGGACACAGTTCTTGAAAACGCTCAGGAAGCAGGTATCAAAGTATTCTTATTTGACCGCATGATAAACACAGACGAAAGCTTATATGAAGCTGCTGTTGTTTCCGATATGGCTCAGGAAGGAACTACTGCTGTTGAATGGCTTAAAGGCCAAAACCTTGACGCTTACAATGTAATACACATTCAGGGCGCTATGGGTTCTGACGCACAGATCGGCCGTACAGCCGCATTGGATGCTGAATTTGCAGCAGGCACAATGACAAAAGTTGTACAGCAGACAGCTACTTGGGATGAAGCTACAGCAAAACAGATCGTAGAATCAGTTATCAACTCAGGTGACGAATTCAACGTTATCTATGCTGAAAACGACGGCATGGCAAAAGGCGCAGTAGCAGCTCTTGACGAAGCCGGCATCACTCACGGCGTTGGCAAAGACGTTGTTGTAATGGGCTTTGACTGCAACAAATGGGCTCTCAGAGAATTGCTCGCACAAAACTGGAACTATGACGGACAGTGCAGCCCCTTCCAGGCTTCAGTTATCGCAGACATGATACAGAAACTTGAAGACGGCGGAACAATCTCCGAAAAGAAAGTTATCAATGAAGAGCGCGGATTTGATGCAACAGAAATTACTCAGGAAGATATAGACACTTACGGTCTTGGTGAGTAAAAACAATAGAAGAATCTATTTAGAAGATATGAGCGGTGCCGCGTATGAAGTGAATTTTTATACGCGCACCGCCATCTTTAAGAGACTACATGCACTAAAAGGATGGTAATATACATATGCAAAACGACATCGTTTTATCCATGCGCAAAATAAATAAGGCATTCCCGGGTGTTCAAGCTTTGCAGAATGTTGATTTCACCCTGAAAAAGGGCGAAATTCATGCTTTAATGGGCGAGAACGGAGCCGGAAAATCAACATTAATCAAAGTTTTAACCGGTGTATTTACAAAAGACTCAGGGCATATACACTTGGCGGGTATCGAAAAAGAGATTACAGTTAAATCTCCTCAGGAGGCTCAAAACCTCGGAATCAGTACTGTTTATCAGGAAATAACACTTTGTCCAAATCTAACAGTTGCCGAAAACATGTTTATCGGCCGCGGCAACTACCGTTTTGTAAACTGGCACTTCATAGAAAAGCGAACGACGGAGATTCTAGAAAAGCTAAACATTCCCGCAAGGGCAACCCAGCAGCTAGACACATGCTCGCTGGCAGTTCAGCAGATGGTTGCGATCGCCAGAGCTGTGGATATGGACTGCAAAGTTCTGATACTGGACGAGCCGACATCATCACTCGATGACCATGAGGTGAAAAAGCTTTTCACTCTTATGCGCGAGCTTAAGTCAAACGGCGTGGGCGTAATTTTTATTACACACTTTTTAGAACAGGTATATGAGGTATGCGACACAATAACAGTTCTTCGCAACGGAGAGCTTGTAGGACAGTATGGCGTAAAGGATTTGCCGCGAGTACAGCTTATTTCAAAAATGATAGGCAAAGACCTTGACGATATGACTGAGCTTGAAAACCAGAAGATATTTGAAGTGGATGAAGATGCAACACCCGTTTTTGAGGCATACGGGCTTTCAAGCGCAGAAGGCACACAGCCTTTTGATTTTGAAATACACAAAGGTGAAGTAAACGGCTTTACTGGACTTTTGGGCTCAGGACGCAGCGAAAGCGTGCGCGCAATATTCGGTGCGGATAAAATAACAGGCGGAAAAATGAAGATGGATGGCAAAGACATTAAAATTGCCCATCCCAAAGACGCGATGAAAAAAGGAATCGGTTATCTTCCTGAAGACAGAAAGCAGGACGGTATTATAGAAGATTTATCGGTGCGCGAAAACATTATTCTTGCACTTCAGGTACTGAAAGGCTTTTTCAAGCCTTTTTCAAACGCCGAGGCAGAGGCCTTTGCGGATGAATACATCAAGCTTCTGGGTATAAAAACGGCTTCCACGGACACACCTATAAAATCGCTTTCAGGAGGCAATCAGCAAAAAGCAATACTTGCGCGCTGGCTGCTAACCAACCCTAAGTATCTTATTTTAGATGAACCGACACGAGGAATTGACGTTGGTACAAAAGTAGAAATCCAAAGACTTGTGCTAAAGCTTGCAAAAGAAGGCGTCAGCATTACGTTTATATCATCAGAAATCGAAGAAATGCTGCGCACATGCTCAAGGCTTATTGTAATGCGCGACCGTAAAATAGTAGGTGAACTGAAAGGTGAGGAGATGACACAGAAAAATATAATGCACACTATAGCAGGGGAGGCAAATTAAATGAAAAAAGCCTTAAAAAAACTCACTGGTTCCCAACTGGTCATACCGCTTTTTGCACTGTTTTTAATTATTATTTTTAACCTAATCCGGGATATCGGATTTTTTGAACTGACGGTTACAAAAAACAATGCGGGAAATACTGTGCTTGCCGGTAATATAATCAGCATACTAAACGGAGCATCCGAGCTTGCAATACTTGCAATCGGCATGACTCTTGTAACTGCCTCTTCAAAAGGACAGGACATCAGCGTTGGCGCAGCTGCTGCTATTGCAGGCAGTGTGTTTGTCCGCGTGCTTCGCGAAAACGAAGTTACAATGCCTATAATACTTGTTGCGTTTCTTGCAAGCTGTGCGGTTGCAATCATATTCGGCGCGTTTAATGGCACACTGGTTGCAATATTTAAAATACAGCCGATGATCGCAACTCTGATTTTGTTTACAGCAGGACGGTCTATAGCATATTGGATAAACGGCGGTGCGACACCGACTGTGGAAAGCCCGCTGCTCGGCAATATCGGAAGCTTTATTCCGGGCATACCAATCCCTACACCGATTCTCATCGTAATAACCTTCGGAGTGCTTGTTGCGCTGATACTAAGGTTTACAAACCTTGGGCTATACACACAGGCTGTTGGAATCAACGAAAAATCAGCAAGATTAAACGGTATAAACGCTATTTGGATGAAACTCTTGGCCTTTATGATATTGGGTATCTGCGCCGCTATAGCCGGCGCTATAGGAGTCAGCAGAATAGGCCTTATCAACCACGAGACACTTCTTCTTGATATTGAGATGGATGCTATATTGGCGGTTGCCATCGGCGGAAATGCATTGAGCGGAGGAAAGTTTAACATAGTAGGTTCGGTTATAGGCGCATATGTAATACAGGCGCTTACCATTACGCTATATGCAATGAAGGTTCCTTCAACTGCAATAAAAGCCTTTAAAGCTGTTGTCATTATTGCTATAGTCGTAATCGGTTCGCCTGTAATTAAAGCCTATGTTCTTCAGCTGCGGGATAGACTGTTTAAAAAATCAACGAAAGTCACGGAGGGCTGATATGAGTAACAAAAGAAATATATTGGCCTTTATGCATAAGAAAGAAAACAGAGAACCGATTTCAAACACAAATCTGCTTTTAACAATAACCATCTGCATATTTATCGGCATGTATGTTCTTGCAATGATTGTATGGGGTGGCGGATTTTTAAATCCACAGCAGTTTCTTGATATCTTCAATAACAATGCATTTTTGATAGTAATATCCTGCGGACTGACTATAGTTATGATAGCGGAGGGAATAGATATTTCAGTGGGCGGTATAACTGCACTCGTCACGATGATTTGCGTTGTATATTTAGATGACCATGGATTCAGCGTAATAGGCTCTCTGGGGCTCGCATTAAGCATCGGGCTCGCGTTCGGTTTGGTACAGGGATTCCTTATTGCGTATCTTGACATTCAGCCATTCATTGTCACCTTGGCCGGCATGTTTTTTGCAAAGGGAATGACAACCGTTGTAAGCAGCGTTCCCAGAACCGCAACAAACGAAGCGTTTGTCGCTTTAAAAAAGATGCGCATAGTAGTTCCCGGAATAGGCTCATACGGAAAAGCGGGAAACTTCATTTCGGCTAAAATAGAACCGGGAGTTATAGTTGCTCTGGCTGTAGTTCTTATTGTGTTTATTATCTTAAGATGGACAAGGTTCGGCCGCAATTTATATGCTGTCGGCGGCAATAATCAGAGCGCCAGAATGCTCGGAATAAATGTTAAACAAACCAGATTCTTTGCACATGTTCTTTCAGGCCTTCTTGCAGGTATAGGCGGGTATGTTTATCTCATGCACACAGGAGCAGGCAACGCCTCAAACGCCACAGCCGCTGAAATGCAGGCGATTGCATCCTCAATTATCGGAGGCACATTGCTTACAGGCGGTGTTGGCAATGTAGTCGGTACACTTTTCGGTGTGCTGTCGCTTAAGACTATAAGCAATATCGTGATAGCCTCGGGGCTTCGCGAGCCTTATTGGCAAAGCATAACGACAGGACTCATGCTGTGCTTTTTCATTCTGCTTCAAAGTGTGGTTCTTGCCGTTCGCGAAAAAGGCGGGGTGAAGCTTAATCTGCCTTCATGGTTAAGCTTTAAAAATAAGAAGTAAAAAACATAAAAAAGAATAAAATAAAAAGAACCGGTTGACTAAAAATCAATCGGTTCTTTGTAAATATCTTCGTAGCCAAACACTGCCGTTTGCTGCTTTTTGTTGCTGTTTTGAGCCAAAAACAGCTGTTTTTTATCAATAAATTCTTATTAAAACTATGAAGTGTATCCGGAATAATTTTTCATTACGCGCTCAATATAGCTTCTTATATATTCAGGCAATTTGTTGTACTGATCCGGATCATTAAGATTCGTAATATTGTTTTCATTTAGGATTCTTTCAAGTCTGTTAGGCCCTGTGTAATATGCCGCAAGTGCCAGCCTCGTATCTCCGAACCTATCCAGCTGCTTTCTTAAATACTGCGCTCCGCCAAATATATTTTGCTCAGCATTATATCCATCTGTAACACCAAGGCTTGCCGCCGTTCCCGGCATCAGCTGCATAAGCCCCATAGCACCAACTGAAGATGTTGCTCTTACTTTAAAATGCGATTCAAGCCTAACCACCGATTTTACAAAATTGGGATCAAGGCTATATTCTTTTGCTGCTCTTGCAATAATTGAGTTGTATGTGTTTTCATTCGGATAAACTGTAAGATTTCCCGGGCTTGTGCTTACCTTAGAATTAACATTCATCATAGGTATTTCTGTTGATATTGAAGAACGTCTGGAAAGCGCTGCGTCCAGAAGATTGGAAAAATCCGACGAGGAAATGCCTGCTTTAGTAAAGCGGGATTCCATTTCGCTTCTTATGCTGTCAATTTTCCCTTGAAGTATATTATCAACTGTTCCCATTAATTAATCTCCTCAAAATACCTGAGCTAATACCCAGATTATATCACACAATTATATTATCGGCATTAATATGCTTTTTCTTTATCTTTGCATAATTATTCGACATACCAGGGAAAAAGTTCTCCGATTTCTTCCACACTCAGCCCAAAGTATTCCTGAAGCTCTTCCACAACGTCGTATCTTCGTTTGATGACACCGTTTTTTAAATACAAAAATGAATCCTGCCAGTACTCAAAACTTTTTGGCCTGTTCCATCTGTCTATCTGGTATGTAATCTCATTTTGTATTTCACTCTCAAGCAATTCAAGCTCCGTCAGCAAATATTCCTCGGTGAAAACCTCACTTAATATATACGAATATCTTTTAATAAATGCCTGCTGAAACTTTTCGTATTTCGCAAGAGATTTTATTACAAATGAATCGTAGCCCAAATAGCTCCGCCCCAGATACATGTTTACCATACTGTAATCAACATCGCGTATAGAAAGATCCATATCAAAAAGAAACGGTTTCCACTTAGCCCCTTCATATCCGGCTTTCCAGAAATTTATGTTATGAGTGTCCACATTCCCAAAAAAGGTTTCAACAATCATGTAATCCATAAAAGCCTGTACGTCAACTTTTGATGCAAGATATATGTAGTTTTCTTCAAGGCTCATATCGTGCGTCTGGCAAAAACTTTTAAGTTCCAGCCAGTCCTCGTTGGAGCCCTTCTTAGGCGAAGAGTATTCAGTAAGTATGCTTATTCCTTCCTGATCAATGCCGTATTTTATTGACAGATATTCATCGTTAAGTTTGTCTCTTAAGTTATATAACCCCCAGTACTCACCGTTAATATATACAGCTACAGGCCTGCCCCGCTTCGCATCAACTGTTCCTAGCTCTTTTGCGCAGTTTTGAATAAAGCAGTCAATTATCTTTGTTTTCCATCCTTCCTGTCCATCATTGCGCAAGAGCAGATGTTTAAACAAGGTTGTTCCTTCATCAAAAAAAGGATAGTCCACTTCGCTTAATCCATATTCATCCCTCAATCTTATAACAAGCGATTTTTGAGCCAGCGCTCTCGTAAATCCTCCGGCTATTTGTATGCCGGCATCAAACTCCAACGCCTCTCTTTTATACTCATCATAATATTCAAACGAAACCTGCCGCTCGACATTGTTAAAGTAGTTTGATTCAAAATATGGATACTCTCCTTTGCCGTATCCTTCACCTCCTGCATATATGCCCCCGAGCTCATAAAACATCCCTCCGGGAGGAGAAGACAGGCAAATAACAGGTATATCATGTGTCCGCTCAAGAATATATGTGTTAGTTTCTATGAGGCTTGGCAGCTTGCCCGCTACAACAGCCATTGCCCTTACAACTATATCTTTTTCAATCAAAACAGGCTGTGTGTACACTTTGCTGTTTTCCGTCGGAACATTGCCGTCCAGCGTATAATATATTACAGCACCTTCTTCAGCGCTTATACAGAGATTAAACTTTTCACATGCCTCTCCGCCGTCACGCGAAAACTCCGGCTTAATGGAATACGCAGTGTATACAGATTCGCTGTTTTTTGCTCCAGGCGTTTTTTCTTTGAAAAAAACTCTGTTTTCCTCGCTTCCCGGAATACGACCTGAACTGTAGCTTCCCAAAAGATAGCCAGTGTCAAAACAGTCCACTATCACACCGGAAGCGTTTGACAAAAGAAGCCTCTCCCCTGAAGAATCAAGGCTTAATTCAGATGCAACAATCGTTTCGCTGTTTTTCCCCGTATAGCCTTTTAGCGCAACCAGAAGATATCCTTTAGGCTTTATCGCTGTGCCCTCCCCAAACACAAAAGTGCTCCCTGAGTTTTCACAAATACAATAGCCGGATAAATCAACTGCTTGTTCTCCACCGTTATAAAGCTCCACGTATTCATATAGAGGCTTGCTTTTGTATCTTTCTGACTGATAGCTGCCCGATGCTACCTCACTTATATACACATCCCCTAATACAAAATCGAGATTTGTGTTAAGATGGCTGACATACCCCGTGGTATTTTCTTTTCCCGGAGTGGGAAGCGCGAAATATCCATATCCTGAATCGGTTCTCCCCTTTGAAACATTCCCAGGCAAGGCTTCTATTTTCACATAATCGGCAACTGCGGTATTGGGCTCAGTCAGGTAAAAAGTTTCTCCTTCGCTGAGAGAAAAATTTGAATGAAGAATATCTCCTGCAGATTTATCTTTGCCGCTCAGATATATAATTAAATAATCGTTTGCGGGAATAATAGCCGTATCGGGAAACAGCCACTTAAAAGGCTCTCCGTCATCATCAGTAAGCGCATATCCTTTTAGCGATATTTCACCGTTTCCGGGATTATATAGCTCTACCCAATCGGAAAGATCGCCATCTTCATCCAGAATCCCGAACTCATTGTTACTCATCCATTCATTTATAACAACCTCTGCCATAGGTTTGTAAAATGCTGAAATATTAGGTGAGAGATACTGCTGGGAGGAATTTATGCTTCCGGGTGTCGGCTCGGCAAAAAACACAACATCACCTTCATTGTTAAGCCCTGCAGATACATCTTCATTTAAGTCATAAACTTCCGCTTCATCTATAATGTTTCCGGTGATATGAGTTAAAATCAGTTTTTTATCATCCGTTGAAATCCTAAAAGGAACACAAATTTCACTGCCCTTGCTATCATTTTCTCCCGACGCATATAACACAATATATTCTTTTCCCGCAAGCTCCATATCAGGCAGCCTGAACTTGTCAAGCTCGTTTTCATTATCGGATATAAAAATATCTCCTAAAAAAACAGGAGAATCATTTGGGTTATATAGTTCTATCCAGTCACAGTTTTGGCCTTCGCAATTTGTTAATCCATATGTATTGTCGGGTACATATTCATTTATAAAAAGCAATCCTTCATAATGATTTTTCGGCTCAATATCATATGTGCTAAATATTTGAGTCGTGTTCTGGCTGCCGGGTGTAGGCTCCGAGAAATACCCGAAGTTTCCGTTTTTTGCGTATCCGGCGGAAATGTCAACAGGCAGATAAACAATCTCACAGTAGTCTATGGTTCTATCATCGCAAAACAGCAATATGCCTTCATCATCTTCTCCCAGCTTAAAAGACGCACGTATGTATCCGTCATCTGCATCTTCGCCTCCGGATGCCAAAACCAAAAGACATTCTTCCGATTTAAGATATATATCCGGCAAAAGAAACTTTTGAGGATCTTCAATATCATCTGAAAGATAAACATTCCCCAGCCAAACGGATTCCTGTCCATAGTTATATATCTCAATCCAATCGGGGCTTTCCCAGTTTTCATCCCTGAAAGTTGATTTGTTTCTAACTACGTATTCGTTTATTCTAAGCGAAATGACTTTGTCATTAACTATCTTTAAATTTGACTCCCGTATTTTTTCAAAGCCTTTAAAAGCAGCAAAAATTTCAACACAAACTATCAAAAGCACAATTATTAATCCCACAATCTTTTTGTTTGATAGCAGTTGTGAGAATTTGCTCTTCATGCTGCTCACCAACCTTTACCGCTTGACAGTCAGAATTTCCTAAAGACAGTTTCTGCTAAGTTTACGACAATTAATCGGTTGCTATATAGTTGAAATAGTGCAATGTGTTCTTTACATATTGTGGCAATATGTAGAAATATATTCTTATATGATTTATTATATCACTTTCTATTTAATCCTTCAAAAGAACATCATCTAAATGTTCTAAGCAATAAATTAAGTTGATACAGCTAGAGCTTCTTTCTTTATTTCTTTATACAATATGCTCCCGAAAAACAAAAGTATGCAAATAACAGCCGAAGCGACAAAGATAGCTTTATATCCGGCATAATCAGCAAAAATGCCCCACAACAATGAGCACCCCATACCAATGTCAATGCAGATAAAATAAAGACTGTTTGCAACTCCCCTTCTTTTTTCGGGGAAAATATTAAGCATAGTTACATTAAACCCCGGCAAAATAGTGCCGATTGCCAGTCCGTAAGGCAATCCCATAAGTATCATAAACACTTCATTAAATGAATTTATAATTCCCAAGAAAGTTACAAACAACAAAGCAAAAGACGGAATCATAATAGCTCTCACTCCGTGCCTGTCTCCAAGTTTGCCGGCAAACAGCCTTGAAACTATAACACCTCCGGCGGACAAAGTGAAAAACAATCCTATCGATTCAAAACCAATATCAAATGCATATATTGCTATAAAAGAAAGAACAGCTCCCTGAACCATAGCAAATGATATAAGCATAACAGCCGGAACCAAACTCTTTTTGTAGTAGGGCCACATTTTTTCATTACTTTCTGCAGCTTGTGCGCCTTTTTCTATGCTCAGAACTTCATGTTTCGGGTATTTAATAATAACAAGCGCAATCAAAGAGACGGCAACAAAAATGCTTCCTATCATCCCAAGGCTGAACATTCCGTTTGGCTGCGTAATCAAAGAAAGGGATATTACAGGGCCAATCGCAGAAGGGATAGTCATGCACAAGCCAAATATACCGATTCCCTCCACCCTTCTTCTCAGCGGTATCATGTCAACTGCAATCGTATTGCTTGCTGTTGCGCTTAACCCAAACCCGAATCCGTGTATACACCTTACGATTACAAGCATCAGGATGTTTGCAGAGTAGTTATATAAGAAACAGCCAATAAGACACAAAACCCCTCCGGCAAACGCAACCACTCCTCTGTTTATCCTGTCCACAAAATATCCGGATACAGGCCTTGCCAAGAGAGCCGCTACCGAAAAGATTGCCGTCATCGCCCCTGCCCACTGCGCTGAATCGCTGATTCTCTGTGCGTAAATCGGTGTTGTGGAAATAAAGATATTAGATGCAAAGCCTACACCCGCAGCTGCAAACATAATAAGCAAAAAGTTTCTGTTCCAAAGTTTGAAATTTTCGTTTGTCATATAACCTTCCGATTTTATAAAAAGTATAAAAGCCTATGAATAGGCTTTTTTTCAGATTCATATTATAAATAAGCCATTGTCCTGCCTATATCTTTGCACACATATCAAAACTATTTTAGCTGTTTGCTGTTTGCTGTGTACTGCATTATCTCCAGCTCGTTTCCTTCCGGATCTTTCACAAAAAACGACAGCGAACCGCATGCCCCCGCATTTTTCCCATCATATGGCTCGGTGTACGGATTATTTAAGAACGTGGGATTGTCAAACAGTGTACAGCCATATGATTCAAGGCTTCTCGCTGTTTTCACAATATCATCCGATATAAGGCAGTAATGCATAAAGCTATAGTCTGTAGCGTTTATATCCGAACCGTATTCGCAATCAAGGAGTACTATTGCACTTTCGGTTGATGTTTTTAAAACTTGGAATTTACACTGGAGACTATTTGTATAATGCATCATTTCAGTATTTGTATCCGACAGTTCCATTCCCAGCGCTTCACTGTAGAATTTCTTAGTTTCAGAATAATTATTACACTTCAGCGAAATATATTTCTGGAGCATACCATCATTATTACCGCGGATTAGTTCGATTTCATTGCCTTCCGGATCACAGAAAAAAACCGACTCAATCTCTTCGCTTGTTTTATCGATTAGCTTTTTTTCTCCCGATTTATACCGATAAATATCAATTTTTTCAGATGAAAGTTTATCTATTACATAATCAAATCTATCTGTTTCAATTCCAAGTGACTGAAATGAATGGTTATTGTCATTTCCCAGACCTTTGTGTTTCATCGTGAAAACTTCAAGCACCTGCCCCGATCCGCTTCTTAAAGTTGACATAAGCAAGCTTCCGTCATCATAGTGCAAGTCATAGATTTTTTCAAAACCGATGGTTTTAGTGTAAAACATAACTGTCTCTTCAAACTTGTTGCACAATACCGCTATATGTCCGAGTTTATCAATTTGATTTTCCATGATTCATACCGCCTGCTTATATTATAGTGAAACTGACTGCCCTGTTCTTGCAGACTCATATATAGCCTCAATAATCCGGCTTACGGTATAAGCCTCATAAGGCTTAACAAACGGTTCGGTATCATTGATTATTGCATCTATCCACAAGCGGCTTTCTGTTGGTATCTCCGGTGCATTTCTAAAGTTTTTAAGGCTTGCCCCGCTTGTTTTATAGATATCGGGAGTTGTAACTGTAAGCACTCCGTCTGATTCGCCGTTAAGGCGAACGCCGTCAAACATGTCCGCTCCGCCTTTTGTTCCGCAAAGAACGGTTTTGTTTTCCTGAACAAGCAAAGTGTTTAATGCCCAGCTGCAGTCAACGGATATGGTTGCTCCGTTTTTCATGCGAATTAATGCAAAAGCCGAATCTTCCACTTCGAATTTGTCCGGATCCCATTTTCCGAATGCATTTGCATCAGTCGGATTTTTGCCAAGATAGTTGTAGGTGTTTCCCATTACGCTTGCTACTTCGTAGTTGTTCATTAAGTGAAGAGCCAGATCTATCGCATGAGTTCCCATGTCGATGAGACATCCGCCGCCCTGCGCCTCTTTATCCAAAAAGCTTCCCCACGTGGGTACAGCGCGTCTGCGCACAGCCAGAGCTTTCGCATAGTATATATCGCCCAAAGTTCCTTTATCACACAACTGTTTAAGATAAACAACTTCGGGAATAAGACGGCACTGATAGCCTATTGTCAGCTTCTTTTTAGTCTTTTCCGATATTTCAAGCATGCGCTCTGCTTCATCAAGATTCATAGCCATCGGTTTTTCGCATAAGACATGTTTTCCTGCCTGCATTGCTTTTATCGCATATTCCGAATGTGTGCTGTTTGCAGTAAGGATATATACAGTATCCACATTGTTGTCCGATATAAGCTCATCAAACGTTTTATGAATTACTGCATCAGGTGCGAATTTTGCGCCTGCCTCTTCAGCCCTAGCCTGATTTACGTCAAATATTGCAACAATCTCTGCCTCTGAAATATTGGAAAGCGCCGGCAAATGTTTCATGTTTGCAACAAAACCACATCCAACTATCCCTACGCCAACACAGGATTCTTTTTTGCTCATAGTAGTTCTCCTTAATAGATGCTATCTTATGTCAGACTTCAACCCATTGTCCGGTCTCGCTGCTTTTCATGCAAGCTTCAACAATCCTGACAATCTGCATTCCGTCACTGAAATCTGTAAACTTCTTTTTTCCGCCTTCACGGATAAATTTATAATAATTATTAAAGCTGTTCTTGAGAGCATCTGCCCAGCCAACCGAGTGTCCCGCAGCAAGGCTTATGTCATCATTAGCTGCTCCGGTCATGCTTCCGGCGGAAGCGTAAAGAATTTCTTTTCCGCCTTCTCTGTGACCTAAAACAAGCTTGTCCACATTTTCCTGATCCCAGCACATGCTGTATTTCGAGCCGTCTATGCTAAGCTTGAGTCCGTTTTTATATCCGGCAGATACCTGACTCAGCATAAAAACTCCTTTCATGCCGTCTTCAAACTCCGCAACTATAAGTCCTGCGTCCTCAGATGAAATATCGACAGTTTCAAACTCGGTTCCGGTTTGTTTCCCAAAAGTGCTTGCCTGATTGGTAAATTTTTTGCGCTGGGGATAAACTGTAAGTAGATTTGCAAAAACCTTTTTTATTTTCTTTCCAAGCACATACTGAACAGTGTCAAAGCAATGTGAGCCTATGTCGGAAACTGTTCTCGACATCCCGCCAAGTTCAGGTACGCAGCGCCAGTTATAGTCCGTATCGTAAAGCATCCAGTCCTGAAGATATTCTCCTCTGACAAGAAATGTGCTTCCCCAATCGCTTTTGGCAACACGTTCATGCATCTCCCTAACAATTGCATTGTGGCGGTAATTAAAGTTTACTCCGCACACAACACCGTTCTTTTCTGCCAATTCAGCCAGTTCTTGTGCTTCCTGCGCTGTGTTTGCCAGAGGTTTTTCACAGAAAACATTAATTTTTTTCTCTATTACATCTTTGCAGATCATATAATGAGTAAAATTCGGCGTGCACACATGAACCGCATCCGGCGCTTCTTTTTCAATCATTTCAATATAATCATCATAGCAAGCAGGTATAGCCATTGATTCACAGCACTTTTCTGCCAGCTGTCTATTTTTATCAGCAAGAGCAATAACCTCAATACCCGGTATACGGCGCAGAGCCTCCGTGTGCTGAACACCCATCATGCCTGCTCCGATTATTGCTACCCTTTGTTTGTTAATCATGTCCGTTCTTCCTTTAAACTATTTCTCTTTTTTAATAAATCATTTATTGTCCGCTGTTAATACTGTTTATCTCTTTCACGCGGCAACATGCGACATAATGATTAGGCGTAACCTCAACCAGTTCCTGAGGCTCTTTGCATCTGTCGCACACATATTCACACCTTGCGGCAAATCGGCAGCCAGGTTTCGGGTTTATCGGAGAAACAAGCTCTCCTTTTGCCAGTATGCGTTTTTTGGGGTGGTCAATGTCCGCAGAAGGAATGGCTGAAAGCAATACCTTTGTGTATGGATGAAGTGTATTTATAAATATTTCCTTAGCAGGGCTGATTTCCACTATCTGCCCAAGATACATAACACATATATCGTCCGAGAAGTGACGCACAACCGACATATCATGAGTAATAAACATATACGTTAAATCCTGCTGCTCCTGAAGATCTTTAAGCAGGTTTAATATCTGTGCCTGTATGGATACATCAAGTGCTGAAACAGGCTCATCACAGATGATAAACTTTGGATTCATTGCAAGCGCGCGGGCAATTCCAACCCTTTGTCTGCGTCCGCCGTCAAGTTCATGCGGATATGCGCAGCGCATACGTTCATCGATGCCTACCCTCTTTATAAGCTCTGACGCTTTTTGTCTAAGCTCCTCTTTGCTGCATCCGCGGTTAGTGCGGCGCAAAGGCTCCATAATCGTATCTTCTATGTTCATTCGGGGATTTAACGATGAATACGGGTCCTGAAAGATTATCTGCATCTTTTTGCGAAGCTCTTTAAGCTCCGCTCCCTTAACGTTTGTTACATCCTTGCCCTCTAAAAATATCTGGCCGTCAGTGCTGTCCAAAAGATGTATTATCGTACGGCCCAGGGTTGACTTTCCGCAGCCGGATTCGCCAACTACTCCCATTGTTTTTTTTGCATCTATTTTCATTGAAACATCGTCAACTGCGTGAAGCATGCCTTTTGAAGTTTCGAAGTATTTTTTCAGATGTTTTACTTCTATAAGTCCCGCCATTATATTATCTCCTTTTATATAATAAAAATGCAGTTATACGTGTTGTCATTTATTTTCACCGATTTCTTCTCTGCACAAAATGCATTTACACTGATGTCCGTCCGGATAAGTAAAGTCCGGTATAATTCCTTTTGCGCATTCTTCCGTTGCAAATTTACACCTAGGTCTGAAATAGCATCCTTCCGGAAGGTGGGACGGATCCGGCGGCGCACCGTTTATCGGGCTGAGTCGCTCTACGTCGGTTGTCATGTTCGGAAGCGCTCCGAAAAGCCCCTTTGTATACGGATGCTTCGGAGATTTGAAAATCTGCCTTTTATCTCCTGCTTCAACAATCTGCCCCGCATATACAACGCAGACTTTGTCACATGTTTCAGCAACGATACCAAAGTCATGGGTAATCATAATCATCGCCATGTTCTTCTGGCTCTGCAAATCTTTTATCATGTCCAGAACCTGCGCCTGAATGGTAACATCCAGTGCAGTTGTTGGTTCATCGCAAATCATCAAGTCAGGACTGCATGCAAGCGTTATGGCAATTACCACACGCTGCTTCATTCCGCCTGAAAACTGATGCGGATATTCATAAAAGCGTTCGGCCGGTATTCCGACAAGCTCAAATATTTCAAGGGCTTTTTTACTGGCTTTTTTCCAGGAGATATCCTGCTGAAACTTAATTCCTTCAGCAATCTGCCATCCCACTGTTTTAACAGGATTAAGAGCTGTCATCGGATCCTGAAATACCATAGCCATTTGTTTGCCGCGCACTTTTTGCATTTGTGCATTTGTCTTTTTTAAAAGGTTTTCTCCATTAAGTTCTATCGTTCCGCCGACAATCTTTGCGGGAGGAGTCGGAAGCAGCTGCATAATCGCTTTTGCAATCGAAGTCTTTCCGGCACCTGTTTCTCCGACAAGACCGATTGTTTCTCCCGGTGCAAGCTCAAAGCTTACATTGTTAACCGCTTTTACAGTCTCTTCGCGGGATACATAATGAACTTCTAAATTTTTAACTGATAATAATGCTTTGTTATCCATTTTCCACCTCCGCTATGCTTTCTGCTTCGGATCAAGCGCATCGCGCAGTCCGTCGCCTATAAGGTTAAATGAGAGTACAACAAGCATTACGAAAATCGCAGGGAGTATAGTCAGATACGGATATCTTGCAAAATATGTTTTTGCAAAAGAAATCATTGCGCCCCATTCCGGAGTCGGTTCCTGAACGCCGAGTCCGATATAGCTCAATGCAGCAGAGGCAATAATCTTACTGCCGCAGTCCATTGAAAAAGCAACAATTATAGGAGCCATACAGTTTGGAAGCACATGTTTGAACATTATCGAAGGAGTAGAACAGTTTGTCGCTTTTGCAGCTTCTACAAATTCCAGATTCCTGACCGAAAGCATGCTTGCCCTTAACAGCCTCGCGATTCCCGGAACACTTATAATCGCAAGCGCTATAAGTGTAGGCACAAATCCGTTTCCAAGTGCCGCAGCAACTACGATGCACAAAAGAACATAAGGTATATTTTGTACAACGTCGCACATTCTAAGGATAATGTTAATCAACGACTCCTCCGAAATATCCTGCAATTGTTCCTAGGATTATACCTGCAATTACACTCAAAAGAGCAGCTCCAACACCAATTGCAAGCGAGTATCTTCCGCCGTACATGATGCGGGCAAACAAATCGCGTCCGAGATTGTCCGTACCAAACCAGTGCTCTGCACTGGGTGACTGATAAGAATCCATCGGGCTCACAGCAGAAGGTGAATATTTGCATATAAGAGGTGCAAACGTTGTGCAAAGCACAAGTATGCATATCACACAAAATCCGAATAAAGCTGTTTTGCTGCGGAAAAATTCACGCATAACACTATACCATGTTGAATCTTTCCAGGTTCTTTCCTTTATAAATTCTCCGCTGTTAACAGGAGATTCTTTAACACAAACATTACTAGGCTTTTTCACGCTTCGCCCTCCTTTTATGCTGATTTTGGTAACCCGCTTTTATGCGAGGATCTACATAGGCGTAAATCAAATCGACAACCAGCATTACTACGCTGAATAATATTGCAAGCACTACAACCGAACCTCGTATTACAGGATAATCTCGCTGTGCGATGGCTTCAACCAAGTACAGCCCCAGCCCCGGAATCGCGAATACGCTTTCGATGATAACCGTTCCGCCTAATGCCATTCCAAAGAATTGTCCTGCGCTTGTAATTACGGGAATCAAAGCGTTAGGAAGTGCATGCGAAACCAAAATACGCTGTTCTGATATGCCTTTTGCTCTTGCAGTTGTGCAATAGTCAGAGCTTATTACCTCAAGCATCTGTGAGCGTGTTTGCCTCGTCATGGCCGCAATACCCATTACAGCACCGGAAAAACACGGCAGTATATATCCCGTCCAGTTGGCTACGCCATAACTTGGCAGCCAGTGCAACTGAACCGAAAACAGCTGAATTAACAATATCGCGAATATAAAGTTTGGAATCGATGTTCCGAGCATCGCCATAATTATTGAAAAGCGATCCATAAAACCATTCTGATGTGTTGCAGCTATGTTGCCCAGCGGAATTGCAATAAGCAGCTGTATAAGGCATGTAAATGATGCAATACGCAAGGTATATGGCAATCGCGTTAAAATCGCAGAAGCCACATCCGTCTTTTTTAAGTAGGAAGTACCTAAATCAAAACGCAGGAACAAATCCTTCAAATAATCCAGAAGCTGAACAATAAACGGTCTGTCCAGACCCATTACTTCGCGTTGTTCGGCTATCTGCGCAGATGTCGCATTTGAACCGAGTATCTGTTGTGCCGGATCACCCGGCGTAATGTACAATAAAGAGAATATTGTTATTGCGATTAAAATGATAACCGGTATAAACCATAGAAACCTCTTTAATATATAATGCCCCATTTTATTACCTCTTAGCTGTTGAAGAATGCAGGAATATTGAAAGCTATCATATTCTGCACCTTGTTTAAAAAAATCTGTACAAAGCCGTCCGGCTCTGTTGTTTGATTTAATTTATCTGAAACGCGGAATTATGACCGCGTTTCAGACAAAATGTAGAAACTTAAATCTATTATCTTAGGATTTAATATCTTTAGTCGTTGTATTCCATAGCGCCAACAAGCATAGTGCGTCCGCCTTCTATGAATCTTGCCACTCTGTCGTTTCCGTAGTTTACATGGTTACAATATACTGTCGCATAAACATAGCAGTTTTCATCAACATAGTTTGTGAACGCGAGTATGTCTTCTGTTGTGCTGTCTTTAGCTGCCATAGCGTCATAAAGTCTCTGAAGCTCAGGATCGTTTATAAAGCAGTGGTTAACTCCCGAAGAGTATGCGTTAACGTCAAGGTTTTGCAACGCTGACCATGTAGCGAAGAAGTTCTCGTTTGACATTAAGTCGATGTCAAAGATTGTTCCTGTTTCATCAAGGCGCTGTTCATCATATATAGCATCCTCAAGAACCTGTACTTCGATTTTTACTCCTATTGCTTCTGCATAAGATGAAATCAATGTAGCTGCTGTAACTTTACCTTCGTCTCCGCTTGGAACAATAAGTTTCAAAACTTCGCCGTTATAGCTTGATTTGTCTAAGTATTCTTTTGCTGTTTCAACATTGTATGCAAAGTACTCACCGTCATCTGCAACTGATTCTTCAGGGCAGTCCGAGAAAGTCGGGTTTGCTGCAAGCTCTTTATAAGTAACACCGATATAGCGGTCAGTTGAGTATCTAATTCCTTCAGCATCTACTGCGTAAGCGATAGCTTTACGAAGGTTTACATCCGAACATGGGCTGTTTTCGCTGCAGTTGAAAGAAATCATGCGAAGTTCTCCGCCCGGGAAGTAGTGGAATGTGTATCCAGGATTTCCTGTAAGCGAATCAAAGTCTACGAATGTTGCCTGATCTTCGTCTGCGATAGCAAATGAAAGGTCAATGCTTCCGCTGCTTAATGCCATTGTGTTGGATGTTTTGTCTGAAAGACAAACAAGTTCAAGATATTTTGCGTTTGCTGCTGCTGAAGGTGCACGGAGCGACACATCGCTCTGCCAGTAGTCTTCGCGTGCTTCAAGTGATATAACTGAGCTAGGTGTGTAAGCGCGAAGTTTGTACGGACCTGTTCCGACAGGTGTTCCGACCATTTCGTCGCCGCTCTGCTCAAAGCCGGCTTCAGTTACGATATAAATCTGTGAAAGCATGATTTCGATGCTCATTTTCTTTTCATTTTCAAGATTGAATGTAACTGTGTAATCATCTTTTGCTTCAACGGATTTAAGAGGAGCCAGTGCGAATACATATCCGCCTGCTTCAATTGCTTTGTTGAATGAAAATACTACGTCCGATGCTGTCATTGGATTGCCGTTGCTGTCAACAATGTTTTCATACAGATGAACATCATATACACCGTCTTCTACCTGCTCGAAATCTTTAGCAAGAACAGAAACCAACTGTTTTTCTTCTCTGTCCCAGAACATAAGAGGCTCATAAAGCTCCATTTGTGCAAAAACAAGGAACTGGTTGAATCCTTTCCATGGTGTGAAAGTTCCGATATCTCTCATTATCGACAAAGTAACAGTTTCAGTCTGGTATTCGCCCGCAGGAGCAATCACTACAGGTGTTCCGTAGTTTATTCCTCCGTTTGGTGTATTTCCTTCCGGCGCTTCAGCCGAACCGTTTGTTGAGTTGTCTTCTGAGGCTGTGTTTTCTCCAGTAGCCTCTGTTGCGTCATTTGCAGGAGTGTCATCTGTGCTTTCCGGTGATGCACATGCAAACAGGCTGAAAGCCATGAGAGCCACTAAAATAAAAATAGCTGTCTTTTTCATTTTTTCTCCTTTTCCTTTAAATAATTATTGTTTATTCTCTCCCGTTTCAATCTTTTTGACCCGGGAATTTTTAACTTCATTAATGTTTTTAATCGTTTTTCAATGCACTGTCGAAGGCGAATTCAGATTTGTCGAAATTAATCTTTTTAACATATTCACACGCCTCGGAGGCTCCGAACACACGCTCCATTCCGCTGTCTTCCCATTCGACCGAAAGCGGGCCTTTGTAGCCTATTGCATTTAACTCCCTGATAATCGCATCAAAATCCACATTTCCGTGCCCGAGCGAAACAAAGTTCCATCCGCGGCGCGTATCTCCGAATTCAATATGCGAACCAAGGATTCCTGTGCGTCCGTCAAGGTTAAGTTTCACATCTTTCATGTGGACGTGATAGATACGCTCACCGAAGTCGCGTATAAAAAGCTCAGGCTTCATACCCTGCCAAAGCAAATGGCTGGGGTCAAAATTGAATCCAAGTGTTTTTCTAAAATTGAATTTTTCCAAAAGCTTCTTAGCCGAATAATAATCAAATGCAATTTCCGTGGGGTGCACCTCAAGCGCAAATTTTACTTCGCACCTGTCAAACTCATCAAAGACAGGCGTCCAAAGCTCAACTATCTCATCAAAGCCCGCTTCAACCTGCTCCTGTGAGGTTTGAGGGAAACTGTACCAATACTTCCATATAGGGCTTCCCATAAATCCCGTCACAACATCTATCCCTAAATTTTCAGCCGCTTTCGGAACAAGCATCATTTGCTCAATTGCCCATGTGCGAATCTCTTCCGGCTTTCCCGCAAGTTCCGAAGGAACAAATCCATCCAGCCTGCTGTCCCAAACATCTCCTACGCATTGTCCTATTAAATGTGCACTGATTGCCCAGCAATCAAGATTGTAACTTTTAAGAAGCGACCTAATTTCTTTAGCATACTCTTTATCCGCTGCTGCTTTTGAAACATCCAGACCCGACTGGATTGCAAGCTCCACACCGCTATATCCCATTTTGGAAAATGTTTCGCATGCTTTTTCAAGCTCTAAATCAGCCCACTGCCCAGAAAAAATTGTTATCGGTCTCATCTTTGTTACCTTCCCCGTAAGTTTCACTGTATTACATATATACAGCGTAATTTTTGCTTATAAATGAAATTTTATGAAAGTTTTCATGAAAACTTTGCTTATATATTGTTGTTTTCATGAATGCTCGATGTGGATTATAGCACTTGTTTTCATCATATGCAACAATATTTTAAGAAATTTCATATGAATTTTGTGAAATTACTAATTATTTTCATATATACAATTATTGTTTTCATGAAATTTCGTGAAAATATCAAAAAAAATGCCTTTTTCCCGTTGATTTTTTTATTGAACCGTATTATGATAATTGTGGAAATTTTACCAAGGCTCAAAATTTGCTTATAAATGTTATATATAAATAAAGACAGACAAAGTTTTTATTTGTTTGTTTTAATACCTTAAAGGCGGTTTTTATGATGGACAAAAACACAAAAGCTACAATAGCGGAAGTTGCACAGCGCGCAGGAGTATCTCCGGCTACAGTGTCGAGGGTAATCAACCACCGCAAGCTTGTAAACTGCGAAACAATCGAAGCTGTCGAAGGCGCAATGGAAGCTCTTGGCTATTCACCAAGTCCGCGCAAAAAACAAACCACTGCCGCCAAAAGTGTTATTGTAATGAACTCGCCTCACCGCGATCCATTTTATTTAGAAGTTGCACAAGGAGCACAAACAGCAGCTGACGCAAACGGCTACTGTCTTTTAAACACATGGAACTCAATCAATGCATCAAATCTCGGTGATTTTATTGCTTTGTTAAAATCCATAAATGCAACAGGGGTTATACTTACAAACCAGCTTCCACAATCTATTTTGAAAGTTATCGACAAGGAAATCCCTCTTGTGCAGTGCTGCGAATTCACATCGGATGCCGACATCCCATTTGTCAGCATCGACGATTATTCTGCTGCAATGAATGCCACCAACTACCTTATAGATGCAGGAAGGAAGAAAATCGCATTTATAGGATCAACCCCCGAATATAAATATTCAATAGAACGTCATCAGGGTTATATTGATGCAATGCATCAGGCGGGCCTTCCCATTCAGAACTTCTGGGACATCAGCCTTCCTGAAAACAGCTCCTCGCTGGCTTACTCTGCAGTAGCGCAGCTGCTGAATTATGACGATAAAACACCGGATGCAATCTTTGCGACCTCTGATATACTTGCTATGGCTGTTATCCGCTCAGCCAGACAGCGCAAGCTGCGCGTTCCCGAAGACATAATGGTTATTGGATTTGATGACATTGAGTTTGCTTCAATGACCACGCCTTCTCTTACAACAGTGCGCCAGCCTCTTCATCAGCTTGGCTATACAGCCTGCAATATATTATTCCAACGCATGAATAATCCTGAAGTAAAGCCTACTTCAATATTTTTAGATACTACGCTAATTATCCGTGAATCAACAACGCCAAATCTTGACATACAGTCAAAAATGCGCGGCAACTCATTCACAAATAATCAATAAGCAAAACCCACAATAAATCAATCAAAAAACTAAGGAGTTAATATGAAAAAATTAAACCTTGCCATAGCAGGAACTTGGCATGTTCATTTACCGATGTTTCTTAACAAAACAGACGAAGTATACGGAGACAATATAAACTGGATGTACGTTTACGATAAAAACAAAGAACGTGCCCTTCCTTTTTGCAAAAGACTTGAAGCCGAATACACATCAGACCTTGATACAATATTAAACGACCCGTCAGTGGATGCAGTAATCTGCGAGTCCGAAACATGCGACCACAAAGATATCATAATAAAAACCGCACAGGCTGGAAAGCATATTTTTACCGACAAAACATTGGCATTATCAAAAAATGACGCGTTTGCCATAAAAGAGGCTGTTGAAAAAAGCGGAGTTAAGTTTCTTGTTTCACACGAAGTAATTCCGGTCGCTTCATATCAATATGTAAAAAAGCTTATCGATGACGGCATAATCGGAGATGTTGTATCCATTCACTTCCGCAGAGCTCACGGAGGTGCAAAACCGCCAAGCCCGGATGCGAAATTTAAGCTGGTGCTTCCCGACGACTGGTTCTCACGCGAAGTCGCAGGCGGAGGATCATTAATCGACTTAGGCATACACGGCGTTGCTCTGCTTGCATACCTTGCCGGCAAACCAAAAAAGATTTCAGCATACACACACAATTATACAGGCCACGAAACAGAAGACAGCGCCACAATAATGGTAGAGTTTGAGTCCGGTGCAATAGGCACAGCGCACACAAACATGGTCACATCACTTATGGAAAACAACTTTGAGGTTCTCGGAACCGA
Source organism: Christensenellaceae bacterium (assembly GCA_963677605.2). Lineage (GTDB taxonomy): Bacteria > Bacillota > Clostridia > Christensenellales > UMGS416 > JAGLOK01. The sequence continues at coordinate 590,668 of CAXXDX010000007.1, read as the reverse complement.
AGGCATTATAACAGTACAGGGCAATGAAGGAAGTGAAACATTGCTAATCAACTCAAAAAAGATGCCGGAAAGCGATATGAAAATGCTTCTTGTAGAGCCTGAGAAATATCGCACAGAGCCTACAACACCATTATGTAAATTCATTGACTTTGTAATGGATGAGTCAAATACAAATAAATACTTGGACGGATTGGACATTGACAGCGGCATCACTGTCGTTCGCATGGTTGAAGCTGCCTATGAATCAGCTGCTACAGGAAAATCAGTTGATTTCTGATTTGACAGAAAAGGGCAACATTAATACAACATAATATAGAAAAAGGACTGAGTATCAGTCCTTTTTCTTTAATTGCAGCGCTGCTGCGTAATAGTTTATTTATTATAGCCTAAATAAAATTCTTTCTGTATTCACTTGGAATCATTCCCGAATAGACTTCAAAATGACGCCTAAAAGTCAGCTTATTTGTGTATCCGCAAAGGGACGCAATCTGCTTTATAAAAATTGACGAATCTTTAATCAGTTCCATTGCGCGCTCCATGCGGCGGTTATGTATATAATCCGAGAAATTGACATTCATTTTTTTTGCAAATACAGTTGAAACGTATTTGTCGCTTGTATTAAAGTGCTCTGACACCCATTTAAGTGATATCTTCGGATTACAGCAGTTATCCTGTACATATTTTATAATTTCTTCATCTATTGACTTCCTGTCTTCATTTGCACCAATCCTGATACATGCCTCTTCGTAAATTCCGCGATAATATATAAACACTTCTTCCAGTGTCGAAAATGACTGCACTTTTTCCGCGTCTACTTTAATAGGATCTGTCAGATTCAGCTTTCCGATACACCTAACCGACATTACGTAGAGCTCATATAAAAGAAGCTGCAATGTTACAGGTGTCCAATCATATTCTTTTAAGTTTTTATCATAAATCTCATCCAGAAGCTCATCCACAGCTTTGTTGTCTTTTGCTTTAATTGCTTTAAACAGCCTAATCTGATAGTTTTGAGGAAAGTAATATGAGGAGTTTGAGCCTTGGGTTTCTTCATCATAGAAGAAGATAGAACCTCTTCCGCCTAAAAGCATGTTGCCTAAAGCCTTTGTTGCGTTAGCACAGAGAGAAGGCAAAGCTGCAACATCATTTTTTGGCTCATCTGCGCCGATTGTAACAAGATACGGTAACTCTTTGATTTTATTGTTAATAGCTTCATAAATACAGTACACAGCATTTGTTGCCTCATCGGCAGAAGAAGAAATTGTAACTATTATAGAGTTGTTTTTATCTTTTTCATAATATAACATCATAATATTGCCAAGCGAGCATTCCGATATGGAATAAGCCAAAGAGTTTTTCGCCCGCTTAAACTCTTTTTCATCAAACACACACTCTTCTTTTAAACCTAAATTAACTACAAACACCATAAAATATTTTTCTAAATAATCAATATCGTTTGAGCTTAAAAGATATTCTATTTCCTGTCTGGATAAGTTCTCAAAAAGTGCCGCGTGAACAATTGCCTGCTGTACAAACGGCATGTCGTTTTCTATCTTGCTCTTATAATCGTCCATTTCTCCCATAAGCCCATTTATCCCTTGCATAATCTCGCCGATCTCATCGCCGCCTGCCAAATTATGCGATCCGCTTACAAGTTTCCTTAATTTGCGTATAGGGTTGTAATAGGCACGGCTTAAGAAAAACGACAGGAAGATAAACGCCAATGTTATAAATACTGTAACTGCCAGAATCCAAATAAGCATGCTATCATTTCTGAGGCTGTATAGGTCTTCATCCACAATAGCCGTATAGCTTAAGTTAGGGAGCACAGAAGACGAAATCTCTGTTTTAATCCCTTCAAAATCAGGATTTCCCAAAATTGATTCTTCATTGCTGTAAACTACATAGTGAACCCCGTCTTCAGAGAAAGAGTCGATTTTATTTTGCAGGCTGTTTATGTCAAACAAAACCAGGATTACTCCGCGTTTTTTTGTGGAATCATAGGAATAGTTTTCGCTGTAGAGCAAATACTCTTTATAAAATCGCAAATCGCTTACGCCTTGTATATCATATTGCTGCTGCAGAGTGCCATATGCCAATGTGTCCGCCTGAAAAAGCGAACCGTCAAACTTTTCAGGCAGCAAAACAACACCCGAGCCGGAGTAAACCCTTCTGTCGTCGTTTAAAAACAAAAGAATATCATAAATGCTGATATTTCCGCTTACAGACCTCGCTCCGTTCATTTCATTTATACTTTGATAGAGAGTGTATGTGTCCGCAGTTTTGTCGACATCCGTAAGGCTTATATACATACTGCGTATTATCTGAGATGTCTTTATCCTTGAAGCTATGTTTTTTGCATCCTCAAACTGAGAATCCATCATGTTTTTAACTTCCTGAAGTTTCAGCGTATATAGCTGAGTTGCCTGTTCTTTCATTGTGACCGAAGACACATAAACGGACAGCAGAGAAAAAAGAATAGTCGCTATCGCAATAAAAGCAACATAAGACAAAAACAGTCTTAAAAAGATTTTGCTCTGAAAATAATTCTTCTTTTCTATTTCTCTTTTGTTTAAGATTTTAACCATTTTTCCAACCATCTGAAAGCATCGTCTTGCATCAACTTGTTGAATTCATGTCCGTTGTCGTAAAACTTATAAACAAAATTGTCCGGTACTCCTGCGCGCCTAAATGACTTTTCAAGCTCCTTGCAGGCGTCCATCATTCCTTCTTGGGTAAATAGCGTGTCTCTTTTACACTGCTGCACAAAAAGTGCATTTGGTGCTGTCACAGCCGCCACATCAGGCAAATCCATATATCTCGTTAAGCCAGGCACAAAAGCCATGAATGTGTGCGAAAGTTTTTCGGGGATTAAGGACGCATACTTAGTCATCCACGCGCTTACTACGCTGCACTTTATCCTATCATCCATTCCGGCCAAAAAAGCACTTCTCAATCCGCCCCCCGACAGACCGCAGCACCCTATGCGTTCAGAATCAATCTCCGGCATGCTTTGAAGAAAATCTATGGATTTCAAATCTTCCAAAAGCAAAATCCCGGGCCATGTATACCCGGCGGCAAGACAATATTTTTCTGTCAAGGACTCCAACGCTATATGTTTAATATTATAGTCAATAATTTCTTCATCTTCAGGGGATGTTTTTTTCTTTTTGCCGTCTATACTTCCGCTTCCAAAATAAAAAGCATCCATACATAAAACAGCGAAGCCGCGTTCAGCTAAACTCTTCCCCCATGTTATTCCAGAATAACATTTCTGGCGGTACTCTTCAAGCACGTTTGACTGCACGCAGGAAGGCATCACTTTTTCCTTGCCGTAGTAGTAAAATCCGCCATGGCAGTGCATAGCAATCACAGCCGGATGCGGCCCATTATCTATAGGCAAAAGCAGTGTCCCTTTTGGCTTGAAACCATCACAAACAGTCAGTTCAATCTCAATTTGAGTTAAATTATCAATGCGTGTGCGGGACAATATTTTATATTCCAGCTCGTTTTTATAAGTTGGACAGCATAAAAGCTCTTTTACTTTAGCCCGTCCTTTTTCCTTCCAGCTTTCAAGGCCTAGGTCTGACCCACCAAACGAAAGCGGATGAACCGAATTTCCGGCAAAATCATTAAACATTTCTTTGATTTTTCCAAGCTCGTTCATTAAAACCTCAAATCTACTCAATTATAAAAACCATCGTTTACTCTTCTTTAGGATTCCACCCATCTTCACCTTTTAGCACATTTTCCGGACTGTATATGTCAATATCATCTTCGCTGACTTTTTTAATCCACGCTGGCCTCATCGAAGTGTCTGCTTTGTCCCCAAAGTTTCCGCACTCTTCATATCTGACTGTAGCATGAGCCTCATTTTTATCCCAGTCGTGCCATCCCTGTGCTTTAATGTGATCTCCCAGTCTGCATCTTACAAATGCGACGTGGGCATAGTTTCGCCACGGTCTTCCAAGATATACAGTTCCCGGTTTGCAGTCGCCTACTAAAGTACAGTTTCTGAACACATAGCCCCATTCACCCTCCTTAGTTGAAGCTGCTGTTATATATCCGTTTACTTCCTGATTAAGATTGTTTGATTCAATTATGCATTTCTCAAAAAAAGCAGTTGCCGAGCCAAAAATAAAATCCACATCACCGCGGATAACGCATTTTTCATAATACTGTCTTGTGGAAGTTCTCGGAGAAAATTCCTTTGGCCCTACAAAACCGTTGGTAATAACAGCCGCAGGCGGAAGCGGGCCTGTAAAAAGAGTGTCCTGATTGCCAAGAATCCTACAGTTTCGAAACACGCTTCTGTCAGAATCAGCATATAAAGCAATTGCCTGCCCTGCGGTTTTCCCCGAGCCTGCAGTGTTTTCAATAGTAAGGTTTTCAGCTCTAAATCCTTCTCCGTCCACAAACAAAGTGTATGAGCGGAACGTGCCCCGCTTGCTTCCGTCAGGCATAGTGTCAAAAGCGCCGTCTCCCCAAGAAATAACAGTCTGGCCGCAGTCTTGTCCTATAAGACTGATTCCGGGTTTATCAATATACAGTTTTTCACGGTAAATACCGTTTCGAACAGTAATAACATTGCCGTAATCCCCAGTGCCCGCCATTTCAACTGCTTCACCTATTGTTAAAAAGTCTCCCGTACCGTCCTGTGTAACAATCATTTTATATCTCCTAAAGCAATCATAATATATTATTATATCTCTTCTTATGCGATAATTGTTATGCTCCATTTAAAAAATCGGCACACAATTAGTGTGCCGATTATAATTTAATTTTGCTTAGTTTCCTGTCGCGACGTTATATCTGTCTATCTGTGCCTGCTTAACTGCTATAACTTTTTCAATATTCATGTTCTTAAGAGTTTCAATAAATGAATCCAGTTCGTCAAGGCTTTCAGTGCCTGTAATGAATTTCATCATCATTTCATCAACATATGTATTTATGTCCGACATATATTGGTTTTGAACGTCTGCTTCTTCCTGCAGAGAGTATATGAAAGGCCAAACTGTTTTTGTATATTGTGCAGCTTCAGTGTTAAAGTCCTTATGCCACTGCGGAAGTACTTCTGCGATAGCAACTGTCTGAATAAGCGGAAGACAAACAGGGTTCATGCCAAGCTTCTGGATGTAATCATTATCCTTGCCTGTCATTTTGTTTTTGCCGTCTTCAACTACATAAGTGTCGCCTTCTATACCCCAGTTATACAGTTCCTGCGCAACAGGTCCGATTGCCAAATCGAGGAATTTAAATGCAACTTCAGGATTCTCACAGTCTTTTGATATACCGAACAGTCCTGTAATCGGGTCGCGTCCCTGATAATAGCGATCCCCTGTTGTTCCTTCTATCGGCAGAATTCCCTTTACTACAATTTCCAAGTCCTCATAGCCTTCAGTTTGAACATAATAGAACTGTGACTGAAGCCAGCTATAGTCAAAAGTCATTCCTGTCATATCTTTGGCAAAGCGCTGGCTAATCTGGTCTCTGGTAGTTGTAGCAAAGTCAGGATCCAGCAAACCATCGTTATAAAGTCCGTTAAGATATGTCATACAATCTTTAAATGCAGGCTCAATATAAGAATAATGAACTGTTCCTTTATCATCGGAATAGAATCCATTTGATAAATCAAGTCCGAACATTGGTCCGAATGCCTGTCCCGCAATTGACTTCATTATTGAAAGCGGAAGCTCGTCCTGCTCACCGTTTCCATTGGGATCATTGTCTCTGAAAGCAATAAGCATGTCAGTAAATTCATCCATTGTAGTCGGCTCTTCAAGGCCCAGGTTTTCAAGCCAAACAGTGTTTACCATAAAACATGGCTGATAATCAAGATAAGTTCCTATTTGCGGCACATAATACATGTTGCCGTCAGGTGCGGTTAAGCTCGCTTTTACAAAACCAAGCTCTGCTGCATACAAATCTTTTAGATTAACCGAATACTTGTCATAGTATTCATTGATCGGCAAAAACAAATCAGCATTGATATACTTTAATGTCTGGTCTTTATCAGGCAGCTGAACAATATCCGGAAGGTCAAGGCCTGCCGCCAGTCTCGGGCTTACCGCATCAGCATAGTTGCCTGCAGGAAGCAGCTCAAAGTTAACTTTAACTCCTGACATTTCAACAACTTTTAAAACTATCTCTGCTGTTGCTAAATCAGCATTAGTGTAGTTTGAGTTTGTGCCAAGCCAAGTAAGTGTCACATCTTCATCTGTTACAGGACCTTCACCCGTGTATACAAAGCTATCTTCTGTTGCATCATTTGTTTCTGTTTCATCAGCTTTATCTGATTTCACTGCTTTTTCTTCAGTTTTAACAGCGCTGTCGCTGTCTGCAGTCTTGCATCCTGCGAATGCTGCAGCCAACATGATAAAGCACATCGCTATAATCACAAGTTTTTTCATTTTATTCTCCTTCTTAATTATTAATGTTACTGTACTGTCAGATATAATTAAAGATGTTTTATTATTTTTTTGCATTCCCCCTTACATTAATCAAATATATTGGTTTTTATTTACCGAAAACAACAAACATTACGGGTTACATATTTACCGGTGCACTCGGCGATTATGTTATATTGTCTGCGATTCCAGTAAGAATCTTTATCCTTTAACTGCTCCAAGCATAATTCCTTTTACAAAATACCGCTGTATAAACGGATAGAAAATAACTATCGGTATAACGGAAACCACGATGGAAACATACCGAACCTGTATTGTAGATACCGCAAGCAAAGTCGATATATCTCCAGAATTCATCTGCTGCATAATCTCAGGAGACGCCATTATCAAAACACGCCTTAAGAATATCTGCAGCGGCTGGAGCTTTGTGTTCCCCAAAAACAACACTGCCGAAAAGAAATCATTCCAATGAAACACGGCATAATAGAGTGTAAGTACTGCCAGTGTGGGTTTTATTAGCGGAACCGCAATAACAATCATCTTTCTTATGTCATTAGCTCCATCGATTGACGCGCTTTCAAAAAGCTCTTCCGGAACGCCCTCCATTGCCGAGCGGCAAATCATAACATTGAATGTACTAAGAAGCACCGGCAAAACCATAACCCATCGCGTATTATACAAACCCAAACTCGTAACCAGCATATAAAAAGGTATCAATCCGCCTGAAAAGTACATAGTAAAAGCTATAAAGAAATTAAGCTTCCTTCTAAGGAAAAACCTTCTTCTTGAAAGCGGAAATGCGGCAAGACAGGTGAAAAGAAGATTAAGTATTGTTCCGACAACGGTATACCATAGTGTGTTGTAATACGATGACCAAAGCTCGGGATATTTTAAAACCATTGCATAGCCCGAAAAACTAATGTCTATCGGGAAAAATGTTATAAACCTTGTATTAATCGCCTGCACTGAACTGAGCGATACGCTAATTACGTATAAAAACGGAAACAGCGTTACTGCGACCGCCACTGTTACAATAGCGTAGACTATAAAATAAAATATTCTGTCAGCAAATGTTCTTTTTATCATACTTTCTCCTAAATATCTAAATCACCAAAGTGACATGTTTACAGCGCGTTTGCTCAGTGAATTTACAATCATAACTACTATGAAATTAAATACTGAGTTAAATAAACCAATCGAAGCGGCATAGTTGAAGTTTTTGTCTTCTATGCCTTGCCTATATACGAATGTTGAAAGCACATCGGCCGTCTCATAGATCGCCGGATTGTACATCAAATATACTTTTTCAAAACCAATGCTCAGTATTCTTCCGACAGACAGGATCAAAAGCACAATTACTGTAGGCAGCAATGCAGGCAGAGTCACATGCCACATTTCTTTAAACTTATTTGCACCGTCCATTCTTGCAGATTCATACAGCTCCGGGCTTATTCCGTTTATTGCAGCAATGTAAATGACGGAGTTAAATCCAAACGTCTGCCATATTCCCGATGAAACATAAATCGTTCTGAAATATTTCGGATCCAGCATAAAATTTATTTTATCGCCGCCAAGCGATGTTATAACGCTGTTTATTACACCATCGGTCGCAAGAAAGTTTACTATCATGCCAACAACTACAACGGTTGATATAAAGTAGGGCAAATAAGTAAACGTCTGGGCCACTCTTCTAACCGCGGATCTTCTTATCTCGTTAATCGCAAGTGCGAAAATTATCGGCACAGGGAACCCAAAGATAATAGAAAGAAAGGCCAGCATGAAAGTATTGCGAATAACACGAAAGCAATAGATTGAATTAAAAAACTTTTCAAACCATTGAAGTCCTACCCATTCTCCGCCCCAAATTCCATGCCCCATTGTGTTCGTTTTAAAAGCCATTACTATTCCGGTCATAGGCACGTAACAAAAAATGATGTAGTAAGCTAATACCGGCAGAAACATTAAAATAAGATACTTGTCTCTGACGATCTTTTTACCTAGTGTTAGTTCCGTTTTGTTCTTTGACATTGCCAGCCCCCACAAATTAGTGATATTCACCAGTTTTCTGATGTTTTTATTGTATGATTTCAATATTTATTTTTAAAGGTTCAAAATTCGTAAGGGTTCAAAATCGGAAATTGGGCATAAAAAAAGACATTAACGGGTTGTTATTGCCTTTTTTATGCTTTATAGTTTATTCTCTGATTTTATTATAGTAACCAAATATGTGTGACCATATTTTTAATAAGTTAAAATATGAATTTGCCTATAAAAATATAAGTCACTACATCAAAAAGCCTGAAATACGTATAATACGTAGATACCGGCTCAAATTTTATATGATTTAATACAAATAGAAATATTTAATAAGATTTGTGTCATTCCCACTCGATAGTTCCCGGCGGCTTACTAGTTATATCATACACAACTCGGTTAATACCTTTAACCTCGTTTATAATCATGTTTGATATCTTGGCAAGCACTTCATAGGGAATACGTGCCCAATCAGCTGTCATCGCGTCCACACTCGTTACAGCGCGCAAAGCAAGTACATGGTCGTATGTTCTGGCATCTCCCATAACTCCAACCGTTTTCACGTTGGTTAATGCGGCAAAATACTGCCATATATCACGGTCCAAACCGGCTTTTGCAATCTCGTTGCGGAATATCCAGTCCGCTTCCCGCAAAGTGTCCAGCTTTTCTTTTGTAATGTCGCCAATTATACGGATGGCAAGTCCAGGTCCGGGGAAAGGCTGACGCCAAACTAAGTCTTCATCAAGACCCAGTTCAAGCCCCACCGCACGAACTTCATCCTTAAATAAATCACGGAGCGGTTCAATTATGTCATCAAAATCAACCACGTCGGGAAGACCGCCAACATTATGATGGCTTTTTATAGTATCGGCATGACCATCGCCGGATTCTACAACATCAGGATAAATCGTTCCCTGCGCAAGGAAATCCACATGGCCTATTTTTCTTGCCTCTTCCTCAAAAACCCGTATAAACTCTTCGCCTATTATTTTGCGTTTTTGCTCCGGATCAGTTACATCTTTTAATTTTCCTAAAAACCTGTCTTCGGCATTTACTCTTACAAAATTGAAATCGAATCCCGAGAAGCGTTCTTCAACTTCATCGCCTTCATCTTTTCTTAATAAACCATGGTCTACAAATATACATGTTAAGTTGCTGCCTAAAGCCTTTGACAACATAGCTGCCGCAACCGAAGAGTCCACTCCGCCGGACAATGCAAGAAGCACCTTCTTGTCTCCTACCTGCTTCTTTATAGCATCAATGCTTTCCTGCGCGATATTTGCCATTGTCCAGTCTTTTGTACATCCGCAAACTTCATAAAGGAAGTTTTCAAGCATCTTCTGCCCAAACTGTGTATGCTGAACCTCAGGATGAAACTGAACGCTGTAAAACTTTCGTTTTTCATCGTACATTGCAGCAATAGGACAGGTTGATGTGCTGGCAGCCGGTTTAAATCCTTCCGGAACTTTGTCCAGCTGGTCAGTATGGCTCATCCAGCAGATTGCCGTTTCAGGTATATCTTTAAACAGCTCACAGTCTGTATCAAACTTTACTTCGGTATGACCGTACTCTCTAAGGTTTGCGCTCTTTACAACACCGCCGAGAGTGTGCGCCATGATATGGTTACCGTAGCAGATACCCAGAATAGGCACTCCCAATTCAAATAGCTCGCGGCTGACCTGTGGGGCCCCTTCATCATAAACCGATTTTGGCCCGCCGGTCAAAATTATCCCTGTGGGATTAAATTCGCGTATACGATCTATCGATGATGTGTAAGCGAAAATCTCGCTGTAAACATTGGCTTCACGCACGCGCCGTGCGATAAGCTGATTGTATTGTCCGCCAAAATCAAGTACGATAATTTTCTGCTGCATTAGTTTTAAATCCTTTAAACTATTTTTTTACATAAAACAATCCATATGTATTAGGTCCGCTATGTGCGGTTATCACACATCCTGCATTGCTTTTAATTATATCTTTAAAATAACCCGTGTCATTAACTATATCATATGACATAGGGCTAAGTCCCATATCATCGCGTGTTTTTACTACGAATGCAAACTCAGGATCGATTTCATGCAAATCAGCTGTCTTCTTGGTAAAGTAACTTTTTACTACTTTATCCATCGAACCTCTGAGTTTGCTGCCTGAAATAATCTTTCCTTCTTTTACTATAAGCTCAGGCCGCAGTTTAAGCGATGTTGCCGCAAAAGCCTGCAGAGTTGAGCATCGTCCTCCGCGCCTTAAAAAATCCAGCTTGTCAAGCACGAATCCCGTGAAAACTCTGGGAATGAAATCCGCAAGCTTCATGTCAATCTCTTCGGTGCTCAGTCCTTCTTCTGCCAGCATCGCAGCTTTATAGGCTACTATGCCTGTACCAACGGAAACATTTCTGCTGTCAATCACTTTAACTTTTACGCTATCTATCATTCCAGCTGCGATATATGCATTTTGGCACGTCGCGGAAAGCTCGGAAGATATACAGACAAATACTATATCCTGTCCTTTATCCACGTAAGGCTGAAATGCCTTCATAAAATCATCAACCGATGGGGCTGAAGTCTTGGGCGACTGGTTTGTTTCGTTTGACCAATTTATCAGTTCATCAACAGTAATCTCTAAAGAATCTTTATAGCTCTTCTCGTCCAGAATGACATACAGCGGAACGATATCGATATCATATTTATTAATAATTTCTTTTGGCAGGTCGCATGTCGAATCCGCAATAACTTTCACATTCATAGGCAAATCTCCTCTTATTGTTTTGCGCAGACAAAGAATTTGCCGCTCATAATTTAACGGCAAACGCAAATCCGTCACAATGTGTCAATGCACTTTTAGCTGATTTGGAATTTATCTTAATTGCAATTTGCAAACAGAGAATTAACAATCGGCCTTAGCATTCTGTATAATATCCGAATACTTTATATGCCCGAGCACTCACAGTTCATTATTACATATATGAGTGCGTTGTCAATATCCAATCAGCTAGAGTAAAGACTTGCCAATATTAGATTTTGAAGTAAAAATTACTGTCCGTTTTATAAAAATTTCGGAAATGTTATACCCGATTATTTTATAACATTTCCGTTTAATTATCAAATATTTTGTATTACGAATTATCTCGCTGAATAATTCGGTGATTCCTTAGTGATATATATATCATGAGGGTGGCTTTCTGTAAGACCAGCACTTGTTATCTGAACAAACTTTCCGTCTCTTGCAAGTGCTTCAATGCTGTCAGCACCGCAGTATCCCATGCCAGAGCGGAGCCCGCCGACGAGCTGGAATATAGTGTCTGAAAGAGGTCCTTTAAACGGTACGCGGCCTTCAACACCTTCCGGTACAAGCTTTCTCTGGTCTTCCTGGAAGTATCTGTCCGAACTTCCTTCTTTCATAGCTCCGATTGAGCCCATGCCGCGATATACCTTAAATGACCTTCCCTGATATATCTCGGTTTCTCCGGGGCTTTCTTCAGTTCCTGCAAGCACCGAGCCAAGCATAACAGCTCCCGCACCGGCTGCAATTGCCTTTACGATATCTCCGCTGAACTTAACTCCGCCGTCTGCTATTATTTTCTTACCATATTTGGCAGCAGCTTCTGCACAGTCCAAAACAGCTGTAATCTGCGGAACACCGATGCCTGCAACAACGCGTGTGGTACATATTGATCCCGGGCCAATACCGACTTTTACTATATCTGCTCCGGCTTTTATAATATCTTCTGTAGCTTCCGCTGTTGCAACGTTACCAGCTATGATTGTGAGGTCAGGATACTTAGTTTTAATATCTTCCACAGCTTTCAATACATATACCGAATGCCCATGTGCTGTGTCTATAGCTATTACATCAACCTTCTGGTTAACAAGCTCTGCAACTCTTTCGTGCATGTCGCCGGATGTGCCGACCGCAGCACCTGCAAGAAGTCTGCCGTTATCATCTTTTGCGCTGTTTGGATATTTAATGGCTTTTTCAATATCTTTGATAGTTATAAGACCTTTGAGAGCACCGTGATCATCAACTATGGGAAGCTTTTCAATCCTATGTTTTGCGAGTATGTTCTTAGCTTCTTCAAGGTCAGTTCCCTCAGGTGCCGTTACCAGCCCGTCTGAAGTCATAGCCTCGCTTATAAGTTTTGAAAAATCTGTTTCAAAGCGAAGGTCACGGTTTGTTATAATGCCGACCAGAATACCATCTTTTGTAATCGGAACGCCCGAGATGCGATACCTTTCCATAAGTGACATAGCGTCGGATATCCTATGATCAGGTGATAAGAAGAATGGATCCGTTATAACGCCGTGCTCGCTGCGTTTTACCTTGTCCACCTGAGCAGCCTGCTGGGCAATCGTCATATTTTTGTGGATTATGCCAAGCCCGCCTTCGCGAGCAATAGCGATAGCCATCCTGCCGTCAGTTACAGTATCCATAGCTGCTGACATAAGAGGAATGTTCAGCTTAATCTTTGGCGCAAGCTGAGTTGTCAGGCTTACCTCCTTGGGCAAGACTTTACTTTTTGCCGGAATTAATAAAACATCATCGAATGTTAAACCTTGTTTTACTATTTTTTCACTCATACTAATCATCCTTCTAATGTAATTATGTTTATAAAACAAAACCGCTCAAACGGAGCGGCTTGTATTTAGCTTTACTGCGCGACAGGATAAACACTTACCTGTTTGCGCTTTTTATCTTTTCTTTCAAACTTGACTGTTCCGTCTACCTTTGAGAAAAGTGTGTCATCCCCGCCGATGCCGACGTTATTTCCGGGATGGATTTTTGTGCCCCTCTGGCGCACTATAATGGAGCCTGCGCTGACCAACTGTCCGTCACCGCATTTGGTTCCGAGACGTTTACTTGCGCTCTCGCGGCCGTTCTTTGACGAGCCAACGCCCTTCTTATGTGCCATATCTCTCGCCTCCTTTGCGATATCTTTCAGTTATTTTTCGGCTTCTTCAGTTTTTTTCTTTGCAGCTTTTTTGATGCCTGTGATTTCTATCACTGTGTATGGCTGCCTGTGTCCTGTTTTCTTGCGGATATTCTTTTTAGGCTTATACTTAAACACGATAACTTTTGAACTTTTAACCTGTTTAACTACTTTGCCTGTAACTTTTACATCCTTAACCAACGGGCTTCCGACGATGACTTCGTCGCCGTTTGCATAAAGCATTGTGTCAAAAGTGACTTTTGCGCCATCTTTTACGTCGAGCTTTTCCACATATACAGTGTCGCCGACCATAACTTTATGCTGTTTTCCGCCCGATGCGATTACAGCGTACATAATATTACCTCCTACTATTAGGGCTCGCCGTCATAAGGCGGGCATAATGCCTCTTTTGTGCCTGTTCCGTGCGGCTATTCATGCAATTTTATCACAAGGTGCTATATTAGTCAATTACTAAAACGAGATATTTTCAGCCTTCATCCAGAAGCGAATATGCAATATTTGTGGAATGATCTGCAACACGCTCAAGATTTGACAGAACCTCAACAAATATAGTACCCGCACGGGGTGAACATTTTCCGTTTTTTAGTCTTTTAACATGTCTTTTTTTAAGCTTCTTTTCCATGTCATCTATCTCTTGTTCAAGCGGAGCGATCTCTTCTGATGCCTTTTCGCCATCTCCGTCCCTGAATATCGAATTAGCATGCTTAAGAATATAAAATACCTTGTCCGCCATTTCCTTCACTTCTTCAACGGCTTTTTCTGAAAAAACAAGTTTCTTATTTTCAATGCGTGCTTGTGCAAATTCTGCAATGTTTTCCGCATGATCGCCAATTCTTTCAAGATCATTTATTACATGATACATAGCACCGACAAGCTTCGCATCAGCGGCCGAAAGCTCCAATTGGCTTGTTTTAACAAGATACCCCGTTATCTCATGATTTAAAAAATCCGTGACACTTTCATCATCAAACACTTTTTCCGCAAGTTCCTGATTTTTGTTAAGGAAAGCGTCAATCGCATTTGATATTGCATTTTCCGCAATTTTCGACATTCTTTCCACTTCTTTTATAAGCTGTGCAACAAGGACCGTCGGAGTCGCAAACAATCGGTCTTCCACAAACATAAGTCTCTTTGGCTCTTTTTCCGATTCTTCGCCTTTTATAATCTTCTTAGCCACTTTTACAAGGATAGGACTCATCGGGAAAAATATTAGTGTTTCAACAATCTTAAATCCCATATGCGCATTTGCAATTTGCCTCACGGTATTATTGGGAGAAAGCGCTTTAATCCAGTCTGCAATAGGCAAAAAGTACGCAGCAGCCGTCATAAGCACTGCTCCGAAAACATTGAAAGTCAGATGGATCATTGCAACACGTTTTGCATTTTTATTCGTGCCTATTGATGCCAAAAGTGCTGTAACACAAGTTCCTATATTTGTTCCCAGTATTATAAATAAGGCAGATTCTATTCCAACCAACTCCTGCATTGCCAATGCCTGAAGTATTCCGACCGATGCAGATGAGCTTTGAATTACGGCAGTCATTGCCATTCCTATAACAAGGCCTAAAAGAGGTGACTCGAATCTTACCATCAATTGCTGAAACTCCGCCATTTCTCTCAATGGTTTCATCGCAGAAGACATGGTGTTCAGCCCGAAAAATAAAAACCCAAACCCAAGAATTGCAGCTCCAATATTTTTAAGATATTTCTTTTTTTGAAATACCATAAGAATTATTCCGGCAAACATAAGAACAGGTGCTATCTTTGTCAGCTTAAACGCAATAAGCTGAGCAGTTATAGTAGTTCCGATGTTTGCACCGAAAATAACACCTACCGACTGCGCAAGACTCATCAATCCTGCATTCACAAGACCAACAGCCATAACAGTCGTAGCAGATGAAGATTGAATCAGCATTGTAAACAATGCACCTACTATTAATCCAAGAAATTTGTTTTTAGTAAGAGTTTGAAGAATATTTCTAAATTTAGATCCGGCAGCGCTTTCCAGCTTTTCGCTCATCATTTGCATTCCGAAAAGAAACATTGTGAGACCTGCTACAAGTTCCAAATAGTTTTCTATACCCATTACCCTCTCCTTATAAATCTAGCTAAAAAAATAATTCGCTATTAAGCGAATTATTTTAATAAACTTATTCAACTGTCTTCCAGTATGGAATATGCAACGTTTGTTGAATGATCCGCAACGCGTTCCATATTTGAAAGTATTTCAATAAATATAGTTCCGGAGCGAGGAGAACATTTTCCGCAGTTAAGCCTGTCTATATGTTCTTGCCTGTGTACCTTTTCAAGATCATCGATTTCCTGTTCAAGCGGAGCGATCACAGTTTTCGCTTTTTCAACATCTCCGTTTGCAAAAATCTCATTTGATATTTCAAGCAGGTTTACTACTTTCTCAGACATCTCTTCAAGCTCTTTTTCTGCCTTTTTAGTAAAGCTAAGCTTGTTATCAATGCGGGCTTGTGCAAACTCAGCTATGTTTTCAGCATGGTCTCCGATTCTCTCAAGGTCATTTACAACATGATACATTGCACCTAAAAGTTTTGCATCACCAGGAGATAAATCCAGCTGATTTGCTTTGACCAGATATTTGGTAATCTCGTGATTAAGGAAATCAATTACTTCTTCATCGCCAAGAACTTGATCGACAAGAACCTGATTTTTCTCAACAAAGGCTTTAACGGCATTTTTGATGCCTTTTTTAGCCAAGTCTCCCATTCTTTCAACTTCTTTTATTATCTGTGCAACCACAATTGTGGGAGTTGCAAACAAATGATCTTCAATATACATCAGCTTCAACGGTTCGCGAACAGGATCCTCTCCGCTGATTACTTTCTTTGCAACTTTAACAAACAGCGAGCTCATCGGCAGGAATATTATTGTTGCAAGAACGTTGAACATAAGGTGCGAGTTCGCTATCTGCCTTGATACATCTCCAGGAGACATATTCTGAACCCATGTCGTTATAGGCAGCGCATAAACCAGACCAATCATCACAATAGAGCCTAGCACGTTAAACAACAGATGGATAAGCGCAGCACGTTTCGCATTCTTCGAAGTTCCAATAGCAGCAAGTATAGCTGTTATACATGTACCGATATTTGTTCCCAGCAATATGAATATTGCACTGTCGATTCCAACCAGCCCTTGCATCGCCAGAGCCTGAAGGATACCGATTGATGCAGATGAACTTTGAATCAATGTTGTGATCAACGTTCCTATTAGAATACCAATAGGTCCTTGGAACTGAACCATTAGGTCCTGAAACTCAGGTACAGATCGCAAAGGCTTCATTGCGGATGACATGGTATTTAATCCGAAAAACAAAAGCCCAAAGCCGAGTATTACATACCCTATCCTTTGAACCGTCTTGCGTCTTATGAAAAGCATCATCGCAACACCGACAAATAAAAGTACGGGTGCTGCTTTTGTCAGCTTAAATGCTATCAACTGCGCCGTAATCGTCGTACCTATGTTAGCTCCGAATATAACGCCGACTGACTGAGTTAAGCTCATAAGTCCGGCATTTACGAAACCAACGGCCATTACAGTAGTTGCTGAAGAGCTCTGAATTACCATTGTAAAAAGCGCTCCGACAACCAGCCCCAAATACTTGTTTCTGGTAAGCGCATTCAGCATCTTTCGAAGACCTGAGCCGGCTGCTTTTTCCAGATTGGTACTCATCATGTTCATACCAAAAAGGAACAGCGCTAATCCAGCAAACATCTCCAAATAATTTTCAAATCCCATTTTTCCCCCATTTCGCCATTTTGGCAAAAAAAATATACTTATTAAAATTAATTATTACATACGAAACCATTATGCCATAAACAAACTAAAATCTCTAGATTAATTCATCAAAATGTAAGATTTAATTTACAGCTCATTTACAGAACACAAACATATAGAAATACTAATTAAGCTATAAATCATTTACTCAGCTTTTAACATATCATATAATTATGTAATATCTTTTTATTATAACTGCGAAAGGGTGCTTAAAATGTGTAATCACAATTGCGAAAAATGCATAAATGACAGTTCAGAAAACGAAGCGGACTCAACAAAGAAAAACGTAGACAAAATTAAGTGGTGGTTTAATCACTCACGCAAGCAATGGACAAATTTATATAAGCAGCTAAGTACTGATGTTGATGAATCGACACAGATTTCAATTTTGGAAGAGATGGGCAAAAATTGTGCCAAATCACTGGGTTGGGCAGATAACTTCATAGATAATCCGGAAGGTTTTTTTGAGTTCATGAACGAAAGAGCAGGAGAAAACTTTCAATATGATAAAGAAGAAGGAAAAATTCTGATAACAACAAAAGACCGTGACTGCGACTGCTATATGATAGACAGTAGCACAATGCCGTCTGTATACTGCAACTGTTCTAAAGGCTGGCAAATGCACACTTATGAAACCATCCTGAAAAAGAAAGTTAAGGTTGAAGTTCTGGAATCCGTGCTCATGGGGTCTAAAAAATGTGTTTTCGAGGTAACTGTCCTGGAAGACTGAATTATAGTTTTGTAAGCTTGCCTTTATGTGAAAGCTCAGGAAAATCGCACTGCCTTAAAGCTTCATATAAAGCTATTGCAACAGAGTTTGACAGATTCAATGACCGCAGCTTCCCTCTCATGGGTATTCTCAGCGCTCTGTCATAGTTGTCTTTCAGCAGGTTTTCGTCAAGCCCTTTGGTTTCTCTGCCGAACACAAGAAAATCATTATCCTTATATTCCACATCGCAATAATTTTTGCTGCCTTTTGTAGTGAAAAAGTAAAAACTTGCGTCTTTATTTTTTTCGAAAAACTCTTCAGTATTTTCATAAACTATAACGTCAAGCTCATCCCAGTAATCAAGCCCCGCTCTTTTTAGATATCTATTTTCTATGCTAAATCCCAAAGGTTTAACCAAATGAAGCCTTGCGCCGGTAACTGCGCATGTTCTTGCAATATTACCGGTATTCTGCGGGATATCTGGGCTGATTAAAACAATATTAAGCTGCATATGTTCTATACCTATACTCTCTCAATCTTGTTATATAACTTAGCTGCTCTATTGTCCTTAATAGCATAAATAATATTTAAAATCCAAACAATAAGTATTGCGAGAATAATAAGCCATATCGCAGGATACAGCCATCCGAGAAGAAAAACCGAAGCATATCTTTGTGCAGTAATTATTACAATCATTACAGCAGTTACAAACATCGCAATTCTTGCCATGTTTACTATTCTGTATGCGGGATCAAGCTGAAGAAGGCTGAAGTCCACTCTGTTTTCTTTCATTACAAATCCGCCGAACACCGAAAGAACCACAGCAACGACAAATATAAACACCCTATACACCATAGATCTGAAGTTAATCATTTTTATGTCCCACGGAAGCTCAGAAAAATCTTCTATTCCTGGGTCTTCTCCGCTTCTTATATATCCCATATACTCTTCAAATGGCATAGAACCATCATCACCCATCTCAGAAGTGTCCATAGGCACATAATAATCACTTACGAGATATTCTCCTGCGATAATGTCAAATACATACATTGCCACAATAAGGACAACAAGAGTTAATATTAAAAACAATAGTTTGTTCATTTCAGCCTCCAAAAATAGCGTCACTAAATACTATCACATTCTATTTTAGTTTAAAAGCGGTCATAAGGCAAAAACGACATTTCAGGCCCTCAAATGTCAATATGCAAATGAAATATGCATTATCAAGCTATAATCATATAAGATATTGTTAATATAGGAGGATAGATTATGACATGTGATTTTTTTATAGGCGATGTTTTTATGACACAAAAAAGCGCTCTGTCGCAGATAGAGTACAGGTTTACAGGCGCGGCAAAAACTGAAAAAGGATGGAAAATATCAGTTGCCGCCGTTATTGCAAACGGTTATGCCGGCGGCGGTTGCGTTACAGTCTGGGAGGCTGCTCAGGGAGAGAGCATGCGTGTTTCGGGAAATATGAAAGGATGTTTTATCGTTGAAGGAATGACAAAACAGAAAATTAAAGAGCGGGATATACGCGAAATAATGTTTCGCGCAATAGAAAAAGATATGCTTTCAATAGAATTTATTGAATAATATAGCATTTTTTGACGTTTGAGCTGTAATAAATCTTTTAGTATAATTGGGATATTATTATATTAAGGAATTATTATGGCTTTTATTATTTTAGAACTTCTTTTAATCCTCGGTTTGCCCATTGTCTTTAAAATTACAGCAAACAAAGTTAAAATCATTAAGTTTGTCGGCCCGATTATCTTATGCTATGCCGCAGGTATTCTTCTGGGCAACATCGGCCTGCCATGGGATAAAGATTTATCCATGACAGTTTCGGAATTCACAGTCCCGCTTGCCATTCCTCTTATACTGTTTTCCCTAGACGTCAAAAAATGGTTCTCTCTTGCCAAAAAAACAATATTGTCATTTGTTTTGATGTTGATTGCTGCATCAGCCGCAGCCCTCGCGGCAGCATTCATTTTCTCCGGCGAACTGGCAGAAGGATGGAAAATATCCGGAATGCTTACAGGCTGCTACACAGGAGGCACACCGAATCTTATGGCTATCGGCATGGGGCTTGACGTTTCCGAAAACACTTTAGTCATGGTAAACGTATGTGACATGCTGCTTGGCGGAATATACTTCTTTTTTATGATAACATTCATAAAAGTATTTATAAGAAAGATACTGCCTAAGTTTGAGTCAACGGGAAACGAGCATCAAGAAGAAGTCGCCGCACTTCAGGGAATCTTCTCCGGAGGGAAAAGAAAGGGAACGCTTTCACTTCTTCTTTGCGGATTTCTTGCTCTTGCTTCAACCGGCCTTGCAGTAGGCATATCCATTCTTATAACAGGAAAACTTGATGTTGCGATAATCATTCTTGTCGTTACTACCTGCGGAATAGGCCTTTCTTTATGGCAGAAGATACGAAACACACGCGGAACATGGAACATGGGTCAATATGTTATTCTTGTCTTTTCAATAGCAATAGGCTCTACTGTAGACATAGACATGTTTTTTAATGCATCTCCCATTATACTTGCATATACCGCAACAGTCATGTTTGGTGCTATAATAATACATGTACTGTTGTCATATATTTTCAAGATAGATGCCGACACTACACTTATAACAACAACAGCCGGAGTATATGGCCCTGCATTCATAGGGCCTATGGCAGAAGCGATGGGCAATCATGAAGTCGTTATGAGCGGGCTGGTTTCAGGACTTGTAGGCTATGCGGCAGGCAATTATCTGGGCCTTGCAATAGCATACCTTATAAAACTTGTAGCCTGAACGTTTAAATAAAACCGGGAGGCATTATATGAGTTGTAATTACATTTTGGGAATTAAGGTAGACGAAAGAAGCGAGCACGCAGCAGGAATTCAAAAGATACTTACCGAGCACGGATGCGAAATACGCGCAAGACTGGGCTTGCCGCAGCAGGACATGAACTCATGCACAGACGTCGGTCTGATGATTTTGCAGATATGCTCAGACGACGAAGCAATGGATAAGCTTGTTGATGAGCTTAACAAAATACCATCGGTTACAGCAAAATATATGGATATTTAGTCTTTTAAAAAAACAAGCCGTCAAATAAAATTGACGGCTTGTTTTTATTAAGATTCTTTATTCAATGTTATGCCTTACAATTTTTATGCCTTTTTTAATACGCATTTTTTCTTTATACATCTTGTCATCGGCTTCGGTTATAATTGTATTTAAATCAATATTCTCATCTTCATAGCTAACCTCAACTATACCATGGCTTACACTGATAAGATATTTTCTGTTATCCATTGCATTAATGCTTTTAAATGATTCCACTATTCTCGTCCAGATAGTTTCAGCAATAGATTTTCCGACTTTAGCAAGTACGATAAGAAACTCATCCCCGCCCATACGAATAATCATATCATCCTGCCGGATAGTGTTTTTTATTGTATCAGTTACTGTTAAAATAAGTTCATCACCCAATGCATGTCCCAGTGTGTCGTTAACTTCCTTAAGTCCGTTAATGTCTATGAAGCAAAGACATATGCGCTTGTGCCGTTTTATATTTTCAATATGGTTTTCCAGAAGCTCAAAACCCTGCCTTCTGTTATATACTTTTGTAAGAGGATCGTAATGGGAGAAGTTTTTCATCTTCTCAAGATTATTTTTATTTGCAAGCAGGAATAAAACAATCGTTATAGAGATAATCATGCTGCCTATAAAATACATGTATCTGTCTTCAAACACCTTTGCGATTTTAAGAGTTACCTCATTTACAAAGTAATACCGGTATTCACCTTCCGCCTCTATAAGCGTTACTATCTTGCAGCTGTTATCATCAGCCACAACTCCAACATCACTTTCATCTTTCCACTCGCTCAGATAGTTCATTTCAGTAAATGTATATAATCCGATATCCCCGTATATGTGGTTACTATCTTTGATCTCCTGCCACTCTTCAGGGGGATTAATGCCTATGTCATATGTGAGCTGAAAATAGTTTGAATCAACCTCTCTGTATTTGTTATCATAAGATCTCCAATACCCAAAGTTATTTATTATATAAACGTTTCCCATTGATTTTTCGCATTTTCCCGATATTACATCAAACATATATGATGCATCAAACTCTAAAATAATTAATAGTTTTTGACCATTGTTATCAATAGGAGATATCATCATCACCGAAAACTGTTCATTGCAGTCATTAATTTCTTTTATAACAACCTCAGATAAATATATTTCACCAATATCAAGGTTTAATGCATCAGCAAAATACTTTTCTTCACTAATATCTTTAATGCTGTTATCCGATGTTTCATCAACCGAAAAAACCTCGCTGCCCGTTTCATCAACAAGCCTTATACTTTTATATTTACTATCGCTTTTTAAGATGGTTTCCCACTTAATATTGTTTTTCGTATCATCCAAAGAAAAGGTGTCGCTTAAATACTTTAAGTCATAAACACCGGTCTTCATTGAGCTTGCTATAAACTCTCCTATTAACGATACAAACATCTTTTCGCTTGCTTTAATGTCATTTACCTTTTTTTCTATATTAGCATTCTCAATTGCTACAAATATTACAAGCAATGATACTACTAAAGCTGTAAATGAAATTAAAAAACATTTAATTGCGAAATAAATGTTTTTAAATTTGTGCGTCATGGTCTAATTATACTATAAAAGTACATTTTTTCAATTATTGGATATAGAAATCAAAAGACTGATTCGGATATGGTTCTTCCTCTATGTAAAAACTCCACCAAAATGTATTATTTGGTTTAAGCCCAGCCTGTATCATAACGTCCCTCAGCAGCTCCCGGTTGTTATATTGTCCGTCTGTTAAGTTTTTATAATCAAAAGAGGATGTTTCATCTATAAACTGAAACGGAGTTCCCATGTCAAGCTCATATCCATTCTCGTCAAGTATCGAAACATCAACCGCTGCGCCTCGAGGATAAGGTGAATTTGCCTCGAAATACATGTCTTTCATTTCTGTTTTATCCATGTTGGGATAGTATGTCCCTTTGGCTTTAATGTCTGACTCATCATTGCGCCAATCCACTATTTCATTCACTGTCGTCTGAGGCCTGTACGAGTCATATACCAACAGAGTCAGCCCCTGCTGTTTTAGGATAAGAGAAGCTTTGTCCAGAATCCTTGCCATCTCTACTGAAGCTATTCCGATAGGGCTTAAATATTCCAAAGCCTGTCTGCCCATGAAATTATCATTTCCGCAAAAGCGAATATCAAATGCAATCTCAGGCGTATAATCTATAATATAACAGAATCCTTGTGGGAGCTGGCTTATATATTCTGTCTGAAAAACAACAGGCCGCGCCTCGGGACGAAGCCACTTTAAAACTTCCTCGATGCTTTCTTCTGCCATTGATGTGCATCCTCCGGTAGCAACATCTTCTCCCATCCAGATGTGTAAAAATATCGCACTGCCAAGTCTTTTTTCATTGTCCGAATTATATTCAACCTCAATCGCTATTTTATATGGATCAATAAGAAGATTCTCAGCGGCATTCCAGTCTTTTTCAACATAATTCAAGTTTACATACTGATTGTAATACTGCGAGTTGGAATCTTCCACCCAGTAATCATCTTTATCAGTTTCACGCCAAGGCCAAATACTTCCCTCTGGCGGTCCGCCCTGACCAAAAGCAGTACCTAAGCTATATACTCCTACAGGCGATTTTCCATCGCCTTCCACGAGCTTTCCAAGTCCGTTTCTTCCGATATTACATTCAAATGGCCCAAGCACTACCTTCCATGCCTTGTCCATCGATTCAAGACAGTATAGCTGTTCGCCGTCCTCTGTTACAGTTACAAGAATTACCTGGCTTGTTTCTTCCGGAATGTTTTCATCAATCAAAGCATTAAGAGAATTTACAGGCATATCGACAAACAAACGCTCTCTCTTTTTTTCTGTTATTAAACTGTTTTGAGTTTCCTGAACTTCAGTCTCCGGCTTTGGAGTGGGTGTGTAATAGGTAATAACGCTTGTTCCTCCTTCGGAAACTTCACATCCCGACAAAATAAAAAGCGCAGCAATAACTAATATGCAAATTAAAATAAGAAATCTTTTTGTCATATATACCTCTGATAAGTACTGTTATTTTATCAGATGTTTTATTCTCCTTCAAATGTTTAGATTACGATTTGCGTTTAAATTATCATATTAATATACTCACGTATTAGCATATGATATAATCACTTTAATAAATTCATCGGAGAAAAATATGATAGATTATCATCTTCACACATCTTTTTCGAAAGACTGCAATGAAAATATAAGCAATATCTGCCTTTCCGCAGTAAAGAACGGCTTAAAATATATCGCAATTACCGACCATCTGGACTATGACGAAAGTTTTACTGAAAATTGGGAGATACAGACGCAAGGCAGCGAAGGATATTTGAGCGCAGTTAATGAAATGCGCGAAAAGTATCCAGAGCTTAATATTTCCTTGGGTGTGGAAGCAGGATATACTCCGTCCGGACAAAAGGATATTATAAGTGCAATAAACGGAATAAAGCCTGAGTTCGTAATAGGCTCTTTGCATTTTATAAAAGGAGTCGATCCATACGAGGAGAGATTTTTCAATGGCAAAACAAAAAAACAGGCATATGATTATTACTTTGGAAAACTGCTGGAGGCAATAAAACCGCTATCCGAGTACGCAAACGTAATAGGACACCTGACTTATGTGTCAAAAAGCCCCAACGTACCTTTCGAAGATGCCACAGCACATTATGGTGAATATAAAAACTATATCGATGACATTATAAAACAGATAATTTCTTTAGGGCTGGGCATTGAAATCAACACATCGGGTTTGCTTAAAAGTGTCAAACAGCTGCTTCCACATTTTGAAATAGTTAAGCGCTACAAAGATCTCGGCGGTGAAATTTTAACAATAGGCTCTGACGCACACACGAAAGAAACTGTGGGAAGCGGAATAGAAGATGCGCTGGCTGTAGCCAAAGAAGCAGGTTTTAAATTTATAACTGTATATCCCGAAGGAAAAAGAACCGAAATCAGAATTTAATGAGTAATAGGAGTTCGTTATGGAACAAAACCTCATTGTAACAAGCCCCGCATTCAAACAAGGAGAACATATTCCAAAAAAATATTCAGGAGAAGATGTTGAAATCTCCCCTCCTCTGCAGTTTGAAAACTTAAGCGACAAAGTAAAATCCATCGCTATCATAATGCAGGATATAAACTCTCCTATAGGCTCCATAAACCACTGGGTGATATGGAATATCCCACCTCATAAACAACTGCAGGAAAATATACCAAAAACACTTGAGCTTCTCCATCTAGACAATGCCCTACAGGGCAGAAACATAATGCGAAAAGTGGGTTATATGGGACCGAAACCTCCTTGGGGAACACATACATATACATTTTATATTTATGCTCTTGACACAATGCTTGCCCTTAATGCCGGAGCAAATAAAAGGAAACTGGAAAAAGCTATGGATGGACATATACTGCAAAAGGGCACCCTTTCAGGCTTATACTCACATAAGTAAAAACAAATGACTTGAATACGGAAAAACTCCCGGAATACTCCGGGAGTTTTAATCTCATTATTAGCAATAATAACCGCTACCTAAAACTCTGCGTTATTAACCGTTCTCGGGAAAGAAATAACGTCACGGATATTGCTTATTCCCGTAAGGTACATTACAGCGCGCTCAAATCCAAGGCCGTATCCGGCGTGGCGGACAGTTCCATAGCGTCTTAAATCAAGATACCACCAGTATGACTCTTCATCAAGCCCCGCCTCAGCCATTCTGGCTTTAAGCACATCTAGGCGCTCTTCTCTTTGCGAACCTCCAATGATTTCTCCGACTCCCGGAACCAATAAATCCATAGCTGCAACAGTTTTATTGTCATCATTAAGTCTCATATAAAATGCTTTTATTTCTTTCGGATAATCCACAACAAACACAGGCTTTTTGTAAACTTCCTCTGTCAGATAACGCTCATGCTCAGTCTGCAGGTCATGTCCCCATTCCACAGGGTACTGGAACTGTTTATCGCTGCTTTTTAAAACTTCTATCGCTTTAGTGTATGTAATTCTCTCAAAATCGTTTTCAACGATTCCCTTGAGGCGTTCAATCAATCCTTTATCCACAAAGCGGTTGAAAAACTCCATCTCCTCAGGCGCATTTTCCATCACATAGTTTATGATGTATTTCATCATCTCTTCCGCTAAGTCCATATCGTCATATATATTGGCAAAAGCAATTTCCGGCTCAATCATCCAAAACTCTGCAGCGTGACGCTGGGTGTTCGAGTTTTCGGCCCTGAACGTCGGCCCGAAAGTATAAACATCCGAAAACGCAAGACAATGTGTTTCAACGTTAAGCTGTCCGCTAACAGTAAGATTTGCGGCTTTTCCAAAGAAATCCTCGCCGAAATCGGTGTCCCCGTCAATTTTATCTAGGGTTGTAACTTTAAACATTTCTCCCGCGCCTTCGCAGTCGCTTGCCGTTATAATCGGTGTATGTACATAAACAAAACCTTTTTCATTAAAAAACTGGTGTATCGCAAATGCAGCAAGCGAGCGAACTCTGAAAGCCGCCGAATATAAATTGGTCCGCGGACGCAAGTGAGCTATGGTGCGCAAAAACTCAACACCGTGTCTTTTCTTTTGAAGCGGATAATCATGGTCGCTCAATCCTTCAAGAACCACATCTTTTGCTTTTATCTCAAAAGGCTGTTTGTTTTCAGGAGTCAGTACTACATCTCCTTCAACAATAACAGCACTGCCGATTGTATACTTTACAACCTCGTCGTATTTGTCGAAATCCTCTCTGTCGAGAACTATCTGCATCGTTCCAAAGCACGATCCGTCTGCAATTTCCATAAACGCAAAGTTTTTGGAATCACGTATGGTTCTGATCCATCCGCCTGCTTTTACAGTCTTTCCGCTCATACTCTGAGCATCTTTTCTCAGTGCTTTTATCTTTATAAGTTTGTCCATAAATTCCTCCGGTTTTACCTTCTTATATCTATGCATTTGATTATAGCATAACGAAAGTATCTAATAAAAGAATTGTATGTCATTTAATAAATTTTACTTTAGATGTTAAGTTTTTATCATAAAATAACGATTAATATTATTGAAGTATATTTAAGGAAGTGATCTTCGTGAAAATCGCAAACAGCGATATTATGCTTAAAAGTGAAAGTTATGCTGCACAAAGCCTTCAAAGAAGCGAAACAATGAACTACTGGAAATCAGAAGTTCCAAACGCAGAAGGCGAAATTAATGACATCGTGGAAATATCCAAAGATGCTTTAAACGCATGCAAAGACCTCGCACCATGCAAAAAAAGCGACAATGAAGAAGTTCTTTTTGAAATGAGCGAGCAGGATAAAAATAAATTGATTCTGCTTGAGGCTTTCATGGAGAAAGTCACCGGCAAAAAAATGAAATTCATGTACTTTGAAAAAGCAGTTGTTAGAAAGCTTGATACAAAGCAGATTAGCGCACCCGGAAACATAGACATCAGCAACGGACGCGTAGGCTGGGGTTTTGAATACAGCTATCATGAAATGTACACCGAACAAGAGTCCATGTCCTTTTCTGCAAAAGGCGTGGTAAACACTGAAGACGGACAGCAGATAAAACTCGATTTAGAGCTTAATTTAAGCCGCATGTTTGTTGAGGAAAACAACCTTCAGATAAAAGCCGGAGACGCGCTTACAGATCCCATTGTAATAAACTTTGACGGTCCTGCCGCATCACTCACTCAGGAAAAATATGTGTTTGATATAGATTCAGACGGCAAAGATGATGAAATCTCATTCGTTTCACAGGGAAGCGGCTTGCTTGCTCTTGACCTAAACGGTGACGGTGTTATAAACAACGGCACAGAGCTTTTCGGCCCAAACACTCAGGACGGATTTTCCGAGCTTGCAGCGTACGACTTTGATGAAAACGGCTGGATAGATGAAAATGATGCAATCTATGACAAGCTGCGTATATGGACAAAAGATGAGAACGGAAACGACCAGCTGTTTGCGCTGGGGCAGAAAGACGTCGGAGCTATATACCTGGGAAACATCGATACGGACTACAGCTACAAAGATGCCGACAACAACCTGCTTGGAAGAATGAGAGCATCCAGCATCTATCTTGCAGACAGCGGCAATGTCGGAACAGTTCATCAGATAGATTTGGCAAAGTAAATGTAAACAAACAATTTATGGTTTTACAAAGGCTTGTGTTTTATTGTATTGTAATACAAAAAGGACACAGGCCTTAAATAATGCAAAAAAACAAAATAAAACTAATTATAGTATTTCTGGCTATTTTCATATCAATGTTATCTTCATGCACCTCTGAAATTACAGCAGGTGTTCTGGACAAAGAAGCTTTCCAAAATTATGTTGATGAAGTTAAGCCTATTAAAGCCAAGGTTTTAATAATCACAGATGATGAAACAGAAAGCGAAGACTATTATGGCGTAGAAACAACAATCCGTACAATAACATTTACCGCGGTAATACTTGAACCCGACATGAAAGGCCAGATTGTAAACAGCAGACAGACTATAGATTCTCAAGCCTATAAAGTAAATCCTATATCAAAAAATGATTTAGTTTATATTCTTCCTTCTTATGAAGATGATAATCCAATAGGCGACTTTATTGAATTTGCGAGAACAAACCAAATGCTGTGGTACTTTGCTCTTTTTGCGGCAGCGCTTATAATATTCAGCGGATTTAAAGGTGTAAGGGCTTTGATTGCTTTAATACTTACTTGTCTTGCAGTGTTTTTTATTCTTATTCCAGCAATTAAAAACGGCTACAGCCCTGCCCTATTTGCAGTACTTATCAGCATATTAATAACCGTTATTACACTTACAATAGTATGCGGCTTAAACAGAAAAGCCGTATCCGCTCTGCTTGGATGTATGCTCGGTATCGCGGTCGCGGGATTATTGGCATACATTATGCAAAGCACAATGAACATGTCCGGATTCTCGGACGAACACTCCGTTATGCTTTCTGTAACTCAGGGGTTAAACCTAAACGGCATTATGTTTGCCGCAGTATTAATCGGCTCTCTTGGCGCATCGATGGATGTGGCAGTGTCTATAGCATCATCTCTCGAGGAAGTAATCGAACATGCAAAAGACACTCTTTCAAGAAAACAGATTATAAAATCCGGAATGAAAATAGGCGCGGATATGATGGGCACTATGTCAAACACGCTTATCCTTGCATACGCAGGAAGCGCGCTGCCGATAATAATTCTATTATCGATAAACTCTTCAAAGCTTGGCTACACGCTAAGCTGGGAACTTTTCAGCGGAGAATTTTTACGTGCGATAGCAGGCAGCATCGGGCTCATTTTCGTAGTTCCTGCAACTGCAATAATGACGGCGCTTTTTCACCACAAAAACAAAGCGGTTCTTGTGTCAGAAACAAAAACAGATGATTCTTCAAATGAAGAATCACCTGTAAAGGAAACTTCCGATAAGGAAGAAAATGATGCTTAGCCTCTGATTTTTTCAGCTGCTTCATCCAGCGTTTCAATCAGTCTGTCACACCAATCATCAAACTCCGGATCTTCCACCTGAAGCTCCGGATGTTTCAAAATGTAGTCAACTATTTCTTTAACTCCCTGGTCAAAACGTGTTTTTGCACAAAACTCAGGAACAAGCTTTTTAATCTTTGAATTGTCAAAAACAACTGTATTGGATTTATCCCCTAAAAGCGGGCTCAAATAATCATTGTTGCTAGCTTTATCAAGAAATGACGAAGCTACATAATAGGGTTTATATTCAACTCCCAAAGCATTTGCTATGGCAGTGTATATTTGGTTCCACGTAAGAGACTCATCTGATGTTATGCCAAAAGCTTCGCCTATTGCACGTACATTTCCCATAAGCCCGACAAACGCAACAGCAAAATCTCGAGAGTGTGTCATCGTCCAAAGCGAAGTACCGTCACCATGAACTATCACCTGTTTTCCCTCCAGCATTCGTTTAGCTACTGCCCATGAGCTTTTTGTGCCATATAAGCCTACAGGTATCCTGCGCTCGCAGTATGTATGGCTGGGTCTTATAATGGTTATAGGAAAGCCTTCTTCGCGGTAGAGCTTTATAAGGTAATCTTCACATTCAATTTTATCTCTGGAATACTTCCAATAAGGATTAGAAAGAGGCGTACCTTCATTTACTCTGAAATCCGAAAGAGGCTTCTGGTAAGCTGATGCCGAGCTTATAAAAATAAACTGCTTTGTTTTCCCTTTAAACAACCTATAGTCACGCTCAAGATGCTCCGGCACAAACGCTATAAAGTCTGCAACGACATCAAAGCTGTGCTCCGCTATAAGCTCTGCTACCTTTTTTTCATCATTAATATCGCAAGTCAGATAATTTACATTATATCCTTCAAGAGCTTCAGTTCTGTTTCCTCTGTTAATAAGATAAAGCTCGTGTCCTTCTCTTAACAGTTTTTTAGATATCTCCGTGCTAATAGTTCCGGTTCCGCCAATAAACAATGCTTTCATAATACCCTCCTGATAATATTTATGGTAGAACGCATTATATGTTTATGTCAAGAATAAAATGAGACTATAACTATATTACATCCTGCAGTTTAATATTTTCATTGTGTCTGTTTTCATTATATTTGACTATTTCGCCGCCTATTGCTTTTTTAGGACACCACACATAACACGCAAGGCAGTTTTCGCAGCTATGGTTCCATTTGGGTTTACCCTCGCTAAGCAAAATGTTTCCTACCGGGCACACTTTTACGCAAGTACCGCATCCCGTGCACTGTTCTCCTGCGATAAAAGAATTATCGCATTTCGGCAACACTTTGTTAAAGCTGAAAGAAGCCTTTCCGGATAGACTTATGTATCTCATAAGAAATATAGGTTTAATAAGCAGCCTGAGCGGAAACATTACAGCTCTCATAAAAACACTTCTTGTTTCTATCTTAACCGTTTTTCTTTCAGTTACAGTTTTTATGATAAGCTCCAGTTTTGCGCTTATTCTGTTTTCCGCGCTGAATTTGCTAGTTTCCATATCATCCGACACGCCCGACACTTTTTTACTCTTATTGAGAAGATCATCCTTCAAGCTTTTATCAGACATATTAACAATAAATCCGGTCGAAAGCTTTCCGCCCTGTTTTTTAACTAGCTTTTTAAACGATCCCATAGTCGTACCGGGAGTGTGCTCTGAAGTGCACACTGCAAATAAATATTTGTTTTCGATATTTTTGAGCTTCTTTACAAATCTTTTTATTATAAGCGGTACTCCGTCCATATTCGATGCAAAGTAAACAGGGAAAACAAACCCTCCTCCATCAGAATCTAAGTATACTTGATCAGCTTTCACAGCATCCGATATACAAACAAGCTCCGCTCCCAGCTTTTCTGAGAGTTGTTTTGCAATATAAAGAGAGTTGCCTGTACCGCTGAAATAATAAATCTTCATACCATCCGCCTTTATCTTAAATTAACAGAAACAATATGTACGACCATAAGCACAAAAGATGCTATGCTCATACCTCTATGTAGCATAAACCAGTTTTTTTCATTTTTATTATTTTTAAATGCTGCAGTTGCGCCAAGAAGTATACACATTATCCAGCAAATCGTGCCCCAGTTTAAAGAAAATAGTTTGTCCGAAGAGACAATCCCGTGAACAAGCGCAGAGAGTATTAGTACTTCCCCGATTGCCTGATGTCTTTTTTTAAGCCATTCATAAAACCTCTTTGATTTGCCTTCTTTTTTAACCATTCCTTTTTCAACCATAATCCTGAATATCCAAAGTATAGTGGCAAAGACCAATGCTATCGTTGATATCTTTGCTAAAATCGAACTTATTATTGCCATAATATTTATTTCTCACCTTTCATTGTTATGCTTATTACACTGTTTAATCCCTCATATATCTGCTCCTTAGAAAGCGCGAAATTATCAGAAAGGTGTATAGTAAGCATGCCATGTATCGAAAACAATATAGTATCTGCTATCTTTCTAATCATCCCAAAATCAAATCCCAATTTATTAAACTCTTCAAAAAGCATTGCAAACTGCGACCATAATTTTTCGACTGAATCAGACGCTTCAAATTTATTCGCTTTTTTAATGTGATACTGAAACAGAAACTGATATATATGAGGATTATCGAGATAATAATCTATATAACTTTTATAAAAGCCGTTAATTGACTTTTTATCGCCCATGCCATCCACACACTTCATAAGATATTCGGCTAAATCATCTATTATGGAATTACGTGTTCTTTCAAGAAGAGTATCAAAGCTTCCGAAGTAATTATAGATTGTTGCAACAGTATAACTTGCCTCATCCGCAACTTTTCTTACCGAGACGTTTTCTATGCCGTTTTTTAATATCATCTCTTTTGTGAGATTAATAAAAAAATTTTCAACTCTCTTTTTCTTAATTTCTTTTTTTTCATTCATTATTCTTTTCACTTTCCGATAATTATAACAGTGTTCTTTTTTTATAACACCGTTATATTATTATGGATTTCAAAAAAAGTCAAGGATATTTTTTCATAATAACGGATTGTCAGAAAAATATACTTATGATATAATTTTTCATACTGTTTGGGGATATAGCGCAGTTGGTAGCGCGCGACGTTCGCAATGTCGAGGCCAGGGGTTCGATTCCCCTTATCTCCACCAATATCACTAATAGGACAAAAAATAAGCCCCTATTTGATAAAAAATTGCACGCTATTTTCTTAGCGTGCTTATATTTTATCAATTATTATTGTCTGTATCAATTTTGAGATACTTTTTTATTTCATTTTCGAAATTACACTTGATCTTTATGCTTTTATAACCTGTAACAATAATCATATCTACAAGATCAATTATCATACTTCTTGTAAGGTTGGTATTCTGATACTGCAAAAACTTCTCAGTTATGTCGTCATCTATTGTATTGCTTGATTTCAAATTACAAAGTTCCTTTTTCAATGAACCTATCTTATCCGAAATACTATTATAATTATCATCAAACTCTTTACTCATGTATCTATAATCATCCAAAGAAATAATGCCTTCTCTGTAATCAGAATATAGCCCGGATTTAGCTCTTAAAACTTTCTTTTGTTTTGTAAGCAACTTTTTAAGTTCAATCTCAAGCTTGCTCTTTAACATATTCAATTCTTTTTCATTTGCAATGTGTATAAGTTTATTGAAATCAATCATACTCGTTATTATTGTATTTATTGTAGTTTTCAACACTTCTAAAAGAGTATCTTCAGAAATCAATCTCGATGAACATGTATCATTACCAAGTGTTTTATTGGTTTTACAACGGAAATAATAATACTTTTCACCATTTTGTATACTTGTTGTCCTGACCATCTTCTGTCCACAATCTCCGCATACTACATAACCTGACAGAACTGATGGTTTAGTAGCAGCCTCTTTTATGGACTTTGGTCTAACTTTTTTGGTTAGCAGCGTTTGAACCCTATTGAAAGTTTCTTTATCTATAATAGCTTCATGGGTATTTTCAACAATATTCCACTTATCTCTGGGTAAAGGTTCTCTCTTTTTTACTTTATGACTGTATGATATAGTTTTTCCCTGAACCATATCACCTGTCAGGATTTCCTGAGTTAAAATCCTACGTACTTTCTGCTTGTCCCAAACGCTGTTGTGTTTTACATCCAATCCTTTTTGTTGCTGTCTATATTGAGATGGTGTAAGTACATCCTTGCTCATTAATATATTGGCTATATGGTTCATGCTGTAATTATTCAAGTATAAATGAAAAATATACTCAACATTTGCCCTTACAATCTCATCAACAATCAGTTTGTATTTATCTTCAGAAGAACGTTTGTAACCATACGGAACAATCGCACCAACAAACTTGCCTTCTTTTCTCTTGATCTTCAAACTAACCTTTGTTGCATTTGATACCTGTGTTAAGTATTGATCGTTCATGATATTAATTAGAGGAAGTTCTATACTGTTTATCCGCTGTGGATCTATATAGCTGTCCAGTCTCTCAAGTTTTGATATGAATCTTACGCTATGTGAAGGGAAGAACTTCTCA
This sequence comes from Christensenellaceae bacterium, assembly GCA_963677605.2. Taxonomy (GTDB): domain Bacteria; phylum Bacillota; class Clostridia; order Christensenellales; family UMGS416; genus JAGLOK01. The sequence continues at coordinate 556,653 of CAXXDX010000007.1, read as the reverse complement.
ATATAGTATCCACATTCACTGTAATCTCTTCCAAACCGAGATAAGTCCTTAACTATTACACAGTTAACTTGTTTTTCTTCTATCTTTCGAATCATTCTTTTAAATGCCGGACGATCAAATGTTCCGCCACGCTGGCAATCATCTTCAAAAACTTCAACATCTACAATGTTTTTCTGCTGTGCATGTTCCTTTAGTATCTTTATCTGATTGGATATACTGTCATATGTACCTTGTTTCTTTTCCTCAGGTGATACCCTGACATATAAAGCGGCATTCCAAAGAGTATAGCCCGAAGTCTCATTAGTATTCATAATGATTCTCCAGTGGATTGTAAGCCTCGGGAATGCTTTTTCATATAATCTATAAGCTTCTGGTATTCATTCTTATAATTGAATATGATTTTTATCTTATTACTATTATCTACAATAATATAATCTATTAATACAGCGGTTATCTGCCTAGTAAGTTTATCAATATACCCATTACGGATAATATCTTCAAGCCACTTTATATTATTGTTCCTGATATCAAGCTCAGAACTCATTTCTTCTTCAATTGATAATATCTCACTATTCAGTCTTTCAATATCAGAATCATAGCCATTATTTAAATCCTTGAACAGTTCTTTTGATATGTCGCCATTTTTCCAGTCGTAATAGCTGTCACGCTTGCATCTTTTTTTCTTTTCGATTTCTGCTTGCTTGCTCTTAATCAATTTAGAGAAGTCAATGGAAGGTTTGATTTTAGCTTTAGACTCATTTATTTTCCTAATCGCATTATTAATATCAATCAATGATTTTATATGCATGTTTATACTATACATAACAGTATTAAATAATACCTCTTCCTTTATACTATGGTTATATGAACATATGGCTGTCCCCTTTTGCAGATAACCTTTACACTTATAATATACATATGTTTTATTCTTAGCTCTTTTTGGACTTCTATGCATCGGAGAGCCGCATTCTGCACATTTAAGCATACCGCTCAGTGGATATAGCTTTTCTTCATACCTGGATGTTTTGACACACTTTGAGCCAAGAATATCCTGAACCTTTTCGAATGTCTTTTTATCTATTATTGGTTCATGAGTATTGTGAACTATTATGTGTTCACTTTCATCAAGATATATAACCTTTCTGTCTTTATAGTTTCTGGTTGTCGTACGTTTCTGATCCAATGAACCCATATATGTTTTATTTACTATTATCTTTCTTACTTCATTAGCTCTCCAGCCCTTTGATTGATAAGTATCATCAGAGCTATATAATGAGCCTGTTCTTTTATACTCGCTCTTTGTAAGTATTCCAAGAGAATTAAGCTTCTGCGCTATTCTTACAAAACCTATACCTGATAAGTACATATCAAATATCATTCTAACTATTTCGGCTGCTTCATTATCCACTTTCATCTTATACTTATCTTCCGGATCTCGTATATACCCGAAAGGTGGTGGCGAAATATTCTTACCGTTTCTTCTTAACATATCCTTAGTCTCACGTACTTTTCTTGATGTGTCCTGGCTTGTCTGGTCGTGCATTAGGTTTTTAAATCTTACCATAATACCAGTAGCAGCATCAGGATTCTTAAAACTATCAACTCCGTCTATTATGGATATTACTCTACAGTTATATGACGGCAGTACTTCTTCAAGGAACCTTCCTGCTTCAATATAGTTTCTTGCGAATCTGGACAGGTCTTTAACTATAATACAATTAATGTTCCCAAGTTCAATTTCTTTCATCATTCTCTGGAATCCTGGTCTTTCGAAGTTGGTTCCGGTATAGTCATCATCTATAAACTCGAACGACAAAGTAAATTCTTCATTATCTTCGATATAATCATCCAATAATTTTCTCTGGTTTGAAACACTGTAGCTTTCCAGATTATCTCCGTCATACCTGGACAATCTTATATATTTTGCTATCTTCCAATTGTTTTTATTATCATCAGTTTTTGCTTCCTGATTATTATAAAACTTCTTTCTTGCCATAATATTTTCTCCTATGATTTAGTAATAAGATTTTCAAGTGCCTCTTTGATGTTAAATCAAATAATTAGCACATCAAAATCTGAGTTTAAATATTTACAAGAAGTCCTAATACTTTATCTTCAAGAAGAGTGTTGCCTGAAAACTCAATCATTATTTCTATATCATCATATTTAAAATGATATGGGTTGATTATTTGATCGATAAAGCTTTTCATTTTATCTTCAACCGGATTATCCATATCAATATTTATTTCACGTACATCAACTAATTCTTTAAGTTTATCTGTATTTATCTGATTCATTGTTTCTCCTTCAATTTATATTGCATATTTATGCGGCAATTAAATTGCCGCATAGTATATACCATAAATCCTTTCAGATTAAGTCTGTCAACATTTCAGGTTGCGTTTTGCACATGGGACTTTCACCCCGCCCATTTTTAAAGGCTTCTCTTCCTTAGCGTATGGCCGACCAACGGTTGGTATGTTTCCATCTTTCACTTGTCATCGCAACTTAGTCGCTCGGATTACTCGTCATGGCGTTGTGTGTCGCTTTACCTTTTGGCTGTGAAAGCATTGTGTCTGAAATGCTCTTTATTCGGTTTTCATAGTGCATCAGGTTCTTACGAGATAAAAACCCCTACACTATAAAGCCGTGGGAGAGGGTGTTTTGGTGTACTCCCCTTTGAATTGTTCATCATTTGTTAACAATTTAACTGCTTTTTGTACTGATTTCTTTATACTACTAATGTTTTTACCTTCAATCTCTGCTATTGCTCTGTAACTAAATCCATAGTAATAAAAAAGCAAGAAACGTTTCCGCTGCTTGCTCGTACAACAGTTTAGCCGGTTTAGTGCTTGTGTGAACATTAACCGGCTATCTGCACTTTTATGTCTTTCTTTATTGATTTCTTTATCAGTAAGTGTTTGAAGTGAAGTTGTATAACGATAATATTGTCTTTTACTGTTTATCCACTCATTATCCTGACTCTTTAGTTCATCCAGAAACTGTGTTGATATCTCTATTCCTTTAGCTTCCCATTGTTTTATCTGCTTAAAAAGTTCGTTTGTTATCTTGACTTTAGTTCCATTCGTTAAGTAACTTATTTTATATTGTATTTTCATGTTATTCCTTTCAGATTTAGTGTTAAGTTCCTAATCTGAAAGGAGGTGATCGGCATCTTGTCACAAGCTAAATACACGTAACAAGTCATTTAGCCTAGTATTGCATTATGAAAAAGTCTTCATTGTATTAAAAAAATAAAGTGTTTTTCTATTAGAAGGTTTCTTAATATATCTAGTGTAGTTACTTGTAGTGCTATCCTTTTACTATTTTATATCTATAAGTAAGAGGGGTTTTTAGTGAATAATGTTGCATTTTTTATCATAAAAAAGAACCATATATTAATGGCTCTTTCAATAACTTTTGTAACTGTGGGCTATAAGATTTCTTACCCATTTATAACCTAATAGTATAATATCTAATCCCTACCACTCTGCCAAAATTTCGTATAGGTTATAATCATTGCTTTCTGTTCGATAAAGTTTAAGCACTTCGTTTATGCGATGTGCTTATATTTAACTATTTATTTTTCTTATAGTCAACTTTTTATTAAAACACATTCAATTTTCAAATTAATCAAAGACCAAAATCTTTTTAGAATTTTCATGATTATACATTATTAACATAAAACATGATTTAACTAAACAAATTACTTTCCGGTTTCACACACTGAGTACAATCGCTATTTTCTGTCATTTTATGCCTTATAAGCAGATCCAAGGAGATTTATTTTGCTTTCAACCACTTTTTGCACTTTTTCTTTTGCACATTCCAAATAAAGGCATGGTTCATATTCATCTTTGTAATTTGAACGAGATTCATCTACTCCTTTAATAAATTCCATTTTAATTTCAGTGGCAATATTTATTTTACAGGTACCAAGAGCTACAGCTTTTTTGATAGACTCTTCAGAGACACCTGAGGTTCCATGAAGTACTAATGGTATATTTAACATCTCTCTAATCTCTTCCAATCTATAAAAATCCAATTTTGGCTCATACGCGTATATACCATGCGCCGTCCCAATTGCTAATGCCAAGGTGTCAATACCTGTCTTTTAGAAAAATTATATGCATCTATCTGCATAGTCATAGCCGCTTCTTGCGCACTGACTCGAAGCCCATCTTCAATGCCTTGTATTCTGCCTATCTCCGCTTCTACGTAGACATTATATTTTTCGCGCAATTTTACAACTTTTTTTGTCAGATCAATATTCTTTTGATATCCCAGATGTGAACCATCTATCATTAATGATGTATATCCGTTTTTCACACACATCTCTAACAATTCAAATTCTTTGCAATGGTCAGCATGCATAGCTATTGGTATATAAGTATTTTCAGTCACAGTTTTTATTATTCCAGACAAATACTCAATCCCAGCATATTTAATTGCAGCAGGTGTTGTAGAAATAATAACTGGAGATTCTAGTTTTTCAGCTCCACGTACAACAGCTTGAATAGTATCCATATTCCACTCATTAAAAGCTGGAATTGCATATCTTTCTTTTTGTGTTTTTTCAATAATTGTTTTGTACTTACAAGTGTCATTTGTCCCTCATTCGTTTTATTAACTGTTATCTAGTAATCGCATTAATTATCATACAGTCAACCAATGCTATGAGTTTTCACATTAGAAGCATCCAATAGAAGCTTCATATATTTCTTTGACATATAGGGTAGGCAGTACAATGATGTGTAACACATAGGGGGAAATAAAGCAAGGATTCCTGAAATCTGATAAAGTTGTAATTGCGAAAAACAACGAAGTCAGAAAAGAAAAGAATCCTCAATGAAAACTATAAGGCAAAAGGCATATTTTCGTCAACTGGTAATTAAAGAAATCGGAAAAGGCAGACCGGTATCAGAAACAGCAAGAAGGTATAGGATTAGCAGAACGAGCATATACAGGTGGCTGAAAAGATACGACGGAACAGTGGAGCCTCTGTACGAAAGAAGCCACAGACCACACAGCCATCCAAAGCAGCACACGGAAAAAGAGTATCGACTGATAAAACGTGTGTGGAGCCATAACAAAGGGTTAGGGCTTGTGTGCTTACATATGGTGCTGCAAGACAGGCACGGGTATGCGAGAAGTGAGCGGTCATTGCTGCGAGCAATGAGAAAGCTAGGGATAGGCAGGAAGAAGCAAAGAAAGAGAAGATATAAACCAAAGCCTTACGAAACGCCAAAAACAGCTGGAGAAAGGGTGCAGATAGACGTAAAGTTTGTTCCAAGAGAGTGCCTGGTGGAAGGAACGCCAAAGCTATATCAGTACACAGCGGTAGATGAACGCACAAGGCTAAGAGTGAGATATATCTTTGACGAACACAGTAACTGGAACTCAGTGAGGTTCCTGAATTATGTGAGAAAGAAGATGCCGTTTGATATAAAATGTGTGCAAACAGATAACGGAACAGAATTTACCTCGGCGCTTATATACCCAGACACAAAGTCTGAGTTTGAGAGATATCTTACTCATGAAGGAATTGAGCATAAACGTATACGGCCTGCTACACCCCGACATAATGGTAAGGTGGAACGAGTGCACAGGATGGACAGTGAAAGGTTTTATCAAAACAGAAAATTCTACTCTGTAGAAGATGCAAACAAACAATTACAGCATTATCAGCGTTGGGATAACCATTTTCCATTACTGGTACTAGGAAGAAAATCTCCTATTCAATACTGGAAGGATATTTCTGCCTGATGTGCAACAGATCATTTGACTGTCTTGAACTTTGACATATAGGTAATATACCGTTTAAATATTATTTGAGGTAAAATAAAATATTAACATTCATCTTAAACAATGTAATTTTTTAGGTGGTTAACAAACTTGTAAGGCTCCCAGATGTCACCAATAAATTCTATTTAAGAATATCTGTTTAATGCCATCTTTTCATCTTACCATTCATTACATATTCCCCATAATTTACTTACTGTTCAAGTGCCATATCAAACTTCTGCCCTGCAAACAAAGTGCGTACAACTGCCTCTGAACGATTTGTAAGCAGCTCCTCTGCTCTCTGCATAGATTCATGAAGTGTAATTGGCCCGTTAGCTATTGAAAACATTGCACTAATTCCGTTTTCATATACTGCTTCAGCTCCATTTTCAATGCTTCCGCCTAAAGCGATAACGGGTATATCCCCTACTTTTTTGGCATGTTCAGCAACACCTACCGGCACTTTTCCATATGCAGTTTGTTCATCTATCCTGCCTTCACCGGTTATGACTAAATCAGCTCCCTTTATCTCAGCATCAAAATCGATCATTTTTAAGATAGCTTCAATTCCAGATTTAAATTCAACTTCAAAAAAAGTATGAAAAGCAGCGCCTATACCGCCGGCAGCACCTGCGCCAGGAATATCTATAACATCCGCGCCTATTTGCTTTTTTATTACTTCACCATAGTGTTCCAGTGATTTGTCCAGTTCATCAACCATTTCAGGAGTCGCTCCCTTTTGAGGGCCATATACGCTAGATGCACCATTTTCTCCGCATAATGGATTTGATACATCACTTGCTATTGTTATATGACATTCCTTCAACCGCATATCAATATTACTAGTATCTATTGTATCCAAATTTATAAGGTTGCCGCCGCCAAAGCCAAGCTCATGCCCTTTTTTATCCTTAAAAGACACTCCCAAAGCCTGCATCATTCCAACACCGCCATCATTTGTCGCTGAGCCGCCTAAACCTATAAGTATTGATCTGTATCCATCATCTAGTATTGCCTTTATCAACTCACCTGTTCCGTATGTAGTTGTAATTAACGGATTCAATTTATCCTGAGGTACGAGAAGCAGCCCAGAAGCAGAGCTCATTTCCATGACTGCAGTTCCATTTTCAAGCAACCCATATTCAGCCACAACTTCTTTGCCGAGAGGTCCTGTAACTTTGCATTTTTTTACTTTGCCACGACCGGAACCCACTACAGCATCAACTGTACCTTCACCACCATCCGCCACTGGTATGTTAACTGTTTTTGCGCTCGGTAATACTTTATTTATACCTTTACATACAGCTTCACCGGCTTCAAATGCAGTACAGCTACCTTTAAAAGAATCCATTGCGACAATAATTTTCATTTTTTGCTCCTGAAGTTTATTGGTTTACAGCATTTATGACGGTTCCATCTTTAAACGATTTCAAATTTCCGATAGCTGTTCCCATAAGACGTGCACGCGCTTCCTTCGGCGCCCATGCTATATGGGGTGTAAGTATTGTATTCGGTGCTGTAAGCAGAGGATTATCCATATTAATAGGTTCAGTTGATACAACATCTGCAGCAAATCCGAATACTTTCTCATCCTTTAAAGCCTGAGCCATATCATCTTCAACTACAAGCCCGCCTCTGGATGTGTTGATTATAATAACTCCGTCTTTACATTTTGCTATATTGTCTTTGTTCATTATATTTTCTGTTTCCGGAAACAGCGGACAATGTAGGCTGATAACGTCAGACTCCTGAAGCAATGTGTTAAGCTCTGCATACTGCATTGTTTCGCATTCAAGCTCTTTGTTTTGATATTTGTCAAACGCCAGCACTTTCATCCCAAACGCCTGAGCTATCTTTCCTGTTGCCTGCCCAATGCGTCCGTATCCGATAATACCCATTGTTTTTCCTGCAAGTTCTATTAAAGGGTAATTCCAGAAACAAAAATCAGGATTGCTTGTCCAGTCCCCATTTTTAACAGCAAGGTTGTGATCCCATGCATGGTGACATATCTCCAAAAGCAGTGCGAATACAAACTGGCTAACAGCTGTTGTGCCGTAAGTAGGGACATTGCAAACAGGAATACCTTTTGCTTTGGCAGCGTTAACATCAACCACATTGTACCCTGTCGCAAGCACACCTATAAACTTTATACTCGGACATGCTTCAAGTATATCCTTTGTTATCGGTGTCTTATTAGTATATATAGCCTCAGCATCACCTATGCGCTCCACTATTTTATCATTTGGGGTGCGTTCATAGACTGTAACTTCACCAAGCTTTTCAAGATCTCCCCAGCTTAAGTCACCCGGATTAAGTGTGTATCCATCTAAAACTACAATTTTCATTTTATTCCTCCTAAAGTTTCGCCCATGCTCTGTTAAGTGTTCTTTTGGCATTTGCAATTACAAGTTCAGGGTCTTCATCACCAAAGGGTTTGACTTCAAAGCTTATTACTTTCGGTTCTCCCTCTTTGAGATACCCTATTTCTATAAGCACTCTTAAATATTCCACAAGTTCGTCCACATCATTTGAACCACCCGGAAAACCAAACCTTGGGTGCGCGTCGCCATATGCAGGCATCCCTTCTTCCACAACTGCATTTCCCATATGAGCATGTATTATATACTCTTTAATGGGCGCTAGTGATTCTTCTGCTGTTTCACGAAGCAACGGCAAATGTGAAAGGTCTACCATAAGACCAAAGTTGTCAACTTTTGAACACGCTGCTTCTGCATATTTTTTTGCAAGCTTCACCGGACCTATTAGTGAGCATTTATCCACATCATAATCAAAGACTTCCAGCGCTACCTTTGGCACACCCTTTTCTTTGGCATATTCGCAAATTTCCACAGTAGTCTTAACCAGTGCATCAAATGCTTGATCAATTGTATCATATTCATACTTCCCGGAAAGGAATGCAAAACCCTTTGCTCCCATTTCAGCAGCTTCATCCACGCCCGCTTTAAGATTATCAACTGCTATCTGTCTTTCATTTTCATCTAAAGCGTTAGGATTGTTCCCGGTGGTTAACAGCCTAGGTTGCGCTCCATAGAAAACTTCCATTGAGGAAACATCTATCATATTCTTTACAGAGCTTCTGACTGCATCATCTTTAATCCATGTAACTTCAACCGCATCAAAGTAATCGTCTTCCAATATACGCTTCATCGTCTCTTCTATCGGCCCTTCGCCTTTTATTGTGTTAGGATATGCCATGAAGTGGATTAATCCTACTTTTATGTAGTTTCTTATGTTTTTATCCATTACTTCTCGCCTCTTGCAAGCTTCACGTGCGAGTCGGCCATCTCATAGCCGGCAGCCTGTGCGCATGCAGTGTTGAGGTCAAGCGCCGTTGCTACCGTTGCCGCTATCTCTGCAAGACGCAATACATTCTTGTTATCATCCACTCCCGTGCCGAAACCGCCGCAGCCTATCATCTTTAGTGCTTCCTTGGCCGTGCCGAACATAGTACCGCCGCCTATGGTCGCAAGCTCAAGGCTGGGCAGCGACATCATAAAATGCAATCCTTCGTCGTATGCGTCCGCTTGTACGAATGAGCTGGACGATGATATCACCTGTGCCAAGTCCTGCCCTACCGCGCCAAAGAACGCTGCTATCGAGTTTGCTGCATTCACATTGAACCCCGATATCGTTCCGCTCAGGCATGAGCCCAGATAGCATTTGTGGAATACCACTTTCTCTACGCTTCTGCAGGTTACTCCCTTTTTAAACACTACCTTCAATACATCCTCGGGTATGAATACTTCCGTCTGCACTGACTTGCCTCTGCCGTTTAATACATTTATGTGCGCGTTCTTCTTATCTGTGCAAAGGTTGGAGCTTATAGTAATAAGCGTCCATCCCGGTTTATTTGCAAGTATATACTTAACTACTTCAGCTGATGCTTTGGTTACTCCGTTCATTCCCATTGCATCGCCTGTTTTAAATGTTAATCTTAAAAATACCTTCGACCCCAGCTGGTACGGGTCTATGCCTCGTAATACAACAAATGGATCGGGTACGCACTTTTGAAGCTCCGCCATATACTCCTCATTGTTTTTAACAAACGCGCAGAACTTCTGTGCCTCATATATATCAGGCGCTTCGATAAGCGGTGCGCGTGTCATACCGTCAAAGTGCACCAGTGTTTTAAGGCCACCCGACATGTTGATGGCTTTCAAGCCTCTCTGAACTCCCGCGATAAGCGCCGCTTCGTTCGTTGCCAGCGGTATATACAGCTCTTCGTCTTTTGATACGTTTACTCCGTCTATCTTAGCAGGCCCTACAATACCCATAGGTATTAATGCCGCCCCTATCTTCGACTCTATTCCCGGAAGTATAGTTTCCCCGCCTACGAGCGAGCATGTGTCTATCCGGCTTTCTTTTATCAGGCTAAGGTCGCTTCCTGTTTTCTCTTCAAGATATTCGCAGCGTATCCTTGCTGCAAGCGCGCACGCCTCTTTTACTTTGTCCGTATCAGATGCATATATTTCTTTAAACACTATCTTTTCCAGGTGCTGTGTTTTTATCTTCTTATCCGCATAATCTTTTGCTATCTGCTTAATATCCATTGTCTTTTCTCCTTATCCCTATTCCGTTTTACACAAAAGTGTGCTGAGTGTCTGTGCGTATTTTCCCGTTTCATATAGCTTTTCCAGGTCAAGCCCTGTTTCTATGCCCATCCTATGGAACATCTCCACCATAAGCTCGGTTGCGCAGTTGCCTTTGGCTCCCGGTGCATACGGGCATCCACCCAGTCCTCCTATCGCGCCGTCAAACACAGTTATGCCCGCTTCTAGCGATGCGAGGTTGTTTGCAAACTCCAGCCCATAGTATTTATGGTAGTGCACGGCCAGTCTTGCCTTTTTAAGCTTTGCCTTTATCGCTTTGGGTATTTCATATGCCGATATCGGGTTTGCCATGCCTGTTGTATCGCCCAGTGATACTTCATACGAACCAAAGCTGTCAAACGCCATTGCTATATCCATTGCCTTTTGCGGGTCCTGATACCCTTCCATCGGGCAGCCGAACACCGTGGCTATGTATGATCTTACTCGCACTCCGTTTTCTTTTGCCACTTTATTTATCGCTTCCACTTCCTTGAGCGACTCAGCTACTGTACGGTTAAGGTTTTTCTTATTATGGCTTTCGCTGGTGCTCATTATTGTCACCACTTCATCAAGCCCCACCTCTATCGCTATCTCAAGCCCTCTCATATTGGGGATAAGCGCGCTGTATGTAACGCCTTCTTTTCTTTTTATATTAGCAAACACTTCTTTTGCGTCCGCCATCTGCGGTACCCATTTCGGGTGCACAAACGATGTTACCTCTATCTTTTTGCATCCGGCGTCAGTCAGCATATCCACAAGGTCTATTTTCTTTTGCGTATCAATAAACACTGGCTCCGGCTGCAGACCATCGCGCGGCCCTACTTCAAATATCTCAACTTTCTTGGGTAATTCTTTTTGGTTCATTTCTCCTGCTCCTTTTTCTTATGGTATTAATATCGCTCTGCCGATTATATTATTGAACTCGTCTAAAGCCCTCTGGTATTCCCACATGGACATTTCAGCGCCTATATACTTATCAAGCCCTACTTTGCCTGCTTCAAGCATATCCACCAAAAGCTCCCATGTGTTGAACATATGCCGCCCGAATATACCTGTTATCTTCAGTTCCCGATACACTACCCTGTACATAAAGCTGGGTATGGTAAGGTCCTTTTCAACCATTCCCACATGCACCATCTGCCCTGCTATACACAGCGCGTCTATTCCCTGGTTTATCACTCTTTGGTTGCCGGTAAAATCCACCACGCACTGCACTCCGTGTCCGCCTGTTTTCTCTTTCACCACTTCTACGAGGTCTTCCTCCATTCCGTTTATGGTTACGTCCGCTCCGCACTTAACGCTGAAGTCCAGTCTCTTTTTATTTATATCAAGCGAAAGTACTTTGGTGGCACCCAGTGCTTTTGCCAGCTCGCATGCCATGAGCCCTATTGTGCCCGTTCCCATTATCAGTATGCTCTTGCCCTGGCAGTTTGCTTTCTGCAGTGCGTGCAGCGCTGTTCCAAGCGGCTCCAGAAGCGCGGCTTCCTTCATGTCCATTTCAGGCGCAAGCTTTATTGCCGATATCTCCGGTAGCATTATATATTCCGCGAACGCTCCGTTCACATTCCTGCCGAATACTCCCATGTTATTACTGCATATATGCATATTACCTGTTCTGCACTCTTTGCAGTATCCGCACGGTATATGGGTTTCGCCCGCCACATGGTCACCGGGCTTGATGTTCTTCACCAGTTTGCCCGCTTTTACTACTTCGCCTGCAAACTCATGTCCCAGTGTGAACGGCAGGTCATAGTTCGCTGCCTCCACCAGCGGTGTCCACTCAAACACATCTACATCCGACTTGCACATTGCCGCCGCTTTTACTTTCACCAGCAGGTCATGCTCGCCTATTTCAGGTGCGGCAATCTCTAATATCTCCGCTCCTGCTTCTCTTTTTGTCTTCCTTATCGCTTTCATTTTCATTTACCTCGCCACTATTATTTAGTTTAATTGAACAGCAATATGACTTAAGCACTAAATTACAGACATTTATCACCATAAATGCTGAAATTAACATTACACATTAAAACCCATATTCTTTAACCATATGGATTATATGTAGAATATACTTATATAAGTTATAAAAAAATAATAATATTACTCTCATAGTTGTTTGATATTATGATAAATCTCCAAATATATTGAAGTTGTTTAGTTATTATGTATATAATAGGCGTATGATTTAATAGCAAATTAACTATTTTATAAGGTCAAATGCTTTGTTCACGGAGGATGAATAGATGTATAATGTCGCTTTAATCGACGATGAAATGTGGGCGTTGAGAGGATTGAAATCGGCTTGTCAATGGGAAAAACTCGACTGTCAGATAATTTTAGAGGAAACCAACCCAATACAAGCTTTGGAATATATATTTTCCAATAATGTGGATATAGCTTTCATAGATATATTTATGGTAGGTTTGACCGGAATAGACATTTTAAAAGCTGCGTACGAAAAAAAGATAAAGACTAAGTTTATTATTGTAAGCGGTCATGATAATTTTGAATATGCACAAAAAGCTGTGCAATATAACGCATTTCATTATCTGCTCAAACCTATAAACAAAGCTGAAGTCAATAGTGTTATGCAAAATCTTACACGCTATCTCAAGTTGGAACAAAACAAAAACTATACTGATAGCGCATTTGAAATAATTGATAATATTATGTATAGCAATCTCATAAACAATATCTCTGATTTGTTCAAGCACTATGAACGTCCAATACTGAACCCAACATTTCAAATAGCGATAAGCGATATTGTAAAAGACGATATTGTCAATATGCTCAATCAATCACCGGATATTTCAGCTTTTTCTATATGTCTGGGTACAAAAAATGAAGTTATATTCATAAACACCCCTTCTGACAGGTTTTTATACGCACAAACGCATTTAAAAGAAATGTTTGCAAAAAGTAAAAAAGTGATAGCTTTTAGTTCTCTATTTGAGAGCACTTCCAACAACCTGATGAGTGCGTATTTACGCGAAGCAAGCATAGCTTACTCAACATCTTATATTCATACAGACAGATACGTTTTTTCATATAACGATATATCTCCTTCATTTGAGAATGATATTGTATCTATTTTTTCCAAAATAAAAGTACCTTCAAAAAAAATATCAGATTTTGTATTGACTTTCCCAAATCTTTGTATAGAACAAAATTTGAATATTTGTGATGTAGAACTATATTATAACCTGATAATCACAGCTCTCAATTATCTTCTGCCATCAAATAAATCATCAGTTAATGATTTGGAATATATGCATTTTGACGAAATTCCTTTGAAATTTAAAAACCTCAACGAGATGAACAAACACCTTATTTCACTAATAAGCTTAATACATGTAAGTCCGGAAGAAAGCGATGAAAGCAAATCATCTTTCGATCAAATACTTGACTATATAAAAACCAACTTCAACTCGGAAATATTTTTAAGCGATTTATCGGAAAAGTTCTTCTATCAAACCACTTATATATGCTATCTGTTTAAAAAACATCTTAACACTACTTTTTCTGAGTATTTAAAAAATATCAGGTTAGAAAAGTCGCGTCAGTTTCTTCACTGCGATATGCCGATAGCGTTGGTCGCACAAAAATCCGGCTATAACGATTACTGTCATTACAGCCGTCAATTTAAGGCAAAATACGGTATGCCACCGTCAAAATACAGAAAACAAATCCAAAAAGAAGCATAGAGATAATGAAAAAGAAATTTGCACTAACAATAATGCATAAGCTTACAATATTAATTATTTTGTTTTCTATCTCTTATATGGTATTGCAGTACAACTGGTATTCATATCATTATTATTCGAGTGTTAACAACTATAGTAATTTCGCGCAAAACATTATAACCCAAATCGACAACGGGATAAACTACTTGCTGGCAGAGGCCGAGAGGCAAACTAGAGAGATAGCTTATTCGCAAAATGTGCAAGATTACCTAACAGAGGAATCTGCATATAAAAAACTCATCAAATACGATAATGCGATAGATACTATGAATTCTGGTGTCAGGATTTCCGAAAATATGAAGGTAGCAGTTCTTTTAGAACCAGATGACTCTCTTTCATACACCTATAGTAGAGGGATAGTCTCAACCGATATATATAACATAACAAACGACAAGGATCTTATTAAAAATTCATACGATGAAGATGTGATAAGCAAACTTTTTACAAGTTCCTATGGCAAGATGGTTCTTTTCGGCTATGTATCTCCCGTATACACAGCACTCGAAAAAAACATGCAGGAGCGGCATCATATCGCCAGCTGCATTACAATCACCAGTATGGATTATGTCAATAATTCAATTGCAAAGCTCAATCTCACTTCGGGGCAGCTATTCTTTTTGCTGCAAGATGATGAGATAATGATGTCCAATGATGAAAGCTTTATAGGAAATAAGTTAGATAGCTTTTATTCGGATATAAAGGACAATAAATTACAAGATGAGATAGCCTTCAATGACAAAAAATATATCATACGCTATAAAACCAAGGAAGATTATGGGTGGACTATCGTCGCCATGGTTCCCAGAACAGCAATAATTTCCGATATGAAGCCCTTACTTTTTAAACAAGGTGTTTCATTTCTTATAACTCTTATTATAATAATGCTTGCCAGTTTTTATATAATAAGGTCTATCACTGTTCCCGTTAAAGACCTTATAGGAAAGCTTAATGATATAGGCGTGGAAGATACTGAGCTTGAAAGAACCCGCCGCTCATCGGTCGAGATTGATATCATAGCAAAATACATAAACAAAATGTTAAAGCGGAATAATGAGATAATGGAAAAAAATAACAAGAGCCAAATAGATCTTTATAATGCACAGATTCACCAAAAACAGGCCGAATTGTCATTTTTCGAAAGTCAGATAAACCCACATTTTTTGTATAATACACTAGAATGCATACGTAGCATATCTGATTATTACGAAGTCGATGAAATATCTGAAATTTCTCTGGCCGCCTCAAATATATTCAGATATGCAATAAAATCAAGTGAGATCGTTCCTTTATTCAAAGAAATAGAGTGCGCTAAAAATTTTATGTCCATTATGTCTTTGAGATTCCCAGATAGATTTGCCATGAAAATATCCATAGATAAATCTGAATACCATATAAACTTTTTAAAGATGATTTTGCAGCCTATATTGGAAAACTCTATAAAGCACGGATTTAAAGCCAAACTTAACAATTGTCACATCAATATCAAAGGAACCATCGAAGATAGATATTACAAACTGGAAGTGATAGATAATGGTATAGGCATGAGCCCAGAAACACTAGAATCCATAAATAAGTCTATGAACTCCTTGGATTGCTTAGAGACACCGAGTGGCGGCGGTATAGGCCTAAATAACATCAACCAAAGAATCCAGCTTAGTTATGGAGAAGGATCTGGAATAACTATGGAAAGCCGCGAAAACCGCTATACAAAAGTTATTATACGTTTCCCTATCAAATAAATTACTAACAAATAAATAAATAAAAATCTCCCGCGGAACCGGGAGATTTATCAACTATTAGCAAGTACAGTTATATCTTGTTAAGTCTCGCGATGTTATTTTCCTCTTTTTTACGTACAAGATCCAGTTCTTCAAACTCCGCTATGGTTGCTTCCACAAGATATAACACTTCTGTATCAGGCTCCAGATGTCCTGTATAAGCTTTTTCCAAGTCGGACACCACAAAGTGAAAGTGTGGCTGCCCGTCAGCTATTACTCCCTGCGCTGATGATATTTCAAATGGTCCTTCCATTGTAATAAACTCATCTGTCGGCTCAGGATTGAATCCCATAACTCTGTGAAGGTGAACCTTCTGCAACGACCCGATAGCTCCTAACAGCACCCCATTTTTAATTCCTTCTTCCTCACAAGTGCGTATTATCCCATCCATCAGCTTTTCGCCTCTCATAAAATTCATAACTACTACTCTTTTTAGCCCATTTCCTACAAAATGTCTCATATGTTACCTACCTTTCATATTCTTCAAAAACGTTTTCATCATATTCAATATATGAATCCGGTCCGAACTTGTCCGCAAATATCGAAGCTGTTTTCAATGATGTATCTCCGGTACTTCTAACCTGGTGTTTTGAGTTTGGAGGAAATAACACTGCGTCACCTTTTTTGAATTTTGCTGTTTCTCCATCAACATACGCCTCTCCCTCACCATCCAATATCAATATTACTTCCTCCACATCCTTATGCGCATGCAATGGTTTTACAACAGAATGTGCAGGGCAGTCCATCAAAGCAATGGAAAGCTGCTGTGTTCCTATTGTCTTATCGCTTACAAACCAGGATAAATCTCTGCCAGGAAGATGCTTTACTTCCACTTGGCTCGGGCTAATTACTTTAACGGCCATAATCTTACTCCTTTTTATATGCTCTGTTTTATTTTTTCGTAAATTGCATTAACCGAGAGCCCGTATTTATCCAGCAGCTCATCATATTTCCCACTTTCACCAAAGCAGTCGTTTATGCCTATACGTATTACTTTTGCCTCTATATCGTTTTCTTCAGCTGCTTCGCATACAGCACTTCCAAGTCCTCCGATTATGCTGTGCTCCTCAACTGTGAAAATCTTTTTATGCCCCTTAGAGTACTTTCCTAAAGTCTCCGAATCGAAAGGCTTTATAGTCGGGTATTCTAAAACCATTATTTTTATTCCATCTTCGGAAAGTCTGTCATATGCTTCAAGCACATTTCCAAGTACAGCGCCTGAAACGACCACTACGGCATCTTTTCCTTCACGCAAAACATTTGCCTTGCCGATTTCAAATTTCTCGGAGCCGCCATGATATGAGCCTACCTCCGAACGTGAAAGCCTAACATAGCACGGCCCTTCCATTTCGATCATTGCTTTTACAGCACTGCGAGTTGTCTCTATATCCGAGGGTGTAAGAACAGTCATATTAGGCATTGCTCGCATAATAGCTAAGTCCATCACCGATTGATGGCTCGCTCCGTCAGCAAAGTCTGAAAGTCCTGCATACCCACCCGCTATTTTTACATTGAGTTTGTTGTAAGCTATTAAACTGCGGATAGGGTCTCCTGTGCGTAAAGTTAATAGAAAAGCAAAAGAAGAGACAACAGGTATAAGCCCGCTGGCAGCCATTCCTGCAGCAGCGCTTACCATATTGGCTTCAGCAATTCCGAAGTTGAAAAACCTCTCCGGATACTTTTGCCCAAACCATTTTGTCTGTGTACTTGATGAAACATCTGCATCCAATACTACCAAATCCTCTGATTTTTCTCCCAGTTCGCAGAGCATTTCGCCGAAGGCCAGCCTCATAGGTTTCATATCATTCATGACTGAAGCCCCCTTTTTATCTCACTTGTCGCCTGTGTGTAATTTTCATCATTTAAGGGCTTGCCGTGCCACTCGGATTTACTTTCCATGAAGCTCACACCTTTTCCTTTAACAGTATGCGCGATAATTGCGGTCGGTTTTTGTAAGTTTACAGCTGAATCCAAAGCATTCACCAGCGAACTTACTTCATGTCCATCGCACTCAAGGGTATTCATTCCGAAAGCTTCAAGCTTTTTCTTAAGATCTCCCATAGGCATAATTTCTTCATTTGTTCCGTCAAGCTGTACTTCATTACGATCTATAATGACAACTACGTTGTTCAAATTCCACTTACCCAGCGCCATAAGTGCTTCCCAGTTTTGTCCCTCCTGTAACTCTCCATCACCGCACAGCACAAAAACTCTGCTGCTTTGCTTTTTAAGCCTTAGAGCAAGCCCCATACCAGAGGCTACTGAAATCCCCAGCCCCAAAGAACCTGTAGACATATCTACTCCGCAAAGCTTAAACATGCACGGATGGCCCTGAAGCGGGCTGTCCAGCTTTCTCAAGCTCTCAAGCATGCTCTTATCGAAAAAGCCTCTTCTGGCAAGAGTAACATAAAGCATCGGAGCCGCATGCCCTTTGCTAAGCACAAACCTATCTCTTGATTCCCAATCAGGCTTTTCCGGGTCAACATCCATATATGCCTCGTATAATACAGTCATTATCTCCGCACAGGAAAGGCTGCCGCCGGAGTGTCCGCTTCCGGCATTATAAATCATATCTATGACATCCAGTCTTGCCTGCTGGGCATCCTGAGACATTTTCGCTAGAATTTTTTCATCAAAAACCATGTTCACCTCTTTCATTAACTGCGCTTCAATAGTTTTCTCAAAATAAGGCATGCCCCCCAGTCTTCATTGTCAGGATAATCCGGCATCTCTATGCGACATATCTGATCCGAGGTAACCATAGTCTCTTTCCCGCCATCCAGCCATTCACCTGTTCGAGTGTTATACCATTTCAATCCGTACTCAGCGTCATGCAATACACTTCGCACATGAGCTTTGGGACATCCCTTCTCAAAGTATAAAAGGATAAAATCCTTTTGTGGTGTCGAAGCACAATACGCCCAATTAGTAAAGCCTTTATCTGCACCCGATTTATTTGGTGTAACCATTTCCTGGCACGGCTCCAAAGTCTGATAACGAGCGCCTTCGCACATAACAAACTTATGAAGATGCCTTACTTGCTTACCCGATTCAAATAGCAGCGATTCCCACATTTTGTATCTTGCATTAGGGCTTATTTCACATCCCCACATTCCTTCTACTCCATACATATATCCTGCAAGACCTCCGGACAGAAAGCTTCCATACATACCTGACCGGCAGTAAAGTTCTGCAAGTTTTGTATCTGCTTCCGGATTATTGTCCGGAAATCCCGGATAATATGGTTCGCCGTTAAGAGCAGGTTTAGGCGGATTTGCATTATACATTTCTGTAAGATACCAATAATTATCATGGTGACGCCAGTTACCCAATTGATTAAAAGTCAGCCAACTATCATCTCTGTCACCTCCGAAGTTTGCAATAGTCGAAGGACCCGCATTGGTTCCCACTAACGTACCGAAAGGCGGTCTGCCATATTTATTCTGCTGAATATTAATTGGCTCATTATACTCTCTGGAGTCTATCGACATTTTGTCATAGTCAAAATGTATGGGGCTTAAAAGCGTGTTATTTGCATGATATCTGCAATACACATAATTAATATATCTTGCATAAGTATCAGGCCATCCGCCGTAGTTTTTCCACACTTCACTGACATCTCGTCGAGCCACTTCGATAAATGATGTAAAGCCATTATCCGTCAGATAATCAATTTTCTTATCCATATGCTTAAAGTACTCGGGGTTTACTCTCTCAAAGTCAGGCACTATGTCTTCATAGCCTTCAACTTTTCCAGGGAATAAAAACGGTCTGCCTCCTTCGTTATGCATATCTTTAGCCTGAGTATCATAGTTATCGGGATCAAGAGGCGTAACATGCCCGTCTACTTTCCACGCGCTTCTTATCCAAGTCTTTTGCTCGTCATCCATTTGAAGATCGGCTTCTTTACCGTCTGTTGCCCAAGTCGGGTGAGCCGCCAATATAGCAATAGCATTATACCCCTGACTTTTCCTATACTGCACCATGTCTTTAAAGCCCATATCCGGGCCAACATCTCTGGGGTTATCATCTTCATACCAAGGATATCTGAATGTCGGCACGCCCCACCAAGTATCAGCCAAAAGGTAATAAGGAGTACCGTCGGCATACATAAAGGAATGACCGTCAGGTGTTGCGCTGACAATACCGCGTCTGCTGTAGTTTTGCTCTTTTTCTTCTTCTGTCCAGTCTGAAGCTTCATAAGCTCCAGTTTTACCATTCAATCCCGTGTCATCCTGATTGGATCCGCTAATATATCGCCATGTTCCTTCGGAATCAGCTAAAACTCTTACTACAAATTCATTCCCTCCGTTCCAAAAACCGTACACTCTTTTAGAGAAATCTGGTCCTTGCAAGTCCACCCATACATCTACATCCATATAAGGATTAGAGTAGTTTTTTCGAGCTTTAAGTATAATTTCTTGTTTTTCCCACAGTTTAATTTTTGTTTTCATGCTGCTCCCTTTTCAGATTTAATAAAATGGCCGATTTTGTTCAGTCAACCAAAATGGGTTCATCGGATAATCAGGTAGAAAGATACGATTTATAATTACAGGCTAATATTGAAGGTCTTCCTGTCCCATAACTTTTCGTGAGATTATAGTCAGCCCGAGGCATACGACAAATATTACCACCGCCACAACGCTTCCGTTGCCAATATTGAAGTTTTCAAATGCCTGCACAAACATATGCATAGGAAGCACTTCGGTAGCATGGTTCGGACCGCCAGCGGTCATAACAAACACTACGTCGAATGCCCTCAATGCGCCAATCATCTGAAGTATTATTATAGTTTTTGTTATTTCTCTGGTCAGCGGAATAATCATATGACGTATCATTTTAAATCCACTGGCTCCGTCTATTGTAGCCATCTCTATTACTTCCTGCGGAAGATTCATGAAGCCGGTGTTGAACATCATTATCTGTATGCCCATAAACTGCCATGAATGAGTAATTATAACTATTACCAGTGCCCATGTAGAGTCTGCAAGTGGAGGAAAATAATGTTCTCCCAACCCCAGCGCATTCATTATCGGCTCAAGCAAACCTACGGCAGGACTGAATATATAGTTAAAAATGAAACCGACCGCTACCGTCATCAAGACTACCGGCGTAAAAAATATGCTTTTAAATACCTTATATCCCCTCAATTGAAGATAGAGCATATACCCGAATGTAAAGCCCAGTCCTATCTGTAGTATTGTCGTGCCTGCCATGAAAATCAGCGACACTTTCAGCGACTTAATAAAATATCTACTTGATAATACATTCTTATAATTTTCTAGTCCCACAAAAACTTTTTTTGTAAGAGTAGTCCATTTGAATGTGCTGAGTATGAATCCGTCCGTCAATGGATACAGTACTAAAAGTGAGTATATGAGCATCCCGGGCAACAAAAACAGTATTATTGCCAAAGTGCGTTTCTTCTGTTTTTCTGTCATCGATTTCTTTTTCATCATTTAACCCTTAACCGCCCCTATTGTCATTCCCTTAACTATTTTATCCTGTAGAATAATATAGAATAAAAGATTCGGAACACATGCTATAATTATACCTGCGCACATTTGAGTAATTTCAGTATTATACTCTGTGATAAATCCCATGATTCCGATAGGCAGTGTCTTTAGATTTGGATCACCTATCATTAGCATTGAAACTAAAAGTTCGTTCCAGCATGCCAAAAGCGCAAGTATCAGAATGGTTATCACACCGTCCACAGACATTGGCAATATAACCTTGCTGAATGTTTTCCAATATCCGCAGCCGTCTATTAATGCGGCTTCTTCTAACTCTTTTGGTATACATCGCATATAACTTTCAAGAAAAAATACTGAAACCGGTATTCTGAATGCAGCATATATTATACCCAATGCCACAAGATTATTTTGCATATCCAGCTTCATAGCCAAAACATAAAGGGGTATTACCGCCGAATGTATAGGAATCATCATACCTGCGATTATCACATAATATATGATTTTTCTTCCTTTGAATTGAAATCTGGATAGTACATAAGCCATAGTTACAGATGAAATAAAAGTCACAAACAATGAAACGCTCGCCGCTGTAATTGAGTTTCTCATATATACAGGTATATTGCTTTTTGTCCAAGCCAGATAATAATTTCTAAACTGCCAGGTTTGAGGAACGCTCCATGCGCTTTGAAACAACTCTTCCTTCGTTTTAAGCGAAGTAAATATCAACCATAAAAGCGGAAGCAATATGATTAGCGAATATAAAATCAACGCTCCATATATCCCTGTTTTTGCGTGCTTACTGCCTACTTTGAGCTGAGAAATGGTCGCTTCTTCTTCGCAAGGCGTAACTGCTTTTTTCTTTAATAAATTCACGTCTATTACCTCAAAGATGTTTTAAATTGGTTGTCCTCCTGCCAATTTAAAGGAGGACAACCAACAGTCAACTAAGTTATTTTGCTCAGTTACCCTGTGAGCTTACATATTCTTCTGCCGCAGCATTTACCTCTGCTATAGCTTCTTCGACTGTAAGTTCTCCGGAAAGTATTCCCGGCATTGCTGTCTTTTTGATAGCCAGATCAACGGCCGGTGGTGCGAATGCATCCATTGAAGGAATAAATGCAGAAGTTACCTGAAATTCTTCATACAATGTCCTTGTTATAGCGGGAAGTTTATTAATGTCAAAATCAAAGCTGCCTGCCGGAATCTGTCCTCCGCCTTCGACGACTTCAATCCAGAAATCAGGACCCTGTAATGCTTTGAGTAATTCTATAGCTGCCTGAGTCTTTTCTTCGCCGATATTAGCTGCGATAATCTGGCCTACAATAGCTCCGCCAACATTAACATCAGCATCTCCGTTTTCAGAGATTGTCGGGAAAGGAACACGCACAAGTTTATCGAGGAACTCTTCTCCGCCCATGTTAATCCAGTTACCTGGTTTCCATGCGCCTTCAAAGTATGTAGCTGCTTTGCCGTCTACAAAAAACTGGTCTGCATCTGTGCTACTAAATCCCAAAGTACCTTCTGGATATCCGCCTGCCTCACAGAACTCAGCAAATTTTTCCATAGCAAGAGGGAAACCATACTGTGGGTCATTCCAGCTTGTCATAGCATCGCCGAGTGCGAGAGCGTTTGCGTTTTCAAGTCCACCGCTTCTTACAAGGTATGCTGAAGCAACCCAAGCAAAACGGATGTCTTTACCGCCTGTAACAGTTGCATAAAGGCCTTCTTCGCGGCAATCTTTAGCCAACTGAACAAAGTCGTCGAAAGTTTCAGGGTAATCCCAACCATACTTCTCAAATATTTCCGAGTTGCAGAAAAGAGCGTCCATACTCATTTCGGAAGGCATCATCATTAATCTTCCATCGCCGAAATCCGAATAATTTATCAAAGCATCAGTAAACCAGCTTTTTATTTCCTCATGGCGTGGATCGTCATAAACAGTTCTCCAGTCGAGTATTAAATCGTCTTTCATGAACTCGCGTGCATAACTTAAAATACACCATGATGCATCCGGTGGATTTCCTGCGGCGAACTCAACCGTGATTTTTGTTCTTAGTTCTTTTGAAGGCTGCGAATCCAAAACAACTTTAATATTTGGATTATCTGCTTCAAACTGCTCAAGAACTTTTGCCTGAACTTCGTAAGAAACCGAGCCTGCGGTATCAGCAGACATATATCTGATTTCAACCGGTTCTGCCGGTTCTTCTGCAGCTGCTTCCTCTGTCGCTTTCTCTTCTGTTGCTTCCGTTTTTGCTTGTGTCTGCGCTGGTGCTGACTCTTCTTCTTTATCGCATGCGGTAAAGATAACTAAGCAGAGCATCAATGCAAGTAGCAAGGCAATACTTTTTTTCATTTTCTCCTCCTATAGTAAAAAGTTTATGCGCTAGCAAAACGCTCACCCATTACCTATTTTAATGGGTATATCATAAATTTTCATTGCATTTCTGATAAAAAACCAATTTAAAGAAATAAAAACTTATTGCTAAATATTTGATTAATCAGTAAGTCGGATTCAGTCTACCATCTTAGACTTTATCTTCTCATACTGCTAAAAATCCACCATAACTCCGGTTTAGAACAGCAGTTTAGTTTTGTATTGTTTTTACTGTTTTCTTGATATATAAAAGAATAAACTATTAAATTGACCAAAAATATAATAATATTATGGTTCAAATTGTGTAATATTATGATAATGAAAATAATATTTTTCATATATCTAAACATAAAAAGATATAATACATGAGAATTAATTTTTAATACCGTCTGAAAGCATATTGAGTATTTTCTGATTTGAAACATTTTGTTTTACACCTTCTTAACGAGTTCTTTTAATACCTGCATCTACATATCAATATCAGTTAAAACAATAGATTTATCTATTTTCTTAAAAAAATGACATCTTTTTAGTTCAGATATCATTTTCATTAGTTTATTCTATTTTTTCGGAAAAGACTTTGATTTATATTATTTTGAATGTTTTGAAACATATATTTCATACACCAAGATATAATCAAAAATTCATTTGTAGTTTCTCAATCTTTTAATCCCATGTCTTTTCAATGTCAGGTAAAAGTTCGACTGTTTCATCAAACTCCATGCCCAGCTTTATATATGCATTTCTTCTGTCTTTACGATCGATTTGCTGTATCTTATATGCGCGGTACGCTACTTCATCTGCTAACTCCTGAGGAACAACAATTATCCCATCGTGGTCTGCGCATACGATATCACCGGGGTTTACTAAAACGCCGGCACAGGTAACAGGTCTGTTTATTTCAGCTATTCCAATACGGCCCTGAGGATGCACGAATGATATTCCTTTGGAGAAAACCGGCAGTTTCTGCAGTATTGATTCGGGTGTATCACGCATATACCCGTCGAGAATAATTCCTTGTACTCCATCATTAAGAAGCTCAAGTCCATTAGCGCTACCGAATATTCCGCCCATTACTCCATGTGCAGCACATATGAAAACATCGCCTTCTTCACCTTTTGGCATATCCATTTCCGGAAATTCTGCATTTGAGTTGTAACCGTATCCGCCGTCTTTCTTATGAGTATATTGAAGCTTTTCAAACTCTTCATAGCTCATTTCAGGCATACGTTCGTTTATGATTTTATAATCCATTGTTTTTGCTATTCCGCAAAACTTAGTTAAAGGAATCAAAGGCCTCATATCAGGTGTCATTACATATACGTCCTGTTTTCCCATCGAATCCAGTGCATCACTTATGTCAGCACATCTTGCCATCTTAATAAGTTCCAAAGTTCTTTTTTTAACCATTTTTCTCTCCTCAAATTTGATAATCATTGAACATATTATAGTAGTAAATACCTTATGCTCCTTAATTATAGTTTTGTGATTTTCCTGATACTATAACAATTTTATGATAACCATTGTTGAATTTTATGATTACTACTTTAAAACACTTTTTTACCCTGTCTGGATAGCGCTATTCCTAAAATGTGAGTCGTTTTTTAGATGAAGGTCAGTAGACTTACGTTATGCAGCAACATTATCAATTGGTGATATTAAAGCCATGGTGGATGAAATGCTTCAAGCACATGGAGATAGTATTCCTGAGTTGAATTAGGTGAAAAATAATTAGATGATAGAAGAAATAAATATTATGAATTATATATAGAAATTTGGATAATATCTAGAAACAGATGATTATCAATACTAGATAAAATTAAAAATCCGTCCAAAGTAATGGTAGCACATCAATAATTATTATCACCTTAATTCAGTCATTCCTTTTTCTCTATCGAAAAAGTTATCGTTAATTTCAATCAACTTATCATTAAGTCTATGATGCATCCTGTCATCCAAATCCCTTTTACAATCAATTAAATTTTTAAGTTGACATTCATCTTCATCAATGTTATAGAGAAATTTATTCCCATTCAAAAAGCAAGTGTACATATACTCATCTTGAATTAAAGTTCTAAACATTTTATCCTTTTCCGTTATACCGTAAAATCTTCTTTCAAATTGCAGTAGTACTTCATTAGATGTTTTTTCAAGTTCTCCGCATATATGCTTTGAGCAGTCATGACCTTCCAAAAAATCTGGTTTTTCCATCCCTAATATCCCAAGCAAAGTTGGATAAAAATCTACCGTGCTTATGTATTCTTTAGTGACCACATTTTTAGGTATCTTTTTAGGATATCGAATAATTAAAGGAATTTTACTAGCCTCAACATAAAATGTTGATTTTCCGCAACAGCCATGACTCCCTAGCATTTCACCATGATCTGAAAAATAGAATATCACTGTATTTTCAAGTTGATCTATCTCTTCTAAAACATCAATAATTTTTTTAATATTATCGTCAAGATTTTTTATTTGCCCATAATAACCTATAATCTTTTCTTTGTTTTTGACGTCATCAAAATATCCTTGGGGGACATTTTTTCTAGTATTAAATTGCTTATCTATAAATTGATCCACATACTCCTTTGGTGGATCATGAGGATCATGAGGTGGTTCGACGCTCATTACATGAAACCACGGGGTAGATTCATCTACTCTACTTTTGATAAAATCGACAGTCATATTCGTGAGGACATCTACCTGATAGCCTTTTAGCTTTTTTATAGGAAGCGGAAAATCACCATCTGCATATTCAGTATCCCAAGGTCTGTTCGAGTTCTCCCATGCCTTCCATTCATCCCAGCCGGGCCTAAAATACGGTGACACAAAATGACTTGGCGCTGCTCCCCCGCTCAGATGCCATTTGCCATAATAGGAAGTATAATACCCAAGTTCTTTTAGTTCCTGCTGTAGCATTTTTTGATTATGTTTAGGCGGCACATGTAAAGCAAAAACTCCATGAGATGTTGCGTACTTCCCTGTAAGAACACATGCCCTTGATGGTGAACAAATTGGTGTGTTTGCAAAAGCATTGCTGAATCTTATTCCTTCACGTGCCAATCTGTCTAAGTTCTTAGTTTCGATATTAGTGTCACCAGCACAGCTCATCGCCTGAGCCCTGTGCTGATCTGAGAATATCCATAGTATATTAGGCAAGTTATTCATGTTACGTCTCAATAATCCAATCAAATTTCCTACACCAGTCAGGTTCAGTATTTTCTTGAGGTATACCTTTTGTGCTTCTTCCAGTCTTTATATATTCTATTAAAAGAGCTTTTAATTCATCAACAACCTCAGTATGATTTTTGTATACGTTTTCTTGCTCGCCAATATCTTTCGATAAATCATATAGCTGTATAGGAGGCAGTCCGTCAGTATCCTTGCCCGGTACAGGATAGCTCCAGCCGCCTGAGCCTGGGCACATTTCCAGTTTCCACTTTCCCTTTCTTATAGAGAATGAGCCATTAACCGAATGATGAATTGTAGCCTCTCTTAACGGTTTTTCGTAGTTATTCCCTAGCCAAATATCCAGATTACTTACGCTGTCTTCACATTCATTATCTTTTATATCATATCCTAATATATCCGCAACAGTTGCATTTAGGTCAGCCAAACATACAGTATCATCTGATATACTATTTGCTTTAATTACTTCAGGCCATTGTATAAGCAATGGTATCCTATGTCCGCCTTCAAAAATATCTGCTTTGTGCCCTCTGAAGACATAACTAGGATTGTGCCCTGCCTCTTTTAACTCGTCAAAGTCTGCCATCGGAGAACATCCGTTGTCGCTTGTATATATAAGCAATGTATTCTTGTATAAATCCATTTCTTTAAGTTTACTTATCACCTGACCTACTACGTTATCGCACATCAAGCAGAAATCACCGTATTCATTGGTGTTTGATTTGCCTTGAAACTCTTTTGATGGAAGTATAGGAGTATGAGGCGCAGGAAGTGGAAAATAGATAAAGAAGTTTTCATCTTTCCATTTATCAATCTGCTCAAGAACTTTTTTTGTCAGAGTAGGGAGAACTTCTTCATGCTTAAAATTAGGAGCAGTAGGACCTTTTCTCCAAAATCTTTTGCCGCTGTCTTCTGTGTAATGTATGGGTAATTGTTCAACTCTGTCATTTTCTATATATACATAGGGCGGCATATCCAGTGAGCCGTTTATCCCATAATAATAATCAAATCCATGAGCTATAGGTCCGTTCTTAATAGGTGCTGAATAATTAACACCTAATGTTTCGTCAAAGTCAGGGGCTTCAGCTGCTCCCTCACTCATTTCCCAGTCCATACCCAAATGCCATTTCCCGATGCATGCCGTTTTGTAATCATATTTTTTAAGCATAGATGCTGCTGTCAAGCGTCCCTTTTCAATAAGAGATGGCGAGTATCCGCCTAATACTCCCTTCTTAAGAGATGAACGCCAATTATATCTTCCCGTAAGGATAGAATATCTTGATGGAGAGCAGACGGCAGATGATGCATGCGCATCTGTAAACTTTATTCCGTTTTCAGCAATGCTATCAAAATTGGGAGTGTCTAGTTTTGAGTTTTCATTCAAGCAGGATATATCTCCATAGCCCATATCATCTGCTAGAATGTATATTATATTTGGTTTTGTATTCATTATAGTTTCACTTCTCCTTATCAAAATAATTAACAATATGGTTATAAATGCCTTCTGCTATCTGATAATGCCCTTCATCTGTGGGGTGCACATTGTCTACAAATAAATCTTCTGTATTAAAAACTAATTTAGTGCCGTCAATAGTGATTATATTAGCATATTTAGAGCATATTTTTTCAATGCTTTTATGAACATCATAGAATTCGCCTACACTAGTAACTTTGCCAATGTCATTTCGCCAAATAGGCTTTATTACAATTTTTAATGCATCTGGATATAGTTTGCACACTTCATGCATAAACTCCTCACAGTTTTGATAAAATTCCTCATAACTTCTGCAAACACACCAGTCGTTTGTTCCGTATGCTACAGTTATAATGTCCGGTGTAAACGAGCAATCTCTATCAAGACAATGTTTATCAAAAACATATCCTCCAACTCCTTGATTTAATAAATTGGTATTTAGAAATTTAGAAAGTAAAACTGGATAGGATAGCGATGGATGAACTGCATCCATTCCTTGCGTAATAGAGTCGCCCAGACACAGCAGGTTTAATTCGTTTCTCTCTGGCCTTTTTATTACTGCTCCCTGAGAAAAGCCCAGATTGCCAATAGCAATTTTGACTGTATGGGGTAAATAAATTGTAATACGGTTAAATTTCTTATCTGCATTTGACATGCTAAATTCAATGCATCCTGCTGCATCTTTTGCACAGTCTAAATATTTGCTTTTTATCATTACATCATTTACATAGATATCAAAAGAAAACCACGGTCTCATAGCTCCTAGCAATTCATATGGAAAAATAATATATTTAGTGTCACTGATAAAATCAATGCAAACACCGGATGGGCACTCGCTCCTTATTGCTATATCTTCTAGCTTTTCGTAATATCTTTTTATCTGTTTATCTGTAAATCTCATGGGACTTAACATATTACAATGTGATTTGAAATTCATGCAGTTATTAAACAGCTCTTTCATTTTCTAATCCTCATTCAGCCTAACCGCATCTACATAATATGCAGCTGTATAATTATTGCCATATGCGTCATTAAACCAAGCTTTTAATGTCGTTTTGCCTTTTTTAAGGCGTACCTTCATTTTTGCTGTGATGGTCTTTTCATCTATTTGTGTACGCTTTGTAATTCCCTGGATATTTATCACTGCACTTTTTAAATCCAGTGCCTTACCGCCGGTATAAAAGTGACTATGTGTTTTATCAATAAACTCTTTTTCATATTCAATATCATCGCCTTCAATTCCATTCGTAATCGGATAGTTTTGTGATTTTGGCCATCTTCTTAAGCTGAATTCATATACTCCTTGCTCTTCAACTTCAATTTCCCAGTATCCGCTTACCTTAAGCCCCTGCCTTATCTGCCCTTGATTCCATGCAGTGTCGCATTCCTCATTTCTCAAATCATGGGTTGTTAATTGGATAGGGACATCGCCTAGTACCATAGGTATATCCTTATCAAACTGTTCAGATACTATATCCCACCACTTTTCATATTCTAATCGCAGAGCATCAATTATATCAGGATGAAGGTCAGCAATATCATTTCTTTGTTCTCTATCCACTGTCATATCGTATAATTCTCTTCCGTTTATCAGCCGCCATTTATTTGTCATAACAGCTGACTTTCTCCATTTCACAGGATAAGTTAATCGCTGAGAGTCTGTCACCATTGTCCTTTCATCCCATTCATATCCTTTATATAATAGCTTATTAAGGCTCTTGCCGTGAAAAGCTATACCGTCTTTTTGTTTTATGCCACACAAATCCAAAATAGTAGGCATAAAATCGACATTTGCTGCAATCTCATTGACATCTATACCATGATTCAATTGTCCCTTTGACCACCTTATAAAAAAAGGTACTCTATGTCCTCCGTCATATTCAGAGTTTTTTAGTCCTCTTAGTCCTGCGTTATATCCGTCGCTTACAAACTCTCCCATATCTAGCTTAGCTCCGCAGCTGCTACCATTATCAGTCATAAAAATTAAAATAGTATTATCCGATAAACCAAGTTCTTTTAGTCTTCGCCTTAGCATACCGAAGTTATCATCAATATTAGATATCATGCCATAGAACCTTGCTCTGTCTTCCTGCATCAATCCTTTATACATATCAGAATATTTACTGTCCACATTATATGGGCTGTGGGGTGCATTTGCCGCAATATAGCAAAAGAAAGGATTGTCCATGTTTTCTTCGATAAAGCTTAATGCCTCTCTAAAAAAAACATCAGTACAATAACCTTCAAACTTTTTAGCAGCACCATCTACAAAGTATGTATCGTCAAAATAGTCATTACCCCAGCAATCAGGCGTTTGAGATATTCCACCGCCGCCGTGGACAATGGATTTCTTAAAACCTCTGTCAATAGGCCTATAAGGATATGCATCCCCCAAATGCCATTTGCCAAAGATTGCAGTTTCATATCCATTTTCTGATAACGCATTGGCTAAAGTCCATTCTTCTCTCCTTAGAAGAGACCGTCCACCGATGGTGTGCCATACACCTGCACTGTTTGCATAATGCCCTGTCATTAATCCTGCACGTGTAGGTGCGCATGTGGGACCTACGTGAAAATTAGTCATCCTTACACTTTCATCATGGAATTTATCAATATTAGGTGTTCTAATAATTGGATTCCCTGTGCACCCTAGGTCTCCATAGCCTTGATCGTCTGTTAAAATGAAAATAATATTAGGTGAGCTTCCCTTTTGCTTTTCCATCTTTTTTATTTCAACCTCAACTCAATAACGGTATCTTTTTCATCAGGCAATATCTGACTAGTTAGATTAATAAATAAATCATTCTTAAACTGCACTGCATTCCACGGCCTGAATATCTCAATCTCCGCACCATCTGATAACAATCTAGCAGATTCTACTTTGTTAGCAAGTCCAACAAAATTAAATGGGCCCACCCCTCTGTCGTAGATATGGGCATATAGTTTCTTGTCGTTTTGGGTATATCTGCCCCATTCCGGCTTATCAAAGTTCGCCCGCGAGCATCCGTATATACTTTCCCTATTTGCATCCATCCAATGGCCTACTTCCTCCAAAATATCAACTGACTCTTTTGGTATCTCTCCCTTTGCATTAGGTCCAACATTTAGCAGTAGGTTGCCACCCTTGGATATGCATTCAACCAATATGCGTATAACCTGTTCTGCTGACTTATAATCCTTGTCATGTGTTGCATATCCCCAATTATTATTCAAGGTAATGCACGCTTCCCACGGGAGCAATGTTCCCTTTGAATCCGTCATACCATATGGAGGTATTATCTGCTCAGGTGATACAAAGTCGCCAGTATAGTTTTTTATATTGCCTGAAGTGAAATCATCATTTGAGTGTTTGCTGCTATCATGATGTGCATGCAGTTCCAGACGATTATCTATAATAATAGCGGGCTGAAGTTGTCGCATCATTTTAATGAGTTCTTCGGATTTCCATTTATCTCCCGACATTAAGTTATTATCGTCTTTGTATGAAAAATCAAACCACATGATGTCTATTTTGCCGTAATTAGTCAAGAGTTCTTTCACTTGCCCATGAAAGTATTTAACATAGTTATCAAAATTGATAACTTCATCTTTAAACGCTTCATTATTTCTCATAGGGTGATGTAAATCGCCATATTTGGGGTAATCAGGATGATGCCAGTCAAGTAATGAATAGTAAAATCCAACCTTTATACCTTCTTCTCTGAAAGCATCCGCATATTCCTTTATAAGGTCTCTTTTTGCTTTTGTGTTGGTTGCCTTATAGTCGGTTAGCTTTGAATCAAACAGGCAAAATCCATCATGATGCTTGGTTGTCAAGACAGCATATTTCATTCCCGCTTTCCTTGCTAGCGTTGCCCATTTTTTTGGATCATATTTAATTGGGTTAAATTCATCAAAATACTGCCGGTAATCTGCAATTGAAATCTCTTCCCTTGACCTTATCCATTCGCCCCTTGCAGGTATTGCGTATAGTCCCCAGTGAATAAACATGCCAAATCTGTCATCCATCATCCACTCTGTTCGCTTTACTCTTTCATCAAATTTGTTCATGTGTTTCTCCTCTTTCTAACTCATCTGAACTATTTCTTCCAGACCTTCATAAACTATTGTTTTATTAATGCCTGATGACCTCTGTACTCCATTGCCCTTGTTTGTATTAGCTAATGGTGCTTGCTATATCCTGCATCTCAACAAGATGATTATTGTATATACCCTTTTGAATTCCCTTTCCACAAAAGACTAACGGAACAGAGCGTGAGCCTCTGTACGGTACAGATTTGCCTATTAAATTATTATCTACCAGCATTTCTCCATGATCAGCTGAATATATCATTATTGTATTGTGTAATTCTACTTGCTTTTCTATCTCATATATAATAATAGCAATGTTTCTATCAATATTCTCTAGCATAGCAGCATAATTTTGTCTAATCCCATTAAGCCCTGCAGGGGTATTATGACTATTGTTATATGGCTGTGGAAATTCAATGTTTCTCCATAGCTCTTTCATATCTTTTGTAATATCCCACGGCTCATTAAGGCCTGTGAAATTCACCTGCAAAAACCACGGTTTATCGTCATCAAACTCTTTAAGCATTTTTACTGCATTGTTCGACAGCCAATTATCACAGTATGCATAATCCTGAAGATTAGTGGGGAAAATCGCAAAATTATCTTCTTTTCTTTTGCGAAAATCATAACAATGAACACTCGCCATATTATTATAATGTAAAAACTTTAAATAAAGTCCTTGCGGCACTTGTTCGTCTGATATCACTCCATTCCATTTACCTTCATTGTATACAGCATTAGTAAATCCCATTTCTCCAAGTTCTTCAACCCAGCCATTTAATCCCAAAAATCTACTGGGTTTGTGCCAAACATGCTATTGTCGGCATTTTAAGTGGAATTTTATCCTCCTAGTTTTTTAATTATCTACTCTTTGTATGGCAGCCAGTCTCCTCTGTACTGGTCTGGGAGTAGCAATAATATGTTTGGTTTTTTCATAAATCTCTTCCTGCCATCTTATAAATCAATTTTTGTAAAATCCCATTATCACACCACTTGTCTGCATATTCAGCCCTCAATTTATTTATAGTCTAAATAATCACAAGAACGCATTCTGTCCCAATAATATTTCTTTGAGTTCACCATAATCCACTTGGGATGCTTTCATTAAATTTTTAGATACATATAAATGTGCAGCTGCTCCCCCTGCATGTCCTATGGCTCCTGCTGTCGGCGACAGCCTGATTGCAGCCTGAGCTTCAAATGTTGCTGATATGCATCGTCCAACTGTAATTAGATTATCTATCTTTTCATTTATCATTGTTCTGTAGGGGATACTGTAATATTTCCCTTTTTCAATGTGTATTGATTTGCCACCTGCGCCACTTGGGTTATGGATATCAATTGGGTATCCTGAATGTGCAATAGGATCATCAAATACCTTGCAGGATAATAAATCCTCCTGAGTAAATGTATACAGTCCAACTATCTGTCTGGAGCTTCTAATTCCGATATTGGGTCCTGTGTATGAAAGCTGTGCGTTTTCGAATCCGGGAAAGCTGTTTTTAAGGAACTCAACCAGCTCTGCTGCCTCTTTTCTAGCCTTTGTTTCTGCATCGCTGAGGCTCTTTGGACTAGTGGAATCAGCTCCAATAACTCTAGTACTGTTTATTATCACTTCACCACGTTTATCAGTTTCAAAAAGCAGTACTGAACCTTTAGTGTTAAGCTTTAGTCCGCCTTTTGCCTTTTCCCTTTGAACGATGTCTTTAAATCCGCCAATTGATAACCGAGGTGATATATCAAGTAATGGTATGCTTTTACCAAACTGCTCAGGTTGTGATTTCATATATTCATTTATGGCTGGAATATCAACATTATACATCTTTATATTCAGAGTCATAGGCTGACATACGCCATCCTCCAGCCTTCCTTTATGCGTAGGCACACCTGCCCATGATGACAAGTCTCCATCTCCTGTAGCATCGATATAACATTTGGCCTTTATATTGTTTAATCCTGCTTTATTACATATAGTAATTGATTCTATTTTGCTATCAACTATTGATACATCCGCCAGCATAGTATGATAAAGTATCTCACCACCTACATCAATCAGCATACTTTCAAGCTCTGTTTTCATTGCTTCAGCTTCAAATGGTGTCACTGTGTACGTATATCCCGTCGTATCAACGATATGTCCCGGTGATTTGCCCTTTGAAATGAGCCTATCTATTAATTCACCTGTTATTCCTCTGATGACCTGTTTATCTCCTGCATGGAATGTCATCATGGGACCAACACCACCGCCGGTCAGCATTCCGCCAAGATAGCCATCTTTTTCAACAAGAAGTACCTTGGCTTTGCATCTTGCAGCAGATATTGCAGCCATTGAGCCTGAAATTCCACCGCCAACAATGATAATATCGTAAATGCTCATAAGTGTCCCTTTCGTCATCATTGTTTTATTTATACATACTCATATATTTACCATGAGCTTTAATCATTTCATCGCACATTTTAATAATATCATCAAGGGACAGTTCTGCAGATGTATGAGGGTCAAGCATAGCTGCCTTCACTATCTCTAAGAACATCTGAGCACATACAATCACCTAAAACATTCTTGGCAAAAACGGCGCTCCCTGCTCCCATAAAAGTGATTTTTATCATTTTTGCTACTCCTCACCGTTTAGGTGTCTATCCTGCTTAAACAGGCAACATTAATTATTCTAATGCTTACACCTATATTATTTAATTAGATTCTTTATTTTGTATAATATTCTTTTTATAGTCTTTTGGGTTGCAATTATGTCTTTCTTTAAATATATGGCTAAAATGCCTGTAATCTGTAAAACCCACTCTTTCCGCTATTTCATATACCTTATAATCAGTCGATAATAATAATTTTTCGGCTTTATTCATTCGTATACTGGTGAGATAATATTTAAAATTAACCCCTGTATGCTTTTTGAAATATCCACTGAAATAGTTGGCGTTCATATATACGCTGTTTGCAATCTCTTTAAGCATAATGTTTTCACTATAGTGCTCGTCTATATAGACTTTTACTTGATGTATAATGTCGTTATCCTTATCCTGAATAAGGTCGAGAACCATATCATACACTTTCAGAAAATAGTTTGTAACCCAATCCCGAAGACACGAAAAATTATTTAACTCATGAAGCTCCTGTGCGATAATATTACCATCTGTCTCGGAGTATTCAATATTATGGCCAGATTCTTTCAGTTTGCTTCTTACCCTCACAATTGTAGACATGCAATAGCTTATTGCTAAATCCTTATTCATGTTTGACACATCCTTTAATACGGATACAAAATGCTTCAGATTATTGCACATCTTCCCCTTATTGTAGCTGAGCAATGAAGCTACAATGTCTTCTTGGGCATCGAATAAATCTTGGGTGTTATATTCGCTTATCTTCTTATCTTCGTAATATATTACTATGCCTTCATCGTAAAAGAATCTTTTTGCCATCATGTCGACGGCACTGTCATAGGATTCACTTATATTTTTAATATCATCAATTGTTTTGCCAACAGCAATGGTCAAATTTTTACCTGTCTTTTGTTTGACATCTTCAATCATTTCATATGGGAGCGTTTTTAGTATCTCATTTAGCTCCTCATTATCTTTGTGGCCTATTAAAATAAATATATCATTTTTCTTGTTGACAATCCATTTGTTCTCAATCAGCTTAAGCAACTGCTCAATTACATTGGTTATCGAAAAGCTTAGTATGTCTTTTTCGCCTACTTCATCAATGCCTTTTTCACTGTAGCTTAAATTCATTACAACGTACTTGTCATTTTTTTCACCTGCCTGTCTTTGAATATTTATTTCAAGCACATTAGTATCAAAGGTTTCTACCAATTTATCTTTTTCATATTCTGAAATGTTATTGAAGCTTTTGCCAGCAATAATTTTATGTATGTTTTTTTCCAGTCGTTTTTGATTAACCGGTTTTAAAAGGTAATCAACTGCTCCATACTGCAAGGCTGAACGAGCATATTCAAACTCCTGATATCCACTTAAAAAAATGACCTTTGTTTTAATCTTTTCCTTTTTCATCTCCTTAAGTAGTTTGATTCCATTGAGCTTAGGCATATTAATATCAGAGATCAGTATGTCTGGTGTTTCTTTGCGAATTAAATCCAGCGCCTCAAGGCCGTCATATGCAAGCCCCACGATTTCAACACCCAGACGCTCTCCCTCTATTAATTTAGCAAGACCATGAACAATATTAGGTTCGTCATCTGCTATAACTATACTAATCATGCCCTCACTCCTTATATGTATTAGATAACTTCATTATATCACTTTTTGCTTTATCCTACTTGTATATCACTTATAAATACATGTTCAAAAATCCATTTCCAGTTATCCTTTGGCCGCACCTGTTGTTATTCCTTTAATGAAATACTTCTGTAATGATACAAAAACTATTAGCACTGGAATTATACCAATTACTACACCGGCAAAAACTACATCCCATCTACTTGCATATAAATCAATAAATGAGTAAATTTCAACATTAACTGTTTTTGGCTTGTGAGACGGTAAAACTAGCATTGGCATTAAAAAGTCATTCCATATGCCTAATCCGTTAAGAATAATCATACTGGCTGTAACTGGTTTTAATAAGGGGAATATTATTCTCCAAAACGTATTAAAACTGTTACTTCCGTCTATTCTGGCTGCCTCTTCTATCTCAACTGGTATACCTTTCAGAAAACTGGTAAAGAGCAGCATGCCAAACGGTATTGATCCGGATAAATATATTGCTATAGGCCCTAAGAAATTACCATACATTCCGAAAGTTTTAAGCTGTTTAAACAGCGGTATCATAAATGCTTGGAATGGCACAATCATAGACAGCAAAAATATTACGTATAAAGGTCCTGTAATCTTTTTGTTGCCTCTTGATAATCCGTAAGCTGTCATTGGTATAATCAATAGTATCAATAATTCTGATACAGTTGTAAGTATAACGCTATTTACAAATGCTCCCGGATAATTTGTTTCTGTAAAAAGATATTTAAAGTTATCAAAATTAAATATTGTTTCAGGAAGCGCAACAGGGTCTCTCATTATTTCTCCGTTTGTCTTAAAAGCGTTAATAACTGTAAAATATAGTGGAGTAAAATAAAGTATTGCAAGCACAATTACTATAATAAGAATTACAACATTAGATTTGGTAAATTTTTCTTTTTTATGTTCAACAATAACTCTCTTAATATTGGCCTTATTGCTCATAACTGCACCTCCCTCTTTCTCAAAATAAAGACTTGTATCAATGAGAAAGCACCAACCAATACAAATAATACTAGTGATAAAGCCGTACCATATCCTTGCTTGAGCTCGGCAAATGCTACTTTGTAAATAACATATACAAGGTTCTCTGTAGCAAATCCAGGTCCTCCGCCTGTCAGCACAACCAATTGGCCAAACACTTTCATGCCAAAAATTAATGCTAAAGTCATATTAACTGTCATTGAACCTGCCAGCAACGGGAATGTAACATGTTTGAAAACCTGAAATCTTGATGCTCCGTTTATTTTAGATGCTTCAATCAGCTCTTTTGGAATTCCCTGCAATCCTGCTAAATAGATAATCATATAATAACCTAATCTTTGCCATACTAGAACAAAAATCAATGATATCATGGCGTTTGGCATCTCTCCAGTAAAGTTAGTCTGCAGAGTATCCAAACCAAGTTGCCCCAAAGCATTGTTTATTATACCAAAGGAATAATTTAGCATAATTGACCATATGAATCCGACTATAACACCACTCATCAATACAGGTAAATAAAATATACTCCTGAAAAAATTCTTTCCTTTGATTACATTATCCAGTAAAATTGCTATTAATAATGCAGTCAAGTTCGCAAAGAGTGTAAAAAACGCGCCGATTATTATGGTATTTTTTAACGCATTATAAAACCTTGGATCCTGAAAAATAAATTTAAAGTTTCTTAATCCTACATAACTGTATGTAGATGAAATACCATCCCAATTTGTTAAACTTAGGTTTACACTATTAATCACTGGGATTATTATGAATGTAATAAACATAAATAATCCGGGCACTAAGAAAAGTAAAATTCGATTCTCAGGTTTTTTTAAAATTTTCACTTGGTTCTCCTCCTTACTAATACATAGACCTCTAACAAAATTAGAGGTCTATGATTAACATCGTCTTTTTAACTTAGTCTTCTAGTAGTGCAACCTCTACTGCCCACTGTTGATCTAATACTTCGCACAGCTCATCTACTGTTGTTCCATTAGCTACCATGTCTTGGAATGCTTTGTAAGCAAAGTTTCTGAATGCGCCAGGTAATAGGTTGTCGCCCCATTTACTATTCCAGTTAAGATCTACGAATACTGCCTTACTGCCTGCTTCTGCAAACTCCTGAATAAGATCGCTTGCATACTCTACTTCTGGTGGATCAACTGTTGCTGGTCCAAATGAAATTGCAGATAAGTATGGTGCATATTGTTCATCTGAATAGAAGAATTTAACAAATGCATTAAATGCTTCTACCTTATTAGAATCTTGTGCTGCTTCTTTTGATAAAGCTAGACCTGCTAATTGAGAGCCGCCTAACATTCTTAGTTCGCCGTCTACATCAGGCACAGGGAACCATCCTAGGTCAAAATCAGGATCTGCTTCTGTTACCTGGCCAACCATCCATGAGCCAGAGAAGAACATTGCAGCTTTTCCAGATACTAGAAATGATACTAATTGGTTGTCACCTGTGCTTGCCCAGCCTTTATCAATATATTGATAAAGATCGGCATATTGTTGCAATGCTAATTTAACATCTTCATCAGCAAAACTTACTTCATCTACGTATCTGTCTGCAATAAAGTCAGGATTCTTTGATGCTACGTTCTTAATCCAGAAGTTACTCCACCAGAAACCAGTGTGCCATAGGTCTTTGCCACCTTGAACTATTGGTGATGTGCCACTGTCTTGAATGGTTTGACATAAGCTTAAGAACTCATCATATGTTGTTGGTTCTTCTAGTCCAAGTTCATCAAATAAAGCTTTGTCATAATAGCAGCCTATTGATGTAAGCATTTTGCTTAGTGGAGCCACATAGTTTTTGCCGTTTAAAGTAGCAGGGTCGTCTAGCATTTCTACTATTTCCGCAGGTAGTTCAGCCAATTTTTCTTCAAATACTTGTACATCTCTGCATTCAAGCATATCCGGGAATTCGCCAACTGCATCTTTAGTCTTAACAAAGTCTAAATATCCTCCGCTAGATGATGGTTGAGGTATGATAGTGATATGAGGATACATATCATTAAATACATCAACTCTTTCTTCTAACAATGATTTTGCTAAAGGATCTCCGCCAGCAAAAACAAATGTTAATGAAACTTCTTCCTTAGGCTCCTCAGTTGCTTCCACTTCTTCCTTAGGCTCCTCAGTTGCTTCCACTTCTTTTTCTTCCACTGGTGCTTTTGTTACATCTGCTGGTTCTTCTTTAGGAGTACAACCTGCAAATGCTGCTAGTGCTAATACTAGTACTAACAAAAATAGAATTAGTCTCTTCATAAACTTCTCCTTTAATTATTTTTAATATATACATACTAGCACAATAAACGGCTGTGAAAGTTGTGCATAATACACAAGTTGGTGGCTAAAACTCACCTGATTCATTATTTGAATGTATTATTATATAAACTTCCTAGTTTTTTGGGGCTTTATTCATTTTCGTCAAGCTTCTCTTTTCTTATAGGTATTGTTATCTCAACAAGTGTACCCATATTTGTTTTGCTGCTCACTTTTACGCCATACTTACGGCCATATACAAGCTGTATTCTGTCATGAACATTCTTTATTCCGATACTTTGAGATGAGGAATCGTTTTCGTCAACATCACCGACTTTCAAAGCATCATTCATACTCTTTATATCTTCTACTAATATGCCAATTCCATCATCAATAACCTTGATTATTAACGTATTATCTTTCTCTTCTGCGCTCACTTTTACCTTGCCTTTGCCTTCTTTTGGCTTCAGACCATGGACTACAGAATTTTCCACTATAGGTTGGATAAGTAGCTTTTGTATTCTATATTTTCTAATGTGCGAAGCAACATCTATCTCCAATGTAATACGGTGTTTAAAACTTGTATCAATAATCTTGAAATAGTTTTCTATCATATCAAGTTCTGTATCAAGGCTGACGCTGTCATCGGTATCTCCTATTAGATATTTTAACTGCTCTGAAAGTGAATATATCATTTCTTGGGTAGAATCTGCATCCTCCAAAATAGCATTCATCCTGATAACTTCCAGTGTATTATATAAATAATGTGGCCTTATCTGACTCTTAATCGTATTAAGTTCTGCCTCGTTTTGTTTTATTCTGGCAAAGTATACCTCTCTAATATAGTCACTAAGCCGTGATGTCATGTTGTTAAATGCATTGGCAAGCTGTTTCATTTCATAGCTAGCTTTTATTTTTATTTTTGTGTTTAAGTCTCCGGATTCTATCTTTTCCATTTGGGTCATCATGCTCTTTACGGGCTTTGCCAATTCTCTCGAAAAAACAAAAGCTACAATTATCAGCATACACCCTATAACAAATAGGAAAAGTATATTCCACCTTTGCAATCCATGTATAACGTGGATTACATCGCTTTGGGTTATATTAGAAAATATGATCCAGTCTGATCCCTCAATATTCCTAAAAAAGGTGTATTTGTTATCAATAAGTACATATCCACTTTGTATATCCTCATCCTTACTTCTAATATTGTTATACAGCTCTTTTGCAGGATTAGTATCCAATTTTGCTGGATTATAGATGAGGCTTCCTTCTGTGTCTATTACAAAGACATCTCCTTTTTCTTTTAAATCCAGCTGGCCGATAATTTTGTCAATAAAAGTTATATCAACATCAATGAAAATAGTTCCGATTATGGATTCCTTTTGAGGCAATATATCTAAGTCAAGATAATTTCTTACAAATGTAACCAGAAATTTATCAGAAACAAAAAAGTTTTCATCCGGATGTGTGGGCAGCATCTTCAAATGGCGAGGATTATCAAAAATTGTGTTATCATATATTTTCTCTTTATTATCGTCTTGAATATAGAGGCTTCTGTTTCGCGAAACAAAATCAAACAATTTGTGTTCTCTGTTGAGCATATATACATTGACAATATATTCATCAGAATACATTATCCCGTTCAAAAAATTAGTAAACACTCGCTGTTGGTCTATAGAAGAAAATTTATATTCATCGTTAGAGATTATTTGTTTGAGCAAGGAATAATCATTTGAGTTGAATGTGTAAATGGATTGTGTAAGCTCGTTGTACTCTCTAACTTTTATCTCCATGCTTTTGCTTGCAACCAATAAAGTCTGCTCATAGTTAGATATCATGTACTGTTCTATGGTCTCTGGAAGCTTATTAAAAAATACATAGCTCATGCCCATGATGGGCATAAAGCCCATCACGATAAATGCGAGAACGAACTTGGTAAATATCCCTTGAAAGACATGCTTAATACTAAATTTCATATTTTTCTCCCCGCATCTAAAAAGATTACAATTATGCTAATTAACCATCACTATATATCTACAATACTACGTAATCTTTATAATGCAAAATCTTTATACCTGGTTTGTATTATCTGCCAGTATGTGAATTTTATATATTTCCGACTGAGCTAAGTCAAATCCTTTTATTATGTTTTTACTGTAATGTGATGATTTAACATCGTTTACTACCAGTGACTTTATATCAATAGGCAGATTAATATTTATCTTTTGTTTTTTGTTTGATCGTAATTCAAGTTCTATTGTGAACTTTTGCATATCCCATCGGATTGAAACCTCTATACTACCTCTTGCTAATAGCCCTGCAATTTCGCCTTTAATCCATTTTTTAGGCACCGCAGGCAACACTTTCAAAAAACCCGGCTTTGAAAACAGCAGCATTTCCTGTACTGCACCTGTCCAGCCCATATTGGCATCAATTTGAAAGGGTGCCATACTCATATTACTGCCGATGCCCATGCTTCTCCAGTCATTGTGCACAGTAAAAAAATTATTCATCATACCTGAACGACTGATGTTATCAAGGCATTCAAGAGCTAAATCTCCTTCTCCCATTCTAGCATAATTACATGCCATGTGTGCAAGTGACCAGCTTGTCTGGGATGTTAAACCCACAACCAATCGTTTCTTAATAGCCGTTACAAACGCCTCAAACAATTCTGGGTTCTCTTCCTCTGTCATTTCGTACCCCGGGAACACAGGATATGCGTGAGATTGATGCCTGTGATGATAATTATCCTTAAAGTCAGGGTGCATCCATTCCTTAATAGCACCCTCTTCATTTATTTCATAAGGTGGAATAAATGATAGCATTTCACGCCATTCATTTATATCTGCCTCCATACTTCCAATAATTTGTGCACCCTCAATTAAATTGGTCAGCAGTTCTTTTGCTATTGCAAAGTCCATAGTTGCATTGACTGTGGTGCTGAACGAAGTAATTGTGTTTTTATCTTCTTTTCTTCTTAAATTACTTGGTGTGTTTTCAGGTGAATTGGAGGGAGCACTGATATAAAATCCGTCATCATTTAAAATAAAGAAATCCTTATAAAAAAGTGCTGCTTCTTTCATAAATGGAATAGCACGTTTTTTAAGAAACTCCTCGTCGTTGGTAAAAAGGTAATAATCATAATAATGCTGCGAAAGCCATCCTGCTGCTCCCGTCCAATGGACAATGTGAGCGCCAAGATGTTGTATTAATCCTTCACCCGGTGTGCTGACAGCTGGTATAAATATTCCTCTGCAGCCGTACAAATGCTTTGCATTTATCCTAAAGTCATCCATCATACTTTCATAATAATCAAACATGGCAAGCAGCACATCCGGAATATTCCCCGTCAGCGCCTGCCAATATATCATCTGTATGTTTTCATTGGCCATATTAAAGGAAAACATGGCATCATATTCTCCTGCCCACAGCCCCAATAGAGGACAGGGCTGTCCTCCCTCACGAGAGCTGGCTATGAGAAGGTATCTGCCGTATGACCACAGCTTTTCTACTAAAACATCAGGCGCTTCACCCTTGTAGGCATCCAAAAGCAGCTGCTCGTTTGACAAGGCACAGTCTTCTTCATCGACTGATAAGCTGAATGATGCAGAATTAAATATCTCTCCATGTATTTTATAGTGAGCTTCCATCATGTCCTCATATGATTCATTAAGCTCGGATAGTT
The DNA here is from genome assembly GCA_963677605.2 of Christensenellaceae bacterium. GTDB lineage: Bacteria > Bacillota > Clostridia > Christensenellales > UMGS416 > JAGLOK01. Next base: position 512,941 of record CAXXDX010000007.1, on the reverse strand, counting down.
CCCTTTGCAGCTTTTGCCATTCTGCTTTTCTTTTTCCCTTTACAAACACCTTTATAAGCACAGTTATGCATTCTGCGTCCGATAGCTTCATTCTGCTTTCTATACATTCAGCATCTCCTTTCGGAGCTATTACTTTTGCGACAGCCCCGAAGTCCATGCCGTCGTCATTTTTAGCAGAATAGAATATATAGTTGTTTTCTATCTTTGTCTCTGCATCCTTTGGCAATGGTGCACTTTTTACGCCAAACGGTTTGTGCGCATCGTCCGCTTCGTGCATATCTAAGTAAATGTCAGCAATAATATTTTTTGAACTGCTGCTAATCTTAATTGCTATTACATCTTCAGCCCTGGATACAAAGGTGCGTCGTTCAAAATTGATGTCATTGTCACGCCATCTTACAACTGCTTCACCTTTTTCCATATCCAGCACCCTGGAATAATCCCTAAATCCGCTATTAACAGGCATAACTATCTTGAAATCGCCTAAGGGAAGAGGTGCAGCGGTGGTGTGTCTATAACCCTGTTCTTTCAATGCATCACCTATTACATTTTCTGCTTTTTCGACTTGATTGCTTAAAAGATATTTCCTAACTAAAGGGAGATTATCGCTTACATCGGGCAGTTTTTGATTAGTGCAATTCATCCATAAATCTTCATGATTTATTAATATGGTTTCATCGTATACTGCACCATAAACGGAAGCACCAATGCTGCCATTACCTAAAGGTATTGCCTCTCTCCATTTGGCTGCCCACCATGATGCAGGATAATTCATTAATAGTTTATTTCTCATAATATTTACCAAATATATAAGTCATCGCCTTTTAATTTGTACATTGCCTCCATAAAGAAATAATCTGCATATATTAATGCTATATGAATATTTCCGCTATATGAACCTGAACATTTTTCTAGTATGCAGTCGTAATCTTTTGACCAATTGCTGCGTTTTTCGCTCAATGTTTTTAGCATTTTTATAGCAGAATCAAGGTATTTTTGTTTGTCCTCTCCCTCTGTATATTTTGATAGCTCAATCAAACCGCAGGAAGCGATAGCTGCTGCTGTTGAATCTTCATACGTAGGTTCTTTAGGCTGATTAAAATCGATAGGAATAAGTCCGCTATCTGGAATATTACTGACAAAGTAATCAGCTATCTTCATGGCAGTGTCTAGATACCTCTGTTCTTTTGTATTGATATAACTCATAACAAATCCATATAGTCCCCAAGACTGACCTCTGGTCCAAGCAGAACCGTCCTCATAACCCTGTCCGCCGTATATTCTTACCTTACCGCCTTTATAAGGGTCAAACTCAACTATGTGTTCGCATGAACCATTTTCTCTGACAAAGTTATCAATAACCGTATCTGCATGAATTTGCGCAATTTGTTTGTACCTTGGGTCGCCCAGCTCTTCACTTGCCCAATGTAAAATCGGTATATTAAGCATACAGTCAATTATTGCCCAGCCCGTTGTATCATTTGGCTCCACTCCATCCCATGACCTTATAAATTTGCCTACTGGATTGAATCTGCCCGCTATTAAATTAGCAGCGTGCAGTCCTCTTTTTCTCGATACTGTATTACCTGTCATTTTATAATGAGTAACTGCAGATGGCAGCCACATAAATCCAACGTCATGATGTAAACCGTGATAATCTAGGAAACATTGGTCGAGCCAGACTTCAGTATTAGCTGCAATGTCAGCATACTTATCATCTTTTGTATCATGATACATCAGCCACATCATACCGGCCCAAAATCCATTTGTCCACCACAAAAGACCGTCTTCTTTTCTGCCGCTTAGGTTTACTCTTCTATTGTCGTGTACACCATCGATGGTAGTGGCTGGGATTTTACTCTCTGATTTTACACTTACCCATTCCATCTTTTCACGTATCTTTTCAATTGTTTCATCCACCCATACTTTGTTTTCTTTTGTTAACATATCCTTCTCCTTTTAAAAGTTTTTTTAATATAAACATTCCTTTATTATTTCTAAATCATTATTTGCCTATATTCTCCAATATGCCTAATAATGATTTAGTATCCTTTATCATCTGCTCAGGTTCATCATTTTCACAAAATTCAAGCATAGCATAGCGATTTTCTTTTATTTTAGCTATTTCACCTAAATACTTGCTCCACTCATCTTTTCCATCACTTAAAGGCCTTCTGTCTAAATTTACTCAATGGAACACATAAATATTCTTTAGCCAAGGTGAAATATTTTTAACGTTCTTCAAATTCTGCATTATCCGCCAATAGGCAAACAAGTTTTTATGCTCTGCACTCTTTAACAACTTGACCGATGATTTCTATGTATCTGTGAATGTATGCATATGAAATTCATAAGCTATATTAAACCCCTTATCATCTGCTAACTCTGCTATACGCTTGCTGTCTTCTATTACTTTTTGCCAATAATCATCATCACATATTTCAGAGCCTAGTATGCCTGCCCATACACGAATAACTGGGGCTTTTAGCGCTGATGCAGTTTTTAAAACATCTCTAAAAGCAGGATTACTTATAAATACACCTTCACCAACACGATAGTATGAACCATAGGCTGCAACTTTTAGTCCTGCATCATCAGTTTTCTTTTTTAATTCCTAAGCTCTAATAGGATCACCATGAGGTACATGAATATCACCGCCCAATTCAACTGCATCTAGGTCTGCTCTTTTGCAATCTCTATAATTTTTTCAAGAGAAAGTTTCCTAAAAGATACTGATACTGTTTCTGTTTTTATCACTGGAAATTACCTCAACTTATGCTTAGAATCCAACATCCTCAGACATTACAACAATAAAGTATCTGCCGAACTTCCTGTCGTTATGTACAATTGTTGTGAAATTGCACATGCTTGCATATATATCGCAATCCTCACATTCACCGCTTACAGCACACGGTGTTTTATGGGATAATCTTCTGTAGTTAAGAGGTGCAATCTCTTTTAGTCTTTTTAAGGTCAGCATCAATATCTTTTACTATTTTATTTGCATAGTGTCCTCCTATAAATCTGTCTAATAAATATTTGTTATGAGTAATTATTAATCCAACCATAATCTTCACTAGGTTCTTGCATGAAATAAAAGAAATACATAAATAGCCATTCTATCCAACAGCATAGCATAATTAACATAGCTTTAAGTACGCTTTCTTCACCAAAATGTGTGCAGATTATCTATATAATTGTGGGTATTCTTCAGTCATCTTGCTACAATACTCGACTGCAAAGTAAATATATGGTATCATTCCGACTATCATCACCAGTGGAAGGAACTATAATATGAAATACAAAAAAAGTGATTTAATATATGAGAACTCTTTATCATCAAAAGAGGACATCAAAGACTTCATTATGGAAGGCTCGGGTGCAGCTACTTTTCCAATGAGCAGAATGCGTCTTGAAAACCTAAAGGACCCACAAGAGGGTCAAAAAGCTAACATAGTATTCTGGTGTGATAAGGTGTTCCCGGATAATATTGAAATATCATGGGATTTTTATCCTATTCAAGACCCTGGTCTTGCAATAATATTTTTTGCGGCAAAGGGAAGAAAAGGAGAGGATGTCCATGATCCTTCCTTAAAGAAAAGAGAGGGAATATACGGTCAATATAACATGTCCGATATTAATGCTCTTCACATATCTTACTTTAGAAGGAGATATGAGGATGAGAGAGCATTTAGCTTGGTTAACCTAAGAAAGAGCCATGGTTTCCATTTGGTTGCTCAGGGCGCTGATCCTATTCCGGCAAATGATATTGCTAAGGGTCCCTACAGGATAAAAGTTGTGAAATTTGGTGCAATTGTAGAGTTTTATATTAGTTACAAGGACTGCGAGCTGAAACTATTTACCTTTTTAGATGACGGCAAAACATACGGAGATATACTCCATGATGGAAAAATCGGATTTAGACAGATGGCCCCGTTGATTGCAGAGTATGCTAATTTAGCTGTATATAAAATAGAAAAAAATAGCAGAGCAATTTAAACAATACTACATTGTGGGCGATTATCTTATTTCAGAAAATCGCCCATACTTATAAAGTGCCGCGGAAATTGTGTAAACCTCGATTGTCAGATAAAATAAAACTGATGATGGAATTTTTTTCATAGCACAAAAACGAGAGAAGAGCGAACTCAGGAAGCTGATAGACCAACGGGGCATAAAAGATCTGGCAGGAGTTCAGGATTTGGTCAAGGAACTAACGTCAGGCTTAATCCAGGAAATAATGGAAGCAGAGCTGGAAGACGTACTCGGTTACAGCAAGTATGATTACAAGAATAAGCGGACAGACAATACACGGAACGGATATTACAAGAAGGCAGTCACCAATAGTCAAGGGGATGTTGAACTGACCGTACCGCGTGACAGCAACACTCTCAGCAAAAAGCCGGTTATTTGCTCTTTCATATTCTGATTTCTGGAACACATGTGCTTTACCGTCATGCCTTCATGCAATCTTGATGTCGGCAGTTCTGCTGTCTCTAAATACTCGTTACAGTTTATAAGTGCGGTTATTCCATCAACAATATCATTCCACGTATAGTACAGTTTCGGATTGCCAAAGCCGTAGCCTGACCCCCGAAAACAACTACGAGTCGAAAGTGAAAAATTGCAGCTTATATAATTTATAAAAAGGAGCGAAAAATAAGGGCTGGTCATAAATTGATACAATTTATTGCTCGCCTATGCAACCTAGTAAAAAAATTATACAGCAGAGCAAATCATAAGCAAACCACGAGAAGTGGAAGTAAAGCTTTCACAAGGGATTTCGGGGGATTAGGCCAATGTTCTGTTTATACATCATTAAAAAATTCTTCTTTATATCTAAACTAAAAAATGGTTAAACTTGCGAGAAAATTCTAATGTACCTAATATCTTACTTGTAGTGCTATCCTTTTACTATTTTTATATCTATTATACTTTAATGCTTTTTACCTCCACCATCTCAAAATACATCTCATATCCTTCTGCATCACAAAGCTGTGTGCCTTCTTTAACTATGGAGGCTGTCGCGCTAGCAACTCCGGATCTTAACAAATCATCAAGACCAAAGCCCTTTTTCATTCCTACTACAATCCCTGCAACCATGGAATCTCCAGCGCCAACAGTTCCCCTCACCGATACTTTTAATCCGTTTGCCTTGTAAGCTCTGTCTTTATCTACTATGATTGCACCTTTAGCTCCTAGTGATACACATACAATCTCTATACCCTTTTCAATAAACTCTTCTCTTACAGTACGAACTATATCTTCATCTGAATTAAAAGTTTTTCCGGTGTATAGCTCAAGCTCATAGTCATTGGGTTTAATCATATACGGCACAGCTTTTACGCCTTCTGTAAACAATTCCCCATCCGCATCCAGTATTACCTTTATTCCAAGATGATTAACTGCTGCGATTATCTTTGCATATATATCACTACTCACTCCCTGCGGTACTGAGCCTGCAAGCAGCAATACATCAAAGCCTTCAGCCAGATTAGTTATCTTAGATAACAGATCCTTTTCATAATCATCTGGCACTTTATATCCGCTCGCATTTATTTCCGTTATCTCATTCTCCTGAGCATCAAATACTTTGAGATTAGTCCGAAGTTCACCGGGAACGGTGTAGAAATCATGTTTGATTGTTTTGCTATTAAGATAGTCTTCTATCACATTTCTGTTTGCAAGATAATTGATACCCGTACAAACAGTTTCACCGCCGAGATTACTGAACGCAATAGATGAGTTAATTCCTTTTCCAGCAGGCTGTTGTTGAGAAGATACTATCCTGTTTAGCTTTCCTTTTGTAAATCCCTTAACTACTACAGTTTTATCTATGCAGGGATTAAGTGTCAGTGTTCCAAATACCATATTATTACCTTAAAACGCCTGAGGCTTATACTCAGCAAGCTTTTTATCAATGAACTTGACATCCAGCCTAGCAAACCTCTGCAATCCGTTTTCAATCTTGATGTCCGGCCATCCACCTGCGATCAGAGGCTGTGCGTACTTTAAGAAATCATCAGTCACATCGATACCATTTGAAGTAATCCAACTGTCAGGAAGGAACCTCTCGGAGTTTGCGACGACTTCAAGCTTAACTTTATCAAAGTACGCTTCATATGTGTCCTGCTTTTTGCGCAGTGTTGTCGCCATATATCCTGTGCCGTCTTCCATTGCTATCTGAACTGCTTTTTGTCCGACGTTATATGCTTCTTCGACATCCACCTTGGACGCGTGTATGGAGCATCCTCTTTGAAGCACGCCCGGCATCTGTCCCGTTGCCTGTCCGCGCACATTAAAGCCCTGTCTGTTCAGGTGGTTGGTTACTGCCTGCATAGCTGTTATCTCGCTTGCGCCGTATTCCACATGGCCGAATCCGTCTTTTGCAGCGCCGATGTCGCCCACATCAAAGCCTTCGTTTACAACAACAATGCATCTGCCGTCGCGCTTAAGCTGTTCGTTTACATTATCGGCAAGTGTTTCTAGGTTGTGGTGTGATTCTGCAAAGTACAGCTGAAGAGGCATTTTGCGCTCAGGGTCTGCAAGCCTTGATGCGGCTGTCAGCCAGCCTGACGCTCTTCCCATTGCCTGAAACACTGAAACACATTCAGATACATGCATACCGCGGTTTTCTTCTTCCACGTTCTGCATTATTGTAGCCCAGTATCTTGCCGCGCTGCCGTAGCCGGGGGTATGGTCGATTATTGTAAACTCGGAATCTCCCACATCATTGTCTATTGTTTTTGGAACACCGACCACAGTGAGGTCGACTCCGCGCTCTTTGGCTAGGTTTGACACTTTGGATGCTGTATCCATTGAGTCATTTCCGCCTATGTAGAAGAAGTATCCTATGTTATGTGCAAGGAATACATCTATTATTCTGTTAAAATCATCTTCCTGATGTTCGCGCAGTTTATATCTGCATGTTCCTATTGCTCCTGCTGCCGGTGTATTTTTAAGAAGTGAGATTTCATATTTATCCTGAGAGTTCATATCAATCAGCTCTTCAAGCAATACGCCTTCTATTCCGTGCCATGCGGCATATACCTTGTCTATTTCGTCATAGTCAAAGCATGCTTCAACCACGCCCTGAAGCGATGAGTTTATTACGGGTGACGGTCCACCCGACTGTGCTACCAATGCATTTTTCATTTGTTTCTCCCTTAAATTTTATGGTTTTATCAGTATTTTACCGCTTGTTTTATACTTATCAGTTTCAAACACATCATTTATCTCATCAAGAGGCACAATGTCCGTTATGAGACTTTCAACATCTATAGCGCCAGATGCAAGAATATTAATAGCTCTCATTTGTGTGTATGGATTTATAAACGATGCTTTTACCGTTATTTCATTTTTGAATATTTCAAATGGTTTTATTGGCATCTCACTGTCAGGATCAGTAAGACCGAACAGCATTGTAGTACCACCTTTTCCTGTATACTTTATAGCAGTTTTCATAGTGTCAACGAATCCTACACATTCAATTACCTTATCAATCTGTTTAATAGAATTTGTTTCGAGTATTTCTTCAATGTTTTCATTCACTGGATCAATCGTAATATTAGCGCCAAGCTTTAGCGATAATTCTCTTTTAGATTGTATTGGTTCCATCATAATAAGCCTTGCAGCGCCCGCGATCTTTGCCAGTTGGAGCATTATCATGCCGATAGTCCCTCCGCCGATTATCATTACAGTTTCTCCCTGAGATACATTTGTTAAATCCATCCCATGCAGGCAGCAAGCTACAGGTTCTGCCATTGCAGCAGCCTTCAGCGAAAGTCCCTCAGGAAGCTTATATACCTGTTTTGCGTTTACTGTGCAATATTCAGCAAAACCGCCATTAACACCAGTCCCAATTCCAGTCATATCTTCACAAAAATGCCCCATACCCTGTCTGCAATAATAGCATTTACCACACATATCATTAGGATCAACACAAACTCTATCACCTACAGCAATATCTTTAACATCTTCACCCACTTCAACGACAACTCCCGAAAATTCATGCCCGAGCACAGTTCCCGGTGGAGTATATCCCGCGCCTTCTGCACCAGCAAATATATGTCTGTCAGTTCCGCACACTCCGCAATATTCAACTTTTATGGTTGCCTCGTATCTTTTTGGCTTTCTTTTTTCGAATTCTTCGACTCTTAAATCACCTTTTTTATAAAATACTGCACCTTTCAAAATTGTATCTCCTTTCTTGTAATGTATATCTCTTAAGACCTCATGTTATTACAATATGATGTTACGAGTAGCAGAATGCCATATTTAAGCCTATAAAGCGATTTCGGCAATTCAATTTATCACTTTTTTATAGACTTTATGCTTTCGGATATTCATTGCACAGCAGTCTGTAAGGCGCTTCGTCTTCCTCCACAGCGGGGAACCTACCAATCTCCTCATAGAATCTGTTGTCCTTGTTATCATCATTTACCATTGATACCTCACCGAGAAGCACTGCACCTGAGCCTTCCTCTATTGTGAAATCGTGATACATATATGGGTATATCGTTATGCTTTCACCCGGTGTAAGACGCACCTGTGTGCCAGCTTTCACGTAATATTCGCGGCCGTCGGTATTTATTTTTACATCTGTATCCGCAAATTCCCCGTCATCGGTGGAATTATATACTTTAATAAGTACATTGCCGCCGCCGCGGTTTATGATATCCTCCATCTTGTTCCAATGAAAGTGCATAGGTGCATACTGGCCTTCTTCCAGCATGAGCAGCTTCTCGGCATATGACTTTATATACTTGTCATTGTTCAGATTACCGTTTCTAAGCGTTATCAGTGTAAAGCCGAATTCATCGAACTTACCCTCTCCGTAGTCTGTTACATCCCAGCCCAGCATATTGTCGCGCACTTCATCATATGAACTGTCTTTGTTTTTCCATTCTTCCGGTGTAAACCCGCAGAAAGGCGGAAGCTTGAACCGACATTCGTCTATTAATTCTTCCATACGCTTTATCGCTGCATTTATTTCGCTTCGTTTCATTTCTTACCTCTAAATACTAAAAAAATTATTTATTCGAATACGTATCAGTTATAGAATTTATGTTTAATTTTAGCGCAAACTCTTTTTCAATCATATCGCTTTTCAATGATATAATAACAATTTTTTCGTTTTTACCATCCAAATCAAAGAATCTGTCAGAATATTTTGCAGCCACACCTTCTATGTCCGGCCACACCCAGAGAGCAGGTTTGTCAGATTTAATAGTTACCTCATATTTTTTTGCATTTATCTGTTTTATATCAATTTCATATTTTGGCTTCTGTAGCTTTATATGCTTAGGTCTCTCGAAATACGTTGTATTTGAGCTTACTTCTTTCCCATCCCTAATGAACGAATAAAACAGAATAGCATCACGTATGCTTCCCGCTTTTTTGACTGCGTCCGACAGGTTTAGTGTCTCCACTTTATCTGATGTATTTGCATCTATCTCTGCTACAAACTCGCCGCTTTGCTCTAAGGTTCCGTTCAGGTTCATAAGCTTCCATATAACTTTACCCTTTTGATCTTCAAGCGTATCGTTTGATAGGTGTATATCGACAGTTTGTTTCTCCTTGTCTTCCACTCCCGATATTAGCACAGGGTTGAAAAAACGCTTGGCGCTGTAGTGCAGCGCTTTCCAGTTGCCTATATAGTCTATGGACGACCAGCTTGCTACAGGCCAGCAATCATTCAGCTGCCAGTAGAGGGTACCCATGCCCTGCGGCATCTTACGTCTCCAGTGCTCCACTGCATATTTTATTGCGAGGCTTTGCAGTATCTGCGATGCCCAAAGAAGCATGTCAAAGCTTGTAGGCAGTTGGAACCATGACAACATGTATTGCAATATTGCATCATTACCTATTCCGCTGCGTTGATGCTTTTCCATTATAAAGCTTGTGATGTTGCGGTCTTCCGGAAGAGTATAACTTTTGACCACTTTAGGCTCAGGGAACGATTGAAACCCAAACTCTGAATTGAATCTATGTTCACATGTTCTGTACCACTCAAACGGCTCTCTTCCGTGCCACACTTCCCATAGGTGAGCATCGCCGCGGGTAGGATCGTTTGGCTCCAATCTGTTTTCTCCCGGCGTATGCGATGATGATACCCAGTAGTCGTGCTCGCCGTCGTACTCTTCAAGCAATTCGGGTATAATTTCTTCAAACAGATATTTATACTCTTCCCAGCTCATAGTGCCGTTTTGCTTATCCACTTCACCTGTTATCATATATCCCATATGCTCAAGTTCATTGTTTCCGCACCAGAGTGCTATTGATGGGTGTGAACGAATTCTTTTTATATTATCTGCAGCTTCCTTTTTGAATGTATCAAGCCAAGCTTCATCATAAACAGGATACGCAGAGCACGCGAACATAAAGTCCTGCCATACGCAGATACCAAGCTCGTCGCACAAATCATAAAATATATCCTGCTCGTATATGCCTCCGCCCCATACACGTATAAAATTCATATTAGCTTCTTGGGAGTCAGTCAACAGCTGTCTGTAAAATTCTTCGCTGCCGCGTGTAACGAAAGTATCTATCGGAATCCAGTTTGCACCCTTTGCAAAAAAAGGTACTCCATTCACCTTAAACTGAAAACTTTCCCCCCACTTGTCGTCATGCCTATCCAGTATTAGCGTGCGTAGACCTATGTGTGTATTTTTTTCATCTAACTTTTGACCCTCTTGCCCAATCAGATCAACCCTAACATCGTACAAATTCTGCTCTCCGAGGTTATTCGGCCACCACAGTTTTGGATTTTCTATATCAATCTTTACGGATGATGTTTCGCTTGTGATATCATATGTCTTTTCACAAACAGTCTCATCTTCAAATGAAACCGCAACTTTAGCCCTAATCTTTGAGTTATCATAATCTTTAAGTATTGTTTTTATATCAAGCTCCACTCTTTCTTTGCTATGGTTTTGTGTTATATGCACATCGCCTATCTTCGCTTCGTCATATGCCTGTATTTCTATATCACGCCATATTCCCGCTGTCACGCACATAGGACCCCAGTCCCAACCGTAGTTGCATTGGCTTTTGCGAACATAGTTGCTTCCAGTTACTCTATGGTGATTTATCCCTGTAATAGTAAGCCAACGCTTATCGATTTTTTCTTTCATATAAGGATAAGTGGAAGTAAACTTTATGCTTATTTGATTGTCGCCTTCTTTAAGGTTTTGTTTTACGTCAAACTCCCATGTGCGGAATGCATTATCCGTTGCTGCAACAATTTCCCCATTTAATTTAACTTCCGCAAATGTATCTAGTCCATAGCAGACAAGCTTTACATACTCATGGGAAAGTACATCCGCACTTACATCAAAAGACCTTTCATACGTCCAGTCGGTTTCTCCTATCCACATCTGTTCTTTTTCGTTATCTCTGTAATACGGGTCTTCTATCAACCCGTTATCTAATAGATCAGTATGTATGCATCCCGGTATTTGTGCTTTTATGCTACTATACTCCCCGCCAAATGCTTCCCATTTTCCATTCAAATAAATTTTCTTCATCGTTACCTCTTTTATACTTTATTAGGGTTAAAATCTCTTACTGCTTCCACATAAGCCAAAACGTTGTCCCATGGTACTTCAGGCTCTAAAAGATGAGTAGGTGCGCAAAGTAGTCCACCCACACTACCCGCTGTCTCAAGGTTTTGCCTCACAGTCTTTTTCACATCATTAGTTGTGCCGAAAGGCATAATTGTCTGTGTTCCTACAGTCCCGTTAAATGAAAGGTTTTTGCCGAATTTTGCATGTATTTCTTTAAAGTCCATACATTCGGGCTGTACAGGATTTAATATATCCACACCAACATCAATCAAGTCGGCGATAAATGGTGTAACATACCCACACGAGTGGTACTGTATAAGTATATTCGGTTTAATTTTTTTCACTGCTTCTATTACTTTTTTAAGCCGAGGCTTTATCCACTTCCTATAGAGTTCTTCGCTCATCATTATTGTTTTTTGCATTCCAATATCATCGCCAAGACGCAAAATATCCACCCCTGCATAAGCTAAACTTTCGCACTGCAATATTGCATCCGATGTTAGTTTATCAAGCAAAAACTCGGCTTTTGCATCACCACACATCATATCGCACATTAGCTCCGGCATGCTCCTCATATACCAGCTGCGCTCCCATATGGTACAAGCATAGTCAGCAGTTGCCACAAGACCTGCATTGTGTATTGCTTCCACCTGACTTTTCTGCTTTTCTCCAAAGCTTATATCAAACTGCGGAAATGGATATTCCTCCAGCTGTTTAAGCTCGCACAAACGCTCCATAGGATGATTCATATGTGTCATATGCAGTGCATATTCGCTACCCGGCTCGCTTACAACTCCGTATTCATTTACATGAAATCCTTCAGCGAATTTGCGGTCAAAATATTTAAGATACATTTCATCTTCAGCTTTTTTGGCGGGAAGTATATCCACATATCGCATATCAAAGCCAAAGTAATCCCTGTAATCTTTTGTGTCATCGCCTGTATACTCATAAAACTTTTCAAGAAGTGCCGGGCACAAGTCAAACTCCACAGGAGCTCGTTCATATCCCCGCCTTTTATACATTGATATCAGATTTTCTCTTGTAGTCATTTTGCCCTCTTTTCAATAGTCAATTTAAGCAATTATTTTACCAAAAAGATTATTTTTCAATTATAACATCATATTTTTTGTCACCTAATATCTCAACCTTGATATCTATATCACATTTTACGGAAATTGTTTCGTTTTTTACCGAATAGCTAATATCACACGATTCATTAGGATTCATCCACAACGTTTTAGCACCGTTTTCTTCAGGAAAGATTTCTATCGTAATATCCTCCCATGTGTCTTCATTTTTGTCTATAAACTGTTTTGGAGGAGTCTTAAATATCAAAGCGCCTTGTTTCACAAACACAGGCATACGGGAAAGCTCACAATATGTTTTTATCCACTTATTACCGCTATAGATCTCACCGGTTTCATAGTCCAGCCATTCGCCTTCAGGTAAATATATTTCCCTTAGACCTTCCTTTTCAAACACAGGAGCTACTAAAAAGTCATTGCAAAACATATATTGGTCGGCAATATTAGTCACATTTCTGTCATCTGCATAGTCCCATATCATAGGTTTAACCACAGGATAGCCTTCAATGCAAGCATCCGTAGATGTGGAATATATATGAGGCAGCAGGCTGTAGCGAAGGTCTGTGTACTTGCGGCATATCTCAACTGCTTCATCGCCATAGTCCCACGGCTCATGGGGATAGCTCCCATGCGCTCTCGAATGAGAAGTGAAAACACCAAACTGATACCATCTGATATATAGTTCAGGACTGGGCTCTCCCACAAAGCCTCCTATATCGTGCGAGAAAAATACAAATCCACTCATGGAAGCTCCCAGTATCGCCCTTAGCTGGCCACGCATATTCGGGAAGTTGCACCATACGTCGCCCGCCCAATGTACAGGATTTTTGTGAGCTCCTGCAGCACCTGAACGGCACCATATCATAGCATCGTCTCCCATTGCCTCACGGGCTGCGGCATATACACATTCTGCATACTTTTGTGTGAAGTAGTTGTGCCCCTCGTAGCCGTCCATGCCATTGTAATATTTCGCTTCCAAAGCACCAAGCTCGCCCAGATCGTTTTTAACAATGTCACATCCGTCCTCATGCAGTTTTATGAGGTGGTTTTTATACCAATCAAATGCTTTAGGATTTGTAAAGTCAATATACACAAAATCCTGACTCCAGTAGTTCATCGGACCGTCGTTTACTATAAGCTCACCTTCAGCGTCGCGTACGAAATAGTCTCCCTCCAAGCCCTCTTTATATATTTTACAGCCGAGTGGTATATAAGGTGCAGTCCACATCGATATCTTAAAGCCCATATCATGCAGTTCCTCAAGCATCTTTTGAGGCTCAGGAAAATTGTCTCCCCACTCCAAATGCGATGTCAGGTCCTTGCCGTCCATCCATGGCGGATCGATATGCAGGACGTCAGCAGGAAAACCCTTGGCACGGATTTCTTTTGCTTTGTCCAGCATTGCCTCTTGAGAATTATACGTACGGATACAGCTGAACCACATGCCAAAAGACCACTTAGGTACCATAGCAGGTCTGCCTGTCAGTTTATAATACTCTCCTACAATCTCCTGAGGTGTGTCTCCCAGGAAAATGAAATAATCAAGTCTTTCGCCCTCGGCACTTATAGTATATGCTCCGCTGCTATGGCTGCCCATTTCAAATATGGTTTTACGCGTAGTGTTTACAAACACACCATATCCCTTGTTGCTTATAAAAAAGGGTATATTTTTATATGAGCGGGTGCACATGGTGTTTGCTGGATCCACATTCCATATCTCTGTGCGCAGCCCACGTTTGTTAAAATCCATAAATTGCTCACCCATGCCGTAAAACGCCTCATCATCTCTCATCCTTAAAGATTGACAGGTATGAAGCATACCATCTTTTTCTGTTCTTTGACCAAGAGGAGGAGTGTAGTACCCGAAATACACAGACTTTTCTGTGCGATTTTCGCCTAACACAAGCTTATCCTCATTGCTTTTAAGCTCATAGTTGCAGTCTTTCTTGCGTATTTCAAGTGTATGTGTGTTAGTTTTTATATATATAAACACATCATCTTCCGTTACTTTATGGTCAGGTATATGGGATGGAATCACAGCTAAATCAGAGGATATGTCTTCGCCTTTTCCAATCTTAATACGAAGTACCTTATCGCTTATCACTTCAAAGATTATCTCTTTCTCATTCTTTTTCACTTCACCTTCTTCACTCTCGCTATAGCCAGACGAAAAGCCCTCAAGTCCAGCATTTTTGATGTCATACTTAGGCGGAGTAACTATCGCTATAAGCTTTACTCCCCTGTCTGTCTTCTCCCATGATTTCATATAAGATACGACATTTATAAGGTTTTGGCTAAGCTCCAGTGTCACATCTTTTTGTACCAAATGAAATTCGCTCATATTCTTTCTCCCATTAATTGATTTTTATAAATTCATCACGCGCCATATCAAAAAAACTCTTTATCCTTCCGGGGTCTCCGCCTACAGTTTCCACATCCTTAAGCATTAGATGTGCATAACACCCATTAAGGCTTTCCATGTAGCGCTTTAAAAGATTACGTATTTTTTCTTCATTGAACTCTGCAGAAACTGTATCTGTAGGATTAGGCCTCCATGAAACTATATAATCTTCACCTATCTGTTTCGCACATCTTTCAACATCTGCAGAAGGCGTAACTGCTATTGTGTGTAAATTCTCTAGCGTACGAAGTATATCAATTTTATCTGTCAGATTCTCGCAACAGCCATACGTAATATGTGCAAAAAGCTCCATTATTGGCTTTTGATATCTGAATAAAAATTCTTCAAACTGCCTTGGCGATACTCCTGTATACTCCTGTGCTGCGAAAAATGCTGCAAGAGTATTTAAACCTACCCCGTTTTCATTTGCTCTTGGGTCAGGTATATCATCAAAATATGGTTCGGATTGGTTAAATGTCGCACTTCGGCTGACATTGCCATCTTTCTCATTTTTCTTTAAAGTTTCAAGTACTCCATCGCGCATACGTGAAAGCAACCTATGCATTTGTTCAGAATACATATGAGGGAAAAGCATGAAGTTTTCTATTCCCATAAGGTATCCAAGCTGCTGAGAAAGGTCTGCCGTAAAGCCCCTTAGAAACGGACCGCGGCATAAGTCCACTGCCACATTGCCGTTTACAAGTTCCATTACTTTTTCACGCTTTATCCTTGTAGCATACTCATCAATACTAAGTGCCGGTTTTTTTATCTTGTCAAAATCATCATCGTTTAATATGACAGGATCTATATGATAAGCTCCACCATCAGCCTCCGAGTTTGTCTGTTCGGAGCCTACACCAAATATAGGCATGCCTGTAAGCTCTACGTCAATAGAATAGTAAGGTTTAAGAGGCCGGTCATCACCTGCCTCGTAGAACATATATAACCAGAACCTGAAATAAGATTCAGCATCACGCGCCTCAGGCGTAGTGGTTAGAATCTGGGGCAGTATCATCTGGCGCACCCAATAGTTCCACATCCCAAGCTCGCCTATCATAGGCATTTCGCGTGTTCGCTTCTCATTGTGTGCGCGTATAAGGGCTACTCTTCTCGCATTTTCAGCACTGTTTACCGCTTCATTATATTGTGCAGCAAGTTCGCTTATTATCGCTTGTTCATTTCTGTCAATCATTTATCTTAACCCCTTGTCTTTAAGAAAGTTCAATACATCCTGCGCTTCACCCACATTTTCAACATTGAGCATTATAATAAGTCTAAACTTTCTCATAATCTCTATGTTTTTGTAAATATCTTCAGGTCTGCAGCGGATCTGCAGCGGTACTTTATGAGTGTGATAAGCATATAGCTCATCCAGGTGGTCCACCGGTCTCGGACAATTCGGATCCCAACTGAATTCTACTGCAGTCATATCTTTAAGTTTCGTTATATCTTTGTGTATCTGCCAACCTTTCGCATGGTGATGGACAAAACCCGCACCAAAGTGCGAGAGTACTTTCTGCGTAGCTGGCATAGCAAACTCCCGATAAAGTTCAGATGAACCCAAGTCACCTGCATCTTCGGACATAAAAAGTCCATCTCCCGGCATCCACATAGAAGCCGTGGTAAAGCCTCCTTCAACTTCTCCTGTTATATCCCTTAAAGCCCGCTGACAGTCTATAGTGTAATCGACTATCCTACCAAGCAACGCTTTCACTTTTTGCGGATTGTCGTAATAATCATAAAAAAGGGTGTTTCCTCGAACAGCGTTTGCCATATCAATTGGTGCAAAATGCGACATTGAACCTATTGTAAAGTTTTCTTTCTGTTTCTTTTTAAGTTCTCTTAAAATAGACTGTATCAATATTTGATGCCTGTTTTGAGGATCATATTTCAGGCTCAATGCCTCATCCCAATCATCCACAGTATCATGCACCCAGGACGTATCATCCGTAAATACCACATCGCGTCCAGTCAGCATAGCACCCAAAAATCCCACTCCCAAAAACGGTGACACAATAGGCACATAGTCATCATCCAAGCCATCTGTTACCTCAAGATAGTAATCCATATACGCTATTTGGCTTGAAATATTTTGTTCAATATCTTCCGGAAATCTCCACTCCTTAAGCTTCTTTCCGTTTGAATTAAATCCAACAAAAGCATTGTCAAATGTGTATGGAGATACGCAAACCATTACTTGTTCAGGTTCGTCTTTTTCAAAAAAAATTCTGAACCTTTCTATTCTTTCTAAAACTCTATCGTTATACATAAATGGTACTCCTAACAGCCATTTATAGTTGTTTCAGTATGTTTTTTTACGATTTTAATCAGGCAGCAGACATATGCCCGCTGCCTATTAGTTGTTTATTCAGTTTAGCTGATGATTATTTACTTGCTAACCATTCATTGAACTGGCGCTCATATTCTTCAACAATTACATCCAGCCCAGCGGCTTTAAGTGTTTCAAGAGCATTGTCAATATAGTCTTCATAGGATACTAGACCGAATTTCATAGGATATATGCTAGCAGGCATTTCAGCCACTACATTTGCATACTCCGTCTTAACAGGTGTTGAGTCGAATATAAATCCAGATGCTATGTGAATTTCCGAATTTGGATTAACTGTTGTAGCTGCTTCCACAAATGAATCCGGGTCAGCAGGCTGGAAATTTCTTAAAGCAAAGTTAGCCATCTGCCATTCTGGGAAATTGTAAAGCATTTGATTGTCGTCATTATATGCACGCTCGATTCTATTATTGTCCGCAACTGTATAATCCTGTCCCTCTATTCCATACATTAAAAGATCGTGGTTCTCATCGCTTGAATATAGCCAATCGAGGAACATTATAGCAGCTTCAGGATGTTCGCTGGCAGCAGGTACAACATTTCTGTTCCATGTAAGTTCAAACTGTACATATGGTTTTTCAGGATTTAGTAGGAATTTTTCTATCCATATGTTCTCGTCCACTGTCTTTTTAAGACCAGCTATGGCTTCTTCTCCGCAAGTACCCATTCCTAGGAGTATTTTGCCTGCGTTTGCCATGTTTTGACGTGTATCCGCAGGTACGCTTAAAACGTCGGGATGTATCAACCCTTCCTTGTAGAGCTGCTCAAAGTATTCACAGTCCATTTTGAATTCTTCGGTTTCAAACCATGATTTCACTTCGCCATCCTTACTTATATAAATAAGAGGGTTCTCTGTTTCAGTGTAGAAAGGCCATGAATCATATGTCCTGTGCAACCATGTAGCTGTACGTCTTACATTATGCTCCCACGCATAAACTGTTTCTTCGCCGCCCCAACCAGCTTGCAATTCTTTCATAAAAGGTATGAGCTCGTCAATAGTTTGAGGGGTTTCTAGTCCTAAAGGCTCTGTTTTATTTGTCTGTACATAAAGCTCACCTGAAGGTCCGCCATAGTCAGATATATCTCTCCAATATGCCGGTACAGCGATAATGTCGCCTTTATAAGTCTCGGGTATCCAGCACTGTTCGGGAGTAGCTTTCATTATATTCTGGCCATATTCTTCCAGAAGGTCATTAAGTACTGTTAGCGCACCCATGGAGAGGAAGTTTATCTTAGTTGGGTCACTCCATACATGCAAGAGGTCAAAAGATTCGTTCGTTGACATTTTCATGTTCACTTTTTGGTCTACTACATCCCAGCCTATCCATTCGATCTCAAGCTGAACATTTACGCCATCGGCTAGCATCTTTTCGTTTAATGCAGCAAGAACTGCATCCTCGTCAAGTGGTTTTGTCCCAGGACCAACATATTTCACTATCACAGGTTCTTCCATTTCTTGTGCATCTTCTTCTGTTGTCTCAGGTGCATCTGTTGATTCCTCAACGGATTCTTTTGTCGTTTCTGGGGTTTCTTCGGCTTTAGAGCATGCACTGAATAATGAAATCATCATTATTAGGGCTAATGCCAATACCAATAGTTTTTTTCCCTTCATTTTTGTCTCCTCCTGTTATTTTAATTGTAATCCTTTCTTGCAATTAAGCAAAATAGATTATCAAACATTTATCCTTTTACAGATCCTATTACAAGCCCTTTTACAATGTAGCGCTGCAAATAGGGATAAAAAAGTATTATAGGGCCTACTGTAATAATTGATGTAGCCATTTTAAAAGACTCAGATGGCGGGGTTTCTGATGAACCTGCTCCTTGCTGAAGCTCAGAAATCATTGTCATGTACGATTTAAGTTTGAAAAGCATATATTGCAGAGGATAAATTTTCTCGTTATCAACCAACATTATTGCATTAAACCAATTGTTCCAATACGCTATGCCATAAAAAAGAGCTATTGTTGCCAGCACAGGTTTGCTCAAAGGAACATACATCGACAAAAATATCCTACCGTGATGCGCTCCATCTATTAAAGCTGATTCCATTATGGAATCCGGCAACTCTTTCATATAATTCCTGCACAAAAAGAGGTTAAACGGATTAAATATTAAGCTAGGAATTATAAGCGCTAGTAAATTATCCCTCAATCCAAGTTTTGTACACACTATATACCAGGGCACAATACCGGCATTAAAAACCATAGTTATGAAAAAGAATAACGCAAGTGGCCTACTCATCTTAAACATCTTGTTTGCAAGCACATATCCAGCCATAGCTGTTATGGCAACTGCTACAACAGTACCTACAGCGGTAACTAACACCGATACCGATAAACTTCTCAACACGGAAGAACCTCCGGAGAATGCCATTTTATATGCTGCTAACGAAAGGCTTTTAGGAAAAAACGAGTATCCGTTTTTTACTATCTCCAACTCATCTGTAATAGATACCATAAATACTAAAATCATGGGTAGCAGACAAAACAGAGAAAATAATATCAACATTGTTCCGTTTATAAGGGAAAATAATAAATCACTTCTTTTCATTGTCAGCTCCTAATATATAGCCCCATCAGGGAAAATTTTTCTTACTATCCAGTTTGAACCAAACACCAGAACAAATCCTGCAAGCGACTGATAAAGTCCCGCAGCCATAGCATTCGCTGGATCACCGTTTATACGCAATGTTCTAAATACATATGTATCTATAACATCAGTGGTTTTATAAAGCATTCCATTGTCACCTACTAGAGCGTATATCATTCCAAAGTCAGCATAAAATATTTTTCCTATTGAAAGCAGTGTGAGTATTGCCACTGTGGGCATCAAAAGCGGTACTGTAATGTGCAACACCTGCCGAAATCTATTGGCACCATCAATGCATGCAGCCTCATAGAGACTTTCGTCAATTCCCGATATTGTTGCCAGGTATATCACACTTGTCATCCCAACATTTTTCCAAATGCGTATAATAACAAGTATTCCCGGCCATATCTCTGCCCTTGTGTACCAATTTACCTTGTCCATACCCAATGATATGAGGGAACGATTTAACAATCCTTCTGTAGTCCCTAAAAAAGCATATACAATATAACTGACTACTATCCAAGATATAAAATTTGGAAACAAAAATGTCGATTGAAGCATCTTCGCAAACTTCTGTCTTCTAATTTCGTTTAATAATAGCGAAAAGATAATTGATAGAATCGTAGTAGTAATAATAAATAGTAGATTCAGTTTCAATGTATTTGATGTAACAAGCCACGCCCTGTTTGACTTAAAGAAAAATTCAAAGTTTTTAAGTCCTATCCATTCACTATCAAATATCCCTGTTCTATAACTGAAGCGCTGAAATGCTATTACTAGATAAGGTAATGTAAAATAACCAAATATCAGTGTATATACAAAAGCAGGAAAAACTAATATATACAGCCATATGTTGTTTTTGAATCCTAATATTTTGTTTTTCAATTCTTAATGCCTTCCTCTTCTTCTGACTTGTTTGTAATTTTTCACAAACATCGTTGCAAGAAAAAGTATATATTGCACACATTTTTTTTGAAACTTTGAAAAAACGGAAATAATTAAAATCCTGTGAAAAATATACTTTAAAATCCTGCTTTTACTGTAAAATACGGCAACACAATTGAAAATGGAGAAATAAAACACTATAATTTCTGTATGGAAAAGAAGATTAAAAGGTCATCTATATTTAAATATGTTTTATATAAAAGAATGTTGCTGTCATACATTCTTATTTTATCTCTTACTATAATCTGCATAAGTTCCGTGTTATATTTCGTTTTTTCAAACAAACTGGAAGAATCCATTAATAACCGGAACATGTCCATGCTAGAACAAACAATAGACAATTCACAAAAAATGATGGATGCCGTAGTAAGTACATGTTACGCTTTATATGAAAACAACTACATAATAACAGCTCTTTATTCTACTCAACCCAACTCCATGGAGATATATCGTGCAGTACAACAAGTACGCAGCGTAAAAGCAGCCTACCCTTATATCGAACATGTGGGTATGTATAACTTTAACTCAGGACAGTATTTCGGCACTCGTGGCGTAGTGGAAGGATCAAAACTCGAATCTTCGTTAATGCAAGCTTTAAAAGCCTCAAAATCTTCAACAAGAATCATCTTCCCTCAAACCGTAAACAACAATATATTTGCAAAGTCAACACTTGAAGCCGATGTTACACAAGTAATTAGCATGATAATATACTCATCACTTGGTGATGCCGCAATAATAATCGATATACCACAACAAAAGCTCCTTTCAATATTTGAACACTCGACTGAAAAAGACGCATATATTGATGATGTGAAAGTTTTTTCCAGCGAGGGAATTGTGATATCTGATCTTAATCCCGAAAACTTTAACCATCCTATAGATACAAATCTAAAAAATAATATTGACTCAAATTATCAGACACCGGGGTTTTTGAAAATGCCGGTATCAAAAACAAAAAGTGTGATTACCTACAAAACCCTTGAAAGCTATGGCTGGACATATCTTATAACAAGCGATTATAATCAATTGGTTGCCGAGCTTTCTACCCTTAGAATTGTAATTTTGTCCATCGCATTACTGATGATGGTCATAGGCATATTCTACTCATATTATGTTTCAAGGAAGTTGCACACACCTATAGATACTGTCCTAGGTAGTCTACACTATGAAGCAATAAAAGATAAAAGTGTAAATGAAATGTTGGTAATCGGAAAAGCGTTAGAAACCGCAGCAGCAAATCAAAGCATACTGGAAAACACATTAAAGCATTCTGATGAGATATTATTCTCTTCCGATATTTGTACACTACTCAATCAGGGTACATTTCAACACTTAGGCTCAAGAAAACGCATTAATGAGCGACTGAAAGGACCATATTTCTGTGCGTGTGCCGTATACCATGAAATACCAGATACAGTACCAAATGAAAATGAAGAGAAAATTCTTAACGAGTTCATATACGAAAATGTTTTAACCGAAATATTAGAAGCTTACTCACCAGTCATCACTCATAAAAGCAACAGCGAAATAGCAATAATACTACAAAATGATTCACCACAGTTCAAAGATGCCAGCAGCAACTTCAACCTAGCCCAAGACACACTTTCTGAATGGTATAGCTTTTCATTTTCTGTAGGTATAGGAACAGTTACTGACCAAGCCACAAATCTTTGTGAATCATATGTGGACGCGCTTGATGCACTTAACGCCAAATATACTTTAGGCCCGAATGCGATAATATTCTACGACACAATGGAACGTGAAAAATCAGCCAGCCATTATCCCGCAGACCAGGAAAAAATTATCTTTACAAGTATATCCAAATATAATATTAAAGAAACAGAAAAAAACATCCTTCTCTTCACTGATACAACTAGACAATTTTCTTCAATGTTCTCAAAGATATATAATATACAGCTAGCACTAAATATTATGAGCAAATATGAACACATACTATCATATATGGAATACGATGAAGCCAAATATTACAACACGATAATAAATAGTTCTGATATTAATACTTTCAGCGAGATGCTGATAAAACTTTGTTCAAAGATAATAGATGAATTATCCGGAGCGTCAGGACATGACAAAATAATAGATAAGGTTAAGGAGTTTGTAACAAGTAACTATATGGATTCTACGTTATGCCTAAATTCGATATCTGAGATAGTCTCACTTAGCCCACCATATGTCAACCGCATATTCAGACAAAGGATGGGAGTATCTTTTAATGAGTATTTAAATTATATACGTATAGATGAATCTAAGGTGCTTCTGCAAAACACAAGACTTTCAACATCTGAAATATGCCGCAAAATAGGGATGGCAAACAATACATATTTCTATACGTTATTTAAACAAAAAGTCGGTATGACCCCTACACAATACAGAGCACAATTTTAATAAAAATAATATTGATCTAGCTTTTATCTGAACTTCAAGCTATTTTAAGAGCCTTTTTTCTAACTTATCAGCACCATCCTCTCGCCCTGTTTCTCTAAGCCTTTTAATATAGGCATTTAAATCTGTTTTTGTATGCTGGGGACCTCCCTCTGCCATAACTGTCCACATCGGATCTATAAGCGAAGGATTGCTAAGCATATTATTTTCCTGCCAGTCCAATATTATCTTTGCTCCCTGTGCGCAGACATCCGGAAAATCTTCTTTTACATCATTTATTTCATGCGGATCATCTTTTATATTAAACAACATTTCTCTATCAAACAAATGGTATCCATCGTGTATTGTTCTCATATAGAGCCACTCACCAAATACAGCACTTCTTTGGCAAACATGCGCATTCTGTGAAATAATTAAACTATCTCTTCCATTTTCATCGTTTGGATTATTATCTGTTAATGATTTTACATAACTCATTCCATCCCAATTATCCGATTTTATAACGCCAAGCATTTCAGAAACTGTGGGTAGCAAATCCAGACTATAATGCAATCCGTTATCTGTTTTCCCTTGGTTTGCTCCCGGCCATTTTATAATCATCGGAATATTGCATGTCGCCTTGTCCGCTGTTCCATGCTCTGCATAGATGCCCAGTTCTCCCATATTCTCGCCATGGTCTGATGTTATTATTATTGCTGTGTCATCAAATATACCAAGCTCTTTCATTTTATCAAAAAGCTGTCCTACTAGATTGTCAGCATATAATATCCCAGTATCATATCCATCAAGAAATTTTTTCAATGTATCCATATCTTCACATTTACCCGGCTGACGCGGATAATCACCACCCAAATCTTCGCTATACATTCCGGTTTCCATGATAGAATGCGGCCCTGTATGCTTTTTGTGCTTTTCTAGAACATCTTCAGTCAGCCATTCTTTAATAGGCTCGTCTTTAAATGGCTCTCCAAAATCTGCCGGTGCTCTGTATGGTGTATGTGGATCCCAAAGGTGAAAATGAAGATACCAATTGTCCTGAACACCTTTTCTTTCGAGCCAGTCCAACGCTATCGGTAAAACTTTTTCACCTGATTCTATACCACGTCCACCAACATTATAAGTTTCATTTAGTCCAGCATTAAACCACCATGACGAATGCCTCTCAGGAAATGTGCTAATTGAAGCTGTATACATTCCGGCTTTTCTGAATATATTATGAAAGTTACTATTGTCAAGCGGATCTGAAAATCCTCTCTCTTTCCCATACAGCCTTCTGTCTGCCGCAGTTCCTCCATGACCTACAGCACCGTTTTTGAAGCCAAATATTCCACTTATGAGACAAGCTCTCGATGGAAGGCAAGGTGCGTCCGATGTGTAGTACCTATCAAATCTTACGCCGTTTTTGCACACTTCATCAATATTCGGTGTTGTTTTTCTGTGATATCCATAGCAGCTCATATGGTCTGGCCTTAGTGTATCAATGTCAATAAATAATACTCTCATAATATTCCTCCATGAAATATGGTATGCTTGCTTCTTTGACAAATCAATGAACAAAATGCTACAATACTAGCACAATATTGACCTTATAATATTTATTATATGAAAAACACACTAAATCCAGAATATGAAAATCTTAAAATCGGAACTCGTAATCTTCCGATTTCTTTCTCTTTAAGGGAAAGCAGTCCCGACTACAAAGGGTGTGCCTTTCACTGGCATGAAGCTATTGAAATTTACTATGTTAAAGAAGGCTCACTGTCTTTAAACACAAATGGTTCTTTCTACAGACTTGAAGCAGGAGATGTTGGCATTGTTGGATGGGGTATGCCACATAGAGGATTAGACTTTGCTAAAAATACTAAGCATTATATTATCCAGGTTGACACAAAGAAAATCCCACAGCTAGCAACTTTCCCTCAGATTCAGATGCCAAGGCCTCTAGCAAGTATAAAGATTCCAAACAATAAAGTAGCACAAAGTTTATTAGATGAAGTAATAGACTCTTTAAACTCTGAAGATAAAGAAAGCAAGCTTGAAGCTCTGGCTTCCCTCTTCAAATTTCTTGCGCTAATTATCCGAATAGATTCATATTCTGCACAAGACTTTTCTACAGTTAACATTACTTCTCTGTCATATATACATTCCATACTAAAATATATAAATAATCATATTACAGAGAAGATATCACTTGATACTATGGCAAAAGCATTAGGCCTTTCAAAATCTTATATGTGCAGACTTTTTAAAAAGCATACAAACCAGACAATGGTTGAACATATAAACGAACAAAAATGTAACTTTGCAGCTACTCTAATTTCTTCAGGAGTCAGCCTTCAGGATACATGCACACAATCCGGTTTTTCCGATTACAATTACTTTTCTAGAGTGTTTAAAAAAACAATCGGACAACAACCTTCATCTTTTACAAAATAATAAATATCCTATAAAAAGGACTAACCCCATTTTTATATACACCAAGAATAGACTCATGAGTTAAACAGCAGTTTTTCATAATCCAAAGGTGATTTATAACCCAGAGCTGAATGGAATCGTTTGGGATTGCAAAAATTCCTACGAACTCTAAAATCGCTTTACTTTCCTTTTGTTAATTTTATATTTCCTATCTTAGCTTTAGTACTTCATTATAGGTAGTACTTCTTGGCTGTCGTAATATGACAGGGCTGGGTGTCGTATTTTGACATGGGTAAATAGATACACAGGTAGTGTGTATAAAGAATCAGTAATTTTAAATGCTAGAAACATGATTATATGCTAATATTCATCAGCTTCATACGGATAGTCAAACAAAGTATACTCATTGCTTTTCTGTCCCATATTTTCTCTAAACCGCTCTTCACGAACAAGCAACCGCGCCGCCTCTAAATCACGTATAGCCTTGCCAGCAGTAGTTCTTCCAATAGAACAAGCGTCCATAATATTTTGTTTTGAAGGAAAACTGCGAAGCTCTCTGTTAGCACATCTGCATAGATACACATACACGAGCTTTGCATGATTAGATAGTCCTGATTTAAAGATATAATTATAGGAATAAAACCATCCCCTTTTATCTTTCATACGAATACTCATTTGCGTTTACCTCCTACAGTACAATTAGACACGCCTAATATTAATACTGCAAATATAAAACAAAGTATTCCGAGAAAATAATCTAGCTTAGGAAGAGCTTGTCCTGTCTTAGGTATATACGCACCGTTCCATAATGTTTCATTCTTCTCTGATGATTCTATGCTCTTATACCAAGATATGATTACAACTTGATTATCTTTAATAACTCTATCTTCTACGTTCGAGATTTCAACAAACCTGTATCCGTTTATTTCCATATTGTCTAATCCTTTTTCCTTCAACCAATCTTCAAAAAACCTTCCACTCCAATCAGAATATATAAAAGAATCTGATATCTCATTCCCATTATCACTATCTTTAAATAGAACCTTTACACTGCCCGAAACCGGAGTTATACGAACCTTGATTTTAATTGTTTCACCACCCTCATTTATATCAAAAACAGTCATATAATCATCAATGATATATCCCGTAGGTACAGAAATCTCCTTAATATAGTATTCACCATATCTCAGCTCAGAAGATATTGCCTTTCCTTCACTATTAGTTAATATCTCTTGAAGTACTTCTCCTGTTTCATTAAAAATACCAAGCTTTACTCCAGCAACAGGATTGTTATCTATCGGCTCTATTACAAGAACCTCAATCTTACCCTTTATAGAGTCAATAGGGATCTCAAGCTTTACAATTTCCCCATCATTTACAATAGAAAAAGCATACTCAATCTCTGCTTGAACATACCCTACAGGTACTGATACTTGCTTCAGATAATAATCTCCGTATGCAAGAACACCCTCCTTACAATATCCACCTTCATCTGTGGTAATTGTCCCAACTACATTATCTGAATCATCATATATCTCAAACTCAACACCTTCCAGAGCTTCACCTGTCTCGCTGTCAGTTACACGCACCTCAACAGCTCCGGTTATTCTTCTATTAACAATATTAAAGTCCAGTACTTCACCATCATTCACTATAGTGAATTCATAATCAGAAGAGTCTGTTATGTATCCTTCAGGTGCGATTGTCTGCTCGAAATAGTGCTTCCCATAAATAAGACTCGAGCTTAGTGCAATGCCATCTTCATCAGTTACTATCCCTTCTATCAAATTATCTTTACTGTCATAAATATTGAAACTAGCACCTTCCAGCGGATTAGCTTCCTCATCCTGTACATTGATTCTTATCTGTCCCCTGATTAATGAGTTTGAAATCTCCAGTTCCACAACTTCATCATCCTCAACTATATTGAAAGGTATAGATTCATAATCCAGTACATACCCTTCAATCGCTTCCAGTTCTTTTAAGTAATAGTGCCCATAATATAAGTAATCACTTAATGCATTACCTTGTTCATCGGTTATGATTTCCTGTATCAAAGTATCGCTTGAATCATATATGCCAAACGAAACACCTTGAAGAGGTTCATTATTCTCCCCTATCTTTAAAATAGACACCTTGCCTTTGAGTGGATCATTATTAAACTCTACCGACTCCTGCTGCCCTACATTATCTATAGTAAAAGAATATACTTCATCAGATAATATATACCCTTCAGGTGCAGACAGTTCTTTAACATAATAATCACGGAATACCAGATTACCGCTTGTAGCTTCTCCATCTTCATCAGTCGATATTTTTTCTATTAATACATCGTCAACATAAATACCAAAGCGTGCTCCTTGAAGCTTATTCCCTGTTACACTGTCCATCTTGGTTATTGTTAGTCTTGCCGGTTTAGACTTTAGTGTAATAGAACTTTTCACAACCTTACGCATAGTATCAACCACAGGTACTGCTACAGCCTGTTTGCTTCCGGAATCATCAAGCCATATGATATTAGCTTCACATCTGTTATCATATCCAATCAATATATCTGTAAGAGTTATGGTTTTACCTACAAGTCCAATAGGAATTGAAAATGTTAGCACATCCCCAGAATTTCCTGTATACCCTGAAACAGCCATACCGGGAGATAGCTTTGATTCATCAATAGTGTATTTTCCATTTAATGCGCTATACTCTATGGTAACTGTGCCTTGTAAAGTTCCATCTTTAAGTTCAAGCTCTATTACATCAGGAGATATTATTATACTCTGTCCTATTACATATCCGTTCCTTGCTTTATCCAATAGCTGTATGTAAAAGTTGTATACACCTTGAGATGCTGCGCTCTTTCGTCTTATTGCATTATTGGATGGCAGCATAAAATCATAGCCAATACCTTCACTCTCCTTAAGCCATGAACGGATTGCATTGGCTGTCGCATACCTTATCTGCTGGTCAGTGAGCCCTGCGTTTCTGTATGGAAAACTATGCTCTATGATTGCGCATAGTCCTATATATGTTCTGTTGGAATAAACAGATTTCGGATTAAATGTACTGTATGCTGTTCCATATGGACTATCAGCTGCATGATCCAGGCAGTATGCAACTTCGCCGGTTTCAACCACCCAATGAGGCGGTGTCTTTAAGTCATACCAGCCATTACTACCTTTATACTCAAAAAAGTTACCTCCATCATCAGACGATCCGCTTGTTATATGCGGATTGGATGGCGGCAGAGCCATTGCTGATACATTAAATAGTGTTAATGAAAATATCAATATCAAAAATAGAGATAATATCTTCTTAAATCTTGTCATATTTCCTCCATAAAAAATAAGCCCAGTAGGGCTTAATGTAAGTTACTTATTTGTTTGTGTTTAATATATCGAAACTATAAATATAAGTTCATGTTCTGCTTCAAAGCTTCCTTCAAATGCGAGGCCATGATTGCACGAAAGACTGAGTGTTCCTATACTTCCACTTGACAGCACACCAAGATAGTTATTATCAATCTCAGCTGCATATAATGGGAAGTTCGCTTCTAGGTTGATCCATTCCAAAGCGTCTGTATAGTCTATACCAAGAGCTATATACCGCTTGGTATCTTCACTGCTTAATGTATTCCAATCCATACTGTAAGGCATTACATCCTCAAACATACTGTCTTCACTTGACCTAAATGATTCAATCGTTATCTTTACCGGAACCTTTGAATTGTTGGTTATGCTAATATCAGAGCACGCAAAGCTCTCTTCAATATTAGGATTAATCACATATGATATATTTAAAGGGTGAGTCACTGATACTTCCAAAGCATTGATTGTACCTATAACGGGAACTGTGCTTTCAACATTACCTGCTCCTTCTATAGTTTTACTCACACTATCATATACAGCGTACGGAGTAGATACATCCAGTAACGTACCATCACCCGCCTGACCATAGCTATTATCTCCCCATGAATATATGATATTTTCATCATTAAAAGCCAAAACTAGATTGCCTGACTTTTCAATCCCTTGTACATTATCGAATCTCTGTATTACAGTCGGTGCACATAAGCTAATACCTCTGGTTGCTATCTGCATGTCACTGTTCTTCCCCCAGCCATAAGCTCTACCATCAGAATCAATGGCATACATTGAATTGTACCCATCATAAATTTTTTCTATATCATTTTCTAGTACAGTAATCTTTGATGCATAGCTTTTTCTATACGAATTACCCGTTCCGGCTTCACCAAACACATTCTTTCCCCATGAATACACACATCCATCTGTTCCAAGTACTAATCCTGTATAACCATTAAAGATAAACTGTTTTACATTTGGTATGTTTTGAATTACTTTAGGTGTTCTTACGTTGAATGTACCGCCATCACCAAGCTCATTACTGCCGTTTACTCCCCAGCCATATAACGTGCCGTCATCCATTACAGCAAATGATGTCTTATTCTTAATTACTACCTCTTTAATTGATTCATCAAGATTTGATATCACATTCACACGAAGAGGTGTCGCACTCTTTTCTGAATAATTACCAGCCTCACCAAAAGAGTTCTCTCCCCAAGAGTATAGTTCCTGCCCACCATCCAGTATCGCAAATATAGTTGTTCCATTAGTTACTATCTCTTCTATTCCCGATATTGCAGTTATCTCATTCGGTGTTGTCTGTGCTGTCAGATACTCACCGCAGCCTATTTGCCAGTCACTGCCTTTACCCCAAGCATAAGCTCTTTTATCATATGTTATTGCATACGCTACATCTTCCATACATACAATATCCCTAATTCCCGATATATTGATTTTAGTAAATGTAGTCTGAGTAACCTTCGTACCATTACCTACTTGTCCATAGTTATTCTTTCCTGCTGCAAACACATCACCGTCCGGTGTAATTGCATATACAGTATAGTTATTAACTCTTATCTTTGATATCTCAGGTAATCCTGATATCAGCGTAGGAGATAATACATTCTGGGTTGTTCCCACTCCCAGTTGTCCATAACCGTTATATCCCCAGCTATAAACCTTCCCTTCATTGTCTAATGCAAACACAAAGCCATTACCTTCTGTATTTGTTATTATCTCCTTAATATTACTAAGCCCTATATCAACTGGAATGGGTTGATTGTCTACTGTTCCGTTTCCTACTTCACCATAGATATTCTTTCCCCATGCTTTAACTGAACCGTTTGTTTCAACAAGGTATGTTGTATATCCGTTTGATATTACTTTAGTACTTCCTGCTTCCAGTGCATTAGCAGATATGCTCGAGCAAAGTACTATGATTGTCATTAGTAGTACTGATATTACTTTTTTCATTTATTCCTCCATTAAAAAAGTATATGCATGGCCGGCAGTCATCCGGTCAAGGTCTCGACCATGCATTAGGTTAGTTATCTATGTTTAAACAAGGTTAAACATGAAGATTAGGTTATGCATTGCAGTATACGACTGATCAAAAGCTAATCCGAAGTATGCTTCCAATGTCATAGTACCTGTAGTGTTTGCAGGAAGTGACCCGAAAAGTGTAGGATCAACATTTACTGCCTGATGTGTATCCGCATAATATCCCTCGTTCCATCCTGTAGCGTCCTTTACCTTTACGCCTAATGCGAGATATGTTTTAGAGTCCGCAAGGTTTAAGCTTGCCCATTCCTTAGCATCGCTTGCCACATCAGTAAACTGAAGTGTACCGCCTGCAGATGAAGCAAGGCTCTGTACAGTAATGTTTACCGGTACTTTAGTGTTATTGGTAATAGGGATATCAGGTGCAATAAAGTCACCGTTTTCACCCGTGTTCGGATCGATAGTGTATGCAAGTGATGCGGGATGCGTTACCGATATGGTAAGCGCGTTAATCGTACCTTCAACAGGTACAGTCGCAGTTACATCACCATCACCCGATGATACCGTATCGTCCGCAAAAGCTGGTACAGCGGATAAAGCAAAGATGGCCATAATAGCCATCATCAGTGTAAGTATTCTTTTGATTGTGTTTTTCATAAGTTAGTTCCTCCAAAAAATTATTATTTTATTTTAAACCGGTGTTACCGGATGACTTCTTAATTAATAGTTAAGTGTATTCTATAGCCTGCTTTACTGATAAATTCTTTTGTTTCTATGTCGTAGTAGTCAAGATATGCTGTTACTTCATACTCTCCTGCTTCTACATTACTTAAAAGTTCTATTCCAGTTATATGCTGATTAGGATAGATAGGTGTTGATTTAGCTATTAGCACATCATCAAGATATACCTGTGCTTGCATAATGACTGTGTTCTCCTTAGGATTTTCAACTATCCATTCGCCTATTGTTTCTGACTCTCCATTAGGGAATGTAATGTTTGAACTCAGTTTATCGGTTACAACAAGCTGCTGTTTCTCCAGCTCTTCGAGTATCTTGTCCCTATCAGTTGATTCAGCTTCACCATATTCAGAGCCTCCATCATCATTAAGATACTGTGGAGTATGTGTAGGTTTGTTTACCATACTTTCATGCTCGCATCCCCTTATTAGAAATAGTGCAACGATTATTAGTAGGATAATAATCAATCCGAGTATTATATGTTTCTTCCTCTGTCGTTTTTCTGATTCTGTGTAGTATCTTGTGTTCATATCTTTCTCCTTAAATTAAAAAAGACCTCACGGTCTTGTTCTTCTTTGTTATTTTCAGTTTGTTTATTTTTGATTTTTCTTCTTTTTAAGAAATACTATCAATCCGCAAAGTGCAATTACACCTGAGCTTGTGCCTGCTACAACTGCAGCTGTTGTGTTTTTCCTTTGCTTCGGTATTTCCTGATAAGTAGCTATTGCTTTTACTGTATATTCTGTTCCTGATACCAACTGTTTTGAAAGTGTACCTTCATAGTATGCTGTCGCGTCATAAAGTATCATATCCGGAATATCAAAGCTTCCTGAATATACTGCTGTATACTTATATGTCAGTCTTTCAATTGTATAGCCTGCAAGCCTTGTTGTTATTCCGTCTTCCGTAGTTTTTGCTTCTATCCATCTGCTGCCTGTTATCCTACTCGTATCAGGTGACAGCCCGAACTGTTTTAAGAGTACCGTTTCATAATCTTTGTAAGCTGGGTTTTCTGTATCATAGTTGAGCTTTGTTCCATCGTTTAGAAGATACACATCATCATAAATTGACCTATGCATACATTCTGCGTTAATGTTATTTACCCACTCACCTTTTGATGTTTTTTTAAGCTCAGTGAACGGAAGTGTTACAAGCACATCGCAGTCGGTTTCCTCATCGTGATAGAGTGTTTGTATATCATCCTTCGGATTAGGTTCTTCCGATTGGAAGTCGTAATTGTAATACACTATATGGCTTGCTGTTCTGCCTGTTACAGTCTGTTCTTCGAATGTTACTCCCTGGAGCTTGATGGTTCCGATGTATCCGTCTTCGTTTACATATACATATCGCTCAAAGTCAGCATCGCTTTCCTTCAGCAGTTCTCTTTGTGTCAGTTCTTTAGATATCGTTTCATTTACCGTTTCATATATAGGTTTCTGTTCCGCTACTTCATACTCGATGTTCTGGAGTATGTACTCTATGCTTTCTTCCTTAATTGTTTTTGGCGCTTTGTAGTCATAATCCTGAGTAGTCGATGTAAATTCATATTCTTTGGTTATTGTTTTCAGCTCATCATCCGCATATGCTGTTGAGCATAACATCAGAATCATTAATATAAATATCAGTATCTTCTTTATCATATCTTTCCTTTCTGGTTAAACAAAAAAGCACTCTGCTTTTAGCAAAGTGCTTGACATCTCTATAATTTAATTAAATCTAAAGTTTATATAAAATCTTTATTGTCGAACTATTACCGCTTGGTGTTGTATGTAACACAATATCATCTTCTCTAATCAATGATCGCATAGCACTGCATACTGTGGGCATCCTATTACTTAATTTTAATGCTTTGTGTATTTCACCAGAAACAATAATTAGTTCACTGTTGCCTTTCTCTTTCTCATTCTTCATCATACTTGAAATATATTCAGCAACTTCACTTTTCCCCCATACTTTTTTACCAAAGGCACTTGCACTAACGCAACATTTTGATGCCCCTTTTATAGAGCGCTTTCTTCTCTTTTCTATACAAGGCGAATCACCTTTAAGTGAAGAATTGTATCTCGGCTTATATTTTGCAATTAGTTTTCTTTCCACTTCGTCAAAGTTATGTGTTTTGTGAAAATATAATGATATAGTTTTTCCTGCTTTTGATGCATTAAAAACCATTTTATTTATTTTACAATTAGTTGACTGTCCGCCTTCATAGCAGTTCCTAGGTGATATGTTCCCATATCCAGCATTTATTCTTTTACCGAAATCAGCACATTGACCAATGTATACTAATTCATCATTAATATAGTAAGCGTAAACTCATGAAACATATTTCCATTTAGGATGGATATTAAATTTACAAAACGATCCTTCACCATATTTATTAAGATTAAGTTCTTTTGTATTATTGTAACTTGTTTGCGGAAAGTACTCTTTAATATTACCCAATCTATCTAATAAAGGATTTATATAGTCAACAAATTCAAATGTGTATTCTAAAAGAACTTTATTCATGTATCACCTCTTGTATATTAGAAGATTTGGGGGATTTGGGCAGTTATGTAATATTACTTCTAGCTTAACTCAAAAAATTAAGTATTTCAATAAGCCTTCTCCTAATATCTTCATTTGCAATAGCCGTAAGTCCTATACTGGATAATATAAAAAGCAGTATATACACGATTACTCGGAATACACTGCCTATGCCTCTAAATATTGTAGTAATAGCAGTTTCATTATCTTCTTTTATTACTATTACATTGTCCTTGTCTTGTTTATTTCCTTTCTTCTTTTTATCCTGTTCGTACTTTTTATAGAAGCCGGACTTTATCTTCTGCTTTCTCAATTTACCAACCTCCTGACTAAGCTCTGGAAGGTGTTTGTCTGCTGCTTTTCTTCATGTATATATTCCTCAAATATCTGCCTGTATATCTTCTGATTTGAAATAGAATCAAATATATCAGGTGAATAATCTGAGAAGTATGACTGGTCGCCATACTTACCCATAAGATTACATATGTCGTTTTCCGTTTCCTTTGGTGTGAAATTAAATATGAAATGAACATCATCGCATCCGTCTATTTTCTTAAACACTTCATTAAGGCATGCTGCTTCCCATGGTTTTGATCCTGCACATATTATTTTTATATCTTTAAGCAGATATTGCTTAGTGTCGGCTTCTTCAAACATGCCAAGGTCATATACAAGGAAATCGTAGCCACCTTTAAGTACTTCCTTGATATCAGGTTCGATGTATATGTCAGTATCTCTATAAATGATTAAACCGTTCTTTTTCTTCTTGATGTCATAGAACTCACCCAGTGTTTCCACATGACCATGATCATTTTCTTCTATATAGCAGGCAGAGTATCCGTTTTGATTAAGGAAGTTTGTTATACACAGAGCCTGTGATGTGGTCCCTGTTCTATGCAGTGCTCCGCACACTCCAACTGATACTATTTGTTTAAGCTTCTGTTTCTGTACTATTACTTTAGGCTGTTTTGTATTCGTTTCAGTATTTATGCGAAACTTTACTGCATCCTTATACTCCATACCTGAGTTTAGACATAATGTCATTTCTTCATGCAGTTCTTTTATTTTATCCGCCGTTATAATGTTATATATACCTTCAGCAAATAGTCTGCCTAAGATTGGCGTATCATTAGTGTATCCAATTGCCACTATTATTATCCGGATATCGTACATACTCTTTAAGCCAACCACTGTGTTTATAATTCCATCATCAGTATCTGTAAGGCATGACAAGTCAATTGCAATATGTGAAAAGCAGTTTAGGTTACTCATATCCTGTGCTACAAACTTCTTAAGTTCAAACTCACCTGTAATATGTTGAATTCCGATATTGTTATTCTGACATGGTTTATCCAGCAGTCCCCTGTTTTTATTTGATGTCATAAACAAAAGGAGCATTATGTTTGCCCCCCTGGTTCAAATGTATACTGCGGTGTTTCCGGTATAACACTTTTATCTTTATGATATCCGTTTATTAGAAGTACTATACCAATAATGAGTGCTACAAGATATATCAGCAGTTCCACCACCTGTTTCTGTTTACTCATTTTATCCCCCTTCCTTTTCCATCAATATCACCGGTCTCCTTATGTATCTGAATGTAGGTGAAAAGCTAGTTACCGCTACACCGTTCATACTTGAAGAGCAATGTGCTACAAGCGGTTTTCCATCATTATCAAAACCTACTATTACTCCTACATGATTGATTCCTGTACCGGGTACTGCTTTAAATGCAAGATCACCTATTTGAGTTTTAAACACAGGCATAGAATACTCCCATTGTTTGTATGTGCTTGAGCCTAGATAGTCATGAACTATATCCTTTGATATTCCGCTGTTTATGAATACCCATGCTACATAACCGCTGCAATCCAGACCGTATGGTCTTAATGTTCCTGTTGTTGTACTTCCCGGACTTGTTACTTCTTTCATCGTTTCCCATTCAGGGCATATACCAATATTGTTATACTTACCTCCCCAGAAGTAAGTAACTTTTCCTATTAGTGTTTGTGCAACATTCGGTATATTTGATGCTCTCATATATGTATCACTGGGTATGCTACTTAATATGTTGTTTATCTGTTCATTAGAAAACGTTTGTGTATTTCCTCCTGAACATAAAAAAAGAGCGGCATATTCACCGCTCATCATGTCATTTAGTACTTTTATTTGATTATCACTAAACTCAAATTCTTGTAACATGTCCTGATACGAAAGGCAAGTTACATATATGTTCTTTATCCTATACGGTTCAGGTGTGGGTGTCAGAGATGGTGTTTCATAATCGTCCGGTGGATTTGGTGTTATTTGTGGTGTGGGAGAAAGTATAGGAAGCGGATAGTTCTCGTACTCCCATGGTATCTCTATTATCTCTGTTTCAATATAATTCATTTGCCAATACAGCGATTCCAGCTCTTCCATTCTATCTTGTGTAAGAACCGCCACTTGTGTTGCCTCTTCAGTTTCCATCATATTATTATCTACAGAAAACAAAGCAATCACATGACCTGAATTATTTATCTGTTCACCTTCACTTCCCATATATATTACATTTACTTCATTGACATCATCGCTGCTTTTTTCATGCTCGATATTAGTCAGTAATTCATTGTACAATTCATTCATTGTTTCGACTATTGATGTTTCAACATCCCCATCTTGTAATGTTCCAAATAAGATCGCATATGGTGATGAGAGTATAATAAGGAGTAGAAAGAGTGGTATAGATAGGATTATTAGGATTTTTTGTCTTAGTTTTTTATCGGATAATACCTTCTGTGCTACTGTAACAATTGCTTTTACTGTAGCTGGGTCTACTGCCATATCTGCCTCCATATACAAAAAGGCACATGTGAACACATGTTCCTAATATCATTGTTCTATTTAATTTTACTTCTTTCGTATGCCTTTTACTCTTCCTTTAGGCGTACCTTCCCAGATAATAAGGAAAGAACTCAAAGCAATTATCCCAACTCCCATAGGCATCATCACAGGTGTGAATGTACTCCATGCAGTTACCATCATAGCTCCCAATAGGATAAAAACAACATATAATCTAAATAACCAGTTATTCATAATATATCTCCTTCTATGTTTCTATCTTCATTCTGAGTTATTAATAATAAGAATGCAACTTTGAGCACGTTTTTTTATCTTCCCCCACCTTTTCCTATCAAGTTCATCTTATACTCAGGTACAAGAAACCATATATGCAAGCGTTTTGAGCCTATCATACATAGTGCATGCCCGCGTCTTTTAGAATATACAAGCTCTTGTTCTGAATCGGTTAAATGATAAAGTGATATGATATCTTCCAAGTCTCTTCCATCGCAGCCCATTATCACTTTGTATGAAGGCATATCAAGAAGTGGCTGTCCGTACATTCTGACTGATGGGTCAAGGAAATCAACAAGGCTATGGGATATTATTGATATTGCAGCCTCATACTTCCTTGCACGTTTTGATACATTGCGAAGGAACACAAGCGACTGTGGTACATTAGGATCAATCATTAGGTATGCTTCATCAGCCACAAGTCTTACTTTCTCTGTTCTGTCACGGCTCATCTGTTCCCATGCCCAGCTTAGGATATTGAAGTATTGTGTTCTTTTTATCTTATCTTCTGTATTCTGTAGTTCATGAGTATCAAGGCATATTATCTTCGAGTTTGTCTTAATTGTAGTTATCCCATTCCATAGAAATGAATCGCTTCCTACTGAAATATCGCTAAGTAAGGCAATTAGCACATCATAATCTTCTTTCTTTGATATTTCAGCTCTTTGTTTAAGAAGATTATATAAATCAGTGAATGTTGGAAACTCTTCCGGTTTCCTGTCATTTATATCAGTTTCCCAAGTAATATTGTAATCTGCATACATATGAATTAATGTATCTTTTAATAGCGCTTTTTGTATGTCAGTTAATGATGGTAGGTATAGATTAAAGAATATATCAAGTGTTTTCATATGAAGGGCTAAGTCACCCATACCGTTCCCTTCATCAGTATATAATCTATCTGTTTCTCCATCATCGTCCCTTGGTGCAGGTTTTACCTGCAGCGGATTTATCATTCCACCTTCGCCACCGGCACAGTTTATCCAGTCCCCACCAAGGTTATGACAGAGTTCTTTGTACTCGGCCTCGGGATCTAAAAGGATGACTTTAGTACCCATCATATACTCAGATAGTATGATGTTTTTAATAGCTGTTGACTTGCCCTGACCCGAATGACCAAGGATTACAATATTCGAGTTTGTTCTGTCACCTTCCCTTTTCCATAAGTCAAGTACTACCATACCACCATGAGCATCCATTGCAAACCATGTCCCATCACCGTCATTGTATCCACTGCTTGCAAACGGGAATCCTCCTATGAAAGTAGATAGAGGTACTATCCTTTGTGTTATATCTATTATCTTCTGCTGTGGTACATGATAAGGAGATAACATCTTAAATGCCTCTTTCTGAAGATTTGGTAATGGTCTTATCTTACACCTTATAGAAGAGTATAATCCTTCTACTCTTCTGCATAGTTTCTCGAATCTTTTCTCATCATTATCTATCGGCATAACCAGGTTTGTCATATACCCTACCGTTTCTCCATTCTGGTCTATCTGTGTCAGTATATGCTCTCCATCTTCAATACCACGTTCTGCTCTTTTCTGAGTAAGCGGATCACGAGTTGACTGGGCTATGCTTCTGTTCTGCATTATGTTCTTTGATATACTTTCTACCAGCAATGTATTATCCGCTGGCATGAATGTTTGAGATATAACTGTACCGGGTGTGTTTGATACTTTAGCTAGCCATCCCGTTTCTACTATAGGTGGATACTTAGTAACTCCTAATATCTTTCCTATAAACTCCCCTATATTAAGGCTTGTTCTTTTAAACTCCATACCCATTGGTGTTACTATATTAAGCAGTGCCGGATTTCTTGTATTTTGATTCTGTTTTGATTTTCTCATATTACTCCTTTAATAATTGGTATTGCTGCATTGAAGTCATGGTCATCCGCATCAAGATGACCGCTTTGCGGATGTGCAAACAGTTTCACGAGGTGATATATCATGTTCTGGTTCAATACTTCAGCACTTACTCCGCAGCTCTGAAATTTATATGCCAGTTCCGTTGCTCTTCGTTTTATTATCATCTCACTGTCTTCATGTAGTTTCTCCCACACGATAACAAAGAACTGTCTTTCTATAATTTCACCTGATAGTGCAAAGTTCGCTATCTTCTTTATCTCATCGTTTATGAGTCTTCTTCTGATATTATTTGATGTTGTGTTCAGCACATCATACAGGCTATTCTTAAGCTTACTCATATCCACTACCTGAGATATTGCAAAGAAAGTAAATGGCTTAGTTTCACTTGATAGCTCTGCAGTAAGTGTGTTTATAAGGACACGTTTTTCTTTAGGTGATATCAAGTCAATACTAATTGGCTGTAGTCTTATATATGAGAATATGTAACCATCTATTGTATACAGCATACTGCCCTTTATATCTTTTATGTTTATAAAGTCATTGGCTGTGACTGTCTTTTTATCTGCTTTCTTCTTTCTGAACTTTTTGAACCATTTAAACATCGCCCCACTCCTTCATATACTTATACTCATACTTCTGTTGTGTTCTCTCGAAGTTGACCATGTTCTTCAGCTGGTCATACACAGACTGGTTATTTTTATCCTTTGTTGTACACATAACACTTCCTGCTATTCCGGTTAGTATAAATACAATCAGGAATGTTGTATTGTGATTAACTGCGAATATCAAAAAAGCTATCGATATGATAGCTGTAGTTGATATAAGAGTTTGTATTATTTCATGTTTTCCGAAACCTTCAAATATCTCGGACTTTGTTTTCACATTATTGGGTATATATAGTTTATTTCCTTCCATATTTTCTCCTTATGCATAGTATTTCATTACCATGTCTTTTATCATCCAGACACACTCGGCTATGATATAAAAGACTAATGTGTTCTTTGCTCTTCTTTTATACATTGCTAGGTCATCATCTGCCGATATCATTCTAAAAAGGCAGTAACATAATCTACAGGCGGCACCTGCTCTTATGAGCCAGACTACTACCTTTGATACTTCATCTATCATTTGCATATATTTCTCCTATTTCTTTATCACAGCCTTTGCCATACTGTATATCCTTGATGTGTAATATATCTTGTTCATCATTCCTCCTCCGCCACTGCCTGTCATTAGTATAAATTCGGATAGGAATCTCGGTGCTTTAAGTGCCAGTGACATACATGCTATTGCCCAGAATATCTTTCCGTTTAGCATCATACCAACACCAAGTTTACACATTGATATCTGAATAACAACTGCTATTGTTGACTGGAAGAACTTCTTCAGAAATGGTCCGAACACTCCTTTATCACTGTCTATAAGACCTACACAGGCAAACGGTACTCCTATTCTTAATATCAATATCTCCATACCTCGGGTTAGAAATTGAATATACAGTATGAAGAACAGGATAAAGAATATGAGCGATACTATCCCTGTAAATATACCTGCTGTTGTTATTCCTGTAACCAGAGCTCCGAAGTCCATTGATGTTCCTGCACCTATTGCAACCAGTAGCTGGTCAGTAAGCTCTGTCACCACATCAGCCAGAAGTTTATATAATGTGGGGAAGCACACCGCTATTGCTAGGGCTCTTATAAAGTTGGTTAAAATTAAAAACGGGTCTGCATCTGCATCCCCGTCTGTCCATCCGATATATGTATCAAATCCCTTTTTCAGAAACTTCAGTATAATCACCGATATCCCGAACGAAAAGAATATGTCGTATACGTTATAAAACCAGTTAGTTCCCGTTGCCATAGTCATGTAGTTTTCCGCATGCAATGCTATGGGTACTATACTGGTTAAAATATCATCTAAAAAAGGCAATGCTGCGGACAGTATTGCACTTATGAGTATGGTTATTACTATTGCCAACGGTTCCTCCTTTTGTTAATTTAATAATAAATCAATGAAGACTCCTATTCGCGATAAAAACAATAATTTTTTATTCTAAAAAGGTAATTCCATCTGTTGCAACTTGCTTCCAACATATTCAACTGTAAGTATATCTCTTAGAAATTCTTTTGCTGTCTTGTTCTCAACTAATATATTCTCTTCTCGACCATGATTTAAACATTCTTTAATCCTAGCAACCTCTTCTTTTTTATCGCGAACTGGTGCAACACTAATTATTTTTTTACTACTTCCAGAACTTAAAGCTTGTCTTATAAGATCATTTATATGATTATCACCAAAGCTATATCCTATTGAAATTATTATTTCAGATTCTAGAGCATATCGTCTAAATTCATAAAGATAGAATAAGTATGGATCTATTGCTTGAAGCTTGATATCTGTACCAAAGATTATATCTGGTTTTATTCCATGTTGTGCAGATTTCCTTAACTGGTCATTTTTTCTTTCCCAGTCTATTGATCCATGTAACTTATATAAGTAAATAGCAGTTTCTTCATCATCTTCTGTTTGGATAAATCTATTGCCATCCCATGGATTATTTTCGTAAAAACCTGTTTCAACTTTACAACTCACGTTTTCTTCTAGGCACAAATCATAATTAAGTGAAAATACTCTAATTGCAAAATTTAATTCTTTCTGAAATTTTTCGAAATTACTATAATATGAAGCTTTATTATAAGAATCCAAAGTAACCCAACCCGGCAATTCTCTTTCGATTAATTTTATTAACTCTGATATATGTTCAAAACTTGCACCAGCATACTCAAATAAGTCCTTAGAATATCCATTAATAAAAGGATAAAGATAGTTTTTCTTATTCTCAAATAATAAATGCAAAATAACCAAAAGTGACTCAATATTAAACACTTGTTTTTTCCCTGATAAGTTATTACCATATTCTATTGTATATTTAACATAGTTATATAAAGGAAACAAGGTGTCTTTATGAGATGTTTCTAACAAACTTTCTAAATTTATAACCATTCCCTTTGACATAGGAACTGTTGCATCATAACTACAACCTGCACCCAGCAAAAATATTATAGCTCTTTCACCTACACTCATAAAAAATCCCTCCTATAGAAACCATGCTTTATCTAAAGCTTTCTCGCCTATCTCTAAATCAAAATCATACTGACTAAATTTGCCTGCAAACCTCGCAATTAATTGAGGATATAATGTGGATACTGGTTCGTGTTTTGCATTAAATCCTCTCCAATTTGCTCCAGAAAGATTTATAATATCTTGAAGATATGCTTTAATTTCTTTGTCATTAAAGTCACGACCATATAAGAATTTAATATGTACAGGATTGGAAATGTTTTGTGCAGATATTACTTGCGTACTTCCTTGTTGCAGACCCTCAAACCAAACTAAAAATTCTTTCTTCCCTAATGCTATATAACTACCCGCTAATGGTATATGACTATTATAATGCGAATACCCAAAAAACTTATTATTAACATTGATTTTAATAACAGAGAACTCAATCTTTTGATGGGTCTTTTTAATTAAATCAACACTTTCTTTAATGCATGACATTTCACTTCTTTTAATTTTAAATGGCACATGAATAACACATTTATCTATTGTATCATCTATATTTTCGCGAATTTTTGTTTTTATCTGATTAGATAATTGTTCTATATATGATTGTTCGTCATTAGATTGCCCAAGCACATCAAGTCTCTTATATATTCCACTCGAATCAAAACATAATGAATACGCAAAGTATTTAACAATATTTCCATCATTATCTTTTATATGGGCACTTGATATTCCAAAAATTAAGCAGTTTTCATTTTGAGGTTTTACCTTCCATGGATGACCTCCCATTTTCGCAAATATTTGTAGCGCCATCCCAGAAACTGACCATTTGAAACCATCTTTCTTTATAGCTTGTTCCATAGTTACAGCTTGAACCGCGTATCCATATTGCAAAAACATTTTCTTCACAGTATAGTAAGGTGAATAATCATTGTTTGTATCAAAATCCTTTGCAATTCCTGTAAATATTCCTACTATTTCTTTTTCAAAATTTTCTGCCACAATACTTTCAAGAGATGTCTTAATTTTTCCTAAATTTTCTTTTGAGTAATTTTCAACTTCTATTGACTTGATATTACTATTTGATAACTCTACACCAAACATTTTTTCCATACCACTAAAAGTATTATATAATTGTCCTCTGAGTGCTTTTACTAATTGTCTAGCTGTATTAACCTTGCTTTTTTCAAAAATAAAAACGAATAACGGTATACGACCTACTTCCTTAATAGGTTTATATTCTTGAAGCCCTTGAAATTGAACCATGCTTTGCCCATTTTTGAAAATATATGTTTTTTCATTTAG
This sequence comes from Christensenellaceae bacterium, assembly GCA_963677605.2. Lineage (GTDB taxonomy): Bacteria > Bacillota > Clostridia > Christensenellales > UMGS416 > JAGLOK01. The sequence goes on along the minus strand of CAXXDX010000007.1, from coordinate 469,200 downwards.
TAGGTTTAATTTAAGGTTAGTTAATTTTGAAGTAACATTAAAAGAAAATTCATCTTCCTGAACAGGGAATATAATTTTGATATAATTATTAATGAATGCTTCAATATATTTTAGTTTGTCTGAATAAAAGTTTTTATTTTTCATACCATTTTGCATTAATGACAAACTTAATATCTTTGCTTCTTTAGTTTTCTCAAAGCCACGGTTTGCTTGAAATTTGTAATCTAGCAAAAACCCAAAACTTCTTGTTGTTTCCAGATAATATGGTTCCATTGATACGACACAATCGCCTTCTTTATGTGATGATATAATAAATAAAATTCTTGGAATAAAATGGTCATCAATAATATATTTATCATCCTGAAATGAGTTTTTAACTTTGTTAATTAAATTCTCCATTAACCATTTTTTTGTAAGATTATAATTATAATGAGAGTTACAAAGAAATTCTGTTCCATTCTCCATTTCATTAAAAGATATTGCGTATATATCCCTATCTATCTTTGTATTATCAGTAGGTAGACTGTACCTATATAATGCTTTACTGTGATTGTTTCGATTGTAAGCTCTGCGGAAAACTGTGAAGCTAAAATCTGATATTGTTAGTTCCAAAAAGCTAAACATAATATCATTTTTATTTGACTCTATCATAATTTATCCTCCATGCATTTTCAGAACAAAAAGTACAATTCATAACAAAGAATATGATACCACTAATTCCCATCAATATAAAGCTATCTCTGGTAATTTATATCATTTATAATACCCCACCAACAAATTAACAATAGCACTCGCCAATACAGCGCCCACACAGCACACCAGCGCAACCACAATCCTATTATTCCATTTCTTCGCGTCCATCTCGTCAGCAGCTGATTTACGAATAAGGAAATATACAACAAATAGTACCGTAGCTATCGGCGATATAACCATAAGCCATTTTGTTACATCATTTATTAATGCTTCTGTACCGGTTGCCAACTTTGAGTTTCCGAAGTCTGTCGCAAATGCTGTTGTTCTAATAAATACTGTCACTATAAAGGTGCTTACTGCTGTCATTATCTTTGTTGCTTTACATATAATTTTCTTTATCATAATTCCTCCAAAGTTTATTCAATATCCGCAGTCACATATCCTGCTTTTCGTTCGTGATAATAGTTTGATGAGCTATTGAACTTATTCCATATACCCCACAACTTTATATCACATTGTTCTTTGCTTCTTTCAGTCCGTTGTTCTTCTTGTTCTGCCCTTACTCTATTGTTGTGTGCTTTGTCTCCTAATCCAAATAACCTGTTGAACATATACTTTGATAAATCAGGTGCCTTGATAATAACCGGATTATTCCTCGATGTAATTAAACTGTATGGCCTGTCTATCATTCTTATTTCATCAGGTGTAAGCAGTGCCCTGCATGTAAGATTTATACTTGTTGATGAACTGCCTGATGAATGTTTACCATATGACATGCTTTTTGAACTTGAAGCCACTGTGTAGTTACCAAGACGTTTGCTTATCTCATCCAGTGTTTGATTATCATCAGCACATAGATATATCCATATTGCGCAGTTGCCTTTTATAGTTGAAGCATTCTCCCTTCCGTACTTTTCTCCTATCTGTGTCAGTGACTGTACAAAAAGATTAAATCGTATTCCCCTTCCTGCCCCAACTGTCAGCTTATTTGCAAACGATGGTATTTCAGTAAAGTTACCAAACTCATCAAGGATGAAGTTTACTCTTCGTTCTAATCCTCCTCCTCTACTATCTGCAGCATTAACTAGCAACTCATACTGCTGTGATACAAAAAGACTAGCCAATGAATAGTAAGTACTCTTTTCATCAGGCAGTATCATAAATATAGCTCTCTTCTTCGTTCCAGTGTATTTCAGTTTGAAATCACTTGCACTTGTCATTGCGTAGATATATGGATTAGTAAACAGCCTGAGTGTTGTAAGCGCTGATGTGAAAAACGAACCTCTTGTCCGTGATGGAGCTACATCAGATATACCTATCAATGCTTTTGCCGGATGTTTATCATTCAATGTTTTCATGTATCTGTTTAGAGGCATAACCTTTTCATTTAAATGACACATATTAGCTATGAAGTGATATACGTTGGTAAGGTTCTGATATTCAGGTCTTGTTCTGTTATCATATACAACACTTAATATGCTGCTGGCAATAACCGAAGCTTCACCATCATTCCATATCCTCTCACCTTTTGATTTACCTACAAGTGCACTTGTTATATCCCATGCACAGTCAATTGCTTTTGGTATATTATCTTCATTAACTGCATCTATTACATTCTGCAGGAAGTTATATCTGCTGCTCTTTAATGGATTTTTAAAATCAATTGTTATTACTTCATAACCTAAACTTTCAAGAAACGGATATGTGTATTGGTACAGTTCCCCTTTCGGATCACTTATTATCATGCTTTCACCTGATAAGCCCATATACCCTATAGTAGGCAATACTACATTCCTACTCTTTCCGCTTCTGGTGGAGCCTATGCAGAGTGTATGCACATCATCACCTATGTAATAGAGTTTCTCTTTGGTCTTGCTTTTCTTCTTCATACCTATAACAGTTCCACCTATATCAGGTAAAGTATTCTTCAGTAGATCTTCTTGTTTCAATAGATATGTATTGAAGTATTTATCAGCTTCCTTATCTTTCATCCATTGTGCAGAACCATGTTGTTTCTGTCCTGCCTGGATTGGTGTTGAAATTTTGTCAGTAATCTTCCTAAGCTCAGTTTCATATGCTTTGTTTGAGCTATTAAAAATTAATACAAGTACACAAAGTACCAATAATAAAAAGAAGCATAAAAAAAGTAACTGCATTGCTTTGTTATTTACTATTGCTTCTATACAGTTTCTTGGATTATACATTTCTTTTATAATTCTATGCTGTGTAATACTGCTCCATACTGTTATTGTTATATACATACTTACTATTACTTCAAAAGGTATAAGTACAGCAAACACTATTAACTTCTTTTTCAGATAACCACCTTACCTTTCATATTGTCCCCAGTTAAGTGAACTGTTCTCTAACTTTTTAGCAAGCTCAATCTTTGCCTGTTTGCTCAGTTCACTGCCCTTAAGTCGCTCTAGTTTGTCACTATTGCTATTAGTACCTCGACTGAGCATTAGCGCGATACTCATTACAAGATCTTCAGATACTTGCCTTTGATAGTTCTCGCTTTCTTCAGCATTATTCTCGAAATCCAGTATCTGTTTTACTGCCTTTAATATCTTATTACTAACACTCTTAAGAATTACCTCTTCTGCATAGTCTCTTGCTTCCTTTATGCTTTCCGGATTATCAGCATATATCTTTCTTAACTCTTCAGCTGCATCAATATACTTAGTGAAGTTTGAATGACACGCTTTACTGGTTAGTATTATATTAACTGCTGCCTTTTTCAGTTCTTCTTTAACATCCTCTGGCATATACTCAAACTTCAGTGAACCTTTGCTCGGAACGATATCCTTTATTCTCATTACTTCTTTCGTTACTGTTCTTATCTGGTCATTAGAAAGCAGCGGATCTATCATAACTTCGTCAGTATAATCAGGTGTTATTGCCGACAGCTTGCTTTTAAGTCTTTTTAGTTCTTTTTCATCCATATCAGTTACTATAGTTTTAAAGTCATTAAAAAAAGGATGAAGTTCAGATTTAAAATCTTTTAACGCTTCATCCTTTATGTTATATAGTTCTTTGAACTCATCATGGAATATCTCTTTAGCGAACTGCCCTCTTACCCATTCCATCTTTTTATCAAATATCTTCTTTGGAATAAACGGATCCTTTATCTCCTGATTCTTATCCCAGAAGATTAAATGACAATGGCTTTGGTCTTTCTTCATATGGAAAGCTGCTATCCATTCAAGGTTTTCTCTTTTGATATTATTAGCTTTAGCTACATCGTTCATCTTACTGCCAAGCAATTCCTTCCACTTACTTCTATACTTATATCCTTGTGATAATGCTTCTTCAGCTGATAATGATAGAAAACCATGATACATAATACATCTGTCTTTCTGTGATTTATCAGTTACATACTTTATAGTTTTATTTAAGTCCTTGATATTAACCGGCAGATGTTTACCGTCTATGCATCCGAACAGTCCATGGTTCATACCTCGATTCTTTACAACTCTTGATTTGCTATTCTTTGCTATGTAAGTAATGTAGTTACCTAAATACTTGCCAAGCCCTGCTTTTGATGGTGGAAGATAGAGTTGATTGTATACTATGAAATCACCTCCAAAGAAAAAAGCCCATTGCTGGACTTTGATTTATCTTGTTATGTTTTAATGTTTACTGATTTATTATTTTATTTAAGTGGTTATAGAATACAGGTATATCATCAGATATTGTAGTCCATACATCTTCCATTCTTATAGTTTGATACTTATGAGCTACTACATCTCTGAGTCCGGCAGCTTCCCTCCATGGGACTTCGCTATACTCTTTTCTGAACTCTAGCGGTAATATCTTTACCAGTTCACCTATATTGATTAATGTCATTGCTACTGCTCTTTGAGTTTTTTCGTCCTTCATAAACTGACTTTTACTCATTCTATCAATCATACTAAAAATGATATCAACTTCAGATATCATTTTCTTTAATATTATCTTGGTCTTTTTATCCATATATATTAATAACCTTATCTGCTTTTATCATTGATTTTTTAGGAAGAGGCGCATGGATAACATCCACAGGTTTCTGGAGCTTTTCTTCCAGATCAAACTTGATTCCGCTCAGTACAAACAATGACACAGCCTTTTTATCAAACTCCACCATTAAATCAATATCTGAATCATCACTTGCAGTACCCTCTGCATATGAACCGAAAAGGCTTATAGCCTTAACATTATACTTAGATGCTATACTGCCCGCTTCTTTTTTAATTTTGTCCAGAGATAGTATCACTGTTAGCTCCTTTTGAATTCTGTCTATATTATAATATATTCCATTATGATAGTAAAACAAAAACGAAGCTATATCTTATTATCCAGTTTCTCTCTGCTTTCTTCCATGAACTCTTCCACCTTATTATCCTTTACCTTCATATGAGCAACACCGAGTTTCTTGCTTTCTATCAATGCACTTTCATACTCAGTTATTAAGTGCGGCGGTACAAAGGAGGCTAATACTTTTGCTGTAAGGTAATAGCCGGCAGATGATGTTATCCCGCCTTTTATTACACACTTAACTATTCGCTCTACCTGCGGTCTGAGATATATCTCTAATTCCGCTCTTATATTGGAGCGTATGAAGTCCATATCCTCTTTAGTCTTTTCCAAAGTCAATGATTTAGATAAAAGTTGTCTTGAAGCTTCACTAATAGAAATACCCTTGCTTATTGCAAAGGCATTTATTGAATTATACATATCTTTTGTTACTCTTACGTTCAGTCTTACCTGTTCTTTCGCCATAAAACCTCCGTATGTCAATTGTATGACAGTATTTATGTTTGTCATACACCCTTTATTCTAGTAGACAGCTGTGCTGTCTAGCTGTTTCCGGTGTCATTGTATGACACCTTATCTTGCACAACGTTCCTTCGCTGGCGCTTTCGGCTTTAAATACAGGAAAACAAATCAATCTATCAGCTCCGCCAGTATCAATAACCTGTGTGTTGCCTTCCTAACCGGTGTGCATGTAAGAAGTGTTAATTTATACTGTCCATCGTCGCATTCAAACAACTTGTCAGATCCAGGCTCGACTACAGTTGTTGCATAGATCTTGTAATTATATATTGTATTATCTACTGTAGTTATCTTGATAATATCTCCTGCGTTTAGTTCATCCAGTCTATTGAACATCTCTCCATATGTATAATTCCTATGACCGACTATAATACAATTGCCTTCTTGGCTAATATCCACAGACTCAGGAAGATGACCTGTTGCTACTTCAAGTTTACCTGATTCCACTCCTTCAACAATTGGCAATTTCAAATCAATGCTTTCTATCTCTATTATTCCTAATCCATTAACCTGAGATTTAGTTTCTTCTGTAGGAGGCGATTCTGAAGGTGGCGGTGTAATAACTGCATTGTCTGAATCTAATGGATAATAATCCTGCTCAGTTTCATCCTTTTCTATCTCAATATCAATTAATGTTTCACCTCCTTCAATAGCCGTCATAATTTCTTCTTGCTTTAGTGTGTTCCTTTTATTTTCTAATACTGGCTTGAGTATTAAAAATACTCCTGCAATGAGCAGGAGCACAACGATTATTAGTACTATTCTTTTTCGTTTCATCTGCCTACCTCCATTTCTTCAAACTCCTCTATTGCTTCAAGGCACTCCATAAGTTCTTCATTGTAATCATTAAATATTGGAGCTTCTCTTGATACTTGGTATCCCATGTCGGAATACTTTGATATATACTTATCACTTGCCGTATTGCCTGCAGCATCATTATCGAGGCACAGCACAATTTCATTAATATCATGTGATTTCAAGAACTGCTCCAACGCACCATCCCATGTGCAACAGAGCGAAAGTCTGTAATCCTGCCTCCAGTCACGTTGCTCCATCTTAAGGATTGTTGCATGACTCATTGCATCAATTGGGCTTTCGAATACATATACTTTCTTGCTTTTTCCCGGCATAACGAATCCGCATGATTTATCAGAGCCTTCCACTTCGCCCTTAAATCGTTTCTTTCCTTCCACCTGGAATGTTCCCCACATTGATGCATGTTTTGGAACATCTACTTCATTGTATCCGATGAATACACAGTTATGATATTGTTTGCTTTCATATATTCTTTTCTGCTTCATCATTTCTGATATGATAACTGAATCTATGCCTCTGGTTTTATTAAGATAAGCAAATGTTCTACTATAGTTGTCATTCTTTTCTGGTAAAGTAAAAGGCTGCTTTTTCTCAGCAGCCTTATCAATGTTTTGTTTTATTGGTTTATATTCTGTTCCAGCTCCTAATAGTTCATATACCGCATCAGGAAGTGACATTTTTTCAACAAGCGTCAGATAACTGATTGAAGTATTACCATAAAGATTTCGTGAGTTCCAGAACCATTTGTTATCCTCACTTATGATTAAGCTATTATGTTCTTTATGTCTATATCTGTGTCCTTCCTTTTTGAAATGCTCTCCTTTTGATATAAGGTACTGTATCAAGCTTGTTCGTTTTGCTTGTTCGTATTTTTGCTGTGTGAACTGCTTTGACATTTTTCCTCCTTGAAAAAGTTCATAAATCTTTTTGTAATATTAATTGAGATTCTTGTTTAAATGTTTCTAAATCTTTTTGGTAAAGCTTTATATAAACATTAATGTAACCTTCTCTTTTTTCAACAGTATCATATATTGTATCTTTTTTATAGGCATAAATTAAGTTATGAATACTGGCTATTAGTGTTTCAGCTTTATCAGACCACTTTTTATATTCAATTGTAGCAACAGGAAATTCTGTGCTTTCAAAATACAAACCATCTATTTCTTTAATATATGGTTCAAGTTTTTTAAATAACTCTTCTTCTGGTATTTCCTCCTGTACAAACTCATTGTAAGCACTTATATACTTTTCAGCTAAAATTATCATTCTTCGAATTAATAAGTCAGTTTTTTTAAATATTTCCTTACCATCGACTGTGTTTTCTTCAATAATACCCTTAATAAAACCATAGTTTGGGTTAATCCTATAATGAATGTCTTTTTTTATAAAGTCATTTTTACCATATATTTTATACCAGTGATTTTTATCCATGGTATCGTCTACCCAAGTTGAATAATACATATAATTATTATGTTCCATATCAAATAAATCTAATCCATAATAAATGCTAATTAAATTTGCAGGTTTGCCTCTATGGCCTCTTTCTGATATTTCGTTTTCAAAGACCTCCACATCCTTTAAAAATGAAGTTACAATTTCGGTTATTATTGATAACTCATCAATCGTACAGATTTCTTTAAGTATACAGGCGACACTATACCTTTTTGCTGTCCCAGTATGAATTGGCTTAACATCATGAATGATACAATTTTCATCCTCATAAATTACTTTCTCCGGTATGTATGGCTGATAATCATTTACAACGAACCAAATAGTGCCTATCATGCTCGTTTTGAATATTGGATGTTGCTGTAAATCTTCATTTCTAATATTCCACACTTCCAAATATTTTAATAAGACCCGGTATATATCTTCTAATGATTTTCTTCCGTTTCTTATAATAAACTTATTTAAAATAGCTTCGCAAAGAAATGAAGTGAAAACACTAAACTCCGAATCTGATGAATAAGACTTCTCAATTGCACTACTTGAAGCGAATACTGCATATCCATGGTCAATAAACATATGTAATGATTCTTCTAAATCTATATCCTCAATTGGATTAACTTTAAAGTTACCTGAATAACAAGCATCTAATAAAATAATTTTATGTTTGCACTCTATTTTGCTTAGCTCTTCTATTGTTTTCTGGGTGCTGATTTCTCCATTACTCAACAATAAACTATGTCTTTCATCATCGCTTCCGTGTCCAGAAAAATAAAATATAAATATATCATCCTTGTTGATATTTGATGCTATGATTTCTACGCCTTTTTCAAAATCTGCAATATTTACTCTCCCATTCTCACCGCACTTGTATATGCTCTCGGAGTCTATATTTAATCCTTTTTGTAAGGCATTACATAAGAGCTGAACATCATTTTTGCAAAATCCTAAGGGTTCAGCGACTTCATATTCACTCACGCCTACTAATAGTGCTTTTACTTGCTGCATATTTTCCCTCCGTTGTAATATTTGTATTATATAACAATTTCTTGCTCCATATCATATTGATTATCTTCGTTATTGAAATACTCTTCACTTTTTCCCTCAAACCCCAATAACTTATCCAACTCCACCTGCCTTTCCTGGTAGCTTTTAAGTCTCTGCTCTTGTGTGAAAGGTTTTGCATATTCCACTTTGCTGCTTTTAAGATTACTTTTTGCTGTCTCCAGCTTTTCAAAGGCTACATTGAGCCTGCTATCCAATCCACTCATCATGTTCTCTAGTCTCGTTATATTACCTAATCCTTTGTCACCCATCTCAAACTTATGATCACAGTTGCCTCTGAGTATCATGTTAGTTTCATCAAACAGAAGTGTTCTTGATATCAAAAGCTCGAAGCCTTTATATTCTCCAATATGTATAGAATCATGGGATGGTTTAATGGCTTTTACTAATGCTGAAAGAAACTCACCTGCTTCAACTCTCTTGTCAAAGATCTTATCTTTAAGCGTTATTGAAAACTCCTCATCCTTTGTATGGTTCCTCCTTTCAATGTCTTTCTGGATGTTCTCTATCCGCTCTTCACCATCTGCTATCAGTTTAGGCAGATGAAGTGATATATTGTCCTGCAGCTTATACCTCCTGGAATTGTACTGCTGTCTCAAGATAGTCAGTCTACTCACTTCTAAATCGACCTCCATTTTCTCTTTAATCATTGGGTTGCCTGTAGCAAGTGCTTTGATCTCTGCATAAGAGAGTGCAGCTTCATCAATATTATCAGCTGTTCTTGTCACCACCTTATTAGTCATTATCTGTGCAAAGAACTTATGCTTGGCTTCTATCAATTGCCAGCTGTACGCATCAAACGAGCCTTCGGTTACATATCTGAATATTGATACTTCAGGATTCTCATTGCCCTGTCTTAATATCCTGCCTTCTCTCTGTGTTATCTGATCCGGTCGCCAAGGCACATCAAGCTCATGTAATGCTATCATCTTTCTCTGGCAATTGGTACCGGTTCCCATCTTTTGAGTCGAACCAATAAGTATCCGGACATCACCATTTCTGACAGCTCTGAACAGGTCATCCTTCTGCTTGTCAGATTTCGCGTCATGAATGAAAGCTATCTCTTCTTCAGGTACACCCTGATCCAATAACTTATCTTTCATATCCTGATATAGGTTAAAGCTTGTTCCTGTTGGTGTGCCCATATCACAGAATATCATTTGTGTTAGTCTGTCTTCACTGGTTTCATCCCATATGGAGTATACGTTTTCTATCATTACATTAAGCTTACTTGAAGGATTATCATAGAACGATTCATCTACAAGCCTCATATCAGTAGCAAGCATCCTGCCTTCGGTTGTAATCTTTAAGAAGTTGTCTTCAGTAGGATCAACCATACCTGCCCTGCATGCATCAGCACGTTCTCCCAGCTTTATGATTTCTTCTTTAAGTTCTTCAGATGCTTTTACCGTTATTACCTGCTGCTTGCCTGACTTAAGATCAGGTCTGGGAAGGTTCAGGCTTTCATTGGTCTGAATATCTGCTATCTGTTTAAATAAATTCATAAGCTCAGGAAGATTGTAGAACCTTGATAATCGCTCACGCTGTCTGAATCCGTTACCGTCAGGCCTAAGTTCCAGTGATGTTATAGTCTCTCCGAATGTCGATACCCAGTCATCAAAACCATAGAAGCCATATTCCTTTAATGTGTCCAGCTGCAGGTATCTCTGCATTGTATAAAGTTCCACTAGTGAGTTTGATATCGGAGTGCCTGTCGCAAACACTGTTCTGCCTTCAATCTCATTTATGTATTGTATCTTAGCGAACAGGTCTGATGATTTCTTAGCTGCGGATGTTGGCACACCAGCTACATTATTCATCTTGGTTGATATGAATGCATTCTTATATGCATGTGCTTCATCAATCATCAATGTGTCTATACCAAGGCTTTCAAAGTATATCTGATTATCCCTTGGTGTATTAAGCAATTTCTCATACTGTGCTTCCAGTTGTCTTTTTTTAGTTTCTAAGCGTTTTACTGTCCAGTCCCTATCATCTGTACTGTTTAGTGTAGAGATAATAGAGTTTATCTCATCATCTATTATCCTTTGCATTCTCTCAGGTGATATGCCTATCCTTTCAAATGATGAGTGTCCCATGATTATTCCGTCATACTCACCTGTTGCAATCTTACTTACAAACCTCTGTCTTTTCTTCTTCTGGAAGTCTTTCTTAGTAGCAAGTAACAGATTAGCTGAAGGATACAGTCTCATCATTTCATTACCCATCTGTTCTACCAGATGATTGGGTACTACATAGAGAATCTTATTGGCAAGTCCCAGTCTTTTAAGCTCCATTCCTGCACTGCACATAACAAATGTCTTTCCTGCTCCCACTTCATGAGCAAGAAGCGTATTACCACCATACAATATGCGTGCCACAGCGTTCTTTTGGTGCTCTCTTAAACTTATCTCCGGATTCATTCCAGGGAATGTTAGGTGTTCTCCGTCATATTCTCTGAGTCTTATGTTATTAAATGTATTGTTGTAAAAAGAAACGAGCCTGTTTCTTCTTTCAGGCTCGTTGAATATCCATTCTTTAAACATGTTCATAAGCGTTCGCTGTTTTTCTCTTACCGCTATTGTTTCTTTATGATTATATACAGCCTTTCCATCTGAATCATAATCATTGATTGTGAGTTTTCGCATATTCAATGTGTTCTCTATTATTGTATATGCGTCCATCCTGCTGGTACCGTATACTTCTTTTGCTTCAAATGAATGTTTTGCCTGATGCTTGTTATGTATCTTCCATCTGTTCAGCTCTATACTATATTCCGCTTCTAGATTGTATCTTGCATAGTACGGCGGTTCCAGTGTTTCTATCATAAACTCTGTTATGTCATTACCCGGTATCCATGTAGCTGCAAGCCTAACCTCAATATCACCTGCTTCCAAGTCCTCAGGCTGAACGTTTTCAAGCATACCTACATTCAGATTATATTCCGAATCATCTTTAGCATACTCTTTGGCTATCTTAAGCTTATCCCTTACATTACCGCTTAAGTACTCATCAGCTGTTTCATAGTTTTCAAAGGGACTGTCACTATCAAATGTGATTGGATTCCTGAATATTACTCCCTTTAAATCATCAATCACTCTTTCAGGTGTTTGTTTGGTAAGAGATGACATGTACTTAATATCAACTCTGCCTTTTTCATTGAGTGATATTGTTAATGCTTCAGCTGCTGTATCAGCATGGTCTATATTTATATATGGCTTAATGGTTCTTTTAAAGAACATATCAGCTTTTTTGATATTACCTTCATCGTCTATTACTTCAAGAGATGCAAGCAATGGAAAGTCAGCATCCTGTGCACATACAAGCTCAACTGCTCTGCTGTTTATATTCCCATGTGACTTTATGAAGCTGTCATAAACTTCGTTCAGGTTCTGTCTTGATTCCTCAAACTCCGAATCACTGCCATAATCAGTCTGTACTCGTATAGTATCCCTTACAGCTGTGCGGAGTGCTATCATGTCTTTAATTCGTTTATCGTGTGTGTCTGATAAATCCTGCTTTATCATCAAAGAGTTTTCACGGTAATATACATCATCATTTACTAGTGTGAAGCTATAGTTCTTAACATCAAGGCTGGCTGGTATTGTGATTAAGTCTTCTTCAAGTTCCAGGCTTTCATCCATGCTAGGTGATATGTCTGCTGTCAGGTTTAGGATTGCTCTATTCAGCTGATTAGAAAGCACTTCTCCTTCAATTGGAATACATGCCGTTTCCTGACCATACATCCCAGTCTTGTATACCATTTCACCCAATATCATTTCAGGATTATCTATATAGTACTGGTTAATCGGAACACCGCTTGATGTTTGTCCTATACCTGTCCACTCAGGTATGATATCTATCATCCTGTCACGTTTCTGGAAGAATAATATATCTGACGTTACTTCTGTGCCAGCGTTCTGCTTGAATGCGTTATTAGGAAGCCTAACTGCTCCTACCAGCTCCGCTCGTTTTGCTATATACTCACGGAATGAGCTGTTCGTTTTATCCATTGTTCCTTTGGATGTGATTACAGCTACAATACCATTAGGTCTTACCATGTCTATTGATTTGGCTATAAAGTAATCATGTATCAAAAAGTTATGCTTATCATACTTACTGTCGTTTACCTTATAATTCCCGAATGGCACATTACCTATTACGACATCGTAGCAGTTATCAGGCAGTCCTGAACTTTCAAACCCGGTTACTCTAATATCGGCATTCTGATACAGCTGTTGCGCAATGCGTCCTGAGATACTGTCTAGTTCAACACCGGAAAGGTTGCTGCCGCTTTTCATACTACCAGGCATACAACCAAAGAAATTACCGGTTCCCATTGCAGGCTCCAAAATATTACCTTTTGTAAAGCCGAATCGCTCAAGCGCTTCATACATGCTCTTTATTATTACAGGAGAAGTATAATGTGCGTTAAGAGTGGATGCCCTTGCATTTTCATACTCCTCATCATTAAGAAGTTCCTTTAGTTCAAGATACTCGCTTGTCCAATCATTTTTACTCTTATCAAACACATTAGGCAATCCACCCCAACCGACGTATTTTGACAGTAACAACTGCTCAGATTCATCTGCCAATTTATCTTCGCTTTCAATGCTTTTAAGTAGCTTTATTGCTTCAACATTCCATCTATACTTTTCTTTTGGAGTGCCGTGTCCCAGTTCATCATCTTCAATACTGAAATCTATTCTTTTTACATCTTTAACAGCTTCAATTATTTCTGGTTTCTTTTCAGTAAAGATGTTTAGTTCTTCATCAGTGAAGTATGAATTGGTGTCAACAAGGTCTCTTATACTTTCGGCCACTTCATTCCATGAATAGTTTATTGGATTACTTCTGAACCCATTCCAGAAGATATCTATACCATTTTCGAAGATATGCCATCTGATGGTACTGTCGTTCCATACTATCTCGCTATAGAATATACCGTACATATCCTGAAGTTCATGGATAAGGTTATCATTATCTTTATGGGTGTTTACAAGTTCATAGATATGCTCTTTACCTGTTTGGGTTATGTTTCCCTGCTTTAGTATTCCAATAAAAACATCAAAGTACTCGCTCTTATCCGGCAGCAGCTCTTCCTGTATAGGTGCTTCTACTATGGCTTCTGTTTCATCAATTGTTTCATCTTGTATTTCTACTGGTATGATTGGTTCTTCAATGTCTTCTTTAAAGCTTTGAGCCTCTGGTTTGTTTTCCTCTGTTGTACTCATACCAAGCAGTGAGAGTTGTTCTTGATTGCTTTGCGGTTTTATGGGTGGTTTATCATACCTGCTTAGTTTTTCGAAGTACCTTCCATTGTTAATCAGAGTTTCTATTCTCTTTGCAGTCTGTGCCCAGGTAAGTTTTATTCTTGGTTTGTCTTCACCGAAAACCATAATGTCTATACCTTTTGCACTATGCCAAGTTGTGCCGGATCTGTTCCCAAAGAAAGTATCAGACCATCCACCTATACCATACTCTTGTTTTAAGAAGTCCTGCTTTTCTTTTGCTGTGTGCTCTTCCGAGAAGAAATCTGCTATTCTTTGTTTACCGTTTTCAAAACCGCTTCCTTTAAGCAGTGTTCTTTCTATATCCTGCTCTGCGTAATCTGCATTATCGTCATAGATTTCTTTTCTGGGTATTAAAAAAGGAGCAGTGGTTTCTGCTCCTTCATCTTTATTTATTTCTTCTATCTCACTTGGTATACCAGTTCTTTGAGTACTATCTCCTCCGCCTGCATCTGTATCATATTCCGATGCTGTACCGATTCCATGTAGTCGTTCGGATTCGGTATCGGATTCTTCTCCAGCAGTTGTTTCTGTAGTGTTCTCATCATCCTGTTCGCTTCCTTGTTCACTTGGCTGAATGTTTGGTTCAATGTCCCGTTTATTTTCATCTCCAACAGTCTGTGCGGTTTGACTTCTTTCAGGTAGTTCATTGCCATCCTGCCGTACTTGCCTATCTGTGCTTTGTTCTTTCCTGTTAGTTTGATGTTTGGATACATTATACCGTTCTTCTCGCTGTAGGTTATGCTCATTTATATTTCCCCTTTCGTTGATAAGTTGTTGTTTGTTCTGTGTTTTGACTGAACGTTCTATGGTAAGCAGTATATCTTTTGATATTTCATGTATTGTGTTATACAGTCTTAGTTTAAGCGGAGTAGTGTTGAACTCCCATATTGCCGAAAACGCCATTTCTTTGTTATACTGACCGCCAGTATCAAGTCCGGTTCTTTCATTTACCATATGACTTACTGAGTCTATAACTGAACTTACGAATCGTATTTCTAGATTATGTTTGTCCAGTTCCTCTAGATATGAGCCTTCTGTTTCGTCATGGATACCGGATAAATACTTCTCACAGTCTTCACGGACCTTAATATCAATAATATTGCGTAGATTTATAGTATTCAAATTTGAAGGCGATTCTTTTTGAAGATTATCAAGAAATGTTTCTGTGAGCTTGTTTTCATGCCATTCTTCCAGTTGCCAATGTGATGGTAATTGCGCGCCGTATGTATCTTCTACATCAAACAGGTACTTAAGGCCTGTTTCGCTATTCAGATCAAAAACAGCTATACTTCTTGTTCCTCTTTTTATTCTTCTTCCTAAGTAGTTGTTCCAAGAGTACATATCAGTAACAGCAGTTGCTTCCGGACGCTGGGCATATATCAAGAGTTTGTCTTCAAGGTTGAATTTATAATGTTTGGATGAGAAGGTTAAAAATTCACACCATTCATCTCTGTCTTTATTTATCTGCTTTAATGTATCTTCGAGTATCTCTTTGGTTTCATAAAATCTTCTTCCTGCCATTAAACATTCCCCTTTCTGCTTATTCTAAGATATATGCTCCATATACAGTTTCCTGGTCTTCTTTCTCTAAAAGCATTATCCGGTCTGTTCGGGCAGCATCTGTATGGGCATCCATAACAGCAGTCACCTTCCGGATACACGCTTGCTGCCTCCTTTATACTTCCTATTGGTCGGTAAAATCCTGTTATGAGTTTCATGTTTGTTTCCTTTCTTGGGCACAAAGAAAGAAGCACAACTTTGCGCTTCTTTCTTATTATTTGATATTTATTTTTATATATGACCTAAAGCTCTTTTAGGTTGCCTAAGCATTCTTTACATATCAGCTTATCTTTATATTCTTCAACATCCTTTGTGCTTTCACAAAAGAAGCATTCAGGATAGTACTTTTTCATGATTATCACGTTGTCCTCAACATACATTTCTATTAGCTCACCTTTTTCTAGACCATGTGAATCTCTTAGTTCCTTTGGTAGAACAACTCTTCCTAACTGGTCAACTCTTCTAGCAATTCCTATTGGTTTCATATAATATCCTCTCAATACATTTTCTCAAGTATATCATAAGAATACATATATAGTATAAATTATACTATTTGAGAGTTGTAGATCAATCCATTAAATATAGCTAAAATGAGATTATTCTACATTGATATATGCGTTAGATAAAGTAAAATATTCCCCTTCATTGATGGTTACATATTTATTATTTTCAAAATTGTCATTTGCAATTATCCTATATAAAGAGTGCTCTGAATTAGAATTACGCTCAAAATATCCATATGAATCAGAATCAGATATTACTTTATATTCTCCAGCTGGAATATCTACTCCAACTTTATACATGCCTGAGATGTATTTACCATCAACTATTTCATAAACAGGAGCTTCGTCTGATGGGATTGCAATAGCGTCACTGAAATTCAAGTATTGGCCTTCATATACAGTAATGTATGTGAAATTATAAAAATTATCATTTGAAATTATACTACTAAGCTCACCTGAACTATCTTTTGTTACTTCAAAATATGAAAAACCAAGCAGAGTGCTTTTTGCAAATAGCTTATACTCACCTTCAGGCATATCTGTTCCTATTTTATATGATCCTTCTTTGTACGTTGTATGAGAAGGAGTTGGTTCTGGTGTTGCTGTGGGCTCTTTAGTTGGTTCCTCGGTAGGCTTCTCAGTAGGCTTAATTGTTGGTTCTATTGAAGGTGTATCAGTTGGCGATGATGTAATCTCCGGTGTACTAGTCGTTTCATTTGAAGGAACATTTTGTGTCTCTAAAGCTATCGACGAAATTGTACTTGAATCCTTATAAAACATTACTCCCGCTGTCATAAGACAGATTATCCCAAGCAAAACTAATATAATTTCAACTCTTATTTTCTTCATGATTTATCTCCTTGTCCTAAAAACAAAGCAGCAACAACACCGCAAATAATTGATGCACCTAAATTCACTACTAGAATATTTTAATTATCCGTGTGTTCTTTTCTATTATCCGGTTTACCTTCAATTTTTCATATAGTAAGTATCTATTAAATTCTTCCTCAGATATAATAAGGCTTATTCTTTTTATTTAGGCTGCTCATTTAATTCTCTCTTACTGCTATTTCCAATACTCTTTAAATATCTTTTCATACTCACTAGCCTGTGATGGTAATACATCATAAGGAAGTCTTAAAAGTGCAAATCCTTCACTGTACATGTACTGCCTTACCAGCGGATATGTGTCAAATACACTTAGTATATACGCTTCTCTATCATCTAAATCTTTTTGATTAGTGAATATCTCTATTGTACAAGGTATGTCTTCATCACAATCTGGATGATTAAAGTTCGCCTTTCCAACATAACAATTTGGCCTTCCCAGTTGACCATTAGGATCTGTTATTTCATCATAATATACAATATCTTCAACAGGCAATCCTGTTTTTTCAAAGAGTAATATAATGCCTGCAATCTGATCATCAGGTTCTGGAACAGGAGTTGGTTCTGGTGTAGGTTCTGGCGTTGGAGATAGTGTTGGTATAGGTGTAATTGTTGGCATAGCTTTATAATCATTTACTTGTTCAGATAAATCTAAATTTGCTGAAGTCAATGCTTCTACCTTCTGATTAAGCAAAGACACTTTATCTTCGAGCGATACTATAAGCTCTGCCCTACTGCAACTTGAGAAAAATATACAAATGAGTAGAATCAATGCAATTGTTTTCTTCATATTATGTCCCCCAAAAAATTTATTTGTCATTTATATCATTCACTGTATTTCTCATATAGTTTAATAAATCCAATAACCTATCATTTCTTTTAAGAGAAGTTTCTTGGAGTTCTTCTTTATCAGTTTTAGCTTTTGCAGCATTAAACATAGCAGCTATACTTATAATCAAAAGTGGAATCCCAAAGCCTGTACTGCCTTCAACAATTAATATAGCTCCTAGTATGATAGATAAAATAGCGACAGTGATAGGAATCCATGTTTTCTTTTTATTATTCTTAAGTTTGTATTCAATTTCTTGAAGTTTTGCATAGTATACTTGGTTTTCTTTTTCTTCTATACTTTTTATAAATGAGAGTATCATATCTGAAATTGAGTTTTTCAGACTACTTGGGGCGTATTTTATACTGTTTTTAACAACAGATATTATTCCATATATGCCTTTGACTTCAATTTGGTTTTCATTAATTTCTGTTAAATTCTTCGTATATACTTTTAAGCAACCAAGCCAAGCCTCATGATTATTTACTTGTTTGCATATTGCTTTGATATAAGCATCATAAGCTCTTTTCCAATCTTCTGCTATAATGCACTCGTTCCCATAGGTAATATCATTTTCAGCAGACCCTATGCCAACCATTTCGACTTTACCAGTTACATCGATTTTAAATTTTTGGATAGCATCATCAATAATAATTAAACTATCACAGTGCTCACAAATACCTTTTTCAAGTCTATCATCTACTTGCAAAGATGCTCCACAATTTGGACATGCCGCTGATTCGATTGCCATATATTTCTCCTAAATAAATACCCCCCCATATTATAGGATAAAAAGTGATAATTTACCATGAAATATTGGTGAATGACATCTGTTTACAAAAAGAAGCTACATTTGTATTCTCAACTAAATGTGATTTTATAACAAACTATATAATAGAATAAACAAAATAAATAGACTGACAAAGGTAAAGTCAGCCTATTTGCAATTAGCAAGTGTTTTTAATATTCTAATTCTTCTTGAATGTTTTCATTCTCAAACCATGCCTTAAGTGCTTTCACAACCACATCCTCTACTTCCTTTGGAGATGCACTACTTGGAAAGTAATCTTTTATCTTCTTGTATGACAGCTTTATAACTTTAGACGGTTGTTTCATTTTCTGAGTTATTATCTTATCTATTTTCTCATAGGTCAGTTCGCCGTTTTGGCTAATTCCTTTAAGCATAGTTGCTTGTTTTAAAGGTACACTGAAGTTTTCTTCCCTATTTAAAATATCATACAGATTATCTTGTTCCTTCTTCTTCAAATAAGATATTTCAACTGCTGGTATGAATGCAAGCTTCTTTTCATCAACTTTATCAAGAAACTTGTCGCTCAAATTTGTTAAACGAATATACCTTCTTACTGTATCTCCACTTTCATTAGAGTTTTCCCCAATAACATCTGCTGTTTCTGACTTCCGCGCAACTTGCGTGGAAGTTAAATCGCTACGTTTTCCTTGTGCTTTGATAGCCTCTAATTTCATTTTATATGCATAAGCTTTTTCACTAGGGAATATCCCCTCACGTTGTTGGAGATTCGAGTCAATCATAAGTATAGTAGCAGTTTCATTACTAAGCTCACGTACATTACATGGGATCTCATCCAGTCCGGCTATTCTTGCTGCTTGTACTCTATTGTGACCTGCAATTATTTCATACTCATATCTATCATGCTCATATGGTCTCACTAATATAGGTACTATTACTCCCTGTTCTTTAATACTTTCTGCTAAACTCATCATCTTTTCATTGTCATACTTTTTGAAAGGATGCTTATCAAAAGGCTTAAGCTTTGCTACGGGGAGTTTTGTTACACCTTTATCAGTTAATGCTTCTCTTGCTTCTCGTTCTCTTTCCTCTGTTGCCTTAAACATTTCTTCAAAGGATTTAAGTCCTGGTTTAAACTGCGTCATCTTCTAATACCTCCTTTGTAAATGCTTCATAGGCAAGTGATACTTTACATTCAGGGTCATAAAGATAAAGACTTTTCCCTAGAGCAGTATGTTCAACCGCTCTTACTGACTGAGGTATTTTGTTCTCGAAAATCTTAATGTTTCCGCCGTATGCATCTTCAAGACTTTTAAATATAGCCTTACTAAACTTGAATCTTTCATTATGCATTGTCATGAGTATGCCTTTGAAAGCAAGGTCTGGATTAATGTGCTTCTTGATTCTTGATATTGTTCTTATCAGCAATTCCAAGCCTTTAGCTGACAAGTAATGTGCTTGTACAGGAATAAGGACGCTTGTTGCAGCGACTAGTGCATTAATAGTAAGCATACCTAATGAAGGCATGCAATCTATCAATATATAATCATAATCATTTTGAAATTGATAAAGAAAGTATTTAAGAAGTTTCTCTCTGCTTAACGCATTAACCAGAGATGGCTCTATACCTGATAGTTCAATTGATGATGGTATTAGGTCACATCCTTCTGCTTCTAAAATGATATCTTCTTTCTTTAATGTGATATTATCTTCTATAAACTCCGAGAAGACATTGGCTATTGTAACAGGCAGTTCATCAGGGTTCTGATATCCCATACACATTGTTGTATTAGCCTGTGGATCAAGGTCAACTATCAATACACGTTTTCCTTGTCTTACTAAGCTTGTTCCTAAGTTGACTGTAGTTGTAGTCTTTCCTACTCCGCCTTTTTGATTGGCGATAGCAATGATTTGAGTGTTTTCCATTTGTTTTGCTCCTTTACGTTCCGATTTTTAATGGCACTTAAAAATCTTTAGTTCCGAAGCTTATCTTTATTTATCAGTAATATTTAGATGTTCTCGAGTTTTAATTTCCGTTCTCCACCAAACAGTCCTTAGGCGAACACACATCGCCAAAATGGACAACTGATTGACTATCTTTTACATTGTAGAGAATGGTCATTTTGTCATCATAAAGATATATTTTTCTTACAAAAGTATCTGCCAATGATTTTCTGTACTTTATATCATTTATGTTGCCATTTTTAAATTTACTCAGAAAGAACTTAACCTCTAGTAAAGACAATGAAGGTTGCTCCATCTTTTCTTTTGTAATTTGTCTTTCAAGCTCTCCCCGTTCTTCCTTCTTCTTGCTTATACGCTCAATAATTTCCTCTGTAACCTGACCAAGTTCCAAGGCTTTCATAAGATTTTCATTAGCATTTTCATTCTCTTTTAACAGTTTTTCTAACCTTCTTAAATTTGATGTATCTCTTTCTTTCTCGCAAAGTGCAATAACCTGTTTAGCTATCTCATCTATCTTTTTATTAGTAAGCAATTTCTTGGTCTCAGAAATTACGCGATTTTCGATATGTTCCTTATTCACATTTCTCTTGCGACATCCTTCTTTCCTACGTTTGCCACTGCACTGATAATAGTGATATGAATTCTTGTTCTTACTTGTACCTGTAACTCCAGTTATTGTTGACCCACAGTTTCCACACGCTAGCTTTGTTGATAGAATATAATCAACTTTAGCTTTAGCTCTCGCTGGAGCTCTTCGGTTTTTTCCCATAATAATCTGAACCTGCTCAAATAATTCATCTGTAACAATTCGAGGAATACCATCTTTTGTTTCCGTACCATTATACGTATAAACTCCCTTATATCGTTTGTTTTTAAGAATTCTTGCAATCGAGTTTTTATTATATTGATTTCCTCGCGATGTCTTAATTTGTTGGGAATTAAGATAATGCTGTATATCAGCCATTTTGTCACCGTTTGCATACATTTCAAAAATCTTTACAACTATCGGTGCTGTTTCATTATCGATTTGAAAATGTTTTGTCGCGTCAACATAAAAACCTAAAGCGACATTTCCTCCAGTACTCAAACACTTATCAGCATTTAAGTCCATTCCTCTTTTTATTTTTTGACCTAGTTCAACTGAAGCGTATTCTGCCATTCCCTCGAGAAGAGACTCTATCAATATGCCACTTGCATCGTCAGTTATATTCTCTCTAGCAGAAAGCACACGCACTCCATTCTTTTTAAGCTTAGCTTTATAAATGGCACTATCATATCTATTACGAGCGAATCTGTCCAACTGATATACAATTATATATTTATAGCGCTTCCTTGTGCTATCCTCTATCATTTTTTGAAACTCAGGACGATTATCCGTTTTACCACTAATCGCACGGTCAATATACTCCTTAACTACTGTATATCCATTACGTTCAACATACTCATAGCACGTCTTGAGCTGTCCTTCGATAGATTGCTCAGTTTGATTGTGTGAACTATAGCGTGCATATATTACTACGTTAATTGTCTCTTGTTTTTTCATTTTTAAAAGTCTCCATATTCTATTTTTAATTTTTTATTTACACTAAATTACAATAAAAATATTATAGCATAGCGAATTACCTCTATTTTGTATTAATTACATAAATGAATCTTGTTTGATGCAACTAGCACCTTCTATTTGTGATTCAAGCCATGCCTCATACTCTTCTCGATGCGTTTCAATGTATCCTCTAATATCCTTCGATATAACGTATGCAAATTGACAATATTCTTTATTATTCATTTTATACAATTCTCCATATAGTATTGAGGAGTTTTCGTCCTCTACTGCTATATGTGCCGTTAGTAGTCAGCCCGTTGCATAAAATTTAAAAAAGTCAAAAATAGTCTGCGATATTTTGCTCGCCCCTCGTGGCTAGGTGGTTCAGCGATTTAAAGGTAGGGGGGGTGGGGTGCACGGTCAGGGAGTGTATATCACGGTAATAGTGACATGAGTCCTTTTTTTGGTACAATAATAAGTACAGAGTGCTCCTTTTGTGGAGTGTTACGACATTTTATTGATATTATGTATGTTCACGCCACTTGTCTCTCGCCCCCACGTTTCAATACACGAGTGCACACCCCCCTATACCCTTTTAAATATCTGTGTATCATTGCTCACAAATGTACTGATAAACTATATCTTAAGGTTAACCCTCCGTTCGTTACCGTCTGCTACCGTCTACAACGTAGCTATATAATAGACGTCGTATATACAGCCAAATACTGTCGTATCCCATGTGGTTAAATATCCGCTTGCCTGCATAAATATGAGGTTAACTGTGGTGTTTACTGTAAAAAGGTATATAAGTTAATTTGAATAAGCCTATATGTACGGTTCTACTGTTATATTAATCACAGAAGTATCAACAGTGTCCTATATATATGAGGGACGATTTAAGTACTCGGCTTATCTATTGTGACAAAAAACGTCAACGTAGTTGAGCTGAGGAACGAATATAATGAGTTCCGAAGCTCCTTACAATCGGATAATCGTGGAACTGTTTGACCGTTACTACCGTTTAACCGTTTAACCGTTTAACCCCCGCCCCTATGACATTGTTATAAAAAGAAACCGTTTAAAAGACCGACCTCCCGTAGGGAGGAATTTTTATATGACGACGAATGAACAAAGTGAGTTCGCAAGTCATTAAAATTATAACCATATAGATTGTGCACTCTATATGTGTAATTAGAATTAATCTCTCATAATGAGGGTGATGTCATCTTTCCTCCGATAGTGCTTAAGCTGTTGGATAAACACCTTTTTTCATCGTAAGTAAACGACTTGCTTTCACAAGTATCACAAATAACTCAAATCGCCATATGGAGATGTGAGGCATGGAGAATCTTTAGTCTAGTCGCAACTTCGGTTTTATATATTGAACAGCATTAACAGTGTTATAAACACACTTAGACTACCCCTGCTACTAGCAGAGGTATAATTTATTTTAGGAGGAATTTTGGCAAATTTTAAAAAAGGCGATATTGTGGAGTATTTCGGCACTTGTAGCTGTCTTTCTCTAGGACATAGGACAAAAGGCGAAGTAGTTGCAATAAATGGCTGGGATGATTTTAAGCTTGGAGTTTTACATTGGCTTTTTAGATGCAATAGTATTGTTTTACTAAAGGTATATCCCAAAGACCTAATTTTACCAACTTGCTTTAACTGGTTTAATTTATCTGAGCGATATTATATTTTACCAGTTGAAGGTTATAACCTTGTATCCATTGAGGAGGTTAACGATGATTAATACTCCCGCTTCAATTAACAGCATCAATTCTAAGGCTGCCACTACCCCATATTTGCAGAGTGGTAAAACTAAAACTGTCAGGCTATACTTAGACCTACCTAAGGGTATACGAATTAACCACTGTGCAATATTGCACAAAGATGAGCAGGAAACTACTATTAATCAATATAAGAATGATTCACTTTGGGAATATTACACAAGTGACTTAAGCAAGGTTTACTCATACGGTAAAAAGATAGTAAGCGGTCAGATTGATAAGAACAATCTTAAGGCAATCACAGTCAATAATGAAGGTCGCATAATTGCCTTGAGTTTCAGATATAAAAGGCTTATTAGGAAATAATAATTCCGACTAAATTAATCACTTTAATTGCATAAATATAAAGCACTCGTTCTCAATAGCCATCGGCATTACGTCGGTGGCTTTTTTTGTTGCGTTCATTTAATATATTTACCTTATATGATATAATGCTTTTAATGTAAATTTTTATATAAGGGAAGAGAATATGGCAGAGAATACAATGAACTTTGAGAAAGAATTATGGGCAGCAGCTGACAAGCTGCGAGGCAACATGGACGCTAGTGAATATAAGCACGTTGTTCTCGGTCTCATATTCTTGAAGTATATTTCAGACAAATTTGATGATAGATATGCTGAGCTTGTCGTTGAAGGTGAAGGCTTTGAAGAGGACGAGGATGAATACCTCATGAACGGTATTTTCTTTGTACCGAAAGAAGCGCGCTGGCAGGCTATTCAGGACAGCGCACATACTCCTGAGATAGGGAAAATTGTTGACGATGCCATGAGTGCAATCGAAAAGCAGAATTCAAGGCTAAAAAACGTGCTCCCCAAGAACTATGCACGTCCTGAGCTTGACAAACGACGGCTCGGCGAAGTTATCGATTTATTCTCCAACCTAAAGCTACACGGCAAGGATGAGCAGGACATACTCGGCAGAGTTTACGAGTACTGCTTGACTATGTTCGCTGAGGCTGAAGGCAGACGAGGCGGTGAGTTCTACACCCCTGCTTGTGTGGTTCGTACTCTGGTTGAAGTTATGCGTCCATATGAAGGGCGTGTGTATGACCCCGCTTGTGGTAGTGGCGGTATGTTCGTTCAGTCTGCAAAGTTCATCGAAGCACATCAGGGCAATATTCAAAACATCTCCGTTTACGGACAGGAGAGCAATCCGACGACGTGGAAGATGTGCAGTATGAATCTTGCTATCCGTGGTATCGAGGCTAATCTCGGTCAATATAACGCAGACTCTTTCACTAACGACCAGCACAAGACGCTCAAGGCTGACTATGTGCTTGCCAATCCACCGTTTAACATGGACTGGGCTCAGTCCTCGGTAGAGCATGACCCACGATGGAAGTACGGCTTGCCTCCTGCCTCTAACGCAAACTACGCTTGGATGCAGCACATGATACACCACCTCTCCCCTCGCGGCAAACTTGGGCTCGTGTTGGCGAATGGCTCGCTATCCTCGCAAGCATCGGGTGAAGGTGACATCAGACAAAAGATCCTTGAAGCTGACCTTGTCGAGTGCATTGTAGCTATGCCCTCACAGCTATTCTACACAACGCAAATACCCGTCTGCCTTTGGTTTATCTCACGTGAGAAAAATCGGAGCGGTGAGGTTCTGTTTATCGATGCCCGTAATATGGGCTCTATGGTCTCACGCAAGCTTCGTGAGCTTACATCAGAAGATATCCAGAAGATAGCAGCAACCGTCGAAGGCTGGCAGAATAACGACGGCTATGAGGACGAAGCGGGCTTCTGCAAGTCGGCTACTCTCGACGAAATAAAGAAAAACGACTACATCCTCACACCAGGGCGTTATGTAGGTTTACCTGAGGAAGAAGATGACGGCATCCCATTTGAGGAGAAGATGGAGAGTCTAACTTCCGAGCTTTCAGAGCTTTTTGTTGAAGGAAGACAGCTTGAGGATGAAGTGCGAGAGCAGTTGAAGGGGATAGGTTGGGATGTCTGATAATAAATTAAGTTTTTCTCAAAGAATGGGTATTGAACCAATAAAAGAGATGCAAACCGAGTCAATGGACGATGGGTTAAGAACCGCATTATGGAATTTTACTTTTCAATATATCTCCATTGTAGAGCGTCAAATAGGCTACGGCAAATTCGAACAAATGTTAGTTAGAATATGGTGTCACTTTCTCATAAAGCATTTTGAGAATTATAGAAGAGAATATTGCTTGAGCGCAATAAAAGAAATTATAATTTCAGCTGATTGGTATAGAGTATATGACTTTATTGAACTATTTATTAGAGAGTTAATGCGTAGCGAAGCTAAGGATGTTGATTCCATAGTTGACCTCTACAATCAAATTTTCACGCAAGAGAAAGCATCATATCGACTTTTTGGAAATGAGATTGTACAAATAACTAACGAGCAAGAAATAAAAGAAATAGAGGAAGTTTTAGAAATTTCTAAGGGAAGATTTAAAGGAGTACACACACACTTTGAATCATCCCTCAAACTACTTTCTGATAGAAAAAATCCCAATTATCGAAAATCTATCGACGAATCAATTTTAGCCGTTGAATCTATATGCCAAATAATTTGCAATGATAAAAATGCTACTTTAGGAAAAGCACTAAGCAAAATCGAAAGAGAAGGCACTATCCAAATAAGCGGAGTACTTAAAGAAGCTTATAGCAAAATATATGGTTATGCGAGCAGTTCAGATGGTATACGTCACGCTCTTTCAGATGAACCTAACATTTACTACGAAGACGCAAAATACATGTTAGTAGCCTGTACTAGCTTCGTTAATTATCTCATTGTAAAGTCAGAAAAAGCTGGGGTTTTTGCCGGTAATGGTGAAGATGATGAATAACCAATTTGTACTTTCAGAAGTAGTAGATATTATCAGTGGAGGAACTCCAAAAACCAAAAACCAAGAGTATTGGAACGGAGAAATTCCTTGGTTATCTGTTAAAGATTTTAATAATGAAAATAAAAGAGTATTCGAATCTGAAAAGACAATAACAAACTTAGGACTAAAGAATAGTGCCGCTACATTATTAGCAGTCAATGATGTAATAATTTCAGCAAGAGGAACTGTTGGAGTTATTGCACAGATAGGAAGACCAATGGCATTTAATCAATCATGTTATGGCTTAAGAGCTAAGAACGAAGTGCTTTATGATGATTATTTATACTATCTGCTTAAGAGCGAGATTAAGCAAGTTCAACAATCAACACATGGATCGGTATTTGATACTATAACAAGAGATACTTTTAATCAAATAGAAGTCTCCCTCCCTCCACTCCCAACCCAACGCCGCATAGCCGCCATCCTCTCCTCTCTCGATGACAAAATCGAGAATAACCGCCGTATCTGCGAAAAACTAGAGGAAATGGCTCAGGCTATATTTAAGCAGTGGTTTGTGGATTTTAACTTCCCCGATGAGAACGGTGAGCCGTATAAAGATAACGGTGGGGAGATGGTCGAAAGTGAACTGGGATTGATTCCGAAGGGGTGGGCTCTCGAAAAAACCAAACAACTCTTTGATTTTATCGTTGATAATAGAGGGAAAACGCCACCAACTACTGAGAATGGAAGAAAGTTAGTAGAAAACTGGCACATAAGTGGAGATGTTTTATTTCCTGATTTTAATAAAGGGAAAAAGCAAAAATATGTTTCAGAAGATACATACAATAATTGGTTTAGAAATGGTCATCCAATAGGATGGGATATTCTTTATTCAACAGTTGGAACTTTGAATAAGGTTTCATTTGTCCCGCCAAATTGTGAGTTTTGTATAGCTCAGAATATAGTAGCATTTAGACTAAAAAATGAAATAGTTTCTCAGTTTTATTTTTATAATTATATGTTAAGTAGACACTTTATAGAACAGGCTCACGGTAGAGTAATCGAAACAGTACAAGCCAGTATTAAACTTACAGATATATATACAATGGATATTCTTGTGCCAAAGATAAAAACTATTGGTAAATTTGATGAGATTGTAAAACCCATATACGAAAAATTATATAATATTTTTTTAGAGAATGAAAAGCTGCAAAAAGCGAGAGATGCTTTATTGCCTAAGCTGATGAGTGGAGAGATTGATGTGGAGGAGAAAACATGAAGGGAAAAACTTCTGCTTTTAAAATTATAGTTAAAATAATTCTAATTCTTTTAATTCTTTTTGGATTAGCTAGTATAGTTTTATTATTAATTGGATACAGACCACTTATCGCTGACAGCGTTTCACCTAATTGGGGAGTGATTAATACCATTATTAACATAATTATACCAATAGGGGTATCAATAGTTGGATTAGTATTAAGTCATAAAGAGAAAAATAAAAAAGTGAATTCACATTTATACGACAAACAATATCAATTATTTCTGGAGATAAAAAGTTATTTTGATAACTTTATCTCTAATAAATTCTCTCCGATTCCAGCCGTAAGAAATTTGGTTGCAAGTATGCCAAATGCAGAGTTCGATGATATAAAAACAAGAGCTGATTTAATTTTTTCTAAAACAGTGAATGATTTATTGAAAAAACTAAATGGTACTACTTATAAAATTATTGAAATATCTAATCGTATGCAACATTTTGCAGATTATTTAATTAGCATAAACGCTCTTGATGGGGATTTTAAAGAAGTTTATGAAGGATTCTATAACCCCGAAAAAGAGCAATATACCGAGGCTTCATTAAAAAGTGTTTCTAATACCTATGATTGTGTGAAACATAATTTAAGATTAGACTCAGAAGAACCTCGTGACTATAACTATTATGATATGTTTACTGAAAGAAGAGAAATGATTTCAAGCTTTGACAAACTATATAAAGAGTTGCTTGAAACAATGAAAAGCGAAATGAATTAATAATTTTGTAAAATTCTAAAGGAGGATTATTATGTCAGCATGGGAAAACAGATTAAATAATCAAGTAGACGAAGTTCTCTATAATTGGATGATTGAAGAAGGTAAAGCAAGCACAACTCCTCCTGAATGCATAGAAGTACTTGAGAAACACAAAGTATATAATCCTACCGAAAGACCGGGCTTACCTTTGAGAAATGACTTAAGGGATGCTAGAAAAGCAAGTGGAGTATCTAATTCTGAAAAGTTCATCTACGAAACAAAGCATTTAATATTCGAGCAAGATAAAAAATTTGCTGATTGGGATATATTGTTGAGGTAGAGAGAATGAAAAAACAGATAATAACTATAGCACTAACCGCACTACTTACAATCATTATTGTTCTTGGAGTATTATATGGATTTCAAGTTCTTCCTGAAGGGAGAGCGTTTGATTTTGGGACTCTTGGTGTTTATCTGGGTGCTATTGGTTCTGTTGGGGCTATTTTCATCGTATGGTGGACTACGAAGAAACAGATAGAGAATCAAAATAGGGAGGCTAATAGACCATACCTTATCTTGCAATCAGTAGAAGAAGTGCATGGCAAAGATTATATATATGAGATTGAGTTTTCTAATTATAAAAAAGTAAAAGAATTAGGAAAATATTCTGGCTATATGCGTAGAGAAACCTTAATACAATTTAATTTTCTAAATTACGGCAAAGGAATAGCAAATATAAAATCATTAAGATATATAGAAGGAAAAACAGAATGCAATTTTCTTGGTAGTTATGAACAAAATGGAATAGAGACAAATACAATAAAAGCAATACAACCATATTCAGGCATACATCTTAGTTTTATTTCTATATACAGTTTATATGAAATTAGTGATGATTATTGCCTACTAGAAGTTTTCTACACTGACATATATAACAATGAATATAACCTAAAATTAAGAATAAGTATTAGCGAAGAATTGGGAAACTCTAAGATTCAATATAACATTATTCAAAATTAAAGATTTTACGGAGAGAATATGGGAAACAATTTCACCGAATCATCATACGAAAACGCAGTAATAGAGCTATTCACCGACGAGCTAGGCTATGACTATATCCTTGGTGCAGAAATAGAGCGAGACTATGGAAAAGTAGTGCTGGAAGACTCACTGCTCGAAAGGCTGCGTGCGATTAATCCTGACGCTCATAAAAAGGCTATCGATGAAGCTGTGCGAAAAGTGACGAACTTGGAGTCACCTAACCTCCTGCAAAATAACAGGAACTTCCACGAGATGCTGACTGCTGGTGTTCCTGTAAACTATACCGATGATGGCGCGAAAGCTGACCATATCTGGCTGATAGACTATGAGAACATCAACAATAATTCCTTTGTTATTTCAAACCAGTTTACCGTAGTGGATGTAGTAGAGAAACGTCCTGATATCGTAGTATTCATAAACGGTCTGCCTCTTGTTGTAATGGAGCTTAAATCAGAGTCCCGAGAGGAAACCGATTCCTCCGAAGCATACTCGCAGATACGTAACTACTTACAGGCTATCCCTACACTGTTTGCTTACAATAGCTTCTGTGTGATAAGCGATATGATTGACACCAGAGCAGGAACAATTACATCAAATGAGTCCAGATTTATGCGATGGAAATCAGTGGACGGCAGCGAGGAAGACAAACGAGCTGTGTCTTTTGACACTTTGTATAAAGGGATGTTTGATAAAAAACGTCTGATTGATATAATCAAAAACTTTGTCCTGTTCCTTGGTGTTGATGAAGGCAGCGAATATATAAAAATCCTCGCGGCGTATCATCAATACTTCGCAGTAAATAAAGCTGTCGAGTCAACCGTTAACGCAGTCGATACCGACGGTAAAGCGGGTGTATTTTGGCACACTCAGGGAAGTGGTAAATCACTCTCTATGTTGTTCTACAGCCGTATGTTGAACGATAGATTGAATAATCCAACACTGGTTGTCATTACCGACAGAAACGACTTGGACGACCAGCTTTTCGGGACGTTCTGTACAGCCTCAGAGCACTTAAGACAAACACCCATACAAGCCACAAGCAGAACTCACCTTAAATCCTTACTTGATGGAAGACAGGCAGGAGGTGTAATATTCACAACCATGCAAAAGTTTGAGGAGGATGAGACGGTTCTGTCTGAAAGAAAAAACATAATCCTTATCGCCGACGAGGCTCACCGTAGCCATTATGGGCTTGATGCAAAGGTCAACCGCGAGACTGGTGAGCTTTCCTATGGTATGGCTAAATATATAAGAGACGCTCTGCCAAATGCGAGCTTCATTGGCTTTACAGGTACACCGATTGAATCCGTTGACCGTTCAACGCAGGAAGTATTCGGCGATTACATCGATATATACGACATGACGCAGGCTGTCGAGGACAATGCTACACGCCCGATATTCTACGAAAGTCGTGTTATGAATCTCAAACTCAAGGACGATATCCTTAAAAAGATTGACCAAGAATACGATAATATGTCAGATGAAGCCGAACCCCATCATATCGAACGTTCAAAGAAAGAGCTCGGTCAGATGGAAGCTATCCTCGGAGCAGACGAGACTATCGACGAGCTTTGCAACGATATTGTCAAACACTATGAGGATAGAAAACACATCCTCGAAGGCAAAGCGATGATTGTCGCCTATTCACGTCCAATCGCTATGAAAATCTATCACAAGCTGCTCGATATACGTCCTGAATGGGCTAAACAATTAATTATTATAATGACCAGCAGTAATAAAGACCCCGAGGAATGGTTTAAACTCATTGGCAACAAACAGAAAAAGAAGGAGCTTGGTAAGCAGTTTAAAGACCCGACTAGTAACATAAAGATTGCTATCGTAGTAGACATGTGGCTTACAGGTTTTGACGTCCCCTCACTAAATACAATGTACATCTATAAGCCTATGAAGGGTCACACACTAATGCAGGCTATAGCGCGAGTTAATCGTGTTTACAAGGATAAGGAAGGCGGTCTTATTGTCGATTATGCAGGAATAGCAGGAGCTCTTAAGAGAGCTATGAAAGCTTATACAGCGCGCGACCAAGATAACTACGGTAATCCAGATATCGGTAAAGCTGCGCTACCAAAATTTCAAGAGAAACTCGAGATATGCCGCGACTTATTACATGGGCTTGATTCTAAGAAATTTATATATGGTACAGACAAGGATAGAGCCAACATTATTGTCGAAGGCATTGATATGATTTTATCCTCTGAGGACGAAAAAAAAGCCTATATGAGAGAAGCTTCTGCACTCAAACAAGCAGAGACACTATGTCGTAGCCTTTTAGACGGAGAGACCAAAGTCGAATCAGCTTTATACGAGGCTATTCGTGCTGGTATTTCAAAAATAACGGGTGTAGGGAAAATTAATCCTCGAGAGATTAACGATAGGATTAACGAACTTCTAAAGGCAAGCATTAGGAGTGAAGGCATTATTAACGTCTTTGCCAAGAGTAAAGAATTTTCATTGTTCGATGAAGAATACCTTAAAGCCATTCAATCCATGAAACAAAAAAACCTTGCTGTCGAAATGTTAAGAAAGCTGCTTGGCGACGAAATAAAAGCCTATATCCGAACCAGCATTGTAAAATCAGAACTGTTTTCTGAGCGAATGAAAAAACTCATGAATCTGTATAGAAATGGTGTAATATCAAACGCTGAAGTAATTGAAGAACTTGTTAAGATGGCTCATGATATGAGAGACGCCAAAGAGCAAGGAGAAGCCCTAGGCTTAACAGCCCAAGAGGTCGCTTTCTACGATGCTCTTTCAAGCCCTGAAGGAATCAAAGAAGCTTATACCAATCAAGAGTTTATCGCAATGACTCATGAGCTCACACAAATGTTACAAAAGAACCGAACTATCGACTGGTCACTCAAGGAGACCGCTAGAGCGAAAATGCGGTCAATGATAAAGCGTTTGCTTAAAAAATACAAGTATCCTCCTGAAGGTCGTGAAGCCGCTTTACAGATGGTTTTGAGGCAAGCAGAGACTATGAGCGATTATAGGGAATCAAGAAAACAATATAATCTGATTGTTAGTCATACTCCACTACATTCACGTTGGGGACTTAAAAACGAAATGCCTGAAGTTCCTAAGCCGATAGTATCAATCTACGATATTGATAATAATACAGTACTGGATAAAGATGCTTTTAAAATAAAAGTCACCAACGTAAGTCCAGATAAATTAGATATACTAGTATATGACAATAGAGGCGTGTTTTATAAAGACACAGAAAATTTATGTACTGATATAAGTATCTCAATAAAAGCTAATAAACACATTAGGCTGTCGTATGACATTTGTGATGCTATGGAATGGTTCGATATATCTTTTAAAGTGGAATAGTATTATTACACATAAACATTTATCTTAAATTTAACATTAAGAAGATTGATAAGCTGTATGTATAACATCAATAATAAATGCAAGTAATAAAAAAAGCCTACGAACACTCGAAATCATAGCGGTATCAATAGGCTCGGCTCTAGGACTTCTCGAGATAATCGACATAGTCCGTGAGTGGTTGAAGGGCGACTAACCCAACGACGGGGGCGGGAGCTACCATCCCCACTTTTTCAATTATAACTCAGAGGTGAACATTATGTCAAAAGCGACAATTGCGATTGCGTTAATACTCGGCGGGCTGTACCTGTTGAAAAAACGAGCCAAATAAGGCTAATTTCATACATTGTATAAAAAATTTTTAAAGGATTTTGAAAACCTAATAATATGAGTGATAAAAACTACAAAAACCCATCTCTCAAGCCAGTGCACCATCTCTGGAGCGCCTATATCTATAAGCCTTTCCTCATAAAAAGGGATGCCTGCTACAACATCATCAAATTTCCTAAAAACCTTCTCGACATCATTAAACATTTTAGACTTCATAACATTAAGGCTGTAATCCATATCTTTACAATTTTTAGTTCTCTTTAATATAAAAGCTATCTTATCAAGCTCATCTGCATGCTCATAAATCTTCATAACGATTTTACGCGTCTGTTCTTTTGTCGCGTCCAATAATCTCAATTTACCATTATCAAGGTCGGCTATCGCTAGAAGGTAGCGGGAAACTTTACGCAGTTCCTTTTTCAATACATCGTCACTACTTTTTGCTGCTACACACAAAGGACAATCCTCGCCGTGAGGTGCAATACAAGGAGTAATATCAATTCCTAGAAGTTGCGAACTGTGAGACATATACTCCACAATATCATCTGTTTTGAGAAATCTCACATTAATCGACTGACCCTCCTTAAGCTGTATATACTCTTTGTTAATGTCTTTTTCAGTTGCCTGCTTGTTTATAATCCCCTGTGGTTTGTCTCCAACTGTAAATGTAACTGTCTTCCCCATAAATGCATCTCCTTTAATCATTTATAAAATTTATTGTCTCAGATTATAGCTTTACAATTAATGAAAAACCATCAATGTAGTAGTTTATGTTTTTATTTAGCTCGTTTTGCTCCACCAATCCACAACATATTGTATGCATTTTGATATTTGCATATCATATGTTGTGTTTTTATTTTCGTTAGTAATTTGTGTAGCCATTTTTATAATATGAAAAATGGCTCGAAAGAGTAATATTGCTTGGCTACTCCTAATAACACAAGGAACCAAAAGTTAATTTTGGAGAAAATCCAACAACAGCATTTTTCACTTTCAACTTAGATTTGTTTTCTGAGAAGAGTTTTCATTTGTATAGGAACAAATAAAATATTTATCACTCAATAATCTAATTGTTATTTTGCATTATAGTAATGACTTCGGCGATAGTTCAATATCTGGAATATAGTAAATGTAGCCGCCAAAAATATTAAAATAAGTATCCAAATCCATGACCACATGGATTTGGTGGTTTGTTCTTCTTTTGTGTCTTCAGCTGATAACGGTATATCTGGCTCGAAAATAGTTATTGTTTTTGTAACAACTGTTCCGTCTGATAAGTACAATGTGACACTTTTGTCGCCAGGCTGCGTATTCTCATTAAACGTTATTGTCAGGCTGCCATCATCATTGACTGTGACAGAGCCATCCAATACTTCCGCATGTTCTACTTTTACATTCTCTGTTTCAACCGCTACCCAGATGTCTCCATTCTCGTTCTGCCGAGTTTCGGTTACCTCAATAAGAGCATCTTCTTTTTCATTAACAATCTCTTTATACTGTGCTGTAACACTTAAGTCGCTTTGAATATTTTCAAAAGGCACATCCCAACCCGTAAACTCATATCCTTCTCTTACCACATCAACTGGAGCTATCGCATCATCTCCATATTGGACTGTCTGGCTATTTAACTGAGTTCCATCGTAGTCAATAAACTCTACAGTATAATTTTGCCGAACATACTGTGCATTCACAAATAGATTTGTCTTAACATTAGTGTAGTCCTTATCCCAACCTGCAAAGAGGTATCCTTCCCGTACTGGATTCGCCGGAGCTGATGCGGAATTCCCGTAAGCTACATACTGAGAATCTATGACATAATTGTCATAGTCCATAAAGTCCACTTTATAGTAGCGTATGTAATATTGGGCCACTATAGATAAATCAGATGTAATATTTTCATAAGACTTGTCCCAGCCTGCAAAAGTATAACCTACGTGTGACGGGTCATCAGGAGGGGCCGCGATGTCGCCATGCTTTACTATTACTGACTTAAGTATAGTTCCATCATAATCTTTAAATAATACGCTATAGTAATTTATATCGAACTCTGCTAAAGCATTTATATCGCCAGTAACACCCACGTCAACTCGTGCGGCTTGTGTGATACCGTCACTCCACATAACAAAGTGATACCCTGTATCAGGTATAGCTTCCACTTGTGTGCCGTCACCGCCATAGCTCACCGATTGTGATGCGTCACCGTTAATCGAGCCGTTTGTACCAGCTGTATACTGTAAGGTATATGAACTAATATCAAATTGTGCAGAAACAGATACATTGCCCATAACGTTAGTATCCGTCCTTGGGTTGTTCGTTACTCCATCGCTCCAGCCTGCAAAATTGTATCCTGTGTCAGGTACAGCTTCCACCTGTGTGCCGTCACCGCCGTAACTTACAGATTGAATTGCGTCACCACTAAGTGAGCCGTTTGTTCCAGCCGTGTATTTCAAAGTATATATATCTATCTCAAACTGTGCTGTAGACGATATATTGCCCGTTACACTTAAATCTGTCCTCGGATTGTCTGAAACACCATCGCTCCAGCCCGTGAAATGGTATCCTGTGTCAGGTACAGCTTCCACCTGAGTACCATCACCGCCGTAGCTTACAGATTGAATTGTATCACCACTGAGAGAGCCGTTTGTTCCAGCTGTGTATTGCAAAGTATATGTATCAATCTCAAACAATGCTATAACCGATATGTTGCCCGTTACACCTACATCAGTCCTCGGATTGTCTGAAACACCATCGCTCCAGCTTGTGAAATGGTATCCTGTACTAGCCACTGCTTCCACCGCTGTACCGTCGCTGCCGTAATCTACGGATTGCAAAGTGTCACCATTAAGTGAACCGTTAGTGCCTGCGGAATATTCCAGAGCAAATGAATCTATCTCAAACTGTGCAGTAATAGAAATATCTTCGGTAACATAAATATCCGTCCTTGGATTGTCCGAAACACCGTCGCTCCAGCCCGTGAAATGGTATCCTGTGTCAGGTACAGCTTCAACTTGTGTACCGTCACCGCCGTAGCTTACTGATTGAGTTACATCACCGCTTATCGAGCCATTTGTTCCAGCCGTGTATTGCAAAGTATATGTATCTATCTCAAACTGTGCTGTAACAGAAATATCGCCCGTTACATTAATATCCCTCCTTGGATTGTCTGTCACTCCGTCGCTCCATGCAGCAAACCGATACCCAGTGTCAGGCACAGCTTCCACCTTTGTGCCGTTTTCCCCATACCATACTGTCTGATTTACAACACCTGATAATGTTCCGTTGTCACCCGCAGTATAAGTGAGTGTGTATTCTTCAACAGCAGTAATAGTAATTGTATATGTGTCATCCGAGTATACAGTTCCGTCATTCGCGATAAACACTAGTGTTTCCACTCCGGCTTCAGTCGGCGTGTATAAATAGCTTTGTGCCGCACTTACATTATCACTGCCATTTATTGAGACCTCATAATTCAACTTATCTCCATCGGAGTCCTCAAATATTGTTGAAAGATCTATTTCTCCAGTATTTCCAACTAGCATAGTCGCCGTTTCAGCCTCAGGAACTCCGACTATTCTGTTCGGCTTATGGTTAACCACCCAGTTTGCATAAAGAGTTATATCTGAGGTTATTGCATCACTTAGAAATATCCATTTATTTGAACATGTAGATTCCTTGTACCAGCCTTCAAGCTTATACCCGTCTCTTATTGGGTTATCCGGTTTAATCACTTTATAACCTTCCAAAAAATTATCATCTTCAGGTATCCCACCTACTGTGTCACCTCCTGCATTCACATTAAATTTTACAGTATAGCATGGAGCACACCAACCATATGCCGTGCCTCCGTTCCATGTGGACGGAAAATTCTCATATCCATATGCGCTTCCATCGGTTACAACTTCATTATCCAGATAACCATGCAAAGCTGGGCTATCCGTGAAAGTGGGGTTAAGATTGCTGTCATCTCTAACGAATACCGCGGAATCACCGGATATACTAAAATTCGCAGTTTCGCTGATATCACTTCCAGAATTTCCACCATCAGCATATAATTCTCCCGATTTTATTTCTACGGTTCCTCCGCTCCCGTATCTTCCCGAGCCTAATCCGTTAGCATAGCTTCCGCCTTTAACAATAGAAATTCCCCCATTTATAGTTACAGTGCCTGCACCTTTTTCAGATCCACCGCCTATTCCTGCTGCATTCTCTCCTCCCTTTGCAGTTATAACTCCTCCTTTGATGGTAATTATCCCTCCATCGCACTCATTACCACCTCCTATTCCCGCTGCATTTTTCGCACCGGTAGCTGTAATAACTCCCCCTTCGATTGTTATATTTCCTCCACTAGAACCATAGCATCCACTGCCTATACCGGCTCCGCCAAGATAATCAAATGCAAAGACAGATCCTCCACCTTCTGCTGTTACATTGCCGCCCCTAATAGATATGGTGCCTCCGCTTCCGCCGGCTACATCCCCCGTCCCATAACCACCGCCTCCACCAATGCCTGCAGCTCCATCTGTGCCGCCAGTTGCAAGTACAGTTCCACCGATAATTTGTATAACTCCTCCCGACCATCCGAAAGCTCCTCCAATACCCGCTCCAGTATCATTTCCTTTAGCAGTCAAGACACCATCTTGCATAAGGAAATTTAAACCGCCGAATCCTCCAATACCAGGTCCGCCGGAATCACCTCCTGTTGCTGTAACATTACCGCCATATATAAATACAGTGCCTCCTTTTCCACCATCTGAACCACCGCCTATACCAGCGCCGTATCCTCCTCCTTTTGCTATTACTGTACCTCCGAAAATCTCTACGCTTCCGTTATCTACATACTGACCGCCACCTATACCGGCACCATCAGATCCTCCTTGAGCAGTGATAGTACCTCCAAAAATCATAATATGTCCGCTTGGAGATAAATCAGAACCAATTCCCGGAGCGTATGTTGCGCCAGTCGCCTTAAGGGATCCGCTAAATCCCTCTACTTCATCTATTGTAAGAGTAGTTTCGTCCGGTACCCTGATTCCAGCATTATATGTACCTGACTTCAAGATATTCGTTCCACTCAGACGTAAAATATTAATCCCGCCTTTGGTGTAATTTAGTGCACAGCCCGAAACTTCACTGGTATAATTTAAAAGAGTTATATCCGAGCTTACTGTATCAACAGTTATCCTTAAATTTTTAGTGCCCGTTATAGTTACAGGATCGCTTGTTTTAATCAGCAATTCATCACCAGATTCATACATAGCTGCATCTACATATATAAGACCCCCGACATTAATAACATGGGTAGTTGCTTCCGAAAAAGCCGTAGGTGAAAAGATGGTCGCAAGCATGAGCACCAAAAAAACCGCTGCAATAATTTTCTTTATAGTTGAATTAGATTTCATAAAATTAATAATTTACCTCATAATTAATAATTTCAATTTCATCGTATAAGTCGTTATTTGAGAATTCTCTACAAACATATGATTTGCTGACATGAGCTCCTGATTGAACTTTGGAGTGTAGTGTATCTATATAATTTTACACTTCAACGCCGATAAATGATATGCGTAAAAAGTACTGAAAAAGTACTAATTTTATTATTGAGAGGAGATATAAAGAGTTTATTAGAAATCTCTTATACTAGCACTTTTTTATATCCAAAACCCAATTAGGAGAACCCCTCCTTCGAAAACTAAAGGATGTTAAAGCGAAAAATCGCAACTAATAAAATACCTATAAAAGGTGGTCAGCGCAAAAATTCTAAATTGCTTTTATTGTAAAATCATTTATGTTAAAACAGCAGTAATATAATTGATATGCATTATACTAACCAAATAGAATCTATTTATATTAATAAAATGGAAATCAAATTAGCCAAGTCATTATACTATCCTGCTCCAGCAATTATTGGAGTAATAACTTTATAGATTTCCGAAAATATGATACGATTAATTAACGGCTAAACATCATGAAAGAAAATATTATTGTTCAATCTAAAATATCCCAACCGATTATACCTTTAAGTGTAATAAAAATTTCTTCATTTACAGAGGCTATAGAGAAGTTATATGAAGGCAGGACGGTTTATATCAGTGCGCCTGCTGGATGCGGAAAAACAACTAATATTGCATTTTGGATACAGTCAAATTCTATTCCGTGTGCATGGGTTTCTCTGGATGAAAGTGATGATTCTTCCAACAGGTTTATAAAATGTCTGAGTCACAGCCTTTCAAAGTGTACAAGCCAAAAGCCTAGTGAGCTTGAAGGGGATGCGGAAACACTTATGGATTCTTTTTTGCTTAACATATATAACCTTGAAAGCCCGCTTGCTCTAGTAATTGACGACTTCCATTATATAAAGAAAAAAGAAGTGATGAATATGGTTTATAGGATTATGCAAAACAAACCTAAAAACCTATATTTGATTATTTCCGGACGTTCACCAATGCCAGATATTTTCCTCGGATTATTAACCAGGCAAAAAGTGGAGATTATTACGCAACAGACATTAGCTTTTGGAACTGAAGATATCCGGCTATTTTTGAAGAGAAAAAACATTAAAGCAGACGAACAGCAGGTAATGCAGTGCTTTAACATTACACATGGTTGGGTGCTTGGACTTGTGGCTATAGCACTTTCCCTAGGAAACACTGAAAAAATCGAAGAAATAACAGATAAAGCTAGGCATGAGTATATTCACCGCTTTATTATGGACGAAATATGGAATAGGATGGATAGCAAAACGCAGGAATTTCTCTGTAAAACATCTATATTGGATGAATTTTCACTAACTATGGCGGAAGCTGTAACTGAATTAGAGGAAAGCAGGGAGATCCTAGAATGCCTTTATAAAAAAGGTGCGTTTATTAGCAAATTTGGCAGCCACGGAAAATGGTACAGGTACCATCAAATTTTCAAAGAATTTATTTTCAATCAAGCTGTGTTCTGCAATTATTCCATCTCTGAGCTGCATTATAAAGCGGCAGTGTATTATAAAAATAAAAACGATTTACAAAAAGCACTTAAGCATTTTGAAATTTCAGGGCATAAAAATGAAATGCTTTGCTTGATTAAAGAAAATCTTAAGGAATTTTTAAATGTTATAGAACCGGAAAAGGTTATAGAAATATTAGACAGCCTTGAAAACTATGACGTATTTTCAAATATTGAAATTTGCATATGCTATGAATGGGCGCTCCAGCAAATAAGAAAGCCTGCTAAAGCTAAAAATTTTATAAATGTCATAGAAGAAAAGCTAAAAAACCAGCCTGAGGATATAAGCACAAACCGCAGAGAACAAATACAGTTGGAAATCAGTGCAATGAAATTTCCTTTTTTGACAATTGAGAATGACATAAATGAGATAATCTCATGCCTTAACGACATGTATCTGTTGGATGTTAAAAATCCAATCATATATAACCCAAATGCAATTGCCAACTTATACGGAAATGAATATACCCTAAGAGATACTGCATCTGGGTTTTACGGCCGCAATAATCTTTATTTAGAATTAATTGATAAGTTCCATTCTGAAAAACATACTACTCTTAAAAAACAAATGATGTCATACACATCAAATAAAACGGCATTAGCAGAAGTTCTATATGAAAAGAATAATATTACTGATGCACTTAAACTGCTCCCTGGGTGTATTGAAGATGCTTTAAAAGAAAAAAATTATAAAACATATCTTCCTGCGATGCTTTGCCTTTCAAACATTCAGCAGTCAAAAGGGGAATTTGCTGATGCCATAGTAACATTAAAGATTTGTGAAGATGTGCTAAAAGAGCATTCCGAGCACCTTGCATTGCAGACATTGAGCGCATATAAAACCAGAATAGACATTCTTCTTTCAAATGATAAGGATGTAACCAAATGGGAAAATGAAGCTAAAATAAATGCTTATGACGATGTGTCGAACATATCTCGTCATTCGCTTTATCAATATCTGACGTTGTTGCTTTTACTGACTAAGAAGAAAAGGTGGGTGATTGCCAAACTGCTTAGCGACAAGATAAACCGAATGCTTGCCAAATTCCCTGATCTGGTTTATATGTCACAGGCATTATTTTTAGATATTTATATATCATTAAAATGCGATCAACTTGAAACCTTGGATGCAAAAATTGATCAGCTGATAAATTTAAGCAATGAGCATGGATATGTCCGTACTTTTATAGAATTTGGCTATCCGTTTTTAGAAGTTATTCAATATGCTCTTAAGGTGAAAAAGCTTGATATCGATTCAGTGCGGATGGCAAAAAACATGGAAATTATCAGCTTAAACTTTACGAAAAAAATAAGCGAAGAAATATTTTCCGGGCAAAAGCTTACGCAAAGAGAGAAGGATATTTTATCACTTTTAACCAAAAACCTAACTAATCAGGAAATTGCCGACATCATGTTCCTGTCACTGCAAACAATAAAAAATCATACCCACAGTATTTACAAAAAGCTTAACGCATCAGGGCGGAGTCAAGCCATAGACAGGGCTGAAATCTTAGGTCTTATATAGATAACTTCTTAAATATTTCTCACAATTGTAGTGTTCTTTCACTATTTATATATAACATATATTATTTGTTCTTCATTTCACCTCATTATAAAATATAAGTATAGTACTTTGCGCTACAATGATGTTTGCATGAATACCATGTTATCATACATTTATTTTATGCATAGCCACTTAAAAAAAGCATTTTGTAGCCAAATGTAGCCATGCCAAACTTTTATTCAATAGAATTATTATTGCTTAATGCAATTATCAATAAATTATAGAATATAGCCGCTGGAAACAATATAAGAACCATTATTCCTATAAATAACTATTACGTTTGCTTTAGGTAAGTTCGACTCCCCTCGCATCTACCAAATAAAAAGCCGAAAGGCTTTTTTTATTTGCAAACAAAACACAGCACAACAGTTTAAGAAATATGACCCTCGCCTGATATCAAAATTTTTTGCGAAGTAAAAACTGAGACAGTAATAGAATAGTCGCAGAACGGATATTTAGATGTTGATAGAAATTGAAATTGTTTAAGTGTTTCGATTAAAACACAAAACAAAAGCTATGCGATAGGCGATTGCCCATGCATCCACAAAAAGCAAACCATATCCGTATTTGTATAAAGCTAATATATCGCACAGGTGACTTCATATTTTAATATCCAACCCCTATTCATTCCACACCCGTTCAAAAAATCACCTGTGCTGACATTTCCTTATTCCCGCGTTAATACTATCCGGTCAAAAAATCACATTATATAAAATTGATTTTCTTTAAATCTTTCTCAATATCTGCAAGCATCTCATCGCTTATCATTCCCTTGGCAAACTTTTTTAGCTTCGG
Source organism: Christensenellaceae bacterium (assembly GCA_963677605.2). Taxonomy (GTDB): domain Bacteria; phylum Bacillota; class Clostridia; order Christensenellales; family UMGS416; genus JAGLOK01. Next base: position 426,336 of record CAXXDX010000007.1, on the reverse strand, counting down.
CAAAGACAGGCTTTTAACCATATCGAATTTAGGATGATGCAATGCGTCTTTAAAATATTTTTTTAAAACTTCTTCTGCTTCCGGATTTTCCATCAACTTTCCAATAGGTGTATTAATACCCATTTCATTCTTCTTGCTTTGGATCATTCTTTCCATCAAAGATAAGATGTCCGTAAGCATTGGAAGAGATTATGCTTCCAGATTCGATTTTCATTATGTCACAGTCATTAGCTGCTTATCTGCGCTGTTAATATAGCCTCGATTAACCTCTCCTGTTTATATGGTGCGGTATTTCCACCGCACCTATAGTCACTATTACACCGTGTTCGCCTGTGAAACCTTATGCTACTTCTTGTGCTTTTTCTTCTTTTCTCTTTGCCAACTCAACAACCATCTTCTCATGTGTTTTTTTATCTAGAGGATGGAACTTCATGCCAATGATTGAGAACAAGTGTCCTATAGCCGGAAGTCCAAAAAACATAATTAGTACTGCCCAGAACATAGTCGATGTCTGTGGAGTAGTATCAATGTTTATAAATCCAATACTGGTAAGTACTGTACCGATTATTAAGGCACCAAAGGAGCTTACCAGCTTATCTATTAACGAAAATGCAGTACCAATCATTCCAGGTATAAATTTACCGTATTTATAATAATGATAGTCTGCAGCATCTCCTATCATTGAGATAAGATTAGTATCACCAGTTCCTGCAATTAACACCATATTAATTCCCATCACTAATACCAACCAAATCATATTGCTTGGGTTTAAATACACTAAGAATATTGCAACTATTCCAAATACAAAACCACCCCATGATGATATTGAAAAAGTTTCTTTTCTGCCATACTTCTTTATTATAGGAATTATAAGGAACGTGGTTAAAATCATTATAGGTAGAGTCATCATAGATACTGTGCTTTGCAGTGCTTGGTTTTTTGATACATAGAAATAGAATAAAACTGTCAAAGACCCTACCATAGTTTGTGCTATTTTATTGGTAGACGCAGCTACAACTAACATCTGGAGTGCCTTGTTTTTCCCAAAGAGCTTAAGGTAATCTTTTATCTTAGCTTTCTCTTGAACATCAAGTTTAATATAATTTTCTTTAACATCTTTGCCTTTTAATCCAAGAACAGTAAATACCCCAAACAGCAGTTGTATTGCAGCAAAAATTAATCCAATAAATCTCCATGCCTCTGGTGCGCTAGTTCCTCCCATTGCATTTATTATTGGCATGCCAGCCGCCATAGCAAACATATATAAAACCACTGTATATAACTGTCCAAGCGCATTTACCATACTTCTTTGCTGAGGTACAGAAGATACTATTGTCTGGGCTGATTTAGTACATGCTGTTTGAGCTGTATAGCCAATAACCCAAACCACGTACAGCCCTATAATCATAGCCAAGTCACCTGCTTGTGAACCTGTCTTAATACCCGAAAACATTAAAACGAAAGTTGCAGCCGATACTATAGATCCACCAAGAATCCATGGTCTGAAACGACCAAACTTTGTATCCGTTCTATCGATTAATAATCCGATTATTGGATCAGTTACTGCATCAAAAAGCCTTGCTCCTGTCATTATTGCGCCAACAAGCAATGCTGAAAATCCATATATACTCGTGCTATATACTAAAAAATAAAGCATGAATACTAAGTATACGGCATTTGTGGAAGCATTATTGAATGAAAAGCCAAGTACCTGCCACCATTTCGCTCTGTTTACTCCCGACATATCCGCCTTTTTTATGTTCTCCTGTGCCATAATAAACTCCTTCTTAATAGATAATAATTTCATTTGAGTCAGATCAGTGCCCCAAAGCTTATAACTTACTTTTTAATCTTGTTCAGGCCTTCATTGATTTTATACAGCAATGCATCCGGAAGTGCCTCAGGCTGGAAGTTCTGCAAATCTTTAAGTGATGCATTCTTCATCATTTTAAACATACTGTGTTCAACCAAAGGCTTCATGTATGTCCTCATAAATGCTTCACCTTCAGCATTTGCCATGATATTTTTTATTTTGTCTTTAACAGAAAAGCATCCGTCAATAATATTGAGCTCAGGTACTTCCCCCTGCTCGCTAGCAGCACCGTCAAACCAGTTCTGGACATTGGAATCCGAATTATCATCCAAGAAATCCAGATTTAATCCTTTTTCTTTTTCCGAAGCAGGCAGAATATATTTTTTGTTCATCTTTCTTACTTTTTTAAACAAAGCAGTATCTTCCAAACCCCCAGCCTTTGCGGTAATTGTGTTTTTGCGCTTTTTTAAATCTACATCAAATTCAAACACTGCTCTGTCGCTTTTTTTAGTTTCCAAAATCTCGCCGTTACAATAAAGCGTAACTTCCCCAAGGTTTGAATACACCTTAACTTTAATGCTGTCCAAATGCCTGTCTATAAATCTTTTTGAAGCTATGTGAAGAGTCGGCTCACTGCTCCATGAAGCTTTATAGAAATAAAAAGCGTCCTTTTTGATTTTTCTGTCAAACGTTACCAATCCTTTATTGTTGCGCCCTTTCACTCCGCCTTCATCACGCATGTCTGATCCGAAGTCAAACATGTTCCAGACATAGCTTCCCCACACAAAGTCATATTTATTAAATGTCGCTAAAACTTCCTCATGATATTTGGCATGGTATTCTTCTGTGTAATCCTGAACTTTCGGATCATCCGTATGCCATTTGATTATTCCTTCCGCTCCGTACTCGGAATATCCAAGACTTTTATGAGGGTTTGCCTTTCTGAATTTATCGATAAACTTTTCATAACCGCCAGTATTTCCCGTATACCATCCGTGATATTGGTTAAATGCAACAATGTCTGTTTCCCAGTTTGAAGGATCATCTTCTTTTATCATCATTACCTGAGCCTGGGTTGTAACTCTGGTTGTGTCAATTTCCTTAACAACCTTGGTCATATTGCCGACTATTTCTGTCAGAGGTCTTTCCCCCGCCATTATGCCAACCTCATTTTGTACTCCCCACATAATTATCGATGAGTGGTTGTAATTCTGCTTGACAAGCTCTTTCATCTGGCTTTTTGCGTTTGCGGCATAGTCTTCAACTGATGCGGTTTTTGATATGTAAGGAATTTCTGCCCAAATTACCATGCCCTCTTTATCACAAAGGTCATAGAAAAACTGATTATGCTGATAGTGCGCAAGACGGATTGAGTTTGCACCCACTTCTTTTATAAGCTCCATGTCTTCAATCTGATGCTCTTTCGTTAATGCATTTCCTACATTTTCTCTGTCCTGATGGCGGCTTACTCCTTTTAATTTGCATTTTTCGCCGTTTAACAGAAACCCTTCATCTCCGTCAAACCTAAAAAACCTCAATCCAGTCGGAATGGATATATAGTCCATTATTTCACCGTCTACGATAAGCTCTGCTTCACATGTATATAGATAAGGATTTTTTACCCCATTCCACAAGATAGGATTTTCAATATCCAGCAATACAACAGCGCTATCTTTATTTTTAACCAATACACCCTGACTGCCCTCTGCCACAAGCCTTCCGTCTTTATCTATAACCCTTACTTTGCAAGTGACATCCTTCTCATCTCCGGAACTGTTTATAAGTGCTTTAACTTCCAGCTCAGCCAGTCCAGTGTCAACCATGCGCTGACTTATGTATACACCGCTTGAAGCATAGTCCATAAGCTCAAAATGCACTTTTTCAGTTTCAATTATGTTTACATCTCTGTAAATTCCGCCATAGAATGTGAAGTCGGCAAATTGAGGATATACATCTTCAAAATCACTGTTATCGGCACAGACAGTCAAAACATTTTCTCCGTTATTTAAATTATCTGTAATTTCAAATCTAAATGCCGAATAACCGCCTCTGTGCTCTCCTAAATGAGTTCCGTTCAGATATACGTTTGCAACAGAGTTTACTGCTTCAAACTCGATGAAATATTTTTTGTCAGCCTTCTTATTAAAATCAAAATTTTTCGTATACCAGCATTGTCCTCTGTAATAATCATCTCCGCCGTTTTGCCCGTCAATTCCGTTCCATGTGTGAGGTATGCTGACGCTTTCAAACGTTTGGTTTTCCAATTTTTCAAAACTACATTGGTTTTTTGTGAAATTCCAGTTGCTGTTTATGTTAAATCTTGTTGTCATTTATAGTACCGCCATATTCGTTTTCTTTTATTTTAGCTAATCTAACCAAATTATTCATTTAATATTTTGACTAATTGCTATATAATATTGATATATGTAGAAGTATTTTAGTATCGAAGGTGATATTTTTGATTGAAGAGATAATAAACGCATGTAAAAAGCTCATGGTTATTAACAACTCAAATATCGCTGTACTTGATGCCGAAACTATGGAAACCACCACTTTTTCACACTTCAGCACGCCTAAATTTGTTGAGGAACGCATAAATAAAAACACGTTAAAGATATTTGATAAATATTCAGACAGTAAAAACAATAACGTAGTAATATTTCACGACGAGCTTAAAATGGCATACTTGATTATACTTCTTTCAGAAGAAAAATGTATAGTTTCAATGGGGCCGTTTTTAAATGAAAAAATAAAAAAAGACGAAATAAAATATCTTGGCCACAGCATGCATCTTTCCATCGATAACCTTGCTATTTTTGAAAACTATTACAGCAAACTGCCGCTGTATAATAATGACGAAATTTCCAATATTTCATTTATATACTACAATTTTTTAAGCAGCAAATATGTTGAACCTTCCATAATATACGATACAAAAAGAAGCCGCCTTCCGCAGAAAAATCAATATTCAAATAAATTTGAGCAGTACGACTTTGTTGAGCAGAATTATAAAAGAGAAAATGAGCTGTTAAAAGCTATTGAAACAGGAAATGTGGACGGTGTAAAAGATTTAACAAACCTTTCTTATGAACAGATAAATATTCCTTCAAGAAATAAATATGACCCTATAAGGGATGCAAAAAACCTTACCATAACACTAAACTCCGTTGCAGCCCGCGCTGCTATCAGGGGCGGCTTAAACGTACATTTGGCACACAGCATATCCACTAAATATGCTATTGCAATAGAGGCTCAGAAGAAGGTTGATGGTGTGCTTTACCTAGCAGGGGAACTGGCAAAAGAATATGCTTCTTCTGTGCGGGAATATTCACTCAGCAAATACTCTCCTCTGGTTAAGAGTGCACTCGTAATTATAAGAAAAAACATCACACAGCCCATAAATCTTCACGAGATTGCAGAAAACCTCAATATAAGCAAAGAACATTTAAGCAGAGTTTTCAAAAAAGAGCTTGGTAAAACAGTAACCGATTATATAAATGAAATAAAAATAAAAGAGTCTTTATATCTTATAAGCTCTAAAAAGTATAGCATAAGTGAGATAGCTTTTATGTTTGGCTTCAGCAACTCGGCATATTACAGCACTGTGTTTAAAAAAGTTTTGGGGTGCTCACCCAGAGATTATAAACAGCAGAATTAATTTAGAGAAATAGATTTATTATCTTTACACTATTGTATATGGAAGCAAAACTGTGTTGCTTTTGTGGTATAATTCCTTATGAAAACAGAAATAACATCTGTTCACAATCGGACATGACATAATGTGAAGTTAACAGAAAGAGCCGAAAATGATAAAACTAAACGATTATCTGTATTCAGGAGATACAGTCCTTAAGATTTTACAAAGATATGCTGAGGATTTAAAAACATCCGCAAAAGAAACTCACAACCAGATTGAGCTTGTTCACTGCAATTTTCTGCTTCAAATTGCAGAACTTTTGCAGCACAATGACTTTTTAACTTCCCAGTCTCAGAGGATACGCGAGTTTTATAAGCTGATGGCAAATGACTATCCTTTTCTTGCCTTCACTTTTAAAGGGCGCATCAAATCATTGATACGCGCAGAGTCGAAATTTAACGGATACATTGCAGAATACATTTATGAGTATTTTATAGAGCACGGCAAATACCCATCTGTTCCTGAGCTTAAAAATTATTTAAGCTGTTTTCGCGACCTTATTGCATATAGAATTGTGATATCTCTTCCTAAATGTCATCTAAAAAAGGGACAAAACCGGGCGGAAGAAGAGAAAAAATATTTATACGATGTAGCAAACAAGCTTCCGGAATTTCTTGAGGAACGCGGGTTTACTGCCGAAATGTCCTCTTTGCCGGATCACGAAAGCTCCCCTCTTTTAAAAGAAAGTATCAGCCCATATTATAGGGATTATATTGTAAACTCAACTCCAAACGACTATCAGTCTCTTCACATCACCTTTTATGACAGCATTGCGCGCTGCTATGTGGAAGTCCAGCTTCGCACAAAAGAAATGGATGATTTTGCTGAAATCGGACCGGCAAATCATTTTGGTTACAAAAAGCAGCAGGAAAGCCAAAGAGCCAGACGCGATGCTATTGCTAAGGGTAAAAACAAATATTTCGATGACGCATACGAAAGAGGCATCATGCTTCAGGAGCTTGAGCTGTCAAAGATTGATGTAAATATGTTTTCTGCCGTAAACAATTCGCTTATAAACGATGGCTGCGGACTGTACCGCGGAAGGCTCATTCTGCCGTATGAGCATCTTTCAAGATTCCAAAATGATCTCGTTGACTAGTTTTTCAATAACTTTTGTATGAAATTATAATCTATACCGGAGGCATTATGAAAATATCACTCGGCACTATTCCTCTTATTTACCCTGTGCCTATTGTACTTATAGGAACATATGTAGATGGAAGTATAAATTATACAGAAGTCGGCGATGTCGCCATTATGGGAATAGGCACGCCTCTTGTAACTATATCTCTTAACACAAACCATCATACAACTGCAGGGATTAAGGATACCAAGTTTTTCAGCATCAATATCCCAAACACAGAAATGATGGCTAAAGCTGACTACTGCGGAATTCATTCGGGAAAAAACACCGATAAATCAAAACTTTTTTCAAACTCAAAAGGACCGCATGGCACTCCATTAATAGACGAATGCCCCGTGAACCTTGAATGCAAAGTGATTCATGATGTGACAATAAAGAACCGTCATATCTTTATAGCGGAAGTTATGGAAACATTTATAGATGAAATTTATACCGAAAAAGTCGGCAGCAAAACAAAAATCGCCGATATGAAAAAGCTTAATCCTCTTATCTACAGTCTGGATAACTATTATTACTCAATTGGCGAAATAATCGGTGAAGGGTATAAAGAAGGTAAAATTATTTAGCTATTTTTCCGCCCAGCTGTCAGCAACACCTGCTTCAGCGACTATAGGCAAATCTTTAACATATTTCGCTCCTGCTTCCTCCATTGTCTCTTTTAACAACAGAGCTATATCCTGAGCGTTTTCCTCGCTGCATTCGATGACTATTTCATCGTGTACGGCAGCAACTATAAATGCATCTTTATCAATAAGCTTTACATGAAGCATACCGAGAGCGTTCTTTAAAATATCGGCAGCCGAGCCTTGAACAGGCGTGTTATACCTTGAAGACGGTGCCGTGTTTTCAGTAAAAATAAACTTTCTTCCTGCCAGTGTGCGTGAAATTGAGTTTGAAGTGCGGTTTATTTGCTTATGCCAAGCCTCCACACCCTTATATCCTCTGAAAAAACGCATCCTGAAAAGATTGGCTTCGTCCAGTGTCATGCTTACACCATACACATCAGCAGCATAGTTTTGAAGCCCTGCTGCTCCCATTCCGAAAACCAGCCCGAAGTTTACAGCCTTCGCCGCCTGTCTTTCTTCCTTAGTCACATCCTTCATATCTTTTCCTGATATAAGAGACGCAGTAAGTTTGTGCAAATCCTCTCCGTTTTTATATGCCTCAATCATTCGTTCATCCCCTGATATCTGAGCAATTACGCGAAGCTCAATCTGTGAATAGTCAGCTATTACCAGCTTTCTTCCAGAAGGGGCTGAAAAACACTCGCGAAACTCCTTGTCCCGTGGTATCTGCTGAATGTTCGGATCGCTGCAACTCATCCTTCCGCTGTATGCTCCGTTTTGCATGTAGTCGGGGTGAAGTCTGCCGGTAGCTTTATTAATCTGTCTAGGAAGAGAATATATAAATGAAGACAGCGCCTTTTTTGCATGCCTATATTTAAACAACGATTGAATTATCGGCTTATCGGCATGCTGCATCAATTCATGCTTCGAAGTGCTTTGAACCATTATTTTATTCTTATGCAAAAGCTCAAGTACCTGTTTGTTGCTGTCAAGATTCAGTTCCTGACGAACTTCTTCTCCGAAAAATCCCATCTGCACAGTCGGAAATCCCGTATACGGATAAAGCTCCTCCATAGCATCGCTTTGCATCTTCTCATATTCGCTTTGAAGCGCACTCCACTTTTCAAGGTCAAGATTAATGCCATAGTATTCCATATCCGCAACGGCATATGCGCATGCGAACTCAAGCCTAGCGCACTCTATCAGCGCATTTTCTTTTATATGTGCTATCATCTCGCGCCGAAGAGAAAGAAGCACTGAAGCATCACTCGCTGCATACTGCATCTGACTTTGTGTAAGCTTTCCCGAAAAATCACTCAGCTGTTCTTCCTTTGGCAGGATAAATCCAAGGTAATGCTCGACAAGCGAACCAAGCCCTGCTCGCCTCGATCCAGCCGATGTTCTTAATATCTGCCCTGCCAGCATAGTGTCAAAAACCGGGCCTTTTATGTTAATTCCGTTTTTCCTTAAAAACTTTATATCAAAATTGCAGTTTTGAAACACTTTTACTTCATTGCCGCCCAAAAGTTCGTTAAGCACATCAGTGCAATCAGGCAATATCTCAAAACAGTCCAGCACTAAGGTTGTCCGGCCTTCCGCAGCTATCTGCAAAAGACGGAGTTTGTCGGTATGCGGATCCAATCCCGTGGTTTCAGTATCCACACCCAATACATCTGCATCAAAAAAGCCGCGCAAAGCTTTCTGTGCTTTGTCGGCATCATCTATAAAAACAAAATTTCTGCTGTGTAACTCCTGTGTCATGTTACCACCTTCTACTATATTATAACATTAAAAAAAGGCGCTTTGTACAGCGCCTTTCGTATTAACAGTATATTAAAAGTTATTGCGGAAGCACATATAGATAAATCGCAAAAAAGTGGCATACCGTCCCACCCAGCACGCAAAGATGCCAGATCATATGATGGAACTTAAACAAACGGAACGAATAAAAAATAACACCTATTGTGTAGAATATTCCTCCAAGGAATAAAAACATAAGTCCAGCAGGTGCTACAAGCGGATATATCGACTTAATAAAGAAAGCAATCATCCATCCCATAAGAAGATATATAACCACATGCACGGGGATATATTTATTGTAGAATACGCTGCGCATTATTATGCCAAACAGTGCAAGAGACCACTGCACAGCAAGTATTATATAACCTTTTGTTCCGCCTATCATGGTTATACAAAAAGGTGTGTATGTACCTGCTATCAATACGTAAACTCCACTGTGATCCAGTATATGAAATACTTTTCGTATTAATCCGCCGGTTCTTGCAAACGCATGGCATAATGTCGACATCAGGTATAAAAAGAACATGCTGACGCCAAAGATTATGGCTCCAAGAATGTCAGCTGTGTCGCCATGCTGAATTGCTGTTATTATAAGCAGCGTGAGTGCCGATATGCTGAGTGCCGCACCGACACCGTGTGTTATGACATTTGCGATCTCTTCGCTTTTGGTCAGTGTATGATTTCCTGTTTTTAACTTTCCCATAGAACACCTCTAAATTTTAAGCAGAATTACTCTGCGTGTTTACTATATCTGATATAGTAATGTTATATCTTATTACTCTATCTGTCAAGGTAATATTTAAAAAAGATGCAGTGCTTGTCACTAAACCTTTGGTATATGGTATAATATCCAACAAAAGAGGTATATTATGAATAAAAGATTTTTGCAGCAAATGCAGTTTATCTATGAAATCGACAAGATAAAATCTATTTTTAGAAAGACCCGCCTTTTTGACGATTCTCGCTATGAAAATGATGCCGAGCATTCTTGGCACCTTGCCATGATGGCTCTTGCTTTAAATGAACAATCGGGCGAAAAGGTGGATGTCTTCCGCGTTATTAAAATGGTGTTAATTCACGATATCGTCGAAATCGACGGCGGAGATTTTATAGTCTACGACCAAACAGCCGCTGCCGAAAAAGAGGCTCGCGAAATGGAATGTGCGGAGCGTATATACGGAATGCTGCCTCAGGACATGAAAGAGGATTTCATATCCCTCTGGCAGGAGTTTGAAGAGCGAAAAACTCCCGAAGCTAAGTTTGCCGCTGCAATTGACCGTGCAGAGCCAACCATACAAAACTATTATACTGAAGGACATTCGTGGGTAACACATGATATTTCATACGAGCAGGTTGTCAATGTAAATAAAGCCAAAATCAAGGAAGGATGTCCGCCTCTTTGGGACTATGTGGAGTCACTGCTTGATGAATGTGTTGAAAACGGTTATTTAAGAAAAGAATAGAAACAATCCTAATAATTATATAGAATTTAGGAAACAAACAAGGAGACAACTATGCTGACAAGCCTTGCGCTGATATTTTTATGCGCGATGACATTAAACCATATATTTAAAAGACTTCACCTACCCGGCCTTATAGGAATGCTTATAACAGGCATAGTTCTTGGCCCTTATGTGTTAAACCTGATTGACGGGCAGATACTCGCTATATCATCAGAACTTCGAAAGCTTTCGCTTATAGTAATCCTCACGCGGGCAGGACTGGCTCTCGACCTTGAGGATTTAAAAAAAGTCGGACGGCCTGCGATTCTCTTAAGCTTCATTCCTGCAACATTTGAGCTAGCAGCAGTTATGATATTCGCACCGCTGTTTTTTGGCATACCACTTGTAGAAGCAGCCATAATGGGCTGCGTGCTTGCAGCCGTCTCTCCCGCTGTTATTGTCCCCCGCATGCTGAAGCTAATGAAAGAAGAATACGGAAAAGATAAATCCGTTCCTCAGCTTATAATGGCAGCAGCTTCTGTAGATGACATCTATGTAATTGTGCTTTTTGCATCATTTATGGGAGTATTTCAGGGTGAAAGTTTTTCGCTTGCAGCTCTAGTACAAATACCGATTTCGATAGTTCTGGGAATAATCCTTGGCGCGTCAGTCGGGCTTCTGCTTGTATGGTTCTTTAAGAAAATGCATATGAAAGACACAGTTAAAGTGATAGTTATTTTCTGTGTGTCCTTTTTGTTTATCACGCTCGAAGAGGCTCTTGAGCATGTTGTTCCCATATCCGGGCTTCTTGCAGTAATGGCAGCAGGTGTTGCGATACTCAAAACATATCCTGTGCTTGCACACAGGCTATCCTCCAAATTCTCAAAGATATGGGTAGCTGCTGAGCTTATGCTTTTTGTACTGGTTGGAGCAGCAGTGGATTTAAACTACGCAACAAACGTATCCGCCATGGTTTTTGTCCTTCTTGGAATTGCGCTTGTCGCACGTCTTATAGGCGTTATGATTTCACTTGTGAGATCACCGCTTAACCTGAAAGAAAAAGTGTTTTGCCTGTTCTCATATATACCTAAAGCTACGGTTCAGGCCGCCATCGGCGCTCTTCCGCTTGCTGCAGGCGTGCCTTCCGGCAACCTTATCTTAACCGTTGCGGTTCTTGCAATCTTTATAACAGCGCCACTCGGCGCACTAGGGATAGACCTTAGCTATAAAAAGCTGTTAAGTCCTCCAAGCTGAACGAAACCTACATGCTATCAAAAAACTCCTGAGTTTAACTCAGGAGTTTAGTTATGTCGTTTTACAAATTGTTTTAAAGCACAAATTATGAAAACACATCAACAAAGTGATTTTTTCGTGTTTTTCAAAACTTTGAGGAAAATCTATATTCCCATGCTGGATTAGCTCACGTATTTAAGAGCAACCTCAGCTGCTGTTGCAGCATCCGGTGTGTAGCTGTCAGCACCGATTTCTTTTGCGAAATTATCTGTAACAGGAGCTCCGCCAACCATGATTTTAACATTGTCAAGCCCCGCTTCTTTTGCAGCGTCTATAACGCCTTTCATGTTAACCATTGTAGTTGTAAGAAGTGCAGAAAGTGCAATGATGTCAGCATTGTTTTCTTTTGCAGCTGCAATAAATGCATCAGGCTTAACATCTGTGCCAAGGTCAACCACATCAAAACCTGCTCCAACCATCATCATCTTAACAAGGTTTTTGCCTATATCATGCATGTCGCCCATTACAGTTCCTATAACAACTTTACCCACAGGTTCTACGCCTTTTTCTTCAAGAAGCGGCTTTAATACATCAAGGCCGTTGTTCATTGCGCGTGCAGCGATCAAAACCTCCGGAACATACACTTCGTTGTTTTTAAACTTCTTGCCGACAACGTTCATTCCCGCAATAAGTGCTCCTAAAAGCTCCTCTGTGTCAACTCCCTCTTCAACACCCTGAGATACAAGCTCGCGTGTCTTGGGGGCATTGCCTGTTTGCATTACTTCTGAGATTTCCTGTAATAGTGACATTTATTCAATCCTCCTGTTATTCTCATATAACTATCGTAATTTTACTTTAAAAGCCTGCTATTATATATAAATTATAATTTAATTTTGGTAATTATATGCCTTGGTTTTGTAATAATCAATTATTTCTTCTATATTGACCGGGAGATATACTCTCTCTTTTCTTGAATACCTTGGTATAGTAGCTCTGGTCGGAAAAACCCACAGCGGTTGCAACTTCACTTATGTTGTACTCCAGGTCAAGCAAATATTTTTTGCTTTCTTCTATTCTGACATAGTTCACATACTCTGAAAATGTCATTCCCGTCTCGCTTTTAAACAGCCTAGAAAAATATGCATGGCTCAAAAACACGCTGTCGGCAACTTCGCCTAAAGTGATGTTTTCCGCATAGTGTTCGTTAATATAGTTTATAGCGCTTTTTATAACCAGCGCATTTTCCTGCGACTCTACAGGGAAAACCGAATCAGTAAACTGATCAAGCACTTTTATTATAAGATAACTCAGCTGGTTTACGGAATGAACCTTAGGAATTTCACCCATATAAAAATTGGTCAGCTCAAAAACCTTCTTCGGCTCAGCTCCGCCTTCAATGGATGCACGGGAAATAATAACCAAAAGTTCAAGACCCCTTGCTATCATTATCTCAAGGTTTCCTGCATATTGAAAGAAAATGTAGCCCAGAATATTGTTAAGCAGCGCTTTCGCTCCGGCTTTGTCTCCGCGTTTTACATGGTTTATAAGATCGCGCTCTATATCAACCGGATACTGCACTTCAATGTTTCTTTTTTCAGTGTCCTTAATCGTGTGAAGATTCTCGCTGATAAGCCTCTGCTCATGATAATATTTCTTGCGCTCATCCAGTATATGTTCCTCATCGGAAGATATATTTTGCGCGATGATATTTAAAAGATCTGCAAGATGCCTTACTTTCTGCGAATCAACAACTCCAACTTCTTTAAGGTTTTCAACCATCTTCTGCCTGCTGTCTTTCGGAAGCCCATGTGCTTTTATAAGATTGTCAACCATATATTCATCGGCAATATCCATCTGGACCATTCCCGAAACAAGTGCACCTTTAAGCTCCTTGTCGTACACAACTGGACACGTCCAGTGTATAAGCCCTCCGGGGCAGAAATAAATATATGCCTCACCAAGGTTGCCTGACTGGGTGCCCGCCCTGAGGTGTGCTTCAAAGCAAGGGCTTGTATCTCCCGATAAGTGCTCAAAGTCCGCACAAAAATTCGGGAATTTTCCAACTGAGATTAAAGTCTTTCCGGATTTGTCAATCATAAAAACAGGCAAACCCGTTACCTGATGATATACTTCAAGATTTTTTCTTATGCTATCCATCAAACCCCATGCTTTCAATGTAATGATTCTGGAAAATCATACTGGTTGCAAGTTCTATATGCTTTGAAGACTTAACATAGCGCTCAACCTTATCCAAAAACTCCATGTTGTGACACGCCACAGCACCTTTTGCCGCCGTGTTTCCGGCAGCAGCAATTCTGTCTTTTAATTCCTTTGGAATAAGCCCCAGCTCAAGCGCGCTTTCAATCCTCATATAGTTTCCGAATCCTCCGGCTATATATACTTTTTTAATATCCTCATAGGAAATCTCCGCTGTTTCAATCAAAGTTTTAACTCCGGCAGCTATGGCAGCCTTTGCAAGCTGGATTTCCCTAACATCCTTGGCCGTAAATACCACATCTTCATCCCTGCCGCGGGCTACAACGAAATGCTCTTTAAGCGTCTCGTTATATTCTACATTTTCATCGTTTTTAAGAAGCCTTCCCGTTATGTCAACAACTCCGCGCGCAACAAGTACCGATGTGATGTCCAAAACGCCGGAACCGCATATTCCCAAAGCTTTGCTTCCGCCAAGCGTTTTATGCTTATATTTTCCGTCTTCATAGTAAAACTCCGACACCGCTCCAGGGAGTGCGCTCATTCCGTTATGGATGTTTACAGCTTCAAACGCAGGGCCGGCTGCAGTTGCGCAGCATAGAAGCGTTTCCTTGTTGCCCAGCGCAATCTCCCCATTTGTGCCAAGGTCTATTAGGAGCGTATATTTTTCATTTTCCATAAGGTTGCAATACGCCGCTCCGACAGAAATATCGGCACCCACATATGAATCCATTCCTTCAATAACTATTATATCACTGTTAAGATTAATTCCTAAACTTGCACAGCTTACTGTTGCCCTATCAAGCGACACAGGAGTATAAGGAGCCTGCCCAAGAGCTGTAATATCATATCCCAACAAAATATGAGTCATTATTGTGTTTCCGACCGCAATCACTTCTTTTATCTTCGGATAGTCATTTCTTATAAGCAAGCGGTCAATCATCCTGTTTAACTGATTAATAATTGCATCATTTAGATGCTTTTTGCCGTCTTCGTGCTCCATCTCATGCAAGATCCTTGATGCAACATCCGCTCCGTATTTTCTCTGAGCATTTACTTCAGCTTCAGTATCCAATATATTTCCGTCATCTGCATCAACAAGGTGACAAACAACAGTAGTCGTTCCAATGTCAATCGCTATTGAATAATTATCGACTTCCGTGTCGCCGCTGTTCTGCTCAGACAGTATCTGCATAGGGCTGTCTTCAATATACAGTTCAAGAGGATGAGAAACTTCAACTTTGCAGGCAAGCCTCCAGCCGTCGTTAAGCTTTGGCTGTGAAAGCGACTTTTTATCATGCTCAGTAATTTCGGGCACAGTTTTAACAAACCTTACAGCGCATCCGCCACAAGTTTTTTTTCCGTTGCACGGAAACTCCATGTGAACATCGTTTTCTATAAAGACTTCTCTTAAGTTCTTTCCAATAGGTGTTGTTATCTCACGGCTCTTCTCGCCGTTATGAATCCTGATTACAATTTGCCTGTCATCGCGCATCATACAATCCTTCCTCGGGCATTTTGCGCAGCTGTGCGCAGCACAGCCGTCGTTTATGTTTTCGCCTATACCATATACTGCAGATATGCTTTTTGCAGGTTTCATAAGCATGCTTTCGTTTAGACTCACACCAATCTTTTCAGCATCAATCAGGTTAAAAACCACAGCCTGCTGCTCAATCGGGAAGTCCTGCGACCCCGGTGCAAACCCACGGGTTATTCCCATATTCTCTGGAAGTTCTTTGGTATATTTTTTCCACGTCTGATTCGCATAGTATGATACAAGCCTTGATCCTGCAGCGTCGGTCATCATGCCTGAAAGCGGATCTCCTGAGTTAAATGCATTTGCTATCTCTTCATCCATCTTTTTGCCTATTGTATATAAGGAAACTATGACATGCGAACAGCCTGCAATTTCTTTTGCCAAGCTTTTACAGGTGAACACATCTCCTGTTTCCAGTATGACATCGTCTCCTGCAATTTTTTCTATGGCTATTTTTCTGTCAAGCATACTGGGTGCGCAGATTTCATTTGCGCTCTGCGCAGTAAGAGCCGCCTGCTCCAATACGAATTCGTTGGCTGACGTGTCCTTGTAACCCAAAGCCATCATGATATCGTTAACTGTAATTTTTACTTCCATTTAAATGCCTGCTTTAAACTTTGTTTTCTCACATTATATATAACCAGCTGTTATAAAAACACAAGATAAACCGATTTTATAACAAATTTGCGTTTTTTCAATACTATTTTGTAATTATTATACCATAAATTCGACAATGTCATATAAGTACAAAATAAAATGTATTTTTACTATTCTGCGTCGTTACCATTTGATATTGTCAAAGTGTAAAATTGAATTTTTCGGAGGAAAATATGACCGGTAAAGAAAAAGTAATAAAAACTTTAAATCATGAATCAACAGGCTTTACGCCTTGGATACCTTTTACAGGAATACACGCAGGCTCTCTTAAAGGCTATGACGCACAGCAGGTTCTTACAGACAGCGATAAGCTTGCAGAATCACTGCTTGAGGCACACAGGCTTTATCAGCCAGACGGAATGCCCGTTATATTTGACCTTCAGATAGAAGCTGAAATACTCGGCTGTAAGCTTTTATGGGCGCAGAAAGCTCCTGCATCGGTTATGACGCATCCGTGCGCAGACAAAAGCATCCCTGATATTGAAGTTACAAAAGAAAGCGGGCGCGTTCCGCTTGTGCTTGAGACGCTTGAAAAAATCAAACCACACATGAGTGACACCGCACTCTTCGGGCTTATCTGTGGACCGTTTACTCTGGCGTCGCATCTTCGCGGAAATGACATTTTCATGGATATGTTCGACAGCCCTGAATACGTCAAAGATCTTATCGGTTATGCAACAAAAGTGTCAATTCAAATGGCAAAGATATATATTGATGCGGGTTTTGATGTAATAAGCGTGGTTGATCCTCTGGTTTCACAGATATCTTCCGACCACTTTGATGAGTTTATGGCAAAAGATTTCACAGAGATATTCGAGTTCATAAGAGCAGAAGGTGTTAAATCAGCATTCTTTGTCTGCGGAAACGCGACACGAAACATCGAAGTTATGTGCAAAACAACTCCGGACTCAATCTTCATGGACGAAAACATAGATATGGTGGCTGCAAAAGAGATTACTGACCGCTATAACGTTGCAGTCGGCGGAAACATTCCTCTTACATCTGTCATGCTTCACGGAACGCAGCAGGACAATATGAAATATGTTGTTGAGCTTTTGGACAAAATCGAAAACAAAGACAATCTGTTTATAGCACCGGGCTGCGATATGCCATATGACACACCGGCAGAAAACATCATTGCCGCACGTCAGGCAATATATGAAACCGAAGCTGTGCGCGGAATCATTGCAAACTATGAGGGCTCTGATGAAGATATACAGGTGGATTTGCCCGATTATGAAAACCTTCCGCGTCCGTTGGTTGAAGTATTCACACTGGATTCAGCCACTTGCGCTGCATGCACATACATGAAAGGCGCAGTGTTTGCAGCAAAAGATAATTATGGTGATCAAATTGATGTAGTTGAATACAAGATAATCTACAAAGAAAACATCGCTAGAATTAAAAAGATGGGAGTAAAAAACCTCCCAAGCGTCTATATAAACGGCGAGCTTAAATTCTCATCCATTATTCCATCGGGAGAAGAGCTTAAAGAGGCAATCGACTCGTATTTATAATACGGAGGGCTTATGAAAAACCTATATTTGGTGACAGGATTTCTTGGTGCAGGCAAAACAACATTTCTAAACAACCTGCTCACAGATTACAGCAAAAAAACCGCTGTAATAGTTAACGAATTCGGCGAACAGGGTATTGACGGTTCGCTAATAGCTCAAAATGAAGGTATTCAGATACAGGAGATTAACAACGGCTCGATATTCTGCTGCTGCAGAATGCTGGACTTTGCAAACGCTCTTGTGGATATAGCGAAAACCGATGTGGAAACTGTGTTTGTTGAAGCAAGCGGCCTCGCGGATCCTTCAAACCTTGAAGATATAGTAACCGGTGCAAACTCAAGATGTGATAATGAATATCAGTTTGCAGGAACTATATGCATCGTGGATGCCGTAAACTTTTTAAAGCTGTCCACTGCGCTGCCTGCACTTATCAGCCAAGTGGAAAAGAGTGACTATATATTAATCAATAAAAGCGATTTGTCGGATGAAAACACAATAAGCGAAATCAATGATAAAGTTTCTTCTATAAACGGCAATGCTACAATCTATAAGACTTCATATTCCAAAATGCCCAATCTTCCGGAAAAGGCACTTGATATGAAGCCTTCGGATCCTTCTACAAACACTCCGACAAATCGCCCTAAAACAAAAGTCATAATTCCCAAGCCTTTAAATGACAAAAGCCTTCCTCACTTTATAAAAAAGGTGTCAAAGCGAGCTTACAGGGCAAAGGGCTTTGTAACCTATAACGGACAAAAGAAGTATCTGGATGTAGTCGGTGATGAATACAGTTTGAAAGATGCCAGCCCATCAGCTGAAAACAAATTTGTCTTGCTTAAGATGAAAAAATAAATATCTTTTAAAAATAGTTTACAAAAAACGGTTTTTTATAAGCCGTTTTTTATTATTGTAAAATTTTATGATAGAATGTTTACATATCAAATTTATACAGGTGAAAAATGAAAAAACACATCGAACTTTCCAACAAATACTCAGCAAAAAACTACAATCCGCTAGACGTCGTCCTCGAAAAAGGCGAGGGTGTGTGGGTTTGGGACACACAAGGCAACAAATACATGGACATGCTTTCCGCATATTCTGCTTTAAACCAAGGTCACAGGCACCCAAAAATAATAAAAGCTGCAAAAAAACAACTGGATAAAATAACAATAACATCACGCGCGTTCCGAAACGACAAGATGGGATTGTTTCTTGAAAAAATATGCTGCCTTTCCGGCTACGAAATGGCTCTTCCTATGAACACCGGAGCAGAAGCTGTGGAGACTGCATTAAAAGCCGCCCGCAAATGGGGAGAAATAATTAAAGGAACCGGCAAAGATTCCGGCGAAATAATCGTTTGTGACAACAATTTCCACGGAAGAACAATTTCAATCATCAGTTTTTCCACCGAGGAACAATACAGAGACGGTTTTGGTCCTCATACTCCCGGCTTTATCAGCGTAGAATTTGGAAATGCACAGGCCGTAGAAGACGCTATAACACCCAACACATGCGGAATATTGATTGAGCCGATACAGGGAGAAGGCGGAGTTATAATTCCTCCGGACGGATATCTCTCACAGCTGCGTGAAATTGCTGACAGACATAATGTCCTTTTAATGTTTGACGAAATACAGGTCGGGCTTGGAAGATGCGGAACGATGTTTGCATTTGAACACGAAAGTGTGCGCCCCGATGTACTTATTCTCGGCAAAGCTTTGGGCGGCGGAGTGTATCCGGTTTCCATCGTGCTGGCAGGCACAGAAGTTCTTGGCGTATTTGAGCCAGGCGATCACGGCTCAACCTTCGGCGGCAATCCTTTGGGGGCTGCCGTGGCAATCGCATCACTTGATGTGTTAATCGATGAAGAACTTCCCGAAAAAGCAAAAAAAGCGGGAGAATATTTTATAAACGGACTTAAAGCGTTAAACCTTCCAGCTATTAAGGAAATACGTGCACGCGGACTTATGATAGGCGTAGAGATAGATAAAAAATACGGCACAGCCCGTGAGTATTGCCTAAAACTTATGGAGCGCGGCATTTTATGCAAGGACACTCACGGCACAATAATAAGGTTTACTCCACCGCTTATTATTACCGAAAAAGAAATGGATTTTGCACTTAATGCTATTAAAGAAGTGATTAGATAAAGAGATTATAAGGAGATGTGCATGAAATATATATTGGCACTTGATCAGGGAACTACAAGCAGCAGAACTATAGTTTTCACCCAGAAAGGCGAAGCTGTCGAATCCGCAAATCAGGAATTCAAACAGATATATCCCAAACCCGGCTGGGTGGAGCATGATCCGATGGACATTCTTTATTCACAGGCGGAGACTATGCGCCGAGCTGTTGAAAAAGCTAAGATCAGCGCAAGTGATATTGCCGCAATAGGCATAACAAATCAGCGCGAAACCGCTGTCGTGTGGAACAAAACCACAGGCAAGCCGATATATAACGCAATCGTGTGGCAGTGTAGGAGAACAGCTCCAATATGCGAAAGGCTTGAAAACGACGGGCTTAAAGAATATATAAAAGATACTACAGGGCTTGTGCTTGACGCATATTTCTCCGGAACTAAGATAAGCTGGATTTTAGACAATGTGGAAGGTGCGCGGGAGCTTGCGGAAAAAGGAGAGCTTCTATTCGGCACTATCGACACATGGCTTATCTGGAACTTAACCGAAGGCGAAGTTCACGCTACGGACTATTCCAATGCTTCACGCACGATGCTTTATGACATACACAACCTCTGCTGGGATGAAAAACTGCTGTCTGCGCTTAACATACCCATTTCCATGATGCCGGATGTCAAAAACAGCGCTGACGATTATGGATACGTTTCATCAGACTATCTTGGCGTGGAAATCCCTATATACGGTGTCGCAGGAGACCAGCACGCAGCGCTTTTCGGTCAGGGGTGTTTTTCAAGCGGAAGCGTAAAAAATACATACGGCACAGGCTGCTTTATGCTGATGAACACAGGAGACACCGCAGTTGCCTCAAAAAACAATCTTCTTACAACCATCGCCTGGGGACTAGAAGGAAAAATAACATACGCGCTTGAAGGCTCTGTGTTTGTAGCGGGAGCTGCCATTCAATGGCTTCGCGATGAACTTAAGATGATTAGTACCGCAGCGGAATCGGAAACACTCGCAACAAGCATAGAAGATACCGGCGGAGTGTATCTCGTTCCTGCGTTTACGGGACTCGGTGCTCCTTGGTGGGACATGTATGCAAGGGGAACACTTGTCGGCATGACGCGAGGCACAAAGCGCGAGCATATAGTCCGCGCGGCACTGGAATCCATCGCGCTTCAAAGCTACGACCTAATTGATGCTATGAGACAGGATTCCGGAGAAGAAATCTGCATACTCAAAGTCGACGGAGGAGCAAGCGCAAACTCATTTTTAATGCAGTTCCAGTCAGACATTATGGATGTCGAAGTCAATCGCCCCGAATGTATAGAAACAACAGCCCTTGGCGCAGCATATTTTGCGGCACTAAAAGCTGGATTCTATAACGACCTAAATGAAATCGCAAATAACTGGGTATGCGGTGCTGACTTTAAGCCTGAAATAAGTAATGAAAAACGAGCTGAAGTGTTGAAGGGATGGCACAAAGCACTTACCAGAGCAAAGAAGTGGATTGAAGAGGAATAGTATGAGTGTTGATATATTCGGTGCACCGACATGCTTGGGAATCCGCAAAAACGGAACTGACTTGGGACCTGATGCCATTCGGTATGCAGGCTTAGAAAAAGAATTAAATCTTCTAGGTTTAAGCTACACAAACCGCGGCAACATAGATGTTCCTAAAATTTCTTTCGATTCTTCGGATTACGAGGAAATCCTTAATGCGGTAAACAAAGTCAACAAAGCTCTCTACAGCAGAGTATATGAAAGCATAAAAAAGGGAAACACCGCTTTGACCTTAGGAGGAGATCACTCTATATCAATAGGAACCATGCTCGGTGCCCAAAAAGCTAAAGGAGATATCGGCGTTTTATGGATAGATGCACACTGTGATTGCAACACGCTTAAAACCACATACTCCGGAAATATACACGGTATGTCTCTCGCTGCTGCTACAGGATGCGCTGAAAGCACACTTTCACCGTTTAAAGAACAGGATGTTTCCTATATCAATCCGGAAAAATGCGTTGTAGTCGGAAACCGCGAGGTGGATGCGGATGAGCTCGAGATTGTGAAAAAATACGGCATAAAAGTTTTCAGCATGGCAGATGTTGATATGATTGGAATAAAAGGCGTGATGGATAAGGCACTGTCAATTGTAACCGGCGGAACAAACGGCTTTCACTTAAGCTTTGACATGGACGCCGTAACCCCCGAAGAAGCCCCCGGTGTCGGTACACCCAAAAAAGGCGGTTTTACTTACAGAGAGTCGCACCTTATCGTTGAGATGATATCCGAAGCAAGCGGACTATGCTCTATAGATTTTGCTGAAACAAACCCAATTCTGGACATAAAAAACCAAACCGCCGAACTGGCAGTATCACTGATTGCTGCCGCCCTTGGAAAAAGATTTACCGCACCTCCTCCTGCGGGAAGATAATCGTTTGACTGTCAAACCTATATTTGATATCATAAATAGGATAATATCTGACATAAGAGGTCATAATTGAATAAGGACTTCAAAACGGCAGAAAATGCTCAGTTAAAAAAGCATGTAATAAACTTTTCCGTTGTTACGGTTATGGCTATAACAATGTTTTTTATTGTCTCATCCTTTCTTCAAAACAACTTCTATTTATCATATACCTCAAATGACGCAATAATAATTATAGATGAACAGCTTCTGAGCGAAAACATTGATTTTTCATACCATATAAAAGACCATACAGAAGACATAGAAACAGTATTCACCTCCCAAATACAAAAATCCGACATAAATGCAATAGGTGAAAAATATCTTACAATCTACACTCCAAACCTACAGTGTGAAGCTTTTGAAATATTAATCAACGACAAAAGTATCGCCGTCGGCGGGGATATCAAAGAATATAATTCCAGCCTTTGGACAAAAAACTATTCCTACACAATTGAAGCTTCATTGTTTGACCGCGAAATAAACGAGCTTAAAATCATTCAATACAGCCGCTACATGAGCGGAGGCCTTGGAAACCCACTGATTATTGACGGATACTCACGGTCAATCAAACTAAAAAACTATAAGTCATTTGACATAAAGCAGGGTGTTTTCGGTATCTCTATCATCCTCTTTCTTATTATTGTACTGATGATGTTTTTGTTTAAGAGTAAAAGAAAAAAATATCTCATAGTAATAGTATCACTTTCGGTTATGATGATAGGCTATATAGAATATTTTGAGCTCACTCATCTGTCTTTAGATTTTTTACTATTTAAGAAAATTATAGTTTCATCTAATTTATTGGCAGCAGGTATGGGAACACTTTTTTTCAGACATATTTTTAAAAAAGAAAAATTTAACCGCCTGTTTATATCTATATATTCTTTAATAGTTCTGATTCCAACAATCGCAGTTAACAACATGGTATCTTACAAATCACTTTACACAGTGCTGACTTTTATAATGATACCGATGATTTTATACTGGATATACCTGTCGGTTGTTAATCTCAAAAAATATGCGGAAGCAAAATTAATGCTGACTCTTGCAGGAACGTCCGTCGTTTATATACTGGTTTGGAATATAAGCGAAGTAATGCAATACTCATACATGGATTCTGTTACAGTTGTTATTATGCCGTCGTTTATGATTGTAGCCTTAACTATAATATTTATAGACATGCATGAACTTCAGGTGAATATTGAGACAACACACAAGAAATCAATTATTGATAACCTCACAGGTCTTTACAATGTTGAGTTTATGAAAAACATCATTCTGGAAATGGAGCCGCCCGTTGCATTTGCAGTATATGATATTGATGATTTTAAAACAATTAATGACTCTTTCGGCCACATAACAGGCGATGAAGCTCTCATCCATATGTCAAAAGTAATCACCTCTCTATTAAGGGAAGGAGATATACTGGGCAGATACGGCGGAGATGAATTCATCCTGCTTTTAAATCAGAATTCAGCAGAGTCCGTAAATTCTATCTTGGAACGCATACGCAAAGAAGTTGAGACTACACCGTTTATATACCAAGGCGAACACATTAAAATGACAATTTCTTTAGGCTATTATATCTCATATGAAAAAGAAGACTTCAAGTCCATGCTTGAAAAAGCCGATTACGCGCTTTATCAAGCAAAGCATAAGGGCAAAAACAACACAGTTTTATATACTGCCGTACAGAAAAAATTAACTTCAAAATCCTTTAAGCTAATTAAATAAAGTATTTCTCAAAAAAACTTAATATGCAAGTTTTCCTGCATTATCATAACCCTTATAATTGTTATCCTTCTTTTTGTGTGATAAATTTAAGTTAGGAAGACCAGCCATCCCATAATTAATATAAAAGGAGCATATGATGAAAGTTTTAGAAGGTGTAAGAGAAAAAGTGCGCGCTATGGACGGCGAGCAGAAAGAATTTATCCAAGCTGTAGATGAAGTTCTGGAATCCCTTGAACCGGTTGCAAAAAAGTATCCTCATTATGTTGAATCCGGAATTTTCGAAAGAATTGTCGAGCCTGAAAGGCAGATAATGTTCCGTGTTCCCTGGGTGGACGATCAAGGCAAAGTCCGTGTAAACCGCGGATTCAGAGTTCAGTTTAACTCTGCAATCGGCCCGTATAAAGGCGGCTTAAGACTGCATCCTTCGGTAAACTTAGGCATAATCAAGTTTTTGGGCTTTGAGCAGATATTCAAAAATTCGCTTACAGGCCTGCCAATGGGCGGCGGCAAAGGCGGAAGCGACTTTGACCCGAAAGGCAAATCAGACAATGAAGTAATGCGTTTTTGCCAAAGCTTTATGACTGAGCTTTCCCGCCACATCGGACCGGACACCGACGTTCCCGCAGGAGATATCGGAACTGGCGCAAGAGAGATAGGCTATATGTTCGGACAGCTTAAAAGGCTGCGCAATGACTTTACGGGAACTTTAACAGGCAAAGGACTTACATGGGGCGGAAGCTTGGTGCGCAAGGAAGCAACAGGATACGGCACATGTTATTTCGCAAACGAAATGCTTAAATCAAAAGGCGATTCTTTTGAGGGAAAAAGAGTCGTCATCTCCGGCTCAGGAAACGTAGCAATTTATGCCACGGAAAAAGCTACTGAGCTTGGCGCGAAAGTTGTCGCGCTAAATGATTCATCCGGCTATATATATGATGAACGCGGTATTGATCTTGACTTAATAAAGCTGCTTAAGGAAGTTGAAAGAAAGCGCATCAAAGAATACCTTAAGCATCATCCCGAGGCAGTATACGGAGATGTATCGACTGACATTTGGAAGATACCTTGCGATATAGCTCTTCCCTGCGCAACACAGAATGAGCTGGACAAGGCTTCGGCTGAAGCTCTTGTTAAAAACGGATGTATCGCTGTGGCTGAAGGCGCAAACATGCCAACTACTCCGGATGGAATTACAGTTTTGCAGGAAAACGGAGTTTTATACGGACCGGGCAAAGCAGCAAACGCAGGCGGCGTTGCAACAAGCGGACTTGAAATGTGCCAGAACAGCGCACGCTACTCATGGCCGTTTGATAAAGTGGATGATATGCTAAAAGGCATAATGGCAGATATCTTCCAAAAAGCAAGCGAAGCTGCGGAGGAATTCGGCGATCCGGGAAATCTTGTTCTGGGTTCAAACATAGCAGGCTTTATGAAAGTCGCGGAGGCTATGTATCAGCAAGGCATCGCCTACTGATATATCCTTTATTTTATCATATGAAGAAAGCTCCGAAGATAATCTTCGGAGCTTTCGCTTTAATCAGTTTTATACCAGATCTTTCTTCATAACCCGAAGTCCAAGCAGGAAATAGACAACTGCCATACCTAAAAGCACAAGCATCGGGACTACTGCGGTAGATGCCGGCGCCCCCTTCATGGCGATGCTTTCCATTGCGGAAAGCGCCCATTTCTGAGGAGTGATATTTCCCAGCCCTAGGAGAACTTTGTTTGTGATAAGCTCCATCGGCCACATGCATCCGCCCAGCATAGCTGTGCTAACCAATATAATCGGCGTCATAGCTCCAAGCTGGTCATATGATTTCACAATGCTTGCAAGGAACAATCCCAAGCAGGTAAATGTCAGAACATAACAAGCTGATATCGCAAGGAGTATTCCAAGGTTATCTCCCCATTCAATTCCGAAAAGGTATTTCCCGGCAAGCAATACGATTGCAACCTGCGCAAATCCTAAAAGGAATGTCACAAACATCTTTGCGGCAAGCTGGGATGCTCCCGAAATAGGAGACACAAGATTGCGCTGGAATATGTGAAGCTTTTTTTCTTTTAGAATGTCCGCCATAACGAACACCATAGAAAAAGTTGAAAAGAACAGCATAAAGCCGAGCACATAGTGCATCAGATTGTTATAGCCGCTCCATCTGCTCTCGCCTATTGTCTCTATCGTTGTAACATATGACTTTTCTGCATATTTTTCATCAAACACTTCAGAAACTTCAGATTCTATGTCTTCTCCAATATCCAAAGCCATAGTTATAGCCGTAGAAAGCCTTTCTTTGTTTTGCATAAGCGATATTTCCTGTGACAATGCATTTTTAAGCTGCATTACTTCAACCGCGCTTTTTCCCGAAACTATTTTAATCTTTGAGTAGTCTTCGCTAAATCCTTCCTCCAAGACCACTCCCGCAAGAATCCCGCTCTCTTTTACAAACTCCTCCATCGCGGAAAGCTCTCCATCGCGGAAATCAAATCCTTCCACATCATCTTTAAGCATATTGTAAAAAGCTGCCGAAGCCCCGCTTTTGTCTAGATCTACAACCTGAACAATTGGTTCATAGTCTTCCCCGAAAGCCTGTCCGAAAATCATTGTAAGAACTATAGCCATTGCAAGCATAACAACAACCAGTACAATATCATCTTTTAAAAGCTTCATTCTTAACTTTATGTGTTCAAGCATTTTCTTTCCTCCTTTCAGAGCTTATAATAAGCCACGCTGCTCCGAAGAAAATCGCTCCGAAAACGAGAATTATTAGAAGTTCGGTTCCGATGCTGCCTATGCCCATTCCCTGAGCTGTTTTTAGATAGGCAGAAAGGGCTTGTCCGTTAACCGTGAACTTTGATATTTTTGTAAAAAACTTCGGTAATATTGAAAGAGGTATATAGCTTCCGCCCAGAAGCGCAAGCACCTGCACTATTGCTCCCTCAAATGCATTTGCCAGCTTGAAATTTCCCGAGCGCAATGATATTGAGCCTATGAAACTTCCCAGCCCGCCTATTGCAAACGAGCCGCACAGGGCGATTATAACAACAGCAAAGTAGTTGCCCCAGTCAACACCGAAAAGCAAAGAGGAAAGCGTTATCATTACTGCGCTCTGTAATAGACAGATCAAAAATACCACAACCATTTTTGAAACCATCATCTGAAAATAAGTTACACCCAAAACTTTCATCCTGTCGAATGTAATGTTTTCTTTTTCCTCCAGCATGCTGCGGCCTCCGATGCCTGCAGAAAAAAGCATAAACATACAAAGCATAGCTGCCGTATAGTAGGTAAAGCTGTCCACCAGCTTATACTGGTCAACCGACTCAGTTTTTATATCCGATATAGCTTCCGATGTTTGGCTTTCAAGGTTGCCGAAAAATTCCTGTGTTTTTATGCCAAGTTCTATAGGACTGAGATACTCGCTGCCGATTTCATCAAACACCTGCTTATTGGCAAAAGAAACAGACAAGCTGTCTGTAAATGCCTTTATAACCTGGCGCACTATCTCACCGCTGTAGCTGTAGGAAACATCTGCAATTATCTTAAATTCAGCCTGCTCGCCTTCTGCAAACATATTTAAATATGTAGCTGAAATGAAATTTTCCGGAATTATAATTGCAGCCGCAACATTTCCTTCATTTATTGCTTCTTCTGCTTCAGCTTCGCTCATAATGCTGTAATTCATTATCCCTTTTATGTCTTGTGAATCCAAAAATCCTTCAAAAAACATCTGCTCGGGATTAAGCACATCCATCTGCGCTTTATATGCATCAATCATCTGCTCTGGCATCACGCTTGTGTCAAAAAGTTCGGCCAGCATTTCATCATTGGTATACTCGCTGTCATAAAGCTTTACGACAGCCACATTTATTGGCTTAGACAGACCTGACGGCGAAAACGTGCCGCCCAGTGCAAAGCTTAGTATAACAGTCAATACAACGGGCATAGCGATTATTATAAGCATCTGCTTGCCGTTTAAAATATTGACTTTTAAATCTTTAATAATACTGTTTAACATTC
The DNA here is from genome assembly GCA_963677605.2 of Christensenellaceae bacterium. Classification (GTDB taxonomy): domain Bacteria; phylum Bacillota; class Clostridia; order Christensenellales; family UMGS416; genus JAGLOK01. Next base: position 398,350 of record CAXXDX010000007.1, on the reverse strand, counting down.
ATCCACCTCAATCCCTGAGGGCTCTTCCAGTAAGGTGAATAAACACAGCTTCAAGATTCGGAACTACGCTTTCAAACGATTTTACCCTGCATTCTTTGCTTATTTCATTTAGAAGGTCGGTAAATCTACCTTCCAGCTTTTTGCCGGTTACAATAAGCGTTTCATCCGAATACTGCGCGTCGTCAACGTAATCCAAAGAGATAAGCTTTTCCGGAAGTCCTTCAACCTTTTTGTCTGCAATAATATTAATCTGCTCATCATCATCCAAAAGCTCGACAAGCTCTTTCTTTGTTCCCTGAGCAATTATCTCGCCTTTGTCCATTATGCAAATCCTGTTGCACAGGTATTCGACTTCCTCCATATAATGGCTTGTATATATAACAGTCGTACCCTGACGGTTCAGTTCAATAACAGTGTCCAGTATATATTTGCGCGACTGTGGGTCGATTCCGACAGTCGGCTCATCCATTATGATAAACTTCGGACTGCCCATAAGCGCAGCTCCTATGTTTAGTCGCCTTTTCATACCGCCTGAGTAATTATCCACTTTGTCTTTCAGTCGCTCATCAATGCCGACTATATCAGCAACTTCATTGAAGCGTTTTTTAAGCTCGCTGCCTCGAAGCCCGTATGCCCTTCCCCAGAAGTTTAGATTGTCTTTCCCTGAAATCGTAGGATATAGTGCAATCTCCTGCGGAACATATCCAAGTTCTTTCTGAAGCGTTTTGGGATTTTTATGAACATTTTCTCCTCTGTAAAATACTTCTCCTTCAGTCGGCTTAATCAGTGTCGATATCATAGATATGGTAGTTGATTTTCCCGCACCGTTAGGCCCCAGAAATCCAAGACATTCGCCTTCCTGAACCTTAAGGTTAACGCCGTTTACTGCCTTGACGCTTTTAAAGTGCTTTTTTAAGTTCGTGGTTTCAAGCAACATAATACTTCCTCTTTTTCTTTTTTATGTTTTCAGATTATCTCATAATCATAGATGATTGTCATTAAATCCGTAAACATTTAATGTAATGCTAATAATTAACTTTTGTAAAGCTTATATTCAGTATATAATATACTATATTTTTTATAAAGGAGATGTTAATGTCTAAAGTCAGAGCATTGTTTTGGTATTCAGCTGCATACATGCTATTATTTTTTACCTATCCGTTCATACTGTTTCCAAAATACCTAAACTACAGAAAGAAAATAAAGCAAAGAGAGTTGTTCGCATATTTGTTTATGCACACTATGGCAAAAGCGCTTTTTTTTGCAACAGGCTCGAGGATAAAGGTTCGCGGTCTTGAGAACATTCCTAAAAATACCCCTGTTTTATTTGTAAGCAACCATCAAGGGCATATGGACAGTATCATCATCGAGGGTTTTATCAACAAACCTAAAGGATTTATATCAATAAAGGAATATCAAAGGGCATATATCCTTAGAACATGGATGAAGCACATGGGCTGCGTATTTATGGACAGAAGCGATATAAGACAGCAATTTATGTGTATAGCAGAAGCCACACAAAATTTAAAAGACGGCCATTCCATGGTGGTCTTCCCCGAGGGTAAACTAAACGACGGCGGTGAAACGCTTGAGTTTCAAAAAGGCTGGCTAAGGCTTGCAACAAAAAGCAAAGTTCCGATTGTGCCTATTACAATAAAAAATTCACACAAAGTCATTTCCTATAACGGAAGACGTCTAAAGCCTGCCAGGGTTGAAGTAACGGTATCAAAGCCGATAGATATCTCAGATGTAAAAAAGGCAAATGAAGCTGAGTTTATTGACAATGTGCGAAACATCATTCTGCAAAATCTAATCGCATAACTATTTGTTGTTTTCTCTGTACTTCATTGGAGAAATCATAAATCTCCTTTTAAACATTTTTGAAAACAAATACTCATCCGGATAGCCTACCGAGTAGGCTATCTGTTTTATTTTATATTCGGTGCTCTTTAAAAGCCTGCAGGCTTCCTGCATTCTTGTATCGATCAGATACTTCTGCGGGCTTGTATTCATTCCCTTCACAAAGTATCTATAAAGCTGAGTTCTGTCCACTCCAATATGATTTGCAATATCCTCAATCTTAATATCAAGCATGTAGCTTCTCCGAATATATTCGACAGCTGCAGCCAAAAGAGGTTCTGAATGATTTTTTAATTCCGAATTATTTATACTCTCCCGGTTTTTTATAAGCCAGGAGAATATCTCATATAACTTCGCTGTCTCATATATTCTGTCGCTTTGTCTTAACACTCTTCTGTCCGACAATTCTTTAATTACTCTGTCAACAGAAAACCGGGCACTAAGATTAAATTTAACTTTTCTTGCTTCTCTTGAAAATCCCATCAAAGTCAAAAATGCTTCGCTGCATGTACCCTCAAACCCAAACCAATAATATTCCCACGGTTTCTTATCATCCGCCTCATAATATGTTACTTCATTGGGATAGATAAGAAACATTTCGTTTTCAAAAAGATCGATTTCTTTATCTTTGTATCTAAATATTCCGTTTCCCTTTTTTATATAATGAATAAGATAATGCTGCCTTACATGCGGACCATATCTATACGATGGAAGACAGGATTCATAACCCACCTGGCGAATCAGGATATCATAAGGCTTGTTTTCTTTATCATCAAACTCAATCATCTTCATATGCAACATAATAACATCGTTTTTATCATAATTCCATTCAATTTAACAGGTTTCAATCATATAATGACATCATAATTTTTATTTCGGAGGAATATATGACCAAAATAGCTTTTTTAGGTGCAGGCAGCTCAGTATTTGCAAGAAACGTATTGGGAGACTGCATGCTCACACCGGCTCTTCGCGATTCAGATATCGCACTTTTTGACATCGATAAAGAGCGCCTCAGCGAATCCTACAATATGCTTAACAACATCAATAAAAACTGTAACGAATCAAGAGCAAACATTGCGGTTTATGATGATGCTCGGGAAGCATTCAGAGACGCGGACTTTATAGTGAACGCGATTCAGGTTGGGCTGTATGATCCCTGTACAATAACCGACTTTGAAGTGCCGAAAAAATACGGACTGCGCCAGACCATTGCAGACACTCTTGGAATCGGCGGTATCTTCCGCGGTCTGCGCACAATCCCCGTTATGCTGGAATATGCAAAGATTATGGAAGAAGTTTGCCCTGATGTGTGGCTTTTAAACTACACAAACCCAATGTCGATGATAACACTGGCAATGCTCAAAGCGACAAAAATAAAAACTGTCGGTCTTTGCCACAGTGTTCAGGTGTGCGTTCAGAGCCTGCTTGACGGACTCGATATGGATATAGATCCTGATGAAACAGAATATAAGATTGCAGGAATAAATCATATGGCATGGCTGTTGGAACTTAAAAAAGAAGGCAGGGATATATATCCCGAAGTTAAGAAAAAAGCTCTTGCAAGAAAAGACAAGCACGGCAATATGGTTCGCATAGAAATGATGAGACAGTTCGGATATTACGTGACAGAGTCTTCCGAGCATAACGCCGAATATCTCCCCTATTTCATAAAAGACAAATATCCTGAACTAATTGATAACTTCAACATACCTTTGGATGAATACCCAAGAAGATGTATCGAACAGATTGAAGGATGGAAAAAGCTTAAAGAAGAATTGGTTCACAACACAGAGCTTACCCACAAGAGAACCCATGAGTATGCTTCATACATAATGGAGGCAATAGTAACAAACAAGCCATATAAAATAGGCGGAAACGTATTAAACACAGGGCTTATAACAAACCTTCCCGAAGGATGCTGCGTTGAGGTCCCGTGTCTTGTTGATGCATCGGGAGTCACTCCCTGCTATGTAGGAGAGCTTCCCCCGCAGCTTGCAGCGCTTAACCGCACAAATATTAATGTGCATCTGCTTACAGTGGAAGCAGCACTCACAGGAAAGCGCGAGCATATATATCACGCCGCAATGCTTGACCCGCATACTTCAAGCGAGCTTTCAATAGACGACATAAGAAGCCTTGTTGATGACCTAATAGAGGCACACGGCAACTGGCTTCCGGAGTATCACTGATTTGATATGTAATCTTTAACTGCGGTAATTCCGAGAATATAGCTCATAAACCCAAATCCGCTTATTTGTCCTACGCATGAGGAAGCTGTGACGGAAGTTTTCCTGAACTCTTCCCTTGCATGGATATTTGAAAGGTGCACTTCAACAACAGGCACCAGTATTCCTGATATCGCATCCTTTAATGCTATAGAATAATGCGTATATGCGCCGGGGTTCATAACTACGCCGTCATAGTTTTCATCTGCATCATGGAGTATGTTTACAAGCTCGCCCTCCACATTGTTTTGCATAACATCAACTTCAACGCCTATAGTAACCGCTTCTTTTTTGATATACTCACAAAGCGCATCGTAATCTTTTTTGCCATATACATCAGGCTCTCTTTTGCCTAAAAGGTTAATGTTAGGTCCGTTAAGCACCAATATTTTCATCTCAGCTCTCCTTTATACTCTTTAAGATATCATCTATTACATTTCCAAGCTCTTTATTTGAATCAATAACAATATCCGCGTATTTATTATACAGCTCTATCCTGCTGTCATACAATCCATACAGTCTGTCCTTACCGTCTGCAAGCAGCGGACGTGTTTCGGTTACAACATCTTTTAAAATATTTTCAACAGACCTGTTTAAAAAAACAATTATTCCGTTTTGTTTCAAGGCGTCTATATTTTCATCGCGGACAATAACTCCTCCGCCTGTCGCAATCACAGTTTGCGCTCTTTTTGCAATATCCTTGACGCACGCTGTTTCACACTGCCTGAAGTAATCCTCGCCGCGCTCAAAAAGCTTAGGTATTTCCCCGAAACGCGCAACTATCTCATCATCCGCATCGCAGAATTCATAGCCTAGTTTTTCAGCTACTATCTTTCCGACAGTCGTTTTTCCGCTTCCAGGCATTCCGATAAGCACTATGTTTTTGTTCATCTTCATTAATTAATAATCTCTTTTTCTATGTCCGAAAAGATTCTGTCTATCACGCAGTCTTCAATAGTTATCCCGTTCCATATCTCCTGCGCCTTGACTGCCTGAGCCACCAGCATATAAAGCCCATTAACACAATTTGCACCATATTTTTTAGCTTTTTTTAATAGCACAGTCTCATATGGGTTGTATATCAAATCCGCAACTGCGCCAAATCCCATAATGATTTCATCTTCCAGCGGACAGCTTTCGGTTTTGGGATACATACCGACTGGAGTGGTATTAATCAGAACGTCAAATCCATGGTCTTTTTTTAAATCGGCATACGCACATGTATTTATGTCGGGAAACTTTGCTTTCGCCTTCTTTTTATCACGGCTCACAAGCAGTATATCCGCACATCCGGAGTTATGCATAAGCGCAACAACAGTCTTTGCAGAGCCTCCCGAGCCAAGCACCATAACTCTTTTGCCTTCCACTTCAATGCCTGCTTTTCCAAGCATCTTCTGAACTCCGAAGTAATCGGTATTATACCCTTCTAAAAAATCTCCCTTAGGAAGAACAGTATTGACTGAGCCAATCTTTTTTGCCTCATCTGATATTCTGTCAAGATAAGGCATTACCTCGTTTTTATAAGGGATTGTCACATTAAGCCCCGAAAATCCGTTTTCTCTTAGCCCGAGAATAAAATCCCCGACAAATTCGGGCTCCATAGGATATAACTTATACTCACCTTCAAGCTCCGTATATTTAAACATAAGCTCATGAATCTGCGGCGAAAGGCTGTGCCCAAGAGTTCTTCCCAAAAGCCCGTATTTTCTCTTCTCACTCACTCTTATAGCTCCTGTAGTTGCCCAGCATTTTAACTTCCGTGCAGTACTCATCTATTTCATTTAATGCGTTCTTCACATTTTCATCGCTGAGGTTTCCTGAAAAATCCACATGGAATCTATACTGCCACGGAACGTTTGCAATCGGGCGGGAAAACAGCTGAAGCATATTAAGCCCATGCCTTGAGAAAATGTCAAGCAACCCAAACAGCGTTCCAGGCTTGTGCTCGATTGAGCATATGATGGATATCTTATCCGCACGTTCAATCTCGCTGCTTTCCTTTGCTATAACGACAAACCGTGTATAATTGCTGTTGTTGCTTTGAATATCTTCAGCAAGAACATTGAGGCCGTAAAGCTTAGCCGCGCGTTTTGAAGCTATTGCAGCAACGCTTTTATCGTTTAGCTCCGCAACCTTCATCGCTGCATCCGCGGTGCTTTGTGCGGTTGCTTCTTCAAACTTATGATTCCTTATAAAGTCATCACACTGTTCAAGAGGCTGAGGATGAGATATAACTTTTTTAATATTCCCCAGGCTGCTTTTATTGTGTCCCAAAAGAAAATGTCTTATTTTAACTATATGCTCGCCGATTATCTTTACATCATGGCTTACAAGAAAATCAACGCTCTGGTTTACACTGCCCGTGGACGAGTTTTCCACAGGTATCATAGCCATGTCATATATTCCATCTTCCACTTTTTTTATAATTTCTCCAAAAGTGTGAACACCCACAGCATTTACATCATCATTAAAATACTCGCTCACCGCCTGCTCGGAAAACGAGCCCGGCACTCCAAGATAGGCAACACTTGGCGTTTTGCTTCCCGATGACGGCACCTTTCCGGTAACTCGGCTTATAATGTCGTGCTGCATTTCGCTGCTTACAGCAATAAGCGACTCTACAAACTTTCTCGTATAATCTTTATATTCAGGGCTGATATCTTTTAGCGAATCTTCAATAACCTTTTTTTCACGTGCTTTGTCAAACACCTTTTTATTGTTTTCAATCTTATATTCTGCCACCTGTTTGACTAAATCCATACGCTGTATGAATAAATCCACCATGTCATGGTTAACTTCATCAATGTTTTTTCTAATCTTATTTAAGTCCATTATATTCTCCTGGTCGAGCGCTCCATCATACAGTCAAGCACAGCAATAGCAACTGCCGATTCTATTACAGGCACAGCACGCGGCACAATGCAAGGATCGTGCCTTCCCTCCACTTTAAGCTGCTCTTCTTCTCCGGTTTTAAGATTAACGGTGTTTTGCACTTTCCCAATAGATGCGGTTGGTTTAATCGCAGCTCTTACTATTATGGGCATTGAATTTGTAATTCCGCCGATTATTCCTCCGTTGTTGTTTGTGGAGGTCTCTATCCCGTTATATGTCATCACATATTCGTCGTTTGATTCGCTGCCTCGCATATCGCTTATTGCAAATCCGCTTCCGAATTCCACACCCTTCACGGCAGGCACCGAAAACAGCATGGAAGATATTATGCTTTCCACACTCTCAAACATAGGAGAGCCTATTCCGGCCGGCAGACCGGTAACTGCGCATTCAATGATTCCGCCCACGGAATCTTCATCGGCCTTAGCTTTAGCTATAGCCTCTTTCATCTTTTCTCCGGCTTCATCGTTTATTGTAGCAAAAGGCTTATTTATAAGCTCGTCCATTAATATATCTTTTATTCGCACTTTGTCAAAAGGAGTATCGTCAATTTTTGCAATCCTTTTTATATGCGCCGCGACTTTGATATTTTTCTGAGCCAAAATCTGCCTTGCTATTGAGCCGGCAAGCACCAAGTTTGAAGTCAAACGTCCTGAAAAATGTCCGCTTCCTCGCCTGTCTTCAAATCCACCGTATCTTGCGCGTGCGGAAAAGTCCGCATGTCCCGGTCTCGGAAGATATTTAAGATTATCATAGTCCTCGGATCTCCTGTCTTTTCCCGGGATTACTATGCAAAGCGGAGTTCCCGTTGTATATCCGTTGTGCCATCCGCTTAAAATATCGTAGGCGTCATCTTCTTTTCTGGGAGTGGACCATTCATTCTGTCCCGGCGCACGCCTTTTCATATGATGGCTTACCTCGCCAAAATCTATTGCAAACCCTGAAGGAAGATTATCTATAACAACTCCTACCGCTACTCCGTGCGATTCCCCGAATATTGATACTTTAAAATTCCTACCCCACATACTGCTCATAATATTTTTCCTCCCAAATCAACAAAATCCTCCCAAAAAGAAGGATATGATTTATTTACACTCATTTCATCAGTAAGATCTATTTCACCCGAGCATGCAGCAGACACCGAACCAACCATCATTGCTATCCTATGGTCATTCTGCGCATGTGCACTTCCGCCTGCAAGCTCGTTTTTTCCATCTATTATCATTCCGTCATCTGTAGGGGTTACATCCGCACCAAGTGCGTTCAATGCATTTGCTATAGACATAATCCTGTCCGATTCTTTCACTTTCAGTCGTTCCCCGCCGTATATCTTGTTTTTGCCTCCGGAAACAGCCATAGCAGCAGCTATCGCAGGAGCTAAATCCGGACATTGCGAAACATCCGCATCACACGCCTTAAGCTTTGACGCCTTTACCTCAAGCACGCCTTCTCTCCATTCTATTTCCGCATTCATCTTTTTAAGTATATCAACTATCGCCATATCACCCTGCAGGGAGTTTTCATTAAGGCCGTGAATATTAATTCCTTCTCCCAGCAATCCTTCAAGCACCAAAAATGCAGCCTGTGACCAATCACCCTCAACGCTGTAATCTGCCGCACAGTACTTCTGCCCTCCTGGTACATCGAATCCGTTTTCTGACCTATTAATAACAATCCCAAATCGTTCAAGCATCTCAACCGTAAGGTCAACATACTGCTTTGATTCAAATGTTCCTGTAATTTTTATCTCGGAATCACCCTTTAAAAGAGGGAGTGCAAATAGAAGGCCTGTTATAAACTGAGAGCTTACATTCCCGGGAACTTCATATATCCCGCTTTTAAGCTCTCCCGAAACTTCAAGAGGCAGGCTGTTTTTGCCCTGGTTCCATTTTATTTTTTTTGAAGAAAACAAATCCCTGTATACTCCCAAAGGACGCTCAGGCAACAGTCCACTGCCTGTAAACCTTCCGCCTCCTGCCACAGCAAGAGCTATAGGTATTAAAAAACGCAATGAAGATCCCGATTCATTGCAGTATATATCAGGCGCTTGAACAAGCTTTTTGCCGTTTATGCCCCTTACTTTAAGCATATTTCTTTTTTTGTCAGACAGTATAACAATTTCAGCTCCGAGCTTGCGCATAGCATCAATTGTTACTTTCATGTCCTCTGAAAGCTCAATGTTTGTAATAACACTCACACCTTCAGCAAAAGAAGCACAGATAATTGCCCTGTGAGCCATGCTTTTTGATGGCGGCGCAGTAATTTCACCTTTCAGTTTTTTAGGGTAAATTATCATATAAGCTCTCCGATTTTTGAAACGGGAACCTTGTGGATTGTTGCTTTGCCAATTCTTTCAAGAAGAACTACGTTAAGCTCGCCTTCCCGTATCTTTTTATCCCTTGCCATAACTTCCGTAAGTTTTTGTTTGTCCGATTCCATGTCGCACGGAAGCCCGAAGGCTTTGGAAACATTCTTTATCCTATCAGATGTTCCCTCTTCGGTCATTTTAAGCTTTTCGCCCAGCTTTGAAAATGCCGTCATACCGACTGCAACTGCCTGCCCGTGAGTTAATGTGTTTCCGGGCTGTTTTTCTATGGCGTGACCCAATGTATGTCCGAAGTTTAATATCATCCGCAGACCATTGTCCAACTCATCCTGACGAACCACATCGGCCTTGATTTTGCAGCATCCGGCCACTATTTCGTCTATAACCTTCCCGGATTTTTCTCTTCCGCTGTTGTCTTCTATCAGTTTAAAAAGATTGCCATCTGCTATTGCACCGGTTTTAATGGCTTCCGCCATACCGCTTGCATAATCGTCATCCTTTAAAGTTTTTAGCGTATCCGAGTCAATTATTACAAGTTCCGGATGGTAAAACGCGCCTACCAGATTTTTCCCGGATGCAAGGTTTACCGCAACTTTTCCGCCGATGGAACTGTCCACCTGCGCAAGAAGCGTCGTTGGTATCTGTACAAATCCGACTCCACGAAGATACGTTGCCGCAGCATAACCTGAAAGGTCGCCTATCACTCCGCCGCCCAGAGATACGATAACATCGCTCTTTTGTATACCAAGCGAAACAAGCTCATCATACACTTTTAGCAGATATTCGTGCGATTTCGTCTTTTCTCCGGCAGGCAAAACAATGGTTTCAACCATCACATCTTGCTGCTTGAAGCTTTTAATGACCTTTCCGCCGTATAAAGGATATACATTTTCATCGGAAATAATAACCGCTCTAGCTTTTGGATACGCTTTTTTTATGTATTTGCCGGCGTTTTTAAGAGCTCCCCGTTCAATATATAAAGGATATTTTTTGTGTCCTACATCAACAGTTATTTCCGGCATCGTATTTCTCCTTGATTTCAGCAGCCTTTTTCATATACTCCCTAAGCGCATCTCTGTCCTTGTTTTCAATATACTCTATAATAACTTCAAGTCCGTCTTTAATGCTTCTAAGCTCATCTGCAAGCTTTTCGCTGTTCTCGCAGAAAAGCTCTGACCACATTACTTCATTGATGCTGGCAACCCTCGAGACATCCCTAAAGCTGCCTCCAGCATACGGTTTTACTTCCCTGCCTCTGGACTCATGCATATATGCAACAGCCAATGCATGAGGTATTTGGCTAGTAAACGCGATATACTCATCATGCTTTTGGGGTGTGGACATTACAATGTTTTTAGCCCCAAGCAGCTTTGCAAAAGATTCAACCTGTATAACATACTGATCTTCAGTCCCGTCTAGCGGTGTAATTATATAGTTGCAGCCTTCAAAAAGTGTCGAAAACGAGCAATCATACCCTTGTCTTTCGCTTCCGGCCATAGGATGGGCAGGTACAAAAATTATATCATCTCTAGTGATTGCAACTTCGCTGACAACAGGAATCTTCACTCCGCAAATGTCAGTTATAACCGCTCCCTTTTTAAAGCAAGCTTCGTTTTCGTTTATAAATTTCACAGCAAGCTCGGGATAAAGACATATTATAACGAAATCAGCATCTAAAACCGCTTTGTCGGATTGCAAAAAGCTTTCATCTATAAAGCCTTCATTTTTCGCTTTTTGAAGTACATCGGCGTTTTTGTCAAAAGCCGTCACTCTTCCGATATTTTTGCCCTTAAGTGCTTTTGCTATAGAGCCTCCCATGAGGCCGAGTCCGACAATCAGTATGGTTTTGCCGCTAAAGTCATCTACCATTGCGGTTCTGCCTTTTTCTTAGGCCCGATAGTTTTTCCTTCAGTTCTGGCAAGTATCTCGATTTCTTTCATAATATCGGCGAATTTCTTTGGCTTAAGAGATTGTCCTCCGTCGCTCATTGCATGCTCCGGATCAGGATGCACTTCCACAGTCACGCCGTCAGCACCTACAACAACAGCTGCTTTTGCCAGCGGCTCAACAAGCCACCATATTCCGCCAGCATGAGACGGATCAACAATTACAGGAAGATGGCTCAGCCTTTTAACCACAGGAACCGCGCTAATATCCAGAGTATTTCTTGTGTAGTTTTCAAATGTGCGTATTCCGCGCTCACAAAGTATTACATTGGGATTGCCTTCCGACATTATGTATTCCGCACTCATCAGCCATTCTTCGATTGTTGCAACCATTCCGCGTTTTAACAATATGGGTGTTTTTGTTTTACCCAGCTCTTTTAAAAGCTGAAAGTTTTGCATGTTGCGCGCACCAACCTGAATGACATCTACATTTTCAACAAACAAATCAATCATATCCGCCGAAAGAATCTCTGTTACAATCGGAAGACCTGTTTCCTGTCTCGCAGTCTGAAGATATTTTATTCCTTCAACACCAAGGCCCTGGAAACTGTATGGAGATGTTCTAGGCTTGAATGCGCCTCCGCGAAGCATCGTAGCTCCTGCCGCTTTGACTTCTTTTGCAACACTTACAATCTGCTCCTCGCTTTCAACAGAGCACGGGCCGGCAATTACCGAAAACTCATCACCGCCCACTGTGTATTCACCCACTTTAATCACGGTGTCATCGTGGTGGAAAAGACGGTTAGCGCGCTTATATGGCTCCTGAACCCTGATTATCTTGTGAACGATATCGCTTGCTTCTATGCTGGATTTTTCAATCCCTGCAGTGTTTCCGATAAGCGCAAGTACAGTGTAGTCAACTCCGTTGTTTCTTTGAATTGAAACTCCCATGCTCTCGATAATATCAATGAGGTGGAGTATCTTTTTTTCCGGTGATCCCGGCTTTAGCATAACTATCATAATTATGTTCCTTTCAGTCTTTACTATTATATCAAAAAAGGGAACTCTTTCCGAGTTCCCTTTGATTATCTTAGTTTAGGTAATTAATTAAGTCGCTCGGAAGAGCAGTTTTTTATTCAATTTTGTGCATGTAAACCAGAAGCTAAAAAAGTAATAGCTTCCGTTAAAAAAGTTGTATTCAAAATTGAAGTTTGCGCTCTTTGTCATAGTAAACCTTAATTAATGATTTATCTCATTATAAGTACAGTAATATGCAAAGTCAACTTTTATTTTGAATTTCAAACCGATTTAACGGATGATTTTCCTTCCCTTTACATTGGCGAGTATATTAAGCTCATCCATCATATCCGAAAACTTCTCAGGTTTCAGCGACTGTCCGCCATCGCTCATTGCATGCTCAGGATTGTTGTGGACTTCAACAGTTATACCGTCAGCTCCCGCAACAACAGCACACTCAGCCAAAGGTTTTACCAGCCACCACGTGCCTCCTGCATGGGAAGGATCGACTATAACAGGAAGATGGCTCAGCTTTTTAACAACGGGTACTGAGCTAATATCCAGTGTGTTTCTTGTGAAGTTTTCAAATGTACGAATCCCGCGCTCGCACAATATAACATTCGGATTGCCTTCCGACATGATGTATTCCGCGCTCATCAGCCATTCCTCGATTGTCGCGACCATACCGCGCTTGAGCAGTATTGGTGTTTTCACTTTACCCAGCTCTTTTAAAAGCTGAAAGTTTTGCATGTTGCGCGCGCCAACCTGTATTATGTCCACATTGTCCACAAACAGCTCAAGCATGTCAGCTGAAAGTATCTCTGTGACAATGGGCAGTCCGGTTTCTTTTTTTGCGGTGTTTAAATATCTTATTCCTTCAGCTCCCAATCCCTGAAAGCTGTAAGGAGATGTTCTTGGTTTAAACGCTCCGCCGCGCAAGAATGTAGCCCCCGCTTTTTTTACCTGACGAGCAATATTGACTATCTGCTCTTCGCTTTCCACAGCACAGGGCCCGGCCATGACAATAAATTCATCGCCGCCGATTTTATGTCCCGCTACATCTATTATTGTGTCTTCTGGGTGAAACAATCTGTTCGCGCGCTTATAAGGCTCCTGAACACGGATAATCTTGTGAACTATCTCACTTGCTTCAATAATTGATTTGTCGATTTTTGATGTGTCTCCGATAAGATGCAGCACAGAGTGCTCCGTGCCGTCGCTTCGCATTACTTCCACTCCCATTTCACCGATAATTTCCGAAAGATGCGCAACCTTATCCAAAGCCGCATTTGGCTTTAACATGATAATCATAAATATTCCTTCCGTTCTACAGTCGTTACAGTTCAAAGTTACATGTATATTTATTAAAAAAAGAAACCCGCTTATCCGAGTTTCCTTCTTCTAATAATAGATTTATGTTTGCCCGGATAAGGCTTCAGCTAGTTTTTTTTACGCATCCATAATAACCGTTAAAATAATAGCGGCTAAATGAATAATAACTAAAGCTAAAGTTTTTCGCCTTATTCATGGGTTTCTCCGTAACATTTTTTATAATTATATTTGCAAATTACTGATATGTCAAATATTTTAATCACGAACACGCCGTTACCTCTTCAGGTATAATGCACACAAGCCCCGAGGAGTACCTGCCGCTTTGGTTCCAGACCTTATCAAAATCAAGGTCGAATATCTTTCCCCATGTAGTCATCACTATCTGCCTTTTTTCTTCTTTATAGCCGATTACAACCATCCAGTGCCATGTAAACTCCTCAATTTCAGGCTCTGGATTTTTAAGTATCAGAAGTGCCAGCGGAAGTCCTTTGTCAATGGAGTGCTTAACTCGTTCATATGCTTTATCTGCATCAATCTTTTTACTGACTAAGTCAGTTTTAAGATTTACTCCGCGGCTTTCGGCAAACCTTTTTACCTCGCATGCAAAATACGTTTTTGATGTAAGTCCGTTGATGCCGGGTTTTACAAATTCACGCACTTCACCCATATGGCGCACAAACTCTTCTTTTTGCAGCGGAAAATTGTACTTATACAATGCCCTGCAGCTTTCTTTATACTCAGCCAGATGTGCAAGTATAGTAGCCGCTACCGTCGGGCCGCATCCGGACACGCTGTGCCATTTTGCCTTATACCAATGCTGATCGCCGCCGAAATGTTTTTTCTCGTCGTCCATTATACAGGAAAGCTCAAGCTGAATGTTTGCCATGGTTATCACCCTTTTATTATTAATAACTTTGCTTACTAAGTAATAATACACCTTAATTACTCGAATATTCAACTTCGTTTATGTATTGCTCAAGTTTTAAGATTTAAAAAAGCAGCAACCAACTCTTCCCCTTTGAGTATATAATTGGTAGTAACTGTAAAAATTAAGCTCATTGCGATAACTTTTTCTATATCCGGTGTACTATGTCCGCTTTCCCATTTTGAAACCGCTTGTCTTGATACATCCATTTTCCCTGCAAACTCTTCCTGAGAAAACCTTTTTTGTTTACGTAAATTTTGAATTCTGTCAGCTGTGTTCATTGTCATAATTCCTTTCATTGTTACATAAATTATAACAAAACCACTGGTTGCATTGCCACCATTTAAACATTAAAATATGTCAACCATAAGTTGACATCACAATTATATAACAAAATTTTCTGTTTAGAGCTGAAACGATTTACCGATCGCTTCACTCTTGACACAAATCAGATAATACAACTAAGAAAGGTTTAAACACTAATTAAAATCCACAGACATGTGCTGTGGATTTTACCTTAATAGTATTTTTGAATTAATCTTAAGACATGTTATCTCTTTTTGAATTATAATCTCTCAAAAACCAATGTTGCCTGTATACGATCTCCGCCGCCAAATCCTTTGCTTCCGCCATTTGATGTTGCGATAGTGTGCAATCGATAACCTTTCTTTACCTGACCGTTAATTACTTTCTCCAGTTCAGAAAGATTGCCAGAGCCTGTTCCAAACAACTTTTCCTTTAAAGTAACCTGCAACACAACATACGGCAAATCATTTCCTGATGCCGCTGAGTAAGAAGATTCTTTTGCTAATTCGTCCCAAAATCCCATAATTATTCTCCGTTCTTATATTTATTTATGATTGTATAAAACATCCATAAGTTCCAATGTCAACAAAAACGATTATACTATAACTGCATACCATTGTGAAGTTTCCGTTTTTATTAAAAGCAAAAAACATTCTCATAATTTCATAAAAGCTAAAAATCAAAAACATATAGTCTTAGTGATTTTAATGTAAATCTCTCTCTTTCATAGTTTCTTACGAAACTATTGTTCAAAAGAATTCAAACGCCGCTTTGTTCTTTATTTCAACACTATTTTAATTAAGTTTAGAATACTTGGCTTAGCAAAATCCACGGACATGTGTCGTGAATTTAATCTTTTATTCTTTGAATCTCTCTATCGCACAATTCTTCAAAATGCACGAGAACTTGCTCGGAGTTTTTGAAAAATCGAACGGCTCGACATACGTCGAGCCGTTGGCGTACCTTCTCGCACAATGCTACGCATTATGCTGTCAGGCTTGAGCATTTGCACACAAATGCACTTGGCCCGAAAGGATTTGGTACACTTCACCTATTACACTAAGCTATGATTCAAATCCTTTATTTTTTGCTAAAAGAGAACAGTCTCCCGGCGGGAGACTGTTCTCTTTGGCGTACCCGAAAGGATTTGAACCTTCGGCCTCATGCTCCGGAGGCATGCGCTCTATCCAACTGAGCTACGGGTACACAATTAAATTTAATTTTTTCTTTTCAGTTGTCTATCCTCTGTTCGAAAATGGTCGTATGTCTTCACTTTTTTCGACATTCTCCCTTTCTCACAGAAACTTGAATTCCTTTTATCATCCGCCGGATGCAGTCATTTTCGTTTCCAACTGAGCTACGGGTACAATATGTTAAATTACTTTCTGAATTATAGAGAAAATGAATAATACTGTCAAATATTAATAACTAACCATCGTCTTAAGTTCAGCCAAAGAAACATCATAAAGGTCGGCAAGCTCATCTTTAGTAATTTCAGAAGATGTGCATATTTTCTTAACCCTGCCATCTTTTAAAAGCACAAGCTTGTCTGAATACTGCATAGCAAGGTTAATGTCATGCAGAACACATACAGCGGTGTTGCCCTGCTCTGCCCTGTTTTTAATCGTGTTTAATATGTCATACCTGTGGCGGATATCAAGATGGTTTACAGGCTCATCCAAGAGCAGCACATCGCTTTGCTGACATAGTGCACGGGCAAGCGAAACCCGCTGAAGTTCACCGCCTGAAATCCTGTTAACAGCCTCTTGTGCAAGGTGGGATATACCCATCTCGCTCAGAAAATGTTTCACCGTCTCCACATCTTCTTTGTTCATGGATTCAAGCCGCTTTTTATATGCATACCTGCCCATAGCGACAATATCAAACACACTGTAGCCAAACGGAGCGCTTACAAACTGCCGTACAACCGCTATCTTTTTTGCACGGCTTTTAGGTTTCATTGTATGGATGTCCTCTTTTTCAAGAACAATCTTTCCGGTTTGCGGTTTGAGAATGCCTGAAATAAGATTAAGCAAAGTGGATTTTCCCGAGCCGTTTGGCCCAAGAAAAACTGTTACCGAACCGCTTTTAATTTCAGCGCTTACATCAGTAAGGCTGAAACGTTCACCGTATGAATATGTCACATCACTAACATTAATCATTTTTCACGCTTCTTTTTAGTATATAGATAAAAAACGGTGCGCCGACCATAGCAGTAAGTATCCCTACAGGCATCTCAATAGGCGCTATTATATTCCTCGCCAGCGTATCCATTAAAAGCAGGAAAACAGCACCAAGCAATGCACTCAGCGGTATAAGCCTTATATGCTTAGGCCCAAATATCATCCTTACAGCATGAGGTATCATAAGTCCGACAAATCCTATTATTCCGCTTCCGGCCACAACAGCAGCTGTACCTATCGCCGCCAGCAGCATAATTACATTTCTTGAAAAAGAAACATTGACGCCGCCTTCGGCAGCCCACACTTCTCCCTGCGAAAGCATATCAAGTTCATTTGAAAACAAGGTTATTCCAACCATTGAGATTATTCCGATCGGCGCTGTATAAACAAGCTGTCTGAAGCTTGAAAAGCTTAGCGATCCCATAGTCCAGAAGATGATGCTTTCAGCTTTTTCATGGTCCAGCCTCATCACAAGTAGTATTCCGGCGTTCATAAAAACGCCGACCGCTATTCCTGAAAGAAGCAATGAGATATTTGAAACTTTTCCTCCCGATTTTGCAAGAAAAGTTACTATGAATATACTCAGTATTCCCGTGGCAAATGCCATAGCTGTGACTCCGCCGACCCCCAAAAAGCTTCCCGAAAGTCCCAGAACGATGGCTATAGCCGCACCTAGCCCTGCACCCGACGATACACCCAAAATGTGAGGATCACACAGAGGATTTTTAAAAAGTCCCTGGAGCGCTGCACCGCAAACAGCCAGTACAGAACCGGTTATAATGCTCATTAGTATTCTGGGCAAGCGGATTTTCCATAAGATTGCCGATCCTTTTGCGCCTTTAACAAACACAGCTTTCAAACTTTCAGCGAAATTAAGGCCTGCTCCCGTAAGCAACGAAAGCCCTGTCGCAATGACAAGGGCAATCGTTAATATTATAATTCCAATAAGGAATCTGTTTTTTGATTTAATAGAAATTTTATTCTCCGAATATACGTATTAACTCTATTATATACTACTCACCGTAAACTGCGTTATAAATTTCTTCAAGTCCGTCAACTATACGGACAGAAGGTCTTTCCGTAACAGCTCCGTTTACCATCACAACACCGTCTTGTTTGCAGGCTGTAAGCTCTTTATATCCGTCAAGAGCGCATAAGTCATCAATAGCAAGATATGCCATGCTTGAAAGAAGCAGAATGTCTGGATCTTCAGCAACAAGTACTTCAAGCGAGAAGTCCATCCATGCAGCAGAAGGCTCTATATCTGTTATAACATCAATGTTCAGCATTGCAAACATATCATTTATAAGAGATCCGGGACCCGATGTCCAGTTTCCGTATTCACCTGCACTTATTACATAATATGCAGTTATAGGTTCGCCTTGATATTCCTGAGCCATCGCAACAATCTGGCTTTCTTTTTCTTTCATTGCTGCAATTATCTCTTCAGCTTTGTCAGAAGTCGCTGTTAGGTCTCCAACAAGCTTAATGCTTGAATATATCTCTTCATATGTTGTTGCTTCAACAGCAGCCACGTTAAGGCCAACATCCTTAAGCTGTGCAACTGCATCTGCCTGCAGTTTGTTTCCGGCAAAAACAATGTCCGGCTCAAGCGCAACAATAGCTTCAACATTAGGTCCGTTAAAGTCACCGATTTTCTCTATTGAAAGCGCTTCTTCCGGGTAATCGGAAAATGCATCTACACCAACAACATATTCACCAAGGCCAAGAGCAAAAAGCATTTCGGTGTTTGACGGTGTTAGAGAAACAATTTTTGTAGGAGTTTCTTCAGGGATTGCAAGTTCATTTCCTAAAACATCGGTGATAGTTAATTCACCTGTTTGTTCATCTACTTCGTTTACAATATCCTCTGATGGGGGTTGAGTCGCTTCAGCCTCTTCGGTAGGTTCAGCTGTTGCTGCGACTTCTTCTGTTGCTGTCGGCTCTGCTTCTTTTGCACATCCCGCAAAAAGCGAAACGACGACAGCCAAAATAAGCAATAAAATAGTTAGTCTTTTTTTCATATATAATCTCCTCAATTTCGTGGAAGGAATCGAACCTCCCATCTCTTTAACACAAAATTTTGGATTGTGTTCAAATTTGTTTGAATTATACCCTACTTTTATATTGATTGTCCATTAAGCAAAACAACACATTAATATTTTAACAAGAATAACTAATTATTTATAAAAATAGGTTCTATCTTATAAAAATATGACTTTTATGCTCAATAATTGGGTATATTTTTACAATTCCACTATAAATATGTTGAATGATATAATGGAAAAAGGAGGTATATTATGACAGCAGATATAAAATGGCTCTTAGAAAAAAACGACTGGATTGCATACCGAACAAGACTCGACCTCCTTGAAGAAAAGATAGCCGATAATATTGATATTGAACTTCGAAAAAATATTCTTTCAGATGAATCTTTTAAAAGTCTGCTTACCGACCTTTCCGATTGGCCGGGGCATGTGCTCAAAAGACACAACGATTCAAGCCTATTGATTCATAAGCTTGCATTTCTTGCCGATGTAGGAATAAAACATACCGATAACCCTCTTCCCTCAATAATTAACAAGATTAGATCCGTTTCTCAGGACGGCGTTTACCCCGTACTCGGAAACCTCCCAACAATGTTTGGCGGCTCCGGAGAAGATGAACTGTTTTGGATGCTGTGCGATGCTCCTATTATATTATACTCACTTGCTAAAATGGGCTTATTTAGTGATGCGGAAATTATTCACGGATCGCGATATCTTTCAAGCCTTCAGGATGAAAACGGCTGGAGATGCAAAGCAAGCAGCAGATTGGGGGGTATAAGCGGTCCCGGAAAAAAGGGTGATCCTTGCCCCTATGCAAATCTTCTTATGCTAAAACTTATCAGCCAATTGGATACTGATGAATTTAATGATGTATCAGCCAAAGGCATAGATGCCATTTTAAACCTTTGGGAGGATCAGGGCAAACGCAAAGAAAAAATGTTTGGCATAGGAACAGATTTTAGAAAGCCGAAAGCCCCGCTAATCTGGTTTGATATAATGCATGTGCTGGATACTCTGTCATGCTATAAGAAAATCCATAATGATAAAAGGTTTGTTGAAATGATTGATGAGCTGACATCATTATTTGATGACAATTATAAGATTACAGCAAGGTCAATGTACCGTCCGTGGAATAATTGGGAATTTTCAAACAAAAAAGAGCCATCAAGATGGCTGACTTTTCTGAGTTACAGAATATTAAAAAGAGTTAACCGGCTGTAAATTTCAAAAATACTTCAACATATTCTTCAGGATGCTTTATGCTTATTTCTCCATGCCCGTATTTATCCAAAACCCTCAGGGTGCTTTCTTTAATATTATCATTTAGCAAATATGCTGATTTCTTCATAATCGATATCTCTTTGCTGCCGACTAATATCAAAGCTTTTGTTTCGGATTCTTTCAGCGTTTCAGGCAATGGGAAATCGCTGTTGCTTAAAGCAATATTGATAAGAGTCTGTTTGCTCATTCTTGAGCTGTCTTCAAAATATCTTTCAAACAAGCCCTCATCCACAAACAAAGTTTTTGCCTGCATTTTTGCAAACCACCTTTTACGTACGAGCGGATAAGATAAATCATATGTAAGTTTTGCAGATTTATAAACATATTTCATGGGAAAAACCAATGCGCTTTCAATTACTGCGTATTCTGAAATATCGCTTTTATCCGCCAGCATTTCAACAACTATCTGAGCTCCGATCGACAGCCCGCATACTGCATATACATGCCCGTCACATTCTTTATTGATATACTCAGTTAATTTATGGGCAGAGTCTTGAATGCTTATAAAAGTAGTTTTATAGTCTTCGCCATGTCCATCAATTACCGGAACAATTATTCTATAATCATCTTTAAGCATTTTAATATGTTTTTCCCACTGCCACCACGACAGTCCGCCCCCATGAATCAGAACAATCGCCTTTTTATTTATATTCCCAAACTCTTTTATTATCAATATTTCTCCTCACATATAAAATAGGCAGCGAAAAATCACTGCCCATAATTCAAGTCTTTTATTTAATTACTCATCGTGAAGTTTTACAGCTGTACCATATGCCATAACTTCCGCGGCTCCCTGCATAACAGCACTTGATGCATAACGCACATTGATAACCGCATCTGCGCCCTGGCTTTCGGCATCATCAACCATGCGTTTTGTGGCTTTCGCGCGTGCTTCATTCATCATCTCTGAATATTGCTTAAGCTCTCCGCCCACCAATGTTTTAAATCCGCTCATAATGTCTTTTCCAATGTTTTTAGACTGAATTATTGAGCCTCGCGCCATACCCAGTATCTCGATTTTCTTGCCCGGAATGTAGTCAATATTTACTATAATCATCGTTTTTATCCTCCTCGATTTCTTTTAAACGCCTTTTAAGCGTTACAATCAAAGCTGCCGCAGCACCTGTTCCCGCAATCGCAAAAACAATTCCGAAAGCTGTCATTAATGGCCCCATACCCATCAGCATTATAAATACTGCACCTGCATAAAGAACAACCAGTGTCAGAACAATAACAATAATGAAAATCGGTGCAATCTTTTCTTTCATAATCTCCTCCTAAACTATCTGCTTGAAATAATGCTATATACAACTATAGCAAGTATTACGCCAATAAATATCCATGCTCCGTAATGTGCGAAGTTTACAGTTAATCCGATTCCAAATCTTTTTTCCACAAAAAGAGAGGGATCATTGCGGTTAAAATAAAACATCCCCATCTTCCAGTTATCGTCGTCATCTCTTTTAACTACATCGCTTCTTCCTTCCGCTGAGTTGGGTTTAACTCTTGATCCCGACTGACCGTATGTAACGGATAGGACAATAACCGTTAAAATCAACGCTCCTGTAAATACTATTGAACCTATATATGCTATGCTGCTTAAAATCCCTAAAAACTCCAACTGTATAAGCGCAAACAGCAAAAGCATTGCCATCCCGCCAAACACAGTAAAGCATGACCATGCATACCTGTGCTTTGCATTCTTCCGTGAGCTTTCTTCTATCGAGTCTGCGGAAAGCTCGGGCCGCGCTCTTTTAAGTGAATAGTACACAAACCAAAAAACCATTGAAATAATCAACTGCGTGAAAGGCATCATAAACAGTATGCTATATGATTTCTGTGCATATTCCACACTGCCGTCTGCGTTAGTGCGGATAAGAACATCTTCCGGCATGTCCGGGTAAAAATAAAATCCAATTACTATTGTCAAAATAATTATAACAGCATATGCGATAAACCACATCCTGCTGACTGCAATCTTTTTTGAGTAGAATGTTGTGTCCGCTACCACGCTGGACTCTGTTTTTTCACTCCACTTAAGTTCAGCTTTTATTGTTTTTGCCTTTTTATGCATAAAGAGATATAACATGCTCCAAAGCAGAATCATTGCAAACAAAAGCCCTATGCTTAAATACGCCTGCCTATTGCCAGTTAGGTTTTTCATTCCAAACAACAGCACTAAAACAAACACTATCCCGATAACAACCGTTGCAGAGCTGTATGCCCTTCTCATCTTCTGAGCTCTTTCATCTATATAAAAAGATTCGGGAGCGCTTATACCGAAAAAATTATCTTTTCTTGTAAGATACGGCATTGCAGCAAATACAATAACCACCGGCAAAAAACCAATTAAATAAGTATATATCATATTAATCCTTCTTTTCTATTTCATCAAATGCATTTTCGCACATCAAAAGAATTTCTTCTTTTGTAAGAGAGCGGCTTTTGGCTTCTGCGCAGATAATCGACAAACTATCCATTAAAGCTGTCTTTTCTTTATCTGAGGCCACATATTCGTTTTTGGCTTTTACTATTGCGCCTTTGCCTTTGTGCATTATAAGAAAGCCTTCATTTGCAAGTTGGTTATATGCTTTGCTGACTGTATGCATATTAATAGCCAAACTTGAAGCAAGCTGGCGTACGGAAGGCAGCACTTCGCCCTCTGAAAGTTCGCCTTTTGCGAGAGCTAATATTATATTTTCTTTTAGCTGCTGATAAAGCGGTTTGTCGCTTTCAAGCATTAGTTTTACTATCATAGAGTCCTCACTGTTATATTAATTATATAACAGTTGCTCAAAACAATCAAATATAAAATATTTAATTAAAAATCGATAAATTTTATTAATATCTCATTAATTTCTGTCTATATATTAATTATTTTAATATTTTCTCTTGATTTTGTTAAAATATTTGATATAATTCACTTGTAAGTTAAAAAGGAGTGAAAAATATGGCAAAAAAACACCCGATACCGGAATCATGTCCCGTTTGCTCAGGACACTATGTAGTCTCTCAGCTAAGATGCTCATCATGCGGCACAAAGCTTGAGGGCAACTTCTCACAAGGAGCATTCTCAGGACTAAATGACAAACAGCTTAACTTTGTAATGGTGTTTTTGAAAAACAGAGGAAATATACAAAATACCGGCAAAGAGCTCGGAATATCCTATCCGACGGTAAAAAGCCGCCTGGACGATGCTCTCAAAGAGATGGGATTATTCGTAGAAAGCGAAAGCGACATACTGGCAAAAGTAAAATCAGGAGAAATATCCATTGAAGAAGCCGCAAAGATAATCGCGGCAATGAAAAAGTGAGGTAATATCATGGGCAGAGAAATAAGCGAAATTTTAAAAGACTATAAAGAAGGCAAAATAACAGAAGAGCAGTGCCGCAAAGAGCTTGAAGACCAGGGAATCAATATGGATCCCACCAAGTCAGAAGAAAAAGGAGAACGCTCTTACGGCGACGGAATAAACCAAGATTTCTGGACTTCTCTGGGAGCGACATTTTCAAAGCTGGGAGACGGTTTGGAAGAAGCTTTCTCAGGCGCTCGCAACACATGGAACGAAAAAATAACCATTGAAGGCGATATTGAAGGCGACTACTACGGAGATCTTAAAGCCAAAGTGCTTGGCGACATCAATGGATCGCTCAAGGGAAATCTTTTCGGAACAGTGCTTGGCGATATCAACGGAGACGTGGAAGGAAACATTCTGGGCTCTGTTAAAGGCGACGTAAACGGAGATATTAAAGGCTCGGTTATGGGAAAAGTCGGCGGCGATATCAAGGGCGATGTACAATCTGTCATGGGCGTTGTCGAAGGCGATGTTCTTGGCGACGTACAGGGTTCTGTAATGGGAGTCATCAAAGGCGATGTCAGCGGAACCGTGCACGGATCTATACTCGGCAAGGTGCAGGGAAGGATAATGGGTAATAAGTAATGATTATTAAAGCTGAAAACTTAAAGTTTGAACACAGTGCAAGGCATGCTACAAATCCCATAGCAAAAAAACGCGTGCCGTTAAAACAAAAGGCGGAAGTAAAATATAGTTTTCCGATAGAGTCTCTTTCTCCATCCAGAGCAGAAAGAAAAGTTTATATGAAAAATTATATCTATGCTCAAAGCGATCCACTTAGAAAATTAATTTAAATAGGAGATAAAATGTCAAACACTATGAAATATTCACCAAAATCAAGAATGGTTACGCTGCTATTGGCAATATTCTTAGGCGAATTCGGTATACACCGTTTTTATGTCGGGAAAGTCGGCACAGGAATACTATACCTTTGTACCGGAGGCCTGTTCGGAATAGGCTGGATAGTGGATGTAATAATGATTGCTGTAGGCTCATTCACAGATAAAAGCCGTTCATTCGTTAAAATATGGTAGCAGTCATTAAAACATTAATGAAATCAAAACTCTTCTTTACTATAAAAGCCGATATAATGTCGGCTTTCTTTTTTATTTGGCTATTTCTTTTTTACCTTTATTAAGTGGATTGTTTTATAAAATCCTAATAACACAATAATTATAAAACAAGCGTATAAAACAATAAATTTAATATTAGTAAACACAGGAGCTATCCTGCCTAAAAACAGTATTCTTTCCGGATAAATTAATATAGATATATCGATAGTTATATTTTCTAATAAATCAAACACACCGGAAACCAACGGCATTAATCCAAGATAAAACCATTTGTCTGATATTTTTGTGTTTCTCATGAGCATAAAAATTGAAATCATAAGCAGCACATAAAACTGCGTTATAAAAATATAATCTGCCAAATGAATTAATAAGTATCCTTTTCTTCCGGATTCATCCTGAATCTCAAGATTATTATAAAACTCTTCGCTTGTATATCCCATATCGCTGTCCATAGATGCTTCAGACACTATCTTTGCTGCCCCAAAAAAAGCAGTAATAATTAATAAAGCCAATAAGGAAGTACTAATCAGAAAAATAATCAAAGTTTTAAACGTTAGTTTTTTTGCAGTTTGGTGCAGCTTGTTTATCATAATTTCTCCTTATATATCTGTCTTATTATACCAATAAATGTAAAGCTATAATTGTTCCCTTGTAATGAATTGTGCTGTCTATTGTAATACGGTTGTTAAATAATTATAATAACTTTATAGAAATTAATAAATAAAGGATTTATGATGCAAACATATCTAGAGTCAGTTTTTAATGCCGCATATCTTATTACAGTTATAACATTAGGAATTATTATTGTGTCCAAGAAATCAAACCTTAGACTTTTTGGTATTCTTACAATAGTGCTTGGTGCAGGAGATTCTTTTCACCTTGTTCCAAGAATTTATAGTATGATAACGGGAACATTCAGCCAAAACTATGCCGCACTCGGCTTTGGCAAGCTTGTAACATCCATAACAATGACTGTGTTTTATGTTCTTTTATATCATTTCTGGCGAAAAAGGCACAATATCAAGGGAAAAAAAACTCTAACGTATATAATATACGGCTTGTCTGCAATTAGAATTGCGCTATGCTTTTTCCCTCAAAACGGTTGGATGACATCAAACCCTTCACACCTATGGGGCATATATAGAAATATACCGTTTCTTATTCTAGGCATTATAATAGCAGTTATTTTTTACAAGCAGCCAAGACAGAATAATGATAAGTTCTTTGAAAACGCTTGGCTCGCAATACTTCTTTCGTTTATCTTCTACGCAATTGTAGTCCTATTTGCCGCAAGCATCCCCGTAATGGGCCTGTTTATGCTTCCCAAAACAATATGCTATGTATGGATTGTTTCAATGGGATATAGGGCACATAAAAAAGAAATATCGGCTTAAAAAACCATTATACTTCATATTATGTATTAAACACCATCAACCAATTGGCTAGATTAATAAAACCATGGTTTATTGTCATTACCCCTATCTTCAATTTATAATAAAATTACCGATCGGAAATACACAAAAACAAAGGAATTAATATGACAATCAAACTTGGAAGAAAAATAAAATCTCTAAGGCTTGAAAGAAATATGACACAGGAAATGCTGGCGGATGCTTTAAATATTTCTCCACAAGCAATATCAAAATGGGAAAACGGTATAAACGCACCAGATATAAGTACGCTTCCTGCAATATCTGTCGTTTTTGGTGTTACAATCGATGATTTGTTTTCACTTACTGACGAAGAAACTCTTGAAAGAATCGAAAATATGCTATATTCCGAAAGAGATCTTAGTGAAAGTACTTTTGCATCAACCGAATCACGTTTAAAAGATATGATTTCGCAAAACCCTGACTGCGGCGAGGCACACCTAAGAATTGCGGAGCTTTACCAACACAGAATAGAATCTATGACACGGACAGCAGTAAAATATGCAAAGCATGCAATAAAGTTAATGCCCGAAAAGAAGGATTGCCATAGCATTATCTCCAGTCTTATTCACGGATATGGCGGAGACTGGACATGCAATAACACTTTGGAGATGGTTCGCTACTACCGAGAGATTACAAAAACTTCGCCTAACTGGCAGGAAGGCTGGGGGTGGCTTTTAGATCATCTTATCGGCAACGGACTGCTAAGCGAAGCTCGCGCAGTAATCACAGATACAGCATACAAAAACAATATGCTTGCAAAAGCAAGGCTTGGAGAAATTGCATATGCCGAGGGAAACGGCAGAGAAGCGCTGCAGCTTTGGCAGGAATGCATCGACGATTCTCCTTCCGAATGGAAACCATATGCATTCCGAGCTGACATGATGGTATATATGGGGTGTTATAGGGATGCAATTAAAGATTACTCTTCATGGCTCGAAAAACAACCCAAGCCTAGGTTTGTTGATCCTTGCATTTGCATGGCTTTGCTTTACGAAGAACTGGGTGAAATAGACAAGGCGATTTTTATACGGGAAGAACAGTTTAACATTCTAAAAGACGAACATCATTTTGAAGAAGGTGAAATCTTCGACAGCATTGCAAGAGAGATTGAGCGGCTTAAGTCGATAAAACAGTGACTTAATCCATACTTAAAAATATATATGCAATTAACTTTTATTAGTTTGTAAAAGCGATTCAACTTTTATATAGGATCGCTTTCTCTGTAATTATACAGGCAGTCAATTTTTTGACCATATTCTTCTCAGCTGTTAAAGGTTCCATTTTGAAAGTATATCATTAACTGCAACAACCTCGCCATTTTCCATCGATATTTCCATAGCCTCCATAATAGCTAAAGTTCTTATACCCTCTTCTAAATCCGGTTTTGGTTTATCTCCATTAATCACTTTCGTGTAAAAGTCCTCAAGATAGTTTTGATATTCTCCTGCATGGTGGCTTTGTTTTTCAAATCTGAAATAATAATCATACAGGTCGTTATATTCTTCTAAAACTGTTTCTTTACTGCTCGAGTCAAAGTTATGATAATATTTCAGTAGTGGATAACCAGCCTTACTTATGCCCTTCGTTCCGGTTAGTGCACAACTTATAGGCTGTTCAACATGTGAACCAAGCGTTGGAGCGGTATAGTTTCCCTTAACAGTTGCAGTTTTCCCATCTTTGTTTTTAAAAATAAATGTCATACTGTCAGGAATATTTAAACCATAGGCTTTTGTATTGTCACTGATATATCCTGCACCGTAAACAGATTCGATTTCCGGCAAGTACCATGCCGCTAAATCCACTGCATGTATCATAAATCCATACATCCATGTGAAGCCCTTGCTCTTCGTCCATGCTTTTTCGAGGAACCAACGACCATCAGTAATGTATTGGGTCTCCACCGCAACCAACTCACCATGTTTGCCCGAGATATAATCTTTCCGCTGTCTCCTAAAGGGCTCGAAATATCTGGAGCTTTGTCCGACAAACACTATTTTCCCATTTCGTTTCTGTGCATCCAATAAAAGCTTGGCATCCTTAAGAGATGTCATTAATGGTTTTGTACAAATTACGTGTTTTCCTGCTTCCAGTGCCATTAAAATATGTTTGCTATGAAGCTGATCGGGTGTATAAATGCCAATAACATCAATCTTTGAGTCTTTTAGCATATCTTCATAGTCTAAAGTATAATCTGATAATCCAAACTCTTTAATTCTCTTTTGGCACAAAGCTTCATTTAAATCGCAAACACTTCCTACCGACCACATATCACTTTCAAGTGCCGCGGAAATAATGCTTCTGCCTTCTCCCAAGCCTAGTATTCCAAGTGTTAACTTTTTCATATAAACCCTCTTTATACATTGTCCTAATACTATATAAACATAATAACCAATTTAAATCTAAATATATATAACATATCTATAGTTATCTTGTAATATTTTATCTTAAAACAACTTGTGTCATTTTTTTCGGTTACATAACCCATAAGCACTTTTTATATTCAAAATAATGTTTTCATTATAAGATTAATTCAAGTTATGGTATGTGTGAATTGAGTTTTAACTGTAAGTTTATTTATATGATAAATATAATAAAACCCACCGCTAGGTGGGTTTTGGTAGCGGCGAGAGGATTTGAACCTCCGACTCTCCGGGTATGAACCGAATGCTCTAGCCAGCTGAGCTACACCGCCATATTTTATTTCTTGGCTTTCAATGTTTTTTTAAAACATTTTCCGCCTTTTATGTTCCCGCCAACAATTCAGAATATATGCCTTCTGCAATATTCATTGCCAGCTGAGCTACACCGCCATATATAACTTAAATATCCCTAAGGGATATTTAAATTAAACAAATGGTTGCGGGGAAGGGATTTGAACCCATGACCTCCGGGTTATGAGCCCGACGAGCTACCAGACTGCTCTACCCCGCGATATAAAATCGCTGCATTTACCGTGACAGCGAAGATTATTGTATAATAACAGCGATAAAAAGTCAAGAACGTATTTATCTCTTTTACATTATTGCTAAAATGCTTATAATTTGTTCATATTTCAAAATCGACAGCACACCTGTCAGTTCTTATTGAAGAACAAAACTCAGATACTAATCTGTGTTTGGGATTTTCTTTATATCTTTTTAATGCGGCCAGCGATTCCACATCCATAACCAGTGCCATATCCCATTCGGAACCAGCAACATCTTCGCCAACTGACATTGAAATAATTTCGTCTATCTCACCATTCAATGCTTCGAGTTTGGACTTGAACTGCTTCATGTTTTCAGCCTTATTGTTCTCTTTAAATTTCCACATTACTACATGTCTTATCATTTTTCATTCTCCAGTATGTATTTTATCATCCAGTTTTTCTTTTAAATATCCTTCCAGATTACCTGAATCCGAAACCGTTATCTCTTTAAGCGAGAAAACATCCATAAAGGTAAGGAGTATAACAACTCCGCCTATAATAATATCTGCCCTCTGAGGTTCGATTCCTATAATCGCCTTCCTCGCAGCAAGAGGCATATTGATAAGCATTTTATACCACTTTTCAACCATTCTGTACGAAAGGCGTTTTCCCTGAACTCTTCTGGGATTATATTTTGCGAGCTTAAGCTCCATCGCAGCAAGTGTTGTAATTGTGCCGCCGATTCCAACAAAATTTATATCTGAGCTATGCAGCATCACACCGGCAGCTTCTTTTGTCATCACATTAATGGCCCACTGATGCATGGCCTCAAGCGTCAGCTCATCCGCTACATCTCCCAGAGGATACATATCAAGAGCCGCTACAGCGCCAAGGTTCATAGAACAGCGACGTATGTTTTCACCATCGCCTATTGCAATTTCAGTTGATCCGCCGCCGATATCCAATATTCCGCGAACACCTTCGCCTCCGACTCCTACAAATCCCATCTGTGCTTCACGTTTCTTTGAAAGGACATCAACTTCAAGCAAAACTTTATCTTTAACCAAATCCAAAAACTCTTCAGGATTGTTAGCGTTGCGTACTGCGGCAGTTGCAAAACACCAAATATTTTCAGCGCCCATTTCAATTGCTTTTATATTAAACTCATATATGGCTTCAACAGTTCTGTCCATTGCTTTTTGTGACATTTTCCCTGAAACTGCAAGTCCTTCAGAAAGCCTGGTTGTGCTGATTGCCTTAAAAACGGGTATAACATTCCCATCCGCACAGTCTGCCACCAGAAGCCTAACGGAATTTGAACCAATATCTATAACAGCCTGCCTGCTGTTTTCCATTATGTTTCCCCTATCCTTTGATATTGTTTATCTATTTGCATATTATATAAAGTAAATATATATAAAGTCAAACGTCAAAAAGATATGAAGCGTATTTGTCTGTTCATAACCAAACACATAAATATGATTTATTGCATGTTGCATAATTATAAAATATAATTAATATTGATAAATTTATTTAAAAGGAATCATTATGGAATCAGCAGTAACTTTTCCCAAAGGATATTCGGCAGGCACAAGCGCATGCGGCCTTAAAAAGAGCGGACAACTCGACCTATGTATAATAACAAGCGATACACCCGCCTCATGTGCAGGAGTATTTACAACAAATGTTGTTAAGGGCCATAGTCTTGAGGTTTGCAAAAATCATATGAAAAGCGGTTCGGCCAGAAGCGTTTACGTAAACGCCGGAAATGCCAACGCATGTGTTGGCAAAGACGGTATAGCTGATGCCAATAAAATTTGTTCTGTAATAGCCAAATCTATCGGATGCCATCCTGAGGAGGTGCTGACAAATTCAACAGGCGTTATCGGAGTCCGGCTTCCTATGGATAAAATATCGTCGGGCATAGCAGACGCATTATCTGGATTGTCAAAAGACAATGGCGAGGATGCAGCCCGTGCCATTATGACCACCGACACACATCCTAAAGCCGCACAGAAGGAAATCGAAATTGACGGAAAAAAAGTCAGAATAGGCGCCATAGCCAAAGGCTCCGGAATGATACACCCTAACATGGCAACTATGATAAGCATAATCACGACAGATGCGGATATAGATTCTTCTCTTTTACAGAAAATGCTCAAAAAATGCGCTGACCTCACATATAACAGAGTCAGTGTAGACGGAGACACAAGCGTCTGCGACACAGTTCTGATTATGGCAAACGGCGAGTCCGGTGTAAAAATCAACTCGGAAGAAGGCTTGTTCTTTGATGCTTTAGTCAATGTTTGCACTGAGCTTTCTAAAATGCTGGCAGGCGACGGCGAAGGCGCAACAAAACTTATGAGTATAAAAATAGAATCAGCTCCGGACAATAACAGCGCAAAACTCATCGCAAACGCGATAGCAAAATCACCTCTGTGCAAGACTGCGGCATTCGGTGAAGATGCAAACTGGGGCAGAATACTTACAGCCGCAGGATATTCAGGCGCACAATTTGATCCAAACAAGTGCCAACTTTATATCGGAAACCTTTTGGTTTTTGACAGAGGGTTGGGAATAGTTTTTGATGAAGAAGAAGCTTCAAAAATACTTGCCGAAAAAGAAGTGGAATATAATTTTATAATGAACCAGGGTGCTGGTGAATATAATGTATGGTCGTGCGATTTCTCATATGATTACGTTAAAATAAATGGCAGCTACAGAACTTAAAACTATTTGTTTTAAGGTGTGTAATCTTGAGTAATTTTTATTAACCTGCCATCAAATCCTACAATATTATACAGCTGGTCATAAATTAGACTTTCATCTTTTTCAATGATTTCTTCAAATTGCGAAACATTTGCACTATAACCTTCAATTGTATATGAAGAATCAGCATTAATATTAAGCGTGATATCTGTGATATCCGTAAACTTATATTCTATTATATGAGGATTATTGTTTTGGATATAAACGCCGCCAAGCTCCTCGAGAACTTCTCTTGCTCTTCTTTCAGAAACGCCAAAATCGTGAATATATTCCTCCACAGCCTCTTCACCTGTAAATCTTCTTACATAATCAATATATATAATCTTTTGCTGAGCATTATAGTTTGTAATTTTAGCCAAAGTCAAAACCGGCAGTTCTCTGGATATTTCACTTCCGTCAGTTTTTATATAAAAAACCTCATTTGATGCTGTGTTTTCATATGACTCAAAGAATATCCAATCACCTGCGCAGTTTAATCCATTTACATCATTGTACTCTAAAATTTGGTTTGTTTCCCCGCTTACTATATCCATTGTGCCTAATAAGCCAAGATCATTAGAGTAATAAACCAAAAGATTTCCTGTACTGTTTAGATAAGAAATATTTTCTTCCAATAAAATGGTGCTTTCCATTGTTTGCAAGTCAAGCTTTGTCAAGAATTTAGTAGTTTTATTAATATAATATACTTTTCCGTCAATGACATTTATCTGACTTGCCTGATTGTTTGAAAGCTGCAGTGTTTCGCCTGTGCAAGTGTCATACGAATATAATATGTTTTCTTCTTCCTCGTTGGCATAATATATAACCTGTCCGTCAAATGTATAGGCAGAAGCTTTGATCATAAGGTTTTCTTTGTCGGTGCCGTCAAGATTTGCCCTGTAAAGGTAATTGTCAGCTTCATTTCCTATGGCATTCTGATAATAGATGTGATCTTGCATGATAACCATTGAATAGGCACCTTCAATGCCAAGGTTCTCCGGCTCGCTTTCAGCTTCTATTGACATCCTGCAGACGGCATATTCTTCCGAACACACGAAATAAACATACCCGTCGATTACATTCACGTAAATAATATCGGTTCTGTCAAAAATCTTTTTTTGATGATTTCCCGAAGAGGACATGCTGTTTAAGCCATTGTTTATATAATATATAGTGTCATTATACTGAGCAGCTATACCGTTATTTTCTGTATTCGAGCCTCTGTTTGAGCGCTCAAGAACAGGTTCGGCAAGTTTTATGCTGTTAACTGTAAGCTGTGTATGTTCAGGCTCTTTAGCCGTCGGCTCTTCAGCTGTGGCATTTAATGATGTATGTAATGCCGGCATAGGGCTCACTTCGGCAGGCTCGGAAGCGCAGCCAGCAAAAAACAGAGCTGCAAAAAGGATTCCTGCTGCAACCGGAATAATCTTAATATGTTTAGTATGGTTTTTCTTCATAGTTTAGGAACGTAATATTAAATCAATTTTAATCAAATGTAAATATTAATAAATAGGAATTAACACTTAATTTAGATAAAATCCATTAATCTCCAAAGCTTACACCAACAGACTTTGCGGCTTCAACCATCTCACAGTCCGACGGAACGCCCTTTAATTTGCCTGCGATTTTTGAAAGTTTATTGTCTGAAATTTTTCCTCCCTTAAGAGCAACAGTCTTTCCGTAATCTTCGCTTTCTATAAGCTTTGCCGCGTGAATACCGAATCTGGTCGAAAGTATTCTGTCATAAGGCGAGGGGCTTCCGCCTCGTACTATATGCCCCGGAATAACTACCCTTACATTATGGTCGCACTTTTGAGCAATCTCACCGGCTATGCGATGCGAAACTGCATGGCATTGGGTATCTTCTCGATATTTCTTAAACTCTTTTTTGGACATTTTAGCTTCTTTAGTGTTCATTGCACCTTCTGCAACAGCAATAATCGAAAACTTTTTACCAGCTTTGTCCCTTTTGTGAATAGCATCGACAATAGAGTCAACATTGTATGGTATTTCAGGAATAATTATAACATCCGCACCGCCCGCTACCCCCGAATAAAGCGTAAGCCAACCGGCTTTGTTTCCCATTATCTCCACAAGCATTACTCTGCCGTGGGAGTTTGCAGTAGTGTGCACCCTGTCTATAGCATCGGTTGCAATGTCAATAGCCGTGTGAAAACCAAATGTAACGTCTGTTCCGTATATGTCATTGTCAATTGTTTTTGGAAGCCCTATAACGTTCAGTCCTTCCTCAGACAATAAGTTCGCAGTTTTATGAGTTCCGTTCCCGCCCAATGTCACAAGGCAGTCAAGCTTCATCTTTTCATAGTTTTTAACCATTGCCGCAACTTTATCGATATTGTCATCTTCTATAACCCTCATCTTTTTAAATGGCTGGCGCGATGTTCCCAATATAGTTCCTCCAAGAGTTAGTATTCCGGATAGATCGCTTTTATTTATCTTGTGCCACTGGTTTTTTATAAGGCCGCGGTAGCCGTCCTCAATTCCTATAAGTTCGACTCCTTCTATACTTTCATAAACAGCTTTGCCTACTCCACGTATTGCTGCATTAAGCCCCGGACAGTCTCCCCCACTTGTTAGTATCCCTATTCTTTTTGCCATCTCGATTCTCCTCTCGATATACCTTCAAAAAGATTTTTTATATCTATATACAGTTTATCACTTTTTTAATGCTTTTAAAATATTTTGACCAACATTAAGTTAAAAGATATAATAAATACGAATTTTTACCGTTTTTCGGGGGAAATATGAAAAGAAAACTTACATCATTTATTATAATAACAGTTCTTTTGTTGTCTGCAGCATTAACGGGATGCGGAGCATCAAGTGTTATAGACTCTAAGGTAAAGTCAGCAGTCAGCACCTCTTCACGCACCGACGAAGCGATTGAATGGCTGATTGCAAACAAAGAAATTGTTATACCTGAACTTCTAAACAGAATGTCAAACGCAACAGGCGGCAAGGCTGAGCAGGCGGCACAGGCTCTTATAGCAATGGGCGATACAGGCAGAACCGGTGCAATCCGTCTTTTTGATACAATGACGGAAAACGGCAAGCGCACATGGTGCAATGCTCTAGCCCAAGAAAACACAAAAGATGCCGTAATCGAGCTTTTGATTCTGTCTGAAAAAGAAGCTTCCTTTGACATCGCCGTATCTTCTCTTGTGTCCATGGGCGAAATATCGCTTAATTATCTTGCAGGTCAGCTAAGCAGCGATTATTTTAAAAATACCATTGACACAACGCTTGCAAACTTCGGGGAAAGCGCAGTCCCTCTTATAATACCGTCTGTTCACTCTTCGGACAAACAAAAAGTTAACCGCGCGCTTGTAATCCTTGCAACAGTCGGCCAAAGCGCAGCTGTGTCGCTGGCTCAAGATGCTTTGGAAAATTCCGAAAACACAGAATCGGCAAGACAAATAGCCTCAACAATGCTTAAAAACTATCCCGGCACGGCTATCAATACAATTATGGAATCCCTTGACGAAAACTCTGATATAAATATAGCAGCAGCTCTTTTAAACGAAATATCCGGAACAGAAAACATATATTCCGTGCTGTCGGCAAGCACTCTTGGAAATGCTTCTGCAACAACTCAGGTTCTCAAAAAATATGTAAGCCTGACAGGGATCGATCCTGTTATATCTCTTGCTTTAAGCGCAGACGACGCGTATCTTCAAGGAGCTTCTAAAGCACTTGAAGGCGGAGAATATGATAAACAGGTTTTAATAGCCGTTTTAAATAACATTAAGGATACAGATGCACAGGGTTCACAAATAGACACAATTGCAGAAATGCTTATTCATGACACAAACCTTGAGCTTCTTGCACGTTCTGTTATATCAAACGATGCGCAAACACTTGCAACCGTGCTTTCTACAGGCATAGATATGAGTCAGGCAAGCTCAGTTTTAAGCAACGCTTCCGATAACATATATACCCGTATGCTCACAGCAAACAATACATTAGAAGGCGACATGAAAAAAGCTTTCATGACAGTGCTTGCCAGCTGTTCGGACTCTAAGCTGCCTTCCATAGTGCTTTCCGAATATGCAAACAATCCTGAAATATCAGCTCTTGCGGCAGAAGCTTTAACATCCGCGCTCACAGCGAGCGGAAAGTTTATGTTTGCAGATGTTGATATGTCTCCATATTCAGCTAAAATAACACAAGACCTTTTAAGCTCCGATTCAGCGAAAAAAACAGTTGCTCAGGTTATATTATCCCGCGTATCGACAGCAAAGAGCAACAACGGTTTTTATAAGACAATCTTTGAAAGTTACAAAGATAAAACAATTTTCACAATACTGGCCGGCCACTACGGAGGAGCAGGCTCTCTTCCTCTTAACTTAACAATAGATGTAAATGGCCAGCAGGTATCGCCGCAGACAGTAACCGTCACCAAAACAGGCGATGTCAAAAATGTCTCATCAAGCAAAGAGCCGGATTATTCCGCTCTGATTTCAGGTTTTGCGCCCTACCTAGGTTGGTCTGAAGAAGAAAGCGGAGCAGACATCACATTGGAGTTTACCTGTGATATCACGCCCAAATCAAAGCGATACTCAGGACTAATCGCAAGCAGCTATCTGGGTGCGGAAGCTAAAGGAACTCTTACTCTTTACGTAAACGGAGAAAAAATTAAAAGCGTCAGCGGATATGCTCTCATATCACCGCCTTCCGATTATCCGGGTCCTGAAGGGGAGTTCAGATATAAAGGCGAACCGGAAGATGCTCCCGTGAGTGACGCATATGTAATCTGCTTTATTAACGCGATGTATAACATGTGGGGCGAAAAAGCGCTATTTGGCTTTTATAACTATGACGTAAACTCAACAAATGAAGCAAGTACCGATATATTTATTAATTGATATATTCAGCAAATAGAAGCTGTTTCCTTTAACATAATTCTAACAAAAAAGGTGTGTTTCGTCTCCCAATTAATGTTATAATTAAATGATGATACAAAACATCAAAAACAGAAAAATGAATCTCAATGTAAGAAAGGCCGCTTACTGGGTAATGGTAGCAAGCTATCTCCAGATAGCTGCCGCTCTTGTCGTTGCATTTTTATATCTTTCCGGGGAAGCAACATCCACAACTATTATGATGCCGGTGCTTGTAATTCTCGTTATCGCAGGCAACGCACTACTCATGCGCAACGCAAAAATAATACTATCCACAAGACAGGCTCTCAATGAGCAGTGGATAAATATGACCGAGATGCTAAGCTCGGAAGCTGAGCTCAACAACAAACTCCGCGCACAAAGACATGACTTTTTAAACCATCTTCAGGTTATATCCTCACTGGTGCAGCTTGAAGAATATGACGAAGCAAACAAATACCTCTCAAAGATTATGGGCGATATTAAGCAAATCGGACAACTGCTTAGAACTTCAAACGCAGCAGTCAACGCGCTACTGGCTGCAAAATCCGTCGATGCAACCAAGGCGGGCGTAGAGCTAAAATTTCATATTTCAGCTAAACTCGATAACCTTCCTCTTGAAGACTGGCAGTTTTGCCGAATCCTATCAAACCTTATTGATAACGCAATATACGAAACTAAAAAAACAGGCGGAGAAGTGCATGTTTCTTTGAGAGAAGATGAAAACGCATTATATTTCTCTGTTGAAAACGATGGAGACAATATACCCGAAGACGTAATGAAACAGATTCTTGAGCCGGGCTTCACAACAAAAGGCGACGAAGGCACCGGAATGGGGCTTTATATCGTAACCAAAACACTTGAAGAAAACAACGGTTCAATGGAGATTGAAAGTTCTGACGGACGAACAAGGTTCTTCGGGCACATTATAGGCACTGACAGTTCAAAAGACGAAAACGACAGTTAGCTTCGGCGATGTCTTTCTTTGACGCGTTTTACTTTAACATTTAAAAAAACAAGACTATTATATAGAAGGCAAGTAACTTTAGCGAGGTGATATTATGGAAGCCGGAAATGAAATTTTATTGTATATCCAAGGAATCGGCTGGGCAGCTGCAGTTTGTCTTATAGTCGGCATTGCATTGGTTATTATTGAAATGTTTACACCAGGGCTGACTTTCCCAGGAATACTGGGTTTCGTCCTTATTCTTGCGGCAATAATCTTTACAGCAAAGACATTCCTTGAAGGGCTGCTTCTTCTGCTTGGTGTAATAGCTATACTGTCAATCGCACTATTTTTCGTGCTGCGCAGCGCATCAAAGGGATTTTTAAGCCGTTCCCCAATCATTAAAAAAGAAACCGAGGAAGAATATCTGTCGGTTGATGACATGAAGTTT
The DNA here is from genome assembly GCA_963677605.2 of Christensenellaceae bacterium. Taxonomy (GTDB): domain Bacteria; phylum Bacillota; class Clostridia; order Christensenellales; family UMGS416; genus JAGLOK01. Next base: position 360,251 of record CAXXDX010000007.1, on the reverse strand, counting down.
TTTATCGGAAAAGAAGGCGAAGCTCTGACCATACTCCGTCCTGCTGGAACAGCGGATTTTAGCGGAGTAAGGCTGGATGTAGTAACAGAGGGCTCTTTTATTAAGCAGGGAACCAAAGTAAAGGTCATCCGCGTGGAAGGGCGCAGAATTATAGTTGCCCCTATCACGCTTGATAAATAACGATTTATTTAAAAGGAGAATATTATGGAAGTATTGTTACCGTTGATTATTATCATAGCTATAATTATCTTTTTGGCATTGTTTTTCTCATTTATACCAATCAGATTATGGATTACAGCTGCTGCATCAAATGTTAAAGTAGGTCTTGGAATGCTTGTTGGTATGCGACTGAGGAAAGTACCTCCGTCAAGAATCATTATGCCATCAATTAAAAGCACTAAAGCTGGACTCAACATGACAGTCGGACAGCTTGAAACGCACTACATCGCAGGCGGAAACGTTGACCGTGTCGTAGATGCGTCAATCGCCGCACAGCGTGCAGGCATCGAGCTTCCTTATGAAAGAGCATGCGCTATAGACCTTGCAGGCCGCGACATCTTAACAGCAGTTCAGATGAGCGTTCACCCTAAGGTTATTGAAACTCCGATAGTAGCAGCTATCGCAAAAGACGGCATTGAGCTTCGCGCAAAAGCGAGAGTTACAGTTCGCGCAAACATCGACAGATTGGTCGGTGGTGCAGGCGAAGAGACAATCATTGCCCGTGTTGGCGAAGGTATTGTTACTACAGTAGGTTCCGCACCCACTCACAAAGCAGTGCTTGAAAATCCGGATTCGATTTCACACACAGTGCTTAACAAAGGCTTGGATGCAGGAACAGCATATGAAATCCTTTCAATCGATATAGCAGACGTTGACGTAGGACGCAACATCGGTGCACAGCTGCAGACAGATCAGGCACAGGCAGACCTTAGAATCGCCCGTGCAAAGGCTGAGGAACGCCGCGCAATGGCTGTTGCGCAGGAACAGGAAATGGTAGCTTTGGAACAGGAAATGCGCGCACGCGTTGTAGAAGCTGAAGCAGAAGTTCCAAAAGCAATGGCATTCGCATTCCGCGAAGGAAACCTCGGCATAATGGATTATTACAACATGAAAAATGTTATGAGCGATACTGAGATGAGAAACGCTATCTCCGGAATGACTCAGGATCAAAATGACGAAGATAAAAAATCAAAAGACGATAAAGAAAACAAAGACAAGTAACAGCGATTAATATATTAAGCTTCCCGCATAAAGCGGGAAGCCATGATATATAAGGAGGTATAACATGGATTTTCTTGAAAACATTATTCCGCTTTTAATCGTTGTTAGCATAATAGTAAGTATAGTAAACAAAGCAAAAAAGGCGCAGGGTAAAACCACAGGGAATACAACGGCATCAAAACCCTCTCAAACTACTGCCTCGTCAGCAAACAAAGTTCAGACTCTGCAGGAAATAATAAGGCAGCAGATTGAAGAGCAGAGGAATGCTGTTACAGGCCAAAAAAATGTGAGCGCTGTACCAAAAAGCACAGCTCAAAAGCCTTACATTGGGGAGGGCAACTATACAAGTCCGGCATCCCTGGAAAACACTCCCGTTGAGATGCAGCGTCATTCGCACAACGCGCATGGTGGACGCCCAAGCTATAATGAGGGTGATGCCTTAAACCGTACTTCGCTTGAAAACACTCCTGTGGAAATGCAGCGTCATTCACACAGAGCGCACGGCGGACGCCCAAGCTACAACGAAGGCGATGCCTTAAACAGAAAAACACTTGAAGGACAGCCAAACGAACTTGACAAGATTACATCCGTATCAAAAAGAACCAAGAAAGCTTCAACAGGCAAGAACAAAAGCTCAAAAAGCTTTGACTTCAAGATTAATCAAAACAGTATCGTAAGCGGTATAATTATGTCTGAGATACTGAATTCAAGAGGAGGCAGAAAGGCATCCAGATGAGTGAACTAAGAGTATTGATAGCAGATGACGACGAGGGAATGCGTCTTATCCTTAAAAAGATAATAGACAAAACCGAAGGCTTTACAGTCGAAGACATTGCAGTAAACGGAAAAGAAGCCGAAAAGCTGTTCAAGAAAAAAAAGCATGACGTAGTTTTTCTGGATGTTGAAATGCCGGAGCAGACAGGCCTGGAATGCGCAAAAGCTATAAGCGATATTTCGCCGGATACTCCCATTGTGTTTGCAACCGCTCACGAAAACTATATGGCAGACGCTTTTGAAGTCTACGCATTTGACTATCTTATAAAGCCTTTTGATGTTGAACGCGCGGTAAGCACTTTAAACAGAATTAAAGAAAGTGCTCAGCGTCAGCAGATCCCGGCGATGGGTTTGAATGCTATAAATGATCTGGGTAAGCTCATAGTTAGGCACAGAGAAGGCATATCATTTGTAAACACGAAAGATATAGTGCTTGCCCAACGCGAAGACGGCTCCACAGTTATATATACGCTAAAGGATAGGATAACTACATCAGAGCCTTTGGGTGAGCTTGAAAAGCGGCTTGATCCGAGCAGGTTCTTCAGATCGCACAAGTCCTACATTATAAACCTTAAGAAAATCACAAAGGTTTATCCGTATGGAAGATGGACATATATAGTGAAATTTGAAGGCACCGAAAGGGATGCGCTTATCACTCACGAAAAATTTTCAAAGCTTGAGGAAATGTTCAGCTGAAAATAAAATATTGAAACACAAGAGCCGAACAGGTAAAACCTGTTCAGCTCTTTTATTTTATCAAATATATTTATTCATTTATGTAACAGTCAACAATCTTTCCGAAAAACAAAGTATGGTAATCCCCGTTTTCATAGTTTCCTGAATACATTCTGTCAACTATTTCTCCATCCATTTTAGATGCATCCATCGTGTCTTTTCCCACTACTTCGCATTCAATGTGAAGGCTTGCTTCCGAGATTATCGGACAATCCACTTCATTTGCAGGATGAGCTGTAAATCCGCATTCTTTGAATTTATCCACATCCCGTCCGGATTTAGTTCCGCACACGCCAAGTTCGCGCCTTAGCTCTCCGTTGAGCGGGACGCTTACTGTGAACACGCCGCTTCCGTCTATCATATGGTGTGTAAAACGAGAAAGTCTAACCGGTGCGATAAATACTTGCATTCCCCAGTAAATCGATAAAGAGCCCCATCCTATAGTCATGGTGTTTATTTTATCCCCAAGCTTAGCATTTAAAAACAGTCCGCCTTTTCCCAATGCTTTTAGTATCTGAGGCGAATATTCCATTACGTCAATTTTCTTCATATACTCTCCTTTCGTTTATAAAACTCATCTTTGATATTTTAGAGCCGACATAAAACGGTAGCCACAAAGCAACATATATTACTGCCCCTGTTATTACTAGTCCGATAATATAATATGGTGAAGGTCCGAATATATCAACCATCATGTCAATAAGCGAACCTCCTGTAGGCGGGTAGCTTAAAAACATATAATTGCCCGGTTCATACGGAGGGATAAGCGCTACAAGCTGGTTTATTCCATATATTGCAGCAACAATCACAAGGCTTACTGCCATTACCCAGCCTAAGTATTTTATATTCGGGCGCATACCGAAAAATACCGTTGCAATAAGCACACCAAAAATAATCATTGAGTGTTTTATGAAAAAGTTAAAATAGTAATAGCTAGGGAAAGCATATCCGCCCATTTCCGGTGTCAGAAGCGCCATTAAAGCTCCTCCCAATCCCCACAGGAAAAATAGATTATACATTTTGTCGCGCAGCTTTCCGGGTTTCATGAAAAGAAACAGCGGTATCATCACGCCCGATATATCACACATATGAAGCGCCATGTCATAGCTGGCCCTAAATGTTCCGTTCGATATCAGCCAGATTCGAGAAGCGATATCGCCTGTCATTATAAGAAGCGAACAAATATATGCAAAAGTCATGTGCGCCTTTTCTTTGTTTTTATACAAAATAAAAATCAGCGCAAAGATTATTGATAAAATAAGAAGAGGAATAATATGCTGCGCTCCAAACATTTTAAAAGAAGTGTCGGGAGCTTCAGAGTCTACTGTAATTATTTTTGAGGGGAAAACATAAAAAGTGCCGCTTAAATCCTTAAGCTCTATATGCATTTTGTATGTACCGTTATTCATAAACTCTATTTGGTCTTTAAATGTTGATAATGTTAGAAGGTTTTCTCCGTTATATGATATCTCTTCCCTTTTTATATCAAATTCGCCTATCTCTTTTTTATTTTCTATAATAAGCCTTACGCTTTTAACTCCCTTTAGTGCATAAACGCTGCCGTTTACAGAAAAATCATCTGATACTATGCTGTTATCTTTCGGAAAGTATATAGTCGCTCCGCTCATGTAAGTGTTTCCCTGTGCCGGAAGCGTTGCACCCATCACACAAGCTGCAATGTATAATCCGATATAAACAAAAACAAAAATACGAAATTTCTTCTTCATAGCTTTCTACCCCAATAGATGCTCTAACAATATCTTTATACCCAAAGCAATAAGCACGACGCCGCCAACAGCATCAAAAAGCCTCGGGTATCTTTCGCTCTTTAAATTGCATGCAAGAAGCACGCCTGCACCTGACAGCAAAAATGTGATTGCTCCCGTAAGAGCTGCAGGCAGCCAAACAGCCTCACCCAATGCCTTAACCGATATCCCTGCAGCCATTGCATCAATTGAAGTTGCCAACGCCAGTATAATTAATGTTTTAATTCCGGTAAGAGGCTTGCTTTCTTCTCCTTTTATAGCTTCATAAATCATATGTGCGCCGATTAAAAGAAGAAGCCCAAAAGCTATATAATGGTCAACAGCCTCAATATATTTTGCAAAAGATGAAGCAAGAATCCATCCCGCCGCAAGCATTCCGAACTGAAACACACCGAAAAATACAGCGCATAAAAGTGCCACTCTTCTCTGTTCTCGTTTGTTATGAATGCAGGCACCCAAGGAAAGCGATGCTGCAAATGCGTCCATCGCCAACGCTGTTGCAAGTAATATGGTTGAAATAAATGTCATAATCTGCTCCGCTTAGGTCTTTCCGTTTTCGGTTATCCTTCCATCTCCTGTAATAGGAATTTCATCGCCTAAAATAGGCTCGGGTTTTAGTATCTCAACTTCAATAAACGCCTTTATCCTTGCCGCACACTCCCGTGCTTTAAAATAAAGAATCTTGCTTGAAACATATACATCGCTGGGGATTCCTTTTACATCAAGTCCCAGTCTTTTTGCAATATAACACGCACGGTAGAGATGATATTCCTGCGTACAAATCACCGCGCTTTTAACCTCAAATATATCCTTTGCGCGATACATAGTTGAATACGTGTCAAATCCCGCGTGATCCATAAATATGTCTTCAATGTTTGCACCTTTTTCCACAAGATATTCACGCATCGCATTGACTTCATCATAGCTTGCTGTGCCATGGTCGCCGGAAACTAAGATTTTACTAACAGTTCCCTGTTCATATAACTTATATGCAAAATCCATCCTGTCGCGAAGCATATAGCTTGGTGTGCCGTCGCTTCCGACCTTTGCGCCAAGTACAATCGCACAGTCATATTCTCCTTCGATTTTTTCAACGGTAGTAAATGCCTTCTGTCCGACTGACGCAATATAAAAATTAACAGAACCAAAAATTAAAGCAAAAGCAATCGCTAAAATCAGGATTGCTTTTATTGTTTGTCTAAAAATATTCATTTACAGGCGCCAGTAGGAAATACCGTTCTTATTCGCTTCTTTTTCGCTGTAAACTCCTTTTACATCTATAAGAACACCGGAGCCGTTAAACCACTTTTTCATATCTTCCAGTAAAATTGATTTATACTCATCATGTCCCACAGCGCATACAACAACATCAACCGGAAGCGTTTCTTCCATATCACTTAACATGATGCCGTATTCTTTGAAGCATTCCTGCTTGTCCGCATATGGGTCTGCGACCTTGACATCAACCCCGTAGGATTCAAGCTCTGATACAATGTCCACAACCTTGGTGTTTCTCACATCTCCTACATTTTCTTTAAATGTAAGTCCTAAGACGAGAGCTTTTGCGCCACGCACAGGATGCCCTGCAGCAATCATCTTTTTAACTGCCTGAGATGCAACGTACGCACCCATTCCGTCATTTATACGCCTTCCGGATAATATTATCTGCGGATAATACCCCATCTGCTGAGCTTTATATGCAAGATAGTATGGATCAACACCTATGCAGTGCCCTCCGACAAGGCCGGGTGTAAAGTTTAAGAAGTTCCATTTTGTTCCCGCTGCTTTCAATACTTCTGCCGTGTCAATGTCCAGCTTGTCAAATATCATAGATATTTCATTTGCAAACGCTATGTTTATATCACGCTGGCTGTTCTCGATCACTTTTGCTGCCTCTGCGACTTTGAGTGATGACGCACGGTGTATGCCTGCCGTAATAATTGATGAATACAGCTCATCCAATGCATCAAGAGTATCAGCATCGCTTCCTGAAACAACTTTAACTATAGTTTCAAGCCTATGCACTTTGTCTGCTGGATTTATTCTTTCAGGAGAATATCCCACCGTGAAATCCTCGCCGAATGTGAGTCCGGATTCCTTTTCCAGAACAGGGATACAAACTTCCTCGGTAGCTCCCGGATATACTGTTGACTCATATACGACTATACAGCCTCTTTTCATGTTTTTGCCAACAGTAGTGCTGGAGCCTATAAGAGGCTTAAAGTCAGGCGTTCTTGCTTCATCGATAGGTGTCGGCACTGCGACAATAATGATGTCTGCACGAGATAAATCCTCAGGATCATATGTGAGATGAATGTTTGCATTTTTAAGCTTCTCGTCGCCTATTTCAGCTGTTACATCTATGCCTTGTTTATATTTTTCCACTTTGCTTTGATTTATGTCAAATCCAATCGTGTTATACTTTGCTGCAAATGCCGCAGCAAGCGGAAGACCTACGTATCCCAAACCTACAACCGCAATTACGGCAGTTCTGTTTTCAACCAGTTTTTTTATCTCATTAACGTTTTGCATTTTGCACCTTCAAAAATTATTTATTTAAGTATATATCCAACGAAACATCGTTTCAACCAGCTTAACGCCTTGGTTAAAAATAAAAGCCGCCCGAATAGAGCGGCATTATATCATTTACTATTCTTCTTCAGTTTCTGCATAAAAGAGCTTAAAGTCTCCCATTACAACATTGAGAGTTCCTTTGTCTCCCTTATACTGATCAAGCTTTATTGTAAGTACTGCGCAATCATCACCCAGCGGAACCGTGACATTGGTTAAAACATCGTCATAATCCATCCTGTCTCCGGGCCACACTTCATTGTCATCTGCCATGATGGTTATTTTATACGTTCCGAAGTTTGCTCTCACATCATACCCAAAGTTCTGCTCACATCCCAGGTCAAATGAGATTTTATCAAACTTGCCTTCAAGATAGAATGTAACGGTGTTTGAGCCTTTTGTCTCCATAATCTGGTCAGACTTAACAAAAAACGCCATTCCGTGATAATAGGTCTGTCCGCCCATTGTAAAAGGATCTGTATTTCCGTTTAAGTTCCAGTGGCTGAAGAAAACCGTGCCGCTTCCGCCGCTTGCTTTTGTCATGCCAATGTCGTCAATATATTCAAACGGATCTTCCTCCGGTGTCGGCTCCGGTGTAGGAGTCTCAGGAACGATGTTTGTCGGCTCCGGTGTATATGTTGCAGTGTATTCTATAGTTGTAACAGGGGGTTCTTTTTCTGTTTTTAATCCTCTAAGCAGCGCTGAAATGCCAATCACTACGCCGCCGATAACTATAACAGCTATAATAAGCGACACCATAGAACCGTATCTTCTCATAAAACGCGAGAATGAAAACCTTCTCTGATAGTCTCCTCCCACTTCATAGCCTTCCACTTCGGAAGATCCCTGCACGCCAGCCATAGGGATTGCTCCATATGACTGCGAATATCCGTCAATGTGCGGCCAACCTTCTTTTTCCGCTTCTCTGAAAAGCCACTGGCCTATGTCAAGACAGTCTGCGATGCATCCGTGCACAAGTTTGCTGGAGCTGTCCAAGTCGCGAAGCGATGTGCGCGAGCCAGCACTTCTGACGTTGTGAAATTTCTGCAAAATCTCAGCAGGCACCATGCCTGAAGTTTGCAGCGCTTCCAGTTTTTCTATTTGGGACGCGCCTCCGGCAACCTGCAGTTCGTAAAAATCAAGCGCAATATCCGTGGCCCATTCACAATATGTCCTAAGGGATGAAAGCGCAGATGAGGGGCTAACGTCGGCAAGCCTGCTTGCATCGGCTGCCATAGCCGCAAGTTTCGGCCATTTCACTCTTAAAAAATCAAATTCTGACGCCATTTTCCAAAACCTTTCTTAAAGTATTGTAAGAGCACACTACCTTAAATCTATATAATATATAGTTTTTCTTATATAATATCCAACGTATATATTAAGTTATTATTACATTACTGTCAATCAACTTACATATAAAGGAAATTAAATTTCTGTGAACACTCCGTACATATCTTTCTGAGCTCTGCTCAGACCGCCTTTTTTAATCGTAATACCTTTAAATCCTGCTTTTTTAAGCACATCGTAAAGCTCATTTTTCGAGTAACGTTTGTCCCATATCCTGTGAATTTTCATTCCTTCTTCGGATATTACAAACGCTTCATAAAGAGCCGCTCCCACGCTTTCATAAAATTTGCTTCGCTCAAGCAAAACATAGCTTCCGCGGTTCCAGAATCCTCCGTTGTCAGTGCGCCATGATATGCTGTCTTTCTCAAACGGCGAACTTATCGAATATACATCAAACATAAAACAGCCGCCGCTTTTAAGCGCATCTTTTACGTTGTGCAGCATATTGTCTCGGTCATAAGGCGAAAGTGCTCCGAAATCGCACCATATCATTACAACACAGTCATACTTTTCAGAGAAACTGTGCAGCGTATAATCGCCCTGAATGTATGAGATTTTGTCTTCATATTCACCCTTATGCACCATCGCATACCCAAGCGACTGGCGCGAGATATCTATTCCGGTATAGTTTATTCCTCTTTTTGCAAACTCCTTTGCATAAAGCCCCGGTCCGCATCCCAAATCCAAAACCGAGCTGCCTTCTTTCAGTCCGCACTTTTTAATTATATTGCCGACAACTTTCTGCCTGAGAGAGTTTTTATATGACGCTTTGTCATGAGACTCATCAAGATGCGCAGCCAGCATATTGCGCGAAATATAGTCATCATCCCAAACAGGCGCGCCTTTTTCAAAAGGTTTGGGCCATGCTTCGCTGTTATTTAGATTATATATCAGCTCTTTTAAATCCATATATTCATTATATCCTTGTTGTGCTGCAAAAACCATAACGGTTAAGCCGTAATTTTAAATAACATGTCAAAAACATACTATATTTAGTCATCGTCTTTTGATTATATACAATATAGCTTGTTTTATGGTATTATTATATATTGATAAACAAAGGGTGTACAGAGTATGCGTATAATTTTTTTCACGCATTATATCAGGAGAAATTAAATGAAAATCAAAAAAATACAAAGCTTCTATAAAGATAATATCTGTGTTGTAAAAGTAATATCCGAAGACGGTGCATTTGGTTATGGTCAATGCGCTCCGTTTAATGCCGACATAACACAGCTCATTTTGCACAAGCAGGTTGCAAAACATGTTCTTGGACAGGAAGACAATGATTTTTCAATTGCAGATAAAGTAATTTTAAACGAATATGAGTTTACTGGCTCATATATCTCGCGAGCAGTTTCCGGCATCGACACAGCACTGTGGGACTTAAAAGGAAGGCGCGAAAAACGCTCAGTATCAAACATAATAGGCAAAAAGCGTGAGCGAGTCATGCTCTACGGCTCATCTATGCAAAGAGAGCTTCCTGTGTCCGAGGAAATCGACAGGATGCAAGCACTGAGAAGCGAGAAAGGCTACGGCTCATTTAAGCTTCGCATCGCACTTCCCAACGGAAACGATGCCGACAACTGGCCCGGACACAGTGAAGACTTAATCCGCCAGTGCCACAAAGTGCTCGGTCCGCATGTGGAACTTTATGTGGATGCAAACGGCGGTATGTCTGCCAAAAAAAGCATTGCATACAAAGAGCTTCTTATGCAAAACAATGTAAAATTTCTTGAAGAGCCGTGTCCATATTGGGAGCTTGAGCAGACAGGCGAAATAAAAAAAGGCTATGAGGAAAGCGGTGTTTTAGTCGCCGCCGGACAGCAGGAATTTATGTTCAGCAGAATTAAGCGCATTTTAAAAGAGCATATAGTGGATATCTTCCAGCCGGATATCTGCCAGATAGGCGGCTTTTCAAGAGCCTATGCAGCATCAAAGCTTGCAGCTCAGGAAGATATTTTTACAACTGCTCACAACTCCACAAACTCCATGCTCTTCCCATTTTCTCTGCACCTTATGGCAGTTGTGGACAAACCTTGGAGAACTATGGAACATTCTATCGAAAAAGAAGCATATCTCAACGGCTTTTTAAACCGCATGCCGGAAATTAAAGACGGTTACGTAAAAGTTCCCGAAGAGCCGGGCTGGGGATTTGAACCGACATCATCATGGCTTGCATCGGCAAGAACAGTGGTAAGCGAATAGGCGGATAAAGAAAATGCCTATGTTTATATGCCCTCTTTTTTCGGGCTCAAAAGGAAACAGCACTTTTATTGCGACAGAAGATACTGCCATATTAGTTGATGCGGGAATGTCTGCACGGCAGATAGGCTATGGTTTGGAACGCGTAAGCGCAAGCTATGATCACATTGCCGCAGTAGTTATTACTCACGAACACATTGACCATATAAGAGCTATCAGCGTCATATCACGAAGATATGATATCCCGATATACGCAAATGAAAACACTTGGAATGCAATCCTCAACATGAAGTCATTCAATGATATCCCGATTAAAAACCGCGTTATGTTTGATGGCGATTTTTATGTCGGTTCATTGGCAGTAAGCCCTTTTAAGATATCCCACGATGCTGCAGATCCTGTAGGTTACAGCATCTTTTCAGGCAATAAAAAAGCTGTAGTTGCAACTGACACCGGATACTTTACAAAAGCTGCGATGGCTGCAGCATCAGGTGCGGATGCATGTGTTATTGAAAGCAACCATGATATTCATATGCTTGAAAACGGGCCTTATCCCGTTAGCCTTAAAAACCGTATCCTTAGCCGAAAGGGACATTTGTCAAATTTAGATTCAGCTCTTGCGCTAGAAAAAATCATAGAAAGCGGCTGTCGTAATTTCTCACTTGCCCACCTTTCTCAGGACAATAACACTCCTGAAGCTGCATTTGACAGCGCAGCAGCAGCGGTAGCAAGGCTTGGCGCTAAAGTCGGAAAAGATGTGCACATCCACATCGCTCCACAGTTTGGCCCCGGTGATGCAATTATTATCTAAAGATATTTTTTCATGCAAACGGACTTTACCATGTTTTTATATTGTCCGTAGTTTGGGATTTCTTTATACCCGAGTGATTTATACAGACTGACAGCAACAATCATTTTTCTGCCGGTTTCAAGAACAAGCTCGCTGTATCCTTTTTCTTTTGCTTTGTTTTCAATCTCGTTCATTATTGATTTTGCTATGCCTTTGCCTCTGTATTCCTCTCTTACAAAAACACGCTTTATTTCGACTGTATTGTTGTCTATATGCTTAAAACTTGCACACGCAACAGCTATTCCTTCATCATATCCAACGACAACATCGTGGATATCGTCAAGCTTATTATGCTCAACATATTCTTTTCTGTTTTCTTCTCCTCCTGCGAGTTTATTCAGGCCTTCATCCAAAAGAAAACACAGCTCAATGAAATCTTGGTTTTTGCCGTTTGTATATAGAAAATCCATTTTTCAGCCTCAACAACATTAGTTAAATGTATTATATAGCCAACATTCAACTTTGACAATAAATAGCATTCATACATAAAACATGTTTAAATCTTTGCTGAAAGCATTATATATAAATATAAGGATTTTAATTTAAGTAAAAAATATTATAATTTAATGATATAATATTATATATTATGGAGATTCGTTTAATGGAACAAGTTTATGATGTTGCAGTAATAGGTGCGGGCCCGTCAGGGGTCGCAGCTGCTGTCTATGCCGCAAAATATGGAGCAAAGACGGTGCTTCTTGAAAAAGAATCTATGATTGGCGGCACAGCTTTCCGTGCAGACGTTCACACATTGAAGACAGCTTCTTTCTCAAATATGGACGGTCTTTTAAACGGAATCACTACAAAAGCATGGGACAGCATAATATTTCATCCTGAAACATTGGTTGATCGTTATTATGAGCTTTTAAATAAATACTCTGTTACAATTCTAAGCAGACATGAAGTGATATCGGTTAACAGAGAAAAAAGCAGAATTTCCTCTCTTGTCTGTGCTACAGCCACAGGTAAATCCGTAATTTCAGCTAAAGTTTTTATAGATGCATCGGGAACTCTTGAGGTGGAAAACCTGACAGGAGAAAGCGATTCCGGTGTTGCTCAATACTGCTATATGACAGGCCTTATAGGAAAGGTGGAAACAGTCGGCGGCAAGTGTTATTCGTCGGAAGCTAAAAAACTGCTTAAAGAAAAACTCCAGCATTCAATCGAAAAAGGCGAAGTAAGCCGCGGACTTTCTATCGAAATCCAGCCAACTGTGCGAGCAGATATCGCCTTTATGTCGGTAAGATATGACTATAACGGCACCATTGACGGTTTATTTATGCGAAACAAAATGAATGAAGCAGTAAGTTTTATGCAAGAGTTCGGATATGGCTTTGAAAATGCTTCGCTTATATCTTCTTCAAAAGAAATCTTTTGTTCTGCTCTTGGAAGCTTTGGCGCAAAATACACACTCTCTCTTGATGATATAATTGAAGGCAAATACTTCAATGACCAGATTGCAAAGCTTCCATACGGACAAAAGGAATACTATATTCCATATAGCTCGCTGCTTTCAGAAAGATTTAACAATCTAGTTTTGTGCGGCAAAAACATTGGCGCTGCAACTAATGCAATCTCTGAAATTAATTCAATCCCGACACATTTTGAGACAGGAAAAGCAGCAGGCGCGGCGGCTGGCATATCTGTAACAAACGATATGGACCTTGAAGAAGTATCCACATATGAGATAAACACAAAAACAAAATGGGACAACAGTTTAAAACCATATATACCTACCCCCGCACCATCCGAAGATGTTTCTTTTGATAAAGCAGACGATGTAATTATCGAATCCAAAATGGATTCAGAAGAACCCGAAGGGTTTATATCACCAAAAGTAAATGCCGCTGAAAAAGATTATAACGAAAACAGTTTCAAAGAGCTGGATAAATTCCTAAGTCTTTTGGACAACGATGTAGCTCCTCCGACAAGAACTGAGGAGAAAATCGAAGAATTTGAAAACGACATTGACCTGATCATGAATCTTGACAGTGCTTCTATAATAAAAAAAGAAGAAGCTGACGAGGATGATCTGGATAGCCTTATGGACAAGGTCGGTGAATTTTCCGACATTGGAAAAGAAACTGAATCAAGTCCGGATGAAAACAACGATAAGTCGGAAACCGAAAGCGATCTTATTTTAGAGCTGTTTGAAGATATATACAAAAATAAACAGGATGAAAAAACAACAGCCTTTGCCGCCTTTATACAAGAAGATGACGCGCCGGAAACTGAAGAGAAAGAAAGTATCGGGCTTGCTGATGAAGAAGCTTCTATTTATACTGACGCGGAAGAAGTTTTTATTAAAGAGCCTCCAGAAGACTCCGGCGAACCAATCCCTATAGCAGATTTTATAGAAAATACTGGTGAGTTTTATGCTGAATCTGAGGAAGTCTCATACGATTATATCGGCGAAAAAGAAGAAAATGAGGCTGAATCACCCGAACAGGAAGAAGCTCAAAAAAACCTAAATGAAATTGAAGATGTGTTTGAAGGCCTTGATGAATACACGGATATAGTAAACAAAGATGATAATGAAGATGCTTCAGCATTAAGCTACAGCGATGCAAACGAATTTATGTCGGAGCTATATGCCGAAACTTATGATAAGTCAAAAGACATTGATGAGCCTTTACATTCTACAGAGCCTGCAGATGATAAACCTCTTGAAGCTGATGTCGAAGAAGCTTTAAAAGAAGATACAGAAACTAAAATAAGCGATGAAATGCCGGAAGAGGATTTCGATGAAGACGAAGAATCGGAAGAACCCTATGAAAACAACTTTTTAACATACAACGATATAAAGCCTATGGAATCTGCAGGAATCATCACAAGCGATGATGTTATAAGCATGCTCTATAGTAACCCTGCAAGCGATTCTGAAGCTGCTGCCGAAAGCAGACCAAGCAAAACCCGTCATTCTTCTGATAAAAGCAAAAAATCCACAGCAAAACAGCAGAAGAAAAACCCTCCTCAGAGAAAGAAAAGCAAAGAGGACAAAATCTCTTCGATGCTTGATATGATATATGACATAACCGAGCAGGAAGAAGGCGTTGACCAGCTGGACATAATTAAAAATAAAGAGACTTCCCTGGATGAATCAAAAAATACAGATCAAATAAAAAACTACGATAAATTCAGAGCAATAAAAGACTTTTTATATAACAACGAAGAATCCTGACCGTGCGGCTAAAAAGCATAAAATACAGCAACTTCAGAAACCTCAAAGACATGGAATTCATCCCAGGAGACCATGTCACATTATTGAGCGGCAAAAACGCTCAGGGGAAAACGAACCTGCTGGAAGCCGTATACATCTGCTCAGCAGGCAGAAGCCACAGAACAGCCCGCGACAGAGAGCTTATTAAATTTGGCAGTCTGGCGGCATTTATTGACGCAAAGTGCCAACAGGAAGACGGTTCTCACCGCATAGAAATCAAGCTGTCATCCACAAATAAAAAAGCTGTGACAATAAATAATTCTCCTGCAAAACGCCTGGGACAGCTCATGGGACATATGAACTCTGTAATGTTTTCACCGGAGGATTTACAGCTTATAAAAAGCGGACCGTCATTCAGACGCCGATTTGTAGACATAGCATTATCCCAGATGAGCAGCACATATTTCTATAATCTGCAAAGATATCTTAAAACATTGGAGCAGCGAAACTCCTTGCTGAAAAACAGCGAAAACAAAGAAAGCCTTAAAACTCTGGACGTATGGGACACACAGCTTTCAAAATACGGAGCATACCTTTGTGTAAGAAGGCGCGACTTTATAACTTCGCTTAATGAAACATGCTCAAAAATTCACAATGAATTAACAGGTGGAAAAGAAATACTCATGGTTAAATATCAATCCTCAGTTCAAAGCTGTGACGAAAAAAAGGCTGAAAACGAACTGATGGACCATTTTAAAAAGCACAGAGCATCAGATATAAAACGTAGAATAACCTCCTTCGGACCTCACAGAGACGACATAGAGCTTTCGGTAAACGGAGTTGATGTACGCGCTTTCGGCTCACAGGGCCAGCAGAGAACATGTGCGCTTTCTATGAAGCTTGCAGAAGTGGATATAATGAAAAACATTACCGGCGAATACCCACTGTTGCTGCTGGACGATGTTTTCAGCGAACTTGATAATTCAAGAAGAACATGGCTTTTAAATTACATTGGCAATGTTCAGACTTTTATAACTTGTGTAGATATAGACCGCACTCTTTTAGGCGACCGCAGCGATATTTCAATATTCGTAATAGAAGATGGAATTGTGCAAAAACCTAAATTTCAACCAAATAAACTTTCTTGATAGCAAATAGAAAATGAGTTATATTTATATAGGATGTATATAGCTTGAAAGGAGTAAAATATGTCTTCTTATAAAAATATAATATCCGCAGTATACAGCCTGCCTGTCATCGACACGCATGAGCACATACCGGCGGACAAAACAAAGATGGCAATGCCAAAAGACTGTCTTCAAACTTATTTTGGCAATCATATTTATATGGATTTAATGTCCGCAGGACTTTCGGAGCGTCTTTATCAGGAAGCAATGGATGATAACTTTGATCTTGAGGAAAGATTTAAAATCATTGAACCGTATTTTGACGCATGCAAAATGATGGGTCAGGGAAGAGCCGTAACAGCTGCTGCCTCCGGCCTTCACGGAGTGGATGATATATCAAAATACTCCATCAAACAGCTCTGTGAATCATTCACTGCTCTTACAGCTCAGGAAGACTATGCATATAACACATTGGTAAAGCGGTGCAACATTGAGCATGTAATGATAGACATTAAAGACAATATTAATCGATTTGACTGCGACAAACGTGTTTTCTCTCGTGTATGGCGTCCCGAAAAATACATAAACCCAGGTCCTATCGCAGGAAAATTCGTACAATGGCTGGAAGCTCACTATAATCCCATAAAAACACTCGACGACTGGATGCAGGCATTTCAGGAAGAATTAAACGAAGTGTTTATGCATGGCATCAGCAACATAATGATAGAGGTTGCTGCCTTCAGAACTCTGAGATTTAAACGTGTCAAATATAAAGAAGCTTATGATCTTTTTGATGAAGTAATGGAAGGATGGACAAATCAGGGACGCGGTGTTCGCGATCATTTTGTTTTCCCTAGGGATCTGCAGGATTATATTATCGGCCAGATCTTTAGCTCTTTCCGCGGACGTGAAATTACAGTACAGATTCATACCGGCCTTCAGCAGCAAAAAGACAGCCTTCTTAAAAATGCGCGTCCGATGCTTTTAGACAACACAATTCAGCGCTTTGAAAATGTTCATTTTGATCTGGTACATGCAGGATGGCCATGGTGGAATGAAGCAATTGCTCTGGTTAAAAAATTCCCTAATGTAACTATTGACCTAGCCTGGGTTCACAGCCTAAGCCCCGCAAGTGCTGTTCAACTTATTGTAGACCTAATGGGTTCTGTGCCATCAAACAAAATATTAGGTTTCGGCGGCAATGCAGAGCATCCTGACATGATATACGGTCAGCTTGAAATAGCAAAGCAAAACATCGCAAGAGCTCTTTCGGCGGCAGTTGACAACGATGTAATCTCGGCTGTACAGGCAGTTGATTTCGCAAAACAGATTTTATACGACAATCCCAAGAGAATATTTAATATAAAATAAGAGATTCTGGAGGATATATGAAACAATTCGCAATAATAGGCATGGGAAGATTCGGCTCATCTATAGCACGCACACTTTATTCGCTTGGAAACGACGTTCTTGCTATCGACTATCAGGAAGAACGCATTGAAGATGTAAGCGACTATGTAACACACGCTGTAGTTGCCGAAGCTACAGACGAACAAACTCTCATAGCTCTCGGCCTAAGAAACTTTGACACAGCAGTAATAACAATAGGCGGAGACATTCAGGCTTCAATCCTCGTATGCCTTTTGTGCAAAGAGATGGGTATCAAGGAAGTTATCGCAAAAGCCGCAAACGAACTTCACGCAAGAGTTCTTCGCAAAATCGGAGTTGACCGTGTGGTATTCCCAGAGCGCGACATGGGAATGCGTCTGGCCCACAACCTTGTGTCATCAAATATCCTGGACTTTATCGAGCTTTCAAGCGACCATTCTCTTGTAGAAGTAAACGTGCATGATTCATGGGAAGGAAAGTCTCTTGAAGAGCTTGCGATGCGCGTAAATTATGGTGTAAATGTAATGGCTATCAAGCACGCAGGTGCGATAAATATATCCCCAAGAGGAGACGATGTTGTGCAAAAGGGCGACACTCTTGTGGTTGTAGGCGCAAACGAAGACATAAGAAAGCTTGAAAAAAGCACATAATATAAGGCGGAAAATATGACAAAAAGGTTTGAAAGAATAGACTGGAGCCCACACTCTCAGCCTTTTTTCTTTGAAGGCGGCAAAACAGGCATACTGCTAATACATGGCTTTACAGGCTCTCCGGGAACAATGAAGATAATCGGAGAGGCGTTAAGTGAAGACGGTTATACAGTTTCAGGCATCCGGCTTCCCGGCCATGGCACACATATTACTGACATGGAAAAAGCGTCTTGGCAGGAATGGCTTCAAAAAGCGCGAAAAAGCGCACTTGAGCTTCAGGAAAAATGCGACAAAGTTATAGTCTGCGGCCTATCCATGGGAGGACTTCTTGCCCTGATACTTGCATCAGAGCTTCCGGTTGACGGTGTTGTAACTATTGCTGCCGCAATGGAGCTTACCGATAAGTTTTCAAAGCTGGCGTGGCTCGTTAAATATTTCATCAGATACAGCGGAAGCGGAGTTCGGGACAAAGACGAACACCCCTATAAAATAAGTTACGGAGTTACTCCCGTAAGAAAAGTACCGGATTTATTAAGGCTGCAAAAGATAGCAAAGTCAGGACTGCAAAACATAACATGTCCGCTTCTTATATTTCGCGCCATGAAAGATATGACTGTAACAAAGAACGCGGCAGAAATTATTTATAGCGGTGCAGAAAATGCTGAAAAAAGAGAAATTTTCAACCTCGAAAATTCAGAGCATTTGTGCACTGTGGATAATGAGGCAAATCTAATTATCGAAAAGATGAGAGATTTTATAAAAAGCTGTGTTAATTAGTTTAATATCTTCATTACAATCAGTCCAGCAATTAAAATCCAAATAAGAACAATTACAGCTGCCGCGGCATAGTTTTTTGGCAGCTTCTGTTTTGACAAGCTTTCTGCCTTTTTTTCACATTCAGCCATAATCTCTTTAGGTATTATTTTTATCAGAAGCGCTATCCCCAGCGGAAGGAGAATTATATCATCAATGTATCCCAGTATAGGTATAAAGTCAGGTATTAAATCAATCGGGCTAAGGGCATATGCCAAAACACAAACCGCCAACACTTTCACATACCATGGTAGTGTGTATTCAGTATATGCAATATATATTGCATATAGCCTGCTTTTAATTTTATTAGCCCATGTCCTAAGTTTTTTTATCAATCTAAACCACATTCTTTTCTATTTATTATTAAAAATTATAATACAATCGCCTCTTTCAATTATGAACCATTTATTAAGAATTGCTTTTTTATCCGTTTTGTATTGACAAACAACAGATAATTCATTAATGTAAGTAAGTACTTACTTAATAAGGAGTGGTTTATTTGCCTCGCAACACAAGAGAAAAAATTATAGATGCGGGAATGACGCTGTTTTCAAACCATGGATTTGCGGCCGTTACCACAAAAGAGATAGCAAAAGCTGCCGAGATAAGCGAAGTGACGCTATATCGTCACTTTGACAGCAAGCGCGGCCTTTTCAATGCAATCATAAAAGAGCATATGATGAATTTCGGCATTGCTGAGTATATTCAGAGTTTATCAACATACGATGTTCGCCGTGATCTATCGGAGATTGCATTTATGATGATTAAAACATATGAAAAAAACCGCGATCTTCACAGAATGGTAATCAAAGACAAAACATTTCAGTCCGAGGGACGAAAACATTCAAAAAGGATTGAAAACAAAGATTTTGATGCGCTAAGGGAATTCTTTTTCACACTCAAAGAAAAAGATCTGGTAAAAGATGATCCCAAGAAACTAATGAAGCTGTTCATGAGCAATATTCACGGATTTGTAATGCATAATTACATTTTGCCGGAAGAAACCGACAAACTAAGTCCCGATCAACTCGACTATTTCGAATGGCTGATTACAAAAATTATCGACATTATACTAATGTAGAAAGGCAACCAAATGAAAAAACTATTTCGGTATTTAAAACCGTATACGTGGCAGGTCGTGTTTGTGTTTATCCTCACTTTCGCGCAGGTTTTAAGCCAGCTGTATCTGCCGAATCTAATGAGCGACATAGTGGACAAAGGCGTAGTAGGCCAGGATATTAATTTTATTTTAAGAACCGGTCTTATTATGTTTGGCTTCACGGTAATCGTCTCAGTGTGTACAATAGCTGCAAGATATATAGCAGCCCGTGCCGCTGTAGGCTTTGCTAGAGATTTAAGACGCGATATTTTCGTTCACATCGAAAACTATTCTCTCAATGAATTCGATAAGATAGGAACTGCGTCTCTTATTACCCGTTCAACCAATGACGTAACCCAGATCCAAAACGTTATGGTCATGATGCTCACAATGCTTATAATGGCACCAATGATGGGCGTCGGCGGAGTTATAATGGCAGTTCAAAAAGACGCGAAGCTTACATACATTCTTCTTGTAGTTTTAGGTCTGCTTCTTATCATGGTTACAATTGTTTCAAAAATCGCAATGCCCCTGTTTAAAAAGATGCAGAAAAAGATTGATAAGGTAAACCTCGTATTGCGGGAAGGACTCACAGGAATAAGAGTTATACGTGCATTTAACAAATCAGAATATGAGAAAAAGCGCTTTGATATAGCAAACCTTGACTTAACCAATCTGTCAATCAAGATATTTAGAATAATGAGCTTTATGATGCCTGCCATCATGCTAATATTCAACGTTGCTTCAGTGGCAATCATATGGTTTGGTGCTATGCGTGTTGATAACGGTGCTATGCAGGTTGGAGACCTTATGGCATTCCAGCAATATGCGATGCAGATAATGTTTTCTATGGTGTTTGCAATAATGATGTTTGTAATGCTTCCCCGCGCGAGTGCGTCAGCAGTTCGCATAAACGAAGTCATCGACATGCCTCTTTCAATCGCACCGCCTGAAAAAGCCGTAACCGAAACACAAATCAAAGGCTACGTAGAGTTTAAAGATGTATCATTTTCATACCACGGTGCTCAGGAACCTGTATTGTGTAACATTTCCTTTGAAGCTAAACCGGGACAGACAACCGCAATAATAGGCGGCACAGGCTCCGGTAAATCCACAATCGCAAAGCTTATCCCAAGATTCTATGACGTATTGGAAGGCGAAGTGCTGGTTGACGGTGTTGATGTCCGCGAAATGGATTTTGAAACTCTTCGCGGAAAAATAGGCTGGGTTCCGCAAATGATAAACCTCTTCCACGGAACCATCGCCGACAATATCCGCTACGGCAACAAAGAAGCCACAGATGAAGAAATACTGGAAGCTTTAAAAACAGCTCAGGCATCTGAATTTGTGGACACGCTGGAAGAAGGAATAGAGTCTGAAGTGGCTCAAGGTGGCTCAAACTACTCAGGCGGACAGAAACAGCGTTTGTCTATTGCAAGAGCTATAATCCGCCGGCCTGAAATATATATATTTGACGACAGCTTTTCAGCGCTTGACTTTAAAACAGACGCGCGCCTGAGAAAAGCTTTAAACGAAGAAACAAAAGACTCCACTGTCATAATAGTGGCGCAGAGAGTGTCCACTGTTATGAATGCCGACACCATTATAGTTTTGGATAACGGCAAAATGGCAGGCAAAGGAACACACAAAGAATTAATGCAAAGCTGCGAAGTATACAGAGAAATCGTCTCATCACAGCTTTCAGAGGAGGAACTGGCATGAGCAACGAAAAAAGCAGAAATATGAAAGCCAGGCCACAAAGAGGCGGCGGCCCGGGAATGCACGGCGGCGGAGTTCCCGTTGAAAAAGCTAAAAACTTTAAGCAGGCATTTAAACGCCTGATAGGATATTTAGCACGCAAAAAAGGAGCACTAATAACAGTTATTATTCTGGCTAGTTTGAGTGCAGCATTTGCAATAATAGGCCCTAAAATACTGGGTAATGCTACGACCGAAATATTTAAAGGCATCATGCTTAAAAATGCTGGTATGCCCGGAGCGGGAATTGACTATGATACAATCGGAAGAATGATTCTTATTGTTATCTCTCTTTATTTAGTAAGCGGAATTTTAAGCTATGTTCAGCAATATATAATGGCAGGAACCGCTCAAAAAATAGTATACGGAATGAGAAACGAAGTCAAAGACAAGCTTTCAAAGCTTCCCCTTAAATACTTTGACTCAAGAACACACGGCGAGATTTTAAGCCGCATAACAAACGACATTGACACCATAGGAAACACACTGCAGCAAAGCGTAACTCAGGTCATAACCTCAGTTACCACGGTAATCGGCGTTGCAGTTATGATGCTTACAATATCAGGGCTTATGACGCTTGTAACCATTGTCGTCATTCCTCTTGTAATGGTTATTGCCCAGTTTATAATCAAACGTTCACAGAAGTACTTTAAAGGACAGCAAAAAGAAATCGGACATATCAACGGGCATGTTGAGGAAATGTACGCCGGACATAATATAATAAAGGCATATTCCAAGGAGAAAGACTCGATAGAGACTTTCGACGAAATCAACGAAAGACTCTATGCCGTAGGCTGGAAAGCTCAGTTCATTTCGGGAATAATGATGCCGCTTATGAATGTTATCAATAACTTAAGCTACATTGTGGTTTGCGTTGTCGGCGGTATCATGGTAATAAACGGCCGAATCCAAATTGGTGACGTTCAGGCTTTCATACAGTATTCAAGAAGATTTACTCAGCCAATAGCACAGACAGCGCAGATTACTAACGTAATGCAGTCGGCAGTTGCTGCTGCTGAGCGTGTTTTTGAAATACTTGACGAAATCGAAATGGCTCAGGAACCAGAGAAACCTGAAAATCTTACAGCAACAGGCAGCATTGACTTTGAACATGTATCCTTTGGATACGATGAAGGCATAACAATAATCAAGGATATGAATCTTAAGGTGAATCCGGGAGATGTAATAGCTATCGTCGGCCCGACAGGCGCAGGAAAAACTACGCTTGTTAACCTTCTTATGCGCTTTTATGACATCGGCTCAGGCGAGATCCGCATTGACGGAATTGAAACGCGCAATGCCACAAGGCAGAATCTTCGCGAATCTTTTGGAATGGTGCTTCAGGACACATGGCTGTTTAACGGAACTATAAAAGAAAACATCGCCTATGGAAACGATAAAGCAACAGATGAAGAGATAATCAGTGCTGCAAAAATAGCTCATGCCGATCACTTCATCCGCACACTTCCTGATGGATACGACACAATCCTCAATGAGGATGCAACAAACATATCTCAGGGACAGCGTCAGCTTATAACAATAGCGCGCGCACTGCTAGCTGATCCTAAGATATTGATTCTCGATGAAGCGACAAGCTCAGTTGACACACGCACAGAGCAATATATCCAAAACGGAATGATAGAGCTTATGCGCGGTCGTACAAGCTTTGTTATAGCCCACAGACTGTCAACCATTCGTGATGCTTCGACCATCCTTGTTATGAACGAGGGCGAAGTCATCGAGCAGGGCAATCACAAGCAACTCATGGACCAAAACGGTTTCTATGCAGACCTATATAATTCACAATTCACCGGTGCTGATTTAACAGGAAGAACCGCTTAGTTCGAATTAAATAAAAAGCATAAAAGAGCAGCATATAAAATATGCCGCTCTTTTTATTGTTCTTCTGAATTATCATAGACTTTATCTGTTATTAATTGAATATGTTATAATAAACCAATCCATTTAAAAGGAATTATTATGAATAATAAAGATACAGTTTATTCAATACCCAGCAATGAATACATCTTAAAAATCATTTCTGATGAATACAGCATAAACCCCATTCATACAGCACTGTACAGGAACAGTGGCGGCATGCTGTATTTCGTTGATACAAAAAAAGATAAGTATGTCTTCAAGGTCTATTCCAGTTACGACATAAATGATGAAATTCACATGGATGCATTCAGAGCGAAAGAGTCTTTTAAAATTATAAACCACCTTAACAAAAACAATTTTGCTGTGCCAAACATTGTTTCGACAACCGACGTCAAGCTATGTACATCAATCCCGATGGCCGAAGGCAATGCAATAGGCGTACTTTTTGAATATATCAGTGGAAAAGATGTTGAATTTAAGGACATTGAAAATGATATTGCTGAAACGACCTCTTCAATGCACACTATCATGAAAAGCTATCCAAGAAAGCTCACTGTGCTTGGAAAAGATTTTTATATAGGCCGAATGATGAAAATCTTTCATCAATATTACAAAGAGAACTCACAAATACATGAGCTTGAAGCATTCGGCAACTATGCTTTTGACAAAATCCGCGATTTACCGAAAGGCTTTTGTCATGGAGATTACGGAACACACAATATTAAAAAAGCTAAAAACAAACTTTATGTTTATGATTTTGACGCAGCTTCGGGAACATATCCAATGTATGATATTACACTCATATGTGATGCTACAAACTTTTGGAGATTTGATGCAAAAGATTTAAACAAAACAAGGGAAAATATATATGACTTTGCTGAAATTTATACTAAACACTGTGATTTAAGCCAAGTTGAAATTGACTCGTATATTTACTTTTTAGCGCTACGTCAATATGAAGTACGGGCTACAGTTGCCCATAACTCCATTTATAAAATTGGTACTCACTTTCTGAATGAAAATTATCTGAACAGTCTTCACAGTTGGATGTCAGAGTTTATAAAGTCTGTGACCGATTGAATAAATTTATAATATATATGATATAATATCCCTATGAAAAACAAATCCTCCCTTAAAATCACAATAACAGTTCTGGCAGTATGTGCCATAGTCTTTGGCATATTCCGCAACGAAGCTACCACCGTTTTAAACAAAGCAATCTATATCTGCCTTGAATGCATAGGTATCGGCTGATGAAGATAAAAAGATGGATTGTACAGCTTTTTGCCGCACTTGCTCAAAACCCTATACTGGGCAATTTTTTTAAGGGCAAAATATATCAGGGCAAGTCAAAATATGTTTGTGTTCCCGGACTTAACTGCTACTCCTGCCCAGGCGCTGTTGGGTCATGCCCAATAGGCTCTCTTCAGGCGGTTCTTGCAAGCTATAAATACAAATTTTCATTTTATGTAACAGGACTAATCGCACTATTTGGCATGATAGCCGGCAAGTGGATTTGCGGCTGGCTATGCCCTTTCGGATGGATACAGGATTTAACCCACAAAATACCTTTTAAAAAAATAAAGATACCCAAAAAACTAAGATGGCTTGAGCATACTAAGTATGTTTTCTTGGGAATATTCGTAATAGCTCTTCCTCTTCTTATAGTAAATGAACTGGGGCTGGGCGATCCGTGGTATTGCAAATATATCTGCCCATCCGGAATAGTGCTTGCCTCACTTCCTCTTATGATTACAAATCCTCAGCTTCGCGATTCAATCGGTTGGCTTTTTATATGGAAAGCAGCCCTTGCTGGTGCAATACTTATTGCGTCTATGTTTATATACAGATTCTTCTGCCGTTTTATGTGCCCTCTCGGCGCAATTTACGGACTGCTTAATAAAATATCATTTCTCAAAATGTCGGTTGACAACGATAAATGTATAAGCTGCGGAAAGTGCGAGAAAGTCTGCAAGCTGGATATCAATCCCGTTGACACACCCAATCACACTGCATGTATACGCTGCGGCGACTGCCGAACAACCTGCCCTACCGACGCCATTTCACAAAAGTTCACACTTCGTTCATAATTGCCGTAAACTGCCGTTATAGAACAGGTTTACATTCATATCACAACTTTTAAGGAGATGTTTTATGAAAAAGAACACAACAAAGTGGTTTCGCCATACATTACAGATTTTCTTTTTTGTACTAATTGGAATGTTTGCTGTAAACCATGTGCTTGGAGAAAGCGGCTCTTCGCCATTTTCTTCTTTCCTGCCCGATGTTTCTCTTCACGCAATCTGTCCGTTTGGAGGAGTCGAAAGTGCGATAAGCTTTATTACAGCAGGAACTCTTGTGCAAAAGCTTCAAATGTCAACTCTCGTAATGACCGCAATTATAATTGTTATAACTCTTATCTTCGGTGCTGTTTTTTGTTCGTTTGTGTGTCCTCTCGGTTCAATACAAGAGTGGATAGGGAAAATCGGAAAAAAAATATTTAAAAAAAGATACAACACCTTTATTCCAAAAAAAGTCCACAATGTATTAAAATATTTTAGATATGTTTCTCTGATTGCAGTTGTTGTTTTAACATATAATGCAGCCTCTCTTGTTTTTCTTGAAGCGGACCCTTACTATGCGATGTATCACTTCTTTACTGATGAAGTCACAATCGGCAGCCTTATAGTACTAGGAATAACTCTTGTCGGTTCACTGTTTGTTGAACGCCCCTGGTGCAAGTATGCATGCCCATACGGCGCATTCCTCGGACTTGTCGGTAAGCTTTCGCTGTTTAAGATTAAAAGAAACGAGACAACATGCACAAGCTGCACCCTATGCAATAAAAAATGCCCAATGAACATTGATATAGACAGCAAAAAAACCGTATACGATGCTCAATGCAACAAATGCCTTGAATGCACGGACACAGGAATATGCAAGCCAAACTCCCTTTCTTTCAGCTTTGGAAAAGTAAAGGAGGCAAAAAATGAAGATTAACAGACTCATTGTAGCAGTAAGTATAGTAGTTCTATTATTCGGCGGAATCTTCTTTAGCCAACAGCTTGGATGGTGGCAGACAAAAAACTCCGGCGGAGGACATGCGAGCGGAGGAGATCATGAAGACGAATCAACTGAACATGAAGAATCCGAAAACAACGAATATATATTGAATGAGGAACACGAAACCGATTTAAAAGACAGCGAAGAATCTTATGATAAAGAAACTCATGAAACCGATGTTTCTGAAAGCGATGAACACTCCGACGACGACGAACATGAATCAGACGAGCTTGTTTCCGGCTCAAGCACAATAAGAGATATGCTCGAAATAGGAATAACACAGGAGCAGCTTAATGAAATTGTGGGAGAATACGAAAATGAAGATCAGCTGATAAAAGATGTTGCAACGGCAAACGGTTTAAGTTTCGGAAAAGTAAAAACCGCGTTAAGCGAACTTGCAGAATAAAAAAAGGAGCCGCCCAATGGGCGGCTTTAAAAAATTAAATATAAGAAAGGTAAAAACCTAAACGGTTTTTATATTGTTGAAGCATTTTTCAAGGTGTTCTTTTTCATATTTTGATTTTGTCAGAAGTCCTACAATAATAGTTACTGCAACTGAAATAGTAAGAGCTATAACAATAGGATCAACAAATTCAACTATTGTGCCTTCAGGAGCCAGAGTAGCTTTTCCGAATATAGCCTGACAGACTTTAAGAACAACCGATTCTTTTGAGTGAACAAACATCATCCACAAAAGGCTTGAGCCAAATCCCGAAAGCATACCGGATATAGCTGCTGTCTTTGACATCTTCGGGAAGTAAAGCGCTCCCACATACATCGGAAGGAATGACGCTCCGCACAGACCGAAGAAAAGCCCCGTGCTTATGGCAATCGCACCGTCCCATATCTGAGGCAGAGTATATGCCAAAACCAAAGTCATAAGTATGGCAACCAACACGCCGATTCTTGAAATAAGCATTGCCTTTTGGTCTTCCATTTTTTCAGTGTTTACCAAGTCGCGGCTTATAGCAGTACCTACTGCATGAAGCTGAGATGATATAGTAGACATTCCTGCTGCAAGTAAAACTACTAGGAATATTGTTACATACCATGACGGCATGTAGTTTTCAAGGAAGTTTGGAATAATGGAATCTGTTCCGCCGGAGAACACAACTGCGATTTTACCTGTCTCCTCAAAGAAAAATACGTTGCTCAATGCACCTACTATAAACGCTACACCTGTCATAAGAAGGATAAATACACCGCCTACAGGAATTGCTCTGTTTAATTCTTTGTCGCTTTTTACTGTCATAAAGCGTACTGCGAGCTGTGGCTGAGCCAGAACGCCTATACCAACACCTAACGTAATTGACGAAATTACTATCCACCAATATTTTGACCAGAACTGCGGCATGCTCGTCCAACCCGTAAATCCTCCCTGAGCAAGGCCTGCCGTCTGTTCTTTAACCGCAGGATTCTGCAGCAAAGCTGTAAGCTTTTCATGAGCTGCAACAACACCGCCCAGTTTAGAATAAACTGTTACAAGAAGTATAAGCATTCCAACTAGCATAATTGTGCCTTGGAATGCATCCGAATACATAACGCCCTTTATTCCACCATAAAGCACATATGCCGCAACAATTACTGCAAACACTAAAAGCGCTACATTATAATTCATATTAAAACTTGTTTCCAGAAACTTCGAAGCGCCAATCATTACAGCTGCCGTATACACGGGCATGAATAAAAATATAATTATTCCGGAAAATTTCTGAAGGAACTTGGACTCAAATCTTTTTGATAAAAACTCTGGGAAGGTATGCGCCTGAATGTTGTGACCCATTCTTCTTGTGCGCTTTCCAAAAACCGTGAAAGCTATGAACACACCAAGGAAAATGTTTAAAAACGTAAGCCATAGAAGGCTGAAGCCAAACACTCCTGCATTGCCGCCGAAACCGACTATTGCAGATGTTGAAATAAATGTTGCTCCGTAGGATAGTGCCATAACAGCCGGATGTATTGATCTTCCGCCGACAAGATAATCTTTTGTTGTTTTTGTGTTTTTATATCCGAGAACACCAAGCAATGCAACAACACCAAGATAAAGCACTGTAATAATAACTTTTACTAGCATATAAATCTCCTCTTTTTCTTCTCACTCTTTAATTACAGTTTGTTGTCGATTTCTTCTTCTTTGGCTTCCCACTTAGCATCAGTTTCGGTTTCCTCATCTCCCCCTTTATTCCAGTTGAGGATTCCGTAGACGACACACAGCACTGCGGATGCTATACATAATAAATATGCAAGCCATATTCCGACATCAGGTATTCCAAACATATACTTCCCTCCTTCTTTTTAATATAAAAATCCCGAGCGGAAAAAGTTCTGCTCGGGATAAATGGGTACAATAACCCACTAATAACCTCTTTGCTACCGTTCTTCCATTCTTCATTAATTATTATTTCATTTTAGATAGTAGAAATCCAAGTGTCAAGCATATTATTCGCTTTTTATAAGATTTTTTGCATTTTTATTCATCCTAAGCTAAAAATGTTCGTCTTTCCAACTATTGTGGCCTATTAATGTAGTTTTTTTTAACTTAATGTGAATATTCTCAGTTGCTATTGTATTCCTGACCGTTTTAGTCGATAATAAAATCATAAAAGATGCAAAGGAGGAAGGAATATGGAAACCACAGTATTTTTGCCCATAGTTGTTTTCGGGGCAGGAGTTTTGTCATTCTTTGCGCCCTGTATAGTCCCTTTGCTTCCTGTATATGTTGGTTTCCTGTCCAGAGGAGCAAACGAATCGATTGAGACACTGCCCCAAAATAATAGTTCTGAAAAAAAGAAACTAATAAATCCAAGACTTATATTACAGACATTAATTTTTGCTTTAGGGTTATCTACGGCTTTCGTGATTCTAGGTTTCGGAGCAGGTGCATTGGGCCGGCTTATTAACAACAGAATCATCCTATATGTAAGCGGTGCGATAGTTATTTTGTTAGGATTACATCAGATAGGCATATTTAACTTTTCGTTCCTTGAAAGACAGAAAACCGTTGAAATAAAGCGAAGCAAGAAAGGCGGAGTCATCGGCGCCTATCTATTAGGGCTTACATTCTCTCTTGGATGGACCCCCTGTGTAGGGCCGGTTCTGGCAACAGTCCTGGGAGTTGCGGGAAGCAGCGGCCAGGCATTATACGGCGGCTTTTTGATGATGATGTATTCAGCAGGGCTTGCAATCCCATTTCTTTTAATCTCACTGTTTGCAGGTTTTTTCCTTGAAAGGTTTAAAAAACTAAACAAACATATGAGAAAGATTCAGATTGTAGGAGGCATTCTTATAATCTTAATGGGAATATTACTTATGACAAACAATCTAAATATTTTAACAGCTTGGTTCACACGAACTCCCAGCATACCTTAACGGAGGTAGGAAAATGAAAAAAAATAAACTCTTTATAATAACTGCATTGGTTCTTGTAAGCGTTTTTGCATTCGTTTCATGTACAGCAACTCCTGCTGCAACTACTGAAACGGAAACAGCTGCACAACAAGAGGCTGCTCAGGAAAAAACAGATGACGAAATGAATAATGACGGAAACGCGGCTATGGATGAATCTCCAAAAGAGGACATGGCTGATGAAACGGAAAAAGAGGAAACTATGGACAGTGCATTAACATTCGCAGGCGACGCCTACAATTTTGAGCTTCAGACAATAGGCGGCAAAACAGTTAAGCTTTCAGACCTTTCAGGCAAAAAGGTTTATATAAAGCTCTGGGCATCGTGGTGCTCCATCTGCCTAGCAGGTCTTGAGGAAATTGATGAGCTTTACAAAGAATTTGAAGACAGCGAAGATGTTGTCATTTTGACAATGGTTCCGCCTAAAGCATACGGAGAAGTGGAGTCCGATAAGTTCAAGAATTGGTTTAGAGGTCTTAACTATTCATTCGAGGTTCTTTTGGACGAAGGCGGCACAACAATGGCTGAATACGGCATTCGCGCTTTCCCAACATCTGTGTTTATTGACACAGAGGGCAATTTGTTCGACACGAAACTTGGCCATGTGGGAAATGACGAAATCAAAAGTGTTTTAAACGAAATGCCTTAAATCTGCCTTAAAACAAGGATGTGATATTATGAAAAAAAGGCTGATATTACTGGCTGTAGTTTTAGCGGCGGCTATGATTTTTACAGCCTGCCAGGGAGGCAGCAATATGACAAACACACAGGATATACAACCAACCGCGGTGAAAACTGCTGAAAAAACAGAAACAAGAAAAGACGGACTTAAAGAAATCTGGCTTGCAGGCGGATGCTTTTGGGGAATAGAAGAATACTTTCAAAGAATTGACGGAGTATATGATGTCGTAAGTGGATATGCCAATGGGAATACCGAAAACCCATCATACCGTGATGTCATCGACGGCTCAGGCCATGCTGAAACCGTACATATCCAGTATGATCCAAAGATTATCGATTTGGATACACTTCTTGGATACTATTTCAGAGTAATTGAACCTACCATTCTAAACCGTCAGGGAAACGATGTAGGAGTACAGTACAGAACAGGCATCTATTACGAAAACGAAGAAGATCTTGCCGTAATCCAAGAAGTTATAAAACGCGAGCAGGAAAAACACAGTGATCCTATAGTTACCGAAGTTTTAAAGCTGGATAACTTCTATCTTGCCGAGGAATACCATCAGGATTATCTTCAAAAAAATCCCTACGGCTACTGCCACGTGGATTTCGGCGTTCTTGATGAAGGTCCTGAAATAAAAGTTAATCCTGCCAACTATTCAAAACCGAGCGACGACGTTTTAAAAGAAACTCTTACTGACGCTCAATATAAGGTCACTCAGCTAAACCAAACAGAGCGCGCATTTTCAAACGAATACTTTGACAATCACGACCCTGGACTTTATGTTGATGTTGTAACCGGAGAGCCTCTGTTTACTTCAACGGACAAATACGACTCCGGGTGCGGATGGCCGAGCTTTGTAAAGCCAATCGAACCGGATGTTGTAACAGAACATACAGACACAAGCTTTAACATGGTTCGTGTGGAAGTTCGCAGCCGTGTTGGAGACTCTCATCTCGGCCATGTATTTACCGACGGCCCTGCCGACCGCGGCGGTTTAAGATATTGTATCAACTCTGCATCCATTAAGTTCATACCACTGGATGAAATGGAAGCTGAAGGCTATGGAAAATTTATACCGCTGATTGAAGTGGGATAAGCCAATATTTCTTAAGAAAATATGCGGCGGTAAACTAACCGCCGTTTTATTTTACACTTACCGTCTTGAAGCTCATTTAAGGCGGTAGTATAATAAAAAATATAACTATGAAAGGAAATTATACTATGAAAAAATTATTTAAATGCAGCGTATGCGGTTTTGTTTACGAAGGAGAAGAAGCTCCCGATAAATGTCCAAAATGCGGTGCACCAAAAGAAAAGTTCGAAGAGCTTAGCAAAGAAGCCGCAGACAAAATCTACGCATCAGACAGAACTAATGACATACACATGGAAATTATAGCTTTAGCGGGAAAAATAAAAGAGCTGGCTGAAGAAGGAATAGAGATAAACCTTGATCCTCCATGCGTCGGAGTATTTGAAAATGCCAAAAATGAGGCATGGGTTATGAAGCAGCGCTCAAAGGCAGAGCTTGCAGGCCATGTCGGAAAAGGCAAATGGTAATTAAATAATATCAAAAGCGGACAACTCTGTTTGTCCGCAATTTTATATATAAAAGGAGGCATTATGATTGATTTTTTCATTGGTTTACCGCCTGTGATGCAGGCTCTTTTTGCTACACTTTTTACATGGCTTGTTACAGCCTTAGGTGCAGCGCTCGTTTTTTTCTTCAAAAAAATAAACAGAAAAGTTCTGGATGGCATGCTTGGTTTTGCAAGCGGAGTTATGATTGCAGCAAGCTTTTTTTCACTTCTTTCTCCTGCTGTAGAAATGTCTGAAAACAACGGACAGACATCGTGGATGGTTGTTGGTATAGGTTTTCTTGCAGGATGCCTGTTCTTATTTCTAGCAGATAAACTTCTTCCTCATATGCACATAAACAATGACGGACCGCACAAAGAAGGCCTTCCTACAAGCTGGCGCAAAAGTGTTTTGCTGGTTACAGCCATTACACTTCACAATATACCCGAAGGTTTGGCTGTCGGTGTTGCATTCGGAGCTATTGCTTCAGGTGCACCGGGCGCTTCACTTGCAGGAGCCGCAGCTCTTGCCATCGGAATCGGTATACAAAACTTTCCTGAAGGAACTGCTGTTTCTGTTCCGCTCAGAAGAGAGGGTATGTCGCGCGGAAAAAGCTTTTTCTGGGGACAGTTGTCCGGAATGGTTGAGCCTATCGCCGGTGTTCTGGGTGCTTTGGCTGTAATTCTTTTTCAGCCGGTTCTTCCATATGCTCTGGCATTTGCCGCAGGTGCAATGATATACGTCGTTGCAGAAGAGCTTATTCCCGAAGCTCATTCAGGCCACTCGGATATCGCCACTATGGGCGTTGTTCTGGGCTTTGTTATAATGATGATGCTTGACGTAGGACTTGGTTAAATAGATTAGGAGTACAAAATGAGCTTTAAACAATTAAATCCTGCTGCGTGCAGAACATATCTTATAACAGACGATAAAAACAATGCCGTTCTGGTCGATCCGGTGATTGACCATGTAAGCGATTATCTTCATATGTTAAAGGATGAAGATTTAACGCTCACCCATGTAATAGACACCCATACTCACGCTGATCATATTTCTGCCGGATCTTCTTTAAGGGATGCTACCGACTGCGAATATGTAATGCATGAACTTGCTCCGGCAAAGTGTGTCACAAAACGCGTCAAAGACGGAGACACGCTTATGCTTGCAGGGCAAAAAGCAAAGGTCTTAGAAACGCCGGGCCATACACGGGATTCTATCTCGATATTGTTTGAAGATAAATTTCTAACTGGAGATTTTCTTTTTCTTGATGATGCAGGAGCCGGACGCGATGACCTTCCGGGAGGCGATGCTTCATCACATTGGGAAAGCATTCAAAAAATAAGCGGCATATCAGATGATGTCATGATTTATCCTGCACATGAGTACCGCGACAGAAAACCATCTACACTTGCAAATCAGAAAAAGACAAATCCTCATCTTCAAGAGATGAGCAAACAGGAATTCACAACATATATCAATGATCTAAAACTAGGTCCTGCCGACTGGATGAAAGATGTTCTCAAAGCAAACTATAAGTGTGCAACAGATCCTAACTCTGCTTGGATTCCAACCGATGTTCCTGCCTGTGAGATTAAGGGAACGCTGAACCCGAACGCAGGAAACATTGATGTGCATTACATAGAGCCCAGAAACATTGACGCTGATGCTGTTTTGATTGATGTACGCGAGCCAGTCGAGCTTATAGGACCATTGGGCAGCTTGGAAGGCGTTATAAACATTCCAGTGGGTGAGCTTACACACAGATTAGATGAATTGGAAAAATATAAAAACGAAAAAATTGTAACCGTATGCCGTTCAGGAGCACGCGCTACAACAGCTGCACAGATTCTTGTTACCGCAGGATTTTCAAATGTAAAGGTATTGGACGGCGGAATGATTAAAGTTAAAGGCTCATAATGAAAAAAGGTTACATTCAGGTTTATACAGGCAACGGAAAGGGAAAAACAACTGCAGCTATGGGGCTTGCCCTAAGAGCTGCGGGACATGGATTCAGCATAAAAATCATTCAGTTTCTAAAAGGCGGAGTCTCAGGCGAACTGGAATCGATAAAAAAGCTTGAAACCATTGAACTGTTCCGTGTTACGGATGCAAAAAGATATATTTGGGATTTAACTCCAGAACAAAAAGCAGACATGCAACAGCGCTCAAAAGAAATACTCAATAAAACTCTTGTATGGTTTAATCAGCGCATAGATATCTTGATTCTGGATGAAATCATGGCTGCCCTGCAATCTGATATTGTTAGGATGGAAGATGTGCTTAATGTTCTTGATAAAAAGCCAGAGGGCACGGAAATCGTTCTGACTGGAAGAAATGTCCCGGAAGAAATTGCAAAGCGCGCACATCTTATAAGCGAAGTAAACGATATTAAGCATTATTTTGATGACGGTGTCCCCGCAAGAAAAGGTATCGAATTTTAACTAGTTTAATCTTTATGCACACTGATAATTAATCAGTGTGCTTTTTTAATGCATCAATACAGCTTTTTATAATTCTATTTACCCAGTCATTCAAATATTTTTCTATATATTGACATATTGCACCAAATATATTACAATTGTATTAATTATATAATACATATATGTTGATGTTATGCTACATATTAATTACTTAAAATTTAGTTTAGGCGCTGTTTTATGTCAGCTGATTATTGCAGCTGCCTCTTCCGGCAGTTATGATATTCCCGAAAAATACTCTTTAGAATGTAACTCATGCATTTTCAGCGAACTTCAGGAAACCGTAAAAGACGAACTGTGTGTTGTGGAGTTTGCAAAAAACATCGGGCACAATACAACATGCAAATCTATCAGCATAGTTTTAAAATATGATGACAAAATATCCGAAGCAAGCAAAACTTACAATATTCCAAAAGAAATGATACAGGCTGTATTGTTTAAAGAACTTAGAATGATTGATTTCAGAGACGATATTTCCGATGCATTTGTTGACAAGTGTTTTGATATACACAAAAGATTAGTCACATCCGACAATATAGATATAATAGATAAACTGGTTATCATTATGACCGATACAAAAGGTTCATCCACAGGGATAGGACAGGTTTTTCCCGAGACAGCAATTAAGGCATATAATTGGTACACTGAAAAATATGGAAACTCAGACAGCAAGACAATAAATTACCTTAACACATACCAGCGCGAATGCATGTGGCGAAAACTTCAGGATGACAACACATGCATAGATTATATTGCCCTGGTTTTAAAATATGAAGCAGAGTGCAATCTGAATATAGATGTAAACTCTGCTTGTGAAAAAGACATCGAAAACCTTTTCATAAAATACAACGGCGCTTACTATTACGGCGGTGAAGTCTTAAAATACTATAATCTTTTTTGCAGGCTTGAAACTGCATCCATTAAATCAGATGATTCACAAAATCAAAAAACCTCTCTGGAGTAATCCAAAGAGGTTTAACGTCGCTAAGTTCTATAAGTCAGTTCTTTTATTAAGCAAATTCCCCGACAGCGGAAAGAGCGTACCAAATACTGCTGCATATAAGCCCATTCCGACAAATAAATACTTTAACATCTGTATACTGTTTAGGTTTTCAGTCTCAGATAGCACAATAGTGTCCTGAACTAAACCAAAGGCTAAAAGCGCAACTCCGTAAACCATTTGTATTACCGTATAAATACCAATGTAGAACACAAGAGCTAAAAGCCAGTTGAAGTCTTTGTTTGAAAGCAATGTCTTTGCAACAGTTATGGAAAACAATGCAACCATAGCATTTGTCATATACTGCATTAATACAACTGTTATCAGTGGTAAGAAGTTTATAAACCCAAGATCCGTCGTTCCAAATAACATTTTTAATCCTATAGTCATTTCTCCGAATATCTCGCCCAACACCTCTGGTGCAATTTTATATAAAGCATCATAATCAATCTTTACAGCACCTGCCAGAAGAACTGCCATAATTGCAAACTCTATCAGCAAGAACAATACTTTAGAGCCCAGAATGCTGTATCCGTTATTAGGCGTTAAAAACATCATATATCCGTTTTTCTTCTTAAAATCCGAAAAATAATTTATAACCGCATCAAGGAACGGAAATGATATTCCTCCAACAATAAGAAGTATAAAAGCAAACACGGACATAATATACCATCCACCGCCAAGCTTCATTCCCACAAACACCATTAGTTCCAAAAAGAAAAATATTATAAGTGTTGTAATAAGCAGCCTGGTTCTTCTAAACAATTCATATTTCATTAGATTAAGCACTCTTAAACACCTCCTTATACAAGTCAACAATCGATTTTCCGCTCTCTTCGCGGACATCTTCGGATTCCCCGCTTAAAACTATCTCGCCTTTTTTGATAAAGATAACTTCATCCAGTATATTTTCAAGCACATCAATTAAGTGGCTTGATAAAAGCATAATGTTGTTGTCATCAGCTTTCTGTATTATAGCGCTCATAATCTGGTCACGGGCAACGAGATCAATTCCGTTTAAAGGCTCGTCCAACATGAAAAGGCTCGCATCCCTTGCCATTGCAGCAGCAAGCTTAAGCTTTGCCGCCATACCGGATGACAGTGCGTTTACTTTCATGTTCATTTCAAGCCCCATATGAGCAATAAGCCTTTCATATTCGACAGGATTAAAGTCCTCATAGAAATCTTTGTGGAAATCCCCTACCGTGGATATTTTCATATAATCATAAAAATATGGTTCAGTCGGCATATATGCTATTTTCGCCTTGGATTTATAGCTGAGTTTTTCGCCGTTTACATATATTTCTCCTGAGTTTTTGTGCAAAAGTCCCGCTGAAAGTTTCATAAAGGTTGATTTTCCGCTTCCGTTAGGGCCGAGAAGTCCGTATATTTTCCCTTTCTCAAGGGTAATATCAGCATTTTTTACCGCTTGTATTGAGCCGAATTTTTTGCATAGTTTTTCAGTTTTTAAAAATTCCATCTGCTCTACCTCCTTTTTATCTCTTCAATCATTTCGTCTTCGCTGTAGCCGAGTTTTGCCATTTCTTCTTTAAAGCTTTTAACTACTTCATTTGCAGTTTCAACTTTTATAAGCTTAATTAGCTTCGCATTTTCCGTGGCAAACGTGCCTAAGCCCCTTTTCGTGTAACATAGTGACATTTGTTCCATCTCCCTGTATATTCTCGCGGCAGTGTTTGGGTTAATGTTATATTCCACTGCTAGTTCGCGTGTTGAAGGCAGTTTGCCTCCCGGTGTGATTTTGCCTGTCACCAGCCGCCTTTTGATATCATCTATCACCTGCAGGTATATTGGTATACGGCTGTTAAACTCCATATCGCACCTCCTTACTACTGTGCTAGCTGTATAGTACACTAATATTGTGGTGCTGTCAATACTAAATTTAAAAATTTTTTAAAAATAAAAGCCCCATGGCAATGGAGCTTAATAAACATACTATTTATCTGTCAGCTGAAATCATCATTATTCCCGCTCTTTTTTGCAATGACAACTATTATCAGAATAATTATCGTAATAATAAGTAATATTCCTAATATAAGAGCAGCAACTATCAGCGGATTATCTATTAGTTTATGGTTTTGCTCCTTTGTTTGACTTATCTGCCCGCTCTCCTCAGAAACATTTTCACTTATATCCTCTTCTTCTTTATCACTCTGTGATTTAAGAGGCGTATCCTGTTTATCTGTCTGTGTTTCTTCTGTCGCAATTGGTGTAGGCTCTGATGTAGGTTCGGGTGTAGGCGGTGCCGTGGGAAGTGGTTTTATGACAAAATCATGTGCAACATTATATTCACTGTACGGTCCATATCCTGCAATGTGATACGTAATCTGAGAGCCTATCCTAAGCTCGCCTATATCATCCTCGGTGAAAGTGTAGCTGAAAGAATATTCTTTTGTTTCTCCTCCCAATACAGTTCCTAAAACAACAGCGTCTGCATTTGTTGTAGCACCGCCTGACTTTTTGAAGTAGTATCTTATGTCAAAGTCAGTCGCGGAAGTTTCCAGACTGTTACGCATATTGTCTGTTATCAGCACTGTATCTCCAGGAAAGTATATATCCTTCTGCGGATCATTGCCTCCGTTTGATTTAATGATATTTTCTTCCCCTGCAATCTTCAGCGGTCCGTTATGATGCTCATCTTCTGCCGGATCCAAATCGTTGTTTATAGCAACCCGTATTGTAAGGTCTTTGTCAATAAAACCTGCCTCAAAATCAACAAAAGGGGTTAGTGTGACAGATGCTCCCGGAGCCAGCGAACCAAACCAAGTTTCGCCGCAGCAGTCAGAGTCATATATCGAATCTCCCAGATACCCTATATAAACAGAGATTTCAGTAATATTAGAAGAGCCTGTATTGGTAACTTCGATGTTAACAGTTGCCTCGCCGCCCAATGTGCCTACCGTCGGAGGCGAAACATCCGCTGTAAATGTAAAGTCGCTTGGAGCCGACATAGCCGACACAGGAAGAATACAGATAATCAGCAACATGATGATTAAAATTGAACACTTTTGAAATACTTTCATAATTCCACCTCTTGACGTTTAAAACATGCTTCTGTCCGCTCAGATAAAGTAGAATATTTATGTTGTGCCTGCCTTTATATTTCAGCTATATTATACCACTATTATGTATTTTATATATACAATAGGCCAAACTGGCTTATTAACAATAGTTTTTCTTTTAAAATTACAATAATGGTGTATAATAGCCTAGGAAATCAAGAAATAAGGATAATTATGATTAAAAGAAAAGATTTAAGAAATATAGCAATAATAGCCCACGTTGACCATGGCAAGACTACTCTCGTGGACTCGATGTTTAAACAAAGCGGAATGTTCCGCGATAATCAGCAAGTGGATGACCTCATGATGGACTCCAATGACTTGGAGCGCGAACGCGGAATAACCATTCTCTCAAAGAATACATCCATCAAAATCGGCGATGTGCGCATAAACATAGTGGACACTCCGGGACATGCTGACTTCTCAGGAGAAGTTGAGCGCATTCTCTCTATGGTGTCCGGTGCACTTGTGCTTGTGGATGCCGCTGAAGGACCAATGCCTCAGACAAGATTCGTTTTACAAAAAGCAATGGCTCTTGCACTGCCGCTTATAATTGTTGTAAACAAAGCAGACAAGCCGGACGCAAACTGCGAAATGGCTCTGGAAAACACACTGCTTCTTCTCATGGAACTTGGCGCAGATGACGAACAGCTGGACAGCCCTGTTATCTATGCCTCAGGCCGCGACGGCCGTGCGGGACTGTCTCCCGAATCGATGCAGGAAACATTGGATGATTTATTCCACGCAATAATATCACACATACCCTGCCCTGTCGGAAAGCAGGATGCACCATTCAGGATGCAGGTTTCTACAATTGATTATAATGAATATGTCGGAAGGATTGCATTGGGACGCATTGAGCGCGGATCAATTAAAATCGGCGACAATGTAAACATCTGCTCCGAGCATAAGGATAAAAACGCAAAAGCAACAAGAGTTACTTCAATCCTACAATATGAAGGGCTCACACGCATACCGAGCGAAAATGCAAGCATCGGCGACATTATAGCTCTTTCCGGCATCGAAAACATCGAAATCGGCGACACAGTGTGCAACCCTGAGCACATGGATCCGCTGCCGGTGCTCTCTGTTGCAGAGCCAACAGTTTCAATGACATTTATGGTAAACAACTCTCCTTTTGCAGGACAGGAAGGCAGCTATGTTACCTCTCGCCAGCTTCTTGGAAGGCTTGAGCGCGAAATACAGTCCGACGTTGCGCTTCGCATACGCCAGACCGAAAAAGCAGACAGCTTTGAAGTCAGCGGGCGCGGAGAGCTGCATCTTTCAATCTTGGTTGAAACTATGCGCCGCGAAGGCTATGAATTTTTGGTCTCAAAACCGGATGTTATTATCCGCCACGATGAAGATGGCAAAAAAGAGCCAATCGAACGCCTGCACATTGACTGCCCGACAGAATATACAGGCGCAGTTATGGATAAGCTTAACCGCAGAAAAGCGGAAATGATAGACATGGTAAACGACGGCTCACGCACAAAGCTTGAGTTTTACATACCGTCCCGCGGACTTTTCGGCATGCGCGACGAACTTTTGACCGATACACGCGGCGAAGGAATTATGAGCTCGGTGTTTGACCACTACGGCGAGTGGAAGGGCGAACTTCAGACTCACAGAAGCGGTGTACTTGTCGCAACAGAAACCGGACAGGCAACAGGATACGCTTTAAACGCTGCTCAAAACCGTGGTATACTGTTTGTAAATGCAGGTGAGAAAGTCTACGCAGGCATGATAGTCGGACAAGGCGGACGCCCTGAGGACATCGACCTTAACGTATGCCGCGCTAAAAAACTTACAAACACACGCGCAGCGGCTAAAGATGACAATGTAATGCTTTCAGCTCCGAAGACTATGACCCTTGAAGAAAAGCTCCTATTCCTTCAGGATGACGAACTTCTTGAAGTAACTCCTAAGGCTCTTCGCCTTAGAAAACGCATATTGGACAAAGGCGAAAGACTCAGACAGCTGTCAAAGAAGCAAAAATAATAAAGGCTTAGTATGAAAAAAACCGAGCTTCTGGCACCCGCCGGAAATTACGACAAATTTGAAATCGCACTTCACTATGGTGCAGATGCCATCTATATGGGAGGCAAAAAATTCGGGCTTAGGACAATGGCCGGTAATTTGGAGCGCGACGAACTCAAGATGGCAGTAAACAAAGCGCACGAATTTGGTAAAAAGGTATTTGTTACTGTAAATATATTCGGACGCGATACAGATTTCGACGAGCTTGGAGATTATCTTAATTATTTAAGTGATATAAAGCCCGATGCGCTAATTATCGCTGATCCGGGCATTGTATCTTATACTTTAAAAAACGCACCTGATCTTACAGTGCATTTGAGCACTCAGGCAAACACAATGAACTCATACACAGCAAACATGTGGCATGACATGGGCGTTAAAAGAGTGGTGCTTGCGCGCGAATTATCTCTTAAAGAAATAGAAAACATCAGAAAAAACACACCTGATTCATTAGAACTTGAGTGTTTTGTCCACGGTTCAATGTGCATGGCGTATTCCGGAAGATGCGCTATAAGCAGCTATCTTACCTCCCGCGAGGCAAACCGCGGCCACTGCACACAGCCATGCAGATGGGAGTTTTCCATACAGGAAGGAAAGCGTGACGGCGAATTCTTCACTGTTGAAGAAGATAAAGACGGCATGTATTTCTTCAATTCCAAAGATCTTAACATGATGCCTCATTTAGATAAACTCATAGATACTGGAATAGACAGCCTTAAAATCGAAGGACGTATGAAAAGCGAGCTTTACATAGCCACAATTACCTCAGCTTACCGCAGAGAAATTGACAGCTATTATCTAAAGGGCAAAGACTATGTTCCGTCAGAGCGGTCTATAAACGAACTTTACAAAGCCACATACCGACCGTATACCACAGGCTTTTTCTTTGGCAATCCATCAGAAGAAGGACAGAATGTTGATAAATCCAAGTATGTCCGCCAGTGGGATTATGTCGGCAAGGTTTTAAATGTTGAAAATAATATTCTTTTAAAAGAATATAATCCATTTGCAATAAATGAAGAATATGAAATACTTCACCCTGACGGCTCTTTTGAAAAGTGTACTGTTACATCGATAACAGATGAAAAAGGCGAAGCTCTTTCTGAAGTAAAACAGCCAAAAAAAGAAGTCACTGTCACTCTTTCATGTAAAGCACAAAAATACTCATTGCTAAGAAAAAAACTCTATTAGAAGTATTTGTTTCAGAACTTCTAATTAAGTTTATATAATATAATACAAGTTCATAATTTTTTATGATAATATAGTAAGTAGATTATTGTTAAAATCTGCAACAAATCGGTAGGTGCAAATTGGATTCTCAAACTATTGTAATGCTCGAAAAAGTAAAGATTCTTACCTATAGGATAAGAAAAATACTTGAAGGCAGTAAAATATGCGTTGTTGACGCCGACAGTGAAAACACACTGTTTAATTCATTGTCATCCGCAAACAGCTCACTGTCTCTGGTCTTAATGGATCTGGATTTAAGCGAGCGCTATGCAATGGACTTGCTTATTGAAACACGCAAGAGAGTAAAAACGTCCCCCATTGTCATAATCACACAGGAGAATACAAAAAAAGTTTTTGTTGAAGCAATGCTTCAGGGCGCAACCGATTTTATCGTAAAACCATTTACAAACCAACTTTTCATTGAAAAAATTAAAAAATATCTTGCTCCTCCGGAATTCAGCGGAACTGAAATTGTATCAATGGACTTAAGGCAGTATATAAAAGGCGAACTGCGAAAAGCCGAAAAAGGCAATTTCCCACTTTCACTAATGTTTTTATATTTTGAAAACACCTCATCTGACCAGACTAAAACACACCAGATAAATAACTTTATCTTCAGCAATATGCAGAAACTTTTCTGGGACACAGATGTATTTATACGATTTGCTCTGGAACACGGTGTTGGTATTTTCCCTTTCTGTGACGAGAAAAACACTGAAATAATCAAAACTAAAGTTGAAAACAAGTTTCTTGAACTAAAGTCAGACAATGAAATGCTTAAAGACTGCAATATGCTTTGTGCATTTTTGTCTTATCCATATGACACAAAGGAAACAGACAAAGTATTCCAAATGTTTATAGACAGAATAAACACTCAGTTTCAAAACATTCAAATAAGTTCCTGATAATAACAAGACAAATAATACATCATTTTTTAAGAGCATAGTACACCATTTTAATGTGCTGCTTGTAAATCCTGCGTAAACTGATATAATTGTTATAAAATTTAATATTTTGAAATGCAAAGCATTTCAAAGAAAGGAAGCTATATGTTCAAGAAAGAATATATAACCATACCAAACTTCCTGTCACTGTCTCGTGTTTTATTTATCCCGCTATTATTATTCTTTGTTCACAACGAGATGAGACTGGCCTTTTTGGTAAGCTATCTACTAATCGTGTCAACAGATTTGTTCGACGGACAGATTGCCCGCAGGTTCAACCAGTGTTCGGAAATAGGAAAGCTGCTTGATTCATACTGCGACTTGATTTTATACCTGTCCACAGCATACTTTATCTACAAACTTTATCCCAGCCAGATTGTACCAAACCTGCCTCTGCTGTATACACTAATCGGAATGATAGTGCTTTCCATCATTGTATCTCTTATACGCAATAAGAAAGTTATAATGATGCACACATGGCTGCTCAAAATCCCTGCAGGTCTTTTGTTCTTTTATGTTCTGATATCATATTTTGTGGACAGTCCGTTAGCCCTCGCAGTTGTGATTTCCGTATACATGCTTGGATTCCTTGAATCAATAATCATCTTTATAAAATACGGCGATGTTGATCCCGATTCAAAATCAATGTTTCATGTAAAAATGAACAATAAAGCCGACAATTAACAAATAACACTATTAGCTCCGAGAAATCGGAGCTTTTTTAAACTAAACTTTTTGTGAATTTCATTCATTTAACACAATGTTAACATTCTCTTAATATAGTCTTAAAAATAAATGGGTATCATTCAGCTAAATTCACGTTTAAAGGGTGGTAACGGTTGAAGCTTAGAACACACGTAATGATTGCAAAGAAAGTTCATGCACATTTAGAAACCAAACATAACATAAAGCTTAACAAAAAGAGCTTTATTATCGGCAATATCTTTCCGGACTTTATAAGAAGAATAGGTTCCATGCACCACACGATGGAAGACTCTCTTGAGTATGTTCTCAGAAGAATTAAAAAGCACAAGGGCGGGACAATGTTTCCTTCCTTCCATCTTGGCAAAACAAACCACTATCTATCTGACTTTTTCTGCGGCATGCATCACAAAAGCAATGAAAAGGTCGCACTTAAACATCATCTTAAATATGAAGACAAACTGCACGACAGGTTCGAGCAGATGGACAAAGAATCAAAGCTGGATTCCATACGCCTAAGCCTTATGCACATGCCTTTGGGTGACTTTAGAGATATAATAGGCGATCTTGAAACAGAATATCTTAAAAATCCGAAAAGCATAGAAAACGATATCGTTTTTGCGATTTGGGCACCGCTTACCGCGTGCAAATATCTTTTAAGCAGTGCTGTTGCCGAAGTCGGTGAAGCAGTGGAACAGGCTGCTTAGTTAAGCTTTAGTTCTGACTTAATCTTTTCAAACAGCATAGGCTGTATCACAGGATGGGTAAGCCTTTTTGGCATTTCATCCAGAAATCTCAGCTCTTCAATTTCAAACCCTTTATCCAACTTCCCCAGTTTATATATCTCAGCATAAAATAATCTGGAATAGTCCGTATTACCAATGTCATCGGTAACCGA
Organism: Christensenellaceae bacterium; assembly: GCA_963677605.2. GTDB lineage: Bacteria > Bacillota > Clostridia > Christensenellales > UMGS416 > JAGLOK01. The sequence goes on along the minus strand of CAXXDX010000007.1, from coordinate 315,807 downwards.
AAAATCACATACAGCATCTACTTTGTACTTAACAGCACCGGTTTCCTCACATAGCTCGCGCTCTGCAGCGTCATCGACAAACTCGCCCGACTCAACATGACCTCCAGGCACTTCCCAGGTGTCTCTGTTTTTTTGTCTGCAAAACACCCATTTATTCTGATATCTTGTTACTATAACCACATAAAGATGGTTTCTTGTATCATTTAGTTCATGAAAATCTGTTATCATTTTATTTTATTCTTTCCGCAGAATACAGATTAGATGTATTCATGATACTTCCTTACCAAATACTCCACACCAAGCATAGCGTATGTATACGTATCATTCCACATAGGTTTTCCATCGGCGTTTGTATTAAAATACATATTTTTAACAAGATGTCCTTCTCTTCGAAATTTCAATCTCTCTAAAAGCTTCCACGAAGCAACGTTTTTCGGATTACACATTGCAACTATCCTGTGAGCTCCCAATGTGTTAAATGCATATTCAAGCAATGCGCTGCATGCTTCATTTGCATATCCCTTATTCCAATAATCAGAGTTAAACACATACCCAAGCTCCCAGGTCATAACATTTTCCGGTTCAATCTTTTCAAAATATAAATTGCCTATCACTTTGTTAGTAGATTTAAGGCAAACCGCAAGCATAGCATAATTGTCCGATCTTTCAGCTGCTTCCATGTCGCATTGCTGCCTAGTAAATACAGGATATGGTTCGAATCTTACAACCTCTTCCCGCGAAAGATAATCATATAAATCTTCAGCATCTGTTGGCCTGAATCGTCTTATATATACTCTTTGTGCATCAATGACTATATTTTCTTCCATATCTATTCCTTATAAGCGATTTCTGTTTGATGACTTTTATTTGCGTACTATTACCATTTTATAGGTTGCATTGGTTTTTCTCAATATAATTATCGGTAAGACTTAAAAAACAGTTCACAAATCTGCATTATCCCCGAAATAAACAGCATATATCCTTAATCTATAAAATAAAGGAGTCGAAATGATAGATAAACTCTTTAAGAAGCCTTTCAGCTGGGCAATAACATTTACCGTCATACTTACTGTATTTACTGCATTTGTTCTGATGGACACATTTGTGTTTGCAAAAGCACTTGCTTCGGTTCCGCAAGAGCAGTCAGTTATTACATTAGAAACAGTTACTGCGGAAACTACTGAAAATATAAGTACAGAAATTGAAACTGTAACTGCTGAAAGTATAGAACCTGCAGTTACCGACACATCCTATGAAGATGAGAACATTAAAATTGAAATACAGACAATCTATGTATACGACACAGCGGTTTATATCGCAAATGTTCAGCTTTCGGATGCTTCATACCTTAAAACTGCACTGGCTTCTGATACATACGGCCGAAACATTAAAGACACCACATCAGAGATTGCTGAAGAAAATGATGCGGTTTTCGCAATAAACGGTGATTTTTACGGTTTCAGAGACTATGGCTTTGTGCTTCGCAATGGTGTATTGTACAGAACATCAGCAAGCGATGAAAACGAAGATGAAGCTCTTCTCATAGATACAAACGGGAATATGTTGATAATAAACGAGAATGATACATCCGATGAAGATTTAGCAGTATATGAAGCTTGGCAGGTTCTTTCATTTGGGCCTGCGCTTATAAGCGGCGGTGAAATCTGTGTGGATAAAAACAGCGAGGTTGGTAAGTCAATGTCCAGCAATCCGCGGACTGCTATAGGACAGATATCAGAGCTTAACTACCTATTTATAGTATCCGATGGCCGAACCGATGAAAGCGAAGGTCTGTCGCTTTATGAGCTTGCACAAATATTTGATGAATACGGATGCTCAGTAGCATACAATCTCGACGGCGGCGGCTCTTCCACCATGTGGTTTAACGGTGAAGTAATAAATATCCCGACCAGCGGAAGAAACTTTGGCGAAAGGAGTGTGAGCGACATTGTTTACATCGGCTAAGCACAAAACAAAAAACAACAAACTATTGAAAACAGCAGCGGTATACCTGATGATTTCCTTGCTGTGTATCGTAATAAACAAAATATATGCAATTTATGCTCACGGCGTAAACTCAGCTTCAATGAGCAATATGTACTTATATCCGCTTATAGGCGGAAGCTTTATAATTGGTATACTATGGGTTTTTGGGCTTAACACTGAACGAATCAAACATTTTAGATTGTATTATAATCTTTATAATTCCGGTATTGCTCTTGCTGTAGTCGGAAACATGGTCGCAGGAATTATGTATATAGCCGGAACGGCCTCACCATATACAATCATATATTATGTTTTCTCCATTGCTTTTGTTATCGCGGCAATAGTAGGTGTATTGTCCTTCTTTTTACGAAAAGCTGGCTCTTAAAGCCTTCTTATGGGTGTAAACACAAGTTTTTTTGCGGTATCCAGCAAGATTTTTTTTGCCTTTGGATCAAGCCCCGCCGTTATTTCCGGAAATGCTTTTAAATCTTTTAGCTTAATTTTCTCCAGATCGTAAACTGTATTAACATTTGCCGCCTGTATTAGCTGAAACAAAGCATTTACAAAGTTTTCCCGCTCCTTGTCTGACATACTGGTAAGCAGGTTATGAAGCGTATTGTTCATTATAGTTGCGCTGGTTGATATCTTTTCTTCGGTAACGAAACCAGATTCATCCAATTCCCATGAAAACGGATCATGCTGCATTATTCCGGTACTCGTGCTTTTTACAATCTTATAATCTTCATTTCCATCCATAACCATTCCGATTATCGCGGTTTTAGGCACGGTCTTATAAATCTTGCTTTTTATGTTTTGATATCTGTCCGTTTTTGCCAAGGTTTTAAATCCAGGACCATCATGGCTGAAAATTGAAACAATCCTGTTCTGCGCGTAAACGTCACACATAGCCCCTGCATAAACTGCAAGATTGCCGCCTTTTGAGTGTCCGCCAACAATTAATTTTCTGTGCAAGAGTTTAGCAACTTTGTTGACATATTCCGCTGCACTTATCTGTGCGGGGACTTCGTCCAAAAATGCCATATTAAAGTCTTCTTTCCAACCAATGATTGAAGCATCGGTTCCGCGGAAAGCTATATATGCTGTTTTTCTGTCCAGCACAAAAGTTATAGCCGAAAACTGCTTTTCTTTATGGATATCTATATCATTTACATAATAGTTAAGCTTAACATTTCTGAACCGCGGGCTTGCTGCAAGCGCCGCAAAAAGCCTTCTGTTTTCAGAGGGAAACCTTACAAGGTTTAATATACCCTGAAAATATTCAGCGCGGTATATGTCTTTGAAAGTTGCATTCTTTGAAAAACCTTTAAATCCCGGAACTATTCCGTCATAAAAAAGATAGGACATCTGCGACAGCACAAGGCTGTCAATCTCGCAAAAAGCTTTTTCTTTGAATGTGTTAAGTTCTGTTTCAGCGTATGTAATTATATTCATATGTCAGCCTTTTTCTATGTTTTTTAGCCTATATGCATATATTACCACACTATTTTGTAAAATAAATTGACTTTTAAAGATTTTAAGATATACTTTGTAAGGCTGCTTAAAAAGCAGTAAATAGAATCAAAAGATGTCCTTTTATATAATAGTCTAATTAATTACTTGTCCTTTGTAATGTCGTATATTATTCAATTAGAAAATGACCCGGATTGATTTTATACAATATTATTTTAGGAGTATTAATGAAAGTACTAAGTTTTAAAAACCTTGGATTGTCCAAGGAATCTCTCAGCGCAGTAAAAGCCATGGGCTACAGCGAACCAACACAAATCCAACACGAGTCAATCCCTCATATACTTGAAGGTCGAGATGTAATCGGCCACTCAAAGACAGGCACTGGAAAAACAATGGCATTCGGCCTTCCTGCCGTTGAAATGGTAGATGCATCAAACAGCGCAACACAGGTGCTTGTCCTTTGTCCCACCCGTGAGCTTGCCGAACAGGCAGCAGGAGAAATAAAAAAAGCCTCCGCATATAAAAAGAATCTTTATGTATTGGCAGTATACGGCGGAGCTTCTATGCCCAACCAGATGAAAGCCCTAAAAAAAGGCGCTCAAATTGTAGTCGGAACTCCGGGCCGCGTAATGGACCACATGAGGCGCGGAACGCTTAACCTTTCAAATCTTAAACTTATAGTTTTGGATGAAGCGGATGAAATGCTCAACATGGGTTTCAGAGAAGACATCGAGACAGTGCTAAAAGACGTTCCAGAAACAGTTTCCACTGTTTTGTTTTCAGCAACAATGTCAAAAGACATTATGCGCATAACAAAAAATTATCAAAACAATGCAAAAATCATTAAATCAGTAGATAAAAGCAAAACCGTAACAGCTGTTGACCAGTGGCATGTACACACAAAAAAGGCTGATAAAGCACAGGCTGTCAAGCTTCTTTTGGACTATCATGAGCCAAAGCTGTGCCTGATTTTCTGCAACACAAAGAGAATGGTGGACGAACTCACTCGAATAATGCAGCAAAACGGTATATCGGCATCCGCACTTCACGGAGACTTGAACCAGAACGCACGAACAAGAGTTATGAATTCATTCAGAAGCGGCATTATGCCTGTTCTTATAGCAACAGACGTTGCCGCGCGCGGTATTGACGTTGATGATGTTGAGCTTGTTATAAACTATGACATCCCGCTTGATGATGAATATTACGTGCACAGAATAGGAAGAACCGGAAGAGCCGGCCGCACAGGTCTTGCAGTTACTCTGTCCTGCGGCAACAACGACAAAAAGAGACTTTCGTTCATAGAACGCTACACAAAAGCAAGCATACCAAGACGCCAGCTGCCAACAGCTTCGGCAATCTCAAAAAAGCAAAACAATGCATTTATTGAAAATTTCCTTGCTGAGATAGAAAAGCCGGTAAGCGACAAATATTTCAATATGCTGGATATAATTAAATCCAAAGGATACAGCGAAAGAAAAATCGCAGCCGCTTTGATAAGCCTCAATTTATCGCAGGAAACAAAAACAAATACCGCAAATTTTGACAATGAAGAAATATCTTCCGGCGCGAAAGAAGCAAACATGGTACGCTTTTTTATAAACGTTGGCAAAAAAGATAAAATATCTTCTGCTGATATTGTAGGATGCGTTGCTGGTGAATCCGGTATTTCAAGTGCGAGCATAGGAAAAGTTGATATCTTTGATAATTTTTCTTTTGTGGAAGTTGAAAAACAATTTAAGCAGAAAGTCTTAACAGGAATAAACAACAACAAGGTTCGAATAAGAAACCGCGACATATCAATAGATGTAGCTAGGGCAAGAAAATAAAAAGAATATTGTAATTAATGTAATATTTCTTCAAAAAAACAATAAACCCGTGTTAAAACTCCTTATTTGGATTATAATAAAATATATATATTTAAACTTATAGTCTGGATAGGGGGTATTTTATGGGCACTTCAAATACTCAGCTTCGCAAATTTGTTATGCCGGAAATCATTTCCGGGAAAGGAGCGAGCCTGCTTATCGGAAGATATCTTTCGCATTTCGGAGCACATCGCCCAATGATAGTGACTGACCCTATCGTAGAATCACAAAAATGGTTTGATGCGATTGTAAGCGAAATTCGCTCCACAACAGACGATATAACTATTTTTAATGATGTAACACCCAATCCCAAATCAAACGAAGCTATGAAAGGTGCAAAACTTTTTATAGAAAAAAGCTGTGACATAATAGTCGCAATCGGCGGCGGAAGCCCGATGGACTGCGCAAAATGTATTAGTATAGTATCAACAAACGGAGGGAATATACTCGATTATGAGGGTGTGGATGCTGTAAACCTTCCGGGACCTCCGCTTATATGCATTCCGACAACTTCAGGGACAAGCGCAGACGTTTCTCAGTTTGCAATAATAAATGATGAAGATTTGTTGCTTAAAAAAGCTATAATCAGCAAAAAAGTTGTCCCGGATCTTGCGTTGATAGATCCCGTTCCGCTAATGTCGATGGACAGCTATCTGACTGCATGCACAGGGCTTGACGCACTTACCCATGCAATAGAGGCATATGTGTCAAATGCACAATCAGCTTTAACTGATATACATGCTATAGAGGCCATTGAGCTGATTGTTCAAAACATATCAGAAGCGGTAGATGTAAGCAGCAGAAGTGTAGATACCATGCAGCAAATGCTAATGGGCTCTCTTACTGCAGGCCTCGCATTTTCAAATGCAAGCCTTGGCGCAGTTCATGCAATGGCTCATTCGCTGGGAGGGCTTTTGGATTCGCCTCACGGCGAATGCAACAGCATTTTGCTAAAACACGTGGTTGAGCTCAATTATGAAAGCTCAAAAGAAAGATTTGCCGATATCGGAAGAGCCATGGGGCTTAAAATGAGCAGAAGCGATGAAGAAAACAAAGAAATTCTGCTCGATGGAATTGACAAATTAAGATCCTCATTAGGAATAAGAGCATATATAGAAGTGGAAGATAAAAGCGACGAAATCATTGACAGGCTTGCAGAAAACGCACTTAACGACCCCTGCATTATTACAAACCCCGCTGTATTAGACAAAGAGGAGATTAAAGCTGTATATGGGAGAATCCTCAAAGAAAAATAATTATACCAGAGAACTGATAATCGGTTTGGGAGAGTCTTCGTTTAAGAAAAACTATTATCCAGAACTGCAAAAAAAGATCTTTGAACTTGAGCGTATCAATGCAAGAACCAACGCTCTGCTTGAAGCTGCCCCGGATATATTGATGGTCAGTGATGAAAAAAACAGTCTGAGAATTCTTAGCGCATCTTCTACCTTAATAAATGAATTTGCATATTTCCTATACGAAAACGAAAAAACACGCACAATGATAGAACAGGTATCAAAACAAACTAAAGACAATAAAGACTTTATTGAAATTTCTTTTGACGTCATATACAAAGATAAAAAATATTATCTGGACATGCGGTGCCATAAGGCACATACAAATGAAACTGTAATTGTAATAAGAGATATAACCCAAAGAATTCTTTTGGAAAACCAGCTGCGCGAAGCTGCCGAGAAAGACAGCCTTACAAACCTTTATAACCGAAGAAGTTTCGAAAACAAGATAGCACAGCTGCAAAAAGAAAAAAAGGGTAACCTAGCTCTTGTTCTAATCGATATTGACGGCTTAAAACTTATTAATGATACTCTGGGCCATGTAGAAGGAGACAGGCTTATAATTCTAACCGTTGAAATCCTAAAAAGCGTTTTTTCTGACTTTGGTTTCATTGCCCGTGTCGGCGGAGATGAGTTTGCGATATTAATGTATGATGTGGATTATCAAGTCCTAGAATCTTTCCTTTCTTCTTTAAAAGATAAAATCAACAATTATAATCAGGACAATAACCATTACAGCATCAGCCTTTCGTTTGGTTATTCAATTGCCAAAACAGAGGAAGTCTCCTCTGAAATGCTTTTTCAGCAAGCTGACAACAATATGTATCAAAACAAACTTCTAAACACAGCCAGCACAAAAAGCTACCTTGTCAGCTCCCTCATGAAAGCTCTGGAAGCAAGGGACTACATAACAGAAGGCCATGCAGACAGAATGGACAAACATGCCTATCTAATGGGCCGCGCAATAGGTCTTCCCAGCGCACAGCTGGACCAGCTTAAGCTTCTGGCAAAGTTCCACGATATAGGAAAAGTTGGTATACCTGATGCCATCTTAAACAAGCCCTCGCAGCTAAATGATGCAGAATTTAAAATAATGAAAACCCACCCTCAGATTGGCGAGAGAATTGCTAAAGAATCAGGCGAACTAAGCGGCATTTCACACCTTATATTAAGACACCATGAACGTTGGGACGGAACAGGATATCCAGACGGCCTGAGCGGAGAAGATATTCCAATCGGCAGCAGAATAATATCCATAGTTGATGCATATGACGCCATGACAAACGACAGACCATATAGAAAAGCTTTGTTAAAAAGCGATGCTCTTAATGAACTTAAACGGTGCAGCGGTTCACAATTTGACCCGCAGCTTGTTGATGTCTTCTTTAAAATAATATAAAAATGAAATTTTAATCTATATTCACATTATTAATTTCAGATTAAACCAAAGCTGATTTGTTTTAAGTTTTCATTTAATATGATAATATTCATTATATAAGCAAAGATAAATAAAATGCACACTATTTCACTCAGGAGGATTCTATGAAAAAAATCATTGCCTTCACTCTAATTATAATCATCTCAATCTCAATTGTAGGATGTTCGGCAAGCACAGAAGCTATATCTCCTACACCTTATGAAACTGCAGCCAGCACTGCCTCTCCGACTCCGGAGCCTACAGAAACAGCACTTGATACTCCTGCACCTTCACAAGTGTTTGATGAAGTTTTATATTATGACGGAGATAATCCTCCACCCGAAGCCGCGGTAAATGCTGCTTTGGAAATTCATATTAAAAATACAGACAGCTTTGATTTTCTTAAAAAAGCAGACAAGCTTAAATCTATTTATGTGGATTGGGAAGACAATAAAACCGTATCTGGTGACTTGTCTTCATTAAGCGGGATTACAAGCCTTGAATATATTAACTTTTTTCATACTCCTGTTACCGGTACACTTTCGGATTTAGTAAGTCTTGTTAATCTTACTGATTTAATCCTATCAGACACCGATATAACAGGCGACCTTTCAGATATTGCCCATCTTGTAAATCTTAATGATCTGAGCATTAATGCGATTGAAGTAATCGGCAGTCTGTCAGATTTATCCCAAATGAAAGAGCTGACAACCATAAACATATCCGACTCGCCTGTTACAGGTAATCTTTCGGATATAAGCTGGCGTACAAACCTTACCGATTTCAGCCTTGCTGAAACAAATATAACGGGCGATCTTTCAGACTTATCTAACCTTGTCAGCCTAACTGATTTTAATCTTTCATCCACACCCGTTACCGGAAGCCTCAGTTCGTTATCCGGTATAGAAAATTTAGAAATAATCGTGCTAATAAATACAGCCGTGGAAGGCAGCTTGAAAGATTTGACTGTTTTTAAGGATCTTAAGTGGATTTATCTATATAACACAGAAATTACAGGCGACATCGCTCAGCTTTCAGTTCTTTTAAACCTTGAGACAGTTTACCTTAACAACACTAAAATATCCGGGGATATTTCTTCACTTGGTGTGTTAAAAAATCTCACAGAGCTTGATGTTTCCGGTACAGATGCCGAAGGAAGTGTAAAACTTGCTACAGGCAAGACTGTGCGAAATTAAAATACTTAAGGAAAGGTATCGTATATAATGCAAAATGCAGCAGGAAAACGACTATTGCTAATAATCAACCCCGTTGCAGGCAAGTATAAAAGCCACAAGCATTTTTCAAAAATCATAAATCAGTTTGAAAAAAACGGCTATAACGTTGAAGCTATGGAAACCCAAAAACATGGTGATGCAACAGAATTTGCATTTAAAAACGCATATAATGTTGATGTAGTTGTCTGCGTGGGCGGAGACGGTACTGTTAACGAAACAGTTTCCGGATTGGCTAAAAGCGGCTTTCAGGGTACGTTTGGTTATATCCCCTCTGGAACTACCAATTACTTTGCCGGATGTAATCATATCTCATCAAGTATTGCTAAGGCCTCTCAGGTAATTACTGACGGAAAAACAGAGGCTATAAATATCGGACAGTTTGATAATGATTATTTTGCTTTTGCCGCTGCATTTGGTATCTTCGCGGATCTAACATATTCAACCTCTCAAAAAGTTAAAAATTTTATAGGCTATCCGGCATATATTTTAGAAGGCATGAGACGGCTGCCAAAACTTGAACCTATAAAAATGCGTATTGTCACACAGAGCCGTGCTTATGAAGGCAACTATATTTTTGGTATTATCAGCAATTACTCATCTGTTGTAGATATTGTTACAAAGCGAAAGTCAAAAGCTCCTTTTTCCACAGAGTGCTTTGAGGTAATCCTAATTAGTAAGCCTAAAAATTCATTTGAATGGGCACATATTATAAAATCATTAATATCTGGAAGTTATAAATCAAATCTGATTGAATATTTTAATACTGGCTATTTGAAAATTGAAACACAGGAAAGCATTGCCTGGACACTTGACGGGGAAAAAGAAATCAGCAAAACAGAAGTACAGCTGAAGAAAGTTGAAAATGCGGTAAAGCTTACTGTTCCGTATAATAGAAAAGAAAAGCCCTAAGTCTCTTTTTCAAAAAGTGCTCGGACAAGTTCGAATCCTATCAAAAGTAAAAAAAATCACCCAGCATACTTTGTATGCTAAGTGTTTTATTCTCGCTATCATAGTTTCTCACGAAACTATTGTCGAGCTGCTTTTATTATGCTATGAAATTTTATAAGTTATGCCTCTTTCACAGTTTTTTGCTTCGCAAAACAACTGCTGTCGCGCAACGAGTTTTTCAAAGAAAAACTCTTGGGCTGCGAAACACTCTGTGTTTCTTGCCACTAAAAAAGCTCGGCATCACTGCCGAACTTTTTTAGTGGCGTACCCGAAGAGATTCGTCATCGCGACTAAAGTCGCTCAGCCCCGCACTTTTCATAAAAAATGCTCGGACAAGTTCGAATCCTATCAAAAGTAAAAAAAATCACCCAGTATACTTTGTATGCTAAGTGTTTTATTCTCGCTATCATAGTTTCTCACGAAACTATTGTCGAGCTGCTTTTATTATGCTATGAAATTTTATAAGTTATGCCGCTTTCACAGTTTTTTGCTTCACAAAACAACTGCTGTCGCGCAACGAGTTTTTCAGAGAAAAACTCTTGGGCTGCGAAACACTCTGTGTTTCTTGCCACTAAAAAAGCTCGGCATCACTGCCGAACTTTTTTAGTGGCGTACCCGAAGAGATTCGTCATCGCGACTAAAGTCGCTCAGCCCCGCACTTTTCATAAAAAGTGCTCGGACAAGTTCGAATCCTATCAAAAGTAAAAAAAATCACCCAGTATACTTTGTATACTGAGTGATTTTCATGGCGTACCCGAAGAGATTCGAACTCCCGACCTTCTGGTCCGTAGCCAGACGCTCTATCCAGCTGAGCTACGGGTACAATCAAATTGTGCTTATCAATTCTATAATAACTCATATGGTTTGTCAATAAAATTATCTAATCCCAGCTATTATTTTTATTATACGCTATTTATTTGCAATTAATGCATTCAGCTTGTAAAGCGTAGGCTTTAGGAGTACAATTTATATAACTTTAGGCTGAGGGTTTGAAATGATTGACATTGTGCGCAGTTTCATAAAAGAGAATGCGCTTATTGAACAAAATGACAAAGTATTGATTGCGATTTCCGGCGGAATAGATTCTGTCGTGCTTTTTGATGTTTTGCTCAAGTTAAAAGATGAGCTGGGCTTCTTTTTATCAGCCGCACACTATGATCATATGATAAGACCGGAATCGGCAGATGATGCCGGTTTTGTAAAAGAGCTGTGCGACAGGAATTCTGTCGAAATTTATATGTCACAGGGTGATGTGAAAAAATGTGCAGCAGATGAAAAGATCGGATTGGAAGCTGCCGCGCGGAAAATGCGTCATTCATTTTTAAGAAACGTAGCAGCACAATCGGGAGCAAACAAAATCGCACTTGCCCACCATAAAAATGACAGAGCGGAAACCTACCTTATGCGCGTTCTCCGAGGAAGCGGAGGAGACGGGCTTGGCTGCATGCCGGAGCGAGACGGCATAATAGTCCGTCCGCTTATGTGCGCACAAAGGGATGAAGTCGAACATTACGCTAAAGTCAATATGCTTTCCTGGCGGGAAGATTCATCAAATTCTGACACCACCTATACAAGAAACAATCTGCGACATAATACCATTTTGCACCTTAAGGAAAACTATAACGAAGCTATAATATCCACACTTTCAAACAACGCGAGGCTAATGTCTTTAGACCGCGATTATTTCAATAAGGAAGTTGATAAAGTCATACTTAAGGCGGAGCAGACCGATGATGGATATTATCTTAGCGATGACAGCTTTATATATCTTCACAAAGCAATACTTTCCCGATGCATAAGAAAAACAATCGTTATGCTTGGAGTTGACAGCGACATATATGAAACCAACGTTTCTCAGGTAATGGAGCTTTTTTATACGCAAAACACAGGCGCTTCCATCAACCTTCCTCAGGGAATAGTCGCCCGAAGAGATGCATTTGGCGTTGAACTTTTGCGAAACGAAAGCGCACCACACATATTCTGCGAAACTCCTTTTTCGCCGGAAGGTATTACATATATCTCCGATTGTGGCACTTTTTCCTGCCATGATGCACAATTAAACATTAAAAACGTCAAAAACCATAGCAAAAACGTTGCATTTTTTGATACAATGTGTTTAACAAAAGACCTGACTGTAAGAACGCGGCGGGAAGGCGACGTATTCCATCCGTTGGGTGCTCCGGGAAAAAAATCATTAAAGAAATATTTTATTGATAAAAAGATATCGCGGTTTAAAAGAGACTGCATTCCTCTTATTGCAGAAGGAAATGAAGTCTTGTGGATAGTCGGACATGAAATAAGCGAAAAAGTAAAAGTAACCGACGACAGCATTATGGTTAAAAAAATTATATTTGATAAAGAAAAATTATAGGAGAGGGATATGATAGATAAAAAAGATTTTGAAAAGATACTGCTGACAGAAAGAGAGATACACAATAAGGTTGCCCAGATAGGACATGAAATCTCGAAACAATATAAAGATAAAGATCTCTTAATGGTTGGCATCTTAAAAGGCGCTTTTGTCTTCTTTTCGGACTTGGCGCGCAGCATTGACATTCCAATGGCTGTGGACTTCATGGCAGTATCCAGCTATGGCAACGATACTGAAAGTTCGGGTATTGTGCGTATAATGAAAGATTTGGACGCTCCGATAGAGGGAAAAGACGTTTTAATAGTTGAGGATATACTTGACACAGGACATACGCTAAACTATCTGCTTAAGGTATTAAACGCACGCAAACCGGCATCAATAAGCCTTTGCGTTTTGCTGGACAAATACGAAAGACGCGAAGTTCACGACATCGTTCCCGATTTTACAGGATTTAAAATAGAAAACGAATTTGTTGTGGGCTATGGATTGGATTACGCGGAAAAATACCGTAACCTTCCTTTTATAGGAATACTCAAGCCAAGTGTCTATGAAGATTGATTAAGGTAAAATTTGGTGATATAATTTATAGGTTACCTTGTTTAAATGAACAGTATTTGAATAATGGCTTAAAATGATTGAAATATTGTTTTTTTTACAATAATATATTATTCCATTCAAACTAGGAGGACAAAATATTGAAGAACAACAAAATGTTCAGGGGTTCATTAATATTTATAATAATATTCGGTATGGCTCTTGTGCTCGTTATGACAATGGGCGGCACAAAAAACGGCGCTATGGAAGAGCCGACATACAATGAATTCATTAAACTTGTGGAAAACAATGAAGTATCCCACATAGTGGTATACGACACATATCTTGCAGGTTTATATAAGAACACCCAGGTTGCTGAGGGAAGTTTCCCAAGCGACTATGATTTCAAAGTAAGTATTACGGATAAAGTTGATATTCAGCAGGATCTGATTGCAGCTGTCGCTAAAGGAAAAGGCACAACTGTCGAATATGTTTCACAATCGGATTTTGAGTTTACTCTCGAATATAAACAGGAACAGTCAAACTCACTTTTTGCCCTTATTGTTCCCTATATTATAATAGCAGCAATATTGGGACTTCTGTTCTTCCTTTTCATGCGCCAGGTTCAGGGCACAAACAACCGTGCAATGAATTTCGGAAAATCCCGCGCAAAGCAGGTTGATCCCAATGCAAAGAAAGTAACTTTTGAAAACGTTGCAGGTGCTGTGGAAGAAAAAGAAGAACTTGCTGAAATAGTCGAGTTTTTGAAAAATCCCAAAAAATTCGTAAAGATGGGCGCAAGAATCCCAAAAGGCGTACTGCTTGTTGGCCCTCCCGGAACAGGTAAAACATTGCTTGCAAGAGCCGTATCAGGCGAAGCAGGTGTACCGTTTCTTACAATCTCAGGTTCGGATTTCGTTGAAATGTACGTAGGTGTAGGCGCATCCCGCGTCCGCGACCTTTTCGAACAGGCAAAAAAGAGCGCTCCGGCAATTATCTTTATTGATGAAATTGACGCTGTAGGCCGCCACAGAGGAAGCGGCTTAGGCGGCGGACATGACGAGCGCGAGCAGACATTAAACCAGCTGCTTGTTGAAATGGACGGATTTGCAGTTAACGAAGGCATTATTATAATCGCTGCAACAAATAGACCTGACATCTTAGACCCAGCGCTTTTGCGTCCCGGAAGATTCGACAGGCAGATTATGGTCGGATATCCCGATGTCAAGGGCCGTGAAGAAATTCTTCAGGTTCACTCAAAAGGAAAACCTCTTGGTTCCAGTATCGATCTTAAAGAGCTTGCAAAGCTTACTCCTATGTCAACAGGTGCTGACCTTGAAAACATATTAAACGAAGCTGCTATACTTGCTGCAAGAAAAGATCTTGAAGAGATCTCAATCGACGAAATCAAGGAAGCAATAAACCGCGTGCAGATGGGCCCTGAGAAAAAGAGCAGGCTTGTGACTCCTGAAGATCAGAAGCTTGTCGCCTATCACGAAGCAGGCCACGCAGTTGCCGCACATTTCTTAAAAGAGTGCGATCCTGTGCATGTGGTCACCATTATTCCCCGCGGACAAGCAGGCGGATATACCCAGACTCTGAGAGAAGATGACTCGAACTACATAACAAAGTCAAAAATCCAGGACCGCATTGCAATGGCACTCGGTGGGTATGTCGCGGAAAAGCTTACGTTTAACGACATCACAACAGGCTCAACCAGCGATTTGAAATATGCAACTGAAATAGCAAAGCGTATGATTACCGAATACGGCATGAGTGATGATCTGGGACCGATTTATCTGGCAAACGCCCCGGAAGTCATGATAGGCCGCGATCTGGGACACACAAGAGATTATTCGGAGAAGCTATCTGCTCAGATAGACAACGAAGTCTCCTCTATCCTCGAAACTGCAAAAAAACGAACAGAAGACATTCTTACGAAATATAATGCAGTGCTGGATGCTGTTGCAAAAGCATTGCTTAAAAAAGAAAAAATCGACGGCAAGCAATTTAAAAGAATTGTTAAAAAACACATGCCGGCTGATCTTCCTACAGATCCGGTTGAAGCATAATATTTTACACGAATTGGAACCGGGATTCACTTCCCGGTTTTTTTATACTATACTTTTTAAGTCATATATGTTTATAATATGTGAACAATATCACAATATATTGACTCACAATTGTAATAACTTAATTTCTTTGTTATAATTAAAAGCCGATTTATGGCTTTTTCAGCCCTATATATTAGTTTAACGGAGGCAAATGTGAATCTAGGTGTAGGCATGAGCTATAGAGAACGTTGGGAAGTAACTGACGATATGACTGCGTATGCCGTTAGAAGCGGCGGTACGCCTGTGTTGTCCACGCCGTATCTTCTTGCCCTTATGGAGTGCAGCGCATTCGAGCTTGCTCAACAGGGCATGGATCGCGGAATGACAACAGTCGGAATTAAGGTGACATTAAGCCACCTTGCACCCACACCTGTCGGTTTGGTTGTTTGGGCGGAGGCTATTATCACAAGAATCAGAGACAATGCGATTGATTTTGATATCACCGCATATGACAAAAGCGGCGTAATTGCAGAAGCAAAACACACGCGCGCGATAGTAAATGAAAAAAGATTTGTACACGGTGCATTAAACAAACTGCACGGATAAAAAGATTAAAGAGGAAATTGCATGGCACAAAGAAGAACATACTCAAGATCTTCAGGAAGTTCCGGATCAAGAACATCATCCGGATATTCAAGATCTTCAGGCAATTCAGGCTCGAGAACATCCACTGGATACTCAAGGACAACAGGCTCTTCATCATACAAGAAGCCTTATACATCCAAGTATAAAACATCAAAGAATCCAAGCAGGCCTCCTTCTTATAAAAGCGGTGGCGGCGGTGGGGCCATGAAGCTGGTACTTGGTGTGCTTTTGCTTGTCGTAATTGTAGGCGGAGCTTTGCTTGTAATCAAAAACCTGCCAACCGCTACAGTCAGCGCAAACAGCGATGCTATAGTTTCTGGTGTTACAATCGACGGAATTGATGTAGCCGGTATGACAAAAGACGCAGCCTTGGCCGCAGTAAACCAGGCAGCACAGTCAAAAATAGAAAACATCTCTATTACCTTCAGGTATAATGACAAGTCATGGACTTTCACATCATCTGAGCTTCAGGCAGCCGTAAATTCACAGGCTGTTGTTGACCGCGCATATGCAGTCGGCAGAAGCAGCGATGATAAAAACGTAAACAAACAGGAAATAGAAGATGCTCAAAACTACGGTCTTGTTCTAAAAACAGATATATCTGTTGATGAAGCTGTACTTATAGAAGCATTAAAAGATGTTAAAAACGAAATTGATCAGCCGATGATTGAAGCCTCAATAGAGTTCGATCCATCTAATTATAACTACTTTGAGGACAAAGATCTTCCTGATCAGGATTTATCCCAAACAATGTTTACAATAACCCCGGGCAGCGTCGGATACGTAATGGATTATGAAAAAGCGCTTTCTGAGCTAAACGATGCATTAAACAACGGATGGACCGCTGATATTACTATAACCGTAAAAGAAGAGCATCCTAAGTATACAGTCGAAGAGCTTCAGGAATGCACAACGCTTATCTATCACTCCTTCAGCAAAAACACTCACAGGGATGATACTGCAAGAAACACAAACCTTGCTAAAGCTCTTGGTTATTTTAAAGGCATGGTAATCCAGCCAGGTGAATTGGTCAGCTATAATGACGTGCTCGGTGAACGTACAAAGAGCGCCGGTTGGCAGGAAGCAAACACAATTACTGCAGAGAAAACACTGGAAAAAGCCCTTGGCGGCGGAATATGCCAGATAGCCACAACATTGTATAATGCTGTTTTCAGAGCAGACCTTAAGATAATCGACCGCGGCCCGCACTCATGGCCCGGATATCGCGAAGACTTCGGATACGGAATGGATGCTATGGTTAACTGGGGAACGGATGAACTTATCTTCCAGAATGATACTGAGTATCCCGTGTTCATAAACACATATTATGATACCGATTCCTACGGAAGGCTAAGCTATTGTGATATTGATATTTACACAATGCCTCCAAAGGATGAAAACGGCAACAGGCTTTTCATCATTCCCGAAAGCACAATAACTTTAAACGAAGATCCTCCTGCCCCTGAATACAGAGAGGCAACTGAAGGCCAGTACGCAGACAGGACATGGAAATATGACGCAACTTTAAATAAGGAAGTATATGAATACAGAGACGCAAAGTCAAGGCTTGAAGTAAGTGTAGACAAAATTTGGTGTTTAGATTCTCTTATAACCCAACCCGGACTATATGAAGGCGGTGTGGAGTACAAAAGGGAACACGACCATAATGATACATACGCTGCAGTTCAGGCAATTTACTATACAAGGGATGTTCAGGCAACACCGACACCTGCGCCTACATCAACGCCGTCACCTTAAATTCACAAATAATTTAACAAAAATGCAACGGATACTTAACATCTGTTGCTTTTTTTGTTATAGTGTAATATAAATATAATTAAAAAGATGTGCTTACGGAGAAATATATATGGCAACAAAAAAACCTAAAAGACGTGCCTCGAACGGCAAGAAACCTTCTTCTAAGAAAAGGTCTTCCACAAGAGCTTCGCACAAAAAAGGCAGCGGTCGTTTAGTAATTATACTCATAGTTCTGGCTGCTCTCATTGCAGGTGGGCTTTATGTGGCGAACATCGCAAAAGAGCTCAACAAAGAAGAGATAATAAAAGGCGTATCGGTGGACGGCATCGATGTTTCCGGCATGACAAAAGAAGAAGCCTACAGCGCTGTCGAAGATGCTGCCGAGCAAAAGCTTGAAAAAATTCAGATTACATTCAGATATAACGACAAACAATGGAGCTTTGACGCAGAAGACCTTCAGGCAAACATTGCCTACGATAAAGTAGTGGATGAAGCATACAACACAGGAAAAGAAGGTACTCTGGTTGATAAGTACAAAGCTGTTCAGCAAACTCAGCTTGAAGGAAAATCATTCAAATCATCCTTCGTGGTAGACAGACAGGTTCTTATCGATGCTTTAGAAGATGTAAAAAAAGAAATCGACCAACCTATGGAAGAGCCGAAAATAGTATTTGATCCCTCTGGCGTAGGCTATGAAGAGTTTGATGATCCGGAGTTTGACGAAGTTGCCGCTATGTTTACAATAACAGAAGGCAGAGTCGGCTATGCAATGGATTATGACAAAGCAATTCAGGACCTCAACGCTCAGCTTGAAGACGGCTGGACTGCGGACATTGAGCTTTCCGTTGTAGAATCTCACCCGTCAAAAAACGTAGAAGAGCTTAAAGAATGCACAACATTGATATTCCATTCTTCCAGCTATCTTAACAGCGTTAAAAGACAGAACTTAAACCGCAATCATAACATCGAAAAAGCAATAGGCTTTTACAAAGGCTTGGTTGTTGAGCCCGGCGATATTGTGTCCTATAACGACTTATTGGGCGAGAGAACTTTAGCATCAGGCTGGCTTGAAGCTCCGACAATCGCTCGTGATAAAACACTAAAGGACGAAGTCGGCGGAGGAATATGCCAGTCCGCAACAACAATATTTAACGCCGCCTTTATGTCAGGTGCTAAGATTATCGAAGTAAATCTCCACTCATGGGCAGCTTATTATAATGATTTCGGCTACGGAATGGACGCAATGGTTAACTGGGGAACAAGCGACTTTGTTTTCCAAAACGACTCGGAATACCCCATCTTCTTTAACACATACTTCTGGTATGACGCAAACGGCAAGCCGGGATATGTGGATGTTGATGTTTACACCATGCCCCAGAAAGACAGTGACGGCACAATACTTTATATTAGAGCTGATTCAGAGGAAATACGCAGAGAAGCTCCTCCTGAAATGGAATATGTGGAAGTGGATGAAGCAACTGCAGCTGCCGATTATCCTCAGGCAGAGTGGGAATACGACGCAACTTTAAAGAAAATGGTCTTTCAAATGATAACACCAAGAGACCTGGTTGAATACAGCATTGACAGAGTATGGTTTAAAGATGCCGAAGCAACCGATGTCAAAGGTCAGTGGACAGGCGGAGAGGAAGTTAAGCGCGAATACTCTCACACTCACCTCTATAAAGCAATCCAAGGCAAAACAATAGTTAAGCCAACTCCGACTCCGGCACCTACGCCCGTGCCGACAGCAGCTCCAACTCCCACACCGGAACCAACTCCCAGCGGCGGAGCAAGCGGCTGATAAAACAGATAACCATGCCCGTACATTATGTGCGGGCTTTTTTCATATTATGTTATAGTTGTCATATTTAGGTATTTATCGTATAATAAGAAAAATATCTTATGAGGTGTGTATGACAAAGAAAAAACTGTTTTTTATATCTGTACCTATATTTATATTGGCTATTGCTTTTTTCTTTTTTCCTTTATCTATTAACAATCAAATCGCAAACGGAGTTTATATATGCGGAAACGATGTTTCAGGTCTTACAATTGAGCAGGCTGAAAATCTTCTCAGTGAGTATAAAGATAAGTTGAAAAATGAAACTGTAATATCCCTAAGCACAGGAAATCAAAAAATTGATACAAGACTTTCGCAATACTGTTGGGACATTGATTTTACCGATTCTATAGATAAAGCGTTTTCAGTCGGCAAACAGGGAAATCTTCTATATAGAATTATGGATAAAAAGAAAACCGCATTAAATCATCTTTTACTTGAACCCAATATAGTCTATGATGATGTTTGTGTATATAACATTGCATCATACCTTTCAGAGCAATTTGATATAGCACCGATTGAAGCAAATGTAATTTTTGATCCGTCAGAGTTTGATTTCTTTGCTGAAAATGCGGATTCTTCCTCAATGTTTAACATAACCGAAGGTATAAACGGAAAAGAGATTAACAAGGATAAACTTTATGATCTTATTGTCGCCGCGCTCCGCGAAAAGCAAAGCATTACAATCGACATTCCTTTTGATGTGACACCACCCAGATACACACTAGAGGAGCTTGAGCAGTGTACTGAACTTATTTTTCATTCATATAGTAAAAATACTCACAGGGAAGACTCTACTCGAAGCCATAATATGACCAAATCCTTAGAACAAATCAAAGGACTTGTTGTGATGCCGGGAGATACCATATCTTTTTTCGGATTAATAGGTGAACCAAATAGAGAAAATGGATATATAAACTCTCCAAATGCTATTATTGCAAGTAATTTTGATTTGAAAAAGTATTTTTATGGTAGCCTTTCACAAGTTGCAACGACATTCTATAATGCTGCATTTATGGCAGGTGCGGAAATAGTTGACGTGCACAGCCATACTTATCCTGCATTTAAAGAAGACTATGGCTACGGAATGGACGCTTGTGTGGAATACGGTGAAATGGATTTAGTATTTAAAAATACATCGGATTATCCCATGTTCTTTGATGCATACTATAATCTTGATTTATATGGAAGATTAAGCTATGTCGACGTAGATGTTTATACTATGCTGCAAGGTGATGGCGTTCATATAGTTGCTGAGAGCGAGATAGTGGAACAGATTGCATATGAAACAGAATATATCGAAGCTGAAGACGATGCATTTCTCGATTATTACTGGGAGCTCAATGAAGAGACAGGAAAAATGGAGTATTTAAGCAATAATCCAAAAGATAAAACCACGGTTAAGGTATATAAGGTGTGGTATCAGGGCGGGGCATACAATGAAAGCTGGGAGCTTGAAGGCGGAACAGAGATAAAAAGAGAAGAGTATAAAACAATAACTTACCCAATGGTAAATGAAATAATCTATATCAAAGACCCGCCTGAAGAATAATATACAGTCAATAAACAGATACATCTTCTAAATATCTTAACATCAGCCTTATTTTTTGTTATATTATACTTGCTGAATATAGCAAAAAGGATAGGTGTATAAATTTATGGCTTGGAGAAAAGACATTAAGATTTTTGCAGGTAGCACAGGCGAAGCGTTCGCAAAGAAAATGTGCGATTACCTGAACATTGAGCTTGGAAAAGCGGAAACAATCACGTTTTCCGAAGGAAACACATTCGTACGCATACTTGAAACAGTTCGCGACAAGGATGCATATCTTGTACAGCCCATAGGGCTTAAATCAAATGATGAATTTACAGAAATACTTTTCTGGATGGATGCCTTTAAACGCGCGAGCGCAAAATCCGTCACAGCGATTATCCCCTACTTCGGCTATGCAAAGGGCGACAAGAAAGACGAACCCCGCGTATCTATCCGCGGCAGAGTGTGCGCAGAGTGCATAGAGCTTGCAGGCGCAGACCGCGTTGTGACCATGGATCTCCACTCACCGCAGGTGCAGGGCTTTTTCAAAATCCCTGTTGACCATCTTTTCGGAGCTCCCATACTTGCGCAGTTTGTCCGCCACCTCGGCCTTGGCGACGAAGATTTTACTGTAGTTGCACCTGACGCAGGTTTCGTTAAAGAAGCGCGCTCATTTGCAGGCAGGCTGGGTGTTCCTACCGCTATATGCGACAAACAGAGAAAAGGTCATGACGAATGCGCCGAAATACTTGAAGTAATAGGAACCGTTAAGGACAGAAACTGCCTTATAGTCGATGACTTTACCATATCCGGCGGTACGCTGATTGAAGTTGCAAATCAGCTTAAGTCAAGAGGTGCAAAAAAGATATGGGCTTGCACTTCCCATTCTCTTTTAAACGAGCGCGGAATAAGGCGCATGGAAGAGTCTCCAATTGAAACTTATATCACAACAGACACAGTTGAAAATAAATATATAATAGAATCGAACATGACTCACGTGGTGTCCGTTGCAGCATTGTTTGCAGAAACCGTGCGCCGTATACATGTGCGCGAATCCGTAAGCGTACTGTTTGACGAAGCACCCACTTACGTACTTGAAAACACTATAGTAGATTAATTGTAAAACCAACAAAGGAACGATATGACGCATAAAAACACTTCAGCGCATCTTTTGTCTGTAAAACAGACTTATCAGAAATATAAGACATCCGAAATGGGGCTTTCTAGCTCCGAAGCTAGACGCAGGCTGCTTGAAAACGGGCCAAACGTTTTACCCGAAGGCAAGAAAAAAAGTTTTTTTCACATCCTTATGGAGCAGCTTAAAAATGTAATGCTTATAGTCCTTTTAGGCGCAGCAATTATATCTTTTGTGCTAGGCGAAACCACAGACGGCATAATAATTATGTTGGTTGTGGTGCTTAATGTTTTGCTGGGTGCTGTTCAGGAGTCACGCGCTTCAGCAGCTCTTGACTCGTTAAAGGAGATGTCCGCGCCAAATGCGATGGTTGTCCGCGACGGCAGTGCACAAAAAATACCGGCACGCGATGTTGTAGAAGGTGATATCGTTCTGCTTGAGGCCGGAAGCGCAGTTCCAGCTGACTTACGTCTTATCGAAGCTGCATCTTTGTATGCTCTTGAATCCACCCTCACAGGAGAATCAATACCTGTATCAAAACACATAAAAGAACTAAGCGACGAGAAGGCTGTCGTTGGCGATAAAAAGAACATGGTATTTCTCGGGTGTTCCATTACTCAGGGAAGAGGAAGCGGAGTTGCAGTTAAATGCGGTTCCGGCACCGAGATGGGCAAAATAGCCGACAGACTGGCTCACACCGAAGATGAAGTCACTCCCCTACAAAAAAATCTGAACAGCATAAGCCGCACACTTTCAATAGCTGTGCTCGTTATTGCCGTAATAATATTTGCCGTGGGACTTTTTTCGGGAAGAGAGCTTTTTGACATGTTCTTACTTTCCATCTCCCTTGCCGTTGCAGCAATTCCAGAAGGACTTGCCACAGTTGTAACCATCCTACTTGCTATGGGCATGAAGCGCATGGCACAGCGCGGTGCGATAATCCGAAAGCTTACTGCGGTTGAAGCGCTGGGTTCGACTCAGGTAGTGTGCTCTGACAAAACAGGCACACTCACCAAAAACCAGATGACAATCGAGAAAGTCTACCACGATTCATCTATGCATGACGCAGGAAGCACAAACGACAAACTTTCCAAATGCATGGCCTACTGCAATGATGCAAACCTTCGAGATGATTTGACAACAATCGGAGATCCGACAGAAACTGCTCTTATCGATTATCTTGTAGAATATAAATTATTCGACACAGACAGCCTGCGATCAAGAGTACGTGAAAACGAGATACCGTTTGACTCCGAACGCAAGCTTATGACCGTAATTGTAAAAGAAGATGATAATCTTATCTCCTACACAAAAGGCGCTCCTGATATATTAATATCAAGATGCACAAAGACGCTTATCGACGGTAAAGCGGTAAAT
This sequence comes from Christensenellaceae bacterium, assembly GCA_963677605.2. Taxonomy (GTDB): domain Bacteria; phylum Bacillota; class Clostridia; order Christensenellales; family UMGS416; genus JAGLOK01. The sequence goes on along the minus strand of CAXXDX010000007.1, from coordinate 292,340 downwards.
TTCACACAAGAGCTTAAAGATTCCGCGCTTGAAGCCAATGGAAACCTGGCAGGCGATGCACTCCGTGTTTTGGCGTTTGCATACAAGATGGTTGAAAACGATGATGTGTCCGATATCTTGTCATCTGAAAGCGATTTAATATTTATAGGTCTTTGCGGGCAGATGGATCCTCCGCGTGAGGAAGCATTTGATGCTGTTGCAAACTGCCTTAAAGCAGGTATCAAACCGGTCATGATAACAGGCGATCATATAGAAACAGCCAAAGCCATAGCTTCACGAATCGGCATACTGGATGAAACCAGAATAGCTGTAACAGGCCGCGAAGTGGAAGACATGACCGATGACGAACTGATAGAAAAAGTATCAAACATCGCAGTTTTTGCACGAGTATCACCCGAGCATAAGGTGCGCATTGTGGATGCGTGGCAGGCGCGAGGCATGGTAGTTGCCATGACAGGTGACGGCGTTAATGACGCTCCTGCATTAAAGAGCGCAGACATCGGCGTCGGCATGGGAATAACGGGAACTGACGTATCAAAAAATGCCTCTGATATGGTATTAACAGATGACAACTTCGCAACTATTATAAAAGCCGTTAGGCAGGGACGAAATATCTACACCAATATTTCAAAAGCGATAAAGTTTCTTTTAAGCTCAAACCTCGGCGAAGTTGTCGCAATATTCATTGCAACCCTTGCAGGCTGGCACATCTTTTTGCCTGTTCATATTCTGTGGATAAACTTAGTTACTGATACTTTCCCTGCATTGGCGCTTGGAATGGAGCCTGCGGAAAGCAACATAATGAACCGCCCGCCGCGCGACTCCAAGAAGCCTTTTTTCACAAAGAAACTTACTTTGGAACTATTATTCCACGGAGTTGTAAACGGCTTGATTCCGCTCAGTGTTTATATCATCGGTTTGAAATACTATAACAGCCCCGAAATTGCCACAACTATGGCATTTATAACCCTTGGCATGACACAGCTGTGCCTTTCCCTCAGTGCGAGGTTTGAAAGCAAATCGTTTTTCGCGTCACCGTTTTCAAATAAATTTATGATATTTGCATTTCTGGGATCAGCCGCTCTACAGATATCAGTGGCCGTGATACCGTTTATAGCAAAGGTATTTTCTCTTGTACCTCTGACAGCCCAGCAATGGGCACTGGCTCTTCTGGCTCCGTTTATAATGCTGCTGTTCTCCGAAGCCAACAAGCTTATAAAGCATATGCTTAGAAAAAAATAGTTTTAATATGATAGTGCATGTGATATAATATCCGAAATATTTGCGAGGTGTATCATGAAAAAGTATAAAGCAGGAATAGTAGGCGCAACAGGTATGGTAGGACAGAGGTTTATAAAGCTTCTGGAAAATCATCCGTATTTTGACGTGACAGCACTTACTGCATCCCCGCGTTCAGCAGGCAAGAAATACGAAGATGCAGTAAGCGGCAGATGGCTGCTTGAAGGCGGCATGCCGGACTACGTAAAAGACATGATGGTATATGACGCTCAGGATATAAATGCCGTGAAAGACATGGTGGATTTTGTTTTCTGTGCTATAAATCTCGACAAGGCTGCAACACGCGAGCTTGAAACAGCATATGCAAAAGCTGAGATACCTGTAGTATCAAACAACTCGGCTCACAGAGGAACTGAAGATGTTCCGATGCTTATACCTGAAGTAAACTTTGACCATCTTGACGTTATAGCCTCCCAGAGAGAGCATCTTGGAACAAAACGCGGCTTTATAGCTGTAAAACCAAATTGTTCATTGCAGACATACGTCCCAGCACTCGATCCGCTTAAAGACTTTGGCATAACAAAAGTTTTGGCATGTACATATCAGGCGATATCAGGCGCAGGCAAAACATTTGAAATGTGGCCTGAAATGGTTGATAACGTTATCCCCTATATAGGCGGCGAAGAGGAAAAAAGCGAACAGGAACCGCTTAAAATCTGGGGCAGTGTTGAAGACGGTAAAATCAAAAACACAGACGGCATCAGCATCACCACACAGTGCATCAGAGTGCCGGTTTCCGACGGACATATGGCTGCCGTATTTGTAAGCTTTGATAAAAAGCCATCAATTAATGAAATCAAAAAACGTTGGGCAGAGTTTGAGTCCATACCGCAGCAGCTTGAGCTTCCAAGCGCGCCAACACCGTTTCTAACATACTTTGAAGAGCCCGACAGGCCTCAGACAAAGCTTGACCGCGACAACGGCAACGGAATGGGCGTTACAATCGGAAGATTAAGAGAAGATTTGCATTATGATTATAAGTTTGTGTGTCTCTCGCATAACACAGTGCGCGGCGCAGCAGGCGGCGGACTTCTGATGGCAGAGCTTCTTGCCAAAAAAGGATTTTTTAACTGATAAAATACAGTACATTAAGCCGGTTATGTTAACCGGCTTTTTTGTTTTCATAATACGAAAATTTAATATATTTTTAATGCTAAATTTTAACAGATTTGCTTTACAATCTCCTTACATACTGGTATAATCGCTTTATCTTGGCAAACCGCCAAGCGCCGCGGATGCGGCTACAATAACAGGTCCCAAGGATTTGGGGCAAAGGAGATATTATGTACGAGGATAAAACCCTAACCTGTGCTGACTGCAACGAAAATTTCGTATTCAGCGCATCCGAACAAGAATTTTACGCAGAAAAAGGTTTTGAAAATGAGCCAAAGCGCTGTCCTTCATGCCGTCAGGAGCGTAAAAAGCAAAGACGTTCACAAAGACAGATGCATGAAATTACATGCGATAATTGCGGTCAGACTGCTACAGTTCCTTTCTTACCGAGAGGCGACCGTCCTGTACTATGTGACGACTGCTTTAAGGCAAATCAAAACAGATAACCAATAAAGCTACTAACGCCCTAATAAGGGCGTTTTTATTATCTATATGAAAAGAAAATTTTTAAAACAATATAATTCGTTTATCGGCATGATAAATATTATAAGCTCTGACAAAGGCATAAAAGAGATTATAATAGGAGATGTGATAGATAAAAATTTCGAGGTCGGCGATCCTTTTAATGCTTGTTCTCAGATAAAGAAATATTTTGAATCAGGCAGCAAAGAGTTTAACCTGCCTCTTGATATTGACGTTTCACCATTTGCAGGAAAAGTGCTGATTGAAACATTCCGTATCCCCTACGGCAAAACATCAACCTATGGTGAAATAGCGGCTGCTATAGGCAATCCAAAAGCATTCCGTGCTGTCGGAGGCGCGTTGAATCAAAACCCTGTTCCGATAATTATCCCTTGCCACAGAGTTCTGGCAAAAGGCTCGCTAGGCGGATTTGCCCTTGGAAACGATATAAAAATAAAATTGCTTAAACACGAGGGAGTGCAAACAGACAATCTCTAAGGAGGAAAATGAATGAAACTTTTATTAACCTCGACAGGATTCGACAATCCAAATATACTATCCGCATTCTTAAAACTTCTCGAAAAGCCATCTGAAAACGCTAAAGCACTTTTTATACCTACTGCACTCAATACTCCCGATTCCAGAAAATACGTACATGTATTTGTGGAAGATTTGGAAAAAGCAAATATTTCACATGATAATATTTACGAATACGATTTTGACAAACCTTTCAGTAATGATGAGATTGCCGCCTATGATATAGTTTTCGTATGCCCCGGCTCACCGGAATTTCTGCTTGAAAAAATGAACACAGTAAACTTCAAAAAAACTCTTGATGTTTTCCTTGAAAATGGCGGAGTGTATGTTGGCGTTAGCGCCGGAAGCGATGTTGCTGCAAATAATTTTAAAAATAGCCTTGGTTATCTTCCTGCAGTGCTTGAAACACATGCAGAAAAAGGAAGCAAGGCCGGCAGAATTAACATAAAGAAAACTAACATAATAAAGATTTCCGACAAACAGGCAGTGCTTGTTTCCGGAAAGAAAATAACTGTAATTGAATAAATCCTGCTTTAACTCAATCAAGTTTATGATACAATAAATCAAAAAGGAAATTATATGAGACTTATATCATGGAACGTTAACGGGCTTCGCGCCTGTATAAAAAAAGGTTTTACCGAATATTTTGATGAGATGAATGCGGATATGTTTTGCCTTCAGGAAACAAAGCTTCAGGAAGGCCAGGTTGATTTTCCGGCAGATGGATACAGCCAGGCATGGAACTATGCTGAAAAGAAAGGCTACTCCGGAACTGCAATTTTCTCAAAACACACTCCCCTTTCCCAAACCCTTGGAATCGGGATACCCGAACATGACAGCGAAGGGCGGGTTATAACTCAGGAATATGAAAATTTCTACCTTGTAACATGCTACACCCCAAACTCTCAGCGAGAACTTGCCCGTCTGCCCTACCGAATGACTTGGGAAGATGCCTTCAGGGATTATCTAAAAGAGCTGGACGCAAAAAAACCGGTTATTCTTTGCGGCGACTTGAATGTAGCTCACAATGAAATCGACCTTAAAAACGACAAAACAAACCACAAAAACGCAGGCTTTACCGACGAAGAGCGAGAGAAGTTTACAAAGCTTCTTGATGCCGGGTTTACCGACACCTTCCGCCATCTATACCCCGATGCAGAAGGAAAATACACCTGGTGGTCATATATGTTCAATGCACGTGCAAACAATGCCGGGTGGAGAATCGACTACTTTGTAGTGTCCGACAGAATTGCAGATAAAGTGCAAGACAGCATCATACATGCAGATCAAATGGGATCGGATCATTGCCCCGTAGAACTTGTGATTGAGATTTAATTAAAAAATATAGGCTGTGGATTCTCCGCAGCCTTTTTTATTATCACAAATTCTCTTTATACCACTCAATCGCAGCTTCTATGCCCCTCTCAAAGTCCCAGTCAGGACAATAGCCAAGAAGCTTGCGCGCTTTTGAAATGTCAGCGTTGCTGTGCTTTATGTCCCCTTCTCTGTCAGGGCCGAAATTTGGCTCAATGTCTTTTCCCAGTGCTTTTGTTAATACATAATATATATCAATCAGATATTCGCGGCCGCCGTAAGCGATGTTAAAAGCCTCACCTGCCGCTTCACTCGGCGCTTTGCATGCTTTGAGGTTAGCCTCGATGACGTTTTCTATATAAGTAAAATCGCGGCTTTGTTTTCCGTCGCCGTTTATTGTCGGCTGTTCGTCATCTAAAAGCTGTTTTATGAATTTTGGAATAACTGCGGCATATGCTCCATACGGATCCTGCCTTCTGCCGAACACATTGAAATATCTTAAACCGTAGGTGTCCAGTCCGTAATGCATTGTATACTGTTTCGCATATTCCTCATCAACCATTTTCGTAACTGCATAAGGCGAAATAAGATTTCCCTCTATACCTTCTTTTTTAGGCAGATTAGGTTCGTCGCCATAAACCGATGAACTTGATGCATAGACGAATTTTTTAACATCATTCTGCCTTGCAGCCTCCATCATGTTAAGAGTTCCTCTTATGTTTATATCCTCATATAATAGAGGCATCCTGATGCTGCGCGGAACACTTCCCCATGCAGCCTGATGCAAAACATAGTCCGCTCCTTCGCAGGCTTTCATGCATGTGTCTAAGTCACGGATGTCGCCTTTTATAAAACTAAAGTCAGGATTATCTTTAAACATATCAACATTTTCCTGTTTGCCGTTTGACAAATCATCAAGGCATCTTACTTTGTGTCCGCGTTCAAGCAGAGCTTCACAAAGGTTTGATCCTATAAAACCCGCTCCTCCAGTGACAAGAAAGAGTGAGTCTTTTTCAAATGTTATATCGCTGTAACCCATAATTATCTCCGTAATCTAAATAGAAATTTCTATTGTTCCAGTTCTATTATCTGTGATGTCGGCTGATTTTCACGCATTGTATCCACAATGAAATCATGGCAGGTGAAAATCAATATCTGGCGCTTTCTTGCTATCTGTGCCAAAAGGTCAAGCCCAGCCGTAAGGCGTGCCTTGTCCCATGTAATTAAGGCTTCATCCAAAGTTATAGGCATTGCTTCCCTGTCTTCATCAAATGAATCAATAACCGAAAGGCGTATGCTTAGATATATCTGTTCGCGCGTTGCCTGCGAAAGTCTTGCTGCCTGAGGTGTCATATAGCTGCCGTTTTGGGTAAGCACCGTTATTTCAGATGTTTCGCTGTCCAGATCCAGCTCGCTGTATTTCCCGTCAGTCAGTATGGAAAGATAGTAGCTTGCTTTTTGCAATACCTCAGGCTGATGAAGTTTTGAAAAAGTATCCTGTCCATCTTTTATAAGCTGCTGGCTGACTCTCAGTTTGTCATATTCCAATTTATAATTAAATATCCTATCGTCCAGCTCAAGGATCTCAGATGCAATATCTGAGGGGTCATGCCCAAGAAGTGCTTTTTTAACGTTGTTTTCCATAACACCGATTTTGCTCTGTGCTTCTCCGATGCTGTCTCTGTATTCGGAAATCCTCTCCTTAGCACCGGACACAGCTTCGTCATTATATGGCCATCCTGCCTGGCTAAGCTGGTTAAGCCTCTCGGATATCTCTTTGAAATTCGGATATTTCTCAAGTATCTCATCCCTTAACACAACAGCGCGGTTAAGCTTGTCATATCGCTCCTGAATGCTTTCTATCTCTTCCAGAGGGCTTTCCCCCAAAAGAGCTTCCAGTTCGCTCAGCTCGCTTTTTGCCTTCCTGTGAACGGCCTCCAATTGTTCGAGCTCTTCATCTGATATCGCACTTTGCTGTTTTTCGGATATATCTGTTTGTTCCTGCTGGATTTTTGCTGCATGCTGCATAGCATTATCCAACAGATTGTTTAATGCATCAAGATTCTGCTCGTCATCTTCGTACGGGAAGTCCAATAGAATTTTTGCAAGCTTTGATATTTCGCTTTCCTGCTTAACCTCATTAAAGGTGCTTTCTTCATAAGCAGCTTCTGAAACAGTTTCATATTCAAAGGTTCCCTGCGGCTCAGGGGCAGGTTCCGGCTCTTGAGGCTTGATATTTTCTTCTTTTGTTCTTCTTGCTTCAAAAAGCTTTTGTCTTGCTTCTTTGAGCGCTATAACATCATCGCTTATGGATTTGTCAGCCCGTTTCAATTTAATCTTGGAAATTGGGAGACCAAACAGTTGCTTTTCCAGCTCAGTCCTGTTGTATTCTTCTTCCTCGCGCGCGCTGTTTATAACCGCTTCTCTGTTTTTCAGCTGTGATTTTGCAGATCTTTGTTTTATAAAGCCAAAATCCGATACAAGTAAAATCAGTCCAAGTCCGGTAAGAAGGTTTGCTGTTATCATCGGATCAAGCGGAATGATATTAAACAAATCCACAAATTTTGTGAAAATAGCATTAACCGGCTCAATACTTGACAACAGGCTGCTAATTGTTCCCGGTATAAACAGAGACACTCCTGACAATATAAACAATATTGATATGATAAGAGTAAATACAAAAAAGAATGACCGCACTCCGCTTTTTTTCGGCTGCGTTGCGCTGTTTACAAGAGCTGTCAGCTGTTCTTTGCTTTCAGAATAAAGCTCCAGCTTTTCAGCAAGACTCATAGCGTTAATCTGATCTAGTGATTTAAATATCTCATCCTGATGTGTTGGATCGTAAAGCCTTTCAGCACATACTTTGTCCCATTCTTCAGCAGCTTTTGAATAACCATCGCTTTCCTGTTCTTGATTAGGAGAGTAATAACTGTCCTCATTTATTGAGGCTATGTAGTCATTAGGCTCTTCATTAATTATCGGCTCTTCGGGCACTTCATACTCTGACGGTATAAATTCTTCCGCTTCCGGCTCTTCGGTTTTAAGCCCTCTGATTTCGTTTTCATATTCAAGAGCTTTTGCATATTTTTCCGGCAGCTGGGATTCTTCCTGGACCGGCACTTTTTCTTCTTTTGCTTTTAATCCTTCCTCATATGCAAGCAATGCTTCCTCTTCGGTATGAAGAAGCGATATGTACTCTTCTTTAATGTCAGGAAGCCACTGCTTGTAAGGTGAGAGGTCTCCCGCTTCTTTTGCAAGTATTTTTATTCTTGATATATCTTCTTTGAGTCCGTTCATCTTTGTTGCTTCCTGAATAAAAGCATTTTCAAACTCAATCTTGTTTTGAAGGTCGTTTATCTCCCTCTTTGTTTTATCTAAGCTTAGGTAGTCCCTTGCTGCTTCTTTCTGATTTTGATTTATCTCGCTGAGTTTGTCTTTAAGTGAATCGCGCTCTTTCAAAAGGTCGTTAATAACGGAAGGAGATGCGCTGTTTTTAAACAGTTCGTCCGCTCTCTTTTTGGCATTGCCTATGGCCTCATTTGCGCTAACCAGTTCTTTTGCCATGTCAGCGCCCATAAACTCATCTTTAATTCCCTGCCAGATATCTTCTTTAATCGCGCTCATCGCATGAAAATCCAATGCATAAATGTTCTCATACACTTCTTTGGATAAATCATTGACTATCGGAGCTTTAACATTCCCTAGATTTTGAAAATCAAAATTTTCGTTGATGTTAAGGTCACATGAAAACTGGGATATAATACGCGACAGTGTGAGCGGCGAGCCATCTGCCCGTTCAAATTCTCCCGAGATATGCGCTTCGTTTGCACCGTAGCGGACAAAACTCATCCTCTCCTCTGGAGACATGTCATCCGGCAAACCGAAAAGAAGCACTTTAATCATATCAAAGATAGTGGATTTTCCGGCTTCGTTCTGTCCGTTCACCACCGCAAGATTTCCGTTGAAATCAACCGCGTAGTTTTCGAACCTGCCAAAGTTTTTAACTGTAAGCCGCCTAATTCTCATAGCCTGCCTCCTTTATCATGACCTTGCATATGGTGTCTACCAGTCCTTCTTTAAACCCGGTCCGGTATTCACTTATCTTTTCTTTATTTACAGTCGAATAAAAAAGTTCGTCTTTTTTTTCAACCTGACTTAAAATCTTTTCAAACTTCTCATCATCATTTTTTATGGAATCTATTATCTTAACGCTTTCAACAAAAGGCGATGTGGAATCAAAAAGAGACTTTGGAAGCGTAGGCAGCAGTCCGTCTTTTTTAACAAAAACCGCTACATCCAAAGTATTTGACAGTTCATTTGCCATCTCTTTAATCTCTTCATCCGAAAAGCTGTCTGCAAACGGACACCTTCCCGAGAGCCTTACCCTCACAAATGCATCCTTTACCGATGTCACCTGTGATTGTATTTCAGTTTCAATCCGGCGTTTAAGAGAGCCCATGTCGTTTTCCTGAATATTGCCTATCTCTATATCATGCCAAACTGCATCCGAAAGAGGTATTTTGTCCAGCACCATCTGGCCGTATCCGTTTATCTCGGCATAAAGGGCTCCGCCTGCTCTGTCGCCAAACCATGTGCCAGTCGGTGAACCAGTATAGACTATATTGCTTTCAGGCCGCGCAATCAGATAATGATGATACCCGCCAAGAATAAATAAATCATAGTTAAGTCCAGCGAGGCTGTCCAAAACAAAAGAATTCTGATTTTTAAATCCTTCGCCGTCATACATCAGCCCTATTGTCGGATAGGACGATTCTTTTTCTTCAAACTGCCCTGCCAGATGAGAAACACCGCTCGAATATCCAGAAGCATATATTATAGCTTCCGGTACACCGTCCGCTCCGATAAGCTCATAGCGTTCCACCTCATGGGAAAAATCAATAAAATTGTTTGTTCTTATTATCTCAGGCGCAGCTGAACTGTCCGATTTCCCGTGTGCGTATAACACCTTTATGTTGCAGGAAGCCAGCTGAAGAAAATGTTTTCTTAAGAAAATCAGCGTTTCAAAGCTAACGGACTCTTCGTGAAACAAATCGCCGCATATCAAAAACGCGGAGACATTGCGGCTAACAGCCTCATCCACCGCGCGTTTAAACGCATCTTTTTTAAGATTTTCAAGCTTTTTCCTTTCATCGTCGCCAAATAGTGACGGTGAATCAAAATGAATATCTCCGACTGCGATAAGCTTAAATGACATATAACCACCCTTCCCCTGACTTTTGCTAATATCTAAAAATCAATCTTTGCAGAAAGCTCAAGTTCATCATCATAAAGATGCATCTTCATCCTTCTGAGCCTTCTTACCAATAAAAACACTATTAAAACAAGCGTTATAAATAAAAACGCCAGAATCGCAACTATGGCATAAAATAATATAGGATTATTTACAGACATCATTCTCTCCTGTTTATTGCAAAATGCGCAATGATTGCAGATATAATTATTATAACTCCCAGAAGCAATATATACAAAAGGTATTTTGGGAAGATTTTCCCTTCCTGTATGGGTTCAGGTGTTGTTTCCGGAGCAGGTGTTGCCGTTATTTGGGGCGCTGTAACAGTCGGTGTAGGAGTAGCCGCAAGTGCTACCACGACGCCGCGTATCTCAGCAGAATATTTCAATGTTTTTTCCGGCCACTGTCCATTGGTTGTCTCAAGACACACCAGATAATCATGAACGCCTTCCTCCGCGCCACTATATGATATGATTAATTTTTCCTTGTCATCTCCGGTTAATTCTCTTTCTGTTAGCAAAATCAAACCGTTTCCTGAAACCTCAAATAGCTTTAATGAATTGACTTTAGCATCTTCTGTAAATCTTGCAAGCTCTGTGAAATCAAAACTACACTCAAAGTCCACACTTTGCGTGTCCGCCTTTATAGGTGTTAGAAAAAGGTGTGCGCTCTTTTGCACACCGCCGTTGTTTCTGTAATCCTCCAGAACATCAATGTTTGTTTCATCATTTAAATCAAGATAGTTATAAGAGAAGCTGATCTGGTAAGAATAAGGTATTTCAAATCCCTGAAATTTCAAAAGAGATGTTAAATCATTTGATGCAAACGAGGCGCGTCGGATATTTTCAAGGTTTATAATGCTGTCCGGAACATCTTTTATAAGATTCTGCCCGCACATCAAAACTTCAAGGTTTTCCATCGAAGTTACTTCTTCGGGAAGAATTCTAAAATAATTGTCCGTCATAACAAGCTGCTCAAGATTTGTCATGCTTGCAAAACTTTGAGGCATATGCGATACCAAATTCCCCGAAAAGTCCAGTCTTATTAGCGGCAGAGAAGATAAATAATCTGGCAGGTCTGAAATGCTGTTATCTGCAAAATATAAATATCCAAGCCTATAAAGTCCGCTTATATTGGGAAGCGAATCCATTGAGCATCCGTTCATCATCAAAAGCTCGAGGTTTGTAAGAGATGATATGAAATCATAGTTTTGAAGCATTGCACCCGAAATGTCCAGACGTTCAAGCGTGTCCGCTGCAGATGAAAAATCAGGCTGGGCGGAAAGCGCCATGTCTCCCATATATATGCGTTTTATATTCGGCATATTAAAGAAACCACTGGGAACAGCTTCAATCTCATTGTTGCTGATATCTATATGTTCAAGTGATGTAAGGCTGGTCTCCTGCGGAAGCTCTTTTATCCAGTTATAATCAAGATAAAGCGACTTTAGGTTTGAAAGACCTGTAACAGGAGTAATATCGGTAATGTTGTTAAATGATAAAACAAGCTCGTCAATGTTTTGGACATATTCCAAACCTTTAAGGCTTTTTATGTTTTTGTATGACAAATCAAGCTTTCCGTTAAGCTCGAGTAAATCTTCTGTGGTAATCTCTTCTTTGCCTGTTATTTCAGAAAGTGCCTCTCTTAAATTTTCGCAGCCGAAAGAAACCAAATCATCCGCATAAGCAGCTGAATGAGGCAAAGCAGAAAATATTATAAGTGCTGATAATATAAAAACAATAAATTTTTTAAGTTTCACGCTATTAACCAACCATAATCTTGCCTTCGGGATATTTATACTTTATCTTGGAACGGCTGTAGCTTCTGGAGAACGCAAGCGCCAGCGTAAGCGGACCGACACGGCCTGCAAACATCGTTATAATCATAAATATCCTTGACGGTATCGAAAGCGAAGGAGTCATTCCCGTTGAAAGCCCCACCGTTGCAAATGCAGAAACAGACTCAAACATAATGTTTTCAAATGTGAAAAGCTCAGGATCGTTGCCTATCTCAGCAACGGACAATATCATAGTAAACACAAATACGATAACCAATCCGATTACCGTAATTGTTACTGCGCGGTATGCAGTGCCTCGCACCAGCTGTCTGTCAAATGCCGTTATCTCATGGCGTCCGCGAAGAACTGTGTAAACAATGAGAAGCACAACAGCAAAAGTCGTGGTTTTTACACCGCCGCCGGTTCCTGCCGGAGATGCTCCGATAAACATCAGTATCGAGGACATAAACTTGCTTGGAAGCGTCATAGAGCCCTGATCTATTGTGTTAAATCCTGCAGTTCTTGTTGTAACCGACTGGAACATCGCTGCCATCATCTTTTCAAAGAAATTAAGTTCGCCCGAAGCTAAAGTTTTCGGATTGTTAAACTCCATTACTAAAAAGAACAAAAATCCGAGCCCCAACAGTACAGCAGTCATCATAATTACAACTTTTGAGTGAAGGGATAAAAGCTTAAACTTCTTGTTGTTTCCGATATCTATAAGCACGGTAAATCCAAGACCGCCTACAACAATAAGCATAATAATTGTCATGTTAACCAGGAAGTCATTGCCGTATGCCGTAAACGATGTAAAGTTGCCCATCACATCAAATCCTGCATTGCAAAACGCGGATATCGAATGAAATACACTTCTGTAAAGTCCGTCTGCAAAACCATATTCGGGTATAAAGCGGATTGATAAAAGCATCACTCCGATAAGCTCGAAAGAAAGCGTTAAAAACATAATCTTACGGATAAGCGCCACAAGTCCCTGCAAGGAAAACTCATTTAAAGCCTCTTGGATTACAAGTCTTTCGCGAAGTCCGACTCGCCGTCCCATAAGCATGAGTATCAGCGTTGCCATTGTCATAAAGCCAAGTCCGCCGAACTGAATCAGAATAAGTATTGTGACCTGCCCGAATGTTGACCAACCGGTTGCAGTGTCGCGGACTATAAGCCCCGTCACGCACACAGCCGAAGTGGATGTGAAAAGCGAATCAACGAAAGTTGCTTTTTCAGCTCCCGGTGCGGCTGCAGCCGGAAGAGAAAGAAGTATTGCACCTATTAAAATTACTGCCGCAAAGCCGATAACCAGAATCTGCGGCGGATCCAATTTAATTCTTTTATTCATAGAGTCTATTCTACCATAATTTACTTTGTGATGTACATTATTCTTGTACAATCTCAAAGTCTATGTTACGCATTGCGATGTCCGCCTTGATGCAGCGGACCTTTATCTTCTGCCCGAGCTTATAAACATTGCCTGTACGCTGTCCGCGCACAAGATAGCCCTGCTCTTCAAATACATAGTAGTCATCATCAAGGCTTGTCATTCGGATAAGCCCCTCCACAGTATTAGTAAGTTCTGCAAATATGCCAAACTCGGTAACTCCCGACACCACGGCATCAAACTCTTCGCCAATGCGCTGTGACATATATTCGGTCATCTTAAGGTCATCCACATCGCGCTCTGCAAGCATAGCGCGGCGCTCCCTGTCTGAGCAGTGTTTAGCAGTCTCCGCCGAACGCTCGCCATACTGCTTTATGTATCCTTCGGCAAGCTTGCCGTCAATTATCCCTTTTAATATCCTGTGAACTATAAGGTCGGGATAACGGCGGATGGGTGATGTAAAGTGGCAGTAGCACTCAGAAGCCAGACCGAAGTGGCCGATGTTTATCCCTGAATACACTGCTTTTTGCATGGTGCGAAGCATTATCATGTTTAAAACATTCTCTTCAGGCTTGTCGTTTGCAGCATCCAGTATCTCCTGCAGCTGTTTTGGTTTTACGTCATCGGTCGAGCCTTTGACGAAATATCCAAGGTTATGCGAGAAACGCAAAAATTCCTTGAGCTTTTCAGGATCGGGCTGCGCATGCACGCGGTATATAAACGGAAGATTCATGTACGACACATGGCTTGCCACAGTCTCGTTTGCAAGAAGCATAAACTCCTCTATCATCTTGTGGGATGAGCCTCTTTTTCGCGCTGAAATATTTACGGGAATGCCAAAGCTGTCCACTTCAATGTGAGCCTCATCAATGTCAAGCTCCAGCGAACCGCGTCTGTATCTTGCAGCGGTTAAAAGCTCTGCAAGGTTTTTTGCCTCGTGCAAGTCCTCAAAAAGATTTTTACGCTTGCGTTTTGCTTTTTTGTCGCCGTCATATATGTCGTTGACTTCGTCATATGTGAGCCTTGCAGCACTTTTAATATACGACTTCTTGATGTCGTATGACACGACTTTTCCCCGTGAGTTAACCTCCATAAAGCAGCTCATCGTAAGGCGAAGCACACCTTCGCTTAAAGAGCATATTCCGTTTGATATGTTTTCCGGCAGCATCGGGATTACCCTGTCCACAAAATAAACCGATGTAGCCCTGTCGTAGGCTTCGCCGTCAAGGTGAGTTCCTGGTTTTACATAGTTTGAAACATCCGCGATGTGAACACCCAGAATCCAATTGCCATCTTTGTTTTTATCAATTGAAATGGCATCATCCAGATCCTTTGCGTCAGCGCCGTCAATGGTAAATACATTCCTTCCGGTCAGGTCCATCCTGTCTTTAAGGTCAGCCTTTGAGATGTTTGCAGCTTCATTTGCTTCTTTTATTGTCTTTTTGTCAAACTCAGTCTTAATGCCTTTTTCACGAATAATGCAGAGGATGTCAACTCCGATGTCATCGCTGCTTCCAAGCACCTCGGTTATAACTCCAATAGGATTGCGGCCTCGCTCAGCTTCCCATTTAACCACACGGACAACGACCTTATCGCCGGTTTTTGCTCCATTTTTAGTGTCTCTTGCCACAAAGATATCGCTGCCCCAGCTCTTATCCTCGGGTACTACAAATCCGCCCGAAGCAATCTCGTCAAACGTCCCGACAAGTTCTTCGCGTCCGCGCTCAATAATCTTAAGCACGATGCCTTCCCTGCGCTTGTCCTTTGGCGATTTGTGCGAAAAGGACGCAAGCACGCGGTCGCCGCCAAATGCGCCTCCCATGCTTCCAGCAGGGATAAATACATCCTCATCTCCTTCGTCGGGGATGAGAAATCCGAACCCACGCTCTTTTCGCTGCATAACTCCCACTGCATATCCCAAATGCTC
This sequence comes from Christensenellaceae bacterium, assembly GCA_963677605.2. Lineage (GTDB taxonomy): Bacteria > Bacillota > Clostridia > Christensenellales > UMGS416 > JAGLOK01. The sequence continues at coordinate 277,270 of CAXXDX010000007.1, read as the reverse complement.
TGGCAGCGCATATGCACCCTTTTTTGTGCGGATAAGCGATACACTTTCCACCATGTCGTCAAGAGCCGCACTCAATTCGTTTCGCTCAATGCCTGAAAGCTCAAGCATTTCGTTAAACTTCAGCGGTCTTTCTTCTTTTTTCAATAATTCTTTTATATCTTTATAATCCATTTTTTTCACAATAGACAGCAAGTATTCCACATATGGTTTTGCCGTCCTCAATTTCTCCTTTTGTTATCATCCGATAAACTTCGCTAAGAGGCAGTTTTACAGTTTCTATAAACTCGTCCTCATCAAAGTTAGTTTCTCCAATTTCGAGATTTTCAGCTTTATAAATATAAATTATTTCAGTTGAAAATCCGGGAGACACTCTCATATCCGCAAGTTTTTCTATGTTCCCTGCGATATATCCAGTCTCCTCCTGCAGCTCACGCACAGCGCATGTGTCCGGATCTTCGCCTTCGTCAATCTTCCCAGCAGGTATTTCAAGCAGCACCTTGCCTGCGCTCTGTCTGAACTGGCGCACCATTATCACATTGCCGTCATCATCCATCGGTACAACAGCGCACGCATTCGGGTTTTTTACAATGTCATACACGGTCTGTCTTCCGTCGGGCAGCTCGATAAGCCTTTGCTGAACGTCAAATATTTTGCCTTCGTATATAGTTTCCAAGTTTATCAATTTTTCTTTAAGTTCCATAGTTAACCTCTTTTTATATTATATATGTTTGCGTTATAAAATAAAAATGCAGAAGGCCTATACCCTCTGCATTATAAAGTACTATTTTTAAGCAAGTATTATTTAAAACAACTTTTCAAGCAATGCGATTGTAAAACTTAAAACAAACAACACAGCCGCTGCAATCTTTGTCCATTTCGCCAGCTTCTGCTCAAATGATTTAGTGCTGTTTTTTCCGAATGACGCCTCTGTTTCGCCAACCAATGCGCCCATACCTGCAGCCTGTCCCGGCTGAAGCACGACCACTGTTATTAGCCCTATAGCAGAAATGGTCATTATTACATACAAAATAGTTATTAATACCTGCATTTCGATTTCCTTTCAATGCTTTCTTTTATAAGCTTTGAAATTATACCATACAGTCGGGCCTTTTTGCAAGAAATTATTTTAACTATTGTCTGTACAACCAAATTGTGCTTTTTCAGCTATTGCTTATGATGTTTTAACTCTGCTTTGTACACACAGCTCTTATCACCTCTTAATACTGATTTTATAACAGTGACATCAACAGTGTTTCCGGCAACGGCAGAAAACATCCTGCGGTTAAATCCTTCCGAACACCTGCAAAGCAGTTCATTTTTTATATTACCTTCTCTAACAAGCGGACACACACAAAAAGGTTTGTTTTCATCTATTAAAATAAGATTTTCTTTTTTATCGTAAGATACTTTCCATCCCCATTCATTTTCAAGCATCTCGATAAATCCATCAATGTCCCCTGAATACTTTTCCGTAAGCGAATTGATATCCAGTCCTTTGTAGTGGCATGTATGGCATTTCGACAGTATCTCGCCTGCGGTCTTTGAGTCCAGCTTCCTCTCGATTACTTCCATCATTTTATCTATAAAGTCATATGAGAAGTTTTTCATCAGATCTGCCTTTTTATCATCTTTTTGCATAATGTCTCCGGAAAAATTATATGCTGTTAATCTCCGACAGCGTATACTCCCTGTTTTTCTTTTTTTCTATCTTGTTTGCGGCATCAAGTGCCTTGTCTTTATATATATCACATTCGCGTCTGTCCATAACGCTGTATGCACGGGCAACAGCTTCATATCCAAAAGCCAAATCAAAATCACCGATATTGTTTTCCTGACAAAGTTTCAAGCTCTCCTCACCGTGAAGAAGTGCCGGCGCGCCCATGTTTAAAATCGCATATACCCTTGATATGAGCCATTCGCCGCGCGCGGCTTCCACAGCGCCGCCGACCTGCCCCCAGTGATATCTTGAAGCATGGGCCATATGAATCATTTCTATATCATCGCGCCGTGATCTGTCTTTTTTTTCTATCATATCCCAAGTACCGTTAAAAAGGCTTTTTGCCTGCTTTTTGTGCCACTCGGTTGCTGTTGAATATTCGTTTGACATTATATCTCTCCTTTCAGCCATATGATTCAGTTTATCACAATAATTTTGTTTTGTGCTAGTCAATATCGCACTTCAATTAATCAAACATATCGCCCTTGATGCCTATAAGCTATATTTTTGTTCTTTATTTCAAACTTACCATTCTATCCAAACGTTTTAAAACCTTTAATCCATATAAAAATAGCCCCGGCTTTTGCCGAGGCTGTATATCTACTTCCCTACTTCTTTCCAATATCGGTTCTAAAATGCGCGCCTTCAAACGAAATTCTGCCCACATTGTCATAGGCAGTTTTAAGAGCTTCATCCAAAGTATCACCTATTGCCGTAACTCCCAGCACGCGTCCGCCGTTTGTAACGTATTTTCCTTCGTCAATCTTTGTTCCAGCATGATACACATAAGCATTTTCAATGCCGTCAAGCCCGGTAATCTCAAATCCTTTTTCGTAGCTTACGGGATATCCGCCTGAAGCCATGACTATTACAGCCGCATGCTGATCTTTAAACTTTACCTCTGTTTCAGACAGCTTTTCATCTATAACAGCTTCCATTATCTCGCAAAGATCGCTTTCCATGAGAGGCAAAACAACCTGAGCTTCAGGATCGCCGAAGCGTGAATTATATTCAATAACCTTAGGGCCGTCCGCAGTCAGCATAAGTCCAAAGTATAATACACCTTTAAACGGGCATCCTTCCGAGTTCATCGCTTTCATTGTCGGAACAACTATAGTTTCATAAACCGTCTTTGCCACATCATCCGTATATTTGGGAGAAGGCGAAAACGCTCCCATTCCGCCGGTGTTCGGACCTTCATCGTTATTGTAGGCTCTTTTATGATCCTGCGATGACACCATAGGTACGATGGCCTTTGAATCGGTAAAGCATAAAAGCGAAACTTCAGGCCCTTCCAAATACTCTTCAACTACAATCTTTGCACCTGCTGCTCCGAACTTCTTATCCACCATGATTTCATCAACAGCGGACAGCGCTTCTTCATTGGTCATAGCGACATACACACCTTTTCCGAGAGCCAGACCATCAGCTTTTATAACCTGCGGAGCGCCGTGCTTTTTAATGTATGCTTTCGCGTCTTCAGCATTGTCAAACACTTCATACATTGCTGTTGGAATGTCGTATTTTTTCATCAGGTCTTTTGAAAAAACCTTGCTTGCTTCAATCTGCGCTGCAGCCTTGTTCGGGCCGAATGCGCGGATGCCCTCTTTTTCCATAGCGTCCACCATGCCAAGCGCCAGAGGATCGTCAGGCGCTACAAACACCATGTCCACTGCTTCGTTTTTGGCAAGCGCCACCATAAGGTTAATGTCAGTGGCCTTTACGTTAAAGCATTTTGCAAGCTGCTCCATTCCGCCGTTTCCCGGCGCGCAGATGACATCATCCACATGTTCGCTTTCCAGCAGTTTTATAAGTATGGCGTGTTCTCTTCCGCCGGAGCCTACGAGTAATATTTTCATTGGTAAATCCTTTTTCTATCTGTTTGTTTGTGTTCTAAAATTATATAGTGCACAAAATTTTCACAAGATAGTGTTAAGCGTAATTATCCCCACACTAAATTGTATAGCACTAGCACATAAAGTGCTTAAAATTCTTACAAGACTGTGTGAAATGTTTGAGTAAAGGAGGCTCATATCGTGTCATATGTAACGATCTTTACAAAACACTTAGTCGCTTCCTTCGATAGGACTTTCAAAATTCTTGCAAGGCGGTGTGAAGCGTATGAAAGAACTAGGCGCATATCGGAATATATGTAACGAAGTTCTTGATTAGCTACGCACCTAAATTGCATGGTTTTGAACGTCCTAGCTATGTTTGAAGTGGCGCATGCCAGTCAACACCATCGCAATGCCCGCCTCATCCGCAGCCTCTATGGAAGCTTTATCGTTTCTTGATCCGCCTGGGTGTATTATTGCTGTTATTCCCGCTTTTGCTGCTGCTTCCACACAGTCGGGGAACGGGAAGAAAGCGTCCGATGCCATTGATGCTCCCTGAGTTTTTCCTTCACCGTGCTCGATAGCCTGCTCAGTCGCCCAGATTCTGTTTACCTGTCCGGGGCCTACGCCTACGGACTGTCTATCTTTTGCGATAGCGATGCCGTTGCTCTTTGCATGTTTTACAAGCTTCCACGCAAACATCATGTCCGCCATTTCCTTGTCTGTGGGCTTGCGCTTTGAAACAACTTGCAGTTCTTCACCTAAAAGCTTTAAGTCCATGTCCTGAACCAGTATTCCGCCAAGCACTTTTTTCATGTCCATTGTGCCTTCTTTTATCTTGCAGTTTATTGACGGAAGCTCAAGCAAGCGGATGTTCTTTTTCTTTTTGAGTATTACAAGCGCTTCTTCCGAGTAACTTGGAGCTACAACTATCTCTATAAATATCTTGTTTATGCCTTCCGCCATCTTATCGTCAACTTCAGTGTTAGTGACTACAATTCCGCCGAAGATTGAAACAGGATCGGCTTCATATGCTTTCTGCCATGCTTCAGCAACCGTATCCGCACTGCCAACACCGCATGGATTTGCATGCTTTACGCCGACTACGGTAATTTCATCAAACTCGCGGAGTATATCAAGCGCGCCGTTTGTGTCGGAGATGTTGTTGTAGGAAAGCTCTTTGCCGTGAAGCTGAGTCGCTGCAGCCAATGAACCGTCAAGTCCTGCCATTTCTTTATAAAAGCAAGCCTGCTGATGCGGATTTTCGCCGTAGCGCAGATCCTGCTGTTTTTCAAATGTAACGGTAAGCGTCTCAGGAAATTTTATGCCCTGCTTTTCGCGCAGGAAGTTAAATATCATAGCGTCATAGCTTGCAGTGTGCTCAAACACTTTGTAGCAAAGGTTAAACTTTGTTTCTTTTGACACTTCGCCGTTTTCTTTCATCTCGGAAAGCACTTTGCCGTAATCCGCAGGATCTACAACAACTGCCACGTCCTGATAGTTTTTGGCAGCCGAGCGCAGCATTGTCGGGCCTCCGATGTCGATGTTTTCGATAGCGTCTTCAAGCAAAACATCAGGATTTGCTATAGTTGCTCTGAACGGATAAAGGTTTATAAACACAAAGTCGATTGTGTCCACTCCCAAGTCCGCAATCTGCTTCATATGCTCATCGTTTGCGCGCATCGCAAGTATTCCCGCGTGCACTTTCGGGTGCAATGTCTTTACCCTTCCGTCAAGGCATTCGGGAAAGCCCGTAATGTCGCTGACATCCATGACTTTTATTCCAGCTTCGCGGATTTTTGCAGCCGTACCGCCGGTAGATATTATCTCTACACCAAGTTCGTCGAGTCCCTTCGCAAGTTCTATAATTCCAGTTTTGTCCGATACGCTGATTAATGCTCTCATTTCAATGTATCCTTTCAAAAAAATATTTAACCTGTAATTACAGGCCAGTGTACTATTTAAGTATTCTGGTTCTCCGTCCTTCTACAACTATCTTGTCATCACATAATAGCGCAACTGCTTTAACCAACAGCTCATGCTCGATGGGAAGAATCCTCGCGGCTAAGCTTTTTGCCGTGTCGTCTTCTTTCACTTCAACTACGCCCTGCAAAATAACAGGTCCAGCATCAGTTTCCTCAGTCGCAAAGTGAATCGTGCATCCAGAGATTTTTGTGCCGTAATCAAGCACAGCCTGATGCACCTTTTCGCCGTAATAGCCCATTCCGCAAAATGACGGTATGAGCGCAGGGTGTGTGTTTATAATCTTGTTTTTATATGCGCGGATAACATTTTCATGAAGTATATCAAGATATCCCGCAAGTACTATTATATCAATTTCCGCAGATTTAAGCACAGACAGCACTTTCTCTCCCTGCACATCCGCACTTTCAAACTGAAGCTTGTTTATATATTCGGTTTTAATTCCGTCAGCCTGTGCGCGCTCTTTTGCATAAGCTTTTTTACGGTTATGTATTAAAAGCGTTATCTCGCCGTTTATTTTTCCGCTCTTGCATGCGTCCTGCACAGCCTGAAAATTTGTACCGCCGCCGCTGGCAAATACCGCTATCTTTTTCAAAGCAGCACTCCTTCGCCTTCTGTGACTTCGCCGATTACAACAGCTTCCGGCAATATCTCCTGCACTTTTTCAACTTCACTTGCATCAACTGCAAGAACCATCCCGATTCCCATGTTGAATGTATTGTACATTTTACTGTTTTCAAGTCCGCTGATCTTTTGCATTGTCTTAAATATCTGAGGCACTTCGTATGAATCAATATCTATCTTCGCGCATACGCCATCCGGCAGCATACGCGGTATGTTTTCGATAAATCCGCCGCCTGTTATGTGCGACATTCCTTTTATCTTAACTTTGCCCAAAAGCTTTGAGATGTCTTCGACATAAAGTTTTGTGGGTGTAAGCAGTTCTTCGCCGATTGATTTATCCAAACCGTCATATTTTTTTGCGAGCGCTTCTTTATCATCTCCGAAAAGTTTGCGCACAAGCGAAAAGCCATTTGAGTGCACTCCCGATGATTTAAGCCCGACAAGAACATCGCCGGATTTAATGTCTTTTCCGTCGATTATATCCTGTTTATCCACAATGCCCACACAGAAGCCAGCAAGGTCATATTCGCCTTCGCCGTAAAATCCGGGCATCTCGGCAGTTTCTCCACCGATAAGCGCGCAGCCTGACTGCCTGCATCCGTCAGCTATTCCGCCGACTATCTCCGCAGCTTTTTCTGGAAGAAGTTTTCCTGTTGCCATGTAGTCTAAAAAGAACAGAGGCTTTGCGCCTTGGCATATAATGTCGTTTGCACACATCGCGACAAGGTCAATTCCGACTGAATCATGCTTATCCAGTGCAAACGCAAGCTTTAGTTTTGTTCCAACACCGTCTGTTCCAGCAACAAGCACGGGTTCGCGCATAGCAAAACCCGCAATGGAATAAAGGCCGCCGAAAGATCCGACATCGCCCACTACATTGTCATCAAAAGTTGTCTTTATGTGGCGCTTCATGAGTTTGACAGCTTCATAACCCGCTTCTACATCAACGCCTGCCTGTTTATAATCAATTGCCATTATGCTCCTTACGTATTCTCCAAAAACATGTTTTTGGCGAGGTGTCTTACAAAACATAAAAAATTCGTTCCTCATGCTTTTTTATGTTTTGCGCTTTTTTCTTTCTTATAACTCATTTTAGCAGAACTTTCCCGACACATGTCCGTGAAAGCAGCTAAATTCTCAAATTCTTCCCAATAAATATTTCTTAATAATTACAATGAATAATCCGGACAATGACGCGGTGCAACATCCATGTCCATTGGATAGTCGCCGTCAAAGCAGCCCGTGCAGAACTGGCACTTTGTGCCGCCAACGGATTCTAAAAGCTCCTCTATAGTAAGATACGAAAGAGAATCCACGCCGATAAGTTCCGCTATTTGTTCAATAGAGTTTCCTGAGCCGATAAGCTGGCTTGCTGTCGGTGTGTCTATTCCGAAAAAGCACGGATACTTAACCGGCGGAGAAGAAATCCTCATATGCACTTCTTCTACACCCGATTCGCGAAGCATCTCAACTATTTTGCGGGAAGTCGTTCCGCGTACGATGGAATCATCGACAAGCACAACCTTCTTTCCGTCAACATTGCGTTTTAGAGCATTTAGTTTTACCTTAACACCTTGCTCGCGAAGCTTTTGCTGAGGCTTAATGAATGTTCTTCCCACATATCTGTTTTTTGCAAGCCCTTCACCGAAAGGAATTTCAGACTGCTTGGAATATCCTATCGCAGCCGTTATAGCGCTGTCCGGAACACCGGAGACAAGATCAGCTTTCACTGTATCGCGCCTTGCAAGTATTTTTCCTGCGTTTTCGCGTGCCTGATATACGCTTATCCCATCAATGTGGCTGTCTGTTCTTGCAAAGTAAACAAACTCGAATATGCAAAGCTTGCGGTGGTCTTTTTCCTCAAGCATCACAGATTCCAATCCGTCGTTATTTATTATAACCATCTCGCCCGGTTTTACATCGCGGATAAATTCCGCACCGATTGCGTCAAATGAGCACGACTCTGATGAAAGCACATATGTGTCATCCATTTTGCCAAGGCACAGCGGACGGATACCATGCGGATCACGCATTCCTATTAAGCTGTCATGCGTGGCAATTACCAGCGCATATGAGCCGCGAATCCACTTTATTGTGTTTTTAAGCGCAGATTTTAATCCGTCTGCCGCAAAGCGCGCTATAAGGTGCGCGATAACTTCCGTGTCCAGCGTGGTCTGGTTGATATGTCCCCACTCCTGAAGCGTTTCGCGCAGAGTGTCTGCGTTAACTAAGTTTCCGTTGTGGGCAAGCGCCATCTCACCTCTACGAGATGATACAACCAAAGGCTGAGCGTTTATAACTTCGCTCGCTCCCGATGTGGAATAACGCACATGTCCGATCCCTATGTGTCCGCCATTTAAGCGTGAAAAAATTTCTTCATCATTAAAAACTTCGGTAACAAGCCCCATGGCTTTATGGTTGCGGATCTTTTTTCCGTCGGAAATGGATATTCCGGCCGATTCCTGTCCCCTGTGCTGTATTGCGTAAAGCCCATAGTACACAGCATCAAGAACGGACTCTCCGTTAGCGTTAAATGCCCCGAACACACCGCACTCTTCAGGCATGCGGTCGTGTCGGGGTTTAATAAGCTCGAAATCAAGCATTAATTTATTCTCCTTTTGTTAAGCGGCGGAACACTTCTTCATATGCCTCTTCAACATTTCCGAGGTTGCGTCTAAAGCGGTCTTTGTCGAGTTTTTCATTTGTCTCAATGTCCCAGAACCTGCATGTGTCAGGTGACATCTCGTCAGCTAAGATTATTTCACCGTTAAATCTTCCGAATTCAATTTTAAAGTCAATGAGTTTTATACCAAGCTCTTTGAAAAACTCAATCATAATCTCATTTACCTTAAACGCATAGTCGGCAATTTTTTCCATCTCTTCTTTTGTTGCAAGCCCGAGTGCCGCAACGTGATAATCGTTTATCATCGGATCGCCCAGATCATCGTCTTTATAAGAATACTCAAGAACAGTTGTTTTAAGCGGCGTTCCTTCGGGAAGTCCCAAGCGTTTTGATATGGAGCCTGCCGCTATGTTGCGGACAATGACTTCCACCTTTACAATCTCGACTTTTTTAACAACTGTATCAGTCGGGCTGAGCTCTTCCACATAATGAGTAGGAATGCCCTTTGCCTCAAGCATTTTAAATATCATGTTGCTCATCTGATTGTTGATGGCGCCTTTTCCGACTATTGTACCTTTTTTTACTCCGTTAAATGCTGTCGCATCGTCTTTATAGGATACTATCACCAGGTCTTTATCATCAGTGTTATATACTTTCTTTGCCTTGCCCTCATAAATCATTTCTTTTTGAGTTACGCTCATTTGTTTTTTCGCTCCTTATAATTTGAGGCGAATGTAACATCCGCCTTTAATAGTAATTTATTTGTATTCTTCTTTTACGGCCTTGTCGCTTTCAATCACCTTATCGGCCATTTCCTTTTTCATGTCGGAAAGTTTTTTTTCAATCACAGAATCCTTAAGTGAGATTATCTGCGCTGCCAAAATGGCAGCATTTTCGGCAGCATTGACGCCGACCGTTGCAACAGGCACGCCGGAAGGCATCTGCGCAATTGATAAAAGCGAGTCAAGCCCATCCATGAAAGATGACTTTATCGGAAGACCTATAACGGGAAGTGTTGTAAATGCCGCAAGCACTCCGGGAAGATGCGCAGCCTTTCCTGCAGCTGCGATGATAACATCCACTCCGTTATCGCGGGCATTTTTAGCAAAATCTGCTGCTATGTCTGGAGTCCTGTGTGCGGAACACACCATGGGAACCACTTCAATTCCAAAATCCTTCAGTTTGTCGATTGTCTTTTTCACCACCGGCATGTCCGATTGGGAACCCATTACGATCTGCACCTTTGCCATCAATATCCTCCGAAATATTTAAATGAAATTTTTAACAAATAATTAGGTATTATTCGTTGTATGCTCTTTGATGTGTGTATAATAACAAAGGTAATAGCTCATTTCAACATTGAAAGTTAACATTATCCCCTGCTTTTTAAAAAACGTTCGTGTTTTTTGCATAGTCTTTCAAATCGTTATTTTTTGTTTACATACACAAAAACCCAAGATATCAAATCTCGGGTTTTATACATCATTTTATCATCATCCTCAAGTCAAACAAAGACGCGCACTCGATGTCCGGCTTAATGTTTGACTTCTTGGGTTTTTTCTGCCTGTTAATCCAGCATGTCTTCATCCCCGCTTTTTTAGCAGGAGCAATGTCATATTGTATGGAGCTTCCGGCGTGCAGAACTTCACTGGGCTTAAATCCAAGCTTATCAGCCGCGGCAAGGAAAATCTCAGGATCGGGTTTATAAGTTTTAACCTCTTCCGACGATATCACATTTTCCGCTTCTATCTGCGTATAGCACAGCGCATCTTCCAGTATATCGCTGTCCATGTTTTCGATTATCCCAAAGCTTACGGGAATCCTGTCCAAAAATGTTGCGGCATCAGGATATATCATAGGCTTTTTAAGCGACTCCAAAACCTCTTCAAAAAGAGCATCCGGGTTTTCAACCGAATGAAAATCCTCAACTATTTTTTTGAGCGCTGTCTGCTCTAAAGTTTTTGAGTCATAAAATGTTCCAGAATGCATCATCTCGTCGACTATGCGCCACCATGCCATGCCCACTTCCGCAGGAGAGACTATCATTTTAACAGCCGACTGGCTAATCCTCTTGCAGATGTCGCGAATCACAGGATTGTTGTCGCGGACAAGCGTGCCGTAAAAATCCATTGTTATTGCTTTGATTGCCATAATTCACCTTCTTAATGTCAAAATACTATGTGAAAGAAAAGCGTGTCAGCCACAACCAAAATACCTAATATCCCCACGTAAATCGAGAAAACCCAAAGTTTCCCCTTCTTTATTATACTAAACATCCATTTTAAAGCAACAATTCCGGCAATACATGCCGCAATCATTCCGGCAGCGGCAGTGCCCCATGAAAATCCAGATTCAATCGCATCCAAACCTATTATATCTTTTATATTAAAAACAAGCGAACCCAGTATTGCAGGTATGGACATTAAAAACGAAAACCTCGCCGCTTTTTCACGAGAAACGCCGGAAAAAAGCCCTCCGCTTATGGTAGAGCCCGAGCGTGAAACACCTGGGAGAATTGCTATTGCCTGGGATATTCCCATGATCCCTGCTTGCTTGACTGTTATGGTGTTAAGCGACGCATCTTCATCTTCGTCTTTTACTTTGACAAAGCTAATAAGAAGCAGGATTGCTGCTGTCAGTATAAATCCCCATCCGAGATATCCTCCGCCGAAAGCTTCGTTAATAAAATCTTCAAAGAATACGGCAGCAATCACAGCAGGTATCGTTGCTATAACAAGCATTAGCGTAACTTTCTGAAAAGGCTTTTTTAAGATATCTATTATGTCTTTCCATAAAACAATAAACACGGCGACAAGCGTTCCCGCATGTAAAAGTGTGTCAAAGACTATCTCCCCGCCTTCTATCCCGAATATGTTTTGGAAAAGAACGAGATGTCCCGAGGATGATATGGGCAAAAATTCCGCCAATCCCTGCAAAAGTCCTAATATAATTGACTGCCAAATAGGCATAAGTACCTCCGTAATATAAAAGAGTCAGACTTTTGAAAAAACATACAGGTAAGTTACTTTTCTCGACAGTCTGAAAGTCAGTATTTTACTAATACTAACCTATTATACTATATAAGTCCATTAAAAAAACTAACATTAATGTAACCTTAATTTATTAAAAACTATGCCTGCTTTTCATCCATTATAGCTAGATATGTCTCACTGTCAGGTCCCTTATAATGAGGAAGTTTAGCTTTTTTTGATATGTTTACAGCATTGTTGGGGCAGAAGTTTACACATCTGAAACAAAGCGTACAGCGTTCGGTTTCTTCGCGCACAGCTTTTCCGTCCGCAATCTTTAAAGCATTCATCGGACAGATGTCTGCGCATATTCCGCACCCCCCGCAATCATCATTTACCTTTAGCATGTTTTCCATCATACCGTGCATAGCTCTGAATGCAGGTCTCTGGCTCATCGCAGCCAAAGTGTGAAAAACTGTTGCGCCTTTAACATCTTCTACATTTTTAAGCACTTTATAAGCAAAATAATCCGCTTTCTTTCTGGCCTGCTTTAAATACTTCTTTTCATGTTCGCTATAGTCGTCGCTGCAGGATATAGGGATACCTTTTACAGAAAGATTATTTGGCATGTTAAACTGCATCGCCCATTTTTGTACATACCCCTTGCCTTCCAGCTGATTGCGCAAAACCACAGCGCCGTCTCCGGAAAAAAGCATCTGAGTACAAAAAGTGATAAGAGGCTTGTTTTCCACAATAGGCATGTTTGTAACAAAATCTTTCACAATCTTCGGCGCATCCGATCCGTAGATAGGCCAGCCCAAGCCCACAACAGACGCATTGTCGATTAATATCTGTGCCTGCTGCTGCGGAATGTTTTCTATTGAAACTGCTGTTGCTTCATAATTGTGTTCGTTTAATGTGCCGCAGATTCTGCGTGCTATATAACGTGTGTTGCCTGTTCCTGAAAAATAAAATAATACAAGTGACATGGCGTAATCCTTAGAAATATTGTTTATATTATATCAGTATAAATACTGAGTGTATATCTTTAATGTTCGAATTCACAATTTAAGTTTGCCTGATAGCTTGTTTCCAAACCATAAGCTTTTTACTGTAGGCTATGGCATGGGCAGGGCTTGTTGAAGGCAGCCGAATATAGTTTTTCTCGGAATCAAATCCTACCTTCCTCCTAAAAGTGTCATAAGCTTTCTGCCCATTAAAGTACACACGCTTTATATTAGGATAATCCAAAAACAAACTGTTAAAATCATTGGGGATATCTTCTTTTATGTTGGAGTCAAGGCTGCCTTCGCGCTCGCAGTATGAGATAACATCCCACAGCGCAATGTGGTTGTCTAAAAGCATCTTCTTTTTCGCATCATAATCATCAGTAAAGTCGCAGTCCAGCATATCAAACATTATCCTCCAGAAAGCGTTTCTCGGGTGACCGTAATATTCACCCTTTCTGAGAGATTCCGCGCCCGGCATCGAGCCGAGGATTATGATTTTGCACTCTTCATCTATAATTGGCATAAAAGAGTAAATTGTCTTATTTTCTTTCAATTAATATACCTTTCATATATTCACTTTCGTTATGTAGCTTATATATCTTCTCTTTTTCCTCATCCGTACATCCACATAAGAATTTTATTTCACTGTCTCTTTTAAATATATCCACTGTGCAAATCACACTATCCAGTTTTTTTATTTTTTCAGTACCCACCCAGATATCTATCCCTCCTCCATCCATGGAAGAAGTGTTTTTTAGGTAGCCGTAATCTACGGGATAAATTATATCGGGATATCCCGGATGCACAGAATTTTTAGGACGGTCAATTATAATTTCAGACATCTCTATCATTCTTTCGGCTGTCTTCCAAAATTCTTCATTATAATTTTTCATAAAACCGCCTGCCTTTTTTATTTTAAATAATATGGATTTCTCGTTTTAATACAACATATTGTGCTGTAATTTTCATTAAACCACAACCCGCTTTTTTATGCAAAATTTTGCCTTTAAATCTCTTTTACCCGAGTGTAAAATTGTGTTATCATTGATTATCCGAGAAAGGAATTTAGATGGCAGCAGTATCTTTTTCAGACGGGAATGCGTTATACGACATTACCCCCGTCGAAAACATTTTCATACTGGAGTACATGGCAAACGTACCCGGAGATTACATCAAAGTATATCTCTTCGGGCTTACTATGTGCTACCATTCAAATGATGAATATTCCATATCTCAGATGGCAAAGGAGCTGTCGCTTACAGCAGACGAAGTAAAAGAAGCATACACATACTGGGCGCAGATTGGGCTTGTGTCAATTGAAAGCCGCCGTCCGTTTAACGTTATTTACCACAATATTAAAAAAGAAAAAATGCAAAAGTCCGAGGATGACAGGGTCAGCCTCTATACTCATCAGCCTTTGGTTCTGGAATTGCAGCGAATTTTCGGCGGCAGAAGGCTATTGGGAAGCGGCGAAGTAAACTATGTTATGACTTGGCTTGAAGAGTGGAACGTTCCTCAGGAAGTTATATCCCTTGTAGCTGCGTGGTGCGTAGAGATGAAGAGCGAGAAAGTGCGCTTTTCATACATAAACAAAGTTCTGGGTGATATTTACGACCAAGGCCTTGTGACTTACCCCGAAGTGGAAAGCTATATAAAAGAAGCATCAGGCAGGATGTCCGGCGCTGCGGATGTTCTTAAAGTATGGAACATAGGAAGACCGCCGACAGCGGACGAAATAGCTCTGTACAAAACATGGATTTCAAAATACAAGCTGCAAAAAGCCGCCATACGCGAAGCACAAAAGCACATGACCGGTGTAAGTAATCCAAACTTTAAATATCTGAGCACGATTATTGATGAGCTTCATAAAAACGGTGTTAAAACAGCAGATGAAACCATCAAGTTCTTTGAAAAAAAAGATGCTTTGCGCGCGCAAGCAAAAGAAGTGTTTTCAATTCTCGGCGGGCTTCGTGTCACAGAAGGGCGCATAAAGCTATACGAAAGCTGGCTTAAACTCGGCTTTTCACAGCGCTCAATATTGACTGCGGCGGGTGAACTCGCAAAAACCGGCGACCGTCAGCCTGACGATCTGGACTCTGTTCTCAAGCGCTGGCAAAAAAACGGCATAGTAGGCGATAAAGATGTTGCTGAATATATGATGCAGGTTAAAATGACCAAAAACAAAGTCACCGAATTGTTTGACAGCTGGGGAGAACAGCGTGCTCCAAAGCCCAATGAAATCGGCATTTATAACACATGGCTGCAGAAAAAATATCCGTTGGAGTTAATCATGCTCGCATGTTCCAAAAGTTCCTCTGCAAAAGACAAGATGCAGTATGCAAACCGCATCCTCTTAAACTGGGAGGAAGGCGGAATCAAAAATGCGAAGCAGGCGGAAAGTCTTGGCGTCCCTTCAATGTCTGCCAATAAAAATAAATTTACCGATGACATGTATGAAGGAATTTATGATAGTTGGGAGGATATCTGATGCCCAGAAATGACAGTATAGAAAAAGTCTTGATGGAATATCAGACAAGAAAAATCAACTTCCAAGTAAAATACGATGAAATAATCGGCAATCTACTAAAAAAATATCCTTCTCTTATTGATCTGCGACAGAAATACGCATCTCTAAAAGTAAATCAAAGAAAATTTAAAAACGACGAAAATTATAACAACAAAATTATTAAAACAAAAGCTAGATATGAAGCTATGCTAGCTGATTGTTTAAAGATGGAAAACATTAATCCAAAAGAATTGGAATACATACCAATCTGTACAATTTGTAATGATACAGGTTATGTCGGTAATAATGAAAAAAAATATTGTACTTGTCTAATTTCTAAAGCAGCTCAAATTGTGTTGGAAAACTCAAACATCAATGCCAGAGAAACCCTCGAAAATTCAGATATGGAAATATTTGATGACAGTCGCAAAGTGCTGGATGGCGTAACCCAAAGAGGCTTGATGAAGAGATTATTTCGCTACATAACAAATTGGACAACAAATTTCCCCAAAAACGAAAAAAAACAGATAATAATTATAGGAAATGTAGGTCTTGGAAAAAGTTATTTATTAAACGCCATTGCTTACGAAATAATCAAAAAGGGCTTTTCTGCAATGCTTGTAAGTTCATTTGCAATAAATGAAGCCGTTTTTGATGAAATAAAAAAATCAGACTCAACTGCCTTAAATATGATGCGTTCAGTTGATGTTTTACTAATAGATGACCTTGGCGGAGAACAGGTTTTAAATAATATTACGTGCCCGACGTTGCTAAACATACTAAATGAACGTACAAGGAGAAACCTTCATACAGTAGTTTCTACAAATCTTAACCGCGACAGGTTAGAAGAAAAATATGACACAAGAATTGTTTCCCGTCTTTTTGACAAAGGAAGAACTTTTGTTCCGCCGATTTTAGGCGAAGATATAAGAAAAAAGCGTCAGCATTGAGCCGACGCTTTAGTTTTTAGCTGCACCCGGTCGTAGATCCGCAATCCTGACAAACCTTACATGTTCCGTTTCTCACCATGTTGTTGCTTCCGCAGTTGGCACACGTTTCTCCATATATTCTCACAGGCTCTTCGCTCTTTGCTTCATCTACAGGTTCTTTTGTTATATCAACTTCCACCGAATGCACACGTGAAAACTTTTTAGGTTTTACCTGACAGCGGGAAAAATCGCCCAGTTCAATGTCGATTACCTTGCTTATAAGATCCGATATAGACGCCGCGGATTTAATATACGGATGCCGGCTTACAAATCCGGAAGGCTCAAACTGCTGATTGCGCAGCGTGCGCGATATCTCCGATGCCGGAATGTTATATTGCAGCATGTTGCTTATAGCCTTTGAAAGCGATGCGAGTATGCCTTTTACGACAGTTCCTTCCTTGTCGGTTGAAACAAACAGCTCCGATATCTTTCCATTGTCATAAAAACCTAGTGTGATATAAAGCTCAATGTCGCCGATTTTTGCCGAATGCGTTCTGCTCATGTGCATTCCGAGCGGTTTTTTGCGGATAGGCTTTGACTGACAGTTTTTCGCATAGTCCACAAGCTCGTTATAAGAGTACTCGTCAAAACTGCGGTCTTCTTTTTTCTTCTCTCCCAAGCTTAACGGCTGCGCCGCTTTGCATCCGTCCCTGTATAATGCGATAGCTTTTACACCGCTGTTATATGCAAGCAAATGAATATTTTCAATATCCTCGTATGTTGCCTCATTCGGGAGGTTGACTGTTTTGAAACAGCGCCGGATATTAGAGGAGTAATAGCAGCAACCATAAGGACATGCCCTTGAGGTGTAATCTCGTTTGCAGTTTTAAATATATCCGCATGTTTTTCTTTAAGCTGAGGCGCCGCGCAAACAGAAGGATTTTTAAGCGCTCCGTTTTCATCCTTTTCAAGAATGAATTCCATAATTTCAGTGACTTCTTTTTTGGAATACTTAAGTTTCCTCAATGCATTTTCCAATACAGGATTTACAATCATCATCGAACCGCCGCCGACAAGCTGCTTATAAACTACATGGCTGTAATAAGGCTCAACCGATGTCGCACCGCAGTCCATTGCAAAAGATATTGTTCCGGTCGGCGCAATGACAGACACCTGCGCATTGCGGTAACCGCTTTTTTCGCCTTCTGCTATAGCCATCTTCCACGCTTCTTTTAAACTCTTTGAAATGTCCTTTGATATATGTTTGTGATTGACCTTTATCGGATCATATCCCAAATCTTCAAATGAATCCGAAAGCTGCCCAGCCACCCTCGCATGATTGCGGATTACCTTCTTCATATGTACGCTGTTTGTCTCATATGCAGAAAACGCACCAAGCTTTTGCGCCATAGCAGCCGATGTATAGTAAGAGTATCCCGTCATAATTCCGGTAAGAGCACCGGCAAGCGCGCGGCTTTCATCAGAGTCATACGCATATCCGTTCATCATAAGAAGCGATGCAAGGTTTGCAATGCCTATACCTGTTGTTCTGAAAAGGTGGCTCTTTTCGGCTACATCTTCTGTCGGAAACTGTCCCCAATGGATGGATGCTTCAAGCGCCAGCTGTATGAGGCAAACAAGGTGCACAAATCCCTCCACATCAAAACTTCCTCTCGCTTCATCATAAAAACGGTAAACATTGATTGATGCAAGGTTGCATGCAGTGTTGTCCAAGAACGCGTATTCAGAGCATGGATTGGTAGCATTTATCCTGTTGTGCTTTGCGCCAAGCTCCCCGTCGCTTCCTGCAGGGCAGGTGTGCCATGCGTTAAACGTATCATCAAACTGCAGCCCCGGATCTGCACATTCCCAGGAGGATTTATTAATCTTCTGCCAGATATCTTTTACAGATACTTCTCTGTTAACCGAAGAATCCACCCTTCCTTTAAGCATAAATTTTTCATCAGGTTTTTTGCCAAGGTTTTTAACCTTCTGCATGAATTCGTGATTTACACGAACGGAGTTATTGGCATTCTGTCCGGAAACAGTGTGGTATGCTTCGCCTTCCATAGAAGTGTCATAACCCATCTTGCCGAGGTCTCGCACTTTTTGTTCTTCATGTGCTTTCCATGTGATAAAATCCTCAATCTCGGGGTGATCAATATCAGCTATTACCATCTTTGCTGCGCGTCTTGTCGTGCCGCCGGATTTTATAGCGCCCGCATTACGGTCAAATCCCTGCAAAAAGCTCATCATACCGGATGATTTTCCGCCGCTTGACAGCGATTCGTCTATTGCACGCAGCACAGAAAAATTCGTGCCCACGCCGGATCCTCCGCGGAACAGATTGGTTTCGCTGACATAGTGGTCGGATATGGAGTTTTTGCCCATAAGCTTGTCTTCAATAGAGATAATAAAACAAGCAGATGCCTGAGTTCTTGAATATCTGTCGGGAGCCTCCAGTACTTTTCCTTTTTCAAGGTCGTAATAGTATAAGCCGCTTTTTTCTCCCGCGATTTTATAGTTGCGATTTATACCTGTGTTAAACCACTGCGGTGAGTTCGGAGCCCATTTTTTGGGAAAGCAGGGCATAAACCAACTCATCATACAAAATCTGTTTTTGTTTTCCTTCTTCAATCAATCCCTCGTCAACGAGAGCATCAGTCCAGAAGCCGACAAGCCTGTCAGCTACCTGCTTCATGCTGTACTCGTGACCTCTTTCATCGCTTAGCCCTGCTTTCCTGAAATACTTGCTTGCGATTATATTGCAGGCGTTTTGCGAATAACCTTTCGGAAATTCCAGCCCCTTCATATCAACTATTGTCTTGCCCGTCTTCCAGTTTTTCATATGGACATCAACAAGTTTATATTCAAACAAGTCGTAAACCGACTTATCGCTTATATCTAACTCTCTGGTAAACCTTCTTTTTATAATATTGTCCAATCCGCTCATCTCGCACCCCTTTCTATATACACCACATCTTGTGTAGCAAGAATTATTGTACCATACATATTGTGTTTTAAAAAAGATATAATTTTTATATTTTGCAAAAGAGCAAGATAATGCAAAAATAATTGACTAAATTAGTAGTGTATATCATAATTTTACAAATATATTTCTGCATAAAATGTTATAATCAATATATTAGTTATAAAGATTAACAAACTTATACAAGGAGCAAAGAATGAACATACTAGTAATTCTGGCACATCCGCATAACAAAAGCTTCAACTATGCAATATATGAAACAGTTTTGGCCACACTCAAAGATAATGGCCACAGTGTAATTTCTCATGATCTTTATGAAGAAAATTTTGATCCGTTATTAAAACAAGAGGAGCTTAACCGAAGCAAATTATCAGCTGATCCGGTTATAGCAGAACATGCAAAACATTTAACTTGGGCAGATGGGATAATCCTAGTCCATCCAACCTGGTGGGGTCAGATGCCGGCAATACTCAAAGGATGGGTTGATAGGGTTGTAACCGAAGGTATAGCTTATAGCTATATTCAGGATGAAACCGGAAAACGCAAGCGTATAAGGCTTCTAAAACTTAAAAAAGCAGTAGTAATAAACACAGCAAACTCTTCTGAAGAGCGAGAAGAGTCATTAAACTATCCGCTTCAGAATGTTTGGCAAAAAAGCATTTTTAAATTCTTAAGGGTTGATGATTTTAATAGGAAAACTTTCAGAATAATATCCGAAAGCACATTGGATGAGAGAAAAAGCTGGCTAAATGATACCAGAATATATATTAGCGGTCTTTTTCCTGAAGATTAATCTACGTCTTTTCTTCCCTCTGGTACTTCAGCATCATTGCTGAATCCCCTTTCTTCCCAGTATCCTTCATAGTTAGTGTCATCGGACACTTCAATCTCAGTTACCCAGCGCGCCCATTTATATCCAAGCTTATCTTCTGCTACCACAATAAAAGGATATCCCATCTGCGCAGGGAGCGGTAACCCGTTCGCCTCAAACGCAAGTATCATTTCTCTGTCGTAAATCTCGCTTATCGGGATTGATGTAGTATATCCGTCAACAGCTTTAAAGATAATTGTGTTTGCACTGTTTTTTATTCCGGAAGCTTCAAGCAGATCAGATATTTTAACACCTTTCCATAAAACAGTTGCGTCCCATCCTTCAACACAGTGAAGTGTTATAAGCTTTTCAAAATGCTCAAACTCCAAAACTTCATCATAAATATAAGTTCTTGTGTTTTCAATAAGCCCTGTAACTGTCAGAGTATAGTTATCAATATCAACATACTGAACTCCGCTAATAGAATTATCTCTGGGTCCAACTGAAGGATCAAGCCTTGCTCCTTTATATTCCGTAATCTCATTTTCCTGATATCTGTTATATGTAGCTTGAGAAACACCAAGAACTTCCGCTTCCTGTTTAGCCTTTTTATCTTCTTCATCGTTTAAAGTGCAGCCAAAAAGTCCAAATATAAGAAATAACACAAGAAAAAACATAGAAAGATTTAACTTTCTATGTTTTTTTATAATATTCATACAAATGTACCGTCGCGCAGATCCTGAAGCGCTTTCTGTATTTCTGCCTGCGTATTCATAACCATTGGGCCATACCATACTATCGGCTCGTCAATTGGTGTTCCTTCGGCAAAAATGAATTCAAGCGAATCTTCCCCGGATGTAAAATGAATCTCTCCTGAAGCCAGGGTATATGCATAATGATTTGTTATTGCCTTCTCGCCGACATATCCGTTTCCGTCAAAAACAAAGATAAACCCTTTCTTTCCTTCGGCTCTTTCAAGCATTAGTGTGTTTTTTGGATTCATTTTTACATGCATCATTTTAACACCTAGAGCTGTTTTATCAATCGGTCCGGATTTTCCTTTGTAATCACCGCTGATAATCTGAACATCACAGCCTTGTTCTGATACGATGGGAAGTTTGTCTCCGGTAAGCTCCTGATATTTTGGTTCATCATATTTGTGGTGAGCCGGCATATTAAGCCAAAATTGAAAACCGCGGTATCCGCCTTCAGCACTTTGCGGCATTTCCTGATGATATATCCCCTTACCGGCCGTCATCCACTGCACATCCCCCGCGCCGATTATACCAGCATGGCCAAGGCTGTCCTCATGCTTTATGCTTCCTCGCAACATGTAGGTTATAGTTTCTATTCCCTTGTGTGGATGCCAGGGAAAACCGGGCGATTCATCAGAGCTTTCGCTTTCAAAATAGTCCAGCATCAAAAAAGGATCAAAATCCGGCACCTGATAATATCCGAATACGCGGTTAACATCAACTCCTGCGCCTTCCATCATCTCCTTTGGTTTATAGACCTTGATAATTTCCGACATAAACATCATCTCTTTTCAATCATTCATATAATAATTATACAACTTAATAAAAATGAATAATAGTAGTTCAAACACAAATCATAGTATAGTTATTAGTTAGATCATCAAACTTTTACAAAACGTATACAATTATAAAAAAAATACATGATATAATTCTTCTAGATTTTAAAGCATGGAGAAAAAGTGAAAAAAGCAACACACCTAGACAGTTTAGAAGCTGAAGCAATATACATAATGCGGGAAGTCGCAGCAGAATGCGACAAACCTGTAATGCTTTATTCCATAGGAAAAGACAGCTCTGTTATGCTGCATTTGGCAATAAAGGCTTTTTATCCGGAAAAACCCCCTTTTCCGTTTATGCACATAGACACTACCTGGAAGTTCAAAGAAATGATATCATTCCGAGACAGAAAGGCAAGAGAGCTTGGCATAGAGATGCTAGTTTACACAAACGAAGACGGTGTTGAAAAGGGCATTAATCCATTTGACCATGGTGCAGCTTATACCGACATCATGAAAACGCAGGCGCTCAAAGATGCGCTTGATAAATACGGATTCACCGCGGCTTTCGGCGGCGGCAGGCGCGATGAGGAAAAATCGCGCGCGAAGGAACGCATATTTTCATTCCGTAATGAAAAACATGCATGGGATCCCAAAAACCAGCGCCCAGAAATGTGGAAGCTGTATAACACTGCAATAAACAAAGGCGAGAGCATACGCGTATTTCCGCTTTCAAACTGGACGGAAAAAGATATCTGGCAGTATATAAAACGCGAAAAAATCGAAATTGTTCCGCTTTATTTTGCAAAAGAAAGAGAGTATATAAAAAGAGACGGAAATATCATTTTAATTGACGATGACAGAATGCCGATATATGAAAACGAAGAAATTAAAAAAGACAGCATTCGCTTCAGAACCCTTGGATGTTATCCTCTTACAGGAGGGTGTCTGTCTACATCATCGACTTTAGACGAAATAATAACTGAGACTTTGGGAACAACAACCTCAGAGCGTACAACCAGAGTTATCGACAGCGAAAGCTCCGCCAGTATGGAGCGAAGAAAAAGGGAGGGCTATTTCTAATGAACTCTCTTTTAAAATTTATAACCTGCGGTTCAGTAGATGACGGAAAGTCCACGCTTATCGGCCATATGCTTTATGATTCAAAACTTATTTTTGCAGATCAGAAGCAGGCATTAGAGCTGGACAGCAAGATAGGCTCAAATGAAGGCGGAATTGATTATTCGTTTTTATTGGATGGCCTAATGGCCGAGCGCGAGCAGGGAATCACAATCGATGTCGCATATAGATATTTTACGACGGAAAAACGCTCTTTCATAGTGGCCGATTGCCCAGGGCATGAACAATACACTAGAAACATGGCCGTTGGCGCTTCCTTTGCGGATTTGGCAGTGATACTCGCCGATGCATCAAAAGGCATACTTCCACAGACAAGAAGACATGCTAGAATTTGTGCGCTTATGGGTATTAAGCATTTTGTTCTTGCTGTAAATAAAATGGATTTAGTGGGTTATTCCCAAGAAGAATTTGAAAACATAAAAGGAGAATTTTTAAAACTAATCTCCTCATATTCTCCTGAAAGTGTACACGCTATTCCCGTTTGTGCAACTGTAGGAGACAATGTTACCACTCTGTCTATAAACACCCCATGGTATACAGAGCTTCCTCTTCTTTCGCTGTTAGAAAAAGCTGACACTTCAACAGCAAAAATGGATAACGGATTTGTAATACCGGTTCAGAGAGTATCGCGTCCAAACCACACTTTCCGGGGCTTTCAGGGACAGGTGGAAAAAGGCGAAATTTCAATTGGTGACAAAATAACGGTTCTTCCCGGCGGGGAACAAGCAACCGTTTCAAAAATCATAATAGATTTAAAAGACGAGAACAAAGCTTTTGCGGGGCAGCCGGTAACTATTTGCACAAATGAAGAAGTTGATATCTCAAGAGGATGTGTTTTGGTTCGCGGCAAAACTCCCGAAGTAACCGATATGATAACAGCGCAAATATTGTGGATGGACAATCACGAGCTAATTGAAGGACGTAACTATATTTTAAAGTGTGCAACAAAATCAACAACAGCATCGGTTATGAACATCAAGTATAAAACTGATATTAACACAGGAAAACACATCGCAGCTCACAGGCTGGAAAAGAACGAAATAGCACATGTTGACATTGTTTTAGGCGAAAAAATCACAGTCGATAAGTTTGCAAACGATAAAACTTTAGGCTCGTTTATCCTGATTGACAGAGTAACCCATATGACATCAGCCTGCGGAGTGATTGAACATACATTGAGGCGCTCTGAAAATGTCGTCTGGCACAAGACAGACATTACTCCTGAGCTGCGCGCAAACCAAAAGCATCAAAAACCGATGACTTTATGGTTTACAGGCCTCTCAGGCTCCGGAAAGTCAACACTTGCAAACGAAGTGGAAAAAAGACTTTTCTCTCTGGGCAAACACACAATTTTGCTGGATGGAGACAACGTCCGACACGGATTAAACAAAAACCTCGGCTTTAAAGAAGAAGATCGTGTGGAAAATATTCGCCGCATATCGGAAGTGGCAAAGCTTATGAACGACGCGGGGCTTATCGCAATCACATCGTTTATCTCGCCCTATGAAAAGGACAGGGAAAGCGCCAGACATGTGATAGGCGACAGCTTTGTGGAAGTATATGTGTCAACGCCACTTGAAGAGTGCGAGCGCCGTGATGTAAAAGGCCTTTATAAAAAAGCCCGATCCGGAGAAATACCAAATTTTACGGGCATCTCAAGTCCGTATGAAAAACCAGAAAAACCGGAAATAGAAATAGACACAACCAATATAACAATTGATGAT
The DNA here is from genome assembly GCA_963677605.2 of Christensenellaceae bacterium. Taxonomy (GTDB): domain Bacteria; phylum Bacillota; class Clostridia; order Christensenellales; family UMGS416; genus JAGLOK01. The sequence continues at coordinate 252,879 of CAXXDX010000007.1, read as the reverse complement.
GCAACTGACTACATAATGGATAAATTAAAACAATATTTATGATTGAGGGGTTTTTATGTCAACAATAAAACAAGCACAGATGCATTATCTGCAGGGCTGCAACTTTTTGGAGCTAATAAAGCTCATCTGGCAAAACAGACGTGATTTGTCACCATCAAAGCTTCCAAAGCTTACTTTTGTGGTTTTTATGAGCCTGCTTCTCACACCGATTGCCTGGTTTGAAATGTTGATTCATTCAGGAAGAATCAGAAAAACCAAGGTTGAAAAACCGCCAATTTTTATCGTTGGTCACTGGCGAAGCGGCACAACTTACCTGACAAACATCCTCGCACAAGACAAGAATAAAGCCTACTTCAAGGCTGACCAAACATATACTCACGCAGTATTTATAACACTGGGAAAGCTTCTGCATAAGCTATATCCGTCAATCCTTCCCCAAAAGCGACCGATGGACAATATGAAAATGGGAGAATCCGAGCCGGCAGAAGAAGTATTTGCGCTGGGCAACCTAACACGCTACGCGATAATCCACATGATGACATTTCCTAAAAATGCGCGTTTTTTTGCAAAATCTGCCTTCTATGATGAGCTCAATGACCGTCGCAAAAAAAGAATACGCACAGCATATGAAAAGATAGTCAAAAAAATGACATACTATACGCGGGGAAAACAGCTCATTTTAAAAAGCCCCGACAATACATGCAGGATAAACATGCTTCTAGAGCTTTACCCTGAAGCTAAATTCATCCACATTTACCGTAATCCCTACAAAGTCTTCCCTTCAACAATCGGTATGTACCAATCCTTATTTCCTATTTTTTCATTCGAAGATATCGATGATGAAACAAACAGCCAGGCTGAAGATGTGGTTCTTGATATTTACGAAAAGCTATACATAGAATTCCTAAAGTCCAAAGAAAATATACCAAAGGAAAACTTGATTGAAATCAAGTATGAAGACTTTGTTACAGATGCAAAAGGATATACCGAAAAGATATATAAACAGTTAGAAATAGAAGGCTTTGATGAAACAAAACAGATACTTTTTGACTATATTGATTCACAGAAAAGCTACAAAACAAACAAGCATCAAATCTCAGAAAAAAACATCAAAAAAATAAACCGAAGAATGAAGTTTTTCTTTGATAAATACGGATATATTATGGACAATAAGTAGAATTTAAAAGAAGTTTTGGTAACAAAGCTTCTTTTTTTTGTATACATCGGCATACATGATTTACAACAATCATTTTTCATGATATGTTTGAAATATACCGTTTTGGAGGAATATTATGGAAATTTTAATCAAAAAAATGAGCCTTGAAGAAGCTAAGAAGCTGGGTATAGATTCATGGGAGCCGTGGTCATCTGAGCCTTCAAAGTTCGATTGGTTTTACGACGACAGAGAAACGGCATATGTCTTTAACGGAAAAGTTATCGTGACTCCCGAAGGAGGCGATCCCGTTACCATCACAGGAGGCATGCTGGTTACTTTCCCTGCAAAAATGTCGTGCACATGGGAAGTCATTGAAACTATCAACAAGGTGTTCAAGTTCGGATAATAGATCATATTATATTCATAATCTGACCGGAGATTGTAATGACTGGTATTAATCAAAAAAGACCGAACATAGTGTTTATTCTTATTGATGACATGGGATGGAAGGATCTTTCCTGCTATGGCAGCAGGTTTTACGAAACTCCGAATATCGACAGGCTTGCAAAAGAAGGCATGCTTTTTACCGATGCATATGCTGCTTGCCCTGTATGCTCGCCGACCAGAGCCAGCATATTAAGCGGAAAATATCCGACAAACGTTGGTGTTACCGACTGGATAGGCGCACACTCCAGCGGAAAGCTTCTGGAAGTTCCTTATATCGACCATTTGCCGATAGAAGAAAAGAGCCTTGCAATCGCAATGAAAGAAGGCGGATATGCAACATGGCATGTGGGCAAATGGCACTTGGGCGAAAAAGAATATTATCCGGAAAAACACGGATTTGATATAAACATTGCGGGAAATCACAGCGGACATCCAAGACATGGATATTTTTCTCCGTATCATCTGGAAAATTTAAATGACGGTCCCAAGGGCGAATATTTAACAGACAGAATAACGGATGAAGCAATAAACCTAATTAAAAGCAGAAAAGAAGGCAAGCCTTATTTTCTTCATATGTCACATTATGCGGTGCATACTCCGATTCAGGCAAAAAAGAAGGATATCCGATATTTTCGCAAAAAAGCGCGTAAAATGAAGCTTCATAAGCAAAAAACGTTTGAAATAGGCGAAAACTTTCCGAATTATGAAAAAAAACACCTGCATGTTATAAGAAGGCTTGTGCAATCCGATGCAGAATATGCCGCTATGGTATATAACCTTGACTGGAACATAGGAAGGCTGCTTGACACAATTGAGCAGTCAGGCGAAGCTAAAGACACAATAGTCTTTTTCACATCTGACAACGGAGGTCTTGCAACAGCAGAAGGCTCGCCCACCTGCAACGCACCGCTTGCCGAAGGCAAAGGGTGGATGTATGAAGGCGGCGTACGCGAGCCGCTTATAGTAAAATGGAGCGATAAAATAAAAGCCGGTACTGTTTGCGACATTCCTGTAACCAGCCCTGATTTTTATCCCACAATACTCGAAATGGCCAACCTTCCGTTAATCCCACACCAACACACGGACGGTGAAAGCATTATGCCGCTGCTTTTTGAAAACGGTGAACTTAATAGAGAAGCTGTTTACTGGCACTATCCCCATTACGGCAATCAGGGGGGAACACCCGGCTCATCCGTACGAATGGGCGACTATAAGCTGATTGAGTTTTTTGAAGACGGACGCATTGAGCTATATAACTTGCGTGAAGATATTTCCGAGGATAACAATTTGGCTGATACTGAACCGGAACTTGCCAAAAAGCTGCAAGATTTGCTTAGCTATTGGCGCGAAAGCGTGGGGGCTATTATACCGGAGTTAAAGGATGAGTATAAAAACAATATTATAAATTAATCGTTTATAATTAACTTTTCTATCACTGCATCAGTACCATCATAGGTAAATTCTGTTCTGTATGAATCATACACCAGAAGTTCTTCATATGATGACGGCTTTGATTCGGTCAGATCATACGGCAGAGTAAGCTCATCTTCTCCGTCAAACCATGCTTTTGCTATGCCGATAAAGCTTCCGTCATAATACATCACATCGGTAAACAGCGTGTTTGCCGCCGTTTCAGCGAAAACATAATATATCGCATCGTTTTCATCCATATAAAACTGATAGACAGCATTTGACTCAGGCTCTTCGATTTTAGTTATTATCTGCACCACGTTAAGCTGCGGATTGTATGCCACTATGGTTACAACCGCTTCATTTTGAGCCTCTTTTGAGCCATACGCTATGTTTTTATAGGTGGTTATGCCGTTTTCTGTCGTGACTGTCGTTTGAGTTGTGATGTCATAATCTTTATCGGTTACTATTCCCGAGTCCCAGTTTTCTCCGTAGTTTTCGTAAACGTACAGCGCGCCGGTCAGCTGAGCCGCGGACATCTTTATAGTGATAAATTCCATGGAAAGGTTCATATCTCCCGATTTATCTATCCCTTCATCCATAAACTCTGTCGCTTGGTCCATTTTTTCGATATAACGGGAAAGCTCGGAAAATCCCCCGACCTGCTCCGGTTCTTTGGTTTGTTCTTCTTTAGTCGCCGTCGGTGACGGCTTTTCCATTTTCACTTCTTCTGTCGGGGTAGTTTCGCTTTTATCCGTGCATCCGGCAAAAAGCATTGTGAGTGCAATCAATATGATTATTAGTTTTTTCATAGTTTGCCCCCTGTTGTAGGTATATGTATATTTTAGTCCTTTGGAGGGGGGTTGTAAATTAGAATGAATAGAATAATACATTTTCAAATTTATTATTCTTTTAAACAAGCAAAGCACACGGAACGCCGTAGCAATTTATTATTTTAATCAGCAATTTAGCGTAACAGAGTAATAATCTTTACTGAATCACGCTCCGCTGAGGGAACCTTTTATCAATAACTTGGTCAATTCTATTTGATAAAATGAACACTCATAGTGCTAAAGCACTATTGTAGTTCATATTAGCCTTCAAATTATATTTTTAATATAAACAGAGTAAAGTTTTGTTTCAAAACTTATGCACTGCGAAGCTGAAATTTGAATATTCGCCGACAGGCGAAACGAGGCACTGGGGCGCAGCCCCAGCAAAGACGCCGAGCCGTGACATTGTAAGCTAGATTAGTAAAGTTAAAACGGCGAAGGTATATCCGCAAGAAATTGCAAAAAACATAAAGCAATAAAGCGTTCGGGGTAGATAGTTGGATAAAATGCAGTATGACAAAGTTCTCTGCTCAGCAAATCGTTGTTTAGCTAATTTTCTTTGCCTTGGGTACGCTCCGCTTGGCGCTACTTTTTTAAAAAAGTAGCCAAAAGACGCAGACGCCGTGAGCCGCTTTCTTTCTAACCGACTGCTTTTGCAAACTGGCTCAAGGGTCTGCACTTCTTTTTGCAAATTTTAGTGGAACGCACTGCGGTGCTGAAACTAGATTAAAAGTGCGGAGGAGCGAAGCGATGCCGCCGAAAAAAATAAAAAAGAATCCCAGCTTCTGCATAGTTCGCTAAAAATCCAAAGTAAGAAAGCGTTCGGGGTAGATAGTTGGATAAAATGCAGTATGACAAAGTTCTCTGCTTCGCAAATCGCTGCTTGGCATTTTTCTTTGCCTTGGGTACGCTGCCACTCGGCCCTACTTTGTGAGACAAAGTAAGTTGAGGTATAAAGAGACTTACTGATAATAGTAGGTTTGCTTTTTCCAGTGTGTAGCGTTATTAGGTTTTGTACCAAAACCTTTGCAAAACCACTCCCCGACAGGCGTAAAGTAATTTTCTCGAAAATTACGTGTGACATTTAGAATTACCTCTTACCTGTATAGCAATGATGACAAAGGAGCTTGTTCCCTGTGTCATCGTGCGACTATCGAGGCTCACAACCCCTAAACAAAGTGTGTCTTTTCGCTACGTAATAGTTTAACTTTATTTCTTTAGCTTAACTTACGGTTTAATAAAACTTTTGTGGAATAGCGTAGTTTTCATTTCACGCCGACAGGCGAAATGGGGCACTGGGGCGCAGCCCCAGCAAAGACGCCGAGCCGTGGCATAGTAAACTAGATTAGGAAAGTTAAAACGGCGAAGGTATATCCGCAAGAAATTGCAGAAAACATAAAACAATAAGGCGCTCAGGGTGGTCAATTAATTAAAAAAGCAATAATATAATCTCTCAGCAATAACATATGCATAAATTAATAAACTAATAAAACGCCAAAAAATCAAATCGCTTTGCATATAGTTATAATTTCCATATATGCTATAATAATACACGGAGTGAGTTATGAAAAAAAATTTATATTTTGGAATTATATCAATCTATATATCACAATTCTTTGTAATTCTATCACGTCTGTTTTTCAATACAAACATCTTTACAGACACAAAGACAACACTAGGCTATTCGTATATTTGGATTGAACAAATTCCTTTTAAAATCAGATTTGCCATATGGCTTCCTGCAGTTATCGGAATAATATTCATAATAGTTTATTTTAAACAGCTTTATAATTTAAAGAAAAAGAAAGAAAAAGTAACTAGCAAAGAATAAGAAAAAAGGCACATCTCTGTGCCTTTTTAAACAACAATCTAAAATCTAAATCAGCCTTTCCACAGCCCGTGAAGATTACAATACTCACGTGCGAAAACACCATCCGCTTTTTCTACACAGAAAGTTGCTTCAGGTGCGTCACCGGGTGATAACATCTGACGATATACTTTTGCGCCGACAACAAGCTCAATCCACTGGATATAATGCTCGTCTGCCATAGGATGATTTACTTCCTTGCCAACTTTTACTTTATATCCGCTGTCAGTTTCCTCAATATACGGAACATGCTTTTCAGTTGCCACATCTGCTGTTTTTTCCTCAAGCAGTGTCATGTCCTGTCCGCAGCACACCAATGTTCCCGCCTGTCCTTCAAAAACTTCTACAATATTCCCGCACAGTTCGCACTTATAAACTTCAAGATACTTTGCCATATTACTCTCCTTAGTTGTATTCGGCAAAAACGCCGTTATAATTAATTATATACCTCTATTTACCAATAGTCAATACCTGATTGATTTAATCAGGATTTTGAATAAAAGAAAAACCGCACCATTTTTGGATACGGCTGTTTTTATCATAGCTGCAAGGATTAACTGACCTTTACAGCTCCCCTGTCGCACTTGTTTCCCCAAGCGTCAATCAGCGTTTCTTCCCGATAAACGCAGATAATCTCGCAGTTGTTTGCGCACCTTTTGCACTCGACTCCTCGGGTAACAAACTCTATCTCTGATATGTTAAAGTCAAACTTTTTTTCAAAGCCCGACTCCCGCGCAAGTATTGCGCATCCCAAAGCGCCGATAAGGTGGCTGTTTTCATCCACCGTTACTTCCTGACCGACAGTTTCCTCAAAAGCTTTTATTACTCCGATGTTTTTGCTTACGCCGCCCTGAAAAACAATCGGCGGTTCAATTTTTTTGCCTTTTCCGACGTTATTTAGATAGTTGGTCACAACAGCCTGACAAAGCCCTGCGATTATGTCTTCCTTTTTGTGGCCTATCTGCGCCTTGTGGATAAGGTCGCTTTCAGCAAACACAGTGCAACGCGCAGCTATCCTTGTCGGCTTTTTGGATGTCAGTGCAATTCCGCCGAAATCCTCGACAGCGATGCCAAGCCTCGACGCTTGGCTGGTAAGAAATGAACCCGTTCCTGCAGCGCACAGCGTATTCATCGCATAGTCCACCACAAAGCCGTTTTCAATTAGAATTATCTTTGAATCCTGCCCGCCGATCTCAAAAATCGTACGCACATCCGGATAAAGCGACATCGTGCCTATGGCGTGCGCGGTTATCTCGTTTTTTACAACCGATGCTCCTGTAATGGTTCCGACCAGTTTTCTCGCACTTCCGGTAACGCCCACCGAAACCACAGAGTAGTCTTTTTCATCCAGTTTACTCTGAAGTATCGGAAGTAGCTCTTTTACAGCACCGATAGGATCGGCCTTTGTCCATATATATTCGCTGGACAGTATGTTGTTTTCTTCATCAATTATAGTGCCTTTTGTGGAAATAGATCCTATATCAAGGCCTAAATATGCTTTTTTCGTCATTTGCTGTCCTTTCTCATAAGTATCATATCGTGGAACGCTTCAAGCCTCGTGCGGATTCCCGTCTCGCTTGTCTGCGTGTCAAAGCTGAAATACAAAATTGGTATCTTATAGTCGCGGCTGATGTTTTGCAACACGGGGATTGCATCAGTTTCCGGCGTGCAGCCGAATGATTTCACATGTATTATGCCGTCATATTTTTTCTTTGCCCAGTTAAGCGCGCAGTCGATTGTCTGCATGCAAGTCGCACCCATGTCATATGAGGCGTATTTTGCGATATGCTTTCTCGCTTCTTTGTTGTTGTTTGAAATAAGCGAATTGCTGATATTCATCCAGCGGTCAACAACTATACCCATCTTTGCAAGCTCTTTTTCTATAAAGTGATTGCTGAACGGCTCCATGATTGTATAATACTCACCGAGAATGCCCACCTGAAGAGGCTTTTTGGGCTTGTCTACAGGGATGCTTTTAAACATCTTTTCATATTTTATACACACTTCGTTTAGCTGCTTATGGGTACTGACTGTTTTAAGCTCTTCAAACATTTTTGTATGCATGCTGTTAAAAGAACCTTTATATTTTTCAAAACCGATGTTTTTTCGTATAAAATCTTCGGTTTCATCGATAAACTTCGCCATTTTGACCACAACCGTCATAACGTTAACAACCCTTGATACCGATAGATTGGGATTTATCTTTTTAAACGGTGTGTACAGCGTCTGTGGTTTTTTAAGCTTTATTCCGGCAAGGTTTATAAACTGAAAATCATAACCCATGTCACGCAAAAGCTGCTCATGAAGCTCGCCGTAATACTGCAGTCTGCATGCGCCGCCCACCTGCAGCAGTGTATTTGCTCCCGCTTCGATAGACTCGATATAGTTTCCAAGGTTAAACTTAAACGGGGAACATACAAAGTCCGGGCTGTTCTTGCTGCCTATATCCAGCGTTTTGCTGGTAATCGGCGGTGGGGTGATGTATTCAACATCAAGCCCTTTTGTAAAAAGAACTTCAATAGGCAGAAAATAGCTTCCCAGATGAGGGAATGTTGCTCTAATTTTGTCCATTTTCCCTCCCCTTGCGAAATTTTATGATGTCCACAAAGCTTTCAAGTCTCGTTTCTATTCCAGCGCTTCCCTCCTGACCGTCTAGTATGAGGCTTATAATGGGCTTGGTGTTTAGCCTGCGGATTACAATTTCATTTACCATGGAATCCGGCCCGCACGGAAAACTTGAAAGAAGGATAATTCCGTCAACATGCTCCTGATATTCCGCTATAGCACCGACAAGCTCCTTGTTCATCGCCCACGGAAGTGTCTTGCTCAGTTCGTTTGCTTTTTGTGTGGCTGTTTTCCTGTCCACTATGCTTCCGTCAATAGGCACAGTTCCCAGCTCATTAAGCGTCCTTATGATAGGCTCGCCGATATAGCGGTCATATAGATTGTATTTATGGGCAATAACAAGTATTTTTAGTTTGTCTTCTTGCAGCAGCTGCTGCTGAGCCTTATATTCCACTATGTCATATGCCTTCTGCGTCTGTTTAGCATTCCAGTAAGCAACGGCGCACTGCCTTCTCTTTATACCAAGGCTAGTTCCTATCTTTAAAAACGCAGCAAGTTCGGATTCTATGTTTTCGCTTTCAATATTATAATGAAGAAGGCTGATTCCTTCTTCCCTGAAAGTGTTTATCACAACATCATATATTGCCTGATGCTTTGTGCACACAGTTCCCCACTTCCCAAAGCTTGAAATGCGCGGAACCAATATATAGTCGCACTTATCCCTCAGCCAATCGACATGCCCCAAGTATATTTTAGACGGCAGGCACGTTTCATCCACCGCGAGGTTGGTTCCCTTTGCAAGAATTTCTTTGTTTGTGTCAGGGCTAACAACAACATTCAAACCGAGCAGATAAAAATATGTCTCCCAAAGCTGAGAGTATTTAAAATACATAAGAGCTTTCGGAATGCCTATCGTTACTGTGTTATTTTCTTTTTTCTTGCTGCACATAAAAAAAATTATATAACTTCTTTTTTTTGCATGCAACATAAAACATTTTAAGCGTCAAAAAAATATATTAAGTAAAATATCTAAATATATTCTATTTCTAAGAATTTCATTTTTAGTGTATAATAATTTTAGAATACTTATGAGATATAAAAATTATTTGCTAAAATCTTTTTGTCAGCTGTTTTGAGATCTGACTAATTGGGTATTATTATACTAACTACTGGGGAGAGCATTTTATGAGCGACATGTATATTGCAAGACAACCGATTTTCGACAAAGATATGAAAATATTCGGTTATAAACTTTTTTATCATGATGATTATACGTTTCAAAACAATATTGAAGAAGACGACAAAGAGGTTGCATCCCTTGTGGACAACATGCTGCTTGTCGAATTCGACAGCCTGACTGACTCCGCACTGGGTTTTATCAAATTTACAGATAACCTTCTTGTGGGACAGGCCCCTCTTTTGTTTCCCAGTAAAAAGACTATCGTTGAAATATCCGGCGACATGAATGCGGACGAAGGCGTTCTTGAGGAGCTGGCAAAGCTAAAAGACTCAGGATACATTATAGCTATTGACGATTATGACATTAAAAACCCTGACCGATATCAGGAAATTGCAAAATACGTTGATATCGCAAAGGTTGACTATTACCCTCTTGACAAAGATAAATATAAAAAGATTATCAAAGAACGGGGCGGAAGGCTTGTTTTTCTTGCCAAAAATGTGGAAACACGGGATGGATTCAAAGAAGCGCAAAACTTAGGATTTAAGCTTTTTCAAGGAACATTCTACAGCAAGCCGGTTAAAGTCAAATCAAAATCCATAGGCGTTTTCTCAGAAAACCTCGTGTTTATCTTAAACGAACTTCACAAACCGGAGCCAGATTTTAACGACATAACAACCGCTTTTGAAAGAGACGTCGAACTTTCGTATAAACTTTTAAGAATGGTAAATTCCGCTTATTACGGAGTCAAATATCACACTGATTCTCTGCGCCTTGCCCTTTTGCAGATCGGACGCAATGAACTTATACGCTGGATAAACATATTGCTTCTGCGCGGTATAAAATCTCCGGAAAACTCGGAGCTTATAAAAACATCCATCGTGCGCGGCAAAATGCTTTCAATGATTTCAATTATCGTTAAAAAAAGATCTCAGGAAAGCAACTACTTTATAACAGGCTTGTTTTCCTCAATTGATGTGCTTCTTAATGACACAATGGAAAACATCGTAAGCCGCCTGCCTTTGGGCGATATGGTTTGCAAATCGCTTTTGGGTGAGCCTACAGAAATTAAAAAGGCACTTGATGCTGTTGTTGAGTATGAAAAAGGCAACTGGAATAAGATTGACATATTCCTTAAGGAAAACAATATTAACCAGGAAGAATTCATATCGCTTTATATTGATGCGATAAAATGGCAAAAGACATTATAAAATATTAATCAAGCTCAGATATGAAGCGGTTTTTACCCGCTTCTTTTGCTATATACAGCTTTTTGTCCGTTATTCTAATAAACTCTTCAATATCTTCGCCGTAATTTGTGCTTATTCCGCCGCTTACAGTAAACGCTATATCATTGTAAAGGTTTTCAGCTGTCGCTTTTTGTATTCTCTCGGATAAATGTCTTGCTTCGTCTATATCCGTATTCGGCATAATAATTATAAATTCTTCTCCGCCGTATCTTCCCACCAAATCTGTCTTTCTGACCGTGAATTTAAGAACATCGGCAAAGTTTTTAATTACATAGTCGCCTGTAAGATGTCCGTAGCTGTCATTTATGTTTTTAAAATCGTCAATATCAATTATAATAAGCGAAATAGGCTCTTCCAGCTCTTTTGCTTTTAGCATCTCATCTTTAAGAAGCGAAAAGGAAAACTCATGATTAAACAGACCCGTCATGGAATCTTTTTTGTTTAGATCAATAAGCTGCAGATTTTTCTTGTGCAGAGCCTTTTTGTTTAAAAACAGAGAGACCTTTGCGCGAAGCAGTATTATGCTCATAAGCCAGGCTACAACATTTGAAGCCAAGAGATTTACATCAACAACGAACCTTATCTCAGAATCTATAACATAGTGTGGAAACAACACAACAAACAGCAGATATCCCGATGTAAAAAGAATTAAGCTTTTATATGGACGCATTACAAAAAATACAGCAACCGAAAACACCATCAAAATGTAAAGGTGTATAAAATCCGCCTCATTGTACACTGACACTGCAACATATATACCAAAAGCCATACACCCTGCAGCAAATATATACTGTATCAGGTTGGCAAACTTTAGATTTACCGTTTCGCTTTTAATCCTTGCATACCATATAAGAGGCAGCACAATTACTAAAAAGATAAGAAACACCATTATCGTCGGCTTGGTGTTTAGCATGTTTGGAAGGAAAAAATACAAAACGCACTCAATTATTAAAAGTACTGTTCCTATTATAGATACTCTGTTTAAGTTTTCTTTTGTTGTTTCTCTTCTAAACTCATGCATGTACTTTTTCGGCACAGCAAGCTTTATTTTTATTAAAAATTTTGAAAAACTTTTATACAGATTTCTCATAAAATTTATCCAACCGCTTATATAATGAAATTATTATTTAAATTATACAACTTAAATAAAATCATTGCCAGTCATTAAAGCTATCACAATATTATGCACAGTTATTATATATTTGGATATTTTTATGCAAAAAAGCAGATTTGGTATTATAATTTATAATCAGCAACAATAAAGGCGGACATATTATGAAGATATCAAAAGCGGATGCAGTAAAATGGTTTGAGTTTTTTTCTATGCTTCCCGAGGACGAGGAATTAACGCCAAACCAGCAGGAAATCATATATTCTGTTTTATCGCAGATTGAAAACGCTGTAGATGCCAGACATAAATCACTATTATCCCAAATTACCGGGCTTAAATCACTTCAGGGAAGAACATATTATGTCGGCGATGATGAAAAGTTTTCAGACGGCTGCAGATCCTGTCTTCTCGGAACAGGTTTGAGTGCTATCCGAAAAACCAACAAATGCAATCTTAACTGCAAGTTCTGCTATAACTACGGCGAGCTGGACGATATTCCTCCTGTCGGCGAAGGAATGTGGGAAATTGGCGGAACAAAGTATAAGTCAGAGGATATTGACCTGCTTTTATCCATTCAAAACAAACCGACCGGCATTTCATATGTGTACCTTGAGCCTTTTATGGAGATAGAAAAATATTATCCTGTAATTGAAAAGCTAAGCGCTGCCGGCATTCACCAGCATTTATACACAAACGGAACGCTGGCTGTGGCAAAGTCGCTGCGCGAGCTCGGCGAAGCCGGCCTTGACGAGATACGCTTTAATCTTGGAGCCTCAAACTGCTCGGACAAAGTCATAGAAAACATCGCTATTGCAAAAAAATACATTAAAAGCGTGGGTATTGAGACACCCATGACGCCTGAGTTTTATAAATCGTTTATCAAAAAGAAAGAAGCTATTCTAAATACTGGGCTGGATTTTATCAACTGTGCGGAGCTTCACTTAAACCCCAACAATATCGGAAACTATCTGGGCGAAAACATGTATATGACGCGCCACGGATATATTTCACCAATCTGGAGCCGCGAAATAACATTCGCATTAATGAAAATGGCTGCGGATGAAAACTGGAACATCGCTGTGCACGACTGCTCGAACATGACAAAGTTTGCGCGCGGCATGAACTTAACGGCAAAAGAAGGAAAGTGGTTTGGAGCAAACAGTTACGAATGTGAGTTTGATGTTATTCCGTATGAAGCACTATTGCCTGTGCTAAGAGATGATGCCTTTAAATTTTTGGAAGAAGAACCGCTTCCTGAAGGCTACGGACCGGAAGAAATGTTATATTGAACTAATTTAATGGTATATTATGTAAATAAATATTAGTAAGGAGAAATAATATGAAGTGGAAAAAAGGCATGAAACCCCTGGATTTATCAAAATTTCAAGATATTTTGGTTGAAGATGAAGAAGGAAATATCCAGCCGATGAGCGAGCCATATTTTAAGGCAAAAAAAATCGCACCGGGCACATGGCAGGTGCTGAGCGACGGCGATTATACCTATGTTCTTGAAGGCGACGATGAGCTCATCGCAATTGACAGCGGGATGGGCGCGGGAAACATACGTGAATTTTGCCAGACATTAAGCGACAAACCGCTGTATCGTCTGCTTAACACACACAATCATTTTGACCATACGATGAACAACTACCTGTTTGATGTTGTATATATGTCCCAAAAATCATATGAAGGCAGATGCATGGCATTCGGAAATTTCGCAGGAATGGATTTTCCGGACGATTATCCTGTCGTTTTTATAGAAGACGGCGATGTAATTAATCTTAAAGGACGCGAACTTGAGGTTTTGAACGTGGAAGAGCACTGTATCGGCTCACTTCAGTTTCTTGACCGCAAACAGAGAATCCTTTTTTGCGGAGATGAAGTGAACGGTAATTTCTTTGACAGCAGGATATCTGTTGAAAGATCATATCGCAATGTTAAAAAATGGATGAAATACAGAGATTCCTATGATCTGTTATGTGCAGGAAACGGAATCCATGATGCGGACTTTATAGACAGATATTACAAAACGCTCAAATATATACTGGAGGGACATGAAAACGAAGGCGAGGAATATTATGTTCCGTATGAAGACAGAATAGCTTCCATCAGTACAAAAGACGGTAAGCACGTGCGTGCAAGACGAAGCCCCGATATGAGCATACTTACAGAGCCTTTAAAAGCGGCAGGTTTTGAAAAACATCTCCAAATAAACGGAGGCCGCGCATGCTTCTGCCTTATGAGAAAACTTTCACCCGACGGAATATTTGACAGACAGCTTGAGATGAACGGTTGCAGAGTATGTTATTATATAAACAGAATTTGGGACAAAAACGATGCTGTTCCCGATATAACAAAATTAGTTTAATCTAAAAAAGGAAGTGAAAATGAGAAAAACACTGATTATTGTAACTGTTTTAGTCTTTATATTGTCTTTTGCATCATGCAGCAATACGCAAAACAGCACAGAAGCACTCGAATTAACGGCAACGCAAACACCGATTCCTACCGCAACAGCCGAACCGGAGTATTTAACGGACGGAGGCGACATTCACATAATTAAAGACGGCTTCAGGCTGAAAGATTTTCATGTGGAAGGCGATTTATATATAGATGATTCAGTTGGAGACGGCGAATTTTATCTTGAAAATGTAACTGTAGACGGAACAGTTTATGTAAACGGCGGAGGCGAAAACTCCGGATATTTCATCAATGTTTCAGGCAAAGACTTGATTATTCAGAGCAAAACAAATCCCAAAGTGGTTTTGGACATGAATACATCAATAGAAGGCATACAGATTGCATCCGACTGCAAGGTGCATTCGGAAGGCGACAAGATAAAATCTGTTACCATAAACAGCAGCGATACCGAAAATGCAGTAAGTGCTCTTCTTAAAGGGGAATTTCCGGAAGTCAGCATTGAATCCACAGCGGATGTTACAATTGACGGAAATGTCAGCCTTATGACTGTTCTTAAAAAGGCAAGGCTTACAAACATTAATATGATTGAAAGCTCAAAGATGTATTTTTATTCATGCAACGGCGAATCGGTATCCGTTCACGGCGGAACTATAATCGAAGCATGGATAAATGCAGAATACTGCAGCCTGCCCGATGATGTTGACAAAATCGGCAGCGAAACAGGCGTAGCTGATGTTAAAATCGGCGATGTACAGTATACACTGCCAAAAAGAGCTGCTGCAGATGAAAATGCTGATAATTCGGGACAAGACAACAACAACAGCGAAAAATCTGATGCCAAAGAAGATAATGCTACTGATGAAAATCCTGAAGGATTCGCATTAAGCG
This sequence comes from Christensenellaceae bacterium, assembly GCA_963677605.2. Classification (GTDB taxonomy): domain Bacteria; phylum Bacillota; class Clostridia; order Christensenellales; family UMGS416; genus JAGLOK01. The sequence goes on along the minus strand of CAXXDX010000007.1, from coordinate 237,751 downwards.
GATATCCAACTGCTTTTGCATCAGGAATGAATGTTACTGTAACTATTTCATCCTATACATCCGGAACAGCATATATTTTGGTTGAAAGCGATGACGTGGGAGGCAGAGACACTACCTCCGAAAATGTTAAAAACGGCATAAGCGCAGGCTCGGGCAGCTCGGATTACACAGTAATATTCGAGTCGTTTAAAATAGCCTCTCCTCTTGCCGAGTACAGCCACACAATAAACCTTGAATCTTACCTTGATATGGGCGGAAACGGAGACGGCCCTCCGGGCGGTAAAATGAGCTTTTCGGGTTATGTAATAGTTGTGATAGAAGACAGCCAAGGCAATCTTTCAGGAGTATATAAGATAAAAGTTTAAAAAGATAACAAAGAAAGACGATAGAATCAACTATCGTCTTTTTTAATGATTTCGTTTAATTTATGCACAATTTATACGCAAAATGTTGATAATTCGAGCAAAAACCATTAATTATTCATCTCTGTGTTTTTCGTCACATTATGCAGTTTCTCCTCAAGATTTGTAAGCGAGCTGTTAAATGCTTTTATTTTGTCAGTTATGTTTTCAGTGCTGTTTTTTACTTTTGACATCTCCTCTACTACCCGCTTTAATTCCAAATGCATCTTTTGTGTGTTTTCCGAAAACAGCTCAATATTTTGTTGTATTTGCTGAAAATATTCGTAGTTGCTTTTTGTTAATGCGATATTGTCTTGGGTTTGGTGCTGTATATTTTCCACTGATGATTTTGTTTCCCTGGCCATAAGTGTTATATCCTGAGCTATAACATTGAAACCTACTCCTGTTTCCCCTGCTTTTGCAGCTTCAACAGACGCATTGAGAGACAATAAATTGATTTTTCTGAAAACACTGTTCATAACAGTAATAATATTCATAATATCACGTGAGTTTTTTGTGAGTTTCTCTGCGTTTTCTGAATTGCCTGCAATAATCCTTTTTATTTCTATGGCTTCTTCATAGCTGCTGGTTATAACCTTGTCCGATTCGCTCATGTGCTGAACGGTTGAGTCCACTAAATTCATTACATTTTTGGATTCATTCGAGATTGCATTAATATTTTCAACCAACTTCTCTACAGTATCCATAATGAAGTCCACAAGCTCCAGCGTAATTTTATGAGTTTCAACCTGTCCCTCAAAAGATTCCTTTAGCTCTTTTTTGTTTGCTTCATTCATTTTGTCGGATCTGTATTTCAGTATTCCCCCGTACATAGCAAACAATCCCAGAAATAACGGAGCAGAATCAATCATATACAATAATTTATTTGACTGATGCAGCATTCCGATTAGTTTTAACTTTATTGGAATATCGTTAAGAACCATCTCAAATATATATGCTCCAAAAGGAAACATTAACCCAAATATTATACCTACAACAGCATATTTAATAATTATACTTTTTTTACTTGTCATAATACCCTCTTTTGTCTAAAGACTGTACTTTTAACTGTTTTTATTACGACTTATAAGTTTATGTAGTTTTTATGATAATGATATTGTTATTTGTTTGGTTTTATCGACTAATTTATTGTAATGATATAATTATATCACAAATACTGTATAGACTAATATTTTATGTAAGTCTCATTGGTAAATTCAAATTCTGTTTACAACATAATGTTTCAAACATATAAAAAACATATCTATGAAATATGAAAAAGTATACCAAAACTCTTGGGCGGAGAGACAGGGATTCGCCGGCCGACTTTGGTTCCTCGCCCCGTGTTTCGCTTCACAAAACACTCAGACACGTTCTCACCCTATTCTTCGCCAATAAAAAAGCGCCCATAAAATGAGGCATTAATAAAAATAGGAAGAATAAAGATGTATTCTAAAACTCGCTTTCATAGTTTTTGTTTTACAAAAACTATTGTCGCGCTAATAAATGCAAAGTGTTTTTTACGATAAATCTAAAAAGGGGTCCCCGCAAAGCGCAGCTTTGAAGGGGATAAGGAGGGACAATGGAGTGTAAACGAAAAAACTCCACCTGCTTTTGCAGATGGAATTTTAGAGAGGAACGGAGTTCGTCCCGACGTGGCGGAGAGACAGGGATTCGAACCCTGGGTACCCGGGGGTACACATGATTTCGAGTCATGCACATTCGGCCAGCTCTGTCATCTCTCCATACGGATAATAAATATACACCAAATACATTATAAAATCAATAATTAATACTGTGATTTTTTTTACTATTTATAAAACTGTGATAGAATTGACTGCTGAAAAATATACGCCGGAGGTATAAGATGAAAATAGTTCTTGAAACCGATAGACTGTATCTCAGAGAATTAACGGATAGTGACACAAAACATATACACAAACTCCACAACGATCCTGATGTAATGAAATATATTTCGTCAAAAAAAGACACTGAAATAACATTTGAAGAATGCTCAAACTTTATTTTAAAATGTAAAAAATATTATACTGAACATCCCGGAATGGGAATATGGGCAACAGTTATAAAAGAAAACGATGACTTCATCGGGTGGACTACAATAAAAGACTTGGACAATACCAATATTATTGAGATAGGATACCGATATCTAAAGAAATACTGGGGTAAAGGATATGCCACAGAAGCGTCAAAGGCACTCACAGGATATGGATTCAACACATTAAATCTTTCGTCAATTGCTGCGGTAGCCATGCAGAAAAACAAAGCATCTGCCAGAGTAATGCAAAAAATAGGTATGAAATATATAGGGATTAAGAACTTTTATAATACTGAAGTTGTTTATTATCAGATAGATAAAATATAAAAAAGCATCCGCACAATCGTTGCGGATGCTTTAATTTTATGATTTTATTTCTCGTTCAGCTTTTCAGCTATGGAATATAGCCTCTCCAAATCCTCGCGATTAAAGTATTTGATGGTTATCTGACCTTTTTGCATGTCCCCTTTTATAGAAACTTTTGTACCAAGGCCTTTTTGCAGCAATCGTTTGAACTCCTTAAACTCTGCAGGCGTTTCCTTGTTTTCCTTAACTTTAGGCATGGATGAAAACGATTCATATGTTTTAACCATGTCCTCTGTTTCGCGAACCGACAGTCCCTGTGAGATTATTTTATTTACAATCGACTTCTGATCAGTCTCATTTGTGCATGTAATAAGAGCTCTTGCATGGCCTGCTGACAGGTCATCGCTTTCAACATAATCGATAATATAATCAGGAAGTGTCAAAAGTCTAAGCGTGTTTGCTATAGCGCTGCGGCTTTTTCCCAGCTGCTGGGAAACAGTTTCCTGAGTCATCTTGTGCTCATCCATCAGCTGCTTTATTCCGCGTGCAGTCTCAATCGGGTTTAAATCGTCCCTCTGAAGGTTTTCAATCAACGCAATTTCCGCGATGTTTTTCTTTGTGAACTCACTGACCAGCGCAGGTATCATTTTAAGGCCCGCAAGACGCGCTGCGCGCCATCTGCGCTCTCCTGCAACTATCATATACCTAACGCCGTTTTTAACCACCAGAATGGGTTGTAGCACGCCATGCTCGGTAATGGAAGCGGACAGTTCATCAAGTGCGTTCTTATCAAACTTTTTTCTGGGCTGGTCGGGGTTTGGATCAATATCCAGTATTGAAATGGAATAGACCGTATCCCCTGCTGATTTTTTTATTTCTTCCTCACTGTCAAAAAGTGCGTCAAGCCCTCTTCCCAGTCCTTTTTTCTGTATAGCCATTTAAGCCACCTTTAAAGTATTTCGTTGTTTGCAAGAAACTCGTTTGCAAGGCTGTGATATGCTTTTGCACCTACGCAGCCGGGATCATATAGCGTAATCGGAAGTCCAAAGCTTGGAGATTCGCTCAGGCGTACATTTCTGGGTATAACTGATTTATATACTTTGTCTGTGAAATGTTTCTTTATGTCGGAGCTTACCTGCTCGGAAAGATTTGTGCGCGAGTCGTACATTGTAAGTACAACACCTTCTATCTGAAGGTCTGTGTTTAATGATCTTCTGACTCTTTTAACTGTGTTTAAAAGCTGCGACAAACCTTCCATTGCGTAGTATTCGCATTGTATTGGTATAAGAACGGAATCCGCTGCTGTCATAGCATTTAAAGTAATAAGGCCGAGCGACGGCGGACAGTCTATAAATATATAGTCATATTCATCGCGAACTTTTTCAACTGCGTTTTTAAGGCGCACTTCCCTTGCCATCTCGTTTACAAGCTCCACTTCAGCTGCAGCCAAGTCCACGCTACTGGGGAGAATGTCAAGAGAATCAATCATAGTTTTATGTATTGAATTTGTGATTTCTCTTTCGTTTATAAGAACATCATAGCTTGAATACGGAAGATTTCTGAAGTCGATTCCCAAACCGCTGGAGCAGTTGCTCTGCGGATCAAGGTCAATCAGAAGAACTTTTTTCCCTATTGTCGCAATGCATGAACCCAAGTTCACTGTGGTTGTTGTTTTACCAACGCCGCCTTTCTGGTTGGCGACTGCAATTACTTTTCCCAAAATAATACCTCTGTAATTTATGTATTTTTCACCAACTCATTATACATATTTGTTTCACGTGAAACAAGATGATTTGAAGTAAAATATTTTTTATAATGTTTCACGTGAAACATTTTCATTAAATTTTGTTTATATATTATTAATTGTTATATTATAATTTGTCTGATATACTTTTCGTGAAAAAATATTGACGGAGATTTTATTGATAAAAAAAACTGACATAATAATCATCGCGGCTTTTCTCGCCTTGTCATTAATTCTTATGCTTGCTGTTTATCTTATTCCTTTTGAAGGACAGCCTGTTGTCAGCGTATATATTGATAATGAAAAAATAGAATCCTACTCTTTTGAAGATGAATATACTGAAGTTGATATTGATACACAGTACGGATATAACAAGCTCATAATATCCGAAGGCATGGCTTTTATAAGCGAGTCGGACTGTCACACAGGTTCATGTGTATCAACTAAATCAATTTCCAGACCCGGCTCTATGATTATATGCGCTCCTCATCATCTGGTAATTAGGATAGATACTATACCGGAAGGAGGTAATTGACATGAAGCTGTCTCTGCGAAAATCAACTTATATATCGCTGCTTGCTGCACTTTGTCTTATAAGCTACTTTATCGAAAGCAGCCTTCCTCCTCTCATTCCAACTATATCAGGAGCACGTCTTGGCATAAGCAACATATTTATAATATATGCTTTGTATGCATTCGGATGGCAGTATGCCGCAATAATCGCTTTGATAAAATCAATTCTCGGTCCGATTTTTGCAGGAGCACCCACCGGGATATTCTTTTCCCTTGCCGGAAGTCTTTTATCATTGTCGTCTATGGCAATAATAAAAACCTGTCTCAAAAACAAAGTTGGCGTAATAGGAGTTTCGGTTATAGGCTCTTTGTTTCATAATATAGGACAGATGATCATAGCAATGCTGTTTACATCAACAGGATTTATAATATTATATTTTCCGATTTTATCTATGATATCTGTTCCTTGTGGTATAATAATCGGTATAGCTTCAGACAGGCTTTTAAAAATTACAAACGGAATTTCTATTAAAAATAAAAAGAAAATCATACGGAGGAAAACAACTTGAAAACACTTAAAATTGTGCTTACTGTTATTCTGACTATAATTATCATTGCAGCTGGATTTGTTGCAGAAGTTTTTACTGTTATAAACGTATCTCTTCTTAATCCATGGTTTTACAAAACCGCTCTTGCAAAAGCAGGCTTTTATGACAATGTAAGAATGATTATGTTAAATGACATTCACAATTCCATTACATCAAACAGCGAAATACCTGACTCTTTGAAAGACGATGTATATTCCGTATCTGAAAATGTATTCTCAAAAGAAAAGTTTGATGAGCAGTTGGGAAATGTTTTTAGCGGTATAATAAGCTACGTTTTATACGACAAGGGAGATGCTGAATTTCCTTTCAATACATGGCTAAATGACTTTGATGCTGAAATAACAAGTTCGGGAATTACAACTGCTATAGCTGAATCAAAAATCACTTCGGGTGAAATATCCGAAGATGAAAAAGAATACTATGTTTCCCAGTATTCGCTTTTACTAAAATCCATCTACACAAATAACATAACAGTTGTTTCAAGCTTTACAGGCGGAACAAACTCTTTCTCTGAAATGCTGAAAGCATACTTTCCTACAGATGATATCATGCAGCGTCTTGAGCAGAGATTCTGGCAGTTTAGAACATGGGTAAAATGGTCCAGGTATGCAATATTTATAAGCCTTGGAGTTCTGGCGGTTATGATAGCTCTGCTGTTTATTGTCTGGAGAAAAAACAGCGGATTTGTATGGAAGCATCTTGGGGTGGTACTTATAGTAAATTCAGCTGTGATAATCATATCCGGAGCAGTCATTATGATGGCAACAACAATTGCTGACATATTAAACAAGCTCCCTGAGATAATAGCTCCTTACAGTGAAATACTTCAGACAGCTCTCAGCCCTCTAGGTTTTATTTTTCTCGGTTCAGGAATACTGGTACTTGTTATTGGTATAGCCATGTCAGTTATTGGCGGCGCTCTTATCCGAAAAAATATTGAAACAGAAACGATTGAAGAAGCAGATACAATTGATACTGAGATAAAAGAGATCGATTACACTGAAGATTCCAAAGAAGACACATCTGAAGACATGAAAGATTAACACGAACATTAGTTCTTATTTAAATTTAAAACAAAACCCTCGATCAATTTTCGAGGGTTTATTATTTTATTTATACATTTATTACTCTGCGTATATTCTGACCGGCAGAAGCAGATAAAGGAAGTCTTCGTTTTCAGCAGGTGTTATAACACACGGGCTGACGTTTGTTGTAAACGAAAGCGTTATTTGCTGGTTATCAATATTTTTAAGGAAGTCAAACAGATATCTTGAGTTAAACGCTATCTGAATCTCTTTTCCTTCAACCTGTGTTCCTATAACTTCGTGTACGTTGCCCAGTTCATTCTCAGAATCAATGTTTAACTGATTGCCACTGACATTAAAGACCACAAGGTTATTGTTGCCAGAAGAGATTGTGGAAGCTCTGTCAATACATTGGGCAAGTTCTGCGCTTGGAACTGAAAAACGAGTCTGCCATTCCGCAGGGATTATCTGCCTGTATTTTATGTATTCACCTTCAATAAGCCGGCTGACCATTTTGATATTATCCATCTGAAACAGTATATAGGCCTGTGTTATGGAAATTTTAATCGTGCCTTCCGTTTGAAGTATTCTTCCTACCTCATTTAATGTTGATGAAGGAACAACAGCAGTAACTGATTCTTTTTCTTCTCCCATGTCATGGCCTGCAATAGCCATTCTATATCCATCTAGAGAAACAAGCTTTATAGAGTCGTCAACTATTTCAAAAAGAACGCCTGTAAGTATCGGCCTTGACTCATCAATAGCAGCTGCGAAAAGAGTTTTTCTTATCATATCTTTAACGCGTTCCTGAGAATACTCAAATGTGTTTTCATTGTCAACATCCGGAAGGAGCGGGAAGTCCTGAGCGTCAAGCGTCTGCATTTTTGTTTTAGATCCTGCGCATGTTATCTCAACAAAGTTATTGTTAAAATACAAATCAACATCTGCGTTGTTTGGAAGCTTTCTTGATATCTCATGGAAAAGGCGTCCGGGAACAACTGCTTCGCCGTCTTCCTGAACGGTTGCAGGTATTGTGACTTCAATTCCGAGAGTCATGTCATAGCATGTGAACTTGACTCCTTCATTGACTGTCTTTATTTTTATTCCTTCAAGTATTGGCATTGTAGTCTTGCTTGATATGGCATGGCTTACTGTCGATACTGCATTACATAGATTTTGTTTGTCTAATTTCAGCTTCATAATGTCTCCTTTGATGAAGATATAATATTTATTGTTTATAGTAATAATATAAGTAGGGCCTGTTGATATTTTGGATAACTTATATCAGCTTACTGTTTTAGCTACTTTTCGGGTGTTAATTCATGTGTTGATTATATATCATGTTTTTAAATAATATCCACATTATTAACAAAACAACTACTTTTTTATTATCTGATTGCGGATATCAGCAAGCATAACCCTCAACTCATTGTTGTCAGCCATTTCTTTTGAGATGGTGCGGTATGCATGCAAAACCGTTGTGTGATCGCGTCCTCCGAAAAATTTACCAATCGCACTGAGCGATAAATCGGTAAGCTCTCTTAAAAGATACATTGATATCTGTCTCGGGTATGAAATGTCATGGCTTCTTTTTTTGGAGAATATATCGCTTTCTGAAAGAGAAAACCTATCACATACCAGTTTTGTTATGCGCTCGGGAGTTGCTCTCTTGCTTTCGCTGTTTTTAATTATGTCTTTTAATGCTTCGTTTACAAGCTCAAGAGTTATAGGCTCTTTTTTGATTTTGGAAAATGCCGTAATCCTTGTAAGGCAGCCTTCAAGCTCGCGTATATTGTTTTCAGCTTTTGTAGCTACAAATTCCAGAACCTCGTCTGATATATGGAGAATGTTTTCGCTTTCTGCTTTTTTTCTTAATATAGCGATTCTTGTTTCAAGGTCCGGCGGCTGAATGTCGGCTGTAAGCCCCCATTCGAATCTGCTTTTAAGGCGCTCTTCCAGGTGTTCCATTTCACGCGGCGGTCTGTCGGAGGATATGATTATCTGTTTATTGCTTTCATACAGGGCGTTGAAAGTGTGGAAAAATTCTTCCTGTGTTCTCTCTTTTCCTGAAATAAACTGTATGTCGTCAATAAGCAAAACATCTACCTTGCGGTATTTGTTTCTGAAGTTTTCCGAATCATTGGTACGGATGGCATTAATCATCTGGTTTGTGAACTCTTCGCTTGTTACATAATGAACATTGAGCTCATTTGGAAGGCTGCGGACAAAATGTCCTATAGCCATCATAAGATGTGTTTTTCCCAAACCAACGCCTCCGTATAAGAACAGAGGGTTATATGCCTTTGCCGGAGCTTCGGCAACTGCAAGGCAGGCCGCATGGGCAAACCTGTTTGAATTGCCTATGACAAAGCTGTCAAAAGTATATTTAGGATTTAATATGGACTGCGAAGTTTCCTTTGTTTTTTTGCTGCTTGAAAGCTCTCCGCCTATCTCGTCTTTTGTAAGAATTTTAACATCGCAGGATTCGCCCATTATCTGGCCGAAGGCATTCTGAATAAGAGGTATGTAGTGTGATGTCAGAATGTTTTTATTAAAATCCGATTCCACTTGCAACAGAAGTGTATGTTCTGAGTATTTAATTGGAATCAGCGGGCTTACCCATGTTTCAAAGCTTACTGCAGGCATCTCGTCTCTGAGCATATCGCAAGCAGACGACCATTGTTTACTTAAAGGTAGTGTCATTTTCCTCCCCCATAGAAATGTGGCACATCACAATGCCGGTCTTTCTTCTAATAAAATAAAAATACTTTTCCCACAAATATCTGTATATAATATGTATATATCTCTTTAATGATATTGTGGATAACTCACAGTTATTAACACACTTATCCACAACGATATTATCTGTTTTTTTATATCTTTTTGTGGACAAGTCACATTTTATCAAATAAAAAGGGGCTATTCAAGCATTTTTTAGCACAGTTATCCACAAATAAACATGATTTTTTTTCAACATAGTAAGTATAGTATATCCACAGTTGTTAACATACCAGATATAGTATTGAATAGGCTAAAAAAAACATAAAAAAAATAACCTGATACACCGATACCGTCCTTACGGACGGTACGATGTTTGGGTGTATTGAGGGTTGGAGTGTATCAATTTTAATGCAGGATTACAAAATCCTACTCATGTAGTATATGATAAATATGCAAATTTTACAAGAAAAAAATGAAATTTTACATTAATAGTATTAAATTTTAATTTCGTGATTATGTAAATGAGCTTTTATATATTTCCAATTGATACTAAAATATAATATAATAATTTTTGTATGAGTATAAACAGAGTAAAAATCGCCGCAGCGGTAGATATAAGTTCCGAAAGCGTTACAATGAAAATCGCTCAGCCGGATGAAACTGGGGGCATCGAAATCCTTGAGAATTTAAGCCAGCCTGTAGAACTTGGCGAGGAATCTTTTTTCGGAGGACCGGTCAGTTTCAGCAGCGCTGAAAAGGTTTCCGACATTTTAAATAACTATTTCAATCTTATAAAAGAATATCAGATACCCAGAGAATATATTCTTGCAATTGCAACAACTGCGCTTAGAAAAGCGGAAAACCGCAACTACGTGGTGGATCAGATAAACGTTAAAACACAAAGAGAGATAACTGTCTTAGAAGACGCGGAAGAAAAAAGCATTATATTCCGCGAAATGCTGAGAAGATATAATAGGCTCAAACATGGAAAAAAAGACTATCTTCTTGTTTATACTGGAACGGGTTCTGTCGGGGTAGCGGCTGTTATTGACGAAAGGATTGTATATTCTCAAAATGTAAATACAGATACGCTTAAACTTACAAAAATGACAGAGGATATTGAGTCTCTTACTATGGGTGACTTTACCAAGGTAATTGATGAATATTTGGACTATATTGCAGGGCCTGTAAAAAGAAACTTAAAAGATACATCGCTTGAGACACTTGTTGCAAGCGGTGAAGAGATATCGTTTATTCAGATGCTGTGCAAAAAGCACTTTTCGGATGAAGAAGATATTATAAAAAAGAAAAACCTTATAAAGCTTTATGAGGACGTTACAAACAAATCTTCAAAATATCTTGTAAAGACATTTGGCCTTCCTTATGAAAAAAGCAAAAAGCTTTTGATTATACTAGCTTCATATATAAAGCTTCTGGATATAATGAACGCAAAATACATTGTAAATGTGGAAGCGGATCTTTCAGAAGCTGTTTTATATGACCTTCTTAATAAAAGGAAAGCAAAGGATGAAAAAAAGGAGTTTGATTTAAACATCATATCTTCTGCGCGGTTCATGGCAAAAAGATACGATTGTGACAAAAACCATTCGGACGCCGTGGAGTCATTTGCCCTTACAATATTCGACAACCTCAAAAGAGTGCACGGTTTTTCAAGAAGAGAACGGCTTTATCTTCAGACTGCGTCGATATTGCATGATATAGGAAAGTATGTGGATTCTACCGTTTATGACCTTGCCACCGTTTATCTTATAAAGCACTCTTCAATCATAAGTCTTAACACTCAGCAAAAAGATATAATTGCTAACATTGCAAGATATCACGGAAATGAAGTTCCGAGTCTTGAGCATGAGCCTTACAGTGCGCTAAATGAAAAGCAGAAGATGATTGTTTCAAAACTAAGCGCGATATTGAGAATTGCGGATTCCCTAGATTATTCAAGAGTTCAGAAGTTTAAAAATATTGAGCTTAATCTATATGAAAAAAAGCTGACGGTGTTTGCAGAAGGCACTGAAGACACAACTTTGGAAGAATGGACATTTAACAACCAAAGCGCTTTCTTTGAAAGAGTGTTCGGCATAAAATGTGATTTAATTAAAAAGGGTATAGTATGAAAAAAGAATACATTGTGACAAACAGAGAACTTTCATGGCTGGATTTTAACTTCCGCGTTTTGCAGGAAGCACAGGACACAAGAAACCCGCTTTTTGAGCGGTTAAAGTTTCTTGCAATAACCTCCAGCAACCTTGATGAGTTTTTTATGGTCCGTGTTGCAACCCTTCAGGCACAGATTTTATCCGGATATGAGGTAAAGGACATTTCGGGAATGACTGCAGCTAAGCAGCTTGAAAAAGTTCTGGAGAAAATACACAAGCTCGCAGAACTTCAGACAAGAATCTGCCACAGTCTTTTTTCAGAGATAGAAAACATTGGCGTTAGATTTTTAAGGCACAACATGCTGAGCGCTACACAGAAAGAATATTGTTCCAGATATTTTCACAAGGTAATCCAACCCGTGCTCACTCCTCTTGCAGTTGATGCATCGCGTCCTTTCCCCCAGGTGCTCGGACGCTCGATAAACCTTGCCGTTCGTCTTGAAGATAGCGACGGAAACACTTTGTATGCACTGGTTCAGGTGCCTTCCCTTCTTCCCCGCTATGTGGAGCTTGAAGAAAAGAACACGTTTATGCTGATTGAGGATATTATTCTTATTCATATTTCATCGCTGTTTGAAGGATATACCATAAAAGGAGTTACGCTGTTTCGCGTTACCCGCGACGGCGACCTTGAAGTTGATGACGATGTATCCGACCTTATGGATGAGATACAAAAACTTATCCAAAAAAGAAGAAGAGGTCAGCCTGTACGTGTAGAAATTATGAAAAGCTTTGCGTTTTCGGAAGAGGATGCTCAGCTAATTGGCTTCCTTAAAGAAAAACTTAACACAAAAGATTCAGATCTTTTTATGTTGGATATGCCTCTTGATCTTACTTTCCTTTTTGGATTTACGGGAATTGACGGATTTTCGGAGTATAAGTTTAAACCGATGCCTCCGCTTAATCCCATAATGCTTAAAGACAGCGAAGATATTTTTTCCACAATAAGCGAACGCGACATTATGGTGCAGCATCCTTATGAAAGCTTTGACTGCGTGGTGGATTTTATAAACCGCGCGGCTGATGACCCGAATGTTTTGGCAATAAAGCAGACTTTATACAGAGTTTCGGGAAACTCCCCTATTGTTGCAGCCCTTATCCGTGCGGTGCAAAGCGGAAAGCAGGTTACTGTTCTTGTGGAACTAAAAGCGCGTTTTGATGAGGAAAACAACATTGCGTGGGCGAAAGCTTTGGAAAAAGCGGGATGTCATGTAATATATGGTCTTGTAGGACTGAAAGTTCACTGCAAAGTTTTGCTTGTCGTCCGCCGCGAGCAAATGGGGATAAAACGCTATCTTCATTTATCAACCGGAAACTATAATGACAGCACAGCGAAAGTATACACAGACACAGGACTTTTTACCTGCAAAGAATCGTTCTGTTCGGATGCATCGACGCTTTTTAACATGCTTACCGGATATTCTACGCCTGCAGGATTCAGAAAATTTAAGGTTGCACCTGCATATCTTAAAGATTTCTTTTTGGAAATGATAGAAAATGAAATTGAAAACGCAAAAGCCGGAAAACCCGCCTATATAATTGCAAAGTGCAACTCGCTTATAGATCCCGATGTTATATACAAGCTTTATGAAGCGTCTGATGCGGGAGTAAAAATTGAGCTTATAGTACGAGGCATCAACGGCCTCCGCAGTCAAGTGGAAGGACTTTCTGAAAATATTAAAGTTCGCTCCATCGTCGGAAGATTTCTCGAACATGACAGGATATATAAATTCTGCGCCGGCGGAAAAGATTTGATATTTATAGGAAGTGCGGACTGGATGCCAAGAAACCTTGTTCGCAGAATAGAAGTAATATTCCCTATTGAGGATGAAAGCATCAAAAAGAGGCTGGATAAAACTCTTCAGGTTATGCTTCGCGATAACGTAAAAGCCAGAATGCAGATGCCGGACGGCAGATATCAGTATATTACAGACAATAAAGCTCCGCTGCTTTCACAGTATAGAATATATGAAGTCCTGGCAGAAAAGCTAAAAGATGATTATTCATCAAGTGACACTCTTTACATACCCATTAAGGGCGACCAAAAATAAATAAGCATTTTTTTAAAATAAAATGAACCATATCCCCCTTATTTGCGACTGATGTTGTGAAGGACATCTTGGAGGAAACTTTGGCGCGCGAAGAGAAGATATTTGAAAAACTTTATAATGACTTAAGTCCTAAGGTATATTCTCTTGCAAGGTTTAAAGGTTTATCAAAAGAGGACAGCCAGGATGTGGTTCAGGATACTTTCTCCGCTGTATTTGCCGGATATCATTCTTTTGAAAACAAGTCCTCGGTAAAAACATACGTTATTTCAATTGCACAAAATAAGATTGCGGACTTTTATCGAAGAAAGTATAAAAAGAATGAAACGGCTTTGGATGAAAATATTGAGTCTGAATCCGGTGATGGAAATATAGTTGAAACTGCAGATGTGAAAAAACAGGTGGCAAAACTTACGGACGAACAGCAGATGCTTATACATCTTATATTTACACAGGGACTGAACTTTAACGAAGCGGCCGCTGTGATGGGAATTCCGCCGGGAACGGTAAAATCACGGATGTTTAAGATAAGAAGCATTTTAAAACATGGTTTGGGGGAAGATTACAGATGAAATGTGAAAAAATGACTGAATATATTCCGCAGCTTATAAACGGAACCATAAACCATACAGCAGAAAAAGAAGTTCTTAATCATCTGATGGAATGCGAAGAGTGCAGAGCAGAGCTTGCTTTCTGGACACAGATAGCGGATGCTGCGCCTAACTACGAAAAAGAGTTTTCATCTGAAACTAAAAAAAGCATTTATACAAAACTTGCGGGAATAAAATTATCGGCATATGAGCTGGTAAAAGATTCGTTTAAAATTTACTTTAAAGTAATTAAAATAATGACTAATTTATAGGAGGCACAAAATGAGTGAAGATAAACATAGCAATGAATACGGCCCAAAGGAAGTAGTTGAGATATTGGACGCAGTATCCGACAAAATACCGGGAATGATAAAAGGACTGTTTAACGCGATTTATTCAGCGGAATCGGGAGCTGAGGCAGGCAAATCGGTAGGAAATTTCTATACCAATCTTTTGGAATCCGGAATACCTGAAGATTTGGCATTAAGGCTTACCGAGCGCTATATGTTCTCAATCCGTGACGTTGTTGAAGCAGCAAAAGCAACTCCAAATGACGAGGACTGATAATGAGCGCCGTATGGGCGGTGCTCCGGACAATATATTATATATTAAAACTGATTGTTTTAGTATTGCTTATTCCTTTAATACTTATAATCTGGAGCATCAGAATCTTAATAAACAGGCTTAGGTTTAGATCAAAACTTAGAAAAAGCGGCATTCCGGAAGAATGGGTGAAAAAACTTTCTTCAAGATACAATCTGAGGTTTTCTGATTTGGTTGATCTGATTAAGCTTGCAAGAGCTAATGAAAAGAAACTAGTGAATTAATAAAAACACACCGTTTTATGCGGTGTGTTTTTATTAATTCTTGACTTATATTGTCGGGATTATTAAAATGGAATTATTAGTATAGGTGGTGGATTATGATAGAAAAAAAGACCTATGATTTAAAAAAGACAGTTACTGTTGCGTTAGTTCTATCTTTAGTTCTTACAGTTGCCATATACTTCGCGTCGCTTACCATGGGGAGGTTCAGAGACATACTTCTTCCGGACACAGGTGCGGCATGGTATTACTGGAAACTTCCTGAAGTCAGGCTTTGGGCAAGTGTAAGCGTTTGGGTTTTATATATTCTGCATCAGGTGTCGGCGTGGTATCTTGCATATAAAATCAGCCGTCAGGAAAATGCTCCTAAGGGACGCATTACAAAGCTCCATATGATTTTTCTTGCGGTAAACGGAATTTTTATAATACTTCACATTATTCAGTCCATGATTTTTTACGAAGGTCTAGCACAGTTTGTTCCGGTTATGTCGTCGCAGGGATCTGTAATCGTCATGCTTGTGATGATGCTTATTCTGCTTAACGGAAAGCGCGGATTGTTTTTCGGGAAAAAGGTGAAGCTTCCCCAAAAAGGCACTGCCGCTATATTTAAAGCACACGGGTATTTCATTGCATGGGCGCTCGTTTATACTTTCTGGTTTCATCCGACTGAAGGCACTTTAGGGCATTTGATGGGATTTTTCTACATGTTTTTGCTGTTTATTCAGCTATCGCTGCCAAAAACGCAGATTCATACGGACACAAAATGGGTTACTGTGCTTGAGGTATACGTTGCGGTACATGGTGCAATAGTTGCAGTAAATCAGGGAAACGGAATGTGGCCGATGTTCCTATTTGGATTCCTGTTTATGTTTGTTGTAACCCAGCTTTACGGAATCATCGACAAAAAACCGCAGATACTTGCAGTTACCATATGCTATGCGGCAATCGTGGTTTTAGTATATTCGGGAGTGCTGGGAAACAGGCATACATTTTCCGACATACACCAAATTACTTGGATTCCCGTGATACTCTACGGACTTGTTTTTGTACTGGCTTTTGTTTTCCAAGGATATGCTATGATACGCGACAGGCTGAAAAAATAAGGATTATAATAAGAAAAAAGTAAGGCATAGCCTTACTTTTTTTGTTTCCAGTATGTGCCGTTTGCGACAGGAAAAAAACCTATGTTGAAATAAAACTGCTGAGATGAACCCACATACGCGTATTTTGCTCCCAGTTCAGCGCATCTTTTTATTCCTTCAAGCACAGCGGCCTTTCCGCAGCCCATCATACGATACGAGGGATCCGTTGCGACTGGTTCAACGATGCAATAGTCTGTCCGGTTGTCATACCACATTCCGCAGTAGGAAGCGTAGTCGCCGTTTGGCGCTATGGTTTTAATCAAAAGCGAAAGGTCCTGATGAGGTGCGGAAATTGCAAGCTTTCTATATTCATGATCTTTTGGCGGTTCGCCTTTGTGGTTGAAACCGCGCCATAATACTTTGTGAAATTTACTCAAATCCATTTCATCAGCCACGGAAGAAATTGAAAAACCTTCAGGCAGTTTATAGCTAAGATTATCAGATATATTAAACTTGGAATCTGTTTCTCTGTCCTGTGTCGGAATATAGCCCTTTTTTATTGCTATTTTTTGAAGATTTAAATCCGTATCGTCAATCATCAAGTTTACCGGCTCTTTTGATGAAAGATTAAGTATTGCGTATTCAACCATTTCTTCTTTAAGATAGGTGTAGTTATCGTCCAGCAAGAAATACGCATCCTCAATTTTGCTTTCGAAAGTTGTTACAGCAACTATTTCACCGTTTTCTTCCCATATGCCGATTCTTTGAATATCGTCCGGATTGTCAAAGGTTGCATCCTTATGCACCCATTCCCAGCGTGACCAATCAAAGCACGGATATTTCATATCAGCACCGTTTATCCTTATGATAAAATCGCGTATTTTATGAAAATCTTCGCAGTATGGTCCCGTAAAGTTATAATTTCTTTGTTTTACACTCATAATATCTCCTTTGTTTCACATGTTTTCCGCCCACAATATAACAGGCACATTTTCGTTTTCTTCAAACCCCAGTTTTTTAGCCAACGCGACAGAGCCTTCTCTTTCCGGCCAGCATGACCATACTGGTTCTAAGTTATTTTCTATACATCTTTCTATAAAGTGTGATGCCGCAATTGTTGCATATCCTTTGTTTCTGTAGTTCTCATCTGTTGATATGTCTATTTCTGCTTCATTTGCAGCTACAGCAACACTTGCACATGTGCTAACTGCTTTATCTCCGTCTTTTATTATATATCTAAAGTTCTTTCTGTTATTTGTCATATAATTATAATTACTATTGTTTTTATGTCTATTTTCATCAATCAATTCCATTTTCAGATATTCCGGCGGTTTTGGGAAATCTGATTTGGATTTCTCATATTTTTTACGGTTAAAACAAAACATTTTTCGCTCTATTGCTAAGCACCCTTTTTCTTTAAAAAGATTGTTTAAGTATGTCCAGTTGTCATTGTCTTCAAATAGAATAATCTCTTTATCCTCCGACTCAGGCACATGAACCGCAAAAATATAGTCAAACAATTCTCTGCTGAATGATTTATCGCTTTCATCTCCCAAAAGAAATGAGAATTCCCAAGCCAAAAAGGCAGCTTTCGGGCAGTTTGAATCATCAACAAATACTTTGGCGCTGGTTCTGCCTTCAATTATTGAATAGATCAATGCTTTGTTGTATTTAACAGATGCGGTTAGCGGAAGTATATTTTTATAATCATTATTTTCTAGTCTAATCATATTGATGCCTTTCTTTTTACATAAATAAAAGCCTTCTTCACATAGGAAAAAGACTGCACATTTCAAATATATTATTGTCTTAATAATATTGAATGGATATTTGAAACTGTAATAATCTCTTTCCGTAAACAATTAAGCCTGACTGTTGCAGACTGTTATCTGTTTTTAGCTTTAAAGACTATTATCTAATCATTTCAAACCTCAAATTGTGATAAAACCATTATAACATTGGTATATGATTAATCAAGACAATGTTTTATAAAGTATGATAAGCGTCATCTTCTTTTTGGCTGAGAAGATATAAGCCGGTTTCTTTTACATCTATTCCCGTTAAATCCTCTAAAGCTCTTTTATAAATTTTAAGCTGGTTTTTATAGTGGCTGACTACATCTCCGGGAGTATTATCATTGGTAATCCTGTTTGTCTTGTAGTCAACCAAAACCCACTTATTGTCTTCGATAAAGCACAGGTCTATTATTCCCTGAACCAAAAGATCTTTATTGGAGCTAATATCAGAATATGCTTCATTTGCAGGGATTTTTACTACAAACGGTGTTTCTTTTTTAATATTTGAGGATTTTCTTATCCTTTTGCATATATCGCTTTTAAGAAACCTTTCAATAGAATCAATATCTATTTCGCTTTTTGAATCCTCAGGAAGTATATTACGGGAAATTAAGTCGTTGATTGTTTTTCCAATACCCGAAATATCAGCATTGAAGTCTATAAACTGCATTACTGTGTGGGTAAAAGTACCGCGGTCTGCTGCTGTGTATGAAACATCATCGCGCATAAAATCGGGAACATCGGAAAAGTCTTCCATAGCATATTGTTCCGGAGTGCCGGAAAGAAGAGCGGTTGCAGTTGTCTTTGCAGGTATGTATTGCTGTTTTTCGTAGGATTCGGCATAAATATCTTCTGAATATGTAGTTTTGGCAGCTTCTTTTATAGCATCAAGCACAGCATTTTTTCTTTTCTTTTTATCGTGCTTAAGCAATGCTGCAGAAATTATTTTGGAATATACGCCTGATATATCGGTTTCATTCATTTCATCCGAAATTCCGTTACCGCTAATCCTTACTGTGCTTGCGCCGAGGATATCAAGAAAGGACTTGTCGAACAAAAGCTCGCCCCGTTTTGGAAGCATCCAGCTTTGTATTTTTGCATCCAAACTTCGGCTCACGCTGCCGATCATGATAAGACGCTCGCGTGCGCGTGTCATCGCAACATATAATATTCTCAGACTTTCCGAGTTGTCGGTGAATTTGTTTACATCGGATGCGGCATCATATGCAATGGTTGTCTTTTTTGTCATCTCTTCGGGATCATAGCATTTTACGCCCGGGGGCAGTCCACCCGACATTATAATGGAGTCGGTGTTGTTAAGCGTTCCCGAAGCAGTGTTCATAAGGATTACAACAGGAAACTCCAGACCTTTGGATTTATGGATGCTCATAAATTTAACGCTGTCTTCATTTGTTTCGCTGCCTGCTGACTCAAAGTCTGTGTTGCTTTGGCTTACGCTGTTTAAGTGCTCCAGAAAAAGGCTAAGGTTTCTTCCCGGCTTCATGGAAAAAGCATCGCCGCGTTCCGCCAGTATTCGTAAATTTTGCTGGCGCACCCTGCCGCCCGGAAGCGAGCCGACTGCGTCATAAAGCATGGTGTCAGTCAGCATGTGCCATATGAATTCACCCACGGACATATGCTTTGAAAGAAGACGAAAATTACGAATTTTTTCGAAAAAAGCGGCTAATTTATCCGATAAATTATCTTTTTGCTGTTTTATGTAGTTTTCTGCTGCCAAATAGAATGGAGTATTTTTTTTGCTGAAGTTTTTGCGTATTGCAATCAGCTCTTCCATCGAAAAACCGAACGCGGGAGAATTCATAGCAGAGATAAGCGCAACGTCTCTGTGCTGATTGTCTATTATTTTCAGTATATTAACCGCTATTTCGATTTCAATCATGTCTAGATAGCCGGACTCGCCAACAGGTGTCACCGGAATTCCGCACTGCTCAAGTATCCTGCGAACCGGACGTACAATAGGCTTAAACGAGCGCGACAGAATGCATATGTCGGAATATTTTGCCGGTCGAAATATTCCGAGCTTTCCGTCATATATTTTCTGGGACATTACTTCCTTAATCTTATCGGCAGCCAATATAGCTTCGTACTCTATGTTGGTCAATGTGCTGTCTTTATCTTTTTGCTGTGTGTCGATTATAAGAAGCTCAGCTTTGGCGTTTTCGTATTCGCCCTCCGGCCTTTTTGCTTTGCATTTTAAAAGTTCATATCCCTCATAGTCTACTCCGCCTGTTTTTCTAGTCATAACATCTGTAAAGACGAAGTTTATGAAATCCACCACCGGCTTTGACGAGCGGAAGTTTTCGCTTAAAGGGATAAGATGATTTTCGCCTTCAAGCAATGGAGAAGATTTATCCATCCTGTCTATAAAAAGCGAAGGTTCTGCCTGACGGAATGAATAAATGCTTTGTTTTACATCTCCCACACAGAAAAGATTGTCACCTTTTGTGATGTGGGATATTAGTTTTTCCTGTAGTCTGTTTGTGTCCTGATATTCATCGACAAAGATATAATCATACCTTTCGCGCTCTTCGTCTCTTGCTTTTTCATTTTCCAGTGCTTTAAGAGAAAAATGCATCAAATCTGCAAAATCCAGAAGATTATATCTTCTTTTTGCCGCAAAAAACTGTTTGTCGTATTCTAAAACCAATCTGGATAATGCCGATATCGCAGGATGCATTTTATGATTTCTTTGCGCTACATCGTCAAGAGGCATAAAAATCAGAGAATTCTGCAGCGCTTTGATTTCGTTCTTTGCGGAATCCCTGAGTTTTTTTGCCATGTCGGCATATGCTTCTTCGCAGTCTTTGTCTTTTCTCGGAAGGCGCGCAAAGTCGACTGCAAATACAGATTCTTTAATATCATCAATCTCTGATTTTTCGCAAGCTTTCTTTATGCTTTCAAACTCTGTCTGCAGAATTTCCGCATAGTTTGACGGGCCATCAGGCATAAGCGAATATCTTAGTGCAGTTTCAATGTCCGCTTGTGCGGAAGACAGCTTAAACTTTAGTGAACGTATTGATTCTTCCATCCATTCCGATGATTTCAATTCATCTTCGTCCATCATATAGCTTTTTTCCCATGAACTGATAAATTCTAAATAATCCGGATATTTTCTTGCATAATCATATGCTTTTAGCACAATATCGTTTAAAGCAGACGTTTTACCTGATGCCAATGTATCGCAAAGGAATATGAAATCCGGTATATTTTCTTCAAACTCGCGCTCTATTATCTTTTTTAACGCTTTTTGCGAGATGTTTTGTTTTTCATCTTCCGACAGCACAGAAAATGCGGGATCCAAATCTACAGCATGATAGTGCCGTCTTAAAAGTTTAGTAAGATATGAGTCGATTGTACATATGTCCGCATCGGTAAGTGCGCGAAGCTGACGGCGAAGAAAGGCGTCGTTATTCTTTTTTATTTCGCTTTTAAGAACATCTGCCACTCGTTCGCGCATTTCAGCCGCCGCAGCCTTTGTAAAGGTTATAAGCAGCAAGCGGTTTGCGGGAACTTTCTCTTCTGTTAAAAGACGCACTGCACGGCGCGCTACTACAGCCGTTTTTCCGCTTCCGGCGGCAGCCGCTACAAGAAGGTTTGCCCCGGAATGTTTTATAGCCTTGCTTTGGGAAGGTGTGAATTTTATATCAGCCATCATCTTCCCCCAATATCATTTTTTTTGCTGCTTCTTTATTCATTTCTACGCGCTCTTCATGCATATTTACATCCTTTTTGCATATTGACGAAAAGTCGCAATAGGTGCATTGTGTTCCTGTTGTGCTTTTTGTCGGAACGACAGGAGCCTGCCCCGAATCTATTTTATGGAGCGTTTCAGAAGCCTTATCTTTTGCATAACGCATAAGTGTATTAAAGCCGTTTTCGGATATATTATCGCTGTTTTTGTCAAAATTTCCGTCTTTTTTAGTTTTTGCGTTAATAATAGATGACACGCCCAACTGCGTGATATCTTTGTCCAAAGCTTCAACATTTACGCTGTTTTCTATAAAAAGACCCTGCATTTTGTCATTTCGCTTTTCGTTTTTGTCTTCATCGATATAGTTTTTTCTAAGCGGGAAATAAAACACGCCCGATGCCTTTAGATCTTTGTTTTTTTCAAGATAGGCGTTCATGTAGATGAGCAGCTGCAGCTGTCTGCCTGATTCAATCTTGGAATAGTCGATTTTCTTGACGCTGGACTTATAGTCAACAATTCTAGCATACTTTCCGTATGTGTCCAGCCTGTCTACTTTTCCGCCGATGTGAACCTTTGTTCCGCTTTCAAGTATTATCTCAATAGGTCCTAAGCTTTTTCCTTCACCAAATTCCACTTCCTGACCTATAGGCATAAATTTTGAATTTTTAAGATGCTTTGAATATATTACAGCACCGTGCTTTGCCTTTTTTATAAGGGATGATGCCTGATAGTTTCCCTTTGCGTCGCGGGAAAGACGCTGGTTGTCAAAATTCTGGGCAATTACTTCTGCTTCATTTTGCATGATTTTTTCAATCTCTTCATCCGACAATTCAAGAGCATCCATTTCCGAAAGCTTCATTCCCAGCCGTTCCATTGCTTCATGCAAAAATGCACCTTCTCCTGCGGGAGTTATTTCACTGTTGGGATCGTCCATAGGCGAAAGAGCATACTTTATCATATATGAAAAGGGACATCCCGCATACTGCTCTATCTGGGATACCGAAGATATTATAATGCCATCTCTTTTTGGTGCCATGTCATATGCTTTTTCATCGGAAGATAGGAACATGCTCATCTTTTCAAGCTCACCTTTTGCTGACTCGCTTGCAATAAGCGCAGATACCGCAGGTTTCCAATCCTGTGGTGTCATTCTGCCGTCTCCCAGTGCGCCGAAAGCTCTAGCCGCAACTGTGAGTGCTGCCGCTTTTGAGCTTTTGTAGTCAATTTTTGCAGCATCTGGCTCTATATTAAATATTTCCTCAATGTTTTTTATTATCTGTGACGGCAGCTCTGTTCCGCTTTCTCCGTTTTTTGCATAGCTTATGTGAAGCGCACGCGAAGGAAGTGAAAAGGCCTGATACACGGCATAATCTGCATTCATATGCTTTGCGTCAGTGCTCTTCATAAAATCAACGCCGATTAGTGAGAGCGCGTCAATGTCCCAGTCGCTGAGTATTGAGTTTTGTGCGCCAAGCGGAGGAAGGCTGTGTTCGTTTGCGCCGACTACAAAAAGATGTTTTGTTTCGGCAAGTTTTGTCCTTCCCAGCTCTCCTATCAACACTTCATCGGTTGATGATGGAATGGTGCCCAGCTGTGTTGCTATAAAACTTTCTTCGACAGCGGAAAGAATCTGATCCAGTGTCATTTCATTGTCTTCAAAAAGAACATTCAGCTGTTCAAGCACGGATATGATGCTGTTATACACCTGAGACGTAAGCGCGGCGTGCTGCAGTGCGCCTTTATTAATCAATTCATCGCGTTCATTCATCAAAGATTTTTTAATGTTTGCTTTTTCTATAAGTTTATAAATACTTTTTAAGTGCAGCGTCGCACTTTGATGTTTATTTATCAGTACATCCAGCGGACTTACCAATTTTTCACGAATGTTGTTAATTTTAATTAGATCATATTTTTTTGATCCGCGTTTTAACGGACGCATAAACAGATATGAATCAATAGCGTTATCCAAAACATAGTCTTCAAACAGCATTGCGTCTTCATAGGATATATCCGCATAGCCGCTTTTAAGCATAGCAATCATTTCGCTTTTGGGTGTATTGTATATCTTAGCCGATATTGCAGAGAGAATGTATGAAACTGCAGGATGTTCAGATATGGATTTTCGCCGATGCGAAAAACATGGTATGTCATATCGCACGAACATACGCTCAAAAAGCGGTGCATATGTGTTTAGATCCGAGCAGCAAAGTATGCTTATATCCGAAAATGAAATGCTTTTGTCTGTTTTTTTAAGATTCAGTATGCTGCATGCGATGTGTTCTGCTTCTTCCTGAGGGGTGGAAGCTTCGGTTATTCTGATTGCTGAATCACCAGAAAAATTTTTTGGGCTGATATCATAGAGATTTTTTTCAAGATGCACTATGGAAGGGTGCTTTTTAACATGGGGACTGTGCGCAAAGACCAATTCAAGTGTCTCATTTGTTTCTTTTGCGATTTTATATAAACCGTCTAGAGAGCGTTTTCCTGAATAGAAAAGCTCTTCCTGTTCCTCTTTTGCGTAATTTATAGTAACCGTCAGGTTTCCGGACAACTGAAGAAGTGATTTTGCTATCTTTAGATCCTGCGCTGTAAAAGTGTCATATCCATCCATGAAAAAGTGCGTATTTTTGTATTTTGCGGCACGAAGCAGAACTTCTGCCAGGATATTTGTTCTGTCATCAGAATCAATATAATACTTGTCTTTTAAAAAGCGGTTAAATGCGTCATATATTTTTCCTATATCGTGTATTTTATCCGCAGAGGTGCCTGAAGAGCTTTGAGAGGCTGAAATAAGTTCTTCGGGTTGTATGTCATGTTTTTTAAAATCGCTGATAAGCGATGCCGCTTCGGATGCAAAGCCCGAATATGATGAGGCTTTTTGAAAAATTCTAAGGTCGTCTTTAATTTCTCCAGCAACGGTTATAATTGCTGCAGCCTTTCCTCTTTCGTCTATTATTTTGTTTATGGGATTTTCAACGGTGGAAAAGATGTCTTTTGCAAGCCTTGATATACTCATAACGTTAACGGTCATAAAGCCTTTTGTGTTTCCGGACTGTATAAGCTCGTTTTCCGCCTGCAGAGTAAACTGCTCGGGAACAAGCAAGACGGCGGATTTACCGTCTTTTGCCAATTTATTTATTTCATTGTATATAACGGCGCTTTTTCCGCTTCCCGCGCGCCCTGCTATTACTCTAACCGGCATTTTTTCTCCATATACTAAAACTTAATTAATTATATCATAATATATTTGCCGAAAAGCCTCAATTTGTTAAAAATAGAAAGACATATTAAATTATTGCTAATTGAAATTTATTCGAACCGGCAGTATATTTGAAATAAGAGCTAATACCTCAATATATGATAAGAATCAAAAATTTTGTTTATATAAAGTATTCGGTTTGGTTTGATATAATGTTATAGAAGAATGAAGAAACAAAAAATAACCAAAAAGGAAAGGAAGAAAGTATGAAAGAATATTTCCCACAAGTAAAGAAAGTAAAATACACAGATGAAAAACTAAAACCCGGCCTGTTTTTCAGACATTATAACCCCGATGAGGTTGTCGGCGGAAAGAAAATGCGCGATCAGCTCAAATTTTCAATGGCATATTGGCACACAATGACGGCCGAAGGATCGGATCCTTTTGGTGTCGGAACGGCTATCCGTCCGTGGCAGGGATTATCAAGCCCGATGGAAACAGCCAAAGCCAGAGTGTATGCGGCATTTGAGATAATGGAAAAACTGGATATCGATTATTTTTGTTTCCATGACAGAGATATTGCACCGGAAGGCGCAACTCTTGCAGAATCCAACAAAAATCTTGATGAAATAGTTAAGCTCGTAAAAAAGATGATGGATGATACAGGCAAAAAGCTTCTCTGGGGCACAGCGAATCTTTTTACAAATCCACGTTTTATGCACGGCGCTTCCACCAGCCCGAATGCTGAAGTATTTGCATTTTCTGCAGCACAGGTTAAAAAGGCAATGGAAGTGACAAAAGAACTCGGCGGTCAAAACTATGTCTTCTGGGGCGGTCGCGAAGGATATGAAACGCTGCTCAACACGGATATGGGTTTTGAAAACGACAATATTGCGCGCTTTTTCCACATGGCCGTAGATTATGCTAAAGAAATTGGCTTTGACGGACAGTTTCTTATTGAGCCAAAACCAAAAGAGCCTACAAAGCATCAGTATGACTTTGACAGCGCAACGGCTATCGGTTTCTTAAGAAAATATGGTCTTGATGATAAATTTAAAATGAACATCGAAGCAAACCATGCAACGCTTGCAGGACACACTTTCCAACATGATCTACACCTTGCGCGCGTAAACAACATGCTTGGCTCGGTTGATGCAAATCAGGGCGACATGCTTCTCGGCTGGGATACAGACCAGTTCCCGACAGATATGTATGTATCAACGCTTGCAATGTATGAAATCCTTAAAGCAGGCGGTCTCGGCAAGGGCGGATTAAACTTTGATGCCAAGGTTCGACGCGCTTCATTTAAACCGGAAGATCTTTTCTACGGACATACTGCCGGAATGGACGGATTTGCGCTTGGACTTAAAGTTGCAAACAAAATGCTTGAAGATAATTTCTTTGAGGATATAATAGAAAAAAGATACTCAAGTTATAAAAGCGGAATTGGAAAGAAAATCGTAGACGGCACAGTCGGATTCCGCGAGCTTGAAGAATATGCGCTTGAAATGAAAGAAATTGAAAATGAAAGCGGAATGCAGGAATATCTAGAGACAATGCTTAACGAATACCTGCGTTCATAAAGGAGCAAGTATTTTAGAACTGATATACGGAACTTATAATCCTGCCAAACTAAACAGCATGAAAATTCAGCTTAAAGAGCTTGATGTAAAGATTATAGGTTTACGGGAAATGAAACTTAACCTGGGCGAATCCGAAGAAAATGCGGATTCGCCTTTAGGCAATGCGAAACAAAAAGCTCTTTATTACTACGAAAAGCTTAAAAAACCGGTGTTTTCCTGCGATACGGGACTGTATTTTAAAAACGTAAGTGAAGATATACAGCCGGGCGTAAAAGCTGCGAGGGTAAATGGCGAAAGGCTTTCCGACCGGCGGATGATGGAGCATTATATGAATCTGGCAAAAGAACATGGAGGAAAACTCACTGCCTATTATAAAAATGCTATCTGTCTTGTGTTGGATGAAAATACCGTTGTTTCTTATGACGGATATGAGATTCACTCGGAAGAGTTTTATATAGTGGACAAACCTCACGCAGACTTTGAGGAAGGATTCCCTCTGAACTCTATTTCAGTGCAGATTGAGTCAGGCAAGTATTATAATGATTTGCGCGACGGTGCGATAAAGTACTCTGACAAGAATGGTTTTTATAACTTTTTTAAGAAGGCTTTAAAAGAAAACAATCTACCAGACTAATGATAAAGATTTGTCCTGCCGGACGGGCATACTTTTCTTTACGTCAAAGAAAAGTATCAAAAGAAGGACGCTTATCGCAATATGAATTTTCATGGTTCCCATGTAAAACGCGAATTTACTCTTACCGCCACACTCTAACGAGCAGTGATCGGATGGCGAGTAAAATTCACTTTCACTGTGCTGCTTGCGCAGAGACGTAAAAGTTAGAATAACAGCCGCTTAGAAGCGGCTGAGAAAAAATATTTTTAAAATAACATATTATTGAATATACATTTTTTAGTTATAACATAAGAAATGATTAGATTCCTCAACTGAAATGTTACTTTACAGCGATCCGTATATCACAGCTCTAAGCCTCGGTTCGTTGTATTCCTCAAAATTCGGGAACAGCTGCTGCATGTAAACGGCGGATAGCCTTTCCTTCGGATCAACCAGCATCCATGTGCCGGAATAGCCGAGCCAGCCGAATTCACCCAATGAGCCGTTGCATCCTCCTTCAGCTTTATCTATCATTGTTCTTACTCCGAGTCCGTATCCGTAGCCTGCCATGTGCGGCCAGTCAAAGTCTTTAAGCTGAACGGAATCAAGGTGGTTTGTTGCCATAAGCTCGATGGATTTTCTTCCTATAATTTTTTCGCTGCCCATCGTTCCTCCGCAAGCTAGCATTTGAGCAAGCTTTGAGTAATCACCCAGTGTGGAAAGAAGTCCGCCGCCGCCGCTTTCAAACGTGCCGCTTGGACCGAAACGGTTGTCTTCCGGATGCATTTTTGTGAAACGTTCGGGAGTATCCGACATATAGAATTTTGCCAGATTTTTTTCATTTTCTTTTGTATATCTGAAACCGGTGTTTTTCATTCCAAGTGGTTCAAATATCTTTTCTTTTAAGTACTCGCCGAACTTCATGCCGGAAAGCTCTTCTACGAATGCACCTAAAATATCATAGCTGAAGCCATACTTCCAACGTGTGCCCGGCTCGAAATCAAGTATGCACTCTCCCGCTTTTTTGGAAACTTTCCTCACATCATATGCGCCTTCTTTTTCAAGGCCGTTCATTATATTTTTAATACTTTCGGATGCTTGGCACGGTTCACCCGGATATAAAATTCCGGATGTCATGCAAAGCATATCTTTTACCCGTATTTTATTTTCCGCAGGTGCTATATATGTTTTTCCGTCAGAATCGTATTTTGCGACTTTCATGTCTTTATATTCGGGCAGATACTCTTCAAGCGGATCGTTCATAAGATACAGTCCTTTTTCAAAAAGCTGAAGCATCGCTACACTGGTTGCGACTTTTGAAAGAGAGTATATTCTGTAGAGAGTGTCGGAGTCAATAGGTTTTTTTGTTTGAACGTCGGCATATCCTGTGAAGTGCTCGTATTGTGTTTTATCTCCGATTGAAACATTAACTGCGCACCCCGACGGTCCTTTTTGAGTTATGTGTTCAAGAAGCGGCGTAAGGCTTGAAAAGTTTGGCATATTGACCTCCCAGATATATTTATATTTTAACTATATCAAATTTCGTTTGTTTTACCAATTGCAGGTTTCAGACTTTCAGTGTATTTTTTTATAATCTCCTGACACTGCAGTTCGTTTTCATCAAAAAACTCTATACGGAAATGTTTTATGCCAAGTTCTTTTAATGAGAATATATCCTGAGATTCAAACTTTTGTCCAAGTATATAATTGTTGCAGCGGTTGTCGGTAACTATCGGATATCGGTTTCCGTTGATATCACATAAATAATACTGTTTTTTATCGCACTTTCCGCATCTTACATCAGTTTTACCCCTGTTTGAGATAATGCAGTGTTTCATTGCCATAAGCTCATATCTTGCGTATATTATTGCTTCTACAGGTGGTATTTGCCCGTTTATACTTTCATATGCATAAACTAAGCTGCTGGTTTGTGATATTGATAGCTCCGGAGAAAGTGTTATACGCTTTGCATTCATATTTACAAAAGCAGAGACTGTCTCGGAGTTTACCGCATTTAAGGAATAATCCAGCACAATATCATTGCTGTTGGAGTAATCATATATTCCGCCGTTGTCGGTGACGAGAAGGCGTTCGTTTTTATAAGTCTTTGGATATTCCGCAAGTTTATCGGTTTTGAGCCTAAGGTTTTTGCATTTGTCTTTGTGTTTTCTATAAAGTGTTTCATCAGAGGTATAAATGTCACCTGAAACTATATCTTTTATTGCGTCAAACTGCTCCATACTTCTCACAAGCACATGAAGTTTTATGACATTTTCTTTTTGTCTACATAAAACAGGCTGAGGAACATGCTCCAATACTCTTCTGTCGGGGACTTTAATTCTTGCTTCTATAAGCTTATTTACAGCATCCCGCCTTACCGCATTTACCTGACTTTTTGCGACAAAGATATCGTGGCCGCAGTTTGCAGTAATGCTTTCTATGATAAACGGAGTTCCTCCCAGCTTTAAAATGCTTTTAGTAAGTTCATCTTTGGTAGTCGGGCGTGTTTTGCTTGGCTGGACAATGTCACCTGCTGCACTAACTGTATTTCCTATATCATCGGTAAAGCTTAAAATCATCGGTTCTGCCTTGTGGGCTTTAAATTCAGCTGCTATTTTTATCTTTTTTTCTGTGATATTTTCAAGCGACTTCATTAGAATAACATCACTTGTCTTAAGAACAGTTTCACCGTTTATAACGCGAGCTTTTGCGTCAAGCTCTATAATATCGCCTGCCTTTGCGCTGCTTACCAATTTACCTTTCAGGTAAATTTTATTACAAATAAAACCGGTATCGCTTGTTTCAAACTTAATGCCGTCTTCTTGGTTTACAGTATCGGATAGTTTTACCGTAATTTTGTCGCCTTTAACCGACATTACTTTACCAACCGGCAAGCCCTTGTGGTTAGGTCTTTGGGCAGACATAAGATTTTGACCGGTGTCACTTAAAAGATGTCCTTTGGTGAATCCGCGGTTAAAAAGTTTTTTAGCGTTTTCAATGTCTTCACTACTGACTTTCATCGCGGTGCTATTTTTATAATCATCTATTAGCTTTGAATAAATTTTTGTAATGTGTCCGACATACTGAGGGGCTTTCATGCGCCCTTCTATTTTAAAACCCGTAATACCTGCATTAATTAACTGTTCAATATCTTCAAACAGAGCAAAATCTTTAGGACTTAATAAGTATTGACCGTCTCTTGCTATGCTGTTTCCGCCGTTGTCTTCAAGTGTGTATTTCATTCTGCAAAGCTGTGCGCAGGTGCCTCTGTTTCCGCTTCGGCCCAATGTAAGGGAACTGAACAGACATTGACCAGAATAGCTGATACACAGCGCGCCGTGAATAAATGCTTCTTTTTCTATATCACAGGTGAAGTTTTTTATCTGTTCAAGTGAAGTTTCGCGGGCGAGCACAGCTCGCGTCATGCCGAGGCTTTGAAGAAAATAAAGGCAGGAATCATTGTGGTTGTGCATTTGCGTGCTTGCATGAATTTCTATGTCGGGATACATATTGCGCACCATGTTTATCATTCCGACATCCTGCATTATTAGAGCGTCGGCTCCTAGTGCGTAAATTTTTTCAATATGTTTTATAAAACCTGCTGTTTCTGTTTGATAGATAAGTGTGTTTACAGTAACATAAACTTTCACACCATAAAGATGCGCAGTGTCTATCGCCTCTTTCATTTGGTCATAGGAAAAGTTTCCGGCAAAAGCACGTGCACCGAAGCTCTTTCCTCCCATATATATGGCATCTGCGCCATTGTGTATAGCCTGCAGTGCGGCGTCCATGTTCCCTGCCGGCGCAAGCAGCTCAAGCTTATTCATGCTAAACATTATAGCACAAGGAAAGCTCCTGAGGTGAAGTATAATTGTGCATTATAAAAGAGCTGTATCATACAGCTCTTAATCTGATGTTTTGTTATAGTCTGGAGCTATATCGGTATTACGCCGCTTGAAATCAAAAAGCCCACAAGAAGCGCGACGGCTATCACAACAAGAACCACCTTCATGAATTTAAAGCTTATCTTTGCTATAAGGAAAATAACCACTCCAATTCCAAGCAGCCATATTATATCGCTTATATTAAATGATGTTATGTTGCCGGACTTTATCTTGTCCCAAATCTGCCAGCCTTTATAAATTGCTTCATCCATATTTTCACCTATCCAATTTTTCGTTCTCTGATTGATTTAACTTTTTCGGGATCAAGGCCCTGTATCGAAGATATTTTGCCAAAGCGTTTGGCAAATGTCAAGATTTTCATTGTTTTTAAATCTGATTGTCGGACTACGAGACAGCACTCTTTAATCGATTTTAACACTGTGTCGGTTTTCTGATAAAATCCTTTATATATATACGTTTTTTCAACTTCATTATTTTTTAGGTTAAGCTCTGCCTGACTATTGAAGAATTCTTCCAGGCGCTCTCTTCCTTTAATTTTATAGAAATAGTCAAATGAAGTATATGTACACTCTTTTAGAAGTTTCTTAGAAAATGGTGAGAAATCACCACTTGCCCAGCAGTTTCCGAATTTTGTGTAAATATCATGCTTCATTTTTTTCGTTTAAATATTCCTCTACTTCTCCCTTGACGCCTTCTGCGAATGTCATCGGGCTGTATCCAAAGTCGTTTGCGGCAGCTGAGTAATCAAAGTTTTTGTCTTCAGTCATGCGCTGCACCTGCTCTACGGATATAATGGCGCTTTTAAAAAACAGATTATACATATAGGCACCGATAAGGGACATCCAAATGGGAAACTTAATGTTTTTAGTATTAGTCTGAAGATAATCTTCTACAGTTCTTACCAGTTCAATATACTCTATCGGGTACTTGCCGGGAAGGTTATATTCCTTATTTTTCGTTTTCTCCCAGTTTTGAATCACATCATAGTATGCATCGCCCAAATCCTTTGCGTGAACAGGCTGCATAAGGTTTTTGCCGCGTCCGAAGATAGGGAAAAAACCGTGAGTGTCGAGATATGAAACGAGTTTATACATGTTTCTGTCACGGGAAGTGCCGTATATCATTGTAGGGCGAAGGACTGTGATGTTTATGTTATCGCGCATCTTCAGGATTTCGCTTTCGATTGCGATGTATTCGGCTGAGGCACTTTTAAATTTTGAAAACATACCTGTTGTATGAACCAGAATGGCGTTTTTTATTCCTGCTTTTTTTGCAGCTGCCATAACATGTTTGCTTTGGAAAATGCTTGCGATGTGCAAAACCATGTCGCAGCCTACCATGTTTTTGGCTAAAAACTCAACATCGTTTAAATCGCCAACTGCTTTTTTTATGTTTAGGTTTGAGCTGTCCAAAACACTTGTGTCGCTTGATTCGCGTACCACGCAGACAAATTCATCTACTGCATTTTCTTCTATTAGTCTTTGAGTGAAAAACCTGCCGCTGTGGCCGGTAATACCTGTTACGAATATTTTCATTTTCTGCCTTCTTTTACGCCTTCCGCTTTAACCACTGCTGTTATTGTTTTAAATATTACCCAGACGTCGAACAAAAAAGATACATTTTCTGTGTATGCGCCGTCATATTTTGCCTTTACATCAATAGGAAGTTCATCGCGGCCTTTTACCTGAGCAAGCCCTGTTAAGCCGGGACGAAGGTCATTTGCGCCGTACTTGTCGCGCTCTTCAATTAAATCATATTGATTCCAAAGCGCAGGCCGAGGGCCTACTATCGCCATTTCCTGCTTTATGATGTTTATAAGCTGAGGAAGTTCGTCCAGCGAAAATTTGCGCATAAACCGTCCGCTTTTTGTTATATATGCATCGGGATCGCCAAGAAGGTGTGTCGGCATGTTCTTAGGTGCGTCAATTCTCATCGTGCGGAATTTATACAGGGTAAAGTGTTTTTTGTTTCTGCCTACGCGCTTTTGTGTAAAAAATGCGCCGCCGGGACTTTCCAGCGATATTATAATCATTAGCGCTGCCATAAGCGGAGATAAAACAATAAAGCCCACAAGGCCGAATAGAGTGCCCAGCACAGGCTTTATAATGTTAAGATAAAATTCTCTCATTAAAATTTTTGTCCGCCGTCAGTTTGTTCTGCGTCTGCTTTTAAGATTGTATATCTTTACGACGGAGTCATCCTCTTCCATTTTTTCGCTCTTTGGAACGCCGTATTCGGGAACCATCGACTTAATATATTCTATAACTTTGCCGTCGTCCCCGTCAAGGATGGTTTTAAGCTTGTCCAGCTGTCCTTTAAGCTGTCCGTACTCGTAGAAATCAGCTTTGCCGATAAATATTTTTTCAAATTTTGTGTGCTCTAACTGCTCGCGGTTAAACATCAGCTCTTCATACATTTTTTCGCCCGGGCGAAGTCCTGTATATATTATCTTGATGTCTTCTCCCGGAACAAGACCCGAAAGCTTTATAAGATCGCGTGCGAGGTCATCTATTTTTACCATATCGCCCATATCAAGCACAAATATTGTGCCTTCGTCGGCAAGCCCGCCTGCCTGCAAAACCAGTTGTGCGGCTTCGGGAATTGTCATGAAATATCTTGTGATATCAGGGTGTGTTACTGTAACCGGGCCGCCCTGCTCTATCTGTCTTTTAAAAAGAGGGATAACTGAGCCGTTTGAACCCAGAACGTTGCCGAAACGAACCGCTGTAAACTCAGTTTTGGATTTTGCGTTAATCGCGCTAACCACCATTTCGGCTACGCGTTTTGTGGCGCCCATGATGTTTGTTGGGTTAACGGCTTTGTCGGTGGATATCATAACAAAACGCTCAACGCCGTGTTTGTCGGCGGCTGTAGCTGTGTTGAAAGTTCCGAATATATTGTTTTTAACAGCTTCACCGGGCGAAAACTCCATAAGCGGAACGTGCTTGTGGGCTGCTGCGTGGAAAACTATCTGTGGTTTATACTTGTTAAAGACCACATCCAGCCTTTTTGCATCGCGCACAGAGCCTATCACAACTTCAATATCGCGCTCTATGTGCTTTCTTCTAAGCTCGTGGCGAAGTTCAAACACTGAGTTTTCATAAATATCAAACAGAACCAGTATCTTCGGATCATACTGCGCAATCTGTCTGCACAGCTCGCTTCCGATGGAGCCGCCGGCACCTGTAACAAGAACTGTCTTTTCAGTTATATATCCGGCGATTGACTGAACGTCAAGGTCAACAGGATCGCGGCCGAGAAGGTCTTCAGCTTCTACGGAGCGCAGCTGGCTCATGCTCGCTTCTCCGCCCATGATGTCGCGAACGGAGGGCATTATGGATATGCGACATTGTGTTTTTATGCATTTTTTGAGTATTTGTTTTATGGAATAGCTGTCTGCTGACGGAAGAGAGATTATAATCTCCGTAGCATCGACATTTTCGCAGATATCAATTATATCCTCGGTTCCGCCCATGATGCGAACGCCGCTGACGCTTACGTTGTGCTTGTCCGAGTCATCGTCCACAAGGGCTACGACCTGTCCGCGTTCAGGATTATTATTGATGTCATGCAGGAGCATTGTTCCGGCTTCGCCCGCTCCGATAATAACTATACGTCCGCCGATTCCTCCGCGTCCCCTGATATATTCGTATTGCAGATAACGGAGTATGCGGTAGCTCATGCGCACAGCCATAATTCCGGCTGTAAGCAGCACTCCGAATATAATGTGAATTCTGAAGCCTATTGTGTTGTCAAGCGCAATGCGGCTTACTATAAGCAAAACTATGTTTGTGACAAGCTGGGCAAGAAAAACACGAAGCATTTCTTTAATGCTGGCATACTGCCATTTAAGGCCATATAGTCTGAACAGGAAGTTGATTCCGACAACAACCGCAACTGTTATAACGAGTGCCGGAAGGAATGCGGCCAGCACCTGGTCGCTCCATCCTGAATCTGTGCCTGATTTTACATGTGGTCCTAATATAACATAAAAAGATACGTAGGCGGACAATATTGCCCACACTGCGTCCATAAAAATAAGCGCGAGCTTTCTCAATACTTTCTCTAACATGGTTCTCCTTGTAACAAAACCGTAAAGGTATGTTAAATGTTATAAAACATTTTATCATAGTTTCAATTGGCAGGCAATTAATATAATAAAAAACCCGTCTTATATATAAGACGGGTTCATATCATTGGTATAAACAGCTATTCAGATGCAACGGGAAGGTCTTCCTTTGCTGCCATAAGCTTTTGCTTAAGCTCGCCTTCCAGCACTTTAAGCTCGGCTTCTGCATTCTTTCTTGCAATGCTGCCTTCTTTTTGAATTCTCAGGCTTTCTGTTATAGTTTCGATGAGGTCGGCATTTGTTTTTCTCAGTGTCTCAATGTCAACTATACCGCGCTCTGCTTCTTTTGCAGTCTCTATCGTGCCTGTTTTAAGCATCTCTGAATTTTGCTTCAAAAGGTCATTTGTGGTATTGGTGACTTCTCTTTGTATTTCAAGAGCTGAACGCTGACGGAAGATTGTGATGGCGATAACCATTTGGCTCTTCCACAGAGGGATAGTGTTTAATATTGATGACTGTATGCGCTCCACCAGAACCTGGTCGTTGTTTTGCACGAGGCGCATCTGCGGCATTGCCTGAATGGCTACCATGCGAGAAAGTTTCAAGTCGTGCACTTTCTTTTCAAAGCGGTCAACCATCGCCTCAAGATCGCGAAGCTCCTGAGCTTTTACGGCATCGTCTGTGCCTTCTGCCTCTTTGCGGGCAGCTGGGATTACTTCCTCGCGAAGTTTTTTCATCTGCATATCGCCTGCTGCGATGTACATATCAAGCTCTTTAAGGTAGTTATAGTTCTTGTCGTAAAGCTGGTCTAAAAGCTCTATGTCGCGGAACAATGTGTCGCGCGCTTTTTCCAGCTCTTCTACGATTTTGTCAATCTGAACAGAAAGTTTGTCATATTTTCCGATGAATTTCTGTATCTGTCTTTTAACAGAGCCAAAAAGACCTTTGCGCTTGCCTGATACCACGCCGTCGACATCGATTTCTTTTACCTTCACCATAAGGTCATTTAGCGCTTCGCCGACATACCCCGAATCTTTTGAGCGCACCTGTTCTAATACAGTGTCTGAAAAATCGGATATTTCGGTTTGTGCACCGACTCCGTATTCAATTATAGCCTGTGTGTCATAAATGTCTATTGAGGCTGCTATTTCGTTTACCTTTACAAGCTCCTCGGGTGTAAATTCGCTCACATCCACTTCGTTTGGCAGAGTCATCAGTTCGTTTTTGGTTTCGCTCATGGCTGCTCCTTTCGGCTTTCGGTTTCATTATTTTGTGCACTGCTTTCAGTCAGAAGCCCTTTTGAAGACAGTGATTTTTTAAGTACTGCGAGTTCAACATCCAAATCAAGTATGTTGTTTTCATAAAATTTGTTTATCTGCTTGTCGGTAGCCTCCCGGATGAGTGCCATGCCTTCTTTCGCGTTTTGAAGCGATTTTTTTGCATCATCTGAAAGGTTTGGCGCCTCAAACAGCTTTACCGACTGGGATACTATTGTGCTAAGCGATGAAAATGTCGCGTTTATATATCTTCTGGCTGATTTTATATCCTTGGGATCTTCTTTTACGATTTTAAATATCTGCCTGAACTGGTCTGAAATAAGGTCCAGTTCTTTTTGCATGTCGCTGTCTTTAAGCTTATAGTAATTTCTGCGAATCTCCTGAAGCTTTGCGTTGCTGTCTTTTAACACCTTGTCCACATCGCCGGCTGTCATTCCTTCTGCCACTATTTCCTGTTTTTTCTTTTTATCTTTTTGATTGAGCACGACTACAAGAGCGACAAACGCAATAATTAAAATGCCGCCGATAATAAGTATCCACTTAAAAAAATCTCTAAATACGACTACACCTATTACAATTGCCGCAATAATTGCTATTCCCGCTATTGAGCAGCCGCTTCCTTTTTCCGGCATTATGCACTCCTTTATTGTCTTTTGCTGTTAAGCTGTTACTTACTGATTATAACATATACGTAATATTTTTTGCATGAAATTATGTTTGGAGAGGTTATATTTTCGGAGCGCTACTTGACAATGCATAGTAGTGGTGATATTATCAGGTTAGGTACTATGTATTGCATAGTAGAAAGGAGGCATAATGTCACAGGAATCTCAGCTTTTAAAAGGAGTGCTTGAAGGCTGTATATTGAGCCTATTAAAGGATGAACCGGCGTATGGTTATTTTATTGTGGAAAAGCTTAAAAAAGCAGGTTTTGAAAGCGTGCAGGAAGCAACCGTGTATCCAATTTTAACCCGTCTTCAAAAAAGAGGACTGCTTGGGTTTGAAAAGCGTCCGTCGGACATCGGTCCTCCGAGGAAGTACTATTACTTATCCGATTTGGGAAAGACAGAACTTGAACAATTTATAAAGAATTATACAGCGCTTAAATCAAACGTGGAAAATATATTTAAGGAGGATTTGCAATGAACAATGTTACGAAAAGATCAAAAATAAAAATCGCGGTTTCAGCAGCAATTTCTGTTTTGCTTATTGCTACAATCATTTTGTTTATTGCGGTTGCAAACGAAAACAGCTCAAAACTTGCAGTAATCGCTGTTATAATCTGCGCACTTGCGGTTATTTCTCTTATAATTGTTATAGTAGCGCGGCTTAGAAGAAACGAATATACCAAAACATTCACTGAGGAATACTATGAAGTGTTTGAAGCTGTTCGCGATGGGATTAACGGCTCAAACCTTACAAAATCGGAGAAGCAGGAAGTAATCGGCGACATAACCAGCATGCTCTATCATGCACAGAAAACTAATAGAAATGTTACAGACGTTGTGGGTGAAGACACACATCGGTTTGTAAAAAAGATTGAAGAGTCATACGGCAGCAAAAACTCTGTTTTATATGCTCTGCTTAACGGCTTTATATATCTGGCTTTTGTGCTTTGCGTCATGCAGACGGCTGTGTTTTTTATGAGAGAAGACGGAGTGCCGTTTTTTAAAACACTTATGTCAGTGTCTATACTTCCTTATATGATGCTATTGTCTTTCATTGTAATACCTGTTATGAGAAACTTCATCGCAAAGCAGAAGATAGGAAGAGCAGTCGCTGCTGTCGGAATATTGGTTTTGCTGTATATTGCAGCGCATGAGGTGCTATACAGGATTAATCATAATATTAAATGGCTTGAAAACTATCTTAACGGAGAATTTGTTTTTCTGTCATCATATGTTATGGTGGGAATAGTTCTCGGGATTTGCGCAGTGTGTTTTGCAACAAAGATGTATTTGAGGCGAAGATCTATAAAAAATATTTAACTCGATAAAAAGAATTTCCGATATATCCGGAAGTTCTTTTTTTATAGCAGCTTCCATTATATAATTTCCATATTAAAGAAAGGATTATGATATGAACAAATCATTTTATAAAAAAAGAATCGGAAATCTTGAGCAGCTTGCATATGCGAGGCGCAGCACGCTTTCCGGCGGAAAAGCCGAAGGCATGAAAGTTGTTGATATTGCAAATGGAGGCGGACTTCAGTTAACTTTGTTGGAAAGCAGATGCCTGGATATTGCATCGCTTAGCTACAATGGCGTGAATATGGGATTTCTTTCAAAGGCGGGGCTTGTGTCACCGCAAAATTACGCAGTTTATAACAATGCTTTTGAAAGTACTTTTCAGGGAGGGATGCTATACACTTGCGGGCTTGAAAATATCGGACCTGAAAGAAAAAAAGACGGCAAAATTCTTCCTCTTCACGGAAGCATTGCAAAAGTGCCCGCGGAAGATGTAAAAGCGGAAGTTGACTGGGAAAGAGAAACTATAACTGTTTGCGGAAAAATGAGGCAGGCAATGCTTTTCGGAAGAGATGTTGTTTTTGAAAGAAAGATTGAAATACCGCTTTTTACCGGCGAGATAAAGATAAGCGATACCGTGCTAAACGAAGGAACAACAAATGAAGAGATCATGCTGCTCTATCACATTAATTTTGGCTATCCTATGCTCAGTGAAAGCTTGGTTGTTGAAATAAATGAAAAAAATGTTGAACCGAGAGATGAAGCAGCAAGAAGAGGGATTGACAGATGGAATGTGTTTGAAGTCCCGGAAGCAAACCGCCCGGAAGAGGTGTATTACCACAATCCAAAGACACAAGAAGACGGAAAAGTCCATGTGAATCTAAAGAATGTCGAGATTAAAAAAGGCGCAGAAATAATCTATGACAGAAAACAGCTTCCGCAGCTTGTTCAATGGAAGTCCATGGCATCAGGTGACTACGCGCTAGGGATTGAACTAGCTACCGCAAAAGTGGGAATAGAAAAAGAAGAAAACATATATATAGTGCTTAAGCCTGACGAAAAGAAAAGCTTTGGCGTAAACATAAAGTTTTTTGAGATTTAAAAAACGGGACTGTTGGAGTCCCGAGATGCTTTTTGTTATTTGTTTTCTATTGCTTTTGCATAGCCTTTGTGAGCCATGAATGAGCTTCTGGTAAGAGGCGATGACTCCACATGTTTAAAGCCCATTTCCATGCCTGTCTCTTCATATTCGGCAAATACATCGGGGTGGATATATTCTTTTACCGGGTAGTGCTTTTTTGATGGGCGCAGATACTGCCCGATTGTAAGAATATCGCAGTCAACATCCCTTAAATCGTGCATTACCTGAAGCACCTGCTCGCGTGTTTCGCCCAAGCCAAGCATCATGCCGGACTTTGAAATAAGTTTTGGATTGTATTTTTTTACTTCCGCAACGACATCGATTGACTGTTTATAATCAGCTTCGGGGCGTATTGCAGCATATATTTCAGGAACTGTCTCAACATTGTGGCCGACCACTGTGCAGGGTGAATCCAATACACGGTGAACTGCTTTCATGTCTCCCATAAAGTCCGGAATCAGTGCTTCTATATGAGTATCCGGATTTAATTTTTTGATTTCTTCGCAAGTTTGTGCAAAGTGTTCGGATCCACCGTCAGGAAGATCATCGCGCGTAACTGATGTAATAACCACATATTTTAGTCCAAGCTCTTTTACAGCCTGTGCAATTCCATGCTTTTCATTTTCGTCTATGCAGGTGGGCTTTCCGCTTGTTACGTTGCAAAACCTACAGTGGCGTGAGCAGACTTTTCCCAGAATAATAAAAGTTGCTGTGTTTTCGTTGTAGCATTTTCCCCTGTTGGGACAAAGAGCTTCATTGCACACAGTATTTACATTGCAGGAGTTTAGTATGCCCACAACGTTCATATAATTGTCGCCTGAAAAAGCGTTTACCTTCAGCCAGTCAGGCTTTTTTACATAGTTTTTAGTCATTTTTCACCCAAAATTTCCTGTATATCGATGTTATTTGCCTGAGCGTTAAATACGCTTATAAATGATTCGGCAACCTTCTTTTTGGCCCACTCAAAATCTACTTCGCGTCCTAGAATTTCTTTTAATGAAGTTACGCTTCCGATTCCCAGCCCACATGGATTGATGTAGCTAAAGTGCTCAAGGCGCGTGTTTATATTAAATGCGAATCCGTGCATGGTTACATTGCGGCTGACTGATATTCCTATCGCGCAGATTTTTTTGCCATCCACCCACACACCTGTGTGAACTCCGCTTTTCTTCTCGGCTGTTATGTCATATTCGCTTTTTAGAAAGTCGATAATTGTCTGCTGAATTTTTTCAACGAATACGCGTATACCCAGATTGTTCTGAGCCAGATGAACTATAGGATAGCCTACTATCTGTCCGGGGCCGTGGTAAGTCACATCTCCTCCGCGGTTTATCCAGACAGTCTGAATGTTTTCAGCCTTAAGAATATGTTCCGGAACAAGCACATTGTTTTGCTCGCCGCGCTTTCCCATAGTAAGCACCGGAGGATGCTCTACCAGAATGAAAGTGTCATCGATGCTGTTTTCTATTCTCAGCTGCTGAACTTTCTTTTGGATTTCAAGCGCTTTTTCATATTCTGTTGTTTTTATATCTGATATGTTAAGTTTCATATAATCCTTTTCTTTAACAGGCGCAATTAAACGCTAATATAATAACATGGGAAAAGTGTTTTGTCAGTTTTATTCAAGGAAAGTTCATATAATAAAGCGATTGAATTATTGACATATGCACATAACAATGATATTATAATAATGTGCTTATGCACATAATGATTATACAGACAGTATTTGTTTAATTAAAATAATGATTATAAATACCGGAAGTGATTTAAATGTTTGAAACAAAAGGCAGCAATAAAAAAAGCGGAAACGTCGATTTATTGCTAGACCTGATTAAGATAAAAATAAACAATCTTAAATAGTATATGAGGTGAAACTATGCGTAAGAAAAAATGGTTAGATAATGATAAGTTAATGGAAATAATTGCAGTTTACAACATTACAAACACAAGACTGTAAAGACGGGAAAAAATCTTGCCTTGTACAGCAGATGAGGTGATTTTATGAAAAGCAATCATAAGAAAGTCGAGGAAGACATTAACGAAGCAATACTTATGATGGTAAGTCAGTTTAGCAGGCATATGTAGAACACAAAAGCCACACAAATGTGTGGCTTTAACCTATTTTAAGAGGTAGTTATGGCACGTCCCGTTTCAAAAAGAAAGATAAAATATTTTCCCGAAAATTATCGTTTTATTCCCGAAAACGCATGTCCGGAACATCTGGATGATGTGGTTTTGACACATGACGAGCTTGAAGCCGTCAGGCTTTGCGACATAGCAAACATGGAGCAGTCGCATGCGGCAGACAGCATGGGAGTTTCCCGCGGCACATATCAGAGAATAATATCTTCCGCAAGAAACAAGATAGCAAGTGCTTTGGTTTTCGGACAAAGCATTTCAATCAAAGGCGGAAATTATTATCTTGATGACTGCATTGCTCAATGCAAGAGCTGTGGACATACGTGGAACAATCCATGTGATGTTTTATTCCGGGATGACAACGGATTATGCCCAAGCTGCGGCAGCGGAAGCATCACCTGCACAGGGAAAAACGGTTTGTGCTCTCTCGGAAAAAGGCGTCATGAAGATATGCTGAGCAAACAAACAAGGCAGGAAATACGCAAATAGAGAAAATATTATTTAATCTATAAAGACTAAAACTGCGCTTGTCTGCATTGGATATGATTCCATTACAGTGCCGTTTGAAAGCATAGATGCATTTTCACCTATCTCAAACAATGCTTTTGAATCTTCTGGGACAAAAGTTTTTCCTTCAGCATTTATAAAAACAGTTTCATCGTTTATGGTTACCCATACCTGTCCGTTTATTGAGCCGTCCGTAGAATCTATCAGAACCCGTAGTGTGTTTTCGTAGCTCACATCTATAATCTCGCCTATTATGTCAGCTTCTTTATCGGCAATATTTCCCGACGGTGTTTCTGATGATTTGTCCTCTGTCTTGCAGCCGGTAAAAATAAGCATTAATATAACGGCCGAAAACATTATCATTAAAGTTTTTCTTTTCATATAAACCTCCAATTCTATATATTTTGACGTATATTATAAAAAAAGGTTCCAAAAAACCGCCGTATAAACGGCGGTTTATGAATAACTTACTTACTGTGCTTCAGCTGTAGGAACTTCAGTAGCTTCAGGAAGCTCTTCGGGGAGTTCCTCATAGAAATATACTATTTCATGCTTTGCCACCCATTCTTCAACCAAAGACATCCATCCTTCATTTTCCTTTGTCTGCATCAGCTCAGTCATCAAAGCGTCTTTGACTTCATCTATTTCAATAGGTCCAGACTCAACATCTGAATAGTATTCAATGATGTGATAGCCATAATCGGTTCCTACCAATTCGGATACATCTCCAATGTTTTCAAGAGCCATGCCGCCATCTACAAATTCCTGAACCAAATATGTTGTTTCAAGAGACATCATGTATCCTTCGGGGCTTGCCGCCATACCCGGATCTTCGTTATATTCTTCTATAGCCTGATCAAAAGTGATTTCGCCGGTTTTGATTTTGCCAAGCACTTCAAATGCCTTGTCATATATCTCAGCCTGAGCAGTTTCAACGAGTTTGTCTGCCTCTTCGTCATTGCCCTCGCTTCTTAATGTGCGGATGTTTTGAACGTTTTCATCACTGTAAGAGATAAGAACGTGACGCACCATGCGCAATCCTTCAGGAACATAATATATCTGAGTCTGTCCGTCTCTCGCGTAGTATTCATACATAGCAAGATCTACAAAGTCTACTACATCAGTTTTTACGCGTTCATTAAATAACTCAAGGATTTCATCATCAGAAACCGTGGTATCTACAAGGTCAACAAGGGCGTTGCCTGTAGCGATTTCATATTTGAAATAATCTTCAATATATTCTTCAGTATATCCGTATTCATCAAGAGCCAGCTGAAGATATTTAATTTCAGCTTTTGCAAGATCTTTTTCGGTATAATCAGCACCGAGCTCTGCATACATCTCTTCCTGTTTTGATGCAAGAATGTTGTTTAACACTGTATCTGTCTGTGTTTTAATGGTTTCAT
This sequence comes from Christensenellaceae bacterium, assembly GCA_963677605.2. Taxonomy (GTDB): domain Bacteria; phylum Bacillota; class Clostridia; order Christensenellales; family UMGS416; genus JAGLOK01. The sequence goes on along the minus strand of CAXXDX010000007.1, from coordinate 194,345 downwards.
GCTCAGCCTCGGTGAAATCATAGTATCCCATGTTTTCAAGCTCGATTGTTGTTACCTTTTGGCTTACTAGAGACTCAAGAACGCTGTTTCTCAGCTCGGTAAGATCGTCAGCATATTGCTCATCTGTCAGAATATCATCTGTTATATTGTAATTAAGTTTAACGTTTTCCCATGTTTCAAGATACTCGGTCTTATTGATCTTTTCGCCGTCAACTGTAGCAACGGTGATTTTATCGTTAGGATTTTTTGCACATGCGCTCAAAGAGAAAATCAGTGCAAAAAAAATAACAGCCGAGATTATTTTCAAGTTCTTTTTCATTACAAACCTCCAATTGGTTATAGTGTATATTAACATAAAAATGAAATAAATACTAATTACTTTAAATGAACGAATTATAAATTTTCGTTTTGATCTATATTTGCGTTTTATTAGACTTCACACTTTTTTAATTTTACCGGATTATGCTTGTATGATATAATAGCGGAATGAAAAAAGCAGCGTTAAAAATAATATCGTTGATGATAGTTACAGCGTCCGTAATGTCATTTTCCGGATGCCTTAAAGATATTGATGTATCAAGGCTTGTTGAAGAGCCTTTTCCTTTTGAAGCACCCGAAGCAGAAGATTGGGAAGAAAAGATTATGCCGCCTGAGGCTGAAAATCTTTATCAGGGAGCGTATATAGATGTTAGCCCTGCTTTTGGCGACAAAGTTCGTATAAAGGGAATTGACTATGCCATTCAGCTGATATTTGAAGCATACACAAATCCGGATAAAATCCTAAACGAAGAAGCTTCAAGAAAAGGCTATAAGAATTCAATTAAGATATATAACAGAAAAGATCAGCTTCTCGGTGCTTTTGAAATATCATCGGATTTTCTTTTGCATGCAAGAGCAGACAAAGATTCTCCATTGTTTCTTTTGCCCGAATACTCATATTATATGATTGAATATGCACTGTGGAAGGCAGGCGGATCTCTTGTGTTGCCTATGGAAGAATGGGAGCGTATCGAACCTATTGGAGATGAGCGTGCCACATATGACATAAGCACGCTTGAGCTGAGGCTTGAACACGACATAAAAACGATATTGATACAAAGATATGGTCTGTCGGAAGCTTATTTTACAAACCACACTATATACAGAACAGCTGAATACAAAACAGATGACAGGCTTATGGTTAGGGTTTATGCTTTCATGGGATATGCAGGATTTTCAATGCATGAACAGGAACAAAAAGTCGATGAGGATGAGGATGAAGATGCTGAAGCGCTTCCTCCGGAGATTCTTTTTGGTATGGATTATCATTTTGAAAAAGCTATAAGGCTTATTTATACATTTGTTGACGGAAAATATTTCAGGCTGACGGACTATACCGAGCATGCGGAATACAACGACGCATATCCATCCACGCTTGAAAGCAGGATTCGCTCTATCTTCCCTTATGAATACACAAAAAAAGTGCTGGATGAAATCAATAATCCCGCCGGTGTTCTTCTGGACTTAAACAGGCAGGCGCTTGACTATCTGAGGCTGTCCAATCAGGGAGATATAGAAATAGACGATTAAACTTTCAGTCAAGTATTACCCTGCAGGATAAGACTACCGGCATAAGTTTTGCTATTATAAGATATGCGGCAAGTATCAACGCGCCGGATGTAAAGTAGATTGAAAACTCATGACCGTGATATTTAACAAATTCTCTAATGTTCATATAACTAACCTCTTTATCTTTTATGGTTATATTATATAAACAGCAGTGTACTTATTTTGGGACACAAAAAAAGAACCTTGCGGTTCTTTTTGTTTTATTCAAACAGTGTCTTTGTGTCGTTAAGCCATGCGTCGGCTATAAGCCCGTGGCCGCTGTATGTCGGGTGCACACTGTCCCATATCCAATAATCGACGGGTTTTATTTTGGCGGCGTCATCAAACCTTTTCTGGAGAGGAACGTATACTGGGCTAAACTCTTCAACTATGTTATGCACAGCTTCCTGTTTTTTAATAAGCTTTTCATAAAGCTTTTCGTACTCACTATCTTCCAGGTTTCCTGTTTTCATTATAAAAGGCTCCATCAGAATAAACCTTGTTTCCGGCAGAAGCTCTTTTGTCTGGCTGATTATAAGCCTGAGTGTTTCTTCGTATTTTGATTTGCCCATCCCCTCGGGAGCTCTCTTTTCCATAGAGGCATCATTTATTCCCACAAGTATGCTTATAACTTCCGGCATGAGATACAGCGCGTCTTCCTGCCATCTTGCGTAAAGGTCAGGCGCAGTGTTTCCGCTTATTCCGCGATTGATGAAGTGATAGTTCTTTTCCGGATGGTTAAAACCCAGCCGGGCTGCTGCGATGTATGCATATCCGTGGCCGAGAATGTGGTTCGGATCTTCGCTTCTTCCGCGGTTTCCGTCAGTTATAGAATCTCCCTGAAAGAGTATTGTGTTTTTTTTCATAAGCCTGCACTTTCGTATTTTTATTATATGATTATATCATTAAACAATTATTTTCATAATCAATTTAGCTGTAAATATATAGACTTAATATGTTATTTATGCCTGAACTTTTATAAACAGCCTTGTTAACTTGTGTTAATATTGCTATGCTGACAAAAAGAGATGATATAAAGTGATAATATTATGAGTGATTTTTTGCAGAAAATATACGATGAGACATTTGAAGCTGTCTATAATGAGCTTCTAAACAGAAAAAAGACGGATAAAGATTTTACCGTAAGCGATATTGAAGGGCTGCTTGACAGCTATTATGCCAATGAGGGCAACAATTGGGTGGGACAAAGCGAAGTGCGGCTAACCAAACAGTCGGCAACTGTTGCTGCATACGAAAAAATACTTTTCGAGTGGTAACAAGCTTTTACATATTATAAATTTTGTTTGTTCATATGGATAATTTCGGATATAATGCACTTATGACTGAAAAAATAAAACAGCTTTTTATAAAGTATAAACAATTCATTTTGTTCTGCATAGTAGGAGCATCAAACACGCTTATTACTATGGGCGTTCTGGCTCTTCTTTTAAAACTTAACGTTTACTACCTTATTGCAAGTCCTGTTGCATATATTTGCGGAGTTATTAACGGATATCTCTGGTCATCCAAAGTGGTGTTCAAAAAGAAACGCACAATAGAGAATGCGTCAAAGTTTTTAATAGTAAACCTTATTGTGCTGGGTGTTAATACGGGGCTTATGTGGATATGGGTTGATGCACTTTCAATACGCGAGATATTGGCTCAGGTTCTGACTATCTGCTTTACCATGCCTCTTAATTTCATCTTAAACAAGCTCTGGACTTACCGAAGCAAAGAGTCGTAACACGCAAGTGCGTAGTTATCGGTCATACCTGAAAGATAGTCTGTTATAATTACATTTTTATCAGGGGTTTTATCAAAATACTCTTTTTCCATGTTGTTTAAATAGGAGATGAAAGTAGCGTCAATTTCTCTTGTGCTTTTGCCGGCGACGATATCATCATAATGCTTGTCAAAATAGTCAAACAGTGAGCTGAGTTTATACAGGCAGTCATTTTCAAAGTACTCAAGAGATTCGTGATGATATATCCTTGAATAGTTGAAGTTTCTGAGTTTTTTTATTAAATCAAACTTTTCGTCTGAAAAACCCGCTTTTCCCATTTTGGCTGTATTTTCTATGATGTCAATTACAAGCGTATTGATTATTTCGCCGTTGCTGTCTCCCAAATGCTTTGATATTTCTTCCGGAACGTCGTCTCTTTTTATAAGGCCTACAGTGAGCGCGTCTTCAATGTCGCGTCCGAGATATGCGATTTTATCGGATATACGTACAAAACAGCCCTCCCATGTGGCGGGAACTCTGTCGGGTTTGACTTTGTTTTTCAGGTTTTCGTGGATATGCGAAGGCTCAAGATACTGCTCAAACTTTTCTCCGTTATGACATAAAATAGCATCGCGAACCGCATAGGTGAGGTTTAACCCCTTTCCGTTTCGGGCAAGGTCATCAACCACGCGAAGCGAATGGATTTCATGGCTGAATCCGTCTTCAAGCTTGCTGCTTAATACATGCTCTCCGCTGTGTCCGAATGGCGCATGGCCGAGGTCATGCCCAAGCCCTGCCGCGTATGCCATCTCAACGGATAAATCCCAGCCTTGGGAGTTAAGCCCTTTGCAAATGGTTGCGGCAATTGTCGCAACATGCAAAACATGCTCTATCCTTGTGCAAATATGGTCATTTTCCGGAGCAAAGAACACCTGTGTTTTGTGTTTCAGGCGCCTGAAAGCAGTGGAATGGATAATCGCCGTCTGGTCTCTGAAATAGGGACCGCGCATGTCCATCTGCCTTGGCTTTTGCCTTTGGGTTAGTATTTTTTCCGGAAGCATGTTCTTCATAAGTTGATATTATATTTATTATGGGAAATTGTCAAATTATTGGGATATGCTCTGAATATATTCCTGTTTCAGGCGGTCTATAGTCCCGTCGCTTTTCATCTGTTCCAGTGCTTGGTTCAGTTTGTCATAAAAGGTCTGCTTTTCGCTGCTTACAACAAAATATATTGGGATTTCAGAAAGAGTTTCAACAGAAAATTCTGTTATTCCTATGTAAGAAAGCGCATCATACTCAGACATTATTCCGGCGTCTATGATTCCATCGCTCATATCGCTTAAAAGCAGGTTTTTGTCAGAATAATAAACAAATTCATATCCGAACGAACCCAAAGCATTTTTTTGGCTAATGCATGCGTCAGTGTCTATTACACCGACTTTTTTTATTTCTGCAGAACTGTTTTTTACAATTACGACACTGTCGCTGAACACAGCTGATGTGTTTAGATTGGTGTCGGAATATTTGCACAGCATCATGTCAATGTCATCGTTTTGAAGAACGGTTTCCCAGTCATAGCTGTTTACAGGGCGGATAGGAGCTTCAAGCCCCATTCTCTGTGCGGCAAGCTTAATAACGTTGACAGCAAGGCCGTAACCTTCATATGTGTGGTATTCCTCGGGATCATAGCCGACAGTAAAATAGCCGGAATTTTCCACTATCTTATATGAAATATCGCTTTCTTTTGAGCATCCTGAAAATAAAAACGTAAAAACCGAGATTACTATCAGAAATATTAGTGTGTTTTTTTTCATGTTATTCTGCGGTATCGTCTGTTACAACTGCTGCAAACTTATATATCACTGGATCGGTGTCGGGATAGATATAAAGGTCGTTTTTTATTATCTCCCAGCCTCCGCTTACCTGCTCTGGAGTATCTTCAGGGTTTTCTTCATCCTCAGCATAGGTAAATGTAAACTCGTTCCTGCTTTTTTCATATGTTCCAAATACTTTATCCATAAAAACAACAGTACCGTCTTTTTTTATTTCAAACACCATTATGTTTGCAAACATTGGCTGTGATGACTCTTTTGTTTCAGCGTCGATTGTTTCCTGAAGCTGCCATGTGTTGTACAGGATGTTCTGGGTGCATCCCGAAAATATAAAAGAGCTTAATAAAAGCGCGGTGACAACGAGCAAGATCTTTGTTTTCTTCATAAACATCTCCTAATATAAAGTACTTCAATATAATAGCAAATAAACAATTATTCCACAATGAACATAAAATTTATTCACTGATAGTTCATTTAAATGTCGGTGTTGCATGCTCCATAAATTCAATCATTTCGCCGGAGGGACCTTTAAAGAACATGTTTTTAACGCCGGTTGGGAATATTTCCGCAGAGCCGCCTGTGTGCTCTGTCTGCCAGGTGTCAATTCCTTTTTGCTTAAGCTCTTTAATAAGAGACTCCATGTTTAAAACTTCAAGAGCGATGTGCGCAACAGTGCCCTCTTTGTCCATGTCTTCGGCGCTGGTGTTTTTGTTGTTTATAAGCTCAACAATACAGCTGCCCAACCTCAAAAAGTCCAAACGAAAGCCTTCTTCTGAAATTATTTGATAATAATGCTGGAATCCGAGAATGTCTTTATAAAAATCAACTGATTTATCGGAATCAATTGTTTTTACGCCAATGTGGGAAAGCCCAAGAATTAAATGGTTCATAACGGCTCCTTAGTTTTTTTAAGATTATAACACTGTGAAATGATGTAAACAAGTTAGTATAAAATAAAAAGCTCCTTATTAAGGAGCTTTGATTAATTCGTTATTTTTCTTTAAACACGGCTTTCAATGTTAATTCGCCGCCCGGCATATTAAACGATAGCTTGCTTCTTTGTGCGTAATAATCGTCAATATCGCCTTCCCAGTGGTCAAATTCCCATCCGTCGAATGCAAGCGCTGTGAAGTTGACTGTCTCGCCTTGATAATATCCTGATTTATAAGGAGAAACTTCAACTGTTCCCTGCCCTTCGGTAAGCATAATGATTTTCGCATCGTATATGTCTTCTGCACCTAAAGCGACAGGTTCATCGTTTATTTCAATACTGTTAAGCGCTGTATCCGAGACGGGATCGAAAAATAAAACAAAGCCTAAAGCCACAACACATACTGCTGCGACAAAGCTTATTAAAATAGTGTTTCTCGTTTTCATGTTGCCTCACCTCGATACGCTTTAATTATAATTTAGCCAAATATCAATGTCAAACATATGTAAATGCTCGCATATGTTAAAAACGCAATATTAATTCAAGCCAAATTCTTTGCCAAGCGCTATAAATGCACCTTTTGAGCGGTTGATTTTTTCAAGAGATACACAGTAGCATATTCTGAAATATCCCGCTCTTCCGAAGCCTGAACCCGGAGCAAACAAAAGGTTGTGCTTTGTTGCTGCAGCTACAAACTCTTTATCATCCTTAATCGGGCTTTTTATAAAGAAATAAAACGCGCCTTCCGGTTTATATGCCTTAAAACCTGCTTCGCTCAGTATGTCATACAGCGCATCTCGGCGAGCCTTATAGCCGTCAACATCAACGGATGCATCTATTGCGCGCATGACAGCTTTTTGATAGATTGCAGGAGCGTTTACAAAACCCAGTGTGCGGTTTGTAAGTGTCATTGCCCCGATAACTTCCTCTGCGTCAGTCATGTCGGGATTTACCGCGATATATCCTATCCTTCCGCCGGGAAGAGATAGGGATTTAGAAAAAGAGTTGACTATGACAGTGTTGTCATAGATATCCATAAGATTCGGAACTTCGGCGTCATACGCTATCTCCAAATACGGTTCGTCGGACAAGATGCAGATATCTGTCTGAAGCGCGTTCTGGCGTTCATACAATGCTTCCGCCAGTTCCTCAAGCTCTTCTTTTTTGTAGATTACACCTGTCGGATTGTTTGGCGAATTTAAAAGTATAGCCTTTGTTTTTTCTGTTATTGCGCCGTAAATCTTTTCTATATCCATCGAGAAATCTTTTTCCGTTTCAACAACTACAGGTACACCGCCGTGGTTTGTGATGTAGAAATTATATTCCACAAAATACGGAGCAAGAACGATAACCTCGTCCTCCGGGTCCAACAAAGCTTTAAGAGCTGCGTTTAAACCGCCAGCTGCTCCCACTGTCATAATGATGTTTTGCGCAGTTACCTGTTTTCCGCGGGAGGAAACCTTTTCAGCAATCTTTTGGCGAACATCCATAAAGCCGGCATTGGGCATATATTTATGAATGCCCTCTGTTTCTGCAAACTCTTTAATTCCTTCTGTAATTTCTTTTGGCGGCGGCATATCGGGATTGCCGAGAGAAAAGTCAAACACATTTTCTTCGCCGTATATTTTTGAAAGGCGCATGCCTTCTTCAAACATTTTTCTTATCGCTGATGAGTTTTTGAGCGATTCTTTCATTTTTTTTGCTATCATAGTCTGCTCCTTGTTTGCTTTTCTTTTATTATATCTAATTTTTTTGTACTTAGCACGCGCAATATTAACTTTATTTATCCTCTGTCTTTTTATTGTTAAAAAACACGCTGCTTAAAAACGCAGTCATAATCCAGACTATCAGTATTGGCACAAATATTAAAAGGTTAAGTCCAAGGCTTTGTGTCCCCTGAGTAATTTTTGAAAACAGTGCTAAAGGATATGTGAACAGGTTTTCCTGATAAACATAATACAAAGAAGGGATAAAACCTCCCCATATGACAGAAAAATTTATTGCAGCAAGAATTATTCCGACAGGAGCAATCTGCGAAATATAGTCTTTTGCGCTGCTAATTTCTTTTGCACCCGGCCTGTTTATAAATATTGCATAGCAGGCTATCATCCAGACAGGCAAAAACCCTATTAAAACTAAGGGCAGCGCTGTGTTTATAATTCCCAGGCTTCGGTAACGGAAAAACCGCTGCAAGTAAAAAACACCGTATATAGAAAGAATAATTATCGCCGAATATATTATTTTCACTTTTTTATTGCCGGATGAAAAAGGATAAGCCATAAAGGCGGCAATAACGCTTGATGATGCTGAGATTATAAGTGCTGCTGCCAGTATAATTATGTTGAAAGGTATATTAAGTTCATCAGGCTTCAATCCAGTATTTTTTATGGGTATCAAAAAAAACAAAGTGATTGCAACAATTACTGCTGAAAGAATATAGTTTATAGCGTTTGCTGATTTTATGTTTGGATTGCTTTTTAATGAAGGTACTGATTTCATGCGCTTCATCAAAACATATAATAAAGCCGCGGAAACTGCGGTTGTTAACAATTCAATTGCAAGTTTTACTGCCCAAACAGCAGATCCTATTCCTATTTTCATCATCACAAACGAGAGCTTGTATGAATATAGGTCAACCACATTTGCTTTTTCAAGAATTAAAGGATTTGCAAGAAGCTGTGACATTTCAAGATCTGAAGTCAGAATCCTTGAAAAGATTGCAAGAACGGCAATTGCACTTACATACAAAGTTTGTTTCACTTTGTTGGCATTGTCTGATCTTAAAAGAAATGCTGCGACTGATGCAAAACCCGCCCATTTAAAAGCCTGAATAAGCGGGAAGACAATAAAGTACACATTTGCAATGTCAATTCCTAATAAGAAGCCTAAAGAAGAAGCTTTTAGTACAGAAGGAACGATTGCCGGCAAAGCATATACAAATGCAAAAATAAGAGCCTGCTTTTCTGATTTTGCATTATAAATGCCATATACCATAATAAAAGATATTACGGCAGTAAAAATAACAGTTATGAAATTCAAAAATATTGTTGATTTTAGCGCGTTTATAAACACTATGTCGGAAAATAATGTTTTAAAATTTTGGAAACCGATCCATGGTGAACCTGAAAAGCCTTTAATAATGCTGTAGTCTTTTATTGAATATATTATTCCGGTTATTGCCGGAATCAGCTTGTATAAAAATAAAAACACTATGCTGATTATAAAAGTTATTGTAATGGAAGTAGTTTTTTTATTGTTCATTTATCAATTCTCCTGTTTTTGTGCATCAAAATAATCCTCATTTCTGAGGATTATTATAATTTAATTATTTGTTATAAAAGTCCATCTGCTCCTGTGCGCCTGCTGCAAGATATTCTTCCACAAATTTTTCCCAGTTTTTGTCGGTAAGAAGCTTGCTTCCCGAGATAAAGTCATCCACCCATTTGTCTTTTACTGCGGTTATAGAAGCTATAATTTTACTGTTGTTAAATCCGTTGTCTTCAAACGGATTGGATAATATGCCGTCAAATTCAAGAAGGGAGTCATACCACAGTGAAGCAGTGTCTGAATATTCAGGAGCGGATATGACGTCAAAGTTTGTTATGATATTGCGGATTTCATTATAAGGCTGTTTTCCGTTTATTGTTCCGTCTTTTTGATATTTCCATCCTTCTTCTCCGTAAACCTCAAAATCCGGAACTATATCGCTTCCGTCTTTTTCATAATGGATGCCCTCCAGCCCATATGCTACGAGGGATTTTCCTTCATCTGTGAAGATGTATTCGAGCATGTCAAAAAGGCTTACCGGATCTTCAAAATATGTGCTTATAATATTTGCCGAGGCATATCTTTTGTCAGTAATCCTTGTTGTTCCGCCCGGCCCGGAAAGAGTAACAGGCAGAGGCTCAAGGTATCCATCCGGGATGTTTTCCTGAAGCTCAGCGTTTAGTATGGGAAGGTTTTCGATTTCGGTTGCTATGCATCCCGCTTTTCCTGTTGCTATTTTTTCTTTGGCGACAGCTCCGTCGTGGGAAAGATATTCTCTGTCAAATGCTTTGGATTTATACATTAGATAAATATAGCCCAAAGATTCGCGAAGCTCATAGAGCGTATACCAATCCCAGAAGTATCCGTCAACTTCTTTATACATATATGCGCCTGTATAGCCTGCATAGATGGGATAAAGATTCTTTTCAGTGCTTGCAGAAAATCCGACAGCGTCTTCGCCGTCAAAGTCGCTTTCTGCAAAAATGTTCATAAGTTCGCTGAATTTTTCAAGTGTGTTTATGTCTTCAAGATTATATCCTGCTTTTTTAACCCAATCTCCGCGTACAAGATATACGGTGGCATCAGGAGTACAATAATGAGGAAGGCAATAAAGATTACCGTCGGTTTTGTATTTTTCAATAGATTTATCATCTATGATGTTTTTTGAAAGATTGGGATAGTTTTCGCTTCTTTTATCCATGAACGCGCCGACATCCAAAGCAACACCGGATTCAACAAGCTTGGAATACTCACTTGCATTTGATCCCAAAACGTCAAGAACCATAAAATCGGGTATTTGCCCGGATGAAATTAATGTTGTCAGAATCTCTGAGTATTCCATTGGATTTTCTTCAGATGATGTGTCAATAATATTAAATTTAAAGCCGAACTTTTCTTCTAGAAACGATATAGTAGGGCTGCCTTCTGAAAGAGCCGCAGCTTCGCTTGTCGCTTTTGGCGGCATGAAGTCGATTGTTACAACTTCGCTTTGAGCTTCCTCATAAGACTCGGGCGCTGTTGCAGGTGCTGCCGAAGGCTCGGGTTCGGAAGGAGTGCAGCCTGAAATGATTAAAGCAGCAGCTATGAAAACAACTAGCAAAACCGCGCTGATTTTTTTTAAGTGCATTTTTACCTCGCAGATGATTATTTATATTAAGGTTATGGCAGGTCGCCGTCTTTTATATCCTGAATCAAAACACGAACGCGGGACGCGATAATGCCACGAACGCGCTTGAAAAAGTCATCGCCTTTGCCGTTGGGATTTGCAAGAGACCAGTCCAGGCATGTAACGCCGGGAATGGAGCTTGGGTTTTCGGCATCCATGGATATTGCAATGTCCGGATACTCAATGGCATCTATGGATTTTGGTTTTTGTTTTGATATGTCAATTCCAACTTCTTTCATCGCAGCCACAGCCTCAGGCTTTACGCTTTTATCGGGATTTATCCCTGCGCTGAATGCTTCCATTACATCGCTGCCCCATTTTTTTGCAAAACCTTCTGCCATCTGAGAACGGCAGCAGTTGCCTTCGCTTAAAAATACTACCTTTAGTTTTTTCATAATATCACCGATTCTTTCAAATCTAATTTAACTATCTTATAATTTTATTATATAATATACTAAGATTTATCACAAAGAAAGAAGAAATTAGCAAATAAAGTAATCAAAATGCGCAAAATAAATGTAAAAAATATTGAAAATGCGGTTTATGAAATGTTTCTTTCAGCATGTGTCAGACCTGATCCAAGGTTAAAAAAGATCCTTAATGATGCAGCTAAAAGCGAAAATAACGAAACTGCAAAATCCATACTTTCTCAGCTTTCAAAAAACATTGAAACTGCGGATAAAAGCAATGTACCGCTTTGTCAGGACACAGGAATGGCTGTAGTGTTTTTAGATGTCGGGCAGGATGTTTTTTTGGAAGACGGATATGTTTATGATGCTGTAAATCAGGGTGTCAGGCGCGCATATAAAGACGGCTATTTCAGAAAATCCGTTTTAAGCCCCATAGAAAGAATAAATACATTGGACAATACTCCGGCTGTTATACACACTAGGATTGTACCGGGAGATAAGGTGACTATAAACGTTGCACCAAAAGGATTTGGCAGCGAGAATATGTCAAAGATTAAGATGATAACTCCTGCCGACGGATTGGATGGTATCATTGATTTTGTGATAGATACAGTAAAGACCGCGGGCGGAAACCCATGTCCGCCGATTTGTCTTGGAATAGGAATAGGCGGAACATTCGAGCTGTGTGCGCTCAATGCCAAGCGTGCGCTTGTTCGAGAGCTTGGTGAGCCGTCGGAGGATAAAAATACAGCTGAGCTTGAGCGTGAGCTTCTTGAAAAGATAAACAGCCTTGATATAGGCCCTATGGGAATGGGCGGAAAAACTACTGCGCTTGCTGTCCACATCATATCGTCGCCCACACACCTTGCGGGACTGCCTTGTGCAGTAAATGTCCAATGCCATGCGGTGCGCCACGAAAGACGGGTGCTGTGATGAAAAAAATAATCGTACCTAATAAAAATCTGAATCCAGCGGATTATAATCTGGGAGAAGTGGTATACCTAAGCGGCGTAATATACACTGCGCGAGATGCTGCACACAAGAAGTTTATTCAACTGTTGGATGAAGGAAAAGCACTTCCTTTTGATATTTCAGGCAGCGCGATATATTACAGCGGACCATGTCCCGCTCCGCCCGGAAAGCCTATCGGCCCGTGCGGACCTACAACCAGCTATAGGATGGATGCATTTGCGCCGAGACTTATGGACTTGGGGCTTAAAGTCATGATTGGAAAAGGGCCGAGAAACCATCAAGTGATGCAGTCGATGAAGAAAAACTTTGCAATATATCTTGCTGCAACTGGAGGAGCTGCAGCGCTTTTGATGGATTGTGTGAAATCAAGCGAAATAGTCTGTTTCCCTGAACTGGGGGCCGAAGCTGTACGCAGGCTGGAAGTAGTTGATATGCCGCTTATAGTTGCGGCAAAGGACGGAGAATCGGTATATAAAAAATAAGAGCCTAAAACGGCTCTTAGTTATTGTGTTATTTAATCAGCAGCATTTCCTGAGAGGAAAACTAAAGCGCTGTCAAATTCTTCATATGTGGTTGCCTCATCGTAGTTTGTTTTGCCTGCTTTAATTTCGCTGTCATCGTCCGTGCAATATCCCCAGTCATAGTCTACAATGGTGTCTCCGCTGAAAAATAAAACCGAATACTGTACATATTTTGCAACCTTGTCACTGGTGTTTGTAACGGCTACTATAACCTTAGATTCGGTTATTGTAATTTCCGGCGATAAGCTTGACACTATAGGCTTGTAATATGACTCAGCATCGGCGTAAAGCGTATATTCATAATTTGTAAAACTGTCTTCATTGTAAAACTCAAGCAAAATTTCCGTGCCTGATTCAAAAGCTCTTTCTTCATCGCTGGTTGTTCCTATTAAGTCGCCGTTATCATCTCTAAACAAAATTTCACCATATAATGTGATGGTATAGGGAGAATTGTTTTTAACCGCCAAAAACACATAGTCGCTGTAATCCGAGGTATATGTATACTCTGTAATTTCCAGCTGGCTTAAGACTTCCTCTTCAAAAAATCCGGAAATGTCTTCTTCCTCCTGAGGCTGAGGCTCCGGTTCATCTTCCTGTGCGGGTGTGTCGTTTGTATTTTCGCTGGGCTCTTCGTTTTGCGTAGAAGGATTATCCTTCATTTCTTTGATTTCATCCAGTTCGTCTTCCAATTCTTCAATCTGGGATTCAAGGTCATCTATCTGTGACTCCAGGTCATCCAAATCCTCCTGGGATATAAAAGAACATCCGGCAGTGCTTAGAATTAATATTACTGCTAAGACAATGCCTGTTAACCTGACTTTGTGTTTCATGATTATTTTCCTTTCGGCATCTTAGGTATGCTTAATATGTTTCCTGATATTAAGAGAAAATACCGCCGGTAAGCGGTATTTTTGTTTTTTAGTAAATGTTGTTTATGATGCTGAACATTGCAGCTCCCATGATTGCCCACAATATAATTGTAAGAACTATACCGATTGCTGCTAATATCAAAGTTGCAATGCAGAATCTTTTTCTTCCGATATCACCGCTTCCGAATCCCCAGACAAACATCATTATCAGGTTTACCAGGGGGATTGCCATTACTATCAGTGTTCCTATCCATCCGCCGACGGATAATGCGTTTCTTTCCTGATTACTTTCCATTTCTACCTCCAAATTATAAATGTTTATTGTTGGTTGGCTAAAGTAAAAATAATTACATTTATATTTTATCATTGCTGGATTTTTTCGGCAACACAATTAAATATGTAAATTTTTGAAAACTGATTCCTGTATGATTGATATCAAATGTTATATAGTTTATAATCTATCCATGTTTAATATCAAAAAAAATACTTCAATTATTATAGTGATTTTAGTTCTTGCGTTTATATTTTCTTCCTGCTTTAAAATGCCGGAAGACATTCAAAACAAACAAGAACTTCCCACGCCGACACCGGGTCTTTCTTTTCCTGAAGCAGAAATAACCATGATGCTAAAAACGGAGGACTTTGTAATGGAAGACTGGGCTGTAATGGACAGGCTTTTCAGAGAAAGCGGAATCAGCTGCGTGATTACAACAATCCGTCCGGAGCGTTACTCTGAGACACTTAATTTAAATCTGTCCTCCGGCAAAATATACGATGTGATGGAGATAGCGCCTGAATACTCGGAAGCTGCAGATCAGTATATAGTTGACGCGGCTCCGCTGATAAATTCATTTGCACCAAACTACATTAACTGGATTAACACTTTTTCGCCGCAGATGCTGTCATCGCTTGCAACTCCGCTGGGTGAGATAAAAATCTTTCCTTTTCGTCAGGATGTCGGCGTAATAAGCGCAGTGCCGTTTATTAAAAAAGAAACAGATGGCCGCCAGTTTGATGCAGGAAGCTTTTACAACGCAATTATCAATTCCGGCGGAAGGTTCGCGGTTCCCGGATCCACAACAATGCTTTGCGAACTTATGGCTCCGTTTTACGGCACGTCGGTGGACGCCTATATGAAAGATGATGTTTTGGTATACGGTCCTACTACCGATGAGTTTAAGGCTATGCTTTTGTATCTTAATTCTCTTTATCAAAACAACATGATAAGCGAGTCGTTTTTTGTATACTCCCCAACCAGCCTTTTGTACGACATTACAAGCGGAGATGTTACTGTTGGAATTTTTACCGAAGAGTATTATGAAGCAGCATATGAATCAGGTATGGAGCCTTTTATGTTTTCGCCGGTAGATGGAGCAAGCCTTCCCGGATATAAGTATGAGCCTGCAAGCTATGCCGGGATATCAAATGCAAACGGCAAACAGGAATATGCGATGAAATTTATAGACTTTTGTTTTTCAGACAAAGGAAGAAGCCTGCTTAACAGCGGTATTGAAGGTTTACACGTTAAAGAATATGACAACGGCACGCTTAAAGCTCTTGAGCCTTATACAAGATATGATGCCTACCAGTGGAAAGAGCAGGGGCTGACACCGGAAGGTTTGCCCGGCGTTTATTATAATTCGTGGATGAAATTTTCCGAGCCTCTTTATGAGCTTCTTATACCAATGAGAAAGTTTGCTCCGAATGAAGATATGCTGGTGGCCGCTCTTCCCGTTACAGGCGCACAGGCTGTTTCATCACAGGTTATAATGGGAGAGCTAAATCCGCTCTATCACGAATGGTGGAGCGAATTTATAGTCGGAAGCAAGTCTCTTTCAACCGACTGGAACAGTTATATAAGAGATATTAACGGAGCAGGAATAAATATATATATAAACATGCACTATAAGTGAGAATAATATAAAAATGCAAAATAAAAAGCGCTTCATAAGAAGCGCTTTTAGTATGCCTATTTTTAGTCTATATCAATATCAAGCCTTGAGTTATATATTTTAACTTTTGCTTCTTCGCGCCATGTGCTTAGCTTCTCAGCATAAAGCTCTTCTTTTTCAGCGTTTACTATCTCGTCGCGGATGCCGTCTTTCACATCTTCAAACGCAACAGCGCCGGAAGGAAGCTCTTTGACGTATAAAATTATGTGATACCCGAAATCTGTTGCAACAAGCTCTGTGAAGTCGCCTTCATTTTCAAGTGCAAACAGCGCATCCATATATTCCGGTGCAAATGATGTTACGTCTTTAATAACCGTATAATAATCATTTGTTTCCATGCCCGGGTCTTCTCCGTATTCTGCTATAAGCTCCGCAAAATCCTGACCTTCGGCTGCAAGAGCATAAACCTCATCAGCTTTTTCTTTAATCTTTGCAAGTTCTTCTTCGCGAAGAGCGTCAGCACCTTCATCATCACCGCTACTTCTAAGTGTGTTTATCTCGGTTTGAACTTCGTCCGGAAGAGCGATTAGTATGTGGCTTGTCTGTCTTGTGTCAGGCAGGTTGTAATATATTGTTTCACCGCTGTTTAATGCTGAATCGTATGTAGTAGGATCCTGTGTGTAGGAAGCCTCCTGTGCTGCAACTTTTTCATCGTAAACGGCCTGAAGTTCGCTTTCTGCAGGTTCCTGAGTCTCGGTTATAATATCTTCGAGCTTCTCGACTGCCTTCTGATCTTTAAGGCTCTGAAGATAACCTTCTTTGTCAATATCAAGATCTTCCAGTCTCTTGTCAAGCTCTTCATCTATAAGCTTGCTAAGCTCGTCTTCGCTTTTATCTGCATTTGCCTCGTCTGCTTCAACTGTGTTTTTTGCGGACTCTCTGTATGTGTCGATAAGCTCGGTATACTGAAGATCTATTTCATCAAGCTCTTCCTGTGTGAAATCATAGCATCCGTATTCTTCTGCTTTAACTTCCATGATTTTTTGGTTTATCATGCTTTCAATTGCATATTCCTGAAGATATTCAGTCATCTCGTCTGTTGTGAGATCATCAACCGTATATCCGTAATAATACATATACATCTGTATATTGTAGTAGTATGCGTTTGCATATTCTTCTTTGGTTATTGTTTTGCCTTCAACTTTGGCAACAATCCTTTGCATGTCTCTGTCCTCGTTGACTTCAACAAGGTTGCATCCCGCAAACAGCATTGCAAAGACCAATAAAACGGCAATAACTTTTATTTTTCTCATTTATAAACCTTCCTGTGAGTTTTCGTTAATAAGTACAAGGTATTATACAATATTAATATCCCTTTGCCAAATAATTATAATAATTGTTAATACATTTTTGAAATTTTACTTGCAGATTAATATTTATACGATTAATATGTTAAATGTTAAATTTATACTGGAAAAATATGATAGGAGATATTATGAAAAACACTACACTTGCAATTTTGGTGGCAATTACATTGGCGCTTGTGTGCGTTCTTTTAGTATTTAGTTTTACTCAAAGTTTAAACCACAATACATCTATAGAAAATCAGGAGAAAATTACTGTGACAGGACAGGGAAAGATTACGTTAGATCCTGATGTTGCCTATCTGAGCTTTGGCTATGAGAATATCGATATAGATCCGCAGAAAGCTCAGGATGACAATTCTGTAAAAATGATAGAGATTACTGCTTCTCTTCTGGAAAAAGGCATAAAGAAAGAAAACATACAGACAGTTGAATATAACGTTGAAGAAGAATATGTATGGGACGGCGCAGCGGGCAAAGATGTGTTGACCGGATACAGAGTCACAAACATGATATTTGTTAAAGTGGAAGAACTGAAAAAGACAGATGATATCGTAAACACTGTTTTTGACTCAGGTGCAAATATATTTAAATCAATTGCTTTTGATGTTGAAAATAAACAGCAGCTGTATCTGGAAGCTATGGATTTGGCGATTGCAAGAGCAGAGGAAAAGGCAGAAATATATGCACAAAGAGTAGGAAGTAAAATAACAGGTGTTTTAGAAATTAACGAATGGTCGTCAGAGGATATATCCTCTGCAAGCTATTCCCGCAGCTACTCTTTTAATACATACCTTGCTCTAAGTTATGCGAGAAGTCGAGTCAATACAAAGGGAGAAGCAATTATGGCAGCACCATCATCTGACGCAATCTCTACAGGACAGGTTGAAATCATCGCTTCTGTAAGAATTGAATACGGTTTAAAATAGATTTTACTGCAATATGAACAAATTGATAAAAATTTATCAAGAATATCGTGGCAATAGCTTAAATCCTTGTAATCATAATGAATTTGAAGTATAATATGCACGAAAAATATTGTTAATTAATTTAATTTTTTTGGAGGAATATATGGCAGTAAAAGTTGGTATTAATGGTTTTGGGCGTATTGGACGTCTTGTATTCAGAGTGGCAATCGCAAACCCTGACGTAGTGGTTACAGGTGTTAATGATCCTTTCATGACTCCTGATTACATGGCTTACATGCTTCGCTATGACACAGTTCACGGTAAATTTGACGGAACTATCGAAGTTAAAGAAGATGCAATCGTAGTAAACGGCGAGGAAGTAAAATTCTACACATGCATGAATCCTGCAGACATCCCTTGGACTGAATGCGGCGCAGAATACATCGTAGAATCAACAGGTGTTTTCCTTACAACAGAAAAAGCTTCTGCTCACCTTAAAGCAGGCGCAAAGAAAGTTGTTATCTCAGCTCCTGCAAAAGACAAAGAAACTCCTATGTTCGTTATGGGTGTTAACAACAAAACTTACACAACAGACATGAACGTTGTATCAAACGCTTCCTGCACAACTAACTGTCTTGCACCTATTGCTAAAGTGCTCAATGACAATTTCGGCATTGCAGAAGGCCTTATGACAACAATTCACTCAACTACAAGCACACAGAAAACTGTTGACGGACCTTCAGCTAAAAATTGGCGCTTAGGCCGCGCAGCTGCCGGAAACATGATTCCATCATCAACTGGTGCTGCTATCGCAGTTGGCGTAGTTATCCCTGAGCTTAACGGCAAACTTACAGGTAAATCAATGCGCGTTCCTACTTTGGACGTTTCAGTTGTTGACCTTACATGTAACCTTAAAAAGCCTGCAACATATGAGCAAATCTGTGCTGCAATGAAAGAAGCTTCAGAAGGCGAAATGGCTGGCGTTCTTGGATATACTGAAGAGATGGTAGTTTCAAGCGACTTCATCACTGATCCTCGTACATCAATCTTTGATGCTGACGCTGGTATCATGCTTACAGACACTTTCGTTAAAGTTATGTCTTGGTATGACAATGAGTGGGGCTATTCAAACAAATGCATTGACCTCATTTCCTACATGGCTTCAGTTGACAACGCTTAATTAAAGCTTTTAGAAACGGCTCTCATATGAGAGCCGTTTTTTTATTTATAAATTGATTTAGAAACAATCGTATAGTATTATTATAAAAAATATACAAATAAAGGAGATGTTATGAGAAAAAGAATAATAACATTTTTAACCGCACTTACTTTTATTACAGCTTTATTGGCTTCGTGCTCGGGCACAGCATCTGAAAATGTTGCAAAGGCAATAGACACTATTCAGGGATTTAGACCTGGACAATGGGACGGCAATACCTATACAAATGAGAAATTTAAACTGGAAGTTACGCTTCCGGAGAACTGGTACATATATACCACCGAAGAGCTGGAGCAAACCTTTGGTCAGGTTTTTAACGACTTGGAGGATACAGAAAACGAGCTTGACGAGGGTTCATTCATACCGCTTTTTTTGGTTACTGATAACGAAGATCCAAACAATGTTTATGTGAATATGAATCTGATTGCAACAAGAACAATAATTGAGCCAAACTTCGAAGAGGAATATACGGAAGAAGCCTTAGGCCAGCTTAAAGCTCAGTTCGAATCATATGGTTCAGTTACTGCTGAAGTTGCGGGAGAGATGAAGCTTGGGGGCAGAGATGCTTTTGTGGTTAAAGTAAATACTAAAATAGATGGTACAGAAATTACCCAATATCAGAGGATATATCAGTTATTTGACGGTGGATACCTATTATCACTGACTGTTACGGGAATTGACGAAAATGATTTAGATGAAGCTATTAGTTATATTAATTTTGATTGATTAATTATAAAAACGGCTCTCGTATGAGAGCCGTTTTTTTATGTTATAATTTGTGTATTCTAATATAAAGAAAGAAGTTTTGATATGAAAACCAGAAAACTTAAAATAGTATTGATTTCAATAGCGGCCTTTTTAATTGTGGCTTTTGCCGCTTTTTATGTTTATACATTGGATTATTACAGAGCATCGGGAGATGTATATGAAATAGAAGAATTTAAAAATGCGGCCAAGACAGATGTCGGAATGGTTTTTAAGCCAAGTGAAAATGCTGATGTAAACACAAAGGGAATAATCTTCTACCCCGGCGGAAAAGTGGAAGCTGAAGCGTACGCGCCTCTTCTTATAAAACTTGCCGACAAGGGATATACATGCGTTTTGCTTCAGATGCCTTTTAATCTCGCAGTGTTTGACATAAATGCTGCAGAAGGCGTATATGATGAATTTCCGGCAGTAACCGACTGGTATCTTATGGGGCATTCATTGGGAGGAGCTATGGCGAGCAGCTACTGCGAAAAAAACTATGACAAACTTGAAGGGCTTATACTGTTGGGAGCCTATCCTTTAAATGATGCAGACATAGATACGCTTACTATCTACGGAACAGAAGATTTCGGATTGGATTATGAAAAACTTGAAAATGCAAAAAATGTAGAGTTTATTGATGGCGGAAACCATGCGTATTTTGGCAATTACGGAGAGCAGAAGGGCGATGGTACAGCAGAAATTACAAGACAGCAGCAGCAGGATATTGCAGTAGAGTTAATTGTAGATTTTATAAGGTAAAGATTTCTGTTTAGCTGTTGTTAAACTTTATAAGCCGAGTGTATAATTACTATAAAAAGACAGGAGAACATTATATGTACTGCAAACAGGAAATACTAAGCCAAATCGAGCTTTTTGACGAAAAGCAAGCACAAAGGCTGCAGCTATCCAGCATTATCCGCGCAATAGGCAAGCTTGAGGAAAAAGAGATTCACGACAGCGAATTGGAAAAAAAGTTTCTTATTCTTAAAGAATTGCTTGAAAAAACCAAAGATGACTATAAGGGAAACAAAAATGCTGTTTCAAAAGCACATAATGAATTAACGGAATATTTAAGGAAAGAACACGGTCTTATAGCAAAAGGATACTATAGCTCAACATATATGGCGATTGGTCTGGCTATCGGAACAGCTGTTGGTGTTGCGCTTATGAACACCGTAAACACTGCTTTTTTCGCCATCGGAATAGGATCGGGACTAGCTATAGGACTTGGTCTCGGGGCATCGATGGAAAAGAAAGCCGAAGAACAGGGAGTTCTTTACTGATATAGCAAACTAATTTTCTTTTTTAACAAATTCATCGAAATACTCGGAAACACATTTAAGTGTTTCTTTTTTTACATGATAATGTGTGTAATACCCTCTTTTTTCGCCGACAACTATATCAACATTTCTAAGGATTTTTAAATGCTGTGAAACGGCGGCTTCGGATATCCCCAATTTATTTGACAGCCCTCTGACACATAAATCATGGCTCTCTAAAATCTTTACAATTTTAAGTCTGTTTTCGTCAGCTAATGCTTTTAATATTTTAGTTATTTCGTCCATATTCACACCGCTTTTTACGCCTACTCAGAAGGCTGATTGATTTTATAGTTTTTCTTATCAAGATATCCGCCCAGAATAATGCCCGCAACAGCCAGAAGCGGTATGGCAGCAATAAGACGGGTGGCTGTAAACAGTGCGCCTAAAAAAGTTATCTCAAACATTACCATCGGAATACGGCACACACCGGCAAAGCCCAGATATGCAAAAATCACTTTGTTTCCAGCGCCTTTTTTGCTTAGCGTTGCTGAAAGCGGAAAAATAACATATACTCCGCCTATTGATATGCCGGCAAGAACAAGCGCCCACAGATATCCTTTTATTCCGCTGGATTCGCCCATGTGTTTTATTACGTGTTCGCGTTTTACCCATTTTTCAAAAAGTGCGATTAAAACAAAAGCCGGAGGAACTATCTGAAACATTTCCCACAGGTTTGTTCCAAAATATCTTGAAGCGTTTTTTCCCCACTTAATGTCAAAAAGGTACGACAGCAGAAATATTACTGCCAATGCAGCGATAAAGACAGTGAAAAACAACCATTTTCTTTTTCCTGATTTGTTATTTTTGGCTTTTGTCATAAGACAGCCTCCCCGAAAACCAGAGAAATTATTATTGTTATAATAATTGCCAGAGAAAACCCTATGCCGTTTCTTATAAGCGCCGTTTTTGTTCCCAGATACTTTTTTTCAAGAGGAAAAGTCGCAATGCCGACATTCATAAGCGTCATCGTAAATGCAGCAAGCACAGCATAGGTTACGCCCTGTGCTTTAAGTACCGCTGCAAGCGGGAATGCGACAAACCCAGGCATCATAGTAACTGAACCCAGTCCCAATGCAAGAAAAATGCCGCCTATGCCGCTTTTTTCACCGAGCAGGGTTGCAATTGTTTGCTCGGGAAGTATAGACATAACAATAGCTGTCAGCCCCATGACATAAAAAAATAACGGCATTATTTTAAGCATGCGTTTGCCTGCCATCTTTAAGGCAGCAAGGGTTTTTTGTTTGTCAGACACAAAAGATATAACTAGTGCTACGGCTGTCAGCCCCCATATAATATATTTCATACAGTCTCCTCCGCATTTAATTAAGCATATGCTTAATTAAAAAATAATACAGTTAAGAGCATATGTCAATAACCATTTTAGATATTATTAATATTTAATGATATAATGTTTAAAAATGGAAGAAAATTATGGATAAAGTAAAATTAAATTGGAATAAAATATATAAAGATATGGAAAGTGCTTATCCTATAATGGATGATTGGCTAGATAAGTACATGCCAATAATCGAAAAAAGTAAGATGCGCCCTATTATTGATTTGGGATGCGGAAACGGAAATGACACACTATATCTATCTCAAAAAGGATATAAAGTAATTTCCTGCGATTACTCAAAGGAAGCGCTTTTGCACATTAATAGTTTTGTTGAAAATCACAATTGCATATGTATTGATATGCGAGATAAACTGCCTTTTGAAGCAGAATCCGCCTATATCATGATTTGTGATCTTTCATTGCATTATTTTAATGAAAAAATGACACATAAAATAATAAATGAAATTTATAGAATTATTAAAAGCAAAGGTAGCCTAATCTGTAGAGTAAACGCTGTTTCAGAGATGGGCAATGAAAAATATGAGCCAATCAAAATAGAAGACAATTATTATTTTATCGGTGAAAAGAAAAAAAGATACTTTGATAAAGCAGATGTTAATAAGTTCTTTCATAAATTTAAAGTTGATAATATTTACGAATATGAAATGATACGTTATCAAAAACCAAAACATGTCCTGGATTTTGCTGCCCATAAGTTATAAATAAACATTTTTTAATCTTATAGATAAAACCAAATTATACAAAGGCTTGACTCTCCCCTAGCGTAAGGTGATATATTTATTATACAGGAGATCTCCAAATGAAACAGATAGGCGAATTTGCAAAAGAGAACGGCGTTACAATAAAGGCGCTTCACCACTATGAAAAGCTGGGGCTTGTTTTGCCTGCAAAGGTGGATGAATTTACAGGATACCGCTATTATGATGAGAATCAGTCGGACACATTGGCGGCAATTGCGTATCTTAAGTCGCTGGGACTGTCATTATCGGAAGTGAAGAAGATAGTTGACGGTGATATGGCATCCGATAAGTTTATTTCCTTTCTTCGCGCAAAAAAGAAGCAGGCACAGGTAGACATAGGCTCATCCCAGCATCGTTATCAGAGGATAAGCGTTCTTATTAAACTTCTCGAAAACAAAAACGTCTCCGGCAATCTAAACATTAAGGAGATAATTTCTATGGAAAAGCAGAATAAAATAATTAATATGACAGGCCGCGAACTTTTTAACCTCAAATCCAGAAGAATGGTGGAAAACGCAGGAGAAAATAATGAGCCTTTATGTGCGATAAGCGTGGATATTGACAATTTCCATTCGGTTAATACTGACTTTGGATATGAAATGGGCGACATAGTTATAGAGCGAATTCAAAATGCGATAGAAAGCGCACTTTTAGATATAAGCTCTGAAAAAGGCGAAGATTACAGTGTTATGGAGCGTCTCGGCGGTGATGAATTTAAAATTGTTGTCTGTGACAGTGTTGATGTGTGTACGAAATTTGCAGATAAAATAATTGCTAATGTTAAAGCGATAGACTATGGTGACGTTGCAGATGGAATTGCTCGTGAGGTTACAATAGGCATAGCTTCAAACGAGTTTGAAAAGCTTTCGACAGGCAAATTGTTTCACCTTGCTGAAAGTGCGATGTATGACGCAAAGGTTCATCAAAAAGGCGGATACAAAGTATTTGAAGAATAAAAAAGCTGCCCTATATGAGCAGCTTATATAACTTAATAATCTCGCGATACTTATCTGCGGGATTATTTTTATGCTTCTATTTTCACTTCGTCAAACACGCGCTTAATCGCATCAAACGCATAGTCCATCTGCTCTTTGGTGTGAGTTGCAGTGTAGCTTGTGCGAAGCAGACACTCGCCTTCAGGCACTGCCGGTGGAATTACGGGGTTTACATACACGCCTTCTTCAAGCAGCCTTTTGGTTATAATAAATGTGCGGTGCAGGTCATATGTGTATATCGGTATAATGCCTGTTGTGCCTTCCATAATAGGAATGTTTGCTTTTCTCAGTTTGTCGCGCATATATTCGCTTATCTCAAGAAGCGCGTCCACTCTTTCAGGCTCGTTTTTGATTATACGCAAAGCTTCAAGAGCCGCAGCCGCGTTTGGAGGCGGTACGGATGCGCTAAAGATAAACGGGCGTGACTTGTGCTTGATGTAGTGGATGATTTCTTCGCTTGCCGCGATACACCCGCCTAATGATGCCATAGACTTGGAGAATGTAGTCATAATTATATCCACTTTGTCTTCAAGCCCAAAGTGCGATGCAGTTCCCCTGCCGCCTTTTCCGACCATTCCCATGCCGTGAGCGTCATCCACCATAATGCGTGCTTCGTATTTTTTAGCAAGACGGACAATCTCCGGGAGGTTTGCAATTTCACCGGACATTGAAAACACGCCGTCAACAACAATGAGCTTTCCGGCGCTGTCTGGAATTTTTTGGAGCACGCGCTCTAAGTCTTCCATATTGTTGTGGCGGAATTTTACGCTCTTTTTCGCAAAGCTTAATCTGCATGCGTCTCTTATGCTTGCGTGATTTTCAGAGTCATTAATAATGTAGTCGTGATATCCGACGATGCAGGATATGATACCCAGATTGGTTTGAAATCCTGTCGAAAAAGTGAGAGCCGCTTCTTTGCTGAAAAACTCAGCAAGCTCCTCTTCAAGCTGTACATGCATGTCCAGCGTGCCGTTTAAAAAGCGCGAACCCGAGCATCCTGTGCCGTATTTGTCCAGAGCGTCTTTTGCTGCCTGAATGGTTCTTTTATCTGAAGTTAAGCCCATGTAGTTGTTGGAGCCGATCATGATTACGCGCTTTCCGTCCATGATAACTTCTGTGTCCTGTCCTGATTCCAGCGCGTGGAAATAAGGATATATACCTGCTGCCATGGCTTCCCGGGCATCGGTATAATCCCTGCACTTTTGCAATAAATCCATAAATAATACCTCTATAATGTAAGAATAATTTCAGGCATATAATAACATATATATCTTAGAATATACAGCAGTAAAATGTTAGAAGTGCGTTAAAACTTATCTTTTGATATAATATGCAAAACGGATTTATTATTTATTTTTAGGAGAATGTAATGCAAAACAAAAAAACAGCTCTGGTTACCGGGGCATCATCAGGCATAGGAAAATCTATATTTGCCAAACTTATAGAAAACGGATGGAATGTATACGGCACTTCCAGAAAAATTGAAAAAGGAACAGTAAAAGAAGTCTCTGGCGGATATATGATTTATATGGATGTGACGGATGAATCGTCGGTTGTTTCCGCGATGGAGATGATAAAAGAAAAAGAAGGCAGTTTGGATGCCTTAATAAACAATGCCGGAAACGGTATTGCGGGATCAGTGGAGGACACAAGCACAAAAGAAGCCATGTGGCAGTTTAACGTAAACTATTTTGGTGTATTAACAACAGTAAGAGCCTTTTTTGAATTACTGATGACAAAAAGGGGTATAATTATAAATATAAGCTCTGTAGCTGGAGTATTAAGCATACCTTTTCAGGGGCAGTACTCGGCCAGCAAAGCAGCGCTTGAGGCAGCAACCGAAGCTCTTCGGATGGAGGCTAAACCGTACGGCGTGCGCGTGTGCCTTGTGGAGCCTGGAGACACTAAAACAGAATTCACACAAAACAGAGTTTGGGCAGAAGCTGCTCAGGGATCAAGATATGAAAAGACAATGAAAGCATCAGTTGAAAAGATGGAAAAAGACGAGCAGAATGGCGTATCACCCGATAAAGTCGCGGATGTTGTAGTTAAAATGATAAACAAAAAGAATCCGCCTGTGAGGAGCACTGTAGGATTTTCATATAAGCTTTTGGTATTTTTAAAAAGACTGCTGCCGGACAGGCTTGTGCTGTGGATATTGGGGAAAATGTACGCATAAACGGGAGATTAAATGAGTAAAAGGGTTAAAAAAGCTGCGCTGTTGTTTATGGCTGCAATATTGATTTTTAGTTTCTTTGGATGCAGCGCTATTGTGCCGCCTCAAACTTCAGCTGTGCAGGAAACTCAGGATACAGCAGCTGATATTTCCGCTGGTACGGAAACCCAAGCTCTAAAATCTGAATCCTCTGAAGCTGTAATGACAGAAAAACCAGCTGTCTATTCGCAGGAAGATATATTTACTGCTATAGAAAACCTTGTGGAAAGCCAGAAGATGGCTATTGTAACCGGTGATTCCGAGCTTATAGAACAGACTATAAATCCCGTTGACTCATTTTTAAAGGCGGAGGCCAGACATCTTGCCGCCGACCAACAGGTGTTTCCCGTAAGCAACTACTCACGCACTGTATCCGATTTATACAAAGAAGGCGCTTATTATTACGGCACACTTGAGCAGAGCTTTATCTACCAGGGCGAAGATAAAAAAAGCTCCGAGCTTCGCATATATATGTTTGAGGACGGAGTGGCATATGACATGGGAACTGTGCTTCAAAAAGAAATGTGGGGCAATATCTTTATTGCGTTTCCAGAAGGCGAATATGCTCTGGCTGAAAACCTGTGCGAAACTACCAGCAGATATGTTGAAGCAGTTAATGCTTTGTGGGGACAGGATTTTTCCCAGTCGATATCAATCAAAATTTATGATGACAAAGATGTGTTTTTAAATTCCATAAAGCTTTCTCTTCCCGATTGGGCAGGTGGATGGTATGAAAACGGGGAGTCAATAAAAACGTATATTTATGATGCTGCTCCCGGAAGATATGAATATCTTATGCGGCACGAGGCTACGCACATGATGCTCTCTTATGCGACAAACGACAATGCGGCATACTGGATGCAGGAGGGATTCGCAACTACATTGCCCACGTTTATTGCAGACGGCAGGCTTGAGATAAACAGGAAAGATGTTTTAGAGGAAGCCTTTTCACAGGGAGTGCTGCCCACAGTTAAACAGCATGTCAACACTAATATAGAAGAGCTTACAGATATGTTTGATGTCCGGCTGTATTACGGCTATTCGAGTGCGATGGCTGTATATATGATGCAAAAGATGGATCAGCCGACGCTGAAAAGGCTCTTTTATGAGCTTAAAACGTATCCTTATATAGCACTTACTATGTCGGAAAAGGCGTTTGACACACAGACAATTACCGAAAAATGTTTTAAAAAAGCGACAGGCAGCAAGTTTTATGACTATTTTGACGGGTTTGAAAACTGGCTTAATTCGGCTCTTTCATAAATCTACATAATTTTCTTTCATAAACCCGATAAGAGCATCCTTTGTGTTTTTGTCTGGATGCTTAATTATATGCTCTAGCAGGGCTGTTTTTATTTCGCCTATTAGAGGAGAGTCGTTTATTTTAAGAGCTTTTTTTATGTCGCGCCCGCTTACAGCGAGAGTTTTCATTGAGATAGTATAATCATGCCGCTGCATGTTTTCGGTGTAATGCTCAAGAAGAGAGCATCTTCTGCCCAGCACTTCAAGAAGCTCAGCTAAAAGCAGTCCGCGCCTTAATCCGTGATGGGCAAGCAGGCTGACTGATTGCACATCGTGAAAATGAATGTTTTTAATAAGGAATAAAACATCGCTTCTGATATCGGTGTTGGGACAGATATAGTCCAAAGCATGCTTTATATCTTTGCACTCCGATATAAAAAGCGCAGCTTTTACGCTGTAGCTTTTAGCTTCCGCTGACTTTATTGCATGCTTCTCTGCTATCCCTTCAAACAAAGTCTGTGCTGCGAGGCAGTCAAAAAGCACATCAATTCCCTTTTCAATATTAACTTTTGACGATGATGAATATTTTTTGTCTGCCGTTAAAAGTTTCTCCATTTCTCTGCAGATACGTTCCTTTGAAAGCATTTTAAGTGACTGTTTAAACCTTTTTGCCGATTCCATTGATGAAGTATCAGGTGAGAACATAGTTTCAGCTGAAATTCTGGCCATGCGAAGAATGCGAAGCGCGTCTTCCGTGAAAACTTCATCCGGCTCTCTTTCCGTGCGAAGTGTTTTTGATTTTAAATCTTCAATTCCTCCGAAAAGGTCAATGATCTTTCCGTTTTTTATATCATAGTATATAGAGTTGCAGGCAAAGTCGCGGCGCAGCGCATCCTCTTTAAGTGTGGCATCCAGCGAGACTGTGTGAGGTGTGTGCGAGCCGTCTCTTCTGTAGGATTCCTTGCGGAAGGCAGTGTATTCCAGAGATACGCCTTTGTGTCTTATTATCATGGTTCCCATGGGAAGATTGCGCTGACCGATTGAAAAAGATTCATGAGATGCCAGCATTTTAAATACATTGTCAGGATGCATATCTGAGCAGATGTCGATGTCATCTGAAATCCTGCCCATCAGAGCGTCGCGTACAAAACCCCCCACGATATAAAGCGTGTGGCCGTTTTGCGAAAATATTTCGCTCAGTTCATCCAGGTATTTTGGGTGTTTTATATATGAATTTATCATCTCACAACAATTATATATCAAATAGAAATAAAATGTTGACATTATCTCAATTATGGTAAATAATGCTTAAAAAAGATTCGGAGGCTGTATATGAAATATTTTAAGAAAATTGAAGGCGAAAGACTATATCTTTCTCCTATGAATCCGGATGACTATCTTTTATACACAAAGTGGTTTAACGACAGGGATGTTGTCCAAAACCTTGGAGCATATTCGCAGAATTTCAGTATACCGGCTGAAAAAGAAGCTCTTGAGCACATGGCAAAGTCGGGACATAATTATGCTATTGTTCTTGTAGAAGGGGACAAACTTATCGGTAACATCAGTCTCATGAAAATAAATGAGGTTTACAGAAGCGCTGAGCTTGGCATCTTTATTGGAGATAAACAAAACAGAGGCAGAGGCTACGGTACAGAAGCCATTAAGCTTTTGGTTGAATATGGATTTAACAGCTTAAACCTTCACAATATAATGCTTACTCTGGACAGCGAAAATATCGGCGGATACAAATGTTATCTAAAAGCAGGTTTTACTGAGTTCGGTAGACGCCATAGCTGCCGTTATATAGATGGAAGCTATCATGACACGATATATATGGAGATAATAAAACCATAGTAAAAGCTCATCTTTGAAGATGCTTGTCAGTTATTCCTATATCCGCGCATATAAGCCTTCCGCAGTAAGTTTCTGCATTTTGGGCAAAATGAACCGGTTTATAACGGTGAAAGGCGATTGTGTGGTCGGCGTGAACTGCGCCGTCTGCTGCTTTTCCGATGTCGCCGTTTAGTCCGCTTGGAATATCCAGCGCAAAAACTTCTGCTTCTGATTGATTTATCCATTCTGTCAAAAGTTTTGCGGACTTATTAAGCTCTCCGTGAAAGCCTGTTCCGTAAATCGCATCAACTATTATTTGCACACCTTTTATCAAATCCAAAGCGTTGCCTTTTATCTTTGTGACATCCAGAATCGGAATATCCAAATCATCACATAGTGACATATTTTTTTGTGCATCTTGGGTTTTTGGAGGTCCGTCGACTAAAACTATATTTACGAGAGCGCCGTCTTGTTTAAACTTTCTGGCAACTACAAAACCATCTCCTCCGTTGTTGCCTTTTCCGCAAAAAACCAAGACATTTTCTATATTTTTTGAGACGCCTTTAATATACACATATGCTGCGGTGCCAGCGTTTTCCATCATTTGATAGTAGGAAAGACCGGATTCGGCTGCCCTTTTTTCGATAGCCTTCATTTCGTTTACTGTTACAGTTTCATTCATTGTATAACCTTCTGAGTTTTTAGTATATATCAAAACAATAGCACTATATTAAAAAAAGCACAACCGTTACAGCTGTGCAGTGTTTTTTCTAAAATTGCGGAAAGCGCAAAGTGTATAAAACAATTATTTTACTTCATTGCTTGCCTCTATAAAAGAGGGCATGTTTTTTTCCATCACATTTACTTCTCTAATAATTTTTATAGCCAAAACCACTGTAAGCAGCAAGGTGAATATATCGGCTGCAGGCTGAGTAATAAGAACGCCATTAAGCCCCAAAAATCTAGGAAGTGTATATACCAGCGGAAAGAAGAATATCCCTTGCCTTGAAAGGGACAAAAGCGCAGCCGGAATTCCTCTGCCCATAGCCTGAAACAGGAAGTTCATTGTTATCGCAAAGCCTAAAAACGGCATTGTTATTGCCATATACTTAAATGCCTTTACCGCAACTGCAACAACTTCGGGGTCTGCCTTGAATACCGACATAATCTGGTTTGGCAATGCAAAAAATGCAATGCCTGCCACTGTGGTTATAGCGGTAGTTGCGATTATTGTAAAACGCACAGCTTCTTTAAGCCTGTCAAACCTTTTTGCACCAAAGTTATATCCTGCCACAGGCTGAAAACCCTGTGCAAATCCGAACACCGTAAAAAGCGCGACAGAAAACACACGACTCATAAGGCCCATGCCTGCAAGTGCGGGGTCTCCGCCGTATTGTGTTGCCATCTGGTTTAAAATTCCCACAGCAAATGATGCCAAAAGCTGCCTAAACAGCGACGGAGTGCCAATTTTAAATACTTCCTTCATCATAAGAAGGTCTGGAGCGAAAAACTTTAACTTGATGTGAAGTATACTCTTTGCTTTTAAGTAAGGGGAAATCAAGACAGCAAATGATACTACCGCCGATATAGATGTTGCGATAGCTGCGCCGCTTATTCCGAGATCCAACCAGAAGATAAATATCGGATCCAAAATAATGTTTAATATTGCACCCACTGAAAGGCCGACCATTGAAAGCATGGCGCTTCCTTCGCTTCTTAGCATATTGCTAAGTGTCATGTTGGACATCTGAAAAACGGCACCGGCCAGAATAAATATGAGATATTTTTTAGCATACGGAACAACAGCTTCGCTTGCTCCGAAAAAGCGTATTACGCTGTCTAAAAAGATGTATCCCAATATCATTGCCAGAATGGATATGAACAC
Source organism: Christensenellaceae bacterium (assembly GCA_963677605.2). GTDB lineage: Bacteria > Bacillota > Clostridia > Christensenellales > UMGS416 > JAGLOK01. Next base: position 162,839 of record CAXXDX010000007.1, on the reverse strand, counting down.
AACTATTACAAACACGGTTGATGTGACTTTGTTTGCTCTCTCCACTTCTTCCTGACCAAGCAGTCTTGAAATGTAAGTTGAGCTTCCGATGGCAAAAAGCATTGAAAGAGCCGTCATAACCATCATCATGGGGAATGCGACCTGTATTGCGCCTGCAGCCTCTGTTCCCACCCAGGACACAAACATAGCGTCTACGGCGTTATATATGGCCATAACAAGCATTCCGGCAATAGCTGGTATCGCAAGCTTTGTTACAGCCTTGGGTATGGGCTGGTTTTTTAGTATATCTATTCTATTATCTTTCAAAATAAACTCCTCTATGTGATTATGAATTATAGAGGCGTAAATTTTTAATGTCAATTGCTTTACAAAAAAAGTTTATAAAACAAAAAAACCCTTCGCATACAGCGAAGGGTTTGAAATGTTGTCTAGAATGTCTTTTTGTAAACTCTTCTTTTGTGAAGTGTCCACACAGGCTGCGAAAACTCGCCTTCTTTAACATCGCTTAATGCTTTGTCAAAGTCATACATTCGCGTGTCTATCATGTCAAGGTAGTGCACAAGCTCAGCTTCTGGAAACATCGGCCGTCTCGGCGATCCGAACTCAGGCTCATAGTGATGGGAAAGAAGTATATGCTGAAGCATTGATACAGCTTCTTTGTCGCACTCCGCTTTTTCACCAGCTTTTTCAACTGCAACGATTCCCTGAACTATATGTCCCAGCAGGAGTCCTTCTCTGGAATACTCTGTTGCGATTCCTGCGCTTCCCGCGTTTATCTCCACGGTCTTGCAGATGTCATGCAGTATAACGCCGGCATAAACCAGGTCTTCGTCAAGCTTTGTATAGATAGAAAGCAGCGCTTCCGCCGATTTTAGCATTGTTGTTGTGTGATACAAAAGTCCTGAGCGAATAGCGTGGTGATTGTGAAGTGCGGCCGGGTGCAGCGGAAGATAGTCCGCATATTCCTTAAGCATTTCAATGGTTAGTTTGCGGATGCCGTCATTTCCAATCTTTTTAAGATATGTTTTAACAGTCTCAAGCATTTCCTCGGGAGTAAGGGGCGCAGACGGAACCATTTCTGATATATCAATGCCGTCTGTATCATTTACTTCGCGGAACTTATCCATACGGAACTGCAGTGAACCCTGCCATTCGGTTACAAGACCTTTTACTTTTAGAAGATCTCCTGCCTGAGGGCATTCTTCTTCAACGCTTACGTCCCACAGCTTTGCATTAATCTCTCCTGTGGAATCGGTCAATGTATAGTCGCCGTACTTTTTGTTGTTTGAAGAAGTTTTGATGTTCATGTTCTGAACAAGGCAGTATACTACCGCGTTGTCGCCTTTACCCAGTTCCGATATTTTTTTTGCTTCGCCGTTGTCGTTTATCATCAGTCTATTCCTAAGAAATCATGAAGTTTATATATAGCTTTTGATGACCACTGAATGACGCTTGCAGCATCTCTTTCTTTTAATGCCCATGTTTCAAAGTCAGGGAAGGCTGCAACTTCTTCAGTCGGTTCAGCTGAGGCTTCTCCGCCTTCCGCTGGAGCATTTGCTTCTTCATAAGCAGCTTTTTTCTGGTTATATATAGCTTTATAGTCATCGTTTGAGTAAATCCCTGTGTCATCTTTCCATGCTGCCCAGTAGCTTCCTGCAGGCATTGCAAGGTCTGTGATTTGAGCATCATTTTCCATCATCTGTTTAAGAAGAGTGATGATAAGTGACTCGTCCATGTTTGATTCTACGTATGGCATAGCAAGGAAAACTGACGGAGCAATAAGCGACATCGGCTTTTCTTTTACTGAAACCCATGCAGCCTTTATTACTTCGCGCTGTCTTTCGTTACGGCCGTTATCTCCTGCCTTTTCATTGTTTGCGCCGGATGAATGACGGTCGCGTGCGTAAGATAATGTGAGGTATTCGTTAAATTCGTGTACGCCTTCGCCGGTAACTACGCCCTGTCCGCCGATTTGTTCGCCTTCAACAGATACTGCGCTTTCAGCATTTCTTAAGTGTTCAACTTCATAGTCTTCAACTTTGATTTTGATTGTTCCCACAACTCTCATTACCTGTGTGAATGATACAAAGTCAACAACAGCATAATAGTCTATATCAACACCGAAAACAGATTTCATAGTCTGTACTGCAAGGTCAGGGCCGCCTCTGTAGTGAGCGTTGTTGATGCGGTATTCGCCATGCCCCGGTATGTCCACTATCATGTCGCGCATAAAAGATACAAGCTTCATCTCGTTTGTGTCGAGGTTTATCTGAAGAATCATTGTTGTATCGTTTCTTGCCCATGTTGTGCCTTCAAGTGCGTCAAGACCTAAAAGAAGAATGTTATATATCTTCTTGTCCGGGTCAATCTCCCAGTATTTAAGGCCGGCCAGCGGATCAACTGCTTCTGTAGCTTCGGCAGCGACTTCCTCTGTTGCGGAAGCTTCCTGTGCAGTGGCTTCCGGAGCCATAGTGGCAGTTGCTTCAGTTGTCTGTCCTTCCGGAGAGTTGTTGCATGCTGTTGCCATGAATACCATCATTGCAGCAGTTATTAATATTAGTATTTTCTTGAACTTTTCGGTTCTCATAGTTGCCTCCAAATTAATTACGAATCAGTTACAAATATATAAAGCGAATATTAAACATGTTAATAATCCATAACATTATAACACAAGAGCGTTTTCTAGAAAAGTAAAAAATAGATTATCAATATTTTATTCATTTTTCCGATATATTAATAATCTCTCAGAAAAAAATAAAGAGCCGGTTAAGGCTCTTTGTTTTTATGTTCTATTCCTGTGTGTTTTCTTCTTCCACAGTCTCTTCTGCGTCCGATTCATCCTCAGGGCTTACGACTTCTGCCGCGACAACTGTGTCGTCTTCGCGAAGCTTCATAACTATAACACCCTGTGTTGAGCGGCCCATTGTGGAAATGGACTCAATCCCTGTGCGGATAATTGTCCCGTCTGAAGAAATAAGCATCAGGTCTTCCTCTTCGGCGCATGCTTTAAGAGCAACAAGTTTTCCTGTCTTTTTGTTTACGTTCATTGCGATAACGCCGTATCCGCCTCTGTTCTGCGTGCGGTATTCTTCAAAGCTTGTGCGTTTTCCGTATCCCTTTTCTGTAACGGAAAGCAGCAGAAGGCTTTCGTCCACAATTCCCATGTCAACAGCTTCATCGCCATCGCGCAGCTTAATGCCGCGCACGCCGGTAACAACCCTGTGCATTGCGCGGACATCCTCTTCCGCAAAGCGGATGGCCATTCCGTCGCGGGTTCCCATGTAGATGTCTTTTGTGCCGTCGGTCAGAACTGCGGAAATAAGCTTGTCGTCATCCATTAGGTTAATTGCTTTAAGACCTACGTTCTTTAAGTTTTGATATTCCTCAAGAGGAGTCTTTTTAATTGTTCCGCTCTTTGTTGCAAGAACAAGATATTTGCCCTCTATATCCATATCGTTCTGGAATGGTATAACAGTTGTAATTTTTTCTCCGGCGTCAAGCTGCAGAAGGTTTACTATTGCCGTTCCTTTTGCGGTTCGGCTTGCCTCCGGAATCTGCCAGCATTTCAGGCGGTGAACCCTGCCGGCATCCGTAAAGAAATACAGCCAGTCGTGGGTTGAAGTTACAAGTATGCGCTCAACGAAGTCTTCGTTTCGGGCAGTTATTCCTTTGATTCCTACTCCGCCGCGGTTTTGCTGGCGGTATGTGTTTGATGTCAGACGCTTTACATATCCCAGGTGAGTCATGGTTACAACCATTTCCTCTTCCTGGATAAGATCTTCCATCTCGAGGTCGCTGTAATCCATCTGGATGCTAGTGCGACGCTCGTCCGCAAACCTCTGTGAAATTTCACCAAGCTCCTCTTTTATAACGCCCATAAGCTTGCCTTCATCTTCAAGTAAAGATGTAAGATAGCTTATTTTTTCCTGAAGGTTTCCGTATTCGTCTAAAAGCTTCTGCTTTTCAAGACCTGTTAACCGTCTCAATCGCATGTCGAGGATTGCCTGCGCCTGTGCTTCGCTCAGCTCAAAGCGGCTCATCAGGCCTTCTTTAGCTTCTGCATCTGTTTTGCTTGCGCGGATTAATTTTATAACTTCGTCTATAAAGTCCAGAGCTTTGAGCAGGCCTTCAACTATGTGCGCGCGCTTTTCCGCACGGTTAAGTTCATATTGCGTTCTTCTTGTTACAACATCCTTCTGATGGCCTATATAGTAGCCTAACACCTGCTTGAGAGACAGCACTTTCGGCTCTCCGTCAACCAAAGCCAGCATGTTGATGCCGAATGTATCCTGAAGCTGTGTGTGTTTATAAAGCTGGTTTAATATTACGCCTGAGTTAACATCACGCTTCAATTCAATTACTATGCGCATTCCGGTTCTGTCGGACTCATCTCGGATATCAGAGATGCCTTCAATGCGTTTTTGGTTTACAAGCTCCGCCATCTTTTCTATAAGACGTGATTTGTTTACCTGATAAGGGATAGAAGATACTAGTATGCGGCTTTTTCCGCCTCCCATCTCCTCTATCTCGCATTCGCCGCGCATAACGACTTTTCCACGCCCTGTTTCATAGGCCTGAAGTATTCCGCCGGAGCCCATGATAAGAGCGCCTGTCGGGAAGTCTGGACCTTTTATGTATTCCATTAGCTCCAGAATTGTAATATCCGGATTGTCTATCATGGCGGTAGTTGCCGCGATGACTTCATCCAAATTATGCGGGGGTATGTTTGTCGCCATACCAACAGCTATTCCGCTGGAGCCGTTTACCAGAAGGTTCGGGTATCTTGACGGAAGAACCGATGGCTGCATCTGGCTTTCATCAAAGTTCGGGACAAAGTCCACCGTGTCGCGGTCAATATCGCGCAGCATTTCAAGCGCAATCTTTGACATGCGGGCTTCGGTATATCTCATCGCCGCAGCTCCGTCGCCGTCAACTGAGCCAAAGTTTCCGTGGCCGTCAACAAGCAGAGCGCGGGTTGAAAAGTCCTGCGCCATGCGAACCATTGCGTCATATACTGCTGTGTCGCCGTGAGGGTGATATTTACCTAAAACATCGCCGACTATGCGGACTGATTTTTTGTGAGGTTTGTCGGGCGAGACTCCCAGCTCATGCATTGAATAGAGTATTCTGCGGTGAACCGGTTTTAATCCGTCGCGCACATCTGGAAGCGCGCGGGATACTATTGTCGCCATCGCATAGGAGATGAACGATTTTTTCATCTCATCTTCTATGTTAATGGGTTTTATCGTTTGCTTATCCAAGTTGAATTCCATCTATATTCTCCTAAACGTCAAGGTTTACGACGAGTTTTGCGTTTTCTTCAATGAATTCGCGGCGGGGCTCAACATGTTCACCCATAAGCACCGAAAACATTTCTTCCGCAGCTATCGCGTCTTCAAGTGATACCTGAAGCATTGTGCGGGACTCCGGATTCATTGTGGTGTCCCAGAGCTGGTCGGCATTCATTTCGCCCAGACCTTTGTAGCGCTGTATGCTGATTCCTGTTTTGCCCAGCTCTTCAAGAAGAACTTCAAGCTCTGGATCCGTATAACAATAGTGCACCACGCGATTTTTAGTCACCTTATAAAGAGGAGGCTGCGCGATGTAGACATGGCCGTGCTCCAGAAGCGGGCGCATGAACCTGTAAAAGAAAGTAAGCAGCAGTATGCGTATGTGCGAGCCATCGACATCCGCGTCTGTCATGCACACGATGCGGTGATATCTTAGTTTTTCAAGGTCAAACTCTGAGCCCATGCCACCGCCGAAAGCGGTTATCATTGCCTGTATTTCAGCGTTGCCCAATGCTCTGTCCTGACGTGCTTTTTCAACATTCAATATCTTTCCGCGGAGAGGCAGGATAGCCTGGAAGCGTCTGTCGCGTCCCATTTTTGCGCTTCCTCCGGCGCTGTCACCCTCAACTATGAATATCTCGCACTTTTTTGGATCTTTTTCCGAGCAGTCGGCAAGCTTTCCGGGAAGCGATGCGGATTCCAATACGCTTTTTCTGCGGGTAAGCTCACGTGCTTTCCTTGCAGCCTCTCTTGCTCTTGCCGCAGCGAGAGCCTTGTTCATTATTATCTTTGCGTTGTCGGGGTGCTCTTCAAAGAAGTTTGTAAGCCCTTGGGATACCATGGAATCAACCAGTGAGCGCACAAATGAGTTGCCCAACTTGGCCTTTGTTTGTCCTTCAAACTGAGGCTCTGGAATTTTAACTGATATTATAGCTGTTAGCCCTTCGCGTACGTCATCGCCTGAAAGGTTTGTATCGCTTTCTTTTAAATAGTTAAACTTTCTCGCATAGTCGTTTATAACACGTGTTATAGCTGCCCTGAAACCTGAAAGGTGTGTTCCGCCTTCGGGGTTTGCTATATTGTTTGTAAATGCAAATACCGATTCGCTGTAGCTTGTCGTATACTGCAGCGCAACTTCCATTGACGAGCCGTCTTTTTCTCCTGTAAGATAAATAGGATCATCATACAGAGGCTCTTTAGTGTGGTTTAAGTATTTTACGAAGTGAGATACGCCGCCTTCATAGTAGAATTTGTCTTCATGCTCGCGGCCTTCGCGTTCATCTTTTAATAGTATTGTTACACCGCTGTTTAAAAACGCCATCTCGCGCAGGCGGTGCTTTAATGTCTCATAGACGAACTCGGTTGTTTCAAAGATTTCTCCGTTGGGGAAAAATTTGATGTTTGTTCCTGTGTGGTCCGCATCACCTATAACCTTGAGAGGTTCTTTGGGAGCACCTATGTCATAGTGTTGGAAATGAACTTTTCCATTTTGCCACACGGTTACTTCAAGCCACTCTGAAAGTGCATTAACAACAGATAGGCCAACTCCGTGCAATCCGCCGGACACCTTATATCCGCTGCCGCCGAATTTGCCGCCGGCGTGAAGCACTGTAAGGCATACCTCAACTGCGCTTCTGCCTTCTTTTTCGTGTATACCTGTTGGGATTCCGAATCCGTTGTCAAGAACGGAAAGAGAACCGTCATTGTGTATAGTTATGCTTATGGTGTCGCAGCGGCCTGCCATCGCTTCGTCAATGGAGTTATCCACTATTTCGTATACCAGATGGTGAAGTCCCCTAGTGTCGGTAGAACCGATGTACATTCCGGGGCGTTTTCGGACGGCCTCCAAGCCTTCCAAAACCTGAATTTGACTCTCGTCATACACATTTTTGTTTTCGCTCATATATGTGTCTTCCTTTCAATCGGGAATAAATCTTACAAATTTATTGCCCTAACAATTTATACAAAGCAAAAAGCACAGCCTAAAAAACTATAGACTTAGAATTATAATTTCATTATATTTTATGCATTTTATGGGACACGCCCTGTGGCGCACTTATCGCCGTAGTTTAATAGTCTACGGCGATAATGTTAAACTCATTTATAAGTTCTGTATGTCTCCTGCCGAGCATTAAAATATATGCTTTTCACACTGAAAATCCCTTTATAATAACCTTAGTTATTATACACTAAAAACACGGATTTTACAAATCGCAAAGCCATAGCAAAAGCACGGCATTTTCTTCAAAAAACTTATTTGTTTATTATTTTATAAGCAGTGTGCAAAGACGCTTTTCATCCCACGGAGACTCTATGTTTTCAACAGGAGTAAAGCCGTATTCCGTGTAAAAATCGTAAAGGGTTGAAGAGGTGTTTTTAACTGCCGATTTCTTTGGCACTTTAACTGACAGGAACTTTCTTTTCTGCGTTTTAGCCTCTTTTTTTATCTCGGACATAATCTTGTCGGTAAGCGCAGCACACTTTGCTCCGCAGCATATTCCCAGCATGTATATTTCCATAAGCTCTGAAAACATAGGACGCATGGCAACAAATGCAATCGGGTGTCCGCAGTATGTAAATGCGATATAGTCCGTGTCGGTAACTTTTTCTATGTAATGTTTAAATGTAAACTCGTTCGCAAAATATGACGGAATCGGATTAAGGATTGCATATGCGATTTTATGTTTTGTATCTCTGTCGAAAACCTTTTCGCACTTGATTCCCTTAATCGGGTACTCTTCCAGCTTGTACTTTAGATCATCAAAAGGTTTTATCCATTTTTCCACATATGCGTCCTTTTTCAGTATCCTCTTTTTAAGGTCAGATACTTTATGAATGTTTTTCTTTTCGCATTCGCTAAAAAGCTTTACATTTAAATAAAAATTGGTGCGGTCGGTTTTCTTTGTGACTTTTGCGATGAGCTTGCCGTGCGTGCTCAGATAATATGCGATGTTGTGGCCTCCGAGCAATAGTGTTTTTCCGCAAAATTCTACAACCGGAAGCGGAGGATAATCCTCCAGGGTATGCGTTTCAAAGTGTTTTTCCGCTTTTTTTAGCTTATCTTCGGAAAGATAGAAGTGAGTCGGTGAAAGATTTTCAATATCAATGAAGTAATTATCAGCCATTTTGCACTCCTTAAACTGTTGTCCGCGAAACCATATGAAATAATAAGGACATATATTTTATTTAAGATTAAAATTTCATAAAAATATAAATTATTGGATATCAGAAAATATATTTTATGATATAATTATTATAACACTTATAGCCTTGTTTGAAAGGAAAAACATATGAAAAAATATAATTGGGTGCTTGAAATTACAAAAGGACTGCTGATTCTGATTTTTGGTTTATTTTGTTTGGTAAACCCAGCTTCGGCGACCATTACACTTACCTGGATTTTTGCCATTATGATACTTGTGATGAGCATTGTTGCAATAACGGATGCATTCCTTATTAAAGCGATGTTTAAGCAGTGGTGGATACTGCTTTTTGAGTTTGCTGCAGGCATAGTTTTCGCAGTTATCCTTCTGTTTAATCCGGACAAGATGATGCTTGTTATACGTCTTGTTGGTTCATGGGCCATTGTTACCGGGCTTTTCCGTGTGGTAAGGTTTATTGCCCGAAAGGACATGTGGGTGCAGAATATATTAGTAAGCTTGGGAACGATTGCTGCAGGCGTGCTGTTTTTAGTGATACCCGAAGTGGTATTAACATCGGCTACTTATATCATAGGCGCTGTGGCAGGCATATTCGGGCTTATTGTTATCATCTTCGGTGTGCGCATGAAGCTCGGCAAAGAAAAATAAAATTATTTGCATATGAAGCCGTCTTAATACAGGCGGCTTTTTTTATATCTAAAAGCGGTGTAAAAAAACCAAGGTTTAAGCTATAATAGATTTTTGAAAGAGGTCTATATGATAAAACATGATACATTTGAACTAAAGGAAACCTGCAGCGGATGCATGGGGTGTGCCAGTGAGTGTCCAACACAGTGTATAGGTTTTGAATATGACGAAGAAGGAATACTATATCCTAAGGTTGATTTGGGAGAATGCATAGACTGCGACCACTGCATTAAGATGTGCCCGTTTACCCATCCGGAAGAAGTGAAACAAGCTCCCCAAAAGGCGTATGCCGGATGGAGCGTAGACGAAGATACCCGCAAAAAGAGCGCGACTGCCGGAGTGTTTACATCGCTTGCAAAGAAGTTTATAAAAGATGGCGGTGTTGTATACGGCGCGGCATATGACGAGAACATGCATCTTTATCACATGAGAGCCGAAAACGAAGAGGATTTAGCTAAAATACAAAGCTCAAAGTATGTGCAAAGTGATTTTACCCAAGTATATAAAAAGATAAAAGAAGATATGATAACAGGACTTCAGGTCATGATATCAGGTACGGGCTGTCAGATAGCCGGCATTCGTGCCGCGCTTAAATGCGAAAATCTCCTTTTGGTGGACATCACTTGCCTAGGCGTTCCGTCACCGGGAGTATTTAAAAAGTATGTGGAAAGTCTTGAAAAAAAGCACGGGAAGAAAGTAGCCGACATTGATTTCCGTGATAAAAGCACAGGCTGGAGAACATACAGCCAGACGGTGAAGTTTGAAGACGGCACAGAGGTTTCGTGCTTAAACCATGAAAGCCCGTATATGCGCGGTTTTTTGGATAAAATCTATATGCGCCCCAGCTGCCACAAGTGTCCTTTCTGCGATACAAACCGACCGGGAGATATCACTATAGGCGATTTCTGGGGAATTGAAAAAACGCTTCCCGATGTGGATGACCCGCGCGGTGTGTCTCTTTTATACGGCGTTACTGAAAAGGGCAGAAAGTTTTTGGAACAAAGCGATGTGATTGAAGTGAGCGAATGCAGTGTGGAAGACACCTTGCAGCAGTCGCTCCAGCATCCGGCAGATGCCAGCCACAAACGCGCTGACTTTTTCCGAGACTATAAGAAGATGGATTTTAGCAGGCTTGAAAAAAGATACATGAAACAGCGTTCAAAGATTGTTCAGTTTGCTGTTAATATGCTAAAATACTAGACTATGGCTGAAAAGAAGAAAATCCTAGTGTTTCATCACTCAGGCGCGATAGGCGGCGGTGGTGTGGCGATGCTTAACATTTTAGGCGCGCTCAAGGAAATGGGACACGAGCTGGAAGTCGTTTGTCCAAAAGAGCCGTCATATATGCTTGATGAGATTGAATCAATGGGCATAAAAACAGACGGAGTTTTTGACACCAATTGGTGCTACCCACACTTTAACGGACAACACTATTCGGCAATTGATCCTCGTTACACGAGAAGATGGCGTCATATAAAAAACTCGAAGGGAACCGTTCGCAAAATTATTGCGGACAAATCCCCCGATATTGTGATATTTAACTCGATGACGATAGCCTGGATGGGAGAATGTGTTCCCGAAGGAACTAAAACAATATGCTTTGACCGCGAGACATTTCCCATGAACGGAAAAGACACTAGAAGCAAAAGGATTAAAGGCTGGCTTTATGGCATGACAAAAAGCGTGTTTTTAAGTGAGTATGATAAAGCGGAAGCAGGCGGCTGCGACAGCTTTACTGTTATAACCGACAAGGTGGATATCGCAAAGTTTGTGGAAACTCCTGATGACTTTAAAGCAAAGTGCTCGCGACAGCTGGATTTTGACAAACGCAGCATACTTTATACAGGAGGCATGTGGGAAGTTAAAGGCGCGCATACGGCGCTTTCTATGATGCACCATCTGAACGATGATTATCAGCTGATATTTTTGCAGTATACTCCGCCAAAATCACGGCCTAGCGACATGAAAGCAAAAATCCGCAGCATATTAGGCATGGATTATGAGGGTGAGACATTAAAGCTCCTCGACGGCATTGAAGACAGGGTGAAGTTTTTCCCCCCACAAAAGGAAATGCCGCCAATATATGTAGCAGCGGATATAGTTATATTCCCCAGCTGCGAGCCGCATCAGGCAATGCCTGTGTATGAAGCCGGAGCTTCGTGCAAGCCTTGCGTTATATCGGATTTTCCGAACACTCGTGAGTTTGCAAAGGACGGAGTGAATGTGCTGACATTTAAGCCGGGCGATGCAAAGGCGTTGGCAGACTGTGTGGATAGGCTCTGTGACAATGAGCTATACTACAAACTTTCAGATAACGGGCACGAAATGTGCGTTAAAAACCATGATATAAATACACTTAAGGATGAAATAAAAAGCCTTATTGAAAGCATAGAGGATTGATATGAATATAGTTCTTTTCGGACACGGAGGATATACAAACCGAGGCTGCGAGGCGATAGTCCGCGGTACTGTCAATATGATAAAGCGAGAAGTGCCGGATGCTAAAATCCGTCTCTGCTCGTATGATCCAAACTATGACAGGGCGAAGGAATACGGACTTGTGGAGCATATCTATCCGCATCACAATGTACGCTACACACTCCCCCATCTGTCTGCATACGGATTTCGCAAGCTTGGAATGAAAAAGCTGGACTTAAAGCTGCAGTATCACTGGCTTAAAGCGCCGCTTAAGTGGGCGGACGCGTTCATCTCAATCGGCGGCGATAACTACTGCTATGAAGAGCCTGTTGATTTTTTCATGATTGACAGCATAGTAAAAGCACACGGCAAAAAGCTAATCATGTGGGGAGCGTCTTTTGACGGCGCAATGATAACCGAAGGCATGAAGGCCGATCTTTCGCTTTTTGACAAGATATTCGTGCGCGAGACACTCTCATATGAAGCGCTTAAAGAGCATGATATAAAAAATGCTGTTTTATATCCCGACTCCGCATTCACGATGGAAGCAAAAGAATCTGGGGATGACGGAAAGTATATCGGCTTTAACTTAAGCCCTCTTTCGCTTCGCTACAGCGACGAAAAAGGCGGAGCAAAAGAAGCTGCTTATAAGATGTTTGACTATATAATCGGCGAGACTGATTATAATATTAAACTCATCTCCCATGTTATAGACGAATCGCGTAAAGACACTCAGTATGATCCTGGTGCACTATTGCCTTTATATGAAAAATATAAGGATTCAGGCAGAGTTATATATATTGATTCTGAGCCGCTTGACGCGATGGAGATAAAAGGTCACATAAAAAGCTGTGATGCTTTTATCGGTGCGCGCACGCATTCAACCATTGCGGCATATTCCACGCTTGTGCCGACAACAGTCATAGGTTACTCGATTAAATCGCGCGGCATCGCAAAGGATTTGTTCGGAACGCATGAGGAATATGTTATCCCTGTTGGCGATGTAAAAGGCGATGTTTTAGTGGACGCAATAAAAAGACTTATAGATAAAAAAGATGAGATAAAGTCCCACATGGAAGAAATCATGCCGGAATATAAAAATCGCGCAGCGGATGCAGCAAAAGAGCTTAAAGAGGTGCTTAGTTGAGCAAGAAGAATGAACTTAAAATAGGCGCCAGTCTGTCATATGCATTGACAATCATAGCCAATGCATTGGGATTTGTTCTTGCACCTTTCCTGCTTGGAAAGCTCGGCTCAACACAGATGGGAATATACGAAACCATCGGTGCGTTAGCCGGCTATATGGCAGTTTTAGATTTCGGCGTTAACTCCACAATCACACGGTATATTTCAAAATACAGGGCGGAAAATAAACAAGAAAAAACTGCAAACCTTCTTGGGCATTGCCTTGTTATATATTCGGTGTTTGCTGTAGTTGTTCTGGCAATTGGTGCTGTATTATGGTTTAACCTAGAGCCTATTATAAAATCACTCAGTGCATTTCAGGGAAAAGAAGGATTTGATTTTTCAAATATAAGCACAGCAAAGACCATGTTTTTGATACTGCTTGCAAACATTGCGCTGTCTCTTCCGCTTCGAACATTCTCCGCTACGATGAACGGATATGAAAAATTCACTCTTCCGCGGCTGCTAAATATCCTGCGTGTTGTAATGCGCTTTATTCTTATAATTATATTTATCAGCCTAAAATTTGGTGTTCTTACCATCGCTGTGATAGATTTGGTTGCAAATATCAGTATGCTGATTGTAAATATGCTTTATGTTCAGCTTAAAATGAAGCAGAAAATAAAGATCGAAAAATTCAAAATGCCTTTTGTAAAAGAGCTTATTATATTCTCGCTTCCGATATTTCTTACCATGGTGTATGACCAGATTTTCTGGAAGGTGGATCAGCTTATAATATTCGGCTTAATGGGTTTTGCTTCTGCATATGTTGTGTCGGCTGTTATGAGGCTTGTAGTAATATTCATGCAGTTTTCAACATCAATATCCGAAGTATTCCTTCCCCGTATCACGCAGATGGTATCAAACAAAGCGTCGGGTGATGACTTGACTGACCTTATGATACGTGTCGGGCGCATTCAGTTTTTAATACTCGGTGTAATTCTTACCGGATATCTTCTATTTGGGCAGAATTTGCTTTTAAGCTGGCTGGGCGGACAGGATGCATATACTGACACGCAGATGCTTAACATGTTTTACATAGGCTGTATTATACTTGTGCCATTGACGCTGCCCCTTATTCAAAACACTGGTATATCCATGCTTGTTGCGAAAAACAAACATCACTTCCGCTCAACTGTCTATTTTATAATAGCAGTGCTCAACATCGGTCTTACCATTGTGCTTGTAAAAAGTTTTGGTATAGTAGGCGCAAGCATAGCAACGGCAATTGCTCTCTTGCTGGGCAACGGAATAATTATTAACATTTACTATTCAAGGGCAATAGGGCTTAAGATAGGCAGGTTCTTTAAAGACTGCGTTTTGCGTCTTGGAGTACCTATGCTGATATCATCAGGGTTTGGATATCTTATTCTTAGGTTTGTTGCAGTGCCTGACAGCTGGTGGAATTTGATACTTTGCTGCGTAATATATCTTGTTATATACTTTGCAGTAATGTGGCTCATGGGCATGAACTCATACGAAAAAGACATGGTTAAAAAAGTGTACAGAAAAGTTTTGAGAAGAGGTGTGTAGGATGGAGATACTTTATATTTCAAACACGACCTCGCAGAAATATTTTAAAACTCTCTATGATATGAGTGTCATAAAGCCCGGTCAGCAGGTGCAGAAATTCAACGAGATGCTGCTGCGAGGGTTTGCGGAAAATAATTCGGTTTACGCGCTTTGTGCACCGCCTGCAACATATTCCACATCGAAAAAACTTTTTTTTAAAAACGAGTCCGAAGATGAAAATGGAATAAACTATGAATATACAGGCTTTTGCAGTCTTCCAGTGATAAAGCAGATGTTTGTAAAAGCGAATGCAAAGCGCAAAATTCGTGCATGGGCAAAACGCACTAAAGGAAAAGAACGCATTATAATTTGTTATGCACTGTCGCCCACCTTGTCCGCTGCAGCTCTTTCTTCGGCAAAAAAGCTTGGCATAAAGTGTGCGGCGCTGGTAACTGACATTCCTCAGCTTATGAACGTGGCAAAAAAGCAGAGCGGGATAAAATCCAAGCTGTATTCAATATACTCAAAATCTACTTATGAAAAGATGACACAGTATGACATGTATATCCTACTGACCGAAGCGATGAGCGATGTTGTTAATCCACAGAAAAGGCCGTATGCTGTAATTGAAGGCATGACGGACAGCACAATGGCTGAAATTGAAAATAATATCGAAGAAAAATATTCGCCTCAGGTTGTTTTCTATGCGGGAGCACTTTTTGAAAAATACGGTGTTAAAAACCTCGTAGATGGATTTGTTAAAGCAGATATTCCTGACACAGAGCTATGGCTTTTCGGAAACGGCGAGATGGAAGGCTGGCTTAATTCACTTAAAAAGGATAAAGTAAAATACTTCGGAGTTGCGCCAAACAGCGAAATAGTAGCGCATGAGATAAAATCCACACTTCTTGTAAATCCGCGTCCTTCAACGGAAGAATTTACGAAATACTCTTTCCCCAGCAAAAACATGGAATATATGATGTCGGGAACGCCGGTACTTGCATGCATGCTTCCCGGAATGCCGGATGAATATTTGGACTATGTTTATATCGCACAAGACGAAAGCTCGGAAGGATTTGCAAAAGCTTTAAAAGAAATTCTGTCAAAAGACAAAAAAGAGCTTCATGAAAAGGGCAAAAAAGCAAAAGTGTTTGCGGCTGAACACAAAAACAATATAGTTCAGGCTGAAAAGATAACGGATTTTATAAAAGAAAATTTATAGTATTTTATCGTGTTTGTAAAAAAGCAGTTTATATACGCAGTGACCTAAAACAGCGCCTACTGTATTTAATATCAGGTCATCCACATCAAAAGAACGCAGACACATCCCGAAAAGACAAAGCATAAACTGAAGGCTTTCTATAAAAAATGTGAATAAGAATGCACCAAGAAGCGCCCATAAAAAGCGCTTTGTTTTTTTGAATATAAACGGCATCAATATCCCCGCAGGCATAAACATTATTATGTTTCCGAAAAACTGACGGAATGCACCGCGCTGTCCTGAAAGCACGTTTCTCCACTGCTGAACAATAAGTGAAAACGGCTTAATGTTCCATGGCATGCCGTAAAGCTTTATCTCATCCCATGATATCTTGTAGGATGAAATGAAAAGCGGCTGCAGAGTAAGCAAAAGAATAAGCGCTGTGTACAGTACAGCCTCTGTTATTACCACAGGTTTTTTTATTTTAGGATAACGTTTTGTAATAAGCAGTATAAAAAAAGCCACACATGCGGCTATCAGCAAAAACGTATCTGAAAAATCCACTTTTAACATGAGGATATTCTATCATGTTAAATTATAGGATGTCCATATCAGTAAATTTAAAATATGGTTAAAAATACAAGTGACAAATGAGGTTTCGAATGATAGAATTTTCCTAATGATTAAAAACAGACAAAATATTGCTTATGCCGCTACGATAATGTCTCTTATAGGGATTTCGTTTTCAGCTCCTTTGGGTGCGCTTGCCATTAAAAGCGGAGCAGCCCCCATTATAGTCGGAATGTATAGGATGCTTTTTTCAATACCTATTACAGCGCTTATATGGTTTGTCTCCTCGCAAAAGAAAAAAGAGGTAAACGAAGTAGGAGTCACTAAAAAGCATAATTTAATAAATCTGCTTTCAGGTGTGTTTCTCGCATTTCATTTTACATGCTGGTATTACGCACTTGGAAACACAACGGTTTTTTCGGCTGCGGCGCTTGTTAGCCTTCAGCCGATATTTGCGATGATAGGCGCATACCTTGTGTATAAAACGATACCTTCAAAAAAAGTCATACTGCCGCTTATTATCGCTATAATAGGAAGCTTTGTGCTTGTTGCGCCATCAATGGGCGAAGGATTCGGCGGAACATTTTTCGGGAATACAATGGCCGCGCTTGGAAGTCTGTTCATGGCAGCGTACCTTCTTTGCGGAAAGTTTGCGATGCAAAAGATTTCGTTGGGCAGATACACAACAGTTACATACACCGTCTGCTTTGCTGTTATGGCGGCAGCCGCGTTTTTTATGGGTGAAGCCTTTATAGTTCCTGCTAAAGTAATTCTTCTTTGCTTTTTGCTTTCGGTGACGGCAACTCTTTTCGGGCATACGCTTATAAACTGGTCCCTTCCTTATGTCGGTGCGTTTTTTGTGACTGTTGTTCTTCTGGGCGAGCCGATTGGCGCATCGCTTGCTGCGTTTTTGATGTTCGGTACCATACCGGGGCTTTTAGAGCTTATCGGCGGATTAATGACGCTTTCGGGTATAGCTGTTATGGTTGTGCGCGAAAACAGGCGTACAAAATATAAGCTGCAGCAATAGGTTATCGGTTAAACTGAATAACTGCTTTTATTATTTTCGACTCTTCGATTTCTTTGAAGGTTTCAAGCCAATCGTCAAGTTTTATTCGCTTTGAAAGCATTTCTTCCATATTTAAGATACCGGATGATATCATTGAGATAACAGATTCCCACGTCTGCCAGTTGTGCGAAAATGTGCCCTGAATGCTGGCTGCTTTTCTCAGCAGCGGATCAAGCGAAAAATCAACAGGTTCAGGTCCCCATCCGACCTTTGTTACCTGTCCAAGCCTTGCCACTGAGTCTACTGCAAGCTTTAACGCTGAGCTGTTTCCTGCAGCGTCAACTACGAGAGGGCAGCCCTGTCCGTTAGTAATTTCCATGACTTTATTTAAAGCATCTTCTTTTTTTACATCGATTATATAGTCAGCACCCAGCTTTTTTGCCGTTTCCATTCTTGCCGTGGAACGTGTGGTTCCTGCAACGATAACAGGATATGCGCCCATTGATTTTACTATCTGCACGCTGAATAGTCCGACAGGTCCGGGGCCTATAATAAGAACCGGCCTTCCCGGTACGACGCGGCTTACCACAGCGCATGTCTGATACGCAACACAGGCGGGTTCTGTCAGAGCGGCATGGTCAAAACTTATATTATCAGGCATTCTATGCAGACACCGCTCAGGCACCTTAACATAATCGGTAAACGCGCCGTCAACACCGTAGCCGAAACCAAGCCTTTTTTCGCAGAGGTGATAGTTGCCGCTAATGCACATGGAGCACTTGCCGCATATAACTGCAGATGTTTCGCACACGACTCGGTCGCCTTCACGGAAAGCGTTTACGTTTTTGCCTACGCGGCTTACAACTCCGCAGAACTCATGACCCTGTATAACCGGAACAGTCACGGGATTTGCCATCTTGTGCTGCCACATCTCTATATCCCATCCGCAGATTCCGGCAGCTTTTGTCTGGAGCAGTATGTCGCTTTCGCCTATTTCGGGAATCGGAACTTCTCTTATTTCAAGCTCGCCCGGCTTGTTGCCGTATTTCACTAATGCTCTCATAGCATCTCCTATCGATTGTCAGGGTATTAATATTACTTTCATGAGATTTTCTTTGCCGCCGTATAGTCGCCTAAACCATTCAGCTCCTTCTGAAAGCGGAGCAGTTGCGCTTATAAACGCGCTGACATCCACTTCGCCTGACTCGATTAGGCTTAAGCATGTGTTATATTCTCCGCTGGATGCGCAGCTTCCCTGAAGTCTAATCTGCCTTGTGACGATTTTTTGCAAGGGAAGTGATATTTCTGGGGAAAGGTTTCCAACAAGAGTTACACTTCCGCCTTTTTTAACAGAATTTATCGCGGTTTGAATGGTATCAGTTATTCCTACTGCTTCAAATGCAATGTCTGCGCCTTTGCCACCCGTGATTTTGTGTATCTGTCCGGCTACATCATCGCTTTTTGCGTTAACAGCAATTGCACCGAAGCTTTCGGCCATCTTAAGCTTGCTCTGATCTAAATCAACAGCTATTATGCGCGTGCATCCGGAAATTTTAAGCACCTGAACCAAAAGAAGTCCTATCATGCCGGAGCCGACGACAATAGCCGTATCGTTTACTTTTATATCGGTTAGGTTTACAGCATGCAGCGCAATTGACAAAGGCTCTGCCATGGCTGCCTTCTCGTATGATACGCCTTCGGGTATTTTATAAAGAATGTGCTGGGGTACGGCAACGTACTCTGCGAATGCTCCGTTTAGCTTATAATCTTCGCAGGAAACGCCGAGTACTTTTCGGCTGTCACACAGGTTGACGTTTCCCTCTTTGCAATAGGAGCATTTTCCGCAGTATATGGTTGAGTCGAACGTGACCCTGTCGCCAATGTTATAATCTGTGATTAGCGCACCTTTTCGCGCGATTTCACCTGAAGCTTCGTGTCCCATAATGATGGGAGGAATGCGCCTGCCTGTGCTTCCGTCCATTCCGTGCACATCGCTTCCGCAGATAGCTGCAGCTTTTATTTTTACAAGCACTTCGATGTCTTTTATAGAAGGTATAGGAGTATCTTCGTAGGAAAAATTGTTATATTCTTTAAGAACAAGAGATTTCATAATTTACATTCTCCATCTCATATATGTGATAAATCCATGATATATGATTTACGATACGACATCAAGTTATTTGTATATGTCTAAACGGCGGCATTTAAAAAGGCTATACGATGTGTATAGCCTGAATTTAATGAATCAATATTTAAGAATTAAAAATTGTCCTGAGCAGGCGGAAGCTCTTGCGATACTTCTTCATCGGCAAAGGCGGGATCTTTTTTTCGGATAACGAATAAAAACACAAAACCCAGCTTGAAAAGAATGCTTAAAACGGTATAAAGCGCAGTGTTATTTGGATCATATGATTTATATACATGATACAAAGTGAAATAATACGATGCTGAAACGAAAAGCGCAAAAAGCATAAAAGCTATGTAGAAAATTATAAACATTATACTGCCAAACATATTATATGCAAAAGATGGATTGAACATTGGAAACTGTGTAAAAAAGTATATCATGTATCCGATATAAACGATAGCATACAGTCCGTACAATGAGGGTAATATAATATGAATGTTTGGGAACTTCTTTCTCATAAAGGGAGAACCTTTGGACAGAAGACCGACAATGTATGAATCCGCAAGAGGTATCCACGCAAGCCATGCAACGTCTATGTTTTTATTTTTGGCCAGAGTATAAAGAGCCAACGCGCGGAGCACATACGGCACCAACAAAAAAATTACAGCGAATATCACATAGAAAATCATAAAAGAAATAAAAAGTATGTTCATCTATCGTCTCCATATATTAGTATTTAAGTATAATAATACAGGTTTATTCAAAGAAGATAAAGCTTTAAATAAAAAACCCGCTTTTTCTAAGCGGGTTTCGCTGTTATACAGCTATGGGGTGCTTGTCTTTTATGATAAAAATCATAAGCGGTGCAAGTACTATGCTTAAAAGCGTATAGGCAACTGCCTGCTCCGGCACATACATTTTGTACAGATGATACAGCACATAAAGGAAAAATATAAAAATAGTAAGCGACGCCAGCATGCCAAGCCCTGTGCCGATGTATCTAACGTTGTATAATACAGCGGCTATTAGCGGTGACACGGGCATAATGATGTCAAGCCTCGTAATTTTCTGTGAGCCGATATTAACACTGCCCACAATCTTTCCCACTATATAAAGCTGTGCGATTGGAATCCATGCAAGCCAAGCATTTGGGTTGTTTTGGTTTTTCGCAAGCCTGTATAATCCTATTGAAAGCAATATATATGCAGCTACTCCAAAAACAAATCTGAAAAAGCCGAAGCCATGAAAAGCATTCCAAAACCAGTTGTTATACAGACTGAATATAAATAAAGTATTCATTAAACTACCTCCGAATTATTTTCTACAACGTAATATTACAGCCTGGAAGTCTTTAAAACTATTATCAGAAGATTAGAGTTTCTTTAGAGTTTTATTGAAGTATAATAAAAGCCGGCATCATTTTTGATACCGGCTGAGTTTGACTAAAAACTATCTGTTATTCCGCTGCTACTTGTTCTTTATCTCTTATTATGAAGATGAATATTGCGAACAAGCCTAAAACACAGCTTAGAACAGTATAAAGCACTGCCTGCTCGGGAACATACTTTTTAAAGAGAAGGAAAAGTGCATAAACGCAAACTACTGCATATGCTAGAGCCAAAAGCTGTCCGAGAACCGGAATAAAGCTAAGGACTGCCACAGCTAATCCGCCGAGAGGCAATACTAGATCCATGCGTGGGATAGTAAATGCTGTGCCGAATTTTTCTTCAACGATTATTTCACTATTATGATATTCCTTCTGCAGATAATTATCAATCAATAATTTGCAAATAATTTTATTTAAAGGTAATTTTGCCGTTAATGGACTTTATTTTGGTTCTTCTTATTATTTCCCGTACGCAAAGCTCATATATAGCCTGCATTGCGATAAACGCAACAGCCCCTGTTATGGCGATTATCCACAGTTCATATTTTAGCTCCAGTGGGAAAACAAAACGTACAACGAGATACATTAGTCCTGCTGAAACTGCAAACAATGCCCAGCGGATTAACTGCTTTTTTATCCTAGCCATTTTTTTTGTGCCTTCATGAACCAGAGCATACCACCCGAAAAATGCGATGAATCCGCCCTGCAGTTCGGGTATCTGGATTAAAAATACCAATAAAATTGCAGATGCTGCAAATGAAGCAAAGACGGCTTTTTTGTCAAATCCTATGTGAAGAAGAATACCCGGATACAAGCTCACCGCAAAAAGCAGAGCAAGTTTAATGGTTGGAACTACGTATGCGATTAAAAGAGTGATTATCTGAATCGCGGTTAAAAGACCTGCTGTTGCCAGTTTGTGCGCTTTCATCAGCAGCAGGGAATGCAGTCGCCGCCCATGGCTTCGCAGCAGCAGTCAGAACAAAGCATGCATGAGCATATCTGACACATGTCCGCATTGCCACCGCCTGTCTGGTTTGTGAAGTTGCGGTTGGAATTATACATGGATGTCGCAGCCCTTTGGTATTCCGAGTTGTTGGGCTCCATCTGATAGGCCATGTTGTAGAAATTCTGCGCCTGAGCATACCAGCCTTTTCCCATCATGCATGCACCTTTGAGGTAATACCATTCGGCTGGACGGTTTGACATGTTGTCAAGGATAGTCATTGCCTGGTCGTATTGTCCCATATTTATCATCTGGCGTATTCTTGAAAAAGATGCACTTCCTGAGCTCGATCCAGAATAGGAACTTGAGCTTCCCGTGTTTTTATATGATGAACCTGCACCTGTCAGCATATCATATGCCTGATTTATTTCGCGCATTTTCTCTTCCGCAAGCGAGCTTAAAGGATTGTCCACGTACTTATCGGGATGATATTTTTTAACAAGCCTTCTGTAGGCGTCCTTTATCTGCTGCTGAGTAGCATTTTCGTCAATTTCCAATACCTTGTATGGGTTCATTTATTCTCCTTGGTCTGCCGTGTTTTCGGTCTGCGGAAAATCACTTTCCGATTGTCTGAAAATCGCATTCTGTTTTGTAGGAAGCGAAAATCTTATTATATTATCCATAATCCCCTTGCTTTTATCAAGAGGAAGAAGCTCAAAAGCCAGCATTGAGCGGCTTAAAGCAAATGTCATCACTTCTTTTGCGCTATTTATCAATTCTGCACTCGGCGCGCCGTCTCTCAAAAACGGATTGAAAGTCCCTTTTTTTATATCATCATCCAAGTCTTCCATCGCGTCGGCAAGATATATCCATATGCCGAGGTTTCGCATCAATTCCGACAGAGCCTTTTTTTCATTATCGCCAATATTCGGAGCGCCCATCGCAACAGCGTGCATCATGTCTCCGCTGAGCGCCGCGGGAACGTCGTAATACACATCCTTTTGCGCTTCCACCTCATAAAACTTATCCATTGTGTCGGACAGGGTTTTTGCAAGCTCCGGATTTCTTTTTTTGGCTTTTCTGAAGCCGTGTTTTATTGCAAGCTTTGCGGGCGGTGCATATAGCTTTTTTTCATCGTGCCACATGTCGGACAGCTTGTGGTGCGTCATAAGCGTTGTAACATCCGCGCAGTATATTAGAGAAGTGTTTATGTTAACTGCCGGCTTGCGGTTTATGACATGTGTCGGACAAACTCTTTTTCTCGCGCTGAATGACTCTCCCGAAAGGTCTATGAGCATTACAGCAAGCGACGCCATGTCGTTTTGAAGGGCAAGGCGCGGAAGCTGACCGTTTTTTTCGCCTATAGCATGGCACACGCCGCAATAAGCCGCCTGCCACAGTGAAAGCTCTTTAACTTTCAGTTCATCCTTATATGGTATTAAGTATCCAAACATATTTACCGCAAGTATATCATGCAGGGGTAATTTAAAAATTAACAAAATGAAAATTTTTAATTAGACTATGGTGTGAAAATAAAGTAAACGCTGATTTTTTTGTGATATAATTAATTATTCATATCAATAAAGAATAAACCATATAAAATGAACTAACAATTAATTCCGACCTTTTTTGTTGGATATCAAACAAAAATGATGTATAATTGAGCTATGAAAAGAAAAGTTTCCGAAAAATCCAGAAAGAATCTGTCAAGGCTTATAACAGTCGTTGCTGTTTTGCTTATAGCAACCGCACTGTCTCTTTTGGGATGGAGGCTCTGGCAGTTAAATCTTCAGAAAACTACGGAAAAGAGCGTAAGGGAGCTTTATAACCCTGATGCAACGCCAACTCCCAAGCCAGATCCAACTGAAACAGTCAGTCTGCGACCGGGAGATCCTACTCCTGCGCCGACTGCAACTCCCCCTCCGTATGTTATCCCCAAGTTTCAGGAGCTTGTGGCAAACAATCCAGACACAGTCGGCTGGCTTACAATCCCTAACACAAATATTGACCATGTCGTGATGCAGGGCGATGACAACTTCTATTATCTTGACCATAACTTTTTTGAAGACAAGCTGACTGCAGGTTCTATGACGCTGGACTTCAGAATTGATCCCGCAAATCTTGAAGGCAATGTGCTTTTATACGGGCACCATATGCAGGTGGGCACCATGCTCAATGATTTGGGCAAGTACAGGCATGAAGCATTCTACAAGAAAAATCCCATTATATATTTTGACACCATCTACGAAGAAGCACAGTGGGAAGTGTTTTCCGCCTATGTGCAGACAAACAGGTTCAATTATTTTAAAATGGACTTTGAATCGCGCAACGAGTATTTCCTTTATCTTCAGGCACTTCAAAGAGAGAGCGTCTATGAAACCGATGTTGTGCTTGAACCGGATGATGTTATTTTGACGCTGTCCACCTGTGTTTATGATTTTGAGGATGCGCGGATGGTGGTGCATGCACGTAAAGTTAAACTTGTTCCTGACGAAAACTACGACTAATCAGAACTCTCAAAATGGTGTAATTTTGCCTTAATTTAATACACTGACACAGTCACGTATGTCACGATACGCTCCTGTGCCCTCTTGATGAAATTAAGATATCTTACAGTCATTTTGGGTTTTCTTTGACATTGATTTAATTCATTTTCTTTTGTTCGCTTCAAAACATTTTATTTCCATGTTACAATAAAAGCCAACACTTTTAAGGAGCAAATATGGAACTTCAGTTCATTATCATAATTGCGCTTCTGGCGCTTAATATCATTCTTCTGGCGGTGCTTTTGTTCCGTCGAAACACAGCATCCACAGACATTAAAAAGGAAAGCCGCGAGACGCGCATGACGCTTTCGGATGAGCTTTCAAAAAGCCGAAAGGAACAGCTTGAAAGCTTTAACACGCTGTCTAAAGGTGTGTTTGAACGCTTGAGCCAGCGCGCGCTGGAGGAGCAAAAGCGCGATGAAGCTTCGGCGCAGCGTATATCAAACCTCGCAAAGGACAATGAAGTGCGCATGACGCGCCTGCAGGAGCAGGTGGAAAAGCGTCTTGAGGAAATGCGAAAAACCGTTGACGAGCAGCTTAACGAAACGCTTCAAAAGCGTGTGTCCGCATCATTTGAGCAGGTTACAAAACAACTCTCGCAGCTTTACTCATCGCTTTCCAAGGTGGATACCGATATGGCATCACTGCAAAAGGTGTTTACTGGCGTTAAAACACGCGGAGTATGGGGCGAAGTGATGCTTATATCGCTTTTGGAGCAGATACTTACACCGCATCAGTTTGTAAAGAACGCAAAGATTAATCCCAACAGGCAGGAGTTTGTGGAGGTTGCCGTACGCATGCCGGGAAAAGACGGCGAGGATGACGTTTTGCTTCCTATCGACTCCAAGTTTCCGACTGAGGATTATGAGCGACTTGTAAATGCGCGCGAGGCCGGCGACACCGCTGCCGAATTGGCAGCAAAGACAGCGCTGGTAAATAGATTGAAGTCGCAGGCAAAAGACATTCGCGACAAATATATCGCACCACCGTATTCTACAAACTTCGCTGTTATGTATCTTCCGGCAGAAGGCCTTTTTGCCGAGGCACTTATTGAGCCCGGGTTGACTGAGCGCCTGCAGAGGGAGTATAATGTCACAGTTTGCGGGCCGACTACACTCGCGGCACTTCTAAACAGCCTGAAGATGGGCTTTGCGACGCTCGCCATCCAGAAAAAATCCGGAGAAGTGTGGAAGCTTCTGGCTGCGGTTAAGCGTACTATCGGCATCCATCAGAACAACCTTGAAAAGGCCTACCGCAACATGAGGATATCGGTAAACGCGTTGGATGACGCGCAAAAAAACATAGGAACCATAAGCAACCGCCTAAGGAATGTGGAAGAGATTCCGCAGGACGCAGCGGAGGAATTAATACCGGGAATAACCGACGAAAGCTGAGATTAAATGAAACAAGCACTCTTTGCCCCGCTTTTAAACTCGGGGCAATTTCAGCGGCTTACGGATTTTATACGGGGGGGGATTAGTCCCTGCTCGGTCTTTAACGTGCCGCAAACCAAAAAAGCACACATATTTTCCGCATTGGCGATTACAAAAAACAGACCGCTGTTTATACTAACGCCCAATCATATTACGGCCTCAAAGCTTGCCGGAGACATTGAAGGCATGACGGGAATCTCCTGCCATGTGATGCCTCAGCGAAGCGTTGAAATGCACAGTGTCCAGGCTGCAAGCAAGGCTGCTGAACATGCGCGTTCTTTTGTCTTGGGAGAAATGACGCAAAAAAATGCACGCGTCGTTATCGCGCCGATTGATGCTTGTCTTACTCCGCTTTGCCCGAAAGAAGCATATATTGAATCAATTCTGACGATAAAAAAAGATGGCATAATAAGTCCCAAAACAATTGCAGACAAACTCACGTGGTCGCTGTATCGCAGAGAAAGCCGCGTCGAGCAGATGGGCCAGTTTGCGGTGCGCGGGGATATAGTGGATATTTTTCCCGTAGGTTTTGAGCATCCTGTGCGCATTGAGCTTTTCGGCGACGATGTGGAAAAGATAAAAATCTTTGACGAAAACACACAGCATTCAATTTCAAATCTGGATGAAGTGAAAATATATCCTGCGATTGAAATGCCTCTTTCCATGCCGTCGATGGAGCGCGGAATATCAGGAATGAAGGAAGCTGCTAAAAAAGCTTTCAAACGCGCAAAAGGACAAAAAAGCGAGCTGGGATATGAGAAAACCGATGACAGGATAGTTCAGAAATATGCCGGATATACGGAAAAACTTTTGCAGTTCGGATACTTTGAGGGAATGGAAAACCATATGCGCTTTTTCTATCCCGATGCAGTGACTCCCGACAGGTATCTTGAAAATCCAATTGTGATATTCGATGAAGCGCGGGATATCTCCGCTCGCATTGATGACGTTCACAAGGAGTACGACGCGCTTTACGGCGAGATGTTTGAGCGCGGCGAGGCCTTGGGAGAACTGAAGAATCTTCTTTATACGTTGGATGACATAAAAGAGGAAGCAAAGACCTCATTTGTGCTGACCGTGACTGCATTTACGGCAGACAATGTGTTTAGCTATTCGCGCACACTCGCCTTCCCCGGAAGCGATGCGATGATATACAGAGGCCAGTTTGATATGCTGAGCCGCGATATTAAAAACTGGCGCAGGGAAAAGTTTAAGGTTGCGGTTCTGGTGGGCGGTGAAAACCGCATCGAAGGCGTGCGCGAGACATTGGCGCAGTATCAGATAACAGCGACTCCGATGAAAGATGACAGAGCATTAATAGATGGTGAAGTGGCGCTTCTGCCTCTTTATGCGTCAAAGGGATTCACCTACTCCGCGGAAAAGTTTATAGTTCTCACCGAAAATGAACTTTTCGGGAGGGTAAAAAG
Source organism: Christensenellaceae bacterium (assembly GCA_963677605.2). Classification (GTDB taxonomy): domain Bacteria; phylum Bacillota; class Clostridia; order Christensenellales; family UMGS416; genus JAGLOK01. The sequence continues at coordinate 135,941 of CAXXDX010000007.1, read as the reverse complement.
CCACAAGAAATCAAAAAGCAGAAGGCGTGCCGGCGATTCGGTGTTAAACGACATAAAGCCCGGCGACTATGTGGTGCATGAGGCGAACGGAATCGCGAAGTTTGACGGCGTGGTGCGTCTTGAAACACTGGGCAACATGCGCGACTATCTGAAGCTTCAGTACTTGGGCGGCGACGTCCTATATGTGCCGACCGAGCAAATGGACCGCGTACAGAAATATATCGGTGCAGGCGAAAGTGCGCCGAAGCTAACACGGCTTGGCGGACGGAGCTGGGAGAACGCCAGAGCCCGCGCGAACCGAGCTGTCGCTGACATGACGGATGAACTTATCGAGCTATATGCAAAACGAAGCGCTGTTCAGGGCTACCGCTACTCCATGGACGGCGAATGGCAAAAACAGTTTGAAGAAAGCTTTGAACATCAGGAAACGCCTGACCAGCTGACGTGCATAGCCGAGATAAAAGACGACATGCAAAGCGGCAAGGTGATGGACAGGCTGTTGTGTGGCGACGTCGGATACGGCAAAACGGAGGTTGCGCTGCGCGCCGCGTTTAAAGCTGTGATGGATAAAAAACAGGTGGCAATCCTGTGCCCGACGACTATATTGTGCCATCAGCATTTTATGACGCTCACCGAGAGGTTTAAGGACTTCCCTGTTGAAAAACGCGAGCTTTCCAGGTTTGTGACGGCAGCGGAGCAAAAAGATACAGTTGAAAAGCTTAAAAGCGGCAAGGTGGATGTCGTGGTCGGCACTCACAGGCTATTATCCGAGGACATAAATTTTAAAGACTTGGGACTTCTTATAATAGATGAAGAGCAGCGATTTGGCGTAAAGCACAAGGAAAAGATAAAACAGCTTCGCGTCGGTGTGGACGTTTTAACGATGACTGCAACACCAATCCCGCGAACACTGCATATGTCGCTTTCGGGCATACGTGACATATCGATGATTGAAACTCCTCCTGAAGAGCGCTTTCCTGTGCAGACATTTGTGACAGAATATGAAGAGGACATGATACGCGGAGCTATTGAGCGCGAGCTGTCCCGCGGAGGGCAGGTGTTTTTCGTGTATAACCGCGTGCAGTCAATTGAGATGATGCAGAGAAAGCTTCTGGAGCTTATGCCAAATCTTCGCGTTGTTATAGGACATGGGCAGATGCCGGGGATGAAGCTTGAAAACGTTATGCTGGACTTTATGGCGCAAAAATATGACGTTTTGCTTGCAACGACTATAATCGAAAACGGAATAGACATACCCAATGTAAATACGCTTATCGTATATGATACAGACAAATTCGGGTTGTCGCAGCTCTATCAGCTCCGAGGGCGTGTCGGGCGCAGCAACAGGCTCTCCTATGCGTATCTTACGTGGCGTCCAAGCAACATACTCTCCGACACCGCGCGCCAGAGGCTTGAAGCTATATCGCAGTTTACGGAGTTTGGAAGCGGGCTTAAAATTGCCATGCGCGATCTGGAGATACGCGGCGCAGGCTCAATACTTGGCGGACGCCAACACGGACACATGACTGCAGTCGGCTATGGGCTTTACTGCAAGATGATAGATGAAGCTGTGCGCAAGATAAAAGGTGAAGAGGTGGAAGAGAGCGCAGCTGAAGTGACGCTCAATGTGCTTATGGATGCGTTTATACCCGATGAATATATTGAAGATTCGCAGGATAGGATGGATATGTACCGCGCGATATCGCTTATAACATCACTTAAAGATAAAACGGAAACACTGTCCGACATGCAGGACAGATTCGGCAAAGCACCAAAGAGCGCAGTAAACTTGATGGATGTTGCATATCTTAAGCACCAGTGCGCAAAAGCGGGTATTAAAATGGTTAGCGAGAGGACTGACAAATATGTACTGCGTCTTGAGGATGATTTAAACATTGATATGGCAGGATTTATAAAGCTTACGGCAAAACACAAAGCGCGCTTTTCCGGTCAGGAAAATCCGCAGGTATTTTTGCCAAAAACGGATGACGGCATGGATATGCTTATAGGTTTTGCAATCGGGATGATTAAGCTTAAAAACCAATAGGTGTTATAAAAATCTTCTGCAAAGCTGTTGTATAAAATCTTCTTCCGAAACGTCAGGATTTTGAATTTGTGACATTACTGCGAGGAAAGCCCATTTTGAAATCATATCAATCGTGCTATCGGGCAGATTTTTGTTGCTTTCTCCGTGCTTTATAATATTTTTGAGAGAGTCTGTCAGCTTATCCATCAACTCGAAATACGGGGCATTGTTTGAAAGAATGTTTGTGTCGGGTTTTATAACTTCTTTGCCCAATCCTTTTCTTTCTCTAATTTCTTCAAATAGGATTTTGCAGTAAACTGCGACATTTTCCTCGGGAGTTTTTCGCAAGTTATAGGAATCGCTCAAACGTTTGATGGTCTGCTCCCAGCTGGAATTAAAAACATCGGCTAAAAGCTTCTGGTGGGAGTCGTAGTAATTATAAAGCGTTCCTACCGCAATACCTGCTTTTTTTGCGAGGTTTCGCATAGAGCACGCTTCAAGGCCTTCTGTTTTTATTATCTCGATGGCATAGGCCTGAAGCAATTCATTTGTAATGATTTTTTTTCTCATAGATATTTTTCCCGGAGCATTAAGCGTCCGCTTTCACCAACAGCTCCTCTATTTTGTTTTTGCGCATGAACGGCACTATCAAAAGCAGTGCGGCTATGAATGTCAGTATGTCAGCTGCCAGCTGTGCAAAAAACACTCCGTCAGCGCCCATTATCTGAGGCAAAAGAAGTATTGCGGGAATAAAGAATATGCCCTGTCTTGTTATGCTCATAAAAAGAGCTTCCTTAGTTCTTCCCAAAGCCTGATAGAAAACCGATACCGTGTTTGTAAAGCCCATCATCAAAAGGCTCATCGCATAATATCTCATGCCTCTTACACCATAGTATATAACATCATCTGATGCTTTGAAAATGAAAAATATCTGTTTGCTGAATGCTATAAAGAGAAAGCTTATAACAAACATTATCGCAGTGCTTATAACAGTCGTATACCTGAAAGATTCTATAACGCGTTCTTTTTTGCCTGCGCCGAGGTTATATCCTGCGACAGGCTGAAAGCCCTGACCGAAGCCGAACACTATATACATCGGAAGCATGGACACCTTGGACACAATGCCGACTGCAGCAAGCATGGATGCTCCGCCGAAGACGATTGCTGCGTTATTTAACATGCCGATAGAAATGCTCATGAGTATCTGTCTTAAAAATGTCGGAATACCTACGGATAAAATCTCTTTATAGAGCTTAAACTTTAGCGTTATTCTTTTTATGCTCATTCGCACAATGGTTTTCTTTCTAAGATAATTTGAAAGAAGTATTACAAACGATACAGTTTGTGAAAGCGATGTCGCAATTGCAGCTCCTGCTATCCCCCAGTCGAAAACAAAGATAAAGATAGGATCCAGGATTATATTGAGCAATGAGCCTGTCGCCATACCAATCATGGAAAGCTTGGCACTTCCCTCGGAACGCAGAAGATTGTTCAGCACCATGTTGCAAACAGACGGTATGATTCCGAGGAAAATGTAAAAACCGTATGTCTTGGTCATATCCATGATGCTTGCATCCGCACCGAAAAGACTTAGCATTGGTTCTATAAAAATAAGACCGACTGCCATAAACACAATGCCTATAACAACTCCGCTGAACATAGAGGTGGACACTGTTTTTTCTGCTTCCAGTGTGTCGCCTTTACCTAAAAGCCTTGACAGGTAGCTTCCTCCGCCCATACCGAAGGCAAGACCGATGGAGCTTGCAATCATCATTATGGGAAGCACGACCTGTGTTGCGGCTGTGGCTTCGGTTGCAATCCATGAAACAAACATCGTGTCCACGAAGTTATAGATTGCCATTACAAACAGGCCCAGTATAGCCGGAGCCGACAGCGTATTGACGGCCTTTTTGATCGGCGCGCTTTTTATGAGGTTAATCCTTTTATCATTCATTACTCAATACATCCTTTTATAAATGAACACTGTTCATATTGTTTGATTCCTATTATATGAACACCGTTCATTTTGTCAAGGGATAATTCCTGAACTATAATTTTGTTAATAAAATCTTCTTATTTTGTCTGTAAAAAGTCTAACTTTAACAAAAGTTGCATTAGTCGTATAATGGTTATGGTTGAATTACTTTAAGAAAAGTGAGGTCACAACATGAAAAAAATACTTATATGCATTATGGCGGCTGCACTACTATTTGCCGCGTGTACGAAAGCTGAGCAGGAAACAGTTGTAAAAGAATTGACAGAAGATAAGACGCAAGAAAGCGTATCAGAAGAAAAAGTTACTGAAAAACCGACAGAAGAGCCAACAGAAGAACCCACGGAAGAGCCGACACCTGAACCTGTACCGCTGCCAATGGAAGTTGCAGTTGTTGTTTGCCTGGATGGGTATGCACCAAGCGAACTGCACCCTGTGATGACTGCATTATTTGATGCAGGATATATGCCTTATATAGTTAGCAATGAATTGGGAGAGGCTGAAGGTTATGAAGAAACTACCGAAGTTACTCATACTTTTAGTGATTTCGCACCTCAAGATTTGCGCGGAATAGTCGTTATCGGCGGAAGTGAATCGCTTTGGGATAATGAGGATTTGCAGAACCTCATAAGCGGAGTGTATGAGCTTGACCGCGTGACAGCCGGCATCTGCCTAAACTCTGTGGCGCTTGCAAAGGCGGGAGTCATCGGAGAGGGAGACACAGCCTGCTGGTTTAACTGCGACATCACAGATCCTGAGATGGAAGCTCTTGGCGTTGTGGATTCCGGACAGCCTGTGACTGTAAACGGAAACGTAATAACAGGAAACGGTCCTTCCGCCGCGGAAGAATTTGCAGCTGAGATAGTATCGGCTCTTAACGCCTTGGGATAATATATGAAGATAGAGCATATTGCTATATGGTCAAAAGACATTGAAAGACTACGCGATTTTTACATAAAATATTTCGGGGCGAAATCAAACGATAAATATATAAATGTGAAAAAAGGTTTCAGCTCATACTTTCTGTCATTTAATGGCGGATGCAGAATAGAAGTGATGCAAAAACCTGAACTTTCAGAGAGCGCAGATGACAGAAACGCTACCTACGGCTATGCACATCTTGCCGTTTCAGTGGGAGAAGCTGCGGATGTTGCTGAGATTACCCGCAGGCTTGAAGAGGATGGATATGAAATCGCAAGCAGGCCTCGGTATACGGGCGACGGTTATTTTGAAAGCGCGGTTATAGATCCTGACGGAAACCTTGTGGAAATAACCGTTGATTGACAGAAAACTAATTTGATATATAATAATTTTGTGGCATATCTCATTTAAGGAGAAAAACGATGAAATTGACTAAGGTGAGCAAGTAGCAACAGCATACCGGGATTTAGAGGTTTAGTTTGTATGCCTTTAATCCGTGTCAAGCCACATGATAAATGCATTTTGCAGGCGTTATGCGCCTGTTTTTCTTTTTGCTCTTTTTCTGTTTTACTATCAAATATTGGAGGCTTATTAATGTACGATAAATTTAAAACTTATGAAAAAAACCATAGCATAAACAATGTGAAAAACAATGAACTTGAAAAGATTTCTGCGGACAGGCATAAACTTAATAAAAAGAAAAGAAAAATGAATAAACATAAATATCATAGCATAATAGAACTGGATGAACATTTAGATGATATTTTGCAATCTGAGTATTTTATTAAAAAAGTAAAGGGAAATATAAATACTCGAACTAAAAGACTTAAAAATTTTATTAAGCACGGACACATAGATTAGGAGAATCAATATATGACATCAGATAAAATAATAAATAAATGGTATCCGGAATACTACGACAGCATCGAAACGCAGACATATGACTGGGAGCTTTTCTTGGAGCTTTTGGGTGAACCCAAGAAGGTGCTTGAAGTCTGCTGCGGAACGGGGCGCATACTTCTTCCCTTAGCTGAAGCAGGGCATGAGATGCACGGCATCGACTATGACAATTGCATGCTGTCCCGCCTTTTTTCAAAAGCAGACACTGCGAAAAACATGCATATACACATGGCAGATATATTAACTTCCGAATGGGATTCAGGCTTTGACGCTGTGCTTCTTGCCGGAAACATCATAATAAACATAGAAGCAAGCAGCGATTACAAAGCTGACCAGCAGAAGCTTATTAAAAAAGCTTATGATGCGCTTAAGCCCGGCGGATATCTTCTTATGGACAACAACGGCTGGCACAAACCCGAGAATTTTTTCAGGACAACCGATGAGGTTATTGTAAGGGAGCTTGGGACATTTTCTGGAGGAATAAAAGCCAGGCGCATATTTCTGTGGTCAAAGTATGATGTGAAAACGCATATTTGGACGGGCGAGGACAAGTTCGAGCTTATTATGCCTGACGGAGAGATTCATTCCAGTCAGAAAAAAAGACTCAAGCATATACCGCTTATTGCGCAAATGACCCGCTGGATAGAAGATGCAGGCTTTGAGATTGAAAACCTGTGGGGAGATCACTACAGAAATCCGATAACAGAGAAAACAGACAGGTTTGTGTGCTGGGCGAGAAAACCGGAGTAGAACAATTAAGACTAAAACAGCCTATACGGGCTGTTTTTGTTTTACACAGAAATTACTTGACCACGGTCAAGTTGCGTGATATCATATTGACCGTGGTCAAAAAGGGGCTGTTTATAGTGAATATACTTAAAACAATAATATCAAATGGTTTTTTGCTGCTTATTCCGATATTTCTGTGGAATGTTGCGTTTGCAAAGAAGCTTCCTCCAAGCTTTGGTAAGGAAGCAATGGATAATGGAATGCCCAAATATATCCTAATGGGCGAGAATGTGCTGAGGATGATTGTGTTTATTGCACCATTGCTGTTTATAACGGACATATCAACTAAGGTTGGCGGCATCGGATTTGCGGTTTACATTATAGGCTTGACAGTTTACTTTGCTTCTTGGCTTGCGGTTATTTATAGACCGAAATCCGTGTGGAGCAAAAGTATTTTCGGATATGCCGCGCCGGCGTATACTACAGCAATCTGGTTTCTTGGAATATGCCTTATGACGAAAACATATCACTTCGGCATACCATATCAAAGATGGCACTATATGGCTGCAAGTATATTATTTATCGGAGTTCACACGCTTCATTCATTAATCGCGTATAAAACAAAAATAGGAGACTGCCATGGCACCGAAACAAAATAAAACAAAAGAGCTTTTTATAAAAACCGCGGACAGGCTGTTTTTTCAGCGCGGATATGATGATGTATCGGTTGAGGAGATATGCAGCGAGGCAGGCAAGGCGAAGGGGCTTTTCTTTTACTACTTTGATAAAAAAGAAAATATGGTTAAGCTCTTGCTTGAGATGCAGGTGGAGCGCATGAGCCGAACGATAAAAAGGCGCCTTAAAGAAGAAAAAAGCAGCACCGAGAAAATGAATACACTTATGCAGGCTATGTTTTCGGGTGAGAAATCCGCACCGCGAGCGATGTATTATTTCAAGGATTTTAACATTCCCGAGTGGGCGGACAGCTTTACCCACAAGCTAAAGGACAAGTATATATTCCCCCTCATTAAAGAAACTGTCAGAGAAGGGGCACAAAGTGGGGAGTTTCGCCTTTCGGATGATTTGCAGGTGGAAATTATATATCTTGGAATAAGTAAATTTATGCATAACAACTTTAATAAAATGTCAGAGCGTGAATATGCTATGCGCGCAATTTTTGCCGTAACTGGTGTGCTTGAAAGTGCACTTGGAGTTAAAAGCGGAACTATTCACATTATGAAAGGACAAGAATTATGAAAACTGTTAGAAGACAAAAGATAAGGCGGGGAATCATCTTTTTTATGTTTCTTATGTTTCCCGTATTTTTAAACTACCTGTCACCGTATTTGATTATTTACGGAGCAAGCAAAGGAATTGTGAGCGGAAGCTTTATAATTTTTTGTGTTTTGTTTTTAGCTGCACTTTTTTTTGGACGGTCGTTTTGCGGCTGGATATGTCCTGCAGCCGGCATGCAGGAAGGAATGGAAAAGCACCGGACAAAAAAGGCAAAAACAGGGGCAGGTAATATAATAAGATGGATTATCTGGATTATCTGGCTGTCAATGATAGTTGTATTCTTTATAAAGGCCGGCGGTATAAAGGAGGCAAACTTCCTCTTCCAAAGCGAAAGATTTGTATCCATTCTTGAACCTCACATAGTTTTTATATATCTGGGTGTTGTGCTGATAGTTTATATCATGAACATGATCTGGGGACAGCGTGCATTTTGCAAATATCTCTGCTGGATGGCTCCGTTTATGATAATCGGAGACAAGATCAGAAGGCTTATTAAGCTGCCCGGCCTTTATCTTAAAGAAGATAAGGACAGCTGTATTAAATGCGGCAGATGTTCCAAGGAGTGCCCAATGGATATAGATGTTGAAGCCATGGTGCAGAATAATAACATGTATAGCTCAGAGTGCATACAGTGTTTAAACTGCATAGATGTGTGTCCTAAAGGCTCTATAAGCATAAAAAGGAAGGTGTAAAATGAATATTACTGTAGTAAACGGAATAAGAAATACAGCAGACAATCCGCTCCAAACCTGTTTAAGAGATATAATTGAAAATGTTGACGCACAGCACAATGTGGATTTATTCACGATAGAAGATATGGATATAAACTACTGCCGCGGATGCTTTTCGTGTTGGGTAAAAAATCCCGGAAGATGCATTTACAGAGATGATATTGATGAAGTGTTAAAAAGCATCGTAAAAGCTGATTTGTTTCTTATTGTCTCCCCTCTTGATGCTGGGTTTATAACATCTGAAGCGAAGAAAGCATTGGACAGGATTATTCCATTGGTTCTGCCTTTTATAAAAGGATACGGCGGTGAATGTCACCATGTTCCTCGCTATGAAAGAAATGCGGATTTAGGAATATTGTTGCTTGATGAAGGAAGCGGCATTGAAGATGAAGCCAAAGATATTGTGTTTGAGTCTTTTGATAGGCTGGCTAAAAACTTTCATGCAAATAAAGTTATAAAGACAAGCGCAAATGCACAGAATCTGTCGGAGGTAATGAAAAATGAAATTATTTGTGGTTAACGGATCGCCGCGAGGCAGAAAAAGCAATTCCGACAGAATAATAGGATGGATGACGGAAGGCATAGACGGTGTGGAGAAAGTCTATGCAGCGGATGTAAAAAAGCAGGATGAATCTGCAAAAAAGGTAAGCGACGCGGACAGCATTCTAATAGTTTTTCCATTGTATACCGACATGATGCCGGGGCTTATGAAAGCATTCATGGAAAAACTTAACACATATGATTTGAGTGCAAAGTCGGTTGCGTTTGTTGTTCACTCAGGCTTTCCGGAGGCTGTGCACTCGAGAACTGTGGAAAAGTATCTTAGGTATTTTGCGAAAATAAATGATATGAATCTGCTTGGAGTTGCAGTCATGGGCGGAAGCGAGGCTCTGCAGGTAGCTCCTGACGGATTCTTTGGCAAAAGAGTGGATGCGTTTAAGAGCTTAGCTAAAGATATAAAAGAAAACACACAGCTGAATGAAAAAGCTGTTAAGACTATCGCGCGAATGGAGAAACAAAGCAGTTTTGCGCTTTTCATGATGAGATTTATGCCGACTGACATGTATTGGAACGGTCAGCTAAAGAAAAATGGTGTGTACGATAAAAGATATGATAAGCCGTATGCTGAATAACTAAACTAAAAGCCGCTTTGCGGCTTTTTTTATGTAGTTTTAAATGACTATATGTATAATATAAAAGTAATCACTCACAAAGCTGTAATTTTATAGCATAATACATTTATATAATTTATAAAGGATAGTTAAATGAGCCCGATTTATATCATTGCGTTTGCCATACTTATAGCAGTAATCATCTCTATTGTATCTGTAGGAAAAACCAAGACTTCGCTTATAAGGAGGATTGCCGGCACTTTTGGAAAGAAACCGTCATATCAGGACTATGATATTAAAAGCAGGAAGTCCTACTGGGAGTATGCAAAAAATGCTTCTTCCAAAGAAGGCACTATCGATGAGATTACGTGGGATGATTTGGACATGGATATGGTTTATAAGAGAGTCAATGCCTGCAACACTTCTGTAGGTGAAGAGTATTTATACGGGATGCTCCACGAGATAAACCATGATGACAGCGCATTAAACAAAAGAGAAGAACTTATAAATTATTTTGAGAAAAACACTGCTGTCCGTGAAGAGGTTCAGCTTACCCTGCTAAAGCTGGGCAAAAAGGATTATAACAGGCTTGCGTCATTTATCTTTGATGCTGAGTCAAAGCTGCTTGATAATGACTGGATTTATATAATAATGGCTGTAATGCCGTTTTTATGGGCGGCATTTATAATAGTAAACCCTGCTTTTGGAGCAGTCTCTGCAATAATATCTCTACTAATAAACGCAACTGTATACTTTAGACTAAAACTAAAGCTTGATACAGAAATATCTGCAATATCCTATTTTTCATCCATGCTCTATGCCTGCAATAAAATACTAAAAACCGCTGACGGCGAGCTTTTGCCGCTGCTGGCAGATGTTAAAAGTGATTATGAAACATTTAAACCTATAAAGGGCAAAACGTCCAATACTACTCAAAGAGATACAGCAAACGTAGCATTTATTTCTGAGTACTTTAAGATGCTGTTTTTAATTGATATAGTTAAATACAACCGCGTAATAAAGCTTTTAGTAAAGGAAAGTGAAGCGATGAACAGGCTGTTTTGCAGCTTTGGCGAGCTGGATGCGGCGATATCGATATTGTCCTTTAGGCAAAGCTTAAAAGAATATTGCAAACCTTCATTTTCTTATAAAAACAGCATAGAGTTTGAAGGGATATATCATCCGCTGATGGACGAAGCTGTTACAAATTCAGGAGTTATTGATAGGAGCAGCATAATAACAGGGCCAAACGCATCCGGCAAATCGACGTTTATAAAAGCGCTCGCAGTAAACGGAATTTTGGCACAAACTATAAACACATGTGCCGCAAAACGCTATAGTATTAGACATTCGCTTGTTATGACATCCATGGCGGTTCGCGACAGCCTGATTCGCGGAGACAGCTATTTCATAACTGAGATAAAGTCGCTGAAGCGTGTTATAGACATGATGGAAAAGACTGCGGTTACGTGCTTTATAGACGAAATACTCAGGGGAACAAATACAATAGAGCGCATAGCGGCTTCTGCCAGCATGCTGCGATTTATTGAAGATAAAGACTGTTTGTGCATGGTGGCGTCCCATGACATAGAGCTTACAACTCTTATGAAAGAAACATATGATAACTATCATTTCAGCGAAGATGTCGGAAACGAAGGTGTAAGCTTTGATTTTATACTCAAAGACGGCGCAGCACACACTAAAAACGCTATCCGCCTGCTGGATTATTTAGGTTACGATAAAGATATTGTGGCTCAGGCAAACACTATGGTTGCCGAGTATTTGAAAAAAGGAGCTTGGTAAAGCTGTGTTATGAAATATCAACAGCGGTTATATATTCTTTACGGAGGAACTTATTATGAAAACATTGATACTCTACTACTCCAAATACGGAACAACCAAAAAATGCGCAGAGCTTCTTGCTGAAAAGATTGATGGCGGAGCGGATGTTGTCGGATATTTCGACAGAAAAATTGCGGATATAGAAAGTTATGATGCAGTAATTATAGGCGCGCCTGTATATATGGGTATGCTTAAAAAGATGAAGGCTTACTGCGAAAATAATCTTCAGATGCTGCTGACAAAAAAGTTAGGACTTTATATCTGCCACTTGGACAATGATACTCCGATGGAAGAAAAAATCGCGGGATATTTCCCGAAAGAGCTTCTTGAGCATGCAGCTGTCACAAAAGGCTTCGGAGGTGCGTTTGACACCGGCAAGATGAAAGCATTTGACAAGTTTATATACACGAAAGTGGCGAAAACCGAAGGCAGTGAGGATAAAGTGGATTACTCGGCTGTGGATATGTTTGCGGCCGCATTTGCGCAATAATAATGGGCAATAAAAAAACACCTGAATTTTCAGGTGTTATTCTCATATCTTAACTTTTCTTCTTAAACACATCCACAAATTTCACAAGCTGTCCGCTTGCGACCCCGCCGGATGCAAGCAGCATCAATACTACGGGGAAGTTTTTGGCTGTAAACACAGGGTTTAAAAAGCCGTAGCCCATGAAAAGCGCCCAGCCTGTAAGTCGCATTACTTTGGTTGCGGAGTAGTCTGTTAGCTTTATGCTTCGCCGGAATACTAGCACGAAAAACGCGATAAGCGGCGAGCAGCCGATTAATCCGTACATTGCAAGATAGTCAAGCCAGCTTGAGTGGTTTCCTATGCCGTTTTCGACTGTTGCCGTCTTAAAATACGGACCTACGCCAAACAGAGGTTTCTTAAGGAAGGTTCTGAGAGATACCATATAAAACTCAAATCTTGAGCCTTCTATCTCTTCCAATTTCTTTTCCGCGTCGCTTGGGCCTTCACCCGGCTTTGGAACTTTAGGAGCTATGTCTATTTCTATTGTAGTTAAAAGCAGCGAACGAAGCTTGGCTTTGTACATTTCGTTGGTGTCATGCGGAAGTATCCATGCAAACAGGTTTATTACAAGCACGATGGATATAAGCAAAATAGCTATCATTGCTCTTTTGTGCTTTTTGTTGGGATAAAAGATAAATGCATAAATAAGAAGCACAACGAGCGTTACTATTAGCATCATGATAAGCCCGGCGTATGCCGCATAGAAACATCCTGCTACGCACAGAAGAATGAGTATGGTCGGCAGTATGCGGTGCTTCAATCTTGCGGTGATGAAAATAAATATCGGTATTGCAATAGCAAGTGAAGTAAAGAATGTATAAGAGCCCAGACCTTTGTATTCCATGGGGGCGTAATATGATATTCTGTCAAAATAATATGCGTTAAACTCTCTAGCAACAAACGGCTCTTTTGCAAGCATAAATATTGATATAAGGCTATGGGCCGCGAACACAAAAAGCGCCACATATATAAGACCGTTTAATACATAGCGTTCGTTATACATGCTGTAAAGGTAGTCAATCATATAGACTGTCATAAACATTATTGTGTATATAAGCGCCCAGTATCCGTTTTCTCCCCTTCCCAGAAGGAAAGTGGCAGAGATAAACACAAGCCATATAACCATAGCGACGACTTCTGCGATACGGGTTTTGTCGATTAAAAACTTTTTGCCGCGTTTTTTAGCCCTTAAGATGCAGGAAACAAACCACACGATGTAAACAAGAAATATTGCAGGATATCCGAATTTGGTTCTTGTAAAAGCGGAAACTGTGGGAGAGATCAGCGCCGTTATATAAAGTGCGGCAAAAACCATGTCAAACTTTATAAGGCGCAGAAAGCTTAAAAACTGTTTGTACCAGCTTTTAAAATGTCCTCCTACTCTTTGGCTGAGATTTATCTTTTTTAAAGTGTTTTCCAAACTATATACCCCGCTAACTTACTATCCCTTTTATCATATTGATTATGAAGTTGGAATGATAATAGAATCTTCCCATTGCGCTGTTTTCGATAAGGTCGGATATCTCCTGAAAAGGCAGAAAAGCCAGAACAACGGGAACAACCGAAAAGATTAAAAACATAAGCAAAAAGCCCTGAATAAAGCCTAATAGCGCGCCCGAAGCATTGTCAAACAGCTTTAATACTGGGAACTTAAACACATAATCATATAGACTGATAAGGATATTGAACACAATATAAAAACACATGAAAACAGCTATAAAGCTAAAAAGATTTACCGCCATGTGTGCTATCGTCATTGAAAGATAATCGCCGAGTGTAACAAGTCCGTCCTGAGTAAAGGCTGCACTTTGAACATTTTGTATAAGAAGGTCCGGAAGCGGATAAGGTATGTTTGATTTTGCAACAATTTCACTTAGTGCGTCAGGTGAAAGGTCTGTTGCTACCGCTCTGAAGCTTTCTATCGAATCAAGCATTGTTGAGCTTTCCGAATAGTGGACTATAAGCGGAATGACTTTTCCCGATGTGTGTATGGTCTGTGCTAGCTGGGAGTGAACCCACATTGCCCCGAGCAGCGACACAAAATACGTGATGATGTTTAATCCAGCCTTTAAGAAAGCCTTATGGTATCCTGCTACGGCAAATATTATAAACAGCGCAAATATTGCTAAATCTATCAAAGCACAAGTCTCCTTTATTTGTTAAGGCTGATTATGTAATAATCATTGCCCGTGCGCAAAACAGCCGACTTTCCTTTGCACACGCCCACAACTTCATCAATTCTGAAGTTTAGCTTTGCAAAGCTTCTGTTTTGTCCGTTGAAGTTCATGAAATATATGCCTTCGTCTGATATGGCATATATCTTCCTGTCCGTAAGCGTTGCGCTTTTAATGTCGGCAGGCATTGAAATTCTATACTGCTCGCCCGTTTGGGAAATATACCACAGCGATGAAAGAGGAACATTGTTTCCTGTGGTGTCAACCGGTGCAAACAGGAAGGAAGCTTCATCGCTGTCTGTAACCAGGCTGCTTTGAAGCGCCCACCCGTTAATCAGTATCTCCGACAGCTTCGTATCGGTATAGGTTCTTTCCTGTATGTGGCTGGTTCCTATTATGTATATTGATTCGCGAAGCGGCTCAAGAGCATAGCATATCTGGTCGTTTACCGTGATTCTGCCTGTCTGCGAGCTTCCGGGATAGTTTGTATAAAGCCTTGTAATGGGAATTGTTCCGTGGAAATCAAGCGCAAGCGACCAAAGCTGGTCATACGATTCGCCGAAATAGCCAATGCTTAAAACTGACATGTCCGGAAACAGGTTTGTCCATATTTCTATCTTGTTAAAATCATATACGCGGACTTTGGACTGGCCTTCTTCGATAACTGCCACTGCAAACTGCTCTGAATTGCATGTGCCGAAAAGTATTGTTCCGCTGTTGGGCATTTCCTGAACGCACAGCACTTCGCCTGTGTTGTCCAAAAGAACGGCTATATTGGTGTGCCAGAGTATTGTGACTCCGTCGTTTCTGTAGGCATCCATCGCTTCCCGCGGAGCTTCCCATGTATATTGAATCTGCCCCAGATAATCATATGATATTACCTGAGTGCCGTTTACTGTTATAACGCCGTTTTCATATGGATATGCTTTTGCGTTTTCTCCGCTTGCAATGAGCACAGCGCTTTTTTGTATAGACTGGCTTTTATTTATAAGCGTTGTGAATATAAGTATATTCAGTCCTATAAATACTACTATAGCTATTGCGATGTATATATATTTTTTTAAGCGAACTCTAGTGCTGTATCGCATTAATTTCTCCTTGGCATCAGCCCAATTTCATTTATGTATTATACATTATATATATTATGATACGCAACAGCGGTAAACTTAAATTGGCCTTATCGGCTTGATTATTTTTACATCTATACTAATTTAATGTATGAAAAAACGCCTGATATAACTCCAAACGGCATACTTTAACAAAATGTTTATATTTATTAAAGCAATGTCTGTTGACATGCCCTATAAAGAGGAATATATTAAACTGACCGGGCGGTCAGTCTGCCTGTTTAGGCGTTTGCCTGTAAATTGAAATATATGTTTTCTATATGGAGGATTAAATGAATATACCAGGATTTTCTGTTAAAAGGCCGGTAACTGTCGTAATGGTGGTTTTGATAGTTGCGGCAATTGGTGTGATTTCAGTCACATCGCTTTCTACTGCTCTCTTTCCCAACATGAATCTGCCGTACGCGGTAATATTTACGTCATATGAGGGTGCAAGCCCCGAGCGTGTGGAAATGATGATTACAAATCCCATCGAAAGCACGATGGCGACTGTAAGCAACATAAAAGAGATACAATCCGTGTCGTCGGAAGGAAACTCGACTGTGATACTGGAGTTTAATACCGCAACCAACATGGATTCCGCGATGATTGATATGCGCGAAAAGCTGGACATGATTTCCGGATATCTGCCGGCTGAGGCACAAAGCCCGAGGATAATGAAGTTTAATCCGGACATGATGCCTGTTTTAAATTTCTCCATATCGGTTGATGATATGGATATTTCCGAAGCCAGCTACTGGATTGAGGATGAAATCCTGCCAAGAATTGAGCGCATCGAGGGAGTTGCAACGCTCACCATGAGCGGCGGAGCGCAGAACAAGGTGCAGATTACCCTTGATGAAGATAAGCTTGAAGATATAAACGATCAGTTGAATGAAGACTTAAAAGACAGCGTCATGCAGCAGATGCTGGACGAGGTTAATGCCCAGCGCGCTGAAGCCGGTCTTGAAAAAGTCACGATGGAGGAAGCGGATCTTCCCGAACCGGATATATCATACCAGACTTTTATCAGCGAGGATTCAGTAAAAGGCATTCTGCAGGGACAAAACTTCGAGATGCCGTCAGGATATGCTAAAGAAGACGACCAGCTTTATCTTATAAGGGTCGGCGACCAGCTTTCCGACATGGATGACATTAAAAACCTAACGATTTTCAGCAACGGCGACAAAGAATTTGCAGTATCCGACATTGCAGAAGTTAAGCTTGTGGATACTGCTGACGAAAACTACTCCAAGGTAAACGGCGAGGATGCGATATCTGTTTCTCTTCAAAAGCAGAGCAACTATGCAACAAGCGATGTTGTGTCGTCAATCCGCGAAGAGTTTGATGCAATAGAAGACGAGTTTGAAGATGTCGAGATAGTTACACTCATGGATCAGGCTGAATATATAGACATGGCTGTCGGCAATGTTACAAACAATCTAATCTACGGCGGTTTGCTTGCTGTATTTATCCTTATACTCTTCCTTAAAGACCTTCGTCCGACATTTGTCGTTGGCGTTGCAATCCCGATAAGCCTGCTTGCGGCGTTTATACTCATATACTTCATGGATATAACGTTAAACATTGTTTCTATGGGCGGTCTTGCGCTGGGAATCGGAATGCTTGTGGATAACTCCATTGTTGTTATTGAAAACATATACAGAATCAGGGCAAAAGGCAAGGATGCGAAATACTCCGCCATTACCGGCGCAAAGCAGGTGGCAGGGGCTATCACGGCATCAACCATCACAACCATATCGGTATTTTTGCCCATAGTTTTCCTTGAAGGAATGACAGCTGAGATATTTAAAGAAATGGCATGGACCATTTCAGCTTCTCTTCTTGCATCTCTTGCGATAGCGCTGACATTTGTGCCGATGGCGTCATCAAAGCTGCTTGCAAACGTAACGCTTAAAAAGAAAGGCAGAGCGCAGAAGGCTGTTGATAAATTCTATAAAAGAGTGCTTAAAGGCGCACTCAGGCACAAAGCTGTTGTAATTGTAGTTGTAATTCTTTTGTTTGCGGGAAGCATTTACGGCTCTTTGCAGATAGGAACGGAATATTTCCCTGAGTCGGACTCGGGGCAGATATCCATTACGCTTAACATGCCTTTGGGTTCCACTTTTAACGAAACGGCAGACATGCTGGACAAAGCAACTCAAAAGGTTCAGGACATCGAAGGCGTGGACACTGTAGGTGCGTTTATCGGCTCGGACATGATGAGCTTTGGCTCAGGTGGAACATCCGGCTCGGGAACTATAAACATACTTTTGGAACCGGACAGCGAGTACATAACATCCGAGGTTGAGCAGGAAATCCGTGACGCACTGGATGAGCTTGATGCAGAGTTTGAAGTGAGCGGACAGGCAATGGACATGTCGGCAATGATGGGCTCGGGAATATCCGTTGAAATCCGCGGACTAGAGTTCAGTGAGCTTGAAAGCCTTGCAAAACAAGTGGCAGACATTGTTGAAGACACCGAAGGCACAACCGAAATAACAGACGGAATATCAAAAGGCGCACCTGCATTGAAGGTAACTGTAGATAAAGACCGTGCGATTGAAAACTCGCTTACTGTAGCTCAGGTGTTTGCTGCCGTGGACAGCGCGGTAAACCCCAACAACAAAACGGGAGAGCTTACGCTCGGAAGCCGTGACTATGATATAATTGTCAAAAACGGAAGCGACGGAGAGCTTTCCCTGAGGCAGATAAAAAATCTTGAGATAACAACCCCGCTTGGAGAAACAGTTAAACTGCGCGACGTTGCGGACGTAACGGAAGAATCCGGATATGCGAGCATTACGCGCAACAATCAGGAGCGCACAATTACTGTGGAAGCTGAGCTTGAAGACGGATATAACATCGGCATCGTAGGAGATGATGTTAAAGAAGCGCTGGAAGATATCGAAGTTCCTGAGGGATACACTGTGGAACTTGTAGGCGAAAGCGAAGAAATAAACAGCGCGCTTCATGACTTGATACTGGCGCTTGCTATGGCTGTTGCCCTTATCTACATGGTAATGGCTGCTCAGTTTGAGTCATTTAAATATCCGTTTATCGTAATGTTTGCTATACCGCTTGCCTTTACCGGCGGATTCCTCGCGCTTATTGTCACAAACACACCGCTTTCGGTTGTGGCGCTAATAGGCATGATAATTCTTGCGGGTATCGTGGTTAACAACGGAATAGTTCTTGTGGACTATATAAACCAGCTGAAAGCTCGCGGAATGAGCTCACACAAGGCGATTATGAAGGCCGGACGCACAAGGCTTCGCCCGATTGTTATGACTGCGCTTACCACCATCTTTGCGCTGTCTACGATGTCGGTTGGTATAGGCCGCGGTGCTGAAATGATGCAGCCTCTTGCTATAACTGCAATCGGTGGGCTGATATTTTCAACAGCGCTTACGCTAATAGTAATCCCTGCGATGTATGCGTCGTTTGACAAAGACTATAAAAACAAGAAAAAGATGATTAAAGCTGCAGATGAATAAACAGGAAAAAAAAGATAAAATATTCGATGCGATATTTAAAGCTGTCCTTGAAACAGGAGACCTTGCATCCATTACCGTAAGCGATATTGCTCTTCGCGCGGGAATCGGAAAAGGCAGCGTGTATATGTATTTTTCGAACAAGGACCAGATGATATTTGAGGCAGCTCAGTATTTCATCAAATCCACTATGCAAAAAATTACGGAATACGTATATAATGATAAGGACGGATTTAAAGAAGTTATGCTCGGATTTATGGCTGAGCATATAAAAGCCATGGATAAGTATTACAAGATATTCTGTGCGGTTACCAATGCGAATTACTTCCCGCTTTTAACTCCGGCGCTGGATTCAAAGATGAAGGGACTGCTGGAGGAGACAAAAAAAAGATATCATATAAAACTTTTAAGGCTGATTGAGCTTGGCAAAAAAGACGGAGTGATATCCGGGGATCATTCGGAGTTTACAAGGCTTGCTGTGGCACAGATGCTTTTTTCGGCAGCAGCGAGACATGCGCATGAAGAAAGCATATATTACGGTATGCCTGCACGTGAGTATACAAAACTTATGTATGACATGGCAGTTAAAATGTTAGTATAAAATAATGAGGGTAATATGAAAAAGATAACAATGTTTACGATGGCTTCCTGCCCTTTTTGCAGGATGGCTCACAGATGGATGGATGCGCTTTTAACGGAGCACCCGGAATATAAGGATATTGATATTGAGATAATCGATGAGGTAAGGCATCCGGATATTGCAAATCAATATGATTACTGGTATGTTCCGACCTACTATGTTGACGGCGAAAAAGTGCATGAAGGCGCGACTACCAAAAAGAAGGTTATGAAGGTGTATGAAAAGGCTTTAAATGGCTGAATGACTTATATTTATACCTTGTGAAGATTATTCATTGACAACGGTTAGCTGTTTAAGTATAATTACATGGTATTTTTATGAATAATATGGGCGAGTGCACGTTAAAATCCGGCAGCAATGAGGAAACTTTAGTTTTCGCAGCAGGAGAAGACGTAGTAATTAAGCCCCTTTGAATAAAAGGAGATTTATATAATGAAAAGAACATTACAGCCAAAGGTACGCCAGCGCAAAAAAGAACATGGTTTCAGAAAACGCATGAAAACAAAACAGGGCCGCAATGTATTGAAACGCCGCCGCTCAAGAGGCCGCAAGAAACTTTCGGCTTAATCATTTATGCTGGGTGCAAAATACCGGCTGAAAAAAAACAGAGACTTTAATTTCATCTACAGGCGCGGCAAAAATCTGGCTCAAAAAAGAGTCGCAATGGCATATGCCAAAGGTCGCAGCAAAGATGAATTGCTGATTGGTTTTTCGGTCAGCCGAAAAGTTGCAAATGCTGTTGAGCGCAACCGGATAAAAAGAATCATGCGCGAGCATGCAAGAGCTATGCTACCCGATTTAAAAAAGGGCATACGTATAATTTTTATCGCAAGGGTAAGCTCAAACGGCGCCAGTTTCTCGCAAATCGGCAAAGACATGGAAAGACTGATTAAAAAAGCAGGGCTTTTTGGAACACATATTACGGAAGAAGAAAATGTCCAAAATATTTCTGGCACTGATTAGATTTTATCAAAAGCACATCTCTCCGGCTCTTGGACCTCATTGCAGGTTCCAACCCACCTGCTCACAATATGCTTTTGAATCAATATCAAAATACGGAGCAATAAAAGGCGTATGGCTTGCCGTTCGCCGTATTCTCAAATGCCATCCGTTCCATGAGGGCGGATATGACCCTGTACCGTAATTTTACCTGAGAAAGGAAAAAACAAATTGGGATTTTTATCAGATAACTTTATTGCCGATTTCTTTAAAACGGCATTAGGATTTATCCAATCTTATGTGGGCAGCTATGGCTGGTCTATAGTTCTTCTTACAGTGTTGTTCAGACTTTTGCTTCTTCCGCTTGATATCAAGCAGAAAAAGAACATGCATAAGCAAAAAACACTTCAGCCCAAGATTGACGCAATCAACAAAAAATATAAAAACGACAAAGAGATGCAGTCTAAAAAGACTATGGAGCTTTATAAAACGGAGGGATTTTCTCCGCTTTCAGGATGTCTTCCCATGCTTATTCAGATGCCTATATTCTTTGCGTTTTTCGGAGCTCTCCGTGCAATTGCAGGAGATCAGATTCTGGCTATGTATGAGGCAGCCAAAACAATGGCACCCGGAAACGTACCGGTTGAAAGCTGGCTGTGGGTTAAAAACCTCTGGCAGCCGGATGTATTTGCCCTAATGGCAAACTTCCCTAAAAACACATCTGTAATTCCGCTGTTTGAGACAGTCGAAAGAGCATATACAGCAATTAAAGATCTGAATATCACAGACTTTGATACTGTTCTTGCACCTGTTCGTGCGCTTTATGCAGGTCAGATGAACGGTTGGTTCATCCTTCCGCTCGCTGCAGGCGGCATGAGCTTTTTGCAAAGCAAGCTTACAATGCCCAAACAGCAGCAGCCTCAAAACACCGATAATCCGAACCCGATGAACGGAAAAATGATGACATATTTCTTCCCGCTTTTCTCGGTTTTCATCTGTGTAACATCATCTGCGGCATTCGCACTATATTGGACAGCGAGTAATATTGTTTCCGTAGGAACAAGCATTGTAATAGAAAAAGCTCTTAGGGTAAAAGAAGAGCATGAAAAAGAGCAACAACACGCTTAGGAGGCGATTTATTATATGAAGACCATAGAAAGTATCGGCAAGACAGTAGAGGAAGCCGTACAGAAGGGGCTTGAACAGCTTGATTTATCCATCGCGGAAGCACAGATAGATATATTGGATGAAGGCACAAAGGGTGTGCTCGGGTTGTTGGGAGTAAAAATGGCTAGAGTCCGCGTCAGCGAGAAGTTTTCTCCGGCGAACAAAGCAGTGTCATTTTTGTCTCAGGTTTCAAAGCTTATGAATGTGTACGATCCCGGTATTGCCGTAGCTGAGGATGAAGGCAACATCAAAATCCGCATCGAAGGCCAACATGTTGGTGCTTTGATCGGACACAGAGGAGAGACGCTGGATGCGCTGCAACTGCTTACATCGCTTGTTGTAAACCACCAGCACGGAGAGACAGAGGAAGAATACTTTAGAGTGCAGCTTGATGTGGGCGGATACAGAAAGAAACGCGAGAAAACGCTTGAATCGCTTGCAAACCGTTTGGCGGAAAAAGCTCTTAGCACAGGACGCAATATCGCACTTGACCCTATGAATTCATACGAAAGGCGCATCATACACACAGCTCTTTCAGAAAAGAGCGGGATAACAACCTATTCGGAGGGCTCGGAACCTCAGCGCAGGGTAATTATCACAATCGAGTAATGCGTTTAACTGAATGAAATTGAATCTTCGCTGCTTGAGCTTATAGCTTGCGGCGAGTATGAAGAAGGATAGAAGAAACCGCCCGGAAACGGGCGGCTTTTTCTTTGCTTAAAATAGTTGCGATGTCTACATTAATCGGTATAATATTATATAAACTTTTAGGAGCAATATGGACAATAAAAGAAAACTGTTTTTAATAAAGTTTATACATACAGTTATTTGGGCGCTGTATGTAATTATAATTTTCTATATCCTATACTGCGGAATTTCAGGAAACATTGGCATTTTAACTTACATCGCCATAGCTCTTGTTATAGCTGAGGGCATAGTTCTTTTAGCATTCAGATGGAGATGTCCGCTTACTGTTGTCGGCTATAAATATACCGATACAGATGAAGTCGGTTTTGATATATTTATACCTAAGTGGCTCGCACGTCACAATAAAACGATATTTACCTCAATCTTTGGCTTGGGTCTTGCGTTTGTGGCAATAAGGCTGTTTTTATAGTATCGTTACTGTGCGATATATTTTTTATAGTAGCTGGGTGAAAATCCCGTGTGCCGTTTAAATACCTTTGAAAACTGGTAGATGTCATTGAAGCTTAAGGCTTGCGCTATGTCTGTCACATTCATGTTGCGGTTTCTCATATACTGGCAGGCAAGCTCTATTTTGCGGCTGTTTATGTATTTTGCCGGCGATGTACCGAAATTTATTTTAAAGTACTTAATAAAGTAGTTTGGATGAAGATAGAGTTCGTTTGCCATGTCCTCAACCGTTATTTTCCTGTGGATGTTTTCATCAATATACTTAAGCAGTATGCTGTATCTTTCGTTGTCTTTAATGCTTTTAAGCTTAATATTTTCAGAGCCTGCTGCACTTAAGTATATTGCAATTAGCTCCCTTATGTGCGCCTCCAGCATAATGTTTGACATGAATGTCTCGGTGGTGCAATTGGCTATCATTTCATTGAACAAATGTTTGATCCGGCTGTGAACGGCTTTGTCTTTTACAGTTACAACGCAGGGCACTTCCATCAGATCGAATATGCTTTTGCCGCCGGACTCGCAGTTAAAATGAACCCAGTACTTGATGTATGGATTTTGGTTTATGCTTTCATATGATGTCATGTGGTTTGCCGGCATCAACACAAGCTGCCCCTGTTTGGGAAAGTATTCTCTTCCGCTTACGGTTATCTTGCCTTCCCCGCTTAAAATGTAATACATCCTTGAGTGCGCTGGAGTGGAATTGTAGTCATGCCACTTGTCTGTGCAGTGTGTAAGCTCTGCAGTCATGATGTCGGTTTTTAAAAAGCTAAGGATAGAGTTTATCATTTGATCTTTGTTCATACAGCCCGCCTTATGGTTTCTTATGCTATATTATCATAATTTGTCCTAAATAAGGTTAAAAATCAACAAATTAGTATTAGTATACGCCATTTGTTTCTTATTGAGTAATTATTATAATCAAAACATAGCATCTATGAAAGAAGGTTTTTTAAATGAGCAGCAGACAAGAATATGAATTAAGCATAAAAGAAACCAGGGACAAAAGGATGAAATGGTGGAGACAGGCGCGCTTTGGCATGTTTGTCCATTACGGACTGTATTCCCAACTGGGCACGCACGAGTGGTCAATGTCGCTCGGTAATTATGAAATAGAAGAATACGAGAAGCTGGCGGACACTTTTTCCTACAAAAAAGGCTCAGCAAAAAAGTGGGCACAGCTTGCAAAAAGCGCGGGCATGAAATATGTTGTTCTGACAACCCGCCATCATGAAGGATTCAGCCTTTGGGATTCCAAAGTCAATCCTTATAACTCTGTCAACTACGGACCTAAGGTGGATATAGTCCGCGAGTTTGTGGATGCATGCCGCGAGCAGGACTTAAAGATAGGCTTTTATTCCACGCTGATGGATTGGCATCATCCCGACAGCTGGACTTGTGCATATGACACGGAGGCCAGGAAGCGCTTCACCGATTATATCAAAGAAATAAACCGCGAGCTTATGACCAACTACGGCAAGATAGATATCCTTTGGTATGATGTGCCGTGGCCGATGGAATCATGGGAGGGCTGGAACTCTTTGGAGCTTAACAAAATGGTGCGCTCGCTGCAGCCGGATATAATAATAAACGACCGCAGCAGGCTGGATGAAGACTTCGGTACACCGGAGGAGGACATCAAGCCGATTGAAAGAGACTGGGAAGCCTGCATGACGTTTAACGGCTTAAGCTGGGGATATCTTGATGAAACACAGACACTGCCCTATTCATATACGCCCAATCAGATATTAAGAATGCTCTCCAAGGTCACATACAACGGAGGTAATCTTTTACTGAATGTAGGGCCGAGGCCTGACGGCAGTCTGCCGGAGGATGCTATCGCACCTCTTAAAAAAGTCGGCGCATGGCTTAAAGAAAACGGGGAAGCCGCATATGGCAGTATGGACAAGAGCGGTCACTTGTGGCTTAGCGGGATATGTGATTTCACAATAAAAGACATAAATCTATATGCGTGGGACAATATTTGGCCGCCAAACGGCATGCTGAGAATTGGCGGCATAGTTGAAGGAAATGTTAAAAAAGTTACTCTGCTGGCTGATGGTTCTGATGTAGGCTTTGAACAGATAGGACAGTATGTTCTTCTCAAAAACCTTCCTAAAGACAATCCGGACAAGAATGTGGGAACGCCTGTATTTAAATTGGTTTTTGATAAAAAACCGAAGTTTGTGCGGTGCAGTTATTATCCGCAGATAAACAACGGAGTTGTTTACAGATAGATTCCTACACAAAAAAAGAGACGCATATGCGTCTCTTTTACTTTGTTTTTTTTAGCTTATGCTTTGCCGTCGCAGCCGAGAACGTTTTTGATTTTGTGTTCTACGATTGCCTGTGTGTATGAACGTGCTTCGCCGAGATATTTTCTTGGGTCAAACACTGTTGGGTTGTCTGCAACATAGTGACGGATAGCAGCTGTAACTGCGAGACGAATGTCTGAGTCAATGTTGATTTTGCAGACTGCCATTGAAGCAGCTTTTCTAAGCATGTCTTCAGGAACTCCCTGAGCGCCTGCCATGTCCCCGCCGTATTCATTGATTTCTTTTACGTATTCGGGAACAACCGATGATGCGCCGTGAAGAACTATCGGGAAGCCGGGAAGTCTGTTTGATATCTCTTCTAGTATGTCATAGCGAAGAACCGGTTCGCCTTTGAATTTGAATGCGCCGTGGCTTGTGCCGATTGCGATTGCAAGAGAGTCAACGCCTGTGCGCTCAACAAACTCGTTAACCTCATCAGGATGAGTGAATTTTGCGTCTTCTTCCGAAACATTAACGTCGTCTTCGATGCCTGCAAGCTGTCCGAGCTCGCCTTCAACTGTTACGCCGTTTGCATGAGCATATTCAACCACTCTTTTTGTAACTGCGATGTTGTCTTCAAATGAATGATGGCTTCCGTCTATCATAACTGATGAGAAACCGTCGTCAATGCACTGTTTGCAGATTTCAAAGTCAGCGCCGTGGTCTAAGTGAAGAGCGATTGGAAGGCCTGAGTCTTCAACTGCTGCTTCAACCAGCTTTTTAAGGTACAGCGAGCCTGCATATTTCCTTGCGCCTGCAGATACCTGAAGGATAAGGGGTGATTTGAGGTCTTTAGCGGCATTAACGATGCCCTGTACCATTTCCATATTATTTACATTGAATGCGCCGACTGCGTAACCGCCGTCATAAGCTTTCTTTAACATATCTTTTGTTGTAACAAGTGGCATAATAATTCTCCTTAATATTTTGTCAAACTTAATATATCAGAAAAACGCTCCGTTATCAATTGAAACTCCACTGTTTAAACAAAATATATAATAATTATACGGTTTTTCATTGCACTTTCTGTCAGTTGTGCGCATGGCATAAAATAATTGAGCGAGAGCCTTTAAGTTAATACGCTAAAACCATGACTTGACAATCTATTTATGTTATAATTACTCACGATGAAAATTCTGATTGTATCGCAATATTTCCATCCCGAACCCATGCGTATAACCGACATTGCAAAGACACTGGCCGAAAGAGGCCATGATGTGCGCGTGCTCACGGGGCTTCCGAATTATCCCGAGGGAATAGTGCCGGAAGAGTATAAAGGGAAAAACTATAAAAAGCATGAAACTGAAGAGATGTTCGGCGTAAAAGTCCATCGCGCAAAGCTTTTAGGGCGCGGTACAAATTCGCTGAGCCTTCTGTTAAATTATATTTCATTTGCAGTTGCAGGATCTATCAAGGCAAGGAAACTTGAAAAAGACGCGGATGTTGTTTTTATTCAGCAGCACTCGCCGATAACTTTGTGCCGGCCTGCATATGTGTACGCAAAGCGTGCCAACTGCCCCGTTGTTTTAAACTGTCTGGATTTGTGGCCTGAAAGCATAACTTCGCGTATGAGGCTCAATCACAGTTCCTTTTTATATAAAAGGCTCAAGAATTACTGCAGGAAGATATATCAAAAAGCAACGGCTCTAATTGTGACCTCCGAAGGATTTGGCGATTATTTTGAGGAAGTGTTAGAGATGGAGCGCGATGTTATCCACATTCCGCAGTATGCCGAGGATATTTTCGAAGCGACGCCTCTTCCGAAGAAAAAAGGGCTTAACCTTCTTTTTGCAGGCAATGTTGGAAAAGCGCAGGCTGTGGACACCATAGTGCGCGCAGCCGGAATGCTTCGCGACAGAGATGAGATTCACTGGAACATTGTAGGCTCAGGAAGTGCTCTGGATGAGTGCAAAGAGCTTGCTCGCGAGTTTAATGTAGACCATCTTGTGACATTTCACGGAAGACTTCCGCTGGAGGACATGCCCAAACTCTATGAAGAAGCTGATGCGCTTATTGTGACATTAAGGGCCAATAAATTAATCGAATATACTCTGCCCGGAAAAGTGCAGACTTATATGGCGGCCGGAAGGCCCATACTGGCTGCTGCCGGAGGAGAAACCAAAAGAGTGATAGAGGATGCTGACTGCGGGCTTGCCTGCTCATCGGAAGACTTTATTTCTCTTGCAAAAAATGCGATTGCGCTGCTTGGGGACAAGGGCAGGCTCAAAGTATACGCCAAAAACGCAAGGCAGTATTATGACGACAACTATTGTGCCCAGAAGTTCTTTGATGATATATTAAACATCATGGACATCTGTGTTAATAACTATAAATAACCTTCACGGAGGAGACTATGTTTAAAGGAAAAACACTACTTATTACCGGAGGAACCGGTTCTTTCGGAAATGCTGTTCTGGACAGATTTCTGGACACGGATATCGCGCAGATACGAATTTTTTCAAGAGATGAGAAAAAGCAGCACGATATGCGTAAAAAATACAATAATGACAAGCTTAAGTTTTATATAGGCGATGTCCGCGACAAACGCAGTGTTGACTATGCGATGCGCGGAGTGGATTATGTTTTCCATGCAGCGGCCTTAAAACAGGTTCCGTCCTGTGAGTTTTATCCGATGGAAGCTGTAAAAACAAACGTAATAGGAACTGAAAATGTACTTGATTCGGCGATTGAAGCGGGAGTTAAAAAAGTTATCTGCCTATCAACAGATAAGGCCGTGTATCCTATAAATGCAATGGGTATATCAAAAGCGCTTATGGAAAAGATTATGGCAGCAAAGGCAAGAAATGCTGACAAAACGGTTATATGTGCTACCCGTTACGGCAACGTTATGGCGTCGCGCGGCTCGGTTATCCCTCTGTTTGTAAATCAGATTAAAGGCGGAAATGAACTTACTGTCACCGATCCTAATATGACACGCTTTTTGATGTCGCTTGAAGAGGCTGTAGAGCTTGTGCTATATGCGTTTAAAAATGCAAAGCCCGGCGATATATTCGTACAGAAAGCTCCTGCATGCACGGTTGAAGTGCTGGCTATGGCGGTGCGCGAGCTGTTTGAAGCACAAAATGACATTAAGATAATCGGTACGCGTCATGGAGAAAAGCTGTATGAGACGCTTCTTACGCGCGAAGAGATGGCAACAGCAATCGACCTTCCCGGATACTTCAGGATAGTGCCGGACAACCGTGACTTAAACTATGCAAAGTATTATTCAGAAGGAGAAGAGCTTCCCGAAGAAGGCGCAGACTACAATTCGCACAATACCGAGCGTCTTGGTCTTGAACAGGTTAAGGCAAAGCTTTTAACTCTCAGCTATATGCAGGACGAACTGAAAGAGAATCTTAAAAACAAATGAAAAAAGTTTTAATTACAGGTGCAAATGGCTTTGTCGGCAGAAATCTGTGCGCAAACCTTGAAACAAGGGAAGATGTCGAGATATTAAAGTATGACATCGAAAACACCGAAGAAGAGCTTCGGGAGTATCTTGCAGAGGCTGATTTTGTGTTTCACCTTGCAGGAGTGAACCGCCCCAAAGATGACAGCGAGTTTATGGAAGGAAATGCAGGGCTCACCGGAACGGTAGTTACAATCCTTCGCGAGCTTGGACGCAAAACACCGATACTTGTGTCATCGTCCATACAGGCTGAGCGCGACAACGCATACGGAAAAAGTAAAAAAATGGCAGAAGATGCAGCGCTTGAGTATGGAGAAAACATGTATGCTTTTGTATACCGTTTTCCAAACCTCTTCGGCAAATGGTGCAGGCCAAACTACAACAGCGTGGTTGCAACTTTTTGCCACAACATCGCACATGATTTGCCAATCCAGATAAACGACGAAAGCTATCTTCTGACTTTATGCTATATCGATGATGTTGTTCGCGAATGCATCAAATGCCTTGACGGCAAAAAGAAGATTGCATCCGACGGATTCTGCCATGCTGAGACAACCTATCAGATAACGCTTGGCGAGCTTGCGGAGAAGATCCGCTCGTTCAGAAATATACGCGAGACATCAATTATCCCCGACATGGAAGATATGTTTACACGAATTTTGCACTCGACTTATCTATCTTATCTTGAAGAGGATAACTTTTCATACTTCCCCACCCTTCATAGCGATACAAGAGGATGGCTGTTTGAGCTTATAAAGCAGCCGCACATGGGGCAGATATTTGTTTCGCTTACTAAGCCCGGCATCACCCGCGGCAATCACTACCATCACACCAAGGTGGAAAAATTCACTGTAATACAGGGCGAAGCCGTTATACACTTCCGCAAGATAAACTGTGATGAAGTTCTGGAATATAGGGTGAGTGGAAACAAACCCGAGATAGTTGACATTCCGCCGGGATATACGCACCACATAGAAAACGTCGGCGACACTGATGTGCTGACGCTGTTCTGGTCGTGCGAGCTTTTTGATGCGGACAATCCTGATACGTATTATTTGAGCGTGTGAGGAGGTCTATGCAGCTATATTGTTCTACAGGAGCATTTGTCGGCAAGGTTAATAACAGAAATTATAAGTTAATTGAAGAAGTAAATAGAGCGATTGTGTGTGACGGCTTTGAATTTATGATTTATGAAAGCTGGACGGATAAACTTTTAGATATTGCTCGTTACATAAGAAATCAATGTATAAATATTCCTGTAGTACACAGCGATAAAAAAATGGGGATAGCAATAAGCGCCTGTACCCACAAATCGCATAATGAGGCTGTAGAGAAACTAATATTAAATTGCAAAGCTGCGTCAATATTAGGAGCGAAATATGTCCTAATTCATCCGTGGGGATATCCCGGATCGGATGCAAAAATTGATGAAATAGTGATGTTTCTTCCTGAGTTAAGCAGTATATGTGAAGATTCAGGATTAGAGCTTTTAATAGAAATGGTTGTAGGTAATCTAAATGATCCTATATATAATATAAAAAAGGTTTTAGGAAAACTTCCAAAGGCAAAGCTTGCAGTAGACACCAGACACCTTGCATTTCACGGAAAGCTTGAGAGTTTATATAGGGAAAGTGATCTGGTTAATAATATTGAGCATGTGCATATAAGCGATTATGTAGGAGGAACAATGGACTGGTCAAAGATGAGGCATGTTTTGCATCCTGGGACAGGGAATATTAATTTTAAAGAATTTATAGGCTTTTTAAAGTCAATTGAGTATAGCTATGGGATAACACTTGAATCCTGGTCAGCTGATAGCATGAAGGTTGATACTGATAGAATAAATGAAAGTCTGGAGTTTATAAGACAGCTTGCATAGAAGATGTATGAAATGTAATATGCAGAGGCTATAAGAAGTAAGGAGCTAATATGAACAAACTAAAAGTAATGACAATAGTGGGCACCCGCCCGGAGATTATAAGGCTTTCCGCTGTGATGAAGGCAGCGGACAGATATTTTGACCATGTGCTTGTGCACACGGGACAAAACTGGGATTATACGCTAAACCAAGTGTTTTTTGAAGAGCTTGGTGTTAAAGCGCCAGACTATTCGCTGGACGCGGTTGGAGCCGACTTGGGCGAAACTGTGGGAAACATTATCGCAAAGTCATATAAAATAATGCAGGAAGTAAAACCTGATGCGCTTTTGATACTGGGTGATACGAATTCAGCACTGGCAGCATATTCTGCGAAGAGGTTAAAGATTCCGGTATTTCATATGGAGGCCGGTAACCGCTGTTTTGACCAGAATGTTCCGGAAGAAATCAACCGCAGGATAGTTGACCACATGAGCGACATCAACCTTTGTTATACCGAGCACTCAAGACGCTATCTCCTTGCTGAAGGCAAACGCCCCGATCATGTTATGGTTACAGGCTCTCCGATGGCTGAAGTGCTTGACGAGCACATGGATTCAATAAACGGAAGCGATGTACTTTCGCGCCTTGGTCTTGAAAGCGGAAAATATATGCTGCTGTCCGCGCACCGTGAGGAAAATATCGACAATGAAAAGACATTCACGTCGCTTATGACAGCGGTAAATAAGGCTGCCGAAACATACAACATGCCGATTGTTTATTCCACTCATCCGCGTTCATTAAAGAGGATTGAGCAGAGCGGATTTAAATTTCATCCTTTGGTAAAAAGCTTAAAGCCGTTTGGTTTCTTTGACTATAACCACCTGCAAAAGAATGCTTTCTGCGTTTTATCCGACAGCGGAACTCTTTCGGAAGAAAGCGCAATGCTGGGATTTCCGGGAGTTCTTATCCGCACAAGCACGGAACGTCCTGAGGTGCTGGACAAGGGTACTGTTATTATCGGCGGAGTGTCATTTGAGGATGTGAGCCGTTCAATAGAGCTTTCGCGTGCAATGCAGGAAGCAAACGAACCTACGGTTCTTGCAAATGACTACAGAGACAAAAATGTATCGGTAAAAGTAGTTAAGATAATTCAAAGCTATACATCGATTGTAAACGACGTAATCTGGAGGAAATAATGAAATACGATAAATCAATGTTTAAAAGATTTATCTCATATTATAAAAATTATAAGTTTTTGTTTACGGCTGATTTGGCGGCGGCATTTATGCTTGCCGCCATTGAGCTTGTATATCCATATGCAACTACAATAATAATGGATGACTATATCCCCAACGGACAGATGAACAAGCTTCTTATTATGATTGGCGTTCTTGTGGGGCTTTATATCATAATGGCGGGGCTTAATTATTTTATGCATTACTGGGGACATGTTCTGGGTTTGCGTATGGAAGCTGAGATGCGCTCGGACTTTTTCAGGCACCTACAGAAGATGCAGTTTAAGTTTTTCGACAATCACCGAACAGGAAAACTTATGAGCCGTATCGTAAACGACCTAAACCAAATAACGGAGCTTGCCCACCACGGGCCGGAAGATTTGTTTTTATCCGTAGTTATGTTTATTGGTTCGTTTGTAGTATTGGTTCAGAGGCAATGGCTGCTTGCTGTTATAATATACTTTGGCGTAGTGCCTATTATGGCATGGTTTTCTATCACCCAGCGAACCAAGATGAGCAAGGGATTTAAGGCTGTGCGAGAAAAAATGGCGGACATAAACGCACAGATAGAAAACGCACTTGCAGGAATACGCGTATCAAAATCTTTTACCAATGAAGAATATGAAGCAAAGCGCTTTGATGAAGGCAATGACTTGTTCCGCGGAGCAAAAAACATGGCATATAAAGCGATGGCATATTTTGCAACCGGAATGGGATTTTTTATGTCCATGCTTAATATCGTCGTGCTTGGGCTTGGCGGTGTGTTTGCAAGCCGCGGAATAATCTCAGTCGGCGAGCTTGTAGGATTTATGCTTTACATCAATCTGGTTATGATGCCAATACGACGTCTTACAAACTTTACGCAGCAGTTTGAGCAGGGAATGACAGGCTTTGCGCGGTTTGATGAGATTATGCGGGAAAACCCCGAATTTGAAGATGGGACTGATGTAATAGAAAATGCACGAGGCGACATAGAGTTTAGAAATGTCAGTTTTTCATACACCGAAAAGGAACAGGTTCTTCAGGAAATAAGCTTCAAGGTGGAGCCGGGCACAAACGTTGCTTTGGTTGGATCTTCCGGCGGAGGAAAAACCACCATATGCCATCTGATACCAAGGTTTTATGATGTTAACGAAGGAGAAATTTTCGTTGACGGCAAAAATATTAAAGACTACACTTTGTCTTCGCTAAGGGAAAATATCGGGCTTGTTCAGCAGGACGTGTTTCTATTTACAGGGACTGTAGGCGAAAACATATTATATGGCAGACCGGAAGCATCATATGATGAAATGGTTGAGGCAGCAAAAAAAGCCGACATTCATGACTTTATTGCAGCGCTTCCCGACGGTTATAACACATGGGTGGGCGAAAAGGGAGTGCGCCTTTCGGGAGGACAGAAGCAGAGGATATCCATAGCTCGAGTATTTTTAAAAAATCCTCCTATACTTCTTCTGGATGAAGCGACATCCTCTCTTGACAATGAAACAGAAGCTGTTATACAAAAATCATTGGAAGAGCTGACGGCAGGCAGAACAAGCATGGTTATTGCCCATAGGCTTTCGACCATACGCAATGCAGATTTGATTTTTGTGCTGTCTGATGAGGGTATAGTTGAGCGCGGCTCCCACAGCGAGCTTTATGAAAAACCGGACGGAATCTACAGGAGGTTATATGATGCGCAGTTCTTCGCAGAGCAGAACAAACCGCATCTGTTTGACTGATTATGCAATATGATGTAAATAAAAAAATTCTTATGATAGCAGCACTTGGCAAAGGCGATGATGGGATGAGCTTTGCTTCCTGCCGTCTGCGCGACGAATGGCAGGAAAACGGAGTTAAGCTTCACATTGTCGACTTTTTTGACAACGGCGGTTCGGGAGTAGGCGTTTCGGCTATAAATAAAATAAAGGCTACATTTATAAACAAAGCGCTTGCCAGAAAGTATATAAAGGACTGCGACGCTGTGTATTTTACACCAAAGCTGTCTCCTCTCGGATTCATGTCGCTTATAAGCTACTATAAGATGTGCCTAAAGAATAATAAGCCTTACACGCTCCACATACACGGGCGTGCGCTTATTGATACATATATAAATCACAAGTGGATTAGAAAATATATTAGAAAGTATATAGGTTTGGCAAAATCCACAATAGCACTAACAGAAAAGCTCAAGGAAGAAATGTATGAGCTTTTTGGATGCGGAAAATTTGATGTTGTAGGAAACTTCGCTCAGGATTCTATAATGCTCAAAGAAGACGAGTATAGTGAAAAGATAAATTTTATAAAAAACAGACCTATGCAGATATGCTATATGAGCAATGTAATCGAATCTAAAGGCATATTCGATTTGATTGAAGCTGTTGGTTCGGATGAAAGATTTGCGCTGAAGGTTGCAGGACGGGTTTTCCCGAATGAAAAGATTCGCTTTGAAAAGTATTTGAAAGAACATTCGAACGTTGAATATATTGGCTTTGTTTCAAATGAAGAAAAGAAAAATCTGCTCATGGAAAGTGCTGTTTTCTGTCTTCCCACACGATATCCGACTGAGGCGCAGCCGATAGCCTTGATTGAAGCTTTGTGCATGGGGTGTATAATAGTGTCCACTGATCTTCCCGGAATTGTGGATACATTAGGAGAAAGATATCCTAAAGAACTTTTTGTAGAAAAAGATGCGCAGGAAATAAAAGCTGTGCTTGAAAAAATATATAAAAATCCGGATGATATCTATCAAAGAATTCATGAGAATATTGAAAACTATCAGAGAGAGTTTTCTCTTAAAAACTTCGCGGAAAAAATATACGGATGTGTTTTTGACTGATGGAACATTATTTTACGGAAAATCCTTCGGGAGAATATAATAAAAAGCAGATTTCAGCTTATATCGCAGGAGTTAAGTTTGACTTTATTACGGCTGATGGAGTTTTTTCAAAGACCGCTCTGGATTACGGCACGGCTGTGATGCTGGAAGCATTTTTTGATGCTCATCAAACTGTCGGCAGATTGCTGGATTTGGGCTGCGGATATGGTCCTGTGGGGATAAGTGCCGCAAAGATTGCGGGGGCTGATTGCGTTATGCGCGACATAAACAGCCGTGCTATCGAGCTTGCGAAAAAGAACGCTGCGGAA
This sequence comes from Christensenellaceae bacterium, assembly GCA_963677605.2. Taxonomy (GTDB): domain Bacteria; phylum Bacillota; class Clostridia; order Christensenellales; family UMGS416; genus JAGLOK01. Next base: position 101,244 of record CAXXDX010000007.1, on the reverse strand, counting down.
AATGGTGTGCAGGCTGATATCGCGCAAAGCGACGGCTATGAAAAAGTGGATGGAACATTTGATGTAATAATCACCAATCCGCCAATACGCGCGGGAAAGAGTGTGTATTATCCGTGGATAGAAAACGCGCCCAAGTATCTTAACGAAGGCGGCGAGTTTTGGGCGGTGGCGCAGAAAAAACAGGGAGCGCCCAGCCTTAAAAAACACATGGCGGAAGTGTTCGGAAATTGTGAAATTGTTGCAAAGGACGCAGGATACTATGTGCTTTATTCGATAAAGACGTAAGATATAAGTAAACTGGCAATGAAAGGGCATGTTTGGTGCCCAAATTCTTGACAACTTATATATATCAATATAATATTTATTGGACAAATGAAATTTGGCTTAAGGGCTTAATATAAGGAGAAATTATGATTACTTCGTCAGAACTCAGGAAAAAATATCTGGACTTTTTTAAAGAGAAGGGGCATGCAGTTATCCCTTCTGCTTCGCTTATACCGGAAAACGACCCGACGGTGCTTTTTACGCCTGCCGGAATGTTTCCTCTTGTTCCGTATCTACTGGGTGAAAGCCATCCTGCCGGAGTTCGTCTTTGTGATGTGCAGAAATGTATCCGTACCATTGATATAGATGAAGTCGGCGATGCATCGCACCTAACATTTTTTGAGATGCTGGGCAACTGGTCGCTTGGCGATTATTTTAAAGATGAATCCATCCGCTGGAGCTATGAGCTTTTAACTTCGGAAAAGTGGTTTAACATACCTGTGGAAAAACTTGCGGTTTCCGTTTTTGAAGGCGATGAAAATGCGCCTCGCGATGATGTTTCGGCAAGCATCTGGAAGGAATGCGGAATACCAGAGGAAAGAATTTTCTATCTTCCGGCAGATAACAACTGGTGGATTGCCGGAACGACAGGTCCTTGCGGTCCTGACACCGAGATATTTTACATTACAGACAAAGAGCCTTGCGGAGAGGATTGCTCGCCTGCATGCGACTGCGGAAGATATCTTGAGATATGGAACAATGTTTTCATGGAGTTTAACAAACAGGCTGACGGATCGCTTGTTCCTCTTGATAAAAAGAAAGTGGACACGGGCATGGGCCTTGACAGAACCATCGCCGTGCTTCAGGGCAAATCATCAGTTTATGAAACAGACCTTTTTGCATCTATTATTGCAAAAATCGAGGAGCTTTCAGGCAAAAAATACAGCGACAGCGATGATATCATGCGGTCTATGAGAATAGTTGCAGACCACTGCCGCACAGCGGTATTTATCCTTGGCGATGAAAAAGGCGTGACGCCGTCTAACATGGATCAGGGATATATTCTTCGCAGGCTTATCCGCCGTGCTGTGCGATACGGACGCATGCTGGAGCTTCCCGCTCAGTTTACATGGCAGGTCGCAAAAGTTATATTAGACGAATACGGTGAAGTATATCCTGAACTTACCGCAAACAAGACTCGAATTCATGACGAGCTAAACAAAGAAGAAGCAAAATTTGCAAAGGCTTTGGGACGCGGCTTGCGCGAGCTTGAAAAACTTACCCGCGACATGAAAGAAGGCGACACGATTGACGGTAAATCCGCTTTCCATCTCTATGATACATACGGATTCCCGATTGAAATCACCTGCGAGCTTGCCGAAGAGCAAGGCTTAAAAGTGGACACTAAAGGTTTTGACGAAGCTTTTGCCAAACATCAGGAAGTATCTTCCCAAGGCTCGGAGCAGAAATTCAAGGGTGGTCTGGCCGACAGCGGAGAGCAGACAGCACGCCTTCACACAGCTACTCACCTTTTGCTTGCAGCGCTTCGCAACAAATTTGGCGACAGCGTTGAGCAGCGCGGTTCAAACATCACTGCAGAACGTGCGCGGTTTGACTTCAACTTCGACAGGAAAGTGACACGTGAAGAGTGTGATGAGCTTGAAGAGTGGGTAAACAATGCAATAGCAGCTGATGTTGCTATCACGATGGAAGAGATGAGTGTGGAAGAAGCTAAAGAGCAGGGAGCTGTCGGAATATTCACATCCAAGTATCAGGATGTCGTAAAAGTGTATACCGCTGGAGAATTTTCAAAAGAAATATGCGGCGGACCTCACGCAAAAAGAACAGGAGAGCTGGGCACTTTCAAGATAAAGAAAGAGCAGTCATCCTCTGCCGGAGTAAGGCGTATAAGAGCAGTATTGGAATAAAATATAAAAGCCACTGGGTTTCAGTGGCTTTTGAATATTATTTAAACAGGTTTAAAAAGTTTTTCTCGGCAAACTCCGTAACATACGGCAGTTTGAACTTTGATCCGTTGCCGGCGTTTACCATGCACATAATCCATACGACAAATGCTCCGATGCCGACGACAATTTGTACTACTATGGCAATCCACCGTATTATGGGGATATAAAGCAGGATTCTCAATATTACAAAGGCTAAAGTAACAGCTAGTGATATCCCAAGTGAATTTGCTGCGTGCCAGCGAATGTTTTCATCCTCTTTTTCCACTCCGAGGAAGATTAGTCCTGTTATCCATCCGAAAAGGTATGTAAGCCATGCGGGTGTTTTACTCATAAAAATGCCCTCCTAAATATTTATATATAAATTATAACATAGTTTGGTTAAATTTGAATTAGAAGGATGTTAAATGTCAGATAAATTAAAAAAACAACCTAATGCAAGAGACTGCTTCGTGTGTGGAATGAAAAATGACTTTGGTTTAAAAACCCGTTTCTATGAAGACGGCGACGAACTTGTTGCATACTTCACACCTAAAGATGAACACCAGAGCTATCCCGGAAGACTCCACGGAGGTGTTGCGGCTTCTATAGTGGATGAGATAATCGGCCGTGCCATGCAGATAAAGTATCCTGAGATTTGGGGTGTTACAACAGACCTTAAGATAAAATACAGAAAGCCTCTGCCGCTTAATTGCGAACTTAAGGCTGTGGGAAGGATAACCAGTTCAAACAGGATGATGTTTGAAGGAACCGGTGAGATATTAACTCCCGAAGGTGAGGTAGCAGTTTCCGCGCACGGGCTTTATATGAAGCTTGATGTTAATAAAATTACTGACGGGGATTTTACCGAAGGCAGCGAACACTGGCGGGTTTATCCGGATGAATAAATAGAATCTCAAATAAGTGGATTGCACTACAAGCATCATTAAATATGGCTTCTGAAAAAATAAAGCCTGTGTCTTCGTAAACGTACAATTAAGTACGCCTACATAGCACAGGCTTTTTTATTTCACCTTGCGGCACATTACACTGCTTTGGAGAATCTGTTTATAGTCCTAATCTTTATTTAATTATCTTATCGTACTCATTACAAAGCGGATGAACAATCGATTCATCTTCGTCAATCTCGTTAAATCGGACTGGTACAGAATCAAAATGATTGTCTATGTTGTCATCGTTTACAGAAGACACTTCGCCGACAATTAAATCCCCCGCGCCTTTTTTTGCCCAGAAGAGATGGTACATACCGGGTGTCAGTGTGATGCTGTTGCCGTTTGTAACTTCTACTACTTCCCCCGCCTTTACGGTGTGAAGCTCGCCGTCCATGAAGACTTCCACGTCGTTTTCATAATCGACTGATTCGTCAGCGTTTCTGTTATAAAGTTTCAATGCCAGTATACCGCCGCTTCTATTTATGATGTCTTCGGTTTTTGTATAATGAAAGTGAAGAGGAAGGCTTTGTCCGTCGTGTAGTATTATAAGCTTTTCTGCGTAAGGCGTACCTATTTTGGGATTGTTCTGTTCGCCGTTTCTTATGGTAAATAGCACTCCGCCTAAATTTTCATAGTCACCCATGCCGTAGTCTGTTATGTCCCAACCCAGCATTGTCTGTGAGATGGACTGATGTTTATTAAGGATTTCTTTCCATTTGTCTAAAGTATAGTGACCGAAATCGGGAATAAAAACATTGTGTTTTTTGAGCAGTTTTTTTGCCCACTCGATTTCTCTGTTTATGAGCGATCTTTTCATATGACATCCTTTCAGGTGCGATTAAAATATAAAAACAGCTTCAGAAAATTTGACCGTATATTATTAATAAAATGTCGCTTTTTCCATTATTTATGTATATTCTAACAATCAATATTGGGTTTTTCAACATCAAATATTTCAGAAGTGATATAATATATTTAGGAATTTCATCAGGGAGCATATAATGAAAAAGACTATGAAAGCATTGGTTAAAAAATATCCCAGAGAAGGCCTTTGGATGGAGGAAGTACCTGTTCCGGAAGTCGGAATGCATGATGTTTTAATTAAAGTTTTAAGGACATCCATATGCGGAACGGATGTACACATATATAATTGGGATGAATGGTCGCAAAAGACAATTCCTGTTCCCATGACGATAGGTCATGAATTTGTCGGACGTATTGTAAAAATCGGCAGCGATGTGCATGACTTTGGTATCGGTGACATAGTTTCCGCTGAAGGTCACCTTGTCTGCGGAAAGTGCCGCAACTGTCTAGCCGGCCGCCGTCACCTGTGCCGTGCGACAAAAGGCATTGGTGTAAACCGCGAAGGTGCGTTTGCCGAATACATAAGTGTTCCCGTTACAAATGTGTGGCACTGCGATCCTAATATTCCACTTGAAATAATTAGCTGTTTTGATCCTCTCGGCAATGCTGTGCATACCGCGCTCGCTTTCGATGTGCTGGGCGAAGATGTACTTATAACCGGAGCAGGGCCCATAGGCATTATGGCAGCGGCGATAGCAAAGCATGCGGGAGCGAGATATGTTGTTGTAACTGATATCAATCCATACAGACTTGATCTTGCAAAAAAGATGGGCGCTACCCGTGTTATTGACGTGCGCGAAGAAAAGATTGCTGACATAATGGATGAGCTTCATATGAAAGAGGGCTTTGATGTCGGAATGGAGATGTCGGGCAACCCTAAAGCTTTTAACGACATGCTGGACAGCATGTGCCATGGTGGCAAAGTGGCTGTGCTCGGCATACACGGAAAAGAAACCAAAATCGATTGGACTGAAGTTGTGTTTAACGGACTTACGATAAAAGGCATCTATGGGCGCGAGATGTATGAAACGTGGTATAAGATGACATCATTCATACAGACAGGGCTTGATATAACGCCTGTAATTACACATAAGTTTAACTATATGGATTATGAAAAAGGATTTGAAGCGATGAGGAGCGGAAACTCCGGCAAAGTGATATTGGATTGGGAGGAATAATATGAAAAGCGCATACAGCATTCTGGAAAACATTAATGAAAACATTCAAAAAGACGGCTTGTGGAAGAGCGAGCGTATTATTACAACCCCCCAAAGCGCAAAAATTGATGTCACAGGTCAGAAAGATCTTCTTAATATGTGCGCAAACAACTACCTCGGGCTTTCCAATAACGAGCGTATAAAAGAGGCTGCGAAAAAAAGCTATGATGAATATGGCTACGGTCTTTCATCGGTGCGTTTTATATGCGGAACGCAAAGCGTACACAAGGAGCTTGAAAAGAAGATAAGCTCGTTTTTAGGTACGGAGGATACTATATTATATTCTTCATGCTTTGACGCAAACACAGGGTTATTTGAGACGCTGTTAACCGATGAAGATGCAATTATAAGTGACGAGCTTAACCATGCAAGCATCATTGACGGAGTGCGCCTGTGCAAAGCTAAAAGATTCAGATATAAAAACAACGATATGGATGACCTTGAAGCTAAGCTTCGCGAAGCTCAGGAATGCAGGATGATAATGATATGCACCGATGGCGTTTTTTCGATGGATGGTACGATAGCCAACCTCAAGGGGATCTGCGATCTCGCGGAAAAATATGATGCGCTAGTGATGGTGGACGACTCGCACGCTGTGGGATTTATCGGCGAGCACGGCAAGGGAACTCCCGAACACTGCGGAGTTATGGGACGTGTTGACATTATAACAGGAACGTTGGGAAAAGCATTGGGCGGCGCGAGCGGCGGGTATACTTCCGCAAGCAAGACTGTGGTGGATTTGCTTCGCCAGAGGTCAAGGCCGTATCTTTTTTCAAACACGTTGGCTCCGGCTATTGCGGCATCGGCATGTGAGGTGTTTGATATGTTAGAAGAAAGCACGGAGCTTCGCGACAGGCTGGAAGAGAACACGTTTTATTTCAGGGAGAGCATTAAAAAGGCGGGCTTTGAGATAAAAGATGGAACGCATCCTATCGTTCCGATTATGCTCTATGATGCGCGCACAGCACAGGAGATGGCAGCAAAGATGCTGCAAAAGGGCGTGTATGTGATAGGCTTTTTCTATCCTGTGGTTCCTAAAGGTCTTGCTAGGATACGTGTTCAGGTGTCGGCTGCGCACACAAAAGAAGACTTGGATTTTGCGGTTTCCGCGTTTATAAAATGCAGGGACGAGATGGCGTGAGAGAAGGTGTATTATTGGTATTAAGTTTAATTAAACGTAGCCGACGGAGAAATCTGCCGGCTTTTTTGATAAGTTTTAAAAATTGTCTTGATAATAATTTTAAATCATATTAGCATTTTCATATAAAAAGGAGATAATATATGAAAAACATTATTCTGCCCAAACCTCAGACCGAAATGTTTTACCCGCTTATGGCTGCGCTTAAAAACAGAAGAACCGTACGCAAATGGAAAACTGAGCCTCTTTCAATGCAGGAGATATCAAACATACTGTGGTGTGCATGCGGAGAAACAAAGGAAGCCTGCGGAAAATCTAAAAACAAGCGTACAATTCCTTCGGGCTGCAACAGCCAGCTGGTAAGCGTGTATGCGGCGATGGAGCAGGGCGTTTACAGATACAGCGAGCATGAACATAAGCTAATTCAAATTTCCGAAGATGATGTAAGAGGTGATATCGGAACACAGGAAGTGATGAAAAGCGCGCCGTTCGGCATAATATATGTTGCAGATTACTGCAAAAAGACGGGTATAATAAAAACCGACAACTCGGAAAAGAAAGTTTTAAGCGGCACGGAAGCAGGCAGCATGAGCCAGAATGTTTATCTATACTGTGCGGCAGCAGGCTTAAACACTGTGCTTTTAGGATTGGTGGCCAGAGATAAGCTTGGGGAAAAACTTATGCTTTGCGATAGTTGTGAAATAATTTATACACAGGTAGTAGGAAAAGATGTCTAATATAAATTAAAAAAAGGATGGACAAGCCATCCTTTTTGTTACTTTTTAATTGGTATCCACACTTCGCATATAACCGAATCATCCTCTGTTGCAGGGTAAAACTCCACCTGCGGCCCGTTTGATATATCATAATCTGTGGCGGGAAGCCATTCAGAGAAGATTCTCTTCCATAAATCCTGAACTTCAGCAAGCGGCACTGGGCCGAATACAGCATAAGTATCTTCAGGGATTTCATAGATATTAAATCCGGACTTAGACACTCCTGACGGCATACCTATTACATAGTTGAACCTATCTTCTTTTTCCACATAATCCATGCACACGCCATAACATCCGCTGTTTTCAGGAGCATCTGAGGACTCTGCAATTTTTGCGAAGGTTCCGTCCTGCATAACATCCTGCCAGAATTTCGGGATTATCTCAAAATTCTCGCCGTTTTTAGATGTGACGCTTTTGCTTACACCTAAAAGTTGGATCTCTTCTTTTTTCTCGATTCTGTATTCCATTTCAACATCTCCTTTTAATTGTAGTTGAAAAGATATTGGAGGAAATGCTTTGATACTTGCATCGGAGGTCTTGGCCTGCGAGGGAGATATACCGTGTACGTTTTTAAATGCACGGGAGAAGGCCTCCTGTGAATTATATCCGTAGTCAAGCGCTATATCCAGAATCCTGCGGCCGCTTTCTTTGATTTCTTTTGCGGCAAGCGACATCTTTCGGTTTCTTATATATTCAGAAAGCGTCATTCCTGAAACAATGTTAAACATTCTATAGTAATAAAACTTCGAAAGACAGGCTTTTTTTGCTGCCTTTTCAATATTGACTTCGCCTCGGAGATTATCTTCGATATAGTCAAGGCTGTTTTTTAATGCATCAAGTTTGTTCACTCCGTATCCTTTCAAGAGTAATCTATCATAATGCAAGATGTTGCATATGATAATTTGTGCAAAAATGTATCAGATGAGTGTGCGGTTTATAATTTTAAGCAGAGTATTATTCTCGTTTAAAGAGACGTTTTCAGCCAGTCTTGCCGTCATAATTGGAATCTTCCATTTGACTGTTTCACTTAGGTTAAGCCCATTTTTTATCAGTTTTCCAGTATAGAGCTTTGAAAACAGTCCGCCAAATGTTTTTGTTAATATCTTCTCGTATAATTTTGCGTTTGGTGATTCGGAATGGTTTAAAATCATATCAGTTCTAGTATAGTCTGCCTCAAAAGAACCGCTGCATGCTGTCATCCAATCGATAATCCAGTACTTACCGTCGCATATAAGGATATTATCCGGATGAAAATCCGCATGACAGACCGATTTGCCGGAAGGCAGGGATTCAAGCATATCTATTACTGCTGCTGTCTTTTTTTCGTCCAGCAAGTCTTGTGATTTAATACCGGATAGAATTTTGTCTTTAAAAGTAGGAAAACCGTTTGGAGCCTCAACTTTGCTGATGTCATAGTGTAAATCAGCCATGTCACATGCAAATCCTTTTATATTTTGCGGTGATTTTTTTAGAGAATCAAGAAGGCTTTCACCTTCAAGCTTCTGATATACTATCGCGCCTCTTTTCTCAAATTCTATGAAATCAAATATTTTTGGTATGGGAAGTCCTGTTTCATATAATGATTTATGAAGGCTATATTCAACTTCCGCAATTTTTATGCCAAACTGCGGAAGGAATAGTTTTATTACTGTATCACTGGAATAAGAATATATCTCGGCCGTGCGTCCAGAGCTTATCTTATTGCCTAAAGTCAAAGTTTGTGTCATATTCTAGTAGCTGTCGGTTCCTGTACCGCCTTCGACTATTGCGATTCCCGCGCTTGCGCCTATGCGTGTCGCACCTGCATTTATCATTGTTTCCGCTGTTTTGTAGTCGCGAACTGCGCCGGATGCCTTTACGCCTAGATCCGGGCCGACAGTTTTTCTCATAAGAGCAATATCCCCTGCTGTTGCTCCGCCTGTAGAAAATCCTGTGGATGTTTTAACAAAATCAGCTCCGGCTGCAACAGCTGCTTCACATGCCTTAATTTTCTCCTCATCTGTTAGCAGGCATGTTTCAATGATGACTTTAACCAAAGCTTTGCCAGCTGCTGCATCAACAACTGCTTTAATGTCGCTTTGGACGAGCGTCCAATTGCCGTCTTTTGCAGCACCGACGTTTATTACCATGTCCACTTCCTGCGCGCCGTTTTTAATTACATCCGCTGTTTCAAATGCCTTGGTTTCCGAAGAGTTTGCTCCAAGCGGAAAACCCACCACAACACATGTTTTAACTTCGCTGCCTTTAAGCTCATCTGCTACAAGCATTACGTGTGTAGGGTTTACACACACGCTGGCAAAGCCGTACTCCAATGCCTCTGCGCAGATTTTTTTAACCTGTTCAGAAGTAGCATTCGGCTTTAATATGGTGTGATCAATATACTTTGCAATGTTTTCTATCATAATGATTATCCTTTAATTTTAGTATCTTTATTATAGTTCATTTTCCAGAAATATAAAAGATGTTGACACAGGAGGAATAATTGCTTATAATTACGTCATACGATATATCGCGACACGATATATCGTGAAACGACAGGAGAGCAATATGGTTAATTTTAAAGGAAATGTGCTTACGGAAACGACGCTATATATATTGTCTGCGTTAAAAAATGAACTGCATGGCTACGGGATAATAAAATCTGTTGAGGATATGACGGAAGGAAGGATTATCTTGGGGCCGGGAACGCTATACGGTGCTCTTAAAACACTGGAGCAAAATGGTGCGATTGAAACTGTGGGAGCACCCGAAGGCGGGCGCAACAAGAAAAACTACAGACGCACAGCGTATGGCTCAGAGCTGTTAAAAAGCGAACTTACAAGACTGAACGAATTGATTTTAAATATAGAAAAATCATTGCCGGAGGATTAATATGAGTGAGGGTTTAATGAAAAAAACAAGATTTTTTCCGTTGTGGATGGAAGACAAAGAACTCAAATGGCTGGAAGAGATGTCGGATGAAGGCTGGCAGCTGAAAGAAAAAGGCTATATAAGCTACTGGTTTGAAAAAAATTCTGCGAAGAAATATGTTTATGGCTATGATTTTAAGCTGGAAACCGATAAGGACTTTTCGGACTACATGCAAATGATGGAAGAAGGCGGATGGCAGCATTGCGGCAGTTTTGCGAACTGGCACTATTTCAGAAGAGACAGGGAGCTGGGAAAGACTGCTTTGTATTCGGACAATGCATCGAAAGTCACAATGCTCAAGAGGGTTGTGGGTTTGCTGGTATTTTTAGCTGCTTTAAATTTGTTATTTATAGCACAGAATATGACATCATTTTTTTCGATAGTAGATAGTTTTGCGGTGATTCCGTCTATTATGTTTGTAATATGGTCAATACAGACAATAGTTGTTATTTTGCTTATATACACGGTAGTAAAAGTTGTTATAAAAATGAGGCAGCTGTCAAAAAGTATTAATGAGTAAGATAAAGCCTGCAGAATTATTCTGCAGGCTGTTTTTTGTTATTGTTACTTCTGATTAATTAAGCTTAAATACTGTCCATCTTCCTTCGGAGTCAAAAACTTCTGCTCCTAGAGATATAAGCTCATCAGTCTTTTCTTCGTTAAAATCGACAAGAAGATATCCTGCTTCGTATTCGTTTGCAACATCCATTATCTCCTGCATGGAAAGCTCGTCAAAGCATGTGGTGTTACGTATATAATATCCGTTATCATCGACAGAAACTGCGTTTAATGCGGTTAAGCGCTCCACCCATTCAAGCATTCCGTCATCCGTAAATGGCATATTTTTAAATGCCACAACCGATGATCTTAACGAGAATATCCTAAAATACGCAGTCGTGATATCATTTGGATCTCCCAGGAAAAGCGCTTCCTTTTCAGTGTTTTCATTAAACCTTAGCGCCAAGACGCGTGCGGAATTGTCTATATCCGAAAGTGAAAACACACTTCTTGGGCTTTTTATTTTAATACCCTGGAAGTTGCCTGATATATCCACCCATGGGATAAGTATTATTGCAACTGCAAGCAATATTGCGGCAGCTTTTGCTATCAGCTTGTCGGCTTTGTTTTGAGCTATAGTATCCGCCGCATATGTGATAGCTACAAGCGCTATAACAGCAATTGTATAGAAGATTTTTATAAGCAGGGCAATGTTTGCTGCAAAAAGCGAAATGACGAGGATGGTTAAAACGGTCATTGCAATGTGTGCTATCACTTTAAGAGATGTGAGCTCCCGCTTATCGCACCATTTTGCAAATATCAGATAAAATGCTGTCATAAGAAGCAATATTCCGCTGTATGTTTTGATGTTTATCTGCGGAAGTGCAGTCATAAAAACTATCAGCATTGCAGGAATATATTCTTTTTTTAGCACAAGTTTATATGAGCTGAATGCAAGTATCGCAGCAAGGAAGAATCTGTAGACAAATACATTTCTTGCAGGCTGAAGTTTTGCGATAAAAGCTATCGGGATAATCTCCACAAACACATAGTTTACTGCAAGTATTGAAGCCATAAGCGCAGTGGTTATAAAAAAGAATATTTTTATCCTTTTGAAAAGCTTGCTGTCTTTTGCGCTGTAGCACAACACAAGAAGCGTTGCAGCTATATACGCTGCGAAGTTTACCCACTCCAAAGGCTCCCATGATGACGGAACATGATGGTGAGGGTGCCTGAGATATGCATGTATTTTTACAAACTGCTCGTTTGATAAAAGGCCGCTTCCTGTAGTTCCCGAAAGATACATCAGCAAGAAGACCGCGATACATGCCGCAATCCAGACAAGCGGGGCCAAAAGCAGTTTATATTTTTTTTCTTTTACTGCTTGAATAACAAGAAACACCAAAGCAAACGCCGCGCTGTAGCTTCCTGCAGTAAAATGCAAAAGGGAGGCTACGGCAAACAGTATAAATGCAAGATACCACTTCCTGTCCAAGGCTTTTACAAAGCCCCATACGCCTATGCAGAATGCAGCCTGCGCATAGTAGAAAGAAGGATACCATATTGGATTTCGGCCTATTCTGAGGCCGGACATTGCGTATATGCTTAAAAACATTAGTACAGCTGCCATAATGTAATATCGCTTGCCGCCTAATCGTTTGGATATCGCAATTATACCTGCCGCAAACACCGCAACTGTAACTACGTATAGTGCAGCTGATATTGCCTGCCACGGAATACCGGTGCGCAAAAGAAGCGCTATAATATTGTCGGATATGCTTTGTGCATTGGGGCGGACAAATTCCATTATGGAAAAGTCATTGGTAAATATGCCGTCGTTTGCGATTGCAAGCGGAGTCGCCATGTATGTCGTAAGGTCCCCTGTTGCATATACCATGCCCGAAAGCAGTATTATCACCGATACAAGAAAAACAGAAATCCATAAATCCGCTTTTCTTTTGCTTTGTTCCTGCATCATAAAATAATCCTTTTTGTTAAATTTCAACGCGTCCGGCGATTGCTCTGCCCAAAGTTACTTCGTCTGCATACTTAAGGTCTGAGCCTATTGGAACACCGTGTGCAATTCTTGTAACTTTAATACCGAATGGTTTTATAAGCTGGGAGATATACATTGCTGTTGCTTCGCCTTCAACGTCTGGATTTGTAGCGAGAATAACTTCATCCACACCCGAAAGTCTTGCCAGAAGCTCTTTTATCCTGATGTCATCCGGACCGCGGTTGTCACCGGGAGATATGCTTCCGTGAAGAACGTGATATTTTCCCCTGAATTCGCCGGTTTTTTCCATCGCAGCAACATCCCGAGGATCGCTTACTACGCAGATTACGGATGATGCTCTTGACATGTCGCGGCAAATCGGGCACTTTGGGCCGTCCGAAAAATCGCCGCAGTCATTACAAAGCACTATTTTCTCTCTTGCATCTTTTATGGCATCGGATAGAGCTTCGGCATCGCTTTTGTCGGTTTCTATTATGTGATAGGCAAGGCGCGCTGCTGTTCTTCTTCCTATACCGGGAAGCTTTGAAAACTCATTTATAAGCCGGGCAAGCGGCTTAATGTGTTCCGACATCAGAAAAGCCCCGGCATATTAGGCATTCCTGCCGAAAACTGTCCCATCTTTTCGCTGCCTGCTTTTTCAGCATTTTCCATAGCTTCGCGAACTGCCGCAACCACCATGTCTTCAAGCATTTCAATGTCGTCAGGATCTACAGCTTCAGGCTGGATGCTTACGGATACAAGCTCCTTTGAGCCTTTAACCACAGCCTTTACCATTCCGCCGCCTGATGATGCTTCAAACTCCATATCGTTAAGCTCGTTCTGAGCCGATTCCATCTGCTGCTGCATCTGCTGGGCCTGCTTTAAAAGGTTTTGCATGTTTGCTCCGCCCATTGCTCCCCCGCGTCCGCCGGGATATTTTCTTTTAGCCATTTGTATTACCTCCAAATTTTACTCGATTGATACTATATTATCAGGGAAGACATCATATACCTGTTTCATAAACTCGTTGTCTTCCTCGCTGAATCGTTCTATAACGACACTGATTATAATATGATGTTTTGTCACATCCTTCAACATTTTGTTTAAAGTGTCGCGAAGTTCTCCGTCCTCTAGGCGTTTTGCGGAGGACTCGTCATTTTCGTTAAATGATATGGTAAGCGTTTTTCCGTCATATCCTGTAACCTTTGCTTTTTTCATTGCCATATGCAGACGCATCTGCTTTTTCTCGCGTGAGATATTCACTGCGTCATTCCAGATTTTCCTGCCTTGATCCGTTTCTTCCGGTGAAGACTCTGCTTCCTGTGGTTTAGCTTCTTGCTTAGGAGCTTCCGGTACGGCTTCCTTTATTGGTTTTACCGGCTGTTCGTGTATTTCGGGCTCCTCCCAACCGCTGTCATCATCATCCATGGGAGGCTCATATTCAGGAGGAACAAACTCCTGTCCATATATATCATTATAGCTATCTTCAGCAGGTGTTTTTTGCTGAGTTTTTTGCTGTTTTGGCTTTGCTGTAAAATCTTCGTCTTTTATAGGGAAAAACTCGTCCTGGTCCGGCTGCTTGGATGACGGTGCACCGACTTTATTTGCAGGAAAATTCCCGGACTCGATTTTCTTTTCCAGTATCTCTATGCGCTCAAGCAGAGCTTCATAGCTATTTTCCTTCTGCACACGGCAGGCTTTTCCCACTGCAAGTTCCAGCCATATTTCGGGACGGGCAGCGTATCTAAGGTCATTTTCCAATGTGGAAAATATCTCGAGGCATTTAAGAACCGAAGCGGTCGGTACTTTTTTTGCCAGAACATTCAGCCTTTCAAGCGAAGCTTCGTCAAGGTTTAAACTTTCTTGAATTTTTGGGGATGAGTTTTGTACAATGTATAAATCCCTAAACATCTGCATCAAATCCGATGCTATAGTTGATGCGCTGCACCCTTTTTCCATCATAGTGCCAAGTCCGCCCAGTGCGCGGGATACGTTCTGGTTTAATACTGCTTCACACAGCGCAAAGTATAAAAGTTTGTCGGCTGAACCAAGTGTTTCCGACACAAGCTTTGTGTCTATCGCAGTTTCTCCCATCGCAACCATCTGATCAAGAAGCGAAAGTGCATCGCGCATGCCGCCGGAAGCTGCCCTTGCTATCGCAAACAACGCCTTTTCATCAGCTTTCACCTGAAGTTCGTCTGTGATTGACTTTAGATACTTTGCTATGAGAGAGGAAGTAATCCTTGTAAACTCAAACTTTTGGCATCTGGATAACACTGTAACCGGAAGCTTTTGCGGCTCGGTTGTTGCCATGATAAAAACTACGTGCTTTGGGGGCTCTTCTAAAGTTTTTAGCAGTGCATTAAATGCGTTGACTGAGAGCATGTGAACTTCATCGATTATATAAACCTTGTATTTTCCGGCAACAGGAGCGTATTTAACTTTTTCCCTGAGCTCTCTGATGTCATTGACGCCTGTGTTTGACGCTGCGTCTATTTCGATTATGTCAAGGTTGTTTTTTGCAGATAACGCAAGGCATGTGTCGCATTTGTTGCATGCTTCGCCCTCAATGGGACTTTGGCAGTTGATGGCTTTTGCAAATATCCTTGCCATCGTGGTTTTTCCTGTGCCTCTTGGCCCGCTGAAAAGATAGGCATGTGATACCATGCCCATCTGAACCTGATTTCTAAGAACTCGGACAACGGCCTGCTGTCCTATGACTTCCGAAAAACTTTTTGGTCTTATCCTATTGTATAATGCCGTGTATGCCATTCGGTCTCCCTAAAATTTCTGCTATTCTATATAATGCCCATAGATTTTGGGGCTCATGAAATCTATAGTCAGCATTATTTCGTTATAATATACTGTGTCTCCATATTGTGCGTTTACCTGAACCATCAAGCCTGAGAAAGGTTCGCCGTTTTGCATTTGCGTATCATAAACAAACCAATCAATTATCTCGTAACCTGCATATTCGCCTTTTGCTGCAATCGTATCATATGTTGCAGTTAATGCATCTACTCCGCCTTCTGTCATTTCGTAGAATGCGTCATCATACTGCACATAAGCTAAACTGTAGTTTTGGTTTCCAATTGATTCAAACACTGCAGATAAAGTGTCGTCAATAAATGAAGGTGTGGTAAACATGTTGTATATTTTTATTTCATCATCTTCCACGCAAAGCACGATATAGAATTCTGCCGTTCCGTTTTCAAATGATGCATCGTAGTATGCTTCCTGCACAACTGTGACATCTTCGCCTTCCGGAACAAGATTGAATGCATATTCCTCGGTTATGGTAAAGCCTTCAAAGTCGCCCAGTACATAGTGATACTCGTCTAGGATTGCGTTAAGAACATCTTCTGAAACATAGGTATAGTATCTGTCGGAGAAAAGTTCATTTGCCGCGTCTTTATCGTCATCGTTATATGCTTCAAAGAAAGCATCAGGTATTTCGTCAATTATTGTTTCACGCTCAAAATCGACAACTGTAATTATCATTTCATCATCAATTTCTTCAAGTTGGAAGCTTTCGTCATAAGTTTCATCGCTTCTGTCATATGTAACTTCGGCATCTATAATAACGTAAACACCCATATCGTCTGAGTTATACGATGAACCGACTATTTTATATTCCAGATCTTCGCCGAGAGTTGATATGCGCGAACCGACTACTATCTCTGTTAATTCTTGGCCTTCATAATACTCTACAAGAGAGTCTGAAAAGAGGTCCACGATGTCGTCGGGATCGTTGTCCATGAAGCTTTCATAATACTCATCGACAACAGCAAGGCTTTCCTCCACTTTTTTGTTTGTGCATCCTGTAAACATAAAAAGAGAAGCTGCAAGCATAATAACTACCACTACCACTGATATCTTTTTCATAAATTTTCCTCTATATTTCTTTTATTAGTATTTACTAAGAGAATTATAACAAATAGGTTAAAGCTATACAACTGACGTTTACAAATCTCATTGCATGGTATACCATGGCTTATATGAGAGATAAATCCTTTTCCAAGAAGAGAATCTGGCTTGCTGCAGCGATGATTTTTATAATTGCAGCTTTTATTGTTTTATATTTTATAATGGCTAATAACGGATGGCTGGACGTGTTTAAATCGGTTGAAAAGCTGCAGGATTATATCTCCGGTTTCGGGATATGGGCGCCTCTTGTGTTTTGCGCCATTCAGGTGCTTCAGGTTATTATATCGCCTATTCCCGGCAATATAACAACTCTAGCAGGCGGGCTCTTGTTTGGATTCGGAAAAGGCTTTTTGATGTCTTATGCATCGATTACCATAGGCTCTGTTCTGGCATTCGGCTTGGCGCGCGCATTTGGGAAGCCTCTGGTTGTAAAGCTGGTCGGTGAAAAAATTACCCATAAATATATGGACGTACTGTCTTCAAGACAAAAAGTTGTGCTTATTTTTATGTTTCTTCTTCCGTTTTTTCCGGACGACGCTCTTTGTCTCATCGCAGGACTTTCGGGAATATCATGGGGCTTTTTTATAGTGATTCAGCTGCTTGCGCGTCCTGCGGGCATACTTTTTTCAGCTTTGGTGGGTTCCGGAGCTGTCAGTGTTCCTGTGTGGGGCTGGGGAATAATAATAGCATTAAGCCTGGGCATCATGGCTCTTTCGGTTAAATATTCTCCACAGATTGATGAGTTTATGCACAAGCATGTGACGGAAAAGTTCCGTCACAAAAAGGAAGGCTAACCTTTCTTTATTTTCGCATATGAGCGGGGATATGATTTTAAAAGAGGTTTGACTTTTTTTAGAATAACCATATAAGTCGAATCATCTTCGTTTGAAATCTGATATTTTTCTACAGCACATTCGGCAAGTGAAAGCATTTGAAATGACTTTGTCGCCGATTTAATCTCCTCTTTTGCTTTCATACCTTTATAGAATATAAGTTTTCCGCCCGTTTTTGCAAAGCCGCTGGAAAGTTCGCTTATTATTCTCATTTCGGCTACAGCCCTTGCCGTCACCGCATCATACTTTTCCCTGTGTGCTAAATCATGAGCAAGTTCTTCTGCACGGGCTGAAACTACGCGAGCATTTTTCAAACCAAGAGTCTGAACCGCTTCCTCAAGAAAAACGGCTTTTTTGCCGGTGGATTCAACCATGGTAACATTTTTGTCCGGAAATGCTATGGCAAGTGCCATTGCGGGAAATCCTGAGCCTGATCCGATGTCAATTATACTTTCGGCTTCGCTCAGCTCAGCCAGTGCTATAGGATTCAGGCTGTCCAGATAATTTCTGTATACGCTTTCTTCCTTTTTAACGCGGGTAAGATTTAGAAACTGATTCTTTTCATATAGAATTTCATTGAATTCATAAAACTTGTTTATAATTTCATCCGAAAAATCTGTGCTGTCTTTAAGTATATTAAAAAAATCAGTCATTTTCTCTGCCTTTAAGGTACACCATAAGAACTGCGATGTCCGCAGGAGATACGCCTGATATCCTTGAAGCCTGCCCGATGTTTTCCGGCTTTACGGCATTCAGCTTTTCGGCTGCTTCAAGGCGCAGACCTTTTATAGCTGAATAGTCTATATCACCCAAACGCTTGCTTTCCATTTTCGCCTGTTTTTCGACGAGCCTTTGTTGTTTCTGGACATATCCGCTGTATTTAAGCTCAATCTCCACTTGGTTTACGACTTCATCGGAATACATTCCGTCGACTTCCGTGCCTTCAATCAGTTTATGAAGCTTTGCCTGTGGGCGCTTTATCGCATCTGATATCCTAAAAGAAGCATTTCCTTTCACATCTTCTCCGAAAAGGTCTTTCATTCTGTCGGCTTTTATCAAAATATTTTCAAGCTTTTTGGAAAGCTCATCTGTCAAAGCCTGCTTTTGCAGCATCTTTTCATAACGTTCTTGTGTTGCAAGCCCTAAGCCATATCCTATCTCAGTCAGTCTGAAATCGGCATTGTCCTGACGAAGAAGCAATCTGTGTTCTGCGCGCGATGTCATCATGCGGTAGGGTTCTTCTGTTCCTTTGCTTACAAGGTCGTCAACAAGAACGCCTATATATGCCTGAGAACGCGAAAGAACCATAGGCTCTTCCCCCTTTAAATACTGCGCGGCATTGATACCTGCAACTATACCCTGCGCAGCGGCTTCTTCATATCCTGAAGATCCGTTTATCTGTCCTGCCATGAAAAGTCCGTCTATGTGTCGCATCATGAGTGAAGATTTCAGCTGAGTAGAATCTATACAGTCATACTCTATTGCGTATGCAGGGCGCATAATCTCGCAGCGCTCAAGTCCGGGTATAGTGCGATACATTTTCACCTGCACATCATACGGCAGAGAAGATGACATCCCCTGAATATACATTTCATCGGTGGTCGCGCCTTCAGGCTCGATAAACACCTGATGGCGCTCTTTATCTTTAAAGTTTACGACCTTGCTTTCAATTGACGGACAGTATCTGGGGCCTACTCCGTCAATTGCTCCGGAAAAGAGCGGTGCGCGGTCAAGGTTTTCATTTATTATCTTGTGTGTTTCGGCATTTGTCCATGTTAGCCAGCAGGGCTGTTCTTTAAATGTTGCATCTTCTGATAAAAATGAAAATGCTAACTTATCTTCACTGCCGTACTGCGGTTCCATCTTGGAAAAATCGATTGTGTTTTTATTGACTCTTGCTGGTGTCCCTGTTTTAAAGCGCATAAGTTTTATGCCGTTATCCAAAAGGCTTTGCGAGAGTTCGTTCGCAGGGAAAAGACCCGAAGGGCCGGATGATACATTGTATTCGCCGATTATAACGCGGCCTTTGAGATATACGCCTGTGCAAACGACGGCAGCTTTGCATTCGTATTTACCGCTAATAGCTGTTTTGACACCGACTATTTTTCCGTCTTCAACGATAATTTCGGTCGCTTCATCCTGCTTTAAATGTATGTTGGGTTCGCTTTCAAGCACGGCTTTCATGTATTCATGGTAACGCCTCTTGTCCGCCTGCGCACGCAATGAATGCACCGCAGGGCCTTTGGAAAGGTTTAGCATCTTTATCTGAATCATGGTTTTATCAATGGCTTTTCCCATCTCGCCGCCCAGTGCGTCCACTTCACGGACTATGTGTCCTTTTGACGTTCCGCCGATTGCAGGGTTGCATGCCATGAGTGCCACTGAGTCTAGATTGATGGTAAGAACCAAGGTTTTATATCCCAGGCGCGCTGAAGCAAGAGCTGCCTCGCAGCCCGCGTGTCCCGCGCCTATTATAATAATATCGTAATTGTAATCTTCTACTTGCCTACGCAAAATTTTTCGAATATCCTTTCTACTATCTGTTCATCCACCGTTTCTCCGGTCACTTCGCCAAGTGTATGCCATGCGTCTTTTATGTCTATTGACGCAAGATCAATGGGCACGTTTTCATTGAGCGCTGTGAGGGCATCATCTATATGTGTCTTTGCTTTCTTTACAGCTTCAACATGGCGTACATTTGAAAGAACTGTTTCGTTTCGTCCTATTTTATTTACACCCACAAATTCAAAAATCTTTTCTTCAAGGTTTACTATGTTTGTGTGATTTAGCGCAGATATATATATATATTCGCTTCCGTCAAACTTATCCTCGATGATTTTTTCATTTAATTTCTTTGCTGCATCCATCTTGTTTATAACGAGAATGTGTGGCTTGTCTTTTACTGTATCGTATATTTTCAAATCTTCCTCAGTCACACCTTCAAGACTGTCTATCACAAAAAGTATTATATCAGCTCTGTCAATAGCGTCTCCTGCTCGCTCGATTCCCATACGCTCGATTTCATCTCCGCTTTCGCGAATTCCCGCAGTGTCGATAAGCTTGACTTCTAATCCGTTTATTTCTACATCCGCCTCCAGTGTGTCGCGTGTTGTTCCCGGCGTTGTGGTTACTATCGCACGGCTTTCACCCATAATAGCATTAAGCAGCGAGGATTTGCCGACATTAGGCCGTCCTGCTATTGCAACAAGCAGTCCTTCTTTATATATCCGGCCTCTTCGCGAGGTCTTTATCATATCCGAAAGCTCGGACAGCATTGTTTCAAGCTCAGGTATTATTTTTTCAGCCGTCTGCTGCTCCACATCATCTTCGGGATAGTCTATGCACACTTCAATTTTGGCAAGAAAATCAAGCAGCGTTTCGCGCATGGATTCCACTTTGCTTTTTATTCTGCCGGAAAGCGCGTTTAGAGCTGTCTGAGCGGCAAGCGTTGCGTTGGCGGCTATTAAATCTGACACTGCTTCTGCCTGAGATAAATCCAGCCTTCCGTTTAAAAACGCGCGTTTTGTAAACTCGCCTGCTTCCGCCATCCTACAGCCTGCGTCAAGAGCAGCTTCAAGCACTGCCTGGCTTACGGCATATCCGCCGTGGCAAAAAATTTCTGCTGTATCATCCCCCGTATATGTGTGGGGTGCCTGCATGAATGCTGCCATAGCATAATCTATTACTTTGTCCTGGCTTATAACTTTGCTGTAATATAGTTTATGGCTTTCATATCCGCCTTTGTGTCTAAATATTTTTTTAAGCACCGAAAGCGCGCCTTCTCCGCTAATCCTGACTGCGGCAATTCCCGCCTGTCCCGGAGCTGTGGCTATCGCTGCGATTAAATCATGTTCCATAGAATTTCCTTTCTATAATTATTATAACTGTACATGAGCTAATTACAATCGGAAATACAGCCGATTGTAATTACTTGTTGCGATTTTGTAAATCCTTATCATGCCGATTGCAAATATCTAACCCATATACTAATATAGGGAAGTGGAAACTTATGATGAACTTGTAAACATTATAAAACACTGCGGAGGATGTGCGCTTTCAAAAGGACGCAACCATGCTGTTCCGGGTGAAGGGCCGCTTACAGCTAAGATAATGTTTGTGGGCGAAGGGCCGGGACGCGATGAGGATGCGTCCGGGAGACCGTTCGTAGGTGCAGCAGGAAAGCTTCTTTCAAAGATACTTGAGGCAGCGCAAATTCCTCGTGAATCGGTATATATCACAAACATTGTAAAATGCCGCCCACCTGGAAACCGCAACCCATCCGACGAAGAAGCAAAGGCATGCCTTCCGTATCTCAGGCATCAAGTGGCAATGATACATCCGAAGATAATTGTTTGTCTTGGCTCTGTTTCCGCAAGAAATATAATTGATAAGGATATCAGGATAAGCCGCGTGCGCGGTCAGGTGTATGAACGCAAAGGATATATTATTATTCCCACATATCATCCATCTGCTTTGCTTCATAATGAAGCTCTCAAGCGACCTACATGGGAAGACTTTAAACTGATAAAGGCAAAACTTAATGAAATCGAAAAAACAGGAACAAATTACAAAGATATATAAAGAACTGGACTCAAAACTCAATGCTGCTCAGATATTTGTGCCCGGCGAAGGCAATCCAAATGCGGAAGTTATGCTTATAGGAGAAGCTCCGGGAGCAAAGGAGACTGAGCTTAAGCGTCCTTTCGTTGGAGCTGCCGGAAAAAACCTTGATGAGTTTTTAAAAGTTATCCACAGACAGAGGGAAGATATATATATATCAAACGTAGTAAAATTCAGGCCATATAAGATTCATCCGAATAAAGGAACAAAGTCCAACCGTCCGCCCAAAACTGGCGAGGTAAAGCTTTGCCTTCCGTACCTTTATCAGGAGATAGATGCCATATCCCCAAAGGTTATAGTAACGCTGGGAAACACGGCGCTTAAAGCTGTGACCGGAGAAAGTACGATAAAAATCGGCGACTGTCACGGACAGCTTATGCCATACACCGAAGACATATCACTTTTTGCTTTATACCACCCTGCAAGCATAATTTACAATAGAGCACTATCAGAAGTGTATCAAAGCGATTTGGAGCGTTTATCCGAGATAATAGGATAGAGTTATACACTGTTATCCACAAATAATTGTTGACAATGTTAATAACTGCAGATGCGAACATATGTATGCCCCCTTATTTGAACAGTTTTCCACAGCATTTCTTACATATTTTCTCTAAATGTGCATAACTGAGCAAAAACGAAGCAAATTTACTTGAATTTTACAATTGCAACAAAAAAGATAGAGTTTTAATAATGTGGATAAGTTATTAATAAATAATTTACATTGTTACAAAGATGAGATATTTGCATGAAAAATTAAACATCTAAGCTTCAAATTTTGTAATATAAAAATACTTTTTGATTTTTAAAGATTTTAATTTTTTGCATGGTGAACCTTTTTTGGTATCAAATTATTTTTTGATATAAATTCTGGTATATGGATTTTGGATTATAAAACACATATATTGCCTTTTTATATTGTTTAAGTATGTATAGGTTTAAAATTACCTTTCAGCATAAAATGAGGGTGTCAATCCTCTGGTTGCTTTGTGGATAACTTACAGAAATTGTGGATAAGATTATTGTGACTATAATGTGTAAGTTTTCATAATATTAATAAATAAGATATAATTATATGATAAAATGTTTTTCACTAAATTTGGAAGTTATTTTATGAAAAAAAGATTTAACATATTTGCTATAACTATTATATTTTTATTAACCGGAGTTTTTGTTTCGTGTGAAAAAGCGCAGCCTGAAGCAACCCCGACACCTACGCAGACTGCGACACCGGAACCTACATTTACGCCCCTACCGGACAGGATGGGTGCATATCTTGACAATATTTATATGTTTCAATCCAGTCCCGACTATGCAGCGCAGCAGATACAGGACGGAACTTTGGACATTTACGCATCCGGTTTAAGCTATTTGCAGCTTACAGCAGCCGAAGGCACAAATCTTAAGTATGACACATCGGTCAGAAGGCAGTACGAGCTTCTATTAAACCCTGCCGACACAAGAAATGAAACCGGACTTTTTAATCCCTTTTCGGTTAGGGAAATCAGGGAAGCTGTAAATTATCTTATGGACAGGGAGTATATAGTTACTGACATTTTCGGCGGAGGCGCAGTTGCAAAATACCAGCCTCTGGTGTACAGGTCAGGAGACTATAATAATAATCTGGCGGCTATTCAGGAGCTAAGCACAAAATACAGTTATGACTTTGAGAATGCAAAGACTATAATCACACAAAGCATGCTAGACAGCGGCTGCGAGCTGAGCGAGGATGGAATTTGGACTTACAAAAATGAAGCTGCTCAAATTATTGTGCTTATAAGAAGCGATGATGAGGCTCGCGGCAAAATTGGAGAATATATTTCTTTCCAGATGGAGCAACTTGGATTTCAAGTCAACCGCCAATACGTATCCTACAGCGAAAGCAGCTCTCTTTGGGCAGCAACCGATCCAGCGCTTGGGCAGTGGCACATATATACAGGAAGATACACAATCGACAAAGCGGCACTTAATCAGGAAAGTGTATTTGCTGATTATTATACAAATCTCGGTGAATACAGCGGCATAGAACTGTATCAGTCGTTTGATGTGTCTGATGAATTTATTCTGTCGGCTGAAACTTTGATGGAAGGCACATATGAATCAACTCAACAGAGAAATGAGATTGTGTCACAGCTTATAAATATGTGCAATGACTATTCGTTCAGGATCTGGCTTGCAGATGAGCTGAGCTTTTATCCTTACTCCTACGAAACAGAGCTTTCAAACTCTGACACTACAGTAACCGATTTGGATTATGCAACTGTTTATACTATGAAGCTTCCAGATACATGGGGCGGAGAACTTGCCTGGGGGAGTTTGTCATTGTTAAACGAAGCAGTAAATCCTGTCAATGGCTCAACTTCGGTTTCTGAGCAGCAATATTTAAACTTCACACAGCTTCCGCTACTGTATGAAGATACCGATTCCGGTACGGTAAATCCATTTTTGGTTGAAAGTGCGGAGATCGTATATTTAAACGGACTTAATATAGTGGATGATTCAGAGTGGATTGATATTACTACAACTGATGAAATAGCAGTTCCCAATGATGCTATAATATCATGGGATGAGGAAGAGGGCAGCGCAATATATGCTGATGATGATTATATGCATGATGCTGTTGGGCTTGCCACCGCGTGGCTTGCGACATATGAAAGAGAGCGTCCTCGCGACAGAAATAAGATTGCAGATCAGCAGGATGTAATAGATGCGCTTCAGGCCATACGCGACAGGGGTTATCTTACTTGCAACGCAATGTATCGGGTAACGTATTCTGATGATATTTATAACCTTACGTGGCATGACGGATCTTCCTTTTCGGTTGCTGATATAGTTATGGCACATATAACAAAAACTCAGCTTATGGATAAGAAAAGCTCTTTATATGATGAGTTCTATGCTCAGATTCACGAAAGTGAGCTGGATGGCTTCAAAGGATTTAAGGTTGTGTCGGAAAAACCTCTTGTAATTGAGTACTACACCGACAGTTACAGCCATCTTGCATCGGAGACTGTAAAACCGCTATGGGTGGACTACGGCACCGGACAGCAGAGCTGGGCAATGGCGGCTGTTGCAAATACTGCCGCTATGGACGCAGAAGCAACATATTCCGAAGAGATGAGCGCATATTATGGTTCGGAGTTTCTGGACTATTTAAATAGTGAAAGTCTGGAGACTTTAATTGACAATCTGGAGCTGTACAGAGGCTCGGGATATATTCCGTATGCAGAACTTTTGTCGCAGTATTTGACTCCGACTGAAGCTTTGCAGCAGTATAAAAACATATTGGCATTTTATAAGAGCTACGGTCATCTGAGCATAGGTTTAGGTCCATACATGATAACCAATGTTGATGCGCTTACGCCTTCGCTTACGCTGAGCGCTTATACTGCGTTTCCCATAAAAGCTGACGATTTGGCAAAATTTATTAAATAAACAAAATTTATATATAATATGGCATCAATTTTATGTTATAATTTGGTGATGAATTTTTTGAAAAGAATATTTTCCAACAAACCGGACACAAACTTAATACAGTTTCTCAGATATGGCGTATCTTCGGGTATAGCCTTTCTTGTTGATTTTTTGATTATTACTGTTCTTACAATGATAGGCGTTAATGTTTTTATATCAAATGTATTTTCTTTTTTGTCGGGTCTTGCTGTGGTTTATTATTTCTCGGTTGTATGGGTGTTTACAGGCACAAAAAGAGCTAACAAAAAAATTGAGTTTCTTATATTTGCTGCTGTAGGAATAGCAGCTCTCGGAGTAAATGAACTGATACTTTTCATATTCTACAAAAAAGTAGGGATTCATCCTTTGATTTCAAAAGTAATCGCTGCAGGTGTGACTGTAATTTTTAATTATATACTCAGAAAGACAATATTGTATTCAAAAAAATCAGAGGTAGAAATGTGAAGAAGACCCTAATAATCGGTGCCGGTCCAGCAGGGCTTGCAGCGGCATATGAGCTTGTAAAAAACTCGGACATAAAACCTTATGTTGTGGAAATGACGGGACAGATAGGAGGCATCTCCAAAACCGTAAATCATGACGGATATAGAATGGACATGGGCGGTCATCGTTTTTTTACAAAATCCAAGCGTGTGATGGATTTCTGGCTTGATATACTGCCAAAAGCTCAAAATGATGCGGATGCAGAAGAAAAAGATGATGTTATGCTTCAAAGAAGCCGTCTTTCGCGGATATTATACTTAAACAAGTTTTTTGACTATCCTATAAGCCTTTCCTACAAAACGCTTAAAAACCTTGGTTTTGTTCGAACAATGAAAATAGGATTCTCATATTTAAGATACGCAATAGCACCTATAAAAGATGAAAAAACGCTGGAACAGTTTTTCACCAATCGCTTTGGTAAAGAATTGTACGAGACATTTTTTAAAGATTACACGGAAAAAGTGTGGGGTGTTCTCTGCAACGAGATACCCGCTGACTGGGGCGCTCAGCGCGTAAAAGGTGTGTCTATTACAGCTGTAATAAAAGATGCATTAAAGAGAATTTTCAAAATAAAGAGCAAAGAAGTGGAAACATCGCTTATATCAAGCTTTCTATATCCAAAGTATGGACCGGGACAGCTTTGGGAAAAGTGTGCCGAAATAATAAAACGTGAAGGCGGAACGGTAGCAATTAATCGAAGAGTAATAAGGTTTAACGTGGAAGGGTATAAAGTTGTGTCCGCTGTTGTTAAAAACGAAAGAACAGGAAAGCTTGAGCATGTTGAAGTTGAAAATGTCCTGTCATCCATGCCGGTAAATGAATTAATATCGTCAATGGGAGATGCTGTACCAAACAGCGTTCAGGAAGTTGCAAAGAAACTTCCGTATCGTGATTTTATAACCGTAGGCCTTGTTCTTAAAAAGGTATTGCTTAAAGATGAAAAAGGAACTCTAAAAGACAACTGGATTTATGTTCAGGAAAACTTCGTAAAAGTCGGCAGGCTTCAGATATTTAACAACTGGTCGCCGTATATGTCAAAGGACGGGAATATTTTTATCGGTATGGAATACTTTTGTAATGAAGGCGATGAGCTTTGGGAAATGACAGATGAGCAGATGGCACGCTTTGCAATAGATGAAATGGTTTCGCTTAACATTATAGACGAGGAAGATGTAATATCGACAAAGGTAGTCCATGTACCAAAGGCATATCCTGCATACTTCGGATCATATAACAGATTTCAGGAGATTGCGGACTTTACCGACTCAATAGACAACCTATATCTTATAGGAAGAAACGGAATGCACAGATATAATAACTCTGACCATTCATCGCTTTCGGCAATGTATGCAGTTGATGTTATACTTGGCAAAGAAACCGACAAAAAAGGCATATGGGAAGTTAACACCGAAAAAGAATATCACGAGAAATAAAAAAGAATAAATTCGCAATAAAATAGCCTTCTGAAGTTGATTTCAGAAGGCTTTATTTATGCTAAGCTATTTGATATAGGATAAAAATCTTTTATATGCTTCGGTTGAATCGGTGGCGTTTTTGCTTGGGAAGTATTCAACAGCGTTAAATGATTCTCCGATAATTTTTCTTCCTTCGTTTATATCTGCGATTTCACCTAATGCTATAAGCTGGACTAAAATGTTTCCTATCGCAGTCGCTTCAATAGGCCCTGCGACTACTTTCTTGCCTGTAACATCGGCTGCTATCTGGTCAACTAACACATTCTGACATCCGCCGCCGATGATATGTATGTCTGTAAATTCTTTGCCGCATATTTCCTCAAGGTCGGAAAGAGTCTTTTTGTATGCAAGCGCCATGGAGTCGAATACGCATCGTGCAATCTCACCTTTTGTCTGAGGCACTGACTGTTCAGTTCTTTCACAGAATTTTTGTATTTCATCTACCATGTTCTGCGGGCTGTAGAAGCATATATCATCAGGGTTAATGATGCTTTTAAACGGTGTGATTTCCCTTGCAAGCTCAACATACTCTCCAAAGCTTGTCTCTTTGTTCTGAGCCACTCTCACCTGCTGTATAACCCACATACCGGTGATATTTTTGAGCAGACGTATAGTGCCGTAAACACCGCCTTCGTTTGTGAAGTTTTTTTCCATTGCAAGCGGAGTTAGGCTGGGGGATTCCTCTTCAACGCCCATGAGTGCCCATGTTCCTGAGCTGATGTACATAAAGTCCTTTTCAAGAGCGGGAACAGCGGCTACAGCTGAAGCTGTGTCGTGCGAGCCTACAGCTATGAGCTTCATTTCCTTTTCGGAAATCTCAGGCTTTACAGTGCCCACAATCGTGCCCGGAGGGGTGACATCAAGGAAGATGTCAGGATTTATGCCAAGCTGAGATATAAGCTCTCTGTCCCAGTTGCGGTCCTTAGCGTTTAGCAGCTGAGATGTGCTGGCCTCTGTATATTCATTGTATTTTTCGCCAGAAATAAGAAAACCAAGATAATCCGGCATTGTAAGCAGTGTTTTTGTTTTATCAAGCAGGCTGGCATCCTCTTTTTTTTGGGCTGCGAGCTGAAAGATAGTATTAAGATGCATAACCTGTATACCTGTTTTATCATAGATCACTTCTTTTGGAATGGAGCTGAAAACCTCTTCCACCATGCTTTCGGTGCGCATGTCGCGATAGCTTATGGCATCTCCCAAAACATTGTCGTTTTCATCCAGCAAAAGATAGTCCACACCCCAAGTGTCAAAAGCTACGCTATCTGGATAGACTCCCATATCGTTGCATTTTTTTATGCCTTCTTTGATTTCTCCAAAAAGGTATTCAACCTGCCATACAAGATGTCCATTCTTTTCCACGGCGCTGTTTTCAAACCTGTGTATTTCCTGCACATCGATTTTGCCGTCTTTAAGGCTGCCTACTATATGCCTTCCGCTGGAAGCGCCTATATCAATTGCTAAAACAGTTTTCATTCTTTTCTCCTTCTTCTTTTGATTTCTATCCGTAAAACCACAAAAAACTCACTTTTAAAGTGAATTTTCTGCAGATGATATTTATGTTATATTCTAGTCAAAATAAAGCTCTTCGAGACCGCTGTTGTGTCCAGGAAGCCCAGGCATAGGAAGCCCTCTTGTCTTGATTGTCTTTTCAAGTTTTTTGACTTCTTCGCGGGGGATTTCGACCACATTTCCGCATGTGAGTGCCACCATTGCAGACTGTGCTAGCGCTTCAATCATTTCAAGAAGCTCGAATGCGCGGCCCACGCCTTCGTGATTGCACATTGTGATTCCGTGGTTTTCCATAAGCCAAGCGTTTGTCTTAAGGATAACAGGATCAAATGCTTCTGCAAGCTCGTCTGTTATAGGCTCTGCATAATCCGCGCTTAAAACAGGGCCGACTTCAATGATAGGCTCAGGAAGAAGCGGACGGGAAAGCAGATTGCTTCTGGCAATAGCAAAGCCTGTGATATACGGCGGATGAGCGTGGATAACGCCTTTTGCATCGGGGCGTTTGTTTAGGATGTTAAGGTGCATGGGTGTTTCGCCAGTAGGTTTTCTTCCTTCGATGGCAAACAGTATGTCACCTTTCATGTTGATTATGCACACATCGTCAAAAGTGATTTTAACCTTGGGCACTTTTGTCGGTGTGATTAAAACAACATCTTCTGACACACGGTAAGAAAGGTTTCCGCCCTGTGATGTAACAAAGCCTGATTCGCCGAGTTTCTTGGTTGCGGAAACGAATTCTTCAATTTCGCTTTTATATTTTTTCTGTAATTCGTGCATGGTATCTCCTATGCTCTTTTTAAAAGAACGTCTTTTTCATATTGTTTCACTTCATCAAGCCATGCGCTTCCCACAGGAACGCCTTCGCTTTCGCAGAAGTAATCCCACACTGCGCCGAAAGGATAGCTCTTGTATTCTTCGGTGAGCGCAAGGCGGCTTGTATAGTCACCCTCATCTTCCATTTTCTTAAGCTTGTCTGTCGGCTCAAGAAGTGAAAGAAGCAGAGCTTTTTGCATAGCGCGCATGCCGATTGTCCATGCTGCGATTCGGTTTATCGAGCCGTCGAAGAAGTCAAGGCCTATGTGTGTGCGGTCTAAAAGACCGTTGCGGATGATTTCGTTTGCAATCTCGCGAAGCTCGTCGCTTAAGATAACAACATGATCGCTGTCCCAGCGTACCGGACGGCTTACATGCAAGAGAAGCTCATCAATGAAAAGCGATGCGGCTGAAATTTTGTTTGAGATAACTTCTGTCGGATGGAAGTGCCCTGCGTCAAGGCAGAGTGCTGTGCCGCGGCTTGCGGCATAGCCCATGTAGAACTCATGTGAGCCTACAACATAGCTTTCAGAGCCGATTCCGAACAGTTTGCTTTCAACAGCGTCTATGTGATATTTCTTGTCGATAGGCTCTTTGATAATTTCATCAAGCGACTCCATAAGGCGCTCTCTTGGTGCAAGCCTGTCAACTGGGATGTCTTTATAACCGTCGATAGCCCATATGTTTGTTACACATGCGCTTCCCAGCTCACGGCCGAAGTATTCGCCTATCTTGCGGCTGCGTTTGCAGTGCTCTATCCAAAAGTCGCGGATACCCTTGTCAACTGAGCTTAAAGTAAAGCCGCTGTCTGACTTAGGGTGTGAAAACATAGAGGGATTAAAATCCATTCCCTGAACATTGTTTTTCGCCCATTCAACCCATGTTTTAAAGTGCTCCGGCTCGATTTCGTCGCGGTCAATTTTTTTGCCGCCGTTATCAAGGTAAAAAGCATGAAGGTTCAGTCTGTGCTTTCCCGGTATAAGAGAAAGAGCTTTTGTGATATCAGTCTGAAGCTCGTCTATAGTTCTTGCTTTGCCGGGATATGCCCCAGTAACCTGTATTCCGCCGGTAAGTTCCTGATCGGCGCTTTCAAAGCCGGCAACATCATCTCCCTGCCAGCAATGCATTGAAAGAGGAATGCTTTTAAGTGTTTTTAAAGCAGCTTCGGCATCTACACCAAGCTCAGCATATCTTTCTTTTGCAAGTTCGTATGCTTTAACAACGTTTTGTTTCATCTTCTACTCCTTTGCGTAACCCATATATTTGGTAATAAGTTCTTCCAGTTCTTCTTTATTCGGACGTTTATCTTTAAACATTTTAAGGTTTTCATCTTTTGTTGCTGCAATCTCATGGCCTATAAGCGCCCAAGTTGTATCAATCAGGTGTTTATATTCATCACGGCCAAGTTCTTCGCAGATGAAAGTTTGTCTCGGTTGGTTGATGTCTTCGCCTGAGATTGGCATAAAGCCGTACTCTTCGCACAAGTCCATAACACGGCTTAATTGTTCGGCTGTGTTGCGTGACGGCATAACGGAAACTGCGTTAAAACCTATGTCGACGCACTCGCGCATAAGCTCATCCAGATAGCTGTCTTCGAATTTCTGGGCTTTTTTATCTCCTGTGGGAGACTCTCCTACATCGCCAAGATAGCAGTATGAAGCTATAGCGTTTATCGATTTTGCAAACTTTACGGCTTCCTTTACCGGTATTGTTTCTTCCGGTTTGGTTTTGATATAAATCTTTTCCACAAAGCTGCTTTTTAAAATATTTAAGATATCATATTCAAAAATAGTGTTCTTTTTATCAAGAAGATAATCCACCTGTTTTTTAGAAAGAGAGATACCTAAATCGTTTTGCAGGAAGTTTACAATCTTTGCGCCGCGGCCTTTCTTTGCAACCATTTTTTTTGCCAGCGCAAAAAGCATATGCCTTTCTGTTACAGATCCTCCGTCGTGAGCATAAGATATTGGAAGAACATCGCGGTCAAAATCAATAGTGACTCCATATGGGCCAGTTATCTCGTTGATTTTTTCCACTTCCAGCCTGTTTCTTCTGTTTCTTGCTTCGCGAAGAGGTGCAAGGAAAGCTTCAGCCTCATCAATTTTGTCGTGAGGAATGCCGTGTGTGGTTATATAGGCTGATGAAATCTGGTCGGGATTGTTTATCCTTTTTCCGTTTGCGACTGTATCGCTCCAGTCGGTGCGCATCTCATAACCAATCGTAGTTGGTATGCCGATTATTTTTCCGGCTTCAATAAATTCTTTTGCGCCTGCAATGCTGTCGTGGTCCATAATTCCGACTGATGCAAGCCCTGCCATATATCCGTGCCAAACTGCGCTTGTAGGAGAATATGGCGAGAAAGAATATTTTGTATGAATGTGATTGTTTGTAATAATTCCTGTGTCAGGCTTTGTGATAGCACCTTCATCAAGTAGTTTTTTTAATACTGTAAGAGCAGCAATCCGTTCTTTTGCAGTTTCAGCATTTAATTTTTTTAGCAATGTTTCGTATTTTATCTTCATGACATCTGCTGCCCGCCTGTCACGTTTATTGCCTGACCGGTCATGTAGCTTGCAAGGTCGCTTGCAAGGAAGACAAGTGTATTTTCGATGTCTTCATACTGGCAGGAACGCTTCAAAGGAACCTGATTTATATATTTTTCTCGTATTGCTTCCTCAGTTGTGCCTTGGTTTTTTGCATACTGTTTAAACAGGCTGTTTTTCCAAAGCGGCGAATCCAGAAGATTGCCGGGGCATATAGCATTAACTCTGATACCTTCCGGAGCTAGTTCCAAAGCAAGGCTTTGAACGAGACCTATGCCGCCGAATTTGCTTGCCGCATAAGCCGAGTTTTTAAATGAGCCTTTTTTGCCGGACTTTGAATTGATTTGAATAATATTTGCGCCTTTTGATTTTCTTAAATATTTAACTGCAGATTTTGCCGTATTAAAAAATCCGCAAAGATTGACGTCTATGACCTTTTTCCAAGCGTTTGACTCAAACTCATCAATTGAGCCTGAAATTACTATTGCCGCATTGCACACCAATACATCAATAGATCCGAATTTTTCATAGACAGTGTCCATGAAGCTTTCGCAGCTGGCGTAATCCGTAACGTCCATTTTAACTGCTATTGCACCTTCAATCATAGAGGCTGTTTCCTGTGCACCTTCTATGTTAAAGTCGCCTATTGCGACATTCGCACCTTCTTTTTTAGCTCTTAAAGCAAGTGCTCGGCCAAGGCCTTGAGCGCCGCCTGTAATAACTACTGTTTTTCCTGATAAATTTTCCAAAATGCCCTCCTATTCCAACTTAATCAAATTGTAAGTCTTTTTTATGTTGGTGTCAATATTGATTGGTTGGTTTTTGTTGTGTTTTTGTTGGTTTTTGTTATTGTTTAGCCGTCTGTTGACAGATTAAGACAAAACTAAGCCAATTATCACCAAAAACGAGAAAGTAAGTTTAGTGGCTGATATGTTGTTTTAAAAGGTTTATATGTATAATTCAAAACTCAAAATGAGGTTTTTGGCTATAAACTTGACTCCGCTTTTTATACCTATTGACCACACTGGTCAAACGTGTTATTATCGAATTGACCACTTCGGTCAACGATGCATTGAAAGAAAGAAGAATCATACATGGAAGACATACTGAAAAATCTGGATCCGGACAAAAAAGACAGAATAATAAACAGCGCAATAGAGGAATTTTCTCTATACCCTTTTGAAAAGGCGTCTACTAACAATATAGTTAAAAATGCCGGAATTTCAAAGGGACTACTTTTTCACTATTTTAACAGCAAAAAGGATTTGTATGAAAAGCTGGTGGGTTTTGTCATAAACAAGCTTTATACAGAGATTTCTTCACAGATAAGCTGGGATGAACAGGACCTTGTCGAGAGGATAAAAAAGCTCGTTATAGTGAAAATGAAAGTAGGAGAGCGATACCCCAATATGTTTGACTTCATAGTTAAGGTATTATCGCACAAAAAAGCCTCAAGCGTTGACGACATTTATGAGTTCTACGGAGCATATGGGGTTAATTTTGAAACTATGCTTAAAGACATCTACACAAAAAATGTTGACTATGCGCTGTTTCGCAATCCGAACGAGATTCAAAAAAACATCAATATTGTCCAGTGGACACTTGAAAAATACTCGGAACAGATGCTTGCAACAATGAATGAGACAGATTCGCTGGATTATGACCAGATTGTAGCCGAGCTTGACGAATATCTGAATATTTTAAAAAGAACTATTTATAATTAATTTGTATTTGGGAAGGAGCAAACAATGATTACTGTACAAAATCTCTACCACTCCTATACGAAGGATGACAAGTATGCCGTTAAAGATGCGAGCTTTGAAATCCCGAAAGGCGAAGTTTTCGGTTTCCTCGGCCCCTCTGGGGCGGGAAAATCCACAACGCAGGGAGTTCTTACCGGGCTTTTGCGCCTGCAGCAGGGTGACGTTAAGGTTGCCGGATATGACGTAAAGGAAATCAAACGGAGAATGTTTAACAAAATAGGCATGTCGTTTGAGCAATCCAATGTCTACAGCAAACTCACCGCAAAAGAAAACCTTAACTTCTATTCAAAACTTTTTGACGTTCCGACACGCGATCCTGACGAGCTTTTAAAGATTGTAGGTTTGGACGGAAAAGGAGACATGCGTGCAGGAGAGTTTTCAAAAGGAATGAAACACCGCTTAACTTTTGCGCGCTCTATGATTAATAATCCTGATTTGTGGTTTCTGGATGAACCTACTACAGGACTTGATCCGGCTATTGCCTCCACTATTAAAAAGATTATCCGCGAGCAAAACGAAAAGGGAGTTACCATCTTTTTAACTACTCATAATATGTATATAGCAGATGAGCTTTGTGACCGTGTTGCATTCATCGTGGACGGTGAGATAAAACTTATCGACAGCCCGAAAAACCTAAAGCTTCAGTATGGCGAAAGCGCAGTTGATGTGGAATATGCAAAAGACGGAAAGCTTCAGACAAGATCCTTCTCGCTGACTGACGATAAGAGTAAAAAAGATTTATCACAGTTTGTGTTAAATGAAGAGATTGTTACTATGCACACTGAAGAAGCAACTTTGGAAGAAATATTCATAAAGGTTACCGGAAGGGAGCTGGTATAGATGAAATTGTGGTCAAGTTTCTTAAAGGAACTGACAATAGCGTCGCGCGGATTCTACTTTTACGTTGAAATCTTTATGGCGATAATACTTTTATTTGTATTGCTTTTTGTGGTTCCTGAAAATTTTAAAAACATAGAAGAAGAGTATCTTTATCTTGAATTTCCTTCAGAGCAGGTAAGGGAAGTGTATCTGGAGAAAAACTTTGATGAAGATGTATCTTCCGAGGAAACTGTTGTAAAGCTTAAAAAGGAAGAGATTCCTGTAACTATATATGAAAATGACGAAAGCCGCGTGTATTTGTTTGATTCTAAGGAAGATATGATCAGGGTAGCAAAGGAAAAGCACAAGCTCGGTGTATCTGTTGTGATGGATGATAAGTATGAGATGACTACGACTTTCTATACTCAGGGAAATGAAACTGAAAAATTCATTAACGTATTAAAGGTTGTAGGGGCTGGCGATCTAAAAGCTGTCGAGGAGGCTTTCGACGCGCAGGAGGTTAAAACTATTTCAACAGATTATGTGGAGCTTACCGATAGAGAAAACCTACTTCCTGTGTTCCTTGCATTCAATGGTTCGCTTATGGGACTTTTCATAATGGCTGCCTATGTGTTCCTTGACAAGAAGGAAGGTGTTATAAAAGCGTTTGCAGTGACATCTGCTTCGGTGTGGAAATATTTAATGAGCAAGATGCTAATGCTTACCGTTACGGCATTTGTGACATCAATAATACTGATTGTGCCGGTGATGGGGACAAGGATAAACTATCTGCTTGTATTTTTGCTTCTGATACCCACAGGATTTTTCGCATCTGCTCTCGGACTGCTTCTAGCAAGCTACTTTGATGACATGGTTAAATCATTTGGCGTGATGTATTTTCTGATGATAGGCATGATGCTTCCCGCATTTTCATACTATATCCCCAGCTGGGATCCAATGTGGATGAAGTTTGTACCTAGCTATTATATAATCTATGGCTTTAAGGAAGTATTCACAAAAGGCGACACTCCTTACGTTTTGTTGATAGCACTCGGTTTCACAGTCGTGTCGGCACTGCTTTTTGCATGGGCCAACATGCGCTACAAGCGGACGCTGT
Source organism: Christensenellaceae bacterium (assembly GCA_963677605.2). Classification (GTDB taxonomy): domain Bacteria; phylum Bacillota; class Clostridia; order Christensenellales; family UMGS416; genus JAGLOK01. Next base: position 65,309 of record CAXXDX010000007.1, on the reverse strand, counting down.
CGGTTTAGGAGGACTGTATGTTTAAGAAAATGTTGATAATATTTAAAAGAGACCTTGGAGTAAGCTACAGGGATGCAATGAGTCTGTTTATGATTTTTATCCCTATACTGCTTGCTATAGCTGTAAACTTCTTTGCCCCCGGCATTGAAGACACTATGCTTAATGTTGCAGTTATAGAAGGCGAAAACGCAGAGCTTGTTGAGTATTTTGAAGACTTTGCCAAGGTGAGCGAATATAAAGACTACGATGCTTTGGAAGAGAGGGTTTTAAGGCGGGACAACGTTATAGCCATCGTAGGAAGCGGCGAGGATGCGTACATTCTAACGCAGGGAAACGAACCTGATGAAGTGACAGACTATGCAAAACTTATTAAAAGCTACTATGAAGAAGGCGTGACAATTGACGGCTCAACTTCTAAGATTGAAAGCTTCGGTGTGAAAACTCCAATAACTAAAATGCTTTGGGCGAATATGGGCATACTGCTGACTACCATGCTTTCGGGCATGTATATTTCTCTTAACATCGTTGAAGAGAAAATGGACAATACGATAAGCGCTATTAATGTAGCTCCAATATCGCGTACGGCTTGGATATTCGGAAAGAGCATTATGGGCATAATTATCGCTCTTGTCGGAAGCATTGCTATGGTCTTGATTATGGGTATAGCAGGAAATGTAAACTTTGTTCAGCTTCTGATTTTCGTATTCGTGTCTGCGCTTATAGGAATTATGATAGGCTTCCTCCAGGGTGTCAACAGCGATGATGTTATGACGGCTGTTGGCAGCACAAAGATGATTTTCTTCCCGCTTGCAGGCTCAGTTGCTGCTTATGAGTTTATGGCACAAAAGTGGCAGTGGACGTTCTGGTGGTCTCCATACTACTGGGTATACCGCGGAAATGTCGCTATTTTAAATGGTGATATGACTTGGCTTAACCTTCTTTTACACGGAGGAATAGTGCTTTTAATAACTGCGCTTGTGTATCTTTACACGGCTCCGAGAATTAGAAAAGGCTTGGAGAAATAGGATTAAACGCATATGGTATGTGTGAGAACTTATATATTGATTTTGAAAGGAGAATTGTTATGAACGGATGGGCATTAGGAGGACTATTGTGTATAATTTATACGGCGGTTGTTGGATTTTTGGGATATAAAAGCAACCCTGGACTTCTAAAAATCGTAAAGATGAAACTCGGCAAAAACATGACGGATGAAAAAGCGCGTAAGGTAACATTAATTTTTGCGGGGATTGTAGGAGCATTCGGAATATTCTGCTTTATCATGGCAGCTATATAATATAATAAAACCGCTAAAAAACGGAGAGTTAATCTCTCCGTTTTTTTATTTGCTACTTATCAAGATGTAAAAAAATGCTTTTTAATTGTCTGTTTACTAAATAAACAAAAATATTAATAACAAAACCTTAAAATATTCCTCTTATTGCAGATAATAATTAATTTACTATTACCTAAATAAATGATAATATTGTTTGGAAAAAACAATTCGGAGGACAGTATGAATAATATCCCAAAAGTAAAACTCGGAATCGTTGCGGTAAGCCGTGATTGTTTTCCAATTACACTTTCACAAACAAGAAGAGGCGAAGTTGTTTCTGCATTTAAATCAGCAGGCGGAGAAATAATTGAACTTCAGACAACAATTGAAAATGAAATTGATGCAATGAAAGCGCTGGATGAGGCAAAATCAGCGGGAATCAATGCATTGGTTATATATCTCGGAAACTTTGGCCCGGAAGGCCCTGAAACGCTTATTGCGCAGAAATTCGACGGACCGTGCATGTTTGTTGCTGCAGCTGAAGAATCAGCAGACAAGCTTGTCGGCGGACGCGGCGACGCATATTGCGGAATGCTGAATGCAAGCTATAACATAGGTATCCGCGGCCTGAAGAATGCATACATCCCCGAATACCCGGTTGGCGACTTTAAAGAAGTTGCGGCAATGATAGCAGAGTTTGAGCCTGTGGCACGTATACTTGTCGGTGTGTCAAAGCTCAAAGTTATTACATTCGGACCGAGACCGTTTGACTTTGTTGCATGTAATGCGCCTATCAAACCTTTATATGACATGGGTATTGAGATTCAGGAAAACTCTGAGCTTGATTTGTTCGGAGCATACAACGCACATGAAGGAGATCCAAGAATTCCCGAAGTGGTTGCCGACATGGAAAAAGAGCTTGGTTCAGGCAATAACTACTCAACAGTTTTAACTAAACTTGCTCAGTACGAAGTGACTCTTCTTGATTGGATTGAAAACAACAAAGGCGCAAGCGAATATGTAACTCTGGCATCTAAATGCTGGCCTGCTTTCCAGGAGATGTTCGGATTCGTTCCGTGTTATGTAAACTCACGACTCGCATCCCGCGGAATTCCTGTTGCATGCGAAACTGACATATACGGAGCTGTAACTGAATATATCATCACTTGCGCGACTGAAATCGCTCCTACTCTTTTAGATATCAACAACACTGTGCCTTATGATATGTATGAAAAAGACATCAAAGGCAAGTATGACTATACAGCAACCGATGTTTTCATGGGTTTCCACTGCGGAAACACTCCAAGCTGCCACCTTGTAAACCCGCAGATGAAATATCAGCTTATTATGCACAGGCTTCTTGAGCCGGACAGCGAACCTGACATCACACGCGGAACGCTTGAAAGTGATATCAAGCCCGGAGACATCACATTCTTCAGGCTTCAGTCGGGAGCTGACACTACGCTTCACAGCTATATAGCACAGGGTGAAATTCTTCCTGTTGAAACAAAATCATTCGGAGGCATCGGAATATTTGCTATTAAGGAAATGGCGCGCTTTTACCGTCATGTTCTTGTTGCAAAGCGTTATCCGCACCATGGCGGTGTTGCTTTTGCTCACGTAGGAAAAGCTTTGTTTACCGCAATGAAAATGCTGGGCGTTGAAGATGTTGCCTTTAATCAGCCAAGCAACATGCTTTATAAGGATGAAAATCCGTTTAACTAGAAGAAATATCATTTAACAAACTAAAATCTCAAAGGATTGGAATATATTTTCCAATCCTTTGTTTATTTCATTATTAACTGTATTAAAGGTAAGAATAATTCACAAAATTGACCAAAAATCAAAACAATGATAATATACATGCTATCTTATTACAAAGCAAACAGAGCGGCGACACATTAAACAGCAAGGAGCAATATGCCAATAGGAATTATAGTCAATGCATTATGCGTTATATTGGGAGGGCTTGCAGGCGGGCTTGCTTCAAAGCACGTTAAGCTCAAATCTCAGGAAGCGCTCATAACGGTAACGGGAATTTGTGCAATAGCGATGGGCATTAGCTCAGTTGTCAAAATGGACAACCTCCCTGCGGTTATTTTAGCTGTGCTGTTAGGCTTTGTTATTGGGGAAATGTTGGATTTGGACACTAAAATTTCCAACTTTTTTAAAAGTCTGCTAAACAAGATGGGAACTGGGCATAAAGATGACGCTTATATGGATAAGCTGGTTGTGATATCCATAATATTTTGCTTCAGTTCTACGGGCATATACGGCGCGCTTTTATCCGGCATTACAGGTGACCACAGCATTTTGCTTGCGAAATCAGTCTTAGACTTGTTTACGGCGTTCATATTTGCTGTAAGCTTATCGTATATAGTGTCCGCGCTCGGAATCATACAGCCGATAATTTTACTAGTGTTTTTTATGCTGTCAAGACTGATAACGCCGTTGCTTTCAGAGACTATGATTGCAGACTTTATCGCATGCGGCGGCATTATAATAATAGCGACGGGAATAAAAGTTGCGGGTATAAAGGATATTAAGATAGCCAATATGATTCCGGCACTTGTAATAGTACCTGTGTTGTCATACTTATTCAGCTTAATATTTTAGCTATTCTTGTTAACCGATTAGTATAATAATAAAGACATCTAACAATCACATTAGAAAAAGATTAAAAGTATTTTTTTAACAAATACTTCTGTTATATTCGTTTTATAAAAAGCGAGGAATGAAATGAAAAAGACAGATGTGTTTGAAAAAAGAATATTTGCTCTGCTGTATCTTATCACTGTACCGATATATACTCTGTCTTTTGGGCTGCAAAAAGATCCTATAGATTTCACCCTGTCACAGATAGGATACCTTTTGCCGTATAGGCCTGCGTTCATAATTTGGGGAGTCATAAGCGGTTTTTTGCTTATTGCATACTTAATGCATATATACAACAGGGCAAGCTATTTCAGCAGAACAGCAAAAGTAATTTTAGGTTTGTCATATATATTTTTACTGCTTACTGTCATTGTTCCTGCCGCAAAATATACCGACAGATTCCTATATCTCGTTCATCTTATAAGTGCAGGGCTTTTTGTTGGATGTCTGCTTGTATCCATGATTATGTTTGCTGCGTATCTTTGCAAAAACACAGTTATTGCAAAAAATCTGCCTATAATCGTAATGACAGCCTGTATCTTAATTCCTTTTGCAGTGCTGCTTATGTATGGAAAGCTTACGGGAATTGCGGAAATGGTGTTTTTTGCGTGTGTAACCACAGCTATTCTTATAGCTGATGTAAAGCTGTTAAAGATGCAAAAATCAGAAGCTGTTTAAACTTCCCTCTCCCCTTTATATACAGAAAAAAAGCTGCTAGTATGCAGCCTTTTTTCATATATTATTAATTATGCAAACTCTGTATGTTTGACTTTCCATTTTTCAAGAGCTATTCCAAGCCAGAGTCCGTAGATTCCCACAGTAATGATGCACAGCAGAAACCACTTGATCCAATTGCCGAAAAGACTGACTGCCGTTCCTGTGAACTTTAGCCTCTTTCCTTCTATTACAGTGTGGTTTATTTTCCATCCGTAAACCATGCAAAGCGCCCATGGATAGCATATACCAAGTGTTAGAGTAGTTACTATGCCTCCGAGTATGTTCCAGCCAATCAGCTGAAGCAATCCGCCGTCAAAATATGAGTTATCTTTTGCCATAACAAACTTCTTTTCTTTTATTTAAAGTATAAAGCAGATTTAATTTTATTTAAACAAAATATTTGTATATAACACTAGTTTATAAATATGCAATATTATATTTATATAAAAATATCGCTATTGGATGGCTACTTATGATAAAATAGTAGTTCATATGAGTAAGAAAAATTTTATACAGACAAAAGTATCGGCACCGGGTGCTGCAAGCATCGAGGAAGCCGCAAGATTAATAAAGGAAGGCGAAGTAGTTGCCTTTCCTACAGAAACCGTATACGGATTAGGTGCGAATTGCTTTGATGAAAAAGCTGTAAAAAAGATATTTAAAGCAAAAGGCAGACCTGCAGACAATCCCGTCATTGTTCATGTTGCATCTATAGAACAGGTAAGCGATGTGGCAGAAAACATTTCAGTTGACGCAAGGGATTTGATGAAGAGGTTTTGGCCCGGCCCTTTGACGCTGGTTATGAAAAAGCGAGATGAGATACCAAAAGGTGTGACCGCGGGATTGGATACAGTCGCCGTGCGTATGCCGAACCATCATGTTGCGCAGGCTATAATAGAGCAGGCAGGTGTACCGATAGCAGCGCCCAGCGCAAACCTCTCCGGAAAGCCAAGTCCTACGACAGCCCAAACGGTATTGTCTGATATGGATGGTAAAATACCGCTTATTATAGACAGCGGTCCGTGTGAAGTTGGAATTGAATCTACGGTTCTTGATGTGTCCGGCCCTATACCGAAGATATTAAGGCCGGGGATGGTCACTGGTGAAATGATAAACGATGTTATAGGTGTGGTGGATACAGGAACGGATAAAAGCAAAAAAGTCCGCTCGCCCGGAGTAAAATATGACCATTATCAGCCAAAAGCAAAGCTGACAATCATTAAAGGGCCTCAAGCTGCCGTTTCAAGGCATATATTGTATAAGATTCATTCTGATGAAGCAGCCGGCAAAAAAAGCGGAGTTATCTGCTTTGAGCAGACCAAAAGAAACTACAGCGGAAACGTTATTATACTGGGAAGCAGCTTTAACATGAAAGAAGTGGCTCAAAACCTTTACTCTGCACTAAGGAAGGCGGATGAGCTGGAGCTTGACACCGTATATTCGGAAGCAATAGAGGAAGAGGATGAAGGCGTAGCAATAATGAACAGGCTTTTGCGTGCTGCCGGAAACAGAGTAGAGGAGATATAGATATGAATATTTTGTTTGTTTGCACCGGCAACACCTGCCGCAGCCCAATGGCCCAAGGCATGTTTCAGAAAATGCTTGAAGGAAGAAAGGATAACTATTCGGTTAATTCCGCTGGTATATTTGCACATCCTTCTTCGGAGATTGCAAACTATGCAAACAAACAGCTTAAAAATCGCGGAATCGATTTTAGCGGCAGGAAGGCTGTACAGGTAACTGCCGGAATTATTGAAAACGCAGACATCGTTTTTACTATGACTGACAATCAGCGCAGAATGCTTGTTGAAGGGTTTCCTTATGCTGCAGACAAGATACACATGCTTGGGGATTATACCAACAGGGGTGGAGATGTCAGCGACCCTTATGGCGGAAGCGAAGCTGTTTATGAAAAATGTGCAATTGAGATAGAAGAGATGCTATATATTCTGGCTGATATGGTTTAGCCAAACTTTTTATCTTTTAAACACTCGCTAAATTCATTTACTTTTTATTACTGCTTTATTATAATTACTCTTAATGAAAAACACTTTTATAAAAATATCAGGTTCTTTTAAAAGATTTCAAAGACGTCTTAGAATTTTTTCAACCCAAAATAAAACATTAATCAGATATTTGTTTTTGTCTGCGGTTTCGATTGCATCAATTGCAGTAATTGTAGTTATGCTTTCAGGAAGCAACCTTGGTTTGGAGATGCTGTTTAAAACAGAACCAACTCCTACCCCCGCACCAACTGCGATTCCTACGCCTGAGCCTACTGCCACACCGATTCCTCATATATATGGAGATGAGCCTCTTGTGATACTGGACTGCTCGGAGTTTGAAGATGAAGGATATATACTGAAAATAGCTCAGGAATTTGGCGCGCTAAATAATTATGAAACGCAATATCAAAAAGTATCTCCAGATGATTTTATTGAGCTTTATAATCAGATGGTTGCCGATGGCAACACACCTAATCTTGTCATAGCTCCTAACAGCATCCTTCTGGAACTAGAGGGATTTGAAGATATATCAAGGCTTAAAAGCGAAGTGTTGCTTAACAATGCAGCAGCAGGAGCCGTATATGATGACAAGTTTCCGATAGCACTTGAAATGTACGGGTATTATTTCAGAGTGGATTTGATGTATGTAATGTCTCATGAGGTCCCGCGTGAATATAATGACCTTGAAAACTTAGGCGAACGACTAAGGAGCGATTTCGCTTATGATTATCTTAGATATGATGAAGAAAACGAGCAGCTTAAAGACCGCAAAGACGAGTTTTTAACATCAAGGTATGGATTTGGCTTCCCGGGAGGAGATATTGGCGGCGAACTGTTTATAAGCCAGGCGATGACATCAGTTTTTGAAGACGGAACAAATGTAATGCATGAGATAAAAACTATGTGGGACGAAATTTATCTTCCTCCGGATACTGCATATGCAAGCGATGATGTTATTATAAACGCGTATATGAATGATGCGCTAGTCGGTGTATATACAACCGGAAGGCTTTATGAAAAACTTTATACAAATCCTAATCTGTTTAATGCAACACAAACAAAGCCGTATCTAAGCCGTAATGCTGTATATACAGCCAATGTTATATATTGCGCTGTTCCTCAGGGAGAAAATGCAGAAGTTTCTGCAAACTTCCTTTCCATGCTGTATAACGGAGGAAATCTTGACAAGATAATCGCTCAAAATCACACAGCATATCTTCCTGTAAGTTATTTTGTTAACTCAAATTCTCCATGGAAAGATGCGTTGAATGATGAAAGCAAGATGATATACTATGAAGGGGATAGTTTTATTGCTGCATTAAACGATGTAATAATGAAAAACAAGGACGTGGAAGAGGCGCTTTCGGACGCCAACTAATAAGGAGAAATTATGAAAGAGCAAAAAAGAGCTTATGACTGGCAAAACCCAAAAATGCTCCATCAAAAAAGAATGAAGGCTACAGCCGAGTTTTTTCCTTACCATGATGAAAAAACCGCAATAAAAAACAACAGAACGGAATCAAAACATTACAAGCTCTTAAACGGCACATGGAAGTTTGACTATAATGATAACCTGACTTTGATGGAAAGTGGATGGGAATTAAAAGAATTTGATGATTCTGCCTGGGATGAGCTTAATGTTCCTTCCAACTGGCAGATGCATGGATATTCTATTCCGGTCTATACAAATGTTAACTATCCAATACCATATGATCCGCCATATGTACCGGATGAAAACCCGGTGGGATGTTATAGAAAAAAATTCAATCTGCCCAAAGATTGGAACGCAAAAAACACATACATTACATTTGATGGAGTTGACTCCTGCTATTATGTTTATATAAACGGTAAGAAAGCAGGGTTTTCAAAAGTGCCGCATATGCCGGCAAAATTTGATATTACAAAATACTTAACAGCTGGTGAAAACACTGTTGCAGTTCAAGTGTTTCAGTACAGCGACGGAACTTATCTAGAATGTCAGGATATGTGGCGCCTTTCCGGAATATTCCGCGATGTTTATTTGACTTGTGAAAGCGTAAACCATCTTATAAATGTGCATTATGAAACCGTTTTCACGGATGACACATATACTGATGTAAAGCTTAAAGTGTTTACCGAAATAGAAGGCGATATGCCGGCTACAGTCACATTGTATGATGCTGTTGGGAAAAAAGTTGTGTCATTCAGGACTCCCGGCGGTTCGAGAGAGCGTAAAATTACAAATCCTGAAAAATGGACAGCTGAAACACCGTATCTTTATACGCTGATTGTTGAAGTCGGCGGTACGTGTTATTCAACAAAAGTTGGATTCCGACAGATAGAGATAAAAAACAGGCAGTTTTATGTTAATGGCGTATCTGTGAAGCTTCTTGGTGTCAATCATCATGACACTCACTATTTGTACGGACATACTGTGCCCTATGATGTATTGGAGCAGGACGTAATATTAATGAAACAAAACGGAATGAACTGCGTCAGAACTTCGCACTACCCTCCTGACAGCAGGTTTTTAGATTTGTGCGATGAATACGGTCTTTTTGTCGTGGATGAAACTGACTTGGAAACACATGGCGACCATATTACGGATTTTGCGCTCAGTTCAGATCCTGAGTGGAAAAGTGCATATATCGACCGAATTATGCGTATGGTAAACCGCGACAGAAATCACCCGAGCATAGTGATGTGGTCACTCGGAAACGAATCAGGAAGCGGAAAAAACCATGAAGCAATGGTTAAAGAGGTCAAAAAAACAGATAAGAGCCGTCCGATTCATTATGAGGGAGCACGAGATGCAAAATATGTGGATGTTGTTTCGACAATGTATCCGCCAATAAATGAATTTCAAAAGAAGATTGAAAATCATAGAAATCTTTCGATTGAAGAGGAAGCTGTCTCAAAAGATACGAGGCCATACTTTATGTGTGAATTCATCCATGCAATGGGCAATGGACCCGGAAGCACAAAAGAATATCTGGACCTTATTTATGCCAACGAAAGACTCATCGGCGGATGTGTTTGGGAATGGGTGGATCATGGCATATTGCAGATAGATGACAGCGGCAGCGAATATTACGCATATGGCGGGGATTTTGGTGATATGCCAAATGATGCTGAATTCTGTGTTGATGGGCTGTGTTATCCTGACAGAACTCCGCATACTGGCCTTATGGAGTTTAAGTCTGCGATACAGCCTGTGGAAATGGTTTCATTTAAAAGCGGGAAGCTAACTATAAAAAACCGAAGGTTTTATACTGATTTAAGCGACTTATGCGGCATATGGCAGCTAAACTCTGACGGAGAAACTGTAGCAAGCGGTGAGATTTTATGCTCAAGCTTAGCACCTCAGACTACCAAAGAATATAAGATAAACCTTCCGAAGGCTGAAGGCGAGGTTTATTTGGACATAGTATTTACACAGAAAGTTCCTCAAAAATATGCACAAACCGGTTTTGAGGTTGCCAGAGGGCAGTTTAAAATTTCATCGGCTGAAATCAGCTATTATTCTGTTTCAAGCGGTAATAAAATTGAAGTAGAAGAGTATGACTATGATTTAATCATAAAAGGCAACAGTTTTTCAGTTTCTTTTGATATGTTTGCCGGAACTATTTCGGGGTATAAAGCTTGCGGCACTCATATGATAGAACGAGGTCCTATACCTTCCTTCTGGCGTGCGCCAACCGACAATGACAGAAACATTGCACCTGCATACTGGGAGAAAATAGGGCTGGATAAGCTGCAGTCACGCATTACGGATTGTGATTATTCATGGGATGATTATAAAGCTGAAGTTAAATTTTCTTTCATTCATTCGCCGTATACCACAAAACCGTTATTTAATTCAAGTGTTGAATATAGCGTGTTTGCTGACGGAAGTATAACATGCAAAGTTAAGTTTGTTCCGACAAAGCATCTGGTTGCCATGGAAGGACTTCACATACCAAAGATGGGAACATCACTTGAACTTAATGAAGATTTATATAATGTTCAGTTTTTTGGGCTGGGACCTCATGAAAACTATATTGATAAAAAAGAAAGTGTTTATATGGGACACTTTGCAGGGACTGTAGCAGACCTTTACGAAGACTATGTTCGTCCTCAGGAAAACGGCGCTCATATGGACACAGCGTTTGTTGCGTTGTATAATGATATGGATAGCGGAATTATTGTTTGCTCAGAAAAAGGATTCATGTTTTCCGCTCGGCATTACAGCGACATGCAGTTAACAGCCGCAAAGCACACAAACGAGCTAAACGCAGAAGATGTGATACATTTAAACATTGACTGTGTACAGGATGGATTGGGGAGCAATTCATGCGGGCCACAGCCTGTTGAAAAATATAAGCTTTATCCGAAAGAATGCGAGTTCTCTTATACAATAAAGCCGTTTACCAACGGTTTAGATAACGCTTTTACTAAATCCCGTAATCTGCCTAAATAACAAAAAGGAGATTTATGATGAGCCACGTAACAATAACTAACGACAATTTTGAAGACGAAGTAATAAAAAGCGATATACCTGTCCTTGTGGATTTTTCCGCAACATGGTGCGGACCTTGCCGCAGGATGGAGCCTATTATCGATGAAATAGCAAAAGATTATGACGGAAAGGTGAAAGTATGTACTGCTGACGTAGACCAATGCGCAGACGTTGCTAAGAAGTTTGGTATAATGGCTGTTCCTACTTTTATGATGTTTAAAGGCGGCGAAGTTTCCGGAAAAACTCAGGGATCTATGCCTAAGGTAAAGATTGCCCAGTTTGTTGAAAGCGGAATGTAGTCGAAAATAAAATTTCAAATTATAACTGCTCTCTTTAAGGGCAGTTTTAATTTATCTTAAAGCCTTTTCAACGATAATAAACTTCTGATTATCTAAATCGATTTCTGCTGTAATACCATAAGGTATTATAGCCTTAGGGAATGTATGGCCAAAATCCAGTCCCATAATTACAGGAAGGTTTTCAGCTGATAAATCCTTTAATGCATTTTGTACGGCTTCCTTGTATATAATATTTTGAGGGATTTCATTGAATTTCGCTATAACCAAAGCCTTGATTTGATGTAATATATTTTCTTGATTAAGCCAAACAATAAATTCATATAAATCTTTAGGCGACACGCACTCAACAATATCTTCAAAACATAAAAAAACATCTTTAAAAGCCTTGATAGGAAGAGCATATTCAGATTTTTGAATTGTTATAAGCTCTGATGTACAAACAAATATTTTCCCTCTTATCGTTCCATTGCCGTTTACCGTTGTATATCCATCACATTTTATACATTCTTTTTTGTCACTTATAAAATACTCTTGTACTGGGACTAATTCTCCAACAGCTTTTGTATCAAATAATATCTTCTTTATATTAGTCAAAGTGTGCTTATCTGTTTTATCTTGCCCCATAAACGATGTTAACAGATTTCCTCCGTAATAGCTGACTACTCCTGCTTTGAAAAACAGCGTATGAACCGCAAATATGTCTGAACATCCCATAAATACTTTCGGATTGTTTTTAATAACTTCTAAATCTATAAACGGCAGGATATCTATGCTATCATTGCCTCCGATTATAGAAAAAATTCCTTTTACATTTTTATTTTCCAAACCCCAAATCAAATCATCTGCCCTTGCTCTGGGGTTTTGTTTTAAAAATTTTTCACCCCGCATTGCATTAGGCGCATTTATGATTCTTATACCAAACTCTTTTTCAAATATTTCTGCATCGGCTATAGATTTAGGCAGCATTTCATCTTCTCCTGCTATTCCCCACGAGAGACTGACTGCGGTAACAATGTCACCCTTTTCAAATTTGTTTGGCTTAATCAAGATAAACGTATTCCTTATTTTTTATAATTATATCATAAAAAAAGGACAGTTCTGATTAAGAACTGCCCTTTTATTTAACCTTTGCTATCTTGCTTAAAGTTAACCTAACTGATCAGGTGTAACAATAGAACCTTTAGCTGCTTTGAGCTCTTCTAAGCGAGCTTTTTTGGTAGCTTGTGTTTCAAAGTAAACGTCAGGGACATTGACTTCTTTTTTGTAAGCTTCAACCTGCATATCAATTCTTTCGATAAGTTTATCAACATATAATGAGAATTGCTTATCATAAATATCTTTGGAATATCCTTTGTCCGGCATAAGTTCATCAAAAATGCCTTTGATTTCTTCAAATGTCGGGATAATTCCGAGAGCAGTTTTCATTCCGGTGACTTCACCTGTTGACAAACGGGCAAGCCATGTTAACCATGTGCGTACGTCGCGTTTTTCACCGATGAGTTTAGTTGAATCTCCGCCACGAGCTGCTTCTGTGAGGAAGTAGTTCAAAGATGCTAAAACAGGCTTTGTTTTGAGCTTTGGATTTGTGAAGAACTTAAACTGACCATCCATATAGTCGCCCAATGCGCCTAAGAAGAAAGGAGCGTTTGCCCAAGGAGATCTTTTGATATCGCCTTTTGCGCCAACTTCTGTTGCTGTTGTCTGAGATGCAATATCAGCACCGAAAGTTACACCTTCTTCAGGAGTCAAGCTAGCTACAACAGGAGGCATTGTATCCGGGTCACGTCCACTGTATGTAAATACGAGTGTTTCTACACCGTTTGGTTCCTCTGATGCTTCTTCATTATAGTTGCTCAACTGATTTGAACGAATTGTACATCTGGAATTCGGATGTGAAATTGGAATAAGTTTTCCGTCAGCATCTGTTTTTCCTTCTGTCCATTCGCCTTGGAAGTTTGTTCCGCTCTTTGGTATTTCTTCTTCAGAACCCTCCCAATAAGGAACGCCGTCAGCAACTAAAACATTTGACCAAATAACTTCTGAACCAGGATTTCTCAGTCTATCCATGAGAATTGGATCACCTTCTTTGTTAACATCTTTAACGATACCAAAGATTCCGATCTCAGGATTGATTGAGCGGATTGATCCATCCTCTGCAATCCAGATTTGAGCAAGGTCGTCACCTATGAAAGTATCGCCGGCCATAGCTGTTGTTGTTTTGCCACAGCCTGATGGTGCAGCGCCGTCAATCCAAACAGTTGAACCATCTTTCATCTTAATACCAGTTATGAACATGTGCTCTGACATGTATTCACCTCTGTGATTATAGATCGCATCATCATTTGACAATCTGTGATGGCCTTTTTTGATTAAAGCACAGTTGCCTAAGTAGGATACGTTCCATGCCCAAGTTTCAATATTTTTTCTGTCTGTTAATACATAAGCATTAGGAGTGTCTAATGAGCCTTTGCTGTGTGTATTTGTAAAGAAAAGACCAGTTTTTTCAACTTGCTTTACAAAGCCTTCCGGAGAACATCTGTAAAGATTGTTTTGCTGATGTCCAAGATACCATGTATCTGAAATTGTTAATGACGGGTAAGCTGTTGGTGCACCGACAGGTCCACGAACATAGAAAGCAACGATCATTGTTTTTCCATCCATAATATTTTTCATCTTGCTTTGGATGAGCGCGTCAGCTTCAGCTCTTGGCATAGCGTTTGCAAGAGAAGATGTGAAAGTTCCTTCGTCTTCAATTGCATATGTTTGCTTAACAATGCGGCCCTGTTCTGTTGGCGGATCAAAATGAACTGTATGGCCTTCCATGGTCAAAGGTAATTCTTCGCCTGTCTCTAAAGCCATCTTTTTGATATATTCGTAATCTTCTTCACTGCCTGAGTGAATGAAGACATCTTTAGGATTACAAAGCTCAATTCTGTTTGCAATCTTGCTTAAGATATCAGCATTGCTGATCAGTTTGATTTTTTCTTGGCTTTTTTCATCACATTTGGATAGGATGAGCTCAAGATTTTTGTTTTGTGCCATGATTTTACTCCTTAATTAGTTAAAAGTTTTCAATTATTTATAATTGCCGAAGAAAGATTTCCTGCGTTTTTTGCAGGATTTCGTTAAAAATATTGCAACTTTCCCCATTGTGTAATATATCATAACGAAAGATAAAAAACAATACTAAAATCTTAAAGAATCAAGAGATTGTTAATTTTTTACCAAAAGATGTTGATATGCTGAAAACTATAATTGGCAAGATGTGCGCGAAATATCTGCTGCCGGAATCTCCGAATCCGATTCTAAGCGGCATTGACCTAAGCAGGAAAATAATCATGAAAAATAGGATAAAGACTAAAACCTGTCTGTCAAAGAAATTTACACCGTCGATGTAGTAAAATTTCATAAGATATATTGCTAAAATCAATATAAGTGCTCCTGCCCAAGCACCGTCATAGAATACATTATGAAGTGTTGATTTTATGTTTTCGGCAAAAAAATCAGGATTTAAGAAAGCGGCACCTATTATAACCATAAGCATAGCTATATAGAAAATCCGTTCAATCAGTTTTTTTCTTTTTTCTATAAACGATGTTCCGTTTATGAAAAGTGCGTATATTATAAACAGTATAAAAATCGCAATTACACCTACTGCACGGTCAATTGTCAGAAAAGCTCCTTCAGAAAAGCTGATGCCTGCAACTGAGAAAAACCTGAAATACCATAATATAAGTGCAAAAGCTGTGCTTGCAAGGTGAAGGGTAAACGCCTTTTTGTTTACTTTCTTTAATGAAACAATAAACATAAAGCATATGTATAAAAGCATGTTTTCGGAACGGGTTAACACAAAACAAACACCGAAAAATGCTGAAATAAGCATGTTAATTCCATGATTTTGTTTTGTTGCCTTCCATGCAAAGTATAAAAGACCGAACATTGTCATTGTCGTTAATAGGTTTGACATTGGCCAGTAGATAAGTTCCAGATAGATATTGGATGATATAAGTGCAAGTACTGAAACCGCTCCTGCAGCTATCGCTTTTTTGAAACCAATTCTCTGTACCAATTCCTCATAAATAATGTATCCGACAAAAAGCGTAAACTGTACATTGACAAGCAGGTATAAACCCTGTGAAAAATCATATCCAAAAAACTCGGACGGCGCAAACATCATCGGAGTAAACAGTGAAAAGCCGGATACTACGCTGATTAAGCCATATGGCAGATAGCCAAGTTTTGCGATTTTCTGTCCTGTGTTTATATACATATAAGAGTCATATGAGAATCTGTATATGCAAAGGGAGGCAAAAAACAATGCGATTGAAGCGTATAATACAGCTGTTTTTATATAAAAGGTAAAATCATTTTTTGAAGGCATTTTTGGCTTTAGGACCAAAATAAGCGCCACCAAAAGAGCCATAAGGATGATTGCGACATAATACCATTTGAAGCCTATGCCGATGCAGACAATAAACACTGATGCAAGACACCATATAAGGACTGCAACAATGTATGAGAGTGCGACGATTTTTTCTCTTGAGAAAAAACGATTAAAACAGTTCATGACAAGCAATCCGAAAACTTCCAGAGCAAATATGAAAAGGGCTTGGTTTATGACGGAGCTTGTAACTTTTCCTGCATTTCTTATAACAATGTCTTCCATGGTTATTGCATTCATTTTGTATATCAAAAAGATTGCTAAAACAACGGGGAGGAGCAGCGCGAGTGTATAAATTGTATGTTTTTTTATATTACTCATTAAATGCCTCCTCATATAGTTTTTTTGTAATGACATACCATGAACCATCTTCGTCGGTTACTATAACCGTTTCTGAACTTTGTTCTGTAGATAGATAAATATTAAATGATGGTATTTTGAGCTTTGGATTTTCCTGCACATTTTTTGTCATTAAGATATCCATATGGTTTTGGTAAAAGCTTTGGGATTCGTCGCTTTTTAAAACAGGATATTCCCCTTCTTTAAACTCATATTCATCAGTTATGAAGATGTATCCATTATGTGCGTTAAGAGGATAATCCTCGTTAGCGTAAAGGGTTTTGCCTTCAAGATAATATCTCATCATAAGAGAAACTTCGTTTTGTGAGATAGAATTGCTGCCTGTATATTGATATACAGTTCCACGCGGCGGCCACAGGGGCAGCGATTGCGAAAAAGTATTTACTATTGGAACAGTAAGAGTTTGAAAAACAACGATTGCTATAGATATGGTTATTACTAGCTTGATGGTATCTTTGGAAAAACTGTTTCTTTTAATTATAAGCAGCACTAAAATGCCTATAGCTAAAATGAATGAAGCTATCGTAACTATCCTATAATACTTGTTTGTAATAAGATGGTTAGTGAAAAATATAATATAAGCAGCTAATAAAAGCATTACAAAAAATGCTGTAAAAACTATCGCTTTTTTTGTTTTGATAGACATTAGTATGATTGTATCATAAAGAAAATATTTCTACCATATTAAACTTTTTTACTTAAAAATGTTCTCATTTAGTGTTTTTAAAATTAAATCTAATATGTTACTATTATTATAATTATTTCTTTTAAAGGACAAAAGAATATTTATGTTTAATTTCTTACTAGTGTTATTGCCAGTTGCAATCACACTCATCATAAGCTCTGGATTGGTTAAACTTTTTGGATATAAAATTGAGCATGCAAACTTTTTTACAGTATGCTCAACTACTTTATTATTAATTTTATTTGGAATAATCGGAATATTAAACATTGGACTAATTCTTATTTATATTTGTGCATTTGTAACGTTGATATACCTTTTAGTCAAAAAGTTTAACTTCATAAGTATATTTACTCCTGCAATATCATTTCTTGTTTTAAACCTTTTAGTTTTTGCTTTTCTTGTAAGAGATATAAGTCTTTATACTCATGATGAAGTATCTCATTGGGCGTTAGCCACAAAATCAATGTATTACAGTGGTGAATTTTATAAAGGCCTGCAGGGGATGTTTACATCTACTTTTAATTATTTCTTTACAAAAACATCATATTATGCTTCAGGTCAGCTATATATTGGTGCATGGTTATTGATTTGGTCATGTTTTATTCTTCCTATGGGTAGTATCAAGTGGCAAAACTGGAAAAGAGCTTTAGTATATCTTTTTGCTGCTTACTGCTTGACAGGTTATATATTCAAAGATGTCACATTGCATATAGATGAACTAATGGCATTTATGAGTGCTGCAATTATAGTATATTGGGCATTGTTATCTGAAAAAAATTTAAAAGAATATATGCTTCTTGCGCTTGGCATTCTTGCTATAAGCCAGATAAAAGAAAGTTTTGGAGCTCTTTGTGCATTATTTGTTGCGTTCTTTGCAATTGTTAATGAATTTGTTGTTAGGCCAAAAAATATTAAAATATCATTGGTTAGGTTAGGTGTTATAGCGATTTTGCCTTTTGTAGGTTTTTGGATTTCCATATACACAATAGAAAAACCATTTGGATATTATAATACATCTCAGGCTAGTTCGCTTCCTGTAGTAGATTTACTCCTTCATTCAAAATCGTTTATATGTATAGGTGTGCTTTTTGCTATATCACTAATTGCTTTCATTTTCTTTTATTTTAATAGAAAACAGATTTTATTTAGAATCCTTTATCACAAAATTTTTGGTGTAGCATCAATTTTCTTTTTAGTGATTTTAAGTTATAAATTCACAATGCTTTTTATCTCCAGCCTCAATCTAAATGATATCGTTTCCTATACTCAGGCATGGCGTTCTTTCTTTGTTTCCACTTCAGGTGGAGTTACAAACATATATACAACAGCACTTCTTGTAACATTATTTGGTTTTGCAGGTGCTTTTGCAATAAAGAGCTCTTTGTTAAAAATTAACTTAACAAGGCTTGCAGCTCTATTATTTAACATAATTGTTATGGGGCTTGCTGTTTTAATTGCCTATTCAACCGGATTTGATGAAACAGGTATGTATACGAACTCTGTTTCGTGGGAAAGGTATACTTGCATTCCATTTATTATTTTAATGGCATATTCAATTGGCTACTACATTCTTTCAAATGAAATATATTTAAGTCGTGATAAAAAAATTATTATTTCATTCATATGTCTTTTTATTGTATTAAGATATTTACCCTATCCCACTACAATAGCTTTTGCAAGATATTCAAGAGAAAGGGTGGTTTTTCAGGGTGTAGCCTCAGCTGTAAAAGAAGATGAAGATATAATAGAGAATTATCTTGACTATAACGATAGTGTTTTTGTTATATCAGCTTACTATGAGAAAAATGTTAATGAATGTGGCGATGGCAGAACAAAGTGGTTAAAATATCAAATCTCACCGATTAAAAGCAATTGGAACTATAATGAGGATTATGATGATTACATTTTTTCAACAGGAAGCGTTGAAAATCATATATTAAATATATCAAGATATGATTATCTTTATATACAAAGCGCAGGACCACAGTATTATGATATATTTGGCGAAATATATCCAGATGAAAAATTTTATCATTCAAATGCTTTATACAAGATTCGATATATTGAAAACGAACTTATTTTGGTACCTATCTATTTAGATGGGACTAAACTTTTAGATTAATTTTTATTTATGTTAATCTCTATTCTATTAATAATAGAACTAAATATTGATTTGTGAAAAGGTAATGTTGTATAAAAATTTTTTAGAAAAATCCTATTTAAGAGATCCATTTTTATTTCACTGTGATATAATTTAAAAATGGACTTAAATCATATTAATGAAATAGCCTTTAATCTCATGGCTTCGCGTAAGGCGCATCTTGAAAGGGAAAAAGGCGGCATTTATCACCATGGACAAAGAACAGCCAATTTAGCACTTGAACTCAGAAAGAGTATTTTCCCGAAAGATTCATCTCATGATGATATGTTGACGGTTGCTGCATGGTTTCACGACTGTGCAAAGGGAATCGAGCCCCATGCAAAATACGGCAGCATTGTAGCCGGCGAGTCGCTTGCACCGCACCTTAAAAGAGAAGAGCTGGATGAAGTGTTAAGTTTAATTGCGCTTCACTGCTCAAGAAAACCGGATGACAATGACTATGACGAATATACAAAAATTCTTCAGGACGCAGATTTAATCGATCACTTTGGTATATATGAAATCTGGATGAATATACAGTACTGGTCGCACAAAGAAGGAACAATCGGTGACATGATTGATTATTACACCGAAAACCATTTAAAACACACAAATCATCACAGATATCTTTTAAATTATGAATTCAGTAAAAAGGTGTTTGATGACAGAGTGGCGTTTGAGAAAGAATATATAAAACGGCTTATGGACGAGGGCGTTGGAAAAATACATATAAGAAAGTAAGGAGAAAAAAATGAATTATCGTACATTCCCCAAATTACCAGACATCAAAATCTCACAGTTCGGAATGGGACTTATGAGGCTTCCTGTAATTGAAGGAGATTATAGCAAGATTGATTATGAAAAAGCGAACGAGATGGTTGAAGCCGCAATAGCCGGTGGAGTAAACTATTTTGATACGGCAGAGCCTTATCACGGAGGCGACAGTGAAGCTTTTGCGTCCAAGCATATTGTGCCAAGGCTTAAAAAAGAAGGGTTGCACCTTGCTACAAAGCTTCCCCAGTGGAAGGCTGAGTCATATGACGACTATGAAAAAATATTAAACGGACAGCTTGAAAAACTTGGACTTGAGCAGATAGAGTTTTACCTTGTACATGCATTTGGAAATGAAAGCTGGCCCAAGCATAAAGAGCTTGGCATTATCGATTTTATGAAAAGCGCTGTTGCGGACGGACGCATTAAATATCCGTGTTTTTCATTCCACGGCAATTATGATACTTTTGTTGACATTATTAACAGCTGGGACGGCTGGGTTTTCTGCCAGCTTCAGTTAAACTATATTGACACAGAGTGGCAGGCGGGAGTTAAAGGCATGGAATATGCACACTCGAAAGATGTCGGTGTTGTAATAATGGAGCCGCTTAAAGGCGGAATACTGGCTAACGATATACCGCCGGAAACAGAAGCAAAGCTTAAGGAGCTTGACTTATCACCTGTAGATGTTGCTATGAGATGGTGCTATAACCATAATGAGCCTACTGTTGTGCTTTCAGGCGTGTCCACTTTGGAGCAAACTAAAGGGCAGCTGGAAATAGCCAAAGATGCTGAGCCGGGATGTCTTTCAGCTAAAGAAAAAGAAGCGCTTGAATTTGCTACAAAGAAATTTAATCTTGTGCCATGCTCAGGCTGTGAATATTGTCAGCCATGTCCGCAGGGTATAAAAATACCGCAGATTATCAGTATGTATAACGGCTTAGTAAGCTTCGGAAAAGAAAAAGCAAAAGAAGACTATAAAAAGCTTGTGGAAAAAGGAGAAGGAGCTGACATATGCACCGAATGCGGGGCTTGCGAAGCTATTTGTCCGCAGTCTATTGAGATTATTAAAGTGATTCAGGAAGCACATGAACTGATGGGATAACTTAACCAATTAAAAAAAAGAAATACGCAAAGGTGTAAAACTTTTGCGTATTTCTTTTTACATGATATAATTTTCTACATGAAAAAAAATACATACATTATAGCAGGTTTGGGTAATCCGGGAGATAAGTATAAAGCTACCCGCCACAACATGGGCTTTATGGCGATGGATGAGCTTTTTGACATGTGGAGCCTGACGAAATATAAAAACAGGTTTTCTTCGCTTTGTGCAACAGTAAACAAGTATGATGCAAAAATCATATTGCTGAAGCCTTTGACGTTTATGAATGAATCGGGTCAGGCTATTAAAAAGGCCATGAGGTTTTACAAGGTTTCACCTGAAAATATCATTGTTATATATGACGATATAGACTTACCCGTGGGAGCGCTTCGCATCAGGATGAAGGGAGGCCCCGGAACGCATAATGGAATGCGGTCTATTGTTAACCATATAGGCGATGGGTTCCCTAGAATTCGCGTAGGTGTAGATAAAGGCAAAAAAGACCTGATAGCTCATGTTCTGTCAAAGCCTTCAAAAGAGGAGATGAAAATTCTTGAACCTACAATTTTAAGCGCAGCAAAAGCTGCGGAAGCAATCATCAAAGACGGAATAGAAAAAGCTATGCAAAGCTACAATAAAAAATAAGAAAAGAGATTATGATGCAGCAAAATGATACGATTAGGATAGGAAAAAAGACATTTATTTTCTCAGCGGTAGTGCTTTTGGTTTTAATGATTGCTGCGGGAATACTGACATATGTTCTTCCTGCGGGCAGTTATGAACGCGAAGAAATAAACGGAACCCTTCAAATTATTGATGGTACATACCATGAGCTTGACACGCAGCCGCTGTCACCTATTCGTTGGATAACAGCGCCTTTTGAAGTGCTGGCCGGGCCTGACGGTCTGACTATTATTGTAATCATTATCTTTCTTTTATTTCTTGGCGGAGCGTTTACGGTGCTTAATCATTCAGGCGCGCTTGTATATCTCGTTTGGATATTGGGTAAACGGTTCGCAAAAAGAAGATATCTGCTATTATCGTTAATATCACTGTTTTTTATGCTGCTTGGAACAGCTGCCGGAATATTTGAGGAATCCGTTCTTCTAGCACCAATTGCTGTGGCTCTTGCTGTGGGCCTGGGATTTGATGTGTTCACTGGGCTTTTCATATCGCTTCTTTCAACTGGTTTTGGTTTCGCAGCCGGCGTGTTTAACCCGTTTACAACAGGGGTTGCACAAAGGCTTATCGGCCTTCCTGTGTTTTCAGGAGCAGGTTACAGAATGCTGAGTTTTGTTGTGATATACACAATACTTACTGTGTTTATTCAAATCTATGCCAGAAAAAATTCTAAAGATATCAAAGAGATAAAAGATTCGCAGCCGGAAGTAACCGACAAAGAAGGAGCAAAACGTGCGCTTTATGTGTTTGTGGGATTGTTGCTGGCGTTGTTTTTGTGGGTGGCTGCAACATCCATAGTTCGCAGCCTTGCGGATTACACTATGCCGGCACTCGCGATACTTTTTTTGATAGGCGGGATTCTCTCGGGTGCAGTGTCAAAGATGGGAGCGAAAAAGATATTAAAATCGCTGCTTGAAGGTGTTGTCGGAGTTGCTCCGGGAGTTCTTTTAATCTTGATGGCATCATCAGTTAAGTTTATTATGGCGCAGTCGGACGTTATGGACTCTCTTTTATATGTTGCACATAACGCAATGAGCGGCCTTGGAGCCGGAGCTTCAGCTCTGTCTACCTATCTTTTAGTTCTTGTTTTAAACTTCTTTATAGGATCGGGCTCTGCAAAGGCTTTTCTCGTGATGCCTATTGTTGCGCCTTTGGCTTCGCTTTCTGGGGTTCCGCTGCAGACTGCTGTTCTGGCATTTTTATTCGGCGATGGATTTTCAAATGTGTTTTATATAACAAATCCTGTTCTTCTTATTACACTTGGTATAACTGGTGTTTCATATGCAAAATGGTTTAAAAAAACGTGGATATTGCAGGTTGCAGTGCTTATCGCAACTGCTGCCTTAGTGCTCTTTGCTCTGTAAATTTGCGCGAAACGATATAAATATATATAATGTAAAAAGTGATGTGACGACCTCCACGAGGGATGTATGGCTTTAAGCAGAAAAATACATGAGCTGACAGGCCTGAGTCAAGTGCTTCTTAATAACATAGAAGATGAACTCATTTATATCGGGCCTGATTATAAAATAAAGTGGTTTAACTCAAGCGCTCAAAAGCTATTGAGTTTGGTTGAAGATACACTTTGTTATGAGGTTTTATGCTCAGGACGGCAAAAATGCGAGGAGTGCATCATTTCGGGAAGCTCCATCGGAAATTGCGACAACAACTTCACGGGACAGACAGATAAGATAGTGGCACACTATTCGGTAGGCGAAAACTACAGCGAAGGTGTGCTTTTGGTTTATGGAGATAAATCGAAATTTTCGTCGCCAATGAAACCTGATGTACAGGAGATTGAAGACAGTGAGCGCCTCTTTCATGAAGCAAACCATGACCAGCTTACATCGCTTTTTAACAGACGGTACATGGAGCATCTTTTTGACTTAATAGATAACAATAAAAGAAATAACAGTAATTCAAAACTAGCGCTTACGCTGCTGGATGTTGATAAGTTTAAACAGATAAATGATACATACGGACATTCCGTAGGTGACGAAGTGCTTAGGGTTTTGGCATATAGAATCAATTCCGAGATAAGAAAAACGGACACCGCGATAAGATTGGGCGGTGACGAATTTCTTATAATTCATACACAAAACAGCGAACAGGATATGCTTGGGTTTATTAAAAGACTTTTAGGTCAGGTGAATAAGCCTATTTTACTTGAAGACGGCAGAGTTATTAAAATTAGAATAAGTTTGGGTATATTAATGGATGCACAAAAGTATCCGAGCCTGAATGAGGCGATGGACTATGCTGACCATGCCTTGTATGAGGCGAAGGCGAAAACCGGAGATGCCAGCCATTATGTGTTCTTTGGAAAAGATCTTGAGGAAGAATTGAACTCGGCGAGAGAGATTGCCGAAAGTATTGATAAAGCGGTAAGCCATAAAGATTTTAAAGTGTATTATCAACCGATTATATCCCTTGAAACCGACAGAATTTGTGGAGTTGAAGCTCTTACCAGATGGATGAGTGAACAAGGCGACAAAAAATATTCGCCATCGCAGTTTCTTTCTGTTGCGGAATCCAGAAACTCGATAATTGAAATAGGAAATCTAATCATCAATCAGGTATTTAATGACATGGATCAATACGTCAGGAACATGATGAGGTATGATTTTATATCAATTAATTTTTCAAAACGTCAGCTCATGAGCAGAGAGTGCACATATCTTATAAGAAAGCTTGTAAAAGAAGCCGGTATTGATGCCGGAAAGTTTTACGTTGAAATTAATGAAGAGAGCATACTGAATTGTTCTGAAAACATAAAAAGAACAATTCAGAATTTTAGAAAAATAGGCGTGGATATTATATTGGATGACTTTGGCAAAGGCAGTTCTTCGATTTCTTCTCTTTTAGAGTATAACGTTAAAAAAGTAAAAATTGATAAAAGCATAATAAACAGGGTAGCTGACAGTGAATATTATAGAAAGCTGGTTCAGACAATAGTTTCTATTGCGGCAATTCATGATATTGAAGTGTTTGCAAAAGGCGTTGAAACTTATGAGCAGCTTCAAGCTGTTAAAGAGCTAGGCTGTGACTATGCGCAGGGATTTTATATATGCAGCCCGAAACCGATAAATAAGTTCTTAAAATTCGCAAAACAAAGATATATGGAAAACAATCAGATAAGATTGATACTTCCGGATGAAAAGTGAAGATATAATATAAAGTCGATATGTTACATAAATGTTACCAACGATTTAAGAAGATATTAAATATATTCACGGAAAGTTCATATTCCCAACATAAAATGTAAACATTTATTTGTATAATAAGAGTTGTAAGAGAGAAGCACAACAATCTTCAATCTTAATCTACCTCTTCCCCTCTTCTTAACAGAAGAAATTTTCCCGGAGCATTTGCTCCGGGTTCTTTTTTATACTTTTACAAATATTCTTAAAGCAATCGTTCGCCTGGATATTTTCTGAATTTGGCATTATACGGGCATTATTTATGCTTCCAGCCTATAAAAAGACAAAGAAAAAATCCCCCGTGAAGTCGGAGGATTTAAACTTAATAAATCTATTATTAGAAGAAGGAGAAGAAGAAGAGTTAAGTTAATACTTAAACTTTCACTTATATATTACCCAATAAACTAAATAATAAACAGGGTTTTTTGAAAAAAAAATCAAATTTATATAATTGTATATTTTTTTTACCTATAACTTATGCAATTATTACAATTAAATTAATTGTCCGGTTGCAAATTACAAATGATAAGCCTATAATATGTACTTGAAATGAACAAAACTTTTTGGAGGTGAACCGCGTAATGGACGCAGGACCGCGAAGTAGAAACAACAAAACTATCCCTGCTGCGTGTATAGGCGGTTGATTTAAGTCACATTTTTTCTTCCTCCCACAGCAGCAGTGACTGCCGTAAAGGAGGTAATTCCAATGATAACAATAACAAAGACCATCGAAGGCAAGCAAATGGATTTAAACGAGCCCGAAAAAGGCTGTTGGATTCATATGATGGCACCTACAATCGAAGAATTGAGCCATATAGCAAAGATAACAGAAGTGTCCGATGAAATGCTTAAAGCTGCATTGGATGACGAGGAGCGCTCACATATCGATTTTGAAGATGATACTACGCTTATAATCGTTGATATCCCGTATGTAATGGTGGAAGGTGCGAACACTGTATACAACACAATGCCGCTCGGTATTATCCATACGGAAGATTATATTATAACTGTTACTTTGGTTGAAAGCCCTTTGCCTTTGATGTTTTCAGAAGGTAAGGTAAAGGATTTTTATACCAATAAGAAAACACGTTTTATTTTCCAACTTCTCTATAGGAATGCAATGATGTATTTGAGGTATCTGAGAAATATCGACAAATCTTCAAATGCTCTGCACAGCGAGATGCAGAAAAGCTATAAAAATAAAGAACTTTTTAATCTTATGGCGTTGGAAAAATCGCTTGTTTATTTTTCCACATCGCTTAAAGGCAATGAAATAGTTCTGGAAAAATTGATGAAAGTCAACTTTATAAAGAAATATCACGAAGATGAAGAATTGCTGGATGATGTCATCATAGAAAACAAACAGGCGATTGAGATGTGCTCGATTTATCGCGACATCTTATCGGGCATGATGGATGCATATGCTTCTATTATTTCAAACAATCTGTCGATAGTTATGAAATTCTTAGCTGCGGTTACTATAGTAATTTCCCTTCCGACCCTTGTTACGAGTGCATGGGGAATGAATGTAAATGTACCGTGGGGAGACAGCCCGTGGGGATTCATATTTGTTGGATCAATTGCAGTCGGTGTGACGATTGCCGCGGTTATTTGGCTGTGGCGCAGGAAAATGTTTTGATAGTCGGCGAAAAGCTTTTTTCACCGAAATCTTACAAATCTTAAAATATTCGTTTTACTCATGCTATTTTAAGATTTGCGCTTTTTATACAATATAGATAGAATTACAGTAAACGTCCCGAATGAATCGGGACGTTTTATTTTTCTTAAGATGTTTTATGTTAATGGATTAGGAATGGCTTTCCCACTTAGCCATTTCTTCAAGGCGTTCTATTATGTTTAGGTGCTGCGTGCATGCGCCTTCGCAATTTCCGCATTGAAGGCAGTCTTGTGCATAGCCGCTGGAAGCAACTAAAGTCCCCCATGATCTGGAGTTTTTGATGGATTTTATCATTTCTTCATCACTTTTTCCAAACATTTGCTTTTCATTATAAAGCTGCATATACGCAGGTATATTTATATCAACCGGACATGGCATGCAATATCCGCAGCCTGTGCACACGGAGTTCATGTTGTCGCCGACGTTTTTCTTTATTTCCTGAAGCTGGGCTTCGGTCATAGGTTTTGCCATGTCGGCAATCTTTACTGCTGTGTCTATATGTTCTTTTGAAGTAAATCCGTTTAGTGCTATAGTAATCTGTGGAGATGATATAGCAAACCTCAAAGCTGCTTCTGTCGGAGTTTCGCCTTCCTGACACAGGAATTGGAGCTTGTCTTCATTTTGGGGAACAATACCTCCGCCTAAAGGGTTCATTGCAACTACGCCAAGTCCTGCTTCCTTGCACGCTTCTACTCCATCCCATCTGTATGGAAAGTTTAAAACATTGATGCCCATCAACACGCCTTCAACCTTGCCATCTGCAACAATATCTTTTATCTGGCTTCCTGGCTGATGGGATGAGCAAACTATGTGCTTTATAAGCCCCTGCTCTTTTGCATCAAGAAGAGCTTCATACTGTCCGAAAGTAAAGGCCTGAGTATAATCTTCCGGTTTTCTTATGCACCAGATATGGAAAAAATCAATGTAATCGCTGTTTAGTTTTTCAATTGACTGCTTTACAAAATCAAAATGCTCCTTTTTTGTTTTTGCGTGGTGGGGCATTCTTTTTGTAGAAACAAAGTAATCCTCGCGTTTCATTTCTTTAAGCGCGATTCCATATGTTTTTTCGCTTCGGTCGTTGCAGTAGCCAGGTGCGGTGTCAAAGTAGTTTATCCCTTTGTCTTTGGCGTAGAACACAAGCTCTGCGTTTTGTTCGTCGGTTTTTTCTAAGTCGAATCTCATTCCGCCGAATCCTACAGCGGATACTTTTTTGCCGGTTTTTCCATATTCTTTGTAAATCATAACTATCCCTTTTCTATCTGTTTAAACGGGTGTTATTATAGCATTTTAAAAATGTACTATCAACTTATCTGTTAAATCAGCACTAATATGGTCTTTAACATCCATATATAAGTGATGAAAGTCTATAATTAATTAACAATTTATATACATATAATGGTTGAAAAAAAGAGACATTAGTATTATTATATTATTACAATTATGTTACAGTGTGTTTAGACAGCGCTTTTGTGAGATAAAAGGAGATAAATGCGATACTATAATCCGAATAATAAAAATGCACCTAGGAGAAGCAGAGCTCCGAGATACAGCCAGAAGCATTATAAAAAGCTGGATATTCCGGATAGGCCGAATCAAAGCGCAGTAAAAAAAGGCTTTTTTACGCTGCCTAAAATTGCAGCGGTAGGCGCAATGGCCATAGCAATCATTGTTGCGCTTGCCATTATAGTTCCTAAATCAGCGACAGCGCAATACGCAATTGGCTATGAAGTTTTGCTATGCGGTAAGAGTGTCGGCATTGTAGACAGCCCTGAAGAAGTGGACATGTACCTTCAGAATGTTCGTTCGGAATTTGCAGACGCCTACGGAATGAAGGTTACCGACCAATTGGAAATTGAATATAAACAGGTTCAGACGGCAGCCAATCATATCTGCCCTGCTGATGTTTTCACCAACATGATACAAAGTTCGATTAAAGTAAAAGTGTTGGCAACGATAATATATATAAATGACTGGGAAGCTGCGGTGGTTTCATCTCAGGAGGAAGCTGACTGGGTTTTGGCGGAAGCTACAGCACCTTATGAATCTCCGAGCAACGGCGCAACATACAGCGATGTCTCTTTCGTTGAGGAAGTTCGCGTTGAGCAGGGAGCAGCTAACTTTGGAGATATAATAGACAAGGAAACAGCGCTTCACAACCTTACAATCGGACCTGGTGTTGAAATGCAGTATCACATCGTCGTAACGGGAGATGCTCTTTCCAGAATAGCAAGAAAGTATAATGTGAAAGTTTCGGATATAAAGATTGCAAACCCAAACCTTTCTGATGAAGATAAAATTTACCCGGGTGACAGGCTTGCGGTTGTCGTTCCAAAAAATTCACTAAGCATTAAGTATACAGAAGTTATAGACAGGGTGCAGGAAGTTGAGTGCGAAGTTGAGTATATTGACGATAACACTAAATTTACCACAGAAAAAGAAGTGTTGGTCGAAGGCTCAAACGGCGAAGCCCGAGTAAAGGCTGAGATAACATATATTAACGGAATCGAAGTGGAATATAACGTTCTCGAAGAGAATGTTCTTGTAGAGCCTGTGACTCGCGTTGTAAAGCGTGGTACACAGTCTGTTCCAAAAGAACTGACGCTGGCAACAGAAGGAAATATGGCGATACCGCTTAAATCGGGGACATACAGAATATCCAGTAAATTTGGTCCGAGAAACACAGGTATAGCCGGCGCTTCAACATTCCATAAGGGAATTGACTTAGCGGCTCCTACAGGCACACCTATTTATGCAAGTGCAGACGGGACAGTCCACTTTTCCGGAACAGGAACAGGTTATGGGCTGTATATAAGAATAAAGCATGACGGCGGAGTTGAAACGAGATACGGTCATTGTAGCCAGCTTTTGGTTAAAAAAGGCGATAAGGTTAAAAAAGGCGATTTAATTGCTCTTGTGGGAAGTACAGGCGTATCCTCGGGCGCACATCTTCACTTTGAAGTAAGAATCGACGGTGTTGCTTATGACCCGCTTTCGGGAAAATCACAATACGAATACTAAGCATTTTTAGTAAAAATAATGAAGAGCTCTTATGCAAAGAGCTCTTTTTTTGTCTACTTTAATATATTAAAATTAATTTACATTAAATCTCATATATGTTACAATTACATTACCATTAAATCACATTAAGAGGATAAGTATGCAATATCATAATCCTGACAATAAGAATGCTTCGAGAAGGACCAGAGCCCCGAGATACAGCCAGAAGCACTATAAAAAGCTCGCTATACCGGACAGACCAAAGCAGCCAGCCACAAAAAAGAGTTTTTTTACACTGCCAAAAATCGCAACGGTGGGAGCTTTGGTGGTTGTTTTGGTTGTGGCATTAGCGATAGTCATACCAAACTCTACAAAAGCACAGTATTCAATTGGCTATGAAGTTTTGCTATGCGGTAAGAGTGTTGGCATTGTAGACAGCCCTGAGGAAGTGGACATGTACCTTCAGAATGTTCGTTCGGAATTTGCAGATGCATACGGAATGAAAGTAACAGACCAATTGGAAATAGAATATAAACAGGTGCAGACTACAGCCAATCACATCTGCCCTGCTGATGTTTTTACCAACATGATACAAAGTTCAATTAAAGTAAAAGTGTTGGCAACGATAATATATATAAATGACTGGGAAGCTGCTGTGGTTTCATCTCAGGAGGAAGCTGACTGGGTTTTGGCGGAAGCTACAGCACCTTATGAATCTCCGAGTAACGGAGCAACATACAGCGATGTCTCTTTCGTTGAGGAAGTTCGCGTTGAGCAGGGAGCAGCTAACTTTGGAGATATAATAGACAAGGAAACAGCGCTTCACAACCTTACAATCGGCCCGGGTGTTGAAATGCAGTATCACATCGTCGTAACAGGAGATGCGCTTTCAAGAATAGCAAGAAAATACAATGTAAAAGTATCGGATATAAAAATTGCAAATCCCAATTTATCGGATGAAGACAAAATTTATCCCGGTGACAGGCTTGCGGTTGTCGTTCCAAAAAATTCACTCAGTATAAAATATACTGAGGTTATAGACAGGGTGCAGGAAGTTGAGTGCGAAGTTGAGTATATTGACGATAACACTAAATTTACCACAGAAAAAGAAGTGTTGGTGGAAGGCTCAAACGGAGAAGCACGTGTAAAGGCAGAAATAACCTATATAAACGGCATTGAAGTGGAATACAATTTGCTTGAGGAAAATATTTTAGTAGAGCCTGTGACACGTGTTGTAAAGCGTGGAACAAAATCTGTTCCGAAGGAGCTAACACTTGCAACCGAAGGCAAAATTGCTATTCCGCTTTCGGGAAGCTATACGGTTACCAGTCCATTTGGACCGCGGGACACTGGGATTCCCGGTGCATCAAAGTTTCACAAAGGGATAGACCTAAGGGCGTCAGTTGGCACTCCTATTTATGCTAGTGCAGATGGGATAGTCCACTTTTCGGGAACAGGAACGGGGTACGGTTTGTATATAAGGATAAAACACGACGGCGGCGTTGAAACAAGATACGGACACTGCAGCCAGCTTTTGGTTAAAAAAGGTGATAAAGTTAAAAAAGGCGATTTGATTGCGCTTTCGGGAAAAACGGGTGTTTCTCGTGGAGCGCACCTTCACTTTGAAGTAAGGATTGATGGTGTGGCCTATGACCCGCTTTCGGGAAAATCTCAGTACGATTACTAAGCACATTTATTGATATTATCTGATTTATACAGAACCGTTGGGAGCAACTTCTTGCGGTTCTTTTATTTTGTCATAATATTTGTATAGCTTTTGTACGCCGTTTTCCAAAGTGTAGTAATGGATTATGTATGGTATCAATAAGGCAGTAAATAGCCATACCAATAAAAAAGGAAAAATATTGGGCCAGGCAAGGCAGCCTAGAAATGACAGAGTTGTAAGTATTGCAAATGTCATTGTAACTATAAGGTGAACCAATCGCTCGTGCTGAAAAAAACTTATCTGTACCAGCATATCTTTGCGCAGGGATTCTTTTTGGTCAGCGGACAGTTGTGCAATATTTATATTATCAATATACAACAAATAATTTTTTAGCCTTTTTTTCATATGAGTGTGCCTCTTTTTAAAAAACTTTGGTTTATACTTCTTTAATTATACACCTTATTGCAGCGCAACAAAAAGCGCATACCGGTTTATCCTTTGGTATGCGCTCTGTTTGTTAATTTTTCAAATCAAATTATGTTATAGTCTGTCGCCATACTTTTCAAGAACGTAATCCAAATCCTTGTCGCCTCTGCCTGAGCAGTTTACAAGTATAGAACCTGTGTCCATCTCTTTTGCAAGCTTCATGGCATATGCTATAGCGTGAGCGCTTTCAAGAGCTGGGATTATTCCCTCAAGTTTTGAAAGCTTAAAGAATGCGTCAAGTGCTTCGTCATCGGATGCTGATTTGTAGTTTACCCTGCCGATATCGTGAAGATATGCGTGTTCCGGACCTACTGACGGATAGTCAAGTCCGCTTGCTATTGAGTAAACAGGATCCGGCTCGCCTTTTTTCTGTGACTGAAGCATTATTGAGTTAAAGCCGTGCATTACTCCTTCGCTTCCGAATGTAATGCTTGCTGCATGCTCTCCGACCTTTTCGCCTATTCCCATTGGTTCTACTCCGTAAAGCTCAACGGGATCATTTAAGAACGCTGTCATGATACCGGCTGCGTTTGAGCCGCCGCCAACGCATGCGACCACTGCATCTGGAAGTTCGCCTGTCATATCCATAAACTGCTCACGAGCTTCGATGCCGACAACTGTCTGGAAGTCGCGCACCATCATTGGGAATGGATGCGGGCCTACGACCGAGCCAATGCAGTACATTGCATCTTCAAATTCGCCTATATAAGCTTCAAATGCTGCATCAACAGCTTCTTTAAGTGTTTTAAGTCCGTGGCTGGCAGGAATAACTCTTGCGCCTAAAAGTTTCAT
Organism: Christensenellaceae bacterium; assembly: GCA_963677605.2. GTDB lineage: Bacteria > Bacillota > Clostridia > Christensenellales > UMGS416 > JAGLOK01. Next base: position 32,877 of record CAXXDX010000007.1, on the reverse strand, counting down.
GCGGGCAACGTTCGGTGCCTGCTTTGCGATATCCACTTCGCCCATGTATATGTCGCACTCAAGTCCGAAAAATGCAGCAGCTGTTGCGAGGGCCACGCCGTGCTGTCCTGCGCCTGTTTCTGCGATTATTTTCTTTTTGCCCATATATTTTGCAAGAAGCCCCTCACCCATGCAGTGGTTTAATTTGTGTGCGCCTGTGTGGTTTAAGTCTTCCCTTTTAAGATAAATCTGTGTTTTGCCTATTGAGTTTGAAAGACGTTCGCAATGATATGTGGGTGTCGGTCTTCCCTGAAATTCTTTTCTTATACGTCTTAACTCACTGATGAATTTTGAGCTTTTGCAGATTGTCTGATAAGCCTCTGAAATGTTTTTGAACTCATCCACAAGCTGCGGAGGTATAAAGGCACCGCCGTATGTGCCGAAGAAACCGTCTTTATTGGGAGTTGTTTTGGTGTAAGTTGCAAAGTCTACGTTTTTTTGAAGCATAATTCTCTCCTTTTCTAATCTCATACTGTTCTGGTCTTAAATAAAAAAGCTCTTGTCCCTAAAATAGGGACAAGAGCGTATCTCCTGTGGTGCCACCCTGATTAACTGACTGCTGAGGCTGCCAAGTTCACTTTGGTCCATACAAACATATGGTTTCACTGTAACGGGTGAAGCCCGTTGAAAGCTACTCATCACTTTTCGCTTTCACCCTCATAAGCCCATTCAATCCGAATCCGCCTGCTTCATTCCCACCGCATGAAGCTCTCTTAAAGGTGATTTTCGAACCTACTATTCTTAATCGAAAGTTTTGATATTAATAGCAGATTAAACCAATTTTTAATTTTTGTCAACAGCTTGTTTAAATATTTTTAAATAAGCCTGTCTTTTCTAAAGGCTGCAGTCATAAATCTCCATGCTGCTTTTAAATTAGTCAGCCACATTATATGGCAATCGTTTTTTGTATTTGCGAGTATTTTTGGAATAAAAAACTTAGCAACAGTTTCCGGTTTATCTGCAAGTATGTTAAAAGCTCTTTTAAAGCTTTCGCTTTTATATATAGCAGCCTGCTCGCCATCAGGTGATTTAGTGATAAAATCAGTTAGCATCATGCCGGGTGAAAGCCTTCCGGCTATTACGTTTGTTCCGCTAAGCTCTTTGGCAAGGCCTCTCATAAAATATGTAAGTGCTCGCTTTGTGGTTCCGTAAATGATGGTTTTTTCCTGAATCATATCATTGGAGCCCAAGCCTTCCATGCTGTATATTGCGCCTGAGCCTTGCTTTAGCATATTTTCTGCTGCAACCTGAGAACCGAAAATCATTCCTTCAATATTTGTGTTTACAATATTTTCAACATATTCTTCGTCAGTTTCATAGGACATAACATAGGGAGAGTTCATTCCGGCGTTATTTATCCAAATATCAATTTTGCCCCATTTTTGTGATGACTTTTCCCAAAGTTCAATAATTTCGCTTTTTTTCTGCACATCACATTTTATATAGACATATTGAGCTGAATAATTATTAAGCCTGGATGATAAAATCTCGGGAAAGGTTTCGCCTCTTCCTGAAACAGTAACATTACAGCCTGCTTTTAAAAACTCTTCAGCCATTGCAAGGCCGATGCCCCGCGTGCTCCCTGTTATAACTATGTTTTTCATGCTGATTCCTTATTACATCAAATTTTCAGGATTAAGTCCTTTTAATTCGGGAATGACAAACATTCCATCTTTTCTTATAAGAACATCGTCAAAGTATATTTCGCCGCCGCCAAATTCCGGTGTTTGAATCAATACTAAATCCCAATGGATTGCGGATTTATTATGGTTGTTTGCTTCATCGTAGCATCGGCCGGGAGTGATGTGGATGGAGCCTGCAATCTTCTCATCAAACAAAGTGTCTTTCATCGGCTTTGTTATATAAGGATTTACTCCTATTGCAAACTCGCCAATGTAGCGTGCACCTTCGTCTGTGTCCAAAATGCTGTTGATCTTGTCCGGGAAGTTGCCGTCTGCTTTTATTATTTTTCCGTCCTTAAATTCAAAGGTAATGTTTTCAAAGGTTGTGCCTTTAAAAAGTGACGGAGTGTTAAATGAAAGCGTTCCGTTTACAGACTCTTTTACAGGTGCTGTGAAAACCTCTCCATCCGGTATGTTTAAGTCTCCGGCACAAGGAACGGTGTCGATACCTTTTATTGAAAATGTGAGATCTGTTCCCGGGCTTTTTATATGAACCTTGTCTGTTTTATCCATAAGCGCGATAAGGCTTTCCATTTCTTTGCCCATTTTGGAATAGTCGAGGCAGCATACATCAAAGTAGTAGTCTTCAAAGCTTTCGGTTGACATATCAGCCTGCTGAGCCATTGAAGCTGAAGGGTAGCGAAGAACAACCCATTTGGTGTCCGGCACTCTTATCTGACCGTGTACTTTCTGTAGATATTCTGATGTATATATTTCCATCTTGTCAGAAGGAACATCCGAAAGTTCAGAAGAGTTGTCGCCGCCGCGGACTGCGATGTATGCATCCATTTTGCTCATCATGTCAGCGTCGATTCCTGCGATAAGGCTCATGTTTTCTTTAGTAGCACCCATAAGCTGTGCGCGCATTACAGAGCTGTTAAGAAGGTTTACATATGGGTTTGCACCAGCTGCGTAGGCTTCCGCAATAAGCAGGTTTGCAATCTCAAAGTGTTCGCCGAAAATTTCAATTAATACATTTTCTCCTTCTTTAAGCTTACACGAGTGGTTTATCAAGTTGTATGATAATGTTTTTAATCTTGGATCTATCATTTTTTACCCCTTATATTTAATAATTTGTATCTTAAAAATCAGTATATTACGATTATTCATTAATCGCAACTCAATGAACTCATTGAGAAATAAACATGAAAATTTTGTTAACTAGAAAGGCAGGGTATTTAGTACACTAAATTATATGATATAATACAGTGATATTATTTATCTTATTGAGGGTCCAATGCCTAGAAGAACAACAGACAGCAGTGATTCGAGTTCCAGAAGGAGAAACACTTCTGCCGGACAGCAGCGTTCCAGAAGAGGATCGGCACAATCCGGATCAGCAACGTCTAAAAACAATAAAACAAATATTAAAACTTCTGCAAACAGTGCTGCAGGAGAGGTTTTGCGTGAAAAAAATGCTAAAACAGATACTGCTCGTAAATCAACGGATACAAATAAGTTAATTAAAAAAGAAAGTCAGGAAACAAGGGACATATCGGTTTCCAGGAAAAAAGCATCACATGCAAAGAAATCTAAATTAACTGCATCATTTATAAAGCAGCAAACAACAAAAAAGAAAGATGATGCAGCTCCGTCAGCAGTAAAGCATGAGAATAAAAAACCAAAACAAGATATAACAAAACAGGATATAAATAAAAAGGATTTATTGCATGGGAATAAGGAAAAGGCAATAAAAAGAGCGCCTGTATCTGAGAAGAAAACTGAAACCGGCCGAATCCAGCCTAACAAAAATTATGTCAGCAAGGAAATAAGAAATAATTTTATTAAGCTTGGGATTATGATTGTAGTGGGTGTTGGGATTGTTGTCGGAATATACTTCGGCATTCAGGCAATTATGGAAAAACAGATAGGTTTTGTTGAAGTTAAAAAACAGGAAGAAGCTACGCCTATAAACACACAGATTCCAAGAGAGAGAAAACAGCAGAACACGGAAACAACTTATGAAGATGTTACGCCGGATCCTGCTGTAATCCGAGATATCAGTTATGGTTCGCGGGATATACAGTTTAAAGAAAAACAGATAAATATCCCCGGTATTTATGACACAGAACTATTATTTTCGGCCGGAACAGGAAGCTTGTATGTAGGCAGTGATGTTCTTTCAAAGCTGTATTTATATAACCTTGATACAGGAGAAGAGACGCTAATTTCAGAAAGTAAAATATATGCCGGGGAGTATTACGAGACAAGGGTTAATCATAAGTGGCTTGTATGGCTGGAAACAGACCACGGTTTAAAAAACTATATTATGGTTATGAACCGCTCAACCGGAAAGATTTCAAAGCTCCAATCATTCAAGGAAGGACAGCCAAAGCTTAATCTATATGGCGATTTACTGGTGTGGATGGAACAGGTGTCAGACACTGAAGACAGGCTTTCAATGCTGGACCTTGAAGTTCAGGAGTTTCTGCCGATACACACATTTACAGACAAAGCGACATACGGGGTATCTTCGCCGTGTGTATATGAAAACACAATAGTTTGGGCGGACAGAGACCCGACTCAGACAGAAGAAGACAAGGCAAACGGTGAAAAATCCGCAATATACTATCTGAGTCTTGAAACAGATGAAACGGGAGCGTTTTCCGAACCTCAATACTACACTCCCGGAACCTACGTTCATGAACCGCTATATAACGGCGATGTTTTTGTCTGGCTGGATTCCAATAAGTCACCCATGTCAAATCTTTATGTAGGAAGAGTCGGAGAAGAGCCTGAGATTATATCAACTGGTGTAACGACGTATTCCATCGGTGACGGTATTGTTGTGTTTGGCAAGGATCAGGCAGTATGGGTATATGTTATTGCTACAAAAGAGTTCTGCAGGCTTACATCACCTGATGAAAGAGGGATGCTTCCTTCGGTAACTGAAAGAACTGTGGTTTGGTATAACTTGAGTGCAGATTCCGAAAAAGATGTTTTGCGTTTTAAAATATTAACAGATGATGAGCTTTATCCTGGAGGCATTGACTGATGGCAAAGGATAAAACGATTTTTTATTGCACACAATGCGGAAATGAAAGTCCAAAATGGATGGGAAAATGCCTTGCATGCGGAAGCTGGAACACTATGGTTGAGCAGCCGAAAGCAAGTAAAAACCCATCTGGCAGGCAGGTTTCTGTGATAAAAAACAAACCGCACAAGCTTAAGGATGTCTCAAAGGAAGAAACCAGTCGTATAAAAACGGGTATAAAGGAGTTTGACAGAACACTTGGCGGAGGTGTGGTTGAAGGCAGCCTTGTTTTAATAGGCGGTGATCCGGGAATCGGCAAATCTACACTATTGCTTCAGGCAACTGATAAGCTGACACATGATGGTAAAAAAGCGCTTTATGTTTCAGGAGAAGAGTCTGCAAAGCAGGTGGCGCTGCGCGCCGAGAGAATCGGTGTAGACAACGATGATATAATGATATTATGTGAAACGGACATATTATCTGTTATTGAAAGCATCAGACAGATAAGCCCGTCGGTTGTAATTATTGATTCTATACAGACTATGTATCAAAGCGAGATGACATCTGCACCGGGAAGTGTTTCGCAGGTGCGCGAATGCGCTGCTATGCTTATGAGGCTTGCAAAAGAGGAAGGTTACCCCGTATTTCTTGTGGGACATGTAACAAAATCCGGATCAATAGCGGGACCGATGGTGCTTGAACATATGGTAGACACGGTGCTATACTTTGAAGGAGATGCAAACCATGCCTATCGTATGCTTCGTACTAAGAAAAACAGATTTGGCTCAACAAATGAAATTGGCGTGTTTGAAATGCTGGAATCTGGAATGAAAGAAGTTATAAATCCCAGCATGATGCTTCTTGAGACGCGTATGACTGAAACAGCAGGCTCGTGCGTTGCGGTTTCCATGGAAGGAACCCGACCAATGCTGGTTGAAATACAGTCTCTCTTGTCAAAGACAGCGTTTGCGGCTCCCAGAAGGCAGGTAAGCGGTGTGGATTATAACAGAATGGTTTTGCTGCTTGCTGTACTTGAAAAAAAGATGGGTATGCAGATTTATGATCAGGATGTGTATGTCAATGCTGCGGGCGGAATGAAGATAGCAGAACCTGCGGCAGATTTGGCGCTTGCTCTTGCTGTTGCTTCAGGATTTAAAAACAAGCCTTTAGGCATTGACTCTGCTGTGTTCGGAGAGATAGGCCTCACAGGAGAAGTAAGGCCTGTAAGCCGAGCGGATGTCAGAATCAGCGAGGCTGTAAGATGTGGATTTAAAAATATTGTTTTGCCTAAAAGAAACACGGGCGATATTAAAGATATTAAGGGTGTAAATATCATTGGTGTTGCTTCTTTGAGCGAAGCTTTGAATATTGTTTTTTAGGAGGTATGTGTGAAAAAATTCAAAGTACTTATGAGAACTGTTATGACGGTTGTAGGTGTGGGAGTGGGATTCGGAGTCTACTTCCTGGCAGATGCTTTAGCTGTCAGAATTGGATTCCAGAGCTTTTCGCAGGTGCTTATGTCATGGGCTGTATTGTTGATTATGCTGGCTGTGGCTGCTGTATTCGGACTTATATTTTATTTATTATCACCGGCATTTGCAGAATGGCTCATCAAAATGGAAAAAGAACTGAAGGATGTTCCCACACTTGATATGGTCTCGGCTGTGGCAGGGCTTATTATTGGTATGTTCATAGCATATCTGTTAACAAGACTTCTGCAGATACTGCCGGATGATATACAGTGGTTTATTCTTCCCCTGTCTGCAATGCTTTATTTGGTTCTGGGCTATATGGGTATTTCAATAGGGCTTACAAAGCGAGATGAAATAACTAGCATATTTTCTGTTAAAAGAAGAAGAGAAGACGGTACGGGCATCTCCGGCAAACACAGCTTAAAGCTGCTTGATACCAGTGCGATTATTGACGGAAGAATATACAACATTGCTTTAACGGGCTTTTTGGAAGGCAAGATGATTGTTCCGGATTTTGTGCTGACCGAGCTTAGGCATATAGCTGATTCGGAAGATGACCTAAAGCGCGGAAGAGGCAGGCGCGGGCTTGACATACTTGCGAAAATGCAGGGATTGAGTCAGATAAAAGTGGAGATAACCCATGAGGATATTCCCGAGATACAGGAAGTGGATGCAAAGCTTATAGGGCTGGCTCAGAAAATGCATGCACTTGTTGTGACCAATGATTATAATCTCAATAAAGTTGCAGAGGTGCAGGGTGTTCAGGTGCTCAATGTAAATGATCTTGCAAATGCAGTAAAGCCTGTAGCGCTGCCCGGCGAGAGGATGCTTGTCAAAATAGTAAAGGAAGGCAAAGAGCAGATGCAGGGAGTTGCGTTTATGCCGGATGGTACTATGATAGTTGTCTCCGATGCTAAAAACAGGATAGGCGAAGAGCTGGATGTAGAAGTGACAAGCTCGCTTCAGACATCAGCAGGAAGAATGATATTTGCACGTATTTTGGAATAAATAAATATTTTAAAAGAGCTGTTTTGACAGCTCTTTTTTATTTTAACAGCTTTTCTATTTTTTCTTTATATGGAGGATACAGAATGCCCTTTTCTGTGATAATTGCCGTTATGTATTTTGCATCTGTTACATCAAATGCAGGATTGTAGGTTTTAATATTTTCAGGGGCTGTTCTTTTGCCGAATCCGTTTGAGATTTCTTCTCCGTCTCTTTGTTCGATTTCAATATCATCACCTGTTTTTGCACTAAAATCGATTGTTGATGTAGGGCCGAGCACATAAAATGGTATTCCGTATTCTTTTGCGAGGATTGCTACTCCTGACGTACCGATTTTGTTCGCTGCGTCGCCGTTTGCTGCCACTCTGTCGCATCCGACCAAAACAGCATCTATCTTGCCCTGTTTCATTACAAGAGATGCCATATTGTCACATATAATTGTTACATCTACTCCAGCTTTTTGAAGCTCGTATGCTGTTAGCCTTGCACCTTGCAGAAGAGGCCTTGTTTCATCTGCAAACACTTTAAAGCCGTATCCTCTGTCCTGCCCAACATACATCGGAGCCAATGCTGTTCCATATCCTGATGTAGCCAATGCGCCTGCGTTGCAATGTGTTAAAAGCCCCATACCGGGACTAAGAAGAGACAATCCGTATTCGCCTATTGCTTTACCCATTGCGCGGTCTTCTTTTAATATTTTCTCACTTTCATCCAACAGACAGGAAACTATATCATCAGTTGGTTTTCTAGTTTCCGATTTCAGTCTGTCATGCATTCTGTCCAGAGCCCAGAAAAGGTTTACTGCAGTCGGACGGCTCGTAGCAAGATATTTTTTGGCTTTTATAAAATCAGCTTCCAGGTCTTCATAAACCTTAGCTTTTGAGTTTTTTGCAGCAAGATACATAGCAAAACCTGCAGCAACTCCTATAGCGGGAGCGCCTCTTACACGAAGCATTTTTATTGATTCCCAAATGTCATCTATATCTGATAGCTCAAGTATTTTTTCTTTATTTGGAAGGAGAGTTTGATCTATTAGAAGAAGCTTGTCTTTTCTTTCGTTAAGCCTTACCGGCCATATTGTATCAATCATTTTCTCTTTCCTCCTTGTTAAAAACAGATGTTTTAGATGACATAAGAGCAAACAGCAGAGTTATTACAAAGCATGAGAAATTGCAGTAAAAATAGCGCACATTTTGTGCAGGTGTTCCGAACAGGAATCCAGCTGCGTTTGCCAGCATCGGAAGCATGACAATAAGCCCCATAAACCCATGGCGTTTCTTTGAAATAAACAATAAATATAATGACAGCATCAGCCATAATGCTGGTCTAAGCCAAAAAACTATTTTTATATCCTGATTTAACAACTCTGCTAATTTGGGGAAGATGTAGTCAGTTTCAAGACCTATGTCCGGATATTCGGTGGGTACTCCAATGTTTTTTACCAATGTATATCCATAGTTGGGAGTTGCCCATATTATTCCTGTAATCTGCTCATATTCTTTAATCATATCCATCGGATAGCTCTTTAGCATTTCGAGATAGAAAGATATAAATCCTTTTCTGTCTGCAGATATCGTATCCACGTTCAGGCTTTCAAGATATCTGTTGTTAAATTCCCAATTGCCAATATTTTGGCTTTGAAAGAAGATATAATCCACTTGAAGATATTTATATGCAAGCTCCTTTTGGTGATCTGTCAGATTTACATAGTTTTTATCAATTGTATAGCTTAGCTGCGAGGTTGGCATCATCAATATGTCGGACGTTGAAGAACGCTGCCAGTATCTGTTTCCCAGAGATTTTATTATTACATTATTTGTTCCGAAAAATGCCAGAATTACAGCTGCGGCAACAACCAATGATTTAATTGCAAATGATTTCTTTTTACTGATAATAAAATACAAAGTTAAAATAATCAGTGTCAATGGTATGGAAAAAAGACCGTTGTGTCTTGAAAAAAGAGCAACAAGCGAAACAATTGCAATCGCTATTGCAGACATTATGGAAAATTTGTCTTCGACCATTATTTTAAGAACAAGAGTGCTTAATATAACAAGTGACATCATATAAGGAACATCTTTTAGCATGCTTACGTTCTGATATGCATGAACCGGATATATTGCTAAAACTATGGAAACAAGCAAGCAGAGCTTTTTGTTTAATCCGAAGCCTTCAAATGTATAAGATATGAATGCAAAGGCGAATGCGGAATAAACAAACTGTATTGTAATTACAAGCCATGGGCTTTTCACAACACCTTGCACAAGGTGGATAAAAAGAACATAGGTAATGGGATGCAGGCTTGAGTATTCATTATGCAATGCTGTTTCCCAGATATACATACTGTCCCATGACATGATGCCCGGGCGAAACACCAGAAGCAATGCTGTGCTTATAAATATAGTTGGAAGCATATAAAGAAACAGTCTGATTTTTTTTACCTTGGTTTTTGAGTGCTTCCAGCTCACGCTGTTTAGCAGATATATTGTTATTAAGCAAATTAAAAAAACTGCCGCAGATAAAAGTATACCGAGGAGAATGCCCCATAGTCCTTTTGCGCGCGAAAATGGAGCAATAAAAATGCTTTTTGTAAAAGCCAGTGAAAATATTATAAAAAATATTTTAAAGGCTGTGTTTTTTTCTTTAAATGAAATCCAAACAGACTTTATCATAAACTTCTCATCTTTGTTATTTGCTTTTTGAGTATAACATAATTTACAAACGGTATAAATAATATAAAGGTTTTTTATTATTAACGTTTTATGGTGTATAATAGCCACATGTTTTTACCTGCAACTAATAAAGAAATGAATGCTATGGGTTGGGATGCTCCGGACTTTGTGTTCGCATTTGGCGAAGCATATGTGGATCACCCGAGTTTCGGCCATGCAATTATATCGCGTGTTTTGGAAGATGCCGGATTTCGTGTTGCCATGATGCCTCTGCCGGATATGAACAATCCTAATAGCTTTAAGGAATTTGGGAAGCCGAAGCTGGCTTTTTTAGTGTCGGCCGGCAATATGGATTCAATGGTAAACCACTTTACTGTTAACAAAAAACGCAGGAAAGAAGATGCGTACGCACCCGGAGGCAAAGCCGGAATGCGCCCTGACCATACAACCATTGCATACTGTAACAAAATAAAAAGCATATACAAGGATGTTCCTATAATCATAGGCGGAGTAGAAGCGTCGCTCAGGCGGTTTGCTCACTATGATTATATATCCGACAAACTGAAGCGCTCGATATTGGAGGATTCGGGTGCGGACATGCTCATATACGGTATGGGTGAAAAATCTATAGTGGAAGTTGCAAAGCTTTTGTCTCGCGGAGTTCCTCTGGGTTCAATTAAAGGTGTTAAAGGCACTTGCAACTTCGTTGACGAACCCGGAGCAGAAGATGTACTATTGCCGGATTTTGACGAGGTAAAGAACAATGGCACAGCTTTTGCAAAAGCATATACTGCATTTCATGCTGAACTGGATCCCGTAAACGGGCGTACTGTTGTACAAAAGCAGCACAGAAAATATGTTGCACAGAATCCGCCTCAGATGCCTCTTAATCAGAAGGAACTGGACAGAGTATATGAACTACCATATGAGAGGGCTTATCACCCAATGTATGAAAAGTCTGGCGGAGTTCCCGCACTTAGTGAAGTGGAGTTTTCGATAACGAGTTCGCGCGGATGCTTCGGAGGATGTTCTTTTTGTTCGATAAATTCCCATCAGGGAAGGATAATTTCTGCTAGAAGTCATGAATCGATAATCAGGGAAGCTAAAATTCTTACCGAAAGGCCAAGCTTTAAAGGATATATACATGATGTAGGAGGGCCTACCGCGAACTTCAGATGTCCCGCGTGTGCGCAGCAGCTTGAGCGTGGTGTTTGTGCCCACAAGCAATGCCTGTCCCCTGTTTCGTGCGGCCAGCTCGAAGTAGACCACAGCGATTACCTTACCCTGCTTAGAAAGCTCAGAAAACTTCCTAAAGTTAAAAAAGTTTTCATTAGGTCGGGAATTAGGTATGATTATCTGCTTCTGGATAAAAACGCAAAAGAATTTATATATGAACTTGCAAAATACCATGTAAGCGGACACTTAAAGGTTGCTCCGGAGCATGTAAATAGACGCGTGCTCAAACTTATGGGAAAACCTTCGGGAGATGTTTTTGAGCGGTTTAAGAAATTGTTTGATGAAGCGAACAAAAAGCTGAACAAAAAACAGTACCTTGTACCGTATTTTATTTCATCGCATCCCGGAAGCGACCTGAATGCGGCAGTTGAACTGGCGTGTGCTATGCGGGATATGAATATTACATCCGAGCAGGTGCAGGATTTTTATCCGACACCTGGTACGCTTTCGACGTGTATGTATTATACGGGAATTGATCCGAGGAATATGCAAAAGGTATATATTCCAAAAGGTGAGGAAAAGAGAATGCAGAGGGCTCTTTTGCAGTATAACCTGAAAAAGAATTATGATCTTGTAAGAAAGGCTCTGATTCGTACAGGCAGACAAGACTTAATTGGTTTTGGCGGAAAGTATCTGGTTCCGCCGGAAGATAATCGGGAGAAACTTTCTCAACAGTCAAGAAGTAAAGCGAAAACAAGGAAAAATTCAAATAAAAAAAACAGAAATAAATGATAATTAAGGATAGGAGTTAAATTAGTTCTGTGGAATGGTTTTTCTCCATTTTAAGGCATCCACATAAAGCCGCATGAATATTTCTCTGTTTAATCCTATGGAATATAAGTATTCATCTATTATTTCATAGTTTATTTGTTCAAATGCTGTCATTATATCCAATGCTTTTTTCAGCTCATTATTTTCGCCAAGCAAGGCTGATTTTATGTTGTCATCAAACGGCAGCTTTGAAAGAATGCTCTGCATGTCTCGGTTTAAAAGTATATCTATGGCTGAAAACAACCCGACAAGAAAATATTCCGCTTCCAGCTTCTTTTCGCCTTTTTCTTTTGCAAGAAGAGAAAGCATTCTCGCCCGAACTAGAGATGTGTTTATAAGTTCCTGATTTTCGACATTTTGAACGCCTTTTAAAATCATTATGTTTATCCATCTTGAGATTTCTTTTGGGCCGATCTGAACAAGTGCATGGTGGATTGATTTTATATTGTATGAAACCCCGTAATAGACTGAGTTTACAAGTTTTAAAAGTTTGTAAGCCAGCTCAACATCCGCTCTGAATTTATCAGCCAGCTCGTTCATATCCGGCTCAGGGCTGGATAAATCATTTAGGATAGCGACGAGGTTTCCGGGAAGAGTGCCGATGTTTTTGGCGTTAAGCATAACTGGCTTACTGAAAAAATAGCCTTGGAAAAGCGTATAACCGAGATTTTGCGCAGTGATATAATCTTCCCTTGTTTCAACCCTTTCTGCGAGAAATGAGATTCTTCCACGGTATTTATTTATCAGCTGTATCTGTTCAGACAGGTTACTGTTAGAATACTCAACTTTTATAATATCAACAATTTCAATTAAATCTTTATACAATGGATTGGCGTTTGAAAAAATGAAGTCGTCCATTGCAAGAGTATAACCTGCTTCTTTAAGGTCTTTGCAAATGTTTAGTATTTCTTCATCTATCGTGACTCTTTCCAAAATTTCTACGATTAAGAGATCTTTTGAAAGCATTTTAGGAACTTCATCCAAAAGCAAGTTGCGCGAAAAATTTACAAAGCCGAATTTGCCGTCGGTCATATCTTCAAATTCCATAAAGAAAAAGTCATCAAGAAGGCTTGCTGTGGCCTGATCGTCATCTGTTCCTTCAAAGAAATTATTTTCGCTTTTTCTGTATAGAAGTTCATATCCGTAGAGCTTATTATTTTTTTTAAAGATTGGCTGTCGAGCCATATAAATTTTGCTCATAATAGACCTAACTAATAAATTTCAGAATTAATCCCGTTTTGGTACTTTTCTATAATAATCCCATATTCCCGAATAAAACCAAAATGTTATATCGGGATGCAGAAACTCGTTTGTCACATGGTCACCATAGTAAACCGGATCACGGCTTTGGGTGTCCTCCAGCTGGCTAAGCTCACTGGAGATTACTTTGCTGAACTTGTCAAGCTGTCCGCCTGTTATCTGATCCGCCATTTTGTATGATGTAAATTGATTTATTCCTATGGTGTTTAGAGGCATTGCGAGAAAAACCAAGGCTAAAACCATTGCGATATATCTGTTAACGGGCTGCTCTTTATCTTTATTATAACCGAACATATTTATAAAAAACAGCCAAATACCCAATGTAGCAGTCATAAACCTTAAGTTTTCAACCCTTTCAGGGCCTTTGCTGCCCAATCCGTATTCCACCGGAAAGTACTGAGCAAGCAGAACCAGAACAAGCAAAGCTCCGGCTAGCGCAGGGTGCGCAAACTTAAACGAAGCGTTTTGAACAATTTTTCGGCTTAGGGGAAGCGCAGCACAGATTATGCCAACAGTTACAGTGGATGTTATCCATCCGGGTACTTCAAGCATCATATCTCTGACACTTGCATATGCGGCTGAAAAAAGGCTTGGGGTTACGCTGTATGATCCCTGTCGGGCGCTATTTCCAGGAGCCAGTACATTTAACAGAAATATAGCCATAAAAACGGCAAAAATAATTGCATCTGTTTTTCTTTGTTTAAATTTCTTAATAAACGCCATAATAATATAAACGGAGAAGCATACTGCGAAAACAAGGCCCAAAGGGAAATTTGAACCGGCTATCATTATATCCATTATAAAGAGAGAGCATAAGATAAAAATACGCAATATTTTGCTATTCGTGTGACGGTAAAAAACAAAAGCGGCCACAAACAAAAATGCAATGCTATATGTGAACTGATAAAAAATAACGCTGTTATACCAATAATATGCCTGATATATAGAAGGCATATATTGAGTTGATACGAAAATATATGAAGCCAGAACAAGCCAGACATACTTTTTTGGTGCTTTTAGATAATGTTTGTTTATTGTAAATGCTGCGATTATAGGTGCTGTAATGCCCAGGATAAAGATGAGGGCGAGAACAATGCGATATAAAGCAAGAGAGATGATTCCGGGGTGAAGGTACATTAGAAATATACTGAAAAATGTGCCCTGCCAATTGAAATATGATGACCATGTCTCAGAAAAAGCTATTTTAACAGCATTCATATATGAGCCTGTGTCTTGCAGGGCGTGCATGGTCTCTCTTCCGTATAAAAAGTCATCCCCGCCTAATACTGCGAACCCGAAATAATACAGCATAGGCAAAGTTATGGCCAGGATGACTGTGATTGAGATTATTGACAGCAGGTTGTTTTTTATTTTTGTCATTAATATTCCTTTTGGAATGAGTATTTAACTCACATTATATGCAACATATGTATTTAATCACAACGAATTATAAATGGCAAGAAGCTAAATAAATCTTGACAAAGTTCGATATATATAATATCATGACAATCAATATTAAAGGCTGTGACCGGAAACAGTAGGGATCGGAGGCCACAAAGAGAAGTGTCGGTTGGTGTGAGACACTGTGGGCAAAGAATCTGAACTCGTCTGCGAGCTGCATTTGCGAAACTAAGTAGTAAATGACGTATTCCCAACGTTACATGGGGCGGATATCGGCGAAAGCCCGTATTTATGTTATTAAGTGGTTAGAAGCGGCTTCTGTCTTAATGACGGAAGCTTTTTTAATTTAAAGCTTTAATCAAAGGGACAATATCCCAAAGATTTTAACAGATATCCGAAAAAGCGCGTTCAGTGATGAACGAACAAGAGTGGTACCGCGGAGAAACAAAAACCCCCTTCGTCTCTTGCAGAGCAATCTGCGCGAGCGACGGGGTTTTTATTTACCGCAAAAGGAGGAACAAAAATGGGTTTTGAAAAGTACAAACCTTATCCCAAAGTAGACTTGCCTAACAGAAAATGGCCGGACAATGACATAACGAAAGCTCCGATATGGTGCTCAGTCGACCTACGCGACGGCAATCAGGCTCTTCCGACACCTATGGGAACTCAAAAGAAGTTGGAGTATTTTAAGCTTTTATCGGATATGGGTTTTAAAGAAATCGAAATATCATTCCCTTCAGCGTCACAAACTGACTATGACTTTACACGTACTTTAATTGAAAAAGGATATGTTTTGGATGACATGACTGTTCAGGTGTTGACACAGTCTCGCGAACACCTCATCCGCAGGACATATGAGGCTCTGGAAGGATACAAACAGGCTATTGTACACTTTTACCTTTCTACATCCACCGAACAGCGCAGAGTAGTTTTCGGCAAAAGCAAAGAAGAAATGGTTAAGATGGCAGTGGAAGCCGCAAAGCTTGTAAAAGACCTTTCTAAAGACAGCGATACAGATATACGTTTTGAGTTTTCACCAGAAAGCTTTACGGGAACTGAGATTGACTATGCTTTGGAAGTCTGTGAAGAGGTTACAAACATTATACAGCCGACAAAAGAAAAACAGCTCATCATAAATATTCCGGCGACAGTTGAAATGTCCACTCCGAATATATTTGCAGATCAGATAGAATGGTTTGCAAATAACATGAGTGCACGAGAAGAAACTTTGATAAGCATCCATTCGCACAATGACAGAGGAACAGGTGTAGCATCAACCGAGCTTGCTGTGCTTGCGGGGGCTGACCGTGTGGAAGGAACGTTGTTTGGAGGCGGAGAGCGCACAGGAAATGCTGACATTTTGACACTTGCTATGAATATGTATTCGCGCGGAGTGGATCCTGAGCTTAAAATTGACGATATGAATCACATCAAGGAAGTGTTTGAAAAATGCACAGAAATGTATGTTCCTCCCCGTCATCCTTATGCAGGTGAATTGGTATACACTGCTTTTTCAGGCTCGCACCAGGATGCTATCCGCAAGGGGCTTAAGGCTTGGAACGCGGAAGAGACTAAGTTTTGGGAAGTTCCCTATCTTCCAATAGATCCTGCTGATATCGGACGCCAGTATGAGCCGATTATCCGAATAAATTCACAGTCAGGCAAAGGCGGCATTGCCTACATCATGGAGCAGGAATTTGGTTATCAGCTTCCTAAGCCAATGCATCCGGAGTTTGCGAAAGTTGTTCAGGTTGAAACGGACAAAGTTGGCCGCGAGCTTGCTCCTAATGAAATAATGGAGCAGTTCACAAAAACCTATTTTGACGTTAAAGAGGATATATCGCTTAAAAGTTATTCTATTCAAAGCACAAACGGCGATGTAGAGGTCAGTGCTGTTATTTCTATAAATGGAGATGAAAAAGAGATTAAAGGCAAAGGCAACGGACCTATTTCGGCTTTCTATCACGCGCTTACTTCAGTTGGGTATAAAAACATAAACTTCGGAAATTACAAAGAACATGCGCTTTCTTCCGGGGAAGATGCGGAGGCTGTAGCATACATTGAGCTTATAAGCGGTGAAAATGTTATCTGGGGAGTCGGTCAGGACAAAAATACTACCACTGCATCGTTTAAAGCTATACTTTGCGCAATAAACCGCCAGAAAAATTAAAGTAACAGAGTATATTCTGTTATAGGCATTGCTTAATTACCGGATGAATTATAAAAAGATTGTCTCCTTGGCAATCTTTTTTTTTATTATTATGATATAATAATTCTATTATGATGTATAAAGAAACAGAAACAAGAAAATTGAAATATGTTGTAACCATTATATTAGTTATATTGGTTTGTGTTGGTATTTTCGGACAGTTTGTAAAAGGTGAAATGTTACCCGAACGGTCGCTGAAGATATATGTAGAAGGTATGGATACTGTAGACTATTGGCTGGACCTTCTTGTAAATGATAGTGATATAAATTACAAAAGAACTGTAGGCGATACTGTAGAAAGTATAGTTGAAAACCTGATTGAATACCAGGACAATGAAGGATACCATCCGGCTATGCTTTCAGGCAGCGAAGAAGAGTTTATAGGCGGATTTGAAGGTTATATAGTTGAGGATGGAAGCATACGGCATGAATTCTGGGGAGAAGGATTGCCAAAGCAGTTTAAAATAATAATTCAAACCAGAGATGGCAAGTTAATCGTTTCTGATTTAATTAAAATCAGAGGCTATCATAGTAAAGTTCGCTTTGATATAGGTGAAATCGATAGAAACAAAGAAATAAATGCTAGCATAGGCAATGTTACAGAGATATTTCCATGGATGAGCATTTTGTTGATTTTCTTTGTGCGTTTGTTTGCAGCTTTTCTAATTAAACTTACGATTATAGAAGCGTTTGGAATAAAATCTTCTAAACCTGAGGGATTGGCCATAAAAACAATAATATCTACCCAACTTGTTTTGTGCATACTGTTGGTATCTCAGGTTATCTTAGGAGGACAGACAGCATTAATCATATTCTTTATCGCATCTATAGCAATACTTGTTGCTGAATGCATTATTTATTTGTCTTATATTAAAGAATACAATGTTAAAACGAAAATACTGGCGGCGGTTGTATCAAACCTAGCTTCTGCCCTTGTTGGGTATTTCCTGATATTCTTTATTGAATGGATATCCTAATAACATATGAAAAACTAATTCAACTTGCTGCCATTCAGGCAGCTTTTTTAATATGTGACATTATCACTTACAAATTGGATTTCTTGATTAATAATATAATTATAAAACATGAGTTCATAACAAATGAAAGGATGATGTTATTATGACAAAAAACATTGGAAATTTAGATAAATGGATTCGAATAGTATTAGGAATTGTTTTAATTGTTTTGATATTTATTATACAAAGCGGCTGGCGCTGGATAGGTCTTTTAGGAGTTGTTCTTATTATAACTGCATTTATTAATTTCTGTCCGCTATATCTGCCATTTAAAATTAATACAAGAAAAGACAAATAAACTTACATATTGATATTACAGCATAACTTTATATAAACAAAAAAGACAAAATTAAAAACGGCTGTTTGGCCGTTTTTAATTTATTAATGAATTATTATTTCGCATCCAAATTGCCAAGCGCAATCTGTGTTACGGATTCTGTATTTCCGTAGAGAACAAGTTTATCGCCCTGTTGAAGAACAAACTCTGCATCCGGAAAATCAACTGCTTTTGCACCGCGCTCAACTTTCAGCACATGTATCTGCATGTGGTTTAGCTTTGCATCATTTAGCGAAAGGTTGCAGTATGGATTGTCGTCGTCAAGAACGAACTCGTAAACCCCGTATCCTGGAGAAACCTTTAATATACTGTCAATTGATCTCCTTTTTTGTTTCGTTATCCTTTTTGAGAGCATCTTTTCCACAAGGCGGTTAAATTTTGAATACACATATTTTGTGCGTGTCAGAACCATAACAAAAACTACAGCAGCAAGAAGCAATATACCAAGTGACAAAAGCTGTTTTTCATTTTGCGTTAAAATGTTTACAAAAAGAGAGATGATGGTCACCTGAGCAACATAGCTTACAATCATCAGCCAGCTGGCTATTTTACGGCGTGCCGAATGCTGTGCGATAAGCTCTGATTCGCGTGTTGTAAAACCCGTATGCGTAATTATAGAAATAACCTGAAAGCGGGCTTTGGATAAATCCAAACCCGTCATTTTTAAAACAACTGACAGTATCTCTACCAGCAGCCATAAAACCACCATTATAATCAGAATTATTATAATTGACATAAATCTCCTCCGTATAAATATTATACAACATGGGCAAGCAATAATCATCAGAAGAAATATTATGATAGTGTTAAAAAACTGCGAGTCATATCATGATGAGTTATATATACTATTTAAAAGGTTTTCTGATATACTGTTACTATAGCAAAATTATTACATTACACAATGATTCACAATACTGCACTAAGGGGATATGGATATGAATAAAAAAAGTATAACTTTAATGCTGGCTGCTTTTCTTATACTACTGACTTGTGCCTGTGAAAAAAAGGATGTTCCCGAAACAAGCCAGGAAACAGAAAAGGTTATTGAAGCGACTAAAGTGAAAGAAACACAAGAGATTGCAACTCAAGAACCTACTCCGGCTGAAACTGATGTGACACCGTCAGCTGTACATAAGGATATGGAATATGTTATGAACCTTATATCCGACGGCAAGATGATTTACATGGAAACGACAGAGGATATGAATGGAAACCAAGGAAGCTCTTTCGGAGACATCCAAGAAAAAAAGCTGGGAGACGGAGGGTATGAATTCACATTTGTGCCCAATGTGAACGAGCACATGCCTCTTATAACACGTCTTGATGAATATGATGGGGCTTTGCCATTGGGCGGACAGGCTGTTTTTATTAGGTTTAAGACATCAACTGCCGGTATTTATCTTTCTTTTTTAGGCGACAATGATTTCGGAGTCTATTTCGGAAGCGAAGGGGAGCCTTTGGTGTTTACATACACTGAAAGCAATCCTTTTACGTTTGATGGGGACTTAATGCTTGAAACTGATAAGTGGTATAATTTGTTTATGGCAATGGAAAGCGACGGAACATTTAACTGCATAATATTTTTAGATGAAGAAAGCGACAATCCGTCAGCCGCAATTGTTGAATTGGGAGAAACGCAAAGTGGTATAGGGTATCAGAACCAGTCATGGCAGTTTGAAATCGCAACACATGAGGAAGGCACGGTGACTGTGGAACATTTTGATATATATACTTATTCGGAGTTTAAACAAAAATAGTACAGAATGCTTTAAATTATATTGGCACAGCGTTTCGCTGTGCTTTGCTTTATAAGTTTTGGAGGAAATGATGATAATACTTATCGGAGGCATGAGCCACACGGGGAAAACTTTTCTTGCGCAGAAACTGCTTGAAAAACATAAGATTACATATCTCAGTTTGGACCATCTTAAGATGGGTTTGTGCCGTGGTCTTGATGAGGAAAAATATTCACCTGTTCAAGATTATAGGACTTTGGGAGAAATTATGTGGCCCATTGTTAAAGGAATTATAAAAACTAATATCGAAAATGGACAGAGTGTGATTGTTGAAGGGTGCTATATACTGCCGCACCTTGTATACAATTTCGATGAGAGCTATTTACAGGATATAGTATCCGTGTTTATAGGCTTTACTCCCGAATATATAAAAAATAATTATCCTGATATCACATACAAGTATGCACGGGTAATTGAAAAGAGAGGTTATGTGTTTTCCGAAACTATGGAAGAATATATTAGGCAGAGTGAAGAATTAAGAGCGGAGTGTGAGAATAAGGGCTGCACATATTTTGCTGTGGAAAAAAACTATAAAGTAGAAATGCAAAGTATAATGGATTATATTAGCGGAAAAATTACAGGTTCGGCTTAAAGCAATCCAAGTCAGGTTTTGAGGATTGGTTTTTGGTAAAATGCTTTTGGAAGGGAGGTATTCACTTTGCTTGAAATGGAAAAAAGCGTACAGAAAATGATTGACTGTGTGGAAGATGGTTTAGAAAAAATAATGACTTTGGAAGAAGTGGCTATGAAGGCAAATTACTCGCCGTTTTATGCCACGAAGAAGTTTCATGAGCACACAGGAATGACGCTTCGCGACTATATCCGAATGAGAAAAGTAAGCCAGGCAGTACTTGACTTGCGAAACACTGATATGCGCATATTGGATATTGCAGTCAAGTATGGCTTTTCATCACAGGAAGCATTCACACGTTCTTTTAAGAAGGCTTTCGGGCTAAATCCGAGTACGTATAGGAAATGGCTGAAGCCTCTGCCGCTTCTTATAAAGCGAAATGTTTACAACCCTTACTATCTTGGATTGGGAGAATTAAAAATCATGAAAGATGTTAAAAAAGACTTGACTGTTGCGATACAGGTAATGCCTGAACATAGGTTTATCGGTATAAAAAACATTAATGCCGATGGATACTTTGAGTTTTGGGAAGCACAGGAAAAAATCCAGGGGCAGGATTGCGATACTGTATGCGGACTGCTTGCCAGTATATTGGGAGAGGAAGGCTTCAATGGACAGGTAGGAGGCTGGTTTTACGAAGACGGAAAACGCGGTTATATCTACGGCGTGGAACTTCCGAAGGACTATGTAGGCGAAGTACCGGATTTCTTCGAGGACTTTATTGTGCCTGAAGGGAAGTATGTGGTATTCCATCATCCTCCTTATGATTTTGACACAATGGACGCATCAGTGTTTCACGCACTGTGTGAAGCAGAGGAAGAATGGGATCCAAAAGAACACGGATTTGAATTTGATGACAGATATCCGACATATCAAAGGCATAATCCGGAAAAATATGGTCAGGCGTTTATGCGCAGGATAAAATAAACTACTCGCTTAAAGTCTCCATTAGACCATGCAGCGAGGATAGAAGGTTTTTAGCCCCTATGGTATCAATTTCTTGGTTATCATAAACTGAGCAAAGCAGGCTTTGAGGAACATCTACTGCTTTGCTTTTTAATTTTCTTCCTTCAGCAGTTAATACGATATTTACAGTCCTTTCGTCCTCTTCGCTTCTTATGCGGTCTACAAATCCTTTTGCTTCTAGCTTTTTAAGAAGGGGTGTCAGCGTTCCGGAATCAAGATAAAGCCTTTTTCCAAGGTCCTTTACTGGAATATTGTCTTGCTCCCAAAGCGCAAGCATGGCAATATAGCCTGTGTATGTAAGACCAAGCGGGTCGAGTAGTGGTTTATATTTTTTAATTATTTCTTTTGAGCACACATAAAAAGCGAAACAAATCTGATTGTCCAGCTTTAAAATTTCATCTTTATTAATTGCCATAGTATCACTTCCGTTAAATATAATTGCTTTCAATTTAATTTTACACGATATTTTTATAATTTCAAGCTTGACAATCAATAAAGGATTGTGTACAATTCAATTGTAATAAATTAAACGAGGTGTAAAATGAATTTATATGATATTAACGTAAAAGATCTGCAAGGCAACGATGTTTCATTGGGCGACTATAAGGGGAAAGCTTTGCTTGTTGTAAACACAGCGACAAGATGCGGCTTTACTCCGCAATATGAAGGGCTTCAAAAACTGTACGAAGAATATAGTGGCAAAGGGTTTGAGATACTTGACTTTCCGTGCAATCAGTTTGCAAATCAGGCACCTGAAAGCGATGAAGGAATACATGAATTTTGTACGCTGAACTACGGAACTACCTTTCCTCAGTTTGCAAAAATTGATGTAAACGGCGAAAACGAATCAGAACTTTATACGTATCTAAAGTCTCAGAAAAAAGCAATGCTCGGAAAAGATATTAAATGGAATTTTACAAAATTTCTTGTAAATGCTGACGGCGAAGTCGTAGCAAGATTTGCACCCACTGTTAAACCTGACAAAATAAAAAAAGATATTGAAAAACTTCTGGTATAATATTGAATATAAAACATAGGAGAATATTATGCCTTATATCATGAGAAGTGAAGAAATGGACATGGCCTATAAACAGAGAGGACCT
The DNA here is from genome assembly GCA_963677605.2 of Christensenellaceae bacterium. Taxonomy (GTDB): domain Bacteria; phylum Bacillota; class Clostridia; order Christensenellales; family UMGS416; genus JAGLOK01. Next base: position 10,307 of record CAXXDX010000007.1, on the reverse strand, counting down.
GAGGAATTTATATGGAAGCATACAAAAAGGCTTTCAGAGCTTGCGGATTCGCAGCAGATGGATGGCAGCATTGTTGGGCTGGAACCGGGTAAGGTTTCCTATCCATATCACTTTCATCATAACTCGGAAGAAACATTTGTGATATTGTCCGGAAGAGCATTGTTAAGAACACCTGATGGATTTAGCGAAGTAAAACAGGGCGATGTGATATTTTTTGAAAAGGGAAAAACGGGAGCTCATCAGCTTTATAATCACACGGATTATGTTTGTGAATATTTAGACTTAAGCATCACTGTTGATTTTAACGTATGTGAATACCCTGATACAGGCAAAATAAATATCTATGGAGACAATTTCAGGCAGATTCACATGAAAGATAATACGGTTGATTATTTTGAGGGTGAAGACAATGTTCTTGAAGCATGGAGCGAGGCAATAAAGGAATTCAAATAAAAATATTTAATTTATATCTTAATAGAAAATATGATGGTAAATCGTCATATTTTTTTATTATAACGATTTTTAATTGATATTAGGTAATTGAATTTTATGTACTTTTCTAACTGCGGTCATTATACCTAAGAAGAGAATGACTTTGTCTAGTAGACAATTACTAAGAAATAAAATGATCATTACAGAGTTTAATAAGACATCTACTTGTCATATTACAGGGGATATAATATAGTTAAAAAGCGGAGGCTTATACCCTATGCCAATAATTGATGTAACAATAGACAATATTGAAAAAGAACATATTTGCTGCGCAATCTCAGATAAAAAGGGTGAAAATTGTGTGGGCAGTAAAAAAGAATGGATGAAAGAACGCTTTCGTGATGGGCTTGTTTTTAAAAAACTTGATGAGCGCGGGAAAGTTTTTATTGAATACATTCCTGCAGAATATGCTTTTGCACCTATTCATGCACCCAACTATATGTATATTAACTGCTTCTGGGTGTCGGGAAAGTTTAAGGGACAGGGATATGCGAACAAGCTTTTGGAAGAATGCATAGAAGATACAAAAAGCAAAGGAAAGCAGGGGCTTGTTGTGCTGTCATCGGCTAAAAAGAAGCCGTTTTTATCCGATTCAGGATATCTTAAACACAAAGGGTTTAAAGTATGTGATTTAGCCGAGCCGTACTTTGAGCTATTATATCTGCCTTTTAATAAAGATTATGCAAAACCAAAATTTGAAGCTTGTGCAGTTGGCGGAAAAATAGATGATAAAGGGTTTGTTTTGTATTATACAAACCAGTGCCCTCATACGGATAAATATGTGAAAATAATCGAAAACGTTGCTAAGGAAAACGATGTCGATTTGAAAATCAATAAAATTGAAACAACAGTTCAGGCACAGTCGGCACCGACGCCGTTTACGACATATACGCTTTTTAGAGAAGGTGTATTTTTAACAAACGAAATTTTGACAGAAAAGAAATTCTTGGGATTTGCGGGTAAATAAATGCGTACAGAGCGGCTTTTTAACATAGTAACATTACTTATATCAAGAGGAACTGTTTCTGCAAGAGAGCTTGCGGAGCGTTTTGATGTGTCGCAAAGAACAATATACCGCGATATAGATGTGCTTTCGGTTTCGGGTGTACCTGTTTATATGAAAAAAGGCAGGGGTGGCGGAATATCACTGATGGATGGTTATAAGCTGGATAAGACTATGCTGAAAGACGAAGATATTGAAAGCATAATGCTGTCAGTTGGGGCAATGGGAGCTACCGGGATTCATGGAATGAACGCGGCAATCGAAAAGCTTTCAGCGCTTTTTAAAAACTATAAACCGGATGATTGGGTGGACATAGATTTTACGGAATGGGACACTACAAAAGAGCTGAATGATTCATTTCAAAAGCTTAAATCCGCGATTCTTGAAAGAAGATGGATAAAAACATCATATAGCAGCTCATATGGACAGAAAACAGATCGCAAACTGGCTCCGCTTAAACTTATGTTTAAAGCGCGGTCATGGTATGTGTGGGCATATTGCGCGGATAAAAAAGATGTCAGGATGTTTAAAATAACACGCATGCAGGAAATAAAACTTACCGATGAGAATTTTCCCAGAGAAGAATATATGCTTATACCTCCTAAACAAAAAGAACAAAGCACACATTTTCGGATAGTTGAGCTTAAAATCAGGTTTAAACCTCAGGCTGCATATATGATATATGATTGGTACAGCCGAGACGATATTATAAAGCAGGATGATGGAAGCTATATAGTTACTGTGGGTTTTCCGATGGATGAATGGGTATATTCGCACATTTTGTCTTACGGAGAAAATGCGGAAGTTATAGAGCCTGAGTTTGTTAGGGATGAAATTCAAAGGAGACTCAAAAGCATATTGACACAATACGAAACAAACACCTAAAAGAGTCATGATATATATTAGGGAGGCAGTGAAATGGATATGGATATTTTCAAAGAGAAACTTAACACAAAGACTTTTAATGCACTGTGTGATATGGCCTCATTTATAGACTGTAATTACAGTATGCAAGCTTTATATAACGGGAAGGATGAGCTAAAATTCCGCAAAACTAATAAAACACTTGTTACTTTTTATATGAGAGAAAGCAAGCTTACCGTGCTCATTATTTTCGGGAAAAAAGAACGAGAAGCGTTTGAAAGCAGAAGAGAAGAGTTTTCTTCATATATAAACAGTTATTACGACAGTAGTAAAACATATCATGATGGGAAGTGGATGTTTATAGACATTGCGGACAATTCTTATACAGGCGAAATATTAAAAATGATCAGTATAAAGAAAAAGCCTAATGAGAATACTCTTACTATGTGTGGCTACAAATGCGATTTGTGCAAGGCATATGCTAAAAATATCAAAACAGAAGACAGACGGGAACAACTGTCACAAATGTGGATTAAGCACTTCGATTTGCATGTGAAACCGGAAAACATATATTGCGACGGATGCAGGAGCAAGAAGAAAGATGCGATATATGCTGATGGTAGCTGCCCTGTAAAAGAATGTGTACAAAGCAGAAAATTAAAAGGATGCTTTGATTGTGGTGAATACCCCTGTGATACTTTTAATCTTAGAAAGGGATTAAGCTATTGTGAGGCGTGTGAAAAGCTGGGAGATGATTTCATTGAAGATGATTACTTCACATACATAAAAGCATATGACAATAAAACAAGAATTGATAGATATAAAAAGATTAATGATAAATATGACATAATGCCGTCATAGTTTATTTGTTATCCTTGAGATATCAAATAAACAGGAGGCACTATTATGGAAATGAAAATATGTCAGAGCTGCGCGATGCCAATGGCAGCAGACGAGATGCACGGGACGGAAAAAGACGGAACGAAGAACGATGACTATTGCGTATACTGCTATAAGTACGGAGAGTTTACATCGGAGACTACAATGGAAGAAATGGTGGAGTTTTGTATAAAACCTTGTCTTGATGAAAAAGTATATCCGGATGCTGACACCGCGAGAAGTGAAATGATGAAGATGTTCCCGAATCTTAAACGATGGGCTGAATAGGAAATAAGCTACTAGTGATTGAGAATGTAATAATTCCACAGATGGAGTAATAACATGGGATATTATACGGATAACATAAATACAACGCTTGATGAACTTCAAAGAAGAATTGAGGATACAGATTTAGTTCCTAGCCGCAGCACATTAAAAGAAGGCATAGATGAAAAGTTTTCATCGCTTAAAGATATGGGACTAGACACTGTGGAAAGCCTGCGCAGAGAACTTAAAAATTCAAAAAATATACTTACTCTGTCAGCCAGAACAGGTGTTGATGCACAATACCTGACTTTGCTGCGCAGGGAGATTGAAAGCATTATTCCAAAAGCTTTTCCTATAAAAGATTTTGTATGGCTTTCTGAGGAAGTTATAGACAGGCTGAAAAAAAGCGGATATAAAAACTCAGAAAATCTTTTCACTGCATTTGAATGCTGCGGGATTGATCAAATAGCCCGAAACACGGAAGTTAATGAGAAGGTTCTTATGGAGCTTTCTCATATTGTTAGCTTAGTGAGGATACAGTGGATAAGCCCTTTGGTGGCAAGAATGCTTTACCTTACCGGATATACGGATATTGGGAAGGCATCTTCTGCCGATGCTGAAAAAATGTGCAAAGAGATGGATGAAATTAATAAAAAGTATGGATTTTTTAATGGAAAGATTGGACTTAGAGATATAAAGAGGATTATTAAAGCTGCGGAATATACAAAATAAATGGGTTTATGGATAGACGGAGATAATTTTAACAAACTGCAATGGAATATGTGAATACAAAAACAGTGCTGTCGGCACGCAATAAAGATAGAAGCTTTAACGGAGCCGACTTCAATATAAATCTTTACAGAGGATGCAGCCACGGGTGTATTTACTGTGATTCTCGCAGCGAATGCTACGGTATAGAAGATTTTGACCGCGTGCGCGCAAAAAAAGATGCGCTCAAGATATTAGATGATGAACTGTCAAGAAAGCGCGAAAAAGGAGTAATCGGATTCGGGGCTATGAATGACCCGTACAACCCTTTTGAAAAGACAGAAAAGCTGACACGTGGTGCGCTGGAGATAATAAAAAGGCACGCTTTTGGTGTAAGTCTTTTAACAAAGTCCGATCTTGTAACAAGAGATATTAATGTATTTAAAGAGATAAATCAGAATGCTCCATGTGTAATTCGAATGACAATAACTACGGCGGATGACGAGATTTGCAGAAAAATCGAGCCGCATGTTTCGGTATCATCGAAGCGCTTTTCTGCGCTTAAAAAAATAGCGGATGAAGGACTTTCCACATCTGTTTATGTCTGTCCGATACTGCCTTTTATAACTGATACTGAGGAAAATATAATTGAAATTGTTAGAAAGTCTGCAGAAATTGGAGTGCGGCATATTTATATGGCTTTCGGTGTTACCGCGCGTCAGAATCAGCGTGTTTATTTTTACAATCAGCTGGATAAAGAATTTCCCGGTATAAAAGAAAAATATATCAGCGCTTTCGGAACAAATTATGAATGCCCTGCGGCAAATCATAAAGAGCTTCGCAGAGTGTTTGAAAGCGAGTGTAAGAAATACGGGATAGCTTGCAATTACGGAGACATAGTGGAGTATGTTGACAACTCGGTTAAACAAAGACAAACTACATTTTTGTAATTTGATAAACATGAAATGCAGCAGTATGTTCAATGGTATTGAATAACAATGCTGCTTTTTTTATAATGTAGACATAGTATATGATTTTGAAAGGAATACTCCATGGATATATTTGAGGCAATTAAAAAAAGGCACAGCTATAGAAAAGATTTTAAGGTTATAAAAATTCCAAAAGAGGATTTGGTAAAAATCGTTCAAACAGGAATAGATGCACCGTCGGGCCTTAACTCACAAACCACAAGTTTTATAGCTGTGGATGATGAAGCGATTATAGAAAAGATGCGCGACGTTGTTAAAAATAATGCTATTAAAACGGCACAGGCAGTGATAGTCGTATTGGCTGAAGACAAAAAGCAGCACAACGGACTCAATTTTTATAAGGAGGATTACTCCGCTGCTGTGGAGAATATGCTGCTTGCCATAACTGCACTCGGATATGCTACAGTTTGGATAGACGGTGCTCTGCGCCGCGAGGAAAAAGCCGAGAGGATAGCAAAGCTTCTGGATGTTCCCCCAAATTTAACAGTTAGTGTTGTGCTTCCTATGGGTGTGCCGGAAGAAATTGTTGAGCCAAAAGAAAAGCTCCCGTTTTCGGAGCGTGCATGGTTTAACGGATATAAAAAGCAATGAAAACTGACAGGCTTTTAGGGATACTAAATGTTTTATCACGGGCTGAAAAAACAACAGCTCCCGAACTTGCTGAAATATTTGAGGTGTCGAGAAGGACGATAAACCGCGATATTGATGACTTATGTATGGCGGGGATTCCAATTATAACAAAACAGGGTTCGGGCGGCGGTATTTATATTCAGGAAGGATATAAGATTGATAAAAGCCTTCTAAAAAGCCATGAAATGTCTGACATTGTCACTGCGCTTAAAGGTTTGGGAAGTGTGAGCCGAAATGGTGAGATAAAGAGGCTGCTTAATAAAATATCTTCATTTGAAGATAAATCACATGATGTGATAACGATTGACTTATCATCTTTTTATAAAGGGAGCCTGTCTGAAAAGATTGAGCGTCTGAAAGATGCAGTAAACAACAGCTTGATAGTAGAGTTTGTATATTACAGCAAGGCTGGGGAGTTTAAGAGGAAAGTTGAACCGTATCAGATCATATACAGATGGTCGGATTGGTATATGTATGGTTATTGCCTCTATAAAAACGATTTTAGAATGTTTAAGCTCAACAGGCTTTGGGATTTAACGGTTACTTTCGAAGAATTTAAAAAAAGAGCTGTACCGCAGGAAAAGCTTGATTTTGGGTCGCACTTAACGGATGAGAACCAATATGAAGCCTATTTTGACACAAGCGTGAAATATCTGCTTATTGAAACATATGGACCTCATTGCTTCACTGAGACTGAAGAAGGCTTGCTGCATTTTAAAAGCAGCTACACAAATAAAGATTTTATTATTTCGTGGCTTTTGGGATTCGGTGACAAAGTGAAAGTCATTTCACCGACTGCACTTTCCGAGGAGATAAAAAAGACGGCGCAGGAGATAGCAAATAAATATATTAGCTGACTCAAACATGACTAACTGGTGTCGTGTTTAATGCTGTATAATAAAGATACAGTTTGTAGGAGGCAGCAATATGAAAAAAGAATCTGTTGAAAAAGCGCTGAAAATAATCAGCAGCGAAGATAAAGTTTCGGCATTTGGTCTTGTGGACAGTGAAGGATTTCCTTTTGTATCATCTGTTGTTTGTATAAAAAACACTGATATGAATGAATTCTGGATTTCTACAAGCCCCACAAGCAGAAAAGCGATGCTGATAGGCAATAACAATAAAGCCGGACTTTGTTATAACGACAGAGACAGCAATATCACATTGATGGGAACTGCACGAGTAGTAACCGATTCAAAAACTAAAAAAGAATTATGGCTGGACTGGATGAAAAACTTTTTCACAGATGGCCCGGATGACAGTGCCTATTGCCTGATAAAATTTACAGCTCAAAGGGCTAGGCTTTGTATAGATGGAGAAACTGAAGACTTCAGGATAGGGGAAATTGAGGAGATGATTTCATGAATGCAAATATTATTAAAAAAGCAAATGATTTGGTAAACTCCGCAACCGAAGGATATGTCGCTGTTATTGGAGAAGATGGATATCCTAACTGCGCTACACGTTCGGTGCGAAATGCTGATGGGATTTTCTCCTGTTATTTCACAACCGACAAAGGCAGCCGTATGGCGGACGCGATTGAACAAAATAAAAAGGCAAGCGTATGTTTTCGCGATGGCGGCAGCAATGTGACTTTAGTCGGCGACTTTGAAGTGATAACCGATAAAGAGACAAAGGAAGACGTATGGGTGGACTGGTTTTTGGAACACTACCCCGGAGGAGCATCTGACCCTATCTTTTTTGTCGCAAAGTTTGTATCAAACAGCGTATCGCTTTGGATAGATAATGAGTATATTGTTTTTGATATTGCATATATTAAACAACAGCAGTCAAGATGCGGACTTTTATGTGCAGGCTGTTCATTTAAACAATCCCATGGTTGTAAGGGATGCATTGCAATGAACGGACATCCTTTCTGGGGTGATTGCCCTGTTGCAGTGTGCAATATCTCAAAAGGCTTAAGCCACTGCGGCGAGTGTCCCGATATGCCATGTGCTATTCTTCGCGACTTCTCCTGCGGTGAAGGCGATAACTGCGACAAGCCAAAAGGTGCTAGGCTGGAGATGCTGAAATACTGGAATAGAAACAGCTGAATATAAACATTTGTTGGAGAGTATAAATATGTCTGATACTATAAATTTCTTGAAAAAAGAAATACAATCAAACAATTTACATTTTACAAAAAAGCCGATTTTAATCGGAGGCTTGGCAATGCAGTATTACAGTATGCGAAAGTCAGGAGAGGACATTGACTTCGTAATTTGTGATGAAGATTATCAAACTCTTGCCAGCAAGAACCCAGATAAACGCAAAGATATTTGGGGTGATTTGGGTGTAGTAATCGGGATTTTTGAAATATGGAGAAGCATAGCTCTTCTGGATTATGATTTTTATCTGAAGGATGCAATCGACGAAGGAGAAGTACTCGTAGTATCATTGGATAGGCTGATGCTTATGAGGGTTATTACAATGGACTCCGAAAAATATATGAAAGATCTTAAAATGATTAAGGAACATTACTTCAAAACTTTCACAAATCAAGAATTTAAAAATAATCAATCTTTGCATCTTAAATCATACGAAAAGGAGAACGGAACAATTTTTGGTGGAAAATATAATGATTGAAATAAAGTATAATTCGGCAATATACCTTAGCCTTAAGAGGCAAAACCTTATAGAACGTGATGTAAATGCAGACTATGAGAAACTCTTTCGCTTAATGTCGCCTGTTCCGACTCTTTTTTGGACAGCGCCGGGCGAGCCTCCGCTGATACAGCACAGGCATGATATTGATGACAGGACGCTCAATAATTATAACCGCGCCAACAGAACAATATTAAAAGGTCGCTTTCGTGGGGGAAATGTTGGATATATCTATGTAGACGAGCTGTCGCTTTTTATGGCGGCATATAAAAAGGAAATAAAAAGCTTTTCGCACAATGACGTTATTGTTCTTGAAACGCTCAAAAATGAAGGCGCGATGAATATTGCAATGATAAAAGAGATAACCGGTCTTTTATCCAAGCACATCTCGGCGTCATTGCAGAAGCTGCAAAAGGCGTTTATAGTGTTTGAAGACCAAGTGGATAATGAGAACGACAGGGCGTGGTACATCTTAGAGGATGAATTTCAAGACTATGAGCTGGACAAGTATTCAAAGGAGCAGGCAATAGCGGAAGTCATTTATCGTTTTGCATATTTAAATATGTTTTTTGATGAAAGCATGGTGAAATCATTCACCAAATTTACAAACAAAGATATCAAAGCTTCGCTTTCTTCTCTTGTCCAAAGCGGCAGGATTATTGAAGCGGAAGCAGGCGGGAAAATAGGCTATGTGCTGAAAGAAGACATTGATGAAATAACTTTCTGTTTAAAAGAGATACCCGACGATATTTTTATATTGGATTTAAATGACCATTTGGTGCGCTCAAATGAAGAAAGCCTCAAGCAACGCTTTGATCCTGCGCCATACAAAACACTCCATTACATCATGAAGCAAGGTGAGTTTATAGGTGTTTTGGTGGGCAGGTTCACTTTCGGCCCGCCGGAGCTTGAAGACGTGATGCTTGATTTGCCTGTGGAGCAGATGTTAGCTTTTAGACAGAGAATAGTAAAAGCTGTTGAAGAAAAGTATGATCCTCATCAAACACTGCTTTTACGATATTGTGGGGAAACAAGAGTGCACTAAATATAAATAATGTTTGCAATTAACATAGATATAAGAACGAATAAGTCAGCTTCGTTCTTTTATTATATTTTAAACCAATGTTCATTAGCATAAACATCAAAAGTATAGTAGAATGTAATCTACTTTTAAAATCCTACTATATCGGAGATGAAATGAATCAGAATACTGAAAAAAATAAAATAGTATTGCCGGGCATAGTTAATTTTGTCATAGGGCTTATGGTGTTATCTTTGGGAATGGGATTAATGCTTGCTGTAGAGCTTGGAATGTCGCCTACATCATCTCTTCCTGCAACCATATATGAAGTTTTGGGTATTCTTACTGCAGGCCGATGGATTACAATTATACAAATACTGTTTATAATTGCAGCTATGATTATCAGCAAGCGAATAAAAGTATCACATATGTTATCATTTGCAACTGTTGTTATATTCGGATTGTTAATAGATATGTTTGAATTTTTAGTCGTGCCAATTGTTCCAAGCGGAATAGCTGCCCGATTAATTATTGTATTGATATCTTGTTTGTTTATGGCTGTCGGGGTTAACTTTTTACTGCTCAGCAAGTATCCGCCGATACCTGATTTGTTTTTTATGAATGAATTGTATTTGAAGTACAATATACCTGTTGGAAGAACGAAAATGATAGTCGATATCTCTTCTGTTTCAATCGCTGCCATACTATCATATTTTGTTCTGCATGGATTTTTTCAGGTGGGAATAGGAACCGTTATCAGCGCGCTGAGTCTTGGATTCCTAATTCAAAAAATAAAACCTGTTGTAAACCGTCGTTTTTCAAACAGCTTAAGCAAATCGGGCAATAAATT
>CAXXDX010000006.1:0-1611399 GCA_963677605.2 Christensenellaceae bacterium | reverse complement strand
AAGCAAATCGGGCAATAAATTGATGTCTGTACTAGAGTATAATTTGTTTGACGTAGTTAGAAAATCATAATTTAGAAAATAACTTGCTTAAATCAAATATTATCATTTGGCGAGCCTGTTTAACGAAAAGATTTAAGCTCCTTTAAACAGCTCTTTTTCCCTAGCCACAGAAAGCATCAGCTCAATTCTGTTTATTTGGTTTACATTAGTATCGCCGGGATCGTAGTCAATCGGAATGATGTTTGAATCCGGATAAGCATCGCGAAGCGCGCGAACTGTTCCCTTGCCTACTATATGGTTTGGCAGGCAGGCAAATGGCTGAGCGCAAACAATGTTTTCTACACCATTTTCTATAAGCTCCACCATTTCTCCTGTTAGAAACCATCCTTCTCCTGCGCGGTTGCCCAGCGAAAGGAAAGGTTTTGCGCCTTCGGCTATATGCCGGATGGATGTTATATTATCATACTTATCATATTTTTTAAGTTCTCGGACAATCGGCTTTCTCAGCCACTCCAAAAAGTCAATTAAAACATTAAGCATTGCTTTTTTGATTTTTGACGGCATCATGCGCGAATATTGATATTCTTTTGAGCTTGACGAATAAAGCAGGAAATCATATAAATCCGGAACAGAAGCCTCTGCTCCCAGCTCTTCCAAGGATGCGACCAGCTCGTTGTTACCGCCCGGGTGGAATTTTACCAATATTTCTCCCACAACTCCCACGCGCGGTCTTCTCTGACCTTCAAGAGGGATATCGTCGAAATCTTTTATTATCTGTGCGACATCTTTTCTAAAGCGTAAAAGAGAAGGTTTATAGAGGTTTTTTATAACCTTTTCTTCCCAAGATTTATGCAGTGTATCCACTTCACCTTTATTTTTTTCATAAGGACGGCAGCGCAGAACCAGTCTGTTAAATAAGTCGCCGTAAAGTATTGAAAACATTGAGCTTAAAAGCATCTTATTGCTGATTTTAAATCCCGGGTGTGATTCAAGACCCGTGCTTAATGATATAGCCGGAATATGGGACAGTCCTCGGTCGGCAAGCGCCTTTCTGAGAAGGGCAAGGTAGTTTGAAGCTCTGCATGCTCCCCCTGTCTGAGACATCATAACAGCAAGCTTGTCTAAATTATATTTTCCTGAGTCGATGGCTTCCATCAGCTGGCCGATTACGATTATTGCCGGATAGCATGCATCGTTGTTTACATACTTAAGCCCCAACTCTTTTGCATTTTTGGTCACTTCGGCAGAATTTCCATTCTATATCCGCCGGCTTTAAATGAATGTTCCAATAATGAAAAGTGTATAGGAGACATCTGCGGAGCGATGATAGTATATTCATCTTTCATGTGCTGTTCAAACATTGCTGGCTTATAGTGATTATATTTTGAGCTGTTTAAATCAACTCGTTCATCTTTGCGTTCATCTATTGCAGCTTTTAATGAACGCAGACGTATTCTTGCAGCACCGAGATTGCTGACTTCATCAATTTTAATTAAAGTAAATGTTTTGCCGTAGGCTTTCAGTATCTCTTCAACCTGATCGGCGGTTATGGCATCAAGCCCGCAGCCGAATGAGTTGAGCTGAACAAGGTCAAGATTGTCTGTTTCGCCTACAACATGTGCAGACGCATAAAGCCTTGAATGATAAACCCATTGATCGAGTATACGCAGCTTTTTATAATCCTTGTTTAAGTGGGCTATCGAATCTTCTGTAAGAACTGCAAATCCGAGCTGGTTTATTATTGCGGGAATACCATGGTGTATTTCGTGGTCAACATGATATGGACGTCCTGCGAGAACTATTCCCGGGTATTTTCCTGATTTTACTTCGTTAAGTATATGTTCGCCCTGTTTTCGGATTTTTTTTCTAAAACGGCTGAGTTCCGCCTCCGCTTTTTTTACTGCGTGGTGGATTTCTTTTTGCGAAATACCTTTCTCAGAAAATGCTTCTGTAAGTTGCGTGGAAAGCACTTTGCTGTCATGGAGAGTTAAAAACGGGCGCATAAAAGAAACTTTGCCTTCGCGGATAGGCTCTACATTGTTTTTTATGTTTTCGGCATATGATGCAACTATCGGACAGTTATAATGGTTGTCTGTTCCGTCAAACTCCCTTGCATCGTAAGGTATGCAGGGATAGAATATGAAATCAACATCTTTTTCAATCAAATCCATAATATGTCCGTGCATTAGTTTAGCGGGATAGCATTCGGATTCTGATGGGATAGATTCCAATCCTTTTTCAAATATTGTCTTGCTTGATGGTGCAGACAAGACTACGCTATAGCCTAGCTCTGTAAAAAATGTGTGCCATAGAGGGTAGTTTTCAAACATATTAAGACCGCGTGGGATTCCGACTGTGCCCCGAGGAGCATCCTTTGGCGATAGGGATTCATATCCAAACAAAAGCTCATTTTTATATGAGAAAAGATTAGGCAGTTTTTCTTTGTTGTATTCAGCAACGCCTGCGCCTTTTTCACACTTGTTTCCTGACAGATGCCTTTGGCCGTTGCTGAACTTGTTTATTGTCAAAAGGCATGCGTTTTCACAGCCTTTGCAGCGCGTGTGTGTCATCTTTACTTTAAAATCAACCAGTTCACTCTCGTTAAGCAATGTGGTTTGAGAGTTGTTTTGATATCGCTCTTTTGCAATGAGGGCAGCGCCGAATGCTCCCATGAGTCCTGCGATTTTAGGTCGTACTACTTCCCTGCCTGTAATTTTTTCCGTTGCGCGAAGAACCGCATCATTTAAGAATGTGCCTCCCTGAACCACAATATGTCCTCCGAGGGATTCAGGATTGCGGAGTTTTATTACTTTATATAATGCGTTTTTGATAACTGAATATGAAAGGCCTGCGGATATGTCGCCTATGTCAGCGCCTTCTTTTTGAACCTGCTTAATTCTGGAGTTCATAAACACCGTACAACGGGTTCCCAGATCCATGGGATTTTTGGAAAAGAGAGCTTTCTGCGCAAAGTCATGCACTTCAAGCTCCATAGCTTTTGCAAGCGATTCAATAAATGATCCACATCCTGAAGAACAAGCTTCGTTTAGAATAACCTGGTTTATTATTCCATCTTTAACCGTTATACACTTCATGTCCTGTCCGCCTATATCAAGCAGAAATTCAACTTTCGGGTCAAAATATGAAGCTGCTGTAAAGTGAGCCACGGTTTCAACTTCACCTATGTCTACACCGAACGCGGATTGAATGAGCGCTTCTCCGTAACCTGTTACGCCGGAATAAACTATTTCGGCATCCTCCGGGAGATCTGAGTATAAATCAGTCAAGAATGATTTTGTTATTTTTAAAGGATTGCCTCTGTTCTGGGCATAGAAATCAGCAAGTATTTCGTTTTCTTCGCTTAGTAGAACCATTTTTGTGGTTGTGCTGCCAGCATCTATTCCAAGATAGCACTTTCCTTTATACTTAGATAAATCAGAATATTTAACCTGTGCTTTGTTGTGTCTTTCGGTAAAGCTTTCATATTCTTCTTTGTTTTCAAACAGCACATCAAGACTTTGCAGTGAGAAGTCTTCACAATCTGAAATCTTAGTTTTTTGCCAATCGTTGTGCAAATTTTTAAGCGAGATTTCATCGCCTTCTGCCATCATAGCGCAGCCCATCGCTACAAACATTTTACCGTTTTCAGGCTCTATTGTTTGTTCCGGAGAAAGGTTAAGTGTTTTCGCGAATTGCTTTCGAAGCTCGGGCATAAATGAAAGCGGTCCGCCCAGAAAGGCCACATTTCCGCGGATTGGGCGTCCGCAGGCAAGTCCGCCGATTGTCTGGTTTACAACCGCCTGAAATATGGAAGCTGCAATATCTTCGCGGGATGCGCCTTCATTCAGAAGCGGCTGTATGTCGCTTTTTGCAAACACGCCGCAGCGTGCGGCTATGGGGTATATAACTTTGTGTTTTGCAGCAAGCTCGTTAACGCCTGCAGCATCTGTTCCCATTAATGTCGCCATCTGGTCGATAAACGCACCTGTGCCGCCTGCGCATGTTCCGTTCATTCTCTGCTCAACTGTGCCGGAAAAGAAAGTTATCTTTGCATCTTCTCCACCCAGTTCTATAGCAACATCAGTCTTCGGGATATTGGTGCGGATGCATTTTGCGGCTGCAATAACCTCCTGAACAAATTGAATATTAAGCTTTTTGGATACTCCAAGCCCACCTGAACCGGTGCATGCAATTTTTGCATTTATGTCACCGGTGGATTCAAGCGCAGAAAACAGCAGCGCTTCCACTGATGTAAATAAATCCGAATAATGGCGCATGTAATTTTGGTATGTTAAATTGTTTTGGCTGTCGAGCACTGCAATCTTTACAGTGGTTGAACCGACATCAATGCCTATCCTATAATTATTTGTCATATATTTTTCTTTATCTTGTTTTGATAATACATGAGTTTAACATCTGAGCGGTATATAAACAAGGCTTAGAGTTTATAAGAATTGTAAATTCTTTATAGAGAAACTTTTTTGTTTATTATATCTCCGAGTGTTATTGAATCAAAAAGATGTGCTAATTCACTGTTTATTTTTTCATAAACATTAAGCCTTACACATTGTTCTAAAATAGTTTCTTCATCATATTTTTTGTCAGTTACCCTCAAGTCGCCTTCAAGCAGCCTAAGAACATTTCCGATCACTATATCATCAGCATTCTTTATCATAAAATACCCGCCCTGAGGTCCTTTTACAGAGCTTATATAGCCGGCTCGTTTTAAGTCTTTTGCAACTTGTTCAAGATAATTAACCGAAACTTCCTAGCGTTCGGCTATGCTTTTAAGGGTAGTAATATCTTCGCTGCTGGAGCTTAAGTCAACAAGCATTCTTAGCCCATATCTGCCTCTTGTGGATAGTTTCATTGTGCATCCGCCTTTTTAAGTCTTTGTTCATAATCTTCAAGCAGCATAGAAATAGTTATTTCATTTATAGTAGATTTAATCTTCTTATATGCTGCGTCCCATAAATTGTGGGTTAAGCACCTTGACTTCCTTGTACATGTTTTGGATTCCGTACATCTTACAAGAGAAAGATGTCCTTCGACGGAGTGCAAAACATCATTGACTGTTATATCGTCGATTTGTTTCGCAAAATAATATCCTCCGTATTTACCTTTTTTGCTTAAGACCAGCGAGTCTTTTTTAAGGCTTCTGAAAAGTTGTTCCAAATATCCATCAGATATTCCTGTGGCTTCGCTGATCGTGTTTAGGCTTATGTATTGCTGGTTTTTAAGTTCATGTGCCATAAATACCAAAGCTTCAAGGGCATACTTTCCTCTTGTAGACAGTCTCATTTATTACTCCTCAAACAATGTTCCGGAAAGATATCTTTCGCCTGAATCCGGGAATATTGCAACTATTGTTTTTCCGGCATTTTCGTCTCTTCTTGCGACTTTCGCCGCAGCAAAGGCTGCAGCCCCTGCGCTCATGCCAATTAGAATTCCCTCTTCTTTTGCGAGTCTTCTTGCTGTTTTAAATGCATCTTCATTTTCTACCTGAACGATCTCGTCGATTATTGATGTATCCAGTACATCAGGGACAAATCCGGCTCCGATTCCCTGAATCTTATGCGGCCCCGGAGAGTTTCCTGAAAGTACTGCCGAAGATTTCGGTTCAACGGCAACGACTTTTATGTTTGGATTAAATTCCTTTAGTTTCTTGCCTGTGCCGGTGAGTGTTCCGCCCGTACCTACTCCTGAGACCAATATATCTACTTTACCGTCAGTGTCGCGGATTATTTCCTCGGCCGTTGTATTGTAGTGAATTTTTGGATTATTAGGATTCTGAAACTGTTGGGGAATAAAAGAGTTTTCAGTATTTTCTGCAATCTCTTTTGCCTTTTCAATTGCGCCGTTCATGCCTCTTGCGCCTTCTGTCAGAACAAGTTGTGCGCCTAGTGCGGAAAGAAGCTTCCTGCGCTCAATGCTCATTGAATCCGGCATTGTCAGTATTATTTTGTAGCCTTTAACTGCTGCAATATATGAAAGCCCGATTCCGGTGTTTCCGCTGGTTGGCTCCACTATTACGCTTCCGGGCTTAAGCTTTCCCTCTTTTTCAGCTTCGGTAATCATTGAGTATGCTATCCTGTCTTTTACGCTTGAAAGAGGATTAAACATTTCAAGCTTAGCTAGGACGGTGGCTTGTGATTTGTCTGTTATTTTGTTTAGTTTTACAAGCGGCGTATTGCCGATAAGTTCTGTAATATTGTTTGCGATTTTAGTCATAATATCACTTCCTTCAATCTATAGTGTTTATGTCGTATGGAGTTTCCTGATATACATAGTAGTTTAGCCAGTTGGCAAACAGCAGGTTTGCGTGTGCTCTCCAAGTGACTTTTGGTATGCCGATTATGTTATCGTCGGGATAATAATTTTTTGGTATCTCGATATCAAGTCCCTGGTTTTTGTCGCGCTTGTATTCCGAATCCAATGAAAGCGCGTCATACTCCAGATGACCTGAAACATATACCTCGCGCCCGTCAAGGCTTGCAGCCAACAGAACGCCTGCTTCTTTAGAGTGAGCCAGAAGCTCAAGGTTCGGGCATGCGAGAATGTCGGTACTCATCACCTGAGTATGCCGGCTGTGCGGCGCGTTGAAATCGTCATCAAACCCACGCAGCAGTTTACTGTTATTTTTCATAATATCGTGGGAAAAAACGCCGAATATTTTTTTGTCCGCTGCATGTTTTTTTATCCCGTGATGATAGTAAAGAGCAGCTTGAGATGCCCAACATATGTGGAGAGTAGAGAATACGTGGTGGCTGCTCCACTCCATGATGTCTTTAAGCTCATCCCAGTATTCCACTTCTTCAAATTCCATTTTTTCAACCGGAGCTCCTGTTATTATAAGTCCGTCAAAGTTTTCGCCCTTTATGTCATCAAAAGTTTTATAAAACGATGCCAGATGCTCTTTTGAAGTGTTTTTCGATTCATAGCTTGCTGTCTGCAAAAAGGTCACTTCCACCTGAAGCGAGGTGTTGCCCAAAAGCCTCAGAAGTTGAGTCTCTGTTGTGATTTTTGTTGGCATAAGGTTAAGTATTGCAATTTTTAGCGGGCGGATATCCTGAGATATAGCCCTGTGTTCTGTCATTACAAATATATTTTCATCCGACAGTGTTTTAGCTGCAGGAAGTGCATCTGGTATCTTTACCGGCATATGCTATACTTCCTCCTGTGATTTTTTAAGGGCCTGTTCAAGATCGGATATTAAATCGTCCACGTGTTCTATGCCGACTGAAAGGCGAACCATATCAGGGCTTATTCCGCTTTCTTTAAGCTGTGTTTCGCTGAGTTGGCCGTGGGTCGTGCTTCCGGGGTGTATAACAAGTGATTTGGCATCGGCTACATTTGCAAGAAGCGAGAATATCTCAAGTGAGTTTATAAACTTTCTTCCCGCAGCCACTCCGCCTTTAATGCCGAAAGTAAGTATGCCGCCGGCGCCTTTGGTCAGATATTTTTGAGCAAGTGTATAGTACTTGTTTGACTTAAGAGTGGGATAGTTTACCCAAGCGACAGCATCGTGACTGTCCAGATACTCTGCAATCTTTTGTGCGTTGAATGAATGGCGCTCTACTCGTAACGACAATGTTTCAAGTCCTTGAAGTATTAAGAATGCATTGAAAGGACTGATGCAGGCTCCGCTGTCGCGAAGAAGCTGAACTCTTGCTTTGGTAATGTATCCTGCGTTTCCCGGAATATCCGCATATACTATTCCGTGGTAAGTGGAATCAGGTGTTGTGAAATCGGGGAAGTTTCCGCTTTTCCAGTCAAATGTCCCATTGTCAACTATTGCACCGCCTATTGAAGTTCCGTGCCCGCCAATGTATTTTGTAAGCGAATATACAACAATATCCACACCGTATGATTTTAGATTTATAAGGTATGGTGTGCCGAAAGTGTTGTCTACTATAAGCGGGATGTTATGTCTATGTGCGATTTCAGCGAGTTTTTCTATATCGACTAAATTTATATTGGGATTACCCAGTGTTTCTGCATATAAAGCTTTTGTTTTATCATTAATCTTGCTTTCGACTTCATCAAAGTCATCTGCGTTTACAAGGTGTGTCTTTATACCGTACTGATTAGGAAGCCGCTGTGAAAACAGTGTATACGTTCCTCCGTAAAGAGTGTTTGCGGCAACGATTTCATCACCTGTTTTTGCGATATTGAATATAGCATATGTAATTGCCGCCATACCCGATGATGTCACAAGAGCACCGACTCCCCCTTCAAGGGCACTGAGGCGCTGCTCTAAAACATCTGTTGTCGGGTTCATGATTCGTGTATAGATATTTCCTGGCTGCTTCAATGCAAAAAGGTCTGCTGCGTGCTGTGCGTCGTCAAAGTTAAAAGACGTTGTTTGATATATGGGTACAGCTCTTGACTTTGTTGCCGGATCAGGAGACTGACCTGCATGAAGCTGCAGTGTTTCAAAATGTAATTTATTGTTTTCCATGGTTAACTCCTTATTTAGGTTGTAAAGTTTATAAGTTACGAAAAGTTAACCGTCACATCTTCTCTTTTATCGTATTTTTGCTGACTTTTAGCCAAAACAAAAAGCGAGATAAATGAACAGAGGAAAATATGTTATATTTACTTTTAGAATATAAAATCATGTGTTTCCTCCTTTATTAAATAATTGTGAATTCTCTATAAACCTAGTAAAACACTTGGTTTTTATGTTATTATATAAATGAATAATAATAATGTCAACTAAAACAGTGTAATTTATGCTTTGGTTTACATATTGTTTATATTTATACTTAAGGATAATCACTTATGGCACAAAAGCAGAGAGAATTTAATATAGAAGGAATGACCTGTGCTGCATGTTCCGCTGCTGTTGAAAGAGCAGTTGGAAGAAAAGATGGCGTCGCTTCAGCTTCGGTTAATCTTACCACTGAAAAAATGAGAGTGTTTTTCGATGAAGAGCTTATATCAGAAAGCGACATTGTAGAGGCAGTAGAAAAAAGCGGATACAAAGCGGCGCTTAATGAGAAAAAGGAAAAAGTTGAGCTTGAGATTCAGGGCATGACATGTGCGGCGTGTTCCGCTGCTGTCGAAAGGGCGGTAAACAAGCTTGATTTTGTAGAAGGCGCGCAGGTTAATCTTGCAGCAGAGAAAGCGAATGTAATTTATAATCCAGAACTGGGCAGTATTTCGCAGATTGAAGATGCTGTGCGAAAAGCAGGATATACTCCTGTTTTGATTAAAAAACAAGCGGATTTTGATACACGGCAGGAGAAAAAGAAAAGAGAGCTTAAAATACAAAAAGTTAAGCTTGTTCTTGCTGCGATATTTACTGTTCCCCTGTTTTATATAGCTATGGGGCCAATGGTGGGATTGCCTGTTCCAAGTGTCATGTCTCCAATGACTAACTCTATATTTAACGGACTTGTTCAGCTTCTTTTGACCGTTCCTGTTATAGGAGTCGGATATAGGTTTTATACAGTCGGATATAGGACTTTATTTAAAGGAAGTCCAAATATGGACAGCCTGATTGCAATTGGCACGACGGCTGCGTTCTCATACAGCGTATATTCTTTTATAAAGATTATAGGAGGCAATACTGAGTTTGCTCATGAGATGTATTTTGAATCCGCGGCTGTAATTATTACGCTTGTGATGCTGGGAAAATATTTTGAGGCACGTTCAAAGGGAAAGACGAGTGATGCGATTAAAAAACTAATGCAGCTGGCGCCTAAAATGGCAAGTGTGATAAGAAACAATAAAGAAGTGACTATACCTGTTGAGGAAGTTCAGGTTGATGATGTTATAATCGTTCGCCCCGGCGAAAAAATCCCTGTGGACGGTCAGGTTGTTGAAGGAATAACTTCTGTTGATGAATCCATGCTGACAGGCGAAAGCATACCGATTGAAAAAAGCGTTGGTGACAGTGTGACAGGAGCCACGCTTAATAAAAACGGAATGATAAAATTTAAGGCCCAGAAAGTAGGTGCGGACACAGCACTTGCGCAGATAATAAAGCTTGTAGAAGAAACACAGGGTTCGAAAGCTCCGATAGCCAAAATGGCAGACATCGTTGCCGGTTATTTTGTGCCGATCGTAATAGGAATTGCCCTCCTGTCATCTATTGCATGGCTGATTTCAGGACAAAGCATCTCGTTTGTAATAACAACGTTTGTTACAGTGCTTGTTATTGCATGCCCGTGTGCGCTGGGGCTTGCGACTCCGACTGCCATAATGGTGGGCACAGGTAAAGGGGCATCAAACGGAGTCCTGTTTAAAAACGGAGAGGCACTTGAGATAGCCCACAAAGCTAAAACTATCGTTTTTGATAAAACAGGAACAATTACACTGGGTAAGCCAGAAGTAACGGATATTATTACTTATAACACATATGAAAAAATCCATGTGTTGAGCCTTGCGGCATCAGCAGAAAAAGGAAGCGAACACCCTTTGGGCGAGGCGATAGTTTTAAAAGCTGAAAGCGAAAAAGCTGAAATCTTTGAAACGGGTGATTTTAAAGCAATTCCTGGACATGGAATATTGGTAAAAATTAATGGCAAAGAAGTTTATCTTGGAAACAAGAAGCTGATGGAAGACATAAAGACTGATATCAATCAGGCGCAAAAAGATGCTGACAGGCTTGCCGATGAAGGCAAGACACCGATGTATGTGTCGATTGGAGGTGAACTTGCTGGGATTATCGCAGTTGCGGATGTCATAAAAGCCACTAGTAAGGATGCGATTGAAGCTCTTCACAGTTATGGGATCAAAACTGCTATGATAACAGGAGACAATAAAAGAACTGCGGACGCAATCGCCAAACTGGTTGGAATTGATATGGTTTTGTCCGAAGTGCTTCCGGAAGACAAGGCGAAGGAAGTTAAAAAGCTTCAGAAATCGCACGGAATTGTTGCTATGGTCGGCGACGGAATAAACGATGCTCCTGCGCTGGTTCAGGCGGATGTCGGCATCGCGATAGGTTCCGGCACTGATGTTGCAATAGAGTCTGCGGATGTTGTTCTAATGCACAGTGATTTAAATGATGTTGCATATGCGGTTACATTGTCAAAAGCAGTGATACGAAACATTAAGCAAAATCTTTTCTGGGCATTCGGGTATAATGTACTCGGGATACCAATCGCTGCAGGTCTTTTGTATGCTTTCGGTGGGCCCAGGCTCAATCCTATGTTTGCTGCGGCCGCCATGAGTTTAAGCTCTGTGTCAGTAGTAACAAATGCATTGAGGCTTAATGCGTTTAAGCTGAAGGGTAAATCAAAGAAATTATAATAATTAAAGGAGTCTGTAATATGAAAAAAGTTTTAAAAGTCGAAGGAATGAGCTGCATGCACTGCTCCGGAAGGGTGACGCGTGCGCTTGAAGAACTGGATGGAGTGACAAACGTGGACGTATCGTTGGATGAAGGTACTGCAACTGTTGAATATGATGACAGCAAAGTCGATGTTTCTAAAATGGAGGCAGCGGTTGAAGACGCCGGATACGATGTCGTAGGATAACAATATTAGAAAAAGGCATGAATTAACATGCCTTTTTCTGCTTTTTAATTTGTTGCACCGCCGAGATTTTTAAGCAGATTCTTTGCTCCTTCGGTTGATTTTATACTTCCATCCGAGAATATCCAATAGGCTTCGGTTTCTTTGATGCTTTCTATCAATGAATATCCATCTTCATATGATGAAGTGAACACTGCCGTTGAGAGGAAATCCGCGAGAGCGGAATCTTGAGTAAATATTGTCACTGACCTGAAATTTGCTGCAGGGTAAAGCGTAACAGGATCAATCAGGTGATGGTATTTAGTGCCGTCCACGGTATAAAACCTCTGATAGTCACCGCTTGTAACAACTGACATGTTTTCAATATTTGCAATATCTATAAGGCTTTCGTTGTTTTGGGAATCGTCAAAATAATATGGATTTTGAATACCTATGCTCCAAAGGCTTTTTTGTTCATCAAATTTTGTGCCTACAGCTTTGACGTTTCCGCCGCTGCTGATAAAAAATGATTCAAACCCCATATCATACAATTCATTTGCTATAATTTCCGTGGCATATCCTTTTGCGACTGCGCCTACATCCAGACGAGTGCCTTGATTTAGATATACTGTGTTGTCTTTTTGGTTAATTGTGATGTTGTTTATGCCTGTATATTTGTTGGCTTCAAGAAGCTCGTCGCTTGAGGGAACTTTGGCGGCATCGGGATTGTCCAAACCTTCTTCGCGGTAATTGTGCCAAACATTTAAAAGCGCACCCATAGAGATGTCGGTTTGCTGCGAAACATTATTGTAAGAATCTATACAAAACTCAAGAAGATCAATTATTGTACCGTCAACTTCCACCGGAGTTTCTCCTGCATTATCGTTGATAGTTTTTATATTGTTAATGCCTTCATATGTGTTATAGTTGTCAAACAGCTTGTGAAGTTCGTTAAATCTTTTATATGCATAGCTTGAATACTCATCAAATTCTTTTTGGCTTTGGGCATATCCTGCTATTTGAATTACGGTGTCAAATGTTCCAAAAAACTCATAGCTGTATTTGTTATAGCTTTTTTGTTCAGCTGAGCAGGAAGTACCGAATACTAACATCACAGATGATATTAAGATAATTATTGTTTTTTTCAATTTGTTTTTCATATTGAAATTATATCAAAAAGTTATACCTAAGTAAAATTGTAAGAATTACTTTTATACTAAGTCTATTATAGAACTAGTGTTGCATGTTATAATCTTTAAAAAGGAGAATGCCGTGAAGCTTAAATGGGGCGATTTCGTTGTATTTTTTATAATAGCATCAGTAATATCCGTGATGTTTGTTTTAAGCATACCAAAAGATGACGGCTCGCCTTTGTATGCACAGATTATTAAAGACGGCGAAATCTTGTATGAGATAAGTCTCAGTGATATAGAGGGACAGGAAGAATTCTCTTTGGATGGCCGCGATGTGATAATTATCGCTGAAAAAGACAGGATACGGTTTGTTGAGTCTGATTGCCGCGATCAGATTTGTGTTTTTACTGGATGGATTTCGCACTCTAATCAGATAGCGGCCTGCCTTCCCAATAGGATATTGGTTAAAATTATAGGAAAAGACGATGAAGTGGATGCGGTGGTAGGATGATGAAAGTAAGAAGCAAAACAAGAATGCTTGTTATAAGTGCGATGCTTGTCGCGGTTGCCGCTGCACTTTCGGTTTTGGATGGTATGATTCCTATACAGCTTGTTGTACCCATTCCCGGGCTTAAGCTCGGCCTTGCAAACATAGTGACGATTTTTGCAATATTTTATCTTGGGACGAAGCCGACATTTGTGATAGTTGCTTTGCGATGTCTGCTGGGGGCAGCTCTTGCAGGAGGGCCTTCATCGTTTGCGTTTTCTTTAAGCGGTGCGACGGTTGCTGCCGGAGTGATGATTTTATTGAAAATGGGATACGACAGACATTTTTCGATGTATGGGATAAGCCTTGCGGGCTCGGCTGCTTTCAACATAATGCAGGTGGTTGTTGCTTCAATAATTCTGCAGGATACAGCAGTATTTTCATATCTTCCTGTAATAATGACAGGCGGTGCAGTAACCGGAGTTCTGACCGCAACGGTTTTTATTGTGTTTTACAATAGGATGGAAAAATCCAAAGTCCTCAACAGATACCTTTCTTTTTAAAACTTCAAGCTTATATCCATAGATTTTATAGAGTGTGTCAGAGCGCCGACTGATATAAAGTCCACACCAGCGGCTGCGACCTTTGCTATTGGTTTCTGGTCCATATTCCCTGATGCTTCAACCAAAGCCCTGCCGTCAATAATTTTTACGGCTTCAGCCATTTCGCTTATTGACATATTGTCCAGCATTAAAATGTCCGCTCCTGCCTTTAATGCTTCTTTTACTTCGTCAAAGTTTTTAACTTCTACTTCTATTTTAAGAGTGTGCGGGATTATCTCACGTGCATTGTTTACAGCTGCTGTAATTCCGCCTGATGCTGCAATGTGGTTGTCTTTTATAAGAACACCGTCCGAGAGGTTGTATCTGTGGTTATAAGCGCCGCCGATACGCACTGCATACTTTTCAAGCACGCGAAGTCCCGGTGTTGTTTTTCTGGTATCAAGTATTTTTGCTTTATATCCAGCCACTTCTTTCTGAAGAATATATGCATAAGTTGCGATTCCACTCATTCTCTGAAGGAAATTGAGAGCTACGCGTTCGCCTGACAATATAGAGCGTGCGCTTCCCTTAACTTTAGCGAAAATATCGCCTTCTCTTAGGTGCATTCCATCGCTGTGCGCCGTTATTATAGTTACATTTTCATCTACAGTTTTAAAAACAGCTCTCACAACATCCAGACCGCATAAAACGCCGTCTTCCTTTGCAAGAAAATTGCCTGTAATCTGCTTTTCTTCGGGAACTGTGCTTATTGTTGTGATATCACCTGTGCCGATATCTTCAAGCAGTGCATTTTTTACTATATCTTTTATCATTATTTCGTTAAGCATTTAGTTATCCTTCCTGTGGTGCGATCCTACAGACTCTTTTCTTTTTATTGCTCCGCTTAGTATTTCGCGTGAAACAATTGCCATATTGTAAAGTTCCATTTCGCGTATATCGTTTATTTTTGCCATGTCCAGTTTGTTTATCAATATTTCAACATAACAAAGACCTGCTTTTAAACTTTCCTCGTTTCTTATTATGCCACAGTGTTTAATCATTATGCCTTTAAGCTCGTTCATTATTTTGCTTACGTTAATTTTTTCATAATTGCCTTTAGGATTATCATATGCAATTTCACAGCTGCACTTTTTAAAATTTTGATTTATATGCTGGGCACTGCGCCTTCCGTATACTACGCATTCCAGAGTTGAGTTGCTGGCAAGCCTGTTTGCGCCATGAACTCCCGAGTTTGAAGCTTCGCCTATAGCATACAGCCCCTTGATGTTGGTAAGGCCATCAAGGTCGCAAACTATGCCGCCCATCATGTAATGCTGAACAGGACCAACGGGAATAAACTGCTTAGAGATATTTATGCCTTTGTCAAGACAATGACCGTATATAGTCGGGAATCTCTTTTTAAGGAAATCTTCCGATTCATGTGTGATATCAAGCTTGACATACGGAGACTTCTGATTTTGTATTTCTTTGTAAATTTCGCGTGCTACGATGTCTCTGGGAGCAAGCTCTGCCATCTCGTGCCGGCCGACCATAAAACGCTCACCCTTGTCATTGTAAAGCTTTGCACCTTCTCCGCGAACTGCTTCCGATATCAAGAAACATCTTTTATTTCGGTTTTCGGGAGTGTAAAGACCAGTTGGATGAAACTGCACAAACTCCATGTTGCGAAGCTTTGCGCCTGCGCGCATTGCCATCGCCATGCCGTCGCCTGTTGCAACCAGTGGATTGGTTGTGTATCTGTATATCTGTCCCATGCCGCCTGTAGCGATTATCACGTGGCAAGTTCTGTACAGTGTGTATTTTTCTCCTTTTTTGACAAGAAGGCCAACAACAGAATCATCTTCGGTTATGATATCTGCCACAAATGCATCTTTAAAAAGCTTTACGTTGGAAAGCTTTTTTACAGTTTGCGTCAGCTTTTCAACTATCTCGGCGCCTGTAGCGTCACCACCGCAGCGGAGTATGCGGCGCATTCTGTGCCCGCCTTCCTGAGCAGTCAGGAGCTGGCCTTTTTTGTCCATGTCAAAGTTTACGCCAAGCTTTATAAGCTCTTCAATGTCGTCGGGGCCTTCCTCAACTATCATACGGACTGCTTTTTCGTCGCACAGCCCTGCGCCTGCGCGAAGTGTGTCTTCCAGATGGTATTCAATCTTGTCGTCTTTTTCTGTTACAGCGGCAATTCCGCCCTGAGCCAGAGTGGAGGAGGAATCATCAATATTCTGCTTTGTAAAAAGGGTACACTCTAAGCTGCTGTCAAGACAATATGCTGCGTAAAGGCCTGCTATTCCGCTTCCTATTATCGCAACGTCTGTTTGTGCGGATTCGACTTTTGATAAATCAATATCCGCTAAATATCTTTTCATAATTCGCCTTCTTTATTTAACTTGGAGCATTCTCTCCAGGCTTTTTGATGCTCTTTTAATAAGTTCACTATCGAGTGTTATCTCATGCTCCATGTTGTCAAGAGCGTGAAGCACATCTTCTATATGAGTTTTTTTCATATTGGCACACACAAGTTTTGGCGATGCCATGTAAAACTTCTTGTCAGGATTCTGGTTTTGAAGCACATGCAAAATGCCCATCTCTGTACAGATTATGAACTCATTGTCTGTGGATTCTTTTGCGTATTTTATTATCTGTGCAGTGCTACCCACGAAGTCTGCTTGAGCAGTAACTTCCGGTGTGCATTCGGGATGAACCAGAAGCTTTGCGTTTGGCATGGCCTCTTTTGCTTTTACCACTTCTTCTTCCTGCACGCGCTTATGAACAATGCAATATCCTTTGTGCAGTATCATTTCTTTTTCCGGAAGCTGAGCCGCCACGTAGCTTCCTAGGTTTTCGTCCGGAACGAATATAACTTCCTTTTGGGGCAGCGAGCTGACTATTTTTACAGCGTTGCTGGATGTGCAGCAGATGTCGCATTCCGCCTTTGTTTCTGCAGATGAATTTACGTAGCAGACAACGGCAGCGTCGGGATAGTCATTTCTGTGTGCTTTGACATCTTCTGCTGTAACCATATCTGCCATCGGACATCCGGCATCAATAACAGGAAGTAGTACTGTTTTTTCAGGATTCAGGATTTTTGCGCTTTCAGCCATAAACAAAACGCCGCAGAAAACTATGATGTCTGCATCAACCTCTGCTGCTTTTCTTGCAAGCTCTAGCGAGTCTCCCGTAAAATCTGCCACATCCTGAACGGCTCCATCCTGATATATATGCGCAAGTATAACTGCGTTTTTTTCTTTTTTAAGTTTTAGTATTTGTTCTTGTATTGTCATATGATACCTCTTTACGGTATGTAGTTTTATGCCTTTTAATTATAACATAAGTGGATATGCTTAGTTTCAGTACATATATTAGATTTGAAAATATCGTTTGTCAAACAATTGGGAGTAAATTTTTTGTTGCTACAGCCTTCTTGTAAACATCTCCGGATTGCTCATAAAATCTTTCAGCAGGCTTACGGATTCCAGTTCATCCCACTTTTGTTGCTCAATTCTTCCGTTATCCATGCAAAGTATCTGGGCGTTGTCATATGCCATGAGAATAGGCGAATGTGTTGCGATTATAAACTGACAGCTTTCGTTTTCGCTCATGTCTTTTATAAGGGACAGAAGCGATAGCTGCCGAAGGGGTGAAAGAGGAACTTCGGGTTCATCCAGCAGATAAAGACCGTTAGGTACAATGCGTTCCATAAAAAGACGTAGAAAACTTTCGCCGTGAGATGCTTCTGAAAGAAGATCTTTGCCATATCGCTGTTCAAGGCCTGCGATACTTCCTGTATATGCCATGCGTGCCTGGTTTTGTGCAAATAAGGAACGCTCTTTATATTCAATATTAACTCTTGTAAGCTCGTCCTGCATTTTTCTTCGCTCTTCGTTAATCTTTAAAACGAAGTTGAAGAAATCTTCGCTGCGAAGGAAAAACTTATTTTTTGGCCGTGTGGAAAAGGTATGTTTAATAGTCTTTGCAAAAGGTTGCAGAGCTTTAAGGCTGTCGTCTCTGGATGCATCGGCCCTTCCAACCGAAGGCAGCGCAAGCTTTACTGCAAGCGCTTCAAGCAGTGTGGACTTTCCGCTTCCGTTATCGCCTGCAATAAAAGTTACAGGACAATCAAAACTGATTTTTTCTGCAGAGTTTATTGAGGGGATAGAAAAAGGCCATTCGTTTGGCTTTTGTTCAGGTAAAGAGATGTCACGAAGATAAATCATGTTGGTATTATATCAAAAAAAACAGGAAACAATAATAGTTTGTCATTGCAATCCTGCTGTAATACAATAATACATGAAAAAAATATTTTCTGGAGGCTACTATGGAATATACATATGAGAACTTTCCTGCTTCAAAGGCACGAGCAAAGAACATGAAAGAAATTGCAATCAGCCGAAAGACCATAGGAGCGTATTACCGCAATGATATTGTATATATCTCGCGTTCGGGAATGGACCTTACTTTGCAGATGCTTATTCCAGAATATGCAGACGGCAAACAGGAAAAATATCCATGTATAGCTTTTATACAAGGCTCTGGATGGACAAAGCAGGATGTATATTTCAACCTTCCGCAGATGGTAAGCTTTGCTAAAAGAGGCTATGTTGTTGCTTCTATAGAATATCGCGAATCGGCGAAAGTGGCTATGCCTGCGCAGGTTCATGACGTAAAAACTGCAATACGTTTTCTTCGCAAAAATGCCGAAGAATATAAAATCGACACCGAGAATCTGTTTGTATGGGGAGATTCCTCAGGAGCGCATTGTGCTTTGCTTGCAGGGATGACAGACTGTGTCGATGGTATGGATACAGATGATTACAGTGAATATTCTGCAAAAGTTAATGCAATAGTTGATATATACGGACCTACGGATTTTGTTCGAATAGGGCAGATGTTTTCAGCAATGGATCATTCAAAAGCGGACAGCCCCGAAGGACTTGTGCTGGGCGGAGTAGATATACTATCGGAAATAGATCTCGCTAAAAAGTATTCGCCTATAACATATGTTTCAAAGGATCGCGATATTCCGCCTATATTTATTGTACACGGAGATAAGGATAGAACAGTACCTTTTGAGCAGAGCACGGAATTTGCCGACAAGCTTTATGAGTGTGAAAAAGATTATGTTTTCTACAAGCTTGAGGCAGCAGATCATGGCGGACCGCAGTTTTGGCACGAAAAAATGCTTGACCTGATAGATGACTTTCTTTCTAAATATAAAAAATAGATTGTATAAACCGTATGACATGAGTAAAAAAAGTCCTGATTTACTATTTCTGAATGAGTCATATTGCTTATTTTATACAATATTGTAAAGCATAATATGTAAATTGGTTTATTTTTATTAAAAACCAAGTGAAAACAACAAAAACAAATAATATTGCATGTCTTTTGCGTTGACACCAACATAATAAAGGCATATAATTGCAGTAAGTTGGTTTTTGTTGTTTTTTGTTGCGCAAAATTGTTTTGCTACACACAAATGCTTTTAAACCAGAAGGAGCGCCTATGAGCACAAGATTTCCACAGGAAAGAAGAGATTATATAGAAAAAAAACTGCGCAGCGAGGGTAAGATACGTGTATCCGAGCTTGCGAGTCTATTTGAGGTGTCTTCTGAAACAATAAGAAAAGATCTCAAGCACCTGGAAAAGATGGGTATAGCCAAAAAAGGGTACGGCGGAGCTGTTATCTCAAACGAAAGGCTTGAACCGTCTTTTGTTGAAAAGAGCATAAAATTCAGAGAAGAAAAAGAGCGTATCGCAAAAGCTGCTGTGGATTTAGTGGAAAATGGCTCAATTCTTCTTTTGGATGCAGGGAGCTCGGTATATATGGCGGCCTCTATGCTTGGGCTAAAAAAGGATATAGCAGTTTTTACAAACGCACCAAAAACTGCGCAGATACTGGATGATTTCAAAATTAAAACATATATAGTAGGCGGAGAAATCAGATCAAACTCCAATGCACTTGTAGGAGGATGGGCAGTTCGTGCAATATCAGAGATTAAAGCGGATGTTGCAATAATCGGCACAAGCGGCTTTATGGGAAGCGATGGCCCTTGTGTAGAAAACTTTCCTGAAGATGAGATAAAAAAAGCAATGATAAAAAGCGCAAACAGGGTAATAGTAGTTGGCGACTCTTCAAAGGCGACATATACAAGTATGATTAAATTTTGCGACTGGGAAGATGTGGATGTATTTATAACAGATAAAAATCTGCCCGATTATGTAAAAGAAGAGTTGGAAGACAAGACGGAATTAATTTTAGTTTAAAATATCGGAGGGTAAAATGGCACAAGCAGTAATAATGCCAAGACAGGGTATCAGTGTTGAAAGCTGTATCATTGTCGAGTGGAAAGTAAAAGAAGGTGACTCGGTTAAAGCCGGCGATATACTATTTGTATATGAAACCGACAAAGCCGTATTTGAAGAGGAATCCCCTGCGGACGGCACAGTGCTTAAACTTCTGTATGAAGAAGGCGATGATGTCGTTTGTTTGGAAAATGTCCTCGTTCTGGGCGAAGCCGGAGAAGACATTGGCGAGTTTGCAGCTGGCGCAAGTCAAGAGCCTGCAAAAGAAGAGGCAGAAGCTCCTAAACAGGAGGCTCCAAAAGCTGAGCCGGCAGCAGTTGCGACAGCACCTGCCGTATCGGATGGCGGTAAAGTAAAAATTTCGCCGCGTGCTAAAAACCTTGCTGAAAAAAGCGATGCAGATATAAGCTATGCAAATGCAACAGGCCCCGAAGGCAGAATTATAGAGCGCGATGTAAAAGAGCTTATCCGTCAGGGTATAAAAGTAACAGGCGGTGCAGCACAGGCTGCAGCATCTGCTGTACAAAGCACTGATATGGGTGAATATGAAGCTGTTAAGCATTCCAACATGCGCAAGATTATTGCAAAAAGTATGCATCAGTCACTGTCAAACATGGCTCAGCTTACACTCAATTCATCATTTGATGCTTCAAACATCATGGGATTCAGAAAAGTCATTAAAGCTAAGAAAGAAAGCATGGGCATAAATAATATCACTGTAAACGACATGATATTATATGCTGTTTCAAGAGTTGTGCTTAATCATCCTGATATTAATGCACACTTCATGGATGATGAGATGCACAGATATAAAAATGTTAATATCGGTATAGCGGTCGATTCCAATCGCGGACTGTTGGTGCCGACACTTTTTGGAGCTAACACTCTTACATTAAACTCTTTGTCACAAAACACAAAGGCTATTATTGACGATGCAAGAGTCGGGAAGATATCTCCGGATCTTCTGAGCGGAGGAACGTTCACCGTAACAAACCTTGGTACGCTGGGTGTTGAAAGCTTCACACCTGTTATCAATCCTCCGCAGACTGCAATCCTTGGTGTTTGCAATCTAACTACTAAGTTAAAGCCGGATGGCACTCCTTATCAGGCAATGGGACTGTCATTGACATTTGACCATAGAGCCGTTGACGGTGCACCAGCTGCACGCTTCCTTCAGGATCTTTGCAGCTATCTCGAAAACTTCACACAAAACCTTTCGCTTGAAAGCGCTGTAGGAGGCTCATTATGATTTATGATTTAATCGTGTTGGGCGGCGGTCCTGCGGGTTATCTCGCATGTGAGCGCGCAGGCCATGAAGGTTTAAAAGTTCTTCTTATCGAAAAAGAGACAATCGGCGGCGTATGCTTAAACCGTGGGTGTATACCTACAAAAACCCTTTTATATTCAGCAAAGATAAAAGACTCCGCTGAGCATGGCGAGAAATACGGCGTGATAGCAGAAGGTGTAACCATTGACCACAAAGCTGTTATTAAACGAAAGAACAAGGTTGTTAAAAAACTTACAGGCGGCGTTAAAAATCAGGTTAAAGGCGCAGGCGCTGAAATAATAGAGGCAGAAGGCGTTATTCAGGGACAGAACGCTGATGGATTTCAAGTGAAGGCGGGCGACACTGTTTACACAGGAAAAAGACTTCTTATTGCTACAGGCTCTTCACCTGTAGTTCCTCCGATTGACGGAGTGAAAGAAGCGTTTGATGCGGGATTTGTGCTTACAAGCCGTGAAATGCTTGACCTCATGGAAGTTCCTGAAAAGCTGGTTGTAATCGGTGGCGGAGTTATCGGCCTTGAAATGGCGAGCTATTTTAACTCGGTTGGCAGCGATGTGACAGTAATTGAGATGCTTCCTAAAATCGGCGGAGCGATTGACTCGGACATTGCAAAGATATTGCAAAAAGAATATGAAGCAAAAGGTGTCAAATTCAACCTTTCATGCGCCGTTACGAAGGTTGGCAAAAATTCTGTGACCTATGAAAAAGACGGTGAAAAAATTGAAGTTCCGGCAGACAAAGTACTGCTTTCAGTCGGACGCAGACCAAACTCTCAAGGAATCGGTCTTGAAGCTATAGGAGTTCAGGTAGAGCGCGGAAGAGTAGTAATCGATGAACGCTGCCAGACAAATGTTGCTAACGTATACTGCGCAGGCGATGTAAATGGACGCTCGATGCTTGCTCACACTGCATATCGTCATTCGGAAGTGGCAGTAAACAATATGGTGGGCAAACGAGATGTAATGAGCTATGACGCAATCCCCGGTGTTATTTACACCAATCCTGAAGTTGCAGGACTTGGTTATACAAAAGAAACTGCTAAAGAAGCAGGGCTTGATGTAACGGAGAAAGTTATCACCATGAACTACGCAGGCCGATATATGGCGGAAAATGAACGCGGCGAAGGAATTATAAAAATACTCGTTGACAATGAGAAAAACACATTGGTCGGCGTTCACATGATAGGCAACTATTCCTCAGAAATAATAATCTCTGCAGGGATGATGATAGAAAAGCAGATGAGCATAGATGAAATCAAGAAGTTTGTTTTCCCACACCCGACTGTAAGCGAAGTAATACGCGAAGCAGTCTTCCAACTGTAATTGAATATTTAATATTTGACATAATCAAGGAGTGAATCATGACTAAGAAACTGGAAGTAATGCCACAGGAAATCAGAAAGTCCGGCACAATTAAATTTAAAGACATTAAACTTAATGAATATCAGAAGACAGTGAAAGATGAAAAAGACAATTTTTCAAAGCAGGAGTTTTTAAATATATACCGCGACATGCTTATAATAAGAAACTTCGAAACAATGCTTAACGATGTTAAAATCACAGGCGAATACGAAGGACTTCCCTATAACTATCCCGGTCCTGCTCACCTTGCTATAGGACAGGAAGCGGCATATGTCGGCCAGGCTTTTCATCTTGATATAAATGATTATACGTTCGGCTCACACAGAAGTCACGGCGAAATCTTAGCTAAGAGCTTGTCGGCAATCGAAAAGCTTTCGGATGAAGAGCTTATGGAAATCATGGAGAATTTCTTTGACGGGCTTATCTACAATGTCGTAAAAGAGCACAGCAAAGCAAAAACAACAAAAGCTCTTGCAAAAGACTTCCTTTTATACGGAATGCTTTCTGAAGTTTGGGCAAAGACTACA
This sequence comes from Christensenellaceae bacterium, assembly GCA_963677605.2. Taxonomy (GTDB): domain Bacteria; phylum Bacillota; class Clostridia; order Christensenellales; family UMGS416; genus JAGLOK01. Next base: position 1,588,275 of record CAXXDX010000006.1, on the reverse strand, counting down.
GGCTTTAACCGCGGATTGGGCGGCTCAATGCACGCATTCTTCACACCATTCGGCGTATATCCTAACAACGCTTTGGTTGGCGGTTCTGCAGATATTGCAGCAGGCGCTGCATTGTTTAAAAAATCAAACAGCAAAGAAGGCCTTGTTATTTGTAATATAGGTGATGGGTCACTCGGCTGCGGACCTGTTTATGAAGCAATGAACTTCTCTGCTATGGATCAGTATAAAATGCTTTGGGACGACGCTCACAAAGGCGGACTTCCTCTCGTGTTTAATATCTTTAACAACTCATACGGAATGGGTGGTCAGACAAGCGGCGAAACAATGGCTTATGGAATCGTTGCACGTCTTGGCGCGGGCATCACTGAAAATCAGATGCATGCAGAGCGTGTTGACGGTATGAACCCTCTTGCTGTAATAGATGCATATAAGCGCAAAAGAGAGCTTATTGAAAAAGGCGAAGGTCCGATTCTACTGGATGTCATCACATACCGCGTCAGCGGACACAGCCCTTCGGACTCTTCGAGTTACAGAACAAAAGAAGAAATCGATGCATGGGTAGAAGCTGACTCTATTGTTGAATTTAAAAAGCAGATGCTTGATGCTAAGGTTGCTACAAAAAAAGAAATCGAGGAAATCGAAGCTGCATGTAAAGAAGACATTTTAAATGCAGTTAAACTTGTTCGCGATGATGAAATTTCACCGCGTATGGATTTGGACAAAAATCCAAACCTTATCGCAGATATGATGTTTTCTAATAAATCTGTTCCTAGCATGGACACTACACGTGAAGCAGAAGTTCTTATGCCTAAGGAAGAAAACCCTAGGGTAAAGCAGATTGCAAAGAAAGAGCGTTTCGGCTTGGATGCAAACGGAAAAGCTTTCAGCAAAGTAAAATCATATCAGCTGCGCGACGGATTGTTTGAAGCAATCTTTGATAAATTTTACGAAGATCCGACACTCATCGCTTACGGTGAAGATTGCCGCGATTGGGGCGGAGCATTTGCCGTATACCGCGGACTCACAGAAGCAATCCCCTATCACCGTTTCTTCAACTCACCTATCTCCGAAGCTGCAATCGTCGGCTCAGGTGTAGGATATGCCATGACAGGCGGACGTGCAATCGTTGAGCTTATGTATGCGGACTTCCTTGGCCGAGCAGGTGATGAAGTATTCAACCAGATGAGCAAATGGCAGGCAATGAGCGCAAATGTTATCAAAATGCCTTTGGTTCTGCGTATGTCAGTCGGATCAAAATACGGTGCACAGCACTCACAGGACTGGTCAGCGCTTTGTGCGCATATTCCTGGCCTTAAAGTCGTGTTCCCTGCAACACCATATGACGCAAAAGGGCTTATGACTGCAGCGCTTAACGGCACAGACCCCGTTATATTCCTTGAAAGCCAGAGAATATATGACGTGGGCGAATTGTTCCACGAAGGCGGAGTTCCAGAAGGCAGCTACGAAGTTGCATTCGGCGATCCTGATGTAAAACGCGAAGGCAAGGATGTAACAGTTCTTTCAATCGGTGCAACGCTCTACAGAGTGATAGAAGCAGCTGACATACTCAAAGAAAAATACGGAATGGAAATGGAAGTTATTGACGCCCGTTCAATCGTACCGTTTGACTATGAAAAAGTTATCGAGTCAGTTAAAAAGACAGGCCGCCTTATAGTTACAGGCGATGCTTGCGAGCGCAACTCATTCATGAAAGATTTGGCACAAAACGTTACAGAGCTTGCGTTTGACTATCTCGATGCGCCTCCAGTTGTTGTCGGTTCGCGTAACTGGATTACACCTGCATTTGAGCTGGAAAATCACTTCTTCCCGCAGGCTGACTGGATAATCGACGCGATTCATGAAAAAATCGTTCCATTGCCGGGACATGTTTCAAAGAATAATTTTACGAAACTTGAGAAGATGAGAACATCAAAACTTGGTATCTAACAGGAGCATAAAATAACAGAAACTGATTTCTTAAAAATCAAGCATGATTCCGAAAAATTCGCTTATAGTTCGTTAACCTATATGGGATATAACGACTTAAGTGAATTTTCGGAACTTATCAATAATAATGAATTGATTCTTCTTAAAGGCTATTCAAAAGATTTTAACCTTATGAAGTATCATTATGCGTTTAGTGACATTGAAATCTTTATAGACGCTTTAAAAAAGGATAGTAATTTCATCATCTCTTTTGTGGACGAAGATCATGTTGATTTGTTTGAAAAAGAAGGATATGAAGTATTTGGTGTTTTCAGAGACTATTGGAATACAGATATAACGGATGTAGAAAATACAGATGATTACTGCTTCTTAGAAACAGGACAATACAAAGAAGCTTCGGAGCTAACCTTTGCGTGTAAAGGTCAAAGCCGAGGATTTATGGGTCAGACTGCAGAATGGATAGCTGACTGGATGAGCCCTGACTGTGAGCAATCGCAAAATATTGGGATGACTGACAATACTATTCTTGTTCATATGGTAGAAGGCGTGCTTGCCGGATTAATCTGTGTGGGAATCTATTCGCATGAAAGCGAAAAAGGCGCTGTGCTTTGGATTCGTGAACTGGCAGTTCATCCTAAATTTCAAAGACGCGGCATTGCTAAGAAACTTTTAAAACAAGGGCTTAATTACGGAATAGAACATGAAGCAAAGAGAGCGTTTTTAATGGCGGACGACTTAAACAAGCATGCAATAGCGTTGTATAAAAAGATGGGATTTGAGCCTAAAGAAGATGAATGTCAGATTGATATGATTAAAAAGGGTATATAGAAAAGAGGAGTTTTATATGAAAACTAAAGCAGTAAGAATTTACGGGAAAAAAGATTTAAGGCTGGAAGAGTTTGAACTTCCGCAGATAAAAAACGACGAAATACTTGTAAAGGTTGTCTCAGACAGCATTTGCATGTCATCATACAAAGCGGCAAAACAAGGTGCAGACCATAAACGTGTTCCTAACGATATTGATAAAAACCCGACTATGATAGGACATGAGTTCTGCGGTGAAATCGTTGAAGTGGGCGAAAAATGGCAGAGCGAGTTTAAAAAAGGCGAGAAGTTTTCAATACAGCCCGCATTTAACTATAAAGGTTCATTGGATGCGCCGGGATATTCTTATCAATTTTGCGGAGGAGACTCAACATACTGCATAATTCCGCATGAAGCTATGGAAACAGGCTCTCTTTTAAAGTTTGACTCTGATACATACTTCTATGGATCGTTGGCTGAGCCGATGAGCTGCATAGTCGGAGCATTCCATGCGTCATATCACACAACTCAGGGAAGCTATGTGCATGAGATGGGAATAGCAGAAGGCGGAAACATGGCAATTCTAGCTGGTGTAGGCCCTATGGGCCTTGGGGCTATCGACTATGCTCTTCACTGCGACAGAAAACCCGGTATGCTTGTTGTAACAGACATTGACGATGCAAGACTTGAGCGCGCAAAATCAATCTTTACGGATGAGGTCGCAAAAAAAGCCGGTGTTGAGCTTCATTTTGTAAACACAAGAGCTGAAGGCGCGGTAGCAAAACTTATGGAAATGACAGACGGCAAAGGATATGACGATGTATTCGTGATGGCTCCTGTTAAGCCTGTTGTAGAACAAGGTGACAGTATCCTTGCAAAGGACGGTTGTCTTAACTTCTTTGCAGGCCCGACAGACACAGAGTTTTCAGCAAACTTTAACTTCTACAATGTTCATTACGGCGCAACTCATATAGTGGGAACTTCCGGCGGAAACACGGATGACATGAAAGAGTCTCTTGACATGATGGCAAAAGGGCTTATTAATCCGACAACCATGATTACACATGTTGGCGGATTGGATGCCGTTGTTGAAACAACTCTTCATCTTCCGGAAATCCCGGGCGGTAAAAAGCTTATCTACACGCACATAGAAATGCCTCTTACTGCAATTGCGGACTTTGAGGATTTGGGCAAAGAAGATCCGATGTTTGCTGAGCTTGCGAAGATAGTGGAAAAAACAAACGGATTGTGGAGCGATGAAGCTGAAAAGTATCTTCTTTCACAGAAAGCTTAAAAATATTACACATAATATAGATAAAATATATTATTTACATTGAGAAGGCCACTTATAACTTGACTAGGCTGGTTATATTTAATATAATTCAGTGATAATAATACTGTAGATGAGATGAGTTAAGAAGAGCCAAGATTACAAATTACGCTTGGGTTTATCCCAAGCTTTTTGTTAGGGCAGCACGGATTTTTATTTACAGACAAAGAAATAATACGGAGGTACGGATTATGAAATTAAGAAAGATGACAGTTATATTACTGTGTGTTGTTGTGATTTTCGCAATGGTATTCACAGGATGCAAAAAGGATGAAGGCTTTGTACTGGGAGCATCTCAGATAGTAGACCATCCTGCACTTAACGCTTGCCGCCAGGGCGCACTTGACAAACTTGCAGAGCTTGGCTATGTTGAAGGCGAAAACCTGACAGTTGACTATCAGGATTCACAGGGTGACCCTGCAGTAGGAAGCACAATAGCTCAGAAGTTTGTTTCTGACGGAGTTGACGCAATACTTGCAATATCAACACCTACAGCACAGGCAGCATATGGCGCAGCACAGGCAGAAGGCATTCCGGTAATATTCTCGGCTGTTACAGATCCTGTTGCAGCAGAAATTGCAAATGCAGACGGCACACCGCTTGCTACAATGACAGGCACAAGCGACCAGATGCCTATGGACGAAACATTTAAGCTTATCAAACAGCTTACACCGGATGCCGTAAAAGTCGGTATTCTGCACAACACAAGCGAAGTAAACTCTGACGTATTGCTTGCTCTTGCAATTGAAGTTGCAGCCGAATACGGCATGGAAGTTGTAGACAAAGGAATTACAAGCACAAATGATGTTGCTACAGTAGTAGATGCTATTTTGCCTGAGATTGACGTAATGCTTACTCTTACGGACAACATGGTAGTATCATCACTTCCTCTTATCCTTGAAAAAACTTACGAAGCAGGCATTCCCGTATATGGTTCAGAAGATTCACAGGTAACACGCGGTTCACTCGCATCAGCGGGCGTTGATTATTACAGACTCGGTCTGCAAACAGGTGAAATGATTGCAAAAATATTTGACGGCACACCAGCATCAGAGATTGAAATCGCAACTCTTAAAGACGCTATGGTTGTTGTAAACACAGAAGTTGCAGAAATGCTCGGTGTTGAAATCCCAAGCGAAATAATGGACAATGACGATGTGCAGAAAGTTGTCACATCAACAGAGGAATAATATTAATTGGATCTTATAGCTTTATTAAAACTTTTACTGGGAGCAGTAGAACAAGGGTTTATATACGCGCCGTTAGTACTCGGCGTGTATATAACCTATAAAATACTTGATTTCCCGGATCTTTCGGTTGATGGAACGCTTCCTATGGGAGCTGCAGTTGCTGCTGTTCTTATAGTAAACGGAGTCAATCCGATTTTAGCATGTCTTATAGCCATGGTGGCTGGGGCTGCAGCTGGTATGATTACCGGCTTTTTGCATGTTTATTTTAAGATAACAAACCTGCTTTCGGGAATACTTGTCATGACGGCGCTTTATTCTATAAATCTTAGGATTATGGGAAAAGCTAATACACCGCTAATTAGTGCGGATACTGTTACTATCTTTACTAATAATTTGTCCGGAGTGCTGGGCACATTTTATCCTGTTTTTGTTGCGTTTATAGTAATGATTGTTGTAAAAGTCCTGTTGGACTTATACATGAAAACATATGCAGGCCTTTCACTGCGTGCGGTAGGCGCAAACGAGCAGCTTGTTTCAACATTGGGACAAAACACAGGCAAGGTAAAAATTATAGGCCTTATGATGAGTAACTCGCTAGCTGCGCTTACAGGCGCACTTATGTGCCAGTATCAGAAGTTTGCAGATGTCGGCATGGGTAACGGAACAATAGTTACCGGACTTGCGGCTGTTATATTAGGAACTACACTGTTTGGCAAGGTCAAGTTTATTCAGGGCTCCATGGCGGTTATAATCGGTTCGGTTATATATAAAATAAGTATTGCTGCGGCAATTAAGATGGGCTTGCCGGCAAGTGATATGAAGATGATTACATCAATAATATTTATATTGGTCATTGTAATCAGGAATCCGGAATGGCGCAAGAAATTTGTCAGTCTATTCATAAAGAAGGAGGCCTGATATGTTAATATTTAAAGATATTCACAAGACATATGACAAAGGTCTTCCTACTGAAAACGTTCTTTTTGAAAAGTTTAACCTTAATATCGAAAAGGGTGAATTTATAAGCGTTGTTGGCAGTAATGGCTCCGGAAAGACATCAATGCTTAACATCATAGCTGGCTTTATGTCGGCAGACAGCGGACAGATAATTTTTGACGGCGATGATGTTACAAATATGCCTGAATATAAAAGAGCTGCAAAAATTGCAAGGGTATTTCAGGATCCCAAGATGGGAACCTGCGCGTCTATGACTGTTGCTGAAAACATCACAATGGCTCTTAACAAAGGAAAGCCTTACGGCCTTAAATGGGGACTTAAGAAAAACTATAAAAAAGAGTTTGCAGGGATGCTTAAAACACTCAGCATGAATATTGAAGACAAGGTGGATGTTCTTTGCGGACAGCTGTCCGGAGGACAGAGACAGGCGCTTGCGCTTTTAATGTCTACTATGACAAAGCCGGATCTTTTGCTGCTTGATGAACACACAGCTGCTCTTGATCCAAGGACCTCTCAAAATATAATGGAGCTTACTCGCGAAGTTATCGAAGAGCGAAACATAACGGCGCTTATGGTAACGCACAATCTTGAATATGCGATACGATACGGCACGCGGCTTATAATGCTGCACGAGGGTGAGGTATTGCTTGACATCAAAGGCGAGCATAAAAAGAATCTTACAATAGCCGAGCTTGTAGAGCTGTTTAAAAACGCTCAGGGCGGAGTGCTTACAGACGAGATGGTTTTTAGCTGAAAGATATATAAGAACCTTCTTTTTGAGGGTTCTTTTATTATGCTTGAATATATTTTTTCACGAGTATATAATTTAAAGCGAAATTTTAAGGGTGAGGGAAGAAAATGAATATTATGACATTTCCCACAGGTGTTATGGCAGTAAACACCTATTTTGTGGTGAACGAAGAAACTAAAGAATGCATTATTATAGATCCGGGCGGAAGCTTTGACCTTATTTGTGATGTTGTTCAAAATCATAGGTTAAAACCTAAGCATGTTTTGTTAACACACGGACACTTTGACCATATTGGAGCACTGGAACAGGTGCGTGAATATTATAAAACAGATGTCTATGCTCACGCGGAATGCAGCAAAGCGATATTTGATCCGCTTTTAAATTTATCCGTATATGCAAACTTGCCTCAGGAAGAACAGATAAAGTGCGAGCCTGCGGAAAACATAATTACTGACGGACAGGAGCTGGAATTATGTAGCCTTAAGATTAAAGGGCTGTATGCGCCGGGACACTCAAGAGGAAGCATGATTTATATTATTGAACAAAATGCGTTCACCGGTGATGTTATTTTCAGGATGTCGATTGGACGGACAGATTTTTTAGGAAGTGATTCAAACGAGATGCAGCAGTCGCTTACTAAACTTAAAAAGATCATACCACCGGCCTTCAGACTGCTGCCGGGGCATGGAGAGGAATCAGTTATGTCTTATGAGGCGGACAATAATCCGTTTATGGCTGGGTTGTGAAAAAGACTATAATCCTTTGGGACTTTGATGGAACACTTGCATATCGCGACGGTATGTGGACTGCTTCTTTAAGTGCTGTTCTTGAGGCAAACGGATATAAGGATTATGACAGAAGTTTGATTTCATCTTCTATGCAGCCGCACTACCCTTGGGCAAAGCATGAAATGGCACACAATGAATACTTCAACAATCTTTCATGGTGGGAATACATTGAAGAAAATGTTGTTGGGTGTGCTCTTAGTTCAATCGGTATTTCGGGCAGTGAGAAAATAAAGCTTGCAAAACAGTTTAAAGCAGAGTATCTAAAGCTTGAGATGTGGTATCTTTTTGATGACACCATTCGTAATCTTGAAAAATCCGTTGAAATGGGATTTAACAATGCAATACTTTCAAATCATACTCCTGAGCTAAAAGTGATTGCAGATTATCTTGATATTTCTGGGTTCTTTGACCATATAATAACTTCTGCTGAAATCGGTTATGAAAAACCTAATTCCAAATTTTTTGACGTAATAAAGACATTCGATTATTATGACAGATTTGTTATGATAGGCGATAATTATTGTGCTGACGTGATGGGCGCAAAAGATTATGGGTTGGATGCGATTCTTGTCAGAAAAACCAATATTATGGATTATCATAAGTATTCAATAGGCTTAGATGGAATTTGGGAGTATATATAAGAAATCGATTGTAGAACGGCAAAAATTTATCGAAAAACGATAAAAATATATTGACAGTGAATAAAATCAGCCTTATAATACACTTGAATTGCTAAATAGCGAGGTGTGTTATGAAATTTGTAGGGAAATATTCATTGTCTTTTTTTATGAAGATTTTAATACTTGTACTGATGGTTATAACTGTTGTTATGATTGCGCTCCTACCCTGGGTGGTTGAGCTGTATCTAAAAATAGACTATGGGATATATAACAGCTATGCAAGAACAATTTTATTGATTGTATTATATCCTACTGCGCTGTGTGCGTTGTTTATAGAAAATGAACTTCGAAGCATGTTTAAGACGTTGGAAAACACGGATCCATTTGTGCAGCGCAATGTAAAGTCGCTCAACAGAATGGGCATTTTAATGCTAGTTGTTTTCGCGATTTTTATATTTAAGATTATTACGCTTAACACAATAATGACTATGCTTTGTGCATTTGCAATCATTCTGGTTGCTGTATTGTGCTTTGTGCTTGCTGATGTATTTAAGCAGGCTGTTACATATAAACAAGAAAACGACTTAACAATTTAGGAGGCTGTCATGGGGATTGTTGTAAACTTGGATGTCATGATGGCCAAACGCAAAATGAAGTCCGGAGAGCTTGCGCAGATAATAGGTATTACTAACGCAAACCTTTCCGTACTTAAAACATCAAAGGCAAAGGCTATAAGGTTTTCGACGCTTGAGGCTTTGTGCAAAGCGCTAAAGTGCCAGCCAGGCGACATTTTGGAATATGTAGATTCAGACGAATAAAACCTAAAAATTCACCTAACCTTTATTAAAGTTACCTATTTTTAAAATATGAAAGGAGATAAATATGTCTCAAACTAATGAAAACATAAAACTTAAACAAAACGAAAGTATCGCAAAAAACATGGTCGGATATTTCGCTGAAAGGAAAAACAGAGCTTTTGCGGTGATTGCAGCTATAGTATTCGGAGTGATTTTTACTGTGCTTGTTACCGAACATAGGATAGGTATTAATTACTTTTTAGTGGTTTTATTGGCTGTCGCCGTTTTCGGCTACATCATGAACAAAGACGGCAGCATAAGTAGCGGAAGGTATGCTTTTTGGTCGGCAATTCTTTTGATGTATGCATCTGTATTTTTCAGATTGCAAAATGAGGTATATACAGCAGTTACAATTTTATTTATGCCTATTTTGCTTGTTATATTAACTATTTTTTCAGCGAAAAGCAAACCGAAGTATTTGATTGCGAATGGTATAATTAGACTGGTTGGAAGCATAGCTTTTGTAGATAAGATATTTGTTGCAATAAAATCACTGATGGGTAATGAGGAAGGTAAATCAAAAAAACAGCTTGCTAAAATATTGATTGGTGTCGGGATATCGCTCGTTTTGCTTCTTATGATAGTGCCGCTTATGTTTAGTGCCGACGCTGCGTTTGAAAGTTTTATAGTTGATTTTATTAATCTGACCGAAATATCAAAGATATTGTGGAAGTCTGTTCTGTCGGCTATTATTGCAGTTTTATTTTTTGGGTTTTTATACATCATTACAGTTAAAAAGAATGCTCCCGAAAAACCTGTTCTATCGCATGATAGAAAGTATGATGCAGATACTGTGTTAATAACTGTACTAAGTGTTGTTGGTGCTATATACACATTGTTTGCAGCAGTGCAGTTTACATATTTATTCGGCGGGCTTAAAAGCGGATTACCGGATGGAGTTAGCATTACAGAGTATGCCAGAAGCGGTTATTTTGAGCAGGTGTTTATGACAGTTATAAACCTTGCTTTAATTGGTATATCAATACTGCTTACAGAAAAATCTTTAGGCAAAACAAAAACGGCAATTAACATCATGCTTGTATATTTTATTGCTATAAACTTCTATCTTTTGATATCTTCGGCATACAAAATGGGTATTTATCAGAGCGCATATGGTTTTACAGTTTTAAGGCTTTTGGTTGATGTGCTTATCATTTTTGAAGCTTCGGTGTTTGTTCTTCTTTTATATAAAGTGTTTAAACGCTCTGCCAGATTTTTGATTTGTCTTATATATTTTACTGCGGCTTTTTGGGCTGTTGTTAGCTTTATAAACATTGAAGGCTTGAGCGCCGATATGAATATAAAAAGGTTTGAATCGGGAGAAGAAATCGATATAGCGTATATGTGTTTGTTAAGAGATGTCAGCGGACAGCTTAATGCAATATATTCGAATTACTATAATATGCTTGATAAAGGAGAAATCGAGGCTATTGAAAATTATTTCTCTAATGATAATAGAACTGAAATTGATGAATCGGGAGATGTAATGTTAATCAGCAGAAAACCGATTGAATATAATATTTCAGCAAGCAAGTGGATAAATGATGCAAAGGAAATTTTAGAGGCTAAAAACAACAGATAAAACAATTCAGCTTCCCTATAAACTGTGATACAATGTTAATGATTTTACTAAGGGGAACGGTATAATGAAAAATTACGCTGACATGAGCTTAGATGAACTTAAACAAGCAAATTTTATGTGCGAATGCGGAAGAGAGCATTCCATAAACATTGAAAACATAACTGTTGAAAAAGGTGCTGTAAATAGGCTTTCGGATATTCTTAAAGGACATAAAGACAAAAAGATTTTAATGGTGTCTGATCCTAATACATATGAAGCCTGCGGCAAAGAAGTGTTTGATGTATTAAGTGATTATAACATAATATCTTTTACGTTTATTGATAAACATATAGACGCCACTCTTCACTATGCAGGAAGGCTGCTTGTTGAAGTGGATCCAAGCTATGAATTCATTCTGGGTGTCGGCAGCGGAGTAATAAACGATTTGTGCAGAACTGTTGCATACAGGATAGGAGTCCCGTATGCGATAGTGGGAACAGCCTCTTCGATGGACGGATATGCATCAACCATTTCGCCGACTTTTGTTGACGGTCAGAAAACTTTGGTTAAGGGAAGCATAGCGACTATTATAGCGGCCGACCTTGATGTGCTTGAAAATGCACCGCAGATTATGCTTAAAGCGGGTTTCGGCGATGTATTAGGCAAAGCGATAGCACATGCTGACTGGGACTTGGCCGAAGCGCACATGGGAACGCATATGTGTAGGACATGCAAAAAGATAGTCAGAAACGCATATGATAAGTGTGTGGACAATATTGACGGAATTAACTCACAGTCTCCTGAAGCAGTTAAAGCAGTGTTTGAGGCATTGGTGCTGTCGGGCATGGCAATAGGACTTTATCAGGACTCGCGTCCTGCGTCAGGCAGTGAGCATATGTTCGGACATTTCTGGGACATCGCGGCGATAAAAGGTGGCAGAAGCCATCCGCTGCATGGTATATCCGTAGGAACAGGCACGCATGTGTGTGCACTGATTGCAAAAGAGCTTAAAGACAGCCTTCCTGAAGGCGTTATATACCCCACTCCCGAATACATAAAAGATATGCTTGATGCTGTGGACGCTCCGACTTCACCCAAAGAACTTGGCGTAAGCGAGGAAGAGTTCAGGCAGAGCGTAATTCATGCATGGGAAAACAAGGCGGACAGATATACAATACTTCATTTTATGCGTGATCTAGGAAAAAGCGAAGAGATAGCCGAAAAGCTTGTCGGCTTGTTTTATTAGGCGATTTAGGAGGATGCACACTTGGTTGATGTAGTAATCGGAATAGCGGGAGCTTCTGGCTCGGGAAAAACAACTATTGCAAAAAGAATAGCTAGAGAGCTTGAGTCGGATGCTGTTTTATTAAATCACGATGCGTATTATAAAGACTTCAAGCATCTTTCATTTGAGGAGCGCTCCAATCTGAACTTTGACCATCCTGATTCACTTGATACTGATTTAATGATAGACCAGCTGAGTGCGTTAAAAAAAGGTGTGGCTATAGAAAAGCCTGAGTACGATTTTACAACACACAGCAGAAAGAAGACTACATTAACTTTAGCTCCAGTGTCGGTTGTCATTGTTGAAGGTATTTTGATATTTACGGAAGCCAAGCTACGCGAATTGTTCGACATAAAAATCTTTGTTGATACTGACTTGGATTTATGTCTTATACGAAGAATAGAGCGCGATGTGAAAGAACGCGGAAGGACACTTGACAGTGTGCTTAACCAATATCAGAAAACAGTAAAACCTATGTATCATGAGTTTGTGGAGTCCAGTAAGCGCTATGCTGACATAATAATTCCCGAAGGCGGATTCAACGATGTGGCAAATCAGGCGATAATAACACGCGCGAAAGCAATGATATCCAAAGATTGAGTATAATAAAAAAAGTCATCCCTAGGGATGACTTTTTTTAATTCCGTTAGTTAGCGGCAGGCGGTGTGAAAACTCTTACACCTGCTTCTTTATCAAGATGATAAAGCCCCTGCCCTTCGTTGTTTACAAGCTTTATCTGCCCAATCATTGTGTTGAAGGATTCCTCTTCTTCTACCTGCTCATCCACATACCAGTTTAGAAAGCTTATAGCCGCATAATCTTTTACTTCATGAGCGATGCTCATAAGCAAATTGATTCTTTCGGTTACGAACTTTTCATGTTCAAGAGAAACTTCAAATGTATCAAGCAGTGACTTAAAGTCTACAGGCGGATTTTCAAAGCCTGTTATAATTGCTTTTTCATCGCGTGAATGCAGATAGTTGAAAAACTTCATTGCATGGAAGTTTTCTTCCTGAGCCTGTACAGTATACCAGCTTTCAAATCCGGGAAGATCGTTTTCAGAGGCGTAGGCAGCCATTGATAAGTATAAAAATGATGAGTAGAACTCATACGTAATTTGTTTATTTATTTCGTCAACAAGTTTTTTGTTCATGTTTTTTCTCCTTTTTTTATATTAGGATTTAAAAAATCTCCTATAAAATAATTATAGACCTCATAAGTGCATATCGCAATATTATTATGTATATATATAGGTTGATTTTATAACAATAATATGATAAACTCCTTTAATAGTTAGATAACTAACTAATAAGTGTAATAAATCATTTAAATATATGAATAATAAGTTATATTTCAAATAAATATAGTTGGGGTAAACATGAGGAAAAATGAAAACCTAGGAACAGAGAGCATTATAAAGCTTTTGGCACACTACTCAATTCCTGCAGTTGTGGCAACGGTAATAAATGCGATTTACAATATTGTTGATAGAATATTTATAGGAAAGCTGGCTGGTGAAAGCGCTTTGGCGGGAATAACTTTAGCTTTTCCGATTATGATGTTTATTTTCTCATTTGCCGGATTGATAGGAATGGGAACTATTTCTCTTTTATCTATAAGATTTGGCGAAAAAGATGTAAGAGGCGCATGCCGTGTATTTGCAAACTCACTTAATCTGATTATAGTCGTAATGGTTACAGTTGTAATTGTCTTGGGTATTAACCTGGATGCTGTACTAGGGTTGTTTGGAGCGGAAACGGATGTAATTGCAGAAGCTCATAAATATATGCAGATTATTTTGTTTGGAAGTGTTTTTCAGGTGCTGGGGCATACGCTGAGCGGAGCTGTAAGAACTGAAGGGCATCCGCGTCTTTCTATGATCTCTATGTCATCATCCGCTGTCGCCAATATAATATTTGACTTTGTATTTATAGTGATTTTCAAGATGGGAGTAAGAGGAGCTGCCCTGGGTACGGTTTTAGGACAGTTTTCCGGATTCTTTATTGTACTGTCTTTTTATATAAAAGGAAACAGTGCACTAAAGCTTCAGGCAAAAGATTTCATACCGGATTTGAAGGTTATTGGCAGGATAATTGTAATAGGGATGGCTTCATTTACGGGGATGATAGGAACCAGTGTTTCGATGACTCTTTTAAGCAGAGGTCTTTCTCTATACGGAGGAACTTCCGCGGTAGCGTCTATGGGAGCTATAAACAGCTTAACAACTCTTGCAGTGATGCCGATTTTTGGGCTGCAGGAGGGTATGCAGCCTATAATAGGATATAATTACGGAGCTAAAAAAATAAAAAGAACTTATCAGACGCTTAAAAAAGGAATATTGATTGCTGCAGCTTTTTCCACAGTCGTTTTTGCGGCATTTGAACTGTTCCCTGTTTTGTTTTTAAGCATGTTTATAAGTGTTGGATCTGCTACGCTTGATACAGCAATTGAAGGCTTACGCATAGTTATTTTAATGCTTCCGCTTATTTGTATTAATTTTATGGGTATAACATTTTTTCAGTCAACCGGGAACGGCAAAGTATCAATATTTTTAGGAATGCAAAGACACTTCTTGTTCTTAGTGCCTGCTCTTATTATACTTCCAAAATTATTTGGGCTTACCGGAGTGTGGTTTTCCTTGCCCGTTGCAGATTTATTGTCAATACTAATAACTTCCTTGGCACTTATGGTAAACTATAAAAAGAATTATTCTAATCGCAAAGTCTGGGTTAAGGGAGAAGTCTATGGATGAAGCAAGCACAAAAGGAACATTGTATGACATTTTCACACTAAATCATGTACTTAACAAAGTGTTTTTTAAGGGATTTGAAGAAAAGAATCCTTTTCAAAACATTAATTATACACACATAAAATCAATGATTACACTGTATTTTGAAGGCCCGTGCCAAATGTCATATGTAAGTGAGAAAATGGGTTTGGAAAAAGGTTCTTTTTCGGCTGTTGCTCATCGGTTAATTGATTTGGAATACATTAAAAAAATCCAAGATGTAAATGACAAGAGAGTATTTATAATTGAACTAACCGACAGTGGTAAGAGTTTAGCCGAGAAGGTTATAAATATGCATCGCCAATTTATTAAAGATAAGATAGATACATTTTCAGACATTGAAAAAGATGTTTATTACAGTGCCGTAAAACTTATTATAAGCATGACAGAAAAATTAATTTAGTAATTCAGCAAACAAAACACGAACAAACAGGCTTTATTTTTTTTGTGTGTTTTGTTATTATTTAACTATAAAATTTAATTGCGCATTATACTCAGATAACCTACTGACTAAGTCAATAACATTATTGTTCTCATGATTTTATGAAGGAGTTATTTATGAAGGAATTATCTGTACAGAAACTAAGAAAATTCAATCTGATAATGGGTCTTTTTCATCTTTTGCAGGCTATAGCGATGGCGGCGCTTGCAACCACAGTTATTCAAAATATTGCTGAATTTAAACCGCAGATTACACAATTTTACCTAACTTATAATATAAACACACAGTCATTGGAGCAGGTTTCAAGAAATCTTTTTGAGCTTCCTTTTGGAATAATGGTTTCATTGTTTTTATTTATTTCGGCGGCAGCCCATGCGCTTATATCAATCCCGAAAAAACTCAATGATATTTATGCAAGAGACTTGGAGAAAGGGATAAATAAGTTCCGCTGGTTTGAGTATGCTTTAAGCTCATCTATTATGATAGTGCTGATTGCCACTTTGTTCGGCATTTATGATATCGCATCCCTTATACTTATATTTCTTGTTAATGCTTCAATGAACTTTTTCGGGCTTGTAATGGAGCAGCTAAACAGCGGAAAGGATAAACAAAATGTCAAATGGAGTCCTTTCGTTTGGGGCAGCATAGCGGGTATAGCGCCATGGATTGTAATATTCATTTATATGTTTGGAACAGGGAATTTTGACATGGTACCATGGTTTGTCTGGGCGATAGTCGGAACATACTTTGTTGCGTTTAACACCTTTCCGATTAATATGATTTTGCAGTATAAAAAGGTGGGCAAATGGAAAGACTATCTTTATGGCGAGCGAGTGTATATAATATTAAGTCTGGCTGCAAAATCCATACTTGCATGGCTAGTTTTATTTGGTGCGATGCAGCCATAATTAGATAGTCTTAATTAATAGTTTTATTATAGGAGAAATTATGTCAAACAAATACGCTTGGACTTGGAAAGTTAAAAAAGAAGACCTTGATGAATATGTGAAAATGCATAAACAACCCTGGCAGGAGATTATGGATGAGCACAGCAAGGCCGGCATAAGAAACTATTCCATATTCCAAAACGGAAACCAATTCTTTTACTGCTTTGAATGTGACGATGTTGAAGCTGCGTTTGACTATATCGACAAAAGCGAGTCCTGCCAGAGATGGAATGCCATTACATCCAAGATGGTGGAAGGTTCTTTTGACTTTGCGGAAGCTAATCCTATTGAGTTTTTGGAAGAAGTTTTTTATTTAAAGTAATTATTCTGGAGAAATATTATTTTCTGTGAATTGATGCCGATTTATATAAAACCTTCAATCTGCTTTGCGTCGGAAAATAATACACCATTTATTCCAATGTTGTTTGCGCCATCTATATTGGCTTTTACATCATCGAAGAATATACATTCATTTGGGATGAGATTATATTTATTAATGAGATAATTATATATCTCAGGAAAAGGCTTTATTAAATTTACATCGCATGAAAACACACCGCCGTCAAAATATTCAAAGAACGGATTTTCTTTTAAAATGTGTCCGGTAAGCCATTTATGGAAATTGGAAAGGTAATATAGATTATGTCCGGCTTCTTTTATCTTTGGCAGATAATCAGCAGTTTCTTCTTTGGCTGTTAACATGGAAGGGATATTTTTCATTGTTTTAATTATTAGGTCTTCTAAATCAGGAGCTTTAGATATAAATATGCTTTGCGCTTCTTTTTTTGTTATAGTGCCTTCATCCAGCATAATCCATTCTTTGCTTCGGAAGATTAGGTTATTAAGCTTTTCTTCATTCACGGGATTATTAATAAGCGATGATAAAAACTCTTCCGGTTTGTAGTTTAGCAAAACATTGCCCACATCAAATATGAAATTCATATATTACTCCATATACTTCTTTTTCTCTAAATCTGTTTTTCCAGCACATAATCGTCCATTACATACCCACCGCCGATATCAGTTACTATGCTGTCGATTTTTTTAAATCCCAGCTTCTTGTAAACACCCAGCGACTCGCTGTTATATTTATTGCAGGTGAGCCAAATACGGTTTGCATTGTTGTCTGCTGCGTAATTGTTTATAATTTCAATTATCTTTTTGCCGATTCCTTTACCGCGATAGGACTTCTTCACATAAAACTTGCTTAAAAACACACCGTTATCCATCTTTACAGAGCAGTATCCGCAGGGGATTTTATCTGCTTTTGCCATGTAATATGTGTATCCGGTTTTAAGGTCGCTTAATATAGCGGGTTCGGATTGATACTTGTTAAGCATATAGTCAATCTGTGCCTGTCCTATAATGGGAAGATAGTGATGCTGCCATATCTCTTTTGCAAGGGATTCTAAAAGTTTTGCGTCGCTTTGATTAGCTTTTGATATTGTGATACTTTGTGTCATGAAAACTTCTTTCTTTTAGTAGATTAGAGATATTATAACATAACCGCAGTCAGATAAATATTGAATTGAAATGAAAAACTGCTTAGTTTTTTTGTAAAACACACCGCGCATAAATACAGTAAACTTTATAACGTATAATAACAGCATAGCGGTAAAACAGAATAAGTGTATTTGCAAAGTAATTTTCAACAATTATAATTATATTAGTCGAGGATAATGAGATTAACCTTTTTATGTTCATATCAAAAAATTTGGATTGGGTCTAGATTCAGTTGAGGATGTAGGCTGCAAAAAATATAGGAAAACAGTCAATAATGATAAAATCACTAAAAAAGTACTTGCTAATAATATGCGGAAGTTTATCGGTAGGGCTTGGGATTATAGGTATATTTATTCCGGTACTGCCAACAACGCCTTTTTTTCTGTTTGCTGTTTTCTGCTATCTGAGAAGCTCAAAAAGGCTATATGAATGGCTGATACATCATAAAGTTTTTGGTTCATACATATATAATTATATAACATATAAGGCTGTATTAAAAAGCACGAAGATCGCGGCTTTGGTTTTTTTATGGACTGGTCTTACAGTGTCAATATTAATAATCAGTAATTGGTATATTAGAGTCTTTTTGATTTTTGTGGGCATTGGTGTCAGTGTTCATATAACGTTATTAAAAACGATTAGTAAATCAGAGCTTATATCCGCAGACTTTTCTGAGGAAAATCAAAAAGCATAATTAGCGTATTAGGCAGGTTGTTGTATGACATCTATATCCTAACACATAAAACATTAAGGCTTGACTTGTTAATGTATTTATACGAACATATAATTGACATATGACAGTAATTGGAGTTTGATATTTTTAAAAAATTTATAAAGGAGGCTGAGAAATGAAAAAGTACGAATGTACAGTCTGTGGATACGTTTATGATGAAGCTGCAGGTGATCCTGACAGCGGCATAGCACCCGGTACCAAGTGGGAGGATATCCCCGAAGATTGGGAATGCCCTGTGTGCGGAGCGACAAAAAGTGCATTTGAAGAACAAAAAGACACAGAACCTACAGCTTCTAAAAGAGCTGGTGAAAACACATCGTTTGGCGGAGATTTGAGGGAGCTTTCCGCAGGCGAACTTAGCGCACTGTGTTCTAATCTAGCAAAGGGATGCGAGAAGCAGTATCGCGTGGAAGAGTCCTCTTTGTTTGCGGAGCTTGCCCAATACTATGGCAGCAAGGTAGAAAAAGTGCAAGGCTGTAACCTTGAAGACCTCATGGAGCTAATTCAGCAGGATTTAAGCACAGGCTATTCTGATGCGAATGAAGTTGCCTCTCAATACTCTGACCGAGGAGCGCTTAGAGCTTTGGTTTGGGGAGAGAAGGTAACAAAAATATTATCTTCCTTAATAAACAGATATGAAAAGCAAAAAGGTGCGTTTATGGCAAATACCAATGTTTTTGTGTGTGAAATATGCGGTTTTGTATATGTTGGCGATGAAGCACCTGAAGTATGTCCGGTATGCAAGGTGCCGCGATTTAAAATAAGACAGATTAAAAGGGGGGCCTAAAGATGCATGCAGTAAGAAATATAAGATTATGCACAAAAGACTGCTTGTGTTTGTATGTTTGCCCAACTGGTGCTACTGACACTGAAAACGGACAGATTGATGCTGAAAAATGTTTAAACGGATGCAGGCTGTGTGTGGATTCCTGCCCCTCGCATGCGATTTCATTAGTGCCTGACGAATATCCTCCTCAGCAGGAAAAAGACAGAGTTGTTCAGGCTGGATTGAGGAAATTGTCCGAAGCCAAGTCAAAACAAGAAGCAATTGCTTTATCAATTGCAGAATCAGCCGATGATTCGATTCTTAGCCAGTTTGCACGGGCGCTGGCTATGTCCAATCGGCTAATGACGGAAGATCTTCTTCGCGAAGCGGGATACATGCTGCCTCAAAGTGAAAATACAATTGATTTATTGCAATCATTGTTGGAAGATCCGCAGTCAGACGACTTTCCTGTACAAACTGTAGAAAAACTATTAAAATTACTTAAAACAAATAATAAGGAGAATAACACGATGGATGAGAACAAAACACTAAAGAATTTAATGGAAGCTTTTGCTGGAGAATCACAGGCAAACAGAAAATATCTTGCTTATGCTAAAAAGGCGGAAAAAGAGGGGCATCTTAATGCTGCAAAGCTTTTTAAAGCAGCTTCGGATGCTGAAACTATTCATGCCTTAAAGCACTTTGAAGTAGCTGGGAAAGTAGGCTCTACCGCAGACAACTTAAAAGATGGATTTGCGGGAGAAACCCATGAGTACAAAGAAATGTATCCGCCGTTTGTAGAAGAAGCAAAAGCTGAAGGAAATACTGCAGCAGTAAGAACATTTACATTTGCTATGAAAGCGGAAGAAGTCCATGCCGGGCTTTATCAGGAAGCTCTTGATAGCCTTGAAAACAAAGAAGAGGTATTTTATTATCTCTGTCCTGTTTGCGGCAATATTGAAAAAGCTGTTCCGGACAAATGCCCGATCTGCGGAGTCGCCGGAGATAAGTTTATTAAGTACTAAAACTTCTGACATATAAACAAAATATATAATGCGCTTTAAGCTGTAAAACTATTTTTTCAAAATATAACCTCCATTGTTTAACTCATGACAATAGAGGTTTTGTTTTATTAGGGTTAGTATATTGATTAACACAGACCTATTTATTTTATTTTACTATTTGAATAATACTGCGATTGATATATACTAATCTTATACACTTTTTAAAATTGATATCATTTACACTTGTTAAGACTAATGAAATCTGACATGAGGTATATATGGCTAAAATTAAGGATTATTTCTTAAAACAAAAGATGATGACAAAGGTTTTGCTGAGCTTATCACCTATTTTTCTTTTGTCTGTCTATCTCTTTGGGTTGCGTACTTTGGTGCTTTTTTCTGTTGTAACCATAACAGGAATATTATGCGAATATGGCATTATGCGACTGATTGACGGCAAAAAAGCTAAGGTAAGCGAAGCGGTAATCGTAACATGTCTTTTGTTTACACTTACACTGCCGCCAACTGTTCCGTTTTGGATTGCAGCTATAGGCATAGCGTTTGGGGTAGTTTTTGGAAAATGCGTTTTTGGCGGATTTGGCCGAAACATTTTTAATCCTGCACTGGTTGGAAGGTGCTTTATTTATGTTTCGTTCCCTGCACACATGACAATTGCATGGGCCAGTCCTTTTTCCGGATTTCCGGGAGGAATAGTTAAATGGAGTGGAGGAATAGATGCTATAACATCCGCTACGCCAATGATATTGTTTAATAAAGAAGGAATAGTGACCGATTATATAAGAATGTTTATAGGAAATATTTCAGGATCCCTCGGTGAGACGAGTGCTCTTCTTATTTTGGCGGCTGCTGTTTATTTGATTGTGACAAAAACTGCTTCGTGGAAAATAATTGTGTCCTGCTTGGTTTCGTTTACTTTATTTGAAACCATACTTTACCTTACGGGTGTAGTTGAAACCGATCCTCTTTTTTCAATACTATCGGGAGGATTCCTCTTCGCTGCTGTGTTTATGGCGACCGATCCTGTATCGGCTCCAAGGCAGGAAATTTCAAAATATATTTATGGTGCGCTTATCGGTATTGTCGCTATAATAATCAGAGCTTTTTCGCTTTTTACAGAGGGAATTATGTTTGCGATTTTAATTGTTAATGCATTTGTTCCTCTTATTGACCGAAATATTAAAAACCTAAAAAGTAAAAGAAAAGACAGGAAGAAGGTGTCTGCATGAAGAAAGGACGGGTATATACTGTTGTTTTCATGTTGATAGTAACTGCTGTTTTTACTCTTGTTTTGGCAGGAGCTAATGCGCTTTACCTGCCTAAGATAAAAGCGAACGAGCTGCAGGCGGAAAGAGTTGCTATTTTGTACGTTTTTGATATCGATCAAAGCGGAAGCTCGGAGGAGATACTTGATAGGTTCGAACAGAATGTAAAAGAAACAACAGTTTCAGACATTCAGATGTATGAATACTTCACACCTGAAGGAGAGACTATAGCATATGCCATTCCGTTTACCGGAGCAGGATTATGGGGCAGCATCTCGGGGTACATGGGCGTTTCTGCAGACTTGGATGAAATTACGGGTGTTGTTTTTACCGACCAAAGAGAAACACCGGGACTTGGAGGGCGCATTGACGAACTGGCCTACAGGGAGCAATTCAGAGATATTCGAATTTCAAATGACACAACTCTGACTTATGGCGAAGATGGAGAAAACAAGATTGATGCTATCACGGGAGCAACATCTACATCAAATGCAGTTCTTAAAATATTGAATGAATTGCTGAAAGAAACCGTAAGCAATCTGGAGGTGGCGGACAATGGCTGAGAAAATAAGAGAAGTAATCTCAAGGAATGTCTGGAAGGAAAATCAGGTATTAAGGCAGATTCTTGGTATATGTTCAAGCCTTGCAGTCACCAATCTGATGACTAATTCTTTGGTAATGGGACTTGGACTGACGTTTGTTACAGCTTTTTCGAGCTTGACAATTTCACTTATGCGAAATGCAATTCCACATAGGATTAGGATGATAGTACAGACGCTCATTATTGCAGCCTATGTAATACTTGTTGACATTTTTCTTAAAGCAAACATGCCGGAAATCAGCAAAGCACTCGGGCCTTATGTCGGATTAATTATAACAAACTGCATCATAATGGGGCGCGCCGAGGCATATGCTCAGAAGAACCCGCCGCTTATTTCCATGGCGGACGGTTTCTTTGCGGGAATCGGCTATACTGTTGTGCTGCTGATTATCGCATTGGTTCGAGAACTTCTTGGTTTCGGGACTATTTTCGGATTTAACGTGAACTTTGTTGGCTTTGAAACATGGACTATTATGGTTATGCCCCCTGCGGCATTCTTCCTTATAGGAACGTTGATCTGGATAACATCAAATGTGTTTGCTCAAGGCAAGAGCAAAAAGGCTAAATAGACAGGAAGGGAGCTGTAAGTTTAATGACAACAGGAATCAATCCTCTTATTATATTTTTTGCATCTATATTGACCAGCAATATGATTCTGTCGAATTTCCTCGGCATGTGTTCTTATATTTCCATATCCGGTGAGTATAAGACTGCTTCAAGTTTGGGGAAATCGGTTACATTGGTAATGGTTTTTACAACAATTATAAACTACTGGGTTTATAAACTTATAATAGTGCCGCTTGGGCTTGATTATCTGCAGTATGTTTTGTTTATCATCATAATCGCAGCATCAGTTCAGATTATCGAAATGGCGATGGACAGATTATTGCCGGATTTGCATGTAAAGCTCGGTATTTTCCTTCCGCTTATAACGGTTAACTGCGCGATACTGGGCACGACTTTGTTTATGGTAATAAGACAGTATGGATTTTTGCAGTCTTTATTGTTTGGCTTGGGAAGCGGAATCGGCTGGTGGCTTGCAATAAGCGCGCTTGCGGCAATTCGCGAAAAAATGGGAAAGACTAAACTGCCTAAAGGGCTCGAAGGTCCGGGTATTGCGTTTATTATAACCGGCATTATGGCGTTGGCATTTATCGGATTTTCCGGCATCTTCTCGATAACCTGAGTACGGGGGAGTAACAACTATGGAAATACTGACAACAGTATTAAGCGTAACTGCAATATCAGTGGGACTTTCACTTATAATAATTGTAGCCGAGTACTTTTTTAACAATTATGGTGAATGCGAGATTGATATAAATAATGGTGACAGGGTTCTCAAAGTGGAAGGCGGATCTTCCCTGCTTTCTACGCTTGCCGGACAGAAAATATTTATACCGTCTGCGTGCGGAGGAAAAGCGACATGCGGATTGTGCAAGGTTCAGGTACTTGAAGGTGCAGGTCCTTTGCTTCCTACTGAAGAGCCTTATCTTGATGAAGAGGAGCGCAGCAATAACTTCCGCCTATCATGTCAGGTGAAAATTAAAAACAATATACGAATATTGATTCCTGAAGAACTGTTTAACATAAAAGAATACATTACTGTTATAGAATCAATAGATCAGCTTACACATGACATCAAAGGGTTAAGGCTTAAACTGCCTGAAGGAGAAACGGTACAATTCAAAGCAGGACAGTATATGCAGTTTTATACTAAACCATATGACAAGATAAAAGAGAGTGTATACCGTGCTTATTCAATTGCTAACGTTCCGTCAGACAATAAAGCAATTGAGCTTATTATACGGCAGGTGCCGGACGGTATCTGCACAACTTATGTTCATACACAGCTGTCAGCCGGTGACCGTGCTAGGATAAGCGGCCCTTATGGTGATTTCTATTTAAGAGGAAACTGCAGCGAAATTGTAATGATTGCTGGAGGTTCCGGCCTTGCACCAATAAGATCAATTATTTTGGATGTGCTTGAAAGGGGAATTGATATCAAGATGAACTTCTTTTTTGGTGCTGTTACTAAGAAGGATTTATATTATATTGATTATTTTAAAGATTTGGATAACAAGCATGAGAACTTCCGTTTTATTCCCGCGCTTTCAAAACCTGCGCCCGAAGATAACTGGGATGGAGAGGTCGGCCTGATTACTGAAGTTGTTGACCGCTATATCAATGACGGCTCGGATATGGAAGGTTATCTTTGCGGCAGCCCCGGTATGATTAAGGCTTGTATTAATGTCTTGGGAACGAAGGGAATACCGGAAGAAAAAGTATATTACGACAAATTCTAAAGGGGAGGCTCGAATATGAAACAGAGTCCTGAACTTACTGTTATACAAGAAAATATGATGCCGGGAACGCTTTCGGCACATGGATTTTTAGGCAAAGACAGCCGCAACCTTACAGATATATTGCAGGCAGATGCTAAAGCGCTTAAAAAAGTTGGAGTTTCTAAAGAAAATCTGGCTGACAAAATGCAGGAGCTGACTGATTTTGGTATGCAGGGACTTGGCAAACCAATGATTATGGATGAGTGCTTTGAAATAGAAGCCGAAGATTATATGGGAAAACTCCCCTGTCCGTTTAAAGACAATGTAAAGCTGGACAAACGACAAACTCTTGCAAGAAGAATCGACACAGGCGTAATAATGCGTTGGACAGATCTCAATATACACATGATCCGCGAACATGGATTCTTTGAAGGACATGGAAGCGTGTATCGTCTTGATCCTGTAGAACTGGCTAGATTTCTTGGGTTGATTTAGTATATTAAATTGTTTAAGTGCTTATAAAAAACTTGGTTTGTGTTATACCTAGAAATTAAAAGCAAACATAAAGACTTATTTCAAATTACAGTTAAAATATTTAATCGCGTTTTTATAAAAAACGTCTGGGCAGCGCTTCGCTTGCCAAATAAAAAAAGCCTATTAGCTTTATCTGATATTGAAGTTAGAAAAGTTTAATCGCTTTCATAGTTTCTCTTGAAACTATTGTCGCGAATCGCGTTTTTATAAAAAACGCTTGGGCTGCGCTTTGCTTGCCAAATAAAAAAAGCCTATTGGCTTTTTTTATTTGGTGAAGTGATTTTTTTATAACCAGAACTTCATATAATTAAAATTGATATAACACAATAATATCTGTTTTCAAATAAGGATTATAGGTGCCAAACTATAACTTTTTAGACGGAAAGGGATATTAAAATGAAGCAAACACAGATTATCGCAATCGCCAATCAAAAAGGCGGAGTAGGGAAAACGACTACCACACTCAACTTAGGAACAAGCCTTGCACGACATGGAAAGAAAGTTCTTCTAGTCGACTTAGATTCTCAATCAAATCTGACAATGTGTATGGGATACCAGAATACGGATGAAATCAAAACAACTATTGCAAATGTTTTCTCAGAGTTCATAGAAGACAAAATCACTTTAACAAAAGAGGAAGTAATATTAAAGGTTGAAGGATGTGACTTGATACCTTCGTCTATAGAGCTTGCGGGTATTGAACCTTCATTGGTTAATGCATTAAGCCGAGAAAAGCTTCTTAAATACTTTCTTCTTCAATTCAAAAACGATTATGATTATATATTGATAGATTGTATGCCTTCATTAGGGATGCTTACTATTAATGCCTTAGTTGCTGCAACAAGCGTACTTATTCCTGTACAAGCACATTACTTATCAGCTAAAGGATTAGAAATGCTGATAAGAACCATATCAAGAATAAAGAAGCATATTAATCCTGAGCTTACCTTTAAAGGAATTCTTATGACAATGCATAATGAGCGTTTCAAGTTTAGCAAGGCTATACTCGAAAGCCTTGAAAGTGCATATGGTGATAACATCAAAATATTCGAGAATAAAATACCTCAATCAATAAGAGCGGTAGAACATACAGCGTTAGGGAAAAGTATTTATCTTTATGATTCTGAATGCAAAGTATCACTTGCTTATGAAGCATTCACCAAGGAGGTATTAGAAGATGACGCAGTTTAAGCCAGGATTAAAATCCTTTGAAGAAATGTTCAAGGCAACAGAAGAAAGAGAGCGTGAAGCAAGAGAAGCATTAACTGATAAAGGAGTAATTAAGCTGCCTGTATCAAAACTGAAACCTTTTGATAAACATCCTTTCAAGAAGTATGACAATGAAAAGATGATGAGTTTAGCTGAAAGCATTAAGGAACAGGGAGTAATTGTTCCGATACTAGTAAGACCATATAAACATGATAAATATGAGTATGAGATAATCGCAGGACATAACAGAGTACAGGCAGCTCGTATAGCGGGATTGGATGAAATACCCTGCAATGTGCGTGAACTTAGTAATGAAACCGCTACAATACTTATGATAGACTCAAACTTACAGCAGCGTGAAGGAATACTTCCGAGTGAAAAGGCTTTTGCATACAAACTAAAACTAGAAGCTATTAAAGCACAAGGCAAGCGTAGTGATTTAACTTCACGACAACTTGTCGGGAAGTTAGAAACGGCTGATATAGTAGGAGAGGATAGCAATGAGAGTGGAAGGCAGGTGCAAAGATACATTCGATTAACAAACTTGAATAATAATCTTCTTGAGAAAGTTGATGAAAAGAAACTTGCTTTCATTCCTGCAGTTGAGATCTCTTATCTTAAGAAGAAAGAACAGGATAATCTGTATGACATTCTGAATAGAGAAGAAAACTTTAGTGTTCCGTTAAAACAAGCGACCATGCTTAAAGGTATAAGTCAAAACGGAGAACTCACTTACGAAAAGATTGATAAGATAATAACTCAGAAAATGAAACAACCATCGAAGGTGATTAAGTTATCATACAAAAAGATAAAGGATTACTTTCCAAGTAGCGCATCTCCAAAGGAAGTTGAGGATGTTGTTGTGAAAGCACTTAGGGCTTGGTTTGAGACTGAAAGTGTGCAAGAAGAAACAATTGAACATTAAAATCATGTAAGACTTCATAAGATTTAAGGTTAATGTGAATAAACATTAGCCTTATTTATGTTATATCTAATTTTTGTGACAAAGTTACATAATATTAAACAAATGCATGTTACCCTTGAATTGTTAGATAATATAAGAAATAATATTAGAGTTGTAAATGATAGTGGAGGAGAGATATGAAAATTACAATTAAACTCGATAAAGAAGATTTAGCTAAAAACAAACTAAAACTCATAATAGAAAATCATAATAGAGATATCACTGATTATGAAATTCAAGGTGATAACGGAGAAATTGTAATAGATAATAGCTCAGAAAAAATTCAAATTATTTCAAAGATCTCTGTATCATGAAAACAGGATAGATTTTAAAATAGGTTTACTATTTGTTGTGTATTGGTAAGTTAAGTAATATATCTTTATCTTATTGAAAAACGGAGGATTAGTAATGAAAAAAGTGCTGATTGTGGATGATGCAGCATTTATGCGCAGCTCATTAATGCTGATACTAAAAGATACTGATTATGAGATTGTTGGAGAGGCTGAAAATGGTAGGGTAGCCTTAAAGAAGATTAACACTTTAAAGCCTGATATTGTTTTACTTGATATAACTATGCCTGAAATGGACGGATTAGAATGTTTAAAAGAGATATCAAAACTTGAAAACAAACCTATTGTAATCATGATTTCTGCAATGGCTCAGAAAGAGAATGTGATAAAAGCCATCAGTTTGGGAGCAAAAAGCTTTATAGTAAAGCCTTTTAACAACGAAGAAGTATTAAGCACTATAAACAAACTATAAAAAACTAATATTAAACCTTATTAATTAAGTGCAATATAGGATTTAAGCAACAAATTACTGTTGTCATAATACTAGATTTGGATGTTAAGTAAAATTAATGAATTATTCTATTATAGTAGTAACATAAACACATAGATTCATAAAGAGAATAGCTTGTATTTCCGATATAATTTATATAGTATTATATTCAAACAAATTAGCGGTTGAGGGGCAAAATGGAAAATAAAAAGGTTATTTTAGTTATAGATGATAGTGAGAATGATTATCTAATAATCAATAGACTTCTGCAAGAGGAATATGAAGTAATATATGATAATGGCCAAAACGGGATTGATTCAATGATGGATAACATCAGAGATAATGATCCTATTTGTATATTACTTGATTATAATCTTGGCATTTTAAAAGGCATTGAATTGCTTAAAGAATTGCAGTTTGATGCAAACTATAAACACATATCAGTCATAATACTGACAAATGAAATTAATCCTCAGGTAATAGTCGACTGCATTAAAGCAAATGCGGAAAATTATCTTATAAAGGATCAAATTAATAAAAGTAGTCTTAAAATGGCAATTAGAAGTGCAGTAAAAGAGACAAATCTTAATCTTAAAATTCAAGAACAACAAGATGAAATAATAAAACTTTCTAGGCTTGATGGGTTAACAGGATTGTTTAACCGACGTTATTTTATTAGTAAAGTAGAAGATGAAATAATACGTTTAAATAGAAGTGGTAATTATATTTCTTTGTCTGTTATTGACATAGATAATTTTAAATCAGTTAATGATAGTTACGGACACCTAATCGGTGATGAAGTGCTGAAAATTGTAGGAGACGTAATAAAAAATACAGTAAGAAAAACGGATCTAGTTTCAAGATATGGTGGAGATGAGTTTGCACTATGCTTGGTAGAGGCACTAAATTCAGATAAGCTAGAGGTTATAAACAATCATTTAATAATTCTAAAAAAAATCTCAGATTCAATAAAATCTGAGATAGAAATGTATTTGAAAGAATTAAGTTTTGAAGACAACCTTAAAAAAGTATCGTCAACTAATTTTGAAGTGACTGCATCAATCGGGATGACCTTTGCACATAAAAAGCAAATGGAGTTTCATGACCTGTTTCACTTATCAGATCAATGTCTCTACCATGTTAAAGACAACGGTAAAGATAATATTGCATATATTGAATATGGAGATAGGGAACCTGTTTTTTTAAAAAAGGATTAAAAGATGTCTAAATACATAAATAAAAAAGCAATATCTATAGCGATTTTTGTTATTATTTTAACTCTAATTATGATGTATATAGAATTATACACATCAGATCCGTTATTAATCAATGAACATATTCATATAGCTCTTGAAGTAATAGGATCAACAATAATAATCTTGGTAGCTATTATTTTGACTGTTTTTACTCATAATTGGGAATACAATATGAGTGGTTTCATAGTTGGTTTTTTGCTTATGGGATTTCTTGATTTATTTCATAGTTTAGCACCGACAGGGAATCGTTTTGTTTTCATCCATAGCATTGCGGGGATATTTGGAGGGTTTGGTATATTAGCTACAATCCTTATGTCAATGAAAAAGCATAATAAAAGTATTAGTGTTAGGTCTTTGATTTTTGGAGCAATAAGCAGTTTTATTATTAGCTTCATATTATATTCGTACGACCGTTTAATTCCTTCTATGATAATAGAAAATGAATTTACTATTGGCGCTATTATACTTAATATTGTTGCTGGTGTATTGTTTTTAATAAGTTCGATATATTTTTATGTAAGACTAGTTAAAAATAAAAGTCAAACAAATTTATTGTTTTTCTCAGCTACATTATTAATGGGTATTAGTAATATTACATTTCAATTTTCTGAATTGTGGTGTATATCATGGTGGACTTGGCATATACTAAGACTTATTTCATATGTGATTCTACTAGGATTTATATTAATACTAATTCAAGAAGATAGAAAAAAACTAATAAAAACAAATAATGAGATTACTCAAATAAATGATAAATTAAATGAATATACATATATTATAAGCCATGACCTTAAAGAACCAATCAGGAGCATAAGAACTTTTTCACAGTTTATTATGGAAGATTATGAAAATCAGTTTGATGATACTGGGAAAGATTATTTCAATAGAATAATTACCGCATCAAACAAAATGGCAAATATGATTGATGATTTATTGATACTATCAAGAGTAGGAAAGCGAGAAATTGAATTTAAAACAGTTGATTTTAATGAAATGCTTGAAGAAATTAAATTCGAAATGAGTGATTTGATAAAAGCAAACAGTGTGAAGATACATTATAATAAGTTGCCAAATATAATATGCCAGCCTACGTGGATGAAAATGGTTTTTGTGAATCTGATAAACAATTCAATAAAATATAGTAATCCTAATAAGGACTATGTTGATATTAGAATCAGTTTAGGTGAAGATCCGAGAGATTCTTCGAATTATATAATTTCTATTTCTGATAATGGCATGGGGATTGAGAGCAATCAACATGAAAAGATTTTTGATCTATTTAGAAGGGCATACAGTAAAAATGATAAAGAAGGCAGTGGTGCCGGTCTTGCAATTGTAAGGTCTATTATCCAACAGCACAGTGGGCATATTTGGGTAGAGAAAAGCAAAATAGGTGTAGGTACAACAATAAGTTTTTCTATAAAAAAGCGAGGAGCATAAGTATGAATAATCTAATAATTTTAGTAGAAGATAATGATGATGACGTTATAGTAATAGAAAGAGGTTTTAAAAAAGGGAAAATCGGCAATCCTACCAAAAGATTTATAAATGGTAAGGACGCACTGGATTTCATTGAAAATAATCACGATTCTGCTATTGAGTTGATTTTGCTGGATTTAAATATGGAAGTAATGAATGGGTTTGATTTTTTAAGAATTAGGAAAAATTCAGAGAGCTTATTAAAAATACCAGTAGTTGTTTTAACATCCTCGCATAGAGATGAAGATATTGAACTGGCATATTCATTAGGTGCAAATGCATATGTAGAAAAGCCTGTAGATCCTAACGATTTTATTAAAACGATTTTAACGATTGAAGAATTTTGGGTAACTCTTGCTAAAAAACCATTATAATATTAATTATCAATCGTACAGAAAACCTAAAGATAATGTTTGATCTAATCTTTTTTTGATAGTTTTCAAAGATAAGAATTTAAACATATAATGATTTTTGATAACTAGTCTTAAAAGAGTAAACTAAACTGAGTGATGTTGTAAAACATGGAATCTTAGTAAATTTTCTAGGGTTTGATTATTTATTTAGTAAACTAAGGAAATATTAAATTAGATAGGAAAGAGTTAAGGCATGAATGTTTTTATTAAAAGAATTTATATCATGGTTGTCATATTTGCAATTGCAATAAGCATATTGCTAATTTATGAGTACCATGAACTCGATAAAGATATTCAAGTTGAAATTGAGACAAACATAAATCTGAAACTAATATTAATGAATGAAACAATAGAACGTCATATAAATCAGAGTGTTGAGGCAATTGAATCTATTGAGATATTCTTGAAGACAGAAGACGATGATAGTAAAATTCTTTATTTTATTGAGCAGAAGCTACTGGCAACACCGTCTTACATGTCATTATATTTCGGTACACCAGAAAATAAAATGATTAACGGTAGTGGTTGGATTCCACCTGAGGACTTTGACCTTAGAACTAGACCATGGTATACAAAAGCAATTGAGGAAAATGAGCTTATTACAACATCAATATATTTAAACGCATCACAAGACAGTTGGATTGTTACCTATGCAAAGCCGGTTTATAATCAAGAAAATGAATTAATGGGTGTTATTGGTGGAGACAACACTTTAGATAGTATGGTTGAAATATTGAAGTCACTGACATTGTCTGAAAATGGTTTTTCCTTTTTACTTGATTCAAATGGAACACTTATAATGCATTCAATGATTGAATCGGTAGGAGCATCTGAAGAAAACGAACAAATAATAACAGCACAATTAGATAGTATGTTTCAGGAAACTGGTGAAGGTGTAAGTCTAACTACAATAGATGGAGAAAAAGGCTATATTGCATGGAATAAAACACAAGAGACAGGTTGGATTGTTGGCAGTTTCGCGCCGTTAACAGATTTTGATTATGCAAAAAGTAAGCAGAGCCTTATACTTACTTTTATCGTATGTATAACTGTAGTCTTTTTATTAATACTTATTTTTTATCAAAGAAGATTTATTATTAAACCCTTTATACAGCTAAATCAGGATGTTCAAGAAATTTCTTTAAAAGAGAATATGGGATATCGTTTGCCAATATATAAGAATGGTCCATATAGTGCAATGAGGCTAATTATAAATGATATATTGACACACGCTTCTGGCTATTTTGACCATATGATTGAAAATGAAAAAAGTCTTAAAGCAATTGAGAAGAAAAATAGGATTATATTAGAATCTATGCCTGATATGTTTTTTATAATTGATCCTAATGGGATATTTTTAAGAAGCAATGTAAATGACAAAATTGGATTGAATATTGGAGACAAATATTTTCTAGGGAAAAACTTGTTTGATGTATTGTCTGAAAGCATAGCTTCTGAGGCTATTGAGAAAATAAATAAAGCAGTTGATACAGATGAACTGCAAATGCTAGAGTTTAGTTTGGAAATACATAAAGAAACAGAATTTTTTGAAGCAAGGATTGTGAAGATTGCAGACAATGAAGTTCTTTCTGTAGTAAGAAGAATTACTGAACAGAAAGAGTATTTAAGAAAAATAGAAAAACTTAGCTTTTATGACCAGTTGACAGGTTTATATAATCGGAGGTTCTATGAAGAAGAAATTAATCGATTGGATACAGAGCGTAATTTGCCGATTTCATTGCTTTTGCTTGATGTTAACGGACTGAAATTAACGAATGATACGTTTGGACATTTAACTGGTGATGAGTTACTTAAGATAGTAGCAAAAGTATTAAAAAGTCAGTGTAGGCATGATGAAATAATAGCGAGAATCGGGGGAGATGAATTTGTTGTTCTCCTTCCTAATACAACAGAACAAGAAAGTGAAAAATTAGGGAAAAGACTGCAATTGGAGGTAGGAAAAGAAAAAATTGAAGACATTCCTATATCTATTTCTATCGGATGGCAAACAAAAGTTGATATGAATAAAAAAATGAATGTTATATTTTCAGAAGCAGAAAGACACATGTATAGAAAAAAAGTTATAGAAAGCCAGAGTATGCGCTATAACGCAATTCAGCTTATCTTAAGCACGTTAAATGCAAAAAACAGCAGAGAAAAAATACATTCAGAAAAAGTTAGTGAAATCGCTAAAAAAATAGCTAAAAAAATGAACCTAAGTGATGAAACTATAAAAGAAGTTGAAGCAGCAGGTGTGATGCACGATATTGGAAAGATTGCTGTTGATGACTCTATATTGAACAAAAAAGGGCCTTTGAGCGAAGAAGAGTATACAGAAATAAAGAAACACCCGGAAAATAGTTATAAGCTGCTGAAATCCGTAGATGTATATTCTGGATTAGCAGAATATGTATTGAGCCATCACGAACATTGGGATGGGAATGGATACCCACAAGGCCTGAAAGGCATTGAGATTCCATTAGTTGCTCGAATTATTTGTATTGCAGATGCGTTTGAAGCAATGACTTCTGACAGAACCTATAGAAAAGCATTATTGGTATCAGATGCTATAGCTGAAATAAAGAGATGTTCGGGAACCCAATTTGATCCAGATATTGTGATAGAATTTACAGAAATATTTGAAAAACAATAAAAGAGTTTTCTAGTTAACTATTCAACGATACTTAATTAGCATCTAAGGTCAAGGAGATTAATCTTTTAGGCTGTCTTATAGTCAAACACTTAATGCTGGTAAGGGGTTTGTTATGGATGATAATGGATTGGTTTGATATTAGCATATTCAATATTTAGTGAACGAATTATGACTAAAGCCATATCATAAAGAGCATTTAAGTGCTCTTTTAAACTTATAATTTATTAAATATATTGGATTATATGTATTTTTATGGCTTGTATATTCTATAAAAATTATTCAAATATCAAACGTGTTGAGTCTGTGTTAAGTCAGTTAAGTTTTAATAATAACTGGCTAATGATAAAAAGGATATTGTTATGAACTTTATTAAGAATTTTGTAAAAGCACTATATGAAAAGCATAAGAATAGAAAAGAAAGTACAATGATAGCATTATTCGTTTATGCAATATTCGGTACTTTTATATATTCTGTTTTTTATTTTTCTATAAAAGTGTACTCTTTATCTGCAGTCATCCTATTTACTAATATATTTTTTATTGCTATATTACATGTGTTTTGGCGCGGACATATTAAGTCAGCTGTGATTTTAACTTTCATAAATGCTAATATTATAGTGTTTAGTAGTATTTATATAATAGGTCCTAATTCTGGGATACAGTATTTTTTATTAAGTGCAATAGTATTCCTTTTCGTTTCAGATGCATTAAAAAAAGCGTTGCGATATTCATTAAGCTTGGCTTGTTTAGTAGAGTATATTCTCATTGAGATATTGTTTTCTGATTATACTCCTTTAGTATATGTTTCACAAAACATGATGTTAATGATACATATAATAACTATCATTGCGGCATTTGGAGTTGTAGTTTATACATAAATTGTATACCGAACTGCTGTGAAAAAATACGAGATATTTTTAAAAAATCTTAACGATAAAAATGAGTATATGGCCAATTATGATCAGCTTACCGGACTACCTAATAGACGATTTCTTTATAAGAAACTAGAAGAATCTATAGTCTTGGCAAACAATAATGAAGCTGCTTTTTTTATTGGCATTATGGATATTGATAATTTTAAAGACATTAATGACGAATATGGCCATTTGTGTGGAGACAAAGCCTTAAAATCTATAAGCAAAACAGTTATTAAAACAATAAGGAAGAAGGATATTGTTGGTCGCTGGGGTGGTGAAGAGTTTCTTATAATTCTATCGGATACTAATCTTAAAGATGGGTATGATACAATGGAACGAATCAGAGACAATATTTCAAAAATGAATTTGGAATGTGACGGTTTAAATATGTTAATGACTGTTACTATTGGATGTTCTAAATATGTACGCGGATTGAGTCTTGATGAAATAATAAAAAATGCTGATAAATTATTGTATCAAGGTAAAGAGACCGGAAAGAATATTGTTGTGAACGAATAGTTTTACATAGCAATAGGACTATGAAGATTACTAAGCTGAAAGAATAAGTTGAAGTATATATGTTTATAGAACTAAATGAGTAATTATTTATTATCAATATTTATTTTATTATACTTATTGCAGTTAGGACATTTTACTGCGGCATGCATACTTTTATTTTCTATAAAAATGACATTATCAGAGCATTTACCCTTTGGTGTTTTTATTAATATATGTCTAGCTTTATTAATCTCATAGGTATAATCAATTTTTATTTCGTATTCGATTTCACAGTGTTTACACTTCTCTTTTAATACTTTAATATCTTCTGTAGCTTGCATATTCTTTAATGAAAACTCCTGCTTTAATTTATAATTTTAATATCATAATTTTAACATAACTAAGTAACATATTCAAAAAGTATAATATATCAAGGCTACAATAATTATGATATACTTGAGAAAATGTATTGAGAGGATATTTTATGAAATCGATAGGTATTGCCAGAAGGGTTGATCATTTAGGGAGGGTTGTTGTACCCAAGGAACTAAGAGATTCATTTAGTCTTGCTAAAGACACAGCAATAGAAATGTATGTTGAAGATAACATGATAATTATGAAAAAGTACTATCCGGAATGCTTCTTTTGTGAAAGCACAAAGGATGTTAGAGAGTATAAAGATAAAATGATATGTAAAGAATGCTTGGAGAATTTAAAAGAACTATAGGTCATATATAAAACTAAATATCAAATAATATGAAAGAAGCACAAAACTGTGCTTCTTTTTTTGTACCCAAGAAAGGAACGAACAATGAAACTCATAACAGGATTTTACCGACCAATAGGAAGTATCAAGGAGGCAGCAAGCGTGTATCCGGAAGGTGACTGCTGTTATGGATGCCCGTACAGATGCTGCCCCAACAGACCGGATAATGCTTTTAGAGAATACAGACCGGATGACTGTATCTGGAGCATATATCTTAGAATAAGCAGAAAGGGGAATGTTTAATGGCAGGAAGAAGATTTTATGAAACTGAAGAGATACTTCAAGAAACACTTAAAAAGATAAACAAAGATAGAGAAGAATGGCGTAAGTTTTTAACCTTCTCATCCAAACAGTATAAATTCAACCTTGAAGATAAACTTTTGATATACGCCCAACGTCCGGATGCAACCGCTGTTACTGATATGTACTCATGGAACAACTATTTGGGCAGAAGAATAAAAAGAGGGACAAGAAGTATAGCAGTTTTTGATCTAAATAGCGAAACAGGATTGAAGTACTTGTTTGATGTCGAAGACACATATGGCGCACAACTGCCGTCACACTGGCAGCTGGAAGAACGGCATGAAAACAAGCTCAGAGAAATATTTCTTAATTATCTGCAAAAAGAAATGTCTTCAAATTTGAATACCAATAATCTTAGCAATATTATTGATATTAAGGTCCGCGAAGACTGTGAGAAGTATATATACGGTATCCATGACGAAACAGAAGGCTCATACCTAGAGGAACTGGACGAGCACAATGTGGAAATTAGATTCGTGAGCTCGGTTATTGATTCAGTAAGACATATAGTTAACGAAAGAACGGGACTTGATACAGGTGGTCAATATAATAAGGAAATGGCGTTTTCAGCTATTTGGGAGTTTAATACCACACCGCTCAAACTAAGACTGTATAACGCAATCCATGAAATATCAAAAGATATTCTGCTTACCATAGAACGTTCAGTTAAAACACAGAACAAACAAAAACTAATTAACGAAAGGGGAAATATAAATGAGCATAACCTACAGCGAGAAGAATGGGATAATGTATCCGAACATCAAAGTAACAGACAAGAGCAAGAAGAAAGCTCAGATAGGCAAGTACGGCAGGATGGCAATGAACTACCTGAGGGAAGTCAAACCACATCGTCTGCTGGAGATGAAAATCAACGGGACATTGAATCAGACGTTCAGCCAAGTGAACAAAGAAGCAAGCAAGATGATGATAACACTCCAGAAACAGATGCTGGAGAAGAATCCGATACCGAATCCGAACAACTACATAGAATCGGTACAGCATCGGAATATGATCCAGATGCAGGCGGAGGAGATAGTACTCAAGGAATTGGTATACCAAGTGAGATAGAAGAAATAAATAAAGATGAAGGAGCAGAAACCATTGCTCCTTTTTTAATACCCAAAATAGAAATCTATGACGAAAACGCCAATTATGAAGAACAGGATATTGAAAGAACACTGCTTAAAGGCAGCGGTTTTGAAAACGGAAAACAAAGAATAGTAGATTTCTTTTCTGAAGAGCATACATCAAAAGAAAAGCAGGATTTCTTAAAACAGGAGTATGGCATAGGCGGCTGGTCTGATACTTTCTTTGGGAACAGATCCGGCACTACTT
Organism: Christensenellaceae bacterium; assembly: GCA_963677605.2. Lineage (GTDB taxonomy): Bacteria > Bacillota > Clostridia > Christensenellales > UMGS416 > JAGLOK01. Next base: position 1,550,729 of record CAXXDX010000006.1, on the reverse strand, counting down.
GGCATAGTTCAAAAGGCATAGACATTATGGTTTTCGGTGAAGATAAACCAAGAATAAAACTTACCTGGGCTCAGACTGCAAAGAGAATAGAAACACTAATTAACAATGGAAAGTATTATGAAAAACAAAGCAGATACGATAAACCACCGATAAAGCCACAAAGCGAGCAGGAGCAGCTTTCATTGCTCGGTATGAACTCAAAGGAAGACATTGAAAAATCAGTTGTCCCAGTGGAAATTCAAGAGGAAACATCTGATGAAACAGAAGTCATTGCAGAAACACCTATACAGGAAGAAATTCTGCCAGACAAGAGCGAGTACTTCGATGTTTTCATTGGCATACTAAAGCAGGGGAACATAACCCAAAAAGGTAAAGAACATATCTATGAACTTGTAAACACTTATAAAGATAATGATAACCTAATCCATGAACTTCAGGATATGTACGGCATATTCTACAGCGAGATAATTTGGAACGACAAAACAATAAGATGGCATATATTCGAAAACGGTATAGATATCTATTGGAATGGATTTAAAAGTGATCCTATCAATTATTCATGGGATGATGTAGCTGAACACATAAGAGACCTTGTTGATAGCAATTTATACTTCACTGATGAAGAACTAAATATCTTCTCTGAAAAGAAACCTGAAGTCATTGAAGCTGTTAAAGAAGTAAATAGAATCGATTTTACTATCGAAGACGATGAACTGGGATACGGCACACCAAAAGAAAAGTATAGATGGAATGTTGAAGCAATAAAGCTACTTAAAAGTATTGATAATGAAGACAGATTAGCTGATGAAAATGAACAGAAGATATTATCAAGGTATGTCGGCTGGGGCGGACTGCCTGATGTATTTGATAAAAGCAAAGCTGACTGGACAATTGAATATCTGGAGTTGAAAAGCCTCCTTAACGATTATGAGTATGAGAATGCAAGAGCTTCAACTCTTAACGCACATTATACTTCTCCAGTAATCATAAAGAGCATGTATGAAGCGCTTGAAAGATTCGGATTTGATAAAGGCAATATACTGGAGCCTGCAATGGGTACAGGTAACTTCTTCGGTTGTATGCCTGAAAGCATGAAAGAAAGCAGTAACCTTTCAGGTGTTGAACTTGACAGTATCTCAGGACGTATAGCACAGCAACTTTATCAGAATGCCGATATACGAGTAACCGGCTTTGAAAACTCAGGACTGCCTGAAAACTGCTATGATGTCGTAATAGGTAATGTACCTTTTGGTAACTACAAGATAAATGACAGTAAGTATGATAAGTATAACTTCCTGATACATGATTACTTTATAGCTAAATCAATAGATATGGTAAGACCAAGCGGTATTGTAGCTGTAATTACCTCAAAAGGCACAATGGATAAAACGAACAGCTCATTCCGTGAGTATATAGCAAAACGAGCGGAGCTGGTAGGAGCAGTTAGGCTTCCTAATAACGCATTCAAGCAGAACGCTGGCACAGAAGTAACATCGGATATATTATTCTTCCAGAAACGTGACAGGATGATAGATATCATACCCGAGTGGACAAGCATAGGGCAAACATCAAGCGGTGTTCCTGTTAATCAGTACTATATAGACAATCCTGAAATGGTATTGGGTGAAATGGTATACAAGACTGGGATGTATGGTCAGGAAACGGCATGTATTCCAATTGAAGGAGAAGTGCTTTCTAATCAGCTGAATAGAGCAATCCTAAACCTTACAGCAGATATTACGCCGAGTTTTGATGAAAGCCTGGAACTTGAAGAAGAAACAATAACAATACCTGCAAGCTATGATGTTAAAAACTATAGCTTCACACTTGTAAATGATGATGTATATTACCGTGAAAACTCAGTGATGATAAAGCAGGAGCTATCTGATTTACACGATAAACGTATAAAGGATATGATAGCACTCAGAACAGCTGTAAGAGACACTATACAAGTACAGACTGATTATGGCAGTGATTCGGAGTTTGAGGAATCAAGACAGAACCTGAACGAAGTTTATGACAGCTTCATAAAGTCACATGGGAATATAAACAGCAGAGCAGTTGAGCTTGTATGTGCACAGGATGCAGACTTTCCATTACTTGCATCGTTAGAAGTAATTGATGATGAAGGTAATATCAAAAAAGCTGATATGTTCTTTAAAAGAACTATAAAGCCATATATCAATATAGACCATGCAGATACAGCAGCAGAAGCACTGACAATATCACTTAATGAAAAAGGCAGAGTTGATATTGAATATATGGCCTCCCTTACCAAACAAACTCCTGAAAGAGTAATAGAGGACTTAAAAGGCGTAATCTTTAGGAACCCAATCACATTTAATAGTGACAATCCATATGAGAACTATGAAACAGCTGATGAGTATTTAAGCGGTAATGTAAGGGATAAGCTCAAGATAGCCAAGGAGTATGCAAAGGATGATTCAGAGTATAACCTTAATGTAGGTATGCTGGAAAACGTACAGCCTGAAGACTTGGAAGCGGGGGATATAGAAGTTCGGCTTGCAGCTACTTGGATACCTGGTAATGACATAACAGAGTTTTTGGTTGAAACACTGGAACCGCCATATTATGCAAGATATAATTTGGAAGCTGAATATAATATAAAGCTGGGTGTATGGAAGATACATAACAAGCATCAGGCCAAACATTCATTTGAAGCTAAAGAAGTATACGGTACCAGCAGGATGGATGCATATACAATAATAGAGAACACATTGAATATGCGAACTCTTAAAATCAATGATTATGATTTAGACGGAAAGGCAATATATAATCATAAGGAAACAATAGCTGTACGAGAAAAACAGCGAATGCTTATGAACATATTTAAAGAATGGATATTCAACGAGCCTGAAAGAAGAAACAGGCTCGTTTCCTTTTACAACAATACATTTAATAACATAAGACTCAGAGAATATGACGGAGAACACCTAACATTCCCTGGAATGAATCCGGAGATAAGTTTAAGAGAGCACCAAAAGAACGCTGTGGCACGCATATTGTATGGTGGTAATACGCTTCTTGCTCACGAAGTGGGAGCTGGAAAGACATTTGTAATGTGCAGTGCCGGTATGGAGCTTAAAAGGCTGGGACTTGCTAACAAGATTCTTTATGTAGTACCCAATCATCTTGTAGAACAGATGGGTAATGAAATGATGAGACTGTATCCTTCTGCTAACCTACTTCTTGCTACAAAGAAAGACTTTCAGAAGAAGAAAAGACAGAGATTTGTAAGTAAGATAGCAACAGGTGAGTATGACGGAATAATCATTGGTCATTCATCATTTGAAAGGATAGGCATATCACCTGAGAGAATGCAAAGGATAATAGATGATGAGATAAACTCTATTATATCTACACTGGATAGCACTGATGACAGAAACTGGACAGTGAAGCAACTGGAAGCTAAGAAGAAGCGACTGGAGTCGGAGCTTGAAAAACTTCTCAATACACCAAGAGACAATCAGATATATTTTGAAAGCCTTGGTATAGACACATTGATGATAGATGAAGCACATGCATATAAGAATGCATTCATATCAACTAAGATGAATAATGTTGCAGGTGTACCAACATCAGCAGCCAAGAAATCATCAGACCTATTCGCTAAGATACAATACATCAACGAGATAGAAGGAAGAACAGTGTTTGCAACAGGCACACCGATATCAAACTCACTAGTTGAACTCTATACTATGCAGAGATATCTGCAGCTTGATACATTAAAAGAATATGGTTTTTATGGTTTTGATGATTGGGTATCGACATTCGGTGAGACTATAACATCACTTGAACTTAGACCTGACGGGAACGGATTCAGACAGCGAGAGCGATTATCAAGGTTCTACAATCTCCCTGAGCTTATGAACCTGTTTAAGCAGATAGCAGACATACAGACCAATGAAAGTTTGAATCTTCCCAGACCGGAGCTTAAGACAGGCAAGCAGCAGGTAATAACGGTAAAAGCGTCCGATGAACTTAAAGAAGAAATAATAAAGCTGGGAGAACGTGCGGATGCATGCAGAGCAGGTATGGTAGACCCTACTGAAGATAACTTCTTAATGATTACAACAGAAGGCAGGATGCTGGCTACTGATATGAGGCTGGTAGATGAATCGTTCTATGATAACCCTACAAGCAAGCTTAATATAATGATAGAAAATGTATACTCCATATGGGATGAAACCAGTGAAAACAGATTAACACAGATGGTATTCTGTGATATGGGTACACCAACAGGAACAAGCTTTAACCTTTATCAGGATATGAAAGATAAGCTATTAAAGCAAGGTATACCTGAAGAAGAGATAGCTTTTATACATGATGCAAAATCAGATAAACAAAAGGATGACTTGTTCAGGGCTGTCCGCAATGGTGATGTAAGGATACTTATCGGATCAACCCAAAAGATGGGTACAGGTACTAATTGTCAAAGAAAAATGATTGCATTACATGAGCTTGATGTACCTTGGCGACCTGATCAGATAACTCAGCGAGAAGGCAGGATATTAAGACAGGGCAATGATAATCCTGAAGTATCCATATTCAGATATGTAACAGAAGGTTCATTTGATGCTTACAGTTGGACTATTATTGAAGCTAAGCATAAGTTCTTTGCACAGATAATGACTAATAAGGTGGTGACAAGAACAGCGGATAATATCGATGAAGCTGCACTATCATATGCAGAGATTAAAGCACTGGCTACAGGTAACCCACTAATAAAGGAGAAGATGAAGGTGGATTTAGAAGTAAGCAGACTGACCATCTTAAAACAACAGTATAATTCGAGGAGGTATAAGCTACAGGATAGTATTTCACTTCATCTACCGAAACAGATAGCTGATGGTGAGGAACGCATAGAAAACATACAAAAGGATATTGAAAGGAGGAACCAAACAAAGGATGATGAGTTCTCAATAACACTCAAAGGCAAGACGTATGACAAGAGAGCTGAAGCAGGTGAGTTTCTATCGGCATTAGTAAAAGCCATTAAACCATCCCATGATTCAATATCTATTGGAGAATATAAAGGCTTCGAGCTTCTTATTTCAAGAACACTGCTTTTTGATGAAACGAATATGATACTCCGAGGTAATTGTGACCATAAGTTTGAGCTTGGTGATAAAGGATTAGGCAACATCACAAGACTGGAAAACACGATGAGCGGATTAGACAGCAGACTTAATGTAGCTTTTGAAAAGCTAGAGACGGCGAAAGGCAATCTTAAAAGCAGTAAGATGGAGTATTCAAAGCCTTTTACACAAGAGCAGAGGCTTAAAAGCTTTCAGGAAAGGCAGGTGGAGTTGGATAAATTGTTGGGTTTCGGGGAAGAAATTACTGAAGAAAACAATCAAGAAGATGAGTGCCAAGAAAACGAACTATAAACAAACAGTAGATAATAATTATCTAAATAAGTATAATGAAACAATAAGTAAAATTAAGGGAAAACCAATGCGAATAGCTATATGTGAAGACGATCCTACTCAGTTAATGTTAATTCAAAAGAATATAAACAATTGGGCTAATGAAAGAGATAAAAATATTACTTTAGCTTCTTTTAAGTCAGCTGAATCATATTTGTTTAAGGCAGAAAACGAAAAACCATATGATGTATTGCTTCTTGATATCCAAATGGATAAAATGAGTGGATTTGAATTAGCCCGAAAAATTCGTGAAAAAAAGAGTGATATCATAATAATCTTTATAACAGCTCTTAAAGAGTATGTTTATCAAGGATATAATGTTGAAGCTTTAGGATATATTCTAAAACCTATTGATTGGGTTAAACTTTTTGAGTGTATGGATCGAGCAGCAGAAAAGCTTTCGAGTAAAGAGAATAGCTATATTGTTATAGAAAACCAGAAAATAAATAAAAATGATATTTTGTACGTAGAAGCTATATCACATTATATAATAGTTTATACAAAAACCACGGATGTTAAACTTAAAGGTCCCTTATCTAAAGTTATGGAAGAGTTGGATTGTGATTCAATTATTAAGTGTCACAGATCTTATGCAGTAAACCTAGAAGCGGTTGCAAAAATATTAAAGGATGAAGCAGTTTTAGATAATGGCAAAACTGTTCCTATAAGCCGTAGCAAGTATAAAGAAGTTAACTCTGCGTTTATTAAACATTTCAAGGAACGGATATTATGAAAGATATATATTTAATAATAAGCGTAGCAGTTTTGTTAATAGGAGCAGTCATTTGGACAATATTTGTATATAAAAAAAGGATTGAAAATAAACTTGGCCTTCAATATAAGCAGCAGATTCAAAGACACTATGAAGAAACTAAAAACATATATACAACCATGCGCGGTTGGAGGCATGATTTCCATAATCATATCCAGACTATTAAAGGACATATTGCATTGGAGCAGTATAAAGAGCTGGATGATTATCTGGACAAACTGGACATGGATTTAACTTTGGTAGATACAAAGATTAAAACAGGCAATATTATGGCTGATGCGATAATAAGCAGTAAAGTTTCACTTGCCGAAAGTCGTAAAATTACGGTAAATGTTAAAGCGGCTTTTGATAAAAAGATGACTGTCTCAGAAATCGATTTATGTGTTATTGTGGGAAATCTCATGGACAACGCCATAGATGCATGCATGAGTATAGCTGATGAAAAGAAAAGATTTATTAGGGTTTATATAGGAAAGCTCAAGCAGCAACTGTATATCTCGATTAGCAATTCAACAGCTGAAACTTTAAGGAACGATTCAGGTGTTTATGTGTCAAAAAAAGGCGGAGTAATGCATGGCCATGGATTAAGACGAGTAGATACCGCTGTCCAAAAGTATGATGGATATCTGAACCGTCAGAATGAGCCCGGAGTTTTTGCAACAGAAATTTTGCTTCCGCTCTGATACAACTCATGCATAAATCATGCAATTCATGCACATTTTGTACTTTCAAACTAAATTTTTGATACCTTATTCCAGGAGGTATTTAGATGGATAATGATAAAGTAAAAAAATATAGCGTATTGAGCAATTTTAAGTTTATAGCAAAAGCTTTTAATGAGTTTGACAAATCAATATATTTTTATCTGTCAGTGCCAGCGATTTCTCGCATAGGTCTTTCTGTTTTAGGTATATATATCCCTAAGATTATAATTGATTGCTTAACAGCACAAACTGCTATAGAGACTTTAATATTAATTATTTGTTTAGTCGCTATAGCTCTTATCTTCTTGGAAAGCTTATATCTATTTAGCAGTGGTAGAGTTTCAGCGAAGGCAATGAGCAATAGGATATATATGCTGTCATATATAATTAGCAAAACATTGCATACGGATTATGAAAACATTGCTAATAAAAACGGACAGGATATGCGTCGAAAAGCACAGCAATCGCTTGAAAGTAATGCTGAAGGAGCGGAAGCGCTAGTAATGCAACTGATGGGATTCCTTATGAATGGCGGAGGATTGCTTATATATGGAGCGATACTAGCTGGAATGAATGTGTATATCTTAGTGTTATTAGTTATAGGCGCAGCTATCAACTTTATTGCATCAAGAGGTGCAGTAAAATTCAGACATAAGCATAAAGATGACTATGTGCCGATTGATAACAAGCTATATTACATTAGAGAACAAACGGCAGATGTCTCTAATGCAAAAGATATCAGAGTATACTCGATGGCTGAATGGCTTATAAACTTATTCAAGACGTTCATTAATGAGAGACACATTTGGAATAAAAAGATTCAACTAAAGGAATTTTTTGCAAATTCAATAGACAGCATAATAATTCTATTAAGGGATGGAGCTGCATATGCTTATCTGATATATCGAGTATTAAATGGTTTGGCTGTTGGGGATTTCGTGCTGTATCTCGGAGCAGTAACAGGTTTTTCTGTCTGGCTTTCCGGTATATCAAAAAATATTATTGAAATAAAGCGTCACTCACTTCACATCAATGACTTGCGAGATTATTTAGATATGCCTGAAAAAGCTAATCATAGCAAAGGTGAAGCCCTTCCTTTTGCTAATGAGCTTCCATGCTCGATTGAGTTGAAAAATGTATATTATAAGTATACAGGGAACGATGATTATACCTTGGAAAACTTTAACCTTCATATAAAAAGTGGGGAAAAGCTTGCCATTGTAGGTGTGAATGGGGCAGGCAAAACTACTATTGTAAAGCTTATTTGCGGATTAATTTATCCTGACAGTGGACAAATATTGATTAACGGCAAAGAGATGGATAAATATAATATTGAAGAATATAGAAGTCTGTTTTCTATAGCTTTTCAAGATGCTTGTATTATGTCATTTAGTTTAGAAGAGAATATTACAATGAAACCAATTAATAAAGGAGATAAACAGAAACTGCAAAGTACTATTAATGAGTCTGGTCTTTCAAACAAAGTAAACGCATTAAAAGAAAAAGAACAAACATATATAAACAATATTTTCACTGATAAAGGAATTGAATTATCCGGAGGTGAACGACAGAAGCTGATTTTAGCCAGAGCGCTTTACAAGGACGCACCGGTGTTAATCTTGGATGAACCTACAGCCGCATTGGATCCGATTGCTGAATCAGAATTGTATAAAAAGTATTCAAATATGGCTCAAAACAAAACTTCTGTTTATATATCACATAGACTTGCCTCCACAAGGTTTTGTGACAGAATAATTTTCTTAAATAACGGACAAATAACAGAAGAGGGAAATCATAAAGAATTGATGGATAGCAATGGCGATTATGCTCATATGTTTGAAGTTCAAAGCCACTATTATAAAAATAAAGTGGAGGAAAATGTATTATGAGTAAAAATAAAAAGCTTAAAAATGATATAAAAATACTAAGAAAGACAATTAGCTTAATCCATAGGCTTGATAGTTTATATTTCTTTTTAATTATAGTGCGTTCGCTTCTTTTAACAGCTAAGTATTTTGTCACTTTAATTATGTCTGCGAGAATTATAGACGAGCTAATAGGAGCACAATCTATTGAAGCTTTAGTTATATACGTTTCTATAATTGTAGGCGCAAACTTTGTCTTAAAGTTATTGTCGGATTTAGCTACCAGAATTATAAATGCAAAGGATAGCACACTAAGGCAAAAAGTGCAGTGCACCATAAGTGAAAAGATTACAAAGCTTGATTACGAGTATATGGACAGCCCGATATTACATAATTTAAGACAGCGAATATTGGAATATGACAATATGAGCGGTACTACTTATGAAATTACACGAAGCATTAGTGATGTAATAACTGCAGTGGTTGAAATATGTGTATCAGTGTCTGTTTCAATAGCTCTATTTACTACAAACTTAAACGTTGTGGATTCAGCATTTGCAGCTGTAATAAATTCACCTTATGCAGCTGTGGTCATAGCTGTCGCTATGTGTTTAGTTATTGTTATGCATGTACATAACGCAAAAAAACAAGGCGAATGCCAAATGGAAATCAACACTAATGCCATGAAAATCAATAGAATAGGAATATATATTCAAGAACATCTAGTGGGTGATTACAAAAACGGCAAAGATTTGCGCATGTACGATACCAAAGAGCTTATGGATGATGTCCAAAATGAGTTTGTTTATGGCTTCAAAAAAACTGCGGCTTTATTCTTCAACAAAATATTCATGGTTCAAAAGAACGGTACGATTGCAGATGGCATTTTTACTGGCATAATATATCTTTTTGTTGTAATGAAAGCATATATAGGAGCAATTTCAATCGGCAGTGTTATGAAGTATGTTGGCATGATACAACGACTCTCTAAAGGTCTTTCTAGTTTGCTGTCCGGTATCACAATGATTAGGGTAGGGTGCCAGTTTTTAGATAATATTCACCAATTGCTTGAATTACCGGATAAAAAGTACCATGGCACTCTTCCTGTAGAAAAGAGGGAAGATAATGAATATGATATTCAGTTTAAGAATGTATCATTCAAGTATCCAGGGACAGAGGAATATGTGTTAAAGGATATTTCACTTGAGTTAACGATAGGAGAACGTCTAGCGGTTGTTGGCATGAATGGTGCTGGAAAGACTACATTCATTAAGCTTCTGTCTAGATTATATGACCCTACTGAAGGTGAGATACTGCTAAATGGAATTGATATAAAAAAATATGATTATGATGAATATATGTCATTGTTTTCAGTAGTATTTCAAGATTTCAAAATGTTTGCATTTGAAGTTTCTCAGAATATATCAGCCAGTAAATGTGTTGATGAAAACAAAGTCCTGGATAGCATTGAAAAATCAGGACTGAATGAGAGGATTTCAAGACTTGATAAAGGGATACATACTTATGTGTACAAGAACTTTGATGATAATGGAGTTGATTTTTCCGGAGGCGAGCTGCAGAAAATGGCTATAGCACGTGCTTTGTATAAAGATGCTCCGATAGTTATCCTAGATGAACCAACTGCATCACTTGATCCAATTAGTGAATTTGAAATATACTCAAAATTTGATTCGTTGGTTGGAAACAAAACTGCAATATACATATCACATAGACTTTCAAGCTGTAGATTTTGTCATGATATTGCAGTATTTCATGAGGGGAAGATAATACAGCGTGGAAGCCATGAGGAGCTTGTTGATACTAATGGCAAGTATAAGGAGCTGTGGAAAGCCCAGGCGCAATATTATACATAAAGACAAACACAAGTGATGATATAAAGGACACATTAAGTTAAATGTGTCCTTTTTGATAGGAGGAATTATAAAAAAGCATTTCACACAACAACAACAATATGATCAGGCTAAACAAACAAGCTTGATACAATACTTAATACTAAGAGGAGAACAATTTAAAAAGGAAGGACATAGGTACAGGCATAAAGAGCATAGCAGTTTAATCATTAATGAAGATAATAAATGGTTCTGGAACTCTAAGAATCTATACGGAAATAATGCAATTAGCTACCTGACGACTGTTATGAAAATGTCGCTTCCTGATGCGGTGCATGAATTACTGGGCGCTGGGACGGAGTATAAACAAGTAAAACAAAATACTAACAAGGCTGCTGAAAAAAAGCAGCCTTTTGTTTTACCCGAAAAGAATGATAGCTATAGAAGAGCTTTTGCATATCTTAATAAAACCAGAGGCATAGATTCAGTTATCATATCAGAAATGATGAAACAAAAAAGATTATACGAGAGCAAACAATATCATAACTGTGTATTTATTGGATACAATGAGGTGGATGTTCCAAAACATGCATCGATGTGGGGAACATTCCAAGCCGAAGGAAAGAAACGATTTAAAGGAGAAGTCGAAAGTTCTGATAAGTCTAGTGGATTCGTTATGCCAGGAAAAAGCAAGAAAGTATATGTGTTTGAAAGCCCTATAGATGCCATGAGCCATGCAACAATATTTAAAATGGAACAGCGGGACTGGAGACAGGATTATAGACTTTCTCTCTGCTGTACTTGGGATGGAGCACTTGAGCAGTTTCTAAAGTCACATGATATAGATGAAATTGTGCTGTGCCTCGATAATGATGCTGCAGGGAATACAGCAAGTGAGAAGTATATAGCGAAGTATTCTGAGATGGGATATGCAGTATCTAGAGAAGCTCCAATATTCAATGACTATAATGAAGAACTTATTGAATGCTTAGAAGCAATTCAGGAATTTGAAGAAATGGAGGCAGGCATATGAAAAGAAAAAGAATAACACTAACTGTGGTCATCATGCTCTTGTTCATTGTAGGGGCGTTTTTAATACTCAAGCCAGTAATAGAAAACAAAAGGAACATACAAAAGCAAGAAGAAATTCTGATGGCTATTGAAGGGGGTGAAGCATTAATTGATATTGAGATTGAAGAAGACAAAGCAGAGCAGGATTATTACTTAATGGATTCAGATAGTATAGTAATAACACCGTTGCCCTTAGAAGTTCCTTCTTCAGAAGAGTCAAATGTACAGGTAAGCGGATTAGGAATAATAGAGATAGAAAGTATTGACTTAAAACTGCCTATTGTTGAAGGTGTGGAATTAGGAAAGATTGAAGTTGCAGTAGGTCATCTTCCTGAGTCTGCAGATATTGGTCAGGAAGGAAACTGTATTATAGTCGGTCATAAGAATTATACATATGGAGAAATGTTCAATAGATTGGATGAACTACAGTCGGGAGATAAAATTAAGATAACAACTGTAGATAACATAATTTATAATTATAAGATTTATGCAGTAACAGTTGTTGAACCTGGATCCGAAAAACTGTTTGAATGCGATGATGGACAGTATAAACTAACACTTCTTACATGTACACCGGTAAGGAAGGCAACACATAGACTATTAATACTGGCGGAGCTTGTAGATTGATTTGTTTTCCTGTATTTAGAGCCGAAAGCGCGAGCGAAGGAACGTTGTGCAAGATAAGGCATCGGATAGCCGATGCCCGAAACAGCCAAAAAGCACAGCTTTTTGCAGAAATATGAAGGTTTTAAGAGATTTTAGCTATCCGATTGAGTAAAAAATCATCGGATTTTTATCGGATTAGGAAAGGAAAAGCATGAACAATAAAGAAACTAAGAAAGTATCCTTCTTACTACCCATGGATACATATACTTCGCTGGAAGAATTGTCGGCTAAAAGACTTACTACTCCAAGTGAGTTAATTAGGGATTATATAAATAAAGGATTATCTGTAGATGCAACCTTGGCTGATATGAATAATATACGTTCTCAGCTAAGAGCAGAACTTGAAAGCTATCTCAAACCTCAGGTGGAGAGAATAGTTAAGTGTGTAATAAAAGGCGGTATAACATCATCAGCTGGATACTATCTTACTGCTAAAGTGATAGCGTCATATGTGCCGCCGCATATGAGAACTGAGTATGAAAGTGCGTTAATTGAAAGTAAGAAACTCGGTGTTGCTCATATGAAGGTTAAGGATAATAAGGTAGAGGAGTTCATGGAAGAAAGTAGAGAGAAACTAGATAACAAGATATAGATGAGGATTACCACTTATCATAATGAAGTCTGTCTTCTTTGAAACGCTCACTGACAGTCCTGTCTTTTTCTTTGTTTCCTACTACTACAAGACCTACAGGAATGATATCATCAGGGATATCGAAAAGTTGTTTAGCGTTCTTGGTTAATTTTGATACAGGATGTAGGGCGCACCATACTGCGCCCAGTCCTAGGCCATGAGCAGCGAGCAGCATGTTTTGAATAGCAGCAGAGCAGTCTTCGGCTATAAAGCCTGCTTGAGATTCGTCTTTCTTATCACCGCATACGACAATAACGCATCCGGCAGACGGTGCCATCTTTGCATATGGATGGAACTCGGATATTGAAGCTATCTTTTCTTTATCCTTAACAATAATAAAATGCCAAGGTTGCCTATTGTGTGCTGAAGGAGCATAAAAACCAGCTCTAAGTACAATCTTAAGCTGTTTATCTGATATAAGCTCTCCCGTGTACTGCCTGATACTTCTTCTTGTAAATATAGCTTCTAATATATCCATATTATTATCCTCTCTAATTAACTCATTATAAGTATTATATAAAACTAAATATAAATATGAAAGGATGTGATGCTCTTTGGTATACAATCAACTGTACCTTCCGCCCTCAAAAGCAGGGCTTGGTAAGTATCTGGGTAACTATATTTCCTACATAGCCAAGAACAGTAAATCGAAGGTTATTAAGAACCGAGGTATGAACCATGGACTGTTCGGATGTATAGATGACAAACACCTGCCAGTTAATATCCAAGACCTGAATAAAACTATAAAGTATGTAGCTGACAAATCACAGAAAGACAGATGTATTATGTATCATGGTTTTCTATCATTATCGGCTGAAGAAGTATTATCACAAGGATATAAGTATAGAAGCAAGTGGAAAGAACTGCTTGGCAGTAAGATGAACGATGTAGCTAAAGCCAATAACATTAAAAGAGAAAATCTTGAATGGATAGCAGCATTTCATATGAAGAAAGACCAAAGCCATTGTCATTTAATATTCTGGGATAAGAATCAAGAGATAAAAGAACCTTTCATGCCAAAGAAGATATTTGATAAGAAGATGGAATGGGTAAGAGGGCAGTTCGCAAAAGAAATATTCCATGATGAGTTCAAAGAACTATATAACATAAAGGATGAAGCACTAAAAGATTTTAAATCAGAGCTTCATCCTTTTTTTGATGACTTTAAAACAATAGTAACTGATATGGATGATAAAGAACTAAAAAGACTTAAAAGTAAACTGTCAGCAATAACACCGGATTACTCAGATGAGGTTATGATAGATCCTTTGCTTTCGCATGAACAGACAAGAACAGTTACAAAAGAAGTAATGAGGATAAAGGATATTGTTCCAACAAAAGGCTCACTGAAGTATGAGTATATGCCAGAGGATGTAAAGGATGAACTGAAGAAGGCAGCAGCCAATATAATCCTAACCAGCAAAGCCTGTCAATCAAACTTCACTAAGTATATAGATGCAGCTGAAGAGTTAAGAAAGATATATGCAGATAATCCGGAGAGCATTAAAGAAGCAAGAGACTACGCAGAAGAAGTTATCCTTAAAAGTGTAAGTAACAAAATTCTAAAGGCAGTGAAACAAATTTTAGTTTTCGAGCATAATGTTGAAGAAAGCGAAAACTACCAAATGCAAGTATCTGAAGACCTTGTTATGAGTATTGCACTTATGCTAAGCAGGGGAACGAATAGCAATAGGGATAAAATCGATAGACTTAAGAACAGCGAGCTGAGCAAACAGGCAAGAATAGAGTTGGCTAAAAAGTTGGAGAACAGTTCACTCAACTGGGAGCAGTATGAAAGGTAGGTGGTTATCTGAAAAAGAAGTTAATAGTGTTTGCAGTACTTATACCTTTTGAAGCAATAGTAAGTATGTATATAACAATAACGGTATGGAGCAGTATTACTCAGCATAAGATTATAAAGGAAATGTATATTCCGAAAAACTGCATAGAAGCTATAGCAACTGACAAATCAATGCAGTTGCTTTTTTTATGTTTCTTTTTACTGTTAGTACTTTGTGTATTAGTTCTTCTTTTTAATAGCTCAAACAAAGCATATGAAACTGAGCTTAGGAAGATTACTGACAAAATTTCAACACCAATCCAGGCAGGACAGAAACAACATGGTTCTGCACAATGGATGAAAGATAAGGAAGCTGATAAATACTTCAATACATATCTATTAAAACAGGAAGATCTATTAAAGAATGTTTTACCTGATACCGGTGGAGCTGTTATCGGTATGAAGAAGAAAAGCAAGACTAAAGAGAAACTCTATTACATAGGTGATGATGTACATACACTCTGTATAGGTTCAACTAGAAGCGGAAAGAGCCGGAATGTAGTATTGCCGACTATAGGGTATATGGGATTATCGGGAGAAAGCATGATAATATCCGATCCCAAGGGCGAGTTGCATCAATATACGTATCCTTTTCTTGAAAGCCTTGATTATGAAGTAATAGCAATTGATTTTAAGAATCAGTTAAAGAGCAGTAGATATAACTTTCTGCAAAATGTAATAGATGCAGTTAATGAAGATAACTTACCAAAAGCAATAGATTATGCATGGGATATAACAAGTGCACTTGTCGGAAAATCAAAAGGTGAGAGGATATGGAATGATGGTGAAGCTTCGGTTATAGCAAGCAGTATATTAAGTGTTGTATATGACAACAGAAACAGACCTGAATATCAAAACCTTACCAATGTATATCACTTCATAGCTAACATGTGTCATTTAAATGAAAAAGTTATGCCTCTAAACAGATATATGAAAACATTGGATGATAGACATCCCGCTAAAGCATTGATTGGTATATCGGATGTTGCACCATCAAGAACAAGAGGATCATTCTTCACATCAGCGCTTACAACACTCAGGCTTTTTACGAATCCATATATTTATGCAATGACAAGTGTAAGTGATTTCAAACTTAAAGACACAGGAGAAAAGAAGAGAGCAATATTTATGATACTGCCAGATGAAAAGAATACCTACTATTCATTGGCAAGTCTCTTTGTATCTCAGCAGTATGAGCTATTAGTTAATGCGGCAGATGAAAGAGGCGGAAGACTCCAGCGAAGAGTGAACTTCATACTTGATGAGTTTGGTAACTTCACTGAAATACCATCGTTTGCAAATAAGCTGACAGTTGGAGCAGGAAGGGGAATACGTTTTAATCTATTTGTACAGTCACTGACTCAGATAGAAGAAAAGTACGGAAGGGAGAACGCTTCGACTATAAAAGGCAACTGTGCTATATGGATATATCTATGTGCTGATGATAATCAAACACTTGATGAGATTAGTAAAAGGCTTGGTAGTTATACAGTTGCATCAAGTTCAAGAAGCATGTCATATGGCAAGCACTCATCAGGAAGTTCATCAACGAGCATTAATCTTACAAGCAGGGCACTTCTTACTTCCGATGAAGTGAGGATGATAGACAGGCCATATAGCCTAATAACATCAAGGAACAATCCAGTTATAATCCAAGCGCCTGATTTATCAAAGTATATGTTCAACAACTTATTTGGACTTGGAGATAAAGAACACAACAACAAAGTTAGGGCAAAACGTGAAGGACAACGGACTGAAAGAAGCAAAGAACAATGTGATATAAAGCTGTGGGGGATATGGAATAAGTTCAACAGCTCATCAAACTATTATCACGAACGAAAAGCAGGATATGTTCCTGCTGATATTGAATAAACTTGGAGGAATTATGATAAAGAAGATCAAAAGTAAAGCAATAAGGATAGCGACAGTAATGAGCACATTTTTAATGACGGTATTTATGAAGACAACAGCATTTGCGACTGACTTCGGAGACTCGAAGCTAGCGACTGGAACTGAAGCACTGATAAATGACGTAACCAAGTGGTTGATGGTGATATCGCCAATAGCTACGGTGTTATTCGTTGTGTATTTTCTTATCCGCAAGTCTGCTGCTGATGAGATGGATGCAAAAAAGTGGAATAATAGGATTGTAGTTGCGCTGGTGTGTTGCATAGGGGCGGTACTGGCTAGCGCGATTGTGAATTTGTTGGTTGGGTATTACCAATGACAATAAATGCTATAAATTGCTTTATATGAATGGATAAAAGTGGTACAATGTTTAAATAATATTTATAAAAAATTATTTTAGGATATATGATTCTACTCATAAACGGATTGGATAATAGCAACAATTTTCATAAGGAGTTACTAAAATTATGAAACTACAAATATGTCATATGAGTGATTTTCATTTTAAGAATGATGATGACTGCAGTAAAAAACTAGATGAGAGAAAAAAATCTCTTGTAAATTCAATTACAAGTAACTCTGTTGGTTACGACTATTGCATAATTGCTTTGACTGGTGATATAACGTTTTCTTGCAATAATGATGATTATGCTTTTGCGTATGACTATCTGAAAGAAATCAAAGAATCTGTTAAGAAATTTTATAAAAAAGTATATATATATTCTGTTCCAGGAAACCATGATTGCTTAATTTCTGACAAGACATCTTCTGTTAGAGGTGCATTAATAGATAATATGAAGCAGAAGAAAGAATATGATATAGAAATTGCCAAAGCTATTACTGAAGTACAGAGTAATTATTTTGATAATTTTGACAATAAAATTGCTTCTGGAAACTGGATAGACAGAATGATTTGCAATGAAGAAATCACTTTTGAAAGTAATTCAGTAAATATAATTGGCTTGAACACTGCATGGTTATCGAGAATTAAGGACAAAAAAGATTACTATTATCCTACTGAATTAATTCCTGATAAAAGCACTAGTGATTTTGTGATTACATTGATGCATCATCCTTTTCATTGGTATGATGATTCATGCTTTCATAAAATGAAATCTAAAATTGAATTAATATCAAACATTATTTTTACAGGGCATGACCATACTGCGAAAGCAAGTGGAATTGTATCAAATGAAGCAAACTATAGCTTTTTTAATGGAGGCATTTTCTATAAAGAAGGGTCACCACTAAGTACATTTACTATTTATAGTATAGATTTCAAAAGGTCTTTAATTAGTGGTAATGAGTTTAGCTTAAAAGATGGATTATATCATTCTAATGAAATATTTAGTGAGAAAGAATTGCTTTTAAATAATAATAAAAAGAATATTCTAATGTTTAGTCAAGATTATTTAAACAAAATATTTGACATAGGCCTTAATATATCTCATTCACATAAAGAGAATTTGATGGTTGAAGATATCTTTGTATGGCCTTCAGTAAATACTTTAGAAATCAGCAAAAGTAATTCTGAGAAATTAGTACAAAATATTATTTCTCATATAAAAACAGAAAAGAAAATTGTTTTTGCAGGCCAAGAATCAATAGGTAAAACAACAATGGCTAAAATGATAATTAACGACTTATATAAAGATAATATTTATGCCATAATGCCAGATTTTACTGAAGTTACCGAGTTTTCGGAAAAAGTAATTAGAAAAATTATTGATAGCCAGATAGAAAGGCAATTTGGAAAGGATAAAGAAGATTTATTCTTCTCTGGGACAAGTATCACTAGAAGGTGCATAATAATTGATGATTTGCACTTAATTAATATGAATGAGAAATCTATGGACAGCTTTATAAATATGCTGGAAGATCTTTTTGGCTTTGTGTTATTATTTATAAATTCAAGTACTGATTACTTTTATTTTGAACCAACATATGTACGAGTGATGGAATATAATTTATGTGAGATTAATGAGTTTTCAAATGAGCAAATTAATGAAATAGTTGAGAAGTGGATACTTGCTGGCAGGGAAACCGAGATTAGTGATAAAGAATTTGTTAGAGAAAGTGATTCTGCATTTAAAACAATATATAGTTTAATGGGAACCAAGAATATAATGAGTAGAAATCCTTTGAATATTCTTCTAATATTAAATCAATGGCAGGTAAATGAAAATTTTGATACTTCAAAGAGTGCATATGCTGAGTTGTGCTCATCTTTGATTAATTTAAATATGCAAAAATTATGTGGAGGCAATAATAACCAAATAAAGAAATTAGATGCAATATTAACGAAGTTGTCTTCATACTTATACTTCAACAAAAATAAGGTAAATGATTTTAGTTATGATGACTTTAACGAAGTTTGTGATGAATATAAGAAAGATAAATTTATTTTGCAAAATAATGATGATGCTATGAGTTTACTTATTGCAGGTAAGTTTTTAAGCATAAATAATGGAGGTTATAAGTTCAGAGATAAGTCGGTTATGTATCACTATATGGCCAAGTATTTATCTCAGAATTTAAGTTCTCAAAAAGAAATTATTAAACATATGGTTAACCATGCATACAGTGAATATAATGCAAATATATTACTTTTCTTATCTAGTGTGTCTAATGAAAAATATATACTAGATTGTTTATTAGAAAAAGTGAATGAATTTTTACAGATGGAAGAGGAGTTTGATTTTAACAATGAAGAGTTTAAAAAGAGAAATCAAGAACTAACAGCACTTAGTTTAACTGATGATATTTCACCTAAAGAGGCTAGAAGAGAAAGTGTAAAAAAGCTTGATAACAAAAAGCAAAACGCTACTTATGAAGATGACGAAGTTAAAGATGATGATATTAATGATTTAATGAGTATTAATTGTATTGTTAGATGTATTCAAATAGTAGGTCAGCTTGTCAAAAATGGATTTCACAACATGAATGGTTATGAGAAAGTAAATATTATTGATAATTGTTATTCTCTTTCTTTAAGAACAGTTCGTATGATTTTAAAAAGTATTGATGCCACATCGGATGAAATATGTAATAAAATGTATCAAAATGTCCAAGAAAATGAGGCCAAATCTTTTGAGGAGTATAAGATTATGTTTGATGAGTTTACGATACATATAAAAAAGAAAATAACATTAAACATATTAATGCATACTTCTCATTCGACAGGATCATCAGAGCTTAAGCTAGTATACAATGAATTAAGGAAGAAAAATGAGAGTCTTGGATATAGATTTTTAGGAATAATTACAGATGTCTGCATACTTAATAAGGTAGATGAAAGTATACTTGTAAAATTTTATAACGATTTAAAAGAGAGAAAATTAATTTTTGTATGCGATATGATGCGAATAGTTGTTAGAACATACTTGTATTTGAATGATTGTGATTATAGAAAAAGACAGCGTATATGTGCATCTCTAGAGATTGCTTACGAGCCAAAACGTTTATTAATAGACAAGAAAACAAGGATATAGCAAAATAGAATTCCGTGTGAGAATTAAAGATAATAATACGGAATTATAATTTTTAGGAGGCCATCTTTGGTAATAGTTATAACAATACTCATAAGTGCAATACTGTCCGCAGCATTGCCTTTTTTAGATGATATATTAACCAGTATAGTACCGATAGCATTGCATGCGGAAAACTACATGACAATGGCAACGGGAACTAACTGGTTTTATAACGTATATGACATATTCTTTTCGTTTGGGATTTCGGTGATAATACTAAAATTTCTGAAAAAAGGATTTGATACATACGTCGGATGGACAGACGGGGATGCAGATGCAGACCCGTTTTTGATTTTAACCAACTTTATAAGAGCACTCGCAATAGCGGTGTGTTTCCCAACATTATATAAACTGCTGGCTGATGTGGTTACAGAACTTACAGACGAATTGCTTGTCGCAATAGGCGCAGGAACATCAATGGACTTCGGTGCGTTGGTTACAGGAATAACAACAGCAGGTATATTTACAGGGATAGTATCGCTCATATTCTTTATCCTATTTTTCATTCTGTATATTCAGTTCCTGACAAGAGGAATGGAGATATTGATATTAAGAATTGGAGTACCATTCGCCTGTGTGGGATTGATTGATAGCGATAAAGGCGTGTTCGGGCCGTACCTGAAGAAGTTCTTCCAGTCAACTATAGCAGTAGTGATACAGATATCAATGTGCAAACTTGGTGTAGGCATGATGCTGAACGGAAAGATATTCTGGGCAATAGCTTGTATGTCACTGGCACTCAAAGCTCCAAGATTCCTGTCTGAATTTATACTAATGACAGGCGGAGGCGGAGGAGGAATGATGAACAAGATTTACTACACTTCAAGAATATACAATATGGCAAAGGCTGTGATAAAGAAATAGGAGAAATATATGCAAATGATAGATGATGTATCAAAGGTGGTAGTCTGGCTTATAAGAGCAGGTGCCGCCTTTCGATTGTGTTACTGCCTTTTCAGAATGATATCGGCAGATGATGACTCAGCAATGTATAAAAGAAGAGCAAAGAACACAGTAATCTTTTATATAATCACCGAGTGTGTCTGGATAACAAAAGACATGGTAATGAAATACTATACATAAGGAGAAAAACAAGAAACATAAAATGTATTTAAATGAAACCAGAGAAGAACTCAAGTATAATAATTTATTGCACAAACTAAATTACCATGATATTATTAAAACGGTTCAATTATGGCGACGATAAGAGATATAGCAAAAAAAGCAGGAGTCTCAGTAGGCACTGTCTCAAATTATTTAAATAACTCTGACAAACTAGCGGAAAAGACAAGAGTTAAAATTTCTGATGCAATAAAAGAAGTGGGATATTATCCTAAAGTCGCAGCAAGAAGTTTAAAATCAAATCTTACCAGACGAATAGGTATTGTTCCTTTAGTATATTCAGATGAGGAATATGTAAATAATGCAAATGATACTGCTTTTCTTGAGTTTTTATCAGCAGTAAATTTTGCTGCTGCAAAAAATGGATACAGTCTTCTTATGCATGCATCTGTTGATGAGAAAGATGAAATAGAAATATATAGGCAGATGATAGGGCAGGGTGAAATAGACGGAGTGCTTATACTGGGTACGGTTTTAAAAGATAAACGAGTCAAATACTTGCTTGAAAGTGAGTTTCCTTTTGTCTCATATGGACGTACCGAATATGAAGAACATAAAGGTTGGGTGGATGTCGATGGCTCATATGGAATGAAAAAAGCTATACAGCATTTAGCCGATTTAGGGCATAAAAAGATAGCTTGGGCAGCTCCTGATAGTGAGTTATTCTGCTATAAAGATAGAAAAAAGGGATTTTTAGAAGGATTAGAAGCTAATAGTATTGCCTTTAGAGACAATTATATAATTAAAAGCGGTTTTAGAGAAAAAGATGGGCAGATTGCTATGCATCAATTATTGGATAGTGTTGATCCACCCACTGCTGTCATATTTGCAAATGACTTAGCTTCATTCGGAGCGATGAGCGCAATTACAAAGCGCGGACTAAGGGTAGGAGAAGATATAAGTGTCATGGGTTTTGATGATATTGTAGCGTCAGAGCATTGGACTCCGTCTTTAACTACTGTCAGACAACCGACAAGGCTTGTCGGTATTAAATGTGTTGAAATGCTTATTGATGCGATAAATGGGAACAGTATTGAAAGCTATACTTTTGAGCCTGAAATTGTCGCCAGAGCATCAACAGTTAAATGTAAATGAACCTGCTCTTTTATTTTCATATCGAAATTTTCCTTATTTAGAATCAAATACTATGTTTAAAAAATTCATAAAAACTTATTGACAAAGAAGTATTTTAGTATTATTATCAAAATTGAACCGGTTCAATTGAACCAATTTTATACACGGAGGATATAGAATGAAGAAGATAATTGTAACATTGATGATTATTTGTTTGATGGTAGCAGGCTTTGCCGGATGCAGCCAAGACAACAAACAGGAAGCATCAGAAGAATCAACAACTAAAGTATCGGAAGAAACAAAAGCTCCAGAATCTGCTGGTGAAGAAGCAGCTGAAGTCGAAGAAACCGTTGAAGAAGCGGTTGTAACATACTGGCATACAATGTCAGACGCTGAAGCAGCTCAATTGGAAACTGTTATTGCAGCTTTTGAGGAAGCTAATCCGGGAATTACAGTAGAAGCTACAAAATATGCTTATGATGATTTCAAATCAGCAATAATAACTTCACTTTCAGGCGGAAGTGGTCCTGATACAGCACGTATGGATATTGCATGGGTATCACAGTTTGCTGAAGATGAAACATTATTAAAGCTAAGTGACGAAATGGCGAACTTTGACGAAATAGCAGCAACAGTATTTGAAGGCCCTCTATCCACAACCTATTGGGAAGACGGATACTATGGACTTCCGCAGAACACAAACACTCAGGTTCTTTTGTGGAACAGAGAACTGTTTGAAGCAGCAGGTCTTGATGCACCTCCTTCAACAATGGATGAGTTCAAAGAGTATGCAAAGATGATTGCTGACACATCTGATGATGTATACGGTTATGCTCTTGGCGGAACGTATTTCTGGGCACCGGCTCCTATTTTCTACACAATGGGCGGTAAGGTAACGGATCCGGATATAACAACTGCAACAGGATATGTTAACTCGGCGGAAAGTGTTGCAGCATTTACACTGCTTAAAGAAATGTATGATGAGGGTTCAATATCACCCAATCTATTGGGCGGAGGTATAGGAACATCAGATGGTCTTGCGACTAATCTTTATGGTATGATTATAGACGGACCTTGGATGGTTGATATCTATGCAGGTCAGTATCCTGATTTTGAAGTTAACTTTGCCATGATGCCGACACAGGATGGATATACAAGTTCTGTTGTAGGTGGTGAAGATGTTGTAGCATTCTATGACACAGATGCAAAAGAAGCATCGCTTAAATGGATTGAATACTTGCTAAGCGAAGAATCACAGGTTGCTATGGCTCAGGTAGGAGTTGTGCCGACACTTAAATCATTGGTTGGCAGCGACAAAGTTCCAGAATACTTTGACATTTTCATGCAACAGCTTGAAACAGCTCAGGCACGTGTGCCACACCCTGCATGGGGAGAAATGGACGGGGCTATAAACAATGCATTCCAACGTATATTAAACGGAGATCAAACAGTTCAGGAAGCATTGGATCAGGCAGCTGACGAAATAAATGAGTTATTAAAATAATAACACTAAACGACAGGATTATTGTGGAGACTTATTTAGGTAAGTCTCCATAATTTAAGAGAGACTATGTTAGTAAAAATAAAAAACAAAAAGTTTAAAAACATAGCTGTGGCATTGGGATTTATGCTTCCGGGACTCATACTATTTTTTGTGTTTTTCTTAATACCGTTAGTATATTCGTTTAGAATCAGCCTTTTTGACTGGAATCCTATAAGACCAGAAAAATCAGTATTTATTGGATTTGAAAATTATACTTCAGTACTTAAAGATCCTATATTCTTGCGTGCTGTTATAAATACAATCGGTTATACTCTTGTAACTGTAATTATGCAGATGTTTTTAGGAATATTTATCGCCATACTGCTTGACAGGAAAGTAAGAGGGAGGACAGCATTTAGAGTAATTTACTATTTGCCGGTTGTTACTTCTTGGGTAATCGTTTCATTGCTCTTTGAGTATATGTTTAACGGACAGGCTGGCTTGGTGAATTATATATTAACTGATGTGCTACACATCACAAAAAATAATATCCAGTGGTTTGCAGATCCTGTACTTGCAATGATACCTATCAGCATTCTGGGCATTTGGAAAGGTATGGGATGGACGGCGATTATATATCTTGCAGGGCTGCAGTCGGTTCCGCAATCGCTTTATGAAGCTGCAAAAGTTGATGGTGCAAGCACAGTAAAGATGTTTACGAAGATTACAATGCCATATCTTAAGCCTATAACAGCCTTTCTGGTAGTTGTGCTTACGATAGGCGGGTTGAATGCATATATCTCAGGATTATTAATGACGGACGGGGGAAACCCTATGGACTTAACCCACTTTGTGCTGACTTTGATGTATGAGGAAACGTTCACAAACATGAAGTTTGGTATAGGCTCGGCTATCAGTGTTTTGCTTACTACCTTTGTTTTCATAATCAGCTTTTTCCAAATGAAGATGCTTTTAAAGGGGGAGGACTGACTATGAACGAAAAGAAAAGAAAAGTGATTAAGGATACAATTACTTATATATTGTTGTTCTTAGGGTTGTTTTTGGTTATAACACCGTTTTTGTTCATGATATCAACGGCACTAAAACCGCATACATTTGTTTTTGAGATACCGCCAAAACTTATTCCAACTGAGGTTACAGGGGATAACTTTATTGAAGCGATAACAAAAGAAAACTTTGGGGGGTATTTCCTAAACTCGTTCATTGTCGGAATAAGCACAACTATAACAACAATAGTAGTATCGGCTATGATGGCATATGCCTTTGCGAGGATAGATTTCCCCGGAAGAAAAGTTATCTTTTACACACTTCTTCTAGGTATGATGGTTCCAAGTGTGATGCTTATCATTCCACAGTTTATTATGTCAAAACAGCTTGATACTCTGGATAAAAGGTATGGTCTTGTGTTTGTCTATACAACAATGTGTATTGCACAACAGACATTTCTTTTAAAAGGATATTTCAGTAAAGTTCCGAAGGAGCTGGAAGAAGCAGCGTTTATAGATGGAGCAGGCAGGATGAAAATCTTCTGGAAGATTATTATGCCGCTGTCGAGGCCAGGGCTTGCAACTGTCACGATATTCACGTTTTTATACAGTTGGGATGAATTTGCGTTTGCTCATGTATCAATACAGACAATAACAAAACGCACATTACCTATAGCTATAGCACTATTCCAGTCGCAATATCTGACTCAATGGGGACTTGTGTTTGCAGCATCTTTGATTTCGCTGATACCAGTTATAGCGGTGTTTATAATATTCCAAAAATATTTTGTAAAAGGAATTTCCACTGAGGGTTTGAAAGGGTAGAAAAATGAAAATTATCGACTTCTATGCAACAAAAGGCTTTTTTAAACCGAATGAAGAGATTTCATTCAAAGTTGTTGCCGGTATAAACGAAAAATTATTTGATTGCAAAATTGATATTATTGATATAACTGACAAGGTCGCAGGGTATGACTTCAAGAAAATAGGAGTGAATGAAGATGGGGAACCTACATTAACAATAAAAAACCATAGTCTTGAAACTGGCGGATATTTTGCAAAACTTAGTATTGACGGAAAAGAAGTTTCCCAAACCGCATTTGACATACAAAAAAGATGGGAAGACTTCCCGAGATATGGTTATGTATCAAAATTTGCTCCCGAGCAAAATGACACAGCTAAGCAGATTGAAAAAATGACAAAATATCATGTTAACGGAGTGCAGTTTTATGACTGGCAATTTAGGCATGATGACCTATTGTCTGATACAAACATTTACTTAGATCCGTTTAATAGAGCGATGTCTTTGGATACTGTAAACTCATACATTTCCGAATGCCATAAAAGAAACATTAGTGCTATGCCATATCTAGCTGTATATGCTGCATCGGTCGAGTTTTGGGAAAAGCACAAAGAGTGGGGAATGTATGATGAAACCGGAAAAGCTTTAATGTTTGAAGATTTTCTAGGGTTGGTTAATCCGAGATATAATTCGCCATGGTTTAAACACCTGGACAATGAATGTGATGATGTTATAGAGCACTTGGACTTTGATGGCCTGCATATTGATCAATATGGCGAACCTAAAAAGGCTTATGATTTTGACGGCGAAGAGATTGACATTCCCAAGGCTTTTGTGGACTTTATAAATCATCAAAAAGATAAAGACAAAGGTACTGTGGTTTTTAATGCTGTTGGCAATTGGCCTATAGAGCAGCTGGCAAAATCGAAAGCTGACTTTATGTATATAGAGGTGTGGGAATATACTCCTACATTTAAAGATCTCTGTGATATTTGCGTTAATGCCAGAGAAATGTCAGGGCAAAAACCGCTTGTTATCCCTATTTATATTAAAAAGGATTGCTTTCATAATGTTTTAATTGCCGATGCTATCATCAACTCCTCAGGCGGAACGCACCTTGAAATTGGTGACGGTGAAAGATTATTAAGCGATCCATATTTCCCAAAAGCAGAAGACATTGAAGAAGATAAGCTTGCTGTGTTGAGAAAGTATTGGGACTTTGTAGTCGGATATCAGAAGGTTTTAGGACCAAATGCCTTATATGAAAATATAGATGTTGCAACAGATAAAGAAGTAATGACTATTGCCAGACAAAATGGAAAATATACAGCAGTGAACTTTATCAATTGCATAAAAAGTGCAGCTTGGTTTGAAAAATTGGAAGAACCGGAAGAGCTGACAGATGTAAATGTAATTATTAAGGCTAATATGAATGTAAAAAGTATCTATTTTGCATCACCTGATAATACAAGCATGGATTTTAAGCCAATAGATTTTAATACTGCTGATGGAAGTATAATTGTTAAACTCCCAAGTCTTAAATATTGGTCTACTATTTTAATCGAGGAGGAATAAGAAAAAATGGATCTTATTTCAAAAAGTATAGATATAATAAAAAACAATCAAAGTGAGACTGGCGCGTATGTAGCTTCTCCTAACTTTGACTCATATAATTATTCATGGTTTCGTGATGGAGCGTATATAAGCCATTCCATGTGTTTGGCAGAAGAATTTGAAAGTGCAAGAAGATTTCACATTTGGTGTGCAAACGTAATGGAGCGATATTCTGATATAGTTGATACTGTTATACTCAAGTTGGAAAATGGTGAAAAGCTTAACGAAACTCAGTTTTTGCCAACAAGGTTTTCTCTTGAAGGTGAAGCTGTTGACGATGAATGGACGAATTTTCAAACTGACGGTTTCGGTACATGGCTTTGGGCACTTAGTGAGTATATAAAGCTAAGCGGAGATAAGGAAATTCTGAATACTGTGGGTAAAGGTGCTGGCTTGTGCGTTAAGTATTTGCTTACAGTATGGAACGTACCGTGCTATGACTGTTGGGAAGAGCACTTGGAATACGTTCATACATATACTCTTGGTTCCATATATGCAGGTTTAAAAGGTGTGTCAGAATATTATCCTGAGTATAAAGAAAAAACAGAAGATGTTTCTGAAAAGATTATTAAATATATAAAAGATAATCTTATAAAAGATAATCAGATGATAAAGATGCAGGATGTCAGTGGAGAGGAAAATGAAACTACACTTGGCGTGGACGCGTCCTTGTTGGGTATGATAATGCCTTATAATATTTTTAGTCTAGATGATGAAATTGGAAAAGCTACTATTAAACGTATAGAAAAAGATATATATAATGATAACGGTGGAGTATACAGATATCTGGCTGATACGTATTTCGGTGGCGGTGAATGGATACTACTGGCTTGTTGGCTTGGATGGTGTTATGCAGACGCAGGATTAAAAGAGAAAGCTGAGAAGATAGTACAGTGGGTTGAAATAAATGCTGACGAAAACGGAGAGCTGCCGGAACAAATTCTAGACAATGTTTTCAATAAAGATAAACTCTCTGAATGGGAAAACAGGTGGGGAAGCAACGCAAAACCACTCTTATGGTCACACGCTATGTATATTATTTTGAAGAAAGCATTATAAGAAGCATCGTATACTATTACTAATATTTAATATAAAACGTAAACACTAATTTGTTTGCGTTTTTTTGTATTTATAAAGTGAAAGGAGATTATGATAATAGATTATATATCCTATTATTATATATAGAAATGGAAGGAAATAAACTATACATACCAAATAACGTGAAAACGAAATACGAGATATTCGAGGGATTCGGAAAACATGAAATAATACAAACACTTATATCAACAACAGCTATCATATCGATAGCTTTTTTAATACTCGCAGTTAATCACAATACAACATTCTTGATTGTATCTATACTTACCGGAATAGCAGGAAGCGTAATGTGTACAACAAAGGATAAGAATAATCAGTCAGTGTATGACCAGCTGAAGAACATGATCAACTTCGAGCGTACACAGCAGAAGTATGAGTATAAGTATATGAAGGAGTGGGGCGATGTTTAAATGGTTTAGAAGGTTCAAAAAGAAGAAAGTCGATAAAAAGACAGTCACAGCTAATGACTTTATAAACATAAAAGATATAAAGGGCAGTATACTGTACACGTTAGATAACAATATCTTCTCATATATAAGGTTGCAGCCGATAAGCATTGACTTAATATCACCTAAAGAAAAACGTGTCCTTATAAATACACTCACTGCAGAACTATCAAGTGAAACCAAGCCATTCACTTTCTTTGCGATATCTCAGGTAGTGGATATGAGTAAACTCAAGAACAGCCTATACGATGTGTTGAACACTACGTCAAACAATATAAGAAGAAGGCTTATAAACGATGAGATAAAGAAGATAGCAAACTTTGCACTGTCAGGTGAAATAATAGAAAGACAATTCTTTGTTATTGTGTGGGAAAAACTACATGAAGATAGTGAAATGATAATAAAGCGCAGAGCAACGGAGCTGGCATATAAGTTCCAGAGCTGTGGAGTAAGTGCTGAAGTACTGAACCAGAACATGATATATCACCTTGTGAAACTGTTCGCACATCCACAGAGCGGACATCTTGATGCAGATGACCATGACTTTAATGCAGCAATACCGATTATTAAAGGAGTAATATGAGAAAAACTAAACAGAACCAGGAAACATCAAATCCAGCACTGCTTAATATAGTAACACCAATGGGAATGGAGTTTAAAAGAACAAGCCTTAATATAGGTGAGTTTATAGGAAAGATATTTGGAGTTACAAAGTATCCGCCTATAGTAGAAATAGGATGGTTATCAAAAGTATCAAATACACCAGGTACAGTTATATCTCAAATATTCATGCCTGCAGATAATACATTGTTAGTTGAAAGTATATCAAAGAATATTATGCAAAACAGAAGCATAGCCCAGTCAACTCGTGATCCGCTTACTCAGAAAAGAGCAGAACGTGGTATTGAAGATGGTGAACATATACTGACACAGATAGACCAGAACGGAGAAACGGTAGGGTATATGACAAACCTTGTTATGCCAATAGATAATGATGAGAAAAGATTCGAAAAGCTATGCAGAAGAGTAGAAGGATTATACTCTTCTATAAGGTGCAAGATAAGACCTCTCCCTAATCTTCAGAAAGAAGCTTTCAAGATGTTATCTCCTTATCATGTGCCTCAGCAGAAGATAATAGACATAACACAAAGGATAGTACCTCTATCCACATTCATAGGCGGATTCCCGTTTGCAAGCAGCGGATACAATGATGGTGACGGTACTTGGTTTGCCATGGATGCTCATGGCGGTATGGTGGTGCTGGACTTATGGAAAAGAGAAGGAGACAGAACAAACTCGAATATTGTTATCTTAGGTCATTCAGGACAGGGCAAGTCAACAGCTATAAAAAATATCATACTTTCTGAGTATATGATGGGAACTAAAGTTATCCTTTTAGATCCCGAGGCTGAATACAAAGAACTTTGCCGTAACCTGGGCGGTGACTGGATAAATTGTGCCGGTGGAGAAGGTGGAATGATAAACCCATTACAGATAAAACCTGCACCCAGAGACGATGATGGAGAAACGGACAAGCTGTATACTGACGAAGGAAATGGTATGGGTGATTTAGCGCTCCATATGAAAACACTTGATATATTCTTTAATCTATACCTACCATCACTAACAGATATACAAAAAGCATTGTTAAAAGATACCTTGATTCATATGTATGCAGACGAAAATATTACTTGGGATACTGATATAAAGGACAGGAAGCCGGAAGAGTTTCCGACATTCAGTGATTTATATAATCTTCTTAAGAAAAGATCTGAAATATCAAAGAAAGAAGATTATGATGTGCTTATTGCGCTACTAAGTGATATCTCAGTGGGTAGTGATTCTTTTTTGTGGAATGGTATAACTTCTATAAAGACTAACTCAAAAATCATATGTCTTGATACTCATGACCTGCAAAATACTGAAGATAAGATAAAGCGAACACAATACTTTAATATACTAAGCTGGGCATGGGAACAGATGAGCCGTGACAGAACAGAGAAAGTAAGGCTTGTAGCTGATGAAGCATACCTAATGATCGATCCTAATGTGCCGCAGTCACTTGTGTTCCTTCGGAATGTATCAAAACGTGCAAGAAAGTATGAAGCAGCAATATCGATAATATCCCATAGTCTTGTTGATTTCCTTGATCCATCTGTAAGAATGTACGGACAGCCGCTTTTGGATATGCCTTCATATAAGGTAATTATGGGCTGTGATGGCAGAGACTTGGAAGATATCATATCTCTTTATCATCTAACAGATTCAGAGCAGGAGCTTGTATATTCCAAAAGACGTGGGCATGCCCTTTGTATGATAGGCTCGAAGAGACTGCATATATGGTTCCTTGTACCTGAGTACAAGATGAACTTAATAGGAAAAGGCGGGGGAAGATAAAAAAACGTGCTCAAATTTGCATTCATATTATTACTAACTCAGAATGAAGATAGAAAAACAAGAGGAGAAATATTATGAATAAATGGTTGTTTAGATTGTATGTTGTTTTTATACTATTGGGAGCAATGATGGTAACTGAGTGGAGCACATTCGCACCAGTAATGATTCCAATGGGAGTTGGGATAATTGCACTTAGTGCTTTCCTTATTATCTGGGAAGGTACGCCCAAAGGAAGAGTAAAAGGCATACGAAAAAGGTGAATCAAGTTCCCTGAGAAGACTAAGACAATATGTTTATGTGCTAATTATAGATGAATTTTAATTCTTTATAGATTATTTAATGTACAGTTTTACGTAATATTGAATAGTTTATTTTTTTTTGTTAATATTATATTCTTATAAGATGTTATTATTAATATATAAGCTAGTTTAATAGAGGGATATATTTCTTCATAAAATCCCCAACTCTTAACTAAGAACAGCTATATTGTGATTTTAAATTTGTTGTTGCAAATACATATAAACTAAATCTAAGTATTAAGCTTGGGTAATAGTAGAGTGTATAGAATTATTGAACAATTCAATGATTTAGTCACTAATTTGGGGAGAATAGAATGTCGATTAAAATTAAAGATATTGCAAGATTAGCCAATGTTTCAAACTCTACTGTCTCAATGGTGTTGAACAACAAAAAGGGAATCAGTGAAGAAACTAAGAACAAAGTTTTAAAAATTGCTCAAGAACATGGATATATAAATAATAGCAATATAATTACCAGGAATCTAAATATACAATTATGCATAAGCAGCAAACATTCTAAAATAGTAAGAGAGACAGCGTTTTTTCATGAATTGATAGAAGGCATAGAAAGTGTAACCAAAAACGGCTCATGCAAATTAATCATATCATATTTCCCCCATGCCTCAGATCTTGAAAAAATCGTTGCACAAAACAATTCAAATGAAATAGATGGTTTTCTGATTTTAGGCACGGAAATGAATAGACAGGAAGCTGAAGTTTTATCGAAGCTAACTAATACTAATTTGCCTGTAATTATTTTAGATAGCTATTTTAGCAATGTTGATGCTCATTATGTGAAAATAGATAATATAAAAAGTGTTTATAGGGGAATAAATCATTTAATTGAAATGGGGCATAAGGAAATTGGTTACTTAAAAGGAAACGTTGATATACAAAACTTCAAAGAGAGATATGTTGGCTATACATTAGCTTTGGAAGAATCTAATTTAGTTAAGAATGAAGAATATACTGTTTTGCTAAAACCTGCAATGAAGGACGCATATAAGGATATGGTTAAGTATTTGTCAAACAAACCTAAACTACCAACTGCTTTTATCGCTGACAATGATAATATTGCTGTCGGAGCTATGAAAGCGTTAAAAGAAATATCAGTTAAAATTCCGGATGATATATCCATAGTTGGATTTGATGATATGCCTTTTGCATCAATGATGGAACCTTCGTTAACAACACTGAAAGTGGATATGAAGTTTATCGGAGAACAAGCTGTAAAAAACCTGATTAATCTTATAAATAGTGGTCATATGCAGCACATAAAAACGTCTATTGACACCACTTTGAAAAAGAGGCATAGTGTAAAGCCTTTAAACTGAAATATGGGTATTAAGTTTTATGATCTAACCCTTCATAGTTATCAATTGAAATTGTCCAATATAAATAACTAAGCATATAAAGCGCAGTAAACAAACTACTGCGCTTTTAACATACTAAAATATTGAAAGAGAAACACTAAACAAATTTACTAAAATATTTAAAATATATATTGAAATATTTAATGGGCTGTAATATAATGTAGACGAAATATGCAAATTACAGCCAACAATATTGTGATAACCTACTAATATACTACTACAATCAATTAAAAACATCGAAAAAGAAACTAAAATGTTTAATAAAAAGAGTATTGTCTTATAAATAATTAACAAAGGAAGCCTTTGTTAAAGAAAATAATCAATTGTGTCAATATTAAAATGCTTTTTGAAGATGAATTCTTTCATGAAGTATAAATACTGAATATTGACAAAACGAAAGGGGAACGCATGAAGAAAAAAATAATTATGTTGGTTGCATTTGTACTTATCATAGTAGCTGTTTTTGCAGGATGCAAACCTGCAGAAGACACAGCGACATCTGGTGAAGATACAAAAGCCACTAAGGAGACAGAAAGCAAAACTGAAGAACAGGGTGAAGAAGCTGAGGTGTTCCAGTCCAGAACAATCAAATTCTTATCAATTTGGGACCATGAAGATCCAAACTCCAATGCATGGCTGTTGAATGAACTTTCAAAAGAATATGCTGAAACAGTTGAAGGATTTTCTTTAGAAGTAGAGTATGTTGACATTACTTCAATTGATCAAAAAGTAACTATTCTTATGTCAAGTAATGACCTTCCTGAAATAGTAACTTATGAATCAGGTGTAAGACTTAAAGCTGTTATTGATTCAGGCCAGATAATTGATGTGGATAAGACATTTACAGAGCTTGGTATCAGAGATTGCCTTGATGATGGTGCAGTAAGCCTGCTAACTACTTTAGTTGATGGCAAAGGTTTATATGATGTTCCTTTAGGATTAAATGTTGAAGGATATTGGTATAATAAAGCATTGTTTGAACAGGCTGGTATAACGAAAGTTCCTGAGACATGGGATGAATTCATGTCTGTATGTGATACTTTGAAATCTGCTGGAATTACTCCTATTGTTCAAGGCGGAGCAGACAAATGGCCTATGACTCGTGTTCTTAACTCCTATGTAGTTCGCTCGATCGGTCTTGATGCTTTAGCAAATGCTATGTCTGGTGAAGCACATTTTACAGATCCTGAGTATGTAGCAGCAGCTCAGATGTTTGCTGACATGGCTTCAAAAGAATACTTTGCAGTAGGAATGAACACTATTGATTATGGTACTGCAGCATCCATGCTTATGAATGGACAGGCAGCTATTTTATATAATGGTTCATGGTTTACAGGAAATCTCAACAATACTGAAGATAATACTGCAGGTCCTGAAGGCATTGGTTTCTTCAATGTTCCATTGGTAGATGATTCAAGCACATTGGGTGATTATTCGATGAACTGCGGAAACATACTGATGTTCTCTGCTGACAAATATGATGAAGCAGTAGGCGATTGGATGAAATACGTTTTCCCGAAACTTGGTGATTTTGCAATGCAGACACAAGGTTCGTTTAAAGGATTCTCAATCTCAGAAATGCCTGAAGACACAACATATTATACACAGCTTGTAGCAGATGCTCTTAAGGGAGCTACTGGCTCATTCCTTTGGTTTGAAGCAAAAATGGACAGTGAAACTTCAACTCTTGCACAGGATAACATTGCATCACTTTACACTGGTGAAATGACACCTGAAGAATATATGCAACAACTTGAAGATTCAGCAACTAGGAACAGATAAACTTCGATTAATCTAAAGAAAGGTGCTGATTCAGCACCTTTCTTTTCAAATGAAGGGGGAATGAACTTGGAAAAAGTACTGGGTAATAAAAAAGCAATTTTGATAATGGTTTTACCGGCTTTAATTATCTTTCTGCTTGTTATTTTTGTGCCGATTATATGGACTTTTGTATATTCGCTATTCTCAGGCACACCAGGATTGAAATTTAGCTTCGTTGGATTAAAAAACTATGCAGATATGTTTAAAAACGATGCTACAGTAGACTCAATCGCTATGAACTGGAAATACATTGCAGTTGTTACACCTGGACAGATTTTATTTGGACTTTTAGTTGCATTGATGATGCATTTCAGTGTTAAAAGATTCAAAACTCTAGCCAGAACAATTGTTTTTATACCTACTATACTTCCTGCGGTTGCAGTAGCACAAATGTTTGCAAAGATGTATGAAATTACTCCTAATTATGGGCTTTTTAATTCACTTTTGGATGTAGTGGGATTGGAACAGTTTATTACACCTTGGTTAGGAATGTCTAATACTGCTTTTGCTGCTTTATGTGTAATGGATATTTGGACGGCAATAGGCTTTTATACAGTAATAATATACGGAGCGCTGGTTGATATACCTGCCGAAATGATAGAAGCGGCGAGAATTGATGGAGCACATGGATTTAAACTGTTTGAACATATAATATTCCCATCTATTAAGACAATAATGGTTACATGCGTAGTGTTTAGTTTTACAGGAACAATAAAACTGTTTGTATCAGCCCAAGCGCTAACAAAGGGCGGACCGGGCAATGCTACTACATCTATGACTATGAATATGTATAGAAATGCTTTCCTATTTAATGAATACGGGTATGCAAGTGCTATAGCAATTTTCATATTATTGCAATGCCTTGTTGTGACGTTGATAATCAGCAAGCTGGGCAAAGACAGAAAGAACGGAGGAGATTTCGAATGGCAAAACAAAAAAAGTTCTCTGCTATAATAGGAAAATTTCTTATATTATTATTTCTATTTATAGAACTGTATCCGATATTTTGGATTTTAATGAGTTCTGTAAAGCCAACTCAAGAATTCAATCTTACTGCTTCATATGCCCTCCCAAGAAATCCTGACTTCAGTAACTATGTGGAAGCATGGTATCGCGGTAAAATGAACATCTATTTTAAAAACAGCGCTATAGTTACTTTAGTATCTTTATTCTTTATTATTGTATTAAGTACAGTAGCTTCATTTGCGCTCACAAAAATGAAATGGAAGCTCAAAGATTTTGTTTTGAAGATATTTTTAAGCGGCATAATGATCCCTACTGCTGTAGTTCTTATTCCACTATATATGATGTACAACACAACCAATATATTGGATACAAGGTGGAGTCTTATAATAACGTATGTTGCATTTGGATTGCCGTTATCTATATTCCTGCTGAAAGGATACTTATATGCTCTGCAAGATGAAATTTTGGAAGCGGCCGTTATTGATGGTGCCTCTTTATACCAGATTATCACGAGGATTGTATTTCCGTTGATGAAAACAGGGATAGTTACTGTAGGAGTTATTCAGTTTTACTTCAGATGGAATGACCTAATGTTTGCAATGACGTTCATCTCAAATTCCAATTTGAAGACTGTGCAAACGGGACTGTTATACTTTTCGGATATGTATGGCAATAGAAACTGGGGAGCGATATTTGCCTGCATAGCCATAAGTGTTATGCCCACACTTCTTGTCTATATTACTATGAACAAAATGGTTATTGAAGGAATGACAAGCGGTGCCGTTAAAGGTTAATACGGTATAGTAAATGGAAATTAAAATAATATGCTTAAAAACGAACAGGCTGGTAAATCCGCTCGGTTTTTCTCTGGGCTACAAACCAAGGCTTTCGTGGATATCAGAATGTGATAAAGCCAAGTTTCAGGGTGCTGCACAGATACAGGTTGCTTTTAGCGAGACCTTTAGTGATATTGTCTTTGACAGTGGAAAAGATTGTGATGCTAATAGTATCTGCTATCCAGTTGACATTATATTATTACCAAGAACACGTTACTATTGGAGAGTAAAAATATGGTGTGATGGAAAACCGTCAGAATTTAGTGAAACGGCTTGGTTTGAAACATCTAAAATGGATGAAGAGTGGAAAGCGGAATGGATAACTCCGGATTTTGACTCGGAAATTCATCCTTTAATGTTTTGTGATATACCGCTTAAAAGTGATATAAAATGTGCAAGGATATATATCTGTGGACTTGGCTTGTATGAGCTTAAAATTAATGGGAAGAAAGTAAGCGGGGAGATGTTGGCACCAGGGCTTACAGCATATGATAAATGGATTCCTTATCAAACATATGATATAACGGAATACTTTAAACATGGTGATAATCGGTTTGAAGTGTTGCTCGGAAATGGTTGGTATAAGGGTAGATACGGACTTAACAGAGAAGAAAATTTTCAGTATGGTGATAAATTTGCTTTAATCAGCGAAATAGTTATTGAGTTTAAAAACGGTGAAATTAGAAGCTTCAATACAGGTTCCGGAATATGGAGAGCTAAAAAATCAGGCATAATAAGCAGTGGGATTTTTGATGGTGAAATATTTGATGCAACTTCTATTGATGCAACGGTTTACCCTGTTAAACCTATTACTATTGATACACGAAAACTTGAAGCTAGAAAAAGTCCGCCTATTGTTGTTAAAGAAAGAATTAAGCCAATAGAAGTTATCACAACACCCAAAGGTGAAACTGTGTTGGACATGGGACAAAACATGGTTGGATGGCTTGAGTTTGAAAATAATTCAACCGAAGGTTTTGAAACTATAATGCAGTTTGGCGAGGTTCTGCAAGCTGGAAATTTTTATAGGGATAATCTTCGCACTGCGTTGTGCGAGTATAGATATGTTTCCGATGGAACGCGAAAGAAAGTACGTCCGCATTTTACCTTTTATGGCTTTAGATATGTAAAACTCATTAAGTGGTATGGGGAAGTAAATCCAGATGACTTTTCGGGATGCGTGCTGTATTCAGATATTGAGCAAACGGGAAAAATTGAAACTGGCAATGAGCTTGTAAACAGGCTTTTCTTGAATGCTCTTTGGGGACAAAAAGGAAATTATCTGGATGTACCAACTGATTGTCCTCAACGAGACGAAAGAATGGGCTGGACGGGAGATGCTCAGGTGTTTTTTGGAACAGCTGCATTCAATATGGATGTCTTCGCATTCTTTGACAAATACTGCTATGATCTTATGCAGGAACAAAGCTCAAGAGGTGGAAATGTTCCTGTTGTTGTACCGGCTCACGATGTTAAACAGAACGGTTCGTGCGCTTGGGGCGATGCAGCTGTCATAATTCCATGGGGAATGTATGTCCGGTATGGAGACATTAGTATTCTGGAAAGACAATATTCCAGCATGAAAGGCTGGGTTGATTATATAAAAAGCCGTGATGAATTATCG
The DNA here is from genome assembly GCA_963677605.2 of Christensenellaceae bacterium. Classification (GTDB taxonomy): domain Bacteria; phylum Bacillota; class Clostridia; order Christensenellales; family UMGS416; genus JAGLOK01. The sequence continues at coordinate 1,512,480 of CAXXDX010000006.1, read as the reverse complement.
GGAGGAAACAGACTGTGGACGAATGATTTCCACTATGGTGATTGGTTGTCCCTTGATGTTGATGACTGGATGAACAGGTTTGGAGGCACGGAAAAAGCATATATTGCTAGTGCATTTTATAGATTTTCTTCAAACATTGTGGCAAAAGCAGCAAAACTTCTTGGAATGGACGATGATGCAAAATATTATAAAGAACTATCAAGTGAAGTGTATGATGCGATACGAAAGGAGTATTTCACTACCTCAGGACGATTGGCAGTAAATACGCAAACTGCGCATGTATTAGCTCTTTACATGGATCTTGTTCCCGAAGATGACAAAAAGCATATAGCATACGATTTGAGAATGAAGCTCAAAGACAGCAATTATCATCTCAGAACTGGTTTTGTAGGAACACCGTACCTTTGTAAAATATTGTCCGAGTATGGAAGCAATGATATATCATACCGTCTTCTGACAAACACAGATTATCCTAGCTGGCTGTATCAGGTTAAAATGGGTGCAACAACTATCTGGGAAAGATGGAACTCTATACTTCCCGACGGCAGTATAAGTGACACAGGAATGAATTCGTTTAACCACTATTCCTATGGATCTATAATGGAATGGATGTACACTTACTCTGCTGGAATTAAGCCTATTGAAGAGGATCCTGGGTTTAAAACCGTTAGGTTGGAGCCGCAACCTGACAAAAGGTTGAGGTATGTTAAAGTAGAATTCATGTCTCCTGCAGGTATGATAGTAAGCAGCTGGGAAATTAAAAATGACGGCTCTTTAAGATTTTATTTCAAAGTTCCTTTTAACACTAAAGCTTATCTTAAGTTACCAGACGCTCTGGCAACGGAATACGAAAAAGTTATGGAACTTGAAAGCGGTGAATACGAGTATGAATATATGCCTGATCAATCATACGCTGTTAAGTTTGGAATTGATTCATCGATGAGAGAAATTTGCGAAAACATGGAAGCTAAAAAGATAGTTGATAGTTATATACCCGAACTTTCAAAGGTAATGCTTTTTGAGATGTTTGCGGGAGAGCTGAGTGTTTTGGATTTTATAAAACAAGGCATGGTTGTGATGGATGACAAAGCTCAGATTGAACTTAATAACAAACTAAATGCAATAAAATAATAGGATATAATTAATGAAAAACGAAACAAAGTACTATAATGACATATTAAAATACGTTAAAAATAATGTTGATAGAGTGTTTAAGCCTGCAAGCGATAGGTTTAAGTATCCTTTTATAGATCCGGGTTCTGTCTATGAAGGGAACCTATGGGATTGGGATTCTTTTTGGACGGTTTATTCGTTAGCAGCCTATCAAGAAATAACAGGTGATGAGGACTTCAAGAAGCGTTTAGTTGAAGGAGCACAGGGCAATGTGTTGAATTTTTTCAACTTTCAGCTTGAAGATGGCTATATTCCCATGATGGTATCCAGTAAAAATGTTTATGATGAGGATGAACTAAAAGGCGAACCTTACCTTATAAAAAAACATAAAGAAGGTGTTATTCTTAATATGCATAAACCTTTTCTATGTCAGCAGGCATGCCTTGTAAGCGGTTTAATGAACAATTTTAAATGGCTTGGCGACTATATAACAAACCTTGAAAAGTATTTTGAATGTTATGACAAATTTTATCTAAACAAGAAATGCGGTCTTTATGTTTGGGCAGATGATGTAATGATAGGGATGGATAATGATCCAGCAACCTTCGGAAGACCAAGATTTTCAACGGCTAACGTGTTCTTAAACGCTTTTATGGTGATGGAATTAAAAGCGATGGTAAAAATATTAAAGGCTCTTGGTGAGATGGATAAAGCTACTTATTATGAGGATAAAGCAAAAAACTTATCAAAGGCAATCCAAAGCGAATGTTATGATCCTAAAGATCGGTTTTTTTACTCTGTAGATGTTGATATTAAAACTAGATCTTATGATTGGTTCCATAAGGGATTAGGCGTTTTTTGGAACACATTACCTATAAAAATACAAACATGGACAGGATTCATACCAATCTATACCGGTGTTGCAACTGATGAGCAGACAGAAGATATTTTAAAGCGGCACTTAAACAATTATGATTCGTTCAACTCAGAATATGGAATAAGGGCACTTGCCAAAGATGAAAAAATGTACAATCTGGATGTAACCAATAATCCTTCTAATTGGCTCGGACCTATTTGGATAATTGTTAACTATGTAACTTTCAGAGGTCTTCTGAATTACGGATATAAAAAAGAAGCAGAAATATTATATAAGAAAACTCTTAACCTACTTGGAAGAGACTATGAGAATACAAAATCTCTACATGAATACTATTCGCCAGAAACAGGTGAACCGATAATGAATAAGGGATTTTTAAACTGGAATATACTTGTATTAAATATGGCACTTGAATTAAAAGATAAAGGAATGTCGTATAGCTATATAAGTTAAGAGTTTATTTCATTGCATTAAAATAGATAACCATGAGAATTGTTTTAGAGGGGAGGATTATCAAATTGCCAGTTACTATAAAAGAAATTGCTAAGTTAGCAGATGTTTCAGCTTCAACTGTTTCTATGGTCTTAAATGATAGACAAGGTATTAGTCAATCAACAAGAAATAGAGTACTTAAAATCGCAAAAGATCACGGGTATAATACATCTAAGAAAAATAGTTCAGTTGAGGGAACTATTCAATTAACTATTAACAAGAAAAACTCAAAAATAATTGATGATACTCCTTTTTTTCAAGACTTAATTGAAGGAATAGAAAGAGAAGCAAGACATAGTTCTTTCAAACTAGTTATTACTTATACTAATGTTAATTCTGACGCAAAAAGCATAATAGATGATGCGAAAAGACGATCTGTTGACGGACTGATATTACTGGGAACAGAAATGGAAGAAAGTGATTTAATTCCTTATCTTAATTTTGGTATTCCAATCTTGTTACTAGATAGTAATTTTATAGGTGTTAATGTAAACTGTGTAGTGATTGATAACACTGATGGCACATTTAAAGGAACAAACTACCTAATAGAAAATGGCCATACAGAGATAGGTTATCTAAAGAGTTCTATTTCTATTCAAAATTTCACTGAAAGATTTGAGGGCTATAAAAAAGCGCTTAAAAGAAAGAGTATTAAATATAACCCTGAGTATGTTGTGCCAATAATGCCTAATATGAAAGAGGCATATAATGATATGAAAAAATATTTGCAGATGCAACCCAGTCTTGCTACTGCATATTTGGCAGATAATGATCTTATAGCAATTGGTGCAATTAAAGCATTAAAAGAATTTTCAATTTCAACTCCTGAGCAGGTTTCGGTTATCGGATTTGATGATATGCCTTTTTGTACTATGATTGAACCATCTCTTACAACTATAAAAGTTAATAAGAAAATCTTTGGACATATCGCCGTTGATAATCTTATTGATATTATTAAAGGTAGAAACAAAGAAATTATGAAAACTATGCTTGGAGTAGATATAATTTATCGTAACAGTGTTAAAACTCTTCTATAAAAACTAAAATATTTCTGAAGGCGCGAGAACAAAGCATTAAGCACGGTGAATGTTTCATCAACTTATAATTCGTAGTTAGCACATACATATGTATGTGCTTTTTTTATACAAGGAGGCAGAAATGGCAGTAGACCCAGCCACAATTAAAGCAATTATTACAGTGGTTCAAAAAGTATTAACAGATAAGAAACTAAGACAAAAAATCCTCATAATCCTGTCCATACCACTCTTTTTACTCCTTGTTATACTCTCATCACCATATGCAATTCTATTCGGAACATCACAAGATGGAGATATTGAAACACCAATAACCGAAACAATGAATGAACTATATGGTGAGTTGTTGGCTAATATAGAGCATGAAAAAAGTAGCGATGAAGTCAATGAAGTAAATGTAATATATATGGGCAGTGAAGGTGAACAGATAAATAATGCAGGGCATGTGCTTGCTTTGTTTTCTGTGGATAACAATATGTTAGAAACTGAAGAGGCATCGCAGGTGGCAGTTCTTGCTCAAGATAAAATAGAAGAACTAGAATCACTATATTGGCAGATGAACTATATCGAAACTGAGATTATAGAAATAGTGTGGGATAATGAGAAATACCCACTTCCCATACCAACTCCCACGCCACAGATTAACACCACATCCTCCTGATGATTATGAAACTCCTTCACCTACTCCAACTCCTGAACCGTACAGGATAAAGAATATATATGTTACATGCCTATCGTATCAGGATATGCTGCAGGAGTTTGAATTTAATGATAACCAATTAAAAGTACTAAATGACATGATGAGCGGTGAATATGCCGCTCTTTTTTCATGCTCAGGTGGAAACACACAATCAATTACTAATGAACAGATAAACAATATATTAAGTAGTATCCCCAGTGATACATATATGAAGTCGGCTAATATACCGAACATAGCTCAATCATTAATAGGAAAGATTACTTACTTCTGGGGAGGTAAGTATAACAATGTTGGTATGTGCCCTGAATGGGGAGCTTTGAAAGAAGTAACAAGCCCGGGAAGTACAACAACAGGAACATTTCGACCTTATGGTCTGGATTGCAGCGGATATGTAGCATGGATATTCATAAACAGCGGAATATCAAAAGATATAGTTCACGATTATCTGGGCTCAAGCACATATAAACAGTGGGAGTATTCTGTGCCTGTGTATGAAGCTCAAATAGGTGATCTTGCATTTAAAGCAGTACCGGGAACAGGAATCAACCATGTAGGTGTAATAGTAGGTTTTGATAATGACGGGAAACCGCTTGTTGCACATTGTTCATCAAGTAGGGGTGGAGTCGCAGTAACAAGCTTTTCGCCTACATTCAGATATATTAGAAGACCGGTAATTTTGATGAAGAAGGAAGAGGGATAAAATGAATAAACAGAAACAGGTTATAGAGTTATTGATATATTTAGCAGCTTTGATTATTGGTATAGTACTTCTAATAAACGGATATCATAAAGATAGAAGTGTTATACCTGAAACACCACAATATACATTTGAAACAGGGGGGGCAAACATAATGCTCCTCTTGTTTATGACATCAAATAAGAATAGGGGACTACTTGATAAACCGTGCCAGGATAATAACATTGGCATAGAACATATTACAGGTGAGTTTGAATTAAGAAAATTCGTAGCACAGGATATGAGTAACCTAAACTGCTTTTCACATATTACAATTGACTTGTCATGCCTAACTGATACTGATGATGAGATTATAAAACACAGTGGTTGGCTTAAAGAGCATGTATGATATTCGGATAATAATAGTAGCTATGGGCTATCCGAATGATACTCCTATCTTAGGCAGACTTTTTGCTGAGGGTATATATAACATAGTAACAGCGGATAAAGTAAAAGAATTGCATGAAGAAATGTCATTATGTTTAAATCCCGGTATGGAGTATAAGGATGCAATGAAATTCCGCATAAATCCCGAAACGAATACAAAACAGCCTAAAGTTATAGTTCAGAAACAGAAGCTGAAACAAATAGTATCAGTTGGTGTGTGCGGTGCACTTCACAGAACAGGTACTACATCACAGGCACTTGGTATAACAAGCTTCCTAAACCAGAACGGATATTCAGCATGTTATATAGAAGACAACGGTCATGGTCATATGGAAACACTGCAAGAGTTCTATGACATTAAGAAGAAAAAGAACAACTTAATCAACTATAGAGATACTGACATATACATCGAACCTGATATCAAGGAAGTACTTAAAGGTGGATATGACTTCCTTGTCCATGATCTAGGCATGTTTGAAGAAGTGGGTGCTAAGCAGTTTTTACTCAAAGATATAAAAATAATATGCGCTGGATCAAAACCATGGGAAGCAGCTTGCCTTAATGAAGTATTTAAGAAAGTGGATGGCTACAACGACATTCATTTCATATTTAACTTCACGCCAAAAGAAACGGAAAACGATATACGCAATCTCATGGGTAAGTACGGATCCAAATCATATTTTGCAAATTACTCACCTGACATTTTTGATTCTATTTCAAGTCAGAAAATATACAAGCAGATATTTGAGGAGTTTATACACGAAGAAAAGCAGCAGATAAACACCTTCCAAAACTTAGTCAGGAAGTTGGTTAAATGAGAAAACAGAAGATAAAGTCCGGATTCTATAAAAAATACGAGCAGGATAAAAAGAAACGGAAAGAAAACAAACAAGACAAGGACAATGTAATAGTAATTAAAGAAGATAAGGAAACCGCTATTACTACAATATTTAGAGGCATAGGCAGTGTGTTCCGAGTAATCGTGTATATACTGCTTTTTATATTATCCAGTATAGGTCTTACAGCTATCGCGAATGAAGATATACGTATAAGGCTTATTGAGATATTAAATTTTATGAAATAGAAAGGAATATTATGATAAAGAAGATACTGATATTTATAGTAATGATTCTGATGCTGTGCTCTACAGCATATGCGAATGATGAATTGAAAGTAATAACCAAAGAGTATGAATTCACATCAACCACTCAGGATTATGACTATAAAGCACCAAAGACAATCAAGGAAGAAAATGTGGAGTACATACTCCAGAATATCGAGTATGAAGTGGTAGGACAGAAATCTATCTATGAAACAATAAACGAAACCATATTTAAAGAACTAACACAAGAAGGATTACTTAAGGAAAGCGATGCGGATTTTAAGCAATACTTTTCTGTAAACGAAAACGGATACATCGGAACAATCAAGATTCAGGGAGTGACATTTGAAGAACAGACCGTGACGGGCAGAACAGCAAGCCATGTTGTGTATTACAATTACGATCTTCAATCGGAAGAACCTGAACCGAAGAGTGAACTGCAAACACTCTATCATGACGAAGAAACCGACTGCGATGTGCTTGTAACTCTTCCGCTTACTGAGCTTAAAAAATCATCAAAAGGCGAGTGGATAAATAACATAAACGCAGAATGTATGCACAGATCAATATATGAAGATGTGTATCTTTTAAACGATGGTACTAAACTCAGTTATGATACTGAAAAGCCCGTATATAAAGGCTATGAAACAGTACTTCTAAAACAGTTCGGATTGTCACTTGATACAAGCGGGATAACAGACAGCAGATGGATAGAACAGAAAATCACTAAGGACGGAATAACAACAAGACTTGCAGGGTACATGATTGAAAGACTTGCATATAAGTATATAGCGGTATATTCAGGAAGCTTTGATATTCCTGATATGATACTTTATGATGCAACAGCATATTATGAAGGCACACTTTCAAAACAGATTGTATCAGGAACAGAATATACAGTAAAAGCAATAGCCACATACGAGGAGATACCGAAGCAAAGGAAAAACACAACAGCAGCAGTTGTTGCAGGTACAAGCTCGGGTGTAATTGCACTTTGCGGACTGATAGTATTTCTTAAAAAGAAGAAAAATCAAAGATAATAACAAAAAACATTAAATAACAAATCAAAGAAAAATAAGACCGCAAGGTCTTTTTTAAATTAACGAGAAAATTGGAGAGAAATATGAACACTAGAAACTACACAGAAACAGAGAAAAGACAGAGGAAGAAACACATAATACTCGGATTGATTATTATCCTATTAATAATCGCTGTATTCTTTCTAATAAGGGGATGTGAGTATGACAGCATTATAAACAAACCAACACCTACTCCGCAGTATCTAATTGATGAAGGAAGCTCGGAATATGGTGAAGCGGAATCAACTGACAGGGACAAAGTACTCGAAGAACTCGAAAAACAGCAGCTGGTAGTAACAGATAAGCTGAGCTCAAACATAACATTCTCTAAAGGAGAGTCGGGAACAATAGGAGAATGGATAGTTGAAAATCCTAAGGAGAATACAGTTATCATGCAGGCTCAGGTATATCTTGATGATGTACTTATAGCAAAATCAACACCTATATACCCTAATCAGCATATAACTGGTATTGAGCTTCTACAGAATGTAGAAGAAGAGGAGTATGAAGTAACAGTATATCTTGACTATTACGACATAGAAACAAAAGAATTTATCAGTAAAGCAGGCTATAGAATACACTTAACTATTAATTAAGAAGTCATCCGGTAACACCGGTTTAAAATAAAATAATAATTTTTTGGAGGAACTAACTTATGAAAAACACAATCAAAAGAATACTTACACTGATGATGGCTATTATGGCCATCTTTGCTTTATCCGCTGTACCAGCTTTTGCGGACGATACGGTATCATCGGGTGATGGTGATGTAACTGCGACTGTACCTGTTGAAGGTACGATTAACGCGCTTACCATATCGGTAACGCATCCCGCATCACTTGCATACACTATCGATCCGAACACGGGTGAAAACGGTGACTTTATTGCACCTGATATCCCTATTACCAATAACACTAAAGTACCGGTAAACATTACTGTACAGAGCCTTGCTTCATCTGCAGGCGGTACACTTCAGTTTACTGATGTGGCAAGCGATGCTAAGGAATGGGCAAGCTTAAACCTTGCGGACTCTAAAACATATCTCGCATTAGGCGTAAAGGTAAAGGACGCTACAGGATGGAACGAGGGATATTATGCGGATACACATCAGGCAGTAAATGTTGATCCTACACTTTTCGGGTCACTTCCTGCAAACACTACAGGTACTATGACATTGGAAGCATACTTCGGATTAGCTTTTGATCAGTCGTATACTGCAATGCATAACCTAATCTTCATGTTTAACCTTGTTTAAACATAGATAACTAACCTAATGCATGGTCGAGACCTTGACCGGATGACTGCCGGCCATGCATATACTTTTTTAATGGAGGAATAAATGAAAAAAGTAATATCAGTACTACTAATGACAATCATAGTACTTTGCTCGAGCATATCTGCTAATGCACTGGAAGCAGGAAGTACTAAAGTAATATCAAACGGATATACAACATACCTTGTTGAAACAAACGGTTCAGTTAAAGCATGGGGAAAGAATATCTATGGTGAAGTAGGAAACGGAACAGTAGACAATCAACCCATTCCAGTTGATATAGGGCTTAGTAATATTAAGGAGATAATAACAAATACAGAAGGTAATGGCTTTGTGTTTGCATTAGACAATGAAGGGAAGGTTTATAGCTGGGGATATAACGGTTATGGACAACTGGGAGTGGGAACAACCCAGAATGTATTATCTCCTACGCTGATATCAGGATTACCTGAGATATCAAAGATAAGAGTTAATAACTATACTGTATATGCAATTACACCGGACGGTGATGTGTTTGCAGCAGGAAAGAATAACTATGGACAAGTAGGTAATGGTACGAAGGTTACTCAGACTACATTTACTAAAATCAATATATCGGGAATTAGGGATATTGTATGTATGGAAGATGTAGCGTATGCAATAACATATGATAAAAGAGCTTATGCTTGGGGTAAAGGCAGTGACTGGCAAATAGGCTGCGGTGAGTATCTGACAGCACAGACAACACCGAATGAGATAACTGCAATATCGGGAATAGAAGAGATAGTAACTAATGGAAACAACTATATTCGCGATACTGGATGGTGGACAGGAACTATACTCTTGGGGAGAGAACTCATTTGGAGAAGCCGGTAACTATTCAGAAAAGAGTGCGACACCTCTTCGTGTTAATGTAATTTCAAATCTTGATGAATCAATTAAAGAGGTAGTAATAAAGAACAAGACATCATTTGCTGTAATGGATGATGGAACATTATATGGTTGGGGAGTAAACAGCAGTAATGAGCTTGGAGATGGCGGTACATTCAACGTAAGAACACCTAAAGTGATTCAAAACATACCAACTGTAAAACAGTTTATCTTTAATGGTTATACAGGATTAGCACTTGGAACAGATGGATGTGTATACTCATGGGGAAAGAATGTGTTTGGCGAAGCCGGAACGGGTAATTCGTATAGAAAAAGCTATGCATCAAAGATTACTGTACTAGGAAATGATATAGAAGAAATTTATGATGGATACAATTCAATGTATGCTATTGATTCTGATGGTACAGCCTATGGCTGGGGGAAGAACAGTGATTTGCAGATAGCAACCAGAGGTATTAGCTTATGTGCACCAACTGTAATACAGGGGATCGATAATGTACAAGGGATTCAAAAGTCAGGTAATCTAGTTTTGGCTTTTAATGAAGATAACATCATATATTCTTGGGGAGACAATAGTTATGGTCAGGCAGGAGATGGTACGTTATTGGATGTATCCACTCCATTTGCTGTATATGATAGTGTGAGTAAAACTATAGAAGGCACAGGTAATGTCCAGAGTACGGTTCCTGTAATAGGTACAATCAATGCTCTTGAAGTATCAGTTACACATCCGCTGAACATCTCATATGTTATTAATCCTAATATAGAAGAGAGCTTTGTATGCTCTAATATTAGTATAACCAATAACTCAAAGGTACCTGTAAAGATAACAATTGAATCATTCGTATCAAGTGAAGGCAGTATATTCGAAGATGTAATGCCTTACAGTATGGATTGGGATACATTAAGCAGTGCAGATACAAAGCGGTATATAGCACTTGGTATAGATTATCCTGACATATCACAATGGATTAACTTCCAATCAGAGTTTCCGTTGTATGCTGCAGAGATTGATAATGACTATTTAGGAGTACTCTCAAGCGGAAGTATAGGAACACTCAGCCTTTCATGCAGTCATGGTCTTGCATTTGAGGGAAGTTTTGAAGCAGAGCATGAACTGATATTTATTGTTTCGATATATTAAGCACATACAACTGAACAACCTACATTAAGCCCATCCGGGCTTATTTTTTATGGAGGAAATATGACAAGATTTAAGAAGACAATATCTTTGCTACTTATATTGATATTTTCATTAACATTATTTAATGTATCAGCACTTGCCCTGCCGCCATCAAATCCGCATATAACAAGCGGATCGTCTTCAGATGGAGGTAACTTCTTTGAGTATAAGGGGAGTAATGGCTGGTATGACCTAAAGACACCGCCACATTGGGTGGTTGAAACTGGTGAAGTGGCATACTGTTTAGACCATGCAGCTGATAGTCCGTATGGTACAGCGTATAGTACATTTAATCCTAAAGCTGTTTATTCCAATAGAACATATATAGGATTATGTGCAATCATGGAGCATAGCTTTCCGTACAGGAACGCGGGACTTACCGACCAGCAGATAAGGTATGCGACCGCCAATGCAATCCGTTCATGGCTAAAAGAGAGTGAAGGCATAGGCTATGATTTTATGCTGCCATCTAATAATGCTATAAGACCAAAGAGTGCAGCTTATCAAAGTGCATATAATTTTTATCTTCAGTTACTGGATAAAGCACGTAATGGGTATGTAGTAAGTCAGAGTTTAAATGCATATCCCAATATAGCTGAATTGGAATTAGTAGATGGTGCTCTTAAAGGCACAGTCACGGTAGAGTATGGTGCATTAAATGGTAAGTACATTATTGATGAATCTAAATTATCTCCCGGTATGTCTGTTTCAGGATATACAGGTAATTCCGGCGATGTATTAACATTTTCAATTCCTATTGGGCTTGCAGGTAAAACCATAACTCTGACAGATATCTTAATTGGATATGACAATAGATGTGAATCAAACATCATATGGCTTGATGATTCGGGTAGTAAACAGGCTGTAGCTGTTCCTGTAACTGATACAATGCAGGAAGTAAGGAAAGCGTCCATTACTTTGAAAGCTGAGCCAGCTAAATTAACTATAACCAAGACAGACAGTGTAAAAGGTGAAAAGCTTGAAGGAGCAGAGTTCGGGATATATACAGATGATATATTAATTGAAAAAATATCGACTGACGAAAATGGCGAAGCTATAAGCGGAAATCTGGTGTTTCGTGATTATTATGTTAAAGAACTGTCTGCTCCTGAAGGTTATGTTTTATCTGATGAAGTATATTATTTTACTATAGATAGCGTAGGTCAGCAGGAATCAATAGAGTTTACTAATGATCCAGTCAAAGGAAAAGTCTCAATCTCAAAGACAGGAGAGAGTGGAGAAACTCTTCAAAGCGTTTTGTTTGGCGTATATGATTCAAGCGATACACTTTTGCAGGAAGTCACAACCAATGAAGAAGGTATTGCCTTAAGCGACTACTTATATTATGGACAGTATTATTTAAAAGAACTATCAACAATAGAAGGATATGTGCTGGATACTGAGCCTATACTTTTCAACATAGTAGAGAATGATGAAGTAGTGGAACTGAAGATTTCAAACTCATTAATCAGGGGACAGGTAAGAATATTTGTAAATGATGAGGAAGGTAATCCCCTGGAAGGAGCTGCATTTAGTATTTATGATAAGGAAGGTAATCTTGTTGAGGAGCTTATTTCTGACACTGAAGGCATTGCATTAAGCGAGAACATTATTTATGGGGATTATTACTTTAAACAAATAAATGTAGCAGAAGGATATATAGTAGACTCTGCTGATTATGAATTCAGTATAGTAAATGATGGTGAAGTGCTGGATTTTGATATAGTGAACAGAAGAATAACGGGAACTGTTGAAGTATATGCATATGACAGTGAAACAAGCGAAGCATTGGAAGGTGTTGATTTGGAGTTATATGATTCAGCTGGGAATGTAGTTGGAACAATTACTACAGATGAGCGAGGATATGTTAAGAGTGATCTTCTTTATTATGGAGATTATTATCTGAAACAAGCATCGTTACCTGAAGGGTATGTCCAAGATGAGATGGAGTATGCTTTTTCTATTGTAAATGATGAAGAGACGGTAAAGCTTGAGATCCCTATTGACCCTATAATGGGTAGGGTTGATGTTCTTGTGACTGAGCCTATAAGTAATAGTCCTTTAGCTGGTATGAAGCTGGGTGTATTTGATGAAGTTGGTGATTTGTTAGAAGAATTATCAACTGATATTGAAGGTAAAACCATATCTTCTGATTTAAGATGTGGTGAGTATTATATTCAAGAAATATCGGTTCCAACAGGATATATCAAAGAGGATAAGGAGTATAGACTCAATATGTGTGAAGATGGAGAGATTATTATCCTAAATGTATTGGCGGTTCCAGTTTCAGGGAGTGTAAAGATACTATTCAATGATATTGATTATGGGGATGAGATAGCTAAATCTTTAGTTTATTCGGATTGGGCAGGAATGTCATTTTCTGATTGGATGAAAGAAAAGGGACTAGACTATCTGAAAATAGACAGATATAGGCTTGTTGAGGCAGAAAATATAGAAGGAGAGGCAATTAATAATAATCAAGCTGTAATTACATTTTGGTATAAGAGCATAGAATCTTCGGAAAAGAGAAAAACCATGTGGAATGGGGTATATATACCTCAGACTGGTCAAGCGTATCCGAAGCTAGATTATTTTCTCGGAATACTTTGCTTTATAGTTGCAGTATTAATATTAGGTGTGTCTCATAACTCTGTAGGAGGTAAACACAAATGAGCCTTCGCATGAAAGACAAGAAGGGATGGTTTTATTCTTATAACTATATCTTTAAATCAGGCTTATCCAATCATGCGAAGCTTGTGTATGTTTATCTATGCAGATGTGCAAATAGAGAGCTTCGTAGTTTTCCTTCAAAACAAAATATCATGGATGCTTGTTCCATTGGAAGAACGACTGCCGGCAAGGCTATACGTGATTTAGAGGCAGCTAGATTGCTGGTGCGCGAAGAGCGGTTTAGAGAGAACAATGGACAGAAAAGCAATGAATATCTTTTGTTTGAATATCCGTATGAAGCTGATGAATATTAGTAGATAATTTCCGCTTAGCGATTAAACGATGTATTTTTCTCACACGCTACAAGTGTATCTATTTACCCATATCAAAATACGACACCCAGCCATGTCATATTGCGACAGCCAAGAAGTACTACCTAGAAGGAAGTACTAAAGTTAAGATAGGAAAAAAGAATTCTTCATTAAGTGATTTTGAAACTATTGTTATACGAAAAAATACTATAAATTGACAAAAATAAATTATATGAATTAAAATGGAAAATTTAGCAATATAATTATTGAATTAAAAGCAGAAAAACTGTTTACAATAAAAAAATTGTATAATATATCTAATAAAACTAACAATAAATATGGGTATATTCACAAAATATTTGATAAATGCAACCATTATTAATATACAATACTCTTACTTTATTAGGATAATGCATACAATTACAAAAATATCAGTAAAAGCATAATATACGGTAATAAAACAATAAAAGCAAAATTTGACATAGGGGAAGATAATTAATACAATAAAAATAAAAAATGATGCTACTTTCACTTTATGGACATTTAGTAGGAGTATAATGAAAAAAATACTACATTTAGTTGTTTTGGTACTTTTGACGACTTCAATTCTTACACTTGCCTCTTGCACATCTAAAAAAACTATAGAAACAGCAAAAGAATACGTAGATGAGTATTACCGTTGTATTAACAACAAGAATGCTATTAAATGCTTTTATATGTTCAATAAAAATTCGTCGGACAAAATAGAAGCAAAATATGGAATTAATACAATTGATTTGCTCTTCTCTAGATCGACAATTCTAGGTTCTGTAGAGGAATATAAAGTAACAAGCCAGAATTATTATAAAGAAGGTACTGATAAGTATGTTGATTTTGATGTATTGGTAAAATACCAAAATACTGAGATTAATGAAAAACACCAAGTTATAATAAAAGAAGATGGGCAAATAGCAATAAATGTTTTTGAGTTCGAAGAGGATAACCTGATTAATGAAGTGTTATCTCCGTACATTGAATCTGTTTTAAACAATGACATAGAGAGCATTGAAAATGCAATGTCTTCTTATTTCTTCTCAACAAGAACAAAAAGAAATCTTGAATCAATGTTTGAACAAGCAACCTTAATAAGTGGGAATATACTTAATTGTGAAATTATTGAAGGTAGCTATCTGTATGAAAAACTTGATGACTCGAATTATGTATATGAAGCATTACTTGAGATGAAATGTGATAATGGAACACTGCGGAACAAAATAAAAATAACAAGCACTAACGGTGAACTTGGAATTGGATATTCTATGATTTTGCCGGTTAAAGCATTAAATTTCTTTGAAAAATATACTTCACATTTGCAAAACTTAGAAAAAAAAGAGACATTATCACTATACAGTCCAGACACTTTTCCTAATATTGATGGTTCACTTAATACTAAATGGGAAAAACTATTAACATATCGACAGGCATATGGAAACATACAATGTTATGAAGTTACTTCAATTGGAGTAGAAAACATAATGATGCCTGAAGATAACTTGAAAGAAGGATTGTTGGTTGAAGCTGATTTAAAGTATGATTCAAGTGTAGTAAAGCATAAGTTACTGCTTACAGAAGACAAAAACGGCGAATATGTAATATACGAACAACACATTTCAAACGATTAAAATTATTAAGTTAATTAATGCTAAATAAGTATTTAGTATATTTTTGTTACACAAAAAAAGAATAAATAAACATAAATAGCAAAAAATGCACAGGAGATGTTATGAAAACTAATTTTATGAAAAAGGTTATAGCAACAGTTTTATCAATTATAATGGTACTATACTCTATAGAAATTGCAGGAGTATTAACAGCGTATGCTGAAAACGAAAAAGGTAAAGATAAAATTTCTCTTGAAGACTTTGTTCCAGATGATGCTGAAAAAAGAAGTAGTCATATAAAACATCTGGATCAATATGACACAGAAAATATGTCAGTATATTTAAATGAAGATGGTACTGCAACATTTTATGTATTTCAGTCTCCTGTTAGATTTAAAGACAGTAATGGTAAGCTTATTGATTTTGACACAACGCTTGTTGAGACTTCATCAAAAGAAAAAGAGCAAGGCTATAATTTTAAAAGCAAAGCAAATGATGTTGATGTTCTTTTACCAGAACATTTGCTTGGTGATGATGGCGTAAAACTTAAGAAAAATGATTATTCTATCGAGATAATACCAGTTCCAGTTGATAATTTAGAAAAAGATGATATGAAAGTTGAAGAACCAACTTTAACACCAGAACCTTCTATTACTCCTAATCCTGATGAAATAACAGCTTCACCTGAGTTAGAGATTTCGGAAGAACCTACTATCACACCAGAAACCTCATCAACACCTACAGTAGAACCTACGGTATCTCCAACTCCTGAAGAAACAATATCACCAGAACCTACATTAACACCAGAACCAGCTCCGTCTCCTTCCTTGGAACCTACTATTACCCCAGAACCAACTTCTACTCCTGAAGTCTCAACTTCACCAGAAACCACATCAACTATAGAACCAACTCCTACAGAATCCCCAGACTTAGCTAATAATAGTGGAAATATTTCCTTGTCTACAAAAACTGTAAATTACCCTACAAATGTTGTACTCAGTAAAGAAAAAGATGAGCAGGAAAAAGAAGATCAGGAAAAGAAAAAAAGTGTTTGGGGGGACTATAAAGCTAAAGATAGTACTGAGGTTGAAAAGAAATTTAAAGTTAAAATAAAGGATGATAAAGAGAAAGAAGATAAAAAAGCAGATTATTTATCCGAAGAAAATACTGATATTACTTATAGCTATTCAGCTATAAATAGTGGGATAAAAGAGAACATAGTTATAAATAAATACACAGGACAAAATACATTTGACTTTGTAATAATTGCTCCAGGACTTGATGTTATTGTCAATGAGTATAATATTATTGAGTTTAGAGATGAAAAAACTAAAGAAATTATCTTTATATCAAATGAACCGTTTGCGGTAGATTCATATGCAGGTTCTGAAGAAGATTATTATAAACACTATTGTGAGGACATTACTGTTAAAGTATTGGCAAATTACAAAGATGAATATCGAATTAGGATAGAAGTACCAAAAGAATTTTTGGAAGCTAAAACAACAGTATACCCAGTATCAGTAGATCCTTCGGTTGTGGTGCTTGATAATAATGGTCCTGACATTTATGATACTTTTATTAATAGTCAAAGACCAACTCAGATACAAAGTACAAACCCTTCAATGTATATTGGTGGGTATCTTGATAGTGAATATGGTGTATGTTGGGGTTTAGTTAAACCTGATGTAAGTGATTTTACAGACTTAGGAGTACCGGCAAACAATATAACTTCTACGACTTTATCACTTCATACTAAGCCATCACCACGCACAGCAAATATGAGCCTAAGTTTTTATTTGAGGGCATACAGATTACTGCACCCATGTAATCCTAATACAGAAACTTGGAACACTTTCCAAGCAGCTCAAAACGTTGACTGGCAATGGAATGGGAATGAATACTCTATATCAAATGATAATGCATGGTATGCTTTGAATATCACTGATATGATGAAGAACTGGACGAAGTATTCACAAGATACTCAGACAGGTTACCCAAACTATGGATTAATGCTGAGGGAAAAAGATGACACAGCAGGACGAATGAGAAAATTCGGCTCAGTTGATTGCCCATATGGATACGATGCGTATATAACAATACAATATGAGTTTGATTCACAAGCCCCACAAGCCGTTACAAATATAGGATTATCGGCAGAAGGATTTACGGCCGATGAAAATAATCCAGGGCAATGTAAAGCAACGCTTGAATGGGATGGTACATATGATAATCCATCAGGAGCAAGTTATTCTAGTGCTGGAGTAAAAGATTATTTAGTGTATTATTCAACTGATGGAACTAATTATACAGCATATGATGATGTGTGGATTGAGCACCTAGGTGAAAATATCCGGCACGAAAAAGAACTTTCAAATTTATCTTGCGAAACCGAATATACGTTTAAAGTAGTGGCTAGAGATTTAAACGTTGATCCCTCTCCTAATGTTCAGACAATATCTGAAGCAGGACTAAGTTCGGCATTAACAACGCCAGATTTTACAGCACCTAAAAAACCAAATGATTTTAATATTATTCCTAATACATGGACCTCGGATATGAGCCCTCTTTTATACTGGTCTGGCGTTGGTGATGATTCTATAGAAGTATTGACTTATGAATATTCAATCGACAATCCAAATGGAACATGGTATCCAATAGGTACAGTATCAAATAACAATAGTTCAAATTTGATTAGCAACTCGAATTTTGCTGATGGAACAACAGGCTGGACTCAAGTTAATGGTACTAATACTGTTGATGAGTATGTATTAACTCATACTGGTAATGGAAATGGAACAACAGGTAGTGCAAATTACTCAACCAGTACTGCGGTTGTAGAAGGTCATAAAATTTATATTAAAGCAAGAATGAGGGTAACAAATTCTGATGCTGAATCAATATTGATTCAGATCGATGGTTCCAGTGGTGGGACAAATACTGAAGTTGATAGAATAGATGCACCTTTAGAAAATCAATGGTATACATTAAGCGGAATTAAAGAAGTGCAACCCGATTTCACTGGTAATAACAAAATATTGTTAAGGCATGTTTATGCGGATGCTTCTACAGAAAGTGGGAAGCAGCTCGAAGTGGATGGTTCATATGGAAATAAAGTTGTATTAGTAGACTTAACAGCAATATATGGAGCAGGTAATGAACCTGATAAGTTAACTTGTGATGCTTTATATGGTTCACAATCATATAAGGAACTCAATCTATCTTCTGCTATTTCAACTAGTGGTGAATACGATATTTATATAAGAGCTAAGGATGCTAGTAACAATATTGGAGAATATGCTTTTGACGAATTATATTTGGATATCGATTCACCTATTGCTAATATCGACTTTCCTACATCAAGCTCAGTTGTTGAAGGAGTAGTAAGCATACAGGGTGATGTTTCAGACTCAATTGAACTTGCAGGGTGGGATTTGAAGTTTGCTCCAGGAACTAGTCCAAGCCTGTCTGAATATCAAAGCTTTTTCAGTGAAGTGTCTGCACTAGGATCATATAATGAGCTAGAAAATCCTAACTTTAATTCAGCAACCGGATGGCAAGCTAATAGTAATGCAACAATCTCAGTTGCCAATAATATAATGACTGTTGAGGGGAACGGTAATTCATATAATCCTGCACTTCAACAGTTCACTGACTTTGATACTATAGAAGGACATGTTATATATATTTATACGAAGCTAAGAGTAACAAATTCGGATTGTGGTTGGATAACAATGGCTTTAAGCAGTGATCAAGCGTGGAATTGGGAGGAACCGGTTTATTTGGATTCACCACAGGAAAATACATGGTATTCATTATCTAGTTTGCACACAATTAATAGCGGATATGATGGGAATTTAATAGTAAACATATTCCATTCGTATAGTAATAGTGCAACCGCAGACGGAAAATGCATGGAAGTGGATGGAAGCGATACTGGAATTGTGGTGCTTGATTTAACTGAGATGTATGGTTCAGGTAATGAACCTACATTAGCAGAATGTAATGAGAAATACAATCCTGCAGCTAATAATAAGATTAGAAATGCAAACTTTGACACTTTAGCACATTGGCAGGCTAGTAACGGAACTATTTCAGAGTCTAATAATGTGATATCTATAGAAGCAAATGGCAATTCATATAATGCTGCATTACAGCAGTATACAAATTATGATACTGAAGAAGGACATATTATATATATTTATACAAAAGTAAGAGTAACAAATTCGGACTGTGGCTGGATAACTATGGCAATGAGCAGTGATCAGGCATGGAACTGGGAAGAACCGATATACTTAGACTCACCTCAGGAAGATACATGGTATGGATTATCCGGATTACATACAATTAACAGTGGGTACGATGGTAATTTGATAGTCAGTATTTATCATTCATATAGCGATAGTGCCACTGCAGATGGAAAATGCCTTGAAGTAGACGGCACTAATGGATTTGAAATACTAGATTTAACAGAAATATATGGTGCAGGCAATGAGCCTAGTTTAGCGGAGTGTAATGAAAAGTATAATCCTGATGCAAATAATGCTGTAAAAAATGCTAGATTTGATACTCTTGCACATTGGGAAAATGGCGATAGTTCTACTTTAACAGCTTCTGAAAACATACTTTCAATACAGGGGAATGGAAGCTCATATAATCCGGCAGCAATACAATATACAGATTTAGAAACAGTTGAAGGACATGTATTGTATATTGCATCTAAAGTCAAGGTGGACTCTCCTGAGTGTGGATGGATTACAATGGCACTTAGCAGTGATGAAGCATGGAATTGGGAAGAGCCGATATATATTGATGAACCTGAAACTAATCAGTGGTATGTGATGAGTGGTTTACACACTATTGACAGTGGATATGATGGCAAATTAATAATTTATTTAGCACACTCATATGAAAGCAATGAGCTTTCTAGTGGAAATATTATGGAAGTGGACGGAAGAGATAAAGGCATTGTTGCTATCGACCTGACGGCTGTATATGGGTCAGGAAATGAGCCAGATAAAATCACATGCGATGAAATATATTCTGATATCATTTATTCGAAAACAAATAATGTGCTTCACGAATGGAATATGACAGCAGATGAACTGGAAGATGGAAGCTATACGCTTTGGTTGCATGCTTCTGATAAAGCGGGTAATTATGCCGATGATTATGTGACCTTCACTAAAAGCCAGGTATCCAACGCATCTGAGCCAGAACTAGTAATAACTAATCCGGATCCAAATGATGAGAACCCAATAGCAGAGGCTAGTCCATATATTGTTACTTATACAAGAGATGGTGGAAATGCAGATGGACTAACAGACATCGAATTATATGTTAATGGGGAATTAGTTGACTCTATTGATGATACAACTGAAGATTTGAGTATTGATTTTACTGATGAGAATTACTTAGAAGGTGAGCGGTATTATATTTATGTAAAAGCTACAGACGGAAGCAATGTAAAATATACATCACAATATTATGAAACACCTTTCTATGACTACATGAATGATACAAGCAAATTGCTACTACCATTAGATGATGATGTTGAGCTCTTAGTAGATAGAGTTGTTTTAAAAGCAGATAGCTCTACTGGTGAATATCCAGTTGATACTAATGGATTTGCTGTATTATCAGACTTCTCTAACCCGATTGAAGGATATGTTAAAGAAGCGAATATTAAGGCGAGTTTAATTAAGCCAGCAGGAACTGATATTAGTTTTGAAGTTAGCAATGATGGTATAAATTATCAGACACTAGATTTAACAGGCATAGATTTTGAAAATGATGGTATAGATGTTGTATTTACTACAGTTGGTGATCAAATCATAATTAGGGCTACATTATCAACTACAGATGTTGATGAAACACCGGCAATACTATGGTGGTCTGCAGATGTAGAGCAGATTTACAGAGGAAGTGAAATAACAGTAAAGCTTATCGATGAACCAACAGACGTATCTGCTGTTCCAGAAGTTAACTATAAAACACTTATAAGGTGGAAAGATGAGGCAAACCCTGAAGGAACTGTATACAATGTCTATCGAGGCACTACAGAAGATTTTATTATAGATGATTCGACTTTAGTTGGAGACCATGTTGAAGAGAAATTCTTTTATGATTATAACCTTAACTATAATCAAACATACTATTACAAAGTAACCTCAGTAGTTGAATATACAAGCGGTGAAACCAGCTATGAAAGAGAAAGTATACTAAGCAATAGTGATAGTGCGACAATGATCGATGGCGAAGAGTTTGATAAGAGATTCGGCCTTCAGGATTACTGGAATTACACAGGATTTGTTACTGGAAGCGGGTCAGGTCAAGTAGAGTTGAGTCAAGGCAATCTTAGTTACCAGACAACAGACTTCGTATTCCCGGGACCGATGTTTGCAATGGTTATGAGAAGGACATATAACAGCCAATCGACAAGTAAAACAGCAATGGGATATGGTACTGACTACTCATTTAATACAGCACTTATGATGGAATACAACTCATCGGATGAAGAGGTTGGTGTAATTCTAAAAGACGGTGACGGAACGATTCATAGGTTTGCTAAAACTGAGACTGGGTATAGTTCACCGGCAGGTGTGTTTATTGAACTGACTCATGAAAACGAAGGTCTAGAAAATGAGTTATGGCGTATTAGCAGAAAAGATGGAATAGATTATATCTTCGACAAGAATATGCTTCTTGATAGATTCGAAGACAGAAATGGAAATTACCTTGAATACTCATATAACTCAAAAGGTAATATCGAAACTATAACTGATAATGCAGGCAATTCAATAACATTGGGATATAACACAGTAGACTTGCTTACTACAATAACTGTAGAGGGTCCTGACCCACAGGTTACAACAGACGATAGAGTATATAAGTACACATATTTAGCAGATGCTACAGGCAAAGTAAGGTTAGCTGGAAGAGAACTTGAAGGCGAATCATACTTCGATGAAGATTTCGAGTATAATCCTACAACAGGAAGACTGCAGACAATAATTGATGGTGAAGGCCATGAATACACAATATACTACACAGCTAATGATGTAACTATTAGTATGATTGAGTATCCAGTGAATTCAGCTTCTACAGAGAACTTTACTATCAGCTATGATGAAACAAACAGTGAGACAACAGTAAGCTTTAAGGGCAACGATACTGAGTATGAATATAACTCAAACGGGTGTGTTACAAGCATTACTAATGCCATAGATGTAACAACATCATATAGTTACAATGCGCAGTATCAGATTACAAACGTATCATACTATAATATTGTCGGTGCGAATACAACAGCTGAAGAAATATCAACCTCTGTCACGTATGACTCACATAATAATATTTCAACAGTAACCGATGATGAAGGCAATGTAATAACATATAACTACATTAATCCGAGTGATCAGGTAACATACAATGAATTTGATAGCCCGTATAGCATGACAGTAACATCTGCTGCCTCAGGAGAAGGTAGTATTTCTACAAGCTATACTTATGACTCAAATGGTAATGTACTGACAACGACAGATGCAGAAAACGGAACTGTAACAAACACATATTATTCAGGTGAATGGAGCAGTTCAAACAAAGGATATCCGGGACAACTTCACACCACGACAGACAGGTATGGCAGTGTAAGTGCATATGAATATACTGTGGAAGGCTGGCTATATAGAGCAATAGATGATAATGGAGAAGACACTGTATATCAATATGATGGAATGGGTAATCCGATACTAATTACTGATGCTGAAAACAACATAACTAAAGTTGATTATGACCTTATAGGTAGAAAGGTAAAAGTATATTATCCTGATGGTGACTCTGACTTTACTGACGGCACAAATGATACAGAACGTTGGGTATATAACAATAATGGCAATGTGACATACCATTATGTCGGAACTGGTTCTGAAGAGGTCCTTACACGATATACATATGATGATATGAACAGACTGACCCATACATATCATAATACTGATGTAACAGCAGAGGCTACGGTGAACTATGATTATATTGAAAGAACAACAGGTGTATATACGCTTAAAGTAACATATACAGACAGAGAAGGCATTGAAAACATTGAATATTATGATTCAATCGGAAGACTTGTTGAATCTAAAACTACGAACGGTGCTCTTTCAACTAATGTTACTGAATATACTTATGATAATATTGGCAACATGATAGAGATAGTCGACGGTGAAGGAAGAGTTGTTCAGGCACAGTATGATGCTCTTAACAGAACAATTAAGACAATCGTTGATCCGGGAACGGGTAATCTCAACTTAACATCAGAGTATGAGTATGACTACTTGGGCAGAACTACAAAGACAATTGACGGTGAAGGGGCAGAAACGGATTACACCTATGATGATTTAAGCAGGCTTCTTTCGGTAACTCAGTCACCTGATGGAGGAACAACGGATTACGTAACGTCTTATACATACGATACAGTAAGCGGTGATTATCTTATAAGTGAGATTGAAGATGCCGAAGGTGGAATCACACAGACTTGGTATGATAACTTAGGACGTGTATATAAGGAAGTTAATGATGGAACTGATGATTCTGATAGCTTGATAATTGAATCTTACTACTATTATGATGCACTCGGAAGATTGACATACAAGACATTTAATGATGGAACAGTACTTGGTTACACTTATGATTCCAAGGGATATCTGTGGAAAGAAAAGTATTATGATTCGTACTCTGACTATTCAGATGAAGATGGAGATGATTCTGAAGGTGATGAGGCTGACCGAACATATACAGACTATACTTTCTATGAATATGATTCCAGAGGAAACCTTATAAGAACAGAAGGCGAACTGGATGATGAAGAGTTCTATCACGAGTGGGCATATAACACTCGAAACTGGGTAACGCAACAGACAGAAAACATAACAATTGACGGAAGCACTGTCCAGAATGTAATATCATACGGATATTGGGATAATGGCCAGCTGAAATCAATAACATATCCTGCTTCATATGGTGATGACCAGAATACAGTTCAGCAGAGATATTTCTATAATGGATATGGTCAGCTGAGTGGCATAATGCTTGATGAAAATGAATCCAGAACATATACGTATGATGATTCGGGAATGGTTATACAAACTGATACATTTATTGATGTAACTGATGTAGGCGATGTTATGTCGGCATACTTCACATACAATGATGCCGGGCTAGCAACTGATATTCAGTATAAGCTGAATGGAACGCTAAAAGAACAGTATCAGTATGGATATGATGATAATGGAATGATAACCAGCGAAACATTGACACCGTATGGTTCAAGCACCAATATATCAAAAACACATGTATATGATGATATCGGAAGACTGTCACAGACTACTATAGACAGCACAACAACTTCCTATACTTATGATGATATTGGTAACCGATTAACAGAGAGTGATGGAACTGACACAACTTCATATACATATGATGCTCTGTATCAGTTGCAGCAGATGGATTTAAACAGTAACAAAGAGTTCGAGTATGATTATGACAGCCTTGGAAGACAGACATCACAGAGAGAATATAACACAAGCAGTACATTGATTGAAGAACAAACCTTTACATATCATGACAGCGGAATGCTTATGAATGTGCTGATTGAAGACAGTGATGGCTCTGCTGACGATATAAATGAGTCATACCTCTACAATGGACAGGGACAGCGTATAACAAAAGAGTTTGAACAGGGGACAAATACAGCTGTAACTCAGTATCTATACTCTGGCAGTGCTGTGATAATGACTGCCGACAGTGCGGGAATTAAGATAACAGAAAATATTCTGACACCTTCAGGACAGATAATCTCATCCCAGAGGTTTGATGTTAATGGAGACAGTGAAGGATGGTATAGTTATAACTATGATCAAAGAGGTTCTACTACAGCGATTGTAGACAGCTCTGGCACTGTGCAAAACAAGTATTCATATGATGCATTCGGAAACACTGCTGAAACTGGCGCGCTGCTTAATGAGACAGAGTTTACGGGAGCTATATCAGATGGAACAACCGGTCTTTACTACATGAATGCAAGATATTATAATAGTAACACTGGTAGGTTTATCTCGCAGGATAGCTATAAAGGTAGCGCATATGAACCGTGGACACAGAATCTGTATACGTACACAGGCAACAATCCAGTAAACTATACTGATCCTACCGGACATTGGTCAGTGACATCACAGAGAAAGATGCTTTTAGATGGTGGAATGATATGGACTGAGCCTGACACGGGAGGGGGAAATGATGATGATGACGGTGTAGTTCCTGATCCAGAGCCGGAGGATACTAATAGCCCTATTTCTGGGTGTTTTAGTGATACAGGAACCTGTGGTAGTAGTGAATACGAAAATGATACTCAATATAATCATCTTATAGATACACGTAATTCTCTTTTAATTGAACTTAATGGACATTATGATGATATGCAAACGTGGTTAGACATCCAAGATGAACTAGGGCAAAAAAATAACAGACTAAAAGAATTATATTTACAAAGAAATTTTGGAAACACGGTTATTGACATGGTCAATGTTGCTTTCGTCTGTGAATTTTATATTATCACAGGACCAGATGCGATTGTAAGTGCAGTAGATTCATTTAAGAATCTTGGTGGGGAAATTATCTATAATGATATACTTTACTGGTACTATGGATGTGAAGCGGATTGGGCAGAAGGTAAATATTATGATGATCTATGGTGGTATCAATATTATGATAAAAAGATACAAAATTATTAAAAAAGAAATGGATACAGCAATGAATGATAATATTCAAGATAATAAACAAAAAAGTA
Source organism: Christensenellaceae bacterium (assembly GCA_963677605.2). Taxonomy (GTDB): domain Bacteria; phylum Bacillota; class Clostridia; order Christensenellales; family UMGS416; genus JAGLOK01. The sequence goes on along the minus strand of CAXXDX010000006.1, from coordinate 1,486,173 downwards.
GAACGGCAGGTAAATTGAAATTCATCTTTACTATAGTAGTATTACTCATTATTATTACTGTACTTTTAGTATGGAGATATAACATTAGATTAGAAGAGAAATACTACGATTCACTACAAGAACTAGCAGAGAATTACTATCCTGATGAAAATGTAGTATCTTTAAATGAGGGTAATTATTACTATGTTATTGCTGACAGCGAACAATATAAGGGAGAAAGATTTGTATATAAAACGCCTGAAGGTAAATATATATATCTACAAGAATTATTAATTGAGCGCTTCAAAAGAAAGCAATTCCATATGTTTAAAGATATTGAAGAACAAAACTTTCACTCTTTTGTTCAGGTTGAAATTCATGAAGGAAATTGCATTATTTTATTGGAAAGATATTCTATCAAAGATGAAAAAGTTAATATAAAAGTGTATGATAATTTTGACCAGTTAGAGCCAACGGCAATCTATAGCAGAGAATATTATATTACAATGATAGACAATGATTCAATTACTGAAGATTACGAAATAAGAGTTGAGATTGGTGAAGACTCATATTATATCATTGGGGCTAAAGAAATTGGTAGAGCGAAATAGGATACTTAATGCATGATAAGGATAGATATTAATAATCCAGTATATACTTAAGCATAGGAAAAACTATCTGTGCGGTATTAATATAGGAACTATAAAAAATTTTGGATATATAATCAACTGCAGAAATAAATTCTTGGTGAAGGGAATTAGAACAAAATGGCAAAAGAATTCTAATAGAAAAAGGGAGAAAAAACCATGCCAAGCATCGACACAAGTTTGATTAGGGGTTAAGAAAAACGCAAACAATTTGTTATGTATAAATATAAAGTACTAAACGCAATAGGAGATTTTCTGAAATAAGAAAAAGTTATCATCTCAGCAGAACTACATCCATCTATAAAAACTTTTACTATTATGGTCGTAATTATTTATAAAGGACAATGTGGCATTTATAATAAAACTCATATCGAACTTACTGTTATAAAGATAATTTAGCCTATTATAGAGAAAAAGAAGCAAATTAATGAAGCGATATATAATTGAATTATAGATTAATATTGTAAAGATGTAAAAAAAGATTTATTAAACTGGTATATGATATGAAAAAATTATTAAAATGCTTATAAGAAAAACATTAATTTCTTTTCAGATACTCATAAATATTATCTGTTTATTTCCCTTGCAATTCCAAACTGTTTATACAGAGGAAAATGGAGATAATACTATATGTTTCAATATCGATGAGCCAAATGTAAAAGCATATTCACTAGAAAAAGATGGCAATCTAAAACTTACGGAAAACTTTATGGTGTGTGAGTTTAGATGCCATAATGGCAGTGATGAAATATTGATTGATATGGAACTGGTGAAAGCACTGCAGTATATCCGAGATTATTTTGATAAACCTGTACATATCAATTCTGCTTATAGAACAAAAGAGCATAATGAAAAAATAGGGGGATGCGAAGAAAGTTATAACCTGCTTGGGCAAGGAGTGGACTTTTATGTGGAAGATACGGCAAATACAGAGGTCGCCGCATTGGCAGAGCGAATGGGGATAAACGGTATAATAGTGTTTTCTGACAAGAAATATAGTCTTCATATAGATTCGAGAGAAGAGCAGTGGTATGCATACTACAGCCATGAGAATGATGAGTATGAAGAAGTTATGGAAGATGAGGGTGGGTATTGTTTTAACTTCCTAGAATAATGAGACAAGATGATTTAAATAAAAGTATGAAGGAGCATCCGATAGGGGATGCTCCTTGTTATAACTAAGGCTTTTCAGCTCATTTTCTTTGAGGCTTGCTATGTATTAGACAGCTATACGTATTTTGCTTGTGGTAATATGCTACCTTATTTCAAATGTGTCTATTAATCTCAAAATAATAGTAAATTATTTGGAGGTTTCATGGTTCATAAACAAAAAAACTATAAAAAAATGCTTGAATCAATTCAAGGTAGGACGATTGCTGTTGTATATATTTTTGAAAAAGATGAAATCGACGGATATAAACACTATGAAGTATGGAAAAGTGATGTTATATCAAGCTGGATTAATGCAATACAAGCTTTAAATTGCTTTCCGTTGATTTTAGATTTAAGAACATTTGTCTTTAAAGCAATGAATAGCACATTACCTTCGATAGATTTTATTATTAACCTAAATAATGGCTGTAAAGATATTTCAACACTTGGATTAGTACCTTCATTATGTTGTTTTCTTAATATACCCTGTATTCCTTGTGACACTGTATCCACCATAGTAGGAGAACATAAGAAGCTTTCAAATATAATTGCATACTATAAAGATATGAAAATACCTAAAACTATGTGTGAATTAGAAGAGGGAGGAATATATAGACCATATTATTATGGTAGTAGTTGTGGAGTTTCAAAAAGTAAAACTAATCTTAATGGAACTAGTCTTTATCAGGAATTTATTGCTGGGTTTGATATGACAATACCAGTCATGTACAATCCTATAACAGAGAAACTGGATATATTGCCACCAACTATGTATATCCCTAATTCAAACGATGTCAATTGGTTCTTAGGTGAAAATGAAAAGAAGCTCCATAATGGTTACACGAAAAAAATAACAAGAATAAGTAAAGCCTTGGAAGAAAAAGTTCTTTCATTGGCAGATGAGTTTTCAATAAAAACATTCTGTAGGATAGACACAAGAGTGGAATGTGATAGTATTGAAAATTTCATTAGTACAAGTAAAGATATGATTAATGTGAATAATACATACTTTTTAGAAATAAATCCAATGCCAACTATTAAAGAAGAGATTAATTTTCATTTTTCAATAAAAGGAATAACGAAAGATTATAATTTGTATGAAAGTTTAGAAGAGTATAAGAAGTTTTTCTCAAATAATTCAATAACAGGGTACATCCTCGCTAACTCAATGTTATACTTTATAACCAAGTATGAAAAATAACGGGATTATATCCGTACTTTAAAATGAAGTCTAATCGTTTGCCAGAAATATTTGACACTCTTTTAATGCTAGGTATTTTTACATTACTAAACTCATCATATCTCTCTTTTAAAAACAACATTTGTGTTTGTAGCGAGCCTGAACCCATTTGATTTGGGATTAGTGCTCTTTTGATTAGAGAATTAATATCATATTTTTTTGTAAGTTCAGTGTATAAACCAGGGTATAGCCTCAGAGAAATTGAAATGCTATTAATTACATAGTTCGCAGCAATAAACGGTAGGTCTCTAACAATATTGCAGTCGAAAATTAACCTAAAGAGACTTGTGATGTCTTTTATTGGTACATCTTGCATATAGTATTCTTTTGCTATTAATAAATTAGACATGAGACCTAGTTTTTGTACTATTCTGTCATGGGCATAAGGAAGCCCTTTTGAAAATATATCAATAGCTTTTTCGGGATAGGAGCTTAGTAAATATGCTACACCAACATTATTATAGATATATGACATTCCTACTAATCCCGGTACATTGTTAATAGCTTCACTCTGAAGGGAACTAAATTCGCGTAAATTAATATCACTTTTATAGAATTGCTGGATAATTCTATTGTTTTTGCAGTATATTGCATGATCGTATATATTGTTTTTCCTAAAAGTATTTTCAGCTACGTCTAACATTGATAATCTTTCGCTTTCGTTAAACTGTTTAAGGAAAAAAGAATACCTATATACATGAGCAAGAAGTATTTCATTATCTAGTTGTCTTGCATAATTTAAAGCATCTGTCATATCTTGACCACCGTAATCATAGCAATATACTTTGAATAATTTTGAAATACATAAAAAGCATAGTAAGAGTGTTTCATTTGAACTTGTAATATTTTGGGAAGAAATACCGCTTTCTAAAAAAGAAATATCATCTCTAATTGAGTACTTTTCATCATACAATAAGTTGGTTCTTATTTTAAAAATCGATGGGCTATATGACTTAATCAGCGAGTTTCCTGCCCATTCTTCATTATAAAGGATTTCTCTTTTTGTTCTAGAGCAAGAACTATAGCATTGATGCATATAATCATCTATAAAATCTTCTATATCATCAGCACCGCTATTTATAATTTTATATATTTCTGATTCACCACTATTTCTAATAAACTTGATATTTGTACCATGAGGGCATTTTGATAAAAGCTTCTTTGCACGCTCAAAATCATTATCAATAAGTAAAATAATAATTGAGGGTCGTAGAATACTAGATTTATGTAAAGCAATTAATTGAGATAGTGTTTTTTGTTTGATTCTTCCTTCTTGAATAATTATCGGGTCAATAACTTCTGGTCCTGCGGCTTGATGTTCGTGTACTGAAAAGAGATTTACTAGTGAACTTATAACTTGAGAAATTCCCAAAGGTGTATTAATACTGCTGTTAAATACAGCGCTTGCAAGTTCCGCAACCTTAGGAATTTTTTTCTCTATCCAGCTAAAAATGATAGCTAATCTCTTCTTAACTTGAGCATCACTATCGAAAAAGTTTTCTTTTCCCCTATATGATTTAAAGTATTCACTGCCTTGTCCAACAACAAACCTTTGCTCAACAACATAAACTATAAGTTCATCTTGAATTTCATTAAAATACTTTTTCACATCAACACTATTCATACACTAGATATATTTACCTCCAAATAATTTACTATTATTTTTATATTTTAGCATATTATCGCACAACAGAGAATAGTATATATGGAATTAAATAGCACAAAGCCCAACTAATATAATTTATATAAATTTTTGTGGCTTATGTTATCTTATAAATTCCTGTAGAATGGATAATTATTTGCATAGATGGAGGTTGGTATGTACAATACCAAAAGTTTAACTGAAGATATCAATAATTATGAATTTTTCCTTAAGACAGTAAAGAACTTATCAATGAAAACAATTAGAGCATATATGTGTGATTTGAAGAGGTTTAATTTGTGGGTTGAAGAAAACGAAATAGAAACTATATATGAGGAACAGCTTCAAAAGTATTTTTATGATTTAGATCAAAATTTTCTTTTAAAATCAACTTCAATAAAAAGAAAATATATTGTAATTAAGGCTTTTTTTAAGCATATAACAAAGCAGCAGATTTTCACAGAGATTTACCGTTTTCCGCATGAAACTAGATTGCCAAAAACATTAACCAAAGTTGAAGTTGTTTCACTTATTAATTCACTCGAAAATAACCTTATCTCAAGCAGCGAATATTCTAAAAGGATAGCCATAAGAGATAATGCGATGATTGAGCTTTTGTTTTCACTTGGATTAAGAATTGGAGAGATATCAAATATTCTTCTTTCGGATTTAAATCTTAAGGATAAGATGATTTTAATCAGAGGAAAAGGCAGTAAAGAGCGTATGTTGTATATTGCTGATGAAACTGTAATTAAGAAAGTAAAGTCTTGGTTAAGGAGTAGAGATGCTTTTACACCTAGTTGTGATAATCTTTTTGTGAATAAATATGGAAATAAAATATCCATCTATGGAATTGAGAATATCTTTTATAAATATAGAGATATAGCAAAAATTAATAAGCGTGCAACCCCTCATTATCTCAGACATACTTTTGCAACGATGATGCTTGAAAATGGAGCTGACCTTAGGAGCTTGCAGGAGATATTAGGACATTCTAATATTTCTACTACTGAGATATACACACAAGTGACAATTAACCAAAAGAAATCTATTCTTATGCAATATAATCCTAGGAAAAGTATATCAAGATAATTATTATCACCTCTTACAGATTTGCTTCTTATGAGCATTTCTCCAATATCTTGGGGGAGTTCGTGTTCTTTTTGCGACACTCAATTAATTTAGAGAGGTATGTTTTAAGCTCTAGGGGGTATAGTTGTAAATCAGGAATTATGAGGGTTAGAAAGGGATTGCTATAATATATTAATGAAAAGGGATATAATCTCTTCCTAAATTTTTTGCATGGAGAAGATTTTCTGCTTTTATTTTGAAAATCTTTAATAAAGTAATTATATATTAGGAAATGATAAAGAAATATTAAATGATTTTATATTTGAAGATTTAGCTCCTGTTAATGAATCAGATTAAAATGGTAATTGTTCAAAAGCTTTTGATTTCATTTTAAAAACAAGAAAATAAAGAATGTTGCTATTACAGGGCCCTATGGCTCGGGCAAAAGCCGTGTAATCTCATCGTATTTGAATAAGCTTAAAGAACATAAGTGCTTGAGTATATCATTAGCGGCAGTTATGAAAATAGTGAATGTGATATACTTTCTAAAGAAAAATAAAGGATATAGATGGCGAAAAGGATATCGCCAAGAAGTAAGAAATGTTGATGAGAATCTTATAAAATTAACGTTATAGTTGAAAGATTCATTAGTAGTGTAAGATTATTGAACTTTTTAGAGAAACTAACGCTAATAATTGTTGTTTTTCAAGACTTAGATAGGTTTGAAAATAGATAAATATTTACTAAACTAAGAGAGATAAACTTATTAGTAAACAGCACTGTACAAATAAAAAAACTGTAAAATTTCCATATGTAATAAAAGATGATATGTTTGACAACAAGAATATGAAAAACCAGACAAAGTTTTTTGACTTTATAATCCCAATTGTTACTATTGCAAACAAATCAAACTCTTACGATTTATTGTGTAAAACATTTATAAAAGATGAATTTGTAGAGTTTAAACTTGATTCAAGATGTATAAGTATTGTTTCTGATTTTATTGATGATATGCGAATTATTAGAAATATAATAAATGAATATGTGATTTTTTAAAGAAAACTAAAAGAAATGAATATATTTAATGAAACATGTTTCAGAAAGAAATTGTTTGCATTAATTGCATATAAAAACATTCACCCTTATGATTTTTCCGAACTAATATATGACTGGGGGAAGATGCATCTTATTTTTGATGTCAACTTATGTGGAATAGTCTACACTTTTATAGACAAAATATTTTGCACTGAAAAAGAAGTAAATAATTCTATTTGACAATATAGACATAGTAAAGTATAATAATGGTACTTAAACGCTTAAGTAATAAATATTAAGTAAAATTACAAATCAGTTGAATATCTCGACGAATTACCGTAAAATATAGTTAAATGTATATTGGATATGCAAATAATAACTTAAACGGTAAAGGATATATTATGGAAAGAAGAGTAACAATTAAGGAAGTAGCAAAAGAAGCGGGTGTCTCGGCAGCAACGATTTCTTATGTGTTGAACAGTAAGGAATCGATAAGCCAGGCAACGAAGGACAGAGTGTATGCAGCTATCGAAAAGCTTAATTATGTACCTAATCTTTCTGCGAGAGGGCTTGTTAACCGTGAGAGTAAGTTAATCGGTGTAGTTATTCCTCAAACCGAAGATGACGATATGCTGATGTTTAACAATCCGTTCTACAGCGAAATTATCGGCAACATCGAATATGTGGCTAGAGTAAACGGATTCAGAGTGCTGATTTCGGGAGTTAATACTGACGAAAGTTACTTAAACCTTGCCAAAGAACATAATCTGGATGGAATAATCGTGATCGGAATGTATCCGGATGAATTTTACTTGCAGCTGAAAGACAGCATGATTCCTGCTGTGCTTATTGACAGCTATTGTGATGACCATTATTTTGACACAATAAAAATAAATGACCGCAATGGTGCATATATTGCAACAAAATATCTTATTGACAAAGGGCACAAAGATATAGGGATTGTTGTTGGGATGATACATGACAACGGTGTTATGCAGCAGAGGCTTTTGGGCTATAAAGATGCACTGGAAGAATACGGCATTCCATATAACAAAAAGATGGTATTTGAGACAAAGGTTGATTTTGACAGCGGCATTGAACAGGCTGACAGAATAATTGATTCCAAAAAGAAAGTTACAGCGGTTTTTGCATGTGCTGACATCATGGCTTTAGGGATGATTAAACAGCTTTCAAACCGCGGGATAAACGTTCCGAATGATATATCGATTATCGGTTTTGACAACCTGAATATTGCAAACTACAGCCATCCCGGACTAACTACTATAGAACAAAATATTGCTGAAAAAGGCAAAGAGGCTATGAAGATGATGATTAAAAGAATTGAGACGCCGAAGCTTGGTAAAAGCGAGGTAATCCTTTCTTTAAACGTTCATGAAAGACAATCTGTAAGCGATTTAACTCAGGATTAAGTTTGCCCGTATATATTTTTGTGAAGTCGATTATATTTTATGGGCAGAATTAGACTATATTCATTTGAAGGAGAGAGAAAATGAACAAACTTAAGAACCTATTAGTTTTTTTTATTGCGACGCTGCTGTTATTGGCAATGGTATTTACCGGATGCAGCACTGATAAAGAAACAACTGAATCGACAGTTTCGGGAGACGATGAGAAAATCGAGAGCAAAGTTGAACAGAAAACAGTCAGCTTTATAAATTTCTCGGCTAATGAAGGCGGCCAGATAACGTTGGATCTTATGAAGGCTTTATTTGAGAAAGAAAATCCCGAAATAACAATTAACATAGATACTTTCGGTTGGGATAATTACACTACTCAGCTTCAGACAAGAATAGCGGGCGGAGATGCTCCTGACAGCTTTGAAGTTAACTTCGATACATTCCTTGCATATGCAGGACAGGATGCGTTATTGGATCTTAGTGATGTTATGAAAGCTTCACCAATTGATACTGAGCTTGTTTCTCAAAGTTCATTGGATGCATTCTCACTGGACGGCAGTGTATTGGGATTACCATACAGCTATTCAACTGTTGTGATGGTTTATAACAAAGATCTGTTTGACCAGGCAGGGGTAGATTACCCGACCAATGACTGGACATGGAAAGAAACCGATGAAGCGGCAGTAAAGATTAATGCTTTGGGTGATGACTATTATGGAATCATTCAGCCCATTCAGCCTTGGGAATTCTTTAAGCTTGTTAAGCAGAATGGCGGAAGTCTTCTAAATGAAGACCAGACTGCATTCACTGTAAACTCTGAGGCTAACATTGAAACATTGCAGCATTCTGTTGACAGAGCATTGGTTTCAGGAATTTCTCCAACACCTGCTCAAATGGGTTCTTTGGATGAATGGGGTGTATTTAAACTCGGAAAAACAGGAATGATAGTAACAGGCATCTGGGCATTCCCGAGCTTTACTACTGACTGTGATTTCAATTGGGACATTTCAGTTGAACCGGGCAACCTTAACAAAGCAACACACTATTTCGCAAACGGACTCAGCGTTAGTGCGGATACTGAAAATGCCGATGAAGCATATGAGTGGATTAAATTCCTTATTTCGGGTGAAGAAATGGGCCTTGCACGCGTAAAGCTCGGATGGGAGCTTCCTTGCTCAAACTATGACTCTGTTTTGGAACAGTACCTCCTTGTAACTCCTCCCGAAAATAAGCAAGCTGTGTTTGAATCTCTGGACTATGTTATAACTCAGCCTAAGATTACTGAGTTCAGCCAGATGGCAGATATTCTTGGTGTAGAGCTTGCGGCAGCGGCTGCTGGCGAAAAGACACCTAAAGAAGCATTGGATGATGCACAGGCGGCACTTGAGGAAGCGATCAGCTTAAATTAATAACTAGGTAATAGACAAGAATGCAGGTATACTTGTTATACCTGCATAATTCTTGTTTGGGAGGTCTTTGGTATGTCTAAAAATAAGGGTGGAAACGGTATAATGTCGGCTCTTCCGTTTTTGGCCCCGAGTTTATTCGGATTCATTTTAATATCATTGGTGCCGATAGTTTTATCATTTGGAATAAGTTTTACATCATGGAGCGGTATTAAAGGACTGCAGGTGTTTTCAGCAGATTTCTGGAGTGACAATTTTGTAGGGATTGAAAACTATAAAAAGATATTATCCGGTAGTGAGTTTTGGGAATCTTTATCACATATAGGCTACTTCATAATACTGTACATTCCATTAATGCTTGTAACAGCGATGGGAATTGCGACTCTGCTAAACACAAACCATAAAGGAACGGGATTTTACAGAATACTATTTTATATACCTGTGCTTACAAGCTGGGTGGCAGGAGCGCTTGTCTGGAAATGGGTGCTGGATCCTCAATTTGGCGTTGTAAATGACATCCTGTTGAGATTCGGGATTGACGGGCCTGCATGGCTGCAGGATAAAACATGGGCTATGCCTGGAATAGTACTTGCTTCTGTGTGGAAGGACATGGGATTTTACGGATTAATATTTCTTGGGGGTCTTAAAAACATCAATCCGAAGCTGTATGAATCGGCGCAGATAGACGGAGCAAAGAAGGTTCAGACATTCTTTAAGATAACGCTGCCTATGCTTACACCTATGATTTTTTTTGCACTTATCATTAGCATTATTAACTCCTTTATGATATTTCCACAGGTAATGATAATGACTGATGCAGGGCCGTATGGTGCGACTCAGGTTATCGTTGAAAGAATTTATAAATACGGATTCAGCTATTACAAAATGGGATATGCGTCGGCACTTTCGTGGTTGCTTTTTATAATAGTATTTGCATTGACTTATGTTCAGCAGAAAATGCAAAAACAATGGGTGAACTATGATGTTTAAAAATAACAGAAAACTGGAAAAACAAATCAAAACTTTCGGATTTTATTTTATCGCGTCCGCCGTTGGATTTTTAATCATCATTCCGTTTTTCTGGATGATTGTAACGGCAATTAAAACACAGACTGCTATATTTACATATCCTATTGAATGGATACCGAAAGAAATTACATTTGAAAATTTCACTGCGCTGTTTAGCAGGTTTCCGTTTGCGAGGATAATATTAAACAGTGTGATTATTACTATATTTTATACTTTTATATCACTGCTTTCCTGCTCTATGGCAGCTTATGCTTTTGCGAAAATCAAGTTCAAAGGCAGCGGAGTACTTATGAAGATATTCATGGTCACCTTGATGATACCTTTTCAAAGTACACTTATTCCTCTTTTCATGATATTTAACAGTATAGGACTAAGCAACACATATCCAAGTGTAATATTGCCATCGTTTTTCAGGGTGTTTGGTATATTTATGCTGGTACAGAACATGAAAACAATCCCTGATGATTATCTTGAGGCGGCGAAAATCGACGGCGCTTCACACATGAAGATTTTCTTTAATGTAATGCTGCCGCTTTCGGCGCCGACAATAGCAGCCTATGCGATAATTACATTCATGGATTCATGGAATGACTATCTGTGGCCTTTGGTTATGCTAACCAAAACTGAGATGATGACTTTGCCTGTTGCGCTAGGAATGCTTAACGGTCAGTATGAAAGAAACTTCGGAGTATTGATGGCTGGAAGCCTTGTATCAATAGTACCAATCATAATAATTTATATCATTGCTCAAAAGCAGTTTAAAAGCGGTATAGCACTTGGAGGAATAAAAGGATAATATGACTAACTTTACACATTACGAGAAAAGACTCAGACCTTATGAACTGTTGGGCAATGAAAGGACACCGTATCTGCCTGAAGTCGGCGATGAAATAATAATAAGAACATTAAGCAAGCAATATGATAAAGATACGAAATTAGTTTTAATTTATAACGGAGTTCAAAAGGAAGTTTCGCCATATAATTCATTGGAAACCGACAAAGGTTGGTCATATGAGTTTGCTGCAGATATGTCAGAATACAATCAGATGGTTGAATACTATTTTGAAAATACACTCGGTAAGAGCGAAACATACAGCTATAAGGTTTATAAAACAAGCATGCTGGATTCTGAAAATACTGAATTAGAAATCCATGGAGATTGCTGCAGTCTGAATTTTTCGGTTGGAAATAATATTGCTAAATCCATTTACATAGGATTTTGTGGTGGGAAGCTTTATTTTGGGAACAGAAAAGCCGGTGAAACCGGAATTGTATCTAATGAGCTAAATGAAATAAGAATAACAGACTGTAAAAGTGAATATTATGCTGTATTGGATAAAGAAGAGTTATCTGTTGATATATATAATGGGGACGGGAAATGTGTAGTAAAAGATATGCGATTTTCGATTACACACAATGAAGATGAGATTATAAAGATATCATATCACTACGATTCGGATTGTGACGGTATCTATGCGACTGGCGAAAGATTTAACGCTGTAAACCGCAAAGGACTTAAAACTGACAACATGATTTTTGAGCAGTTTACAAATCAGGGAGAAGCAACTTACTTTCCGATACCCTTCTTTTTTACAACAAATGGATACGGTGTGTTAAATGACACTAGAACGCTGATAAACTATGACTTTGACAGCTGTGGCGATGGATATAGCATCGATGTATATATGAACAGTAGGCAGACTGTTGATGATATGTGTTTTATATTCGGATCGCCTAAAGATGTGATTTATGAATACTTGAAGCTTTCCGGAATGCCGAATATACCGCCTGAATGGAGCTTTGGAATATGGATTTCTGCAAACAGGTGGAACTGTCAGAAGCATATTGAAGAGCAGATGGAATATATGAAAAACTATAACTATCCTGCGAGTGTGTTGGTTATCGAAGCGTGGAGTGACGAGAACACATTTTATATTTTTAATGAAGCGGAGTACGAGACAGCTGATGGCGGGAAAACATTTGAGTATGATGATTTTTCATTCAACAAAGAAGGGCTATGGACGAATCCTAAGAAGATGATTGATGAGCTTAAAGAAATGGGCATTCACCTTGTATTGTGGCAGATACCCGTTCTCAAAGCCATTGAAGATGAAAATGAAAACCTTCAGCACAATGCTGACACTGAATATGCATTGTTAAATGGTTTGTGTGCAATGGAAAATGACAAGGCATACAAACTGCCTGATTTTTGGTTTAAGCAGTCATATCTGCCTGACTTTACAAATCCTGAAACATCAAAGTGGTGGTTTGAAAAGAGAAAATACTTGCTTGACATAGGTGTTGATGGATTTAAAACAGATGGCGGTGAATTCATATATAAGGACAACTTGAGTTTTTACAGCGGCGATACAGGAATCGAGATGAAAAATCAGTACTCCTGTGAGTATATAAAAAGCTATTCTGAATTTGTTGGCTCAGACAGGGTTCTTTTTTCAAGGGCAAGCTATCTTGGCAACCAACAAAACCCGATACACTGGGCAGGTGATCAGATGTCCACTTGGGAAGAGCTTCGCAGTATGGTAAAAGCAGGGCTATCCCTCGGGCTTTCCGGTGTGCCTTACTGGAGCTTTGATATTGCAGGATTTGCTGGCGATCTGCCTTCGGATGAACTGTATTTAAGGGCTACGCAGCTGGCTGTATTTGCGCCTGTGATGCAATGGCATTCAGAGCCTATGACGGGGCAGTTTCAGGAAGTTTATAAAAGAGACGGATCAATAATCAACGACAGAAGTCCTTGGAATATCGCGGAAGTTACGGGCAATCCTAAGGTGATCAATGAGTCCGTAAAATATGCGAATTTGAGAGTGAACTTTCTTCCGTATATTTTAAGTCAGGCTAATATATCAGCTCAAACAGGCAGACCGATGATGCGTCATCTAGTCTATGATAATCCGCATGATAAAAATGTCTATAATATGGAAGATCAGTTTATGCTGGGAGATTTGATGGTAGCTCCGGTTTTATATGAAGGCAGAGTACAAAGAGATGTCTATATGACTGAGGGCAGCTGGATGGATTTAAACACTGGTGAGGTGATTAAAGGCGGAAGAACTATTAAATGTGATTGCGGTATGGAGAACATACCTTTATACCTAAAATCTGGGTGTGGCATCGCTTTTAATCTAAATGAGCTATATGGATTTTACGACATAGCGCCTAAGTCACTAGGTCTAATAAAAACAATAACTGTTTTAATCTGCGGCAATAAGGGTGAATATATTCATACAGATACCAGCGGTGAAAGTATAGTGATTAAATGGGATGAAAATGAGTATAAAGTGGTAAAAAACACATCCGGTAAAAATATTGAAGTTTTATCTTCGTTTAAGTTTAATGACATGGAAAGCAGCGGACTAATTAAGCTAAATAACGCTGAGTTTAAAATTTATAAAGGATAGGAATTGTTTCTATCTTCGTATAAGGATTGTTAGAGGTATTGTTATGGATAAAAAATGGTGGAAAGAGGCGGTTGTTTATCAGCTCTATCCCAGAAGCTTTTATGATAGTAATGGCGATGGCATAGGAGATATTAGAGGTATAATTGAGAAAATCGACTATCTTTGTGAACTAGGAGTCGATGCGATTTGGCTAAATCCTATCTATAAATCTCCAAATGATGATATGGGATATGATATCTCGGATTATCAGGACATAATGACGGAGTTTGGCACACTCAGTGACTTTAAAGAGCTTGCAAGTAAGCTTAAAGATAATAATATAAAATTGATAATGGATATGGTTGTTAACCATTCCTCAGATGAACACGCATGGTTTATTGAATCAAAAGAGTCAAGAGACAGCAATAAAAGGGATTATTATATATGGGTGGAAGGAGTAAAAGGCACTCCTCCTAACAATTGGGCATCATTTTTCACTCCATCGGCATGGAAGTACGATGATAAGACCGAACAATACTACCTTCACTTGTTTAGCGAAAAACAGCCTGACTTAAACTGGAAAAACCAAGAGCTTCGTGAGCAGATTTACACTATGATGAAATGGTGGACAGGGCTTGGTGTCGATGGATTCCGTATGGATGTGATAAATCTTTTAGATAAAGCGGAAAACTTCCCAAGCTCAGACAAACCGGCTAACATTTCAGGATATGTAATGGATGATGAGCTGTTTTCAAACAGACAAAACGTTCATACGTGGCTAAAGGAAATGCGCAGTGAAGTCTTTAACAGCGGGGAGCTTGTAATGATAGGCGAGACTCCTTTTGTTACAGTGGATATGGCAAAGGAGTATGTAAACCCTAAAAACAATGAACTGGATATGCTTTTTGCCTTTGACTTGATGGATGTAAACTCAGGAGAGTCGGGCAAGTGGGAGATAACTGAATTTAGCATAAGGAAAATGAAAGAAATACTAAATAACTGGCAGCTTGGTTTAAAAGATGGTTGGAATTCTTTGTTTTGGTCCAATCATGATCAACCAAGAGCTGTTTCCAGATTTGGAGACGACGGTCCAGATTTTAGAGAAAAGTCTGCTAAGATGTTGGGCACAGTCATGCATATGCTAAAGGGCACTCCGTTTATTTACCAGGGAGAGGAAATCGGCATGACAAATATGCCTTTTGAAAGCCTGGATGATTTAAGAGATTTGGAAAGCATAAATTATTATAGCGAGGCATTAAAATCCGGCCTTAGCCATCAGCATGCATGGGATTGCATCTTGCAAAAGGGCAGGGACAATGCTCGCACACCTATGCAGTGGGACTCAAGTGAAAATGGGGGATTTACAACAGGAACACCCTGGCAGAAGGTTAATCCAAACTATATAAGTATCAATGTCAAAGAAAATAAAGCCAGAGAAAACTCTGTTTTCAATTATTATAGAAAGCTTATAAACATAAGAAAAGCAAACGAAATAGTAGTATATGGAGATTATTCTCCTTTGTTTTTGGACAATGAAAAAGTGATGGCTTATGAAAGAAAACTGGGAGATGAAAGATGGGTTGTTGTAGCAAACTTTACTCATGAGACTATTGACATAGATTTTAATTTCAAAGAATACAGGGTAATCATAACGAATGCTAAGAATGCTTATGTTTATGATGATAAGCTAAGATTATATGCGTATGATGCCTTTGTGTTTAGAGTATAGAGTAATCTAAATTTCAAAATGAAAAATGTGATAATAGCCGGCATATCAAGAGCCGGCAAATCAACTTCAACAAAAAAGATAGTAAGAGATTATAACCTGACATACATTCCATTTGATGCCCTAGTATCGACTCTTGAAGCTTTATATCCTCAGAGTGGAATATGTCATATGGATGAAAACATCAAAATGAGTAAGAAGATTGCCGAATTTGTTTGCGAGTTTATCATCCACTTGGATTATGAGGATATAGGATATATGCTGGCCTCGTATCAGATTCTTCCTTCAGATATTAAAAAGATACATAACCACTATGCTTGAAACTGAATGCAACTCTCCAAATTAAGCAGAAAAAATATATGGAGTTAAAAGATATTGCAGATATTGACCGTAATTTTCTGATCAAACTGGTGAATGAAATTTATATTGATAATGAAGGAACGCTACTATTGATTTTAAGTTTAAGGATGAGATTAAACAATATTGCAGCTTGCTAGAATAAAAAAATACTGTATTATTGATAATAAAAAACTGTCGTGATGCGATAATAGCACATCCAATAAGTGAATGTGTTAAGCTTTTGAATAGGAACTATTTTATTTGTGCCCTATTGTAGATATTGGCGGAGCGGTTGGGATTAGAAACCACATCACTAGAGTATAATCTAAGCAACAAAAAATCTTATACTCTACAATTATAAAAAACATTGAAAGAATCATTCATAAATGGCTCATTTTTTATACATATAAATGCAACCTAATACACAATAAATCCGCTCTTACTTATAGATAAAAAAT
Organism: Christensenellaceae bacterium; assembly: GCA_963677605.2. Lineage (GTDB taxonomy): Bacteria > Bacillota > Clostridia > Christensenellales > UMGS416 > JAGLOK01. Next base: position 1,469,633 of record CAXXDX010000006.1, on the reverse strand, counting down.
AGTAAGAGGATAGCACTGCAAGTAACTACACTAGATAAATTAAGAAACCTTCTAATAGAACAACACTTTATTTTTTTTAATACAATGAAGAATTTTTCATGATGCAAAACTAGATTAAATGACTTGTTACGTGTATTTAGCTTGTGACAAGATGCCGATCACCTCCTTTCAGATTAGGAGCATAACACTAAATCTGAAAGGAATAACATGAAAATTCAATATAAAATAAGTTACTTAACGAATGGAACTAAGGTCAAGATAACAAACGAGCTTTTTAGGCAGATAAAACAATGGGAAACAGAAGGAATGGATATATCAACACGGTTTCTGGATGAACTAAAGAGCCAGGATAATGAGTGGATAAACAAGAGAAGACAATACTATCGTTATACAACTTCACTTCAATCACTTACTGATAAAGAAATTAATAAAGAAAAACATAAAAGTGCAGATAGCCGGTTAATGTTCACACAAGCATTAAGCCGGCTAAATTGTTGTACGAGCAAGCAACGGAAACGTTTCTTGCTTTTTTATTACTATGGATTTAGTTACAGAGCAATAGCAGAGATTGAAGGTAAAAACATCTGTAGCATAAAGAAATCAGTACAAAAAGCGGTTAATTTGTTAACAAACGATGAACAATGCAAAGGGTAGTACACCAAAACACCCTCTCCCACGGCTTTATAGTGTAGGGGTTTTTATTTGATAAGAACCCGGTGCACTATGAAAACCGAATAAAAAGCATTTCAGGTACAATGCTTTCACGGCCAAAAGGCAAAGCGACATATAACGCCATGACGAGTAATCCGAGCGAATCAGTTGCGATGATAAGTGAAAGATGGAAACATACCAACCGTTGGTCGGCCATACGCTAAGGAAGAGAAGCCTTAAAAAATGGGCGGGGTGAGAATCCCATGTGCTAAGTGCAGCCTGAAATGTTGATAGACTTAATCTGAAAGAATTTATGGTATATACTATGCGGCAAGTTATTTGCCGCATACATATGCTAAAAGAAGAAGGAGTATTAAATGAACGAAAAATTATTAAAAGATATAAGAAATGTAAATATAGACACGACTAAACCTATTGGTGAAAGAATTAAAAGTCTTTACAACCAAATATCCAATCCATATTGCTTTAAATGTAATAATGCAACAGTTTCAATAGAGTATACTGGCTCTATTTCAATTGAAGAAATAATACTTTCATAAAAATGACTCATATTTTATATAAGAATAAATGTATGGTATTTTGGAGTCGGCACCGTAATCCTACTGTATTAAACAATAGGAGGTTTTGGTATGCCAAGAAAACCATTTTACAATAAAGAAGAATCAGTTATAGACAATGAATGTTATACAGAAACATGGAAATGCGCACTATATATCAGGCTAAGCAGAGAAGATGGCGATAAAGCTGAAAGTGATAGTATTACTAATCAGCGAAAGCTGTTAATAAACTATATTGAAGAACATGAAGAATTCAGTTTTTATGAAACATATATAGATGAAGATTATACAGGTACTAGTTTTAATAGACCTGCATTTGTTCAAATGCTGAAGGATATAAAAAGAAAAGATATAAATTGTGTAATAGTAAAGGACCTTTCAAGATTTGGAAGAGATTACTTAGGAGCAGGAAACTATCTTGAAAATGTGTTTCCGGAATATAACTGTAGGTTTATTTCTATCCTAGATGACTTGGATAGTCACACTAACCCTGATGAGATTACCGGATTAATGGTAAGAATCAAAAGCCTTATCCACGATCAGAATAGCCAAGATATTTCTAAAAAAGTAAGGGCAGCTAAAGATATGTTGAAAAGAGCGGGAAAATTTGCCGATGGACATGTTCCATATGGATATTATCGAGAACTTTCCAATAAACATAAACTATTAGTGGATAAGAAAGCTGCCGAAATAGTTGAGATGATATTTGATCTGTATTTGAGTGGTATGGGTGTTGTGAGAATTGCGCAAAGATTAACAAGATTGAATATTTCTCCGTGTTCTATATATAGAAGGACGCGAAAGGTTTATTTGGATAAATCAATAACAGAAGTACACGCATGGCCTGCTGGATCTGTAAGAAATATGCTATCAAACAAAGCATACATAGGTGCTCTAGATCAACGCAAATTAACGACAAAGAATTATAAAGATAGAAAAAGAATATATCTTGATGATAGTCAACATATTATTGTATATGGAACACACGAACCAATAATCTCAAAAGAGAAGTTTGATATGGTCCAGCATGAATTGAAGGAAAGATGTACAAGAACGGCAATGGCTGAAGATAGGATTTATCCTTTGTCCGGATACCTGAGATGTGGTGAATGTGGATATGCAATGAAAAGGAATCCGACATTTAAAAAAGGAAGATGGTATGTGTATTATAAATGTAAAACATACAATCTCAAGGGAGCTAAAGTATGTGAGCATTCTAAAGGAATTCGTGAAGAAAAACTCTATGGAATTGTTTTAGAAGTAATAAACCTACAGATTAAAACATTGGTTAATACAAAACATATTCTTGAAAGTATAAATTCCGACAAAACTAAAAAGAAAAGCTGGATAAACTTTAATAAAATCATCAAACAAAAAGAAAAAGAAGTGGAAAAGAACAGGCAGTATAAACTGGCTTGTTATGTGGACTGGAAAAACAGCAATTTATCCAAAGAAGATTATTTGTTCAATAAGGATAAGTTCGATAAGAATATTGATTTATTGAAAGATGATATTTTGAAACTGAAAGCTGAATTTAAGGAAGAGGAAGAAATCAGAAACAATGAATTAAGCTGGCTTGATAATATAATAAAATACGGAGAAATCAAAGAGCTTAGCAGAGAGATAGTTATAAGGCTAATTGATATGATTTATATAGCTGAAGGAAATAAAATTAAAGTAATGTTCAAATATGCAGATAAGTTTAAAAAGATAGAGGACTATATACACAATAATAACATAAAGGAAGAGATAAATTATGCAGCCAAATGAAAGTATTATTTATGAAAAGGAATGGAATGCTGCTATATATGTTAGGATATCTGAAGAAGAAAGAAATAAAGTATTAAGTAATAGTATTGAAAATCAAAAGAGCATACTATCTGATTATGCTAATAAGAAGAATATAAAAGTATATAAGGTATATGAAGATGACGGATATTCAGGCGGGAACTTTAAAAGACCCGGATTCAAAGCAATGCTGGCAGACATTGATGAAGGAACAATAGACTGTATCCTTATAAAGGATTTATCAAGATTTGGGCGTGAGCATATCGAAGGCGACTTTTATCTTGAGATGTATTTCCCGAAAAAAGGTGTGAGGTTTATATCTCTGCTTGAAGGATTGGATAGTTACAAAGATCCGAAAAGGATGAATAGCATTGAAATACCGTTGATTAATATTTTCAATGAACAATATCTAAGACAGGTTTCAAATGCTACTAAAGCAAGTTTAAAGCTTAAGCGTAAAGAAGGACAGTTCGTTGGTTCAATTGTACCATACGGTTATCTGCGCAATCCTGAGGATAAATATAGGCTTATAGTAGATACTGAAGTTAAACATATAGTCAAAAAGATATTTAGTGATTATATTTCTATGAATAATATGCTTTATATCGCAGATAACTTGAACTCTATGAATGTGTTAAGTCCATCAAACAGAAGACGGCAATTGAATAAAAAGCCAATAAAGTTAAGTAGCGAATGGACTTCACACACTATTAAAACAATTCTTGTACAGCAAATATATACAGGAGATATGGTTCAAGGTAAAACATACTCATATAATCATAAGACTAAAAAGCGAATGCCTCTACCGAGAGAAAAATGGGACATCGTTGAAAACACACATGAAGCGATTATATCAAAAGAAGATTTCAATAAAGTGCAGATGCTATTAGATAAAAAGGTAAAACCGAAAAACTCAAGAGTCAATATTAAGGCTTCAGTTTTTTCAGGATATCTTATTTGTTCTGACTGTGGAGAGAAGATGGTTAGGAGTACTTCTAAATCCAATGGTAAGGAGTATCATAAGTTTATCTGCTCAACATATAAGAAGTATGGAACAAATGCTTGCAGCTGTCATCTGATCCAAGAAGATGTATTAACGGAAATAGTAAAGGAAGCTTTGAACAAAGTAGTTTTCAGTATTATTGATTTTGAGAAGAAAATAGATAAAATTTCAGAAAATGAAAAGAAAAAAGAAATCTTTCATTTGGAAAAGCAGAAGCAGAAACATGAAGACAAGGTTGAGGAAATCGTATTCCTGAAGTCAGGATTGTATAGTGATTATAAGAGTGGCTTGCTAACGTTGTCGGAATATCATAGTATGAAGGACAGTTTTGAAGAAAAGCTGATAACACAAAATAAAAAAATATCAGCTATTGAGAATCAAATTCAGGATGTAATGAATAACAATAATAAAAGCAAATATTATGAAATAGTTAAACCTTATGTTAATGGAATTAAAAGATTGAGCAGAAAGATGATAATTGATTTTATTGATGAAATTATAATCGACAATGAAAAAAACATTAAGATAAAATTTAGGTTTGAAGATGAATTAAAAAAATATATGTCTATTTTTGATAAGAAACATATATGATGATAATATAATAGTGCATCCGAAAAGATGCACTAAAATTTTACAGAAAACAGAACATTTTTGTGTCCTATTTTGATTAATGGTGGAGGCGAGGGGAGTCGAACCCCTGTCCGCAACCGATACTCCAAAGCTTTCTCCGGGCGCAGCTAAGTCGTTAAATCTTTAGGCAAAAGAGACGATTAAGCAAACCCTTTTTACCTGCAGCTCCGTAAATTCCTAGGCAAAGCCCGAAGCGTGCTAAGCCTAAGTTCCTCACATAATTTGACGCCCGCTTAAGCTATGCGAGTCTCGCAAAAGTCGGACGGCCGTCTGCTATTAAGCAGCAGCTAAAGCTACGTTATTGTTGTTAGCTATTTTTTTTGCCCGTGGTTTTAAGTGGTTACAGGCGACCACTGCCCGCTTACTAAGGTCCTCCGGCCACGTCGAAAGCCGGTACGCCCCCAGACTGCTTATAAACGCCGCAATTTCACCGTCTAATTTCTTTTTTCATTAGTCACTTATTTCTATATAAGCTCCTTTGAAAAAATAAATTATACGTCGTCTTGCGACATTTCTAAACTGTCTGATATGTTACTATATACTTCTCGTTTTAATTCTATCTTGTCTTCCAGTTACCTATTTTTATCCGCAAACGCGCGGTCTATCTGTCTTTGTGCGGTTTGTTTCGCTTTTGTTTCGCGCTTGTCGTAGAATTTCTTTCCGCGGCCGATAGCAAACTCTAGTTTAACACGGCCGTTTTTAAGATAAAGCCTAAGAGGCACAAGCGTCACACCCTGTTGTTTAACCTGTGCTTCCAGATGCCGTATCTCCTTTTTGTGCAGAAGAAGACGTCTGTCGCGCTCGGAATCAACGTTAAAGATGTTGCCCTTTTCATAGGGCGCAACATGCATGGACATTATATACGCTTCACCGCCTTTAATTCCGACATAGCTGTCCTTAAAAGTAGTTCGGCCGAGACGCATGGATTTAACTTCAGTGCCTTTAAGCTCGATACCCGCTTCAAAGGTCTCGTCAATAAAATATTCATGCCGTGCTTTTCTGTTTAAAGAAAGCGTTTTTTCGCCCTTAGACATTATTACTCCTATGCATATTATACCATCTGTTCAGGGAAATTTATTATATCATACAATAATTTCTATACAAGCAAAATTATTATGAACGAAAGCGGATGTCTGCTTGACTGTTAAAACATGCGCACTTATAATTTACTCATGCCAAAAAGGAAAATTATTTCATTTAATAATAAGGCATCAAAAGGATCGGATGAAAAAGTTTATAGAGAAGTTTAAAAAGATATATGCCACAAGCATAGGCGGCGGCATTTCATGGAACATGATAGCCTTTGGATTTATGGCTGTAAGCGGCATACTTTATAATTCGATTATACTGGATGTGTACGGCAAAGAGGTAACTGGATTTTTTAATCTTGCATTTGCGTACTACGCGTCTATAGCTCAGCTTGCTGTTTGCGGAATACATTTTTCAGTGCTTAAGTATATAAGCGAGTTTCATGAGGACAAAGAGAAAGTCGCGAAGATATTCGGAAGTTCGATGATTTCAACTGCGCTTGTTTCGTTTGGCGTTGTGGCAGTTTCATTTGCTATACTGTATCTTATTTCACATTTTGTGCATGCGGAGCTTATCGGGTATCTTTACTTTGTAATTCCAGCCCTATTTTTCTTTTCGCTTAATAAAGTTGCGCTAAATTATCTGAACGGCTTATCAAGGATGAAGGAATATGCGGTGTTTCAGTCGCTGCGCAGCGTGTTTATTATAGTTTCAATAATAATTATGGTGGCTTTTAAAGTACAGGGCAGATATTTGGCTTTATGCTTTTTGATTTCTGAACTTATTTTGTTCGCTGTGCTTGCAATATATGCAATCAAAACTCACTATATTGAGCTTAAGGCAGATAAATACTGGATGAAAGAGCATATCCGATACGGATTTAAAGTCATGCCCGGCAATTTGGTTCTGGAGCTGAATGCACGTATGGATGTCATGATTCTGGGCTTCTTCACAAGCGAAGGCATAGTGGGTATCTATTCTTATATGCTTAGGTTCGCTGAAGGTTTCTATCAGTTGCTTGTTGTGGTGAGGAGAAATATCAATCCTGATATAGCGCGATTTTCTTCGAAAAAAGATTTTGATGCAATGGAAAATCTTAAAAAAAGCCTTATGAAATACTCAAAGTATCTTGTGCCGATTTGTGCATGTTTAATTACTGGAGGAGCAGTGGTTGTCGTTTGGATTTTGGGGAAAACAGATACTTTGGCTGCGTTCTTTCCTTTTGTGATTGTCATGGCATCGATAACGTTAACGTCAAAGTATATTATCTTCGGTAATACGTTAAACCAAAGCGGGTTTCCTTCGCAGGAAGCACACCTCAATATTGCAACCTTGGGCACAAATATATTAATAAACATAGCCTTAATTCCGTTTTTGGGAATGTACGGAGCAGCAATAGGCACCGCTGTATCATACTTTGTCTTTTCTGTGATATTGTATAAAAGCGTAAAAAAACGATTGAATTACAAAATATAAGGATTATATATGAATGAAAAAAAATTAAGCATTTTAGACGGAGGCATCGTTTTTCTCATTTCGGTAACACTGCTTCTTTCCGCCAATCTTTTGATGGGCTTTTTTGTGCCGGAAGAACTATATTCAAGCGATAGGCTGTATTACCTTATCGGAATTGCGGAATTCGTGGCTGTAGGTGTTCCGCCTCTTATATACCTTCTCGTAAAGAAAGTTTCTTTTAAGAGCGTATTTAAAAAGAAAATATCGATAGAGCAGGGTGTTTTAAGCGCGGCTCTCGCCATTTTTATTTATCCTGTTTTGGTGTTTTTGAGATTGGCATGGGGCTTGCTGCTCGGAGCTCTTAATATACCTATGATGTCGCAGCCTATTCCTCTTATCGGAAGCTTCGGCATGTTTCTTGTGGGAATAGTTGCTGTGTCCCTTGCCCCTGCATTTTGCGAGGAAGTGGTTTTTCGCGGGATAATCCAAAATGCTTTTCATACTAAACATAAAGCAGGAAAAGCTATAATGCTAACAGCCTTGTTTTTTATGCTGATGCACGGCGAAGTATATTCATGGACATATACGCTTGCGGCGGGAGCTGTACTTGGCTTTCTTTATTATTACACAGGCTCGCTTTGGACTACTGTAATCTACCATGCTGTTAACAATTTCATCGGAATCGGCGCAAGCTATATATACTCGCTTCTTGGAATGGAAGATTTGCTGAACGGCGGATATGAAATGATTGCGATTGATTCCGGAATGGTGTTTGCTGTTATTATATATTTTGTTATATCTATTATAAGCGCAGGAATCTGTGTGCTTTTGTTCTGGGCGCTGAAAACTGTTACAAAAAGGCCCGAACCCATACCTTATAGTGAAGTTAAAGAAGAAAAATTAAGGTATCTGCCGTACATTATTGGCGGATTTATTATGGTTGTAATAGCCATATTGCCTGTAGTTATAAAAATGATAACGGGATAGGCATAGGGCGATTCGATTTATTTACAATTTGTGTCTCAAATGCTTGTTTGGGGCACATTTTGTATGCTATAATAATATATTATCTATATATAGTTGTTTTTAGGGGGAAATGATGCGCTCACAGCAGTGGCTGTTAGAACTTAAAGGGCATATAATACGCTCAACGACCGAAGCCGCAAGGGCTTATTGGCCGTCCCCCAATGAAATGGGCTCACCCTTTTTTAATTTCAGATTGGAACATATAAGGCAGGTAGAACGCGACGCCATACATATATTAAACTGCGAAAGCGGAGACGAAGAAATCGTAATGGCCGCAGTGTGGATACATGACAGGTTCCAGCCGCAGTTTGACGGTGCTCAGCACGCTGACAAAGCAGGCAGATGGACGCGCGCAAATCTTGAGTCTTTGGGATTTCCTGCTCACAAGGTGGAAGATGTTGCCCGTGCGGTAGAGCTTCACACGCGCCGCTCTATGGACATACCGCAGGGCTTTTTTGAAGCACAGATACTGTGGGATGCCGACAGGCTCGCGCGCCTCGGCCCTATGAACCTAATAAGCTATATGATGACGCATCTGGCAAAAGACTTTCTGGCAGATCTATCGGAAAACTCCAAGTTTAAATCCGGAAGCCTTAGCATAAAAGATTTTGCTCCGATATTGTTTGAAAAAAGAAATGCTCTTTTCAGAGCCGATTGGTTCTATTTTGATATTTCGCGTACTGTTGCAAGAAAACGCATTGCTGCATGCCGCGAGTTTTTAGACACTTTGGAAAACCAGATTTATTAAAAAAGATAAAGATACCCTGTAAATACAGCGAAAAACATCACAATTGACAGTGCGATTGCATTAAGACCAATGTCAAACTCTCTTATTTTCGTCAGTGTTTTTCTACCCTTTAAAAGCTTGAAGTATATAAAGTATGCAGCAAACAATGAAGCCAAGAAAATCAGGGTTTTCAAGGCATACTCGCCAAGATTGATGTGAGCTGAATATCCAAACAGAAATTCAATGGCCTGCGCACCTAAAAGCCCACCCAGAAGACACAAGAATCCTAGTGAAAAGATTATAGTCTGTCTAAGCTTTGATGGCTTTGAACGAGTTCCTTTTCCCTTAAATACTTTAACAAAGTCCATAAATGCTAAAAGTGTTCCGAGGTTTATTATAATCAGAATGATGTCCATAGATAGATTGTCAGAACCATGTGCGATAAGATATTTTGAAATACTGCCGTTAAAAAATGGCGCGCCTATGATTCCGAGTATTGCAAGAATAGCGGCGGATGAAACCCAGGGCATTCTGTTAAATGCCCCACTCATCTCGGTGATGTCGCGTGTCTTAAACTCTTCAATCAGCATGCCCGCAGATAGGAACAGAACTGTTTTAAATATTGCGTGGCTTATTATGTGATATACGCCTCCCCAGTACGCCACCTCGCTGCCCATGTTTACAGTCACCATAATCAATCCCAGCTGGGATACTGTAGAATAGGCGAGTATCAGTTTTATGTCGTTTTGAGCGATTGCGAGGATAAAGCCTGCAAAAGCTGTTATTATTCCGGTTATTATGAAAAACTGTGAAGTGTCAATTATATAAAAAGCACCTGCTATTCTCAGGAATAGATATATTCCGCCTTTCACATAAAGGCCGGAAAGAGCTGCCGACACAACGGAGGGTGCTCCGGGAGTTCCGTGAGCGCGGGGCAGCCACGAAAAAAGCGGCATTAAGGCAGCTTTAAGGCATATTGCAGTCAGCATGAATGCGTAGGGGAGATATAAAGCTTTAACGTTTGTGACATCAGCCATCATCTCTTTTAACAGTCGAAGAGAGAAAGTTCCTGTGTGCTTGTATAACAAAGCAAGGCCGAAAAGATAAAATGTCATAGCGAATATATTGACCAGAAGATAGATCATTCCGTCATACATGGAGCGTGAGTCGCGCTTTGACATTATAAGAAGGGACACAACGATTGTTGAAACCTCAGCCATTACAAATATAGTAAACAAATCATCGGCTAAGAAAATCGCAGTAAGCAGTCCTTCAAATACCAGAAACAGCATCAGGAACACGTTGTTTACATAGTGCCTTTCGATGTTAAACAGGAGCAGCATTAAAAACAGAAATGATGCAAGCAAAACCAATACCGAAGACAGGCTGTCTGAAACCAAAGTTATGCCGACGGGTGCGCTCCATCCTCCTACAGCAAGCTCCAAGGCGGTGCTTTTTGAAGCCCAGAACACAAATGCGCTGTAGACCAGGTGCACAAACTGCGCGAAAATGCAAAGCGTGACAGCGGCCTTTTTAGGCAGGAAATAGGTAAGTATCCCGACAAATACCGGAACGATGATTAGAATATATAAATATTGTGAAAGAAGTTCATGCATTTATTTTCACCTATTATGTTACATTACGTATAAATAACCGGTCAATACGACAAAAAAAACGACAATAAACAGAGCTATTCCGTTTATCCCCAAATCGAATCCGCCTATTTTCTTTAGTATTTTCTTTCCTGAAAGCAGTTTAAAATATATAAAGTAGGAAGCTGCGACTGAGGCTAAAAATATCAATCCTTTTATGGCGTAGTCTCCGGCCACTACATGTTCCGAGTAGTTAAACAAAAACTTTATGGCGGTTTCTCCGAAAAGTCCGCCGGTGAGGCAGAAAAGACCAAGCACAAGAATAATGATCTTTCTTAAGGCTGATGTCTTAGCTCTCTCTCCTTCTCCCTTAAATACTTTAACGAACTTAATGAAAGATATTAATGTTCCCAATGAGATTAGAATTAAAATTATATCCATAACTATGTTCGGCGAACCGTGGGATATCATGTATTTTGACATACTCCCATTGAAAAAAGGCGCACCTGTAATGCCGAGAATTGCAAATATTGTCGCAACCGAAACCCAGGGCATTCTTTTAAATGCACCTTTGATTTCATATATATTTTTTGTTTTGTACTCTTCGGACAGCATTCCGGCTGCTAGAAACAGTACCGTTTTAAATATAGCGTGGCTTAAGATATGGTAGATGCCGCCCCATCTGGCTTCTTCGTTTCCCATATTGATTGCAATCATAATAAGGCCGATTTGCGATACAGTATGATATGCTAAAATGAGCTTTATGTCGCTCTGGCATATTGCGAACACGAAACCGACAAAAGCCGTTATGATTCCCGTAACCAGGAAAAAGTCGGAAACATCGATTATATAAAAAGCACCGGTTATCCTGAGATATAAATATACGCCGCCTTTTACATAAAGTCCGGAAAGAGCAGCGGACACAACTGAAGGAGCACCCGGGGTGCTGTGAGCTTTGGGCAGCCATGAAAAAAGTGGCATCAGAGCAGCCTTCAGGCACACTGCTGTAAGCATGAATGCAAATGGCAGATAAAGAGCTTTCACATTTGTCACGCTTGCCATGTGCTCTTTTAATAGCTTTAGTGAAAAAGTGCCTGTCTGTTTGTATAGCAAAGCCAGACCGAAAAGATAGAAAGTCATCGCAAAAATATTTACCAGAAGATATATCATTCCGTCATACATGGAGCGCGAATCGCGCTTGGACATGATAAGAAGCGATACGACTATTGTTGAGACTTCCACCATTATGAATATTGTAAACAAATCCTCGCAGAGGAAAATTGCAGCCATCAGTCCTTCAAATATTAAAAACAACATTAAAAACACGTTGTTTACATAGTGGCGCTCGATGTTAAAGATCAAAAGCATGAAAAACAGAAATGAAACCAGAAGAACCATAACGGTTGACAGGCTGTCAAGATACAGTGTTATGCCTACTGGAGCGCTCCATCCGCCCAGGGACAGCTCAAGAGGAGCCTCTTTTGCCTTTAAAAATAAAACAACACTATAGACAAGATGGACGACCTGTGCCGAAATACATATTCCGACTGCGGTTTTTTTTGGAAGAAAATACGCCAGTATACCTACAAATACAGGCAGTATTATAAGTATGTACATGTATTGGGAAAGGAAAGCTGACATCAGTTGTCCTTTCTTGCTTTTCTTGCTTTATTCCAGTTGGTAGTACCATACCTGTGGTAGAGGCTTATAAACATAGTAAGCGCGACTGCCGTAACGCCGACGCCTATTACGATTGCAGTAATCATAAGCGCCTGCGGATAGGGGTCGGCTGCAATGCCTGCGTCTGTTATCGGTGCGCGTTCCGCACCCAAAGCTCCGCTAGCCACAAAAAAGAGTATAACGGCAGTTTCCATTATGCCGATTGACATTACGGTTTTTATAATGTTTCGGCGCGCAATCACGCCGTATACGCCGATGAAAAATAATATTACGGCTGTTATTTCACCTACAGAATAATTCATAATCTAGCCTCAAAAAATACGAATCTGAAAAATATTATTGATAGTCCGCAGCAAACCTTAAGCCCTATAAGAACATTCATTAAAAGAAGCCATAGGGATTCAAGATTGTTATGAGTTAAATCCAGCATATTTCTTCCCAGCAGAAGCGATGCAAAAAGTATTATTAACAAAAAGAGCGATTTTTCCATTTGCTGCAAGAGCTTAAGGTGGCTTCCTTCACCCTCTCCCGCCAGCCAGCGCAGTATAAGAACGGCAGACAGCACCGCGCCGCCTTGAAATCCTCCGCCTATTCCGCTTGCGCCGTTTATTATTATATATACACCGAACACGATGGAAAGCGGCATCAGAGTTCGGACAGAGGATGAAATTATTTGAGAATTATCTTTCATCTTCGTCGCTCCTTGAAAAAATAATTACAGCCACCGCACTTACCAAAAGCACCAATGCTTCAAACAAAGTGTCCCAAAGCCTGTAGTTTAAATATATTGCGGCAACAGCATTGTCTGCTCCTGTCTGCTCCACATGGTTTTGGAGGATTATATTTTTAGCTGTGTCTGTCTTAAGCCCTGAATTTTCCGTTGTAAAGAACAAAAATATCACACCGGATGCTATGATCAGGCAAAATGACATTATCAAAAATCTTCTTATGCCGTCACGCTTCATATTCGCTGTCCTCCGGTGATAGTGAAAAATAGTTTACATTTTCATAGTTTTCTTTGTCCAGAAATTCCTGTATCAGCGGCGAATGATAGCTTGATGCACTGGAATAAAGCGTCATTGTGTCACCGTGGCGCATTACAAGAACGTCAAACCTTTCTGTTTCGTGCAGGTTTTCATCATCCAGTGTGGTGTGAATAAGCTGAGGATCAAACTCGCTGTCATATAAATACTGCTCAAACTTGTCTATAAAAGCAGGGGGCTTTTCTCCCTGTTTTTCGGGTATATAGTATATAGTAAATGTTTTATACCGCTTTAATGCTGTTAAAAACAATATTACAGATATCGTGCAGCCTATTATAGCTTCCGCAATAGCAACATCGGGAGCGTACAGCAAGAGGTATGCAAGCGATGATATGAGCGAGAAAATACCCAGATAGATAATAGAGCGGCGAAGTCTTTTGGTTTGAACCGTCATAAGAGCTGCGACTATAAGCACTCCGTATAATATATATCTTAATATACTCACAGCTTTCCCTCCTGATGCTCTTTCGGTCTGTATCCGCTTATAAACGCGGAACGGGCAGTGGCATGCGACGAGAGAGGGTTTGTTATAAGCGCAAGCACCAATACAAGAGCCGCCTTCAGCAGAAATTCAAGGCTCGGCGACGAAATGAACACTGCTGCCATGAAAAAAATCATAGCAACCGTGTCGATGTTTGCAGAAATCAAAACTCGGGAGTAAAATGTATTAAACTTATATAATAGTATAATTGCAGCTGACATTATAATAAAAGATATTATAAATAATATAATTGAAAGGATATTCATAATGTTCCCCTTTCTTTTACAAACCTTGCAATCAGCACTGTTGCTATAAACGAAAACAGCGTAAACGACAGTGCGACATCCAATATATATGTTTTGTTTGTAAACAGTGCAAATGCCACAATGAGCATTACGACTTTTGAGCTTATAATGTTAAACGCCAATAGCCTGTCCCATATCGTAGGGCCTAAAAACAAACGTGCCAGAGATATGCTGATTAATGCAGAAAGAACAATGTATAATACTGTCTGGAATGTCATGAGGCACTCCTTTGCGCTCTTTTTATCAAACGCTCAAGTTTTTTAATATCATCAATATTTGCTTCATCGCCTTTTTTGCAAAGCCGTATCACACGAAGCACATTGTCGTTTTTATCTATTGTTGTAGTTCCCGGCGTTAAAGTTATTGAGTTTGCAAGAAGAGTAATAAGCATATCGCTTTTAAGCTCCGACTTATATTCAAACAAGTGTGAGACTGGTGTTTTCGAATAGCTTACTATAAGAGATTTAACCCCCGAAACTATTATTATAATAATAAGCCGTATTATATATAACATAAGAGGGAGAATTTTAATTTCATATCTTTCAAGAAAGGCTTTCGGGAAAAACAACGTGCATGCAATCATAGATGAGACGCCAAACAATGCGCCAACGCCAAGAGACTTAAGCGAATATGTTTCGCTTAATACGAGATACACAAAAGTCATGATTAATGACCCGGATATAAATACAGCGGCTTTTTTAAGTCTCATAAACACCCTTTATAAATTGATAATTAAAGTATATCATTATTATGCATTAAAAAAAACACTCAACATTCAATATACAATCAAAATAATCCTTATAATACAGGCTTTGGAAGACCAGACACAGATATTTGCAGGATTATTTTTTTATCTTGCATATTATTATGCACCTTGTTATAATTGCGGTAATCAAATAAATTTGAAACAAAGGCGTTTTAATAGATTGGCGGCTTAATGCCGCCTTTTTTATTAATGCGTCTATTTTTATGCAAAAAAGGAGGATTTAAGATGGGAGCTGAAATGGTATTGGCAGTCAATACCGTCTGGGTAATAATTGCTGCGGCACTTGTGTTTTTAATGCACGCAGGGTTTGCCTGCGTTGAAGCGGGATTTACTCAGTCAAAAAACACCGCAAACATTATAATGAAAAATTTCATGACAATAGCGATAGGAACTATCTGCTATTATATTATTGGATTTTCGCTAATGTTTGGCGACGATGTTTGGGGCAAAGGAATTCTGGGATGGGGAGGTATTGGAATAAACGATTCGGGAGTTGTTTCAAGCCTTATTAAAAATGAAGCCGGGGAGTTTGCTCTTCCGATGAATGTCTTCTGGTTTTTCCAGGCTGTTTTTGCCGCGACATGTGCAACAATAGTTTCGGGAGCTGTGGCGGAGAGGACAAAGTTTAATGTTTATCTGTTTTTCTGTCTGTTTATGTGTTCTGTTGTCTATCCGATTACAGGTCACTGGATATGGGGAGGCGGTTGGCTTTCAAGGCTTGGGTTTCATGACTTTGCGGGATCCACGGCAGTTCACGCAGTCGGAGGTTTTGCTGCTTTAGCGGGAGCTAAGATAGTAGGTGCGCGCGCCGGAAAGTACACAACACGCAAGAAAGTTAACACTATTCATGCACATTCCATACCTCTTGGAGCGCTTGGAGTGCTGCTTTTATGGTTTGGCTGGTTTGGATTTAACTGCGGCTCAACACTTTCGGCAGCGCCGGAACTTATTGGCGTTGTGGCAGTAAACACAATATTGGGCGGTGCCGCTGCTGCTCTTGCGACTATGCTGTTTACATATTTCAGGGACAAAAAGGCGGATGTAGGCATGACGCTCAACGGATGCCTTGCGGGGCTTGTGGGAGTAACAGCCGGATGCGATGTAATAAGCGGCCCCGGAGCTATAGCTATCGGTGTTATCTGCGGCATACTTATGGTGCTTGTAGTTGAAACCATTGACGGGAAGCTCTTTATTGACGATCCGGTCGGCGCTATTTCCGTCCATGGATTCTGCGGCATGATGGGAACAATACTTGTAGGAATCTTCGCTGTAGACGGCGGACTTTTATACGGCGGCGGCTTCAGCCTTCTTGGAATTCAGGCTTTGGGAGTTCTGGTATGCGGCGGATTTTCGCTTGCTTTGGTGGCGGCATATTTCAAGATTGCAAAGCACACTGTCAAGGTTCGCGTTCACAGGCGCGAAGAAGTGGAAGGGCTGGATGTTGTCGAGCATGGAATATCAGCTTACAACGGAATGCTTGGACTTTAAGGCATATGCTGGAAAGCATAGCTTGGTTTGTATTTGAATTTGCAATAATTTAAAGTTATTTTTTCAAAATTAGGTTGCAAAAACAAATATAAAGTATATAATAGATTAAAAGTGCAGGATAAACTTTTTCATCTTGCACAAACAGGGAACAACATCTTTACTAAAAAAACTACACAAATCTTTACGATATATATTTATATTATAGGAGGAAAATATGTCAAAATACACTAAAAAAGACGTGCTCCGTTTAGCGGAAGACAATGATGTAAAATTCATAAGACTTCAGTTTACAGATGTTTTTGGAAAAATGAAAAATGTGGCTATTACAATCGAACAGCTTGAGAAAGCTTTGGATGGCGGCTGCATGTTTGACGGCTCTTCAATTGAGGGCTTTGTAAGAATAGAAGAAAGCGATATGTACTTAAAGCCGGATCCGGACACTTTTGCGATATTCCCGTGGCGCCCTCAGGTGGGCCGCGTGGCACGCCTTATATGCGATGTTTACACTTCAGAAGGAGTTCCGTTTGAAGGAGATCCAAGGTATATATTAAAGAAGACACTTAAAAGAGCCGAAGACATGGGCTACTCGCTCAATGTCGGCCCTGAGTGTGAATTCTTCCTCTTTCAGGTGGATGAAAACGGCGCACCAACAACAATAACACATGATAATGCAGGATATTTTGACTTAGCTCCTATCGATTTGGGTGAAGACGCCCGCCGTGACATGTGTCTGGCACTTGAAGAGATGGGGTTTGAGATTGAAGCCTCCCACCATGAAGTGGCACACGGACAGCATGAGATTGACTTTAAATATGATTCTGCGCTTACAACTGCAGATAACATTATGACTTTTAAGATGGTTGTTAAATCCATCGCCAAACGCCATGGTTTGTATGCGACATTTATGCCGAAACCGATTTTTGGAATAAACGGCTCGGGAATGCACACAAACATGTCTCTTTCAAAAGACGGCAAAAATGCTTTTTATGATGAAAATGACAAGCTTGGCCTGTCAAAAGTCTGCTATAACTATATAGCTGGCGTATTAAAGCATGTAAAAAGCTTTGCAGCAATAACTAATCCTATAATAAACTCCTATAAGCGCTTGGTGCCCGGCTATGAAGCTCCTGTATACCTTGCATGGGCAACAAAAAACCGTTCACCGCTTATCCGTATTCCGGCTGCAAGAAACGAAGGCACACGCATAGAGCTTCGCAATCCGGATCCTGCCTGCAATCCATACCTTTCTCTCGCATGTATGCTGGCTGCCGGACTTGACGGTATAGAAAATGATATGACTCCTCCGGCTTCGGTTGAAAGCAACATCTACAACATGAATGGTGAAGACCGCGCAGCTTCCGGCATTGAAAGCCTTCCGGCTGACCTTTGCGAAGCAGTAAAATGCATGCAGGAAGATGAACTCGTACGCGCAACTTTGGGCGAACACATCATGGAAGATTATGTGAAGGCAAAGATTAAAGAGTGGGACGAATACCGCACACAGGTTTATGACTGGGAAATTGATAAATATTTGAGTGAATATTAAAACTAAAAGGGTTGTCGGGGGAGATACTCCCCCGAAGAACCCGTTGGAATATTTTTTTTCTCATTTTTTAGGGTTAAAGGGGGTGACGTACTTGGTTTCCGGCGAAATACTGCTGGTGATGCGTCAGGGCAAGATATGCTCACAAGTAGAAAGGTTAATTACTTCGTTGGGGCACAGGGTGACGGCAGTATGCCACAGCGGAGGTAATGCTATAAGAACGGCTTCCGTAAGGAAGTTTGACATAGTTTTATGCAGCTCGTCTCTTCCGGATATGAGCGGATTGGATTTGTCTGTGGATTTGGCGGAAAAGAGCACTGCAAGCGTCATTCTTATAACATCCGCCGACGAAAAAGTTTATATAGAAAGCAAATTTGACGGTTACGATATAACTTGTTTGGTTAAACCTGTCTCAAAAATGGTTCTGCAAAATGCATTTGAGATGGCAATGAGGTTTAGACAAAGACTTTATGGCGTAGCCCGCGAGCGCGACAGGCTCCAGAAAACTCTGGACAGGCGCGCTATTGTGGCAAAAGCCAAGGCTGTTCTCATGGAAAAATACGATATGAGCGAGCCTGAAGCATACAGAGCGCTGCAGAAATCATCCATGGATACGGGAGTTCCGATCCGCGAGGTGGCGCAGACTGTAATTGACACAGATGGTAAAGAATTTTATAGATATTGGTAAGATTACTGGAGGTAAGGATAGCATGGAAAAATGGCCAGAAGCACAGGGGCTTTACAGACCCGAATATGAGCATGACGCATGCGGTATGGGTTTTATTGCCCAGATGGACGGAAAGGCTTCAAGAGATATAGTCGATGACGGACTTACGATTCTTGAGCGTTTGGTTCACCGCGGCGGAACAGGTGCTGAAGAAGATACGGGCGACGGCGCAGGAATACTTATGGCGATGCCCGATAAGTTTTTAAGAAAAGTATTGAAAAAAGATGATGTTGAGCTTCCTGAACTTGGCAAATATGCCGTCGGGATGCTTTTTATGCCCAGAGATGATGAGCGCAGAGAAAAGCTTATGGAAGAAACAAAGGCTATTATTTCTAATATGGGCTTTGATCTTTTGCATATCAGAAACATACCATACAGCTACTTTGATGCTGGCCCTGCAGCCCGCGACTGTATGCCGAAGTTTTACCAGCTGTTTATAACAGGTGCAGGTAATTTCAAGGTGGACGGCGGATTCGAGCACAAGCTTTATGTTCTTCGCCGCATGCTTGAGCAGAAAATACGTTTTGCAGGAAATGATGATTACTATTTCTCATCACTTTCTTCTAAAACACTTGTATACAAAGGAATGCTTCACGCATGGCAGCTTAGAAAGTTTTTCCCGGACCTTGATGATGAAGACATGCAGACATCTATCTGTGTGGTGCATTCAAGGTTTTCAACAAACACATTCCCTTCATGGGACAGAGCGCAGCCCTGTCGCTTTATTGCCCATAACGGTGAGATAAACACACTTCGCGGAAATAAAAACTGGTTTAAATCGCGCGAGCAGGTAAATGACGGCGGAGTATTTAAAAACGTCCGCGATGCAGTAATTCCAGTGTTGGACGAGGAAGGCTCCGACTCTACAGTGTTTGACAACTGTATGGAGTTTTTAAGCCTGCAGGGAAGGCCGATGGCTCAGGTTCTCTTGATGATGATACCGGAGGCATGGTCAAAGGCTATAGATATATCGCCTGAAATGAAGGCTTTTTATGAATATAATGCCAACATAATGGAACCGTGGGACGGCCCTGCTGCCATCTGTTTTTCAGACGGCGATTTTGCGGGAGCGATACTCGACCGTAACGGCCTTCGTCCGGCGCGCTTTTTGCAGACTAAAGACAGACGCGTAGTGCTTGCAAGCGAAGCGGGTGTTTTGGACATTCCGGCAAGCGAAATTGTTTCCAAGAAACGTCTGGGTCCCGGCGAGATGGTATTGGTTGACACCAAAAACGGAAAAGTGATGCTTGACCACGAGGTAAAGCAGGACTATGCAATGCGCTATCCGTATCAGGACTGGCTAAAAGAATACCGCATGCTAATCGATGACATTAAAGCTGTGGATATTATAGAAGCACCGATTGAAAATGCAGAACTCGGAACGGCTCTCAAAGCGTTTGGATACACATACGAGGCTATTAACTCGATACTCGTTCCTATGGCACAGGACGGCAAAGAGCCGATTGCAGCCATGGGCATGGACACGCCGGTTGCGGTGCTGTCCGAGCAGTATCAGCCTCTCTACAATTACTTTAAGCAGCTGTTTGCGCAGGTTACAAACCCGCCGATTGATGCGCTGCGCGAAGAAATCGTTACAGGAACTGAGGTGTTTCTCGGTTCATCAGGACAGTTTACCAGCGATTTAGGCGATAATTGCCGCAAACTGAGAATTGATTCTCCGATTATAGATGACGAAGAATACGCTAAAATACTTTCGCTTAACGAAGACGGATTCAAGGTTACAAAGCTTTCAATGCTCTATGATGTTGAGCGCGGAGGCGAAGGATTGGAAGCTGCGCTTTCCAGCATGTTTATGGATGCGCAGACTGCAGCGGAGAACGGAAGCACAATCCTTGTGCTGTCCGACCGAGGATTCTGCGACAAGAAAGCCGGAATACCCGCACTTCTTGCAGTTTCCGGACTGCATCATTTCCTGATTCGTCAGGGCTTGCGCGGCAGAGTGGACATCGTGCTTGATTCAGCTGAGCCATATGAAGTGCATCATTTTGCGACTTTAGTCGGCTACGGTGTGGCAGCGGTTCATCCGTATCTTGCATACTCAATCGTCCGCGACTTTGAAAAAACGGGCTATGTAGAAGGAATCGACGGCGAAAAGGCTGTTCACAACTATATAAAAGCTATTGTTAAGGGAATAGTCAAGATAATGTCCAAGATGGGCATATCGGCTGTTGCCGGATATCAGGGCGCTCAGGTTTTTGAAGCACTTGGTATATCAAGCAAAGTTATAGACAAATACTTCACCGGAACTGCAAGCCGCATCGAAGGGCTTGAAATGAGCCATATTGCGGATGAGACGGCAAAACGTCACAACGTAGCTTACGGTGCACTTAAAAATGATCCGCTTAAATCAGGTGGTATCTTTCAATATAAAGCCGAAGGCGAAGTGCATATGTATAACCCCGAAACAATCCATCTGTTCCAACAGGCGGTGCGCAAGGGAGACTACAGCCTTTATAAACAATATTATGAGAAACTTTCAAGCGAAGAAGAGCAGATTAATACATTGCGCTCATTGCTTGAGTTTAACAACAGCCTGAGACAGCCTGTTCCGCTTGATGAAGTGGAGCCTATGGAGCGCATAGTAACCCGCTTTAAAACTGGTGCGATGAGCTACGGCTCCATCGGAGAGGAAGCGCACACCTGCATGGCAATCGCCATGAACAGACTCAAGGGAAAATCCAACTCGGGCGAAGGCGGGGAAGACCCGAAACGCTTTGAAGTGGATGAAAACGGTGACCTTGCATGTTCTGCCATAAAACAGGTGGCATCGGGAAGATTTGGCGTTACAGCGCACTACCTTTCAAGCGCTCAGGAAATACAGATTAAAATGGCACAGGGTGCTAAACCCGGCGAAGGCGGACACCTTCCGGGACACAAAGTGTATCCTTGGATTGCGAAAGTGCGTAACTCCACACCGGGTGTTGGACTTATTTCACCGCCGCCCCACCATGATATATATTCAATTGAGGACTTGGCACAGCTTATATATGACTTAAAGAATGCCAATCCTGCGGCTCGCGTTAACGTTAAGCTGGTTTCCGAAATCGGCGTAGGCACTATTGCAGCCGGTGTAGCAAAAGGTAAAGCTGACGTTATCCTTGTTTCGGGTTATGACGGAGGAACAGGAGCGTCGCCCAGGACTTCAATTCACCACGCAGGACTTCCGTGGGAGCTTGGCGTAGCTGAAACACACCAGACTCTTCAGATGAACGGGCTTCGCGAAAGAGTGCTTCTTGAAACTGACGGAAAGATGATGTCCGGACGCGACGTTGCAATCGCTGCTCTGCTGGGTGCGGAGGAATATGGATTTGCGACACTGCCTCTTGTATCTCTCGGATGCATAATGATGCGTGTGTGTAACCTTAATACATGCCCTGTCGGCGTTGCGACACAAAACCCTGAGCTGAGAAAATTCTTCTCAGGTAAACCTGAATATGTGGAAAACTGCATGATATTTATCGCTGAACATCTTCGCGAGATTATGGCAGAGCTTGGATTCAGATCGCTTGATGAGATGATAGGCCATGCTGAAATACTGCGACAGAAACAAGGGTTGAGCGGCAAAGCGGCAACGGTTGACCTTTCATCCGTGCTTTATAATCCGACACCAATCAAGAAAAAACACATGGCACCGCTTGCCGGAGCTTCTGAGTGGGAACACTATTTCGCGGCTATTGAAGCATTGGTTCAGACAGGCCAGACTGTCGAGATTGAAATGGACACATGCAACGAAGAGCGCACAACAGGCACAAGGCTTGGAGCGTGGCTTGCAAAAAGATACGGCAACTACGGGCTTGAAAAAGACCAGATTAAGTACAAATTCCATGGTACAGCCGGACAGAGCTTTGGTGCATTTATACCGCAGGGTATATCGCTCGAGCTTGTTGGTGATGCAAACGACTATGTGGCAAAAGGCATCTGCGGAGGTAAAGTTGTGATCTATCCGCCTGATGATGCAAGCTATGTGGCTCAGGAAAACACAATAATCGGAAACGTTGCCTGCTATGGCGCAACAGACGGCGAAGTTTACATCCGCGGTCTTGCGGGTGAGAGATTCTGCGTAAGAAACTCGGGCGTATCCGCTGTTGTTGAAGGCGTCGGCGACCATGGCTGTGAATACATGACAGGCGGTATTGCCGTAATACTCGGTTCGGTTGGATATAACTTCGCTGCAGGAATGTCCGGCGGTGTTGCTTATGTATACGATGAAGCGGGCGATTTTGCGGAACACTGCAACATGGAGATGGTATCGCTTACCGATATTTCCGACAATGACGAGCAGATAAAGCTTCATGAGCTTATCAAAAATCACAAGCTTTACACAGGCTCTGAAGTGGCTGATAAAATAATAGGCGACTGGAATAATTCAATCAAGAAGTTTGTTAAAGTTCTTCCGCTGGATTATGAACAGATGCTAAACGAAATTGAGAACGCTAAGGCCGAAGGGCTTGAAGGAATGGAAATGCTGACGGTTGCGTTTGAACGCAAAGTCGGAGCTAAATAACATATTTGGACATACTTTAGGAGGAAACGATGGGAAAACCGACAGGATTTCTTGAATATAACAGAGAGGGCTCGAAATGGATTGAGCCGGAGGAGAGGCTTAAAAACTTTGACGAGTTTGTTATCCCTCTTGATGAAGATGCACAGCGCAATCAGGCGGCTCGCTGCATGGACTGCGGAATACCTTTCTGCCACAGCGGAATAATATTTGACCGTGCCGTTTCGGGGTGCCCGAACCATAACCACATCCCCGAATGGAATGAGCTTTTGTACCGAGGCATCTTTAAAGGCGCATGGGACCGCTTGGCGGCTACAAACATTCTTCCGGAGATGACAGCCAGAGTGTGCCCTGCACCGTGTGAGGGAGCATGCACAAACGCATTAAACGGCGAAGCTGTCACAATAAAATACAATGAATATACTATAACCGAAAAGGCTTTTGAA
Source organism: Christensenellaceae bacterium (assembly GCA_963677605.2). GTDB lineage: Bacteria > Bacillota > Clostridia > Christensenellales > UMGS416 > JAGLOK01. The sequence continues at coordinate 1,446,153 of CAXXDX010000006.1, read as the reverse complement.
GAAGGCTGGGTGGAAGAAGGCGGAAAGCCTTCCCGAACAACAGGCAAAAAAGCGGCTGTTGTAGGCTCAGGTCCTGCAGGGCTTTCTGCTGCATGGAGGCTTTGTCAGCTCGGTCATGAAGTTACTGTATACGAACGCGACGACAAAATCGGCGGGCTTTTGATGTATGGAATACCCAACATGAAGCTTGACAAAAAGGTCATCGACAGACGCGTAGCCATCATGGAAAAACTCGGAGTTGAGTTTATCACTTCCTGCGATGTGGGAAAAGACATTACAGCAGAGGAAATGAACGAAAAATACGATGCTGTTATACTTTGCGGTGGAGCAACAGCGCCCCGCGATCTCAAAATCCCCGGACGTGAGTTTGAGGGCATCGAGTTTGCTGTTGATTTTTTAAAGAAAACAACAAAAATGCTTATAAATGACGGATATGACGCTTTAAAGGACATGCTTAAAGGCAAAAATGTTATAGTAATCGGCGGCGGCGACACAGGCAACGACTGTGTGGGAACTTCCATCCGCTGCGGAGCTGAGCATGTTGAGCAGTTTGAAATCATGCCTGAACCTCCTGAAGAGCGCACGGAAAACAATCCGTGGCCGCGCTGGCCCGCCGTTAAAAAGACGGACTACGGCCAACAGGAAGCAATATATACCCAAGGCAAAGATCCTAGGACATATGAGATAAATACGCTGAAGTTTAACGGCAAGGACGGAAAAGTCGTGTCAGCAGACACTGTGCTTATAAACTGGGAGTTCCCCGAAGGCGGCGGACGCCCAAGCCCCGTTCCAATCAAAGGGACTGAAAAAACATATCCTGCCGACCTCGTTCTTTTGAGCATGGGCTTTTTAGGTCCTGAAAACTACCTTATGGATGCGTTCGGCGTAAAACCCGGCGAAGATTATTCTACGTCAAAAGAAAATGTCTTTACAGCAGGCGACTACAGACGTGGACAGTCACTTGTCATATGGGGTATATTGGAAGGAAGAAAAGCTGCCGAGCAGGCAGATGAATACCTGATGAAGGATTAAAGGATAAGCTATGAAAATACCTTTTGTAAAAATGCATGGCGCGGGAAACGACTATGTATATATAGACGGCTCAAAGGTTACGCTTCCCGACATCGAAAAAGCGGCAGTCATAATGTCGGACAGACATTTTGGCGTGGGCGGCGATGGTATCGTTCTAATCCTGCCTTCGGATGTTGCGGACTTTAGGATGCGCATGTTTAATATCGATGGATCAGAAGGCAACATGTGCGGCAATGCTACAAGATGCATTGCAAAATATGTTTATGACCGTAACATGGTAAAAGGCCTTGAAATGTCTTTGGAAACGCGATCGGGCATAAAATATATCGATATGTTTCCTGACGAGAATGACAAAGTGAAAGCTGCGCGGGTCAATATGGGAGCGCCCATACTTGAACCTAAGGATATTCCGACAACTCTTGATCCCTGTTTTGGAGTAAAAGTTGAAAGGGAAGGCAAGGAATATGAGCTTCACTGTGTTTCTATGGGCAATCCGCATGCTGTGATGTTTGTGGATGATGTGAAAAATTATCCTGTAAATACAATAGGGCCTATGTTTGAAAGCGATGAGATCTTCCCTGAGCGATGCAACATTGAGTTTGTGGAGCTCGTGGACGACGAAAACTGCAATATAAGAATTTTTGAGCGAGGAAGCGGCGAAACACTGTCCTGCGGAACGGGAATCTGCGCGGCGGCGGTTACTTGCATTAAAAAAGGGCTTACAAAAAACCGCGTTAACATGCACTCGCCCGGCGGAACTCTCACCATAGAGTATGACGGCGGCGATGTATTTATGACAGGCCCTGCCGAAGAGGTTTTCTCCGGCGAGATGGAAATAGATTTTTAAATAAATAGAAATATAAAATATAAGAAAAATATAAGAAGGAGTAAACCAATGTTTAACGCTAACGGTAATTTTGATTTACTTAAAAACAACTACCTATTTCAGACCATTTCGGAGAAAGTGGCTGAATATTCAGAGAAAAACCCCGATGCAGATATCATAAAGCTTGGAATCGGCGATGTGACGCTGCCCCTTCCGGATGCAGTTCTCAGCGCACTCCATGAAGCTGTGGATGAAATGGGAAGCTCGGATACTTTTGAGGGATATCCGCCCAACACGGGATTTTCGTTTTTAAAGAAAGCAATCATAGAAAATGACTACAATCCGCTGGGAGTGGAGCTTGAAGAATGCGAAGTGTTCATATCGGACGGAGCAAAATCCGACACTGCAAACTTTACAGATCTCTTTGGAACGGGAAACATTATAGCGCTTACCGATCCTGTTTATCCCGTATACCGCGACAGCAATATCTTTGCAGGAAATGCAGGCAAAGTAAGTCCCGACGGTCAGTTTTCAAAACTCAGGTTTCTTCCGTGCCTTGAAGAAAACAACTTCGCACCGCAGCTGCCTTTCCGCAAGGTGGATATAATATATCTTTGTTCGCCGAACAATCCGACAGGAACAGCAATGACCCGCGAAGAATTAGAGATGTGGGTTAAGTACGCACAAAAACACGGCTCTGTAATCTTGTTTGACGGAGCATATGAGCGTTTTGTGACAACCGAAGGCATTCCGAGAAGTATTTATGAAATCGACGGCGCAAAAGAGTGCGCTGTGGAATTCAGGAGCTTTTCAAAGACAGCAGGCTTTACCGGCGTTCGCTGCGCTTACACAATAGTGCCTAAAAACCTTCGCGTTCACATGAAGGAAGGCGGCACGCTTTCATTAAACAAGATGTGGAACAGACGTCACGCAACAAAGTTTAACGGCGTGTCATACATAATCCAAAAGGCTGCTCTTGCCTGCTACAGCGATGAAGGCAAAAAGCAGATAGACAAAAACATCGAGTATTATAGACGCAATGCACAGACTATAAGAGACTGCTTCAAATCCATGGGATATGATGTTTACGGTGGCGTGGACAGCCCTTATATATGGCTTAAAACCCCGGGCGTTATGAACTCATGGCAGTTCTTTGACCACCTGCTCAACGAATTCCAGATAGTAGGAACACCCGGTTCGGGATTCGGCAAGTTCGGAGAAGGATTCTTCAGGCTTACTGGATTTGGAACCTACAAAAAAACCCTGGAGGCTGTGGACAGGCTTAAACACCGTTAATGCCCAGAAAAACCATAAAAGTTAAATACGGAGTGGAAATGTATGAGCCAAGAAGAATACCTCCTTGGCTTAAATTGCTTGGTGTGATAGCCGTTATTGTAGGCGGACTTTATGGGTTTTACAGCTTTATAGTGTGGATTTTCGCGCCTACCGAAGAAGACATGCAGATGATAGAGGCTACGCCGTATGTCGTTACCGCGACGCCTTCTCCCACAGAAGTTATAACGCCAACTCCCACGGTTCGACCGTCGCCTACTATAAATCCCGACATGTCTTATGACCTTATGAATGTTGTCCCCGCAGGCGAGCATGTTAAAGCATGGGTATATATCCCGGGACTGGGGCTCGACACTGTAGTTTTGCAGTGGAAGGACAATTACTACTTCCAGCTTTATGATTTAAATCTTAATTCAAATGATTACGGCTCTGTTTACTTTGATTACAGAAGCGACTTCAGCTATATAAGAGAAGCCGGCAATATTGTAATCTACGGATATAACAACATTGGCGGAAGGCAGCTAAAAAGCCTTACCAAGTACGCACAGGAAGAATATTTTGACTATAACACCTTAATTGTGCTTGAGACATTATACGGCAAGTATGATTTCAGGTTGTTTTCGGTGCACATAGAAGACGACGACGAGGAATATACGTCACCTGTGGCTCAGGATAGCAAAAGGGAATTTATAGACCTTCTTCTTGAAAAATCAATGTTTGATTCGGAATATGTGCCTACTTCCGATTGCGTGATACTCACATTTTCAATTGATGTTGAAAGCTCAAACGGAAACAGGATGCTCATTCACGCATTCTATGAGTAGAGCGTGAATAAATATGCCGTAAAAATTGTAAAAAAACAGTACGCTGTGATATAATTACCTGAGATTGCTTCATGTATATGAGGCATAAATTTTAGGTGATAATATGTTAAATTACGGATTTTTCAGGATTGCGGCAGCTTCTCCGAAGATTAAAGTCGCAGACACTGAGTTTAACTCCAAAGAAATAATAAAACACATAACAAAGGCTAAAGACGAAGGTGCATATATAATATGCTTTCCCGAGCTTTGCATTACGGGATATACATGTGCCGACCTCTTTTTGCAAGACAGGCTGATTGAATCCGCGCAGGATGCTCTGCGCGAAATTATTCCGCACACCGGCGGAATTACCGCGATAGTCGGAATGCCGATAACCGCTGGCGGCAGGCTTTTTAGCTGTGCGGTCGCAGTTGCGGACGGAAACATTTTAGGCGTTGTGCCGAAAACCTATATACCAAACTACAACGAATACTATGAAAAACGATGGTTTTCTTCGGGCTATGACATGCCGGAAACCGTGGTTTTGTGCGACAGGGAAGTGCCTTCTTCGCTGGGTATGGTTTTTAATGCCAAAACGGAAGAAGGCGAGCTTTGTTATGGTATAGAAGTGTGTGAAGACCTGTGGGCTCCGGAGCCTCCATCATCCGCGCTTGCGATGATGGGATGCGAGATCATCTTCAATCCTTCGGCAAGCACCGAGGTTGTTACAAAGCACTCCTACCGCAGAGCGCTAATTTCCCAGCAGTCGGGGCGGCTTATGTGCACATATGTATATGCAGGTGCGTCAAGGTCTGAATCGACAACCGATGTTGTATTTTCCGGATACACTGGTATTTTTGAAAACGGACAGGCGTTAAAGGAAGGCGAGAGATTCCGCGATGAACAGCTTATTGTAGCTGACACCGATATAGGGCGAATACGCTTTCTGCGCAGGCGCAACACGACTTTCTTTAAAGATTTTTATGATCCTCAGACTGAAATCTATTATTCGCTTGACCATAGCGGGATAAAAGAGCTTAAAAGATTCATACCGCATCATCCTTTTGTGCCGGCCGGAGACGAAAAGATTTCAAGGCTTAAAGAGATAACGGCGATTCAGACATCGGGGCTTATAAAAAGGCTTTCGCACATTGGCACAAAAAAAGCTGTGCTTGGCATATCCGGCGGCGTGGACTCTGCGCTTTGCCTTCTGGTTGCATATCGCGCTTTTATTGAAGAAGGCTGGGACACAAAGGGTATTACAGCCATCACAATGCCCGGATTTGGCACCACAGGACGCACCAAAAACAACGCTCAGATACTTGCCCAAGAGTTGGGATGTACTTTGCGCGAGATAAACATCTCAGATGCTGCAAAATCGCATTTGAATGACATCGGGCACGATGGAAAAACACTTGACATTACATACGAAAATGCGCAGGCAAGGGAGCGCACGCAGATAATAATGAATGTTGCCAACATGGAAGGCGGTGTCGCACTGGGCACCGGCGACCTTTCAGAGCTCGCGCTCGGCTGGTGCACATATAATGCGGACCATATGAGCATGTATAATGTCAACTGCTCCATCCCAAAGACGCTTATAAAATCGCTAACGCATTACATGGCGGAGGAAATAGGCGGCGAGATATTCGAGACTGTAAAGGATATTTTGGACACTCCGATATCACCCGAGCTTCTTCCTGCTGACGGTGACAAAATCGCGCAGAAGACTGAGGAAGTGCTGGGCAAATACGACCTGCATGACTTTTTCCTCTATCACATGCTTGAGGGCGGCGCATCGCCAAAGAAGCTGTACTTTATGGCAAAGCACGCATTCAGCGGAATAGCAGAAAGCGGTGAGATAATATCTACGCTTAAAATATTCGTATCTAGGTTTTTCTCGCAGCAGTTTAAACGCAGCTGTATGCCGGACGGCCCGAAGGTCGGTACTGTTTCTCTGTCGCCGCGGGGCGATTTAAGGATGCCTTCGGATGCATCCAGCAATATCTGGCTTAAGGAGATAGAAGAGATTAAATGACGGGAGTTTTATTATACTTCGTATTCTTGCTGTGTGGGATAGTGATTGCCGCTATCCTTTTAAACGGCTATAAAAGACATCAGATTATCGTTATAGGCCTTAGCATCGGTTCTGTTATCTGTGCTTGGGCGCCTGCTGCCGCGGCACTGATATTCGGCAGATTCACCGTGTTTACAAACCTTCTGGTATTTAACATAGTTGCCATAGGATGCGGAGCATGGGCATATTTTCATAACAAAAAAACCGACTTCATAAACAAAATGTGGTCAAATCATGACAAGCAGGAAGAAAAAGTCCTCTATGCGGTAGCAGTTCCTTTGATGATTTTGATTCTTGCCCTTTTCTGGGGACATGTTATTGTCGGAAAAAACAGCGCGTACTACGGAGGACAGTCCACATACGGCGACCTGGCAATGCACCTCGGAATGATTACATCCATCGCGCGTCAGGGTGTTTTTCCGCCTGAGTATTCCATTTTGCCGGGGGCAAGGCTCAGCTATCCGTTCCTTGTAAACTCGATGTCTGCGACGCTGTATCTATTCGGCACACCGCTAAGGTGGAGCGTAATACTGCCTTCGCTTGTGATGAGCTACTCCTGCTTTGCGGGATTTTTCATGCTGGCTAAGAAAGTTTCAGGAAACAACAAATCGGCAGTATGGGCAGTGCTTTTGTTTTTTATAACAGGAGGCCTTGGGTTTATATATTTCCTCGGAGACAGCGAAACATTTAAGGCGATATTCACTGGATTTTATAAAACACCCACAAATCTTCCCGACATGAACCTACGCTGGGTAAATGTCATCTGCGACATGATGGTGCCTCAGCGCACGTCTCTTATGGGTTGGAGCGTTTTAATCCCGTGTATGTTTGTTTTATATACCGGAATGAAGAACAAGCTTGCAAAAGCCGAGCTTTCCGAAAACTTCTTCATAGCAAATAAAGAGCTAATCTTCGCAGGTGTAGTTGCGGGTCTCATGCCGATGATACACACACACTCGTTTCTGGCGCTTGGAATACTTTGCGCAGGCGCGCTTATCACCGGACTTTTTGTGAAAAGCATTGATCCAAACAGATACATCGGTGGATTCTTAGCGTTCCTTCTGCCTGTTATAGTCCTTGCAACGCCTCAGCTGTTTTTCTGGATATTCAACCAGTCCCACGGGTTTGTGAAAAAGCATTTTGACTGGGTAAACAACGGATGGCCGTGGCTTAAATTCTGGGTAATAAATATCGGTGTTCCTTTTATTCTTATTATTCCGGCTTTTATCTGGGGAAGAAAGAAATATCTTATACCGTTTGCCGGCGCTATGCTTATATATACAATCGCAGAAATCATGGTATTTCAGCCAAACTTTTATGACAACAACAAACTACTGCTTGTGTGGTACATGGTAATTTGTATCATCGTTGGTGATTTTGTAAGGTTTGCGCTCAGCAAAATTAAGTTTAACTGGATTAAACGCAGTGTGGCTATTGTTTTGTCCGTGCTTTTTTTCGCATCGGCATCGCTCACCATCGCAAGAGAGCTAAAAAGCAACGGGCAGTATATGCTGTTTTCGCCCGATCATGTGGAAGCAGCTCGCGCGATTGATGAAAACACGCCTTCGGATGCCCTTTTTATGACCGGATTGCAGCATCTCAACGCACCTGCGGCACTTGCAGGGCGCAACATATATATGGGAAGCACATCGTATCTTTTCTTTCATGGCTTTGATCTGACTGAAAGGTACAACACTCTTAACATGATGTTTACCCAGCCTGAAATAAGGCAGACAATTATGAGCGATGAAGGCATTGATTACATCTATCTTTCATCCTATGAAAAGCATGATTTCGAAATGTATGAGGATTCATTTGAAGAATATCCTTTGGTGTTTGACAACGGAGAAGTCAAAATATACGCTGTAAGCGAACGCGCAGTTCAGATAGGATCCATAGGACGGGGAGGTAAATAGCTATGAAATTGCCAAAAGGCGACCCTAAGTATACGAAGATTGCGGTATATGTTTTAATTACCGGCGCTCTGCTTATGATTGTATCAAAGCTTATAGGAGCATCCGAAAACCTGTGGACGTCATTTACTTCTGCCTTAAAGTTTTTATATAACGCAATAAAACCTGTAATTGCGGGACTTGTGATTGCATATATTCTGCTGCCTGCCTCAAACCTTTTTGAAAAAGGTCTTAAGAAACTGTTTAAAAAGCCTAAACGCTCGAAGCTTGTCAGAATGCTTTCACTGCTTGGAGTTGTAGTTATCGTGGTGGGAGCTGTGTTTGGATTTATATACGGCGTTGTTCCGGCAATCGCCGAAAATGTGGGCGAGCTTATAAAAAATCTGCCGGATTATTATGAGTCGGTTTATGACTGGTATATTGAAGAAGTTGAGCCTTCTGAGCTTATTCACAATGACTATTCCCAGAATGCGATACAGGAAGGTCTTGCCTCTTTGGAAGAAGGCCTTGGAGAGATCCTGACTTCCATAGTGTCAGGTGTTGCGATATTTACATTCTCAGTGATTTCGGCTGTCGCAAAAGCAGTGCTTGCTATTATCATATCCTTTTATGTTATAGCGGGTAGAAAGAAGATTGCAAATGAAGTGGAAATTACATCAAATGTTTATCTCGGCGAGGAAAAGACAGACAAAATCAAAGGATTTTTAAAGTCTGTTGACTGGGTTTTTGGAAGATACATAAGCGCAAAGCTTGTTCAGATGGTTTTGATTTTTGTTTTGTGCCAAGCTGCGTTTTTGATTATAGGCGCGCCGTATTCCACTTTCCTTGCTTTGATTATAGCAATTACCAATGCAGTTCCTTTTATAGGGCCTATTATCGGCGCTGTTCCCGTTGTTCTAATAACGCTGCTTGAAAGCCCGATATTAGCGTTATGGGTGCTTGGCTCGATACTTCTTATTCAGATACTGGACGCTTATATATTCCAGCCGTTTTTCATCGGCGACAAAATGGGGCTTTCGCCGTTTTGGGTTCTCGTTTCGGTTATTGTCGGCGGCGGGCTTTTCGGAGTGTGGGGAATACTGCTGTCTGTACCGATTGCAGCTGTAATAAAGCTGCTTATAAGAAACTACATACTAAGCGGAAAATCCAAGCTCAGCGAGAAAAAAGAAGAAGAGCTGAATGATGAAGCCGAACAGAGCGGGTAAATAGAAAGCGCGGACTGTTGTTAATAGTGTATGAATTAAAGTCAATCGGCTTGCTTATAGATTACAGAGCTATTATAATATTGTTAAGATAATGTTACTTAATGGAAATTGAGAGGATTAGGGATTGGGAGAGAAGACTAAGATAATACTGGCATCCAGCTCGCCGAGAAGAAGGCAGCTTTTAAAAAGCCTCGGCGTGGAGTTTCAGGCTGTGTCGCCTCAGGGTGATGAGTCGTATGAAGCAGGGCTTTTGCCGGAGGATATATCAAAAACAATAGCGCAGAAAAAGGCTGAGGAAATTATAAATATTCATCCGTACAGCGCTGTCATCGCAGCGGATACTATAGTTTCTCTGGGAAGCCATGTTCTTGAAAAGCCGAAAGACAAAGATGAAGCTTTTTTAATGCTTAAAAAGCTGTCGGGAAACTGGCATGAAGTATATACGGGAGTGTGCATACAGACAAGCAGCAAAAAATCATTGTTCCATGAGGTAACAAAGGTTCATTTTAATCCTTTAAGCGATGATTTTATACATTGGTATATAGGAACGGATGAGCCGATGGACAAAGCCGGAGCATACGGCATACAGGGTTTCGGTGCTGTTCTGGTTGACAGGATAGAAGGTGATTTTTATAATGTTATGGGCTTTCCTATAGCAAAAATCATGGGTGAGCTTAGAAAACTTGATATATATGATATTGGGAGAGGCTGATGGCGCTGTTTAGAAAAAATGTTGCTGTTGATTTGGGAACAGTCAACATTGTTATTTATGTTGCCGGACAGGGAATAGTTTTAAGAGAGCCTTCTGTCGCGGCTGTAACCGACGATGAATTTAGAGAAGTTCTGGCAGTCGGCACTAAGGCGGCATCAATGGTTTCAAAAACTCCTGCGGGGGTTCTGGCGCTGTATCCTGTACGCGAAGGTGTTATTGACGATGTAGCGACGGCAGAGGGAATGCTGTCGATTCTTCTTGCAAAGGCTTTAAACAAACGCTCGATTATAGGGGCTGCAACGAACGTTGTTGTCGGCATCCCCAGCTCTTCCAGCGAAAGAGAAAAGCAGATACTAAAAAAAGCGATGAAAGATGCAGGTGCGCGAGAAGTTGTAATCGCCGAGCAGCCTATGCTTGCAGCGATAGGGGCCGGGCTTCCGGTTAATTCGCCGGTGGGCTCTCTGGTCGTGGATATCGGAGGAGGAACAACGGAGATTGCGATTGTTTCACTTAGCCAAATAGTTGAGAGCCGCTCGATAAGAGTGGGCGGAAGCCATCTGGACCGCGACATAGCGTTTTATGTGCGCAAAAAATATAATGTTATAATAAGCGACAAAGTTGCCGAGCAGATAAAAATTGAATTTGGCTCCGCAACACAAGCAAGAGGAACTGCCTCTATAAATGTTCGCGGCAGAGGTGCGGATTCGGGAGCGCCGCAGAGCGTTGAGATAACATCCCGGGAAGTGTGCAATGCCATAAGCAACACAGTGGATACAATCGTGCTTGAGATAAGGGCGCTTTTGGAAAATATATCGCCTGAAATAGCCGAGGATATACTGCAAAACGGAATAACTTTAACGGGCGGCGGATCGCTTTTAAGCGGAATGGCTGACAGGATTTATAACGACATAGGAATAAGAGCAAAGGTTGCGAAAACACCGCTGGACTGCGTTGCGCTCGGAGGCGGACTGATAGCAGAGCAGCTTGAAGATCTGAAGAAATCAAGAAACAGGCACTGATTGACGCAGGATAAAAGGAGTACACATGAGAAACAGAGGCAAACTAATACAGTGGATAGCATTCTTGTCCCTTATAGTTGTGATTATATTTTTGGTAGTAACAACGTATAACTCCAAAAAAAGCGCTGCGCATGCGATTCAAAATGTGGCTGTCGCTGTTGCGGAGCCGGCTGTTGAAGGCACATACAACGCTTCGGGCGGAATTAAAGATTTCTTCCAGCGTCTTTTTGCGCTTAGGCAGGTGGACAGGGAATATGAAGAGCTTAAAAGCCGCGTTTTGCAGCTGGAGCTTGAAAACCAGCAGCTTGAAAACCTGAAGCTTGAAAACGAAAGACTGACTGAGCTTTTGGGATTTGCCGAGGACAATCCCGAGTATAAATACATAAATGCGAAAGTTATCGCCAAAGATCCCGGCAGCTGGTTTATGGAGTTTACCATAAACAGAGGCTCAAATGACGGCATAGAAGTGGACATGGCCGTTGCAAATCAGAACGGACTTATTGGAAGAATAATAGAAGTAAACAACACAACCTCTCAGGTTATAACTATTATTGACACCAGAAGCGCAGCGGCCGGCGTTGTCGAGCGCTCAAGAGACCAGGGAATAGTTAGAGGCGCGAGCGATCCTGAAAGCATTACTCCCATCTGCCATCTTGATCTGCTTCCCAATGATGCGGATTTAATCCCCGGCGACTTGGTGTTGTCTTCAAGCCTTGGCGGAATATACCCCAAGGGAATTATAGTCGGCGAAGTTGAAGAGGTTGTATATGAGTCGGGAACGGTGGCGTATGCCAAAATCATTCCTTCGGTTGACTTCAGGCGCATCGAGGAAGTGTTGATTATTACAGAGGAAACATCCGCTGAAGAGCTTGCCGAAATCCAGAAGGAAAAAGAAGAGGAAGCGGCTGCGGAGGCAGCACAGCAAAATGCTGAGAATGCTGAAACTGCAGAGGACGCAGGACAGGAAGAAAACACAGACGGCGAAGGGAGCAACGGATAATGGTCGGTGCTGTTATAGGCTCTGTTATACTGGCTATTATAGGCTATCTTCTTCAGATAGCCGGCTTTCCCGCATTCGGAGCAGTTGCTATTGCGCCGAATATAATAATTTCGCTTACAATAGTTTTTGCCATGGTGTACGGACCCTGGGCTGCGCTTTCGATGGGATTTTTCGGCGGGCTGATGGTTGATTTTATGGCTGGAAGTGCAGTGGGCATCTCAGCGCTTATTCCGGTGATAATCGGATTTTTAATTTCAATGGCTAAAAAAGAAATAAACAGCAGGCATTTTATAATGGCTATGATTTTTGCGGCATTTGCACATCTTGTAAATGATTTATGGATGATTCTTACCATGTATTTTGCAAGATACGATATATTTATCAGCTGGGGAACTTTTTTAAGAACTCTAGTTTCGGCAGTGGAGACAGGGCTTTTTGCGGCGCTGATATTTATCATTGTAACAAGGCTTATAGCTATCAGTGAAAAGCGCAGCTCCGTGCCTTATATCCAGAGGTATTAACAATGAAGAAACTATTTTCCGACAGATATATAATGGTGGCAATCGCATATGTGCTGCTTTTTGTGATACTTATTTTCGGGTTGTTTGACCTTCAGTACAGGCAGGGCGAGGAATATGCCGAAGGCTCGGCTGCAGACCTTGAGCGCGACCTTCGCATAACAGGCAACCGAGGCACCATCATGGACTCAAGCGGCATTCCGATGGCTTATGACCAGAACAGTTATCAGGTCGTTTTCTACAAAGACTCATCCAAAAGCCTTACAGGATACTCAAGTGATGAGGACAGGGAAAACAAATGGACAAACGGCGACATGTATACACAGGTTATAAGAAAAACCATTGAGCTTGTTGAAGACAACGGTGGAACAGTTTCAGTGTCGTTTAGCATACGCCATGACGAAGAGGGAAAGGCATCATTTGACTTTTCCACAACGAACGAGGATATCGAGCAGGTTCGCCTTGAAAGATGGCTGAGCAATATGTATATACCTTCAAGGCTTTATACGTCTGGTGATAAGTTTTATACATACATAAAAGAAAATTTCTCTGAAATCGATGAATATAAAGAATATGAGATTACTGATGAAACATCAAATCAGGAAATCAAAGACATTATCGCAACAGAAGTGTATGAATATCTGAGGGGAAGATACAGAATCCCTGACGATGTGTCATACAGCGAAGCGTATAAAGTGCTTTCGGTGTGGCAGGAAGTGCAGCTTTCCTCATACAGAAGCTATACGCCTGTTCTTATTGCAGACGACGTAAACATGGACACTGTCGCTGCCATCGAAATGAACAAAATGAATCTTGAAGGCATGGAGATTCAGGAAAGCAATATACGAATCTATCCTAAAAACGAAGTGGCTGCTCACATAGTTGGATATATGGGCAGAATGCTGGATGAAGATACAATAATGGAAAACATTGAGCTTGGATATGCGCGAGATGACCTTATCGGTATTTCGGGTATAGAAGCTACTATGGAAGGCGAGCTTACTGCAAACCTTTCATCCAGAACAGGATACAGAACAGTTGAGGTTAACTCCCGCGGAAAAATCATTGCCGAGAAATTTTCAACACCGGCTACAGACGGAAACGATGTTGTACTGACGCTTGACCTTAACATGCAAAAAAAGCTGGAAGAGACGCTGGAGCAAAATATTGCAATTACACATGCAACGCAGCTTGAAAAATACAACAGCAATATAGAAAAATACACAAGCCAGATGATAGTTTTAGGCAGGACAAGCGAGATACAGTTTGCAGAAGTTGGCGCAGCTGTTGTAATGAATGTTAACTCAGGCGCGATACTTGCCATGGCATCATATCCTTCGTTTGACCCGAATATATTTACCGGCGGACTTACCGAAGAAGAATACGAAGTTATAAAAGTGGACGATAGAAACCCGCTGTTTAACAAGGCTATATCTTCCCGTGCGGCTCCCGGTTCTATATTTAAAATGGTAACGGCAGCAGCCGGGCTTATGCAGGGAACCATTGATGTTGATACATCTATACCGGATGGAGGCTACTGGACTGAAGGAATCAGTGAAGACTATGTCGGTACGCGCCCTTCATGCTGGGTTCGTCCGTATTTCAACAAACATCTAAACAATGGTGTTGCCGATGCGCTTAAAAACTCGTGTAACTTCTATTTCTTTACAATTGCCTACAATATGGGAATAGAAAAGCTTAACGAATGGGCGGACTTGCTGGGGCTCAGCTCAAAAACAAACATTGAGCTTCTCGGTGAAACTGCAGGCCAGGTAGCAAACAAAGATACGCTATACGATCCAACTAAAGCTCCTACCGGAACGGGCCGAGTGGTATTTAACGCTATTAAGCGCACAATCAAAGAAAAAGCGGATGAGCTTAAGATGGAAATTGAGGACGAAGTTTATGATGAAGTGACTTATGAACTTATGGCTCTTACCAAAAATGACAACACTGAAATGTGGGGTCCTGACATCCGCGGTATCTTAAAAAACAAGATTGGATTTACTACATACCATATAATGAACGTTCCTAAGCAAAGGCTGGACCTTGCGATAAACCAATACCTTCTGGAGCTTAAATGGACGGAGATTGAAACGGTGCTGACGGGTATCGGACAGTCGGTAACTCTTTTAACACCTGTTGCGGTTTGCAGATATGTTGCGGCATTGGTTAACGGCGGCAACGTGTACGAAGCTACGCTTGTTAAATCCATAGTGTCTCCCGACGGACAGATTATAGAAGAAAAAAGGCCGCAGCTTGTTAGAACGTTGGAGATTCCGACCGAATATATGGATGCTATAAAATTGGGAATGAAAGAGGTTGTATCCGAGGAAGACGGTACTGCGACAAAGTTTTTTGCAGGGTTTAAGTATCAGTCTGAAGTTGGCGGTAAAACAGGTACTGCGCAGGTGTCGCAGATTGACATAGAAAACAACGCATGGTTCGTTGCGTTTGCGCCCTATGAACAGCCGGAGATTGCGATTGCAGTTTACATTAAAAACGGTCTTTCCGGTGGTAACGCAGCTTATACCGCAAGAGAAATTATAGAATACTATCTGGATCAGAAGCTGGTTGAGATTTCACCAGAAACTATACCAGGCTCAAACGACCTGACGCCTTAAGGCGCATAAGAAGTTTTCTTATGATTGGAATTACATATGGAATTTGAAAGAAGAAACAAAACAACAATAGATTTTTGGCTTATCGGCATAGTCGTGGTGCTTATGTTTTTTGGCATACTCATGCTTGCAAACGCCACAGGCAAATCATCGCTTGAGGAAGGCTCGACGTGGCTTCAGTATTTTGCCGACATGAATAAATCTTATATCGGAAGGCATGCTCTATGGTTTGGCATAGGGTGCGTTCTTGCGTTTGTTGTTGCTTGGTTTGATTATAAGATATACGGAGAGCTTTCAATATTTTTGTATGCGCTTTCGCTTTTGATGCTCATGGCTGTTGTTATATTCGGTACAGAGCAGTACGGACAAAAGAGACTGGAGATTACAAGCACCATTGAGGTTCAGCCTTCCGAGGTGTCAAAAATCGCGCTGATTGTGACGCTCGCGTGGGACCTGTCCAAAAAGGAGCGGGGCATACAAAAGCTCGGCGAACTTATTCTGATTCTGGTGAAGGTTATGATACCTCTGGTTCTTATCCTTTTGCAGCCGGACTTGGGAACTGCTTTGGTTTATATTTTCATTACCGCCATTATGCTTGTCGCATCCGGCACAAAGGGAATACTTCTTGGGCTTTTAACCGGAGCGGGCATAGCTGCAGTTATCCCCATGTGGACGCTTGTGTTTAACGATTCGCAGAAAACGAGAATTCTTACATTCATGGATCCGTCACTTGATCCTTTAGGCTCGGGATACAACGTTATCCACTCAAAGACTGCGATAGGATCGGGACAGATGCTGGGAAAAGGGTTCTTTAACCCAAGCGCATTGAGCCAGCTAAACTATATCCCCGTGCAGGAAAGTGACTTTATCTTTGCCGTTACGGGAGAAACAGTTGGTTTCTGGTGGTCGGCTGTTATAATACTATGTTTTGCGTTTTTGATTATAAGGCTTATGATTCTGGCAAAAAGAACGCAGGACAAGTTTGGCTCTTATCTTATAATAGGAATTGCCGCGATGATGTTTTTCCACATTTTCGAAAACATCGGCATGTCCATAGGAATCATGCCTGTTACCGGTATTCCTCTTCCGTTCTTTTCATACGGAGGAAGTTCGATGATAACAAACATGCTGGGAATAGGATTGGTGCAGGGAGTGTATCTGAGGCATAAGCGAAGAAGAGTATAAAATTGCACGCAAAAAAAGGATTTTTAATGAATGATTTAGAACTTGCAAAAAAATATCTTAAAGAAAACGGATTTACCCTTGCGGTTGTAAAAGAGGGCAAATTAATTTATAATTCTAAAGAACGCGGAGTATTCCCCATCTTTGAAGCGGTGACAAACCCAAAGTATGAAACTGAGGGAGCATCGGTTGCGGACAGGGTGACAGGCAAAGGTGCAGCGCTTTTGTGCGCATATGCGAAGATAAAGAATCTTCACACAGGGCTTATCTCAAAATCGGCAGCAGGAGTGCTTGACGGTTTCGGAATAGAGTACTGCTATGATAAGCTTGTTGATTTTATTAAAAACAGAGCAGGCGACGGAGGCTGTCCGGTGGAAGCGGCTACAAAGGATATAGATGATCCAGAAGAAGCATTGGAGCCGATAAAGGGATTTTTGAAGAAAATAGGTATGCTGTAATGAAAGTTGTTGCTATAATTGACGGCAAAGGCGGAGGTTTGGGAAGCGCAATAGCGAAAAAGATTTCATCTATGAAGGATGTAAGAATTATCGCACTGGGAACAAACAGCCATGCAACTGCCAACATGATTAAAAACGGCGCTCATGACGGCGCCACAGGCGAGAACGCCATATGCCACATGGCAGGGCAGGCAGACTTTATAATAGGACCTATTGCCATAGTCTCGGCGGATTCCATGATGGGCGAGATAACACCCAAGATGGCGCAGGCCATATCAAGATCCGACGCTCACAAGATATTAGTTCCGACACAGAAGTGCGGAATGTCCGTTGTGGGTGTTGAGGAAATGACAATGGCGCAGCTTCTGGACAAAGTTCCGGAAATGCTTAAAAAGCAATTATAATAGAATAGAATTTAGTGCAAAACCACGAAGGTTGCTTCTTTCATGAAGAAAGGATGTCTCTTTCGTGTTTTTTAATATTTAAAACTTTTAATTTTGGAGGAAGTATGATTAAAAAAAGATCTACAAGACATTTGATAATTTCAAGCGTACTGGTTGCGCTCGGAGTTGTATTACCTATAGTATTTCACGCTATTCCAAACGCAGGCTCAGTGTTTCTGCCCATGCACATTCCCGTGCTTATTGGTGCATTTTTCCTTCCCTGGACATGGGCCGGAGCTGTCGGCCTTATGACACCCATTCTTTCAAGCCTTCTTACGGGAATGCCGCCGCTTGCACCTATGCCGGTTGCGATAATGATGATGTTTGAGCTTGCGACATACGGTGTTGTGATATCTCTTTTAAGAAAAGCAGTGGTTAAAAAGGAAAAGTGGTATTCACCTGTTTTTGCGCTTGTTCCTGCGATGATTGCAGGAAGGATTGTATCCGGGCTTGTACTTTTCGTATTGCAGAAGATTTATCTTGCAGTGCCGGTTACTCCCTGGGCATACGTTATCGGTGGATTAACAACGGGAATCCCGGGAATTGCGATACAGGTGGTGCTGATACCGATTTTATACCATGTTTTAGTAAGAAACATGAAATGGTATAATCAATAACCAAGACAGATGAAAGCTCCCCATGAAGGGGAGCTTTTTATTTTATAATTCTTTAAGCAGCTGCTCGATTTTATCAAGAGCGCGCTCTTCGGTTTTTTTGATTTCCTTTAACAGTTCGATCTTAGGCTTTGCAGCGACGCCTTTTTCTGCGACTTTATTCAGGCCCTCGCCGATAAGCACGTAGTCATCGGCGATGCTTATCAGTTTGTCCGACAGTTTGGGAATAATATCTGCCGCCTCTTTCATATAGTCTGCGGCTTTCGTTCGGCACTCTCCCCACACTGTTGGATTCCACCATGCTCCGTGGCTTGAACCGTACCCGTTTTCGATGGCTTCTGCCATAACGTCATATGCTTGAAGTCCCGTGACATAAGGCTCGTCAGTGTGAAGGTGAGGTTCGCGCCTTATGCTTACGGCGTGTTCTAGGCTTTTTTTAAAGATTATGTCGAAGCTTTTAGGCTCAACATTTTTAAAAATGTAAAAGCATGCATGGATTTCATCCTCAAACTCATCCCATGTTGTAAAAGTTAGATGAGAAGGAGGAAAATCACCCTGCCATGGCTGAGAAGTTAAAAAGCCTGTGCTGTCATAGCCTGTTATAAGCTGATACTCAAGATTTGTAAGAGAGCAGGGATTGTTTGATGCAAGGTGTTCTTTAAGTGTGTTTTCAACTTCAATGCGTTCTTGCTGCGTGTTTTCCTCTGAGAAAAAACCAAGATCTTTAATCTCGACTCCAAGGTTTGCGGCAAGCTTTATATAAGGCTCTTCGTTCCAAACATACGGACCGCTTGAGCACAGCTCAGGGTGTATGTTTATCATAAACGCCTGGCCCGAGCCTCCGTAAACCATCGCTTCGCTGTATCCCAGATTATAATAGTCGCATACTCCTTTTAACGTTCCCATAAGGGTATTGTTAAACGGAGGCGCTGTTAGATTTTTTAGTATCATTTTTGGCTCCTTTTTCTTGTTAAGGTCATTAATCTGCTTTTTAATGCTGGCAATTTTCGTATCAAGATATCTTTGTTCCTTAATTGCCGTTTCAAGCTTGTTTTTAAGCGTACGCAAAAGTTCTTCGTCGGAAAGTTCTTTTTCAGAAAGTGAGATGATTTCATTAAGCGTGAATCCCGATTCTTTCAGCGACAGGATCTTATTAAGTTTTGAAAGCTGCCTTATGCTATAGTATCTGTAGCCCGTGTCATCGGTTTTTTCCGGCATAAGAAGGCCTATGTCGGAATAATACCTCAGTGTTTTTACGGGTACGTTTGTAAGCAGCGAAAAATCACCAATCTTCATCATAATGAAACCTCCGTTTTTTGAGCTCATCTTAAGTTTACTATATCCAGTTAATGGAGAGTCAAGGGGGAATTTTTAAAAAATTCTTTTTTACTGCGAAAAAATATTTTAAAATACATATTGACTCTCACACTGTGTCAGGCATTATGCTTAGTTCATAATTCGAATTATACTACAAGGAGTTAAGAATGTTTAAAATCGGGGATTTTTCAAAGCTTACATGGGTTTCGGTGCGTATGCTCAGATATTACGATGAAACTGGTCTTTTAAAGCCATACAAAGTGGATGAATTCACAGGATACAGATATTACAGCGCAAAACAGATAGAAGACTTAAACCTTATCGTGTCGTTTCGCGACATGGGTTTTAATGTGGCTGAAATCGCAGAAGCTATTTCCGAAAAATCCGGTGAAATGCAAAAAAAGATGCTTAAAGCCAAGCGCGATTCAATAAGAAAAGCGATTGCCGATTCCGAAACAATATTAAACAAGATTGACTCCGCAATAATCAACATTGATAAGGAGAAAATCAAAATGAACTATAATGTCAAAACAAAATCAATACCTTCATACAAAGTTATTTCATTGAGAAACACCATCCCCGCATACAACGCTGAAGGCATGCTGTGGGGCAGGCTGGGTGAATATATGGGCAAGAAGGGACTTAAAACGGATGCATTCTGCTATGCTGTCTATCATGATAAGGAGCATAAAGAAGCGGACGTTGATGTGGAAATCGTTATGGAGGTCAATGAACTCCTGCAGAGCGAGGAGGGCTTTGTGTATAAAAGCACCGAGCCTGTCGAGCTCGCTGCCAGCGTTCTTGTAACGGGGGAGTATTCAAACATCGCGCCTGCGTTCGCTTTTCTTGCCGAATGGATAGAAGACAGCGAGTATGAAGTGTGCGGGCTTGTGCGTCAGGTGCCGATAAAAGGGCCATGGAACGAGGACGATGCCGAAAACTATCTTACCGAGCTTCAGATTCCAATAAAAAAACAATAAAACAATAATAGCGTCGGGAAACCGGCGCTTTTGTTTTTGTTTATACAAAACACACATCAGGACATTAAGGCGATAGGGGCGTTTCTTGTCAGAATAATTTTTACTTGGCTGGAGGGGATATGTTTTAAATAATCGCTTGTAGCGTGACAAGAAAAACATATAGCAGATTTATGTTTTTTAATGGGAAGAAAGAGTGATAGATAAAATGTTGATTGCACATAAATCTCCAAACAAATATCACAAATTACAGGGTTAGATAAATCTGAATGTTGGAACGTCAGCAATGATAAAACCATTAACCTCTCATCTTCCTTATTGACCTGCACCAGCATAAATGAGATAATAATTTTTATGGAAAAATTAAAACTGCATAAAATACTGACCGATGTGGAAAAGCCGGCGAGATACACGGGCGGCGAGCTAGGTTCAGTCGAAAAAGATTTGGATGGCATTAAGCTCAGGTTCGGGCTGTGCTTTCCGGATGTATATGAAGTGGGCATGTCCCACCTTGGGTTAAGGATACTCTATGAAGTGTTAAACAGACGCGAGGACACATGGTGCGAGCGTATATTCATGCCGTGGGTTGACATGATGGATGTGATGCAAAAAGAAGACATTCCTCTTTTCACATTGGAATCGCAGACATCCGCTAAAGAGCTTAATATGCTGGGTTTTACTCTTCAGTATGAGATGAGTTATTCAAATATAGTTCACATGCTGCGTCTTTCAGGCATTAATGAATACGCAAAAGACAGGGATGAAGCAGATCCTCTTATAATAGCAGGCGGACCGTGCGCCTTTAACGCAGAACCTGTTGCGGACTTTTTTGATATCATTATGATAGGCGACGGCGAGGAAGTCTTGCCCAAGCTTACTAAGCTTTTTGTAGATTACGATAAGAAAAAAAGCGAGGCATTCTTTAAAGCGGCTGCACAGATTCAGGGAGCATATGTCCCTCATTTGTATGAACCATTCTATGAAAACGGATGGTTTTCGGGCATAGTCGCAAAAGAAGGAGCACCCGACATAGTCGATAAGGCAATAGTAACCGACCTTGACAGCGCTGTATGGCCTAAACAGCCAATAGTTCCTTATCTCGGAATTGTCTTTGACAGGGTAACGATGGAGATATTCCGCGGATGCACAAGAGGGTGCAGATTCTGTCAGGCGGGAATGATTTACCGTCCTGTCCGTGAAAAAAGCGTTGACACAATCGTTGAGCAGGCGATGGAAAACCTAAAAGCCACAGGCTGCGACGAAGTGTCGCTTACGTCGCTTTCATCGGGTGATTACCCGCAGCTTTCCGAGCTTATTGAAAAGCTTTTGGGAAAAACCGAAGAGAGCAATATGCCTGTTTCCATATCTCTTCCATCATTAAGGATAGATGCTTACGCGAAAGAGCACATGCAGCTGGGGGGCGGAAGAAAGCACGGGCTGACATTAGCTCCGGAAGCGGGAACACAGAGGCTTCGCGATGTTATAAACAAATGCGTCACCGAGGAAGACTTGATATCCAGTGTGAGCGATGCGTTTGACTGCGGATATGACACAGTAAAGCTTTATTTCATGTTGGGACTTCCGACCGAAACATATGAAGACCTTGACGGTATAGTAACCCTTGCAAAGGCGGTGCAGGATGAATATTATAAACTGCCCAAAGAAAAACGCAGAAGACGCGTAAGGGTTACGGTCAGCGTTTCTTCTCTTGTGCCAAAGAGCAACACGCCGTTTGAAAGATTCGGGCAAAACTCTTTGGAGACGCTTCGCGAAAAACAGTTTTATCTGGCGGATAAGTTTAAAATGCTTAAAGGCGTAACATACAATTACCACGATGCATACCTGTCGCAGATTGAGGCGGTGTTCGCACGCGGCGACAGAAGGCTTTCCAAGGTGATATCCAAGGCGTGTGACCTCGGCTGCAAATATGATGGCTGGAGCGAGTACTTTTTTTATAAAAAGTGGATTGAGGCGTTTGAAGAATGCGGGATAGATCCAACGCTATATGCCGAGAGGGAAATGGCCTTCAGCGATCCTGTGCCGTGGGGGCACTTAAGCTGCGGAGTGACCACAAAGTATCTTGAAAAAGAGTGGAATGACGCAATGGACGAAAAAACTACAAAAGACTGCAGGCAGGGATGCACAAACTGCGGTGTTGTAAAACTTACGGGAGACAGCAAATTATGCGTACGCTAGTTAAATATGAAAAGACAAAGGCAGCGGTTTATGTATCGCATCTGGACACTCAAAGGGCCATCCAGAGGGTTTTAAGAAGAGCCAACCTGCCTATAAAGTATACAATGGGTTTTCATCCTCATCCTGTTTTGACATTCGCACAGCCGCTTTCTGTGGGAGTTTCCTCGCAGGGCGAGTATTTTGAGTTTTCAATGCTTGAGTACATCGAGCCTAAAAAGCTTCGCGCGATTATTGCAGCAAACATGCCCAAGGGATTCTTGTGCCTTGACTGCGGATATATAAGAGAAGAGTTTCCTTCGCTCATGGCGATGGTAAAGCGTGCCGACTGGGAGATATATCTTGACGGCGCGGATTATACAGCGGCGGGAGATGCGCTTGAAGCAATGCTTGCCGAGGACTATGTAATAATAGAAAAAGAGAGCAAGAAAGGCAAGCGTGAAGTTGACATCCGTCCTGGTATTTTTGACGTGAAATATTCAAAAGAGGGAAACGGAACAAAGCTTTTTGTAACGCTTGCAACAGGAAGCAGCGGAAACATTTCTCCGCGCGACTTTATAAAAGCTCTGGGATTTGACCACAGATATGCAATCTATCACAGAGTGGATTTATACTACGAATATAAAGGGGAGTATCTTCCCTTAAACCATTCCACAAGGGCGGTATAAAATGGAACGACTTATTATCTCCGATGTAATGCAGGGACAGACCAGAGTCGCGGTACTTGAAAACGACACACTGGTCGAATACTATGTGGAGCGCTCGGGAACAGAAAATCCGGCGGGTAACATATACAAGGGTAAGGTAGTAAATGTCCTTCCCGGACTTGATGCCGCGTTTGTGGACATCGGGCTGAGCAAAAATGCATTTTTGTATGTCGGAGATGTTGCCTTAAACGAAGTTGACTTCAAGTTTAAAAACAACGGAGGCGGTCTGCCTGACATTCGCGACGTATTAAAAGTCGGTCAGGAGATAATAGTTCAGGTCATAAAAGATCCGTTGGGCAGCAAAGGCGCAAGGGTTACAACGCACATCACTCTTCCCGGAAGAATGCTTGTTTTAATGCCGACCATGGATTATGTCGGCGTTTCCCACAGGATAGAAGATGACGATGAGCGCGAACGCTTAAAAAGCCTCGCCGAAGAGCTTCGCCCCGAAGGCATGGGGATAATAATAAGAACAGTCGCAAAGGGCGATGAAGGCGAAAACTTTAGGGATGAAATTGACGGCCTTATGTCTTTGTGGAAATCCATACAGGACACGCAGAAGATAAAAACTGCACCAAGCATTGTGCACAGGGACAGCGACCTGCTTCTTCGCACGATGCGTGATTTATGCTCGGAGCAGACTCATGAGTTTATAGTAAACGATTACAGCGAAGTGGAGCGTCTGGATGCTGTTAAGCAGCACCTCGCGCCAAACTGGAGGGGCAAGGTCATTTATCAGGAAGGCGACCTTTTTACAGATCTCAATCTTGAAAGCAAGATAGACAGGACGTTTGCGAGGAAGGTCTGGCTCAAAAACGGTGCGTATCTTATATTCGACCACACTGAAGCGCTTACTGTGGTGGATGTAAACACAGGCAAGTTTGTGGGCAGCAACGATTTCAGAAAGACAATAAGAAAA
The DNA here is from genome assembly GCA_963677605.2 of Christensenellaceae bacterium. GTDB lineage: Bacteria > Bacillota > Clostridia > Christensenellales > UMGS416 > JAGLOK01. The sequence goes on along the minus strand of CAXXDX010000006.1, from coordinate 1,422,324 downwards.
ACTAACATTGATGCCGCAAAAGAGATTGCGCGTCAGGTAAGGCTTCGCGATATCGGCGGAATAATTATAATCGACTTTATTGATATGACCGAAGAAGAGGATAAGTTTGAGGTTATCGATGCCTTAAAGGAGGCTCTTTCCGGAGACAGAACGCGCACCAATGTTGTGGGTATGACAGGCCTTGGCCTTGTGGAAATGACAAGAAAGAAGATACGCCAGCGCGTGGCGACGCTTCTTCATATGCCGTGTCCGGAGTGCTCCGGATCGGGAAGGGTTTTCACGCCTGAAACCGTGGCGCTTAAGATAATGCGCGAAATACGCCGCCATGATATCAATCTGGACGTAAAATCATATACGCTTAAAACACATATGGATGTGGGTGAATACTTAAGACAAAACAAGATGCTTCCCAAAAATGTTGAAGTGGTAAACTCCGAGTTTCAGCATATAAATAAATACGAACTTACACCTGTTTTCTAAGGAGCCTTATGTATACATTTATAGTTAATCCCACTGCGGGAAGCGGCAAAACCATAAAATGCATGGACAAAGCGGATGAGTATTTAAACCACAACAAGATTCCTTTTGAAGTCGTATACACAAAAGAGCCGGGACATGCGACCGAGCTTGCAGCGCACTATGCAAAAGACCCCGAGACAAAAGCTGTTATAGCGGTCGGCGGTGACGGAACTGTCGCAGAGGTTGCAGCGGGGCTTTTGGACACTGAGTGCCCAATGGGAATCATACCAGGCGGAACGGGAAACGATTACAGACGGTGTTTTTCTATACCCAGCGATATATCCGAAGCTATTGATATAGTTTTAAGCGGAAGTGTCAGGAATGCTGACACAGTTAAGATAAACGGACGCACTTTTTTAAACATTGTAACTGTCGGTTTTGATGTGGAAGTTGCAAGACGCTCGGTAGCCTACCGTATGTTCGGATCGGCGTCATACACTTTAGCTGCTATAGAGCAGGCTTTTTTCGCAAAGCCCAATCGCGCTCAGATAACCATTGACGGAGTCACCGAGGAGAAAGATTTTCTGCTTTTTGCGGCTGGCTGCGGAGCATACTACGGCGGTGGAATAAACGCGCTTCCGGGAGCGGATCCATATGACGGACTTCTTGATGTATGCCTTATCGATAATGTTTCAACCTTTAAAATACTTTCGCTTCTGCCCAAATACACAGAAGGAAAGCATACAAATCTTTCGATTGCGCACATTTCAAAGGCCAAGAATATAAAAATCGTGATGGAAAAGCCTCATATCATAAATGCAGACGGTGATATACTTGAGCCAACCTGCGAACTCGAATATCAAATCGTTCCGGGAAACCTGAAAATTATATCCGGCAAGTAACGCAATTTATAAAAATTTTGCGATAAGTTGTATTTATATGACTTATACTGTATATTATAATATAAATTATGCAGTTAAAAGAATATTTAAAAAGCAACATTTTGCTAACAGACGGAGCGTTCGGCACATATTATGCCTTAAAATACGGGCATGACTCTCTTTGCGAACGCGCAAATTTATTAAATCCCGAAAGAGTAACAAGCATTCACAGCGACTATATACGCGCAGGGGCAAAGCTTTTGCGCACAAACACTTTTGCCGCAAACAAATACCTGCTCTCCTCAGATGACAGGGAGCGCAGCGAGATTATAAGGCGCGGCTATGAGTTGGCAGTCGCCTGCGCCGAGGGAAGGGACGTTTACGTCGCTGCCGATATCGGGCCGATAAGCTCCATTTCCGATATAGACGAAGAAATCACAAACGACGAAAAGCTTGCCGAATACAAAGCGATTATAGATGAATTCATAGACCTCGGAGCAAGCATATTCGTATTTGAGACGATGACATCAATCACTCCGCTTGACGAAGCTGTTACCTACCTCAGAGATAAAAAGCCTGAAGCGTTTATAATCTGCCAGTTTGCACTGCACCCCGACTCGCACACAGGAACGGGAATACCGCTGCGCGAACTGTTCTCGGAGGCGGATAGGCTTCCAATAGATGCGTTGGGGCTTAACTGCGCAAGCGGACCTGTACACGTTTTGCGCCATATAAAAAGCGTTAAGAAACTTACGGATAAAACTGTTACGGCGCTGCCCAATGCGAGCTTTCCAGAGCGCGTCGGCGACAGGATGAACTACTCTCACAATGAGAAATATTTTGCAGGCATAATGGCGGACATCGCAGCCGAAGGAGTTAAAGTTGTCGGCGGATGCTGCGGAACCACTCCCGGGCATATTGCGCTTATCCGTGATGAAATAGAAAAAGGCATAACATTAAAAAAACAGACAAAGCACTATGCCAACGAGGAAGAAATCGCAGCATCTGCTCCTGATATAGACCTTCTGGTTGAAGTACCGCCGCCGCTTAAGGCAGGAACAAAAGGGCTTATAGGAAAGATTGAAAAGCTAAAAGGTATGGGTGTCACGCACATCACCTTGCCGGACTCGCCGCTGGGACGCGCGCGGATGAATCCGCTCATGATTTCAAGCCTTGTAAGAGGCGAGTGCGATGTGGATACGATAACGCATCTGTGCTGCCGCGACAGAAATGTGACGGCTCTTCGAAGCGACATACTGGCCGCTTGGGCAATGGGGCTTCGCGATGTGCTATGCGTGACGGGGGATCCTGTTGCAGCAGGAAGCCGCGACAATATTAAAAGCGTTTTTAACATCACGGGAACGAGGCTTGTTGAGCTTATAGGCCATATGAACGCCGAGTTTTTTGCAGATGATCCAATTAAACTTTATGCTGCAGTTGATTTTACCGTTCCAAACTTTCAGGCAGAGCTTAAACGCGCATCAAAGAAAAAAGAAGCCGGAGCGGATGTGTTTTTATCCCAGCCGATATACTCGGATGAAGCGATAACAAACATCAAGCTGATGAAAGACAGTCTGGACGCAAAAGTATATGCGGGTATACTTCCGCCCGTATCCCTTAGAAATGCACTGTTTCTTAAAAACGAAGTTCCGGGAATACGCATTCCGGAAGAGCTTATTTCGGTTTTGCAGAATGCTAATGAGAAAAATCAGCAGACAGAAGGTATTAAATACTCTGTGGGGATAGCAAAACGCGCGCTTAGATATGCTGACGGAATATACCTTATGCTGCCTTTCGGAAAAATAAGTGTTGCAGCGGAGTTCTTTGATGTATACAATAGGGCATTATGAAAAAAGGAAAATTTGAAATTAAAAGACTTGATAAAGGCGATTCGGAAAGAATCGTCGATTTAGTGCATGAGGTGATAAGCTTTTCTCTGGGCAACATCTATCCGCCTTCTGCGCTTAAATGGTTTTATGACTATCACAGCGTAAAAAGCGTTGAAGATGAACTTAATAGCAATGCTGTAATATACGGAGCATATGACAAAGATAAACTTATAGGCACAGTTACATATTACGACAATGAGCTTAAAAGGCTTTTTATCCATCCCGACTTTCAGAAGATGGGAATAGGCAAAGTGTTTATGTCAAAGGTGGAAGAGCTTGCCGAAGAGCGCGGCGGACAGTATGTGATGTTGTATGCCAACCCAAACACTTGGAAGTATTACAATGCTAAAGGATATGAGCCGATAAACTTTGCAGCCGAGGAAATGGAAGCCGGCGAGTTTCTTGCATACTGTACGATGGTTAAAAACTTTGTGCCTAACGGATGGGTGATTGAAGAGGCGTCAGAAGACGAAGCAGCCGAAATACTTGACGGGCAAAAGCAGGCTTTCGGCGCAGTTGCCGGAGCGCATGACCACATGAACATGCCTCCCATGGTTGAAACGGAAGAAAGTATAAAGCGCGCAATAAAAGAGGCAGCTGTGTTCGTGTTAAAATCCGAAGGCAGGATAATAGGATCTGTTCGCGGAGAGGAATCAGACGGCGAGTGCCATATATCAAGGCTTTGGGTGTTGCCCGAACATCAGGGCAAAGGCGCGGGACACGCACTTATGTATGCTGTGGAGGACTATTTCAGGGAACATACAAAGTATAAACTGTTTACGGGATCTAAAACGCAAAAGACGCTTGATTTTTATAAAGAGCGGGGCTATGTGGAAAAAGAGCGCGAACCTATCCGCGACTATGAACTTATCTATTTTGAGAAAATGAACGCTTTGGAGTTTATGGGATAAAAAACATAACATGAATAATGTTAATGAATTTGTATCACAATGCGAAAAAAGTTATATAACTTCGCCTGAGAAATTCGGGTTTGCTTTCTGGAAATACAGAGAGCTTATTTTAAGTGCGGATATTTATTCTAAATCGTATAATGGAGCAAAGCATTATTATGCTGTGAACAGGAACAGGCTGGTTTATTATTGGTCGGAAGATGGTGAAATGATATTGCCTGATGAACAGATCATAAATATGGATCTGATATACATACACAGCAAATATAAAAAGCATTTGGAAATGCTTAACGATAGCCATGATGTTTTTTGTGGAAAAGCTCTGATTTATGATAGAAATCATTCTGTAGATAATCGCTCATCCAGTTATTATGCCGAAAGCTTTGATTTTAGCCAAAGCGGCAGCGCAAAAGAAGTGTGCAAGATAATAAATGGCAGCGGCGAAAAATATTCAGAAATTATGACTGTAAATAAGCTTGATTCATTAAAAAAGCAGCCTGTTTTTGCATCGAATCTCTGGGTAATGATAAGAGAGAAGAAAACAAACAAAGCCGTGGGCGTAGGCATTTGTGTTTACGATGAGAAAATCTTTGAAACAGAACTGGAATGGATATATGTTCTTCGGGATTATCAGGGTTACGGCGTAGGAAGATATCTGCTTTCTGAAATAGTAAAGAGAGCACGGTCAAAATCAGACATTATAAGGGTTGGCGGTGTGGCTGACGGATTTTATGAGAAATGCGGTTTTACTATAAAAACGGATGAGTGGCTTTGGATAAAAAAGAAAAACACAAAAGTTGGATGGTGGGATTAATTAAGAAGGTTGACAAACCTTCTTTTTTGTTATATCTTGTATTTGCGCATATGCGCAAATAAGCAAGGGGTGGTGCTATGGAACAGATATTTAAAGTGCTTTCCGATTTTTCAAGGGTTAGGATTCTCAATATGCTGATGAAGCAGAAATGGTGTGTTACCGAAATGAGCACCATTTTAGAGCTTTCAATCACCAGTGTATCAAGGCACCTTTCAAAACTGCGCTTAGTGGGAATGACCGCTACACAGCAGGATGCGCAGTGGGTTCATAATGTAATAAGCGAGAAGTTCTACAAAGAAAACAAGCTCTTGTTTGATTATATTCAGGATATATCAGATAAAGACGAAACGCTGATTGAAGATAAAAATAAAATGCAAAGATATATTGAATCGGGCTTAACATGCAGGGAAATCTGCGACTGTCCGCAAAAAATTGAAAGCGTATTGAAGGGAAAATAATATATGTTTAACTGGCTTGACAGGCTTGTTGCCCTGCTTGTGGAAAATGTATTCAATCTGGGAATGGATACACATCTGGGTTCAAGCGTTCACTTTTTTATATACGACACAATAAAAATCATCATACTTCTTGGTATTATGATATTTGCGATATCATACATCAGAAGCTACTTTCCGCCTGAAAAAACCAAAAAGATTCTGGCAAGGTTTAACGGCATCGGCGGCAACTTCATGGCATCGCTTCTGGGGATTGTGACTCCTTTTTGTTCGTGTTCGTCTGTGCCTCTTTTTATAGGATTTGTCGAGGCGGGTGTGCCGCTGGGCTTAACGTTTTCGTTTCTTATAACATCGCCTATTGTAAATGAAGCGGCATTTGCGATACTTCTCGGCACATTCGGCTGGAAGATAGCTGCGATATATGTTGTAACTGGAGTTCTAGTCGGCGTTATCGGCGGCGCAATAATAGGCAAAATGAAGATGGAGCGCCATGTTGAAGAATATGTCTACGAGATGCAGTCTGCAGACATAGACATAAAGAAAATGACGCAGAAGGACAGGCTTCAGTTTGCACTCAACAATATGAAAGATATCATAAAGCGCATCTGGATTTTCCTTATAATAGGTATCGCGCTGGGAGCTGCCATTCACGGATGGGCGCCGGAAGAGTTCCTTTCAAAATACGCAGGACCTGACAATCCGCTTGCTGTTCTTGTGGGCGTTATCGCGGGAATACCGCTTTACTCAAACGCACTGGGCACTATACCAATCGCGGAAGCGCTTATCGGAAAAGGGGTGGGAATCGGCACGGCGCTGTCGTTTATGATGGCGGTTACGGCACTGTCTCTTCCTGAGATGATACTGCTTAGAAAGGTGATAAAGCCTAAGCTTATCGCAGCGTTTGTTGTGATTGTTGGAATCGGAATAGTATTAACCGGTTATCTGTTTAATTTAATCGGTCACTTAATAATTTAACTTAATCGGAGGAATTTATGTCTAAAACGTGGTATCCTATAATCGACTATGACAAATGCACAGGATGTTTGGTGTGCTACGACAAATGCTCACACGGAGTGTATGAACTTAATTCAAGAGACTTCCCTAAGGTAGTGTTTCCTGAAGGATGTGTGCACGGGTGCACAGGCTGCGGCTCAATCTGCCCGAGCGAGGCTATAACATACCTTGGCGCGGAAACAGTCCAAAAGAGTGAAAGCTGCTGCGGAGATGATTCTTCATCGGATTGCTGCGGAGGAAACGATAGCGGCTGCGGCTGCGGGGATGACAGCTCACAGGGCTGCTGCGGAGAAAGTGACAAACAGGAAGAAAAAGGCGGCTGCGGCTGCGGTTGCTGTTAGGAGAAAATTATGGTTATAAAGGTATTGGGATCGGGCTGCAAAAAATGCAAAAAGCTCGAAGAGAATGTAAATCAGGCAATTGAAAAAATGGGAATAGAAGCTGAAGTAGTGAAAGTCACTGCGATGAAAGACATCATGGCATATGGCGTTATGAGCACGCCTGCTCTGGTTGTGGATGAAGTGGTTAAGGTTTCAGGTCAGCTTTTAAACACAAAGCAGATAATAAGAATTCTCGAATAATTCATTTTAACAAATTAAATATCAAGGGGGAGTATCATGCAGAAAAGAACAATCGGCGCAACTGGACTTGAGGTGACGATTCTTGGCTTCGGAGGATTTCATCTTCTTGAAATTCCCCAGAAAAAAGCGGACAAGCTGCTAAATGCGTATCTTGACGCAGGCGGAAACTATATTGAAACTGCGATAAGCTACGGAAGCGGCGAGTCCGAGCGCAAGATTGGAAACGCAATATCCCACAGAAGGGATGAATATGTGCTTGTCACAAAGGCAAACAAGCGCGACGGCGCGGGTTTTCGCGAGCAGGTGGAAACCAGCCTTAAAAACCTCAAAACCGACCATGTTGAAATAATACTGATGCACGGCGTGGGCACAATGGATGAGCTTGATGCAATACTCGCTCCCGGCGGTGCGTTCTCTGAAGCTTTAAAGATGAAAGAGGAAGGCAAAGTACTTCACATCGGTCTCAGCATGCACGGGCAGCCGGATGTATTGATTGATGCATTAAAACGCGCGCCTTTTGAGGCTGTAATGACAACGCTTAACTATTACGACATTCACAATTTCCCGAAGCTTCTGGGCGATCTTGTGCCATTGGCAAACGAAAAAAACATCGGTATAATCCTTATGAAACCTTTGGCTGACGGTCTTTTATACAGAAACGCGGAAGATGCATTTAAGTATGCGTTCTCGCTGCCGGTCTCTATCGTCGTTACCGGAATGAACAGCGAAGAAATGCTCAAAATGGACCTTTCGTATGCTGAGGATTTTGTGCAGCTTTCAGATAAAGAAATGAAAGAGATTTCGGTCATGGCGCCGGAGCTTGGAAGATATGTGTGCAGAAGGTGCGGAGCGTGCACCGGCAAATGTCCTCAGGGGATAGACTTTGAGGAAGTGTTCAGACTGGAAGGACTTTATGACAGGCAGATGAGAACAGGCGAAGTGACAGACACCGCAGACTTTGCTCTGCGCGACAGGCTGAGGTTCTGGTTCGGCTCCAGAGAGAGAGCAGAAGCTGAGTATAGCAATCTTTCAGTTGACGGAAGCGCGTGCACAAACTGCGGAGACTGTGCGGGGCTGTGCCTATACGGAATTAACATTGAAGAAAAAGTGGCGCTTGCTGACTATAAGCTTGCGGGAAGAGAAAATTATTAGGAGATTTATGAAACCTATTAAAAGAAGAAAGTTTGGAAACACAGGACTTGAGGTAACAGAAGTAAGCCTTGGCGCTATGAACATAAGGCTTTTGGACAGTGAAGAAGAAGCAAAAAAAGTCGTACACGCCTCGCTTGATGCAGGCATCAACCTGATAGATACGGCGCGTGTGTATGTGCACGAAAAAGAAGACGGAAGGCTTTTTGAAAGCGAAGTGCTGGTAAAAGAAGCGCTTTGCGAGCATGAGAAAGTGGACGAACCGATAATAGTTGTAACCAAAGGCCACGGCTATAATCCTAAGGCTTTTGACGAGGACTTGAACCTTTCCAGAGAAAAACTTGGTATCACGCAGCTAGGCGGCCTGAAAATCGGAGAGCAGGACATAAAGCTTGTGTATTTCTTTCACGGCCTCACCCGCGAGCGTTTTGATGAAATGAAACAAACAGGTGTTATGGATCACGCTTTAAAGTTAAGGGATGAAGGATATTTTCACTATCTCGGATTTTCCAGCCACAACGGTCACGAAGAGGTTATCTGCGAAGCAATTGATACTGACAACTTTCAAGTGACTGAGCTTCCTTATAACGTATTTGCTGCAGGATTTTCAAGAGAGCTTGAAACATACGGAAACATTTTCAAAAGAGCATACGACAAAGGCATGGCTATAATCAACATGAAAGCTTTCGGCGGAAGCTCTATGATTAAAAACTCGGTAATCTTCAAAGACTATTACGAGATTACTCCTACAGACAGGCTGAGATTCTGCCTGAGCAACGAATATATTGCAACGGTTGACGCAGGCTGCAAATACATTGAAGAGTTGGAAACGGACATTGCGGCATCGCACATGGAGCGCATACCGGAGGATGAATGCCTTGAGCTTGAAAAAAATGCGAAAAGGGTTACAGGCATCTTAAACAAAGAATGCAGGGAGTGCACGCACTGCCTTGAAAAATTTGAGTGTCCGGAAGGATTAAACTTCCCTGACATACTCGCGCTTCACACAAGATATGAGCTTTTAAAGGAGTTCGGCGGAGATATTGAAGAGCTTGTCGGCGCTTATTCTCTTTTTGAAAAAGACGGCGGCGACTGCATTGCCTGCGAAAACTGCCTTTCGTGGTGTGAATATCAGCTTAACATTCCTGAGCTTTTAGAAGATACTCATGCGATTTTAGGCAGATAGATGACACAGGGCTTTTACGCGAAACTTTGGGTTTTTTGCTACAGTGTTGTTTTACCCCTTATTGTGGGGTATCTAATAAAAAAAATTGCGAAAATACCAAAAGAGAAATTCGATATATTAATTAAAATAAATGTGGCTTTTTTTATGCCTGTTACAATTGCTCTGACTTTTTGGAACATGAGCATATCAAGAGACATCATTTTTCTCCCGCTTATAGGCTTTTTTGTGCCGATTGTAGGTGCGGTGCTGGGCTTTTTCCTCAGCAAGAACAGATATAAAACAAACAACGAGCGCGGAAGCTTTATTGTTTCTTCAATGCTCAGCAACAGACTGAATGTAGGTGGGTTAAGTTCATACATTATATTCGGGGAACCTGCTCTTATATATGTAAACCTAATTTTGCTTTTTCAGGCTGTAAATAATTATGTGATTGGCCATACGATAGGCAATTACTTCGGAAACAGGGACAAAATGAAAAAAGGCTCTGCTTTCAAGGCAATATTTTTGCGCATCACAAATATAAGTATACTAGGAATGATTTTTGGTCTGATACTAAAATTTTCAGGCATAAACCGCCCTGAAATCATGGCGGAAGTTGTGGATAAATTTATTAAGATTGTTGCGTGGCTGTCGCTTACCGCAATCGGAGCGGCTATAGAGTTTAGAAATGCTATGAAATATCACAAAGACATTCCCCGAATATTCTTGGTTAAATTTCTGCTGTTGCCCATAATTTCGGGCGCACTGGCTTTTTGGCTGTTAAATGATAAAATAGCAATCGCGACTGTAATAATATCAGGGATATCGCCTGTTGCCATAAACGCTGTGGTGGTTGCTAAAATGAACAATCTAAATCAAGCTGTAACAATAAACGCTTTTTTATCTACAAGTTTATTTTTCCTTGTTGTAATTTTTCCTATATTGCTGTGGGTGGCACAAAGGTTTTTTGTATAAAATCAAATTCTTGTTTGCCGAAAGATAAAAGTATATAATTGTAATTGAGGTGAAATTATGCGGAAAACAAAGATTATATGCACAATAGGGCCTGCTACCGACAGCAAGGAAATGATGCGCTCTCTTATGCAAAACGGCATGAATGTAGCGCGGCTTAATTTCAGCCATGAAACACATGAAAGCCATGCAAAGCGCATTGCGACATTCAAACAGGTGCGCGATGAGCTGGGGCTTCCAGTAGGGCTTTTGCTGGACACAAAAGGTCCGGAAATTCGCCTGGGAACATTTAAAAACGGAAAAACCGAGCTCAAAGCGGGAGCTATGTTCACACTCACTACCGATGAAGCTGAGGGTACTTCCGAAAAAGCGCACATTAACTATAAAGGTCTTCCCGATGATGTTAATTTAAATGACCGCATATTAATTGATGACGGTCTTATTGAGCTTAAGGTAAAAGCTATCGAAGGCAGCGACATCATATGCAAAGTAATAAACGGAGGGCCTGTTTCAAACCGCAAGGCGGCAAACGTCCCCGGAGTTAAGCTGAGCATGCCATTTGTAAGCGAGCAGGACAAAAAAGATTTGATTTTCGCCATCGAGCAGGATGTTGACTTCATCGCTGTGTCATTTGCAAGAAGCGCGATGGATGTGTTGGACGTTAAAAACGTTTTGGAGAAAAACGGCGGAAGCAAGATTCAGATTATCTCAAAGATTGAAAATCAGGACGGCGTAAACAATATAGATGAAATCCTGAAGGTTTCCGACGGCATAATGGTTGCCCGCGGCGACATGGGAGTTGAGATTCCATTTGAAGAGCTTCCCCGCATACAAAAAGAGCTGATAGAAAAGTGCTACCGCGCAGGAAAGAAAGTTATAACAGCTACACAGATGCTTGAATCCATGACGCACAATCCGCGTCCGACAAGAGCAGAGGCGACGGATGTTGCAAACGCTGTGTATGACGGAACCAGCGCGATAATGCTGTCCGGAGAAACCGCGATAGGCAAGTACCCCATTGAAAGCCTTAAGACCATGTCGAGAATAGCAGAAACCGCCGAAGACGACATAGACTATATGGAAAACTTCAGAAACCTAAGGCCTGACGAGGCAAAGAATGTAACAAATGCAATATCCCACGCCACATGTATGACGGCGCACGATTTGGGCGCTGCTGCGATAATCACCGTAACCCGAAGCGGATACACTGCGCGCATGGTGTCAAGCTTTAGGCCCGCATGCCCGATTATAACTTGCGCTACGGACAAAAAGACGTGCTATGAACTCGCGCTTTCCTGGGGAATTCTTCCCATAATGAGTGAAGTGAAGCCCAGCACCGACGAGCTGTTTGAGCACGCTGTGGAGCTTGCGCTTCAAACAGGGCTTGTAAGCCACGGCGACATAGTAACTATTACTGCCGGCGTGCCGCTAGGAATCTCGGGAACCACAAACATATTGAAGGTGCATATCGTAGGAAACGTGCTTGTAAAAGGCGATGGCATAAACGGTCTGTCTGCCAGCGGAAGGCTGTGCGTCGGCAAGAAAAATGCTGATGTTATGGACAGCTTCGAGGATGGACAGATACTGGTCATGCCCAGCACCGACAATGCGATTTTAAGCATCATGAAAAAAGCGAGCGCAGTAATCGTTGAAGAGACGGGCAGCACGACTCATGCCGCGATTGTTGGCCTGACGCTTGAAATACCAGTTATCTGCGGGGCTAAAAATGCAACGGATATCTTAAAATCCGGAACGACTGTAACGGTTGACGCAAGGCACGGCATAGTATACAGCGGAGTTGTGAAAGGAATATAACATAGTTTGAGTAATATTATTTATACCAGAGCGGAGGCGGATGACATTGAGATGCTGGCAAGTCTTCGCTTAGAGTTTTTAAGTGAGCTGACGGCTATGGATCAAAAAACTGTGGACGAGCTCAAGCAAGCGAATAAGAAGTACTTCAAAGCCGCATTTAAAGAAAAAAGCTTTGCTGCATGGGTTGCAAAAGAAGGCGGCAAAATTATTGCAACAAGCGGATTGTGCTTTTACAAAATTCCGCCCAACAATTCATGCCCTAATGGCAAAGCAGCGTACATTCAGAACATGTATACAAAGCCGGAGTACAGAAAAAAGGGGATTGCAAAGGCGTTGTTTTCAAAAATTATAGATGAGGCTAAAACCTGGGGATGCTCGAAAGTTCTGCTGAATGCTACCGATGCCGGAAAGCCGCTTTATGAAAAGTTTGGATTCAAAGAATCAAACGATGACATGTATTTAAACATATAAAATGCTAAAAACCCGATTCATATGAATCGGGTTTAATATTATTTAGGCGATTGTCTCACTCGAGTACAAGTGCGCCTGTCGGACAGAAGTTTGTGCATTTTCCGCAGTCTATACATTTGTCGTTGTCAATTGTAGGTGCGCCGTAGCCTTCCTGAGAAAGAGCCCCAACCGGACATACCATTACGGCTGGACACGGGTGGTTTTGAGGACACCTTGCTTTGTTAACATATATCCCCATAGGCTACTTACCTTTGTAGGCGTTCCATGCGCCTATTCCGCCCACAAGATTGTGAACCTCGGTAAAGCCGTTTGAAATAAGTATGTTGGATGCGGTAACGCTTCTGTTTCCGCTTCTGCAGTATACAAGCACGGGTTTATCCTTAAACTCTTCTATTTCGCTGAGGTGTGAACCTAGTTCGTCCACGGGAATAAGAGTCGGATAACCGATGTGATCCTGGTCAAATTCAGCTTTAGTCCTTACATCCAGAAGAAGGTAGTCACCCTCCATCGCTGCCTCAAACTCTTCGGGACTGTTGTGGATTATCTCGGCTTTTTCGGAAGCTTGAGCCGCCGTTTCTTCGGCAACATCAGCAGTTGTTTCGTTCGGCGTACAGGATGTAAATATCATTAGCGCTGCTGCGGCTGCAGCAAGTGCTGAGATTATTACGCGTTTTTTCATTATGCATCGCCTGCTTTGTCTATCATTGATTTATAATGTGCCGGCTGACGTACTCCGACTGCAGAATCCACAACTCTGCCGCCTTTCATTACGAATACTGACGGTATGCTCATTACGCCGAATTTCTGAGCAAGCTCGCGTTCAACATCCACATTTACTTTGCCGATTACAGCATCTTCGCCGATTTCTCCCTGAAGCTTTTCAAGTATGGGAGTCAGCATACGGCAGGGGCCGCACCATTCTGCCCAGAAGTCGAGAAGGACTGGTTTGTCTGAGTTTAAGACTTCCTGTTCGAAGTTTTGAAGTGTAATATTTTTTGCCATGATTATCTTCCTTTCCAGCAGTTTTTACGCATGAAGTTTATTTTGTATTTGTAGGATAACAAAAAAGAAAGGGTGCTTCAGTGACAAAGTTACAATAAGAAAAAATATTATAATTTTATTTTTTATGAAGGAGTTTATGTAATAACAAGGGATTTTTAAGCGTCTTTTATAAAACCAACCACCCCGAACGCTTTCAAACTTTAGTTAATTTACTTAGCATCGCAGAAGCTGGGACTTTACTGGGGCTTCGCCCCAGTGCCCCATTTCGCCTGTCGGTGAGTTTGTTTATTTTCATATCGCAGTGTATTCCAATAACTTAATTGAAATAACTGTATTCACAAACTATTTTTGTTTCCTCTTATCTTTTATATATGAAATAAGAAAACATATTCCTATTATTAGTGGAACATAAATAACTAATAAAATCATAAAAGGTATATGCGACATCCAAATTGAAAAATCACTCACTTGCAATCTATCATATTCAGGAAACTCTAAATAGTATAAAAAACGTGAAGCTATTAAAAAAGTGAATGAAGCATATATTGATGCTAGTCCAATAATTAGTTTTTTCATATAAAACCTTTCGATATGTATTTATATAATATATTATCATATATTAATATATTTGACAATATTTACTATAATATGTTACAATAACGTTACACATGTGTTGCACATACTTTACACTAAAGGAGATCATTATGAAAAAAAGTAAAAAGATACTAAGTATTTCACTATGTCTGTTAACAATCTTCTCTCTATCAACTAGTGCACTGGCTTTAGACAATAACTCTTCAGAAAAAGTTATTGGTAATTATTCAGAACAAGTTAAATTACCTCAAGAAGAATTTACAATTACACAAAAAGAAAATACGACTAAAGGCTATGTAACTACATATACAAGAACTTACACTAGAGGTTCGTTATTATATGGTTCTTGGAGAAATGGGGCATTATATGACGGTGGTCCTGATGGATCAACAGCGACTTTTAACTATACTTATAATCAAACCTACAACAATTCATTTACAGCTACTTTATCTGGCGAGTTATTTAACCCATTGCTAGCAGGTATTGATTTAGGAGTAACAGTAGGTAGCTCTAAAAGCTATTCATTTGGTAGTGGTACTTCGTTTTTTGTTCCTGCTAATACTACAAAAATAGCTAAATATCGACCTTGTTATTATAAGTACAAAGTTGTGGAAAAAAAGTACTATGAACAATATGTACCAGGATCTGGAATTGTTACATACTTGGTTGGTACTAAAACTGGCTATGTAAATGTATTTAGTATGTGGCATTTTACAAATGCATATTATTAAACATCTTTTAAAATCATTCTAGGAAAAGCATAATAAATGATAAGAAGATAAAATTTGTTTCAAAACCTAAAAAACAACTACTTTATGTACAACAGACCCTTAATTTTGAAGGGTCTGTACAATTTTATGTATGATTATGTTCCACACTTTCTGTAATAACAATTTTAATCTTCATCAGCCTTTATTACTTTCCGATTTTCTCGCATCAAGATTTGAATTATTTCTAGTGGGATTTTCTTCTAAGTCATCTTCGCTTCGTTCCCCGCACTGTTAATCATATTACCTAATACCACCCAAGCTTTCTAAAACCATAAGCTAAGCAAAAGAAATAAAGCTAAATTACTGCGCACAAAAAGCTCAGCAAAAAGAGATGCGAACCCTTGAGCCAGTTTGCAAAAGCATTCGGCTGAAAAGAAAACGGCTCATGGCGTTCGCGTTTTTAAAAAAGTTTTGTAACAAAACTTTGCTCTGTTTCTTTTAAGAATAAAGATTATAGGCGAATATGAACTGCAATAGTGCTAGCACTATGAGTATTCATATTGTAGAATAGAAAAGTTGAGGTTATTAAAAAAGGTTCCCTTAGCGGAGCGTTATTCAGTAAGAGATTATTGCTCAGCTTTGTTTTGCGGAGCAGAAAAATTTATCTTATTACAATTTATTTAACAAGCCACTCCAGAAGCCATTGGATTATATCTTTTTACATGCATAGCAAGTCCTCGCAGAAACTTCTGCCTTTTTGCAAACCAACCACTGGCGAGGAAAATTTTTTTATTTTTTTCGGCAACGTCGCTTCGTTCCCCACACTGTTAATCATATTACCTAATACCACCCAAGCTTTCTAAAACCGTAAGCTAAGCAAAAGAAATGAAGTTGAGTTATTGCGCAGCGAAAAGACACACTTTGTTTAGGGGTTGCGAGCCTCGATAGTCGCACGATGACGCAGGGAACAAGCTCCTTTGTCATCGTCGCTATACAAGCAAATAGTAATTATAAACGTCACACGTAATTTTCGAGAAAATTACTTTACGCCTGTCGGGGAGTGGTTTTGCAAAGGTTTTGGTACAAAACCTAATAACGCTACACACTGGAAAAAGCAAACCTACTATTATCAGTAAGTCTCTTTATACCTCAACTTACTTTGTCGTACAAAGTAGGGCCAAGCGGCAGCGTACCCAAGGCAAAGAAAACTGTCCAAGAAACGATTTGCGGAGCAGAAAACAGTTTCTCATTGCATTTTATTCAACTATTTACACTGAACGCTTTCATACTTTTGATGTTTTTATAAACTACGCTGAAGCTGGGATTCTTTTTTTCTTTTTTTCGGCGACGTCGCTTCGCTCCCCCGCATTTTTAATCAATCTTCAGCACCGCAGTGCGCTCTACCAAAATAAAGCAAAAAGAAATGCAACCCATTCCTTTTATCAATCTGCTTTTTTCTATTTAGCGTAAGAAATTTATTAATAAATTTCTTTATGTCATGCGGTTGCGGTTTTGCTCCACTTTGTCCACACAAAGTGGAAACCAAGCGGAGCGTACCCAAGGCAAAGAAAACTGCCTAAGTAGCGATTTGCGGAGCAGAAACCACTGTCGTACTTCTTTTTTATCAAACCTCCTTAATCCTCGCAGAAACTTTAGATTTTTAGCGAACTGACCACTGGCGAGGAATTTTTTTTAGTTTCTTTCGGCGGTGTCGCTGCGCTCCCCCGTACTCCTTGAGTTTACGCAGTGATTAATTCTTATTTCTTCCTTTTGGATTAGCGTATTTATAATACTTTGGTGGAAAAACATAAAGAAACAGACGCCTAAGCGTCTGGAGTGAATTTGTTAAGTAATAAATTACTGTTAAACCAGCTTTATTTTTCCCCGCATCTGGATGATTTCGCCTTCTTCCGCCAGCTTTTTAAGATTGCGGCTTATGACTTCCCGCGAGCTTCCAAGTTCCACGGCTATCTGCTCGTGAGTGACTTTAAGCGTGCCGTCATCTCCGGAGTGCTGTTGCAGATATGATTTAATGCGCTGTTCGATGCTTACGAAATTTACCGACTCGATTTTGTTAATTGAATCAAGAAGTCTGTTTGCCATCATCTGAAAAATAAATTCTTTAAAAGGCTCGGATGCATCCATGAGTTTGCGGAATCTGTCAGGAGATACCACGGCAAGCGAGCACTCGCTTTCAGCTTCCACCATAAAGTCATAATCCAAATGTCCCATGACGCAGATAGCTGCCATAATGCACACCTGACCGGGTTTAATTGTATAAAGCGTCATTTCGCGCCCAGTGTCGGATATGCGAAACAGCCTAAGCATTCCGGATATCACAAACGGTATTCCATTGCATCTTGTTCCGTCGCCGGAGATTATCGTGCCCTTTTCAATGGTTTTATATATTGTCGCCCTGTCCATCATCTCGATGTGCTCGGCGCTCATCTTTTTTGCGAATTCAAATTTATCTGATATTTTTAGCATAATGCACCTCATAGGTATTATACATTTTATTCGGTTGTGTGTGCAAGGCGGATAGTGTATGATGATTGTAATATTTGGTATCTAACATTTGCAGACTAACTAGAAGGAGAACTATGACAGCATTTTTACCGTCACTAAAAGAAAAAATGCAGTATACATTACAGTTTTTACCAGAACTAATTTTTGGCATTTATTTCTTAGTGATATTTATACGTGCATTTAATAGATTAGAGAAAGGCAAAATAAAAATAGGGAAGATACTTATATTGTTATTTGTCTTTGTTATGTCTGTTACGTTTATGTTTGCATTTATGGATAATGCAGGTATAACTGCTTTTGTTATGTATCAAGATTATAGAAATTGTGACTTTTCTTTTTTTAGTGGGACAATACAGGAAGTGGAATACTCCAAAGCAATGTCTAAAGGAGGAGCAGTTATAGATGGAGAAAAATTTCTGGCTTCATTAAGTATGCAATCTGATTTTAGACATTATATTGGAGATAAATGCGAGATAGTATATGCAACTCGGTCGAAATATGTAGTAAGCTGCAGAATTCTTTCAAATGATTGATTTACATGCTTCTTAGGCTGTACTATACTAAAATCTAATTAGACTATATAAGGGGATGCACCATGAAAGACATCAAAGCACTGCTTAAAAAACAAAAAGAATTTTACGATACAGGCAAAACACTTGACATAAACTTTAGAATCACCCAGCTAAGAAAATTAAAAGACGCACTCACCCAAAAAGAAGAGATGCTTTTTGCAGCATTAAGAGCGGATTTTAACAAAAGCGAGTTTGAAAGCTACACAAGCGAGATTGCGCTCATCAAGGGCGGAATATCGCAGTATGAAAAAAAGCTAAAACGCTGGGCGAAGGATAAAAGAGTACCGCGCGCGCTTGCGACCTTCCACGCATCCGGCAGAATTAGGCTAGAGCCTTTCGGACAGACTCTTATCATGTCTCCGTGGAACTATCCCGTGCAGCTGACTCTAGGCCCGCTTATCGGCTCACTTGCTGCAGGAAACACAGCAGTAATAAAGCCTTCGCGCTATGTGCCTCATACGGTAAATGCGATGAAGGATATAATAGAGAGCATATACGACGAAGAGTATGTTGCGGTTATAGAGGGCGGCAGAGAAGCCAACCAAGCACTTCTTGAGGAGCGGTTTGATTTCATTTTCTTCACTGGTGGAAAGACCGTCGGGAAAATCGTAATGCATGCTGCGGCAGAGCATCTGACGCCTGTTGTTTTGGAGCTGGGCGGCAAAAGCCCGACTATTGTGGACGAAACGGCTGACATAAAAAAAGCAGCAAAGTCTATCTGCTGGGGCAAGTTTACAAACGCGGGACAGACTTGCATCGCGCCGGACTTTGTTGTGGTTCATGAGAGCAAAAAAGATGAATTAATCGAAAACATGAGACAGACAATAACCGAGTTTTACGGCGAAGAACCAAAAGACAGCCCGGATTTTCCGAGGATTATACATGATAAGCACTTCAGCAAAGTCTCGGCGCTTTTAAACGGAGCGACTCATGCTGTCGGAGGCCATGTGCATCCTGCGGAAAGATACATCGCACCCACAATCCTCGATGAAGTGGAGTGGGATGACGCTGTTATGCACGATGAGATATTCGGACCTATACTGCCGATAATAGCGTATAGCGACACGCATGATATGATAAGAAAAATTCAGGAGATGGAAACCCCGCTAGCGTTCTACATTTTCTCAAATGACAATAAAATGGTGAAAAGATACTTAAATGCAATACCGTCAGGCGACGCCGTTGTAAACGACACGCTTTTGCACTTTGTAAACCATCATCTGCCGTTTGGCGGAAAAGGGCATTCGGGCATCGGCGCATATCACGGCAGGCACAGCCTTGAGACATTTTCGCACAGGCGCTCTGTTGTGTTCCGTGACAAACTGATTGACAATCCGCTGCGCTACCCGCCGTATGAAAAGAAGCTCGGATTAATCAAAAAGATACTCTAAAACTCGTTTTTAATGGAGCGCATGAATAGGTCGTTGAGCATTTCCTCGGCATCGCGCCCCTCGTGGACAATCTGATATACGGCGTTGCAGATAGGGAGCTCAACGCCGTATTTTTTGCTGAGTATCATCATCGCCTTGGATGTGGGTACGCCTTCTGCTAAGTCTTCGTAGCTATTGTGCAAGACGAATGTTTCGCCGAACTTTCTGTTGTGCGAGTATTTTGAAAACACGGTTGCGCTGTAGTCGCCAAGGTGTGCAAGCCCGTAGGCTGAAAGCTCGCTTCCTCCCATGGCGGATATAAGCCTTGAAATTTCTCTTGTTCCGCGGGACATGAGTGCGCCTTTAAGCGACGAATGCTTCAGCCCGTCCAACATTCCGGCTGCGATGCCGATGACGTTTTTTGCAGCAGCGCCTATCTCAGTTCCGACTAAATCCGTGCCGTAGTAAAAGCGGATTAAGTCGCTTGAAAATGCCTCCACCAGTTCATATTTTAAATCCTCGTTACTTGAATCTATAACCATGCAGTTGGAGATGCCGCCGACAAAGTCTTCTACGTGCCCTGGGCCTGCCCAGACGGCAACCTTCGCTGCGGTGTATTCCTCGACGATTTCCGTAAGCCTTGCGCCTGTGTTTTCTTCCAGCCCTTTCATGCAGATAACCAGCGGCTTGTCTTTGAGGTTGTACGCCGACAGCTCCTTTGAGAGCGAGCGCAGGTTTTGCGCGCTTATTGATATTAAAAGATAGTCCGCGTTTTCGGCGCACTTCGATAAATCCGAGCACAGATTAATGCTCTTGCTTATCTTCATATATTTGTTTTCGCGTGTTTTCTGAAGCTCATGAAAACGCTTTGAGGTCTTTCTTCCGTAGAGCGTAACGCTGTGGCCTTGTCTATCCAGATACCACGCCAAAAAGCAGCCCCAGCGGCCGCAGCCAATAACTGTTATATTCATAAAATTAATCTCCAAATCACTAAAAAGTATATAGCGGTGTGCATCTATTGTAAAGGTATAACATATACTGTAAAATATATAGACACATCACAAAAAGGTCGGGAGCACAGGTTTGAAAACGTTTTTTTCACTGCTAAAAGCATTCTTCAGAAACAAGTGGGTTAAAGTTCTGCTGTTTTTGCTGTGCCTTGCCACAGCCTTTTCGATGGGTGTTTTGGTCACCTATAAAGTGGCTGTAAACCCTATCGCGCTTTTTGCGACGCCTGCGCCTACTGCAACACCCGCACCGACTGTGGAACCGCCTTCTTATGTAACTGTGCCGGAGCTTACCGAGAAGCCGACTAAAAATCCGAATGATTTTGAGCACAACGAAGAGGCTCTTAACAGCGGCATTATAAA
The DNA here is from genome assembly GCA_963677605.2 of Christensenellaceae bacterium. GTDB lineage: Bacteria > Bacillota > Clostridia > Christensenellales > UMGS416 > JAGLOK01. The sequence continues at coordinate 1,401,604 of CAXXDX010000006.1, read as the reverse complement.
TATACTGATAGTAGGTGCCGACTATGCTCCTGAGCGTTCGGACTGGGACAAAAATTACTATGCCGACGTGATGCTTATACTCGCTATCGATTTTGACAACAACAAAGCCGACATGATATCCGTTCCGCGCGACACATTTGCGCCGATTTACAACACTCCCGGCATATATAAACTAAACTCTTCCTTGTATCACGGAGGAGGAGTGGAGGGCGACGGCTTTAACTATGTGGCAAAGAGCGTTGAAAACGTGATGGGCGGCATCAGCATAGACTATTACATGGGTGTAAACATGACCGCCGTCAAGACTTTGGTGGACGCAATAGACGGCGTGGATTACAACGTCGATGTTACAGTTAAGATGCAGGGCAGAACGTTAAATCCCGGTTTCCAGCACATGGACGGTCAGGATGTACTGGATTACTGCCGTGCGCGAAAGGGAATCGACAACGATATAGGGCGCGTTAACAGGCAAAAAAAGATTATGCTTGCGATATTTAACAAGCTTCAGGAGTCAAACCTTATCCTTGAAGTGCCAAACATAATAAACTCGCTTAAAGACGAAGTATATACGAATATGAGCTTTGACCAGTTCTGCGCGCTTGCAATCTTCGGCAAGAATCTTGACAGCGAAAATATTGGAATGCACACTGTGGAAGGACACTTTCTGCAGATATTCAACTGGAGCATGTATGTGTTGGACGATGAAGAACGCATAGCGCTTATTGAAGATATTTATGGCTTTACGCCTGAGCCCATGCCCGAAGCATCCCAGAAGTATGCGCACCTAACGTGGGCGATAATCCAGGCTGAAGGAAGCATAGATTTAATAAACGATGCAATAAACAGTGATACGTCATTTAAAATATCATCCGCCAACAGGTCGTGGCTTAAGCGGAAGATGAACACCGTTCAAAAGGCGATTGAGGGCGGAGACAGAACGGTTATTGAAACCCAGACAGCGGAACTTCAGACTATGGCAAAAAACATTTTTGCAACTGCCGGAGTTCACGTTAACTGGTATATAAATGAAAATCCCGGAAAAGAGATAATGACGGGCTGAGGGTATGATATGGTAATTTCGTGGTGGATGTATCTTGTTTTGTGTCCGCTTATATTTTTTGCAAGTTTTGTAGATTCGGTTGCCGGCGGTGGCGGGCTTATTTCGCTTCCTGCGTATCTGGCTTTGGGGCTTCCGGCGCAGACTGCTGCAGGCTCTAATAAAATGTCGGCTGCTATGGGCACTGTTTTTGCTGCGGGCAAGTATTTTAAAAACAATAAAATAATTCTTTTGCAGGCGCTGACAGCGGGAGCATTTGCTCTTCCCGGTTCTTACATCGGCGCGACCATCGCACAAAACGTATCATCGGATACACTTAAAATTATAATTCTTTGCGGTCTTCCTGTTGCTGCAGCGGGGATATTTTTTCACAAGCAGCAGAAAAAAAGAGATATAAAAAGATGGGCGACGGTTATAATTTGCAGCGCGCTCGGTTTTTTCATCGGCATGTATGACGGGCTTATCGGGCCCGGAACGGGAACATTTCTCATAATAGGCTATACGATGATTTTCGGCGAAGACATGGCAACAGCTTCCGGAAACGCCAAAGTAGTTAACCTTTCCAGCAACGTTGCCGCGCTTATCGCCTTTTGGTCTGGCGGGCATGTTTTGTGGCAGCTTGCGCTTCCTGCCGGAATTTTCGGCATTGCCGGCGGAATAACCGGTTCACATATGGCTATTCATAAAGGAGACAAGTTTATTAAGCCGATGCTTATTTTTGTGTTGGTTTTGATTTTTGGCAAGATATTGTGGGATATTGTTGCTTAGTGGTGGGGGGATTATAGTCTGTGGTAAGTATATTTATAAATGTTAAATGTGAGTGTGCTTGGGGCGCTAGATATTGTATCTAATCCTGCCACGCCTCATATGTAATATAAACCCCTCAGTCAGCGAAGCTGACTGAGGGATTTAAGTTGCAATGACTCAGCTTTGTTTCTTTGGTTTAGCCTACGGCTTCATACAGCTCAGGTGGAAATGGTTAGTTTGATAGAAAATGCGGAGGAGCGAAGCGATGCCGCCGAAAGAAAGAAAAAAATATCCCATCCATAAAGAATTTTGCTTGCAAAATTCGTACTGACGTCCAATGATTGCTGACACTTAGGTGGCATCTTTATAAGATTTTAGTTTTTTAAAAATCTTTTAAAGAGCCAAATGCTATTGGCGTTCGGGGAGGATAGCTGAATAAAATGCAGTAAGACAAAGTTTTCTGCTCCGCAAAACGCTACTTGAGCATTTTTCTTTGTTTTGGGATCGCTGCCGCTTGGCGCTACTTTTTTAAAAAAGTAGCCAAAAGACGCAACCCCTGACAGGCAACAAAGACAACTGACTGCGTTTATCTTAGCTTGGTCAAGGGGTTGCAGCTCCTATACAAAGTGTGTCTTTTCGCTGCGCAATGACTCAGCTTTGTTTCTTTAGTTTAGCCTACGGCTTCATACAGCTCAGGTGGAAATGGTTAGTTTGATAGAAAATGCGGAGGAGCGAAGCGATGCCGCCAAAAAAATAAAAAAATATTCCTCGCCAGTGGTTGGTTTGCAAAAAGACCGAAGTTTCTGCGAGGATTAAGGAAGTTTGATAAAAAAGAAGTGAGAGAAAGTTTTCTGCTCCGCAAAATGAAACAGAGCAATAACCTTTATTGAATCACGCTCCGCTGAGGGAACCTTTTTTAAAAAAGGTTCATAAAAACGCGAACGCCATGAGCCGTTTTCTTTTCAGCCGACTGCTTTTGCAAACTGGCTCAAGGGTTCGCATCTCTTTTTGCTGAGCTTTTTATGCGCAGTAATTTAGCTTTATTTCTTTAGCTTAGTCTACGGCTTCGTACAGCTTAGGTGGAAAAGAATAGCTTTATAATTCGCCGACAGGCGAAACGGGGCACGGGGGCGCCAGCCCAAAGAGAATTTTGCCTGTAAAATTCGTACTGACGTTTCTAAAACTATGACGGTTGAAGGCGAATTTACGAGATTTTTATTTTTTAAAATCTCTTAAATTGCCAAATGCCTTGTTTGCCACATTAGAGCCGCCGGTTGGCTATCAGGACAGGAAAAATTAAACGGCGAAGGTATACCCGCAAGAGATTATAGGTAACACAAAGTTAAACTGAGTTCGGGGTGCATAGTTTGCATATAGAAAAAAACCACCCATTACAGGGTGGCGATAATTTTAAACTTACAAACTAATATTAAATACAGTTACCGTGAATATACCACATTAAACGATGAAAAAACCGCAACAGCCGATATGATAACCGCAGGAAACCACACGACAGCGGCGTCAAATGACGGCAAAATAAGACCCAATGCATACAATGCTGCCGAAATGGCGACAACTGAAATAAGCGCATAAAATGAAGAGCGCCCCATATCGGTCATTTGTTTTTCATCCCACCATGATGATACCTTTTTTCGCCTTGAAACAAACCAGAACAATATCATTAGACCCCACGGTAAAAATGCTATGACGGTAAATATAACAAGAATATGCTCTCTGAACTGCTCCAACATAGGAACGATAAAGCCAAAGACTATAGCTAATAAGGACATCAGCGAACAAATCATGCCAACTTCATTTATTGAAATAAATAATATATCGTCATTTTTTACAGTACTTACGCTGTCTGCTTTTTGAGACTTTATGATCTCAGGCGCGCTTAGTGCAAGAAACAAGAAGGTTGCTATAAGTCCCAATAAAATCATTGTCCACTCGCTTAAAGAGCTAAATCCTGCCTCGGTTTGCTTTCCTATATCGCCGAGCGCAACTGCCATAACTGCAAGTGATACCGCAGAAACACAGCCTAAAGCCATAGACAATGACCTTACAATGCTGGGATTTTCTGCGGTGTGTGAGCTTTTCCATAAAAACCAGAGTATAACCAAAAAGCAAAGCCCTAAAACGAGTATTGATAAGGCTGTGACTATCGCCAGCCAGTTAGGGCCGAGGTCAGCAGCCGTCAGGTTCTTATAAAACCATATGAGCGAGGCTGAAAGTATGATGAATGCAGATATTGCTGCTATGTAAGCGGCAAATGAAAGCTTTGAAAGAATGTTTCCGCCTTTATTTAACGAAGCTGTTTTATTCATTTTTTTCTATCTCCTTTATTTCGGATTGATCCAGAGAAAAGATTTCCTCAACGGATACATTGAAAATATGGGCAAACTTTAAAGCCAGAAGCGTTGAAGGAACGTATTTGCCTTTTTCTATGGAATAGATAGTCATACGGGTGACTCCTGCTTTTTCGGCAAGAGTCTGCTGACTCATCTCTCCCGCCTCAAAGCGCATTCTTCGCAGATTGTTGTTAAGGGGCATAAAAGACCTCCTCTTGTGTATAGCACGATTTATAATATGTAAAGCATACTATACAAAAGACTGACTGTCAAGAGTAAAAAGCATGTATACAAATGTATGCCGAATGTTTTGCTTTTAAATAACTGAGCTGGATGATATTATTGAATTAATACATAAAAAAGCAGGAGGTCGGAAAATGAGTCAAGCAACTGAGAAGGCAACAAACACATCGGCGGGTAAGCTTAAATTTTCAACTAAGTTTTGGTTTGCGGCGGCAGATTTATACGGCGGCGGAGCCTTTAACATAATTAACTTCTACTATGCAATCTTTTTAACCACAGTAGTTAAGATTTCACCTTTCTGGGCGGGTATTGTCATTGCAGTCTCCAAAGTGTGGGACGCTATAAGCGATCCATTGATGGGAAGGATATCCGACAACACGCGAACCAAATGGGGAAGAAGAAGGCCGTACTTTTTAATAGGCGTACCGTTTATTTTTGTATCGTTTTTCCTCTTGTGGTTTCCTGCAGATTTTTCTGATCAAATCCTGAGAATTGCATTTGCTATGCTTGCTTATATATTCTTTTCAACAGTCAATACTATGGTCATGGTTCCCTATCAGGCGATGATGCCGGAACTTACCGACGACTATAACGAGCGCTCGTCCGTCTCTGGCATAAGGATGGGATTTTCTCTGGGTTCTTCGCTTTTGTGCGCAGTCATTCCGCCTGTAATCTGGGGCGCATTTGATAACGTTAGGATGGGGTATATTGCAATGGCAGTGGTCTTTGGCGCTTTCTTTGCTCTTCCGTGGATAGGCACATTCTTTAAGACAAAAGAAAGAAATGAATATATGCATGAGCCAAAGCGAAAAGGGAATATTTTTAAAGAGCTAATTGAAACCATGCAGGTAAAATCCTTCAGGAAGCTTGTTTATATGTACCTGTGCTCTTTTTTGGCGCTGGATGTAATTACGACTTTGTTTATGTTTTTCATGAAGTTTTATTTGGTCAAGGAAGAAATGGGAAATCTTGTTTTGGGTGTTTTGATTCTGGTTGAAATATGTTCTATACCGCTTGCTGTTTTCATTGCAAAAAAAACAAGCAAGAAATTCAGCTTTGCATTAGGCAGCCTGCTTTGGGCGTTTTTTGCGGTATGTACACTGTTTATAACTCCGCAAATGTCGATAGCTGTGATGTTTGTGCTTGCGGCATTGATGGGCGTTTCGCTTGCTATGCCTGTAGTAATGGTGTTTTCAATATTCTCTGATGTTACGGATGTCGGAGAGCTATACTTTGAAAAAAGAGCGGAAGGACGCTTTTCGGGAGTGCAGACTCTTATAAGGAAAGCCTGCTCTGCCGGTGCTATCGCTCTTGTAATGATGGGGTTGGGACTTGCCGGCTTCAAAGAAGGCGAAGGTATAGTTCAGCCTGAGAGTGCGATACTTACTATTCGTTTGATACTGGCTATTGTTCCGGCTGTTTTGCTTGTGGTGGGTGCGTACATAGCAAAAACAATGCCGTTAGACAATGAGAAATATAATAAGCTGAGAAAATATTTAGATTCAAAAAGAAGCGGAGAAAGTGTTGATGAAGCTTTAGCAGAAGAAGTGAAAAGCTGGAAGGGAACTCTTTTATAAACTATTTTTATATAATTAAAAGGAACCGATTGATTCGGTTCCTTTTTAGTTGAGAAAATTACAGGCCAGAAATTTTCATTTTTGTTATTTCATCTTCTTGAGACTTTTTTACTTTAACTCTGCAAATAAAATATATCGCAATCAGTATAGCCAGAGTTAAGGCCAGAAGAATTGAGGTGTTAATTGTTTTGGCAGAACCAGCGATTATAATCAAAACGATATTAATAAATGGTTTAATCGTTCCCAAAAGTTTGTTTTTGAGTAAAGATTTAATTACTTGACCTGCCAGCAAAATTAAAACTAATATAAGAATGTAAATCATATATGTTTAACGTTTTCCATTCTGTTTTTTATATTCATTTATTAAAAGTTTTGCATTATCTAACTCTATTTTTTCATTGATAGCTAAGTTTTTGACCAACGGAATAAAAGGCTCACCCTGTTTCTTGTCGTAAATCTTGACTTTTTTATGATTTTATCATGTCTTAGGCGAATAGCAGGGTATGTCACATTATACAGCTTTGCTATGTGCTGCCATCATATAACTGCAAAGTAATATCCATTATAGAAGGAGTTGACAGTTTTATGAATCCTGTTGAATCCTCTGGTATTATGGTAAGGTTAAATACCTCATATGATGCATTCGTAAACACTGTTGAAACTGGCGCGCTGCTTAATGAGACAGAGTTTACGGGAGCTATATCAGATGGAACAACCGGTCTTTACTACCTGAATGCAAGATATTATAATAGTAACACTGGTAGGTTTATCTCGCAGGATAGCTATAAAGGCAGCGCATATGAACCGTGGACACAGAATCTGTATACGTACACTGGCAACAATCCAGTAAACTATACTGATCCTACCGGACATTGGTCAGTGATAACACAGAGAAAGATGCTTTTTGATGGTGGAATGATATGGACTGAGCCTGACACGGGAGGTGGAAATGATGATGATGGCGGTGTAGTTCCTGATCCAGAGCCGGAGGATACGAGTGAAAATAATGAAACTCCACCTGAAAAAACCATCTCTATAACTTCATCTGGAAAGATCAATCTCAATACTGTGGAATACCCATACGAAGAAGAGGTTATATTTGATTTATGGGTGTTTAGATTAGTACAATATAATTCATTTAACTTAAAACGAACATATGGAGCGAGTGGTGACATAAATATAGATTTATGTTATGTAGGTGGCGGTGAACTTTTTGGCTGGATGAAAGCTATAGAGGTGTCATCAACTTTGGATGATATTATGTATACTAAATTTGTAGCGGCAAGTAATGGTGGTTCATTTGAAGCGGGCAGTGTTAATGCAGATGGAAATAAAGTAGCTGGTATATACAAGGAAAGTGGAAATGTTTCTTCATTTGGCTACAAAACAGTATCTCCTAAAAATGAAGATGGTGTTTATCAGGTGCAGGCAACGATGGTTGAAGTAAGACAAGATAGGAAATATCTGACGTATGCAGTTATTGCCTTTGGCATTATTGCACCTTACTCATTACCTGTGATATACTGGGCATCACAATTACCTGCAATAGCTTAAAATATAGAGGTTTATATGATAGATGTAAAATTAGAAATAGTAATATCGATTATTCTTATAATTGTATTAATAGTTTTTGGAACACCTCTTACGGTAAATCTATTTACCAACGTTTTGCCAACAAACAAATATATTGAAATAGAAGAAATAATTGGAAATATGGTTTCTGAAGATAGTGAGACAGAATTTATTCAAAGCTCAGATTACCTATATATTGTAGAAACTACTAATGAAAATATTACAAAAGAGCATTTTGCATATAAAGGTAAAACCTCGGGATATATACCTACAGCATTTACTTATGGAACAGGAGATAGAATTAAGAGGTACAAAAACTCAGTATATGTAGGAGATATTCAGTTAAAATACTATATAAGTATGCATAATGAAAAATATGTTATTAAGATGATTTCTTATGGAGGTATAATTGAGTTGTTTGATAGCTATGGTTGCCAAGTTAATAATATTGGTCCTAGGTATTTTTACGTATTAGAAGAAAATGATAAAAATTGGGAGCTAATTGGACGACAAAATGACATCGAGGTCAAGATTATTGATAATAGTATACTTATAGAATGTTTGGGAGGTGAATAATGCGATTATTTATAACAAATGATAATATACGCATGATTAGTGTGTTTTTAGCTATCTTGATAGTGATTTTATTAGTAGTAATTTATAATCAAGTTTTTAATAGAATGCACTTTAGGAAAATCCGTGAAGCAATTATGGATGGAGATAAAGATAAAGCTTACAATCTTATTCATTTATTAAGAAAAAAACAACCAATGTCTTTGTTAGGTTACAAAGCACAAAAAATCTATGAAGATAAGTTTAAAAAGGAGAGTCAAAAAGATAAAATATAAATTTGAATTCAATTATTTTAATAGAAGCACAGATATATAGATTGTATTTCAAATGTAAATATATCTAGATGAATTATAAGAACTATATATATGGTTCTACAGTTTGTCAAAAAAAGGTCAGCTCCGGCTGACTTTTTTTGTATAATAGGCTGAGGGGGAAAGATGTTGAATAGAAGGCACTAATTTCTTTTCTGATACTCATTAATATTATCTGTCTGTTTTTTTCTCGGTTCCAAACCGCATATACCGAGGAAAGCAAAGCTGAGGATGTATACTATAAAATTGAAGAGTCGAATGTAAAAGAATACTCTTTAGAAAAGGATGGCAAATTAATACTCACGGAGAACTTCATGGTTTGTGAGTTTAAATGCCATGATGGCAGTGATAAAATATTAATTGATATAGAGCTGGTGACAGCATTGCAATATATCCGCGACTACTTTGATAAACCGATTTATATCAATTCTGCCTATAGAACCAAAGAGCATAATGAAAAAATCGGAGGATGCGAAGAAAGCTATAACCTGCTTGGGCAAGGAATAGATTTTAATGTGGAAGATATAGCAAATACCGAAGTCGCCGCATTGGCGGAGCGAATGGGCATAAAAAAGACGCTTCAAAAGAAGCGCCTTTGAAAAACTTATGTTTTATAATCCCATCAAAAACTCAAATGTTAAATCGTTCACATCAGGAAGCCCTTCGTGTCCAAAGTCAGGATATATCACCATATTTTTCTCGCAAGTCATTTTATTATATGCAGCAAACTGTGTTGATGGAGGACAAATATCATCCATAAGCCCTGTAAACATCAAAACTTCTGCTTTTATTCTGTGTGCGAGGTGCTGCAGATCTATATACCCAAGAGTATGGAAAAATTCATCCTCACGTTCATGTCGGGGATCAAATCGTCTGAACCAATCACGTATTTCAATATATGCCCTGTCATCCATATCCATTTCCCAAACCCTGCGGTAGTCGCAAAGGAAAGGGAATGTCGGTGCTGCCAGTTTTATTCTGGGTTCAAGGCTTGCACACGCAATAGTCAGCGCGCCGCCCTGAGAGCCGCCAAAGCAGCCTACTCGTGTTTCGTCAACGAAATCCATATTCATGACTATGTCAGCAAGCTGTGCTGTGTCCAGAAAGATTGAACGGAAAAGGAGCTTTTCCGGGCCTTCTTCCAAACCGCGGATGATGTGTCCTTTATGTGTATTGCCTTTTACGCCGCCGATATCTTCCGATTTTCCGCCTTGTCCTCGGCAGTCAAGCGCTGCAACGCAATATCCGGCCGCGACATAAGGCAGTTTGTCAAACCAGTCTCCGCTGCTTCCTGTGTATCCGTGAAACTGCAAAACTGCGGGGCACGGTTTTTTAATATTTTTCGGCTTTAAAAACTTTGCATATATTCTGGCACCGCCAACGCCTGTGAAATACATATCGTAGCATTCCGCATAAGGCGATGTGAAGTCTGCGGGTATTAATTCTACTTTAGGGTCGACAGCTTTCATTTCAGCAAGAGCACGTTCCCAATACTCTTCAATATCATCCGGTCTCTCGTTTATACCCATGTAGGATTTAAGTTCTTCCAGCGGTTTATCAATTAGTGGCATAACATTCTCCTTGTTTTGTTTGTACCATTATAATCCTAAATTTTAATCAAGAAAACACTTTGTTGCGGCATTTTTGTAGCATGCCATTAATTTAAATAGGAATAAATCGTCAACAAGCTTATTTTACTAGGAAAATTCTCTGAAGTACGGTATAATATTGTGCATATGATAAAATAAACTTAAGGATAAAATCTATGGATGCAATTGATGTAGAAATTATTAACATTCTTCAGGAGAATGCAAGAACACCGGTAAGCGACATCAGCAAGAAAGTAAATTTATCCCCGCCGGCTGTTGCTGACAGAATTAAGAAGATGGTGGACGGAGGCGTCATTAAGCAGTTTACAACAATACTTGACCCGAAGCTTACAGGAAACGAGCTTGAGGCAATATTGTTTGTTACGCTGAGAGGCACAAAGCCCGCAACAAAGTTTCTGGAGCTTTTGGAGAAAGAAAAAGAAATCCTATCCTGCTTTTATGTGGCGGGCGATTATGATTTCATGATCAGGGTTTCAACTAAAAACACAGCAACATTGGAACAGCTTCTTACAAAGCTTCGCAACCTGCACGAGTTCGCAAGAACCAGAACAATCGTAATGCTCAAAACGTTTAAGGAGCGTTATTCCATAAGCCCGTGAGGCGTATCTTAAGCTGCGCCGGGCAATATTGTTTGTGAGGTATCAAAAATGATAATCGGCGTACCAAAAGAGATTAAAAACAATGAAAACAGAGTTGCGCTTACTCCTGCAGGTGTACATGCGCTGGCTGTGCATGGGCACGAAGTTATTGTTCAGAAAAATGCCGGAACCGGCAGCGGTATCTTGGATGATGAATATGTCTCATCAGGTGCGAAGATAGCAAGCAGTGCCGGCGAAGTTTTTGAGAGGGCGGATTTAATCGTTAAGGTCAAAGAGCCTCTTGAATCGGAATATGAGCTTTTTAAACAAGGACAGGCTCTGTTTACTTATATTCATCTTGCGCCAAACAAGCCTCTTGCAGATGCGCTTATAAAAAAGAAAGTGACCGGCATCGCATATGAAACGGTTCAGCTGGAAGACGGTTCGCTTCCTCTTTTAATACCCATGAGCGAAGTGGCGGGGCGCATGTCTGTACAGGTGGCAGCAACGCTGCAGCAGGCATACTACGGCGGAAGCGGAATGCTGCTCGGCGGAGTTCCGGGAGTGGCGCCTGCGCATGTTGTAGTCGTCGGCGGCGGAATAGTCGGCTCAAATGCCGCAAAGATAGCAGTTGGCATGGGAGCAAACGTTACCGTGCTTGACATAAATCAAAGAAAACTTGCCGAGCTTGACAGATTTTTTAACGGCAGGATAAACACCGTTATGTCAAGCTATTATACACTGGGCAATCTGGTTTCAAAGGCAGATGTTCTGGTGGGCGCAGTTTTAGTTCCGGGCGCAAAAGCTCCGAAGACTGTGACGGAGGACATGGTGCGCGGAATGAAAAAAGGCTCCGTAATAGTCGATGTTGCAATTGACCAGGGCGGAACAGTTGAAACCATTGACAGGATTACAACGCATGACAATCCTGCGTATGAAAAACATGGAGTGGTGCACTACAGCGTGGCAAACATGCCGGGCGCTGTGCCTCACACATCCACATGGGCGCTAACGGGAGTTACGCTGCCGTATCTTTTGCAGCTTGCCGATAAAGGCGTCAAAAAGGCTCTTCTGGAGTCGAAACCGCTTATGCAAGGGCTTAACACATATGACGGGCATATAACATATGAAGCTGTGGCAAAAGCAATGGACAAAGAATTCATTTTACCCGAAAAAGCCTTAAAGGCCTAAGGGAATAATTGTTATACTCTTCTATTTTTTGAGCGTCTTATGGCGCTTTTCTTTTATTATGATATAATATAGCCGAAAAAACTTCGGAGGTTTTTAATGCTTAAAAAAGCGATATATATATTTATTACATTATTGATGGTGTTTTCACTGCTTGCAGGATGCAGCGGAAACCAAGCCGAAAAAACACAGGATACCGAAACTGCAAAAACACAAACCGAAAGCACTTCGCCGGAATCAACAAACAAAGAAGAGTCGGAAACTGAAAACATTTTTTCCGGTGAGATTACAAACATACTGCTTATGGGCTCAATGAACGGAGACTTTTCCGACAAAAACATTCAAAATTATGCTCTTACCCACATTCTTATAACTCTTGATCCCGGCACGCAGTCAATAAGATTTACGACTTTTCCTTATAATCTTAAAGTCAAACCCGTGCTTGAAGAGGGCGCGGATGAAACGCAGCTGCAGTTCGTATATGCTCAATACGGACCGGATGTGCTGATGAGCACATTGAAAGCCAGATTCGGAGTGGAAATTGACGGCTGGGTTATTATGAACATAGAAGGCGTGAAGTCGATAGTCGATGAGCTTGGCGGGCTTAAAATAGATATAAAGGATTTATCCATAAACGAGATGTCGCAGACTGTTGAGGATATTCTCGGGTATGTATGGTATGAAATCAAAACAGAAGGCGAACAGGTTTTAAACGGCATACAGGTTTCGGGCTACTTCATGGACACATACAGAAACCTTGACGAGGAAAATCCGATTGCGGATGAAGAAGAAAGATTCAGAGAGCGTCATGAGATTATAATCGATTCTTTGATTGATGTGATAGATATGGCTGATATGGACAAAGGACGCATGGCTGCAATCGCAAGACTTTATGCAAAGACTTTTTCGACCAATATAAAAGAAAAAGAATGGGAAGAAATTGCGGAGCTTGCGCTATACTGTATGGACGGAGGGCATGAATTTCTGCACGTGCCGATTGACATAGAAGTGGAGCAGATTGGTAATATGCCTTATATAATTTACAGCAGAGAAACAGATGTGGATGCTGTGAAAGATTTTGTTTACGGGAATTAAGAAACTATGAGGATAAAGCAAAACCCGCTCTTTTTGATAAGGGCGGGTTTTTTGGCGTGATAAAAAAGATAATAAAAAAGAAAAGATTATCCTGCCGGATGGGCATACTTTTCTTTGCGTTAAAGAAAAGTATCAAAAGAAGGACGCTTTTCGCAAGGAAAATTTTCATGGCTTCCATGAAAACCGCAAATTTACTCTTGCCGCCACACTCTTTGAGCAGTGGTCGGCTGGCGAGTGAAATTAGCTTTTACTGTGCTGCTTGCGCGGGAACGTAGAATTTTGAATATCAGCCACTTAAACGGTTGGCTTAAGAATACGGTTTATATAAACAAGCCATATTCTTTAATAAACAAGCCATCTACTATTCAGCCGAACACAGGAAGTCTTAAAAATCTAGTTATTATATAATATACGCACCGTATTTGTCGGCGATTTCCTTTATGCTGTCATCTTCCGATTGTATGGCGGCTATGCCGTGATAGTGCTTGAGTGCGGCCTCAGCCTGCTCGGAAGTACTCACTTTGAAAAGAAGCGGTCTGCCCGGCATGTCTTGGCCTTCAAGCATAAGCTCTTTGATTTTGTCATATGAAATATCCGACACATCCAGTGTTACCGATTTTTCCTCGCCAAGCGAGAAGGAAATGTCCATCAGGTCATATGGGGAGGTGGATTCCTGCGGTTTAAATTCATAGGAGGCGCTTAATGCTTCATCTAGAGTTACAAACGTTCTTCTTGAGCAGATGTAGTCGGTGTCAACTTTTTTTATTTCAGGAGGAGTTGAGCCTTCCAGCATTTCTTTTAATAGCTCGATGTGGTGAGGCGTTGTTCCGCAGCATCCGCCGATGGACGATGCGCCGGCTTCAACTATTGGCTTCATCTTCTCGCACATCGTTTCTGCTCCGAACGGGAACTGCGACTTTCCGTCCACAAGCTCCGGAAGTCCTGCGTTTGGCTGGACTATTACAGGGAGCGAGCAGTAGTTTTTCATTATCTTAAGAACTGGAAGAAGCTCTTCGGGGCCTCCTGAGCAGTTGATTCCCAATGCGTCTATCTTCATCCTGTCGGCGATTATCGCGCAGCACTCTGGTGGATTGCCCATGACTGTCTTTTGATTATGCTCGAATGTAAACGACAATACTACAGGCTGGCTTGAAACCTCGCGGGCGGCTATAAGACCGGTGCGTGCTTCGGAAAGATCCGTCTGCGTTTCAAAGTATAATACGTCAGCTTCTATGCCGCCTTTTATCTGGCGCTTGTAAGAGTTTAACGCATCGTCAAAGTCCAAGGGGCCGAATGGCTTTAAAAGCTCGCCGTTTGAGCCTATGGAAAGCGCGACCAAAGCGCTGCCGTTTGCTGCCTTTTTGGCTAGGGCTACGCTTGCCGAGTTAATCTCCTCGGTTTTATCTTCAAGGCCGAAGCGTGCAAGCTTTACGGCGTTTGCGCCGAGTGTATTTGTCTCTATGGCATGAGAGCCTGCATCCACATATGACTTAAACACAGCGTAGACATCATCGGGATGTGTGAGGTTTAATTCATCCGGAAGTTCGTACTCTATTCCGCGTTCGGAAAGCTGCGTGCCCATAGCGCCGTCAAACAGCAAAACTTCACTTTTTAATTTATCGTTAAATTTCATAAAAATCCCGCCTTTTAACTATAGATGTTATCACAAAAGTACAAAGCGTACAATCTGCGTAAGAATAAAGGTAAAAATGTTTTTATTTTATGTTATTATTGTTTTAGATTTATCATTATAGTTATAAAGTACAGTGATTTAAGGGACATAATTTGTTCCCGCGATTACTGAGCAGATAACAGATAAAAAGACAGGATGGACGGTTAAATGATACGAGATGCCGTGGGCACAAAGTGCATAATAGACGGGAAAATTGAAAATGCCGAGCAGCTTGATAACTTAAGCATTTCAGATAATGGAGCTGTTTATGAAGTTATTAGGATTATAGATGGCACAATACTTTTCTGGGAAGACCATATGAAGCGTATGCAGAACTCTATTATGCTTTTGAAATGGAAGAATTATAGAATTAATGAATCTAAGATAAAAGAACATATTAAATGTCTTCTATCTGAAAATAAAGAAAAAAACTGTAATGTAAAGATCATTTGTTATTCTTCTGCGGATTCTCAAAAATATATAATATATATGCCGAAAACCTATTATCCTGACAAAAAGGTTTATGATGATGGAGTATCCCTTGCGGGTTTAAAACTTATGAGGGCAAATCCGCACGCAAAAAGGATGAGTGACAGCTATAGGCAAGCTGTAAGTGAAACCATTGCAAACAAAAATGTATATGAAGTGCTTCTGGTTAACGATGAGATGAATGTTACCGAAGGAAGCAGGTCCAACATATTTTTTACAAAGGATGGTGTTGTTTATACACCTCACAAAGATATGGTGCTTGAAGGCATCACCAGAAAGCATGTGCTGGATGTTTGTGTTTCACAAGGTATAAAGGTTATAGAGACTGAGGTGAGTTTTAATGATTTGTCTGAATTTGACGGAGCATTTTTATCCGGTACGTCGATTCATGTGCTGCCTGTAGCTCACATTGACGGTATTTACTATAATTCCTCGGGTAATTCCTGCGTGGGAAGAATACAAAATGCGTTTAAAATGATGATTGAAAAATATATAGAAGCTGAGATGAAATAAACAAAGTCAAAGCTCAGTTTTATTGTTTTCCCACTATAAGCTTTAAATACATTTATAATCTTTTTTATCTGTTTTCATATATCTATAGTTTTATGCCGTGGTGAGTATTGAGATGTCCGGATAAAAAAATGTAAAAATTTTATAGCAAAAAAATGTATGAATATGTATAATATGAAAGCGATAAAATAAAAAGAGAAAGTAATTGGTGCATGCTTCTTATAAAACCTTTAATTATAATTTTCATCCTATCATATGCTATTTATATACTGCTGGAATTAAATCCTTTAGAATCGATATTTATAAGTGCAAGCGGGATCATTATAACTATGTTGATTATTGTATCTGTATTTGGTTTGCAAATGTCATCATATATGTTAGCCGGGATATCTTTTGTTGCTTTTTGTATAGCAATCTATAAAAGCATAAGACAAAAAAACTTTTTTAAAGGCATAATTCAATATATAAACAATCCTGCATTTATAGTATTTTTGCTGTCTGTTTCTGTTTACATATTTCTTGTTCATGATAATCATTTATATACATGGGACGATTTCTCTCATTGGGGTCTTGCTGTTCGTTCTTTGATTGCATTTGACGGAATACATATAGCAAGCGGAATTCTTCAGCCGCAAACATTAGGGATGCCGATATTTAATGCGTTTATTATTTCTTTGTCTGGAATGAATGAAGGATATATGCTATCTGGAATGTGGTTTGTTTATTGGGCATGTCTGCTGCTTCCCGCATCCGGTTTAAAGTGGAACAGAGCATATACTGTGGCTATATATTATGTTGTAATGTATGCGATATTAATGTTTATGTCTCATCAGCCGAGACCAAATTTATATTGTGATGCTATGCTGCCGGTAATTTCCGGTTCGCTGGTTGCGTACTATTATGTTAATAAAGATAAAACAAAAAACTATTTTATAATAATTATATTGGGCTGTGTCTTGCTGCCGCACATAAAAAATGCTACAGGCATACTATTTTCAATGCTTGTATTTTTTCTAATACTGCGTGAGGTTTATGTAAGTGGCAAATTAAAACAAAATGACATTAAAAAACAGATTATTATTAGCGCACTAGCAATACTGGCTTCATCAATATATTCATACGTTTTAAAAATGCTGACAGGAACAGGAAAATTCAACGAAGGCCAAACTTGGTGTCATCCATTGGGAGATTTGATTCCTGCTGTTGCATCACCGTTAAGTTTGATTTTTCTATTGCTATCTATTGCTTTGGGAATTGCGGCAATATTATTGAAAAATAAAAAAAGAAAGCGCTCATTGCCTTTGTTTGTCTCATTGTGCATGACATCAATAGGATTCGCTGCTTCTGTAATATTTAAACTTGAGGGCAACACAAAACTTCTGGTTTCACAATTTGGCAAGAACATCTTGAAGCTGAACATTTACGGTATTAATCTTAATCTAATGCTTGTAGTTATAATTTCTTTTATCGTTATAATATATAGTTTTGGCATTAAGAAATGTTTAAAAAAAGAGTATGTGAAGATATGGCTTGTCTTTCTTATTGGTATAACAATATATACAATATCTCTTATGCTATCTTATTGTAAGTTTTCATATGCTGAAGGTATTAAATCTGCGTGTTTGGACAGGTATTTGCTTTCCGCTATTGCTTATCCGGTTATAGGCGGCATTGGAATATTGATGAACAAAGAAAAGATTTGGGAAAATAGATTGGCAAAAACAATAATAATGGGGAGTTTAATGCTTCTAACGGTTGTTTTCATTATGCCTGCTCCGCTTACAGTATATCGATATGAAAAAGATATAGATTATAAAACATCATATAATTACAGAGCAAAGATTATCGGAGAAGAAATCATTTCAAAAGTTGGTATGGAAGGAAAAGTTTATGTTGTAACACAGGGAGACAGCGGACATTTAGCGAATCTTTTGCAATATAACAGTGTGCCCGTATTTACGAGTCGTGAGAACTTTTCATTATGTCCATTGGAAGAAGTTAAAAGCGACTTGGATGCTCATCTAACTCCAACTGAGTTATCAGACTATATTATAAGTGAAGGGTATACTCATTTATGTATATTGGAGATTGATGATTATTTTATTGATACATATAGAGATATGTTCTATGGAGATGCAAACATTGAAACAAAGAAGCTTTATGAAATAAAAAAAGATGGAGACCATAGTGTAAGGTTTTTGTTGAACAGCCATTCTTGATGCTTTAGGAGCACTTATAATTAATAAACAGTAAATTATAGTTTAAGCAGCATAATAATCGAATCGCCTATATCTTTGTAATCCGAAAAACCACACTTTTTATATAGACTATAAGCATAGTTTGATTTTGTTACGCACAGGCTGATTTTATTAATGGTTTTATCCTTGGCAAAAGCTTTAAGCGCATCTATCAACATTTTACCTATTCCCATATCTCGGTAATTTTCTGCAACTGCAATTGCGAGTATAGGAATATTGGGGCTTATATATCCTCGTATATTATCTTCTTCATTCCAGCACCGTGTCCAGGCAGAACCCAGAAGAATGTGATCTGATTCAGCTATAACGGCTAAATCACCTGCGCAGCTTCCAAAGGCTGTAAACTCTTGTAAAAAGCTCTCGTCTGCCATAGCTTCTTCAAATGAAGGATAATTATCTTTTTTCATCCAGTAAATTGCCTCATAAAGCATTTTGTGCATAAAGGGCATATCGGAGGGCATAAATTTTCTTGTAATTATATTCATCGGCCTTTTTCTATTTTGTCAATAACACGGATAAAAGAACCGCACACTGCGCCTGCAAATGATGCCGCCACACCAAGGAGGATATATTTGCTGTCGGTTTCTATAAACCCCCACAGAGCGACAAGGCCCAGAAGAACCAGTGCATGTATAAAAAGCTTACTGCTTAAAAACTTTCTTGTCTTAATCATAATTACTCCATATATAATATAACTGTATTTTATCATGGCAAAACCTGGCTATCAATCATAGGTGTGTAAAATGTTTGGTGTATAATTATAAATGAAAGAAACGGCAGATAATGATATAATATATAAATCAAGACACTCCTAAATAAAATTTTGTTATGAGGGCAGGATAAATGAAATACGGATTTAAAGTAAATCAGATGTCAGGAAACTTTCACAAAAGACAGGTGGAAGAATTACTGGGTGCGCTTGAAGGCGTAGATTTAGTAGAGATTGATTTGGGAAGCGGCGAGGTTAAGGTTGAATGCAGCGAGGAGATCGGCCTTGATGTATTTGCGGCTGCTGTTGAAGAAGCCGGATATAAATTTGTTTGGGAGACTGAAGGAAAATAAGGGATGGGAATGAATAAAGACAGGATAGTCGTCGGCATGTCCGGCGGAGTGGACAGCGCTGTTGCAGCGCTTCTTTTAAAAGAGCAGGGGCACGAAGTTATCGGCGTTTTCATGAAGAACTGGGATGAGGTGGATGAAAACGGCGTGTGCTCGGCTGATGAGGATTATACATATGTAAGGCAGGTGTGCGATAAGATAGGCATACCGTATTATAGTGTGAATTTTGTAAAGGAATATGAGACGCGCGTTTTTTCATACTTCCTTGATGAATACAGAAAAGGACGCACGCCGAATCCTGATGTTATGTGCAACAAGGAGATTAAATTTGCTGCGTTTCTGGACTTTGCAATGAAGCTTGACGCGAAGTTTCTGGCAACGGGACATTATGCGCAGATAGGCAATAATGGCGGCAAGTATCAACTGCTTCGCGGTAAAGACGGCAACAAGGATCAGTCATATTTTCTATATACACTTGGACAGCATCAACTGAGCCGTGCGATGTTTCCTGTGGGCGGACTGGACAAAAAGGACGTACGGCGTTTGGCAAAAGAAGCAGATCTTCCAAATGCGGACAGAAAGGATTCAACCGGTATATGCTTTATAGGCGAGCGGGATTTCAAAAAATTCCTCATGAGCTATCTGCCTGCACAGCCGGGGGATATGGTGGATGTAGTATCTAAGAAGGTTGTCGGAAGACATGACGGGCTTATGTTTCATACTTTAGGACAGAGAAAAGGTCTCGGTATAGGCGGAATGAATACAGGCAGCAACGAGCCGTGGTTTGCCGTGGGCAAGGACTTGATTTTAAACAGACTGCTGGTAGCGCAGGGCGAACATCCCATGCTTTACAGCGATATGTGCGTAGTAACGGACCTAAGCTGGGTGGCGGGTGAAGTTCCGTCAGAAGAGTTTGAGTGCGCAGTTAAAACGCGTTACAGGCAGAAGGACATTCCATGTACAGTCAAAATATGCAAAGAAACCGCGGAAGTTTATTTTAAAAACCCTGTTCGCGCGGTTACACCCGGACAGCATGCCGTGTTTTATGATGGTGAGGTGTGCCTTGGCGGCGGAATAATAGACATGAAAAAATAATTTATAATAGTATATATAACCTCATGATTGGCTCTTGTGGTTATATGTATAATATAGGCACATTATATACCATATATAGGGCGGAGAAAATGGCATTAAATAGCAATTAACTCAGCCTTTTTTAATATCAAAAAAAAAAATAAAAAAAAGTTAAAATAGTTGTTGACATGGTGAGGTTGGTTTGTTAATATAGGTGAAGTCGCCCGCGAACCGGGTACGACATTCGCACCATGACAACCACAAAACGAGATCATGTAAAACATGGTTAGGTTAAAAGAACACAAACTTAAAAACCAAGAGATTTCTGAGAGAAGTTAGGATATCAAACTAAGAGTTTGATCCTGGCTCAGGACGAACGCTGGCGGCGTGTTTAACCCATGCAAGTTGAACGAGAAGTTATTGACAGATTCTTCGGATGATGGATATGACAGACAGTAGCGAACGGGTGAGTAACGCGTGAATAACCAACCCTCCACAGGGGGACAACAGCTGGAAACGGCTGCTAATACCGCATGAGACCACAGTAGCACATGCTACAGGGGTCAAAGCTTTAGCGGTGGGGGACGGATTCGCGTTCCATTAGCTAGTAGGTGAGGTAACGGCTCACCTAGGCAACGATGGATAGCCGAGCTGAGAGGCTGATCGGCCACACTGGAACTGAGACACGGTCCAGACTCCTACGGGAGGCAGCAGGGAAGAATATTGTACAATGGGGGCAACCCTGATACAGCAACGCCGCGTGAAGGAAGAAGGCCTTCGGGTTGTAAACTTCTGTGACAGAGGACGAAGAAGATGACGGTACTCTGAGAGGAAGCTCCGGCAAACTACGTGCCAGCAGCCGCGGTAATACGTAGGGGGCGAGCGTTGTCCGGAATCACTGGGCGTAAAGGGCGCGTAGGCGGCCTGTTAAGTTGAATGTGAAATCCCCGGGCTCAACCCGGGACCTGCATTCAAAACTGGCGGGCTTGAGTATGGTAGAGGAAAGTGGAATTCCTAGTGTAGCGGTGGAATGCGTAGATATTAGGAGGAACACCAGTGGCGAAGGCGACTTTCTGGGCCAAAACTGACGCTGAGGCGCGAAAGCGTGGGGAGCAAACAGGATTAGATACCCTGGTAGTCCACGCCGTAAACGATGAATACTAGGTGTAGGGGGTATCGACCCCCCCTGTGCCGCAGCAAACGCAGTAAGTATTCCGCCTGGGGAGTACGACCGCAAGGTTGAAACTCAAAGGAATTGACGGGTCCCCGCACAAGCAGCGGAGCATGTGGTTTAATTCGAAGCAACGCGAAGAACCTTACCAGGACTTGACATCCACAGAATCTATAGGAAACTATGGAGTGCCTTCGGGAACTGTGAGACAGGTGGTGCATGGTTGTCGTCAGCTCGTGTCGTGAGATGTTGGGTTAAGTCCCGCAACGAGCGCAACCCTTATGTTTAGTTACCAGCACATTATGGTGGGGACTCTAGACAAACTGCCGGGGACAACTCGGAGGAAGGTGGGGACGACGTCAAATCATCATGCTCCTTATGTCCTGGGCTACACACGTGCTACAATGGCCGTTACAAAGGGAAGCAACCTCGCAAGGGGGAGCAAAACCGAAAAAGGCGGTCTCAGTTCGGATTGAGGGCTGCAACCCGCCCTCATGAAGTTGGAGTTGCTAGTAATCGCGAATCAGCACGTCGCGGTGAATGCGTTCCCGGGGATTGTACACACCGCCCGTCACACCACGGAAGTTGGGGGCACCCGAAGCCAGTGAGCTAACCGCAAGGAGGCAGCTGTCTAAGGTGAAATCAATGACTGGGGTGAAGTCGTAACAAGGTAGCCGTATCGGAAGGTGCGGCTGGATCACCTCCTTTCTAAGGAGATCATGTAGATTTGGAATAAGAATCTATGGATTTCTCTAGGTCGAACGATGGAAACATCGGAGATTTAAAAAGACAGAACAGTCTAAAAAATCAAATTAAGTAAACAACTTACTCAGAAATCTAATGTTTTGTGGTTGTCAGGGTGCGAAACAGCACTAATGACAAAAGAAAGACAAAAGCCCACTAGAAAAACACACCAGTGGAAGTAGTTTCATGTGGGGGTGTAGCTCAGTTGGGAGAGCGCTTGCCTTGCACGCAGGAGGCCATCGGTTCGAGCCCGTTCACCTCCACCAAAATATTTCTTTTAAGAAATATTCCCGAAAACAGTTTTCACAGGAAACTGTGAAAGGGAGAGTGGAACAGGTAGCCGGAAAGTAAAGGGCATACCATTATTGGGGGCTCATAGCTCAGCCGGTTAGAGCGCACGCCTGATAAGCGTGAGGTCGGTGGTTCGAGTCCACTTGAGCCCACCATAAAAATCATTGATTTTTATGGCAAGCAATACAAAGTATTGCGCAGCCCAAGAGTTTTTCAAAGAAAAACTCGTAGCGCGACAACAGTTTCGTAAGAAACTGTGAAAGCGAGGGAAAGCTCAAGCAAGTAGGTAACTTCTTTAGAAGTGACTCGTAGCGCGGCAACAGTTTCGTAAGAAACTGTGAAAGCGAGGGAAAGCCCGAGCAAATGGAAAGCTTTTTAAGAAGCGGCCCAAATTTTTTTGTCTAAAGAGAAATAAAATAGTTATTAAATATCTGATGATATTTGATATATAGTCTTCAAACATAAAGTGTGAAGACATTGTACTTTGAAAACTGCATAGAAATTAAGAGAAATCAAACAAACTGCAAAGGTAACCAAAAGAAACACAAAATGCTAAAAAAGCAGAGTTTTAATTAATGAACGATCGTAATTCATATTAAAGATCAAGCTACAAAGAGCACAGGGAGGATGCCTTGGCACCAAGAGCCGAAGAAGGACGCAGCGAACTGCGAAAAGCCACGGTGAGCCGTAAGCAGGCTATGACCCGTGGATGTCCGAATGGGGAAACCCGGTATGCTGAAAGCATATCACCACATGATGAATATATAGTCATGTAGGAGGGAACCCGGTGAACTGAAACATCTAAGTAACCGGAGGAAGAGAAAGTAAATAACGATTCCTTGAGTAGTGGCGAGCGAAAGAGGAAGAGCCCAAACCAGTTGGATTCGTCTGACTGGGGTTAGGACCGACATAATTGATTGAATCTTTAGCCGAATAGAGTTGGAAAGCTCACTCAAAGAGGGTAACAAGCCCGTAGGCGAAAGGGATTCATGAGAGGTTGGTATCCAGAGTACTGCCCAACACGTGTAATTGGGTAGGAATGCGCGTGGACCATCACGTAAGGCTAAATACTACTTGGTGACCGATAGTGAACAAGTACCGTGAGGGAAAGGTGAAAAGTACCCCGGGAGGGGAGTGAAAGAGAACCTGAAACCCTGTGTTTACAAGCAGAGGGAGCACATGATAAGTGCCACCTCGTACTTTTTGTAGAACGGACCGGCGAGTTATTGTATGTAGCAAGGTTAAGGTTTTAAGAACCGGAGCCGAAGCGAAAGCGAGTTTTAATAGGGCGTTAAGTTGCATGCAATAGACCCGAAACCGAGCGACCTATCCATGTCCAGGGTGAAGCGGTGGTAAGACACTGTGGAGGCCCGCACTCACGTCTGTAAAAAAGGCGGAGATGAGGTGTGGATAGCGGAGAAATTCCAAACGAGCTCGGAGATAGCTGGTTCTCCTCGAAATAGCTTTAGGGCTAGCCTCATTTGATGAGTACCGGAGGTAGAGCACTGAATTGACTAGGGGGCCTCAAAGCCTACCGAATCATATCAAACTCCGAATGCCGGATACTTTAGAATGGGAGTCAGACTGTGGGAGATAAGTTCCATAGTCGAAAGGGAAACAGCCCAGACCATCAGCTAAGGTCCCAAAGTGTATGCTAAGTGGCGAAGGATGTGAAGTTGCACAAACAACCAGGATGTTGGCTTAGAAGCAGCCATTCATTTAAAGAGTGCGTAACAGCTCACTGGTCGAGTGATTTTGCGCCGAAGATGTCCGGGGCTAAAGCATACCACCGAAGCTATGGATTCCGCAAGGAGTGGTAGAGGAGCATCGTATACGGGCAGAAGCGATACCGTGAGGCGTCGTGGACTGTATAGGAGAGAGAATGCCGGTATGAGTAGCGAGAGGCAAGTGAGAATCTTGCCCGTCGAAAGCCTAAGGTTTCCTGGGGAAGGTTCGTCCTCCCAGGGTAAGTCGGGGCCTAAGCCGAGAGCGTAAAGCTGTAGGCGATGGACAACTGGTGGAGATTCCAGTACCACCGACGCACATTTGACAGAAGCAGTGACACAGAAGGAAGACCGGACCGCGTTGTTGGTAGAACGCGGACAAATACCAAGTGGTGTACGTAGTGAAGTACGCGTGCTATAACCGTGAGGTATGATGTGTATCGAAAATAAGTAGAGAAGCCGAATCTTTCACACTGGCGAGAAAAACTGCTATGGAGTGCGAAGGTGCCCGTACCGCAAACCGACACAGGTAGGCGAGGAGAGGATCCTAAGACGATCGGGAGAACCCTTGTTAAGGAACTCGGCAAAATGACCCCGTAACTTCGGGATAAGGGGAGCCTGCTTCGGCAGGCCGCAGAGAATAGGCGCAAGCGACTGTTTATCAAAAACACAGGTCTGTGCGAAATCGTAAGATGACGTATACGGGCTGACGCCTGCCCGGTGCAGGAAGGTTAAGGGAACGTGTTAGCTGTATAGCGAAGCATTGCACCGAAGCCCCTGTAAACGGCGGCCGTAACTATAACGGTCCTAAGGTAGCGAAATTCCTTGTCGGATAAGTACCGACCCGCACGAATGGCGTAACGATTTGCGCGCTGTCTCAACAAGGGACCCGGCGAAATTGTAGCACCAGTGAAGATGCTGGTTACCCGCAGCTGGACGGAAAGACCCCGTAGAGCTTTACTGCAGCCTGATATTGGATTTCGGTAATGCATGTACAGGATAGGTGGGAGACTTGGATCCCGGGACGTCAGTCTCGGAGGAGTCATCCTTGGGATACCACCCTTGTATTACTGGAATTCTAACGATATGCCGTGATCCGGATATTGGACAGTGTCAGGTGGGCAGTTTGACTGGGGCGGTCGCCTCCAAAAGAGTAACGGAGGCGCCCAAAGGTTCCCTCAGAATGGTTGGAAATCATTCAAAGAGTGTAAAGGCAGAAGGGAGCTTGACTGCGAGACCTACAAGTCGAGCAGGGACGAAAGTCGGGCTTAGTGGTCAGGTGGTAGTGAATGGAAATGCCATCGCTTAACGGATAAAAGTTACCTCGGGGATAACAGGCTGATTCCTCCCAAGAGTTCACATCGACGGGGGAGTTTGGCACCTCGATGTCGGCTCGTCGCATCCTGGGGGTGGAGCATCTCCCAAGGGTTTGGCTGTTCGCCAATTAAAGCGGCACGCGAGCTGGGTTCAGAACGTCGTGAGACAGTTCGGTCCCTATCCACTGTGGGCGCAGGAAGTTTGAAGGGATCTGTCCCTAGTACGAGAGGACCGGGATGGACGCACCTCTGGTGAATCGGTTGTCGCGCCAGCGGCATAGCCGAGTAGCGAAGTGCGGAAGGGATAAGAGCTGAAAGCATCTAAGCTCGAAACCCACCTTAAGATAAGACTTCCCCTGAGACCCCTTGAAGACTACAAGGTTGATAGGTTGGAGGTGGAAGCGCAGTAATGTGTGAAGCTGACCAATACTAATAGGTCGAAGGCTTGATCAAAAAAAGGTTACAAACAGTGAACAGATACTCAAAGTTTCTATGTAGTTTTGAAAGTGCATCGCACTTTACAATTAAATATGTTAAAATTCGGATTTAATCCGTTTAAATTTTCCGGTGACTATAGCGAGAAGGATCACCTGTTCTCATACCGAACACAGCAGTTAAGCTTCTCTGCGCTGATAATACTTGGGGAGAGATCCCCCGGGAACGTAAGTCGTCGCCGGTCTCTATGATAAAGACCCTGTCCAAAGGACAGGGTCTTTGCTTTGTTTCTACTAAAAATATAGCTAAGGAGGCATACCATGAAACGGTAATAGTTTTCTTGAAAACTATGTTAGTCTCATGGTGCCATTTGCGATGTCGATGAGGTTTTTTTTCGTCTTCGGAACTACGTTCCTTGACGAGGTATCTTGAAAATCATCGTGAACTCCGAGCCTTTGGCTCTCGTGTTTCCCGATGATTTCCGCTTGCTGCGCGATTTTGTTTGTTTATTGTTTGCAATTCCGGTACACGCCCGTAATTGCTGCTAAACTATGAAATTTTAGTATGCGCGCTCTGCGGAGCGGTGGAATTAATAGTAGCAATCAGCTACACAAAAATGCACAAACTGATTTCAAATTTTAGTTATAAGCGGGCTATAAGAGCATGGACCTAATGGACATATTATTTCCGCTTTATCTTTTAATATCTCATATGCTTGTTTTACTTTTTTATCCCCGCCTTCACCGAAGTGAAAACAAAACTGCATATTGTTGCCGGTTGTTGTTCCATCACCTGCTTCAGATATAGCCAGTATTTGTCCATATGCATCTAGCTCCACGTGCATATAGCTGCCGTTATCGTTTTTTTATTGTGTACCAAGTTTTGCGTAAAATGCTTTTTTGTATAGCTCAACCGTTTCCGCGCTTCCCTTCACATACACCTGCATCATCGATTTTTTCATATAATTTTTCCGTAAAAACATATTCTATTTTCTTGCGATTAAAGTAAACTCACCTGGAATATTCTTATACTCATCAAAGCGTGGGCCTTCAACTAATTGTTCAATGATATATCCAGCTGAGGCAAAAGACGTAATTATCTCTCCCAGCGTCCAGTATCTGAGCAGACATTTAGGTATTTCAACATCATTGTCATAATATTTTTGATGTGCCATTTCCTCTTCATACAGCTTATTGTCGAAGTAGTCGCCTGTTATTTTTATGCTGTCAACGCTGTTTGTGAAAATATCTCTATGTTTAAAAATTTTCCTTATAGGATGGAAATCATTTAACACTAGCTTACCAGAAGGAGCTGTTATTGAGTAGAGAACTGACGCAAGCTTATTAATATCGGAAAAGTAATGGAGAATACCGCCTTCAAGATATGTTATGTCAAAGTTCTTATACTTTTTTGTATCAAAATTAAGAAAATCAGAAACAATATATGTGATATTTACATTTGCACTTTTTGCGGTCTCCATTGCATACTTCATGTTAGATTCTGATATGTCTATTATAGTTACATCCGCACCCATAAGCGCCAAAGGGATTGCCTTTTTCCCGCATGAGCCAAGAGGATTAACTATCTTTTTGCCTTTAACATTACCTAGATATCTTATATGTCTTCTGAGATAGTGTTCAGGATTGGACATCATTTTTGCACCTATAACCTCTGGCGTTCCAAGTTCTTTTGTCCAGAAATCATAAGCATTATATGTCCATGCTTTTTTATTTTGACGGCTGATGTTATTCATAATACTGAAATTATAACACAAGAAGTTTTGCTATTTCTTTTTAATCTCATACACCACAAACATCTTTCCCCACGCATTTTCTTTCTTCAGCATGTTTTCAATACTTGAATAGCTGTGGTTAAGATTGTAGGTTTTAAATCTTTTTCTGTCCATAAAGCCGAATACATAGTGTGCGCTTAATTTGTTATTGTGCTTATAAATATATAAAACAATGCTTGATTTAAGCCTTTTTTTAGGGACGCGAAAGAAGTACATATTGACTTTAAGCCTGAACTTCTTTTTAAGATACCTTTCGACTGCAAACGGATTTGTTCCCCATCTGCCGCGAAAAATTAGATTGATACCTTTATTGAAGAACTTATAAGCGTCGAAATATCTGTTGTCATAACCGTTATAGCGGAGATAATTGTGGCAGGCGATTGAGCCGCAGCCATTGTTGGCTATGGTGCCTTTTTTACCGTACGGAATAGCTCCATAATCATTTTGGTTTGAAATAAATTCTTTTGTTTCCAGCATTTTTGACTTCATAAATAAATTATGCAATATTATTTCGCAACAAACAAGCTTCTTTCATAAACCGTTTTTATAGTATATAATTGCTCTATGGATTATATAAGACTATTATTTACTGCTGTTCTGCCTATAATTATTATTGCAATTGTAATCTATAAGGTGGACAGATATGATAAAGAACCGATAAAGTTATTGGTACTTACCATGTTTTTAGGCGCACTTTCTGTTATCCCTTCTTTTATTGCGGAAAGAATATTGGGTATATTTGCGGGAGGAGGCATAATCGGCACAGCCTACAGCGCTTTCATCGGAGTAGCTCTTGTTGAAGAGTTTTTTAAGTGGATTGTAGTTATTCTTGTGATATATAAAAGACCGGAATTTGATGAGCCGATTGACGGCATAGTCTACTGTGTGTTTGCTTCGCTCGGATTTGCTGCGATTGAAAACATTGGTTATGTATTCACGCATTATGCAGCATCGCCAAATATAGCGCTATACAGAGGGCTGCTTTCTGTTCCTGCACATGCTCTTTTCGGCGTGTCTATGGGATATTTCCTTTCTCTTTCAAAGTATGCGCAGAATCCTGCTGCGTCTAAAAGATTTTACTGGCGCTCGCTGTGGATACCTGTATTGTTTCACGGCATTTATGACTTTATCCTGTTTATAGGAAATCCTTTGCCTCTTTTGATATTCTTCCCGTTTGTAATATATATGTGGGTAAACGGAATAAAAAAGCTAAGGCGTTTTGCGCAGCTATCTAAAGCTGAAAATACAGTAGAATAAGTTATTCGAATTTATCCAATCCTTTGTTTTTGCTTGATTTGCGGCATATTATTATTGTTATTACAACAATGATTGCTATAGCTACAAGTGAGCTTAATACGATTAGAACAAACAGACCGAATCTTGAGCCTTCCGGCTCTTTTTTCATTTCACCGCCATTTTCTGATAAATCGGAAGGCAGTACTGTCGTGTCTGCTTCTTCTGATTCATAGGCAGATTCGGAAGGTGTGGGTGATAGAGTTGGAGTAGGGGTGTCTTCGGTTGCTGCTGCAGACGTTTCTTCTGAAGGTGTGGGCGATGGCGTGTCAGTCGGTACAGGTGTATCCGGTTCCGGATCAACAACTGTTATATGCACTGAGTTGGTTTCTTCCGTTTCGTAATAGTCGCCTGAATATGCAATAACTACATAGCTTATGTCTGATGTTTCATATATCTGTGCACTAAGCGGCACTGTTCCAGAGCCGCCTGAAGGCATGCTTTCGGTTGATGCCATAAGTCCGCCTTCGCTGTTTCTTATTTCATATGTTGTTATGGTGTCGCTTCCTGTGTTTTCAAGATTCACATAAAACATAACTGTTTCGCCCGACTCTATCTCAGTAGGCTCTGCCGTAAGATTTGCAGAAAAACCAATATCCGGTTCAGGAGCTTCTAGGGTAAATACGTTAAAGCTTTGCGATAGTGAATAGTCTTCTCCCATAAGAGTACAGGCAATATTTGATGTTATATTCATTGTGCCAATGTAGGATTCGTCTAATACGAAAGTTATTACATGTGTAACAGAATCACCCGGGAAGATGTTGCCGTGGTTTATAAGCTCTGAAGTGGAATGTACCTCGCCGGCTACCCTGACATACAAACGGGTTCTGGCATTAATAAGCGCATGTGTTGTTATAAGATTTGTGAATGTATAGGTAACCTGAACGGTGTCTCCGATTTCATAGCTGGAAACAAGCGGTGAAATGTTTATGGTTCTTCCGACGAATGTTGTAATTGAATCAATTTGAAAATTAAACATTTTCAGTCCGTCAGGGTTTGCAGATGAGTTATTGTTCATGGACACTTGAAGTATCTTGTCTTCATCCAAGTCATTTTCTCCAAAGTGTACAAGAAAAGAAATTGTTCTGACTGAGCCGGGTGTAATTGTACCGGTCCATCTTTGTGTGTATGTTGTCTCGGTGTTTATCACAACATCAATCCAGGTTATATCTGTTGAGCCTGTGTTTTCGATTTTTAAAACAAGCTGCACATCCGCACCTTTAAAGCCGACTACTTCCGGCGAGAAGCTGTATTCGACATCAAAGTCATCATTTGCGGCAGCTGCGTTTATAGGCGAGATTATAATGGAAAATAGTGCAATAAATAATATAATGGAAATAATCTTTCGGTAATTCATAGCTTTATTCCTTCCGGTCAGTAGTTCAGAGGAAGTGAGTAGCTTTCCGAATTTTACTATTATATTTTAATCCTGTTGTGGGGCTTTTTCAAGTTATCTGAAATCTTGTTCAATAAACCTTGCAACGCTGTCATCATTGCAGTGGCCAATAATGATATCAGCTTTCTCTTTTATCTCATCAACTGCGTTTTCTGTGGCAATTTTTATATCGGCGCGCTCAAACATACACAAATCATTCAGGTTGTCACCAAAGCATACTACCTTTTTTGGCTTATATTTGCTTACAAGATAGTCGATGGACTGACCTTTTCCCGAATCAGGCGGAAGAACTTCCAGCCAGTAATACTCCGGGAAGTAATGAGCCGGAAACATTACAGTTGTAAGCTTTTCGTTTTTGACAAGAAGCTCGTAAAGGGCCGCGAGATTTTCATATCTATCCAGCATTGAGAGGTTAAACACGTTTGTGTCTTTATATTTTGAGTATGTATGGTCCTCAATATATCTGCTAAGCCCGAATGATGTGCGGGAGTTGAAATATGATTTCTGCTCCTCGGTTTTAAGCTCGGAATAATAAACTGTTATAGTATCTTCTTCAAGCGTGTTAATAAGCGGGCTTACATCATGGGACACTATTTTCTCTATTGCATCCTGCGCGATATCTTTTTCGATAGTTTTTTTTCGCTCAAACCGGGATTCATTTATGTTATAAACAAAAGTTCCGTTATCGCATATTATAGGTAGAGTAAGCTTAAGAGGCGAAACTGCACCGATAGCGTTGTCACGCGTTCTTCCTGTTGCTGGAACAAGACTTAAGCCTCTGTCTATTAAAGGCTGCAGAATATTATAGCTTGTCTCCGAAAGCTTTGCATCGTTTCCTAACAGTGTGCCGTCAAGATCGGTAATATATAATGTATCTATTTTAATCCTCCGTTTAGGTAGTGCTTTGCGATGTATTTTGCAACGGCGTCATCGTTGTTGCTGCCGATGATTTCTTTTGCGACAGCCTTTAGCTCAGCAACTCCGCCTTCTACAGTTACGCTCCAGTCCGCTTTTTCAAACATTGTGATGTCGTTTGTGTTGTCTCCGAAACATACAATGTTTTTTGGGGAGTATTTTTTTCTCAAAAAATCAAGTCCGTTGCCCTTGCCGGCTTTTTCCGGCATGACTTCAACCCACCAGAAATCATCATAGTATGCATCCTCAGTTAGGCTCACAACAGCATTTTCTACATCCTCATATTGCTTGATTACTTCGCTTAACGGCTCATATGGCCCTACCAGAGTAATGTAGAACGCGTCTTCGCTTTTATATATTTCGTAGTCCGGATCATGTCTGAAACGTTTGTCGCCCATATCCATTCTGGTTTTAAAATATATTTTTTCTGCATTGTTTTCAAGCTTTGAATAGAACACGTGCGGATCGTTTTTGTTTAGAGTATAAATAAAAGGATTGAGACCGTAAGCCCTTGCCATGTCTATTATGCACTCAATGTCTTCATCCGGCAGAATGACTTTGTGTATGAATTCATCCTTTTGAATATCATAGATGAATGTACCGTTATGGCACAAAATGGGCATATTAAGCTTTAACGGCTCAAGCACATTAATAATGCTGTTATGCGAGCGCGCAGATGCAGCAGTGAGAGTAAGGCCGCTGTCAATCAGCGGCTGCAGTATTTCAAAAGATTTTTTTGTAAGACGGGCTTCATCGTTTAGGAGAGTACCGTCTAAGTCTGTTACATATAGAGTGTCCAATAGGTTACCTCCGTTTGTTATAGACGATATTATAACAGATTTTTGTAAAAAACAATGAAAAAAAGCGTAAAACTGAGAAAAATAAAGATAACAAAAGATAAAAGTCAAAGATGGTCTATAATTATGGAATATCGTTATTTCTTGTCTTTGACTATCTTTGACCTATATGTGATAATATGATTGCAAAAAAGATTTGCACTAACAAAGTTATATGAAACTTATCATAAAGGAGGCATATTTATGAGCACATATGGATTGGTACCGTTCAGGAGACACGGCAGAGTGGCAAAACCCTACACAAGTTTGGTTGATTCTTTCTTCAACGATGATTTCTTCAGAGGATTCTTTGCAGAAAATGCGGGAACATCCCACATTAAGGTGGATGTAAAAGACGAAAAGGACAGGTATTTAGTTGAGGCAGAGCTGCCGGGAGTCAAGAAAGAAGATATTAAAATCGACATCGAAGACGGTGTGCTTACATTAAGCGCACAAACAGGAAGCGAAAAGAACGAGGAAAAAGGCAACTACGTATACAGGGAAAGAAGCTATGGTTCGGTTTGCAGGTCGTTCAGCCTTGATAACATCAATGAAGAAAAAATTAAAGCTGAATATAATGATGGCATATTAACGATTGATTTGCCAAAGACTGAGCCTGAAAAGAAACTCACAAGGTCGATTGACATTGAGTAACAGAAAATTTATCTTAAGCTAAATTATCATGCGGCAGGTATTTTATCTGCCGCAATAGTTTTATAGTTGATTAATATAATAGGATAAGGTATAATACATGCAATAATAAATGCAATGATGCTTAATAAGTAGTCATTTAAAACTTGCGATAAGAGAGCGGTGCCACCGGCTGAAAGCACAGCGCAAAAGATAGATGAACGAAATGCATAAGCGGAGCAGCAAAAGACGTCCGGGCGCGTTAAGCCCTTAAAGAGCCCGCAGTGCGGGAAGTGGAGTGGAACCGCGGATTATATGCCGTCTTCATATTATATGAAGGCGGCTTTTGGTATTTAAAACTAAATCGGTGGTAGAATATATAAGGAGGATTATATGGCGTTTAAACTGGCAAAAGATGTTAAGGCTGCGTTGGAGAGAGATCCCGCAGCAAGGAATGCTTTTGAAGTTCTCATGCTTTACCCCGGGATGCACGCGATAATGTGGCACAGGGTAGCTCATGCATTTTACAAGATAAAATTAAAATTTATTGCGCGCGGAATAAGCCAGCTTGTGAGGTTTTTTACTGGCATAGAAATCCATCCGGGAGCAACCATAGGCGAAGGCTTTTTTATTGACCACGGCATGGGGATAGTTATAGGAGAAACCTGTGAGATTGGAAACAATGTCACGCTTTATCAGGATGTAACGCTTGGCGGTACAGGAAAAGATTCCGGAAAGAGACATCCCACAATAGGAAATGATGTGCTTATAGGAGCCGGCGCAAAGATTTTGGGGCCGTTTACAGTAGGCGACGGAGCAAAAGTCGGAGCCGGAAGCATAGTGCTTTCGGAAGTGCCGAAAAACTGCACAATAGTAGGAAACCCTGGACGGATCGTACGCTGTTACGGCAGGATGAAGTCATGCCTTCCTGAAGAGGAAATGGATCAGATACACCTTCCGGATCCTGTGGAAAACGAACTGAAGCTTATGCGCCAGCAGATGCTTGCTATGGAAAAACAGATTATTGCATTGTCCAAGGAGAAAAAAGATGAAAATTTATAATACGCTGACAAACAGCTTGGAAGAATTTAATACAATTAAAGAAAATGAAGTCAATATGTATGTTTGCGGGCCTACAGTATACAGCTATATACATGTGGGAAACGCACGTCCGCTTATTGTTTTTGATACGCTTCGCAGATATCTTGAATACAGGGGATATGATGTGAATTTTGCGCAGAATTTCACCGACATTGACGACAAGATGATAAACCGCGCAAATGAGGAAGGCGTAACTGTAAAAGAACTTGCAGCGAAGTTTATTAAAGCATATGAAGATGATGCAAAAGCCTTAAACGTACTTCCTGCGGATTTTAAGCCGAGAGCGACCGACCATATTGGCGATATCATCAAGATGATAAAGACGCTTGAGGCAAAAGGTCTGGCATATAAAACCGAGGACGGTGTTTATTTTGACACTCTTGCATATGAAAAATACGGAAAGCTTTCCGGACGCAAGCTTGAAGACATGAAGTCCGGAGCACGTGTAGCTGTTGACGAAAATAAAAAGGCACCAAGCGATTTTGCACTTTGGAAAAGCGAGAAACCGGGTGAGCCCAGCTGGGGAAGCCCATGGGGCAAAGGAAGACCGGGATGGCATATTGAGTGCTCTGCTATGAGCATGAAGTATCTCGGCGAGACTTTTGACATCCACGGCGGCGGAACAGACCTTATCTTCCCGCACCACGAAAATGAAATTGCACAGTCGGAAGGAACAACGGACAAACCGTTTGTTAACTATTGGATGCACAATGGGCACATCAATGTGAACAATGAGAAGATGAGCAAGTCGCTCGGAAATTTCTTTACTATACCCGACATCGCCGAAAAGTTTGACCTAGAAGTTCTGAGATTTTTCATGCTGGGAGTTCATTACAGGAGTCAGGTTAATTTCTCTTTTGAACTTATGGAGCAGTCAAATCAGGGGCTTAACAGGCTTTATACAGCAAAGCTTCGCTGGGAAGATATGGCCCAGGACGGCTCTCCGAGCGATGAAATGAAAGAAGCTGTGCAAAAAGCTAAAGACTCATTTATATCAGACATGGATGTTGACCTGAATACCGCCGGTGCATTGGGCGCACTGTTTGAGCTGGTTAGAAGCGCAAACTTCCTGCTGGATACAAGCAATAACGGAGCTGATGCAAAACTTGCACTGGACACTCTCAATGAGTTAAGTGATGTGCTGGGCATATTGTACCGTGACATGAGGGTTTTGCCGGATGATGTAAAAGAGCTTGCACAAAAGAGAGTTCAGGCCAGAGCCGACAAAAACTGGGCTCTTTCGGATGAGCTTCGCGACAGGATAAATGAAATGGGTTACATTGTGGAAGATACATCCGACGGGCAGAAGGTGAAAAAGAAATGAAAGATGTAATACTCAGAGAGTTTGATGCCTCTGACTGGGAAGCTGCTTGGGATATATGGGAGGCAGAGCTTGCGGGCACCAATGATGACTCATGGCAAAAAGACAAGGTTGTGGAATTTCTGAATAGGAATCGGGGTTTGTCATTTGT
Source organism: Christensenellaceae bacterium (assembly GCA_963677605.2). Taxonomy (GTDB): domain Bacteria; phylum Bacillota; class Clostridia; order Christensenellales; family UMGS416; genus JAGLOK01. The sequence goes on along the minus strand of CAXXDX010000006.1, from coordinate 1,366,524 downwards.
GGCCGAGATAGATGGCACTCTTGCCGGGACTGTTATGTGCGGATATGACGGGCGGCGCGGATATATATATCATCTGGCGGTTACTGAAAGCCAGAAGAGAAAAGGCATAGGTACTGCGCTAATGAGCCTTGCGCTTTCAAAGCTTAAGGATGAGGGAGCGGGCAGAGTCCACCTTATGGTGCTTGCTGAAAATGAATGCGCCAAAATGTTTTACGACAAACTCGGATTTGAACACAGAAAAGATATAACGCTTATGAGCAGTATCAAAAATATCGGTTAACAAGAGAGCATAATATAACGATATTTTAAATGTAGACTATAAGCATTTAAATAAATGAAAAGGCGGTAGAACGGCTGTTGCTTAGGGCTATTTTAAAATTAATAAACGGCAAAGAGTACTATACTCTTTCTGATGAAGAAAAAACGCTTCTTCGGGATGAAGAATATAAAAATGTTTTATCCTCTTATATTGTAATATCAAATACGTTTATTGTGTTTGGTTTGATTGCGATATTGTTAACCGTAATAGGCATACTCAGACTGCCGCTCACCAGCGTTACTTTTTATTTGGAAGTAATCATTGTCCTGTTTTTAATAGGAGTATCCATTCTTATGATGCTTCAGAAACATCAAAGGTGGATGAAAGTTTTAGGAAAAGTAAAGCTTGATCTGATTATAAACATGGTTGTGCTTTTGTGCCTTACAGGCATGACTATAACAAACATACAAGACGGCGGATATCTTTCGCTTTATGCAGTGGGGCTGATAACTTTTGCGCTTCTTGTTCGAGTAAAGCCCAGCATAGTTCTGGCGTATTTCGCATTTGTATTAGCAATGGTAATTATCTATATTAATTTATCAGGAACCGAACTTGAATCGCCTATGGGCTTTGTTGTAAATGTATCCGCGCTTAATATAATAATTTTCTTCGTTTCGCGGCTGTTTTTTCTGGAGCATATCAATAATTTCAAACAAAAAAGAAAAATCACTGACCAAAACAGCGAGCTTGAAAAGCTTGCTGAAATGGATTTTCTGACAAGCATGTATAATAGGCGCGGATTTGCTAGAAGGGTAAAAGAGCCCATATCACGTCCTGCGGCTGTATTTCTTTTTGATCTAGACGGACTTAAACTTATAAACGATGCATTCGGCCATGAAAAAGGGGATATGGCGATACTTTTTACTTCTAACGCTATAAAAAAAGTATTCCAAGGTGCTTTTACAGCCAGACTGGGCGGAGATGAGTTTGTAGTTATTCTGGAAGATATAGACGGGGTCAATCTGGAAGATGAGATACATAAATTTAACAAAGAGATGAAAAACTCGGACGATCTAAAAGTTACAGTAAGCGCTTCGGTCGGATATGCGATAGCGTATGAAGACTCTGACATAATGGAAACTTTCAATAAAGCCGAAAATATTATGTATCACTTGAAGCTTGGTGCGAGATCTTCGCGAAAAAACAGGTCAATGGAAGCATTGATGACAGCCCTTTACAGCTACACCGGTGAGTCGGAGCGTCATTGCCACAGCGTTGGTTATATAGCTCAGCAGATACTTTCTGAGATAGGCTTAAGCCGCAAGAATGATCTGGAGTCAATTAAGATTGCAGGACAGCTGCATGACATTGGAAAGCTTTCGGTGCCCCGTCATGTTCTTCAAAAAGAGGAAGAGCTTAATGAAGATGACTGGGATGTATTAAGGCGTCACAGTGAAGAAAGTTATAAAATAACCTGCGGACTGATTGACGACAAGGATATCGCAGACGCAGTGCTTTACCATCACGAGAGGTGGGATGGGAAAGGATATCCTTACCAGAAGCGGGGTGCGGACATACCGATATTCGCGAGAATTCTGGCAGTTGCCGATTCTTATGATGCCATGCTTTCTGAACGTTATTTCAGGGACAGGAAAACCCACAAACAGGCTTGCGAAGAAATCGCAAACAACAGCGGAACACAGTTTGATCCTGAAATTGTCGAAGCTTTTATGAAAATACCTGTCGAAAGATTGAAATTTTAGTTTATTATTATTGCAAATCGATTTATCTGTATGTATAATAAACACGAAAAAAATATTGACGGATGATGAATACGGGAGATACCGCAAGGTAGCCGAAGGAGCAAATGAGCCGAAAACTCTCAGGCCAATGGACCGTGTTCTGACGTAACTCTGAAAAAGCAATGCTGTGCATTGCGCCGAAGGGGCAAACGGTTTTGCCGCAAAACTCTCAGGTTAATACAGAGGCGCTGATTTATTTCAGTGCCTCTTTTTGTTTAGAACTTTTATTACGAAAGGATTATAATATGCCAGCTAAAAAAACACCTCTTTTTGATTCGCACACAACACTCGGCGGCAAAATGGTTGAGTTTGCGGGGTATATGATGCCTGTGCAATATTCGGGAATCGTAAACGAGCACAATGCCGTAAGGCAGAGCTGTGGACTCTTTGACGTATCACATATGGGAGAGATTGAAGTTACGGGAGAAAAGGCTCAGGATACTGTTCAGATGTTTACAACCAACGATATTTCGGAGATGGAAATAGGACAGATAAAATATTCACCCATGTGCAACAAAAACGGCGGAGTGGTAGACGACCTTCTTGTATATAAAAGAGAAGAAAACAAATTTCTGATTGTAGTTAATGCATCCAATATTGAAAAAGATTATAAATTTATGCGTGAAAATAATATATATAAGTCCGCATTGTGCGATATGAGCGAAGATCTTTCTCAGATTGCAATCCAAGGCCCAAAGGCGGAGGAGATACTTAAAAAGATAACAAGGAATCTTCCCGAAAAATATTATACATTTGTGGAAGACACTATTTTTTCAAACAGGTGCATAGTTTCCAGAACCGGATATACAGGCGAAGATGGATTTGAAATATACTGTCCGAGAGAAATTGCCGTTGTTTTGTGGGATGAAATTCTTGAAACCGGAGGAAATCATATATTGCCCTGCGGACTTGGAGCAAGAGATACTCTCCGCTTTGAAGCTTCTATGCCATTATACGGGCATGAACTCACGGAGGAGATTACGCCTGTTGAAGCTGGACTTAAGTATTTTGTGAAAACTGACGGTGATAATGAATTTATCGGAAAAGATGTGCTTAAAAAGCAGATTGAAGAGGGAATCACCAGACGAAGATGCGGACTTGAGATAATGGACAAAGGGATTGCACGCGAAGGCGCAAAAGTGTTTTATGAAGATACGGAAGTGGGATTTGTGACATCCGGAACAAAAGCGCTTACACTTGGAAAAACAATGGCTATGGCGATGGTAGACAAGCCTTATAACAAGAGGGGAACTGAACTTTTTGTGGAAGTACGCGGCAAAAAGCTCAAAGCTCAGGTTGTTAAGATGCCGTTTTATAAAAGATAATAATTTTTAGGGGGATATTATGAACGTAAAAAAGGATTTGAAGTATACAAAGGACCACGAGTGGATAAAAGAGGAAGACGGCTTCACTTTTATCGGAATTACAGACTATGCTCAGGATTCGCTGGGCGACATCGTTTTTGTCGAAATGCCTGATATCGGGGATACATTTGAAGAAGGCGACTCTCTTGCGGTAATAGAATCGGTTAAAGCGGTCTCTGATGTTTATTCGCCGGGAAGCGGCACTGTTGATTCGGTCAATGAAATTCTGGAAGATTCACCGGAGCTTTTAAACTCGGACTGCTATGGTCAGTATATCATCAAGCTTGCTGACTTTTCAGCCGAAGGTTTGCTTACAGCCGAAGAGTACGAAGCTCTTATATCAAAGGAGAGCTAAATGCCCGGATACATTCCACACACAAAAAACGACATAGAAAAGATGAAGGAAGTTGTCGGTATAAATAATATTGATGAGCTTTTTTCAACAATACCGGAAAGTGTTCGGGAAAAGTCGCGTATTGACATTCCTGACGGTATAAGCGAAATTGAAACTTTCGCAAAACTTAAAGATCTTTCCGAAAAAAACAAAGTATACAAAAAGATTTTAAGAGGCGCAGGCGCATATAGCCACTATATACCTCCAACTGTAAAGGCTCTTGCTTCAAGATCTGAATTTTTAACAGCATATACTCCGTATCAGCCTGAGATGAGCCAGGGAATTCTTCAGACTATATTTGAATATCAGACAATGATATGCGAACTGTGCGGGCTTGATGTCTCAAATGCTTCGGTATATGACGGAGCGACAGGATGCGCGGAAGCAGCCGTTATGTGCCTTTCCAGAAAACGAATGAAAATCGCGGTATCCGAAGCTGTTAACCCTCAGACAATAAAAGTGCTAAGAACATGGAGCAAAGGACTTGGAGTTGAGATTAAAACAATTCCGCTTGATAATTATGCGACAGACATGTCAAAGATTAAAGACACAATGGGAGATGACTGCGCAGCTGTTATAATGCAAAGCCCGAACTATTTCGGCGTTGTTGAAGACATGCAGGCTGCAGCAGACAAGGCTCACGAAGCTGGAGGATATTTCATCGCATCGGTAAATCCTATGTCTCTTATGCTGTTTAAATCTCCCGGAGAATATGGAGCTGACATCGCTGTCGGTGACGGTCAGCCTTTGGGAAGCCCTTTGGGATACGGTGGGCCTTACCTTGGACTTATGGCTGCAACGGAAAAGATGATGCGCAAAATACCGGGTAGAATAGTCGGACAGACTACAGATCACGACGGAAACCGTGCATTTGTTTTGACTTTGCAGGCAAGAGAGCAGCACATACGCCGCGACAAAGCATCCTCCAACATCTGTTCAAATCAGGCGCACAGTGCATTGCTTGCTGCAATTTATATGGCATATATGGGAAAACAGGGCATGTATGATGTTGCAAAGCGCTGTTACGACAACGCACATTATTTAAAGCAGGAGCTTTCAAGAATAGAAGGTATTGAAGTTTGTGATAATGAATTTTTCAATGAATTTACAACAAGCGGGATAGATGGCGAAAAGCTTAACTCATTATTGGAAGAAAAGAATATACTCGGACCGCTTGATATTGACGGCTCGCTTCTTTGGTGTGCAACAGAGCTTCTTTCCAAAACTGATTTGGATGAGGCGATATATGCAGCAAAGGAGGCGATGAAATGAGTAAGCTTATTTTTGAAATCTCAAAAGATGGCAGGAAGAGTTTCCATCTGCCTAAAACGGATGTTGAGTCATTTGATGTTGAAGAAGGCATAAAAAGGCAGGATGCTCCAAACCTTCCGGAAGTTGCGGAAATTGATTTGGTGCGTCACTACACAAATCTTTCGTACAAAGCCCATGGCGTTGATAACGGCTTTTATCCGCTGGGATCATGCACCATGAAGTATAATCCGAAGATAAACGATGAGACGGCAGCGCTTGAGGGCTTTACAGGCCTGCATCCACTTCAAAGCGAAAAAGACTCGCAGGGTGCACTGGAGCTTATGTATGAGCTTAAAAAATCATTGTGCGAGATAACCGGAATGAAGGATATGACGCTTCAGCCGGCTGCAGGCGCACACGGTGAGTGGACTGCGCTCATGATGATAAAAAAATATCATGAAACAAACGGGAATTATCACAAAAAGACGATACTCGTTCCCGACAGTGCACACGGCACAAATCCTGCAAGCGCACATGTTGCGGGGTTTGATGTAAAATCCATACCGTCAGCAGACGACGGAGGAGTGGACCTTGATGCTTTGCGGGAAGCAGTTGGGGAAGACACAGCCGGGCTTATGCTCACAAATCCCAATACGCTCGGACTTTTTGAATCGCGGATTGTGGAAATGGCTAAAATCGTTCATGAAGCAGGCGGAATGCTTTATTATGACGGTGCGAATCTTAATGCCATTATGGGGCAGGTGCGCCCGGGTGACATGGGATTTGACGTGATTCACCTTAACCTGCACAAGACTTTTTCTACACCTCATGGCGGCGGCGGCCCGGGCAGCGGTCCTGTAGGATGCAGCGAGCGTTTGGCTAAATATCTGCCATTGCCCAATGTTATAAAAGACGGCGACACATATAAGCTTAAAACTGACGAGGAAAATTCCATTGGTCAGGTGAAAAGCTTTTATGGTCACTTTTTGACACTGGTCCGAGCATATACCTACATACTTACCATGGGAAGCGACGGTTTGAGCGAAGCATCAAAGATGGCAGTTCTTAACGCCAACTATATGATGAACAGACTAAAGCGTGAATACTATGTTCCGTTTAACGGAAAATGCATGCATGAGTTTGTTATAAGCGCTCAGCCTATGAAAGAAAAATTCGGAGTTAGCGCGATGGACATAGCAAAGGCGCTGATTGACAACGGAATTCATCCGCCGACTGTATACTTTCCGCTTATTGTAAAGGAAGCTTTGATGGTGGAACCTACTGAAACCGAGAGCCTTGAGACGCTGGATGCCGCGTGCGACATACTGCTTGATATCGCAAAGACCGCAAGAGAAGATGCCCAAAAGCTTCATAGAGCTCCTGAAAAAACTCCAATATTAAGACCGGATGAAGTGGGAGCTGCGAGAAACCCTATACTAAGGTTTGTTTTTAAATAAAGTATAATTTTCACAAATAAAATAACCATTGTTTTAAGCCTGCGGCATATGCTGCAGGCTTTTTATTGCATTGATTTGCACTAAAAATAACATGTAAAAATATTAATGTAACTTAAAAAACCTATAATTATTTAGGTAATTTATCTAGAAAAGGCTCGGTTTTTTTTGCTTTAAATCTCACTTAAACTTAACTAGTACTTTTGTAATATGGCTGTATTGTCAGCTAAGAAGAAAAATTAGGAGGAAGAATATGAAGTTAAAAAGATTGATTGTTTGCCTTATGGCATTTGCCATGGTTATGGTGGGCATGAGCACAATTACTCCTGCTGCATTTGCAGAAGATGAGGCTATCGCCTACATATCCTACGCAGATGAAGCATGGGCGGTACAGTATTGGTTTGACGGAAACGACTATGCCCCTGTAAAGGAAACAAATGTTGCTGTTACTGATTATGGTCAGTATACAGTTGCACTGGACCTTACTGAAACTGAAGGCGGATTCGGACAGGGAATTGCATTTTTGGATGTTGAGATCGCAAACGGCGAAGCTCTTTTCCCCGAAAGCTTTATGACAATAGACTCACTTAAAATAAACGGTGAAGAAGTCGAGCTTGCAAGCACATACACATCATCCGATGACGGCGTTGCTACACGCACAAATCTGCTTAATGAATGGGTTGCTGAAATCGTTGAAGGAAGAACTGCTGACGGAGACAACTCAGGTATTTCCGCTGTAACATTTGATAAGTCACTATATCCTGAAGTTAAGACAATCGAAGTTACTTTCACACTTGGCGAAGGCGTTTTATTTGAAGGAGCGCCCAGCGAAGAAGCTGAAACAAAAGAGCTTCCTGAAGAAGGCACAACAGCTTATCTTTCAATGGCAGACAACTCATGGGCTGTGCAGTATTGGTTTGATGGAAACGACTATGCACCCATAGTTGCAAACAACGCAACAGTAACAGGCTACGGTCAGTATACAGTGTCTCTTGACTTTACAGGAGTTGAAGGCGGAGTATGCCCTGACATTGCATTTATGGATGTTGAAGTTGACGGCGGCGAATTTTACTTCCCTAACTGCTATATGCAGATTGACTCAGTGTTGATTAACGGTGAGGCGGTTGAGCTTGGCAACACATACACATCTTCAGACAATGCAGAAGACACAAGAACAAATCTGTTTAACACATGGGTTGCAAGCGTTGAAGAAGGAAGAACAAACGGATTGGATCTTTCTGAAGTAACAGCTGCTCCTGTTGACGGAACAATGTATACAGACATTGAAACTGTGGAAGTTACATTTACTTTGATGGAAGGCGAAGCAATGGTCGCCGAGGAAGAAGAATATGTAATGCCTACAGAGTTTAACGCATTCATGATGTTCAGCGATGTAAGCGGAGCATGGGCAATGTATGAACCGGGCACATCCGGCGACACTACAGTTCTTGGCGATGGAACATATGAAGTATACCTAAAAGCTGAAGAAATCGGCGCAACAGGCCAGGCAACTGAAGGACAGGTGTTCCTTGTTGATATCGAAGGACTTGGAAGAGCAATGGTCGAGCTTGGAACTTTAAGAGAAGCTGACGATGAATCAATTACTGACACTGATGCTCAGGTAAGCGTTGAGGTGTATGTTGACGGCGAGCAGGTTAATGTTAAAAATGACAACATACTTGTCGGAGACATCGAAAAAAATGACAGGCTTCGCATTGAGCTTTATAACACATGGGGCACAGGCACACAGGATAATCCGGTTGTAATGCCTAACGTTCTTACACCTGAAAGTGAAATCAAGGTTGTATTCACACTTGTGGGCACAGGCCTTAACACTGCTGAGGCTGTTGAAGAAGAACCCGTTAAAGAGGAAGCTACTGCAACTCCTGAACCTGTAGAAGAAGCTACAGAGGCACCGGTTGAAGAGGAAGCCGAAGGCGGACTTTCAACAGGACTCTTAATAGTTATAATCGCAGGCGCTGCTGTTGTAATTGCAGGAGTACTGTTCCTTTTACTTAAAAAGAAGAAATAAATCAAACTCAATTGAGATGAGGTGAATATTTTCGCCTCATCTTATTTAAATAATTTAGTGTAAAAACACAAGAAACAGGGAGTGTAATAATGAATAAAGAACATTCAAATGGCATTATCGGAAACGGTATGCTGTATATTATGCGTCTGGGAGCTATGCTCTCGGCAGTATTAATGTTCTTTCCAAATGTTAATCCGTCCAAGGTAAATGGCTATATAAACAAAACCTTATCGCTTTTCACTTCGGCTGTATCCTATTCAAGCCTAACCAAAGAAGCGGCACGTGCTATTACAAAAGGCTGGATAATGGAAAGTAGTTTTGTGATATTGTATATCGCAAGCATTGCGCTGTGCTTAGGCATAATCGCAACGGCCGCGGGAGCAAGCATGTCTCTTGGAAACCTTAAGACAAAGAACTTGGCTTTTAAGCTTACGGCTGCCGGTTCGTTCATACAGATTTTGGGGCTTGCGGGAATATATATAGCATACGGACAGTTTAGCACAACGATACATCCGGACAGGGTTGAGCCGAATTTTGCATCGGGATCATATTGGTTTTTCGCGATTGCTGCGGTTGTTTTAATCGCGTCCATTATTCTTATGATAATAACTCCTAAAGCAAAAGACAGCATGCGTTACGGTATTGCAAGACGTTACCGCCTGTTTCTTATGTTTTTGCCGTTTATTGCATTAATTTTTGTGTTTTCGTATCTTCCGCTTTGGGGATGGCGCTTTGCGTTTTTCAATTACAAAGCAGGAGGAACTTTGTCTTTTGATAATTTTGTAGGATTCAAATGGTTTACATATCTTCTTGAAAATGAGGCTACGCGTCATGACATAATCAGGGTTTTAAGAAATACTCTTGTTATGAGCGGTTTGGGCATTGCGACAAGTTGGGTGCCTATGATGTTTGCTGTGTTTCTTGCAGAAGCAAGGAGTGCGTGGTTTAAAAGATTTGTCCAGGTGTTTACAACAATACCGAACTTTATAAGCTGGGTATTGGTTTATGCGCTTGCACTTGCAATCTTTTCCACAGACGGCTTTTTAAACGGGCTTACGATGAGCATGGGGCTTACAACCGAAGCTACAAACTACCTCATGGGAGATTCAAACATCTGGCTGAAAATGCTTGCCTGGGGCATGTGGAAAGGCTTGGGATGGAGCGCGATTATCTACATCGCAGCTATCTCGGGAATAGATCCGCAGCTTTATGAGGCGGCAACTGTTGACGGTGCAGGCCGTTTCCAGAAGATGCGCTACATCACGCTTCCGTCGCTTATGCCGACATACTTTGTTCTTTTGATTATGGCCATCGCAGGAATCTTAAGCAACGGAATGGATCAGTACCTTGTGTTTGAGAATGCAACCAACACATCGGTTATTACCGTTCTTGATTTATATGTATATCAGTTGGGAATACAAAAAGGCGTTATACCTCTTTCCACTGTAGTTGGGATGCTGAAGTCTGTGGTAAGCATTATCCTGCTTTTCCTCGGCAACAGGTTCTCGAAAATGGTTCGCGGCGAAACTATAGTGTAGGAGGTGAGCATAATGAAAAATAACAGAAAAAAAGATGAAAAAAAATTCGGTAACATACTGTTTCATACAATAAACTACGCTGTATTCGCTTTGTTTACATTAAGCTGCCTGTTTCCGTTTTACTACTTGTTTATAAATACGATTTCAGATAATGAGCTGGTGCAGCGCGGAGTTATAAATTTTATTCCGCAGGGTGTACATATAGGAAACTATCTGTCTCTTACAAGTGTAAATGACTTGGGAACATCATTTATGGTCTCAGTCGGTCGCACGCTTATAGGAACAGCCATTATGGTGGTTGCATGCGGGTTTGTTGGATATCTGGTAACAAAAAAAGAGATGTGGGGCAGAAAGTTCTGGTACAGGTTTTTAATTATAACTATGTACTTCAACGCAGGACTTATACCATGGTATCTCAATATGTCTATGCTGGGGCTTACAAACAGCTTCTTCGGATACATTATTCCGGGAATCATAATACCGTTTAACGTTATATTGGTTAAGACATACATAGAGTCGATACCGGCGGAAATAGAAGAAAGCGCATATGTTGACGGTGCAGGCTATCTTATGATATTTACCAGAATCATTTGGCCGCTAAGCAAGCCTATACTTGCGACTATTGCTATATTCGGAGCTGTAGGCCACTGGAACTCGTTTACGGATTCTTTGATTTTGATGCAGAATGCGCCAAAGCTTCACACCATACAGCACAAACTGTACAGCTATCTTAACACAACAAACAATCTTGCGGCGATGATGCAATCCGGCGGAGGCTCGGCTTCTGCTTTTCAGAGCGCATTAAACAGCAAGGTTATTAAATATACAATTTCAATGGTAACTATTATACCAATACTGATGGTATATCCTTTCATGCAAAAGTATTTTGAAAAGGGAATAATGATGGGAGCAGTAAAAGGATAAACCAGAAAGCGTAATTACTAGGAGGTAAATATGAAAAGAAAACTATTGGCGGTTATACTGGGAGGAATGCTTGTGTTTTCCGTGTTTTCCGGATGCGGACAGAGTTCCGTCCAGGAAGACGGAGCAGAAGAGCCAATAACTCTCACATGCTATAGCCAGACTGCAAACTACTCCGGCGAGATGACGGGCTGGTTTGCACAGGAACTGCTTGAAAGGTTCAATGTTAAGGTACTAATTATCCCCGAAGCTGACGGTGTTTATGACACAAGAATGGAAGCCGGGGACTTGGGAGACATCGTAATATGGGGAAATGACGGCGAAGAATATCTTGGCGCAGTTGAGGCAGGCTTGCTGTTTGACTGGAATGAAGATTATCTTCTTGATGATTATGGTCCATACATAAAAGAACATATGCCGTATGCGCTTGAAAAAAACGTGGAGGTTTCAGGCGGAACGCTTTATGGATTCGGGCACAATGTTGCAACATCCAGCGAAGACCACGAACCGTTTTTCTATACATGGGATATCCGCTGGGATTTGTATAAAGAGCTTGGCTATCCTGAAGTAAAAGATTTTGACGACTATGTGGAACTCATGGTTCAGATGAAAGAGATATGCCCGACTGATGATGCAGGCGAGCCGACATATGCTGTTTCGCTGTGGCCGGACTGGGACGAAAACATGGTTATGTACGTTAAAGCAATGGCTACTGCGTATTACGGATACGATGAGCTAGGCGTGGGGCTATATGATGTAGAAACAGGCGAATTCCATGATGCGCTCGAAGTGGACGGACCATACCTTGAGTCTCTTAAATTCTTTAATAATCTTTATCAGAGAGATCTGCTTGATCCGGATTCTATAACACAGACATATGATGAAATGTCCGAAAAGGTAAGAAACGGCGGAACATTCTTTTCAATCTTTAACTATTCGGGATACCTTTCATACAACACGGAAGAGCATTTGGAACAGAACAAGATGATGCTTACATTCAGCCCAGAGGAAGCAACACCTATAGTGTACGGAATGAATGTAAAAGGCGGAAACAGGATATGGTCAATAGGTGCAAAAACACAGTATCCTGAGCTTTGCATGGAGATAATTAACTGGCTGGCAACACCTGAAGGACTTATGACTCAGGAGAACGGCCCTGAAGGCGTGTGCTGGTATTATGACGAGGAAGGCTATACCTATTATACTGACTTAGGCTATACCATGCGCCATGACTCGACTACTGAGTTTCCTGAAGACAGCGGTTACTTCGGAACATATAAAGACGGCTCAAACCAGATGGCAAGCCTGACGTGGTCAACAAACGCAACAAACCCTGATTCAAACGGCGAGCGTTACTATTGGGAAACATGGGCAAGCAACCAGCGCGAACCTGCAAATGAGACTGAGGCTGACTGGAGAGAGTATACCGGAGCTGACAGCATCCAGACATATCTTGAGGGTAAAGAATATAAGATAGCTTTGGGCACAGCGTACTCTGAAGGCAGAAGACAGGATGAGCTGAAAGTTGTCTGGGAACAGGTAATAAAGGCCATCACCGACTACTCTTGGAGAGCTATGTATGCAAAGTCTGACAAAGAGTTTGACTACATCGTTTCTGAGCTGATTAAAGTCGCAAACAGCTATGGCTATGACCAATGCGTAGCATGGTCTGAAGAAGAAGCTGCTATAAGAAAATCGTTTGAAGATGAATTAAGATAAGCTTTTTCATCATTCGGGCTGCCCTGATGGGCAGCCCTTTTTTATTGCCTGAGAAATATAATTAAGATACATTGCTGTTTTATGAAATAATAATCTGTATTAAAAAAGCTATAACCCAAATGGGTTATAGCTTTGATATTAGGTTTTTATGGCATTGGAGCGTATTCAAATGTTATCTCTATAGTTTCTATCTGGCCCAGTGTCTGCGGATCTATGATTGTTGCAGAAAGCGCCGGACGCATGTTGGGATTAAAGCACCTTGCTTCGGGAGGTATCTCACTTACCCAGCCGTTATATAAGTTTACCCTTGTGCATATTCCGTCGTCTGCCGTGGTATAAGGAATTCCTGTTAGCTCATAGCTTTCGCCGTTTATAAGAATCTCGTTTATAGTAATAAGATAGTCTGGAAAGAGCAGCTCGCCATTTGAAATTCCCAATGCGGAAAAAGCTGTGCTCTCTGCAAATCCGGCCTCGGTTTCAGTAAAATCAAGAGCGACTGTATATGTGCCGGCGCTTTCGATTACTACATCTGTTGCTACAATGCCTTCGGTCATAAGTGAAGGGTCATACATATCGCCGACGCTGTATGTTATTCCATAATCCAAACTGCTGAACATAATCCATGCAACAGCATCTTCATCTCCGTTAAGCTGGATGCCTTCGGAGTTTGCGTCGTTTTCAATTGCAACGGCAAGAGCTGCATCCATAGAAGAGCGAGCGTTGTCTTTGATTTCTTCGGGTGTATAGACGGATTGCGCTTTAAGGTTTCTTCCTGCAAAAAGCGCTGCGAGGTCTTCATCGACTATTTTTAGTTCTTCTTTTTTAAAGAAACTGTTGGTGTCCCAAAGCATTGGAACGTAGCCGTAAAGATCGCAGTTGTCTAAAAAGTTTTTAGTGTAATCCACGGTGTTTTCCTTGATTTCACCGTTGCTTTTTGTAAGAACTGCGTATTCGCCAAATACAATTCCATAACCTTGGTCTGTGTACTTGGTCATTCTTGAAAGCAAGTCGTTCATTGTTGTGTAGTGGCTTTCAGTTCCCCATGTCGAAACTCCCGACGTTCCGCAGTAGGACCATGGAGTGTAATAATGCACAGAAAGAAGCAGTTTGCCGTCAGCAGTGTCAGTTAGCATTTTAAAGCGCTCATCGCATGTTTTTTCAATATCGGTATTATAGCCTGCGATAAGAAGGAAACGGTCTGCGTTCTTGCCTCCTGTTGCCCTGACGGTGTCAACAAAAGCCTGATTAATTACATGGTTCATTTCATAGCATTCGTCTTCGGAAAGAGTTCCTGAGTCGCGGGCCACATCTATGTCATTTAATCTGCTGCCCAACTCCTCGTTGGCTGCTTCGAAAATGAGCTTGTATGAATAGTCCTTGAAGTGCTCTGCAAGCTGCGTCCACATTGAAGTGTATAGCTTCATTGCATCCTCTCGTGTCTTCTCTGTTGCAGAGCCAAACATGCCCCACCAGCTGCCGTCCCAGTGGTCATTAAATATTACAAACATATCGGCATCTAAAGCGTAGTTGACTATTTCTTCTACACGCTCGATATAATCCTGAGAAATTGTATAGTCGCCGTTTTCATAGTCCATTTTATTGGTCCATGCAACTGGAATTCGGATTGAATCAAATCCTGCCTGTTTCATTGCTTTAAGCATCTCAGGAGTTGTTATAGGCTGTCCCCACAGCGTTTCATAAACAGAAACATCCTGATTAATTCCCTCGGTTGTGTGACCGTAGGCTTCCATAGTGTTGCCGAGGTTTGTGCCGTTTCCCATAAGGTCTGCAACTTCAAGTGCGTTTAAGCCTTTAAGATACGATTCATAATCCGACTCTTCAGCAACGGGCGCTTCGGTAGTTTCGGGGAAACTCTCTGTTTCTGCCGCAGGTTCGGACTCGGGCTGTTTTGTACAGCCAGCCAATATCATTGTGCAAATAACAATTGACGCAAGCACAAAATAAAGTACTTTGGTTTTTTTCATATTCTTCTATCCTCCTTATGCTATACAGATAAAATATAACATAATTATTAGTTTACAGCATAAGTGTGCTTAAAATAACCTAAAAAATGCTATCTTTTGTATAGTTATTATTATAGGTCTTTTTTAAACAGACATATATATTGAAAAAGATTGGTGTTGCCTGTGCTTATAAAGCATTTGTAAATTATCAAATTTTATTTAGCATAGCTAATCTGTTGTGATATAATAACCAAGATATAAAACGCACTGAATACTAGGCCTAGCGGCTGAGTTTGAGTATCGCCAGATGTCTAATATATGAAATAAAAACAGGAGGAGTTTTGATAATGCGCTCTGTAAAAAGGATAATAGCTGCACTTTTTATAGTTATAGTATGTGTAAGTTCTTTTTCAGGCTGCAAAAAAACTGTTTCTTTTAAAACCGGAAACTCCGCCAAAAATGATTATGATGAATTTATTACTGTGGATATCTTCTGTTCGCAGGCAAATTATCAGGGAATTCAGGCAGGATGGTTCGGCAATGTCATAAAAGACAGATTTAATATGGAAATAAACATAATTGCTCCTAATGTATCCGGCGGAGGAGACAAGCTTTTTTACACACGTGCTGCCGCAGGAAACATAGGAGACATTGCAATGATAACAGCAAACGGCGGAAGGCTTAAAGATTCCGTCGCTGCAGGGCTTCTTCTTGATATGTCGGATTATTCGGACATAATGACACATGCAATGCAATATGAAAGCGGCATCAGAAAGCTTCAGACTCTGATAGATGACGATAACGGAATATACGCTCTTCCTTCCAGCGTTTCTTCATATTCGGCAACAGAGCCTTCGGAGGGAACGGAGCCTACATTCGGTCCGTACCTGCGCTGGGACTTATACACACAGATTGGAGCGCCTGAGATAAGCACACTTGAAGATTTGCTTCCTGTTTTAAAACAGATGCAGGATGCTTATCCGGAAACGGAAGCAGGGCAGAAGGTTTATGCATTTTCTCTGTTTAAAGACTGGGACGGAAATCTTATGGTTATGGCAAAACAGCCTGCCTGCCTATATGGATATGATGAAATTGGCTTTGTGCTGAGCAAGGCTGACGGAACAGATGATCAGGACATAATGGACAGCGATTCACAGTATGTAAGAGTATTAAAATTTTATTATGAGGCAAACAGACTTGGTCTTGTAGATCCTGAATCGACATATCAGAACTGGGCTGCGGTTTGGGACAAATATGCTGAAGGAGCTGTGCTGTATTCTCACTGGCCTTGGCTTGGACAGGCTGCATTTAACACCAATGAAAACCTTAATGCAGGCAAAGGCTTTATGCTCGCGCCGCTTAAAGATATGACGATATTTTCTTATGGCGCAATACCTTCGGGTGATCCGTATGTTGTCGGTATAGGATCAAAAACCCAAGATCCTGAAAGAATGGCTGCTTTTATAGACTGGCTGTATGCGCCTGAAGGCATAATGATGAGCACTTCACAGACGGGAAGCACATGCGGACCGGAAGGACTGACGTGGGAAATGGTAGACGGACAACCGTACCTTACAGAGTTTGGAATTCAGGCAATGCTTGAAGGCGGCGCGGAAGTTCCTGACAGCTGGGGCGGCGGAAGCTGGAACGACGGCGTAAGCCAGCTGAATTTTAAAACGGTTTTCTCTAAAGACATAAACTCGGAAACAGGCTTTTCTTACGACTTCAGATACTGGGATTCTTATATCGAGTTTACTTCAACACCTGTCCATAAGTCATGGCAGGAGCTGATGAATGCGCAGTCAACGTTTGACTATCTGTTTGAACATAATCAAGTCTTGGTGGCTCCGGGATCTGACTATATCACACCTGATGAACCTTCGGATATTACTTCGCTCAGAGCAAAATGCCGTTCGGTAATTGTGGACTATTCATGGGACATTATTATGGCAAAAACCGATGAAGAGTTTTATTATCTTCTTGAAAAAATGCAGGATACGGTGAAAGAACTCGGATATGACAGAGTTTTGGCATATGATATGGAGCTTGCCGCACAGCAAAATGCTGCAAGGGACGAAGCACGAAACAATTAGCTTTACATATAGTTATTCTACGTCTATATTGTTTGCCGTTCTGTATTCATTTGGAGTGGTTCCCTCATGCTGCTTAAACTTTAGGTGAAAGTAATCCACGTTTTTATAACCAACCAGAGATGATATTTCATATATCTTATACTTTTTGTTTAACAGAAGTTCCTTTGCCTTTTCTGTTCTTATTTTGTGCAGGTAGTCGTTGAAGCTTATTCCTGTCTTTTTGCTGAAAATTTTCCCTAAGTATGAGCTGTTGTATCCAAACTTGGGGGCGAGGGTTTTAAGCTTTACATCGCTTCCGTAATGATGCTTAACATACTCCGCTATTTCATCCACTATGCTTTCGCTGCTGTATCCGCCTATTATTCGTATAAGCCTTTTGGATTCAAGTTTTAAGAAATCTATTATATCCTGCAGATAATCGCAGCTGTGAAACCACTGGATAATTTCTGCGTTTGTCAAAAACTCCGCATCATAATTAACATAAGTTTTTTTAATTTCCTGAACTATAAATATATACATTCCCGCAAGAACGCTTTTAAGTGAATCCACACTGTTTCTGGAATTCAGGATATCGACTTTAAGTCCTGAGAGAAACTGTTCGCATTCAGTCTTTTTGAAGAATGCTATAAGGTCATACAGCCTCTTGCCCAGTTCTTTTGAATCCAGAGCGCTGAATGAATTGACGGCTTTTTCCGATGGAGCAAGGTCATCGCCTGAGGCTATATGAATTTCTTTGTTTAAGAAAAATCTTTTTTCAGCAATAGCTTTTGCTGATTTATATGACAAATTAATCTCATTGATGCTTGAAACTACAGGACCCATTGCAATAAAAAATGATGCACCGTCTTCCTGCTTGTGGCTGGATGCATAACTTTTAAAAGAGTCAATTGCCTCCGAATTTTTTAAAAGAACCGTGTTTATGCCATCAACCAATATGTTTTTTAATATATTAGTTGAGTAAGGAAGATTAAGCCGTTTTAGCAATATCAAATAAGGATCCTTGTTTTTTTCTTCAGAATCCAGTATCAGAATCTGATATTTCTCTGATGTTAAACCCAAATCATCTAGTGTGGCTATGTTTTCTTCAGTAAGGTCTATTCCCAGCTTTATAATATCTTCAAGAATCTTGTCGGAAGCTTTCTCCTGATAATAATACATATGCTCATTGTGCGTTTCCTGCTCAAGGATAAGCTGTTTGATTTCCAAAACACAGGAGTGGAGCTCTTCCTCATCAATCGGTTTTGTAAGATAGTATTTCACATCAAACTTTATTGCTTCCTGTGCGTATCTAAACTCGGAGTACCCGCTTAGAATAATTATTGAGCCTTCAAAATTGTTTTCTCTTAAACCCTTGGCCAATTCCAGACCCTGCATTTTAGGCATTCTTATATCCAGCAGAACAAGGTGTGGATTAAGCTTTATGATGTCATGATATGCACTTAGACCGTCTGCTGCTTCACCGCACACCTCAAAGTCAAGGCTTTGCCAGTCTATAATTTTTTTTAAGCCCTGACGTACGGCTTCTTCATCGTCGGCTATATATACTTTAAGCATTTGATTCTCCTGCAGAATTTTTTGGTATGGTAAATCCTATTGAAGTGCCCGATCCCGGAGTTGATTGAATGTCCAGATGACAGTCTTGTCCATAGAATAAATATAGACGCTGCTGTATATTATAAAGACCGAAGCTGGATTTATCTTTTGTGGCAGTATTTGCTATACGTTTTCTTATTTCTTCAAGGGTTTCTTTGTTTATTCCCACACCATTGTCTTCGACTTTGATTGTAACATAGTCCCCGCCGTCTTCGCATTTTATTATAATGATGCCGTTTTCGGTAGTTTCGCCGTGTCCGTGTTTCAGCGTGTTTTCGACAAGCGGCTGAATAAGAAGCGGAAGGATTTCAATCTTTTCAACTTCCAGTGTATTGTCAATGTCAATTGTAAAATCAATTTTATCTGCAAACCTTAGTTTTTGAATTTTGAGATAGATATTTATATATTCAATTTCAGACTTAAGGGTTGTAAGCTCGCCCGTGGACTCAAGATTATACCTCATGTATTTACCCATGAGCTTTACAGCTTCGGCAACATCGTAATTGTTGGAATTGAAAGCTTTCATCCGTATAGTTTCCAGTGTGTTGTATAAAAAGTGCGGATTTATCTTGCTGGACAGCAGTTCAAGCTCTGTTTCCTTTTGGTGGTGAAGAAGGTGTTGCTCTTTCATTTTGCTGTCGAATATAGTCTGATCCCTGTCTTTTATGGAGTGAATCATAGTCTGCAGATCTTCAAACAAATCAACCAGCTCGTCGTTTCCCTTGAAGTTTTCTATTATGTTGTAATCCCCGCTTGTAACCCTGTGCATCTCCGTCCTTAAGGTGTTTACGCGGTTTGTAAGCTGAAGGGTGTATCTTATAATAATATAACCCGGAACAATTATACTGACAGCTAATATAAGCAAAGCAATAAGCTGCAGCGTTCTTATTTTATTAAGCGCGGATGGATCTCTTGAAAAGATATATATGCTGTCTTCGGATTCTATAGGCTTCATAGTAGATATTTCAAGAAGGCTTCTTTCGCCCATATATGTGTTTGCTCCTGAATATCTGAAAAAATCCTGCTCATAATATGACATGAAGTCAATTTTCTCGTTCGAGTTGCCCCATGTGCTGAAAAAGATCGGATTATCGTTAACTGTAACATCAACTGTTAAATCGTTGTTGTCGATTCTGGTTTTCAGATAATTGTTGCTAACTGTGATTACTATAACAACATCATATTTGCTGTTTTTTATGTTTATCGGGCTTATAAGCTGAAGCTCTTCATAGTCAACACCCATGCTGTTTACAGAGCTTAGGGTTGACCAATGGTAGCCGGGGGAGGATACAGTTTCGTCAAACCATTGTTTATTATCTTCATTTACAGTATAAAAATATCCGTATGAGTGCAAAGTTTCGTTGTCGCAATAGAGCTTGATGGATGATATTTCTGTCTGTCTTGAGTATATGTCTGACAGCTGCGTGTAGTTTATAAGAGCGTCGCGTGCCTGTGACCATGATGTATAGTCTTTGTTTACAAGGTTTACAAGCTCCTGATTTTCCGACACCGTTTCGCATATATTGACAAGTGATGTCGTTACTTCATATATTATTGAGCGTATTCTCAGGTTGTCAGAAACCAGTATATCCTCATGATGTTTATAGAGAGTGTTATAATTGTTCCACATCAAAAATGAGCCTATTATGCTAATTGGCAAAAATAGTCCGAACAGGTATATTAAAAACAACTGTCGCTTAAGCAATGAGAACCTCTTTGATTGTTTATTATTATTGATTATACAATAAACTTATACTATTATACATTATCGCGCGGTCAACCGATAACAATTCTAGATTTTTTATAGTATAACATCTAAATTTTTGTTGTTTATTAATATACATTTATAAAGTAAAATGAAATACGGACAATCTATTTTAGCAGGAGGAAGTATATGAAGTTTAGCAATGGAGCATGGATGATGCAAAAAGGAGTGGAGGCCTATTATGCGTCTGAACTCCGGGATAAATTAATTGAAAAAGACAAGGTGACGTTCTATGCGCCTTTTCAGCCTATAAGACACCGCGGCGATACACTGACAGGACCTTTGTTTACTATAGAGATTACATCCCCGCTTGAAGATGTAATAAGCCTTAAAATGACGCATTTTAAGCAAAAGGCAAAATCACCTATTTTTGATGTCTCGCGCGGAGCGTGTGCTTTGGAAGTTTCTGAGACTGAAGACTATCTTGAAGTCAAAGCCAATAAATCGGACGTCAGAATATATAAAAAAGAGTGGAAGATTGAATATTATTATAAAGGAAGTCTTCTAACACACACGGGATTTCGCGGCCTTGGAATGATGGAAGTTGACGAAACTGACAAATATATGTGTGAGCATCTTAATCTTTCTGTGAGCGAAAAGATTTACGGATTCGGAGAGAGATTTACAAACTTTATCAAAAACGGTCAGACTATTGATATATGGAATGAAGACGGCGGCACAGGGACCGAACAATCATACAAGAGCATTCCTTTTTACATTTCATCGGCCGGGTACGGACTTCTTGTAAATGAACCGGGCAAAGTAAGCTTTGAAGTCGGCTCAGAGAAGGTGTCAAAGATGCAGTTTTCGGTAAAAGGCAATGAGCTTGAATATATACTTATGCCCGGAACTAATCCGAAAGAGATACTCGGCAAATATACAAAACTAACGGGACTTCCGTCACTGCCTCCGGCTTGGAGCTTTGGGCTGTGGCTTACAACATCGTTTACGACTGATTATGACGAAAAAACCGTTACTTCTTTCATTGACGGAATGGCTGAGCGCAACCTTCCTCTTCACACATTCCACTTTGACTGCTTCTGGATGAAGGAATTTGAGTGGTGTAACTTCTCATGGGACGAAGATGTCTTTCCGGATCCCGTCGGAATGCTAAAGCGGCTTAAAGACAAGGGTCTTCATATATGCGTTTGGATTAATCCTTATGTCGGGCAGAAGTCTCCGCTTTATGACGAAGGTCTTGAAAACGGATACTTCATTCAAAACACAGACGGCTCAACATGGCAGTGGGACATGTGGCAGCCGGGAATGGCTATTGTGGACTTTACCAACCCAGACGCATGCAAGTGGTATCTTGACTATCTTGAAGCGCTGATGGACATGGGTGTGGATTGCTTCAAAACTGACTTTGGCGAGAGAATCCCTGTGGAAAATGTCAAATATTTTGACGGTTCAGATCCTCATAAAATGCATAACTACTACTCATATTTATATAACCAAAAGGTATACGGACTGCTGGAGCGCAAGCTTGGCAAAAACGAGGCAGTGCTGTTTGCACGCTCGGGATCTGTAGGCTCGCAGAAGTTCCCTGTGCACTGGGGCGGCGACTGTACTTCCGTGTATGAATCTATGGCTGAAAGCTTAAGAGGCGGACTGAGTCTTTGTATTTCAGGCTTTGGTTTCTGGAGCCATGATATCGGAGGATTTGAAAGCACCTCAACAGCAGATGTTTACAAACGCTGGATTGCTTTTGGACTTTTATCTTCCCACTCGCGCCTGCATGGTTCGGGTTCTTACAGAGTGCCGTGGCTTTACGATGAGGAAAGTGTGGATGTGCTTCGCCATTTCACCCAGCTTAAGTGCAAACTGATGCCGTATCTTTACACTCAGGCAAATTTAACATCTCAAAGCGGTATTCCGATGATGAGAGCGATGTTCCTTGAGTATCCTGATGATATCATATGTGAGAATATTGATACACAGTATTTCCTTGGAGACTCGATAATGGCGGCGCCGGTGTTAAATGAACAGGGGCGATGTGATTATTACCTGCCGGAAGGCGAATACACACATCTGCTTACTAATGAAATAAAACAGGGCGGGAAGTATTACAGAGAGCATTTTGATTATTTCAATCTGCCTATATACGTAAAGCCAAATACCGTACTTGCTATGGGTACTGTAAATGACAGACCGGACTATGATTATTTAAGCGATATTGAGTATCATGTGTTTAATCTTGATGATGCTGTTACTATACAGCTTCCTGTCTATAACACTAATAATGAACAAGAGGAGAATTTGGTTCTTGTTAAAGAAGACAGCGAGATTATAATAAACAGAAAAAGCAAAAAACGAGCAAAAATTGTGTTAAGAAATGTTTCCGGAATTACGGGATCAAATGTCGATTACACAAAATCCGAGTATGGGATTACGCTTAATGTCAGCGAAGGTGTCAGTGAAATAACAATTCAGCTGTAGAATTTATATGAGGCTATAAAAAAGCGGAAGGGTGTCCTTCCGCTTTTTGTTTTCTATTTAATAAAAATTATATCGCTTGTTGCGCGCTCCTCACCGCCGCTGGGGGAGGATATTATGTCACCTTTTAGCATCATTAGCGATGTCCCGCCTCCATCAAGGTTGTAGGCTGTCTTGCAGCCGTAGCCCTCAAATAAAGCGGCAAAATCCGCAAGAGTCATCCCTTTTGAAGATTCCTGCCTGCCATCAACAACGATTATTATATATTCACCAGGTTCAATCATACCTATGCCGGTTCTGGGATTTTCGCTTTCCACATCAGAGCGGCCTTCAAAATCGGTATATGCTATGCCGTCCTTTACCAAAATCGGGCCGAAAGACCATGACTGAACAGCTCCGTTATCAAGAGCTTCAACGGCTGTGATATCCCCTTTGAAATATACATCCAAAGTGCCGTCTTCATAGAGCACGGCAATTTCGCTGAAAGCTTTGTCACGCAAAAGTTTTCCGTTTCGGATTATTATTCCGTCATCTCTGAATGTAAAATAGTCGCCGTTTACTGCAAGGCCGTAGTCGGTTCCTTCCATAAATGCGCTTGGCAGCATATCTTCGTCTGTGTTATATGCAGCTGTAATGTTTTCCGGATCAGCTGTTATCTTAGCAGCGTAGTATGTAATGCCGTTATAAAAAATTTTCTCGACCAAGATCTTGGTCGAGTTTTTAAGATAAGTCCATGTCTGGACGATATTTGATTGTTTAGTTTCCACACCGGGCGGGGCGTCTCCTATTACTACATAGTTGGAATGTACATATCCTCCGCCTTCTTTATACTCTATGAAGTGCCATGTGCCTTCCTGAATAATTTCCACCTGTGTGCCGTATGCAAGAGTGCCTAGCTTTGATGTCTGGGAGGAAGGACCTGTTCTTACAATCAGTCCGCTTTCGGCTGTTATCCAGCCTGTGATGGTTGTCTTTTCCTCCTGTGTTTCAAGAGGAGTAGAAGTCGGGCCTTCAGGCGTAGGGGATGCGGTTTCGGTCGGTTCCGGCGTTGGTTCGGGGGTTGACTGGCTTTGCGGGCTTTCCGAAAGAGTAACTTCCGCAACATCTTCAGGCTTTTCAAAAAGTGCCTTTATTGGATTGTCCGGAAATACCGTTACAAGCAAAACAAAGGTTATTGCGGCGACTGCCAACAAAAAACCTAAAATGACCATAAGCCTAAATATAGGGTCTTTTCTAAAATTGAGCCCAAAATGCTGTAGTCCGGGCCTATGCCTGCGCCTTGCATGGAGAAAGAATCTTCTAATGTTATATATGAAATCTTTCATACATACCATTTTCTTATATTTTCTAAATAAAATCAACCTCTATTTATTTTTTAATATTTCATGGTGTTTTATTACATGGAATGTTCAAAAGAGATGCTAAATGTTCCAATAATATTTTGATAAGCAAATTAATTGACTCTTTTTATTGACATCACCTATTTTAAGTGTAAAATAGTAAACAGATTTTTTAAGCTTATACGGAGGGCAGCAATAAATGAGCACAAGATATATATTTGTTACGGGCGGCGTCGTGTCATCCCTTGGTAAGGGTATCACCGCCGCCTCTTTAGGTAGATTGTTAAAAGAGCGAGGGTACACGGTTTCTATCCAAAAATGTGACCCATACATCAACGTAGACCCGGGAACAATGAGCCCGTACCAGCACGGCGAAGTGTTCGTTACGAAGGACGGAGCTGAAACCGATTTGGACTTGGGACACTACGAAAGATTTGTTGATGAAAACCTGACTCAAAACAACAATGTGACCACTGGCCGTGTTTACTGGTCGGTTTTAAACAAAGAACGCCGCGGCGACTATCTCGGAGCTACCGTGCAGGTAATTCCTCACATCACAGACGAAATCAAAAGAAACATACTTGCTGCCTCCCATTCAGATAATTCAGATTATGATTTCGTTATTACGGAAATCGGAGGAACAGTCGGCGATATTGAGTCCCTTCCGTTCCTTGAATCCCTCAGACAGATAAAGGCTGACGTTGGCCCTGAAAACTGCCTATACATGCATGTGACGCTTTTGCCGTACCTTCAGATGTCAGGCGAGCTTAAAACCAAGCCGACACAGCACTCGGTAAAAGAGCTTCTGTCAATTGGTATTCAGCCTGACATGATAGTGTGCAGGACTGATTATCCAATAGATGATGCGATGCGCAAAAAGATTTCTCTTTTCTGTAATGTAGCAAAAGAGGATGTTATACAAAACCTTAATGCAAAGACACTCTATCAGGTTCCTCTTATGCTTGAAGAAGAAGGCCTTGCAGAACGAGTATGCAAACATTTCGGGCTTGAGTGCGAAGTGCCTGCGCTTACTGAGTGGAAAGCTATGGTCACCCGTCAGCTTAGCATAAAAAAATCTGTAGATGTTGCGCTTGTCGGTAAATATGTTGAGCTTCATGATGCATACCTTTCAGTTGTTGAGTCGCTGACACACGCCGGCATCGAAAATGATGTGACAGTAAACATAAAGTGGGTGCAGTCTGAAGATATAAACGGTGATACTGTTGATGAAATACTTGACGGAGTTCACGCAATCGTCGTTCCCGGCGGGTTCGGACAGCGCGGTATAGAAGGCAAGATACTGGCCGCAAAATATGCGCGTGAAAACGGAGTTCCTTATTTGGGACTGTGCCTTGGCCTGCACATTGCCGTTATCGAATTTGCACGTAATGTACTTGGTTTGGAGGACGCCAACTCGTTTGAGTTTGACGAGATGACAGCTCATCCGGTCATAAACCTTATGGAAAGCCAGAAAGAAACAAAAAACAAAGGCGGCACTATGCGCCTCGGCGAATATGACTGTGCATTGAAAGAAGATACATTTGCCAGAAAAGCATATGGCGCAGAGCTTGTTCGCGAGCGTCACCGCCACAGATATGAGTTGAACAATGATTACCGCGAAAAATTTGAAGAAGGCGGTTTAGTGATGGCGGGCCTTAATCCCGAACTTGATTTGGTGGAAGTTATCGAAAACCACGATCATCCTTGGTTTGTTGCCGTGCAGTTCCATCCGGAGTTTACTTCCCGTCCGAACAGGGCGCAGCCGTTGTTCCGTGACTTAATCACGGCAGCTATTGAGCATGAGGAGCTTGTTAAAGACACTCAAGTGTCTTGATGAGCCGAGGACTCAAGAGCACTGTTATCCTCCGCGATATCCATAATCGGAATTCGATTGCGTATACCTCGATACGCGCACTCATCCGCTCATGAATCTCACGAAGCCTTCCAGCACTTTTGAGCACTCTTTGTAAGGGGAATACAATCACTTTTTAGAGAAGAATAAGTAAAAATTAAATAGTTAATTACGAAGAAGGAAGAAAAAAAAACCAAGCAGAAATGCTTGGTTTTTTGGTTTTCTATTAGAGGTGTGCAGCTTGGGTGGCACACTCCCACCTTCGCTGAGCTGACGAAGTTAGCTAGACGAAAATTCATTAACAAAACAATAACTATATCAAAATAGTAGGATTTAGATTGCTAAATATGTTTTATAATGTTATCATCAAATAGTTAAAATTATGAAAAAGGAGGTGAAAAAATGGAAAACAAGGAAAGACAAAACTACGCGCTGTTTGTAGATCTTGAAAACTGCGGCGGCAAAGTGGAAACACTGAAAGATGTAATAGAGAAAGTAAAAATTCGTGGGGATATACTGCTTGGCATAGTGTATGGCTACAATGACCATTATTCAGGTCTTAAAGAGCTTTTGCTCAGCAATACTTTCACGGTAGTACCGTCACTCAGGTGGGGGTATAATCAGAAAAATAATCTCGATATTCAGCTTGTAATTGACGCGCTGGAAGTAGCGTTTCAAAATGAGAGGATTGACTGTTTCTGCATAGTTAGCGGCGATTCGGACTATACTCCGCTTGTCGGAAAGCTTAAGTCTATGGGCAAATTTGTGCTCGGGATATCGCGCTCGGAAGTTGCAAGCAAGGTATTTATAAACGCATGTAATGAGTTTGTATTCTTAGAATCAGTCGCAGTTGATGCTGCGCGCTCAAGACCAAAAGGCAAAAAGCGTTCGGATAATTCCGGCAGCGATGATCAGGCGTCACTGAACGAAACTCTTCAAAGAATACTTGGAGAAAATGATGGTGAAATGTATGCAAGCGAGCTTAAAAAGACGCTTACGCGTCTTAAGCCTGATTTCAATGAGAAAAACTACGGACATGCATCATTTGGCAAACTGCTTGCCATGATACAAAAGAAGTATAAGTCTCTTGAAGTTAATGATGACAGTAATGCTGTTATGGTAAAGCTTTCTTCAAAAACCACTGCACCGAAGTCAAAAGTGACGAAGGAAAACTGGAAAGAGATCGTCAAAGAGAAGCTTCAGGAATTCAAGGAAGACGGATTTGACCGCGTTAACCCGTCAATCATCAAGGCATCGCTTCAAGGCGATTACCCCGGGTTTGACGAAAAAGAGCTTGGATTCAGGCGTTTTTCGGACATGATGAAAGATCTTGAAAAAGACAAACTTGTCCGTGTGGAATTTGATGAAACACATTCAATGCTGCTTAGGATTATTTAGCAATCAAAAACTATTTAAAGTTTTAAGTGTTCTGGAATAGATACAAATAATTTTGTTCTAATCCGGGACACTTTTTGTTTTTGATTAGAATACTTATGTTTTTTGGTAAAAATTTGCTATATTTGCTTGAACTCATGGCAAAGAAGGCGTATAATGTTCTTGAAACACGAACATAAAACGATGTACTCAAGCCAATAAACCCTTAACTGATTGATTTAAAAGAAAGGGGAATTATGATAGTACGAGATATTAAGCCGGAAGACAAAGAGATGTACTGCGTATGCTTTGAAGAATGGTCGGATGAAATGCTAGAAGCCAGCGACCATAAGTGCAAGTGGTATGAGAAGATGAAAGAGCGGGGACTGCGGGTAAAGCTGGCGGAAGATGACAATGGAACTGTTGGGGGGATGATACAGTATATCCCTATAGAAGAATCATTTGCTCAAGGAGAAAATGCATATATCGTGCTGTGCATTTGGGTACATGGATATAAACAAGGCCGCGGGGATTTCAGGCATCAGGGAATGGGACAGGCAATGCTAAAAGCTGCCCAAGAGGATGCAAAAGCTTTAGGTGCTGACGGGCTTGCTGTCTGGGGACTTACGATTCCTGTATTTATGAAGGCCAGCTGGTTTAAAAAACACGGCTATAAAATTGTAGATAAAAACGGCATGCAGGCACTCTTATGGAAACCTTTTAATGAAACTGCACAGGCGCCTAAATGGATAAAACAAGTTAAAAGTCCTGAAAAAGAAAAAGGTATTGTAACGGTATCTGCTTTTAAAAGCGGATGGTGTCCATCATCAAATCTAACCTTTGAGAGAGCAAAAAGGGCAAGTGCAGCGTTTGGAGACAAAGTTGTATTTAAGGAATATGACACAACACAGAGGAATACTTTTCTTGAATGGGGCATAATGGATGCTTTGTATATCGACAAAAAAGAAGTTAACACAGGGCCTCCTCCAAGCTATGAAAAAATATATAGGCTTATTGAAGCGAAAACAAAAAAGGTATAAAAAATAGTCCTCCGGCTTTGTAAGCCGGAGTTTTTATGCACCGGTTTGTATAAATATTTCTTTTTTGACAGAGAATTATTATAGCTGTATTATTAAACGGTAAAAAAATTTGTACGGAGGAATATATGGCAGAAAAAATGAGATGGGATTTATCCCCGTTATATGATTCGTTTGAGTCAGATAAATTTGTAAAAGAGAAAGAATTGATTGAAAAAATCATCCTTGAAGCAAATACTTGGGCGGACAATAATCTTAGTTGTGCAGAAGATGCAAAGGAAAAACTGGAACACATAATAGAGGTAATGCAAAAGCTTTATTATTACATGATGAAACTTGGAGCATTCACGCAGCTGACGCTTTCAACTGACGCTACCAATGAAAAAGCTCTGGAGATGATGTTCAGGCTTGAAAAAATCGATGTAAGCCTTGACGATTTTGCAAAAAAGATTACAAGGTTTGTTGGAACAATTGAGGATTTGGACGCAGTTATTGCCAGCTCCAAATTACTTAAAGAGCATGAGTTTATTTTAAAAGAGCAAAAGCTTGAAGCTTCCCACCTTTTGGGAGCGGAAGTTGAGCCAGTTATATCAAAGCTTAAGCTTACCGGCGGAAACGCATGGTGCAATCTTCGCAATATGCTGGATGGCACAATGGAAGTGGATATCGAGCAGGACGGCGAAATGAAAAGCCTACCGCTTCCTATAGTTCGCAATATGGCATACAGTCCTGATGCGGAAGTTCGCAAAAAGGGCTACGAAGCAGAGCTTGCTTCATATAAAAAAGTGGAGATTCCGCTTGCTCATGCATTAAATGCAATAAAAGGCGAAAGCAACACCATGGCGGAGCTTCGCGGATATGAGTCTCTTCTTCACAAGACACTCGAAGATTCGCGCATGGATAAAGAAACGCTTGATGCCATGCTGTCTGCTATGGAAGACTTTCTTCCTGATTTCAGGCGCTATCTGAAGGCTAAGGCTAAGCTTTTAGGCCACAAAGATGCGATTCCTTTCTATGACTTATTTGCACCGGTCGGAAGCGGTGACATGAAGAAGTTTACATATGAAGAGGCACATACATTTTTGGTTGATACATTCAAGGGATTTTCTTCCGAGATGAGCGAATTTATCGACACTGCATTTAAAGACAGCTGGATTGATGCTGAATCCCGTCCCGGAAAAGGCGGCGGAGCATTCTGCGCAAACCTTATCCCAATAAAGCAGAGCCGCGTGCTTGCAAACTTTGACGGAAGCTTTTCACAGGTATCCACTCTTGCTCATGAGCTTGGCCACGCATGGCACGGCCACTGCCTGAAAGATGAGTCGATGCTGAACACTTCATATCCAATGCCTCTTGCCGAGACGGCATCAATATTTAATGAAAGCTTGGTTGCAGACATCGCAAAAGCGAATGCTACTGACGAGGAGCGCTTCACGCTGCTTGAATCTGAGCTTATGGAAGCAACACAGGTCATAGTTGACATCTACTCAAGATACCTGTTTGAATCCGAAGTGGTTGAAACTCGCAAAGACCATGGCATGAACATAAACGAGCTGAAAGATGCTATGATTCGCGCTCAAAAAGCTTCCTACGGCGACGCTTTAGACGAAGAAGTTATGCATCCTTATATGTGGGCATGTAAAACTCACTATTATTCGCCGGAGATGGCTTTCTACAATTTCCCTTATGCGTTCGGTCTTCTGTTTGGCAAGGGAATCTTTGCTCAGTATAAAAAGCAGCCTGAAGGTTTTGTGGAGGAATACAAAGCATTGCTTAAAGCAACCGGATCAAACAATATCGTTGACGTTGCCAAACGTATGGATATTGATGTGCGCGACAAGGCTTTCTGGGAGCAATCTTTAACTGAGATTAAAGGTGATATAGACGAATTCTGCGAGCTGGTTGAAAAGAAATTAAAATAAAAGTTAAGATGACTAAGCAGGGCTTCGGCTCTGCTTTTTTTATAGGCTTGTTAGTGATAAAATTAAATAAAAAAGCAGGAGACGTTATGAAATTTACCGGAATAAGCATTATATCGGAAGATGTGAGAAGGCTTGCGAAGTTTTACGCGGAAGTGCTCAGGGTGGAAGCGGATGATAACGACATTCACTCGTTTGTGAAAGTTCCCGGCGCGGAGCTTACTATATATTCAAAAGCAGCAGCCGAACAAGATATGGGATTTAGTTTTGCCAACTATTGGGGTTCTGGTAATTTTGCTATTGAATTTGCTGTTGATGATGTAGACGAGGAATATGAGCGTCTTAAGACGATGGGAGTGGAGTTTGTTGCACTGCCGACTACGCATCCGTGGGGTAACAGGGCGATGCAGTTTCGGGATTTGGACGGGAATATTGTGACTTTTGCATGTCCGTGCAAGTAAGTTTCTTTAAGCATAAATTAAGCAGGGCTTCGGCTCTGCTTTTTTGTTTATTGGCGGTTTAGCAGATTATCCAAATCCTCGCAGAAACTTCTGTGTTTTAGCAATCTGCCTGCTGGCTCGGAAGGTTGCAGGGGCTTCGCCCCTGTAACCCCGTTTCGGCTGTCGCCGAATAAATCATACCGTATATTCAACTTGACCTATAGCTTTATTGCTTGGCTAGCGCATCTCCCATTTAGGGGAGGGGGACCGTGAATTTATTTCACGGTGGTGGGGTTGGGTATAACGAGCTATAAAAATCTCATGTATAAGAAGCAATAATAGAATATAGACTCAGTTTTTCTTAAATTTCTTTTTTATTGCTTTTCCAATTAGCTTGTATCCACTTATAGATACATCTTCAATCCTGCTTGGATTTGCCCAATCTTCCTCTTTTTCTGTTGGCTTATTTAATCTTTTATTTTCAATTTCAGGATTTGCACCATTATTAAGGAGAACTTTTGTTAATGCGTCATTTTCATTGCTTATTGCAACGTGTAATGGAGTATCTCCCCATCTATCTTGTATGTTAACTGAAGCACCCTCTGAAATTAATCTTTTTACAACATCTATATTGTTTTCAGAAACTGCATAACACAAAGCTGTTTTCTTAGCCCATGATGCAAAGTTTATATCTGCTCCATTGCTTATAAGCAAATCAATTAATTTGATATTATCATGTTCGGATGCATAATGTAATGGTATTCTACCATCTTTATCTTTTGCGTTAACATTTGCTCCTTTCAGAAGAAGGAATTCAACAATATCACAACTGTTGCTTTGAACTGCGAAATGAATTGCTCCCATATTGAATTTGTTTTTTTGATTAATATCAGCGCCGTTTTCAACGAATAGTTTTACGATTATGATGTTTCCGACTTCTACTGCTTTCATTAAAGGACTCATTGTGTATATTGTTCCCTCGCTATATAGACTATTAATTACTCGCTTAGAATTATTGATTATCTTCGATATTTCATTGATACTACTTGTTTCTATTGCTTCAAAGAGGTTTGATAATAATTTATTCATAATGACTCCCAATATTTACTAAATATTTATCGTGCATTTTACATATTATACCTTTAAAGATTAAAAAAAGCGAGACATAAGCCTCGCTTTTATAATGCATTATTGAATTATTCTAAACCAAACTCTCCCCCGTCATCTCCTCAGGCTTATCCATCTCCATCAATTTCAGCATTGTCGGGGCAACATCAGCCAGACGGCCATCATCACGAATAGGCTTTCCGATATAATCATCATCAACCACGATAAACGGAACAGGTGATTTCACCGTATGAGCGGTGTAAGGACCGTTTTCTTCATAGTCCCACATCTTTTCCGCATTGCCGTGGTCGGCGGTTATAAGGAGCTTTCCTCCCTGCGCCTGAACGGCTTCCACCACGCGGCCTACGCATGTATCCACAGTTTCAACAGCTTCGACAGCAGCTTTCATTATGCCGGTGTGGCCGACCATGTCGCAGTTGGCGAAGTTGATTATGATTGCGTCATATTTCTTGGCTTCAATCTGCTCAACAACAGCATCGGTAACTTCCACTGCGCTCATTGACGGCTTCATGTCGAATGTCGCTATCTTCGGTGAATCAATCAAGATGCGGTCTTCGAGTGCGTTTGGTGTTTCCACGCCGCCGTTGAAGAAATATGTCACGTGGGCGTATTTCTGTGTTTCTGCAATGCGCAGCTGACGGATGCCGTTTGCGGCGAAATATTCGCCCAGTGTATTCTTATAAGTTTGAGGCGCATAAGCCACCTGTACGTTTTCAAATGTTGCGTCATAGGTGGTTAAGGTGACAAAAGTCAGCGGAATATATTTGCGCTTAAAGCCGTTAAAGTCAGGCTTAATGTAAGCTGCAGTAAGCTGGCGAGCGCGGTCAGGGCGGAAGTTAAAGAAGATAACGCTGTCATTTTCATTAACTGTTCCGACGGGTGCGCCGTCTTTTATGATGACTGTTGGTTTCACGAATTCATCCGTTTCACCTTTGTCATAGCTTTGCTGCATAGCCTCCGATGCGCTTGCTGCTGTCACGCCTTCGCCGAGTGTGATTGCATTGTAAGCAAGCTCTACACGATCCCAGATGTTGTCGCGGTCCATTGCCCAGAATCTGCCGGAAACTGTGGCTATTTCACCTGCACCGAGCTCTTTGAGGTCATCGTCAAGCTGCTCAATAAAGCATTTACCGCTTGTGGGAGGTACGTCGCGACCGTCCATGAAACAGTGAACATATATCTTTTCAACTCCAGCATCTTTTGCCATCTTGACTGCGGCAAGTGCGTGGTCTGTGTGGCTGTGAACACCTCCGTCGGATACAAGTCCCATAAGATGCAGTGCAGTGCCATTGCTGGCAGCATTGTCCACAGCGGACTTTAATGCTGGATTATCGAAAAAGTCACCGTCTTCTATGGATTTTGTGATGCGGGTAAGCGGCTGATAGATGATGCGGCCGCCACCGAGGTTTAAGTGACCAACCTCGGAGTTGCCCATCTGGCCTGTTGGAAGTCCAACATCCATACCTGCGCATTTTATTGTTGTAAACGGATATTTTGCGATGAGTTTGTCGTAGTTTGGTGTATCTGCAACGGTAACGGCGTTTGTGTCGCTTGGTTCAGCCACGCCGAATCCGTCCATTATTATAAGTACTGTCAAATCTTTTTTCATTTAAAATCCCTGATTTCTGTTTTTCTTAATTATACTATTTTAGTAGTAATTAAGTAAATGCCTACTTGTCAAAGTTAACAAGTTGTTCGAAACTTCCTGCTGTAAGAGAAGCGCCGCCGACTAAGCCGCCGTCGATATTTTCCATCGCCATAAGCTCTTTGACGTTTTTGGGATTTACCGATCCGCCGTACTGTATGCGAACCGCTTCGGCAGTTGCTTTTCCATATGTTTTTTCAACCTGCTCGCGAACAAAACCGTTTACTTGGTTTGCATCTTCGGATGTGGCTGTTTTGCCTGTGCCGATAGCCCAGATAGGCTCGTATGCGATTACAAGACCTGCGACTTCTTCAGCGCTCATGCCTGAAAGAGCAGCCTGAGTTTGATATTTAACAAGTGTTTCTGTTACGCCTGCTTCGCGCTGCTCAAGTGATTCGCCCACGCAGATTATAGGTATGAGGCCATTTGCAAGTGCGGCTTTAGCACGCAGGTTTACAGTTTCGTTTGTCTCGCCGAAATACTGTCTGCGTTCGCTGTGGCCGATAACAACATATTTTACACCCATTGCTTTAAGTGTTGCAGGTGATGTTTCTCCTGTAAATGCGCCTGAATTTTCAAAGTGGCAGTTCTGTGCGCCGATTTCAATATTTGTGCCTTCTGAAGCTTCAAGAGCAGCAGATAAGCAGCATGCAGGTGTGCAAAGCACAACTGTGCAGCTTGCATCTTTAGCGTTTGGTGCGAGTTCTTTTATCAATTCTTTTGTTTCTTCGGGAGTTTTGTTCATTTTCCAGTTTCCCGCCATTATAGGTGTTCTCATTTTATTACTCCTTTTTTTAAGCAAACGGTTATTTGCCATTAGTTGTTGGGGAATCAGTTGTTTGAAATAAATCATCAACAAAATCGATTCCAATATTTAAGGGCTGCTCTATATAATAGAGAGCCCTTTTAGTTAAATGTTTTGTTTATTTGTCTGACAGAGCTGCGATGCCCGGAAGAACTTTTCCTTCCATCATCTCAAGCGATGCGCCGCCGCCTGTTGATATGTGACTCATCTTGTCAGCAAAGCCGAGTTTTTTAACAGCTGCAGCTGAATCGCCGCCGCCTATTATTGTTGTTGCATCAATGTTTGCCAAAGCTTCGGCAACTGCGAATGTGCCGTGTGCGAAGTTTGAAAACTCGGATACGCCCATAGGTCCGTTCCAGATAACTGTCTTTGCGCCTTCAAGCTCTTTTACGAAAAGCTCCTGTGTATCTGGGCCGATGTCAAGGCCTTCCCAGCCATCAGGTATGTTGCGGCTGTGGAATGTTGCGCGAAGTGTGTCGTTTGAAAATTCCTGTCCTGCTTCGTTATCAATGGGAAGAAGAAGTTTTACGCCTTTTTCTTCAGCGAGTTTAACCATTTCCCCTGCAAATTCAATGTTTTCTTCATCAAGCAGTGAATCGCCAATCTGTCCGCCTAAAGCTTTCTGGAAAGTGTAGCTCATTCCGCCGCCGATTAAAAGTTTGTCTACTTTTTCAAGCAGGTTTTTTATAACACCGATTTTGTCCTTAACTTTTGCACCGCCGAGGATTGCTATAAATGGACGCTCGGGATCGCTTAATGCTTTGCCGATGAAGTCAACTTCTTTTTGCATCAAAAAGCCCATTCCGGAGGGAAGATAGGCAGCTACGCCGGCTGTAGATGAATGCGCTCTGTGAGCCGCGCCGAATGCATCGTTTACGTATACTTCCGCAAGAGAGGCAAATGCTTTTGAAAGCTCTTCGTCGTTTTTGGTTTCGCCCGGCATGAAGCGAACGTTTTCAAGCATGACGACTTCGCCTTCCTGAATCTCTGCACTGAGCTTTTTGGCGGAATCGCCGACAACGTCTTCTGCAAGCTTAACATCTTTGCCCAAAAGCTCGCTTAAACGTACTGCGCACGGCTTTAAGGAATATTTCATGTTAAATTCGCCCTTGGGTCTTCCGAGGTGAGCACAGAGGATAAGCTTTGCTCCGCCGTCCAAAAGATACTTGATGGTTGGAAGTGCTGCTGTGATTCTTGTGTCATCTGTGATGTTTCCGTTGTCATCCAGAGGAACATTGAAGTCCACTCGGGCAATAACTTTTTTGCCCTTGATGTCCAAATCTTTTATAGTTTTTTTATTCATAATCCAAACTCCTTGAATTTTCAGTACAATACTTCGCGTGAAATCTTTATATTAGCAAAAATAATTATACATTATTTAAAAGCCGCCTTCAATGACAATAATGCAATGTTAACACAAATAACTTGATTTTTGATAAAATTTTATCAATGATTTTGTTGGATTTCAATATGTTAGGGCAAAAAATATAATATGTGTGCAAAAAATAGGATATAATAATCTATATCAGGGAGGAGTTTTTGTCACATAAAGCGAGAAAAAAATATATTTTGTTTATAGTTTTGGCAGCAATTCTTGCAGCTTTAATATTGTTTTATTATCCAATAAGAAGCTATTTGATAATGAGTGCCTATTCAGCATATAACAATAAAGACTCCGTTATGCATGAAAAGGGATTTGAAATTGACATGAAGGGAGGGCTTTTTACAGCTAAGAAAGATTGGTATCCGTTTGTTAATATTTATGACACTTCATATGAATTTTCAAAGTATATGGATGAAGTTTTGCGGCTTACAGTTGTTTATAATTTCGGCGCATTCGATGGGAAGTCTTCTTTGCTGTTTGATGAAGGCTCAATATATTTTGCAGCCTTTTATGGTGCATATGCAATATTTTCAAGCGAGAACCTGCAAAGAGTATATGGTTTTAACAATGAAGAGATTGATATTGAAGAGATATCAGCGGTACCGATGTTTGACTATAAGTACCTTGTGATTGAAGATATGGGATGCAAAGATCCAACGCTTGAACTGATTTCTTATAAAAGCACAAAGGATATTTCATATGCCGGATACGAAGGATGGATTCAAATTGATGCACTGATGCATGCAAGCAGCCCAGTACATCAGAGACAGAAATTTAAACTTGGATACATTCAGTATGGCAAACCTATTGCCTCGGAAAAAGGTGATTTCTATGAAACTGAACTTTTTGGCAGAATGTATGTAAGATATTTTGAAGAATATGAGTGTACTGTAGTATTATATATTATGGGAGCGGATGAGGAAGTAATCAATGATTGCGATACTGAAATTCTTAATAAAACAATAATAAAAGACATGAGGTAAAATTTATGAGTGCAGGCAAAGATTTTATGGAAAACACAAAGTATAAGAATATGGGAATATCTGATCAGGAAAAAAACATGCCTTATCCCAGTATTGAAAAGCCCTATAACAATGAGGGAATAATAAACCTTAAAAAGCCGGATGGAAAAGATGACAAAGATATAAATTTGTTTAATTTGATTACTGACCGCATGAGTGTTAGGTCATATGATGACAAACCTATTTCAATAGATGAGCTTTCATATTTCCTTTGGTGTACCCAGGGAATAAAAAAGAATATAAAAGACAAGGCAACATTAAGAACTGTACCATCTGCCGGCGCCCGCCATGCATTTGAAACATATCTTCTTATAAATAATGTTGAAGGGATTGAATCGGGTGTTTATAGATATATATCAACCAAACACGCAATAACGCCGTATAATTTATCCCATGATATTGGAGACAATCTGCTTGCTGCATGTTTGGGACAGGGAATGATAACGACATCAGCGGTGACTTTTTTCTGGGCTGCCGAAATATACCGTATGTCTTTCAGGTATGTGGAAAGAAGTTATAGGTATATTCATCTTGATGCGGGGCATGTATGCCAAAACTTATACCTTGCGGCAGAGTCGAAAGGATGCGGAGTCTGCGGCATTGCAGCCTTTGACGATGATGAGTTAAACTCAGCCTTGGGATTTGACGGAGAAAATGAATTTGTAGTGTATGTAGCTTCATTGGGAAGGAAAAAAGCATAATATGAGTAGTATTACCCTGGGTTCTATAAATATACTTGAACCTTATATCCTTTTAAGCGATATAGTGACCGCTGCATGCTGTTTTTGCTGTTTTTTCAATATCAAAAGTAAGACAGAGCATTTTCTGGACGGAAAAATGTCATCGTATTGGCGGAAATTCTTTCTGTTTGAAGGCATATCATTTTTCATTGGAGGATTTGCTCACGGATTATATTATTATTTCGGCAATGTACTGCATTTCCTTGGATGGTATGCATCTATTGCGGGAATGTTTTATTTTGTATGGGGACTCATTAAGGCATCAGATGGCTTATTTAGTCCAGCAATAATCTACGTTTTACTTTTTGCGCTTGCGACAAGTGCGGTGTTATCCACGGCGCTGGGTGTTTTTGAAATCATTGTAGGATATAGTTTCCTCTTGATGTTTGTCGTGATATTTGTCAACGCCAAGTCTAAGCTTATATCTTTTAAGAAAAGCGAATCAAAAGGGATTTTGCTGGGCACTTTGCTGTTTATCATTTCAGCCGCTGTTCATGTGTTTGAAATAAACATTTTCGGCATTGCAAAGCAGATAACATCCCACATAATAATAGCTGCCGGGATACTCGTTTTCGGCAAGGGATGCCTTGAAACAATAATCTCTTCAGGGCAAAAAGATAATAATGTTAAGCAGGAGAGTATAATAACTTAATGATGTGAACTTGTTTCTTGAAGCAAGATTGCCGATGTGTTAGAATGATTAGAATATTTAACAGATATATATAAGGAAAGGTATGATGTTTATGGCATATGAGCCTAAAAAAGCCGAAGTAAAAGAAGCTTCAAATTTCATCGAAAA
Organism: Christensenellaceae bacterium; assembly: GCA_963677605.2. Taxonomy (GTDB): domain Bacteria; phylum Bacillota; class Clostridia; order Christensenellales; family UMGS416; genus JAGLOK01. The sequence continues at coordinate 1,328,454 of CAXXDX010000006.1, read as the reverse complement.
TTTTATAAATGAAGATATCCAAGAAGGTAAGGTATCGGGATCTATTATAACCAGATTTCCGCCTGAGCCCAACGGTTATCTGCACCTTGGACATCTTAAAGCAATATGGATAGATTTTTCGGTTGCTGAAAAATACGAAGGTTTGTGCAACCTCAGATATGATGACACAAATCCAGACAAAGAGGATGAAGAGTTTGCGAAATCGCAGGTTTATGACATCAACTGGATGGGTTTTGACATAACCGGCGGAATATATTACGGTTCCGATTATTTTGAAAAAACATACGAATATGCAGTAAAGCTTATAAACGACGGTCTTGCATATGTAGATGAGCTTTCTCCTGAAGAGACAAGAGAATACAGAGGAACTCTAACGAAGCCTGGCAAAAACTCTCCCTACAGGGACAGACCTGCCGACGAATCTCTTGACTTGTTTGCGCGCATGAGAGCAGGTGAATTTGAAGACGGAACTCTTACCCTTCGCGCAAAAATTGACATGGCGAGCCCGAACATCAACATGCGCGATCCTGTAATCTACAGAATCAAACATGCAGAACACTGGCGTGCTGGCGACAAGTGGTGCATCTATCCGATGTATGACTTTGCTCATCCGATACAGGACGCGATAGAAGGCGTTACGCACTCTCTTTGCTCATTGGAATATGAAGCACACAGGCCTCTTTATGACTGGGTGATAGAAAAAGTAGGTTTCGAGCATATACCGAGACAGATAGAATTCGCACGTCTTAACATAACTGGAACGATAATGTCCAAACGCTATCTTCGCCAGCTGGTTGAAGAAGGACATGTGACCGGATGGGATGATCCCAGAATGCCTACGATTTCAGGCATGAGAAGGAGAGGATTCCCGCCTGCAGCGATACGCGACTTTATAGGACGCGCCGGTGTTGCAAAGGCTGATTCAGTTGTGGATTATAAGCTTCTTGAGCATTGTGTCCGCGAGGATTTAAACATAAATGCAAACCGTGCAATGGTGGTGCTTGATCCCATAAAAGTGGTTATCATCAATTATCCTGAAGACAAAAGTGAAATGCGGCCGTCACTTAACCATCCGATGTTTGAGGAAAAAGGAAGCCATGAAATGCCTTTTTCGCGTGAAATTTTTATTGAACGCATGGATTATATGGAGAATGCAAACCGTAAGTATCATAGGCTTAAGCCAGAAGGTGAAGTTCGCCTTAAGGACGGCTATATAATAAAGCATGAAGAAACTATTAAAGATGCTGAAGGAAATATAGTCGAGATTCACTGCAGCTATGATCCTGAAAGTTATACAGGAGGCGCAACTTCCGGACGAAAGATAAAAGGCACTATCCACTGGGTGGATGCTAAAGATCATGTAAAAGCTGACGTCAGACTGTTTGACAGCCTGATACTGGATGATGCGGAAGGCGACCATTTCCTTGAAAAGCTGAATCCGGAATCGCTTGTTGTGATGGAAAACGCTGTTGCTGAAAAGTCTTTGGCTGAGGCTAAAGAAGGCGACACATTCCAGTTTATGCGTCAGGGATATTTCTGCGTTGACAAAGACTCTACCAAAGAAAAGATAGTGTTTAACCGGGTTGTCGCTCTGCGCGATTCGTTTGCCAAGACATTGGAGAAAAAATAGATGAAAAAAGTAAGAACAAGATTTGCGCCCAGTCCAACCGGCTATATGCACTTGGGCAATTTAAGGACGGCTTTATATACATGGCTTTTTGCAAGAAACCAGAACGGAACTTTTGTGCTCCGTATTGAAGACACCGATCAGGAGCGCGAAGTGGAAGGCGCAAAGGAAGTAATCTATCAGTCTCTGAAACTTGCGGGAATCGACTGGGATGAAGGTCCTGATGTAGGCGGTGAATATGGCCCGTACATTCAATCCGAGCGACAGAATCAATATATTCCGTATGCCGAAGAACTGGTTGAAAGCGGACATGCCTACTATTGCTTTTGTAAGAAAGAGCGTCTTGATTCGCTTCGCGAGGAAGCTTCTGCAAACGGAGAGACATTTAAGTATGACAAACACTGCTTATCTCTCACACCGGAGGAAGTTAAATCAAAGATTGATGCGGGTGAAGAGTATGTAGTGCGTCAGAATGTGCCTCTTGAAGGAAGCGCGTCATTTGATGATGCTATTTTTGGCAGGATAGAGGTTCAAAACAGCGATTTGGATGATGCTGTGTTAATTAAAAGCGATGGTATGCCCACATATAATTTCGCAAATGTGATAGATGATCATGTTATGGATATAACCCATGTAATGCGCGGAAGCGAGTATCTTTCATCTACTCCAAGATATAACCTCTTATATGATGCATTCGGATGGGACAAACCTGTATATATTCACTTATCTCCAGTTATGGCGAACGCACAGCGCAAGCTTTCTAAGAGAAAAGGTGATCCTTCTTTTGAGGATTTATTGTCACAGGGATATCTGATTGAAGCTGTTATTAACTATATGGCACTTCTTGGATGGTCTCCAGGAACGGATCAGGAAATGTTCACACTGTCTGAACTTGTTCAGGAGTTTTCTCTCAAAGGATTGTCAAAATCACCTGCTATCTTTGATATGCAGAAACTTACTTGGTTTAATTCAGAGTATATTAAAAAACTTAGTGTGGAAGATTTCCATGCAAAAATCCTTCCGTTTATGAAGGAAGTACTGGATTGCGATAAGTTTGATACAGTATACCTTGCGGAACTTTTGCAAAGCCGCTGCGAGGTATTGCCCGACATTAAGGAAAAAATTGATTTTCTTGCCGAGATGCCGGAATACTCAACGGATTTATACTTCCATAAGCGAATGAAGACAAATGCGGAGACCGCAAAACCTGTACTGATAGATATGCTTGAGGTTTTAGAAAAGCTTGACAACTGGACGGTTGAGGGAATTCGTGAAGCAGTTATGGGCTATGTGGAAAAAGCCGAGGTTAAAAACGGATATGTGCTGTGGCCTCTTAGAGTTGCAGTGTCGGGCAAGATGTCAACACCCGGAGGTGCATATGAGATTGCGTATCTTATAGGCAAAGAGGAGACCTTAAAAAGACTTAAAAAGTCGATTTCAATGCTGTAGGCAATCTACGGCATTTTTTCTTCCGAATGTATTCTAAAAAGGGAAGAAGGTTAAAAAATGGGAGAAAAGAAAAATTTCTATCTGATAGATAAGAAATTTAAACGAAACAAGAAAAAATATATTCTGCAGTGTTTGCTTGCGGCTGTTTCTATATCCGCAATTCTTATAGCCTTAAATGCTTTTTTTAACGCTGCTGTAATTGCGGCATTCGGCGCTACATGTTTCATAGTATTTGCGATGCCTCATCAGAAAACAAGCAACCCGAGAAGACTTATCGGAGGATATGTTATAGGAATTGCAGTTGGCGTAGGCATGTGCTGCCTTGAATCTGTTTTGCCTTTTCATGATGTAGGCTGGCTTTTAAGTCTGTTTGGAGCAATAACTGTTGCTATTTCAATATTTTTAATGACTATGACAAATACGGAACATCCGCCGGCAGCGGGAGTTGCGCTGGGCATAGCGCTGGAGGGATTTGATCCCTTAGGAATACTTTTAATATTTACAGCTGTACTGATACTGGTTGCAGTTAAGTATCTGCTTAGGCGATGGATGATCGATTTATTTGAGTAATAAAACCGCGTACTGCGGTTTTTTCGGGTTTTTGGAACTTTTTGAGCCTTATGACGTCATAACATATGTAACACAATAAAAGGAGACTACTATGAATAAAAATATTAAAATGATTTTTGTGGCTGTTGCTGTGATTATGATATTTTCAGGCTGTGCGCAGCCTGCTGTGCAAAATGAAGAACTTAGTCCTGAAAACACACAAACTGAAGGGCCGGAAACTATAGATGAAGTAATGCTTTCTCTTGCTGACACCTTGCCTCAAAGCCCTGAGGATGCAAGCGATTTGCAGCTTGGATTTAATCTTGATTTTTTTAAAAAACTTAGTGAATCAGGTGATGGAAACCTTTTTTACTCGTCAATGTCAATAAATTCAGCGCTTACTATGGCTTATTTCGGGGCACAGGGCGAAACACAGAAAGAGATTGCCGATGTATTGGGATATTCGGATATGAGTGTTGAGGAAGTCGCGGCCTATCAGAAGTATCTGCTGGAATCTTATGAGGATTCGGGGGATACTGCGTTTACATCTGCAAACTCTTTGTGGATAGATGATGAGATAGTTGCCAAACAAAGCTACATTGACACAATGGAAAATGTTTTTGATACTTTAGTTAAAAACCTTGACCTGCAGGCAGCTAGCGCGCCGAGCGAGCTTAATGCATGGATAGATGAATCGACAAACGGTATGATTAAAAAGCTGTTTGATGAAAGCGGAGATTCTCTGGCCAGGGCTTCAATGGTGCTCATGAATGCGATATATTTTAAAGGCGAGTGGAGCGTACCTTTTGATCCGGAAAAGACGTTCGACGGACAATTTAATGGCGCAAATAAAACGTCTGACATAAAAATGATGATGTCTAATGAAACTGTTATGGGCCATCAGGGCGACGATTATACATCAGTTATTCTTCCCTATGGCGATGATGAGCGTTTTGCAATGGTTGCTGTTCTTCCGGATGATATGGATTCGTTTGTTGACGGACTGACAACCGAATCATTAAGTGAGATTCTTACAACGTTTACAGAGAAGGAAGATCCAATTGTGCGAATTCCGGTGTTTGAAATGGAAGAAAAGCTAGAGATGGGTGAGGTGCTTAAAGCTATGGGTATTCAAACAGCTTTCAGCGATAATGCGGACTTTTCGCTAATGTCTGACACATCACTTGCTATCGATGAAGTGCTGCATAAAGCAAAAATCAAAGTGGACGAGGAAGGAACCGAAGCTGCCGCTGTTACAGCGATTGTCATGCGTGCAACATCCGTAATGATGGACAGGTTTGAATTTGTCGCGGACAGACCTTTCATATTTTTTATTATGGACACTGAAAATGATTTGGTACTGTTTACGGGCAAAGTGATGAATTTGGGATAGATGAAGAGTAAAATAAAAATTATTTTAGCTATATTGGCTTTGATAGTAATAATGACTGTAACTATGGGATTAATAGACTATAGAAAAACGATACATGGATTTGAACGGCCGGTATTTGCGCAGTTAGATTATAAAGCAACAAAAGAAGACGGAGGCTCGGGAACTTACAAAGGTATAGGATACAGGATTGAAATCGAAGGAAATTTTATGCCAGAAGATGAGTTTACTGGTGTTACGCACGCAAGATTCTATGCATTTAGTAAACAAATTTGTTATTCAGTAAGAGATTAATGAAAGAGAGTTGCCGTTTGGCAACTCTTTTTTAGATTGTGCTATAATAAGTAAAAAACACGGAGACATTATGCCTTATCCGATGACACACCTTTTAATAGCTAAGAATATTTCAGATAAAAATGAAATGATAATTGATAAAGGCAGCTTCCTTGTTGGTTCGCTAGCACCTGATTCGGTTCATATGAGAAAAGAGTTCGACAGCGATGCGAAAAGGCGGACACATCTTTGTGTAGGTAATGAAAAATGGGGCGAAACTACAGAAAATGAAGGATGGCAGGAAAGTGCGTTGTCGTTCCTGGATAACAATATAGATTCACCTAATCTTGATTTTTATCGGGGATACTGTACACATGTTTTGACTGACATGCTGTGGAATAAAGAGTTCTGGAATCCGTTCAGGTTTTACTGTATTAAAAACTATGGCTCCTTTCGTGAAAGCGATGAAAAAAGCTGGAGGCAGGAGTGTGTATTGCTGGATAATTTTCTTTATAAAGAAGTTGAAGATGAAAAGGAAATGTGGAAAGCTTTTAATAGCGGGAGTTTAGAAGATATTCCTAATATTATTTATAAAGAAGATGTTTTAGCTTTAAAAGACCATATGCTTAACAGACAATATAAAAGTACCGAGTTTAATGACTGCTTACAAAATAAATTGATTCCGCTTGATAAAAAGAGGACGTTTATAAGCGAAAGCGCTAATTACATTGAAAATCTAATTCGATAATAAGAAGGCAGTTGGTATAAGTATTTAAGAACTTCAATAAAATAGATAATAATGTATAAAAAACACTTCTCAGTATATTGCTCTGAGAAGTGTTTTTATGAAAACTGAATAAATTAATCTAAGATACAGCTTTCGTCACACCCATAACCTTGACCGGTTCCATATCCTGAGCCGTCAGCTGTGCCTACGCCTCTGCCCATGCCCCTGCCATAGCCGCGGAACATCCCAAAGCCTGCGCCTTCTTCTGTGCCATAGCATATTTCGGATTCAAATCTTTCCTGCATCTCTGTTATAAATGCGTCTGCTTCTTCCTGAGTTATAACTCCATCTGCTACTAGTTCGTCAAGCTGCTCCTGCTTAATTTTAAGCATCTCCTCATGATGTTCTGCAAGATCTTCATCTGCTGAATCTGAAGCGTATGCTATGGATGCACCTGCAGCCAATAAAGCCAGAACCAATACTACTATAAACATTTTTTTCATTTTAACAATTTCCTTTCTTGTTGTTTATGATGTTGATTCTAGATTAAGAATATGTGGGAATTATGATTATAAAAATTTTTATTTCAAATTATATGACTTACAAGAAAAACATATTATTATGTGATTTAAAAACCTCCCACTGTACTTATACACAGTAGGAGGCCTTTTTATTTTTTCTTATATCGTGTTCTATTCATTCTGAACACTTATATTGGCTGTATATTAAACTGCGCCTGCTATCGCTTCCATACCATCTTCTTCGGTATCTTTAAAGAAGATAAGGCTGCCGTTATTGCACTCATATATAAAGTCGCGCAAACTTTTGCTGTCGTAGACGCTAAAGTCGCCAATGATGGACATCTTCATGTTGTAGTTTGAAAACTTCTGCAGTATTTCGCCGGCTATTTTTGTTCTAAGGTCAAAAAATTCTTCGGAGAGATATTCTTTTTTGACGATAATTCCAACGCACTCATTATAATAAGCGTTTGCCATTAAGTCGGAAATGTCACGGATTGAGCTGATTTTCTCGTTCTGTTCTATTATTGCTATATTTATATTATTTTTTTTCTTTATTATCATATTTTTATTTTCTGTCTTTATGTGTATATTGTTTTTTACCGCTGGCAAAATCCGCAACAATGTGGTTTTGTCCGCGGACAATGTATTTATAGATTAATAGCCCTTCCATACCCATAGGTCCGCGCGCGTGTATTTTACCCGTTGATATGCCGACTTCAGCGCCTAAACCGTAGCGGAAACCGTCTGCAAATCGCGTTGACGCGTTTATCATGACGCTCGCACTGTCCACAAGTTTAATAAACTTGTCGGCTTTTGCGTTATCAGTTGTTATGATACAATCCGTGTGCCCCGAACCGTGAAGGTTTATATGTGTGATTGCTTCATCGATAGACTCAACTACTTTGACAGACATCATGTAGTCCAGATACTCAGTGTCCCAACTGGAATCGTCTGCGGGGTTTATATCAATGATTTCCTGCGTTTTTTCGCACCCGAAAAGCTTGACGTTTGCTTTATCCATTCCTGATTTAAGCATTGGGAGAAACTTTTGGGCTATACTTTCGTTTACAAGCAGAGTTTCAGCCGCGTTGCATACTGCGACATACTGTGCTTTGCTGTCCACACATATAGCAACAGCTGCGTCAATATCATCATAACTTTCTGCATACACATGACATATTCCGTCTGCGTGACCTAAAACAGGAATATCAGAGTGATTCATTATGTATTTTACGAACTCGTTTGAGCCGCGGGGAATGATAAGGTCAATGTACTCATCCAGCGCCAGCATAGCAGAAACATCATCACGAGTTTCCATGAGCGCAAGCCAACCTTCGGGAAGTCCTGCAGAAATGGATACTTCGTTTATCGTGTCAAACAGTGCTTTGTTTGTGAGTTTTGCCTCGCTTCCGCCTTTAAGAAGCGCGCAGTTGCCGGACTTTAAGCACAGCGATGATATCTGAATTAGTGCATCCGGACGGCTTTCAAATATAATTCCGAGCACTCCTATCGGACATGATACGCGTGTAAGGTCAAGCCCGGGTGACAGCTCTCTGTCAACCTGTACTTCATTGAGCGGATCGGGGAGCGTGATGAGCGCGTTTATGCCTTCAATTACTGAAGCAAGCTTTTTTTCGTCAAACTTCAAGCGTTTTATTAGCGGAGCGGCAATGCCTTCTTTTTCGGAACGCTCAATATCGCTTTTATTTGCGTCAAATATTTTAGATTTGTTATCTTCCAACGCGTCGGCGATTTTCTTGAGTGCCGTATTGCGCACGGAAACATCCGTCGCGGCCAGAATATTTGACACAAGCTTTGCGTTTTTTGCTTTTTCAATCATTTGAGACATAATTGTTCTCCAATCTTTGCTATATTATATTAAATAAAGCATGAAATTTCAAAATAATTATATTAAATTTAAATTAACCTTTGTTTAGCGTTTCTTGACTTGCATATTATGGTTAAGCTATAATCAACCGAGATTAACTTTAAAGGATACTTTATGACAGAATGGATTATCGCCTTTGGCGAAAGCTTGACGGTCGGTGTGCAGAAACTGCTTGTTGTTGTGGTTTCCATGCTTCCCGTAATTGAACTTAAAGGAACCATACCGATTGCAATCGCATGGGGTATACCAAAGCTTACAAGCTTTATACTTGCGTATATTGGGTCATGTCTGCCTGTTATACCTCTTTTATTTTTGCTTCGTCCGATTATAAAATGGATGTATTCAAAAAAAGCTTTTAAGGGCTTTGCGAACTGGATAGAATCAAGAAGCAAAAACAAAGGACAGCTGATATATGATTATAGATACATTGGCTTGTTCTTATTTGTTGCAATACCGCTTCCGACAACAGGAGTCTGGACAGGTTCGATAGTTGCTTCGCTTCTTGAGATGGACATTAAAAAATGTATTCCGTTGATTTTTGCAGGGAATCTGGTTGCGGGAATAATCGTTGTGCTGCTTTCTAAATTCATGTGGTATATAATCATCGGAGTTCTTGCTATAACAGCCATTTTGTTTGTAATCAGGAAACTCAAAAAAAACGTGGCGAAACCGGAAGCCGAGTGATATAATTAAATTACAATATAATAACCCTTATTATGAGCGGTGGAGGGAATAGGCCCGATGAAACCCGGCAACCCCCTCAGGACGCCCATAAATACTGTTATACGCCTCTTCAAGAATTGAAACCTGCGGTTATTTATCAAAAATAAACGCCCTTGGTTTAAAATCTTTCATAGACGCCTTCCAGCATTTATGGACGCCCTGCAGTCGAGAGGCTGAATGGGAAGGTGCTAAGTCCTACGGTTAATAGCCGAAAGATGAGGATAAGCGTTTACCTCATTTTAAATGAGGTTTTTTGTTTATTAAGAAGTAATTGGGTTGTTAAATAAACAAAACGGGGGACACTATGAAAAACACAAGATTATTTACGTCAGAGTCGGTAACTGAGGGACATCCCGATAAAATGTGCGACCAGATTTCAGATGCTGTTCTGGATGCGATATTTGAGCAGGATCCTAAAAGCCGAGTGGCATGCGAGACAGCAACGAGCACAGGGCTTGTTCTTGTTGCGGGAGAGATAAGCACAGACTGTTATGTTGACATTCCAAAAATTGTGCGCGAGACTGTAATTGATATCGGTTATGATCGCGCAAAATACGGATTTGACGGCAACACATGCGCAGTGCTTACAAGCATAAATGAACAGTCAAAAGACATTGCTATGGGCGTTGACGATGCTATTGAGACAAGAAGTGATAAGGAGCATGAGCATGACACCGGAGCCGGAGATCAGGGAATGATGTTCGGATTTGCGTGCAAGGAGACGGATGTTCTTATGCCGATGCCTATATATCTTGCACACAAGATGTCTAAAAAGCTTTCAGAAGTGAGAAAGCAGGGTATAATCGATTACCTTCGTCCTGATGGAAAAACGCAGGTTACGGTTCGCTATGAAGATGACAAGCCTGTGGCAATAGACACTGTAGTTGTTGCTACCCAACATCATCCGGAAGCAATACATGCGCAGATTGAAGCTGACATTATAGAGCACGTTGTGAAGCCAAGTCTTCCGGAAAACCTTGATACTAATAACATAAAGTATCTTATAAACGCAACGGGACGCTTTGTTATAGGCGGGCCTATGGGTGATGCGGGACTTACAGGCAGGAAGATAATAGTTGATACTTACGGCGGATATTCACGCCACGGCGGCGGAGCATTTTCGGGCAAAGATCCGACAAAGGTAGATAGGTCAGCGGCTTATGCTGCGCGCTGGGTTGCAAAGCATGTAGTTGCATCTGGTGTTGCCGAAAAATGTGAGATAGAGCTTGCATATGCAATAGGCGTGGCGCACCCGGTATCTATCATGGTTGAGACGTTTGGTACAGCAAAAGCTAGCGATAAAGAGATTATTACGGCTATAAACGATGTGTTTGACCTTCGCCCGTCAAAGATAATAAGCGAGCTGGAACTGAGAAGGCCTATATATAAACAAACTGCAAGCTACGGACATTTCGGGCGCGAAGATTTAGACCTTCCGTGGGAAAACTTAAGCAAGCTGGATGAATTCAACAAAAAGATAAAGGCATAATGGAGAAATTATCTGCTACAGTTGAAAACATAGTCTACAGGAATGAAGAAAACGGATACACAGTTTTTGACTTCGATCTTGAAGGCGAAATGGCTACAGCCACAGGAGCGCTCCCCCCAATAAACGAGGGGGAGCGTATTGAAATGCATGGATTTTGGACGGAACACTCATCCTACGGCAGGCAGTTTTCTGTAAAGGAGATAAAAAAGCTTGCACCGGATTCCAAAATTGGACTTATAAGATATCTTGCATCCGGAGTCATAAAGGGAATTGGACCTGCCACAGCGAGGCACATTGTTGAAAAATTCGGTATGGATGCATTGGACATAATACGCTATAACCCGGATAAACTGCGCCAGGTGGAAGGAATCGGGGCTGCCAAAGCTCAGGCTATAGCGCAAAATTACAATGAGCTTTTTGACATTCAGGAGAAAATGAGTTTTCTTTTGAAATTCGATATATCGGTCAATCTTGCGCATAAGATAATAAATTATTATAAGGGTGAGACAAAAAAAGTTGTTGAAAGCAATCCATACCTTCTGGCGAGCGATATTGATGGCGTCGGATTTCTGACGGCAGATAAAATCGCGCAGCAAACAGGGATAACACATAATTCCGAGGAGCGCATTAAAGCAGGTGCAAGGCATGTTTTAAACGAGGCGGCATCGCAGGACGGACACTGCTGTCTTTTGCTTGAATCATTTTACACAAGATGTGAGAGTCTCTTGAATGAAGATGAAAAGATAATTAAAAATACTGCCTCGAAAATGGCTCTTTTGCGGGACATTGCAGTAGTTGAAAGAGATGGGCACAAGTATATATATCTGCCGTCCTTTTATAACGCTGAATGTGAAGTCGCAAAAAGGCTTAAAGAGGTAAAAGAAGCCAAGATAAAATTTTATGATTATGATATAGATGAAGCTGTTGAACGCGCAGCAAATTTTAGTGGAATAGAGCTTTCGGCAGAACAAAAAGGTGCAGTTATTCAGGCGCTTACGCACGGAGCTGTTGTTATAACTGGAGGGCCGGGCACAGGAAAGACTACTGCGATTAACTGCATGATAAGCGCTATGGTTCATGCAGGCATAAAAGTCGCTCTTGCAGCGCCGACGGGAAGAGCCGCAAAGCGTATGAGCGAAACCACAGGGCAAGATGCTTTTACTCTGCACAGGTTATTGGAATACGGTTACAGCGGAGATGATGAACTATTGTCATTTTCAAAGAATGAAGAAAATACACTGGACTATGACGCCGTCATTGTGGATGAAATGTCTATGGTTGATATATTTTTAATGCAGCATCTTCTGCGTGCTATAAAAAAAGGAACCCGTCTTATTATGGTTGGAGATGCCGACCAGCTTCCATCGGTTGGCCCTGGGAATGTGCTGCATGATATAATTTCTTCTGGAGAAATTGAGGTTGCGAGACTTACCGAAATATTCAGGCAGGCGCAGAAAAGTCGTATAATAATGAACGCACACCGTATAAATCACGGAGAAACACCGATAATTGATAACAAATCAGACTTTTTGTTCACATCAAAACGCAGTGCGGACAGCGCGCTCAAAACTGTAATTGAAACTACCGGAGAGAGGATACCCCAATATCTCGGAATAACACCATTTGATATACAGATTTTATCGCCTGTTAAAAAAGGAATTCTTGGTGTTCACAACCTTAATGAAAAACTCCAGCATGCTTTTAATCCTCCGTCGACAAAGAAAGCGGAGATTAAGATCAATACTACCGTTTTCAGAATCGGCGACAAGGTAATGCAGACCAAAAACAACTATACTCTGGAATGGAAAAAAAGCGGACGCGGATTTTCAGACGCTTTCGGAGAAGGTGTGTTTAACGGAGATATAGGCTTTGTAGAACATATTGATGAAGAAAATGCAATTGTTACAGTAAAGTTTGACGACGGCAAGGAATGCGAATATACAAAAGAGATTTTAGGAGAGCTTATGCTTGCATACGCTGTGACAATCCACAAAGCGCAAGGCTGCGAGTTTGATGTTGTTGTGCTTCCGCTCTTGTCGATACCTCCTGTGTTTGTTTCCAGAAACATTTTGTATACTGCAGTTACAAGAGCCAAAAAGATGGTGCTGATAATAGGAGATCAGAACATGATGGACAGGATGTCCAAAAGCAAGTCTTCGGTAATACGATATACCGGTTTATCCTATGAACTCAAAAATGCTTAATAGAAAAAATAAAATTAAATTGATGACAGACTATTTGCTTGGAGTAATTTTCAGGCTGTTTTTTCCGGATACAAGAGAATGCCTTGTTTGCGGAAAAGAAGCGGATGGAGTATGTTTTGAATGCTCAGAAAAAGTTTCAAGGCATGAGGGGATGCTTTGTCCAAAATGCGGAAGAAGTGTAAAATCCGATGGATTATGTGTACAATGCTTAAAAAATATCAGGCCTTATCATAGAGGAATAATTGCTCTTTTTTATGAAGGCAAAGGTCTTCAGATGATGAAAGATTATAAATTTGAAAACAAGCTTGGATATGCAGATTATTTTGCGGATGAAGTACACAAGAAGGTTATAGAATACAAAGAAGATATAGATATCGTAACAGCTGTTCCGTCACATTTTTTAAAGATTATTGGAAAAGGATATAACCCTCCTGCGCTTATTGCGCGAAAAACAGCACAACTCATGGACAAAAGGTTTAGCGGCAATGTCTTAAGACGCATTCGTTACACAAAGTCTATGTCTCTTTTAAAAGGTATAGACAGAATGGCACATGTTAAGAAAAACTTTGCATCGTCACAAAAAGATATCAAAGGGAAAAGTATTTTAATAATAGATGATGTCTCTACAACGGGAGCAACACTTCATATATGTTCGGAACTTTTGATGAAGGCCGGGGCAAGGAGAGTGTATGTGGCTGCGGTCTGTGGAGATAAAAGTGAAAATGTATATAGAATAAAAAGTGAGGGTGTTGTATAATTAGTTTTCCCCGAGCTGTGGTTGAAAGTCGATGTTAGCCGCGGACAAAACGACCCACGTAAGTCGTATCAAAAAATTTTATCAGCGATGAGCATGGCGCGGTTTAGAGGTAAGTCCGTCCGCATGTTTTGCATGCGAGAGGTAAGGCGTGATAGGCTATAAGCCTTGAGCTAGATATCCAGACGGCGAGTGTGGGGGCAAAAACCAGGTCAGTCGGGGAATTATCCAAAATATTCACTTGAATCACAGGTGTGCTATAGAGTTATCCACAAAAATGCGTGTTTTCCACAGAGTTATCCACAGAAAGGCAAAAATTATGATTACTGCACTGATGTTAAATCCATGTATAGACAGAACGGTTTTTATCGACGGATTCCTATATGGAGAGATGAACAGGATAGTTGAGTCGGAAAACATTCCGTCAGGAAAGGGAACAAATGTAGCTCTTGCAATCAAAAAACTCGGTGGATTGTCACAGCTTATAATGTTTGGAGCAAAAGAAAACGATCCTGTAAAATCAAGACTTTCAGAGTTTAACATTGACTGCAAGGTGCTTGGAGTATTTGATTCGATAAGAGTGAACACAAAACTTAACAATACTCAGGATAATGTTATAACCGAGATAAACGAAAAAGGCGCGATGGTTTCGCCCGAGCAAATTGAAAAAATAATAAAGATGTCTGTTGAAGCGGCGAAAGAAAGCGAATTTTTTGTTCTGACGGGTTCAATGCCAAAAGGATGCGACAGCTCGCTTTACGGCGAGATTATGGCGAAAATAAAACTTACAGCGCCTGAATGCAAACTTGTTCTAGATGCTGAAGGGGATGCTTTTAAACATGGTATTATTCAAAAACCGTATGTTATCAAGCCTAATAAATATGAAATAGAATTGCACTGCGGCAAAAAACTTGACACTATGGAAGATGTGGCACGCGAAGGGATGAAGCTTCATAAAGACGGAGTTGAGTATGTTATTATCTCGATGGGTGCACAAGGTGCTATGATTTGCACAAAAGACGGTGCTTTGTACGCGAAAACACCAAAAGTGGATGTAATAAACACTGTCGGTGCCGGAGACAGTCTGTTGTCCTCTTCGATTCTTGCAATTGAAAAGGGGCTTATGGCTGAGGATGTATTAAAACATGCAGTCGCTGCTGGATGCGCAGCTGTGTCATGCACAAATAGTGAGCTTATCAACAGGGAAATATATGAGAAGTTGATTGATTGTGTGGAAGTAATAAATATTAATATATAGTAAAAATTAAAAATCAGATAAAAACCCATCGTATTAATACAAAAAACGATGGGTTTTCATTTAAACTTAAAAACTTGTGTATAGTTAATTTATAGCTGATAATGGAATCTTGAATAATAATAACAGCTATTATTTGATTATTGCTTTATTTATATAATTTTATATTTATGTTATAGTAGATACTGTTTCAAAAAAGAAAAGGATTAGATTTAAAAATGAAAGATGAAATAAACAGAGCGTGTATTTTGGCAAAGGAACTTGCATTGAAAGCAGGGGAAAAGATATTGGAAGTATATGCTCAGGATTTTGATGTAGAATATAAATCAGATAATTCACCGCTTACGATTGCTGATAAAATGTCTAATGATCTTATATGCGAAGGGCTTAAAGCGGCTTTTCCTGAAATGGCGATTCTGGCTGAGGAGAGCGAAGATGACCATGCAAGGTTAGAAAACGATTGGTGTTTTCTGGTCGACCCTCTGGATGGCACAAAGGAATTTGTAAAAAAGAATGGTGAATTTACAGTAAATATTGCGCTATCATATAAAGGCAAACCAGTAATGGGAGTTGTTTATGTGCCTGTTACGGGAAAGCTTTACTGGGCATCTAAAGGCTGCGGAGCTTTTGTTCAGGAGCCTAATGGCATTCCGAAAAAAATTATGGCTTCTGACAAAACGGAAAGTCTCACTCTGGCAGTAAGCCGCTCTCATATTACAGGTCGAGAAAAAGATATTATTGAAAAGTATGATGTTGAAAGTGTTATAAAATGCGGCAGTGCGGTAAAAGGATGTTTGGTTGCAGAGGGAACGGCTGATATATATTATAGATATGTTGGAAGTATGCAGTGGGACACTGCGGCGATGCATGCGGTTGCCGAAGAGGCAGGCTGTATATTCCGTCAGATGGACGGAAGCGAAATGACATATAACAGAAAAGGGCTTGTTAATGACAAGGGTTTTTTCATAGTAAACAGAAAAGAAAATATTTTTGAGGATATGTTAATTGGAAGGGAAATCTAAAATCCAACCTAAATTTAAAGGGGATATGAAAAAGCTCTTAGAGCTTTTTTCAATAGTACTTAAGCTTGGTGCGTTTACTTTCGGTGGAGGATACGCAATGTTTCCTTTGATGGAGCGCGAGTATGTGGAAAACCGAGGATGGTTTAAGACACAGGAGATGCTTGATATGCTGGCTGTTGCGCAGTCTGTGCCGGGTATGCTCAGCATAAACGCATCCATACTTGTGGGATATAAGCTGTTTGGAATGGTTGGAGCGATTGTTGCTGTGTTCGGTATGGCTTTGCCGTCGCTTATTGTGCTTAGCATTTTGTCGTTTTTTTATGTTCAGTTTAGCAGCAACGTATATGTTATTGCAGCGCTTAAAGGAATACGCGTTGCAGTTATTGCATTGCTGATACAAGCTGTTATTAAACTTGGAAAACCCGGTATAAAAGGTTTGTTTGGGTGGATTATGGCGGCTCTTGCATTTTTAACAGCGCTTATCTTTTCCGTACACCCAATAATTATAATCCTAGCTGGGCTTTTTATCGGTATTACATACAGCGAGATGAAAAGAAGAAAAGAAGGTGAAGGATCATGATGCTTTTAAAAATGATTTTTTCTTTCTTTAAGATAGGACTTTTTACAATAGGCGGAGGCTATGCAATGATTCCGCTTATCCGAGAAGAGCTCGTCACAAACGGGTGGATGACTGCAGCTGAAATAACCGATGTTATAGCAATCGCAAAAATGACACCAGGGCCTTTTGCGGTAAATACCGCTACGTTTGCAGGAATGAAGATATACGGTTTAAGCGGAGCTGTGATGTGTACGCTTGGTGTAATACTTCCGTCTCTTATTATTACAACTTTGGTTGCGAGGTTTTTCTTCAGCTACAACAAACACAGAATTGTGCAGGGAGCTCTTTCGGGAATACGACCTGTTGTTGTGGCTCTTATAGCTTATGCTGTTTGGAGCGTAATAGGAGTAACTTTAGTTGATGAACAGGCCATAGCACAGGGTGTAGTGGCGGCTTTAAGGAGCATAGACATACGTTCTATTGGTATTTTGATTATCGCCCTTATTTTGTTGTTTAAAGCAAAAGCACATCCCATTCTTGTTATAACTGTTTGCGGTGCTGTGTCGATAGTAGTATATATGGTTTTGCCAAACTTACTGCCTATGCTGAGTTAGATTTGAAATTGAATGTTACGACAGTGAAGGAAAAACTAATTATATTTGAACCTTGAATAAAAGCACAATGAGTATTATTTGTTACTCTTGTGCTTTTTCTATTAGCGCGGAAAGCTTTTCCCATTCTTCCATCAAAGAAACCAGCTCGTCTTCGCATTTAGCATATTGTTTGGAGTATGTGGATATATCTATATCGTTAAGCTCTGCTGCATTTGCGAGCCTTTTTTCCGCAGTTGCTTTTTTAATTTCGCAGTCAAATATTTTCTTTTCTACTGCATCAAGTTTTGACTTAAGTCTTTTTTCTTCAGCCTTTTTTTCTTTTTCTTCCCTAAAACGCTTGGAACGTTCTGTTTTGCTTTCTTTTATTTCGGAGTCCTCATCTGCCTTAAGTGATAGATGATATTGATAATCTTCCCAATTTCCTTCAAATACAGATACTCCGTCTGGAGACATGTCAAGTATTTTTGTTGCGATTGAATTTATGAAATATCTGTCATGGCTTACAAAAAGCACTGTTCCCGGGAAGTCATAGAGAGCTGATTCCAAAACCATTCGGCTGTCCATATCAAGGTGGTTTGTAGGCTCGTCCAAAAGCAGGAAATTAGACTTTGAGAGCATGAGCTTTAAAAGCGATAGTCTTCCGCGCTCGCCTCCGGACAGCAGTGAAACCTGTTTTTCAATGTCGTCGCCGGTAAATAAAAACAGAGCAAGCATGTCGCGGACCTGCTGCGCTGTCAGTTCATGGAATGCATCCCATATCTCGTCCTGCGCTGTATTTGTGTCGGTTAAATTTTGCTGGTGCTGGTCATAATAACCCATTTTAACACCGGTACCTCTAAGAATTTCACCGTCATCCTGCATCAGCGAGCCTGTAATAATTTTGAGCAAAGTAGTTTTGCCTATTCCGTTTGCACCCATAAGCGCTATTTTTTCACCTGCTCTTATGTGAAGGCTTATATCCGAAAAAATTTCTTTTTCTCCGAAAGATTTTCTGATGCCGTCCATAATAAGAACATCGCTTCCGCTTCTTACATCAGTATCAAAACGGAACTTTATTATCTTCTCGTTGGATGGCTTTTCAACATGCTCAATTTTTGCGAGCTTTTTCTCCCACGATTTTGCCCGTTTCATAGCTTTTTCTGTAGCCCATGACCTAAACCTTCTTATTACAGCTTCGTGTCTCTTAATTTCTGCCTGATTGGATTCAAAAAGCTTTCTCTGCTGTTCAAACCTTGATTCTTTTTCCAGCATATACTCTGAATAGTTGCAGTTGGGGTATTGCGTCAGCTCTCCCATGGAAAGCTCCATGATGTCGGTGCATACGCTGTCTAAAAAGTATCTGTCATGGGACACTATGATAAGCGATATACCGCAATTGTTAAGGAAATTTTCAAGCCAAGAAATTGCGGCAAGATCCAGATGGTTTGTCGGTTCGTCCAGAAGCAGAATGTCGGGAGTTCGCAATAGCGCCATTGCTAGCTGTACTCGCGCTCGCTGACCTCCTGAAAGTGTGTTTACAGAGCGTTCGTACATCTGCTTTGTGATGCCGAGGCCGGAAAGAACGGAACGCGCCATGCGTTCTGCGCTGTAGCCGCCCATTTCTTCAAAGCTTTGCATAAGAGTATCATATTTGTGAGAAAGAGATTCCAGCTTTTCAGGATGTGCGGCCATCTCTTTTTCTATTTCACGCAGTTTTTCTTCTGCTTCATATACATCGTCATATACACTCATCACATCCTGCCAGACAGAAAGTTTTGAAGTATAGTCTGAAAGCTGTGAAAGATAGTTTGCGGTGAATCCGCTTTTGATGTTATAGCTGCCTGAAGTCTTTTCCAGATTTCCGGTTATGATTTTAAGAAGCGAAGTTTTTCCGCTTCCGTTTGAGCCTATAAATCCAAGCCTTTGTCCTTTCTTAAGATCAAAGGACAAATCGGAGAATATATCAATTGCTCCGAAAGACAGGGACAGGTTTTTTACTGATAATACAATCATGAATGTTAGTATATAATACAATAAAGATAAAATAAAGTTAAAATCCTTACCGTTTCAGTATACTTATTACTTGATTAGCGATTAAACTTTGTGATAATATTATCATATAATTTTTTAAGGAGGGCGTTATATGGACAAAGTACCTGAAGCGGTAATGAGAAGGCTGCCCAGATATTACAGGCACCTTACTGGTCTTGAAAATAACGGCATCACTAGAGTTTCTTCAAAACAACTGGGTGAAAGCCTTATTATGACTGCGTCCCAGATACGCCATGACTTAAACTTCTTCGGCGGTTTCGGACAGCAGGGATACGGATACAATGTAAGCGAGCTTAAAGAAAAGCTTATTCATATACTGGGAATAGATATATCAAGAAAGCTTGTTATAGTCGGTGCAGGTAATATTGGTACAGCGCTTGCTCGCCATCGTGACTTTGAAAAAGAAGGCTATAAGATTGTTGGGCTTTTTGACAGCAACAAAGAGCTTGTCGGGCAGGAGATCACAGGAATAAAGATTTACGATATAGAAGAATTGTCCGATTTTATCAGCAAAAACGGTGTAGACATAGTAGCTCTTACGGTTCCTGCAAAGTTTGCACAGCAGATAGCTCATATCAGCCAGAAAGCCGGAGCTAAAGCTATTTGGAATTTTGCGCCTGTTGATGTATTGTTGGATGGCATTGAGGTTGAAAACATTCACCTGACCGATTCGCTTATGACGCTGTCGTTCAGGCTTGCCAACAGCTGATTTATATCCTATATTTACATGTTTCACAAAACATTAAAGAAAATTTACTTGAAAAATGTGTCTTTGCACTTTAATATTATGTTAAGATTGTGTTAAGACAGCTTTGCGGCGCGCAATGTTTGTGCGTTGCGATTATATAGTCGGATAAAGATATCCGAACTTAAACTAAGGAGACTTTGATGGATAAGGATGTCCAGAACGAAATAGATAAAATCGAAGGCATTATAATTGATACAAATGATTCTGATGCTGCAGAAAATATAGATTCAAAAGAAGAAACCGAGTTGGAGGAGACTGCTTCAGAGTCGGCTTCTGAGGATGATAAAAACAAGGCTACAGATTCCAAAGATCTTAAACATGATATAGACAACGACTCTGAACCTAGCGATGAAAAAACTTCCGACATTGATGATGAAACAAAGGTTTTGGAAGAAACAGCTGAGGATAAAGAGGTAATACCTGAGCATATTTCCGCACTTGAAAAAACTGCATTAAAGATAAAAAGGGCACGTAGGCTGAAGTTTGCATTTATAGTACCTGCAATTATTATTATCGTAGCAGGCATGGTTGCGCTATATTTTGTTGCGGAAAAAAATAAAAGATACGAAAATCTTTTAAACGTTGATTATTTTTATGAAGGCGTTTACGTTGACGATATTTCGTTGGGTGGGCTCACTCTTGAAGAAGCAAGCGATAAAATTCAGGCATCTTTGGACAAGCGCGTAGAAAATGTAAATGTTATTTTGAATTGGGATGACGAAGAAGTAGTGTTTAAAAGTGATGAGATGGATGTTTCATTTAATACACAGGATGTTGTCCAAAAGGCATGGAATGAAGGAAGAAGCGGCTCCGACAAGGAAAGATACGAATATGTGATGAGCCTTGCCAACAATCCTGTTTACTATAACATTGATATATCGGTCGATCCGTCAAAAATAGAATCCAAAGTTAGGGCGGTTGCGCTGTTTAGACAAAAAGAGCCGGGAGAAGCCTCGGTGCGCTTTGACCCGGATCCTGAAAAAGACGGCTCTGAGTGGTTTGACTATACTGAACCTGAAGCCGGAATTAAAACAGATCCCGATGCGCTTTGGGAAGCTGTAACGGAAGCTGTGGGCAAGAACGCTTCAGCAGATGTTGACATCGAAAAATGGGAGATTGCACCCACTACAACTCTTGATGATTTAAAGAATATGACTCAGATGATTGTACAGTTTAAGACGCATATGGTGAAAAGCTCAAACCGAGAGCATAATGTGCGCCTGGCCTGTTCAATGATTAACGGAACTGTATTAATGCCGGGAGAGATATTTTCTTTTAATGAAACAACTGGAAAAAGAACAAAAGAAGCAGGTTTTAAGGAAGCAAACGTAATTGTCGGAGGAAACAGACTGGAACCTGGTATTGCAGGCGGTGTATGTCAGGTGTCAGGAACATTGTTTAATGCCGTTGTAAGGGCTGACCTCGAAATTGTCGAACGGCAGCACCATTCTTTTGAGCTTGGGTATCTTACAAGGGGAAGAGATGCTACAGTAAACTACGGTACTGCGGACTTAAGGTTTAAAAACACTTCAGATTATCCAATATATATTTCGATGTATACGATAGGAAGAGAAGTTTATGCGGAAGTTTATGGAGTTCCGCTTGAAAACGGAATGACAATCGAGCTTTATGTTAAAACAACACAGACTGTAAATCCGGGACCGGATGTTTATGTCGCTGACTCCAGCGTCACATACGGTCAGACTGAAATATACAGCGCGCGCACCGGTATTAAGTGCACAACATACAAAGATTATTATGATGCTGACGGAAAACTTGTGGACAGAGTTGAGCTCCATCGTGATTATTACAGGGCATTTGCAAGAGAAATTCACTATCATCCTGCAGCTGGAATACCGACAACATAAGGTAAAACTAAATAAAATTTTACAAAAACAAGCAGACCATTTGTTAACGGTCTGCTTTTGTGCTAAGCTAAAAAAGTTGAAATATTTAGTAAATACCTGCTATAATACCGCATGGTAATAACAAATGGGCGTATTACAATAATTTTCGGAGGGAAGAATGGGAAAAACCCTTATAGTTGCAGAGAAGCCGTCAGTAGGACGGGACATAGCGAAAGTGCTGGAAGCAAAAACAAGAGGCAACAGATGCCTCATGAATGACAAATATGTCATCTCGTGGGCGTTTGGACACCTTGTCAGTTTGGCGAATCCGGAAGAAATAGATGATAAATACAAAAAGTGGAGCATGGACCAGCTTCCGATTATGCCAGAGGTTATGCAGCTTAAGCTTGCTGCAAACAAAGGCGCAGTCGCACAGTTTGAAGCCATAAAACACTGGATGCTTTCCGATGAGGTTGACAATGTTATCTGTGCAACTGACGCTGGGCGTGAAGGTGAGCTTATATTCCGTTGGATTTATGAGTTTGCAGGATGCACAAAACCAATAGAGCGCTTATGGATATCTTCCATGACTGACGAAGCCATTATGGAGGGATTTGATAATTTAAAACCCGGCAGCGAGTATGAATCTCTTTTTGAGTCGGCCAGAGCAAGGGCCAGTGCAGACTGGATAGTCGGCATGAATGCATCGCGTGCATTTACTCTTACATATGAAAGGCTCTTGTCGGTAGGACGCGTTCAATCGCCGACGCTTGCGATTTTAGTAAACCGTGAACATGAGCGTTTGAATTTTGTACCGGAAGAATACTACGAACTTTGGGCTGTATATCCGGGATTCAAAGCTTGTTGGTTTAATCCGGAAGCAAAAGAAAACATAACACGTATAGATAAAAAAGAATATGCAAAGTTCAAAAAGCTTTCCGAAGACATAGTAGGAAAAACTGCCGTTGTTTCCGACATTGAAAGAAAACGCGAAACAAGGAAGCCACCGCAGCTTTATGATTTGACATCGCTGCAGAGAGATGCGAACTATAACTATGGATGGTCTGCTGCCCGTACATTGCAGATGGCGCAGGCTTTGTATGAAAAAAGAAAGCTTATCACATATCCAAGAACAGACAGCAAATATTTAAGCGGAGACATGTATCCGCTTCTTAAGTCGCGCTTGGGAAAGCTTAATATAGACCCTTATGCAGAATATGCTCAGGAAGCGATTGAATCCGAGAGGAATATCTTTGGAAGAGTTATAAATGACGCTTTCGTGACCGACCATCATGCAATTATCCCTACCGGAAGAAAGGCTCCAAAGTCTCTTGATGAAAACGAGCGCAAGCTTTTTGATCTTATCGTGCGCAGATTTATATCCATCTTCCTTGAAGATCAAGAGACAGAGCGCGTAAGGATTATAACTGATATAGATAAAGAAAAATTTGAATCGAAGGGTTCGGTTGTGATAGAGCCGGGCTGGTCCAAAGTTTATGATGATGTTAAAAAGAAAAGAAATGTAACCGGCGAACAAAAGCTTCCAAAGCTTGAGATAGGCGATGAAAAGCCTGTTAAAAAGAGCGAGCTTAAAGAAAAGAAGACTAAGCCGCCGGCAAGATATTCCGACGCTACGCTTCTTTCTGCAATGGAACATGCGGGACGCATGGTGGAAGATGACGAGCTTCGCGAGCAGATGAAAGAAAACGGCCTAGGAACACCGGCAACACGCGCTGCAATTATTGAGAGGCTTATTCAGGTACGCTACGTAAAGAGAATGGGCAAAACTCTGGCTCCTACCGAAAAGGGAATGGCTCTTGTATATGTTCTTCCTGAAGAACTTAAGCTTCCTGAGACTACCGGTAAATGGGAAAAAGCGTTGGAGGACATAAGAGCCGGCGAGGAGCAGGCAGAAAACTTTATGGACGGCATAAAGAAGATGACGTGCGAAATAATTGAAAAATCAAGGGTTAAAAAGGAAGTAAGCTTTCCTGAGGAAGCATCAAGGCCGGACCCTGACAAACCGCGCGAAGTGTTGGGAGTATGCCCTGCGTGTAAAGGCGATATAATGGAAAACTCAAAAGCGTTTTATTGCTCAAACTGGCGTAGAACGAAGTGCAAATTCAGCGTATGGAAAAACGATAAAAAAAGCGACAGACCGGATATTTCTCCTGAGATGATGAAAAAACTGCTCAAAGAAAAATCTTTGCAGTTTGATGAAGGTGTTGTTCAGATCAATGAAAAATCACCATTTTATGAGTGGGTACCCAAAGAAGGAACGGATAAATAATACAAGATGAGGCTGGATAAATATATTTCGATGTGTGATGTTATGATCCGCTCGGAAGCAAAAAAGGCGATACTGGCATCACGGATTACGGTTAACGGATTTTTAAAAAAAGATCCGGGATTTCAGGTTATGCCGGATACTGCGTTTGTGGAGCTGGACGGAGAACCTCTCTTTTATAAAAGATTTGCTTATATAATGCTTAATAAGCCAAAAGGATACATCAGCGCAACACAGGACAGGCGCGACCCGACTGTGATGGACTTGCTGGATGACTGGTGTATCAGACGCGATATGTTTCCCGTTGGCAGATTGGATAAAGATACAACCGGTTTGCTGCTCATAACTGATGACGGCGGTCTTGCGCATGACATGACTTCACCCAGAAGGCATGTTCAAAAGATATATCAAGCACAAATTGATAAACCTATTGACCAAAGTGATATTAAGGCGTTCAGAGAAGGAATGCGCTTTAAAGAATTTATTTCCGAACTTGCAAAACTTGAATATTTACGACAGATTGCGCCGGACAGACATCTTGTTCAGGTGACCCTTACCGAAGGCAAATATCATCAGGTAAAAAGAATGTTTGCGGCCCGCGGAAAGAATGTTTTGGAGCTTAAAAGAATCACTTTCGGGAAACTGGTCTTGGATGAATCGCTTCCCGAGGGGCGATGGCGTGAGCTTACAAAAAAAGAACTTAACTCTTTAAAAGTAAAAGATCCGTTGTTATAAAATTAATGAGGTTTCATTTCTAGAAAAATATAAATAAAAAATCAAGTGGAGAGGTTTTATGAAAAAAGAATGGATGGACAGCAAAAAATCATTTGAAACGCGCACAAAAGCTTTGGTAGATGAAATGACTCTGGAAGAGAAGGTTTCGCAGCTGACCTTTCAATCCAAGGCAATAGAAAGGCTGGGGATACCGGACTATAACTGGTGGAATGAATGTCTGCATGGAGTTGCCCGCGCTGGTGTCGCGACAGTGTTTCCGCAATCTATCGGAATGGCTGCAAGCTTTAACAGCGAGCTTTTGGGAAAGGTTGCCGAAGCAATATCTGATGAAGCGCGTGCAAAACACCATGAAGCAAAAAAACATGGTGACAATGGAATTTATAAAGGACTTACTTTCTGGTCTCCAAACATAAACATATTCCGCGACCCAAGGTGGGGAAGAGGGCACGAAACTTATGGTGAGGATCCGTATCTTACATCAAGGATGGGCGTGGCATTTTGTAAAGGCCTTCAGGGAGATGACAAGAAATATCTAAAGACCGTAGCAACAGTAAAGCATTTTGCAGTGCATTCGGGGCCTGAGGCGGACAGACACAAGTTTAACGCAGTAGCAAGCGTAAAAGACATGAAAGAAACATATCTGAAGGCTTTTGAAACATGTGTGAAAGATGCAAAAGTCTATTCTGTGATGGGTGCATATAACAGAACCAACGGTGAAGCCTGCTGTGCGAGCGAAACGCTTCTTAAGAAGATTTTGAGAGATGAATGGGGATTTGACGGCGTGGTTGTCAGCGACTGCGGCGCTATAAAAGACATTTATCACGACCATCATTTGGTGGACACTCCGGCTGAAGCTGCAGCTCTTGCAGTTAAAAATGGATGTGAAATCAACTGTGGATTCATTTATCCGCATCTTCTTGAAGCGGTAGAGCAAGGATATATTACAGAAGAAGAGATAGATTTGGCAGTATACAGGGCGATGCTTGCGCGCATGAAGCTGGGAATGTTTGATTCGGATGATAATGTTCCTTTTGCGTCCATTCCATATGAAGCAAATGACAGCTTAACGCATCACAATCTTTCAAAACAAATGGCTCGTGAATCGCTTGTTTTGCTTCAAAACAAAGGAATGCTTCCGCTTAACAAAGAAAAAATTGAAACTATTGCAGTTATTGGACCTAACGCTGATAACAGAGCAGCACTTATAGGAAATTACTATGGAGTGCCTTCAAAACAGTTTACTGTATTAGAAGGTATCAGAAACATGCTTCCGGATGCGGAAGTAATCTACGCACCAGGGTGTTCTTTGGATGAGAATCCTGAAGGATTTTGGGGAGAAAAACCGGAGTGGGGCTTTGCAGAAGCAAGGTCAGCTGCACAACAGGCGGATGCTGTGGTGCTGGTTTTAGGTTTGACTGCTGAACTTGAAGGTGAAGAAACAGGAATGACGGGCGAGGGCGGAGACAAAACAGACATAAAGATGGCTGGTGTTCAGGAAAAGCTTATGGCAGAGGTTGCATCTGTCGGAAAACCTACGGTTCTTATTAATATGACGGGAAGCTGTGTTGACCTAAAAGCATCATCCGAACAATGTGATGCTATAGTTCAGGCATGGTATCCGGGGCAGTTCGGCGGACAGGTGATAGCTGAAGCGCTGTTTGGAGCATTTTCACCATCGGGAAAACTTCCCGTTACCTTCTATAGCGATGTTTCTGAATTGCCGGACTTTGATGACTACAGCATGGATGGCAGAACCTATAAATTCTTTGACGGAAAGCCGATGTATCCATTCGGATATGGACTGTCCTATGGTAAAACTGATTTCTATGATGTGACACTGTCTAAAGATGTTATTAAAGCCGGGCAGAGCGTCGAACTGACTGTAAAGTGTATAAACCGCGGAACGATGGACATTAAAGAAACTGTTCAGATATACATCAGAGATGAGGATGCATCTACGCGCGTTCCGAAGTTCAAGCTTATTGATTTTGTAAAAGCCGACTTGCCAAAGGATGAAGAAAAAACTCTGAAGTTTAAAATTAAAGCAGAAGATATGGCGGTCATTACAGATGACGGTGAATCCGTGATTGAGCCGGGCTCATTTACGCTATGGGTGGGAAGTTCCCAGCCGGATATGAGAAGCTCATGCCTTATGGGACAAGATCCGCTGTCCGCAAAACTAATTGTAAAATAAAAAAAGAGCTGAAAAGCTCTTTTTTTTATCTATTATTAACACATCATGTCATTTATCTTTTCTATCGAACCTGCGCCGAGAGTGAGGATGATGTCTTTTGGCCCAGCAATTGATTTTGCATATTCAGCAGCTTCTTCAAATGAGCTCTTATAATCTGCTGTATTTACATTGTTGCGCTCTTTTACTGCCTTGCACAAATCTTTTGAATGTATATCGCCGGGGTCTTTTTCGCGTGCCGCATAAATATCCACAAATATTACGCTGTCAGCATCGTCAAAGCATTCTATGAATTCCTTGAACAAAGTTTTTGTTCTTGTGTATGTGTGGGGTTGAAAGATGCAGACGATATTATCATATCCTCTTGCTTTTGCGCTTTTAAGTGTTGCCGCCACTTCAATCGGGTGGTGGGCATAGTCATGGAAAACATCTGTGCCTTTTTCTGTTTTTCCGATTTTCTCAAAACGCCTTTTAGCTCCCGTATATTTTGCAACTTCCTTCATGGCGCACTCAATCGGCGCTCCACATACGTAGCTTGCTGCGATTGCGGCCATAGCATTGTATACATTATGCTCGCCGGAAACGCCCAAAGCAATTTTGCCGTAGTTTTTGCCGTCATATACTAAATCAAAAGCACAGTTTCCATCTTTCTGACAGGTAAGGTTTACTGCTTGGAAGTTGTTTTCTTCGTTTAGGCCGAAGGTTAATATTTCGCATTTTGCAGACTTAGAAGCTTCATCTACATTAGCATCATCTCCATTTGCAATAAGTGTACCGTCTTTCGGAATCTTTGAGATATATTTTGAAAAAGAATCTAGTATATGCTCAAGCCCTGAAAAATAATCAAGATGGTCGCGGTCGATGTTTAAAACGACTTCAACATTAGGCGACAGGCTTAAGAAATTATCTTTATATTCGCATGCTTCAGCTACGAAGATGTCCTTTGAGCCGACTCGCGTTGTGCCGCCGATAAGTGCAAGCTCGCTGCCAATGTGAATTGTGGGGTTTAATCCGCATTCCATTAATATGGTTGCTGTCATAGATGTGCATGTTGTTTTTCCGTGCATGCCCGAGATACCAACTGATTTTTTGTGCTCTGCCATCAGTTGGTTTAAAACATTGATTCTTTCCATGATGGGGAGGTTATCTTCAAGAACTCCTTGAAGCTCCTCGTTGTCTTCGGATATAGCGGAAGTTTTTACTACAAGCGAAGCACCTTTGTGATTGCCGTATTTTTGTCCAATATATATTGTAGCCCCCATGCCTTCCAGCTTTTTTGTCAGATGGGATTCTGAAGCATCGGATCCCGAGACTTTATAACCGCGGCCTATGAGTATTTCTGCAAGTCCTGACATTGATATTCCACCTATGCCGATGAAATGAACTCTTTTGCCTTTAAAATCATTTATATGCATGTGTAATCCTTTTTTAAAACTAGAATGTTAATATAGTATATCATAAATGAAATAGCTGTTAAATAAACCTTGTGTAAACGAACCTGTTAACAAAACATATTTCTTTTGATATAATAAATATCCAAGACAAATGATATAGGTGAAATTATGGATTATAAAAAAAGATATAATGAGTGGCTGAATGACCCTGCACTATCGGAAACGGACAAAAAGGAGCTTTTGTCCATAGAAGACGAAGATGAAATACTGGATAGATTCTATACAGGCCTTAAGTTCGGAACGGCCGGCATGCGCGGTGTAGTGGGAATGGGCGAAAACAGGATGAATATATATACTGTGGGAAGAGCCACGCAGGCTTTTGCAAAAACCATCCTCGACATGGGAGACTGGGCAAAAGATGCAGGTGTTGCAATAGGCTATGACTGCAGAAACATGTCATATGAGTTTGCGCACAGAGCTGCTGCTGTTCTTAATTATTATGGAATTAAAGTTTTTATCTATGACGGTCTTAGACCTGTACCGATGGTTTCTTTTGCGATAAGGCATCTAAAATGTGCGGCAGGGCTTATGATTACTGCCAGCCACAATCCGCCTGAATATAACGGATATAAGGTGTATGGAAGGGACGGAGCTCAGCTTGAACCTGAAAACGCAGAAAAAGTTATCGCATATTTTGAGGCGGACCATGATTTGTTTGCTCCTGAAATGTTAAAGGAAGAAGCAGAGAAAAAGGGTTTGTACAATCTTATTGATAAAAGTGTTGAAACAGAATATTACAAAAACGTACTTGGACTTATTATCCGCAAGGATATATTTAAAGAAGTCGGAGATGATTTTTCTATAGTATATACTCCAATACACGGAGCGGGAGCGGTACCTGTTGTGAAAGTTTTGGAACAAGCAGGCGTGAAGGGATTAAACCTTGTTGAAAGCCAGATGATGGCAGACAGTCAGTTTTCAACCGTTCGTTCACCCAACCCGGAAGAAACCGATGCTTTAGAGCGTGCGATAGAACTTGCAAAAGAAAAGAAAGCTGATCTAGTGATGGCAACTGATCCGGACTGCGACAGGCTGGGAGCCGCAATCCGTAAAAAAGACGGAAGCTTTTTAACTCTTACCGGTAACCAGATAGGAATGCTTTTGTTAAACTACATACTGCAGGCAAAAAAAGAAAACAGAACTTTGCCTGAAAATTCAGCAGTAATATCCACAATAGTTACATCAAAGATGGTTGAGGCAGTGTGTGAAAGCTATGGTGCAGAATGCTTTTTAACTCTTACCGGTTTTAAATTTATCTGCGGCATAATGGCAGACCTTGAAGCTGAAGGCAAGTATGAATATGTATTCGGATTTGAAGAAAGCCATGGATATCTGCCGGGCACATTTGTCCGCGACAAGGATGGAGTCCAGGCATGCCTTGTTA
This sequence comes from Christensenellaceae bacterium, assembly GCA_963677605.2. GTDB lineage: Bacteria > Bacillota > Clostridia > Christensenellales > UMGS416 > JAGLOK01. Next base: position 1,298,733 of record CAXXDX010000006.1, on the reverse strand, counting down.
TGGCTGAGATGGCAGCGTGGTATAAAAAGCGCGGTGTGACTCCATATGAAGGCTTGATGGAACTTTACGAAAAGCTTGGCTATTACGGAGAAAAGACAGTATCACACAGATTTGAAGGCAGCGAGGGGCTTGCTGTTATGCAGAAGATAATGAAGAACCTTCACGATAATGCTCCTAAGGAAGTAGACGGGGCTAAGATTGTGCGCATACGTGACTACCTAAAATCTGAGGCTGTTGACTTAACAACGGGAGAAACTTCTAAGCTTAAGCTTCATAAAAGCGATGTACTGTGCTTCGATTTGGATAATGACACATATTTTATCGCAAGGCCTTCAGGCACTGAACCTAAAGTAAAGTTTTATTTTGGATCAAAAAGACAGAGTGAAGAACTTGCAAAAAAAGAAGTGGAAAAACTCAATAAAATTGTTGCAGACACCTTCGTAAAACCATTCAGCAAATAACAGTTCTTCTGAATGTTTTTATAGCAAGAGTCAAGAAACCCTCTGAATAAGGGGGTTTTTATAAACATTAAAGGCTGATATCGCTATAATGTTTGTTAAAAAAAAGATAAATAAAAAAAATCCTAAAAAGTTATTGACTTACGAGGAATTCCTATGGTACAATAGCTTTCGCTCGCCAAAACGAGCTCGGGTCGCAAGACCTGATTCGCACCATGACAACCACAAAACGAGATCATGTAAAACATGGTTAGGTTAAAAGAACACAAACTTAAAAACCAAGAGATTTCTGAGAGAAGTTAGGATATCAAACTAAGAGTTTGATCCTGGCTCAGGACGAACGCTGGCGGCGTGTTTAACCCATGCAAGTTGAACGAGAAGTTATTGACAGATTCTTCGGATGATGGATATGACAGACAGTAGCGAACGGGTGAGTAACGCGTGAATAACCAACCCTCCACAGGGGGACAACAGCTGGAAACGGCTGCTAATACCGCATGAGACCACAGTAGCACATGCTACAGGGGTCAAAGCTTTAGCGGTGGGGGACGGATTCGCGTTCCATTAGCTAGTAGGTGAGGTAACGGCTCACCTAGGCAACGATGGATAGCCGAGCTGAGAGGCTGATCGGCCACACTGGAACTGAGACACGGTCCAGACTCCTACGGGAGGCAGCAGGGAAGAATATTGTACAATGGGGGCAACCCTGATACAGCAACGCCGCGTGAAGGAAGAAGGCCTTCGGGTTGTAAACTTCTGTGACAGAGGACGAAGAAGATGACGGTACTCTGAGAGGAAGCTCCGGCAAACTACGTGCCAGCAGCCGCGGTAATACGTAGGGGGCGAGCGTTGTCCGGAATCACTGGGCGTAAAGGGCGCGTAGGCGGCCTGTTAAGTTGAATGTGAAATCCCCGGGCTCAACCCGGGACCTGCATTCAAAACTGGCGGGCTTGAGTATGGTAGAGGAAAGTGGAATTCCTAGTGTAGCGGTGGAATGCGTAGATATTAGGAGGAACACCAGTGGCGAAGGCGACTTTCTGGGCCAAAACTGACGCTGAGGCGCGAAAGCGTGGGGAGCAAACAGGATTAGATACCCTGGTAGTCCACGCCGTAAACGATGAATACTAGGTGTAGGGGGTATCGACCCCCCCTGTGCCGCAGCAAACGCAGTAAGTATTCCGCCTGGGGAGTACGACCGCAAGGTTGAAACTCAAAGGAATTGACGGGTCCCCGCACAAGCAGCGGAGCATGTGGTTTAATTCGAAGCAACGCGAAGAACCTTACCAGGACTTGACATCCACAGAATCTATAGGAAACTATGGAGTGCCTTCGGGAACTGTGAGACAGGTGGTGCATGGTTGTCGTCAGCTCGTGTCGTGAGATGTTGGGTTAAGTCCCGCAACGAGCGCAACCCTTATGTTTAGTTACCAGCACATTATGGTGGGGACTCTAGACAAACTGCCGGGGACAACTCGGAGGAAGGTGGGGACGACGTCAAATCATCATGCTCCTTATGTCCTGGGCTACACACGTGCTACAATGGCCGTTACAAAGGGAAGCAACCTCGCAAGGGGGAGCAAAACCGAAAAAGGCGGTCTCAGTTCGGATTGAGGGCTGCAACCCGCCCTCATGAAGTTGGAGTTGCTAGTAATCGCGAATCAGCACGTCGCGGTGAATGCGTTCCCGGGGATTGTACACACCGCCCGTCACACCACGGAAGTTGGGGGCACCCGAAGCCAGTGAGCTAACCGCAAGGAGGCAGCTGTCTAAGGTGAAATCAATGACTGGGGTGAAGTCGTAACAAGGTAGCCGTATCGGAAGGTGCGGCTGGATCACCTCCTTTCTAAGGAGATCATGTAGATTTGGAATAAGAATCTATGGATTTCTCTAGGTCGAACGATGGAAACATCGGAGATTTAAAAAGACAGAACAGTCTAAAAAATCAAATTAAGTAAACAACTTACTCAGAAATCTAATGTTTTGTGGTTGTCAGGGTGCGAAACAGCACTAATGACAAAAGAAAGACAAAAGCCCACTAGAAAAACACACCAGTGGAAGTAGTTTCATGTGGGGGTGTAGCTCAGTTGGGAGAGCGCTTGCCTTGCACGCAGGAGGCCATCGGTTCGAGCCCGTTCACCTCCACCAAAATATTTCTTTTAAGAAATATTCCCGAAAACAGTTTTCACAGGAAACTGTGAAAGGGAGAGTGGAACAGGTAGCCGGAAAGTAAAGGGCATACCATTATTGGGGGCTCATAGCTCAGCCGGTTAGAGCGCACGCCTGATAAGCGTGAGGTCGGTGGTTCGAGTCCACTTGAGCCCACCATAAAAATCATTGATTTTTATGGCAAGCAATACAAAGTATTGCGCAGCCCAAGAGTTTTTCAAAGAAAAACTCGTAGCGCGACAACAGTTTCGTAAGAAACTGTGAAAGCGAGGGAAAGCTCAAGCAAGTAGGTAACTTCTTTAGAAGTGACTCGTAGCGCGGCAACAGTTTCGTAAGAAACTGTGAAAGCGAGGGAAAGCCCGAGCAAATGGAAAGCTTTTTAAGAAGCGGCCCAAATTTTTTTGTCTAAAGAGAAATAAAATAGTTATTAAATATCTGATGATATTTGATATATAGTCTTCAAACATAAAGTGTGAAGACATTGTACTTTGAAAACTGCATAGAAATTAAGAGAAATCAAACAAACTGCAAAGGTAACCAAAAGAAACACAAAATGCTAAAAAAGCAGAGTTTTAATTAATGAACGATCGTAATTCATATTAAAGATCAAGCTACAAAGAGCACAGGGAGGATGCCTTGGCACCAAGAGCCGAAGAAGGACGCAGCGAACTGCGAAAAGCCACGGTGAGCCGTAAGCAGGCTATGACCCGTGGATGTCCGAATGGGGAAACCCGGTATGCTGAAAGCATATCACCACATGATGAATATATAGTCATGTAGGAGGGAACCCGGTGAACTGAAACATCTAAGTAACCGGAGGAAGAGAAAGTAAATAACGATTCCTTGAGTAGTGGCGAGCGAAAGAGGAAGAGCCCAAACCAGTTGGATTCGTCTGACTGGGGTTAGGACCGACATAATTGATTGAATCTTTAGCCGAATAGAGTTGGAAAGCTCACTCAAAGAGGGTAACAAGCCCGTAGGCGAAAGGGATTCATGAGAGGTTGGTATCCAGAGTACTGCCCAACACGTGTAATTGGGTAGGAATGCGCGTGGACCATCACGTAAGGCTAAATACTACTTGGTGACCGATAGTGAACAAGTACCGTGAGGGAAAGGTGAAAAGTACCCCGGGAGGGGAGTGAAAGAGAACCTGAAACCCTGTGTTTACAAGCAGAGGGAGCACATGATAAGTGCCACCTCGTACTTTTTGTAGAACGGACCGGCGAGTTATTGTATGTAGCAAGGTTAAGGTTTTAAGAACCGGAGCCGAAGCGAAAGCGAGTTTTAATAGGGCGTTAAGTTGCATGCAATAGACCCGAAACCGAGCGACCTATCCATGTCCAGGGTGAAGCGGTGGTAAGACACTGTGGAGGCCCGCACTCACGTCTGTAAAAAAGGCGGAGATGAGGTGTGGATAGCGGAGAAATTCCAAACGAGCTCGGAGATAGCTGGTTCTCCTCGAAATAGCTTTAGGGCTAGCCTCATTTGATGAGTACCGGAGGTAGAGCACTGAATTGACTAGGGGGCCTCAAAGCCTACCGAATCATATCAAACTCCGAATGCCGGATACTTTAGAATGGGAGTCAGACTGTGGGAGATAAGTTCCATAGTCGAAAGGGAAACAGCCCAGACCATCAGCTAAGGTCCCAAAGTGTATGCTAAGTGGCGAAGGATGTGAAGTTGCACAAACAACCAGGATGTTGGCTTAGAAGCAGCCATTCATTTAAAGAGTGCGTAACAGCTCACTGGTCGAGTGATTTTGCGCCGAAGATGTCCGGGGCTAAAGCATACCACCGAAGCTATGGATTCCGCAAGGAGTGGTAGAGGAGCATCGTATACGGGCAGAAGCGATACCGTGAGGCGTCGTGGACTGTATAGGAGAGAGAATGCCGGTATGAGTAGCGAGAGGCAAGTGAGAATCTTGCCCGTCGAAAGCCTAAGGTTTCCTGGGGAAGGTTCGTCCTCCCAGGGTAAGTCGGGGCCTAAGCCGAGAGCGTAAAGCTGTAGGCGATGGACAACTGGTGGAGATTCCAGTACCACCGACGCACATTTGACAGAAGCAGTGACACAGAAGGAAGACCGGACCGCGTTGTTGGTAGAACGCGGACAAATACCAAGTGGTGTACGTAGTGAAGTACGCGTGCTATAACCGTGAGGTATGATGTGTATCGAAAATAAGTAGAGAAGCCGAATCTTTCACACTGGCGAGAAAAACTGCTATGGAGTGCGAAGGTGCCCGTACCGCAAACCGACACAGGTAGGCGAGGAGAGGATCCTAAGACGATCGGGAGAACCCTTGTTAAGGAACTCGGCAAAATGACCCCGTAACTTCGGGATAAGGGGAGCCTGCTTCGGCAGGCCGCAGAGAATAGGCGCAAGCGACTGTTTATCAAAAACACAGGTCTGTGCGAAATCGTAAGATGACGTATACGGGCTGACGCCTGCCCGGTGCAGGAAGGTTAAGGGAACGTGTTAGCTGTATAGCGAAGCATTGCACCGAAGCCCCTGTAAACGGCGGCCGTAACTATAACGGTCCTAAGGTAGCGAAATTCCTTGTCGGATAAGTACCGACCCGCACGAATGGCGTAACGATTTGCGCGCTGTCTCAACAAGGGACCCGGCGAAATTGTAGCACCAGTGAAGATGCTGGTTACCCGCAGCTGGACGGAAAGACCCCGTAGAGCTTTACTGCAGCCTGATATTGGATTTCGGTAATGCATGTACAGGATAGGTGGGAGACTTGGATCCCGGGACGTCAGTCTCGGAGGAGTCATCCTTGGGATACCACCCTTGTATTACTGGAATTCTAACGATATGCCGTGATCCGGATATTGGACAGTGTCAGGTGGGCAGTTTGACTGGGGCGGTCGCCTCCAAAAGAGTAACGGAGGCGCCCAAAGGTTCCCTCAGAATGGTTGGAAATCATTCAAAGAGTGTAAAGGCAGAAGGGAGCTTGACTGCGAGACCTACAAGTCGAGCAGGGACGAAAGTCGGGCTTAGTGGTCAGGTGGTAGTGAATGGAAATGCCATCGCTTAACGGATAAAAGTTACCTCGGGGATAACAGGCTGATTCCTCCCAAGAGTTCACATCGACGGGGGAGTTTGGCACCTCGATGTCGGCTCGTCGCATCCTGGGGGTGGAGCATCTCCCAAGGGTTTGGCTGTTCGCCAATTAAAGCGGCACGCGAGCTGGGTTCAGAACGTCGTGAGACAGTTCGGTCCCTATCCACTGTGGGCGCAGGAAGTTTGAAGGGATCTGTCCCTAGTACGAGAGGACCGGGATGGACGCACCTCTGGTGAATCGGTTGTCGCGCCAGCGGCATAGCCGAGTAGCGAAGTGCGGAAGGGATAAGAGCTGAAAGCATCTAAGCTCGAAACCCACCTTAAGATAAGACTTCCCCTGAGACCCCTTGAAGACTACAAGGTTGATAGGTTGGAGGTGGAAGCGCAGTAATGTGTGAAGCTGACCAATACTAATAGGTCGAAGGCTTGATCAAAAAAAGGTTACAAACAGTGAACAGATACTCAAAGTTTCTATGTAGTTTTGAAAGTGCATCGCACTTTACAATTAAATATGTTAAAATTCGGATTTAATCCGTTTAAATTTTCCGGTGACTATAGCGAGAAGGATCACCTGTTCTCATACCGAACACAGCAGTTAAGCTTCTCTGCGCTGATAATACTTGGGGAGAGATCCCCCGGGAACGTAAGTCGTCGCCGGTCTCTATGAAAAAGAACACATCTTATGATGTGTTCTTTTCTTTTGCTAAAATACAGCTATGAAGGTAGGCTGTACGGCGGTAGGAGCTTTTAATATCCAGCGCCTTTCATGGCAGAAAGAGCACTTTCTGTATAGCGCTTATATAGGCCTTTCCTGACGGGGCGGGGTTTAACTCCGTTTGCTGAACGGCTTTTTAATACTAGATTTATTTCTTCTTCTGAAAGTTCTTCCCCGTTTATTCCTACCAAACATAAAGTACGTTTGGGGATGTTATATTCGATAATGTCGTCAGTTGCAATAAAAGCTAAGGGGCCGCCAACGGCTGCTTCAGGAGTAACATGCCCTATTGCTGCGCCGCGTGTACCGCCGGAAAAACGTCCGTCAGTAACAAGTGATACTTTGCCGTTTAAACGTTTGTCACATACTATAGCTTCTGTAGTCATAAGCATTTCAGGCATGCCGCTACCGCGCGGACCTTCATAACGGATAACCAAGATATCGCCGGGATTTATTTCCCCTCGTACTACAGCATTGTGTGCATCTTCTTCACAATCGTAAACTTTTGCAGGCCCTTTATGAATACGCATATCTTCAACGCAGGCAGAATATTTAATTACTGCACCTTCGGGAGCGATATTTCCTTTTAATATGGCAATTGATCCAATTTCGTCTGTTTTGTCAATGGGTGTGATAACATCTTTTTGCGTTAAATGATAATTTGAAAGGTAGCCAAGACCTCTTTCAATAAAGCTGCTTTGTTTAATAGTTTCAAGGTTTTCTCCTAAGGTTTGTCCTGTGACGGTCATGACATCAAGATCCAGATAGTCCTTTAGTGCTAATTGTACCGCAGGAATTCCGCCTGCAAACCAGAATATTTCAGTCAGATGCTTTCCGCTTGGGAATATATTTCCTATGTGAGGAATAATTCTGTTAACTTCATCAAATAGTTCAGGATCAAGTTCAATCCCCAGCTCAAGAGCAATAGAAGGAAGATGAATAGTGGCATTTGTTGAGCCGCCTATAGCGCTGTGGATTATGATTGCGTTTCTAAAGGCTGAGTGAGTCATAATATCAGATGGCTTTATATCTTTTTCTGCAAGTTTTAATATCTGACGGCCGGCTTTTCTGGAATAGCGTACTATATCATTCATAGTTGCCGGCATTAGTGCAGTGCCGGGCAATGCCATACCAAGGGCTTCAGCCATACATTGCATTGTGCTGGCTGTTCCTAAGAATGTACATGCTCCGCAGGAAGGACAGCCTGTAACTTTATAATCCAGTATTTCCTGTTGGGATATATCAACATTCTTTTTTTGACGCAGAGAAATGTCTCCGGCCACTAGTGAAGTAGTCATGTTGGGACCTGAGCGCATACTTCCGCCAGGCACAAATATTGTTGGAATATTAAGCCGGGCAGCCGCTTTCAAGTGAGCGGGTATGGATTTGTCGCAGGAAGAAAGAAGAACCATACCATCCCAAGGCAACACTGAGCCGTGAACTTCCACCATATCGGTTAATGCTTCTCTTGAAGCCAATATATAATTCATTCCGTCATGCCCTTGGGCGCACCCATCACAGATGTCTGTGGAATGATACTGGGCAGGATATCCTCCGGATTCGAAAACGCCGTATTTCACTTGCTCGGAAAGTCTGTTTAAATGTACGCTTCCCGGATGACTGTCCCCATATACATCCTGAATGAGAATCTGAGGTTTAGTTATGTCAATTTCATCCCAGCCTGAACCAATTTGAAGGGCATCAAACTGTGCCCACAGCATACGTTCTTTATGACTTTTTTGGTTATATTCCATTTCCTAGCTCCCCAAAACACATTTTACTTGACTGTAGCATATGAAAATTATATCGTCAAGATTATGACCTGTTTGTTTATGCAATGAATTGACATATGATTTTTCTGCAAATATAATTAACTACATTGCTGAAAGGAGCTTAAGATATGAGCGAAGATAAAGGATATTCAAAGGAAGTCAGTAAACAGACAATAAACCATAAGAAAAATGGTGAATTGTTTTCGGATGCTATAAAGAAGAATCAATTATTAGGTTCATTCATACAGACTCCTCATCAGATAATCAGCGAATATATTTCCTCTTTGGGATTAGACTTTATAATACTGGATGGTGAACACTCAGTCTATCAGATTGATAAGCTCCACGCGATGGTTCGAGGAAACAGAAATACTAATACTTATACTATGGTACGTGTTCCTACGCTAAGTTATGAATATATCTCGCAATATCTTGACCTTGGAGCAGACAGCATTCTTGTTCCGCAGGCGCAATCGGTTAAAGATGTTGAAAGATTAAAAGAATATGTAATGTACCCGCCTCACGGAAAAAGAGGAATTGGCCCTGTGGCAATGGTAGACTATGGTCTTTCATTAAACAGCTTTAGAGAAGATAAATACAGGATCTTAAATATTGCTCTTCAGATTGAAACCAAGGGAGCGTTTGATGACTTGGACAAAATATTGGAATATGACTTTATTGATTCTATTTTCATAGGACCTGTAGACCTATCCATGAGTCTTGGTATATTTATGGAGTTTGACAATCCAATACTAACAGATGCTATTGAAGAAATTATCTATAAAACTAAAAAAGCAGGCAAATCCGTAGGTATATACGGAAGCACTCCGGAAAGTGCGGATAAATGGCTGAATAAAGGTGTGAACTATGTAGCAATTTCAACTGAATTAAGCTTGATAGCAGATGGGTTGAAGACCTTTCTTGGCAATATGAAAAATCAAGCAAAATAATGACTGATGTATAACTTAGCATTTGATATAGCTTAATGAATCCAGATAAAATAATCTATTCAAACAGAAAAACAATAGCTTTGCAGATAAATGAAAATGCCGAGCTTATTGTTCGCGCACCGCATTATGTTTCTCTAAAAAAGATTAATTCATTTATCGATGAAAAAAGAGATTGGCTGGAAAAGACCATTAACAAGGCAGAGCAGAGAAAAAAGGCACTGCAGTCAAATAAGGAGTTCAGAGATGGAAAGACTGTAATGTTTTTAGGCAAAGAATATCAAGTTCAGCTAAACGGAAAAACGAAGAACATTGAATTTTCAGAATATACAATTCAATTCCCGTTTGGCAAAATAGAATACGCTGATGAATATTTAACAAAATGGTATAAAAAGCAGGCTAAAGAAATAATAACACTCCGTATAAAAGATTATGCAAAAGCTCTGGGCTTGAGTTTTTCTAAAATCGGCATTACATCAGCAAAAAAACGCTGGGGGTCATGTAACTCAAAGGGAAACATAAATTTTTCGTATAGGCTGGTTATGACACCGCCTGTCATAATAGACTATGTCATAGTACATGAACTGATGCATTTAAAGGAAATGAACCATTCACCAAGGTTTTGGGCAAAAGTCGGTCAGGTTATCCCGGATTACAAACTAAGAAGAAAATGGCTGAAAGAAAATAATCATCTGTTTATAATATAAAAGCTCTGCAGTTGGATAACCGCAGAGCTTTTTGTATGTTTCTTATTTATCCGTGTAATCTTTGTGTATCACTCCATATGAAGTGTAGCCGCCTGCAAGATTATATACTTTTTCAAAACCTGCCTGCATAAGTATACGGGATGCAATATAAGCTCTGACGCCTACAGCGCAGTAAACGACCACAGGCTTGCCTTTGGGCACTTCATCAAGCCTTTCCCTCAAATCATCAACTGGGATGCTTATATGTCCTTGTACGGCGCCATATGCTATCTCTTCAGGTGTTCTTACGTCAAGAACTGTTACATCTTCTTTCATATCCTGAAACTGTGAATACGTTATGTTGTCAACTTTTCCTGAAAGGATGTTCTCGGCTGTAAATCCCAGCATATTGACAGGATCTTTTCCCGATGAATACGGAGGAGCATAACATAGTTCAAGCTCTTCCAAATCATATATTGTTGCACCAAGTCTTAATGCTGTTGCAATAGCGTCTATGCGCTTTTCAACGCCTTCATATCCCACACCCTGAGCACCGAATATCTTTCCGTCAAGTCCGAAAATCAGCTTTAGTGATAGCGTTCTCGCTCCGGGATAATACCCTGCATGATGGTTCGGGTGAACTATAGTCACTCTGTAATCTTTGCCAATTTCTTTTCCGCCTGCGATAAGCTGCTTTTCGTTAAGACCTGTGTTTGCAGCCGTCATACTGAATACTTTTGCTACGCTCGAGCCTTGTGTACCGTTATATTTTCGGTTAAGTCCGGCTATGTTGTCGGCTGCCATGCGTCCCATTTTGTTTGCAGGGCCAGCAAGAGGAATCATTGTCTTTTCGCCGTTTACAAACTGAGTTACTTCAACCATATCGCCTATGGCATAAATATTTTCATCCTCAGTTTTAAGAGAGTCATCAATTATCGCACCGCCGCGTTTGTTCACCGGAAGTCCACATCCTTTTATAAGCTCTGTATTGGGACGTACTCCAATAGCGAGCGCTACAAAGTCTGATGCAATCTCTTTTCCTGAAGTTGTTTTTACAATTACCTTATCGCCGTCTTTTGAAAATGTAGAAACACCGTCCCCCAGAACGAGCTTAACGCCTTTTTTCTTCATGTGTTTGTGAAGAATCTGCGCCATGTCATAGTCCAGCGGAGCCATGACTTGATTGAGCATTTCAACCAAAGTAACTTTTACGCCGCGGTCAACAAGGTTTTCGGCCATCTCGATTCCGATAAATCCGCCGCCTACAACAACAGCTTCTTTTACGCTTTTATCATCAAGGTATGCGATTATTCTATCCATATCAGGAATATTCCAAAGCGAAAAGATTCCTTCGCTGTCGATTCCCGGTATTGGCGGTTTTAGGGATGATGAGCCCGTAGAAAGAACCAGTTCGTCATAGCTTTCCCAGTATTTTTTGTCTTCCTGACTGTTATATACTTCAATTTTTTTGTTGTTGCGGTCGATAGATATAACTTCGCTGTGAATTCTTACATCCACTTTAAATCTGTCATAAAAGTCCTCGGGAGTCTGCAGAAGAAGCTCGTCTCTGTCTTCTATAACCCCGCCCACATGATATGGAAGTCCGCAGTTTGCAAAAGAGATGTACGGACCTCTTTCAAACATTATTATCTCGGTGTCTTCCTCGAGTCTTCTAAGGCGTGCAGCACAGCTTGCACCGCCTGCAACACCGCCTACTATTAATACTTTCTTTTTCATAATCAATAAAGCCCTTCTTTAAGTAATTTATCTAAAAACTTCGCAATCTTTTGGTTGGCAAGTTTATATTCAACGTATTTCCCATGATGTTCGGATACAATAAGCCCTGCTCTTCTTAATATTGCAAGCTGTTGCGAAAGAGTGGATTGAGGCACATTAAGACAGGCAGTCATGTTGCTGACGCTTATGCTTGTTTCATTGCACAGGCTGTTTAAAATACACAGCCTCATAGGATGAGCCATAGCCTTAACAAGCTCTGCCGCAGGTTCATATTGTTTGTAGCTTGAATCCATTATTCCTCCTTACATCATCGTCATATCGTAATATTACGATATGACGAAGTAAATGTCAAGAGAATTTGGGAAAAATATCACACAATATTAAAAAATAATTAATATTATAGTATTGACAATAGTGTGTGACATACAGTATAATGCAGTTGAAGGGAGACGCTTATGGGAATAGATCAAAGCACAGCCGAAGGATTGATACAGGAATTAAGACGGGGAACATTGGTTATAAGCGTTCTCAGTCAGCTGAAAGAATCACAGTACGGATACTCGCTGGTTCAGAGATTGGCGGAACGGGGACTGGATATTGAGCAGAACACGCTTTACCCACTGTTAAGGCGCTTGGAAAAGCAAGGGCTTTTAGACAGCGATTGGGAAGTGACAGGAACAAGACCGAGAAGATATTACAAACTAAGCAGCAGCGGACATGAAATGCTGGAGTATCTTAAAGGCGAATGGAACAGGATATCTGAAGTTGTAGAAAAACTTCTTGAAGATTAAGGAAGGTGGATATATGGAACTTATAGAAAGGTACTTATACGCGGTGGGGAAGAAACTCCCTATGAAACAAAAGGAAGATTTATTGGAAGAACTGCGCTCAATTATAATGGACAATCTTGATGATGCAACACAAGGCAAAGAACCGACTGAAGAAGATGTAACAAAGGTTCTTATTGAAATGGGCTCGCCTGCGGAGGTTGCAAAACGCTATAGAACAGGTCCGTCATGGCTTATAGGGCCAAAGTATTATGATCTATATATGCTGATACTTAAAATTGTTCTATTGGTTAGTGCCGGAGGATATTTATTGTCTCTTTTGATTTCATCGTTTAACCTAACGGGGAATTTTATAGAGATTGCAACTCAGATTTTTGTAAAACTGTTTGGGATAATACCAGGCTTGCTGACTACAATCGGAACTGTAACTTTGATATTTTTCATAATAGAAAGGGCAGTCAAAGAACCCATCGATATAGATTTTGGGGACGGAGAGAAATGGAATCCTTCAAAGCTTGAGCCTATTCCGGAGAAAAATGAAACTGTAAAACCTATAGAGCCTATACTTGGTATAGTATTTTCAGTATTTTTCCTGCTTCTTATCAATGTATACAGAACAAAGCTGGGTATATACTATCTGCCTTCAGAAGGCGGAAGCTGGGAAATGGCTAAGGTCTTGACTCAGGCTGCTATGGATGCATACATTCCGATATGGTCTGTAGTTCTGGCTCTGCAGATAGGATTGTACGGATGGCTGCTTGGCACCGGTAAACACAACTTGGGAACAAAGCTGTTTGAGTTGTTTATATCAGCAGTTAACATTGGTGTTCTATTTTTCATTGCGAACGGACCGATTCTATTTGAAACAGGAGAGCTTGTCGGAAACTTAGAGGGACTGAAGATTATCTTTGATTTCTTCATTAGTAATCAACACACGATATTTACTGTTCTGGGCGTACTTTCGATTATAGGATTTGTGGCAAATCTTATTAAGCTAATAATTAAAAGTATAAAATCAGCGTAGCAGAGTATAATAAAAAGGAGAGCATAGCCTCTCCTTTTTTGATCTATTAATTTTTTAGAAGCATACAGGTTTTCCGCCGTTTTCGTTTGACTCGTATATAGCAGCCAATATCTCAGTCACTTTTATTGCCTGTTCAGGGGTTACAACTAAATCTTCGCCGTTTATTACTGCGTTATAGAATACTTCGGCTTCTTTATCGGCAGGTTTATCGCTTCCGCCGTCATAAAAATCAACGCCGCCTGCACCGAGTCCTGGTTTGGTTATATATGTTTTGCTGAATTTTTCGCCGTTAATGCGAAGACCATCCAGCATGTCAGCGCCTGCCTTGTCGCCGCAGAGAATGCAGTTAGCTTCAACTGGATTAAGTATATTAAGTGCCCATGAGCTTTTAAGCACCACTGTAGCGCCATTTTTGAAGCGTATAAAGCCGAATGCGGAATCTTCCACAGTGTATTCTTTAGGATCCCATGAACCGAATGCATTTGCGCTGTTTTCATTGTCGGCGAGCTTTCTGTAGACACTTCCGACAACCATTTCTGGCTCATAGTTATTCATAAGCCACATAGTAAGGTCCAAAGCATGTGTTCCTATGTCGATAAGAGGTCCGCCGCCCTGAGCTTCAGCATCAAGGAAAACTCCCCATGTAGGTACTGCTCTTCTGCGAAGTGCAAGTGCTTCAGCGTAGTATATCTCGCCCAACTCATCCGCTTCACACATTTTTTTAAGATAGCGGGCTTCAGGAGTGTATCTGTTTTGATATCCGATTGACAGTATTTTGCCTGTTTTCTTTGCAGCATCAAGCATTGCTTTTGCACCATCTACATCCTTTGCCATTGGTTTTTCGCACATAACATGCAAGCCGCTTTCAAGGGCTGCAACCGTTATTGGGCTGTGGCTTGAGTTGGGTGTGAGCACATGAACAGCTTCCATACCTAGGCTTTTTGCTGCCAGCATTTCTTTGTAGTCCGTGTACACCTTTGCGTCTTTTACTCCGTATTCTTCTGCTGCTTTTTGTGCACGCTCTTCAATAATGTCACAAAAAGCTACGATTTTAACATTGCCCAATGCAGTGATTGAAGGCAGATGTTTGCCGTTTGCGATTCCGCCGCATCCTATTATTCCAACTTTTATTTCTCTCATATTTTCCTCCGACTATAAATTAAGTTTTATTGTTTCATTAAGACGCGCGCTTTCAAACACGGCTTCAATTAAACGCATTGTGCGCCTTACACTTTCCGGTGTTACATAAAGTTCTTCTTTATTATTCAGTACGTTTACTAAGTTTCCGTACAAATTTGGCCATGGTTTTGTGATACTGGGCAGAGGCTTTTCCATAAAGCATTCTTCCGGTTGCGGAGCCATTGTTCTTGTAGGCCCTGCGGGAGTGTCAATTATGACTTTTCCCATTTCATCGATTCTGTGCTTTAGTACTTTTATTTTACCATCTTCACCGGAAAAATCATTAATCGCTGCTGTTCCCAAATCGCCATAAATCAGAAACCTTGGCTGCGGAACAAGTCCGAATGTGCCCACCTGAACATGAACGCAAAGTCCGTCTTCAAACTTTACTTCTACTTTAAACAAGTCATCAACGTCTTCGTTGATGAGGCTAAAGAGCTGCGCATAGACTGAGGCGATTTTTTTATCGGGATACATAAAGGTAAAGTGATCCATAAGATGCACTCCCCAGTCATAAACCATACCTCCGCCTGCTTCGGGATTAGTGCGCCATCCGTAAATTTTGCCGTTGTTTCCGTGCACTCTTGATTCAATGTTATAAATTTTGCCCACCATGTTTTGTTCCACTATCTCGCGCATAACCCTATAATCGGTGTCCCAGCGTCTGTTTTGGTGAACTGTGAAGATTCTTCCGGTTTCTTTGGATACTGCTATTATTTCATCCAGCTCAGCTACACTGAGCGTAACCGGCTTTTCGCACATTACATGCTTGCCTGCTTGCATAGCTTTAATGGAAAGGTCTTTATGCACATCGTTTGATGTTGCGACAAGTACGAAGTTTATTTCATCATCTCGAAGGAAATCGTCAAGCTCTTCATATGCTTTGATGCCTTTTTCTCTTGCATCATTTATTCGTTCCTCATCTATATCGTGCATAGCTATAAGCTCAACGCCCTCAACTTTAGGCGCGTTTTTGGCATGCCAGTTTCCCATTCCGCCATAGCCAAGTATTCCAAGTTTAAGTTTCATTGTGTGATCCTTTATTGCTTTATCATTTTATCAAGTTCTGTGCAGTTTTCTTTTATACTGTCCAGAACGGGAATATCATAGCCTTCCTGCTCGATAATAAACCAGTCAATACCAAGGTCCATGCATTTTTTGATTATCGGCGGATAACTGACTATGCCTTTATGTATTTCAGTAGCATCGTGGGAGCCGACCTTTTTAAACTGTTTTACATGAATGTTTACGATAAGCTCTTTGTATGTTTCCAAAAATGCCTCGACATCTTCGCCTGAAAAAGCCACCCAACCTAGGTCCGGCTGAAGTTTTACATAATCAGGATTTATGTTTTCTGCCAGTATCTGATAACCGGATACAGTATCAAATTTTTCGAATTCAAACGAATGATTGTGGTAGGCGAGTGTAAATCCTTCATCTTTAAACTTTTTGCCGGCTTCGCTGAACACCCGTGCTGTGTTTTTCCAGTCTTGTGCGGTTTTTCTGAATTCTTCGCTTATAAACGGAATAACGATATTTGAATTTCCTATTATTCTGTTATAAGAAATAATTTCATCGAACTTGTCTTCGCTGAGCGCATCCATTGAGTGGGTTCCGCACACGAAAAGCTGAATTTCATCTAGAAAATCCTTCATCTGTGCTGAATTTACGTCATAATAGCCCGCAAATTCTACGCCCTCATAACCGGCTTTTTTGGTTTGTTTCAGTGCTGTTTTTACGTTTTCTGCCATCATTTCTTTTATAGAATATAACTGAAGTGCTTTTTTTGCCATTATTATCTCCTAAAATAAATCTTTGAGGATATTTTATTGGATAGCATAATAACTTATGCTACAATATAGCTAATTTACAATATAGCTAATTTTTTTTATACAAGAATTTGTTATATATATATAAATAATTTACGAATAGACTTTGATTATGGTGGTATTATGGAAACCCGTTACGAAGATATAGCAGCCGAACAAAATCTTGAATACAGATACAGGTGCTTTAAGCAGCGAGTTGACAATGAAAAGCTTATGGTTACTTCGCACTGGCATAACTATATCGAGCTTATATTCATGCTAAGCGGTAATGTACGCATATATCTTGACGGCAAGCTCAATATTGCCGAAAAAGGCGACCTAATAATAATTAATTCAAAAGAAGCTCACTATATAGAAACAGAGGATAAAAACACAGAATATATAGTTATTCAATTTGATCCTGAAATATTGCAAATGAGCTCTACTGTATTCACATTAAAGTATATTATTCCGTTTTCCGGACCTGAGAAGAAATATCCGAGGCTGTTCAGAGATGAAGACAAAAAGCAGGATATCAGAACAAAAGTAATGCAGATTTATAAGGAAGCAACACAAAAACCTTATGCATATGAGCTTGCAATACAGGGAAATATCGTTATGCTCTTTTTGGACATTGTGAGAGTGTGGCATGATTATGGAATTGACATAAAAACTGATATGGCAATAAAAGATAAAGATATAGACTGGCTTAATAAGGCTATTTCATATATCGATGAGAATTATCAGCAAGACATATCCGCAAGAGACGTGTCCAAGATATGCCTGATGAGTTACAATTACTTCACAACGCGTTTTAAGCAGCTTCTGGGACGCTCTTTTTCAAGCCATCTGAGTGCTGTGAGGCTTAGGCATGCTGAGCATGCTCTGATATCCACAGATAAAAGTATAACGGAGATAGCATATGACTGCGGATTTTCAAGCACATCATATTTTATAAGCATGTTTTCAAAGTGTAAAAGCGTAACCCCGCAGAATTATCGCAAAAATATTTTAAACAAAATTTAAAAAAGGACAGCAGATGCTGTCCTTTTTAACTTTATCGGTTAATCTCTACTCCTCAGGATTCATCGCAATTAGTTTTTCCTTTTCGTGTTCCTTGCTCTTTACAATCATAAGAGTGAGTCCTGTTGAAATGAGGGCAACACCCAAAAGCGATATTGAAAATATCATATAGCTTACACCCTGGAAGGGAGTTTCTGTGTTTGCTTGTGTTTGAAGAGCTTTTTCTTCATTGGCTAATTCAGTGTCCTCGGAAGGTTCCTGACTGCTGAGTGCGATAATCGCTTCCACTTCTGCTGCAACTTTATCTTCCTCGGCAAGGTTGTTTATAGCCTCTTCAATAATTTTATCCGTCAGTACATAGCTCGACATATGATAGATGCTGAAGGTCACATAGCCTTCTTCATCCACTACTACGCGCTCCATGCCCTGAACTACGCCTGCAATCTGGTAAACGTAGTAGAGATAAAGAACGTCACCCGGTTTTGCACCTTCAACTTTAACTCTGTACTCCACTACCCCTGGAAGCTGCCCCTGATGTACAAAGTGGAGCTGGAATACGTCTTTCCCATCAACCATTGCAGAAAGCTCTGTGTCCTTTTCCATGGTGAGCGACAGATCAACTTCATTAAAGCTTTCAATAGAATCGCCTAAACTTTCTCCATCCAGTTTTACGCTGAAGTTACCAAAATCAACATCAATGGTCTTTCCTGTTTCCTTAAGTGCGTTGAATACTTTTTGCGGAACTTTAGTTTTATCCCCCATATCTATGCTTAAAACGTTATCCTTAACTGCATCTATTACTGGTATAACATCATCCCAGTCCTGAGGCCTTATTGGTGTAGGTTCAGGCGTGGGGCTTGGTGTAGGCGACGGTGAAGGTGTGTCTGTAGGCTCGGGTGTGTCCGTTGGCTCCGGCGTGTCCGTTGGTACACGGGTAGGTGTCGGCTTCGGAGTGGCAGTTGGTTTCGGAGTCGCAGTCGGTACAGGCGTGGGTTTAGGAGTCGCAGTCGGCACAGGGGTCGCGGTTGGTACAGGCGTTGGAGTTGGTGTTGGTGTGTCGGTAGGCGGAGGAGTGTCAGTCGGCACAGGGGTAGGTGTAGGAACTGTTATACCTTTGCTTCCAGAAACAGAAAATGAAGAGTAGTTCTGTTCTGCTGGATCGCCCACAAAGGAAGCGCCTGATCCGCCTACGGATATAGTTCCTGATCCTCCGCTCGAATTAGCATGTACAGTAATTGATACTGTTGTAGAGCCACTGCCGTTTGATGCGCTGGGAAGGCTTACCGACCAAGATGATGAGCCGGAGTTTATGCCGGAACCGCTCCAAGAGATTGGCCCAGTGGCAACATATGCATCACTTATGCTAACAGTTATTGTATAGGTCGCAGATCCTCCTGGTGAAATAGAGCTTGGACCGGATATTGACACACTGCCTGATCCGGCATGCGCAGTAGGAATATCCACTACGGATATTACAATCAGAACTGCTAATATTATAATAAGAAATTTTCTCATGGTCATCCCTCTTTTAGTTTATGCTTATTATTCCGTTTAAGTGTGATTTCATTTTCGCGTAATCTAATATATCTAAATTACCGTCAACATACACGTCTGCTGCGATGTATTTGATTCCGGTTAGCGTTGTAACTAAGTTTAGATGAGACTTAATTATGGCGTAGTCAATAATAAATATTGTTCCATCACCATCCACATCACCAAGAACCACGATATCCAGCTCGTCTACCACAGAGCTATCTATCACCAACTGCACTTTCATGCCTGTTCCGGTGTAGCGCGTAAGGTCGGTAATCTCAACGCTGTTTGTGCCGATTATCTTTATGTCGCTTGCAGCATTGCTTAAGTTTCCTATCATAGCCTCAAGTGTTGTTTCGTTGGGAACGCCAAGAAGCAGTGAGTTTGCCTGATCCACAGTGTAGATTGATGAATATATCGCATCTGTCGGAGGTGCGGTTACTGTAACTGTGCATGTTGCAGTAAATCCTCCGTCTTGGGTTTCTGCGGTTATTGTTGCGCTCCCCACTCCTTCTGCTGTAACCACTCCGCCTACTACTGTTGCGGCTGCTTCGTTGTCAGATGTCCAGGTGATGTGCTGGTTTGTGGCATCCGAAGGCGTTATTGTCGCAACTAATGTTTCCGTTTTTCCTGTGCTCAGAGAAGTGGAACTCTTGTTTAGCGAGACTCCCGTTACAGGAATTACAACAGTTACATCACATGTATCTGTGTGGGAACCGATTTCGGTTGTGACCGTAATTGTTGCAGAGCCTTCTGCAACAGCTGTAACTTTGCCGTTTGCATCAACTGTAGCAACATCGGTGTTGCTGGACTGCCATGTAACATTTTTGTTGCTGGCGTTAGACGGGCTAACCGTTGCAACCAATGTCTGATCGGCTGATACTGCAAGCGTTATAGCGCTTTGGTCAAGGCTTACGCCTGTTGGCTCAACATAGGCATCTAATGTCACATAGTCTGAATGGACATATGCGTTTATTCCGCCGAAAGTTATCATGTGCCAGTCACCGCCGCCCGAATACGCGGATGTCACGTTTACTCTGGCAAGGTTTGGTAGTGTGCCTACGATGGTATATTCCGTTCCGGGACCGAGCCTTACATTAAGGTAATCGCTTACCGATATTTCTGCATTGGAATCATCGGTTGCGGGTGTGTTTGATGTAAGTGCATTTTGTGTATAGCTAAGCGTTACCCTTGAGGTGTTGGGGTAGTAAAACGCCAGTATGTCATTATAATCCTGCCCGTTGTTTGCTCTCTGCTGAGCACCACGCTGGCTCATGCCAACGCCGTGGCCGTATCTTCTGTGATAGATAGACCACCCGTTTACAGAATCGCCTTCGATTACAAACAAGCGAAGCGAGGTGAAGTTAAACACCTGATATGTTGTGATTCCGTTTGCTGCGTCAAAATATCTAAGGTCAAGCTCAATGCTTGATACTTCCTGGTTAGCGCCTCCGCCGACGGATACGGTAAACGTACCTGTTGCCATGACGTAGTCCACGCAGTCGTTGTCCCCGATGGGAGGAACTCTCGAATGGTCTTCGCTTCCGCCGTCGGTGTCATATGTGTGCGGCGCAAGGTTTAATACGCCTGTCAGCTCAAATTGGCTTACGCTTGTAACGCCTGCGAGCTGTCCGCTGTCCAGTATGCGCTGCTTTATGTAGCTTACTGCATTTGTTATGCTGGGTGTACCGTCAACGTTATCCGACACTGTTACTGGATTGCCCCCGTCGATAACTGCCGGGAAGTGAATCATCTCATACGGGCTTGACGAGTTCGCAACATCATATGAATCTGTAAATATTTCATACGGCATATCCGTACCGCTGCCCCATACATGATAAGGGATGTCAGTATATCCGCCGTTTGACGCGGCGTAGTAAGCAATAATCAATGAGTTCCCATATTGCAGAACCTGTTTTCCTGTTGCATCTACTGCTGCAATCGCATTTGTGAGAGTTGCGTCATAACCTTCATAAACCTGATCGGATGAAGTGTCAACTACATCATATGATCCGCCGCCTATGTTGCTTGCTGCATATGTTCTTGCGGCAATTGCTTGTGCTTTTAAGGCTTCCACCGGCCATGAGTTGCTCATCTCGTGAGGAACTACGCCATAGAGGTAATCTTCAATATATACGTGGTTTACAGCCTGAATATATCCACCGGAAATGGTAAACACCATGTCTCCGAGATATCCGCTGTCTCCGTGTTCCGTGTTGTCCATCCATATGAAATTGTTGCCTGTCGTAGCTTCGTGCTGTGTGAGAGTGATGGATGTGCCGGATGCGATTTCCGTTGAGCCATAATATAGCTTTAATACGCTGCCTTCAACATCAACATGATACTGTTGACGTTCAAGCGCATCACCGCTTCCTCCCAGTACGCTATAGTTTCCATCCACGTAGATTGGGAGTGTGGTCACGCTGCCGATTGACAATTTTACTTTTATAGTTTCGTCAACGGTAACTGGTGAAAGTGTGCTGACTGTGACTGTGCATGTGTCAGTATGTCCGCCGCTTTCGGTGGTTACTGTGATTGTTGCGCTTCCTGCTGCAACTGCTGTTATCATTCCGTTTGTATCAACTGTTACTGCGCTTGGATTATTCGAAGTCCATGTAACGTTTTTGTTCGCTGCAGTGTTCGGTGATACTGTAGCTTTAAGTATAGTGCTCGCGCCTTCATATAATGTAACCGAAGTCTTGTTAAGCGTGACGCCGTCTGCCGGTATAGGAGACACTGTCACCACACAGGCGGCTGTATGGCTGCCGTCTTCGGTGGTAACTGTAATGTTTGCTGTGCCTATTGAAACGCTTTGGACAAAACCGCCCTGTGTTACTGTAGCGACAGCTTCATTGTCGGATGACCATGTTACGTTCTTGTTTGCTGCATCTGCAGGGGCTACTGTTGCAACAAGCGTGTCGTCTCCGCCGATTATTATTTCAATTGCACTGCGGTCAAGCGTAACACCCGTTACAGATACTGGCTCTACTGTAATGTCGCATGTCGCCTGATATCCGCCGTCTTCGGATGTCACAGTTATGGTTGCAGTACCAAGAGATACGCCTGTAACATTTCCGCTTGCATCGACTGTCGCAACGGCTTCGTTGCCGGATGACCATGTAACGTTTTTGTTTGTTGCTGTGCTTGGATAATATACAGGGTTAAGCTGAACTGATCTGTCTATTTCGACAGTCGCTGTATCCTGATCTATTCCCATCTTGTAGACCATATCAAGTGCCATGCGGACAGCAGCTTCAGCGTTTACTCTGCCCCAGCCGTAATAGTCGTCTTTTCCTTCAGCGCCTAAATCATCTACCGTGGAATATAATATGTTTTTAACTTCATCGACTGTAAGCGTCGGATCTGCAGAGAGAATAAGGGCTACAACTCCTGCAACAACAGGCGATGCCATGGATGTGCCGCTTAAGGCAGCATAGCCTCCACCGAAGTATGTTGAAACTATATAACCGCCTGGTGCTGATATATCTTTTAATGGGCCGTAGTTTGAAAAGGATGATATGCTGTCATCCGAATCTGTTGATATTACGGAAATTACAGTATCATAATCGCTGGGTCTGTGATACGCATAGTCGGGAGCGCCGTCGGATACTGCATCGTTTCCGGCAGAGCTTACTACAACGACTCCGCTTGCAACCGCAGTGTCTACAGCAGCTTCGAAAGCCAAGTCCCAATATTCCGTACTTTCAGGATCCTGATAGGAGCCAAGGGACATGTTTATAACATCAGCGCCGTTAATCCGCGCATGGTCTATTCCTTCTATGATGTCGGTAGTGTATGCGCCGGCATCGCCTGTGTCGGCATCTTTAAAGAAAACATCCAGTATCATCAAACTGCTGTTAGGCGCAATGCCTGCTCCGCCAAGAGTGTTTGACTGTGCCGCAACAATGCCTGCAACATGCGTGCCGTGTCCGTTGTCATCTTCCGCATCGGCATTTTCGTCGTAATAGTCATACTGAGAAGTTATTTGACTTACTAAATCTTCGTGATCGGTGTCAACACCGGTGTCTATTATTGCAACCGTGATGCCTGTGCCTGTCGCATAGTCCCACGCCTCAAAGGTATTTATCATGTCGTGATACCATTGATAATTGGCGCCGGCCGAAGGATCTGTATAAGGATCGTCTACGGTTGCATCCAATGTGTAAAGGTAGTTTGGCTGCGCAAATGCTATTTCGCCGTTGGCGTTAAGCTCGGCAATATATTCCTCAAGAGTTTTTCCCTCAGGAACTTTTATTTTTACTGTGTTTTTGCTGGAAAGCGTTTCGTATGAAGGATCTATTTCGTTTAATGCGATTGAGTTCTGCTCGTTCGTTATATCGCTTTTATATTTTATGATGATTTCTTCTGCTGCAGCCCAATGGCCATTGACCTTTTTGACCTTTTTGCCGTTTATTAATTTTTCTTCGGCGGGCTCGGCATGGGCAGAATTCCTGATTATTATGCTGCTTGGAGCACAAAATGACACAGCCAAAAAAACAGCAATAATTATAACAGCCGTTTTTTTGATAACTGAAAATTTATTTAAGTTTTTCAACATAAACTTATCTTTTTTAACCTGTCAATACACACTAAATCCTATATAATCATTTTACAGTCAAAATAAACAATATGGAACCTAAAACTGTGTAATTATTCAGTGAAATTTAAAATTATTAGATAAATAACATCAACTTATAGCATTAATATCTATAATAGGGGAATAATGGTACAAAATTATCTTTAATGGCAATAATTAGTATCAATAAGCTATAATAGGTAATGGGATAAAATAAATTAAAGAAGCAGGGCAAATATGAAAGACAATACCGTACGGAGATTAGGGGGCTACATGTAATTTCTCAATATAAGCCAGCGACAAAACTCTGGTTTGGAGCTTTAAAAAATAGTTTATCCCAGCTGTTGAGTATTGACGCAAATTGAAAAAAGGACTATTATTAAATTAACTTGGACATCAAAATAAATACAGGAGGCCGGAAATGGTAAAAAAGATTTTAATGTTTGTGACAGCGGCTGTTATGATTGCTTCCTTCGCAGGATGCGGAGCACAAAGTAACGATGAATCAAGTCTGACAGTAGAAAACGGCGTTCTTAAGGTGGGAATGGATTTGCAGTATCCGCCTTTTGAGACTTTTGACGATAATAATGAGGCTTCGGGAATTTCTGTGGATGTGGCTCAGGGGCTTGCAGACATGCTGGGGCTTGAGCTTGAAGTGGTTAATATGGATTTTTCAACCCTTATACCCGCTCTTGAAACAGGAGACATCGATATAGCAATAGCATCAATGTCAATAACTGAGGAAAGAGAAAAGAAAGTGGATTTTTCAAACCCATATTTTTATTTCAAAATTATTGGGCTTTTAAACAGCGAATATGCTGACAAATACGGTATTACAGAAAACACATCTGTAGATGAAGTGTGGGCGATTGAAGAAACTAAGTTTATAGGTCTCGCCGGTCAGATTTCTACATCTATACCTGAATCAAAAGGATTTACGGTGGAGCAGGCAATTGATAAAGCGAGCGCGATTACTGAAGTTTCTCAGGGTAGAGCGGATATACTGATAATGAGTCCTGAAGTCATTATTGGAGCAAATAACGCATACCCCGACACAACTAGAGTTTTTTGGGGCGCGTTTGATGTGTCTCCAATCGGAATGGCGGTAACGGAGGGCAACGCTGAACTTCTCGCTAAGGCAAATGAGTATATCGAAAGCCTTGATGACGACGGCGGAGTTTATGACAAGATTCGCGAGAAATACAATGATGAGATTGCCGCAAGTTTCGGGGAAGGCACGACAATGGATATTTATATCTATGATTAAAACAAAAAATATCAGCAAGGCTGCACAGTTTGTTGCAGCCTTGATTTTATACGCCGCATTTATTGCTTTTGTCGTTGTGCGTGCGTCAACAAATAATTTCAATATAAGTTTAATATTTGATTATTCGGACCTTCTTTTTGAAGGGATGAAAAATGTTCTTATAATAAGCGGGCTGTCCCTTGTTTTCGGAATGATACTTGGATTTATTCTCTATGTAATGCAGAAAAGCCCGGTATATTTTTTTAAGAGCTTTGCAAATATATTTATAGAAGTCATGATGGGAACTCCGCTTTTGGTACTTGTTTTTATCACATCATATTTCATAGGCACAGCTTTTAACAGCCATAATGATTATATGCTCGGTATACTGGCTATAACTGCATATATGGGACCTTATATGGCCAATGTATATAAAAGCGTGATTTCGTCAATAGACCGTGATCAGTTTATTGCAATGGATTTATACGGTTTCACAAAATATCAAAGGTACCGTTACATAATAGTTCCTCAGATAATAAAGCCGCTTATGCCGCCTCTGATGAATAATTTTTCCTATATTATAAAGGGATCTTCCTTGCTATACCTGACAGCGGTGACTGAAATTTTTTATTCCATAAAGCTTATACAGTCAAAAACTTTTGCGTTCACTGAGGGCTACCTTGTGCTTTGGGGTGCATATCTTGTAATAACTGTTCCGCTTTCACTGCTTACCAGATATGTGGAAAGGAAATATACTTCATGAATTTTGAACTGAAAAATCTGCACATGTCTTATGATAAACTTATCCTCAAGAACTTGAGCATAAAGCTTGATGGCTATAAGTCGATTGCCGTAATTGGTGCCAGCGGATGCGGGAAATCCACCCTATTAAGGCTAATTGCCGGAATAGAGTTTCCCGAGAGCGGGCAGATTAAAATAAATAATTTTGAAATAAGCGAAGAGATAAAGAGCGAATATCAAAAACATATTGGCTATGTTTTTCAAAAACATAATCTTTTTCCTCATCTTACTCTGGAAAAAAACATTACTTTGATTTTGGAAAAAACTCGCGGATATTCAAAAGAAGCCGCTAAAGAAAAAGCGGACAGACTGCTTGGCATGCTTCATCTTATCGAGCAGAAAGATAAGCTTCCCAAGAATGTATCCGGTGGACAGGCGCAAAGAGCATCTATAGCAAGAGCTTTTTCCACCGATCCGGATATAATTTTGCTGGATGAACCCACGGCTTCACTTGATCCGATTTTAACTCATGAAGTGCTGGAGGCTATAAAAGAACTTAAAAACATTGGCAAAGATTTTATATTTGTCACGCATGAAATAGGTTTTGTTCAGTCGTTTGCCGAGTACTTTATATTTATGGATGAAGGCGAGATTATTGAACATGGTGATATTGAGGAGCTTAAAAATCCAGCAACTCAAAAACTGATAGATTTTATGGACAAAGTGGGTTTTCATAATTAGAGGAGTGAATCGTGATGTATTTAGACTATTTGGACAAAATACCCAGAACCATAGGTGACACAAGGATATTGATAATTAAATATTTAAACGATGAGCTTAAAAGGATAGGATGTGAAAAAGTCGCGCCTTCCCACGGCGAAATTTTATATAATTTGATTGTTAACGGCGAGATGACGATGACGGAGCTTTCAAATGCGATAACAAAAGACAGATCGACTGTTACAGCTCTTGTTTCAAAGCTGATAAAAAGGGGAATGGTTGAGTATATTCCAAATCCGGATGACATGCGATCAAAGAAAGTTGGGCTGACAGATAAAGGTTTGGACATTGAAACCAATTTAGTTAATATATCAAGCAATATGAATGAAATACTTTGGAAAAATATTTCAGATGATGAAAAAGAGATATTTATAAAGGTCTTGTTGAAAATTAAAAGCAATTTTACTAACATTGAATAGGATAACTCCACATGGAGGCTCTTATGTATAAATATTTTCTGCTTAACAACATTTCAGAAAAAGGAATTGGACTATTTGGTTCGGATTTCAGCGAATGCGATGATATATCGCATGCAGACTTGGCTATTGTAAGAAGCGCCAAGATGCATGATATTGATACTCATAATCTTCTGGCGATTGCTCGTGCCGGTGCCGGGACAAACAACATTCCAAAAGATAGATGCGCAAGCGAGGGCGTGGTCGTATTTAACACACCGGGAGCCAATGCCAATGCAGTAAAAGAGCTTATGCTTTTAGGAATGCTCATGGCCTCAAGAGATGTTGTTTCCGGCATTAACTGGGTTAAAACTCTAAACGGAGAAGAAGAGATTGCTTCTAAAATCGAAAAAGGCAAATCACAGTTTAACGGCAGCGAACTTCTTGGTAAGAAGGCTGCGATAATCGGAATGGGCGAAATAGGCAGCATCCTTGCAAACACTCTTAATGCCATGGGAATGGAAATAAGCTGTTATTCGCCTTCGTTTGCAAAAGGCAAAAAGCCTAAAAAGCTTAAGATTTATCTTGAGCCTGAAGAGTCGGCTTTGTCGACCGTTGAAGATGCTGATTATATTCTTCTCGCGCTTCCTCTTAACAGTGATACTGAAAAGATGATAAACAGAGATTTCTTTTCGATGATGAGAAAAGGCAGCGTATTGCTTAATTTCTCGCGTGCTGGGCTTGTTGACGAGGACGCACTCGAAGAGGCTCTGAATTCTGACATATTACGAAAATATGTAACCGATTTTACCACTCAAAGAGTATTAAGCATGAAAAATACAATTTGTCTGCCTCACATGGGAGCATCCACAAAAGAAGCGACGGACAACTGTGCGGAAATGGCAGTAACCCAGATTAAAGACTATGTAATTAACGGCAATATAAAAAACTCAGTAAATTATCCTGATATAGATATGGGACAAAAGCAGGAAACTCGACTCAGTGTTCTTTTTGAAGACAGCAAAGACTGTTCGTATCACATTGAAAAGCTTCTGTCTGAAGGCGGTGTTGAAGTAATAAGCTTAAACAGCGTTGTAAAGAACGGACGCGGCGCGATGCTTATGGATGTTCATGGAATAAATGAAAGCATTGCAGCGAAAATATCGCAGATGGATGCTGTAAGAAAAGTAAGGCTTTTATAAAAACTAAGCTATTTCAAGCTCCATTTTGTGCTTTGCAAGATGCATTGATCCTAATCCAACCAATATCTGTCCAAGCGCAACACCCGAAAGTATCCCTATATATCCCATAATGGCTCTGCCCAGATATGCAAGCGGCACAATTATTAGCATAGTACCTGCAATGTTTATAATAACTGACCATAACGGACGGCCTATCGTAGTAAACATTCTGCTCAGCCAGTTTGCGATGGTCAATCCTATTAAGCCGAAAATCATTATCCACAGATAGTACGCACTGTATGTTATAACTTCCGCATTGTCAGTAAAAATTGAAGCAGCAGGTTTTGCCAAAAACAGAGACAGAATGAAAACCGCAAGGCAGTAAACCGGTGCGAATGTTATAGCTTTTTTTCTTGCTTCATAAACTCTGTCATACTGTCCTGCTCCCCAGTTTTGTCCAACAATGGGCACAAGGGCCAAGCCTATTCCGTTTATTATCAATGTAATGAAGCTTTCAAGTCTCTGGCCTATTGCAATCGCAGCAATTGCGGAAGCTCCGGCAACGGAGGACACAAGCGCTGTAAAGACAGTTCTTAAAACCTGAGGCATCAGCTGAACTGAAATGGAGGGCACGCCTATTTTTAAAATACCTTTCCATGATGAAAAAAGCTCTTTTATGTTTTCGTATTTAAATGATATAAGTTTATGATGAAAGTGCGCAAAAGAAAGCGTGGCAATCATTCCGCAGGCTCTGGAGACAATAGTTGCTATTGCTGCGCCTTTTATGCCGAGTTTCGGGAAAATCCAGTAGCCATGTATCAGCAGCGGATCAAGGACAATATTCATAACAGCTATTATTATCATTACGATAAACGGGCGCATCATGTCTCCGCTTGCTCTCATTGCTGAGTCACAAACAGGAGGAGTTACGGCTACAACAACGAAGATATACCATACGCTCATATATTGTTTTACCAAAGGCAGCGTGATTTCATCTGCTCCGAGAGCTTTAAAAACAGGATCCATAGTAAACATTCCGATTACGCTTACAAAGGCTACGAAAATCAAAGAAAGCAAAATGCCGTCTGTTGCGATGCGCTGCATCAGGTGAAAGTCCTTTGCGCCTTTTGCGCGGGACAAAAGAGACGCTGCGCCCATGCTTATTCCTGAGGCCATAGCTCCCACAATCATTACAACTGGGAATGTAAAGCCCATAGCCGCCAGCGCATTTGTGCCCAGCTGTGAAACGAAGTATGTATCCGTCAGGTTAAATATAGTTATTGAAAACATGCCGGCTATAGAAGGCAGCGCAAGCCTTAATATATGCTTTGTTATGCTTCCATGCAATAAATCCCTTTGTTTCATTTTTTCTCCTTGCCGTATTAATGAAGAATATCATAATAGGCATATATATACAATATAAAGGCGTTACCGTTTTTGTTTATATTAAAATTTATTTATTGCCTTGACATAACTTAACCACACGACTATAATTACCCTATGAGACAGAGTAATGCATGTCTCTATCAATTCGGAGGTAAAAGTATGCTGAGTTCTGATACTATCCGCGGTCATCTTGATGCTATTATTTTAAAATTGATTATTGAAAAAGACCGATACGGATATGAGATATCAAAGGAAATTACTAAAAGGACAAACAATCAGTTCGAAATTAAAGAAGCAACGCTATACGCAGTCTTTCAGAGACTTGAACGAAATGAGTATATAGTATCCTACAGCGGGCAGATAACCCACGGCAGAAAAAGAAAGTACTATAAGGTAACTGCTTTAGGAAGGGAATATTTCGGAGAGAAAGCAGAAGAATGGCAAGAGACAAAAGAGATTATAAATTTATTCATGGAGGCAGATAAATGATGACCATAAAAGATTATGTAGAAGGGCTGTTTAAAGGTATTCCGGAAAGTCAGGAAAAAGAGAATATCAAACAGGAAATTATTCTTAATCTGGAAGAGAAGGTTCAAGACCTTGTAGATTCCGGAAAAGCCGAAGAGGATGCCGTTAATAAAGCTATAGTCGACTTTGGTGATATTGATGAAATAAAAGCCGATCTCATGAAAGCATCAGGAGTAAAACCCGGAAAGGAAAAAAGAAAGACGAACCACCTGAACAATCTTTTGTTTTCAGTATGGGGAAGCCTTCTTATTATCGGCCTTTTGGCTTTTATAAATCTATATTTCTATCCTGAAGTAATATGGTTTGTAATCCCTACGTTTGCAGTCCTCTGGTGGCCGCTTGCTATGTTTTTTGTGTGGCTGAATCACAGAAAGAAGTGATAAAATGAAACGCTCATTTATGTTTTCCGTAACATCTTCGCTTTTGATTATTGCGTTTTTGTTTGCAGTAAATTTCTTTACATCATGGTCACACCCATGGTTTATATATCCGACGTTCGTCGTTTTGTGGTGGCCTATGTCGATGTATTTTGCGTCAAATAAAAGGTATGGAATATTTTCGGTTGCAGCAAGCATACTTGTTACTGTGTTTTTCTTCTTGCTGAATTTTATTACATCGCCGGCTTATCTTTGGTTTATATATCCAACATTTCTTGTATGGTGGTGGCCGCTTGCAATGTATCTTCCTGCAGAAGGGAAGAATAAGGCATTCTCTGTAGTTGCGTCGCTGTATACATGTATCTTCTTTCTGGTTGTAAATCTTGTATCATCGCCAAATGTAATATGGTTTATATATCCGTCGTTTGCGGTTTTGTGGTGGCCTTTGAGCTATATCATGTGCAGTGCAAAAAAATATAAGCTGTTTTCGGTTGTTGCAAGTTTATTTCTTATCGCATTTTTAGCGTTGGTAAATTACATTGCATCGCCTCAATATATATGGTTTTATTATCCCGCATATGCAGCTTTGTGGTGGCCTATGTCAATGTTTATGCTAAAAAAAAACAAAAATCGCATAAAACTATACAGCATAGCAATGACGGCGGCAACAATAGCATGGCTGGCGCTGATAAACATTCTGAATACGCCTGAGTATCTTTGGTTTCAGTACACTGTGTTTTATTTTCTTTGGTGGCCGGCTGTAATGCTTCTGGGGAAAAAGGCGGCATCCACATGGTTTGCCGTAATAGGTGCGGCAGTCATTATCGCATATCACTCAGCGATATACTATATTATGACTCCCGGATTTCATCCGTGGCATCTGTACATTATACTTCCAGCAGTTTGGTGGCCTGTCTGCATTGCGCTTAAAAAGCATATTCACCGTATATGGTTTTTGCTTTTAAGCCTTATGGTTTTTGCCGCATATTATGTTGCTCTTAATATTATTATATATCCGCAGTATTTCTGGTCGTTATATCTCCTATATCCCGAGATTGTGGCAGTCATAAGCCTTTATTATGCAAACAGGAAAAAGCCCTTTATATATTCCGTGTGGGTAACGGGTGTATCAATGATATTTTTTACAACTGCAAACTACATAAGCAGTCCGAATGTTATCTGGGCGATTTACCCGATATTTGCGATACTGTGGTGGCCGCTGAGTGTGTATTTTTATAAAGCTAAGAAAATGAAAGAATCTGAAAGTTTAAAAGAAGCCTGACGGCTTCTTTTTTTATCCAAGCGTTCGTATATGTTTTTTTATCTGATAGATGTCATCTAAATCTTCCGGATTAATATGAAGGTGGTTTAAACAAATATCTTTCACAAAGTTTGCGCCAAACTCATGCAGGACTGTTCCGAGAAACAAATCCTCCACAAAATCTCCTTTGCCCTGAGCAAAGAGACCGGAGAGCGTTTTATCATGGTTAAACAGTTCAAAAACTATCGGCGGATATTCATAATAATGAGGTGCGGACCTTGCGTCGCTAAAATCAATCAGCGTTATTTTGTCCTTGTTCATAATGATATTTTCTCCGGTTAAATCGCCGTGAACATATACCATATTCATAAACTTCATGCTTTCGGCTATTTTTTTTACCTGTTCTCTCACGGGTTCTTTGAAAATATCCCATCTTTTGTTGTGAAGCACTTTTGTTTTTAGTTCAGCTTGTGCAAGCGGCGCTCTTGTGTTTATACCGGCAAGAAGCTGGTTCAGCTTTTTAACAAACTGAAACTTTTCATCATAGCTTAATCCAAGTATGATTTTTGTTGCTTCGGTTCCGCTTATTTTTTCTGTAATAAGATAATTAAAGTCGTATTTATCAACAACCACTCCGCATGCAAAAATGTGAGGAGCCGGAACGTTTTGCATCGATGCCCGGCGCAAAGCTTCAAGCTCGCTTCTGTACTCGCTTCCGGATATACCCGTTTCCGGAGGTGCATATATTTTTACTATATATCTTCCGCAGTCAAATACTGCATTCGTGCCGGGTGTAGTGTTTTTGACATCCATAAGCGGAAGACCTTCCACTTTGAAGATATGCTTAATAAGCAAAGAAAACGCATCAATATCCTGATATACTTCTCCCCACTTCACCCAATTTGATATATCCCTGTCGAATAAATACATGTGTTTATGCTAGATAAATCTGTTAAACCTTTCTCTTTTTGCCTTACAGATAGGGCAGACCGCAGGAGCGTTTGTGTTTGCACACAAATATCCGCAGACGCTGCACCTATACACCGGATGTGAAAGCCCCCCTAAATCAGCGCTTTTTTCTTGTGCCTTTTCTTGTTGCCGAACTTCAAGAGGAGGACGCCTTTCTGGAACCTGTGCTTCCGGACCGCCGTTTTCGATGACTTCCTGAGTTACATACAGCCCGCAAAAACATGAGCCGTATTCAGCAAGGTCATCATCCCTGTAGTAACACGGGCAGACTATGTCAAGGTTGTCTTCAAGCGTGCCGCGAAAAAGCCTGCAAGGACACACTTCATCGCCGTATCTTTCGTTGTTTACTACCAACCCGTCTATTAGGGCTATCGTCATTTCCTCATCAGGATTTAAGTGGTATCCGCCTTTTTCGGCAATCTCCTTTATCTGTTCATAGCGCTTTAGGGTTTTCTCATTCATTCTCGTGAGCCTCGATGATTTTTTTCAGTTTTCTTTCATTGTAACCCACCACAACATCATGCCCTTCAGCAAAAACTATCGGATATGAAATTATCGTAGTATGTTCGCCCAGCATCTCTTCTATCTCGTCTTGTTCGTCTTGTTCCAATAAATCTATATAGCAATATGAATGAGCTATTTCATTGTCTTCAAAAAAAGTTCTGCACTTTCTGCACCATATGCATGTGCTTAGCGCATATATTTTAATATCACAAATCTCTTTGCCTGAGACTTTTGTAAATTCAGCCATTATTTTTCTCCTTTATGTAATTATTTATTATATTATACCTTATTTCACTTGAATAATTAATTAATTTATTTTAAACTCATAACCGCTATGGAACAAAAAAAGAAGTATCTATATGAAACTCACGCACACACAGCAGAAGCCAGCCCATGCGCTTTGGTATATGCAAAAGACGTTGTTACTGAATATAAAGAGCATGGATATGACGGCATTATAATTACTGACCATGTCGGCTCATGGGGCTTTTCTTCCACAAACGGGACATGGGACAGAAAGGTTGACAACTTTGTCAGAGCCTATGAAAACGCCAAAAACGAAGGCATAAAGCAGGGGATAAATGTATTGTTCGGAGCGGAAATCGCACTGAGCCCGCCTTATAGGGACTATCTGGTTTACGGGCTTGAGCCGGACTTTTTCTATAGTCATGAAAATGTTTACTATCTCCGTCCGGACGAACTTTCCGAGCTTGTGCATTCAGAAGGAGCACTTATTTTTGCGGCGCATCCGTTCAGGGGACAAAGCGGCCCGCCCGATGCAAAATTTATGGACGGAGCTGAGGTTTATAACGGAAACAAAAGGCACGAAAGCCGTAACCACAAGGCTAAGAGGTGGGCAGAAAAACATGGCCTTATAAAGATATCCGGTTCAGACTATCATGAATACGGCGACATATCCTCGGGAATTTCTCTGGATAATAATCCAAAAGACATTATGGAGTTTGTGGACATCATTAAAAGAGGAGAATACGAGCTTAGAGTTTAAGCATGTTCCTTCAGAGACAGACAGATAAAAAATTTAGAAAGTCTATAATATAATTAATATGGATAATAAAAAGAAATATTTATATGAGACACACACGCATACTGCTGAATCAAGCCCTTGCGGTCAGGTGACATCTAAAAGAATTGCCGAGATTTATTCAGACAGCGGCTATAGCGGATTGATTGTAACCGACCACGTAAGCAAAGGCGGGTGTGTTGCAAAAAACGGAGACTGGCAGAATACGGCTGATAATTTCATTCGAGGATTTGAGGCACTAAGAGAGGAAGGCAAAAAGAAGGGCCTTCATGTGCTCTATGGCATGGAAATCTCGCTTGTCGATGTGCGCTGCGATCTGCTTGTTTATGGCTTAGAGCCTGATTTTCTGCGAAAAACCAAGGAAATCTATTTCTATAAGCAAAAGGATTTGTTTGATTTAGTCAAAAGCGAAGGCGGAATTATGATTTCGGCGCACCCGTACAGAGGATACTGCGAACTGCCGGATCCTTTGTATCTGCATGGCGTGGAAGTTTTTAACGGAAATCCAAGGCATGACAGCAAAAACGAAACAGCAAACGAATGGGCGCAGGAAAACAATCTTATAAAGCTTGCAGGCTCAGATTTTCATCAGGAGCAGGATATTTCATCAGGAGTATATTTATATAATAAGCCTGATAATATATCAGGCTTTGTTGAAATGATTAAAAACGGAGACTATGAATTGAAAGTTTAATTTTCGCCGAGGTCTATTTCAAACCTGCAGAAGCCGTCGCCGTCAAGCGCGGTATTTAATACTTTTACATTAAGCTCTCTTCCCAATATCTGCTCAAACGGAAACTTTGCAAAACCTGCGCTGCAATAGCACCAGTCCGACGGGATGTCTACATCTCCGCTTAATATCGCTTCTCTTGCGAAGGTGCAGTGGCAGGCGCTGTAGTTTTTCTGGATGTCGTTTTCGGCGTTTAAAAAACCAACAGTGTCATATGGTATTTTTGTAACATAGAGCTTATTTCCTTTTTTTACGGCAGACAGTATTTCTTGATTGGATTTAACATAGTCCACTACTGGCTGCGTAATATCCTGTTCAAACCAGACTCTTTTCGCATCGCAGAACTCCTGAAGCTCACTAACCTTTCTTTCATGTCTTTCTTTCAGGTACTGTTCCAGAGTGTCAGCCTTTTCATAAAGCTCTTTTTCGTTGCTCATGGACTCTTCCGGTATGCCGTGGTTGTTGCCTGTAAGAATTTTTTGATATGTTTCGGGTTCGATGTTATCTTTAATGCGGCGCATAAGCTCTTTTGTGTATTTGGGAACTTCTTCAATAGGCGTACCCAAAGGCGGACATGCAAAGCCTTCAAAAACTTTGTCGGCAGTTTCGGCTTTAGTATATTTTATCGTTCTTTTTTTAATGTTTTCAATTACGCCCATTCCTCCAACAAGCTTTGTGAAAAAGATGTATATTTCATTTTTACCTGTTATGTAAAAATACCTTGCCATAGCCATAATGGTGTCAAGCTCGATTTCTCCTTTTTCGCGAAGAATTGCGATGTAATCTTTTATGTTGTTTACGCTGCAGTTTTCAAGATCTGTTGAGTCTGATATCAGGTGTGCTTCCAATTCCTCAATGATGCTAACTGCGCCCTTTATTTTCTCCTGCGAAAAACCGCGGTCTTCATACAGCTTTACAAGTTTGTCTTTTTCCATAACAGCCTCCGAATATTTTAGTCTGGAGCTTTATTTTACCATATAGTTATTTTGCAAAAAAGCAATTTGTTTACCTATTGGATAGATGGTGTTATTATTTTTTAAAGGAGTATGAGATGAGCCTTTATGATATAGATAACTACAGCGAACCACACAAAATAAAAATCGCAGCATATTATTTCAGAAACTGGGAAAATTATAAGATGCAGCCGCATTCTCATGGGCGAATAGAGATAATGTATGTTGCCGGCGGAAAATGCTCTATTGAAGTTATACAAAATGAGTTTCTTTTAACTGCAGGCGATATGATACTCATTGATGCGGGAATTTCTCACAGAATAAAGATGGATGACGAGCGCTGCAGAATGATGAATCTTGAGTTTATGTTTGAAAAAACAGTGGCTAAACCTGACATGGGAGAACTATTGGGCGATGGATTTCTTGCTTCTGATTTCTTCCGCGACAAAAAGGAATTTGCAGTATTTTCGGACGGAGCGGATATTTATCCGTATATAAGCACAATTTTAAGCGAGCTTTCATCAAAAGGAGATGAAAGACTCGTACAGCTTCAGGCAGCACAGATTTTGATTAAGACTGCGCACCTTTATGATAAGAAGAGCAGAATGCCGAAAGCAAAGCATATTGTATATATAAATAAGGCAATAGATTATATTAAGCTAAATTATCACGAGGAGATAATGGCTGAGGATGTGGCAAAAGCTTCTGGCATGAACAAAAATTATTTGCAAAGAAAGTTTAGGGAACATACAGGGTATACTATTGCAAACTATATAAATCGCGAGAGAATCACAAAAGCAAAGCAGCTGCTTGAAAATACGGATATACCCATTGCGGACTTGTGTCTTTATGTGGGGATTAACAGCAGACAGTATTTCACCGCACTTTTTTCAAAGCTTGAAGGAATATCTCCGCAGAAATACAGGAAGAATTTTTTAAACTCAAGCTGGGAGTAAAGTCACAATAGTTTACATTTTCGCAAAAAAGACATTTTAATGAAAACATCAAATCTAATTTAATTATAAAATAATAGATAATTATATTGTCGGAGGTAATTATGTCTTTTAAAGTTGCTTTTATAGGTGCGGGATCCATCGGGTTTACCAGAACTCTTTTAAGGGATCTGCTTTCAGTTTCGGAATTTTGTGATATCAATATCTCGTTTACAGACATAAACGAACAGAACTTAAGCATGGTCACACAATTATGTCAAAGAGACATTGACGAAAACGGGCTTGATATTAAAATTGAGTCTACAATGGACAGAAGAGAAGCCGTGCGCGATGCGAAGTACGTTTTCGTAGTCGTGCGCATAGGTGGGCTTGAGGCATTTGCAACAGATGTTGATATACCGCTTAAATATGGTGTTGACCAGTGCGTGGGCGACACTTTGTGCACGGGCGGGATAATGTACGGGCAGCGCGGTGTCGCTGCAATGCTGGATTTTTGCCGTGATATACGCGAAGTTGCGGATAAAGACTGCATGATATTAAACTATGCCAATCCGAATGCGATGATGACATGGGCTGCAAATAAGTATGGCGGAGTAAAAACCGTCGGTCTCTGCCATGGCGTACAGGGCGGACATCACCTTATCGCGGAAGCTTTCGGGCTTGAAAAAGAAGAGGTTGATATAATCTGCGCCGGAATCAACCACCAGACATGGTATATAAGCATAAAGCACAATGGAGAAGACTTAACTGGAAAGCTTCTTGAAGCTTTGGAATGCCATGAGAAATTCAGTGTTCAGGAAAAAGTGCGCATTGACATGCTCCGTCGCTTCGGTTACTTCAGCACTGAGTCCAACGGTCACTTGAGCGAATATGTCCCGTGGTACAGGAAAAGGCCGGATGAAATAACTAAATGGATTGACCTTTCAAAATGGATTAACGGAGAAACCGGAGGATATCTGCGTGTTTGCACTGAAGGTCGCAATTGGTTTGAAACGGACTTCCCTAACTGGATGAAAGAAGAGCCGTATAAGTTCGGAAGTGAGTTCAGAGGTCAGGAACACGGCTCATATATTCTGGAGGGGCTTGAAACGGGAAGGCTCTACCGAGGACATTTCAATGTTGTAAATCATGGCTGTATCACAAACCTTCCGGAAGATGCGATTGTTGAAGTTCCGGGGTATGTGGATGCCAACGGAATGAATATACCGATTGTCGGAGACTTGCCTCTTGGCTGCGCTGCGGTCTGCAACAGCTCGGTGCAGGTGCAGAGGATGGCTGTTGAAGCTGCCGTTCACGGTGACTATGACTTGCTTCGCCAGTCGCTAATGATGGATCTGCTTACAGGCGCTGTTCTTAATCCGCCTGAAATCTGGCAGATGGCAGATGAGATGATTGTGGCGCAAAAAGAGTGGCTGCCCCAGTATGAAAAAGATATTGCCGAAGCAGAAGAAAGGCTCTCGGGAGATAACCTTATCCCAACAGATGATAACTATAAAGGCGCTGCAAGGCTTAAGACTAAAACGGTGGAAGAAATGAAAAAAGACAGAGAAAACGCAAGTAAAAATGCAAAAAACGCCGACAAAGGAAACCTTTAGTTTAGTATAAATATAATTGCTCTTTTATATTTATAAATCTATACAGTACACCCAAAATTAACTTGACTAAAAGTCGGTGTACATATACCATAGAAAAGTAAGGCTTGAGCCTTAGAAAAATATAAAGGTAAATATATAGGAGGAAGAAAACCATGAAAAAATTTCTAACTATTGTTGTTGCTGTTTTGATGCTTGCAGCTGCATTCTCCGGCTGTAAATCTGCAGAGCCGACATATGAGCTTGCAATGATTACAGACATCGGCGACATTGATGACAAATCATTCAACCAAGGTACTTGGGAAGGCATTGTTGAATATGCTGAAGCAAATGAAATCACACACAAGTACTACAAACCCACAGAAAAAACAACTGACGCTTATGTAGCAGCTATCGATCTTGCTGTTAAAGGCGGAGCAAAAGTTGTTGTAACTCCGGGATATCTCTTTGAGCCGGCTATCTTCCAGGCACAGGATACATATCCAGATGTAAGCTTCATCCTGCTTGACGGTTTCCCACAGGACGGAACATACACAGAGTTCAGAATTGAAAGCAATGTTTATTCAATCTTCTATGCTGAGCAGCAGTCAGGTTTCATGGCTGGTTATGCAGCAGTTAAAGACGGATATACAAAACTTGGTTTCTTAGGCGGAATGGCTGTTCCTGCTGTTATCCGTTTCGGATACGGCTTTATAGCTGGTGTTGACTATGCTGCAAACGAAATGGGTATTGACGGCATAGAAATCAAATATTCATATGCTGGAAACTTTGATGCTACACCTGAAAATCAGGCACTTGCTGCATCATGGTATGGCGACGGCACAGAAGTTATCTTCGCAGCCGGCGGAAAAGTTGGTAACTCAGTAATGGCTGCTGCAGAAGCTGCAGGCGCAAAAGTTATCGGCGTTGACGTTGACCAGTCATCAGAATCCGAAACAGTTATCACTTCAGCTAAGAAAGAACTTGCAATCAGCGTACAGCAGGCACTTGAAGGCTTCTACAGTGATTCTTTCAAAGGCGGCGTATCAGAAACTCTCGACATCACAGTTGATGCTGTTGGTCTCCCGATTGACAACTCAAGATTCGAAACTTTCTCAAAAGCTGATTATGAAGCTCTCTATGGAATGCTTCAGGCTGATGAAGATGGAATAACAAGCGCTATTCCAAATGACACTACAGTTACAGCAGCAGACGAACTTTCAACAGAAAGAGTTGCAGTTACAGTTGTAGAGTAATTTAGCAGTTTAATAAAAAGGATGTCTATATGGCATCCTTTTTTCTTATTTAAGCACTTTTTATAAATACCGAACTAGCGAACAGCCAGCATATAAGGTATAATAATTTTAACTATACAAGGAATGGGGTAGAGTATATTGGATTATATTATTGAGATGCTGAATATCACAAAAGAATTCCCCGGTATTCTTGCAAATGATAATGTTTCCCTGCAGCTCAAAAAAGGCGAGGTTCATGCTCTTCTGGGAGAAAACGGAGCAGGAAAATCAACGCTTATGAGCATACTGTTCGGGCTGTATAAGCCTGAAGGCGGAACCATTAAGAAAAACGGAAAAAAGATAACCGTTTCAAATCCCAATGACGCAAACGCATACGGCATAGGCATGGTTCACCAGCATTTTAAACTGGTGCACAATTTCACGGTGCTCGAAAACATCATTTTAGGGGTAGAAACCACAAAATACGGCGTTCTTAAGATGGAAGATGCCAAAAGGAAAGTGATGGAGCTGAGTGAGAAATATCATCTTTCTGTAAATCCAGATGCTCTGATATCAGACATCACAGTTGGCATGCAGCAGCGCGTTGAAATACTCAAGATGCTTTACCGCGACAATGAGATTTTAATTTTTGACGAGCCGACAGCAATGCTTACTCCGCAGGAGATAAAAGAGCTGATGAAGATAATGCGCGGCCTTGCGGCTGAGGGCAAATCACTCCTTTTCATTACACATAAGCTGGATGAAATAAAAGAGGTCGCCGACAGATGCACGGTGCTGCGCAAAGGCAAGTATATTGGAACAGTTGAAGTTAAAGATACTTCAAAGGAGAAAATGAGCGAGCTGATGGTTGGGCGCAAGGTTCAGTTTAAAGTGGACAAAGATGAAGCTCAGCCTAAAGAGACTGTGCTTGAAGTTAAAAACCTTACAGTGCGCGCAAGCCACGGCAACAAAAATGTTTTGACCGATGTATCGCTTAAAGCAAAGCGCGGAGAAATCCTGTGTATAGCAGGAATTGACGGAAACGGACAGTCCGAGCTTGTATATGCGATTACTGGGCTTATGGATTTAGCGGACGCTAAAGGAACCATTGAGCTTAACGGCGAAGATATTACCCATAAAAGCATACGCCACAGAAGTATCGCAGGAATGTCTCATATACCGGAAGACAGACACAAACATGGTCTGGTTCTGGATTATAATCTGGCATACAACCTTGTTTTGCAGAAATACTTTACAGACAGATTCCAAAATCACGGCTTCCTTAAAATGAATGATATAAACGAATATGCTGATGAGCTTATAGAAAAGTTTGACATAAGAAGCGGAAAAGGCAGAGAGACAATTACTAGAAGCATGTCCGGCGGGAACCAGCAAAAAGCTATCGTTGCGCGTGAAATAGACAGAGAACCTGATGTTTTGGTGGCTGTACAGCCTACAAGGGGTTTGGATGTCGGTGCTATCGAGTACATACATAAAGAGCTTATACGGCAGAGAGACGAGGGTAAGGCTGTATTGCTTGTATCCCTTGAGCTGGATGAAGTAATGAATGTAAGCGACAGGATTCTTGTTATATACGAAGGTGAAATTGTTGCCGACCTTAACCCGGCGAAAGTTACGGAACAGGAGCTGGGGCTTTATATGGCTGGAGCCAAGAGGGAGGCTGTTTCATGAAAAAGAAACTAAAACAACTTGCAAACCTTACAACTGCGGCAAGCTTTCTTTCATCAATTCTGGCGATTGTTGCAGGATTGATTGTGGGATTTATAATTCTTCTGATTGCGAATCCTTCACAGGCGCCGGGCGGATTTATGGCGATTCTCCGCGGCGGATTTACAGGCGGTGCAAAAGGTATCGGAAACATTTTCTACCTCGCAACACCGATAATTATGACTGGTCTTTCGGTTGGATTTGCTTTTAAAACAGGCTTGTTTAACATCGGAGCTTCTGGACAGCTTATAGTCGGCGGCTATGTTGCCGTTGTAATAGGCGTGCTTATGCCGCAGCTCGGTGCTATCCACTGGCTTGTGGCATTGATATGCGCAATGTTGGCAGGCGCTCTTTGGGCGTTTGTGCCGGGCTTTTTAAAGGCTGTTTTCAATGTTCATGAAGTTATTTCTAGTATAATGATGAACTATATCGGTATGTATACTGTAAATGCGCTGGTTGTTGAAACTGTTTATGACAGTTTTAGGGCGCAGTCGCTTCCTGTTGCGGCAACAGCCGAGATGCCTAAGCTTGGTTTTGACAAAATATTCGGCGGATCCAGCCTCAACGGCGGATTTCTGGTAGCTGTATTTTTCGTAATAATACTGTATATAATACTCAGCAAAACGTCATTCGGATATGAGCTTAAAGCATGCGGCCTCAATCAGGATGCAGCGAAATATGCAGGTATAAACGCAAAGCGCAATGTAGTATTTTCGATGATGATAGCAGGAGCTATGTCGGGAGTTGCAGGAGGGCTTATCTATCTTGCTGGTTCAGGCAAATTCATTGAGGTTGTGGACATTCTTGCAGGAGAAGGATTTACGGGAATATCGGTTG
Organism: Christensenellaceae bacterium; assembly: GCA_963677605.2. GTDB lineage: Bacteria > Bacillota > Clostridia > Christensenellales > UMGS416 > JAGLOK01. Next base: position 1,256,841 of record CAXXDX010000006.1, on the reverse strand, counting down.
CGCTTCTGGGACTTTCGCATCCGATAGGTATATTCTTTTCAGGGCTTTTCATATCATACATATATAACGGCGGATTTTATATGCAGCTTTATGATTTTGTACCGGAGATAATTGATATCATAATTGCGATAATTATTTACTTTAGTGCTTTTGCATTGATTGTAAGCCAGATTATACAGCGCTATCAGCTGAAAAAGCAGTCACACGCGGCTGATGGGCATTTTGTAGATGTGATAAACAAACCAGTAAAAAAAGATGATGAACAAAACGAGGAGGGGGAACAATAATGGACAGTATTTATTTCTTGGTTCAGCAGACAATGTTTTTCTCAATCCCGCTTCTTGTTGTAGCATTGGGCGGAATGTTTTCGGAGCGAAGCGGTATAGTAAACATCGCTCTTGAAGGAATAATGGTAATGGGCGCTTTTGCGAGTATATTCACAATTAATATCCTGCAGAACTATATGGAGGGACAGCTTCTGCTTCTTATAGCAGTCGTAGTTGCGATACTTGCAGGAATGTTATATTCACTGTTTCACGCGTATGCATCCATTAACATGAAGGCAAATCAGGTTATCAGCGGTACAGCTCTTAACATGTTTGCGCCTGCATTTGCTACATTTGTTGCTAGGATGATTCAAAACGCAAAAGAAATTGGATTCACAAATACATTCAGGATAGAGAGTGTTCCTCTTCTCGGTAAGATTCCTGTAGTTGGCAATTTGTTTTTCCAAAACACATATATAACAACTTATCTGGGACTTGCTATTTTGGTTGTTTCAGCGTTTGTGCTGTTTAAAACTAAGTTTGGATTAAGGCTCAGATCTTGCGGAGAACATCCGCAGGCAGCAGATTCCGTTGGAATCAATGTTTATAAAATGCGCTATGCCGGTGTGCTTATCTCAGGCGCGCTTGCAGGACTTGGCGGATTGATTTTCGTAGTTCCCACGTCCACGAGCTTTTCGGCAACTGTTTCAGGATATGGATTCTTGGCTCTTGCGGTTTTGATTTTCGGACAGTGGAACCCGAAACGCATTTTGGTTGCGGCTTTCTTCTTTGGATTTATGAAGACTATTGCAGCCACATATTCTGGTCTTCCGATACTGCAGGATTTAAGTATATCAAAGTATATCTATAAGATGATTCCTTACATAGCAACACTGCTGGTTCTGGCACTAACTTCTAAAAACTCTCAGTCTCCAAGAGCGGCAGGAACACCCTACGATCAGGGAAAGAGATAGCAAAGACACGATATAGTTTAAAAATAAAAACCCTGACTTTTCTGTCAGGGTTTTTTGTATCAACTTCTTCAGTGAGAAATTTAATTATGAAACAACTATGTTTACTATTCGTCCTTTTATAACGATTACCTTTCGGATAGTCTTTCCTTCAGTGTAATTTATAACACCTTCCTGCTTAAATGCCTCTTCTTTAATAGCCTCTTCATCAGCGCCTGCATCGACAGTAATATGTCCGCGAACTTTTCCATTTACCTGAACTGCAAGCTCCAAAGTGTCAGCTTTGCATTTAGCTTCGTCATAAGTCGGCCAAGCTGTAAGTGAGCAGAAGCCTTCGCCGCCAATTTCCTGCCAAAGTTCTTCCGCTATATGAGGAGCTACCGGACAAAGCAGTGTGAGCAGAGTCTTAAATTCGTCGATTGTAATTGAGCCTTTTTGATATACATCATTTACATAGCTCATCATGGAAGCTATTGCAGTGTTAAACTTAAGCGTCTCATAATCTTCAGTAACTTTTTTGATCATGAGATGGGTTGCCATCTCCAAGTCTTCGGAGTAGCCTTCACCCTCAATCATTTCGGTTAAGCGCCATGTACGGGCAAGGAAACGCCTGCATCCTGATACGCCGTTTGTTGACCACGGAATAGGCTGGTCAAACGCGCCCATGAATAATTCGTATGTCCTGAATGCATCCGCACCGAAGTCGTCAATGATGTCCTCAGGATTTACGACATTTCCGCGGGATTTGCTCATCTTCTCGCCGTTTTCGCCGAGAATCATGCCATGGCTTGTGCGGCGAAGATACGGTTCTGGATCAGGCACTGCGCCGATATCATATAAGAACTTATGCCAGAAACGTGAGTATAGAAGATGGAGTGTTGTATGCTCCATGCCGCCGTTGTACCAATCAACCGGCATCCAGTAATCCAGAGCTTCTTTTGAAGCAAAAGCTTTGTCGTTGTGCGGATCGATGTAACGCAGGAAATACCATGACGATCCTGCCCACTGAGGCATAGTGTCTGTCTCGCGGTGAGCATGTCCTCCGCATTTTGGGCATGTTGTTTCTATCCAGTCTTTTACTGCAGCAAGAGGGCTTTCACCTTCCGTGCCTGGCTTGAATTCATCAACTTCGGGAAGAGTGAGCGGAAGCTCGCTCTCTGGAATAGGTACCCATCCGCATTCTTTGCAGTGAACCAGCGGAATAGGCTCTCCCCAGTAACGCTGGCGGGAAAATACCCAGTCGCGCAGTTTGTAGTTTACTGTCTTTTCGCCTAAGCCTTTTTCTTCAAGGAAGGCAATTATCATTTTCTTTGCTTCGGGAACTTTAAGCCCGTCTATTATACCGGAGTTTACAAGAGTTCCGTTAGCGGAATCCGTGTAAGCTTCCTTTGTGACATCTCCGCCGGCGACTACTTCGATTATGGGAAGATTGAACTTGGTTGCAAACTCCCAGTCACGTGTATCATGCCCGGGAACTGCCATGATGGCGCCGGTTCCGTAGCTCATGAGTACGTAATCTGAAATAAATATCGGTATATCTTTCTGGTTTACCGGATTAGTTGCTTTTATGCCTTTTAGCTCAACGCCTGTTTTATCGGTTGCAAGCTCTGTGCGCTCCATGTCGGATTTAAATGCAGCTTCTTTCTGATAAGCTTCGACCTCCGTCATATTAGTAATATCTGAAGCAAACTTTTCTATCATTGGATGCTCAGGGGATACAACCATGTATGTTGCTCCATAAAGAGTATCGGGACGTGTAGTAAATACACGAAGCTTATAGTCGTGTCCTTTTACTTCAAAATCAACTTCTGCGCCTTCGCTTCGGCCTATCCAGTTGCGCTGCTGTATTTTTACGCGCTCGATAAAGTCGATGGTGTCAAGACCATCAAGCAGCTTTTGAGCGTAGTCTGTAATTTTAAGCATCCACTGGCTTTTAGTTTTGCGAACGACTTCGTTTCCGCAGCGCTCGCAGACGCCGTTTACCACTTCTTCGTTGGCAAGACCGACCTGGCAGGATGTGCAGTAGTTAATCGGAATTTCAGCCTTGTAAGCCAATCCGTTTTCAAACAGCTTTATGAATATCCACTGTGTCCATTTATAATATGCGGGGTCGGTTGTGTTGACCTCGCGAGAGTAGTCAAATGAAAATCCCAGCTGCTGAAGCTGCTTTCTGAAGTTGTCCACGTTGTTTTTGGTGACGACTGCAGGATGGATGTTGTTTTTTATCGCAAAGTTTTCCGTCGGCAGACCGAATGCATCCCAGCCGATGGGGAAAAGCACATTATATCCCTGCATTCGCTTTTTGCGTGCGATGCAGTCAAATGCTGTGTATGAGCGCGGGTGGCCTACGTGCAGGCCTTTGCCTGACGGATAAGGGAACTCGATCAGCGCATAAAACTTCTCAAGGCTCGTATCGTCCTTGGCGTTAAATATCGCGGCTTCTTCCCACTTTTTCTGCCACTTGGGTTCTATTTCTTTCGGATTGTATTCTCTAGCCATGTTTTTCTCCGTTTGTCAGTTTAAATGTTCCACTTATTATAGTATATCAGAGGTGTTATGACAAGATGGCATACAATTGTATACAGGGTTTACGGCGAAGTGGTATAATATGGAAAAACGACGCAATCAATGGAATATTATAAATCAAATGAAAGAAATTGACATCAGTACGCAACTATATTACAATTTAGTTAAGAAATACATACTTTTATATTACGCTAAGTGGAAAATCAGATTTGAAAGACGGTTGCAGACTCTTGCGGGAGAGTGAAATGAAAACAAACAAAAAGAGGATAATAGTTATATCGCTTATTGTGTTCTCTGTGTTGGCTCTACTGGTTGGGATATATTTTTTCAGACATAACAGCGAAATGCAATTGGATAGAATTGCTGAAACCATCACACAATCACCTGAACTTGCTGTAAATGCAACGCATGTTGCGGCAACACAGAAGTCTGCTGTCACACCGACTGCAACGCCTTATAATCCGTTTGACGGGAAAGTGAAGCTCGTGGATTATCTGGATATCACCATAGATTTCAATGCTGAAATAGAAAAATTGCCGGAAGTGATTAATATTTATGACTCCGAGCCTATTTATCTTGATGATGAAATCGGCGCAGAGTTTATTAAAAACTTGGAAGATAGCGGCTGGTGTGGTCATGAATTTGACAGGACAGACATTGAAGGCCTTTATTTTATCGGAACTAAGGAAAACAGCGAAATTATTACAAGCACTCAGGTGTATGTTGAGTCGGCACGGGAGTTTATGCGTGTAAGCGGGCTGACTGATTATTTTGAGCAGGAAGGAATAGAGCTGACGGAGGAAATTCAGGGCGAGGGAAGAGACTGCACGGTGTTATACTGGCTGACGGTCAGCGGACAGAAAACAGGCGGATATCTGCGGATATTTGTTGAATCGGGCAAAAACTGCACAGAGTGCAAGATGTATCTTATAAAAAGCAGTGTATACAAAACGCTGCCGTCTGTCGCTTTAGAGGAAGCATTGGGAGCGGCTTTTACTGCGCTGGATGATGATTTGGAAGGACAAAGTTTTACAGTCAGTTCGGCAAAGCTTATGTATTATGACGGCATGCCGTATTATGAGTGCGATGTTTTAGGCAAAGATGTGCTGACTTGCATTATGTGCTATGTTCCTGCCGTGTCTATTCATGAGATATTGGCAGATGACGTGATGCTTGAGAATTATATTAGGATTTTGGGTGGGTGAAGGAAGATGAAAAAATCGCTTATCGCTATATTTATAACATTAAACTTAGTGTTGCTTTTATGCGGATGCAAACCAACTGTTGATAATAGCGCTGCAATTACGGAAGAAACATCTCCGGCGACATATGTTGTTGAATCCGAGCCGAAAGAAACCGAAACGTTATCTATTATTGAAAGTTCTAATTCCGCTATTAGCTCAGAAAAAACTCAGGATATTGAGTTATCCGACTCACAAATTATTGAGTATTTTGTGGATTTGTTAAATAAGAGTAAAGAGGCTGTACCTAAAGAGATTAAAGCGGGCAGGCTGTATTTATGCACTCAGCAAGAAAAAATGGATAACTGGAATCCTGAAAATCCTGTCATACAATCATATATTGAAGTGAATGTTTCAAATGAACAGATGAGCCGTATGCTTAATGAATTTGAATTATCATATTCGGCTGCGCCTTTTACAGTAGCCGAGGATAGGGAGATATTAAATGCGGAGTTTAATATTCAGGCAATATATGAAGCGTATGAACTTAAAATCACTGCGAGTGATTCGGCTTTATATATAAGAACTTATATAGACGGAAATAACTATCGGATAAAAGTTGAAGATAAAGCTGTATTCAGCACTTTTATTAAAATTATGGACAGCAATACAAAAGTGTTTGATTTTAATGATATCACAGACACCGAATATATTACGCTTTATTATGTTAAAGATGCAGATTTAAAAGATTTTCCCAATAATAAAAGACTGAGTGAGATGAAAATTACCGACAACGATACTGTGAATAAAATCGTAGAAGCAGTTATGCAAAACTCTGTGCCTACTATGACTTATCCTTCTAGGGAAGGTGCTGACTTGGTTTTTCACACGTCGGACGGTGATATATATTTTAAAATAAAAAATCCGATTATCCATGATGAAAATAACCTGCAGTTATATGAGGCTGAGCCGACAATAATCGCGGAAGGCTATTTTTGGTATTCATGCCCGAAGGTGTATGGGATTTTAATGGACTACTTTAAGGAGATTGGATGAAGAAGAAAAGACTGATAATTTTACTTGCTATTTTGTTTTTAGCAGTTGCTATATTTGCGTTCGACAGATACGGAGACAGAATACTTCCGATAAGGCTTAATGAAGATAAAATAGAATGTATAGAAATATTTTATGATAATCCTATCGTTATTCGAGAAGTCAAACCATATGAACAGTTGACAGAATACGTCGAGTATATTGAATCCAGAAAAGCAGACTTTGATGGAGAGGCTTTTGAGGATATTCCGATCTATCGGTATGAGGACATGATGTTTACTACAGAAAACGGCGTTCGCATTATTATCGGAAGAGATAATGGATACTATAGGATAGGCGGTAACATATATAGTCCAGCGGGTAGGATTTTAGCAGCTTGCCCAACTGATGCAATTAGAGAAACACAGACGGGAGAAAGTGTTTACTGTGTGTATGATACTGATATTGGTTTGAGGATGTATCTTTTTTTCTCAAAAGAAAAAAATGATTACTTGGTATTAGACGGATTTCCAATTATAATGAGCAAGGTTTTGGAATACAAAGATTTTGAAGATATTAAGATTGGGGACACTTCAAAAAAAGTTCAAAGTATAGATCCAATAACGTGGAGACATACCGAAAATTGGGATGAAGCAGAAGATGAGTGGTTAAGCATATATATTGAAGAAGGAGCAGGACCTACTTCAATACATCTACTTAAAGACGGGATATTAAAGATAGAATACAAGAGAATAGAATCAGGTGAATATGAAATAACTGATATTGAATATAACGAAGACTTTACTCTGACTGGCTTTAGAGGTGACACGTGTTATAAAATCAGTGAACTTGATTATCCGTCAGAAGATAATGACAAGGTTTCCATACTACTCAGCAGCGAAAACAATGCCGACGAAATCGCGGAAATAGCGGGGCTGTTTAATGAATCGGTAAAGCATGAAAATCAAAAAATGGGAACTACCCATCCGAATTATGTAAAAATAACATATGGTAATGGCAAAGAGATTTCATTTGGTTGTGGTGTTGGTGCTATATTTACCGTACATAAAGGCAAGAGACAGTATAATTATGTCAATGGGGAGTTGAATTCATTTATTAGTGAGTTAATACTAAATGTGGGTAAGTTGAATTTTAAAGCTGAGAATGTTTTTGTAAGCCCTATTCCATCACAATTTTCTACTGAAAAAGAATTGGTAAAAGCGATAAAAACATTTAAGAAAGATAAAAGACAGCTATTTGAGACAGAAGACTTTGGAACAATAGGAAATAAAGATAATCTGTCAGAAATTGATTATTACTATATGCCGGAAGTTATACCCGAAGGTTATGAGCTAAATCATATAACGGTTACATATGATAATGTTCGAAGCTATTATGTGAAAAAAGGCAGAGAGTATGACAGCTCGTACGGAAGCTTTGTATTTGGATACTGGAATGAATCATCGGGATGGACATTGGATAACACTATTAAAGGACAGGATTTGGTTCAGTCACAGTATAGTAATGAAATATACTTTAAGTATAAAGATACTCCGGAAAGGTGTTCGGGGGCATATTTTGACGTTGATGGTAAAGTGGGTTTTGTGTTGTTTCCGTTTGCAGTTTCCATAGAGGATGAAGAAGAGGTAAAAGAAATTGAACAACTGTGTTGTTTTAAAATGAAAGAGATAGACTGATAACTGTATTTATGAAAGTAATCTGTATATTTTCATATATACAATATTTATAATATGCCGATAAACACTAGCCAAAAAGAGAAAAACGAATTATAATAGGGCACATAAAGATATTATTCGTATTTTTTTGAAAGAAATTTAACACCTAACACATAGGAAATCTAATGCAGAAACTTAAAAGAAACGAACGGATAGGGTCTATGATAAAGACTCTTTCTGACACGCCTAATAAAATCTATACATTAACTTCCTTTTCCGAACGCTTTGATGCGGCTAAGTCCACAATAAGCGAGGATATCGAAATTGTGAAAAGGACTCTTGAGCATTTTGGGCAAGGCACATTGGAAACCGTAACGGGCGCGGCCGGCGGTGTTAAATATATTCCCGATTATTCCAAACAGTCAATTAAAAGCTTTGTTGAGGATATGTGCGAACAGCTTTCCTCGCAGGAGCGTATACTTACCGGCGGATTTTTATATATGCTGGATGTTTTGTGCAACCCGCAGACGGTCGCCCGCATGGGAGAAATTCTCGCCATGTGGTACTACAACAAGAAGGTGGACTTTGTTGTAACTGTTGAAACCAAAGGTATACCTGTTGCTATGATGGCAGCGAGGGCGCTTAATGTACCGCTTCTTATAGCGCGCCGAGACATGAACATAACCGACGGCTCGTTGGTTACTATAAACTATATGACAGGCTCCCAACACAGGATACAGACAATGTCGCTTTCAAGGCGGGCAGTAAAGCAGGGCCGACGCGCACTTATAATAGATGATTTCATGAAAGGCGGCGGCACCTTAAAGGGGCTTATCGACATGATGAAAGAATTTTCTGTCGCTGTAGCCGGAGTCGGAGTTGTTATGGCAACCAGCCAGCCCGATAGGAAGCTGGTAAGCGACTATAAGTCGCTGATGGTACTGAACAACGTGGATGAAATAATGGGGAACGTGGAAATAGTTCCCTCAAAATGGGTTCTTTAAGCAAGGAGTAGATTCCTTGCTATTTTAATATAAATATCCAAAGGAGGATATATGAAGGCAAAAGCATTAATCCTGGCGGCAGGCAAAGGCACAAGGATGAAAAGCGATATCCCCAAGCACCTTTTTGATGTGGCGGGAAGGACTATGGTCGAATGGGTGACACTGGCTGCTATGGCTGTGGACGAAAAACCCATCGTCATTACAAACAAAGACAATGATATGATGAAAAGCGTGCTGGGCGACAGCGTGGATTATGCCATACAGTATGAACAGCTGGGCACAGGTCATGCAGTTATGTCGGCTGAAGAATATTTCCCTAAAGAAGGCTACATAGTTGTAGTTTTGGGGGATATGTCGCTTCTTCGCGGAGAAAGCGTTAAAAACCTCGTGGAGCAGACTGAGAAAAACGGCTGGGGCGGCTCGGTGCTTACAGCGGTTACAGACAATCCTTTCGGATACGGACGCATTGTGCGCGACGCAGACGGAAACGTCACTTCCATCGTGGAGCAGAGGGATGCGACAGACGAGCAGCTTAAAATAAATGAAATTAACACAGGCGTTATGTGCTTTGAAGTAAAGACTCTAAAAGAGTCGCTGAAAAACCTTCAAAACAACAACTCGCAGGGTGAATATTACCTCACCGATACTATAAAGATAATGGTTGAAGCAGGGCTTAAAGTCGGCGCGGCGCAGTGTCCGTTCGTGGAATCGCTGGGAGTCAATGACAGAGCGCAGCTGGCGCAGGCGGGAAAAGTCATGCGCGAGAGGATAAACAACGAGATAATGAAGTCCGGCGTTACTATGATTGATCCGGAAAACACATATATTTCAGCGCAGTCCAAGATAGGCAAAAACGTTACGATTTATCCGGGGAACGTGCTTGAAGGCGAGTGCATGATAGGCGAAGACACTATACTTTATCCTAATAATCATTTAACAAATTCAAAGGTTGGTAATGCTTGTATAGTTCGTTCATCAACAATGGTTGATGCCAAAGTCGGAAATAATACGTCAGTTGGACCGAATGCATACTTAAGACCAAAGAGCGTAATCGGTGATAACTGCAAAATCGGTGACTTTGTGGAAGTTAAAAACGCTAATATCGGAAATGGAACAAAAGCATCACACTTAGCGTACATTGGTGATGCTGACCTTGGTGAAAATATCAATATCAGCTGCGGTGTTATCTTTTCAAACTATGATGGTAAGAAAAAGAGCAGGACTGTTGTAGAAGATGATGCATTTATCGGGTGTAATACAAACCTTGTGCCGCCTGTAACTGTCGGCAAGGGAAGCTATATAGCTGCAGGTTCTACTATCACAGAAGATGTTCCGGGCGATTCGCTTGCAATCGCACGAAGCAAGCAGACTATAAAAGAAGATTGGGCAAAAAAACGCAGAGAGCGGGGGGAATTATAAAACAATGGGTATGAACGGACAGATAAAGATTTTTGCGGCATCAGCAAATGACGATCTGGCATATGAAATAGCGGCTATACTGAAACTGCCTGTGGGCGAATGTACCGTTTCGAGTTTTTCGGACGGTGAGACGGCAGTTTCAATACATGAGACGGTAAGAGGATGCGACGTGTTTATAGTACAGTCAACATGCGCACCGGTAAACGACCATCTTATGCAGCTTTTAATTATGATTGACGCAATGCGCAGGGCTTCGGCTTCAAGGATTACGGCTGTAATTCCTTACTACGGCTATGCGCGTCAGGACAGGAAAAACAAGGCGCGCGATCCTGTTACTGCAAAGCTTGTGTCAAACCTTATTACTGCAGCCGGAGCTGACCGCGTTCTTACAATGGACCTGCATGCTCCACAGATACAGGGATTTTTCGACATCCCTCTTGACCACCTTCTAGGCGGGCCTATAATGACCGCGCACTATGAACAAAGAAGGTTTGTGGATGAAAATCTTGTTATCGTGTCGCCTGACTTAGGTTCTGTTGCGCGTGTTCGTGCATTTGCGGCATCGGTCAATGCTCCTCTTGCAATTATCGATAAGCGTAGGCAGAAAGCCAATCATTCGGAAGTTATGAACGTAATCGGTGATGTTCGCGGGAAAAGATGCATTCTTGTCGATGACATGATAGATACTGCAGGAACACTTACAAACGGAGCGCGTGCTCTAATCGAGCGCGGGGCAACGGAAGTTACAGCCTGCTGCACACATGCGGTGCTTTCCGGACCTGCTATAGAGCGAATACAAAACTCGCCTCTTAAAGAGCTTGTTGTAACTAACACCGTTCCGCTGCCTCCGGAAAAAAGAATAGGCAAAATCCGCGTTTTATCGGTGGCTCCGATGTTCGCTGAAGCTATTGAGCGTGTTTATGAAGACCTTCCTGTAAGCTCTCTGTTTACAAAAGCTCCGACTGAAGTTAAACCTATCGGTGTTCAGGAGAGAATAAGGATAATATAGGCCGGTAAATAATTTACTTGTCATAGTTTTGGTTTTTTAATAAAATAAGATGATAATGTCAGGCTTTATTCTTAAAGCCTGACTGTTGAAATTACGGGAAGGAGTATAAGAAAGCCTGTATGCGAAAGTGTAAAGAAAAGATTTTGGTGGTTGATGATTCAAAGCTTAACCTAAAGATGCTGACAAAAATTCTCGAGGATAAATATATCATTTTTACATCTGCAACCGGTGAAGGCGCTGTTGAACTGGCGCTTAAGGAGAGCCCGGATCTTGTGCTTTTGGATGTTATACTTCCCGATATTGACGGATTTGAAGTAATAAAAAAGTTTAAAAACACAGATGAGCTGAGAAATATCCCGATAATTTTTATAACAGGGCTTTCGTTTAAAGAAGATGAGCTGAGGGGCTTAAAGCTCGGAGCTATAGATTATATTAAAAAGCCTTTTGTGGAAGAGATAGTTCGTGCGAGAGTGGACAATCAGATACTTTTATGCAGGCAGAGAAAGTTAGTCGAAGAGATTGCGCACTATGACGCTCTAACCCAGATTCCAAACAGAAGAAACTTTGAAAACCGACTTAAATGCGAATGCTCATATGCAATAGAAAACCAGACGTTTTTTAGCATAGGATACTTTGATATAGACTATTTTAAGCAGTTTAACGACAACTACGGACATGCAAAAGGCGATGAAGCACTGAGGCAGGCAGCATCGTGCGCCAGCAGGATTGTTGAAAAATATGAAGGCTATATTGCAAGAATAGGCGGCGAAGAGTTTTGCTTCATGTTTCCAGACAGCGAGGATGTTAACCCGCTTTATGTGTCCGATGAGATACGAAAAGCGATATATGACAGCGAAATCGAGCATAAATACTCGAAAATCGATGATAAACTGACAGTTTCGGTCGGAGGCGTCACATCAAAGCTTGAAAAAGGCTGTGATATAGCGAAAATCCTTAAACATGCGGACGATAACATGTACAAAGCAAAGGCAAAAAACAGGAACTGCGTAGTCTGGGATGTCATATAAAAAAGGATAATTTGATAAACGAACAAAAAAAATTGAAAAAAATGAAATTTATCTTGCATTTACAATAAATGTTTGATAAGATAGTTTTCGCAATGGTAAATACTAAACGAAAGGGGGCCGGAATTAATGATAAAAAAGAGATTTCAAACAGTCAATGCAACATATTGCCGGCCGTCTGGTGTATAGTTTAAGGTTTGCCTTAATCTACTTGAAATATACCACAGGCCGGACATGCCTGTGGTTTTTTATTGCCATTTCGGAAATCACAGGTATGCATTGCCTGTGTTTTTATTTTGCATAAAAAAGAGATATAAAGAAGGTAAGAAAGGAAATGAAGAAAGTGAAAAAAGGTAGAATGAAATTATTGCTGTCGTTTGTGCGCGGCAATTGGGGCGTAATCTCAGCCGCATTTATCAGTGTTATTTTAGCGGTTGCTTTTAGATTTATATCCCCGATTGTGGTTTCAGTCACATTGGACTCAGTGCTTGGCGGCGAGCCTTTGGATCTTCCGCCGAAGCTTATCGGCATGATTGAAAATATGGGAGGAGTAGATGCTCTCAGGCAGAATTTATGGATATGTGCTGTCATTATTGTAGGCGCAATGGCGCTTAGATCGGTTTTCCTTTTTACCAGAGGAAGATGGATAGCTATTGCGGGAGAAAGCATTGCGATGAAAATGCGCAACAAGCTGTATGATCATTTGCAAAAGCTCCCTTATGAATATCATGTGAAGGCTGAAACTGGAGACATCATTCAAAGATGCACAACTGATGTTGAAACTATAAGAAGGTTTGTGTCCACTCAGTTTGTGGAAACTGTGCGTATGGTAACAATGCTTGTTATCGCGCTTGTGGTTTTGCTTAATATGAATGTGACGCTTACGCTTTTGTCGCTGTGTATGTTTCCGGCTATTATGGGAGTGTCGTTCTGGTTCTTTAAAAAAGTCCAGCAGCTGTTTACAAAAGTTGAAGAGGCCGACGGACACGCATCGACCATACTTCAGGAAAATCTGACAGGAATAAGAGTGGTGCGCGCATTCGGAAGGCAGCACCACGAGCAGGAAAAATACGCAAAGGCGAATATGGATTTAAGGGACAAGGGAATGCACCTTATGAAATATTTCGCGTCCTTTTACGGATTTACCGACTGGCTTGTTATGGGACAGACGCTGCTCGCTCTGTCAGCTGGCATAATATTTGCCGCAAGAGGAACTATTACGCTCGGCCAGTTTTTAGTGTTCAGCTCTTATGTTCAGATGATGCTGTGGCCTGTAAGGCACTTTGGCCGCGTGCTTGCGGACATGGGCAAGATGCTTATCTCCATAGGGCGTATAAAAGAGATATTATCCGAAAAAGAGGAAGAGTCATGTGCAAATGCCATTTCTCCTTCGCTTGACGGTGACATAAAGTTCGAACATGTGGATTTTGCCTACGACGACGAAGAGCACTCTGTTCTTAAAGACTTGTCGTTTGAAGTAAAAGCTGGCGAAACCGTTGCGATACTTGGCGCGACGGGAAGCGGAAAGTCCACGCTTGTGCAGCTTCTGCAGAGGCTGTATGATTATCAAAAGGGAAAGATTACGATAGGCGGACACGACATAACGCATATCGACAAATCGCACCTTCGCAGAAGAATAGGCATTGTGCTTCAGGAACCGTTTTTGTACTCAAAGACGATTAAGCAGAACATCGGAATTACACTGCCTGAAGAAAATGAGGAAAAGATATTCCAGTCGGCAACGATTGCCTCTGTGCACGATGTTATAAATGAGTTTGAAAAAGGATATGAAACTATTGTCGGCGAAAGGGGAGTAACTCTTTCCGGCGGACAGAAACAGCGTGTGGCAATTGCAAGAACTATTTTGCGCGACTGTGACGTATTGATTTTTGACGACTCGCTTTCAGCTGTGGATACGCACACGGATGCGAAGATCCGCAAGGCTCTTAAAGAGCGCAGAGAAGGCGTCACGACGTTTATCATATCCCACAGGATATCGACGCTTATGGAAGCAGACAGAATCTTGGTGTTGGACGAAGGGCACATTGCCCAGCAGGGAAAGCACGATGATTTGATAGATCAAGACGGTTTGTACAAGAGAATATGGAACATACAGACCGCAATGGAAACTCAGGAGGAGGGGATAATATAATGAGTGCACTTCATGAAGAAGAATTTCAGCATCATAAGGTAGAGTGGGGCACATGGAAAACTCTGCTTAAATATGCGATGCAATATAAAAAGACAGTTGTAATCATGCTGAGCGCGATGGCAATCCTCGGAACTATGGAAGTGGTTATGCCGTATCTTATGAGCTTTGCGATAGACAGCTATATTGTTCCGGCACAGACTGAAGGCTTGTGGAAGTTCATACTTATGTATTCAGTAGCAATTTTGGCTACCGGTTCAATGGTTCTTATATTCGTGTACTTTGCAGGCAGGATAGAAACGCATGTAACGCACGACATAAGAAAGGACGGCTTCAACAAACTCCAGACACTGTCGTATTCATACTATGATGTGACTCCGGTAGGTTATATCATGGCGCGCCTTACATCGGATGCGCAAAAACTTGGCGATACCATAGCATGGTCGCTGGTAGACCTTGCATGGGGAGCGTGCTTTATGGTTGCAACCCTTGTCTGGATACTGATACTAAACTTAAAGCTTGCGCTTATAGTTGTCGCGCTTCTGCCCTTTATCGCTGTGATATCATTCTATTTCCAAAAGAAGATACTAAAGCACCAGAGGGATGTGCGCAAAACGAACTCGCGTATTACAGGAGCAATTAACGAAGGCATCATGGGCGCGAGGACCACTAAAACTCTGGTTCGCGAGAAGCAGAACTACACCGAATTTTCGGGAATCACAAGCAAGATGAAAAGGTTTTCTGTTCGTGCCGCAGTGTTTTCGTCGCTTTATATGCCGGTTGTTATGACTCTTGGCGGAATTGGATCGGGGCTTATACTCTGGCAGGGTGGACAGCAGATAATTCTCGGAACGGGAATGTCGTTAGGCGAGCTTATATTCTTCTGGACGATGTCAGGGTTCTTCTTTGAGCCTGTGTACAACGCAGCAAGGATATTCGCCGAGCTTCAGAGCGCACAGGCATCTGCCGAGCGCGTGGTAAAGCTCTTAAACACCGAGTCGCAGATTCAGGATACAGACAAAGTCACAGAAGTTTACGGTGATGCGTTTAACCCCAAGAAGGAAAACTGGCCGGAGATACACGGCGACGTGGAATTTCAGGATGTTATGTTTAAATACAACAAAGGCGATAAGGTGCTTGACGGCTTTAACCTTAAGGTGAAACAGGGCGAGACTATTGCAATCGTCGGCGAAACCGGAAGCGGAAAGTCAACCATAGTAAATCTTATTTGTAGGTTCTATGAGCCTGTTGAGGGAAGCATATTGATTGACGGCGTGGACTACAGGGAACGCTCTCAGCTGTGGCTTCATTCAAACCTCGGCTATGTGCTCCAGACACCGCATCTGTTTTCCGGAACGATTATGGAAAACATTCGCTACGGCAGGCTTGATGCGACCGATGAGGAAGTTATCGAAGCTGCAAAGGTTGTTGACGCTCATCACTTCATAAAAGACTTGAAGGACGGATACGGCACTCAGGTGGGAGAAGGCGGAAGTCTGCTTTCAACCGGCGAGAAACAGCTTATATCATTTGCCCGTGCGATACTTGCAGATCCTGCGCTTTTCGTGCTGGATGAAGCGACAAGCTCAATTGACACGGAGACTGAAGTTAAGATACAGTCGGCTATTGAAAAACTTCTTTCGGGAAGAACAAGCTTTATTATAGCCCACAGGCTGTCCACCATCCGCCATGCTGACAGAATTCTCGTTATCGACAAAGGCGAGATTATTCAGGAAGGCACGCATAAGGAGCTTATGGCAGCCGACGGACATTATCGCGACCTTTATACCGAGCAGTTCAGGCATGAAGCCGAAAACCGTTTGCTTGGTATTGAGGAAGGCGAGGGAGTGGCGTAAAAAGTCGATTTCGAAACTAACGTTTCTCATCGAGAGTCTTACAAAGTTTAAAAAACTCGTGCCTCGTGCTTTTTTAAACTTTGCGCTTTGTACGCAATATAGACAATGATAGAATAAAACCCACGGCACATGTCCGTGGGTTTTTGCTGTAGCACTAATTTATTTCCCGTGCATATATATTTTACTGTATAATATCCATATTATGTTTATGAAAAAGATTATAATTATATTTTCAATGCTTAGCGTATCTATGATTTTTACAGGCTGTTTTTTCTCCGGAAATGTATCAAAGCCAAACATTCCTGAACATGAGGAGCTTGAAAGGTGGGATGTTCAAGGAAGTAAATACATTGAACTGTTTGAAGAGATAATCACCGACAATTATGATGGATATTCGTTTGAAGCAAATGAAGAAAATGAAACAAAGATGGGTAAAAGCTTTGAGTGTGTTTTATCTGATTTGGATAATCCTGACTTTGCAAACAATATAGATGTGCAGTGTGATACTGACGGTATTATCAGTAAAATTGCTATAAATACATATTCAAAAAAAGACGCGCTTGAAGAAAAGTTTTTTAAGTCTACAACTTACAGATGCTGTGAAGTTTTAATTATTCTGCTGGAAGAAGAAAGCGATTATGCTGATGACATAAAAGAAACTGCTGAAAAGCTCCTGGAAGATGGGTATAATTTGGAGCTGAATGCTATATGCGAAAAAACCAGCCATGCATTTGGAGAGACAACATATATAAGTCCGATTGACGGCGGTTTTAAAATCACTGATTTGTTGGATTGAAGGTAAACTATTTCTCAGCAGTTGCGATGTCAGTTAAGCAAACAATCAAATACTGCAGCAGGGAGCTTTGCCTATTGAACAGAATAAAGCGGCTTAATTGAAACATAAGATTAAATCAAACGATTGACATACCATATATAAAAATTAGTTTCCTATAAATCAAACTTCTCTTTAATCATAAGAGCAACCTGCTTGGGTTCAAGAGTTGTATTATTGATGCGCATATAGTTTTCATACTTTATCTCACCATCAAGCGAGTTCAGACGGTACTTTGAAGAAGTCTTTATAAAGTTTTCTTCCGACCATTTAAGATTTCTTTTTGTAGGTTTATGCAAAAGCCTGTTAGGAGTTTTGTTGCGCTCAAGCCGCACATCATAGTCGGCTTCAAGCTCCACAACAACTATTTCACCGCCATTTGCAATGAAAAGCTGGGCAATCATATCTATATAGTCGTACTCGGATTTTTCTTCAAATGCCCACACATACGTAAAGATCATCCCTTCAAGGTCGCTTTCGGCGACAGCTTTAAATATCTCGCTGCGAAAGAGATTGACCAAACGACTGCCTTCCGGCGTGCCATAGTCAAAGAAGTTTGATACCAGCTCAATTGTCATATGATTGTGGAAGAGCTTAAGACCGGTTATTTTAGCCAACTCCTGACCGACAGTCATCTTGCCTACAGCCATAGGGCCTGTGATTATAACGAGTTTCATCTTTGCTCCTTAAAGCTTCAAGCAGATATCAAGCGACATTTCAATAAGCCAGCGGCGGATATCCGAGCGCGACTGCCAGTCGCGGCTGTCCCATTCATCTCCGCTGACATCGTCTCCGCCGTAGAGTATCTGCCCCAGAGTAACGCCGCGGAACTGAGCAACCGCCATAAACGCAGAAGCTTCCATCTCAACGCAAAGACAGCCTTCGGAAACTCTCAGCTCAACCTTGTCGCGTGTTTCGCGGTAGAATGCGTCGGTTGTCCATGTCTTGCCTTTTATATATGGTACGTGCTTTTCAACAAACTCTTTTTCTATAACTTCAACCGCTTTAAAATCTGCCTCTATCTCGCGTGAAGGCGGCAGATAGTGATAGGAAAGGCCTTCGTCGCGTACGGCTGATGTCGGTATTATTATGTGGCCTGAAGCGATATCTCCGCGGAGAACTCCCGCACCTCCGCATACGATAAACTTTTTCATGCCGAGTGCTATCATTTCTTCAAACAATCCCGCAGAGCCGGCAGCTCCAAGAAAGCCCTGAACTAGGCAGACTTTTTTGCCGCTATGCTCAAGTTCATATACTATAGTATCAACAGTTTCGCATCTGAGTGACGTTACAGAAATAAGCCTTCCGGCTTTTAAATACTCATCTATAACATCCCTGAAAAAAGTTATTACGCAATACTCTGAAATATCTATAGGTTTAAGCAATTTGTGCGGCTCGATTATGCTTTCTTTATTGGAGTCAAATTCCAGTAGGGGATATTGTTTTCTTTCAAGCATATTATTCCTCTTTTTTTAAATACATCTTTATTCCCGTGTGCAGCGAAGCCTGAGGCTGCGACTTAAAACCGAACTTTTCATAAAAACTTTCTTTGCTCTTTGGAGAAAAAAGCCCTAGGTTTTTGCTGCTGCCGATGTCAAGGTTTTCATGAGCGTATTGTATCACACGTTCCATTATCATTTTTCCTATACCCTTGCTTTGATATTTTGGAGTTACAATTATATCTGTTAAGTGATAGGATAAATTATTGTTTGCAAGTATCCTGGCCATAGCAACGACTTTTCCGTTTATCTCCGCATGGATTATAAAAAGACTGTTATTAAGCGTCTTTTCAGCCGCTTTTTCAGAGCATGGATTGCCGTACGCTTCTTCCGTAAGAAGAATGTAATCTGAAACAGGAAGCGCATTTTCCAGGAATTTAATTGAGTTCATTGTTTTTTCTTTCTTGTATAAGAGACTAACCCTGTGTGCTGATTTCGTATTTATAAAAAAACTTTAGCTTATTGTCGAACCTAAGCTGAAACAGACCGAGCTTTTTTGCCCCGTTTTTTTCCATAACACGCGCGGAGGCAATGTTTTTTGCGTCGCATGTAAGCAGAGCGTTTCCTATACCCAGTTTGTTTGCTTCTTGCAAAAGCATTTTAAGCTGTGCTGTGCCATATCCTTTGTTCCAGCACTCAGGGCGAATGCAGTAGCCTATGTGTCCTCCGAACTGCTTCAGACAGTCTGTAAGCTCGTGGCGTATATTTCCGCTGCCGATATATTTATCGTCATCCACCAGCCAGTATGTTGTTGAAGGCACACAACCTTTGGGAAGATTGATTCCCTTGGTTTCGCAGTCGTATTTATCAAATATGACGCTTTTCCATTCATCATACTGCTCCGGATCGTGAAATGAACCGCTGGAAAGATTCAATTTTTTATATTCTTTGCAGGCTTCAAGGTAGCTTTCAAGATATTGTTCGCATGGTTTTATGATTCTTGGCATAATTCTCCTCCGGCAGGCTAACAGCGTATAACGCTATTAAGGCTATAGGTATAGCAAATAAAGTTATTTGGACTGTTATTGGAAGAGGTGATATGCGGGATTAGTTATATATTTGGCATCCCGATGGGAACATTTTACAATATACATATAATTATGTCAAATGTCATTAATTCTTCAATTAAACAAAAGTCACCTTACTGGAATATTATATTTATATATTTCCCGCTCCTTGTTATCAACCATTACTTTTTCTGTCCCAATCCTTTCTCCGCCGTTTTTCTCCATAACGCGGTAGGAGGCTATATTATTCACGTTGCATGTAAGCAATGCGTTTTCTATGCCAAGCTCTTTAGCTTTTTGGAGCAAAAGCTTAAGCTGCAGTGTGCCGTAGCCCATTCCCCAGTATTTTTTGCGTATGAAATAGCCTATATGTCCTCCGAATTGCTTCAAATTATCGTTAAGATAGTGCCTGATACTGCCTTGGCCGATAAAGTTTTTGCCATCGACAAGCCAATAGATTGTGCATGGAACATATCCTTCGGGAGACCTATTCCTTTTGAGTTGTCCTCTGCGCTTTGCACTAGTGTGTTTTTCCATTCATCATACTTATCCGGGTCTTTGTAATGTACAGACTCGACATTTTCATCTTTGGATTCTCTGCAGGCTTCAAGGTAGCTTTCAAGATATTGTTTGCAGGGATTTACCAGTTTTAAATCATTCATATTTTTTTCCTATATATAAAAAGTGTTGGTTTGCAGCCCAGGTAAGTTTGTCTTGGGATAAGCTGTAGGCAACATCTATCCAGTCTTCTATCATATCGCGAGGGAGCTGTCTTATCTGCGGTTCATTGAAACTTGGTATTCCCTCGACTCCTGCAAGAACCTGCTTTGTTAAAGGAAAGCTTAGTAAAAATGGCTCTATATCCATCGGATGTATAAAGTATGCATCTGTAAAGCCTGCATTTTCTTCGCTTTCAATATTACAGCAGCTCTCGCCTGTATTTAAAAATTGGTTTTTATATTCCTTTACCACTTCCGGATATTTGATTACCACATCCGCTAAAAAAGCATATGATGAAATAAACGATGCAACAAACAGTCCGCTCGGCTTCAATAAATCAAGGCATTGGTTCACGGCGGTTGTCCTGTCATTTTCATTCAGCAGATGATACAGCGGGCCCATGCATTGCACGACGTCATATGTGCCGCTTACATGTTCGTTAAGATTTAAGACGTTGGCACACTTGGCTTTTATATTAATGCCTTCTTCTTTGGCCTTTTGCTTCGCGAATTTCACATTGTTTTCAGAGAGGTCGACAAGCGTTACATCATGTCCATGCTTTGCAAGATGAATGGCGTATCTTCCCGGTCCGCCGCCGACATCCAGTATGCTTGCACCTTTTGGATAGTACTTATCCATATACCTTAAGGTGACGCCGAACTCAATTGGATGGCGGTCCATGCGTTCCCATTCGCGCAGAACGTTTTCGTCATAAAAACTGCTTACCTTTTTGATAGAATCCATAAAAGCTCCTTTTAATATACTAAAAACCCCACAGAATCACATATGTGACTCCGCAGGGTTATCTGCGTGTAAAAGCATGGCTTCCTGTGCCGCTTTGCCGTCCTTGGCACACTCACGTTGGGAGCATTTTACATTATCTTATTTAATATGTCAACTGGGGCGGCTGCCGTGTTTTTGAAAGCCTGCTTATTATACGGTTGACAAATCCGGATAAAGCAAATAAAATATACGTATCAACTGAGAAGGGAGAATTTTTTGTTATCGGTTTCTGTAAAGGTTAAATAATGAATTTAATAGTTTTTTTGGCATGCCATTTATGCCACGAAGACATCGCCTTACAGTTTACTTTACAAAAAGTTCTTGGAACATCTCATTTAAATGTGAAATGTTAAGCGCGGCATTGGCTGCGTTTTTTATATTTTATTTGTTCCTGATGTTTTACCCGTCGGAGTAGTCTGCGCATATGCGCGGCGTGTCTTTCGGCGGGTTTTATATTGAAAGGAATAAAAATGATAGAAAAAATGCTTAGAACATTGGAGTTTGACAAGATACGCGAAATGCTTGCGCAGCACGCTCTTTCTGATAATGTAAAAGAAGAACTGCTTAATATTAAGCCTTATATGAGCGAAGACAAGGTTATATCCGAGCTTAATAAAACATCGCAGGCCAAAGAGATTATGGAAACCATGGGTTCGCCGCCGCTTGCATCGGTTACAAGCCTATTAAACGTACTTTCCATGATTGAAAAAGACGCTATGCTTTTGCCGGAAAATCTGCTGAGTGTTACGCAGTTTATAGCCTCATGCAGGAGAATGAAAAGCTATCTTAAAAATGCGGAAAGCACAGCCTTGGATGTTGCTTACTACGGCGCTTCCATCGACACTCTTTCCTATCTGCAGGATGAGATAGACGGATGTATAAGAAACAACACGGTATACGACAAAGCGTCAAATCTTCTGTATGACCTGCGCAGGAAGATACTAAAGACAGGCGATGAGATAAAGGCGAAGCTTGACTCTGTGCTTCGAAACAGCTCAAGTTATCTTAGCGAGAATTTTGTGTCATACCGAAACGGACATTATACAATCCCTGTTAAAAGCCAGCATAAGGCAAAGATTCAGGGCAGCGTTATTGATATGTCAAAGAGCAAGGGAACATATTTTATCGAGCCTAAGGCTGTCGAAAAACTGCAGCAAAAGCTTGCGCTTCTTGAAATCGAGGAAGACAATGAAGTGCGCAGGATACTTTATGAGCTTACAGCTCTTGTGGAAGACCACATACCGCAGATAAAAATCAACATTGAAGCGCTTGAGATACTGGACTTTATATTTGCCAAGGCGAAGCTTTCAATCGAGATGGATGCTGTGTGTGCTCATGTTTCCGAAGCAAGGAATATATCGATAGTAAAGGGCAGACATCCGCTTATAAACCCAAAAGAGGCTGTACCTTTGGACTTTGAGATAGGCGGAGCAACGCATGGAGTAATTATTACAGGCCCTAACACAGGTGGAAAAACAGTTGCGCTTAAAACAGTGGGACTTTTGTCGGTAATGACGCAGTGCGGACTGCATGTGCCTGCAAAGAAAGCATCTTTTTGCCTTCAAAATATAGTGTTGTGCGATATAGGTGATGGGCAGAGTATAACGGAAAATCTTTCGACATTCTCGTCGCACATGACAAACATTATAAATATATTGAAGGTGGCGGATGAAGACTCGCTTGTGCTTTTGGATGAGCTTGGTTCGGGAACGGATCCAACCGAAGGCATGGGCCTTGCTATATCCATTCTTGAAGAGCTTCGCAAGAAAAACTGTCTGCTGGTTGCGACGACTCACTATCCGCAGATAAAAAAGCTGGCTGAAAATACAGAGGGCTTCATTAATGCAAGAATGACCTTTGACAGAGAGAATTTGATGCCTCAGTACAGGCTTGAAATAGGCGAGGCGGGCGAAAGCTGCGCGTTGTATATCGCAAAGCGCTTGGGATTATCTTCTGATATGTTAAAGCGTGCATATGAAGCTTCATATGAAAGCGAAGATGTAGATGCGCCAAAAACCGAGATGGATTTTGATGAAAATATACACTCGGCGGACAGTGACGAAAGCCACAAGAAGTACTATATACAAAAGCGGAAGAAATCCGATAAGCCTGTAAAAGAGGTTGAAAGTAAGTTTGCAGTGGGCGACTGTGTAATGGTAAAAGCCACACGAGAGACAGGCGTCGTGTTTAAGGCTGCCGACAGCCGAGGCGAAGTGGGAGTGCAGATAAAAAAGCAGAAGCTGTTTTATAATCATAAACGTCTTGAGCTTGTTGTCTCAGCGGAGGAGCTTTACCCGGATGACTATGACATGTCAATCGTGTTTGATTCGGTGGAAGACAGAAAAGCGCGCAAGATAATGAACAAGAGGCACGATCCTAACGTGAAGATTGTAACCTGAAAAAAGACATAAAAAAATTCCGGCTTTTAGGCCGGAATTTTTATTATTATGTTTTTTTATTCTGCCGGAGTTATCCAGTCGAGCAGGTCGCCCCACAACGGATGCGACTGGTCAAGAACCAGAGTTGAACCGCTTCCGAGTGAATACTCAAGTGCTTCGAGTGAACGCCAGAATGAGTAGAAGTCAGGGTCTACACTATAGCTTTCTGCGTAAATCGCAAGTGCTTCTGCGTCTCCCGCACCTTTTATCTGTTTGCTTTCTTCAACCGCTGCGGCTTCAATCTCGCGTGCTTCGCGGTCGGCTGCTGACACGAGCTGCTGATACTGCTTTTCGCCGTCGGCACGGAATTTCTGTGCTTCTTTTTCGCGGTTTGCAGTCATTCGCTGATAGGTTGACTCAAGGTTGTTATTGGGAAGTATGGTTCTGTGAACCTGCATATCAAGTATTTCAATGCCGCCTTCAGCGATTATATCATTGATGTCAACCTGTGCTTCAGTTAATGCCTGATTAAGCATCTCTTTATCCGAAACAAACTCCGTTGCATCAAGCTTGTTAATACGCTGAATGATTGACGGGAAAATCAGGTTGTCAAGATAATTGCTTGCTTTCACTGTGTTTTCATGTGTAACCTTAAACTTCACAGGATCAGATATTCTCCATTGTGCAAACATAGTGATGAAATACTGCTTCTTGTCTGCGGTGTTTACATCTTCGCTGTCTGAAACATAGGTGTTAAGCCACGAGTCATACTGCTCCACTGTGTCGATAAACGGAACTTTGAAGAAGAGGCCTTTTCCCTCTACAACTTTTATTCCTTCAATACTCATTTCGCCGCTGTATATTTCTGGATCAACGACTATTTTTATAATTTCGCCAAACCTTGTTACTATTGCCTGCTGATGCTCATTTACAGTGAATGTTGCCGCGGAAACTGCGATTATTAAAACCAAGACTGCTACGCCGATAATAACAAGTGTTTTTACAGCTTTTGCTGCCTGCTGAGCCTTCATGCGGTTATTCATGTTTATTGTATTGTTTGTATTATTTGTGTTACTCACCTGTGCCACCTCCTTCAGTGGTTTCCAAAGGGAGGAATTCCAGTACATCCGAGCCTTCGCTTATAATGTATTTTTTGTCTGCGTTTGCCATGATGTTTTCAATTGTTTCAATGAACAATCTTTTTCTTGTAATCTCAGGGCTTAAAATGTACTTTTCATACACTGCGTTAAACACTGCGACTTCACCCTGTGCTTCCGCGATTGTTTCAGCCTTGTATGCCTCTGCATCCTGAATCATCTGGTAAGCTTTGGCTTCTGCTGCGGGTACTACTTCATTTTCATACTTTTCGCCTTCGTCAAGCCTTCTTGTCTGTTCGTTTTTGGCGTTAATAACATCTTCGTATGCTGCTTTTACTTCATCCGGAACTGCGATGTTCTGAATTTTAACCTGAACGACATCGATTCCGATGTTATAAGTGTTTTCAACTATCTGCTTGAAGTCTTCCGATACCTCATCTTCAATATCGCTCTTGCTGAGAAGCGCTACATCCAATGTTGTGTTTTGCACATTTCTGCGTATAACCGTCTCGAATGCGAAACGAAGCGTGTCAAACGGATCGTCAACTTCATAGAAGAATTTCTCAACATCGTTGACTCTCAGCTGATAAATGGCTTCAACGCGTACTATGCTGGAGTCGCCGGTAAGCATTATTGCTTCTGCGTCGACATCGTAATACTGCGCTGCAGTTGTGGATGTTCCTGTCTGGGTTGTCCTGTATCCATACTCAAATGTGTGGATTTTTGTTGTAGACTCGATTTCTACCGATTGTACTATAGGCAAATGCCAATATAGACCTGCTGCAGTTTTAGTTGAAGTCACTTCTCCGAATGTCAAAACGACTGCATTTTCGCCTTGCTTTATCCTATAAAAAGATGTTACGGATAAAAGAAGAACTATTGCTACTAAAACCAGCACTACTATTCCTGTTGTGCTTTTTTTGCTCAAAATATTTCACCTCCAAATATATTGCGTAAATAAGTTTACATTATTATTTCAACGGCATTATAAAAAACTTCTGTATTATGCCAATGACATTTTAAATTATACAGTATACGGTGTTAAATATCATCATGAGATTTTATGTAGACTCAAGGCCTGCGTTCTAATATAATGATATATGGCAAAGAGAGGTATACATTTTGGATATAAAAAAATATTTGGATAACACTTATAGCTGCACATGCGGCAAGACGCACACGTCGACTACCCGCCAGATATTGATTGAGAGAAATGCGATAAAAAAAATACCTGCGCTTATGGATGAGCTGGCACTTCCGCGCCATGTATTTGTTGTTTGCGATGAAAATACATATGAGGCTGCTGGAAAAGAAGTTATCTCCGTGCTTTATGACGCCGGTATCAATGCGGACTACTTCATGTTTAAAAACGGCGAGCTTGTGCATCCCGATGAAAAGGCAATCGGTTCTGTAATGATGGCGGCTGAACCAATGCCCGATATGCTGATTGCTGTTGGATCGGGAACCATTAACGACCTTACGCGTTTCTGCGCTACACGGATGAAAATACCGTACTTTGTAGTGGCAACCGCGCCTTCAATGGATGGATTCGCCTCGGGAGTTACTCCCATTACAAAGGGTGGCATGAAGATATCCTATTCCGGAATAACGCCGCAGATGGTTATCGGCGATTTGGATATACTCTCTGAAGCACCGCTTAAGCTTGCTGCTGCAGGCTATGGAGACATTATCGGGAAAGTAACCGCCGGAATGGACTGGCTTATGGGAAACATCGGATTCGGTGAGGCAATGTGTACCGAAATCGGAGGGCTTACAAACTCTGCGGTTAAAAAATGCATAGAACTTTCCGATGAGATAAAAGCCCGTACATACGAGTCAACCGAAGGGTTGATGGAAGCTCTGACTCTGTCGGGAATCGCCATGCAGCTTCACGGCAACTCGCGCCCCGCTTCGGGAGCGGAACACCACATGGCGCACTTTCTAGAGATGCGCGACGGACACAGTGTGCGCGAAGGGGCATACCACGGTGCGCTTGTGGGAATAACAACGCTTATTATTATGCGTCTTTATGAGAAGCTTTATGAGGATGCGCCTCCTCCGCAGGGGGTGGTTCCGGAAAATATGGAAACTGTCGCAAAGGCAAAAGCTGCGTACGGAAAAGTTTGGGATGCTGTACTTGAAAACAAAGGCGATATATATCTTGATGCGGATGCATGGAAGGATACAAAGGCGAGAATTATAAAGCACTGGGATGAGATGAAGGAAAACGTTGAAAAGTTCAAATCTTTCCGCAAGGGCTTTGTAAAGACGCTGAAGGAATGCGGAGCGCCCAGCCATCCTAAAGATCTGGGATATAAGAAAGAAGCAATATTTGATGCGCTGATGTATGCGAGAATGCTGAGAACAAGGCCCACAATACTCGAAGTTCTTGCCAACTGGGGGTATCTTGAAAAATACGCGACGGAGATAATTGATGAACTTTACCAATAAGAATAACTATTTAAATGCTCTTAAAAATGTTGAGTGCTTTGTGCTGGACATGGATGGGACGTTTAACCTGGACATGAACATTATTCCGGGAGCTATGGATTTTTATAACAAAGCAATTGACATGGGAAAGCGTGTTGTATTCCTTACAAACAATTCATCGCGCGACGGAAGCCATTATGTAAAAAAGCTAAATAATCTTGGCTGTCCCGCGACAGCCGAGGATGTATATACATCCGGTATGGCGACGTGCCAGTATGTGCTGCGCGAGTATAAAGGCAAAAAAGTGTTCCTGCTTGGCAACGAGCATTTAAAAGCTGAGTTTGAGCGTTATGGGATTAGCGTTGTCGACAACAATCCGGACATCGTGGTTATAGGCTTTGACACAACGCTCGATTATGGGAAGATGACAAAGGTTTGCGATTATGTGCGCGAAGGTCTTCCGTATATCGCGACACATCCGGATTATAACTGCCCGACAGAATCGGGATTTATACCTGATATCGGAGCGATAATAGCGTTTATAAAGGCATCTGCCGACCGTGAACCTGACATAATTGTCGGGAAACCGTATGAGGAAATTATGCGCGGACTGATGCAGATGACAGACCTTCCCAAAGACAAAATCGCAATCTGCGGAGACAGGCTGTATACGGACATCGCAACAGGTGTGAATTTTGATATACTTTCGGTTTGCGTGCTGACGGGCGAGACAAGCCTTGGCGATATAGAAGAGTCAAGTGTGAAGCCTCATCTTGTGTTTGAATCATTAGGTGCGATGAAAGAATTTATTTAAGGCGGAATATTATGAAAAAGCTGTCTAACTGGCTGTACAAAATTGTTACAAACAAAGTATTCATCGTTTCTGTTATATTGTTTGCGCTGTTTATTGCAGTGGTTGCCCCTATAGCAGCGAGGTATATGGACAAAGTAACTGACGGTGCGCCGTCCCCAGATACATCGCTTTATTATGAGGCTCAGGACCTTTTTGATATGGCGGATGATTACGGCGTGGAAGGCAGACTAGCATACGTTGCGCTTAGATTTACATTTGATCTTGCGTTTCCTGCCGTCTATCTCTTTTTCCTAGTGGCGTCACTTACTAAGTTTTTGTCGCATCTGCCTCAAAAATCCAGATTCAGATGTTTTAACATATTGCCGTTTTTTGCTGTTTTGTTTGACTTAACAGAAAACATATTGACCGCAACTGTTATAGGCATGTATCCGAAGAAGATGATGCTTGCAGCAAACTTTGCCCCTTATGCGACTATGATAAAGTGGGTTTTTGTCGGTGCAAGCTTTGCGCTTGCTGCCATATTCGGAGTGCTTTACTTTATACGTATAATAACAAAGAAAAAAGAAGTCAGCTGACTTCTTTTTTAGTATATGATTTAACTTTTATCAGAAGTAATCTGCAATACACACCATTTTTTTCGGGAATGATAAAAAGAGGAGTTCTTCGTTGCTTTTTACAGTTACATCCCTTCTTGCCTGAGCCACATCAAGGCCGACATAACCTGTAAGCATTTGTGTAAGCGCCATTATTGAACACTCCATGTCGCAGATGCCCGAAAACTCAGTGACTTCCGTATGTCCGTTTTTCCATGATACTTTGTAAGTTTTATCATTCTGCGGCATAAACTCATCATGAATCTTTATCTTAAAAATCCCTCTTTCATTGGGTTTTATCATATTTTCAAGAGCTTTTTTTGCATTTATTATTCTTGCCATTCCGTTTGGCTTTATATTAAGTTCATATGAATGGGACTCGCTGAAAAGATATGACGGACAAATCTCTGCCGGAACGTCAAAACCTATTTTTATGACATTACCGGAAAGCCTTCCTATGAATGCGAATAGAAGATACATTGAGTCGTAATCTATCCATGCCATATCCTTTATTTCAAGGGATGCCGTAAAGCCCTGCCTGTTATGCTCATATGTGAAATATGCACAGGCTTTCTCGGCGTTGTTATATATTATATATGTGCGTGTTTTTGTTGTTACCGGATCGTGCTCAAGCTTCTGCTCCCACTGCCATGCGTCCCTGTCCAGCATAATGTTGTACTTTCGTGAAAAGAGAGTGTAAATCTCGATTATATCGCTTGGATCCGTTCCTTCTTCACCCGGCTCAAACTGCTTTGCGCTTCCGTTAAAATCAAGGCTTAATAGGGGCTCGGGAGAGGCTTCAAGATGATGCTTTTCATTGCACAGCTCATATCCGAACTGCCTATAGTAGGGGTGTGAGAACGGATACAGATAACCCATCACATAGCCCTGCTCAAACATGGCGTCGTGTATGTTTTTCATAAGTCTGCGGATAGCGCCGCTTCTTCTGGCTTCAGGCAGCGTGGCGACATTTCCAATGCCTCCGCACATGACGCTTTTTCCGTCCAGCCACATATAGTACGGACCGCGCTGTATAACGGCCACCATTTCGCCTTCGTCGTTAAATGCTCCGAAGAAGTCTTCGTATCTGAACTTGCCTTTTTCAAGCAGCTTATACTCGCTTTCGCAGTCATAGTAAAAAGACTGGGATATGATAAATATAGCTCTTTCCTGTTCTTCAGGTGTAATGTGTCGAAATTCCATAAATGCCCTCCGACTTCCAATATATTTGTTATGCTAATGTTTGTCAATGATGAATAAATAATGTTATAATGTTGGCTATGTTTAAAACGAATTTTAGAAAAATTATTTATATATTAATAGCGATCTGTCTTGTTTTTTCGGCATGTACTAAAGCTGAGAGCATCACTCAAGCACCCGAACCGACTGCGGCTTTGGAAGAAACATCGCAAGTTCCGACAGAAACTCCAACACCTGAACCGACACCGGAGCCTACGCCCGAGCCGACACCTGTGCCGGAGCCTCATGTATATGCGCCGGATGACGGAAGGCCTTGGTATGTTCGCGTGGACACATATAACCAGATGGTGTCTGTTTACGCTTTGGATGAAAACCAAGAATATACAAGGCTTATTAATCAGTTCATGTGCACCGCCGGAAAGCGCGACAATTATACCAAGATGCTGTTTCAGGTGCTAAACGATGATGACAGATACAGGTGGAAGTTCTTTTCGACATTCGGCGGAGGATACTGCGAATATGTCACTCGCATTTATAAGCCTTTTTTGTTTCACTCAATGATGTTTGAAGACAAAAGCGAAGATGACTTGATGACTGAGACATATACTGAGATGACATTTCCCGATTCGCACGGCTGCATACGCCTTATGCCTCAGGATGCGAAATGGGTTTATGACAACTGCATCGGCGGAACTTATGTTGAAATCGTTAACGGCGAAGCGGATCCTGATTTGCTGCAGTCGTATATGCCGCCTCCGCTTATAGACGGAGACACTCTGCCTGTCCATGAGCCGTTTACGGGCGAGGTGCGGGTTCCTGCAGTGAGCCCTAATTGGGACAACTTCCCCAGCGACGGCGGATGGGAATATGATCCTGATGTTTACGGATAAAAAAGATGAATAAAAAAAGCAAACTTGTGTTTTATATAGTAACTGTTGCTTTCTGGGCTTCGATGTACTCTCATGTTTCTATACTTTCCGGATACGCTGAGCGGCTGAATGCTTCGCTTATGATGATAGGGATTATTACCGGAAGCTACGGCTTGATGCAGTTTATTCTGCGCCTTCCTCTTGGAATACTTTCCGACAGAATCCAAAAAAGAAAAGTGTTTATAACAGGTGCTTTGGTGTCTTCATTTACGGCAGGAGCTGTGATGTATCTTGTGCCGACTCCTGGCGGACTTTTGGCAGGAAGGATTTTCGCCGGAATATCCGCATGCGCATATGTTCAGATAACGGTTCTTTATTCCAGCTATTTTGACAAAGATGAGCTTCCAAAGGCTATGGGCACTATGGTGTCATTAATGTACATGAGCCAGATGCTCGCAATGCTTTTAGGAGGCGCTGTATCCGACGGATTAGGAACTGAGTATACCTTTGTCTTAACATCCGTTATTGCGCTTATTGGATTTGTTTTCTCGTTTTTTATATTAGAAAAGAAAGTGGACAGAAAGCCTATAGAATTACGCGAGCTAAAATATGTTGTCGGAAACAGGTGGGTTATAGCGGCGTCTCTTCTTGCTATACTGTGCCAGTGGTTAAACTTTGCCAAAAGCTGGTCTTTTGTGCCTCTTGCTGCATTCAGGTATGGCGCAACGGGGTTTCTGCAGAGTGTTATTACTACGTCGTTTACATTTTTTTCGATGATTTCTGCCATGCTTGCGGGAAGGTTTGTCAAAAGATTCGGGGAAAAGAGTGTGCTTATCATGGGATTTTTGCTGCACGGCGTGGGAAGCGCCGTAACGGCTTTGTTTTCTTCGGTCTCGGGGCTTGTGGTTGGGCAGATTATATCCGGAATGGGAAATGGATTTGTGTTCTCGCTGCTTATGGGTATATCGCTTAAAACGATACCGGTTCTCAGAAGGGGAAGCGCGATGGGCCTTTATCAGGCACTGTACGCCATAGGAATGTTTATGGGGCCTTTTGTGTTCGGCTCGCTTGGAGGAAACTATCCCTTAAGCTATGGCTTTGCCGCGACATCTATTATTGCCTTTTTGGGAATTGTTCTTGTTGCGGTTGTTTTCAAAAAAGCGGGCGGTGGCGAAAAACCTGAAACCACAGCATGATGTTATCTACTAGCGGTTGCACTGACTGAGGTTATATAATAAAATCGTTTAAAAGGAGAGATTGTATGAGATATAAGATTTTATCCGTTTTATTAATATTTGTTATTGTGTTTTCACTGGGAAGCACGGCTTTAGCCGGAACTGTAAGCATCCCAGATTCAAACTTCGCAAGCGCGCTACGTCAGCTTGCTGGGCTTGGCAGCGGAGATGCTATTACGTCCGAAGCACTTGCAGGTATAACGGGAACCGTAAACCTTTCAAATAAAGGCATATCCGACATTGAAGGCATACAATACTTAACTGGCGCTACATCCATTGATTTATCATTAAACGACATTGGCTCGGTGCCGCGTGCGATAGAGCAGCTAACTTCTCTTCAGTCACTGGACTTGTCGGGAAACAGGATAACTAGACTGCCTTCAAATATCGGCGGGATGTCCGGTCTTCGGCATCTGGATATCAGAGCAAACAGGCTGGACGAGATACCGTCAAACCTCACAAAGCTTTCGCTTGAAACATTTAAGTGCGACTATAATTTCCTTAATGTATCCGACGGATCATCGGCACTCGGCACGATAAACCTTATTCCAGCTGTGACTAAGGAATATGAAAATCAGCTTATTGCGCTTAAAAACTTTTCGGGATATTCGCCGCAGACGGGAACGATAATACTCTACTGGGACGAGATGGACCACATTAAGTTTGACAACGGAGCAATAGGCGAGATAGTGCGATTTTCGGTGCTGGACTCAGGATACGGATATGTCGGAGAAGCGACATATTTTGAGCATTCTTTTGAGATAACAGGGCTTGACTCCACAACGGAATATACTTTTCATGTTAGTGCGGATTATTATGTAAAAGGCACGAAATATGATGGAAGATACACTAAGCTTTATGAGTCCATAAGCTTAAAAGCTGTGCCGGAAAACACTCCCATGCCCGAGGTCGTGGCAACCGAAACACCAACGCCTTCTCCCGAGCCTGCAACACCGACACCGGTGCCTGAAACTGCAACGCCTGTGCCTGCGACTGCAACACCGTCTCCGACGCCTGCACCTGTTGCAACTGCTGAGCCGGAAACAGGAAGAAGCACTGTAAGCGTATTATATATTGTAATAATCATCCTCGCTATAATATTTGTGTTTATCACTCTTCTTATAATAGCGCGCGCAATCACACAAAAGAGAAACAGAAACACAAGGTATCGGCGCTGATGGCGGCAAACTACAAAATAGCGGTTATATCGGATATACACTCGAACTTTGTTGCACTCAGAGCGATAATGGATGAGCTAAATAAAGAGGGGGTAGATGAAATCGCCGTTGCGGGCGACAACATCGGTCTTTTTGTTCAGCCTAATGAAACTGTTGATTTGCTGCGCGAGAAAAATGCTCGCATGATACACGGAAACAGCGAAGACTACCTGAGAAGCTATATTGACGGCACAAACGCTCATTGGCTTAACTTCCACCAGATGAAGCCTCTTGTGTGGACGCATGACACGTTAACTGTGGATAATACAGATTTTTTGTTGAACTTACCGCCGCAGAGAACATTTAGCGTGCACAATACATCATTTAGGATGGTGCACGGCTCTATAAACCGCGTGGATGAGCTTATTTACAAACATGAAAACGATAAGATAAAAAACGGACTTGCAGCTGCAAAAGAAAAAGTGTTGATTTGTGGACACTCGCACCAGCAGTGGCACAGAAGAGTTGAAGGCACACTCATTGTAAACCCGGGTTCTGCCGGTATTTCCTACATGGGAAAAGGTGTGGCACCTTATTCTGTTATATCACATGAAAACGGCATATGGAGCGTAAAAGAGCATAGAGCTATCTATGATGTGGACGAAGTGGCCTGTGAAATGGAAAAAGCGGCCATAGAGCACTATGCACCGTGGGCAAAGATGCTGCTTCACAGCATAACCGACGGAAAAGTCGCAACCATAGCATTTATTGAGTACGCAAAACAATACGCGCTGTCAAACGGCTGGGATGGGAATCATCCGCTTATACCAAATGAACACTGGCACAGTGCGTACAAAGAATTTGACTGGGAGAATTTTGTGTGCAGGTTTAAGTCGCTGAGGGCTAATTAAGCTCGTCCAGAGTTAAATCAAAGCTTTCAGTGAAGTGATCCATAAAATAGTCCGCTTCCGGCATATTCATTTTAATTATTGATTTATGTATTGATGTTTTGGCTTTTTTAAACTCACGGTTTCCGGCTTTAAGCTCTTCAAGACACTTAAGATATGCACAGATTCTATCCGAAGCTTTTACTATCTTATGCTCGGGTGATTTATCCGGAAGAAGATAGTCTTTATACTCCTCTTTAAGCTCATCGGGAAGCATTCCAAGCAGTTTTTCAACAGCCATGTTTTCGATTTTTTTATATGCGTTTTCGATATCTTTATCGTAATATTTTATCGGTGTAGGAAGGTCGCCCGTTATAACCTCGCCTGCTTCATGGTAGGCTGCAAGAGCCAGAACTTTTTCCATGTTATATTCTTTATTATAAAATTTCTTTCCGATAAGAGCCAGAGCGTGGGCTATCCATGTGACCTGCATGGAATGTTCCTGAATGTTTTCTCTGTCTGCGTTTCTCATCAGGTTCCATCTGTATATGTATTTCATCCTTGAAATGTAGGCAAAAAAGCTTTTTGACATTTTCTCTCCTTGACTATAGCGCACAGAATGTTATAATAGCTGTGCAATTTAATATGCGCTGGGGGGGCTTTCGCTGAGATATTGCGCACCGACATTATATCACAGATATGGTGGTTTGTGCACAATGACCCTTTGAACCTGTAAGTTAACACTTGCGCAGGGAAGCAAAGATGAAATTTCACCCGCACTCATTAAAAAGTGTGGGTTTTTTATTGCTCAAAGTGCCATATTAAATAATAAATTTTTAGGAGTTTTATTATGAAAGAATGGTTTTCAAATTTAATCGAGAAGGCAGCTTCTGTGCCTTTGTGGATGTGGAGCATTGTTGTGGCTCTTGTCATATTGGGAGGGCTTGTGCTGTATCTTCGAGGTAAGAAGTTTACAGCCCGTACACTTGCAATAGGTGCATTGAGCGTTGCGCTTGGTTTTATACTTTCAAGCCTAACCCTTTTTAAAATGCCTCAGGGGGGATCTTTGACACCTGCTTCAATGTTTCCGATTT
Source organism: Christensenellaceae bacterium (assembly GCA_963677605.2). Classification (GTDB taxonomy): domain Bacteria; phylum Bacillota; class Clostridia; order Christensenellales; family UMGS416; genus JAGLOK01. The sequence continues at coordinate 1,222,132 of CAXXDX010000006.1, read as the reverse complement.
TGGCGTATGCATGGGCATTTGGGCCTGCTCCCGGGATAATAGCCGGTTTTGTTTATTCTCTTATGCAGCTTATACAAGGGATTTATATCGTTCATCCAGTGCAGTTTGCAATGGACTATCTGCTTCCATTCTCGCTTCTGGGATTTGCGGCATTTTCAAAGAAAAATCTGCAGCTGGGAATTATAATCGGATGTTTTGCAAGATTTTTGTCGCATTATTTTTCCGGAATTATATTCTGGGCGGAATATGCACCGGAAGGACAGCCTGTGTGGATATACTCACTTTTGTATAATGGTTCATACATGCTGCCCGAAACAATTATTTGTGTAGCAGTGTCATTTATACCACAGATTAAAAAGCTGGTTGATAATATGAAGATGCAGGCTGTGAAGAGCTGACGCAAAAGTTAAATAAAAATCATAAGACCGCGTTTATCGCGGTCTTTTTTTACAGCATTTTATGTTTTTCCCTATAAAGCCTAGGGCTGTCGCCTGACCATTTTTTAAATGCACGGGAAAAATACAGCGGATCGTCATATTCAAGCTCAAATGAAATCTGCGATATGCTTTTGGCTGTGGTAAGAAGCATAAGCTGTGCCTTTTGGTTAAGCTTTTGCTGCAGAAACCATTTGAGCGTGTGCCCCGTTTCAAATTTATACATCTTTGAAAGCATGGATTGGCTGAGATTTAAATTTTTTGCCAAGTCCGCGGTTTTGGTTTTTGCTGTTATGTTTATCTTTAAAAGGTCGTATAGTTTTTTAAGCTGAGGAGACAGGGATAGATAGTCGCTTTTAAAAGTATCAAGTTGGTATTTGCTTATAAAACTGTATATCAGATGAATGTATGCGCCTTTTATTGTATAGTAAAGTGAAGTGTCTTTTTTTATCAGCGCGTCATAATATGGCGTGTAATTCTCTGTTTTTATCTTCATTTCAAGTATCTCTTCTGATTTTTCAAAAAGACCCGTATCAAACAGGCGATGTATTGTAAAGTGCGAATAAAGCTTCTTTAGATGCCTGGGAGTATGGCAGGAAAAGCTCATGCCGGCAGGTACTATATAAGCATATCCTGCCTTTATAGTTTTTGACTTGCCTGAGATCTTCATCTCGCCCTCGCCTTCAAGAACTATGTAAAGCCTGTTGTAGGGGGCGTGAAGCTCGTCAAACTCCCAGTCGTCACCGAAAAAAATTCCATTTTCGATTATATTAAAATCAACGGAATTACAGAACTCCTCAAACTCAAACTGTCTTATTAATGGCATATAACCACGCTCCGATTGTAATTTTAACGTTATTTAAATATGATTATATGCAGGCTATTCAAAAAAGTCCATGTTTATAATGCTTTTTTACATATTATTTTTTGAAGCTGTATTATAAAATTAGTGAGGAATATAAATTCGTTTATATAGAAGGAGAATATTATGGCAAGTCAAAAACGTTTTGCGGCGGCAGCGCCGAAGGTCGGCATTCGGCCTACTATTGACGGACGCTTGGGAGGCGTTCGCGAATCACTTGAAGACCAGACTATGAATATGGCTAAATCCGCAGCGAAGCTTATTTCGGAAAACCTTAAGCATCCTGACGGAACAGCTGTTGAATGCGTTATTGCAGATTCTACAATCGGAGGAGTTGCGGAGGCTCAGGCATGTGCTGAAAAATTTACGCGCGAAGGTGTGGGCGTCAGCCTTACTGTCACACCATGCTGGTGCTATGGCTCGGAGACTATGGACATGGACAAACAGACGCCCAAAGCAATCTGGGGATTTAACGGAACAGAGCGCCCTGGTGCTGTATATCTTGCTGCGGTTCTTGCCGCACACAGCCAAAAAGGCATTCCAGCCTTTTCGATCTATGGCCGTGATGTTCAGGATGCAGGCGACACAAGTATCCCTGATGACGTAAAGGCAAAGATTTTAAACTTTGCGCAGGCAGGGCTTGCAGTAGCATGGATGAAAGGCAAGAGCTATCTTTCAATGGGCGGCACATCAATGGGCATCGCAGGCTCTATAACAAGCTATGAGCTTTTTGAAAAATACCTTGGAATGCGCGTCGAAGATATCGACATGAGTGAGTTTATAAGAAGGCTCAATGAAGGCATCTATGACGAAGAGGAATTTGAAAAAGCATATAAATGGGTAAAAGAAAATGCTGTAATGGGAGTGGACCCGAATGAGGAAGCTGTTCAGCATTCAGCCGAGAGAAAAGAGGAAGTGCTCAAAGTATCTATCAAGATGACACTCATAGCGAAGGATCTTATGGTTGGCAACAAAAAGCTTAAAGAGCTCGGATTCGGCGAAGAGTCAAACGGACACGGCGCAATCGCCGCAGGCTTCCAGGGACAGAGACAGTGGACAGACTTCATGCCTAACGGTGACTTCATGGAAGGCATGATGAACACATCGTTTGACTGGAACGGAAAGCGTCAGCCATTTATAGTTGCAACAGAGAATGACTGTTTAAACGGCGTTGCAATGCTATTCGGACACTTGCTCACAGGCGAAGCACAGGTATTTGCGGATGTTCGTACATACTGGAGTCCGGATGCTGTTGAGCGCGTAACGGGATATAAGCCGGAAGGCAGAGCTGCAAACGGATTTATACACCTTATAAATTCAGGCCCTGCAGCCCTTGACGGTGCCGGTCAGGCGAGGATAGACGGCAAGCCTGCTATCAAAAAATGGTGGGATATAACCGATGACGATATAAAAGCCACAATGGATGCAACTGATTTTTGCTATGGAGACCTTGGATATTTCCGAGGCGGCGGATATTCCACACTGTTTAAAACAGAAGGTGGTATGCCTGTTACGATGAGCCGCGTGAATATGGTAGAAGGCTTAGGCCCTGTTTTGCAGATAGCCGAAGGTTACACTGTGGATCTTCCTGATGAAGTGCACAAGATGCTGGACATGCGCACAAACTTCACATGGCCGACAACATGGTTTGCACCGACTGTGACTGGAGAAGGCGCATTCAAGGATGTTTACTCCGTAATGGCAAACTGGGGAGCAAACCACGGCGCGTTTTCATACGGACACATCGGGCACAAGCTTATAACGCTTGCTTCAATGCTGAGGATACCCGTTAACATGCACAACGTACCCGAAGACAGGATATTCAGGCCGTCAACATGGGCATCTTTCGGTACTGCGAATCTTGAAGGCGCGGATTACAGATGCTGCGAGGCATACGGACCTATCTATAAATAAGTGACAGACATAAACCGTTACTGCTATAATGGCGGTAACGGTTTTTTTATGTTTATAACTAAGGAGATGTAATGAACGAAGTATATTCAAAACTTGCAGATGCGCTAAATGCGCTCCCGAACGGATTTCCGAGAACCGATACCGGCTCGGATGTTGCACTATTGGCATATATGTATACCGAAAAGGAAGCAGAGCTTGCGTGCGGGCTTAATGGTGAGTATGAAGAGGCTAATGATATTGCGCAAAGATTGGGATTGCTTAAAAATGAGGTCATTGCCGGACTGCTGAGCATGGTGCGTCAGGGGAAAGTGTGGATGGACAGGATAAACGGAAAGATGAAATTCCGCCTTGCTCCGTTTATAGTGGGAAGCTATGAAGCAAGTGTGGAGAAAATGGACGAAACTTTTGCGAAGCTTACTGAAAAATATATGTCCGACGGCGGAGCGGAGGGTATCATGAAGCCTTACCCTGCGGTTCACAGAGCTGTGCCGACTCTGGATTATTCAGAGCTTGAATGGATTATGCCATATGATAATGTTGTCAAGATACTAGACAGCGCGAAAACTTTTACAGTGCACGAATGCATATGCAGGAAACAAAAAGAGTCTTTGGGAGAAGGATGTGACGCGCCTAAAAATAACTGTCTTTCATTTACTATGACCGACAGAAAACCGCAAAAAAATGACATCACAAAAGAGGAAGCGTTTCGGATATTAAAAGAAGCAGAAGACGCAGGGCTTGTCCACTCTGTGAGCAATGTGGTAAACGGACTCAGCTATATCTGCAACTGCTGCGGCTGCTGCTGCGGAGTTCTTCGCGGAATAAACGAATGGGGAATAGAAAATTCGATGGCGCGAGCAAACTATGAAGCCTCAGTAAATGATGACTGCATCGGGTGCGAAGAATGCATAGCGCGATGCCAGGTTAATGCGATTAGCATGGAAGATGGAGAAGCTGTGATAAATCGCGAAAAATGCTTGGGGTGCGGTTTGTGTGTTTCAACTTGTCCGACTTCATCGATTAAGCTTAATCTCAGGCCGGAAACAGAGAGAGTGGAGCCGCCCGAAACTTATGGACAGTGGGAGAAGATAAGACTTAACAGCCGAAAAAACTGACAAACATAAAAAAGACACAGCAAAAGCTGTGTCTTTTAAGATATCTTTATTTTATTGATTTTTGCTGTTTCTTGTCATAAAGTCGATAACTGCGTGGTGTGAAAGCGAATCGCTCTGAGCGCCTTCAACCTGAACGGTTAGCGCACCTGCGGCGCTTGCGTAATCAAGAGCCTGCTCGATAGCATATCCGCGGCTTAATGCGCAGGTAAGGCCTGCGTTAAAGCTGTCGCCTGCACCTGTAACATCTACGGTTTCCACTTTGTATGCTGTGCTTGAGATTGTCTTATTGCTATCCGAGTAGAAAAGACCGCGCGATCCCATCGTGCATATTACTGCACCAACGCCGAGGGCATGCAGGGAATTGCAGGAGCTTTCTATATCAGCGCCTTTTGCTATAAACTCTATCTCGCTTTCATTCGGCGTCATATAGTCCACGTTTCTTAAAAGCTCTCTCGGAAGAGGCTTTGCGGGAGCGGGATCCAATATAACAGTTCCGCCTGCTTCTTTCATTATCTTGGCCGCATATACAACGCTTTCCATCGGTATCTCCAGCTGAAGCATCAGGTATTTGCAGTTTGTTATTTCATATGAGTGCCTTTTGATGTACTCGGGAGTCACATATGCGTTTGCACCATCTATTACCGTTATTCGGTTCTGCCCACCCTTTTCTACCTCAATAAGGGCCATTCCCGTCGGCTCTTCAAAAGAAGTTTCAACGTTGGAATAGTTGGTTCCTGCGCGAGTGAAAACACGTTCATACATGGAGGCGTGTACGTCGTTGCCCATCATACCGAACATATATGTCTTTAGCCCAAGCCTTGATGCAGCAACTGCTTGGTTGCCGCCTTTGCCGCCGCATATAAAAGTGAGCGATTCGCCTTTTACCGTTTGTCCCGGCACAGCAAATTTATCCACTCTTGCGACCAGATCTATATTTAATGATCCTACTACACAAATTCTATCCATACCAATATGATACTATTTGTTTGATGGCAGTGCAAGCTTTGGGAATAAATGTTTTGAAATTTTTTGTAAAATAAATTAAAGCTCATATTTATAAAAGTTGATAAAAATATCATCTGTGGATATAATATACATATGGGTAATATAAAAAACAATGTTGCACTAAAAGCATATGCAAAAATTAATTTAAGCCTATATGTAACAGGTGTCAGAGATGATGGATATCATCTTATTGACAGCGTTTTTGTGCCTGTAAATATTTATGACAGGATTGAAGTTGAAAAAGCTGAAGAAATATCAATCCACAGCAGTGATGACATTCCTCTTGACGAAAACAATACAGCATATAAAGCTGCGCAGCTTTTCATGGAAAAGTACGGCACAAAAGGAGCGCGCATAACGATAAAAAAGGGAATCCCGTCAATGGCCGGACTTGGCGGAGGAAGCTCGGACGCTGCAGCTGTGCTCATCGCGATGAATGAGCTTTACGGAACAGAATCCGTAAGCGGAGAGCTTTTGGAGCTTGGAGAAAAAGTCGGTGCGGACGTGCCGTTCTTTCTGGGAAGCGGAGCCGCAAGAGTTGAGGGAATCGGTGAAAAAATAAAGCCTATAGACATGGATATAAAACTATGGCTTGTTCTTATAAAGCCGTATGAATCTCTTTCTACGGCAAATGTATATATGAAGTATAATTTTAACCTTAATGAAGAACGCGGCAACTCAGACAAGCTTGTTCGGGCACTTGAAAACGGAGACCTAAACGGAATATGCAGCAATCTTAACAACGACCTTGAAAGACCTGCGACGCTTATTTGTTCCGAAGTTAAGGAAAGCCTCGATTTTTTGATGGAAAACGAAGCTATGGCAGCAGGAATGACCGGAAGCGGATCGTGCGTTTTCGGGATATTTGCCAATGCCGATATGGCAAGAAATGCAATGCTCAATTATTATGGCGGAGGAACTGTATATCTTGCGATTTCTAAAAGAAGAACAGTTGAAATAGTAGGCAACGATTAATAGATTGATTATAAAAGGTTTATACTGAAGTATTGATATATGTAAAATTCAGCATAAGCTTTTTTTATTTTGTAAAATTGGTATAATAAAAGTATAGACAGATGATGCTCTTGCGGAAAGGAGTGTTATGAACCATAAAATAATTATAAATATAGTCGGAGAACAGCTGGTGGGGGATGAAATAAACCGTACCGAGTTTGTCACCGAAGGAAGATACAGCGAAGAGGGCGGCAAGAAAAGGCTTGAGTATGACGAGAGCATGATGGTTGGTCAGGAAGGTTCTGTAACTTCAATCGAGTTTGACGGCGACATGGTTTCATTAATGCGGACGGGAAGCGCGTATTCCCACATGGTTTTTAAAGCAGGCGAAAAATGCCTTAACCACTATCACACTGAAAACGGCGACATTGAAATGGGTGTATACCCTCTTTATGTAAAGTGCGACATGCAGGAAAGTGAAGGCGAGGTAGACCTTACTTATCAGCTTGATATACAAGGGGCATATGCAAGCCTTAACCAGCTGAAAGTTTCATACAGCCAGCCCAAAAACTAAAATGTGCGACTATATTCAAGAAGAAACAATTAAAATCCGGCAAGCGCTGGAAAAAGAATTTAAAGACAAAAAATTCACTGTGAAATTTAACGGTGAGTTTTTTATTGCATCACCAAAAAGTCATGATACATATGATATAGGCGGAACGAACCTTAAAAACTCGCAATATCTTAAAACAGAAAAAGGCAGGCTGTTTTTCTGTCCTAAAAACGACTGGCTTCAAAAGGCTGTTACATCAATAAAAGAGTGTAAGGCAGTAAAATGCAGCATTGAGATTGAGTCTCAGATTAAAAGGCTTGAAAAGCAGCTTGAGTTTAAACTGACCGGCGGTGAGTGGGGCGAAGCGGAGTATGGATTCGCAAAAGACATTTTATATATTATCCATACCAAGTCGAAAAGTATAAGGAGGAAAGTTGTAAGATGCCTGGCCAAGGAATATAATATATTGCAGAGAAAGGGCAAGGTGCCGACAAAGCTGACAGAAGGATATAAAAATGCTTTATGTCTCATATCTTATATGATTTAGGAGAAGGATTATGATAGTTAGATGGCTTGGTCATTCATGTTTTGAGATAGCTGGAGAAAATGTAAATATTATTACAGATCCCTATGATGAATCGGTAGGATATCCTATCCTAAGAACAGGTGCGGATTATGTAACAATTAGCCATGGACACAGGGACCACAGCGATACATCGTGGATTATAGGCTGCACTGTGGTTGAAGGTGTCGGTGTGCATGAGTTTCCCGACATAAAATTTAAAGGAATTAAATCATACCATGACAATTTATCCGGCAAGCTGCGCGGGGAGAACACTATATTCCGTTTTGAAGTGGACGGAATAGTGTTTTGCCATCTGGGAGATTTGGGGCATATCATAGACGAGTCGGTCTGGCGGGAAATTGGAAGGGTTGATGTGCTGTTTTTACCCATAGGAGGAAATTACACAATAGATGCAAAAGCAGCATTTAGAGTGATGGAAGCAATGGACGCGCCGCTTACAATTGCAATGCATTTCGCAAATGATGCCTGTCAGTTCCCGATTGACACACAGGAGGCTTTTCTTGAAATGGCAGGAGGAGTTCAGATGAGGGAAAGCTCGATTAAATTTGACAAAAGCGAGCTTACCAGAAGCCGAAATGTGATAGCTCTGGACTGGGCGAGAAAGTAAGGGCGTTTTTTCTTATTTTTGCCAGTTTTCTTTGCATAATATAATGCGCTATGGTAGAATTCAGATAGGGTATGTAAGAAAGGGGAAATTTGGGTGGTTTCTTCTGAAAAAAAATATAGGCGCAGGAGATTGCTTCTAGTAATCTGCGTTATCTTGCCTATTATACTGTATGCCGGATTTGTGTTTGCCCGGAACTATAAAACCTACCAGATGCTTCAGGACCAGCTTGAAACGACGAAGGGAAAGCTTTCGGATGTTCAGGAGGAAAATGAACAGCTTGAGCAGGAAGTTGAGTTTACAAAGACTGACGATTATATAGTTCAGAAAGCCAGAGAGCTTTTGGGGTTTGTAAAGCCGGGAGAAGTAAAATACGTAGACGAAAATGATTGAATTGAGCCCGCAGAATTTGCGGGTTTTTTAGTTTCACACATACATTTGCCGGAAAACGGCAGATGTTGTCTGATAAAGGCGCGCGGGGCATAAATATGCTTCGCATTTTTTGTGGCATAAGGTATAATCTATATATAAAGGGGAGACTTATGTATATTCTTTTTTTTCTTTTAATTCCTTTTGTTTTTGCATATTTTTCATGCAAGACTGACAGATACCTATATAAGACGCTGCAGACTGTTTCATGCCTTTTGATAGTGGCGGCAGCAGGCGTTGTTTCGGGTTCACAGTATTTCTATTACCTGTGTGCCGCGTTTCTTGTGTCGATTTTCGGTGATTATTTTCTTTCTTTTAAGCATAAAAACGAGAATTATTTTGTCTTCGGCATTGCGCTGTATTTTCTTGCGCATGCAGGATATTTGCTGTATATTGTAATGAGTTTTGAACTGAATATTCTTTTGTTTGCGATACTGTTTGCGGTTCTTGTCATAGGCTACTTAGTCTATTATGCTTTAGGGCTTAAAAAGCAAATATCGGGAGTTATGGTTGTAGCTGTGCTTTCCTACCTTATAATATCATGTGTTGTGCTTGCTCTGTCGGCAGCAGCTAAAGCTCCGCTTGGAGCAAAGATTCCGATAGTATCAGGAATTGCGCTGATTGTAATATCCGATACGATAATCGCAGAAACAGATTTCAGGGAGAAAAAACATCTGGGTAAATATATTTTGCCAACATACTATGCAGCGCAGATTCTTTTAAGCGCTTCGTTTATAGTTTTAAACTTTGGATAATAACCGGCTTGGAGTAGGAAAATGGCGATTAATGATTTTGCCGTAATAGGCTTAAACAATATAGGACGCGGATTTGCGCTGAACATGAAAAGCAGGCAATACAGCGTCGGTGTATATGATGATGAGTATGACACGGCATCGTCTTTTTCGGCTGACTGCGTTTCAAAAGTAAAGGCATATAGAGACATAAAGAGCCTGGTTGCTTCAGTTTCCGTGCCCAGAAAGATATTTTTATGTATAGATTCGGATAAAATCGATGACGTAATCTCACAGATGATACCCTTTTTAGGCAAAGGGACACATTGATTGATTTCAGCAACAGCCATTATGATGATGTAAAAACCAGAGCGGACGAGCTTGCGTTAAAGTCAATAAGATATCTTGACGCGGCAGTTACCGGCCCTCACACCGAGTACGCAACCGGAACGGGCATTATTGTGGGGGGAGCTGACGATGCGTACAGTTCATGTTCCAGAATTTTAAGACAGCTTTCAAGAGAATACAAAGGATTCAGCAGCTGCATACACTCGGGTGTATCGGGAACCGGACACTACACAAAGATAATACACGATGGTATTGAAGCTGCGTTGATGCAGGTGATTGCCGACGGATATTACATATTAAGAACTCTTGGCGGAATGAAGGCGGAAGAAATTTCTGCAGCACTCGCGTTTATAAACGAAGAACTGCAGCTGTATCTTATTAAAACTGCTGTGGATATTTTAGAACAGATTGACGAGGAAAGCGGCAATCCCATTATGGACTTTGTCATGGACACGGCTAACGTTTCGGAAAATGAAGAGCAGTTTCTGAGGGAATCTATAGTTGCTAAAGTTCCGTGTGTTAATTCAAGTCAGGCTGTGTTTTTGAGATATCTTTCAGCACAAAGAGAACAAAGACGCATTTCGCAGACAAGGCTTAGTGCTCCGATTGTAAACTATGAAGCCGGAAGCATCAAGCTCCTTGACAGCGTAAAGGATGCTATTAAGTCTGCGATAATAACCGTATATGCACAGGGGTTTAACATGCTTAGCGCGAAGATAAATGATGATGAGTGGAACTACGGCGAAGATGAGATAGCCCGCGTTTGGTCGGCAGCCTCAACTATAAGGTCATCATATGTCGCAAGAGCGCAGATAGCCTTTAACAAAAACGACAATCTATTAAACCTGATGCATGATGAGTATTTTTCAAACCAGCTCAAATCGTTTCAAAAAGGCTTCAGGGAAACAGTTATGCTTTCCGCAAAATATGGCGTTCCGGTGCCGTCGGTAATGTCGGCTCTCAGCTATTACGACACAATGCGTGCGGAGGTGCTTCCTGCAAATCTTATACAGTCCCAGCTGAATTATATGAAAAGAGACACTGTTAAGCGATATGATGTGCAGGGGGATTTTGATGTGCAGTGGGTTCTTGAAAAAAAAGACCCGCCAAAGGGCAGGTCTTAGAAAAATTATTTTACTTCACCTTTCATAAGAAACTTCTCCATCTGAGCAGGCTTTTCGCATGTGCTTTCTATTTCCACATTCTTTTTGCTGTCGGATGCTTCATGCAGGCTTTGCATAATGTCCAGAACATGATAGGTAAGCTCAATCCCGGCTCTGGGCGATTTTCCCGTTCTAATTGCAACTGCCATGTCCGCAACGCCAAGACCGCGGCTGTTTTCGCTGTATTCATACGTAAGCGGATATTCCTGCCATTCGCCCTGGTGTTTTTGATATTTTACGCTGCCTCCGAATCCGTTTGGATCGGGCACTGAAATTGAGCCTTCCGTTCCGTAGATTTCAATGCATGGCATGCTGTGGCGCCACACGTCAAAGGATGTGACGATTGTTCCCACCGCACCGGATTCAAAATTTAAAAGTCCTGTTACATGGGTTGGTATTTCAACTTTAACCTTTTTGCCGAATTTCTTTTCGGATGTTATGGTGCGCTCGCTAAATGCCATTGATGTGCTGGCGGCAACGTTATTTACAGGGCCAAGTAGATTTACTAGCGCTGTAAGGTAGTATGGACCCATGTCAAACATCGGGCCGCCGCCCACTTCGTAGTAAAACTCCGGATCCGGATGCCATGACTCGTGGCCGTGACACATCATGTTTGCAGATGCCGCAATCGGAACTCCTATAAGCCCCTGTTCTATAATGTCGCGGCATGTCTGTATGCCGGCACCGAGGAATGTGTCCGGAGCGCCACCTGCCAGAAGGCCTTTTTTATCTGCCAGTGCTTTAAGTTCCGCACCCTGCTTTTTTGTAAGCGAAAGAGGTTTTTCGACATAAACGTTCTTGCCAGCCTCCAGCACTTTTTTGCATATTTCATAGTGATACGGAGGCTGAGTCAGAACAAGAACTATCTCGATTTCGCTGTCACCCAGCATTTCGTCCAAATCTTTATATGCTTTTTCAAATCCGTATTCATCCTGCTTTTCTTTTACCCGCTCGGGATAGATGTCAGTACAGCCTTTTAAATCTATTACACTAAATACACCCGATAGGTTTTTTAAATATATATCTGAAATATTGCCGCATCCGACTATACTCGTTTTAACTTTTTGCATATCTTCCTCCTTAAAACATCTTCTTTTCGCTTTTTAAGTCGTGATAGTCAAGCCCGCGCTCGACCGCAATCTTTTTGCCGTCAGCTGCCCAAAGCATGCCGCGAAGCATCGTTTCCTGCGCTTCGGGTATGTCGAAGATATCATCGTGATGGCCGAGTGCTGAGTAAAACACCCTTCCGTATCCCCACATCTTTGTCCATATCATGGGAACGTCTACTTCGCCGTTTGTGGAATGATACCAGTTAACCACCGGATAGCGTGTGGTTGCAAGCACATTGACGCACGGATCTACGTGCAGATAGTATTGCTCGGTACTGACTTCGAAATCATCTATCCCGTCAACTATCGGAGAAGAAGAGTTTTTCTTTATATTGATTTTGTGGCGAACGCCGTCACCACCCGGGTGTGCAACCCATTGTCCGCCTACCATGAACTGATACTGAACTGCGTTGCGGAAGCTGTCTGCCATTCCTCCGTGGCAGCCTGAAATGCCCACCCCCGAAGCTACGGCTTCAACCAGAGAATTGACCTGTTCGTTTGTAATGTCTGACATTGTTATAACGGGAATAATCAAGTCCAGCGATTTGAGATAGTCTTCATCTTCAAAGCTTTTCATGTCGTCCGATAAGTTTACATCAAAACCGTTTTCCTCGAGAAGTCCTTTAAATCTGTTTGCCACTTTCTCGGGCTCGTGGCCGTCCCATCCGCCCCATACAATAAGTGCTTTTTTCATAGCTGCCTCTCTTTTGTGTTGATACAGCCATTATAAAACAGGAATGAAAAATATACTCGCCACAATATTTTATAAAATGGACAATTTTTGCGCTTTTTGATATAATTTTTTAACCTCGCGTTACGGAGAACAGATGAAAGCATTTTTTGAAAACAGAAAAAACAAAGGTGAGTCAGATTTTGTTGCAGTTGAAATCAATAATATCAGTTTTTTTGCTCACTGGCATAACGAAATTGAGCTTATTTATGTTTGCGAGGGTGAATTGGGCGTAGGCTTTAACAGAGAATATAAAGTTATAAAACAAGGTGAAATGGCTGTCTGCGAAGGCAACGAAATTCATTATTATAATTCTACGGGGCAGGATAATAAGGTTTATATGCTGATATTCCCATCTGATATGCTCAGCTTTAAATCGCTTGGCATAAAAGCGGAGATTGCTTCTTCCTTTTTTGGTTGCGATACGGGTTTTGATAAAAACTGTTTGATAAAAACTAAGATAGAGGATATTATAGCTGAAAGCAGCAATACCCAAGCGTTTCAGAAACAGATGATAAATATTATGCTTACTAACCTTTTTGTATCACTTTTCAGGGAGCAAAAAGATTATTTTGAGCTTTGTGAAAGCAAAATAAGAACTGGAAACAAACAGCTTTCTGCCGAGCCTATGCAAAGAGCGTTAACATACATAGAGCAAAACTATGCCGAAGAAATAACTCTTGAAACTGCCGCTGATGAATCCGGGCTCAGCCCTTATTATTTTTCAAGGCTGTTTAAAAAAACCACGGGAACGAATTTCAATGTGTATTTAAATCAGGTGAGGGTGGACAGCGCAGTAAAGTTTATAGAATCAACCGATGAAAATATTATCGATATAGCGTTAAAGACTGGGTTTAAAAGCATCCGGACATTTAACAGGGTGTTTAAAAGCCTTAAAGGAACTACTCCGAATAAAATAAGGCAGAAATAAAAGGCGGACAAATGATTAAAATCTGGGGAAAGACAATAAAGAAAAACAAGATTAAAAAATCCCACACGGTGGAACACTACGGCAGATTTAGCGAAGATGTTGTTATGGACGGGATTAATACAATATGCGTGGAGTTTGACATACCGCGTCCGATTATGCTCAACAAGCATACAAGGGACATTAACGATTTTCTGATGGTCAAATTTTTTGCGGAAGACTTTATTGAAGAAGTTGACTTCGACAGGCTTGAAGTGAATGTGTTTATCGAAAAAAAGAAAGACGGCAAATAGAAATCAATCCATCTTAAGAGCGTGTATTGACATATTTCCGAATGCATCACAGACAAGCGCGTAGGGTTCGCCGTTCAGCCTGCTTAGTTTAAGCGACCTGCCCAATGCGGGTTTACTGTCGGTTCTTGCGTCAAAATCATCCACATGATACTTATTATATTTCATCTGACCGACCGACCAGAATTCGACAAGAGTGTCCTCTGTCGGTAAAAGGTTGTTTGAGTAGTACTCTTGACCGCCTTCTGCTCTGTAGTCGTCCAAATGGATTTTTAGCCCCTCTGTTGAAAACTTTACTTCGGGAGCATCGGACAGAATGCTGGCTTTGCCCCAGTCCACAAAAAACGGCACTTTTTTCTGAGCAATTGCATATTTTGATATATTTATGGCAAAAGGCGAATTGTCGCACATTAGAAAGCTGCGGTTTAAGTCGGCGCATACAAGTCCCGCAGTTCCGGATCCGCAGAAAGGATCGCACACGATTCCGTTTTCCGGACATGCTGACAGAACTATTCTTTTTATAAGCTCATACGGTTTGCAGCCGTCCCAGTGAATGCGGCTATTTTCGAGAGAATCTTCAATATCATCCCAGATGTCTTCCATATGGATAAGGTCGTCCTCGTAATATCTGTATTCTTTACCGGAGACATTCATGGAATAGAACACCCTTCCGTCTTTTGATATGTCTTTTTTCATGTGGTTGCGGCGGTCTTTTCCCCTGGTGTGGGCAGTAGGCTCGGGATCGAAGTATCCTTGCGGCGATTTTGAGTAAAACAATATGGTGTCGTGGCTATATGTGAAGTGGTGCTGCGAGTTTGAAGTGTGGTTGTGCTTGAAAATTATTTCGTTTGCAAAATTGCTTGATCCAAATACCTCATCCAGAATACCCCTTATGTGATGTGATGTTTTTGAAGGGCAGTGGATAAATATATTCCCTGTGTCTTTTAGAAGAGCTTTGCTCTTTATTATAACGCTTTTTATAAGCTCTAAATACTCGGATTTTGACATGTTTTTAGGCATCTTTTCAGAATGCGTAGTTTTGCCTTGATTTATACCGATTTTTTGTATAAGCTTAAAGCTGAATCCGCGGGATTCGGGCGGATCTATGTATACCAAGTCAACTCCATCTGCGAAGTTTTCAAGCCAGGTGTCCATGACTTCCAGACAATCGCCGTAACATATCTGGTTTTCTGAGCCTTTTAAAAATATTTCCCGCACAACATCACCTTTCAAATCGGAGAGCAAATGTCAAAAGAGATAATTAAGTCGGCATATGAAATGATTGATAAACTGACGCCGCTAAAAAGTGACTGCGGAAGAATCTGTGAGTCTGCTTGCTGTGTAAGCGAAGGATATATGGTTCTTTTTCCAGGCGAAAGCCAGCTTCTTGGTGAAGGATTTGATATTTCGCCTAAAGTGCTGAAGGGCTATGGCGCGGTTGCGACTGCAAGGTGCAGCGGCATGTGTGACAGGTCGCGCCGACCGTTAAGCTGCAGGATATTTCCGCTCGCTCCGAAAATAGTGGACGGAGAAGTATTTGTGCGAATGGATCCGCGTGCAAGAAACGTGTGCCCTTTATCTCATAAATCTATTTTATCATTGGACAGAGAATTTACAAACACTATTAAGAAAATGTTTTCGATAATGTTTGAAGATAGTGACTTAGCGCCTTTTATAAAAGCCTTGTCTGACATATCCGATGAATACGCAGAGATATTAAAGTAATACATTAAGAGGTATTTATGAAAGATAAAATAACTCCCGTATATACGCGAGAGGAAGTGGATAAAAGAAATTTCACGCTTTCAACTGTAAACGGAACTTTGTTTCGCGCGGGTTTTGAATATATAAACGCATTTACAGTGCTGTCTGTTTTTATACATACTTTGACCGGAAGCGTGGCCTTAGCCGGGCTTTCGCAGTTTTTTCAGTCATTTTTTTCGCAGCTGGGCAGGGTAATAAACGCTCCAAGGATACATACCATTAAAAAGCAGCCTATATTTATGGGAAATCTCAATCTTATCGCAAGGCTGGGGTGGTTTTTTCTTGCATTAATGATGTTTTTGGATGTTGGGAAGAATGTGCTTATTCCGACAATGTTTATAATAATTGCAGTTTCATGGTTTTGCGGTGGAATGATGTGGCCTGTTTTTGAGGATCATTTTGCAAGAACAATTCTCCCCAGAAGAAGAAGCGAGCTTTTAGGCGCAAGGGAGTTTTGGGGAGGAGTTGCAGCCTTTATCGGTTCTTTTGTCGTAAAACAGGTGTTAGGTTCACATATGCAGTTTAACAATAAATACGGACTTTTGTTTTTGCTGGGATTTGTGTTTTTGATATCATCGGGATTTACTTTCTATTCAATGCGGGACATAAACCACAGCGTTGACAGCAACCCTATGCCACTTAGTGCAATATTTAAAAATATTCGAAGCATACTGTCGGAAGATAAAAACTACAGATGGTATCTTCTGATGCGTACTATCTGGATTGTGACCGACAGCGCACTTTTATTGTCGCTTATTGCGGTAAAAGAAGTGGGCAATCTTGACGATATGGTTGTGTCATATCTTTTGATAGCACAGATTATAGGAAGAATAGGCGGCGGAGTTCTGTGGGGAAAGGTTGCTAAGATAAGCGGAAGCAGGAATGCGATAATCACTGTACAGATCTTAAATATTATTGCTGCAGCCGCTATGATAGCTGTTGTGGGAAGCAGCAATGTTTCAACTTTGGTGTATATAATAGTTTCGTTTGCGGTAGGCGTAATTACTCCCGGCGTTATGCTTAACTTCGTATATTTTTCAGAAACCACTCACATGAAAAAGCGTCCTGTGTTCATGACGGTTGAAGGAATTATATCCATGCCTCTGGCGTTTGTGTCATATCTGTTCGGAAAGCTTTCCGAGTCTGTCGGATTTGTTCCGATATATTCTATACTTATTGCAGGCGCTTGTATGATTTTTGCGATTGCATTTTTTAAGCTGCTAAAAAGACATGAAATTAATCCGGACAATTAATGGATATATATTATTGTGTAAAGATAAAAGGTTTGCTTATATAAAAAAGTGTATGTAAAAAAACGTTGACTTGGACTTGTGCGTTTGATATAATAATAAATTGCATTGATTATTAGAATGCGGTATTATCGCTCTTTGGAAAAAGAGCTCAATATTTTGCCCTTTCATCCCAGATATTGGGGGTAGGGGGCAGTACGCTTTAAGCATGATTTTATCACTTAGTAAATTACATGTAAAGGCAAAATTTTTATTGGTATAATACAATTTTTTATATAGGGGTGTGAATAGATATATGGCCCATGAAGTTAGGGTAAACGAAGTCCAAACAGGTAAACGCAACAGAATGTCTTTTTCCAGGATTGATGAAGTTTTGGAAATGCCGGATTTGATAGCCGTTCAAAAAGACAGCTACAAACGTTTTCTTGAAACGGGACTCCGCGAAGTTCTTGACGACATTTCACCAATCAACGACTACTCAGACACGCTTTCACTGGAGCTTGTTGACTACAGGATCGACGATAACGCAAAGTACTCGGTAGAAGAGTGCAAGGAGCGCGATGTTACATACTCCGCGCCCATGAGGGTTAAAGTCCGCCTTATCAACCGCGAAACAGGGGAAGTCAAAGAACAGGAAGTCTTTATGGGTGACTTCCCGCTTATGACAGACACAGGCACATTTATCATAAACGGTGCCGAACGTGTTATCGTGTCCCAGCTTGTCCGCTCGCCCGGCGTTATCTTCGGCAGCGGTCTGGACAAAAACGGAAACCCGATGCACACATCAACCCTTATACCAAACCGCGGCGCATGGCTGGAGCTTGAAAGCGACTATAATAATATATTATGGGTTCGTGTTGACAGGACAAGGAAACTTCCTGCCACAGTTTTGCTGCGCTCTTTGGGATATGGCACTGACGCTCAGATAATCGACACTTTCGGTGAAGATGAACGTTTGTCGCTTACAATGGAAAAAGACGCTTCAAAGACAACCGAAGGCGGACTGCTTGAAATCTACAAGCGTCTGCGTCCGGGCGAACCGCCGACGGTGGAAAGCGCACAGTCGCTCATTTCATCTCTTTTCTTTGACGCAAGAAGATATGACCTTGCGCGCGTCGGAAGATATAAGTTTAACAAAAAGCTTTCACTTGCAAACCGCATAGAAGGCAAAATTTCCGATGAAGATGTTATTGATGAAAACACAGGCGAAGTGCTTGCAAAAAAAGGCGAGAAGATTAACAAAAAAACTGCAAGGCTTATAGAAAACTCGGGCAAGCAGTGTGTAACAATCGCACTTGAAAGCAGAAAAGTTAAAATATTGGGCAACAGATTTGTTGATCCCGAGTATTACCTAAAGCCGCTTGGGCTTGATTCATCAAAACTCGGACTCAATGAAAAAGTTCATTATCCTACATTAAAAGAAATAATCAGCGAATATGAAGACGACGCGGAAGCGCTCGCAGAAGAAATCAAAAACAGCAAGAATGTTTTGATTCCGCGCCATGTGCATCCTGATGACATCGCTGCTTCATTCTCATATTTCCTTGGTCTTTTCTCAGGCATCGGAACATCCGATGATATCGACCATCTCGGAAACAGAAGACTCCGCTCAGTTGGCGAACTTCTTCAAAACCAGTTCCGCATCGGTCTTTCAAGGCTTGAGCGCGTGGTTAAAGAGAGAATGGCAATTCAGGACATGGAAAATGTGACTCCTCAGGCTTTAATTAACATAAGGCCTGTAACTGCTGCCATAAAAGAGTTCTTCGGATCTTCGCAGCTGTCACACTTTATGGATCAAACCAACCCGCTTGCAGAGCTTACAAACAAAAGAAGGCTTTCAGCACTCGGCCCCGGCGGACTTAACCGCGACCGCGCATCATTTGATGTTCGTGACGTCCATCACTCACACTATGGACGCATGTGCCCGATAGAAACTCCTGAAGGACCGAACATCGGCCTTATCGGCTCGCTTGCGATCTACTCAAGAACAAACAAATACGGCTTCATCGAAACTCCTTACAGACTTGTGGACAAAGAAACAGGTGTTGTTACAGGCGAAGTTGAATATATGACTGCAGACGAAGAGGACAGATACATTATCGCCCAGGCGAATGAGCCTCTGACTGCTAAAAACGAATTTGCAAACGAATATATTGCTGCCCGTGTGTACGGTGAAATCATGGAAGTGCGTTCAACATCGGTTGACTACATGGACGTTTCTCCCAAGCAGGTTGTATCGGTTGCTACAGCGATGATTCCTTTCCTTGAAAACGATGACGCCAACCGCGCATTGATGGGATCGAACATGCAGAGGCAGTCGGTGCCGCTTTTATGCCCACAGGCTCCGTACATCGGAACAGGCATGGAGTGCAAGGCTGCATATGACAGCGGAGTGTTGGCTATCACTAAAAACGAAGGAACAGTTGAGAAAGTTTCTGCTTCTGAAATTGTTATAAAACAAAATAGCGGCGAGCTTGACTCATACAAACTTCATAAGTTTACGCGAAGCAATCAGGGAACATGCATTAACCAGCATCCTCTTGTTAAAGAAGGCGAAAAGGTTAAAGCTGGCGATATTATAGCCGACGGCCCGTCAACCGACATGGGAGAGCTTGCTCTCGGACGAAACATCCTTGTCGGATTTATGACATGGGAAGGATATAACTTCGAGGATGCTATCCTGATATCAGAAAAACTGGTAAAAGACGATGTATTTACATCAATCCATATAGAAGAATATGAATGCGAAGCTAGAGATACAAAACTCGGTGCTGAAGAAATCACAAGGGAAATACCAAATGTCGGCGAAGACGTTCTTTCCGAGCTTGATGAGCGCGGAATAGTTCGAATCGGTGCTGAAGTTGAGCCTGGCGATATATTGGTTGGTAAAGTTACTCCAAAAGGAGAAACAGAGCTTAACCCAGAAGAAAGACTTCTTCGTGCAATATTCGGCGAGAAAGTCCGCGAAGTCCGCGATACATCATTGCGCGTGCCCCACGGTGCAGCCGGTATAGTAGTAGACGTTAAAACATTTACCCGCGAAAACCATGACGAAATGTCAACAGGCGTAAACGAAATGGTTCGCGTATATATCGCACAGCGCAGAAAAATCTCGGTCGGCGATAAAATGGCCGGACGCCACGGAAACAAAGGTGTTGTTTCAAGAATACTTCCTGAAGAAGACATGCCGTTCTTACCGGACGGCACACCGCTTGAAATCTGCCTTAACCCGTTGGGTGTTCCTTCTCGTATGAACATCGGACAGGTATTGGAAGTCCACCTTGGGCTTATCGCTAAGCAGAACGGATGGCATATCGCAACTCCTGTTTTCGACGGAGCGCATGAGGATGACATTATTGAGCTGTTTGGACAGGCAGGCCTTCGCACAGACGGAAAAACAGTGCTTTATGACGGACGCACGGGACGACAGTTTGATAATCCCGTAACAGTCGGTTATATGTATATGCTTAAACTTATCCACTTGGTTGACGACAAGATTCACGCACGCTCAACCGGCCCTTACTCGCTTGTTACTCAGCAGCCGTTGGGTGGTAAAGCTCAGTTCGGCGGACAGCGTTTCGGAGAGATGGAAGTTTGGGCGCTTGAAGCATACGGCGCAGCACACACGCTTCAGGAAATACTTACAGTAAAATCCGATGACGTCGTAGGACGCGTTAAAACATATGAATCCATAGTTAAGGGTGAAAACATCCCTGAACCGGGTATTCCGGAAAGCTTTAAGGTTCTTATCATGGAAATGCGTTCACTGTCGCTTGATGTATCAATCTTAAGCGAAGAAAAAGGCGAGATACAGCTTCGCGAGTCTGACTTTGAAGACTTCAGCCCTGACCTTCTCAATGTTAACATTGAAGGCGAGGAAACAAGCGATGATTCTGAAAACACCATCGAGGAATCATTTGAAGAATTCGAGCTTGATGATTTGGAAGACCTCACAAGCCTTGACGACTTGGACATGGAAGAGATGCTTGACGACAACGATGATTTTGAGTCTGACGATATCTCTGACGAAGACTAACAACCGGTAAATAAAAGATTTTAACTTTTTCGATATTTGAAAGGAGGCAAAGTCCTTGTTTGAACTCAATCAGTTTGACTCTATGAGAATAGGACTTGCATCGCCGCAAAAGATTTTGGAATGGTCCCACGGCGAAGTCAAAAAACCAGAAACTATTAACTACAGAACGCTTAAGCCTGAGCGCGACGGTCTTTTTTGCGAAAGGATTTTTGGACCCACAAAGGACTGGGAATGCCACTGCGGAAAATACAAGCGCATCAGATACAAAGGCATTATATGCGACAAGTGCGGAGTTGAAGTAACCCGCGCAAAAGTGCGCCGCGAGCGCATGGGTCACATTGAGCTTGCAGCACCTGTCAGCCATATATGGTATTTCAAAGGAATACCTAGCCGCATGGGGCTCTTGCTTGACATGTCTCCGAAGCTTTTGGAACGCGTTTTGTATTTTGCTTCATTTATAGTAACAGACCCCGGCGATACACCGCTTGAGCTGAAACAGATACTGACTGACCGCGAATACAGGGAAGCTCAGGATATGTACGGTGATTCATTTAAAGCGGGCATGGGCGCTGAAGCTGTAAAAGAGCTTTTAAGCAATATTGATCTTGAGGCGCTATCAGAAGAGCTTCATGACCTTACACTGAATTCATCCGGACAGAAGCGCATGCGCGCAATCAAGCGCCTTGACGTTGTGGAAGCTTTCAAAACAAGCGGAAACAAACCTGAGTGGATGGTTCTTGAAGTTGTTCCCGTAATTCCTCCGGAAATACGTCCTATGGTACAGCTGGACGGCGGAAGATTTGCAACAAGCGACTTGAACGACCTTTACAGGCGCGTTATAAACCGCAACAACAGACTTAAAAGGCTTTTGGAACTCAATGCTCCCGATATCATCGTGCGCAATGAAAAACGTATGCTTCAGGAAGCTGTTGATGCATTAATTGACAACGGAAGACGCGGAAGAGCTGTAACAGGCCCGGGAAACCGTCCGCTTAAATCACTGTCTGACATGCTTCGCGGTAAACAGGGACGTTTCCGCCAGAACCTGCTCGGTAAACGTGTTGACTATTCAGGACGTTCGGTTATCGTTGTAGGACCTGAGCTTAAGCTTTATCAGTGCGGACTTCCAAAGGAAATGGCACTTGAGCTGTTCAAACCTTTTGTAATGAAAGAGCTTGTTGGGCGCGGACTTGCACACAACATTAAAAGCGCAAAACGCATGGTTGAACGCGTACGCGAAGAAGTATGGGACATCTTAGAGGAAGTAATCAAAGAGCATCCCGTATTGCTTAACCGCGCACCTACTCTGCATAGATTGGGAATACAGGCATTTGAGCCTGTGTTGGTTGAAGGACGCGCGTTGAAGATTCATCCGCTTGTATGTACTGCATATAACGCTGACTTTGACGGTGACCAGATGGCTGTTCACGTTCCGCTATCAGTTGAGGCACAGGCAGAGGCAAGATTTTTAATGCTTGCTACAAACAACCTCTTAAAACCTGCTGACGGACATCCTGTTGCAACTCCTTCTCAGGACATGGTTATAGGTTCTTATTACCTTACTATGGTTAAAGATGGCGCGCAGGGCGAAGGACGCATCTTCGGAAGCCCCGAAGAAGCTATGATGGCCTACGAAGTGGGTGACATCGAAGTTCGCGCAAAAATAAGAGTACGTCTTACAAAGTATGTGGACGGCGTTAAAAAGACAAAGATTATAGAAACCACTACAGGAAAGCTTATTTTCAACGAAGCTATCCCTCAGGACTTGGGATTTGTGGACAGAACAAATCCGGACAACGAGTTTGCGCTGGAAATCGACAAACTTGTCGGCAAAAAGCTCTTAACTGAGATAGTGGACAGAACATACAGAAAGCATGGAAACACTCATACTGCTGAAGTTCTTGACAAAATAAAAGCACTCGGATTCAAATATTCGACTCGCGGAGCTATCACAATATCCGTTTCGGACATTGAGATACCAAAAGAAAAAGCAACCTATGTGGATGCAGCCGAAGAGAAAGTTAAGCAGGTTGAAAACGCATTTGCAGACGGTCTTATTTCCGAGCAGGAAAGATACGAGCACGTTGTTAACACATGGAAGGACACAACCGACCAGGTCACAAAAGCTTTGCTTGACCACTTGGATGAGTTTAACAACATCTACATGATGGCAAACTCCGGTGCCCGTGGTAACACATCTCAGATAAGACAGCTGGCAGGTATGCGCGGACTTATCGCAGGGCCTTCCGGACGTATTATCGAGGTTCCGATTCGTGCGAACTTCCGCGAAGGACTTTCGGTTCTTGAATTCTTCATCTCCGCTCATGGTGCGAGAAAAGGCTTGGCGGATACAGCGCTTCGTACAGCTGAGTCCGGATATCTTACAAGAAGACTTGTTGATGTATCACAGGATGTTATAGTACGCAGTGAAGACTGTTTCCATGACAGAAACGAAACCCCGAGAGGAATCGTTGTTGCCGCCCTTCAGGACGGACACCGTATGGTTGAAAATCTGTCCGACAGGATTTGGGGACGCGTACCGGTTAAAGATGTTGTTCACCCTGAAACAGGCGAGATATTGGCTCCGGCAGGAGAGATATTGGACAAAAACACATCGGATGCTATAGAAGCAGCCGGCGTTGAAAGTGTTGAAATCCGTTCAGTACTTACATGCCGCTCAGAGCAGGGTGTTTGCGTAAAATGCTACGGCATGAACTTAGCTACAGGCCATGCAGTAAGAGTGGGCGAAGCAGCCGGAACTATTGCGGCACAGGCTATCGGCGAACCGGGCACACAGCTTACAATGAGAACGTTCCATACAGGCGGTGTTGCTCAGGCGGACGATATTACACAGGGTCTTCCCCGTGTTGAAGAGCTGTTTGAAGCAAGAAAGCCAAAAGACGTTGCTATTATTTCTGAAATCGGCGGTATTGTGTCAATCTCTGAGGAAAACAACAGAGAAATCACAGTTACCAACGAAGACGGAGAAGCAAAGAAATATACAATACCGTTTGATGCGAGAGTTAAAGTTGAAAACGGTCAGAAGATTGAAGCGGGCGCACCTCTTAACACAGGCTCAATAAATCCGCATGATATCTTAAAGATAAATGGTATCAAAGGCGTTCAGGAATATCTATTGAACGAAGTGCAGACGGTTTACAGACTCCAGGGTGTTGAAACTGCCGACAAACACATCGAAGTTATCCTTCGCCAGATGATGCGCAAGGTTAAAATCGACGAAATCGGCGACACCGACATGCTTCCGGGTTCACTGGTTGATATATTCGAGTTTGAAAACAAGAACGAAAAGGTTATGATGGACGGCGGGGAGCCGGCAAGCGCACAGCGTATTCTCTTGGGAATCACAAAGGCATCGCTTGCAACAAACTCATTCCTTTCTGCAGCTTCATTCCAGGAGACAACAAGAGTGCTTACCGATGCTGCGATAAAAGGCAAGGTTGATCCGCTTATCGGACTTAAGGAAAACATCATAATCGGTAAACTGATACCGGCCGGAACAGGCATTAAAAAGTATAACAACATCGGAATTAACACGGAATATGTTATAACCGATGAAGAAGAAGCATTTGATGATGATATCTTTGATGACGGAACAATAGTTCTTGAAGGATAAGGCGTCTTTAAAAGCTTAGTAAAATAGCCTAAAAACGGTTGACACGCAAAAGGCTAAATGATAGAATACACAAGCATGTAAAAAACTCGGTCTTAAAAATATGGTGTGTATTTAAAAAAGGCTTTATAAGATACGCAAGCAAAATTAAAAATTATTGCTTGTTTGACTGGATACGTAAGCAAAATTAAAAATTATTGCTTGTTTGAATACACAAGCATGTAAAAAAACATGGTCTTCAAAGCAAGGAGTATGTTTGAAGAAATGTGACTGGATATACAGCATGTAAGAAACAGTGTATATTTATAGGAGATGGTTAACAAATGCAAGATCTGGCTGACCCCGATAAACGGATAGTTGGATTAAAACAAGTACTCAAAGGGATAGGCAGCGATATTTTTAAAAAGATTTATATCGCATCCGATGTCGACGAAGTGTTAAGACAGAAGATTATTTCGGCGTGCAGCAAATACGGCACTGAGTATGAAGACGGTTTTTCTATGAATGAGTTGGGACAGGCCTGCGCGATTGACGTGGGAGCCGCTACGGCGGGAGTTTTAAAATAGTTCCCTAGGGTTGAGGGAATTTATATATCAAATATTAATAAGGAGGTGCGTGGAAAAAGTATGCCAACGATTAATCAGATAATTAAGCAAGGTAGAAATGTAAAAACGAAAAAAAGCAAATCACCAATTCTTCAGGCTAATCCCCAGAGACGCGGAGTTTGCTTATCGGTTAGCACACTTACACCAAAAAAGCCTAACTCAGCTTTGAGAAAAGTTGCAAGGGTTCGCCTTACAAACGGCATTGAAGGTAATGCTATTATCCCAGGAGTGGGACATAACCTTCAGGAGCACTCAGTTGTTCTTATCCGTGGCGGACGTGTACGTGACTTGCCCGGTGTTCGTTATCATATAGTTCGCGGAACACTTGATACTGCAGGTGTTGACGGCCGCAGGCAGGCCCGTTCGCGTTATGGCGCTAAGCGCCCTAAATAATTATACTTATATAGTATAAATAAAATTTCAGACAATTACAGCTTAATGCTGTGACCCGACATAAAGGAGGACTACATGCCAAGGCGTGGAGGAGTTACTAAGCGGGAAGTTCTGCCTGATCCGATGTATGATAGTGTTGTGGTAACAAAACTAATCAACATGATTATGATTGGGGGCAAGCGCGGAACGGCCCAGAAAATAGTATATGATGCTTTCTCTCAAATAGCTGAAAAAACCGGTAAAGAAGCGGTTGAAGTATTTGAAGAAGCAATGAACAACATAATGCCTGTATTGGAAGTTAAAGCCCGCAGAGTGGGTGGTGCTACCTATCAGGTACCGACAGAAGTAAGGCCTGTGAGACGTCAGGCTCTTGGAATCCGCTGGTTAGTGGAATTTTCAAGAAAGCGTGGCGAACGCACAATGAAAGACCGTTTGGCTAATGAAATTTTGGCTGCATCAAACGGTGAAGGCGGCGCTGTAAAACGCCGTGAAGACGTGCACCGCATGGCTGAAGCAAATAAAGCATTTGCTCATTATAGGTGGTAATAAACAAAATGGTTGAATTTAAGGAAAGGAGGACGCACTAATGCCGAGAAAAGTATCATTAGAAAATACCCGTAACGTCGGAATCATGGCTCATATTGATGCCGGAAAAACGACTACGACAGAGCGCATACTGTTTTATACAGGAAAATTGCACCGCATGGGTGAGGTTCACGAAGGCGGAGCAACAATGGACTGGATGGAGCAGGAGCAGGAACGCGGGATAACAATCACATCTGCCGCAACAACTGCTATGTGGCGTGAACATCAGATAAACATTATAGACACACCCGGGCACGTTGATTTCACGGTGGAAGTTGAGCGTTCTCTTAGAGTATTGGATGGTGCTGTTGCAGTTTTTTGCGCAAAAGGTGGTGTTGAACCCCAGAGCGAAACTGTATGGCGCCAAGCAGATAAATATGGAGTTCCCAGAATTGCTTATGTAAATAAGATGGATATACTGGGAGCGGACTTTTTCAGAGTCGTTGACATGATGAAAGAACGCCTTAGAGCTAACGCGGTTCCGCTGCAGCTTCCTATAGGCGCTGAAGAAAACTTCGCAGGCATCATTGACCTCGTCAAGATGAAGGCTTTCACATATGGCGATGACCTTGGAACAAAAATTAACATGGAAGAAATTCCGGAAGAATATAAAGAGCAGGCTGAAGAGTACCGTCTTGCAATGGTAGAAGCAATAGCGCTTTCTCATGAAGAGCTTTTAGAAAAATTCCTTGAAGAAGGCGATTTGACTGAAGATGAGCTCAAAGAAGGAATCCGCGATGCTGCTATCGCAGGCGAAATGATTCCCGTATTATGCGGAACATCATACAAAAACAAAGGCGTTCAGCTCTTGCTTGATGCAATGGTTGACTATCTTCCTTCACCGGTTGACGTACCTGCCATTAAAGGCATACATCCCAATTCGGAAAAAGAAGAGGAGAGACCTTCATCAGACAGCGAGCCTTTTGCAGCTCTTGCATTCAAAGTTATGGCAGACCCATATGTGGGTAAGCTTGTATTTATGCGTGTTTACTCAGGAAAGCTCAAAAAGGGCGACACTATATTAAACACAACAACCGGCAAGAAGGAAAGAATAGGCCGTATTCTTCAGATGCACGCAAACTCTAGGGAAGACATCGAAGATATATACGCAGGCGACATTGTTGCTGCGGTTGGTCTTAAAAACACACAGACAGGTGACACTATCTGTAACCCCGGAATGCCTATAGTGCTTGAATCTATGGAATTCCCTGATCCTGTTATAAAGGTTGCTATCGAACCTAAGACAAAAGCAGGCCAGGAAAAGATGACTATGGCACTTATAAGACTTGCTGAAGAAGATCCGACATTTAAAACATACACTGATCAGGAAACAGGACAGACAATTATCGCCGGAATGGGAGAATTGCACCTTGAGATAATAGTTGACCGCCTGCTTCGTGAATTCAAAGTGGAAGCTGATGTCGGAAGACCTCAGGTTAGCTACAGAGAATCTGTTACAAAGAAAGTTACTGCAGAAGGTAAGTTTGTGCGCCAGACAGGCGGACACGGACAATACGGACATGCAGTTATTGACCTCGAACCCCTTGAGCCGGGCAGCGGAGTTGAATTTGTGGATGCCATCGTTGGCGGTGTTATCCCGAGAGAATTCATTTCGGCAGTCGGACAGGGAATTAAAGAGGCCGCTGCAAACGGACCTTTGGGCGGATATGAAGTTGTTGACTTCAGAGCTACATTACATGACGGAAGCTATCATGATGTTGACTCATCGGAAGTAGCATTCAAAGTGGCTGGATCTATGGCTTTCAGGGAAGCTGCCAAAAAAGCAGGCCCAGTGCTTATGGAGCCGGTTATGAAAGTGGAAGTTGTTATCCCGGACGAATATCTTGGCGATGTTATGGGTTCGCTTAACTCAAGGCGCGGACACATCGACGGCATGGATATGGTCGCTGGATCGCAGGTTGTGCGCGCAAGCGTACCGCTTTCGGAAATGTTTGGATATGCGACAAGCCTTCGCAGCCAGACACAGGGGCGCGGAAACTTCTCAATGCAGTTCTCGCACTTCGCAGCTGTGCCAAAGAGCGTAGCTGAAAAACTGTTAGGGCAAAAAGAAAATTAACTATAAATTGACTTTTAATTTTAAAAGGGAGGACCACGATGGCAAAAGCAAAATTTGAAAGAACCAAACCCCATGTTAACGTTGGTACTATCGGCCACGTTGACCATGGAAAAACAACACTCACAGCAGCTATTACAATGGTGCTTTCCAAGGCTGGAAACGCAGAAGTAATGAACTACGAGGATATTGATAAAGCTCCTGAAGAAAAGGCACGCGGAATCACTATCAACACTGCTCACGTTGAGTATGAAACAGACAACCGTCACTATGCACACGTTGACTGCCCCGGACATGCTGACTATGTTAAGAACATGATCACCGGTGCTGCTCAGATGGACGGTGCTATCCTTGTTGTATCGGCTGCAGACGGCCCGATGCCTCAGACAAGAGAGCATATCCTTCTCGCACGTCAGGTTGGCGTTCCTTACATAGTAATATTCATGAACAAAACTGACCAGGTTGACGATGAAGAGCTTCTCGAACTCGTTGAAATGGAAATCCGTGAACTTCTTGATGAATATGAGTTCCCAGGTGATGATACACCAATCATCAAAGGTTCAGCTCTTAAAGCTCTTGAAGCAGCACTTGCTACAGATGATGTTGCAGACAATCCTGATTGCAAATGCATCTTCGACCTTATGGAAGCAGTTGACAGCTACATCCCAACACCTGAGCGTGACACAGACAAGCCATTCCTTATGCCTGTTGAGGACGTTTTCTCAATCACAGGCCGCGGAACTGTTGCTACTGGCCGTGTTGACCGCGGAACTATCAAAGTTCAGGATACAGTTGAAATCGTTGGCATGACTGATGAAAAACGCAAAGTTGTTGTAACTGGCGTTGAAATGTTCAGAAAACTTCTTGATTCAGCTATCACAGGCGACAACGTTGGTCTCCTTCTTCGTGGCGTACAGCGTGACGAAATCGAGCGCGGACAGGTTCTTGCAGCTCCGGGATCAATTCAGCCTCATACAAAATTCGACGGACAGGTTTATGTTCTCACTCATGAAGAAGGCGGACGTCACACTCCATTCTTCTCAGGGTACCGTCCTCAGTTCTTCTTTAGAACTACAGACGTTACAGGCACACTTACTCTTCCTGCTGGAACAGAAATGGTTATGCCTGGTGACCACGTTACAATGTCAATCGAACTTATCACACCGATCGCTATAGAAGAAGGCTTGAACTTCGCTATCCGTGAAGGTGGACGTACTGTTGGTTCAGGCGTTGTATCAGCTGTTAATAACTAATATTAACTGTTGACTAATCACTAAAATTAAGAGAGGCGCAAGCCTCTCTTTTTGTATATAAATCCCCATATATACCAAATAATAGTTTTATGTTATAATATATTTTAAGAAACCGATTATCACTACAGTGTAGCTGTTGAAGAATAAAGGAGAATGGATGAAAGAGAAAATTGAGTTCTCATTTACATTTGAGGAGCATGATTTTGTAGAAAGCTGGAAATTGTTTGTTTTCACAAAAAAATTTTTTGTAGTTCAGGGAATTTATTTTATTATTACTGTTGCTTTAGGATTATTTTGTATATTAGATTTACATTGGTATCTTTTTGGTATTGGATTTATGTTATTAATGTTCGGAATAACTGTCTTTAGAATCCTTAAAGGTAAGAAACTGGACAAGAAGAACTTTCGCATAAATAAATTGAACTATAATGCAAGGTATTATGAAATTGATAATTATCAAATAATTCAAAAAAGAGATGATGCATATTCTGAGCACAAATGGGATGAAATACTGAAAGTAAAGAGGAATAAGAAAGTTATTCAGATTTATTTTTCATTGAATGCATTCCTACTTTTACCGATAGAAAAAATAGGCTCGGATAATTTAGAAAAACTAGACAGTATTATGCTTGAGAAGGGCTTAATTAGTTAGAAGAAAGATAAAACAAATAAATAAAAAAAACACTTGCATTAAACCTCCCCCTGTAGTATTATATAAAAGCTGTCGCTTTTGGGCGGAGGTTATTTTGTGCCCAAAAACGGGATGACGCGATAGGTTGCTCCGTATGGAATCCATAACGCGGAGGTTTTATCGCCGACAATGGTCCGGACACGATCCGGGCGGCAAGCCAAGAGCCGAAATTTTAAATAATAATAGCGACACACGCGGCTCTGTGTACATGGTTTGATAAAACAAGGAGGTAACAATGGCTACACAAAAGATACGCATTAAATTAAAAGCATACGATCATAATCTTATCGATCAGTCTGCAGGGCGTATAGTAGAAACAGCCACGAGATCGGGCGCTGTGGTTTCAGGACCAATTCCGCTTCCGACTCAGAAGGAAATCATCACTATACTTAGAGCACCACATAAGTATAAAGACTCGCGCGAGCAATTTGAAATGCGCACACACAAACGACTAATTGACATTCTCGCTCCGACATCAAAGACGGTTGATCAGCTCATGAGGCTTGAACTTCCCGCCGGTGTTGATATCGAGATTAAACTGTAATCGGAGGTAAAAGCATGAAAAAAGCCATTTTAGGTAAAAAAGTTGGCATGACGCAAGTTTTTGCCGAAGACGGCACGGTAGTACCTGTAACAGTTGTTGAAGCAGGCCCGTGCACAGTTGTAAGAAAAAAGACAATCGAGCGTGACGGCTACGAAGCAGTATGCGTTGGATTTGATGACATTCGCGAAAGTTTGGTTAACAAGCCAAAAATGGGCGAATTCAAAAAAGCGGAAGTTGCTCCAAAGCGCTTTATCCGCGAATTTAAATTCGAGAACACATCAGAGTATGAAGTGGGACAGGAAATCAAAGCTGATATGTTTGAAAACGGCGACATCGTTGACGTTTCCGGCATTTCGATAGGTCATGGATTCACAGGCCCTATCCGCAGATGGAATCAATCAAGAGGACCTATGACTCACGGTTCAAAATACCACAGAGGCCCCGGCTCAATGGGCGCTGCAAGCTCACCTTCAAGAGTTATGAAGGGCAAACGCTTGGGCGGACACTGGGGAAGTGAGAAAGTTACAGTTCAGAATCTTCAGGTAGTAAGAGTTGATGCCGAACGTAACATGATCTTAATTAAAGGCTCTGTACCTGGCAGACGCGGCACACTTGTTACAGTGCGTCAGGCTGTCAAGAAGTAGGGGAGGACACAATGCCAAAAGTTGATTTATACAATTTAAAGGGCGAAAAGACTGGCGATATGGAATTGTCAGATGCTATTTTCGGTGTTGAAATAAGCACTGCATCCATGCATCAGGCTGTTGTGACTTACAATGCCAACCAGCGTCAGGGAACACAATCTGCCCTTACTCGCTCAGAAGTAGCCGGCGGCGGCAAAAAGCCGTGGCGCCAAAAAGGAACAGGACGCGCACGCGTTGGTTCAAGCCGTAACCCAGTGTGGAAACATGGTGGTGTTGCATTTGCACCGAAGCCCCGCGACTATTCCAAAAAGATGAACAAAAAAGCCCGCAGGCTTGCACTTAAAAGCGCACTTACCTGCAAGGTTAACGACGGTGAGATTATCGTACTTGAAAATCTCGACCTCGATACATTCAAAACAAAAGATATGGTTGCTGTTCTTAAATCTCTCGGAGTTGAAGGAAAAGCTCTTGTTGTTACTGAGAATGTTAACGAAAACGCAGTTCGCGCCACAGGAAACATCCCAGGTGTTGACACAGTTCTCGCTGCTTCACTTAACACATATGATGTCCTTGTTCATGACAAGTTCGTCGTAACAAAGGAAGCCATTTCTAAAATAGAGGAGGTATACGCATAATGAAAAGCCCATATGATGTAGTTTTGCGTCCTGTTTTAACAGAGGCAAGCTATGACAACGCAATGGTTAAAAAGTATACTTTCATTGTGGCAAAATCAGCCAACAAAACTGAGATCAAAAAAGCCGTTGAGGAAATTTTCTCAGTTGACGTTGAAAAGGTTAACACATTAAACCGCAAAGGAAAGAAAAAACGCATGGGACGCCATCAGGGTTACAGACCTTCGACAAAGCGCGCCATCGTTAAACTGACTCAAGATTCAAAGACTATCGAGTTCTTTGAGGGAATGGCGTAAGGAGGATAAATAGATGGCAATTAAAACCTATAAACCAAACGACTCCCGGCCGCCGCGGCATGTCAGTTGTATCAAGCGATCACCTGACAAAGAAAAAGCCTGAAAAATCCCTTTTAGAAGATATAAGAGAGAATTCGGGAAGAAATAATAACGGCCGAATCACAGTCCGTCACAGAGGCGGAAGAACACGCAGAAAATACCGTATCATTGACTTCAAACGTTTGAAAGACAATGTACCTGCAAAGGTAGCGGCTATAGAATATGATCCAAACCGTACTGCAAACATTGCTCTTTTGCACTATGCAGACGGCGAGAAGAGATACATTCTTGCACCGCTCGGTTTAAAAGTTGGAGATGAAATACTCTCTGCTGAAGAAGGGCTTGACATCAAAGTCGGAAACACAATGCCGATTACTGCAATCCCTGTAGGAACCATGCTCCACAACATCGAGCTTGTTCCGAAAAAAGGCGGACAGCTTTGCCGCAGTGCTGGAACAGCAGCACAGCTTATGGCAAAAGAAGGAGCATATGCTCAGGTTCGCTTGCCTTCCGGCGAAGTTCGCATGGTGCCAGTTGGCTGCCGCGCAACTATCGGACAGGTTGGAAACATTGACCACGGCAACATTTCTATCGGTAAAGCTGGTAAGAAACGCCACATGGGTATTAGGCCCACAGTCCGCGGTGTTGTCATGAACCCGGTTGACCATCCACACGGTGGTGGTGAAGGTAAATCGCCTATCGGTATGCCGTCGCCTGTTACACCTTGGGGTAAGCCGACATTGGGTTACAAGACACGCAAGAAGAAGAATCCGAATGATAAGTACATTGTTAAGCGTCGCGGCAAGAAATAGGAGGACGAATAATGAGTAGATCAGTAAAAAAAGGTCCCTTCGTGGAAGAGCGTCTGTTTAAACGCGTTGAAGCGTTAAACGACGCAAACAAAAAGCAAGTGGTTAAAACATGGTCTCGTGCCTCCACAATATTTCCACAGTTCATAGGACACACAATAGCTGTGCATGACGGAAAAAAACACGTTCCGGTATATATCACAGAAGATATGGTAGGACACAAACTCGGCGAATTCGCACCGACTCGCACTTTCCGCGGCCACGCAGGAAGCAAAACTTCAGGTGCTAAATAACAAGGAGGAAAAGTATGGCTAAAAGATCACGCGAAAAAGCAGCAGCGCGCAAGGCAAATGCCGACAAACGTCCCTTTGCTATTGCACGTCATGTGAGAATTTCCTCCATGAAAGCGCAGGCGGTTGCAAAGCTTATACGCGGCTTGCAGGTGGATGAAGCACTCTCATTGCTTCAGAACACAACCAAATCTGCAGCTCCGCTCTTTATTAAAGTTTTAAACTCAGCAATTGCTAATGCTGAAAACAACAACGAGCTTGACAGAAGCAACCTCTTCGTATTCGAAGCGACTGCTGATCAGGGCCCGAAAATGAAAAGATGGCGCGCAGGTTCAAGGGGTATGGCTAAGATGTATGTAAACTACACATCTCACCTCTCGGTAAAACTTGATGAAATTCAGAAAGATACCGCAATCGAAGAAGGAGGGGATGAATAATGGGTCAAAAAGTACATCCGCACGGAGCCAGAGTTGGCGTAATTAAAGATTGGGATGCCAGATGGTATGCCAACAAAAAAGACTTTGCGGCAAACCTTGAAGAAGACTACAGAATCCGTAAATTCTTAAAAGAAAAATTATATGCTGCGGGAATCTCAAGAATCGAGATAGAACGCGCAGCAAATAAAATAACAGTTGGCCTTCACACAGGCAAGCCCGGCATCGTTATCGGTAAAGGCGGCGCAGGTGTGGAACAGGTAAAAAAAGAGCTTAACAAACTTACAGGCAAGGCTGTAAACCTCAACATTTATGAGATACGCCGCCCTGAAGTTGACGCTCAGCTTGTTGCAGAAAACATTGCACAGCAGCTTGAACGCAGAATCTCTTTCAGAAGAGCTATGAAGCAGTCACTGCAGCGCGCAATGAAAGCAGGCGCAAAAGGAATCAAAACTATGGTTTCAGGCCGCTTGGGCGGAGCAGACATTGCACGTTCTGAAGGCTACAACGAAGGTTCGATTCCGCTTCAGACCTTAAGAGCTGATATCCAGTACGGATTTGCAGAAGCCAACACAACATACGGAAAAATCGGCTGCAAAGTATGGATATACAAAGGCGAAGTATTAGGAAAGAAATTACTTAATGACAGGCAGGAACGTCCGCCAAGAGGTGGTAACAACAACAAGCGCAGAAGGCCGAGAACAAACAATGCGCAGGGTAAAACTACCTCATAATTTAACTACAGGAGGAAACTATTATGTTAATGCCCAAAAGGGTCAAGCATAGAAAACAGCAGCGCGGAAGAATGAAGGGCAAAGCCACTCGCGGAAATTTCGTTTCCTACGGCGAATGGGGACTTGCCGCATCAGAGCCTGCATGGATTACTAGCAATCAGATAGAAGCAGCACGTATCGCGATGACTCGCTATATGAAGCGTGGCGGTGCTGTATGGATTAAAATATTCCCGGACAAACCGGTTACCAAAAAACCTGCTGAAACACGCATGGGTAAAGGTAAAGGATCACCGGAATATTGGGTAGCAGTGGTTAAACCCGGCAGAGTAATGTTTGAAGTTGCCGGCGTTTCAGAAGAAGTCGCAAAAGAAGCTTTAAGGCTTGCAATGCACAAACTTCCAATTAAGTGCCACGTCGTCAAAGCTGACGAAAGAAAAATTGAGCAGGGCGAGAGAAAGATGAAAGCAATTCCCGCCGTGACTGATGAAGCTGAAGAAGCAGCCGCTGAGGCTGATGAGCAGGAACAGGATGGTGACACTAATGAAAGCAGCTGAATTTAGAGAATTATCATCACAAGAGCTTGAAGAACGCTTGGCGGAACTGAAACAGGAACTTTTCAACCTCCGTTTTCAACAAGCTACAGGCCAGCTGTCAAACCACATGGTTATTCGCGAGTGCAGAAAAAACATCGCAAGGGTAAAAACAATTATCCGCGAACGCGAATTAGCGGGTTAGGAGAGTAGAAAATGGCTGAAACAAGAAATTTAAGAAAGACCCGTACGGGCACAGTTGTTAGCAACAAGATGCAAAAGACAATTGTTGTGGAAGTCCGCAACAAGACTAAGCATCCGCTCTACGGCAAAATTATAAGCAGAACAAAATCACTCAAGGCTCATGACGAAAACAACGAATGCAATATCGGCGATTTCGTACGCGTCATGGAAACACGCCCGCTGTCAAAAGACAAACGCTGGCGCCTTGTAGAGATTATCACCAAAGCTAAGTAAGGAGGCAGGAAAATGATTCAACCTGAAACACGATTAAAGGTTGCCGATAACAGCGGTGCCAAAGAAATTAAGTGCATCAAAGTTTTGGGCGGCTCTAAAAGACGCTATGCGTCAATAGGAGATGTAATCGTTGCTTCCGTTAAAACATCAAACCCCGGCGGCGTAGTTCGCAAGGGTGATGTTGTAAAGGCTGTTGTGGTTCGCGTTCACAAGCATGTGAAACGTCCGGACGGCTCATACATCAAGTTTGATGACAACGCAGCTGTGATTATAGACAACGAAAAACAACCAAGGGGAACACGTATTTTCGGGCCTGTGGCACGCGAACTCCGTGAAAAAGATTACATGAGAATTGTATCTCTTGCCCCGGAAGTACTGTAAGGAGGTATCATAATGAAAAGAATGCATGTTAAAAAGAATGATACCGTAGTGGTTATATCCGGTAAAGATAGAGGCAAGCAGGGCAAAGTATTGGCCGCTATGCCGAATGAAGGAAAGGTCATTGTAGAGGGTGTTAACATTCTCACAAGACACGTACGCCCCAGAAGCGCTAAAGAGCAGGGCGGACGAATTGAGCAGGAAGGCTCAATCTATGCTTCAAAAGTTATGCTTTATTGCTCAAAATGCAAAAAGGCTACTAGAATCGGATACGATGTATTGAAAAACGGCGACAAGGTGCGCACCTGTAAAAAGTGCGGCGCATCCATTGACGCTTAGGGGGTAGCGCATAATGGCAAGATTAAAAGATTACTATAAAGAAGCGGTTATTCCCGCATTAAAAGAAAAATTTGCTTATAAAAACGTTATGCAAGTGCCTAAACTTGAAAAAGTTGTTCTCAACATGGGACTTGGTGACTGCAAGGACAATGCTCGCGCACTTGAACTGGCAGTTTCAGAGCTTGCTGTTATCGCAGGTCAGAAACCGGTTGTAACAAAAGCACGCAAGTCAGTTGCTAACTTCAAATTAAGAGAAGGCATGAACGTTGGTGCAAAGGTCACACTTCGCGGAGACAAAATGTATGAGTATGTTGACAAACTTATCTCAATCGCTCTTCCCCGCGTTCGCGACTTCAGAGGTATTTCAAACACTGCATTTGACGGCCGCGGCAACTATGCCATGGGTATCAAAGAACAGTTGATATATCCTGAAATTAATTACGACAAAGTGGAAACTATTCGCGGAATGGACATAATTTTTGTTACTACCGCAAATACCGACGAAGAAGCACATGCCTTGCTTGAAGCGCTCGGCATGCCGTTTGCTAAAGCTTAAGGAGGATTCCAAGTGGCAAAAAAAAGCATGATCGCAAAGCAGAAAAGAACACCTAAATTCTCAACAAGAGGATATACGCGCTGCAGCCTCTGCGGCCGTCCGCACTCGGTTCTGAGGAAATACGGTATCTGCAGAATATGTTTTCGCGAGTTAGCCTATCGTGGACAAATACCCGGCGTTCGCAAGGCAAGCTGGTAATAAAATAGGAGGAATATTATGAACGTAACAGATCCTATCGCGGATATGCTCACGCGCATACGCAACGGTTTAGTTGCACGCAAGAGCGAAGTTGCTGTACCCGCATCAAATATGAAAAAAGCAATCGCAGCTATATTGACTGAAGAGGGCTACCTCAAAGGTCATAAAGTAGTTGAGGATGATAAACAGGGAATGCTTAACCTTTCCCTCAAATACAGCCCTGACGGACAGAAAGTTATACAGGGATTAAAGCGTATTTCAAAGCCCGGTCTTCGAGTATACGCAAAGCATGACCAGCTTCCTAAAGTTTTAGGCGGCCTCGGTATTGCTATAATCTCAACTTCTCAGGGTGTTATGACAGACAAAAAGGCCCGTTCGCTCTCTATTGGTGGCGAAGTGCTGGCCTATATTTGGTAAGGCAGGAGGTATAATATGTCAAGAATAGGTAAATTACCGATAACAATACCTGCCGGTGTTACAGTCACTGTATCAGCTGACAATGAAGTAACCGTTAAGGGAGCTAAAGGCTCACTCAGCCAGAAGGTTAACCCTAACATCAAAGTTGAGCAAAATGACGGACAGATCAATGTATCACGTCCTGATGATAAAAGAGAAAACCGCTCAATGCACGGCCTTTACCGCGCACTTATTGCAAACATGGTTAAGGGCGTAAGCGAAGGTTTCTCAAAAGAGCTTCAGATAGTGGGTACAGGATACAGAGCGCAGGCTCAGGGCACAAAGCTTACACTTAATGTCGGATATTCTCATCCGGTTGAAATGCAAGCACCTGAAGGCATTACATTTGAAACGCCTTCAAACACTCAGATTTTTGTTCGCGGAATAGACAATCAGGTTGTAGGCCAGGTTGCAGCGAACATCAGAGCTGTTAGAAAGCCTGAACCGTACTTGGGCAAAGGTATCCGTTATGCTGATGAGTATGTACGCCGCAAGGAAGGAAAGGCAGCCACATAAGGGCGCTTATAGGAGGTAAAAAATGATTTCTAAAAAAGATAAAAACAAATTACGCCAGAAGCGCCACTACCGTTTACGCAAAAACTTAAGCGGAACACCTGATTGTCCCCGCCTTTGTGTGTACAGAAGTTTAAACAACATTTATGCGCAGGTTATCGACGATGTGAACGGCGTAACAATAGTTTCGGCATCAACAATGGAAAAAGACTTGGCCGCACAGGTTAAAGGAAAGACCGGCGTTGAAGCAGCTGCTATCGTTGGCAAAGCTGTCGGCGAACGCGCTAAAGAAAAGAAAGTCACATCCGTGGTATTTGACCGCGGAGGGTACGTATACACAGGACGCGTTGCCTCACTTGCAGATGGTGCTCGTGAAGCAGGGCTTGAGTTTTAGGGAGGTCTTTGATGGAACAGAATTATAAGTCTGCAGACGAACTGCAGGAAAGACTGGTGTTCATAAACCGCGTTGCAAAGGTTGTTAAAGGCGGACGTAACTTCCGTTTTACAGCGTTAATGGTTGTCGGCGACGGCAAAGGCAGAGTGGGCGTCGGCAGCGGCAAAGCTGCTGAAATACCGGAAGCGGTAAGAAAAGGCGTTGAAGCTGCAAAGCGCAATATGGTAACAATCCCCATCGAAGGAACTTCGATTCCTCACAGAGCACTCGGCAAATTCGGAAGCGGACAGGTATTGCTCCTGCCGGCTGAAGAAGGATCCGGAGTTATCGCAGGCGGACCTGTCCGTGCGGTGCTTGAGATGGTTGGAATCAAAGATATAAGAACTAAATCCCAGGGTTCAAACAACCCGGCTAACTGTGTTAAAGCCACTATAGAGGGATTAAAACAGCTTCGCACGGCATCGCAGGTTGCAAAACTTCGCGGCAAGTCTGTTGAAGAGATTCTATAGGAGGATTAAAATGCCTAAGAAAAAAGAAAAACAGCTTAAAATTACTTTGGTTAAAAGTACTATTTCAAGCCTTAAAAAGCAAAAAGCAACAGTTGAAGCTTTAGGGCTCAAAAAAGTAAACCAGTCGGTTGTACAGCCAGATAACGATGCAACAAGGGGAATGATATTCAGAGTACAGCACCTTGTGGAAGTTGAAGAAATCTAAGCAGGTGAAGGAATTTTGCCTTATAACTAAGGCAAACTCGTGAACTATGACTTATGGAGGACATAGATGAAAATTAATGATTTATCTCCTGCCGAGGGCTCAGTCAGCTCAAAGAAGCGCCTTGGGCGCGGAACCGGTTCAGGATTGGGAAAAACATCCGGTAAGGGTCATAAAGGGCAGAAAGCCAGAAGCGGCGGCGGTGTACGCCCCGGTTTTGAAGGCGGACAGATGCCGCTTTACCTTCGTATACCTAAACGCGGATTCACAAACGCCCGCTTCAGAAAGCATTATGCTGAAGTTAATGTCAGCAAGCTAAACGGCTTCAGAGCAGGCACTAACGTTACTCCTGAAAAGCTTATCGAAGCAGGAATAATAAGCAAAGTGCTTGATGGCGTAAAAATTATGGGAGATGGCGAACTTACAAAACGTTTGACCGTATCAGCTGCGAAATTCACTAAAGGCGCACTTGAAAAAATAGAAGCTGCCGGCGGAAAAGCAGAGGTAATTTAATATGTTTGAGATATTCAAAAATGCCTGGAAGGTTAAAGACCTTAGACGCAAAATATTGTATACGCTTGTATTGCTGTTTGTTTACAGAATTGGTTCGTTTATTCCGGTTCCCGGCGTAAACACAACATTCTTCCAGCAGTATGTAGCAAATTCAGATCTTTGGTCGATGTTCGACGTATTTAACGGCGGAGCACTTTCAAACTTCACTATATTTGCAACAGGTATTACGCCTTACATTACAGCATCGATTGTAATGACACTTCTGGCGGTAGCTATTCCGGCTCTTGAGCGTCTGCAAAAACAGGGCACGGAAGGCAGAAAGAAAATATCTCAGATAACTCGTTACGTTGGTCTCGGACTTGCTTTTGCACAGTCATTGGGAATAATGCTGACAGCAGGAAGATCTGCAATAAATAATCCTGTATGGTATATGTTTATATTCATAGCTCTTATCCACGCAGCAGGCACAGCGTTTGCAATGTGGTTGGGCGAACATATAACTGAAAAGGGAATAGGAAACGGAATCTCGCTTCTTATCTTTATAAACATTATATCAAGATTCCCTTCACAGATTATAAGCGGATTTAGAGCTGTGTTTGAAGGAAATGCAAGCGGATGGCTTATACCACTCATTGCAGCTGGAGTTATAGCTCTTATTGCAGCAATAGTTCTTATAAACCTCGGCGAGCGCAGAATCCCTGTGCAGTATGCCAAAAAGGTTGTAGGCCGCAAGATGTACGGCGGACAGTCCACATACATCCCGATGCGTGTTAACAACTCCGGCGTTTTGCCTTTGATTTTTGCGGTAACCATAGTTCAATTCCCGTCGCTCATAATAAGATTTTTCTTTGCTGAGCAACAGTGGGCAATTAACTATGTAAGAATAATGTCAACAAGCTCATGGCAGTATGCGATAGTAATCGCCCTGTTCATCATGGGATTTGCATACTTCTATTCTACGATTCAGTTCAATCCGATAGAAGTTTCAAAAAATATTCAGCAGTACGGTGGATTTGTACCGGGAATACGTCCGGGAAAACCGACATCATCGTATCTTGCAAAAGTGTCAAACAGAATAACTTTCTTCTCGGCACTGTTCCTCGCATTTTTGGCAATGATACCTATTATCATTACAGCCAATACAGCCGGAGCAAGCCCGATACAGTCAACATCAATGCTGATTATGGTATCAGTCGGACTTGAAACTGCAAAACAGCTTGAAAGCCAGATGATGATGAGACACTACAAAGGATTCTTGGGGTAGGTTATAATGAATTTGATATTCTTAGGCCCTCCGGGAGCAGGAAAAGGAACACAGGCACAAAAGGTTTGCCAGAAGTATGAGATTCCTCATATATCAACCGGAAACATTTTGAGAGCTGCTATGGCTCAGGGAACAAAAATGGGCCTTGAAGCGAAAAAGCATGTGGATGCCGGAAACCTTGTTCCAGATGAAGTTGTTGTTGGAATAGTTGAAGACAGACTTAAAGAAGATGACTGTAAAAAAGGATATCTTCTGGATGGCTTCCCGAGAACCATCGCACAGGCCGAAAGCCTTGCAGGTTTCGCGGATATAGACCTTGCAGTGCTGGTAGATGTGCCTGACGAGTCTCTTATAAGAAGACTGTCAAGTCGCAGAACCTGCAAAGACTGCTCAGCTACATATGACATCTCGATGGTGGAAGACGGCAAATGCCCGAACTGCGGCGGAGAGATGATCCAAAGAACCGACGACAGCGAAGAGACAGTTAAAAACCGCTTGAACGTTTACCACGAAAAAACAGCGCCGCTGGTAGAATACTATCAGGACAACGGACTGTTGTGCAAGGTTGACGGACAGGCAGAGATAGACACTGTGTTTAATGCAATATGCAGTGTGCTAGATGAAATATGATAAGTATTAAATCAAATCATGAAATAGAGCTTATGCGCAAGGCGGGAAAAATAACTGCCGGGTGTATGAAAATTGTTTCTGAGATGATTGAAGAAGGAGTAACCACCAGAAAACTGGATGAAGAAGCAGAGCGTTTCTTCCTGGCTAACGGAGCGATTCCTTCATTCAAAGGGTATAACGGTTACCCTGCAAGCATATGTGCTTCGGTTAATGAACAGGTTGTTCATGGGATACCAAATGATATAAAGCTTGCAAAAGGTGATATAGTTGGTATAGACTTAGGTGGATATGTTAACGGATATCACGGCGACATGGCTAGAACATTTATTATCGGAGATGTCTCTGA
This sequence comes from Christensenellaceae bacterium, assembly GCA_963677605.2. Taxonomy (GTDB): domain Bacteria; phylum Bacillota; class Clostridia; order Christensenellales; family UMGS416; genus JAGLOK01. The sequence continues at coordinate 1,180,368 of CAXXDX010000006.1, read as the reverse complement.
GGATGTAAAAAGCCTTGTTGATACGGCAAAAGATTCCTTCTTGGCCGGTTTAGAAAAGATGACGGTTGGAAACAGGCTGGGCGATGTGTCTTATGCCATTCAGCAGGTCATTGAAGGCCGCGGCTTCTCAGTTGTGAGAGCATTGTGCGGACACGGAATCGGCAAAGAAATGCACGAAGATCCGGAAGTCCCGAACTTCGGAAGAAGGGGACGCGGAGTCAGACTCCAGGAGGGTATGGTGCTTGCGGTTGAGCCTATGGTCAACCAGGGAACTTTTGAAGTCAGCGTTTTGTCTGACGGATGGACTATAGTGACAGCGGATAACAAGCTTTCATCACACTATGAAAACACGGTGTTGATAACAAGCGCAGGTCCTGAGATACTTACTTTGGCATAGCCTCCGGGTTGTGGCAAAAAAGGAGGATTTAGAGTGGGACTGGAAGTAACTGCTGAAATAGGAACGGTGGTCATGTCATTGGCCGGCCGGGACAAAGGCAGATATTTTGTGATAACAGAGGTCTTAGGCGAAGGTTATGTTAAGATTGCCGACGGATCTTTGAGGAAAGTGGACAACGCGAAAAAGAAGAAACTAAAACATCTCATGCAAAAGCCGGTAACTATACCCACTATTAAGCAGAAGATTCTGGAGGGTGAAAAATTGTATGATTATGATTTGAGAGCCCACCTCAGTGCTTTAGGGTATGACGGCAAAGAGTGAAGATTTTCTTAATCAAGGAGGGCTATCTTGTCTAAACAAGATGTAATCGAGGTTCAAGGCACAGTCGTTGAGGCTTATCCCAACGCAATGTTCCAAGTAGAGCTTGAAAACGGGCACACTGTTTTAGCTCATATATCCGGTAAACTGCGCATGCATTACATACGCATACTGCCGGGAGATCAAGTGACGCTTGAATTGTCACCATATGATTTGACCAAAGGAAGAATCACATGGCGCGGCAAACCAAGAAACAACAACAACGCTTAAGGAGGACTGAAAGATGAAAGTAAGACCATCAGTCAAACCAATCTGTGAGAAATGCAAAGTCATAAAACGCCATGGCCGTGTTATGGTTATTTGCGAGAACCCCCGCCACAAACAAAGGCAGGGCTAAAGAAGATATCATAGCTTTGAGCCGCGGCTAAACGCATTTTTGCTCAATGTGTTATTGGCAAGAAGCTTTAATGATTAAAAAAATATTATAAACGGAGGTGCAATCTACGTATGGCACGAATAGCTGGCGTTGATTTACCAAGAGACAAGCGCGTACAAATAGCTTTAACCTATATATTTGGTATAGGTCTTACAACAGCAGACAAAATACTTGCTGAAACAGGTCTTAATCCTGACGTAAGAGTACGCGATTTGACTGAGAGCGAAGTAAGTACACTGCGTGAATATATTGATAACAATATCCGCGTTGAAGGTGACTTAAGGCGCGAGACATCAATGAACATAAGAAGATTAATGGAAATAGGATGCTACCGCGGTATCAGACACCGCCGTGGTTTACCTGTAAGAGGACAAAACACTAAGCAGAACGCTCGCACAAGAAAAGGCCCAGGCAAAAATCAAGTGCGCCGCAAAAAAGCTTAAGCTTTAGGGAGGATAATTAATTATGCCCAAGGCAAAAGTCGGCAGAAGACGCCGTGAGAAAAAACACGTTGAACGCGGAGCGGCTCATATCGCTTCAACTTTCAACAATACTATAGTTACATTGACCGATACGCATGGGAACACATTGGCGTGGTCTTCAGCGGGATCTCTTAATTTCCGCGGCTCAAAAAAGAGCACACCTTATGCAGCTCAGATGGCTTCAGAAACTGCAACTAAAGCAGCTATGGAACACGGCCTCAGAACTGTTGAAGTCTTTGTAAAAGGCCCCGGCCCGGGAAGAGAAGCGGCTATCCGCGCTCTCCAGTCGGCAGGACTTGAAATTACAATGATTAAGGACGTTACACCCATTCCGCACAATGGCTGCCGTCCACCCAAACGCAGAAGGGTTTAGGAGGAATTAATAAATGGCAAGATATACAGATTCAGTATGCCGTCTGTGCAGAAGGGAAGGTGCGAAACTCTTCCTTAAAGGTGACAGATGCTACGGAGCTAAATGCGCATTTGCTCGCCGTCCGGTACCTCCGGGACAGCACGGAAAAGGCAGAAGAAAATCATCTGAATACGGTCTTCAGCTTCGTGAAAAGCAGAAAGTCCGCAGAGCATATGGAATAATGGAAAAACAGTTCCATCATTATTTTGATCAGGCATCAAGAGCAAAAGGTGTCACAACTGGTGAAGCGCTTCTTCAGATTCTTGAACAGCGTCTGGACAATGTTGTATACCGCATGGGAATCGGCGTATCCCGTCCGCAGTCAAGACAGATCGTATTGCACAAGCATATAACTGTCAACGGACAGATAGTCAACATTCCTTCATATCAGGTAAAAGAAGGCGATGTTATCGCAGTTCGCGAAAAGAGCACATCATCTGAGCTGTTTAAAGCGATCCGCGACGGCGAAAACCCGAATGTACCGAAATGGCTTGATTTTGATAAAAATAAGCTTGAAGGAAAAGTTATCGCTACGCCTGAGCGTGATGATATCGACCTTACTATCGAAGAACACTTGGTTGTTGAGTATTATTCGAAACTGTAATTGAAGCTTTGGGAAGCATTGCTTCCCACAAGCTTTTGGGCTATGCCCGCATAACTATGTTACTTGCATGATTTTCATGCACCAAAACGGGTTATCCCGTTTCACCTTCATAAGGAGAGTGTTAAGCTAAATGATCGTCATAGAAAAACCAAAGATTGAATGTGTAGAGATGAGTGCCGATAACCGCTACGGAAAGTTCGTAATCGAGCCGCTGGAGCGTGGATTCGGAACAACTCTTGGCAATTCGTTGCGCAGAGTTCTCCTTTCGTCTCTTCCGGGAGTTGCTGTGACATCGGTTAAAATTGAAGGCGTTCTTCATGAGTTTTCAACCATCGAAGGCGTGTCAGAAGACGTAACCGAGATATTACTAAACCTTAAAGGGCTTTCTGCAAAGCTTTATACTGATGAGCCGAAAACTCTTACAATAAACAAGCAGGGTCCATGCAATGTTACAGCCGGAGATATTTCCGCTGATGCAGACGTTGAGATTTTAAATCCTGACATGCACATAGCAACGCTTAATAAAGACGGATTTTTATACATGGATTTGTCTGTTTCAAAAGGCAGAGGATACGCAAGCGCTGACAGAAACAAAAGCGATGATCAGCCGATAGGCGTTATACCTGTGGACTCAATATTTACTCCAATAGTAAAGGTTAACTACAAAGTTGAAGATACCCGTGTTGGTAATCAGACAGACTTTGACAAACTTACTATGGAAATCTGGACAAACGGTTCTATCCGTCCGGACGAGGCACAGTCACTTGCAGCTAAGATAATAAACGAGCATATGAAGCTGTTTATTGACCTTACAGGCTCTGTAAGCCAGGTTGAAATAATGGTTGAAAAAGAAGAGGATGAAAAAGAAAAAGTTCTTGAAATGACTATAGAGGAACTCGATCTTACAGTCCGTTCGTTCAACTGTCTGAAACGTGCAGGAATCAACACTGTTGAAGAGTTGGTTCAGCGCTCTGAAGAAGACATGATGAAGGTAAGAAACCTTGGGCGCAAATCACTGCTTGAGGTACAGCAAAAGCTTGCAGGATTGGGACTCTCGCTGAGAACCCAAGAAGAATAATTGGAGGACTTAAAAGATGGCAAACTATCGTAAACTTTCCAGGCCCTCAGACCAGAGGAATGCTCTTTTGCGCAATCAGGTATCATGCCTTTTTGACAAAGGCAGGATTGAAACCACTGTTGACAGGGCTAAGGAAATCAGAAAAATAGCAGAAAAACTAGTCACAAAGGCTATGAAAGTATATGACCAGAGTGAAACAGTTACAAAAAAACGTACAAACGTTAAAGGGCAGCAGGAAGAAATCGAAGTAAGGATTGACTCCGCGCAGAAGCTCGCTGTTCGCCGCCAGATAATGGCTAAGATTTATGATCTTAAAGAAGTTCGTCTTGATGGCGAAAGCAGAACAGAATACCGTGAGCGTACAGGCGATGTAAAACATCCGCTGGTTGAAAAGATTTTCGATGAATATGCTCCCAAATATAAGAAAAGAGCTGAAGAGCTCGGCCAGGGCGGCGGCTACACACGCATTTTAAAACTTGGACCTCGCAAAGGCGACGGTGCAGAAATGGCTATAATCGAATTCGTATAAAGAAGAGATTATCTTTTGAGGGAACCGTTTGGGTTCCCTTTTTGCTTATTTATAAAAAAAGAGGTTACAATGTCAAACATTATAAAGTTTGAAAATGTCTCATATTCATATATAACAGGAGCTGAGGGAGAAAAGACCGAAGCTCTGAAAAATGTATCATTTAATATAAAAAAAGGTGAGTTTGTCTCGATTGTCGGACACAATGGTTCTGGCAAATCCACGCTGGCAAAACACATAAATGCACTTCTTTTACCTGAGGAGGGCAGTGTGTGTGTTGATGGCTTTTTGACATCGGATGAAGAAAATCTGTGGAAAGTTCGACAGACTGCGGGAATGGTTTTTCAAAATCCCGACAACCAGATAGTTGCTACAATCGTTGAAGAAGATGTTGCATTCGGCCCTGAAAACCTTGGAATCGAGCGTGAGGAGATACGCCGCCGCGTTGACTGGGCACTTGAAAGCGTAGAGATGACAGGCTACGCAGGAAAAGCTCCGCATATGCTTTCCGGCGGCCAGAAACAGCGTGTGGCAATAGCAGGCGTTATTGCAATGCACCCTAATATAGTGGTTTTAGACGAGCCCACGGCAATGCTTGACCCCATGGGTAGGCGCGAAGTTATGGACGCGGCTAAAATGCTGCATGACGAAGGCGTAACTGTAATACTCATTACTCACTTTATGGATGAAGCTGCACAAACTGAGCGAATCATCGTTATGGATGAAGGCAAAGTGGTGATGGATGATGTGCCGGCTAATGTATTTACCCATTCCAAAGAGCTTTTAGAGCTTGATTTGGATGTACCGCCGATGATAGATATCGCAAACTCACTTATTGAAAACGGAGTTGATATTAAACAAACATCGGATATAGACGAAATGGCGGAGGGATTATGTCAGTTGTTTTCGAAAAATTAAGCCATGTCTATATGCCGGATTCGCCCTTTGAAACCAAAGCATTAAAGGATGTCAGCCTTACTATAGAGCAAGGTGAGTTTGTAGGCCTTATAGGCCACACTGGCTCTGGCAAGACTACTCTGGTTCAGCACATAAATGCTCTTCTTAAGCCCACAACCGGCAAAGTGCTGGTAAACGGAATAGATGTTAACGATGATAAAAAGACACTTAAAGAGCTTCGCAAAAAAGTCGGGCTTGTGTTTCAGTACCCTGAATACCAGCTTTTTGAAGAAAGCGTTGAAAAAGATATCGCATATGGTCCGAAAAATCTCGGCATGAAGGAAGATGAGATAGCATTATGCGTTGAAGAGGCTATGCAGCTTGTGGGACTTGAATCAGAAACAAAGGATCGCTCGCCGTTTGAGCTTTCAGGCGGACAGAGAAGACGCGTGGCTCTTGCCGGTGTTATCGCAATGAAGCCTGAAATACTTGTTCTTGATGAACCTACCGCAGGACTTGATCCAGGCGGAAGACGCGAGATGCTCAAGCTTCTTTCGGATATGCGCAAAAGAGAGAATATGACCATGATAATGATTAGCCATTACATGGATGAGATAGCGGAAAATTGCACCAAAGTGCTGGTTATGGAAGACGGAAGCCCAATTATGTATGACGAACCCCGAAAAGTTTTTATGGATTCGGGAAGGCTTCATAAGATGGGTCTTGATGTTCCTGTTGCGAAAAAACTTATATACGAGCTTTCAAAACGCGGAGTGGATGTTCCCAAAGACATTCTGACACTGGATGAAATGAAAGCGTATCTTAAAGAACAGCTGAGAGGTAAAAAAGATGCTTAAAAACATTACTCTCGGCCAGTTTTTTCCCGGAGATTCCACACTTCACAGGATGGATCCAAGGGTAAAGATAGTTCTTGTTCTGCTTTTTATTGTTTTAATATTTTTTGTTAAGACCTTTTATGGATATCTAGCTGTTGCGGCATTTGTTATTTTGCTTGTGACGACAACGGGAGTGCCGGTTAAGTATATTCTGCGCGGTTTAAAGCCGGTGTTTTTTATTGTTTTGCTCACGTTCGTTTTAAATGCGCTTATGACGCCCGGCGAAACACCGCTTGTTGAGTGGAGATTTATCTCCATTACAAAAGAGGGCTTAAAGAATGCATCGTTTCTTTCAATTAGACTTGTTCTTCTTGTAATCGGCTCTCAGCTTTTAACGCTTACCACATCTCCTTTGGGGCTTACCGACGGCATAGAGCAGCTGGCAAATCCGTTAAAAAAGATTGGCTTTCCTGCACATGAAATGGCTATGATGATGACAATTGCACTAAGGTTTATCCCTACTCTGCTAAATGAAACCGACAGGATAATGAAGGCTCAGATAAGCCGCGGAGCGGATTTCGAAACAGGCAATCTCGTACAGAAAGCAAAAAGCCTAGTGCCGCTTCTTGTGCCTCTTTTTGTGTCCGCATTCAGGCGCGCGGATGATTTGGCTCTTGCCATGGAGGCAAGATGCTATCAGGGAGGAAACGGCAGAACACGCATGAAAGTCTTAAAGACTTCCGTTGCGGATTTATACGGTTCACTTGTGTTCTTGGGACTGGTTGCTGCAGTTGTTGCGGAAAACATCTGGTTGGTTTAGCATGCGGGTAAAAGTAGTATTGGAATATGATGGCAAAGGCTATAGCGGCTGGCAGCGTCAGGAAAACTCAAACTCCGTACAGGCAGAAGTTGAAAAGGCAATTTTTAAGCTCACCGGCAACAATATTACTGTACACGGAGCGGGAAGAACGGATGCAGATGTTCATGCACTGGGGCAGGTTTTCCATTTTGACACTGATGAAGTAATTCCGGCTGAACGTTATGCGGCAGCTCTTAACACAAAACTTCCATGGGATATAAGGGCTATATCATCGGAGCTGGTTGACGATGAGTTCCACAGCAGATTTGACAAAAACACCAAGCATTACAGATACATAATAATAAACAGAAAAAGGCCAATCGCGCTGGACAGGCACAGGGCGTGGCATGTAACTCATAAGCTGGATGCAGACCTTATGCGTGAAGCTGCAAAGTATTTTCTCGGCGAACACGATTTTGCTGGATTTATGGCCGCTCACTCGGACATTGAAGATACTGTGCGTACTATCTACACATTGGATTTAACGCAAAATGGCAATGAGATTACAATTGATATTGAAGGAAGCGGTTTTTTACGAAACATGGTACGCATCATTGCCGGAACTTTGGTTAAAGTTGGATCCGGCAAGATTAAGCCGAGGGATATCCCGCAGATAATAGAATCTAAAGACAGAAACCGCGCCGGGGTAACCGCGCCGGGATACGGACTGTATCTTGTTGAAGTAAAATATAATGACGGAGAATTATAATGATTAATATGGTTGAGTGTGTAAAGCTTTCCGATACAGAGATTTATAAGGCATTTACTGCCTGCTTTTCCGATTATATGATAAAAATGGAGATGGAACAGGATGTCTTTATTTCACGCTTTTTCGGATGCGAAGGCAATTCGAAAGAGCATTCTTTTGCCGCCTATGAAGATGATAAACCAGTCGGAATATGCCTCGGAGGGATTAAAACCGACGAGGAGATTAAAACTTTCCGCTGCGGCGCCATGGCTGTTACTACCGATGTGCGCGGAAAAGGCGTTGCCGGAACGCTTATGAAAATGCACATTGAAAGAGCAAAAGAACTTGGCTGCCTCCAGCTGTTTCTTGAAGTGATAGACGGAAATGACAGAGCTGTTGCTTTCTATGAAAAAAACGGATATGAAAAAGTGTATAACCTCATATACAGAAAGATGCTTTCAAAGGATATAAAGAATTTTAAATCGGACAAAAATGTATACGATTTGGCTGAAGAGATATCTTTTGACGAAATTAAAGAATTTAGGCGGAACGATTCATCACACCTGCCATGGCAGTGTTCATTTGACTATTTTAGCATGCTGGACACAAAGTATTATGGGATAAAAGCAGAAGGCAGGCTATGTGCTGCAATAGCAGCCAGCAATGCAAAGGTGTACTACCTTTGGACTGAAAAAGAGTATAGAAACAGAGGATATGCAACAGCGCTTGTTCATATGGTTATAAACCAACTAAGTCCAAAGGAGCTTGTTTTTACCTACTCAAACAACCACAGTGCACACACTTTTTCAAACAAGCTAAACATGGGTTATCTAGGTGTTAAACAGCTGGAGATGTACAGACTCATATAATATTTAATATTAAAAAGGCATGGATATCCATGCCTTTTTATGTCTTGTAAATTAAAGATTTGCTTGGCCGAGTCCCGAGAGAAGAACGATTTCTTCACTATCTTTAGGTGGCTCAGGATCTGTGTTTGATACACTGCCTTCGTTTTCCGTCATTTTGAGCTGCACCAGACCATAAAGCTCATCTGAGCACTTTATCATACCATAGTTGTGGATACCTGAAACTTTTTCATTGAAGAGCTCATCGCTGATATTTTCATCCAGCTCAACGGTTCCATAATTTAAAAGATGAAGCGGTGATTCAGAAAAACTCAGTTCCTTCATAGTTATTTTTCTTGACTCTTTGTTTTTTACAAGTTTGCCGTTATATGAAATAATCTTTGCGTCGCTCCCTAAAAGAATATCGCTGACGGAATTTTTAAGATCCGCAGGAAGCACAGCCTTTTCGCACATAAGACTGAAACTGTTTTCTTCTAATTTTGTTTGGGTAACTGATGGATCAAAGGTTACAGTGCCTGGCACGAAAATGTTTTTGCCTTTATATTTTGCAATATTGCATTCATCAAATGTTAGGCCGCTTTTTATAAGGTCATATCCTTTAGGTATAACAATTGTTCTGCCGTTTACTGTAGATTTTCCTCCTAAAAGTGTGCGGTTATCTGCACTTAATGTGTAATACCCGTTTACAATTATGTGAAGAATGTTTTTTTCCGCAAGATCGGAATTAATGTTCTCTGAAGCGTTAAGATTGCCGTTTACAATCAAAACTGTGTTTTCTTTGAGGGACGATACATAATCATTGTTTAAAATAAGATGTCCGTTTTCAGCCTTTACCGTCGCTCGAGTGTCGCTGGGGTAGGTAACTGTTACTCCCATCTGGTTTTTAACCAATGATGAGACAGCACCTGTCATGTTTTCGGGGCATACTATAGCGCCCATTAAATGGATTCCTGAAATTTTTTCAGACAGCTGCGCGGTATCCGTATTGTCAGCCAGCATTATAGCTCCCATTGATATAAGGTGTGTCGGGGAAGTAAGAGTGTCCAGATACTTCTGGTCTATCAGTGTAACACCCATATTAAATGATACTTTTGCGCTGTCGGGAACAAGGAAAGTATTGCCTATGTTTTTAAGCGTAATATTTGGATATTTGGAATAAAAGCTTTCCCGCGCAATCAGAAGCCCTACTTCTTTAATTATATCTGCCTTCTTTAGCATTTCGTTGTTTTCATCTGAAAGTATGCTTAATACACCTATGCTTTTTATAACGTTTTTTGTTTCACTCATAATAATCGCTCCTTTTTATTTTCGATTTGATTGTTTCTGCTGATTTTTTAAGCCGGTATCTTACGGTGGAAGGATTCATTCCGATGAGATTTCCTATTTCTTTAGAGTTATAACCTATAATATGCCTCAATACAAAAATAGTTCTGTCTTCGCCGTCAATCGGATTAAGCATCTGCTTTGCAGCATATTCTGACATCCAGCCATCTGTATTGCAGTCATCCTCAAACTCCGAACCTCCGTCTTCAAGATATACCATGCCATGGTTTTTTCTTATTGTGTCAATAAAACCTGAGCGTATTACTTTATAAAACCAGCTTCTCATCTGGTAATAGGTCATTTCCTCGAAAATATACTGGCTGTTTACCGCCTTAAGCCATGCCTGTTGGATTAAATCTTCCCAGTCGTTTGATGACAGAGATTTGGCAAAGCCTTTTATATCGTTTTCGATTCTGTTATAATACTCGAACAGTTTCATTGAAACTCCTTATGTGCAGCTGCTACATATGTATAACGCATAAAAAGCATAAAGTGTTGGGGATTTTTTATAAAATTATCATATACTATATCAATATCGTCTTCAACTGCATGAATTTGGATTTCATATCCTCAAAATTATTGACATATCAAACGTATTATAGTACAATATCCTTCGCGTCTGGAGATTTTTAGCCCAAATTTAAGGATGCCAAGGCTGTTTGACTACCAACGGACAGTTACTTAAATTTTGAAAATTATCGGAGGAATACTATGAGCACATTCATGGCAAACGCTGGGAATGTTGAGCGCAAGTGGTATATAATCGATGCAGCAGGACTGCCTCTCGGCCGTGTTGCTACACAGGTTGCCACATTGCTCCGCGGAAAGCATAAACCTACATACACACCGCATGTCGATACAGGCGACGGTGTTATTGTAATAAACTGCAAAGATATCGTACTTACTGGCAAAAAGCTTGACCAGAAAATGTACAGACATCATTCCGGATATCCCGGTGGCTTAAAAGAAACACCTTACAGACGTATAATGGAAAAACGCCCAGAATTCGCAATGTATGAAGCGGTTCGTCGCATGCTTCCTAAAAACCGTCTTGGCAGAAAAATGATTAAAAAACTGCGTGTATACGCAGATGACCAGCATAAGCAGGAAGCTCAGCAGCCCATCGCTTATGAGATAAAACTGTAAGGGAGGAGGACGAATAATGGCACAGGTTCAATATTGGGGAACAGGACGCAGAAAGTCTTCAGTCGCACGTGTACGTTTGGTACCGGGCAGCGGCAAAGTCACAATCAACAAACGTGATATGGAAGAATATTTCGGATACGAAACATTAAAGGTTATCGTCCGTCAGCCCTTAAAGGCTACAAACAATGAAACTACTTTTGACGTTTTAGTTAATGTCAACGGCGGTGGTTTCACTGGACAGGCAGGCGCTATCCGTCACGGAATAGCAAGAGCACTTTTAAATGCAGACGAAACACTTCGCCCAGCATTAAGAAAAGCAGGATACTTAACACGTGATCCGAGAATGAAAGAACGTAAGAAATACGGTCTTAAAGCAGCTCGCAGAGCACCTCAGTTCTCAAAACGTTAAGAAAGCTAACGAATCTCACAAAACCTCTTCGGATTATCCGAGGAGGTTTTTTATTGCATTTGATAGATAAAATAATAGTGTTATGGTAATATTTGTTTAGCTACTTATAAGGAGTTATACATGCTGGTAATGGACGCAAAAGGAAATGAGCTGGTTGAAGTTATCAGTATTGATGAAAAAAATGCAGATGAAAAATTCAGCCCAGTAACTCACGCGCTGGCAGTTATAAAAGTAGGCAGCGAATATTTAATGGGTTGGAACAAGTGGAGAAGCGACTGGGAAATATTCGGCGGAGTAAAAGAAGCGGACGAAACACTGCGCGAATGTATCATAAGGGAATGTTACGAAGAATTAGGATTAGAGAACGCAGATTTTACATTTCTGGGATTGATGCATTTTAAGCTAGCACCCGGATTTTTTAACAATGAATGGCATGAGGAGTATGGCGGACTGTATGGCGTAACACTGCCTGATGAATCAATAGAAACTTTGAGTAAAAGCATAATTGACAAAGATGAGATAGAAAAACTGACGGTTTACAGCAGAATCAATAAAGAAGAGAAAATTGCCAAGATTGACGAGAAATTGCTTGAATATTGGAAGTAGCTTACCTGATGGGATGTTTGTATGAAACAGCATTATGAAAAAATTAGAGTAGAAAACAAGGAGCTGGAATGGCTGTATGTGCCGGATGTAGAATACGGAGAGTGCGGAGGCGTACAAAGAAAGCTGCAGCTTATAATTCCTTATAAACGAGTCTGGAAAGGTGATGAAAAATATCCGCTTGTTATGTTTATTCCCGGCTCAGCATGGCACACTCAGGAGATGTACAACGGAATTCCGATACGGGCAAAGCTTGCGCAAAGAGGATTTGCGATTGCAGAAGTACAGTACAGAGAGTCTGAGCTTGCTGTTTTCCCCGCTCAGGTATTTGACATAAAAAAAGCAATACGCTTTATTCATACCTTGGCTGAGCAGTTTCATTTGGATACGGATAATATCTTTATTGCCGGTGATTCATCCGGTGCGCATCTTGCGCTTCTTACGGGACTTACCGCGAAACATGGTGAACTTGATATAAGCAAAGGAAGTTCCGCTATTGATATACGGGGCATAATCAGTTATTCCGCGCCTACAGACATGATGATTTCAAAAGGTGATGGCCCTATAGAGGATTTGCTGGGGACAGATAATGTCGAGAATGCAAAGGAGCTGGCTGAAATAGCGTCCTGCAAAACACATGTGTCAACCGAAAAGGACATTCCTCCTATACTAATGTTTCATGGGACAGAGGATAAACTTGTAAGTGTTGAAAACGGAAAACGCTTTTTTGAGTATCTTAAGCACAATGACAAAAAAGTGCAGTACTATGAATTAGAAGCGGAAGGTCATGGAGGAGCAGCTTTTTGGGGAGATGAAATACTTGATATCGTTGAGAAATTTATTAAAAGAAACTGCAAATGATAAACCGTGACAATGCTTTGGATTATTTATACACAATATTTCGCGATTTGGGCAACATAGACAAAATATGACGATACTTTAAATTCTTTTATATGAATAAATATTAATATGGCGTTAAATGCCATAAAATGATAAAATACAACAGGATAAGAAATTTTTTTGGGAGTAAAAAAGAGACAATGGATAACAAAATATATGATTTAATTATAATAGGCGCAGGCCCGGGAGGAATCTCCGCTGCGATATATGCCGCAAGAGCAAACCTTGATGTTTTAATACTGGAAAAGATGTATGCAGGCGGACAGATAGCATCAACTGACAAGATGGAAAATTACCTTGGATTTAGCTCGATTTCCGGAATTGATTTTGGAGAAAGACTTGAAGAACACCTGAAAAGCACAGGCATGGAGATCACTTTTGAGGAAGTGTCGGAGCTTAACCTTAAAGGCGTACTTAAAAAAGTTATAACCACGGAAAATGAATATCAGGCTAGGGCGGTAATACTTTCTATGGGCGCAAATCCGAGAATGCTGGGAGTGCCGGGAGAAGCTGAGCTTCGCGGCAGGGGTGTTTCCTATTGCGCAACATGTGACGGTGCGTTTTTCCGCGACCGCGAAGTTGTGGTTGTCGGCGGCGGCGACACAGCATGTGATGAAGCGTTATACTTAGCTGGCCTTTGTTCAAAGGTATATCTTGTGCACAGACGCGACAAGCTGCGCGCAAGAGGAATTATTGCCGATAAGGTTAAAAACCACCCGAAGATAGAAGTTGTTTGGGATTCCACTATCGAGGAATTTACAGCTGATAATGTCGTAACAGGCGTTAATGTTAAAAATAAAATTTCAGGCGAAGTAAGCCACATTGCGGCAAGCGGTGTGTTTATCGCAGTCGGCATAGTTCCGCAGACTGCACTTGTTCGCGAGCAGTTCGGAATCAATGAAGGAGACTCTATTGATACCGATCTTTGCATGCGCACATCTATCCAGGGCGTATATGCTGTTGGCGACATAAGAACTACGCCTCTAAGGCAGGTTATAACAGCAGCTGCTGACGGCGCGCTTGCTGTGTATGCCGTGCAGGAATATCTTATTGAGAACGAATTTATAAACGACTAGGATTAGCGGGGATTATTATGGGAAGATTATTTGGGACCGACGGTGTTCGCGGTGTAGCTGGGAGAGAGCTTACATGCGAGCTTGCATTTAAGCTTGGAAGAGCAGGAGCATATGTTTTAACCAAGAACGCTAAAAAACCCAAAATATTGGTGGGCAGAGATACACGCGTGTCAGGCGGCATGCTGGAAGCAGCTTTGTGCGCCGGAATATGTTCGGTGGGCGTAAATGCAGAGGTTGTGGGTGTGATGCCTACTCCGGCTGTTGCATACCTTACACGCTATTATAAGGCCGATGCAGGTGTTGTTATATCAGCCTCCCATAATCCTTTCCAGGATAACGGAATCAAGTTCTTTAATTTTGAGGGATTTAAGCTTCCTGATGAAACAGAGGATGAAATAGCAAGAATTATAAACAGCGATTTTGACAGCGTTCCCCATGCCGAAGGCAGATACGTTGGCAAGATCCATCACATAAGAAATGCTGAAGATGACTATATAAGCTACATCAAATCTTTAAATGAAGTGGATTTGTCCGGAATAAAAGTGGCTATTGACTGCTCAAATGGAGCTGCAAGCCATATAGCTCCAAGGATGCTTACAGAGCTTGGACTTGAAGTTATATCCATCTATGACCAGCCAAACGGACACAACATAAACGACGGATGCGGCTCAACCCACATAAAAGCTCTCCGTGGAATGGTGTCGGAAACAGGCGCGAGCATGGGCCTTGCATTTGACGGCGATGCCGACCGTATGCTAGCAGTTGATGAAAAAGGCGAGCCTGTTGACGGCGACATGCTGATGATGATATTTGCAAAGCAGATGAAGGAAGCGGGCAAACTTAAAAAAGATACTCTTGTGGCGACTGTAATGAGCAATCTTGGCCTTAAGCTTGCTGCGCAGAAAAACCATATCAATCTCGAAACTACAGCTGTCGGCGACAGGTATGTTTTAGAGCAGATGCTTCTTAAAGGCTACAACCTTGGCGGCGAACAGTCCGGACACATTATATTCCTTGACGAAAACACAACAGGCGACGGACTCCTTTCGGCTTTAAGGCTTCTGGAATGCTATGCACGCGCAAATGTTAAAATGAGCGAACTTGTGTCTATAATGAAACCCTTGCCACAGGTGCTAATCAATGTTAGAATAGATAATACTAAAAAATCACAGCTGGATTCAAACGACGAGATTAAGAATGCCATAATGCATGTCGAGGCAAAATATGACGGCACAGGCAGGATACTCGTAAGGCCTTCAGGAACGGAGCCTTTAATCCGCGTGATGATAGAAGGACCGGACCAGCAGCAGATAAACGACGACGCGGATGAAGTGGCTTCGCTTATAGGCAGAGTGCTGGGATAAAAGGAGGCGATAGAGTTGACATTTACAATTGAATAGAAGCGCCAGACCGACATTATATGTCGGTGACGAGGACGGGGACATTCGAAAATTCGGCGGGTACCCCGCGGCAGGCACATCAGCCGTAAAAATTCTGACAAAACCCATTGGCAACGGTGGGCACAACACAGGATGGATGTGCGAGCATAAATGAGAACTTTATTTAAGCATGCATTTTGCATGTTTTTTTGTTACTCTAATGCAATCCAAACTAAACAACAAACAGACAAACGAAATTTTAAAGGAGACACAATATGTGTGGAATAGTAGGATATATAGGCGGCAGACAGGCATCAGACATTATTATTGACGGACTTGAGAAACTTGAATACAGAGGGTATGACAGCGCAGGCGTAGCGATAATCTCGGGCGACGAACTTAAAGTGGAAAAGAAAAAAGGACGTCTTAAGGTACTTGCAGACTTGCTCCAAGAGCAGCCTATTGAAGGAAACGTGGGCATCGGGCACACAAGATGGGCAACACACGGCGCGCCAAGCGATGAAAACTCTCACCCGCATACATCAATGTGCGGCGGAATAGCAGTAGTACACAACGGCATAATAGAAAACTTCATGCGTCTTCGCGAATGGCTCGGCTCAAAAGGCTATGCATTCACATCGCAGACAGACACTGAAGTTATAGCGCACTTGATAGATTATCATTACGAAGGCGACCTTGTGCAGGCAGTTCAGGAAGCTCTTCGCCAGATAGAAGGCTCATACGCATTGGGTGTTACATCGATTAAGCATCCTGATGTACTTATAGCAGCAAGAAAAGATTCACCTCTAGTTCTCGGTATCGGCGAAGGCGAAAACTACATCGCATCCGACATACCTGCAATCCTTGCTCACACTAGAAACGTATATCTTTTGGAAGACCGAGAGCTTGCTATCCTTAAAAAAGACAGCATAGAGATATTTGACGAATACGGCCTTGCGGTTGAACGTGAAGTGTTTGAGGTAGAATGGGATGTTGAAAGCGCTGAAAAAGGCGGATACAAGCACTTCATGATAAAAGAGATATTCGAAGAGCCCAAGGCTTTGCAGGACACTCTTTCACCAAGGCTTAAAAACGGCAAAGTGGAGCTTGACATCGACATCGAAGAATCTCTTATAAAGAACGTGCGCAGGATGGTTATAGTAGCCTGCGGAACAGCATACCATGCAGGTCTTGTTGCTAAGTATTCCATCGAAAAGACTCTTGGCATATCAGTCGATGTGGACATTGCATCCGAATACCGCTACCGCGATCCCATCGTTTCCGGCGATGACATATTTATCGTCATTTCCCAGTCCGGTGAGACAGCAGACACGCTTGCGGCGCTTCGCATGGCAAAGAAAAAAGGCGCTAAAATTATCGCAATTACTAACGTTGTTGGCTCATCGGTATCCCGCGAGGCAGACAGCGTCATGTATACTTGGGCAGGCCCTGAAATAGCAGTTGCGTCCACAAAGGCATATACAACACAGCTTCTTTCGCTGTATCTCATTATGATTAAGATGGGAATCGTTCGCGGAGACATCACACCCGAGAGGGAAAAAGAGCTTGTTGATGCGCTTTCCGTTATACCCAAGCAGGCAAAAGAAGTGCTTGAGCATGAAGAAAACATCAGAAAAATGGCGCACAGGCACTATGCCGTTGAAGATGCATACTTCCTCGGTCGAAACCTTGACTATGCCGTCGCTCAGGAAGGATCACTTAAGCTTAAGGAGATTTCTTACATTCACTCGGAAGCTTTTGCTGCAGGCGAACTCAAGCACGGCCCGATAGCACTCATCGAAGACGGAACTTTGGTTATCGTAGTAGGCAGTCAGCAGGCTCTTTACGAAAAGACTGCTTCAAACATCAAGGAAGTAAAAGCCCGCGGCGCGCATGTCATGAGCATCTGCTCAAAGAATGCCCGTCCCATTATGGAGCTTTCCGACGAATATATAGCAGTACCCGAGACTATCGACATGTTCATGCCGATACTCACCGTTATGCCGACTCAGCTTTTTGCTTATTACTGCTCTGTCGAGCGCGGCATTGACGTAGATAAGCCCCGTAACCTTGCAAAGTCAGTTACTGTGGAGTAGCCTAAACTAAGATTAACAGATGTGTGGCGTTAAAACTAAGTTTGATCAGACAAAACAAAGTTTGATCAAAATATAAACTAAGATTGATCAAAATAGTATAAACCTCTCAAATAATATTTTGGGAGGTTTTTATATTGTTTTTGAAAAATTATATATAGTGTGTAATAATAGCTGTATTGTGGAGCAACATATTACAAAAGTACAATATTTTAACACATAGTATGTGGAGGCGGTTACTATAGCTAAACGAAAAAGAGAAAATGGAGTTAGAAGTAATACCACTGTTTTTGAAGAACAAAAATATGGTGCTGAATATATATCTGCACTTTTAATACAGGATGTTCCATCAAACGGAAGAGTAGGACGTATTAAAGGTATAAAAACAAATAGGATGCATTCTTTTCTTTCAGACTTGGAAAGAAATTATTTTTATTATTTAGAATTCTGTGATGATGTAGTGGATATTAGAGAACAATTTCCATTGCATCTACAGCAAACAGAATTGATAGCACAAGAACTAGGGATTAAGCACCCAACAAACCCTAAAACGCAAGAATTAAATACGATGACCAGTGATTTTTGCATAACTTTGAAAAATGGCAACAATATAATTAGAACAATAAAACCTAAAGAAAAATTGCGGAACAAGCGCACTATTGAAAAATTTGAAATAGAAAGAGTATATTGGGAAAGACATTATGTTGATTGTAATTATATTAAGGAGGTGATTCCATTGGACAAATAAAAAAGTCCTTACAAAACCTAAGCGCAAACTTATCGCTTTAATTAAGCGATGTGGGTAAAGTAAGGACCAAAACTTATTATAACCTATTTGGACAACTTATTCTAATAAACAAATAAAGTATATTTCGATTTACTAAAATATTTACAATAATAGCATACGAGAGTATTAAATATACTTTAAATGAACATTAACTTTAAGGAGAATAAAATGGATAAAAGAATCAAAATAAGTAGCTATCTTATTTTAGCCTTGGTGCTATGCCTTTGTAGTGTGACAGCTTTTGCTGCAACTTCATCGACATCTGTAGTTTTTGGTACTTATTCTAGTACAGCAACTGCACGTACTCTTACTAATGGTGATACTCTTACTGGTTATGTGAAAAGCACAGCTCAAAATGCAGCTAGCGGTTCAAATTTATATGGACAAATGTATACAAGGGGTTCGGTTTTTACATATTGTAGAAGGACTGCATCAGTATGGAACGGTACGACAAATTTTAGTAGTTATACTTGCAATGATGATGGAACGTTTTGGGTTAAAGTTTATGGGTATGATATTCATAATGGTAGTGGCAGTGTAAGCAATTAAATACAATTAACCAAACAAAAAAATTATCAGACAGTATTTTAATACTGTCTGATAATTAGATGGAGAATACTTTGAGAAAACTATTTAATATTGTTTCAATATATATGAAGTTGTTTTTACGCAATAAATTGCTTGTTGCTACTATCATTATTGCAGAATTATTGGTGATTGGGTTTTATATGTATGTATACAGAAGCAAACCTTCAGAAGCATTAGTAATGACTTCTTATGGTCAAATGCTTTTAACCCTTATTTTTATGATTATGGGTATAGAACTCAAAAGTGTAGCTAAGAAAGATAACGTAGATACAATTTTTAATGTATACAATAAAAAACCTTGGTTTTACAAGTTGTGCAGATTAATATGTTTATTTGCTTTTATTATATCTTCTTTCTTGATTATAGCGATTGTATTTATTATAAGAATGAAATTAGATAATGCTCCTATAGAATGGATTTTACAATCGTTTAGCAACTTAACGTTATTATATTTTATGCCTTGTAGTGTTCTTGCGGTTTGGGGACTTTTAATCGGAAACTTAAAAAACGATAGGTATGTTTATTTGATTGCTTTATCTGCTTGGCTGTTAACCTCATCATTAAATACAGAAATCTTGCTTTATCTTCAAAATATAGATAGTGAAAATATTAGATTTTTATTAGCAATATTCAATATGGGTAATATTAATATCGTATATCCTTTAAATTATTATATAGGATTACCAATAGAATTCCCAAGATATATTGTAAGGATAATAATATTAGTATTCTTGTTAATTTTGATATTCTTGTATAGAAAGAAAGATACTGTAACTAATAAGAAGCATAGAAGTAGAAGAGCCGTATTATACATGTCAGTTACTGTTTTGGCATTATTGTCATTTGCGTATATTATAAATAATTATTATGTGTTCTTTACTAATTTTGCAGATGGAAATGATGTATATAATAAGACAAATAATATAAGCAATAAATATATTTCGGGTCAATCAGTAAGCCTTAATGATTTTAACACTGAAAAGAATATTTCTATTTATAACTACGATTTAGATTTGAAGTTTAGTGTGAAAGGGTTAAGCGCTACCGCTATAATGTATGCGAAAGTAGAAAAAAATATTAATAAACAATCCTTTACTCTGTATTCTGGAATGGAAATAAAAAGTGTTAAAGTAGATGGAGAGAATGTCGAATTTGAGAGAAGTCATGATGGAATAATGATATATTTAAATAACCTAAAGACAAAAGGAGAAGAGATTACTATTGAGTTTATTTACAATGGTTACAGCCTACCAATTTTCCCAGCTAATGAAACCTATGTGCAGTTAAATAATTCTTTTCCCTACATTCCTTGGCCGGGTATTAAAACAATAGATAAATACGCTAATTTTTATTCATATGATAGATCGGATTTCTTCTTTGTGGAAGATTGGCAGATGGACGACAATATATATTTTATATTAGATTATGATGGTCCAGATAACTTGTATACGAATTTGGAAAAAGTAGATAACCATTATGAAGGATATAGCGGTATTGGAGTCTCTTTGTATTCTAAAATGTTAAGTATTGAATATAGAAACATTGATGTTTATTATCCTGCTGTTATTTATTATGATAGGTATTTAGCTGTCGATGCTCTTATTGATTCATATCCAGCTATTGAAGACTTTTGTATTAGAATGGATGTAAAAGTAAAACCTGTTTTCCCTGAAGAAATATTATTAATAGAAATGGAAACTCCTACATTTAATCAAGAAGTATATAGTTGTGGGTTATACTCAAAAAGTGATACTTGGGAATTGAGATATGTTAGTGGTGGTGGTGGTACACCTGCACTTGTATGGAATAGAGAACGGTTTGGAACTTCAGCAGAAGAGATTATTGAATACAAGAACTCGGAATATATAAAAAGCAACTTACCAGTAGCTTATATATTTTCAGAATGTTCCGGATTTCCTACTAATACATCACATTTGTCGGTACATAATTTATCTGCTTGGATGAGTATTTATTTAAAAACTTATAATAATAGTGATGCTGACCTTGTTGAATATGAAGATAGATTAGTTAATTTCTATTCAGGTGATAACATAGATATAATAATGGGTGAATCAGTTGTTGGGCAACCATTAAATGAAGAAGAAAAAAGCTATATAAGTGATATTTTACAGCGTATGCAGAATGGTGAAAACTTTGATAATACTTTCAAGTATTTGTACCATAAACTTATTGATGAGGAAATCATCTCAATATCTGAAATTGTAAATGCATTAAGTAATAATCAGGAGAATTAGATATGAATATTAACATAAAAGGACTTGAGAAAATATATGGTAAAAGAAAAAATAAAGTTGTTGCCTTGGATGGGGTTGATTTAGAAATCTCACCTGGTATTCATGGATTGTTAGGACCTAATGGAGCGGGGAAAACAACTTTAATAAAAATTCTTACTACAACTTTATATTTTGATAATGGAAAGATTACTTGGGGAGATTTAAGCTACAAGGATAGTAAAGCAATTAAAAAAAATATAGGGTACTTACCACAGAGATTTGGAATGTATAAATTTCTATCAGTTTATGAAACGCTAAAAAATATTGCAATCTTAAAAAATATAGAAAGAAAGAAGGAAGAATATCAAATAGAGCTTGCGCTTAATAAATCTAACCTTTTTGAGTATAAAAATAGGAGAGTTGGTAATTTGTCAGGAGGAATGTTGAGAAGATTAGGAATTGCTCAAGCAATATTAGGAGAGCCAAAATTATTGCTGTTAGATGAACCTACAGTAGGACTTGACCCAAATGAGCGAATAAATTTTAGGAAGTTACTACGTGAATATAATAAAGATGACAGAATAATTATTATATCCAGCCATATAGTAAATGATATTGATAGTCTTTGTGATTATGTTTCAATTTTTAATAGAGGGAATATTATTGCTTCTGATAGGGTTGATAATATTAGAAATATAGCAAATGAATATATCAGAGACGAAGTTGTAAATGAAGATTTATTTATTGAACTTGAGAAAAAAAATAAGATAATTTCATACTTACCTATAGGTAAAGAATATAAAACTAGATATTTAGATAGTAAAGCCAAAGTAAATAATGATATTAAGTCAAATGTTGAAGATAGCTATACATATTTACTGCAGAGGGAATATAATGATTTGGAAAACATTTAGAGAAGTAAAATACGACTTAAAAGAAATGGGATTAAACTTAATTTCAGTAATAATTATTTTAGTGAGCCTTGTTTTTTTATCTGTTATATTAAAGAATAAAATAATAACCCAATACTATATGATAGCTATTATTAGTAGCTTATATGAGTTTTTGATTCCTACATTAGGCGGTTATTGTGCTGTAATATTGATGCAAGGTTTATATGATCCAGAAGGAGGAGATCTTCTCTTTTCATATTCAAGGTCCTACTTCTATTGGGGGATAATAAGGCAATTAAGATTTTTTATTATTTATCTTATTTTAGTAGTTGCAGTATTTTATTCAACAAATATATTTATCAGCGAAATGAAGCTTGAAATTTTAATTTTATTAATCTTTCAGAGTTTTGCAGTAATGGGATTTTCTTTTTTAGGAACTGTTCTAAGTAAAAAAATTAGTGTTGGATTAATTTTTCTAATAATATTTGTAGGTATTCAAATAATGATTGGTAGGGAATTCGCAATTTTTAACTGGATTTACAAACTAGAAGGCAATATAAGGCCTTCCCGTTTTGATACTGGTGCGCTGATTTTCAATTCTATTATTATTGGCAGTGTTAGCTTTTTGCTAGGGAATATTTGGATTAAGAAGAAAGAATAATAAAAATTTGATCAAACTTAGTTTAAACAATTTTGCAGAAATTTATCGAAAAACAATAAAAATACCGATAATCCTGATCAAACTTAGTTCCAACGCTACAATGAAACTAACCCTCCCATTTTTCAGGAGGGTTTTTTATGTTAGTTTATAAAGATATTGTTTTTATCAACAGCAAATTACAGTAAGTACAATCACAATAGGCTTCTTTTGTTATTTATCGCTCGCAGTTGCAATACAGTCCCGTCCGTTTTCCTTAGCTTTATAAAGCAGCTGATCCGCGGCGCTTATACATTTTTCCACAGAAAGCTTATTATTGGACATGTCTATTTCAAGCAATCCGATGCTAAGCGTTGATGGTTTTCCAAGTATAATTTTTGATTCAGCTTTGAACTTTTCGCTAATAACGCTGATGATTTTCTTTGCCTGCAAAGTAGTTATGTGTTTTAATATGACAATAAATTCATCGCCGCCGTATCTGTAAATCGTGTCAGTGTCTCTTAGTCTGTCAAGAAATAGTCTGACCAACAGCTTTAATATTTTATCTCCTACATCATGGCCGAATGTATCGT
Source organism: Christensenellaceae bacterium (assembly GCA_963677605.2). Classification (GTDB taxonomy): domain Bacteria; phylum Bacillota; class Clostridia; order Christensenellales; family UMGS416; genus JAGLOK01. The sequence goes on along the minus strand of CAXXDX010000006.1, from coordinate 1,157,308 downwards.
TTATTGATTTGAAATAATCAATATCTATAATAGCAAGCTGGAATGTATCTATCTCAGCATCTGAAAACAGATTGGACATGTCTTCGTCGAACTTTCTTCTGTTAGCGGCAGCCGTTAAAGAATCATAAAGCGCCTTGTTTTTCAATTTTTCTGTTTTTAAGAAATAATCTGTCTCATCATGCAGTAAGTAAATAAAGGTATCGGATTTAAGATACTTAAATGATGTCTTGGTGTATGACAAATAGGTCTTAATGCCGTCTTTATTGTCCACTAAAAAGATGTCATCAAAAACTTCTTCCAAATTAATATTTCCGGCTTTATCAAAGAACTTTTCATCATTGTCTCCCAACAAAACTTTTGCTATTCTGTTTGAATAAAGGGTTTTGCCTTCTTTGCTTACTATAACTATTCCTTCCCTTGAAAGCTGAAATAATTTAGTAAATACGAGTTCTTCATTTTCTAACTGCTGCCTCTGTGCTATCATTAATTTTTTTAAATAGTGAACGGTCATAACTGATGTTAACAATAAAAGAAATACTATAAGGCCGATTTGCCAGAAAAGCATGCGCACAAAGTATTTTCTGCTGCTTTCCACTTCGGCTTCTAGATTGTTAAGATAATATCCCATACCCATATATGCGCCCCACTGATCAAGGGATTTTATATATGTTTCTTTCTTTTCATCAAGCTGACCGCCGGCCTGATAGAATGAATACGAAATAAAACCTTCCGAGCTTTCCTCGAATGTTTTCATGGCTTTAGTATGAACTTCCTCATATTGTCCGGAATTATATGTTAAAATATTTTGCCCTATTAACGCCTGATCCTGATGCACAAGGAAGTTGCCGGAATAATCAATTACGAACAAATAAAATGAGTTGTTTTTATAGTAGTTGTTTAACTCACGGTATGTCGACTCTCTTAACGTTTGCTCAATATCTTCATCATAGCTTCCTGTGCCTACAACTATATCAATTTCAGGTATGTAATAAAAATAAGATGTCTTTTTTAACGGGACTCCGTCTTTGACCTTTGGCCAGTGATATGTTACATATATTCCGTCTGGCTGATTAACCGCTTTTAGCCCTTCAGCCAAATAAAGAAAGCCGTCAGCGTCTGCAAAATCTGCAACATATGTACCGTCATACTTTTCATCAGTTCCGGAACGGAACGTGGTCCCATCGGCATAAAGAGCAAAGTATAAGTATTCGGCATCATTCTTATCTATAGTTTCCAATAAATCCATAAAGATATCCTGACGCTGTTTAAGAGTATAGGACATTATATCTGGAATTGACTGAAAATTTGCTGCCAATGACTGTATTTTAGTCTTTATTATTTTTTTCTCGGTCTCTTTAATTTGTTCCAAGCTATAAGCGATCTTATCATATTGGCTGTTAACTTCTTCTTCTATAAACAGCTCAACATCGCTTTTGGCCTGTTCTTCTAAGTTGGATGAAATGTAATTGGTAATTTGCAAGTTAATAAAAAAGGAAAATATCGAAAGAAATATAAGGTTAAAAATCAGTATCGCAACTAATTTTCTCCAATTACTGTTTTCTCCATAAGCCTTTTTTAACATTTGCAGCCTCCAAGTATCTGAAATATACCCGAGGCAGTATTAATTTTGGCTATAATGCTTCGGAACATAATATGATTGGGACATTTTAATTGTAGCCCTTAAAGCAATCGCTTGTCAATTTGGTATTTTATAATATACTTTTTTTGGCATACCAATCCGTATGTTTAGCAGCAATGGATAACTATTATTTTTTTGTATAACACGGGAATGGATTTTAAGGATATTTTGCAAAGCATTATTTTGATAAAAATAAATCAGCTTTGTATTAATATTTAAATCATTTCCGATAAAAGATTTTAGTGGTTTTTTACTTGTACTTATAATAAAAGCAACTTATTTTATATTACTTTTGTAAAAATAAAAATAGTGTGCAATAATGTTTTTGCAGCAGACTTTGCTGTGTTTTAAAGGGAGAAATAAAGCTATATTAAGGAGAAGATTATATGCTGTGCAGACAGGAAAAAAATCAACTTATATGGGAATATAACGGCCAAAAACTGGTTATAACTCCATGGGGTGATAACAGCTTCAGAGTGAGATCAACAGTAATGAGTGAAATCGAAGACACTGATTTTGCATTGCTTAAACAAACCGAATCAAAAGCTGTTATTGAAATTACAAAAGAAAGCGCATCCATAGCAAACGGGAAAATCCGCGCAGTGATTGAAGACAATGAATGGATACCGGTTGGCCGGATAAGCTTTTACAACCAGAAAGGCGAGCTTCTTATTCGAGAATCCGGATATCAGGGCGCGCTCAATATAATAGCAAGGAAGTTTAAACCCATTATCGGAGGAGACTATAGGCTTACTATGACGTTTGACTCAAATCCCGATGAAAAGCTTTACGGCATGGGACAATACCAGCAGGAGATAATTGATATTAAAAACTGCAGCTTTGAGCTTGCGCACCGCAACTCGCAGGCAAGCGTTCCGTTTGTGATGTCAAACTTGGGTTACGGCATGCTGTGGCACAATCCTGCAATAGGAAGAGTAAGCTTTGGCAAGAACAAAACCGAATGGTATGCAGAAAGCTCAAAACAGCTGGATTACTGGATAACTGCGGGAGACACTCCAAGCGAGATTGAAGAAAGCTACGCAAAAGCAACAGGCACGGTTCCGATGATGCCTGAATATGGCCTAGGGTTCTGGCAGTGCAAGCTTCGTTATTATAACCAGGAGCAGCTGCTTGAAGTGGCAAGGGAATACAGGCGCAGGAAGCTTCCCATAGATGTTATAGTTATCGACTTTTTCCACTGGCCGAAAATGGGGGATTTCCGCCTTGATCCGGAGTTTTTCCCTGATCCTCAGGCTATGATGGATGAACTTCGCGAGCTTAACATTGAGCTTATGATTTCGGTGTGGCCGCAAATCGCGCTTGAAAGCGAAAACTTTGAAGAGATGAAACAAAAGGGATTGCTTATTAAATCCGAGATGGGTATTAACATATCAATGCAGTTCGGAGGAGACAGCCTTTTCTTTGACGCGACAAATCCGAAAGCAAGACAGTATGTTTGGGAAAAGTGCAAAAAGAACTACTATGACTACGGCGTGCGTATTTTCTGGCTTGATGAAGCGGAGCCTGAGTATGGCGTGTTTGATTTTGACAACTACCGTTACCAGATGGGACCTAATGTGCAGATAGGAAATATATATCCGCAGTGTTATTCAAGGGCATTTTATGAAGGAATGCAGCAGGAAGGTCAGGAAAATATCGTAAACCTTGTAAGATGTGCTTGGGCAGGTTCGCAGCGATACGGCGCTTTGGTATGGTCGGGCGACATCCATTCGACTTATGAAGACTTGAGAAAGCAGATATGCGCCGGGCTTCATATGGGCATTTCGGGAATACCATGGTGGACTACCGACATAGGCGGATTCCACGATGGCGATCCGAAAGATGAAAGTTTCCGCGAACTGCTTGTCAGATGGTTTCAGTTCGGAGCGTTTTCGCCGGTCTTGCGTCTGCATGGAGATCGCGTTCCGCAGACAAAGCTTTATTATGAAGACGGTCGTACGGCGCTGTTTACGGGTTCTGACAATGAGGTTTGGAGCTTTGGCGACGAGGCCTATGAAATACTTGAAAAATATATGCACCTGCGCGAGAAAATGCGTCCGTACACAAGGGATCTGATGAAAATGGCTCACGAAAAAGGAACACCAGTAATGCGCACAACGTTTTATGAGTTTCCCGAGGATTCAAAATGTTGGGACATAAAAGACCAGTATATGTTCGGCGGTGATATGCTGATAGCACCGTTGTTATATGAAGGTCTTACAGGAAGAGATGTATACCTTCCCGAAGGCGCAAAATGGACTGATGTGAATACAGGAAAAGAGTATGACGGCGGGCAGTCTGTCTACTGCGACACTCCGCTTGATGTAATCCCTGTTTTCCTTAAAAACGGAGCGCAGAGCGAATACTTTGACTTAACTTAAGCTTTCGATTTTTCAAGATTGGAATAATCTTTGAATTGCCGGCCAAAAGCATCCGATTAACACCGGATGCTTTTTCTTATGGTATAATATCACTCAAATAAATAAACCTTAAGTTCATGGAGCATTATGAGAAGCCTAACAAAAAACAAACTAAACCAAAGCGATATAATAAAGCTTGCGGCAAAGCATTTTCCCGATTCCGAGGTGACAAAAATCAAAGAGCTTGAGCAGGGCATGTTTAACTCCGCCTATGAGATTTCCGGCACAGGAAAGCTTACAGAAGGTGCAGTGCTTAAAGTGGGGCCTCTGCCTGAAACTGAGCTTTTAATATACGAAAAAGAAATTATGACAACAGAAGCTAAGGTTTTGAAAAAACTTTTCGAAATAGGGCTTCCCGTACCTGAAGTTCTTGCATCGGATTTTTCAAAAACAAGTATACCCTCCGATTATTTTTTTATGACAAAGCTTGAAGGTGTCACGTTAAAGCAAGCGAATAAAAAGAAAATAAAGCAATCCAGACCATATCTTATGCGCAAGCTTGGGAAGCATAACGCCGAAATACACTCTGTGCGCGGAGATTACTTCGGATATATAAAAGATGATGCGCACTATAGGTTCAATAGCTGGTCAGGCGCATTTTCGTGCATGATGGAAGATATATTGCTGGACGGAAGAAAGCGCGGAAGTAAACTATTGTATGATAAGATATTAGGTGTAGTTTCTAAATATAAAGACGTTTTGGATGAGGTTAAAGAGCCGCGGCTTGTAAGCTTTGACATGTGGGCTGGAAATGTTTTTGTAAAAGAGGGCGGTGAGGGGCTTGATGTGTCAGGAATCATTGACTTTGAAAGGGCGTTTTACGGCGATCCGTATGCTGATTTCACCTCTGCAATGCAGATTTTTTCAGATGTTGAAAATGAAGCGGAGTTCATTGCAGGCTATGAAGAAGCATCAGGACAAAAACTATTGTTTTCAAAAAACGCCGGAATTCGTATGAATCTTTACCGTCTCTATATGGCGGTTATTATGAATGTGGAAACATATAGATATGGTAAGATGTATGCTGGCATAGTCAAAATATACACAAATGCAGTGATAAATAAACTGATTAAAAAATTGGAGCAGCTATGATGAAACTGCCTTTTATGAAAATTGACGCTTTCGCTTCTGAAAACTCATCCGGCAATCCGGCAGGCTTTGTGAAGCTTAATTCTTTTAACGAGATATCAGATACACAGATGCTTAATATCGCATATGAGCTTAGAGGTTATGTGAATGAAGTGGGTTTTGCCGCAGAAAACGATGGAATTTTAGAGCTTAAATACTACTCCGCCGAGCGCGAAGTTGAATTTTGCGGTCACGCGACCATTGCAATCATGTATACGCTTATTAAAAATGACGCGGAGCTTATAGCGCGAGATGAGGTTACAATAAAAGCTGGCGGTGAATTGCTTACCGTTAAAAATGAGATAGCGTCTCAGGATGCTGTGTTTATAACCGCACCCAGCCCGAAGCTAAAACAAACGAATGTTTCAGCGGATAATGCTGCCGAAGCTCTGGGAATATCAACAGAAGATATCGGGGCAGTACCCGAACTTATAAACGCGGGATTGGATACGCTGCTTGTTGAAATAACTTCGCTTGATATACTTTTAGGATTAAAACCGAGCATAGAAGAGTTGAAAGAATTCTGCGAGAGGAACGATATAGATATAATAGAAGTATTCTGCAATGAGACATCTTGCGAGAAAAGCTTTTACAGAACGCGTGTGTTTGCACCTAGGTTCGGGTATCTGGAAGATCCTGCGACAGGCTCGGGCAATTCTGCTTTCGGATATTATCTTTTAAAGCATGGGTTGTGGAACGGTGAGATAATAAGTCTGGAGCAGAACGGCGAGAAAGAAAGATATAATGTCGTAAAACTTACCACACAGGAGATTAACGGCACAAAAAAAGTATTGTTCGGCGGCTCGACTGTTACACGGATTGAAGGGGAATATTCCTTATAGAACAAGGACATATTATGGAAGATAAAATAAGACTTAACAAAGCAATATCGCAGTCGGGATACTGCTCGCGCAGAGAAGCTGACAGGCTAATTGAGCAGGGCGCTGTTACAATCAACGGCAAAAGAGCAGAGATTGGTCAACAGGCTTCGTTAAACGATACGATAAAAGTCAATGGAACGAAAATTTCTATAAAAAAAGAGCGTGTCTATCTGGCTTTTAACAAACCTGTCGGGATAACCAGCACAACGGACAGAAAAGACCGCGATAATATGATTGACTTTATTAATTATCCTGAGCGTATATTCCACATCGGCAGGCTGGACAAAGACTCCGAAGGACTTATATTTTTAACCAATGACGGCGATATTGTAAACAAAATACTTCGCGCGGAAAATGGTCATGAAAAAGAATATATCGTAACGGTCAACAAGAAGATATCGCCTTACTTTATTGAAAACATGGCAAAAGGTGTGCCTATACTGGGTCAAACCACTTTGCCGTGTTATGTGAAAAAGCTTAACAATCGCACGTTTAAAATTGTCCTCAAACAAGGGCTTAACCGCCAGATACGCCGCATGTGTGCGCATTTTAACTATGATGTTGTGTCCCTTCGTCGAGTTCGTATTATGAACATTAAGCTTGGCGATTTGCCTGTTGGAACGTGGCGGTATTTTACCAAGAATGAGACGGCTGAAATAAAAAAGATACTGGAATCGGAGAAGTGAATGAAAGAACTTAATTTTGCGCAGTTTCCCGTGCTTAAAACAAAAAGACTGATACTGAGGAAACTGTCAGCTGATGATGCGCAGGCAGTTTATAACTATCGGTCTGATAAGAAAAACTATGAGTTTGTTGATATGCACGAGTATAAAACGCTTAAAGAAGCTTCGGATTTTATAGCAGGACAGAACAAAGGTGTGGATGAAAACAAGTGGATAGTATGGGCGATAGAAAAAGCTGACAGCAATGAGCTGATCGGAACAATATCCATCTGGAACTTTGTTGACAAAGACAACAAAGCTGAACTGGGTTATGGAATATTTCCGGGGCACAGAAGGCGTGGATATATGTCGGAAGTTCTGGATGCCGTGTGTAAATACGGCTTTGAGGAGTTAGCGTTATCAGCAATTGAAGCCTGCACAAGCGTAGAAAACATTCCGTCGAGAAAAATGCTTGAGAAAAACGGATTTGCTAAGATAGATGAATTTGACGAAGAGAGTATGTTGAAACGTATTGTTACGTTGGCGGTTTATGAGAAGAAGGGGTAGGATAAATTTTTCTGTACTGTAAAACGAAACAGAACAATAATGTTTTACTGAAACACGCTCCGCTGAGGGAACCTTTTTTAAAAAAGGTTCATAAAAATGCAGACGCCGTGAGCCGTTTCCTATCTTAGCCAACTGATTTTATGAATGGGCTCAAGGGTCTGCATTTCTTTTTATTAAAGTATGGTGGAGCGCACTGCTGTGCTGAAAATTGATTAAAATGCAGTTGTATAACTGCATCTTGTCTATCTGGAGTTACGGCCTTATAAATCTTTGATGGAAGAGTATAGTTTGAATAATTGCATATCAGCAGGGAGCGCGAGGGAGACGCAGTCTTCCTCGTATAAAGAAATTATCCCAGTCGCTGTATAGTTTTTAAAAGTGCTGTGGCTTGACGGCGCTCGGGGATCACTACCCGCAAAAATATAGAAGCGCTTCTGAGGATTCGCAAAAGCCAGAATAAAACCCTTAATATAAAACACAAGCATTGAAACAAAAATGAATTAGTGCTACGATAAAATAAAAAGGAGATACACCATGCCGCATGTACTCGTTAAAACATGGAAGGGAAAAACCGACCAGCAGAAAAAAGAACTCACGGAGAAAATAACAAAAGCCGTGGAAGAATGCTTTGACGCAGGGGAATACTGGATTTCTGTCGGCATCGAAGATATAGAACCGTCAGATTGGAAAGAAGTTTACAAAAATGAAATAGAACCGATGGGCGACAAACTGTTCAAAAAGCCCGGATATACGGAAAATGATTTATAAAAACAGAATTTATTGAGAATACGGCGCAAACTGTATTCTTTTTTACTTATAGGTTATAATAAAAATGCCGATATATAATAAGTAGGCAATGAAAGGAATTATTGCGACTTATCGGCAAGGAGGCTCATATGGATATTGGAAAGGTAAACACCACAGGAAAAATATTAGACTATAACTCAGCACAGAAGAAAGAGCAGGAAGGAAAATCACCGGCGGATAATATCGTCGATACGTATTCTTCCAAGCCGGGGAAAAGCAACGGAATATATACATATAAGAACACAAGAATGATGACAAACGCCCAGCTCATCGAAAAGTTTTCGGAGTTTACAAACAAGCACGTTGTAAGACAGGCCGGAAGCATGAAAGCATACATTCAGGGCTTCATCGACGGCTCGGACGGAGATATCGATGTGGAAGCGCTGGAAGCCAAGCTTCTTGAAAATTACGGCATAGATGCTGACCTTGATCCCAAAAATGTGGAAGAAGGCGGTATGTACAGCGCAGAAAATCTCTCCGACACATTGGTAAACTTCGCAAAAAACATTTCAGGCGGAGATGTGGAGAAAGCGGATATGCTGCTGGACGCGGCAAAAAAAGGCTTTGAGATTGCAGAGCGCATGTGGGGCGGCGAACTTCCCGAGATATCGCAAAGAACATATGACCTTATGGTTGAAAAGTTTGAAGCGTGGAAAAACGGCGAAGAGTAAGCACTGCTGATTAAAACAATAACTAAGTGGGAATACAGTTTGTATTCCTCTTTTTTATAGACAAATATTGACATATAGAATACAATAAGATTACGAATACCAAAATAAGGAATATGATGCGATATTACAAAATGAACCAATGTAAAAGTGTGGCATAATTATACTGCTTATCAGAATAGTTATTCAAATCCTTTATATAATGGAACTAATTATGTAGAAATTCCCTCATTTTAAGACTAAATTTTAAATTGGAGTTTAATGATGAATAGCATTATAGATAAAATAACAAAAAGTAAGGTAATCAGCATTATTATATTAATTGTACTTGCTGTATTATTAGTAAGCGTATTGGTTTTTAGTACCTTTAGATTTTATGAAATACTAATATGTGTAGTGTTAGGATTACTGATTAATGTAATAGGCAGACTAGCTTTTAATAAACCTAAATTAAAAGTATACGAAATTATTTTGCTTACTATAGTTTTAGTATTAGCAATGTATGCTAATTCGCATTAATTACTTCAATAAAATTAAAGATTTTAGCTAAAGGAAAAGAGGAATACAGTTTGTATTCCTCTTTTTTATGCCATATAATTTATATATACACATTATTCCTTAAAAAGGAGAAATCACATGGCAAACGCAATTGAAATCAAAAACCTTACCAAGTTTTATGGAAAAAACAGAGGTATAAAAGATGTCTCCTTTGAGGTGAACGAAGGCGAGATATACGGCTTTATCGGCCCAAACGGCGCGGGCAAATCCACAACGCTTCGCATACTGATAGGGCTTATTTTTCCCACAAGCGGAGAAGCCTCCATGCTGGGCGAGGACGTCGTTGCAAACGGGCACAGGCTGCGCGAAAAGGTGGGGTATCTGCCGTCGGAAGTGTTTTATTATGACGGGATGAAAGTTATGGATCTGCTCAAATATTCGGCGAGCTTTTATAAAAAGGACTGCACGAAAAAGATTGCTGACCTCTGCGAAAAGATGGAGCTTGACACTTCACGCAAGATAGATGACCTCTCCTACGGCAACAAAAAGAAGGTGGGCATCGTGCAGGGGCTTTTGCATTCGCCGGAGCTTATTATACTCGACGAGCCGACAAGCGGGCTTGACCCTCTTATGCAGCAGAAGTTTTTTGACATCATAAAAGAGGAGAATAATAAAGGCGCGACAGTTCTTTTCTCCTCGCATATATTGGGCGAGGTGCAGAAACTGTGCGATAGGGTGTCAATCATAAAGGAAGGCTCGATTATACGTACCGACGAGGTTAAAACGCTCAAGAAAGAGTCATATAAAAAGTTTAAGATTGAGTGCCGTGACCTCGATATGGAAAGCTTTAAAAAAGGCGAGTTGAATGATTTTAAAAAGACGGATTCATATGTATCATTTTTATATAAAGGCGATATCAACTACATCATAGACGTCGTCGCAAAGCACACCATCACCGATATGCGCATTGAAGAGCCGACACTTGAGGAAATCTTCATGCACTATTACAGATGAGGCGACACTATGAATATATATTTATTTGAAGTGAAAAAGAAAATTGTCTCCACCCTTATCTGGGTGGCGAGTATCGCTGTATTCCTTTTGTTTTTCTACTCAGTGTATGAAACCATGAACAATGTAGCGATGGATGAAATACTAAAGCAGTTTCCCGAGGCGTTTCTTAAAGCCTTCGGTATGCAGGACGATTTATCCACGGTCGAGGGATATACTGCGATGGTTGGTGTATACCTTGCCTTATTCGGCGCGATATTTTCAAGCGGCTTGGGGCTTAACGCCGTTAGCGTGGAAGAGCGCGACATGACTGCCGACTTTCTTATATCAAAGCCTGCGACAAGGGTTAAAATTATGACGGCAAAGATTGCGGCGTCTTTTTCGCACATACTGTTTTTCGCGGCATTTAATGCAATGATTTGCTATGTGAGCATTGAGATATTTGCCACAGATGTCGCTTATTCTGCGAAGATTTTCTGGCTTATGATGCTCGGTATATTTATATTGCAGATATTGTTTTTTGCAGCCGGCCTTTTTATCTCCGTTATCATGAAAAAGATGGGTTCGCCCAACGCTATTTCCATGGGGCTTGCTTTCGGATTTTTCGTGCTCAACTCCTTTGACACTATACTTGAGGACACGATAATAAGATATTTCGTGCCGTATGATTATTTCAACTTCCAGCAGATAATAAAAGATGCCGCCTTCCGGCCGTACGGGCTTATTATAAGCCTTGTGCTTATCGTGGTTTTTACCGCATTAAGCTATGTGTTTTACGGCAGGCGCAACATTTCAACGGCGATGTGAGGGGGATTTATGAATATTATACTTAGAGAATTTAAAGCAAATTTAAAATCCCTTCTTATCTGGTTCGGCGTGTTTGTTCTGATACTTTTGATGGCATCCTATGAATTTGACGCTTTTCGCGACATGGCAAACGTCGACGAAATGCTTTCCGCGTTCCCGCCCGAGTTTCAAAAGGCGTTTTCATTTGACACTGTGCGCTTTGACAAGCCAGAGGGATATTACAGCTATATGGGGCAGTTTTTCGTTGTGATGGTGGCTATCTACGCCACGCTTCTCGGCACAAATATATTATCCAAAGAAATAAGCAAAAAGACATCGGAAACAACCTTCACGCTGCCTGTTACGCGTCGGCGTCTGATACTCATGAAGCTTGCCGCCGCCCTTTTAAACTGCATTTTGCTTACCGCATTTATCTTCGGTGCGACATACGGTATTTTCTCGCAGTTTGACCTGTCCGCCGAGTTCGTCGGCCGGCTTGCGCTTTTCATGCTGTCGTGGCTTGCCATTGAAGTTTTGTTTTTGTCCGCCGGGCTTTTTGCCTCCGTGATTGCCCGCCGCCATAAAAAGCTTGGCGCTAAAATGTCCGGCATTACCGTCGCCTTTTTCATGATGTCGTTCATCGCAAAAATGAGCGATAAATATGCTTTCTTTAAAAAGATTACACCGTTTGAATATTTTAGTGGTATAGACATTATGCATGGGCGGGAGCTGGCTGTTGTCGGGTTTATCGTTGTGCCTGTGCTGATTGTGGGGTTTTTTGTGGGGGCTTTTTTGTTGGTGAAACGTAAAGACATTTTGTAGTAAAGTAAATATTTACATTTAATGCAAATTTTCTTTGAATAACATATAAAAAAATAGTATAATGTTTTTTGTTATATAATAAACATTAAAAAAGGCTTATATGGTAAGAACAAATAATGAATTAAGACAGTTGCAAAGCTTACCCCTTGAGGCGAAAATCATTTTCTCAAAAGAAAGAATCAGAACTTGGTATGAAGAAAATGATGGTGATGTTTATTGCAGTGTTAGTGGAAAAGACAGCACAGTTATGTTAGATTTAGTTAGGGAATTATATCCAAACATACCAGCTGTTACTGTAGATACTGGAATGGAACATCCAGAAAACAGAAAGTTCTTAAAAAAGATTGATAACATAGAATTTTTAAGACCTGAAAAAGAATTTTTCGAAGTATTACGAGATGATGGATATCCTGCTCTTAGCAAGATGAACAGCAGAAAACTTTATACCTTACAAAATCCAACTGACAGGAATCATGCAACTAGGAATTTATATAAAACAGGTATAAATAGAAAAGGTGAATTTCATCAGGCAAGTATGTTGCCAGAAAGCTATCATTATCTTATTGATTCTGATATCAGATTTTCGCATAAGTGTTGTGATGTAATGAAAAAAAATCCTATATATAAGTATGAGAAGAGGTCAAAAAGGCGTGGGTATGTAGGAACAATGGCGGAAGAAAGCGATAGGAGAAAGTATAATTACTTGCAATACGGATGTATTGTTAGAGGGAATAAAGGTTATTGCAGACCGATATCAATATGGACTGAACAAGATATACTAGAATATATCTACATCAATAAACTGCCGATCTCAAAGGCATATGGTGAAGTAATAATAAATGATAATAAAGAATATGAAACTACGGGAGAAACTCGTACAGGTTGTATTTTTTGTTTATATGGAATCCAAAGAGAGAAAGAACCAAATAGGATTCAGCGATTAAAGGAACAATACCCGAAACTTTATGATTATTGCTTAAGAGGTGAAGAACCTACAAAACAAGGTTTAGCGATGAAAAAAGTTTTGGAGGAATTGAATATACCATATGAGTGAGATGAAAAATGAGAGCAGGCATCGTTACTATAGAACAGTTGTTTTGTTTAATTAATCCGTATGACCAAGTTACAGAGAAAGAACTTGATATTTTTCGAAAAAACCGTACACATTATTCAATACCTGCTTATCAAAGAGAATTTAAATGGGAAGATTCTAAAATAGAAGACTTAATTCATGATATTAATATTGTTCAAAAGTTCTTAGGTATTGTTGCATTAGAGGAAAAGAAAAATACTTATGAAATAGTGGATGGGCAACAGAGAATAACTACATTGTTTGCAACTTTAATTGCAATTTTCAATATACTAAGAATTGATGATGTAATTACCTACGAGCAAAAATGCTTATTAAAATATTTAATTAGGAATGATAAATTTACTTTACGAAATGAAACGATTGGAGACTTTTGTTATCATGAAGGAAGTAGTATGAGAATTGATATATCAGAGGATATAGAAATTGATATATTTAAGCAAAAAGATGATTTCGATAGATTAAAAGAAACAATAAATAATAAGCTAAAAGAAGAAACAAATTTTTATAAAGATCTAATTTTGCAATTTAAAAGAAAACTACTTAAAAGCACATTGTTATTACTTATTAATGAAAAGGATAATGAATCTATTGAAGAAGTTTATATAGATATTAATTATAAAACTCAAACTCTTGATGTTGAAGATATTTATAAAGGATATTGTTTTAAATATGTTGAAAGAGAATTCCACGAAGAATTAAAAGGATTATGGAAAGATCTTAAAGCTATAGTATTTAAGTTTAGTAAATGTTTTAATTATAAAAACTTTGATGAATACCTGTACTTATATTATCTTACAATAAAAGAAAAAAGAAGCATCAATTCAAAACTTAAATTAAGAAATAGACATATTCTTGAGAAAGAAGACTCAGATGGCATATTACTTTCAATAAAGAAAATGATTAAATATGGAAATAATATTTATGAATTTTATAAGAAAATTGATAGTAGCAAATATAGTTTTAAAGATATATGCGAAACAGATGGAGATGTTTATTATAAAAAGTTAAAGTATATGTGTTATTTTATAATGTGTTATGAAGCAGTTTATAGAAAGCCTGTTTTTTTTGAATTTATAAATTTTATAGCAGAAGGACATATCAAAGACAAAATAAAATTCAATAATTTTTCGAAATTTATTATGAATTATTATTTATATTCTATAGGATTTCTATTAATTAATGAACAAAAAAATAAAAGCGGAATTGGTTATAGCAACATCGATTTCTTTAAAAACTATAAATATCAAGACTTAACAAAGTTTATGACTGATTTTAATGAATCGTTAGAAGCAATAAAGAAAAAAACTATCTTTGAATATAAAACAATATTGGATAGAAACTATGAAGATCAATTGGGATTTGCATTTTATTCTGTTATAGATAATTATAAAAAAAGTAAAATGAGATTAACCTCAATTTATCATCCTGGTGATCTAACAGAAACTGTATATACAAAAGAGCATTTAATTATTAGTGGGCATAAAAAGAATATTATCATTTGGAAAAGGAATAATGGTGAAAAATATACGCTTAAGTTTAGACATCATTGGAGATTATCCGAAAAGTTTATAAACTATATAATTCTTGAGAAGACATTCAATGATAGTTTGGAAAATTATGATATCATATATAAGTTCGATGAAATAAATTCACATTTTCCCAAACTACCAAATCATATAAAAATATTTTTTGATTATGTCTCGAACTTAAGCTCATTTCAGGAATTAAAAAAAGCAAAAGAAAATGATAATATTGAAGAGGAAGTGATTGAAAAATACGAGGAATTTATTAATGAGTATTTTGTTGTGAAAGAAGAGAAAATTAGGAAAACATTATATAATGAATTTCTTAAAGTAATAACATAACAGTAAAACTAAATAACAACTTACTCTCCTTTCAAGGGTGGTATCTCAACTTTGGAAAACTGCGTAATAGTAAAATTAACCGTTCGCAATAAACGGCTAGCTTTTCTAATAGTCTACTTAGATATTTGCTTTTGCCCAACCCCACCAACATTTGCTCCGCAAACGTTCCATTCTCCCCTCTCAGGGGAGATGACGTCTTATATAAAGATAGTAAACATACAGCTTTCGATGACTGCGATAACTCGCCCCCTGAAGGGGGCTGTTGAGCAAAGCGAAACGGGGGTGCGGGTGTGGGGCGCAGCCCCACACTCCTCCCAGCCACTGCGAAGCTAAGTAAAAAAAACTAAAGATAGACGGCGCTCGGGGTGGTTGGTTATTTTATACCCCTCCGTCACACTTAGTGTGCCACCTCCCCTTTCAAGGGTGAGGTATCCCAGCTTCGGAAAATTAAGTGCTCATAAAGCTAACTGCTCACTATGGACGGCTAGCTTTTCTGATAAACTACGCAATAAATAAGAAAAGCACAGCAAAGAAAAAGCACCAACACCACACCAGCGCTCGGGGAGGACAGCAAAGATAAAGAAAACCCCAGCGCAACACAAATGGAAAATTATACCAACAAACGGCAGCAAAGAAACACGTATGCCAATGTATGCCGAAACAAAAACCAATTTTCAAATGCACCGCCCAAAATAATGTGATATAATCTAGGAGATTTGAAATTGAGGAGGCGAACGGATGAAAGTACTCGTAACAGGCGGCGCAGGATATATCGGCTCAACAACTTGCTGGGCACTAACCGATGCAGGCCATGAAGTGGTAATACTCGACAGTTTGGTAAACGGCAGAGAGGAATATACAAAAGGCTTTTCCTTCTACCAAGGCGACATTGCCGACAAACAGGTCATAGACATCATCTTTAAAGACCACCCCGACATCGAATGCTGTCTGCACTTCGCAGCGCTAATAGTAATCCCCGAATCAGTCGCAAACCCGTATAAATACTACAGGGAGAACGTGCTTAAATCACTCGAGCTGTTTAAAATACTAAGCGAAAAAGGCTGCAACAAAATCGTCTTTTCATCGTCAGCTTCAATATATGATTTAGTAGAAGGCTTCAAAGTGGACGAAGATGCTCCGAAACGCCCGATTAACCCATATTCCCGCTCAAAATATATGATGGAAATGGTGCTGGAGGATATGGCCAAAGCAACCGACATCAAAGGCATCGCGCTTAGATACTTTAACCCCATAGGCGCTGATCCCAAAATGCGTACAGGCCCATACGATCCGAACCCATCGCATGTATTGGGCAAGATGGTAAACGTCGCTCTCGGCGAAGATGATTTGTTTAGGATAACAGGAACTGAGTACGAAACACGCGACGGTTCCGGAATCCGCGATTATATTCATATCTGGGACTTAGCACGTGCACATGTGCTCGCTGCTGAAAAATATGACGACATCTTTTCGGAGATAGATGAGGATTACGTTTCAATTAACTTAGGAAGCGGAGACGGCGTAACGGTATTTGAGCTGGTCGAAGCATTTGAAAAAGTGTGGGGTGAGCCACTCAACAAAGAAACCGCACCGCCGCGACCCGGAGACACAGCAGGAGCTTACGCAAACTGTGAACGGGCAGGAAAGCTGCTTGGCTGGAAAGCAGAGCTTTCAGTAAAACAAGGCATAGAAGACGCCCTTAAATGGACGAACAGATATAGAAAACAGAAGCTGGGATATTAATAAATAAAAAAAACAAAACTCCTCAATTCGAGGAGTTTTCTTCTTTTATGTCAATTGGCTTTTTGCTTTTAAACACAACGTCTCTTTGAGTCACAAAGCTTACTGCATATATGATTGCACCCATAATAATTTTTGATACAACTCTGTCCATGTCCAATACTCTTGCCAGAAGCAAAAGACCAAGATAATCCAATGTCCAAAGGATTACTACAAGAATATAATATTTCACCATAGACAGCCATCTGCTTTGAGATTTGTTTTGTTTAAACACAACAAACTGATTCATTGCAAAGTTAAACAGCGAGCTTACAACTCTGGCTGATGCTGATGCAAGAAACAGTGATTCTGTTGCAACCTGAAGCATCAGCGTATAAAACCCGATGTCGATTATCGCACTTGCAAGCGAAGATGACACAAATTTTATAAACAGTCCAGCGACTCTCAGAATATCCTTTAAAAGCTCAGGCATGGTGTGTGCTGCGGAGCTTTCACCCTGAGTTACAGCTTTGCACTGCACAAGATGAATGTTAAGGCGCCTTAATGCCATTATCTGTCCAAGAAGGAAATCACGGTCACTGCCTTTCATGTCATAAAAGACGGGCAGATATTTCCCGGGTATACCGCGCACACCTGAGTGCATGTCATGAACTTTGCGCCCCTGTACCACTGCAAACAAACTGCGGATTATAGCATAAGCTGTTCTTTCAAATTTACCGTATCCGGAAGGATTTTCGCGCTCAGCTAAGACTAAAGCATCAGAATTTTCCTGCATAGCTCCGTAAACTACGACTACATCCTCAGCCTTTACGTATTCTTCTGCAAGTATAGTGTCTGGAGAGTTATAATTGTCGCACAAGTATTTAAGGCCGCCGCGGATAATGCCGCGTTTTTCAATTTCGCTTTGAGGTATTTTTATAATGCCATCAAATACCCAGGGGCAGTTATAGGGCAGCGCAACCTGAAAGCCGGCATCAAGCAGGGCTTTTGCAGTATTGTCTATTTCATCTGAGAAAGTATATATAAAAACAATTGGTTTTTTCATCCAAGTCAGTTTAGCATAAGATATAAAATTAGTAAACACAGTGAAGAAAATAGTTTTCACTCAGTTTAAAGAATGTGTTTAAAAATTTACAAATTACCACTATAATGTATATATGGAGGTAGTTTTATGGAATATGTAATTCAAGGCGGAAATTTACCTGTGCTGATTATGACACTTCAGCCGGGAGAACAGATAGTGACAGAAGCCGGTGCTATGAGCTGGAAAACTCCGAATGTTGCGATGGACACCAACATGAAAGGCGGCTTGGGAAAAGCAATAGGAAGAAAGTTTTCGGGAGAAAGCATGTTTTTAAACACATATACATGCGAAGGCGGGCCGGGACAGCTTGCGTGCGCATCATCATTTCCCGGAAGTATTATGGCATTTGAGCTTGAAGCCGGTCAGAGCATAGTTGCTCAGAAAAATGCATTTTTATGCAGCACTCCCGGAGTTGATATGCAGATGCATTTCAGATCAAAGTTCGGCGTCGGACTTGTGGGCGGAGAAGGCTTTATAATGCAGCGCTTCACAGGCCCGGGAAAAGTTTTCCTCGAGATTGACGGAAGCTTCGTAAAATATTCCCTCAATCAGGGACAGCAGCTTGTAATAGATCCCGGCCATGTAGCAGTTCAGGACGCATCAGTTCAGACGGAAGTTACCCGCGTTAAGGGAATGAAAAATATTTTCTTGGGCGGCGAGGGACTGTTCCTTGCAACGCTTACAGGCCCGGGAGATGTATATCTGCAGACTATGACTGCCCAAAACTTTGCAGGAAGAATAATTCCTTATCTTCCATCAAAATCAAGTTAACCAATAACTCTTATGTAAAATCCCGTTACTAAGCGGGATTTTACGCTATTTTTTTATATAATTAGCTTTAGCAAGCTTTTCACTGATATTTTTAAAGAACAAATTCTAATTACTGTTTATTATATTAAAGTGTGGCAGAATGGACACAAAACCTCATAAAGCTGTACAATGGTATACTGTATTATGTGTGTTATATTACTTATATTGAACCTGCATAAGTAAAACCGATAATGAAAAAGTATTCAACATATGTTATAATGTTTCGGGCAATTAAACAAACAGACAATTAAATTAGGTGAAGAAATGAAGAAAAAAACATTCAGAGGCGGAGCGCACCCTTTGCATCACGAACATGCGGGCAAGACATTCACTGAGAAAAAACAAACGGTGAAAATGCCTGTTCCGGATGAAATCGTTATCGCAATGACAAGAGTTGTAGGCGCACCGGGAAAGCCGGTTGTTAAAAAAGGGGATAAGGTATTTAAAGGACAGCTTATAGCGGAGCCTTCCGCATTTATAAGCTCAACATACCACTCCAGCGTATCCGGAGAAGTTGTAGCTGTAGAAAGACGGATGCACGGAACGGGCGAGATGAGAGAAGCGGTCGTAATCAAAAACGACCACAAGGATGAGATTAATCCTGACATAAAACCATATGATTATAGTAAGCTTGAACCAAGCGATATTATAGGTATTATAAAACAGATGGGCATAGTCGGCATGGGCGGTGCGACATTCCCCACACACGTTAAACTTTCTCCTCCGCCTGATAAAAAGATTGACACATTAATAATTAACGGCGCCGAGTGCGAACCGTATATCACATGCGATCACAGGCTGATGCTTGAAAATCCAAAGGACATCGTAACCGGTGTAAAAATTGTTATGAAAGCTCTTGGGATTACATCTGCGGTAATCGGAATAGAAGACAATAAGCCGGATGCTATTGCATCGCTTACAAACTTCCTTAAAGGCGAAAAAAATATAAATGTAGGTCCGCTTAAAACTAAATACCCGCAGGGGGCTGAAAAGCAGCTCATATACTCGCTGACAAAGCGCGCTGTTCCTTCAGGCGGACTGCCAATGGACATAGGCGTTGTAGTTATAAATGTGGGCACTGTGGCTTCTATTGCAAAGATATTTGAAACAGGTCTTCCAATTACCGAGCGAATAGTTTCTGTTACAGGCAACGGAATAAAAGAGCCTAAAAATGTAATAGTACGTTTGGGAACAACATTTGAAGATTGTGTTAACTACTGCGGAGGGCTTGAAGATGATGTCGTTAAGGTTATTTCCGGAGGGCCGATGATGGGTGTTGCCCAGAATACTTTGGGAGCAACCGTAAACGAAGGAACAACCGGAATACTGGCGCTCACATTTGCAGAGGCTAAAACAGATGAGCCTGAAAACTGCATACGCTGCGGAAGCTGCGTGTCGGGATGTCCGATTGGCTTAATGCCGCTTAAAATCGCAGGAGCTGCCGACAATGCGAAATTTGATTTAGCGGAGCAAATCGGTGCAATGGACTGCATCGAATGCGGAACATGTTCCTTTATATGCCCTGCAAGACGCAGCCTTGTGCAATCAATCAGGCTTGCAAAAAGCGTGCTTAGAAATAAAAACAGAATTAGATAAGATTTTTTAGATAGGAGAAAAGATGGAAGGGAAATTAAGAGTATCGTCGTCGCCTCATATAGTTACAGCGCGAACGACGGCAAAGATAATGCGGGATGTACTTATCGCGCTCTTGCCTGCAGCCGCTGTCGGCGTTTATATGTTTGGCTTAAAAGCGCTTTACGTGCTTCTGGCATCGACGGCATCTGCTGTTTTAACAGAATATGCAATACTTAAAATATTTAAAAGAGAGGGCAGGATAGGCGATTTAACCGCTGCAGTCACAGGCCTTCTGCTGGGAATGAACATTCCGGCGAGCGCACCTTTGTGGGTGCCTATACTTGGTGCGATGTTTGCAATCATAGTTGTAAAGCATGCATTCGGCGGACTGGGACATAACTTCATGAACCCGGCTCTTGCAGGACGAGCATTCCTTGTTGCCTGCTGGCCGGCACGCCTTTTGGGAAGCGCATTTATACCGGCACGCCAGATAGGCACACTGATGCCTGTTGCAAGCGCCACTGTGGATGCAACAAGCTATGCGACACCGCTCGTATACTTAAAAGCCGGCACTCTGACTCTTCCGGACAGCATATTGCCGCTGTTTATCGGAAACGTGGGCGGTTGTATAGGCGAAGTTTCGGCAGCTGCGCTGCTGCTTGGCGGCATTTATCTTCTTATAAAAAAAGTAATCAACTGGAGAATTCCGGCTATATATATCGGAACTGTGTTTGTGGGAACATTCCTTCTTGGCGGATTCAGCGTGCTTGCTTCTACAGCGCACATTCTTGCGGGTGGTCTGTTTATAGGAGCTATATTTATGGCTACAGATTACACGACATCGCCGATAACCAAAAAAGGACAGATATTCTTCGCGCTCGGATGCGGAATACTTACGGTGGTAATTAGGCTTTACGGCGGATATCCGGAAGGTGTTTCCTATTCCATACTTCTTATGAATGTCGCGGCTCCTCTTATAGAGAGATACACAAAGCCTAAGATATTCGGGAAGGTGGCAAAAAATGCGTGATTTTATTAAACTTCCCCTGATACTGTTTCTTGTTGCGTTGATTGCCGGCGCACTGCTTGGTGTAACAAATGCACTCACAAAAGAGCCTATCGAAATGCAGAAAGAAATGGCGCTTGCAAAGGCACGCGAAGATTTGTTTTCCGGATGCGAGTTTTCGGAGATAACCGATAGCGCAGTGTTTGGCGAATATGCAAACCTTCAAAAGGTATATGAAGCAAAAAAAGACGGCACTGTTGCCGGATATATTATAACGCTGACTTCCAAAGGATACGGCGGAGACATACTGCTTAACGTAGGAGTTGATGTTGACGGAGTATCCACAGGAGTTATCGTGGGACAGAATTCGGAGACACCGGGCCTCGGGGCAAAAGCCAGCGAGACTGAGTTTTCATCGCAGTTTGCAGGCAAGAAAGATATCGTGCTTGTAAAAGGCGATACATCAGCCGAAAACGAGGTAAGCGCTATAACTGCTGCGACGATTACGTCAAAGGCAGTAACAGACGGCGCAAACATGGCTGCCGAGATATCCTCAAAGATTGCAGGGGGTAAATAATGAAAAGCTTAAGAAAAATATTTTTAAACGGTATATTTGACGAAAACCCGATATTTCGCATGATGCTTGGTATGTGCCCGACACTGGCTGTTACCACATCTGCCATAAACGGGATAGGCATGGGACTTGCCGCAACATTCGTTCTTGTCGGCTCAAACTTAGTTGTGTCATTGGTTAAAGATCTGATACCAGACAAGATAAGAATACCTTCGTTTATTGTAATAATTGCGACATTCGTAACTATAGTGCAGCTTGTGATGCAGGCAACTCTGCCATCGCTTTACAATGCGCTCGGAATATTCATTCCGCTTATTGTTGTTAACTGCATAATCCTTTCCCGCGCGGAAGTATTTGCATCAAAGAACACACCGCTAAGGTCGGTAGTTGACGGCTTGGGCATGGGCTTTGGATTTACAGGAGCACTCACACTGCTTGCGGCTGTGAGGGAAGTGCTGGGCAACGGAACACTTTTTGGCATGGCTGTTATGGGAGCAAAATTTGAGCCGGCTTTGATATTCATCATGGCACCTGGCGGATTTATTGTTTTGGGATTCTTGCTTGCGCTTATAAATTCACTGGAAAAGGAGCGTGCATAATATGACTGGTTTTGTAAAAATCGTTTTAATAGTATTGGGAGCTGCGCTGGTTAACAACTATGTGCTGTCAAGATACTTGGGAATATGCCCTTTCCTCGGCGTTTCAAAGAAAGTGGAAACAGCAGTCGGAATGTCTGTTGCAGTTACGTTTGTTATGGTTATGGCATCGGTTATCACATTCCTCGTGCAGGAGATAGTGCTTGAGCCGACATGGCTTGCAAAGCTGGGCGTTGAAAATGTGCCTGACTTAAGATTCCTTCAGACACTTGCTTTCATTCTTGTTATCGCATCACTTGTTCAGTTTGTTGAGATGGCGATACAAAAAACAAACCCTTCGCTTTATTCGGCATTGGGCGTGTATCTTCCGCTTATAACTACAAACTGCGCTGTTTTGGGTGTGGCTGTTATAAACATTCAGGAAGGATTCACGCTGGTTGAAACCATTGCCAACTCATTCGGAGCGGCAGTCGGATTCGGGCTTGCGATAGTGCTTTTTGCCGGAATAAGAGAACGTTTGGAATATTCGGACATTCCTGAACCGTTTAAGGGATTTCCTATTGCGCTTATTACAGCTGGGCTTATGTCGATTGCATTCTTAGGATTTACGGGACTTATAAAATAAAAGAGGGAAAAGATGTTTAATGAACTTATAACAGCGGCTTTAGCTATTGGCATAATCGGATTACTGTTCGGTGTAATACTTGCTTTTGCTGCAAAGTTTTTCAATGTTAAGATAGATCCGAAGGTGGCTCAGATTCGCGCAGCGCTTCCGGGAGTCAATTGCGGCGGCTGCGGATATCCGGGCTGCGATAAATTTGCTGAAAAAGTTGCAGAAGGAGAGGCACAGATAAACGGGTGCCCCGTAAGCAGCAAAGAGCAAAAAGAAGAGCTGGCAAAGATTATGGGCGTGGAAGCTGAGGATACAGAGCCGCTTGTAGCTGTAGTAAGATGTAATGGAACTTACGACAATATTAAGTTAAAATATGATTATCAGGGCATTAAAGACTGCGTGGCGCTGGCTGCCTTAAGCGATGGCAACAAAGGCTGCAAATATGCGTGCCTTGGCATGGGCAACTGCGTAAGAGTGTGTCCGACAGGCGCAATTAAGGTTGACAACGGTATTGCTGTTGTTGACAGTGAAAAGTGCATCGCATGCGGAAAGTGCGCTGTTGAGTGTCCGAGGGATGTAATTGCCCTTATACCGGTATCATCGGAAACTATCGTTAACTGCTCTACACAGGAGCGCGGCAAGGACGTAACCAGCGTATGTAAGGTTGGCTGTATCGGATGCGGACTGTGTGTTAAAGCGTGTAAATTTGACGCTATAAAGATGGATGGGAACCTTCCTGTTATCGACTATGACAAATGTGTAAACTGTGGTATGTGCGCTGAAAAATGCCCTAGGAATACTATTGAGTTTGACTTTGATAAACGGAAAATGGCGTTTATCGATGAAGAAAAATGCATCGGATGCACACTGTGTAAAAAAGCATGTAAGTTTGATGCTGTGGAAGGCGAACGCAAACAGACACATAAGATTATAACCGAAAACTGTGTTGGCTGCGGCGACTGCTATAGAGCTTGCCCAAAGGATGCTGTTCATCTTATATCAAGATAAAAGGTGATTTGATGAAAAAGAAAACACTTGCAATAATGACCGCCGTTTTATTAATGGCGGTCTTTTTTATGGGATGCGCTAAAAAAACAGACGGATCCGTTTATGATGTTTCCGAAAGCAGCATAAGCCAGTCGGCTGCTGCCGGTATTGAGGAAACTTCAGAAAAACCTGAGGACATTCCTGTTATTTCGACGGAAGTCCGCGTCGGATATGTTTACAGCGATGCAGACTGCGATGCGATGCTTATAAAGGATGCGGTACAAATGCTTATGGCTGTAAGCAGCACTCCGTTTTCGGTCACAGTGATTGATGCATCGGGTGTTTCATATGATGACTGGATATTGGAGATTGAAAATGCGGATTGCGACATTGTTTTTCTTTCAGGCTTTGAAAAGGATGTGGCGGAATATGCAGCCAATACTCATGCAAATATCAAGTTTGAGCTGTACGGCGAGACTGGTGATATGGCTGAAAAAAATCTGACTGGATTTTATTTCAGGATATACCAGCAGCAATATTTAAACGGAATGGCGGCAGCGTACGCATCGGAATCCGGAAATATAGGATATATATCAGAAACTGCTGAAAGCGAAGATTTAAGAAGAGTTAATGCATTTGCACTCGGAGCGAAGGCTGCAAATCCTAATTCAGCTGTTCACTTTATCTGGACGGCTGGCGTATACAGCAATGAACGCGACGCTGCATATGAGCTTGCAGAAGAAGGGTGCGACCTGATTTTTAAGGCGAGGATTGATGAAACACTGCTTACGTATTCAAAAGAAAACAATATTTTGCTTATAGGCGGATGCGAAGACGAATATGTGTATGCGGCATTCAGACTGGATGCGATGAAATATGTGCTGGAAAGAGCGCGCGCATCCGTATCAAACAAAACAGTACCTGAAAGAGAAGATTCCTGGATCGGGTTAAGTGAACTTGAAGCGGACTATATTGATTATGACTTTCTGGAAGATTATCAGCTAAATGAGATTAAAGAAACTGCTGCAGATATCGCAGGCGGAAAATGGGACGTGTTTACAGGACCGATTACTGACGTTTACGGCAACACAATAATACCGGAAGGTGTTATAATACCGGATGAAGATTTGATGTATATGCTGTGGTATGTTGAAAACGTAAAAGCGATTTCTCCGCCCATGGGGTAAGTGGCAGATTTTGCAATTTGTTTTCAATCATTGCTTTGTATTATTGATGAAAGTTTGATAAAATGGGATAATATTATAAGGATATAATCAAAGCCAGACATAAATAAAGAGCTTTGACGGAGGTTAATACCAATGGATTTTATACTAATATTGGGCTTAATAGTAGGCTTGGGAATGATAGGCTTCGGCATATTTTCTATGATGAAAAACAAAAGAAGCGACTATCGCGAGCCTGCAGATGATATTATGGAACCGCAGGAGCGTGAAAGCGACGTATATGAGAAGCCTTTTGAGGAAGAAACTGACTTTTATCCGACGCCTATTATTAAAGAAGAGCCGGAAAAAGTGTCGGTCGCTCAGGTTCAGGTCAGCCACAGCGTAAAGACGAATGCATATAAAGTTCGCGACTCGGTGAGAATTGAGCATGGTATTGACGAAAAGATGCTGGAGGAGCGAGGATATCTTGCGATGCTTTGCGACGGCGTCAATTTTGATGAAGACACACCGTCATATATATCAAAGCGCATCATGGACGAATTCTACAGCGAAGACCGTGAGGAAGAAGGAGTTCAGGATTTCTTTGAAAACATTATAGACAAACTGGACGCGGAGATAGTGAAGTTTTCAAACAATGGAAAAGCAGGAACCAGCCTTCTTGCATGCGTTCTTTTAGGAAAAGAGCTATATATTGTCGGAGTCGGCGGAGCAAGGCTTTATCATATCCACGGAAGACAGATGAAGCAGCTTACCAGCGAACACAGATATTATCTTGAGCTTGACGGAAAAGTGAAAGCCGGAGAGATGAGCGAAGCTGAAGCAAGAAACCATCCGAGAAGAAATGAGCTTATAAGCTATATCGGAGTCGGCGGAATACACTATCTTGACATGAATGATATGCCTATAATGATGGAAGACGGAGATATTTTGTTTTACTGCTCGGACGGGCTGTATAACATAATGGATGATGATGATATGCTCAGCGTAATAAAATCATACGAAGGCGTATTTAAAAACTGCGCAAAAGAGCTTACGGCTGCGGCAATGGATACATCCGGCGGCATTAAAGATGACGACATTTCAGCTCTCTTAATAAAAATCGGACAGCCAGAGGAACTATGACACGAACTTTAAGAAAATTTATAAATATACTTTTGGCGCTGTTGACTGTAACGGCGCTGATTTTGATGTCGGGCTGTGCTAAGGAGCAAGAGACAGTTCCGGAGGAAGAGATGCTTCCTGTTGTAAACGAAATAAACATGACAACATACAACAACTTCGCGCTTGACCTCCTAAAAAGCACAAGACAGGCAGATGAAAACATAATTATTTCACCCATACTTATCGGAACGACTATGACAATGCTTAGAATGGGTGCGACAGGCACAACAGCAGAGCAGATTGACGAACTTCTCGGCATGACTATAAACGACTATGAACTGGTTTCCGACCAATGCTCGCAGATAGTTTCAAGGCTTGACACTTTGGCGGGCATAAGATACGAAACAGGCATGGGGCTATATCTTGACGAAGGACCTGCCATAAGGGAAGAATATGCCGTAATGGCAGAGGAAAACTTCAGCCTTGATATTGAGTTTTTAAATTTCTCGAACGAAAAAACAGTAGTTAACATAAACGACTGGGCGGACATTGAAACCACGGGCCTTGTTGAAACTATAATCACACAAAGTGAGATAAATGAAGATTTGCTGGCTCTGCTTATAAACGTTAACGGGCTTGACTGCGAATGGGAAGTATCGTTTGATCCGACAAACACAAGGCCTTTGCCTTTTGCGATGTATGACGGAAGAAGCGTAGCCGTTCCTATGATGCGCGGAAAGCTTGCGATGAACTTTTATGAGGATGAAAACGTAACTGCGGCATTTATTCCGCTTAGCGGAAGGGAAGTGTCGCTTGCTATATTGCTGCCGTCCCAAGACCAGAGACTGGATGAATTTATTGACGCACTTAAAGCCGAAGACATCGAATTGTGGAGATATATTTCGTATGAAGCGGAAAAATATATTAATATCCCGCAGATTGACTGGCAGCAGAAGCTTAGCTTTAAAAAGGTGCTCACCAATATGGGAGCAGGAAGCATATTTGATGAGGAGACAGCTGAATTTACGGATTTGGGAAGCGACTTTTATCTAACAGACATGTGGCAGACAACGATAATCACCGCAGTTGAGGACGGAGAAGCAGAACCTAACGTAACGGCGATTGACCTCACCCGCGCCAGAGGACAGGGAGAAGAGTTTTTCTCAATTGACAGACCGTTTTTGTTTGCTGTTATTGAAAACCAAACAGGCGGGATACTGATGACCGGAACAATGACCAATCCGCTTGAGAAAAACACATACCTTACAGAAGAATAAAAAGACAATATGATGCATATATGAAAAGCGTATTTAAAGATGTAGAAAAACATACACATGCTTTTTCTTTGAAGTGGGAAAAAGCCGAATATACCGAAGATCTTATTAAAAAGCATGGTTTTTTTGAAAACAGGAAGCGTCAAAAAGATGTAACGGAGACAATAAACAGCTTTTTTGGGCTTCTTGGCGAAAAAGAAAATGTAAAAGATGATAGCTTGTGGATTAAGTCGCTTAAAGAGCGGATAATGCTGAGGGCGCGCCTTCATCTTGAAATACAAAACGAAGATTTAGAATGCGATATGCTTAATGGCATGATGCAATCTACTGAGAAGTTTATCGAAAAAGCCAGAGAATATGATCCCGATCTTAAACCTGCGGACATTATGCAGGCAATGCGGAATGTATGGATAATGAACCTTCTTCAGCTTACAGCCGGAAAGAAAGCGGAGTATATACCGAGCATTTTCGCCTATAGCATGCTCTATCCTTATACGGACAATTTTCTTGACGATACCGATATTTCCGATGAAAAAAAGAGTGAGTTTAACAAGAGGCTGTCTCTTCGCTTAAAAGGCGGGAATATTACTCCGCAAAACGAACACGAGAAAAAAGTGTTCGGCCTAATAGAAATAATCGAAGAGCAGTATCCGCGGGATGAATATGAAGGCGTTTATGACAGCATACTCAGCATACAAAATGCTCAGATAAAAAGCCTTTCACAGCAGGATGGATGTGACACTGTCGGAGAAAGCGAGCTTGTACTAATCAGCGCGGAAAAAGGCGGTACTTCAGTTCTTGCCGATGCGTATCTTGTGTGCGGCGATTTGGATGACAATCTGTTTGAGTTTGCGTTCGGATTCGGATTTATCCTTCAGCTTATTGACGATCTTCAGGATGCAGCAAGCGATTGTGAAAATAACCATATGACAGTGTTTTCATGCATTGCAAACAAGAAGAAGCTGGATTATGCGGCAGGAAAGCTAATAGCATTCATTGACGGCGGGATCGATTATGATGCTCTGGGAAAATCACCGTACATGAAGGATATAAGAAAACTGATTGTAGATAACTGCATACTTATGCTTTTTGAAGCGGTTTCTAAAAACAGGCGGTTTTTCTCCCGAACATTTCTGTCGTTTGCAAAGAAACATTCCGCACTCAGCTTATCATTTTTTAAAAGAGCAAACAGGAAGATAAAAAGGAAGATGAAGCCTCTAATGGATGCGGGGATTATATAAGATAGACAATTTTAATTTGCATTTATTTTGCGCATAATATAACATATTAAGAAAAATAAAGGATATTATGGAATGTGACTACGTCAATGAAGCCTATAACACGCAGCAAAATAAGAATTAAAGCAGGAAAAATAGCATATACTACACTGAGATATTTAAAGTGGGCTTTCAGCGGACACAAGTATGCAAAGCGAGCCACAAATTCTAAGTTATTAGAATATGAAATATTCAGCCATAGCACACCGCTTATAAGAAAACTGAGCGGGCTTGATATGCGGCTGCAAAAAAATAAAATAGGCAATCTTGCAATTAGCGTTAAAAAAATAGACGGAGTTATATTAAAACCTGGTGAAGTGCTTTCTTTTTGGAAGCTCGTTGGAAAACCCACAAAGCGCAAAGGATATAAAAGCGGTCTTGTTTTAAACTCGGGTGGGCTGGCAGAAGGAATCGGCGGAGGGCTTTGCCAGTTAACAAATCTCATCTATTGGATGGTGCTGCACACGCCGCTTGATGTTTTAGAACGCTACAGGCATAGCTATGATGTGTTTCCCGACTCAAAGCGCACACAGCCATTTGGCTCGGGGGCTACATGCGTGTACAACTATAGAGATTTACTGATACAAAATAATACGGATTGTGAGTTTCAATTGAAGGTTGCTCTTGATGATAATAGTTTATCGGGTGAATGGAGAAGTGATTCAAAAGCAATTGTGTCATATGAGGTATATGAGAAAAAACATTGGATAAATCTTGAATATTGGGGTGGATATATGCGCCATAATTTGATTTTCAGGAAAGTGTTTGATTCGGAAGGTAAAGTATTGTCTGATGAGTATGTTACGGAAAATCATGCACTCATGATGTATCATCCATTTTTAAATGATAAGGCGTATGAAGACAAGAATAAATCTGCATAACAAGCCAAATGTTAATGAAAATCAAACATTGGAAAAAAACATTGACGAAAAGGCAATATGTGTTATAATATTCGTTGCGCAGTTTATGCACGGGCTTTGTGTTGCATAGGCTCGGTATAAACCAAAGGTAGAAAGGAATGCTTAGATGAAACAGCAAATACATCCGGATTATAAAAAGTGTGTTGTGAAATGCGCATGCGGCGAAACATTTGAAACAGCTTCTCTTACAGAAGAGCTGAAAGTTGAAATATGCTCAAAGTGTCACCCGTTCTTTACAGGAAAACAGAAGTTGGTTGACAGCGGCGGACGTGTTGATAAATTTAACAAACGTTACGGCAAATAGCAAACTTAATTTGAACTTAAAAATACAGGACGAAACGGCATGCGCCCAATCGTTCTGTATTTTATTTTATACTACTAATATATTTTTAAAGGATATGAGTTATGGGTAAAGATACAGAGAAAAGACCTAATATCGGCGGACAGGCTGTTATGGAAGGCGTTGTTATGCGCCATGGTGCAAAGCTTGCGGTCACAGTAAGAAAAGAAGACGGAACATTTACCATAAAAAGATACGGTGTTAAAAAAACGGGAGACAAACCATGGTATAAAAGATGGCTGTTTTTCCGCGGAGTTGTAAACTTCATTGATATGATGAAAATGGGTATAGGCTGCCTTAACGACTCGGTCAAGATGGGCGGATATGAAGAGGAAGAGCCGAGCAAGTTTGAAAAATGGATAGTTAAAAAGACAGGCAAAAACGCGATGGATGTTTTAACCGGCTTTTCACTTGTGCTTGGGCTTGGATTTGCGGTGGGATTGTTTTTTATACTCCCGAGCTTTATAACCTCTCTAACTACAAAGATGGTAGAATCGCCCGTTTTAGTAAACTTCATTGAAGGCGGAATAAGGCTTGCGATATTTTTGATATATATTCTGCTTATATCGCAGATGAAAGACATAAAGCGCTTTTTCGGATTCCACGGCGCGGAACACAAAACTATAAATACATTTGAGGCAGGCGAAAAACTGACTGTTGAAAATGTGCAAAAACACACGACATTTCACCCGAGATGCGGAACAAGCTTTTTGGTGCTTGTTATGATTATCGCGATACTTGTGTTTTCGCTCACCGGATGGAACGGGCAGTCGGTGCTTATTCGCGTGGCGATAAGGATAGTGCTCCTTCCGCTGGTTGCAGCTATATCATATGAAACTCTGATGGTTCTTGCCAAGTTTGACAATCCGTTTACAAGGATTCTTGTATGGCCGGGAAAACAGCTTCAGAAGCTTACAACAAACGAGCCTGACGACGATATGGTGCGTGCTGCGATATCTTCTTTCCTCGCGGTTGCAGGCGACAAATGGTACGCAGAGGCAGCTCCCGAAGGATATGAATTCCCGGATGAATACACCGAGGAAGATGACAAAAAAGAAGATGAACAAACTACTGATGATAAGATTGATGAAATCATTACAGCAGGAGAAGAAGTGGCTGAGGAAACAGATACAAAATGACGGTGCGTCAGGCAACAGCCGAAATTTCTAATCTTGGATACTTTTCGGCTGCCAAGTGGGCGATGGCACATATACTGGGCACTGATGCCGGAAGCCTTGTTGTAGCTATGGATAGGGAGATGTCTAAGGAAGAGACTGCGGAGTATGAAAAGCTTCTCAGCCGTCTTAAACGCGATGAGCCAATGCAGTATGTATTGGGAAGCTGGCAGTTTATTGACCTTGATATTAAAACTGACAGGCGCGCACTTATTCCCCGTCCCGAGACTGAAATGTTGGCTATGATGGCAGCGGAGGTTGCCAAAGATTTTGCTTCACCAATAGTATATGATTTGGGATGCGGAACGGGATGCATCGGATTATATGTTAAAAGCAGAGTGCCTGAGGCCAAGGTGTATTTGTGCGATATTTCAGACGATGCCTTAAGTCTTGCGAAGGAAAATGCAGAAACTTTGAAGCTTGATTGTACGACAGTAAAGTTTGACATGCTCTGCGGAAGTGTTTTATCATGCGATATACTGCTCAGCAATCCGCCATATATACCCTCAAAAGATATATCGGGACTGGATGCGAATGTAAAGGACTATGAGCCAATATCCGCACTTAATGGTGGAGACGACGGACTCGTTTTTTACAGAGCGCTTGCAAAAATTGCAGACGGAGCACTTTCTAAAAACGGTGTGGGGATGTTTGAGATAGGAATAAATCAGAGCGAGGATGTCAGGGGAATATTCAGCAAGTATTTTAATAAAGTTGAAGTCATAAAGGACTATAACGGTATAGACAGGATTATAAAGATAAAAAGAGGATAGTATGTTTGAACAGAAGTTAATGGATATAAAAAAGCGCTATGAGGAGCTTAACATGATGCTTTCTCAGCCTGATGCTGCAAATGATCAGGCAAGCTATACAAAGCTGCTCAAGCAGCATGCCGATATGACGGAAGTTGCAGGCGCTATAGATAAATATTTTGAGATATCAGATGAAATTAAAGAGTATGAAGAAATAATCGAAATGGAAGACGAAGAGCTTTTGGAGATTGCAAAAGATGAGATTCAGGGTGCAAAGGAAAGGCTGAGCGAATTAACGGAGGAAATCCGCATTATGCTTATCCCGAAAGATCCCAACGATGACAAGAACGTTGTCATGGAAATCCGCGCGGGAACAGGCGGTGATGAGGCTGCACTTTTTGCAATGAACCTCCTTCGCATGTACACAAACTATGCGACAAGCAAGAAGTGGAAAGTTGATTTAACGGATATATCCGAGACTGATATAGGCGGATGCAAGGAAGCTACAATGCTTATTTCCGGCAAAGGAGTGTATGAAAGGCTCAAGTTTGAGTCCGGCGGACACCGCGTGCAGAGGATACCTGAGACTGAATCTGGCGGACGCATTCACACTTCGGCGGCAACGGTTGCTGTGATGCCTGAAGCTGAGGAAGTGGAAATTGATATAAATCCGAGCGATTTGCGCATCGACACATACAGGGCATCAGGCGCGGGTGGTCAGCATGTTAATAAAACCGAGTCGGCGGTTCGTATAATTCATGAGCCAACTGGAATTATGGTTACTTGTCAGGATGAAAAATCACAGATGAAAAACCGCGAAAAGGCAATGCGCGTACTTAAGACAAGAATAAGCGCCGAGCTTACCGAGCGCCACAACAGAGAGCGCGCACAAGAGCGCAAAGGCCTTGTCGGCAGCGGCGACAGGTCTGCCCGAATCAGGACATATAATTTCCCTCAGGGACGAGTCAGCGACCATAGGATAAACCTTACTCTTTACAAGCTTGATTCTTTCATGCAGGGCGATATGGATGAAGTAATTGAAGCCTTACTGGTGGCAGACAGACATGAACGAATGAGTGAGTGATTGGAAATTTAATATTGATATAAGAAAAGCGCATTCTCTATGAATGTGCTTTTTGTTAATGAAATAAAACTTTTCCAAAAGAAGGACGCTTTTCGTAAGGTGAATTTTCATGTATAACATGAAAACCACGAATTTACCCTTGCCGCCACGCTCTACCGAGTGGTGGCCGTGGGGCGAGTGAAATTCCCTTTTGCTGTACTGCTTGCGCAGGGGCGGGAAAATTAGAACAACAGCCGCTTAAAAAGCGGCTGAATAGAATAACTATAGGTAATATTAATGAATTTTACGCCCAGAACATGTCTCCGCCGCTTTCAAATATCATAGTTTCTTTCAAAAAAGCGATCGCTTTCTGCAAGCCTTCCTCTGGCGACATTAGACTGTCCTCGTGCTCGATAGATATGACTCCGTCATAGCCCACCATGCGCAGTGCGGAGAAGATATCTTTCCACACATCATAGGAGTGTCCGTAGCCTACTGTGCGGAACACCCAGGAGCGGTCTATTTCCTTGCCGTAATGCTTTGTGTCCAAAACACCTGTACGGCCTGTGTTAATTGCATCAATCTTAGTGTCTTTTGCATGGAAGAAGTAGATAGCGTCTTTAAGATAGCGGATAGCAGCGACCGGATTCACACCCTGCCAGAACAGATGTGATGGGTCAAAGTTTGCGCCTATTACAGGGCCTACCGCATCGCGAAGCTTCATAAGGCTTTCGGGAGAATATACGCAAAAACCCGGGTGCATTTCGAGTGCGACTTTTTCTATGCCGTGCTCTTTGCAGAACTCAACTTCTTTGCTCCAGTATGGGATTAAAACGTCATTCCACTGATAGTCTAAAACTTCGGTAAATTCATCCGGCCAAGGGCATGTAACCCAGTTTGGCATGGTGTCCTGAGGAGAACCGCCGGGGCATCCTGAAAATGTCACGACACGGTCAACACCCAGCTTTTCAGCCAGAAGAACTGTCTTTTTAAATTCATCTATGTATTTGTCTGCTTCCTCTTTTACGGGATGCACTGGATTTCCGTGGCAGGAAAGCGCACCGACTTCGATTCCGGAATCGTCTATTGTTTTTTTGAATTCATCAAAAGCAGCTTTGTCGTTTAAGAGAATGTCGGGATTGCAATGTGTTCTTCCGGGATAACCGCCTGCACCTATCTCAACTGCCTGCACTCCAGATTTTTTTAGATATGAAAGCATTTCTTTAAATTCCATGCTGTATAATGATACGGATAGTACTCCTAATTTCATAAAAACCTCCTAAGTTGTTGTAAACTCATATTAACATAAAACAAAAAACCGCTATATAAAAAATTTATACATATGTTTCAAATTATACTCATAAAACAAGGATGAATACTAATGCATGAAAAGTTATAAATATTGAAGAAATCATCAATTTATGGTTTAATAGTATAGCGTGAAAACAAGATTTGTTATCAATAAATCTTAAAATATAAATCTGTTCCTTGGAGGGAAAAATGATAAAATTATTTGATAAACCCGTATATACGGTGGATGGAAAGCCGGTATTTGATGAGAGCGCTCTCGCGTCTTTTTCTAAGGCGGAGCTTGAAAATGCTGATAAGAATACAATAGCTTACGGAATTTTGGATGCTCATAATGTTTCCGGCACTGACGATTATTTCAAAGTGAAATTTGACTCAATTGCTTCACACGACATAACTTATGTAGGGATAATACAGACGGCGCTTGCAAGCGGATTAAAAGAGTTTCCGCTCCCATATGTTCTAACGTGCTGTCACAATTCTCTTTGTGCGGTCGGCGGCACAATAAACGAAGATGACCATGTTTTCGGTCTATCAGCTGCAAAAAAATTCGGCGGGGTATTTGTTCCGCCGCATATAGCTGTTATACACTCATATATGCGTGAGATGATGGCCGGATGCGGAAAGATGATTCTCGGCAGCGACTCGCACACAAGATACGGCGCGCTGGGCTGCATGGGCGTTGGCGAAGGCGGCCCTGAGCTTGTAAAACAGCTATTAAGCCGCACATGGGACATTGCAAAGCCGAATGTTATAGGCATTGAGCTTGTGGGTGCGCCGAAGGCGGGTATTGGCCCTCAGGATGTTGCGCTTGTTTTAATCGGCGAGACTTTCAAAAACGGTTTTGTCAAAAACGCTGTGCTTGAGTTTATCGGCGAAGGCGTTGAAGGCCTAAGTGTTGATTACAGAAACGGCATTGATGTTATGACAACAGAAACCACATGTCTTTCTTCCATATGGAAAACAGATGAAAAGGTCAAAGAGTATCTCGCGGTGCACGGCCGCGGCGGTGAATATCAGAAGCTTGAAACCAAAGGTGTTGCAAAATACGATAAGTTTATAACAATTGACTTATCCAAAGTAGAGCCGATGATAGCATTCCCGTTCCACCCGAGCAATGTGTTTAAAATAGGCGACGTAATAGCGGATCCTGAAGAATATGCAAAGATGGTACTTGACGATGCACATAAGAAATTCGAGTCAAACCATGTCGATCTTGCCATGTCCAGCATGGTAAAGGAAGGCTCTTTGATGTTCGGTCAGGGAATCGTTGCAGGCTGCAGCGGCGGAACTTATGAAAACATTGAAGCTGTGGCTGCGATGGTTAAAGGCAAAAACACGAGCGCGGGCGAATTTGCGCTTTCGGTATATCCGGGAAGCCAGCCGATAAACTATGCTGCGCTTCAGTCGGGAGCGATATCAACCTTAATGGAGAGCGGAGCAGTTATAAAAACGGCATTCTGCGGACCATGCTTCGGCGCAGGAGATGTGCCTCAGAACGGCGTGCTTTCAGCCCGTCATGTAACACGCAACTTCCCCAACAGGGAGGGAAGCAAGCCAAGCGACGGTCAGCTTTCAGGTGTGTGCCTGATGGATGCGAGGTCAATCGCGGCAACTGCAATAAACGGCGGAAAGCTTTCTCGCGGAGATGAATATTATATTCCTGCAAGCGAAGTTAAGTATGAGTTTAATAAAAGCATCTATGAAAGACGCGTGGACTTTAACATAGGCAGCCCGCAGCCGGAACATGAGCTTAAAGTAGGGCCTAACATTAAGCCTTGGCCGGAGATGGTTAATATGCCTGAAAACCTTATGCTGGTGGCAGCAAGCGTAATATTTGATGACGTAACTACAACTGATGAGCTTATACCATCCGGAGAAACTTCTTCATACAGGTCAAATCCATTACGCTTGGCAGAGTTTGCATTAGGAAGGAAAGATCCTGAGTTTGTGCCAACTGCAAAAGAGGTTGTAGAGCTTGATAAAAAGGTTAAAGCCGGCGAAGCTTCCGGCAAAGCTGTTCTGGACAAAGCACTCGGCGAATGCGAGCTTAACATGGATGAAACCATTATTGCACCTTTCGTATATGCAAACAAGCCCGGTGACGGCTCTGCTCGCGAGCAGGCGGCCTCTGTTCAGAAAGTGCTTGGCGTCTGGGCAAATGTGGCTACAGACTATGCTACAAAGAGATATAGAAGCAACTGCGTAAACTGGGGTATGATTCCGTTTGTGGCGGACAGCGGCGTTTTCGATAAGCTTGAGCGCTATGACGTTTTGTGCGTTCCGGGAATCAGAAAAGCTATGTTGGATAAAAAGGAAGAAGTAACTGCATATCTTATATCAGAGAGCGGCAAAAAGGAAGTCACGCTTAAAATGCCTGCAATGAGCGATAACGAGCGAGAGATTCTGCTTGAGGGATGTCTGATAAACTATTACAAGGCGAATAACTAAACTATAAAAGCATTGATTTTAAAATGCTGATACCTGTATCGGTCTTAAATATGTTTTTTAAAGCAGCAAGGATTGCATCCCTGCTGCTTTTTTCTTCTTCTAAATTTACTATAAAATCCGCTTCGACCAATGCCCTGTAGTCCAGAGCGTCAATATTTTTATATGTATGGTGGTGTGCGATGAGATACAGCACACGCGCAAGGATTTCTTCTGGAATATCCATATCTTTCATAAGCTCACGGGCAATATCCGGACCTTCTATTTCCTGATACTTGCCTGCCGCGGAATTATACTTTTCTTCGCACTTATGTATGCCGATATCGTGAAAAACGGCAGCAAGAAGCGCCGTTTGGCATACATTTGCATCATGGGTTTCAGCTTCAACAATTGCTTTTGTGAAGGCATACACCTTAAGTGCATGATTTATTCTGCGCGTATCTTTTCCATTGTAGGATATCATTTTTTGAAGCGCGCGGCTAATAGCGTCAGTCATTTATACGATTCCTTCCGCCTATATGCTCGGCAAGGAATTTTTCGGCTGCTTCATAGAATGTTTCAAGCTGTGAATAGCTTGAAAATCCGTGTCCTGCATCCGGGAAGAGTATATATTCCACATCGATTCCGGCATCGCGCATGGCAGACACCAGCTGTTCGGATTCCTGTTGGGTTACGCGGACATCATTGCCGCCGTGAACTACCATGAGCGGTATTGGTATCTCCGTCGCTTTATAATATGGCGAGCGCTCCATCATAAGCTCTGCATCGGTTGCCGGATCTCCTATAGAGCGGAAAAGGTTCTGAGAATATGAACTCCACTGCGGAGGCTGGCTGCTTACAAATGTAAGAAGCGAGCTGGGACCGAAAAGATCGATTGCGCATGCAAATTTTTCCGGAGTGAACGCAGCCCCTACAAGTGCTTCATAACCGCCGTATGATGCGCCGTATATTGCCACTCTGTCAGGATCTGCATATCCCTGTTTTACTGCCCAGTCAAGCCCGTCCAACACATCCTGATGCATTTTTCTGCCCCATTCCATGTCTCCTGCCAGCATAAAATCTTTTCCATAGCCTGTGGAGCCGCGGAAGTTCACCTGAAGCACCATATATCCGCGGTTTGCAAGGAACTGAACATCGCGGTCAAAGCCCCATGTATCCCGCGACCACGGTCCGCCGTGAACCAGCATCACCAGCGGAAGATCTTTTCGCTCAAGGTTTAGAGGGAAGGTTGCATATCCGTATATAGTCAGCCCGTCGGATGCTTGATATGATATCGGCTCTTGGGGTGCAAACGGGTATTGTTCCATCGCCGGGTTTGATGTAAACAGATATTCCGCAGTCATGTCGTTTTGGCTGTAGATATAATATTCATCTGATTTTGTGTCATAAGAATAGGACACAATCCAGTATTCATCATTCTTGCTGGAGGTTAAAAGCTGTATTTCGCCGTCGGATACGCTTTCAAGAACGTCAAGATGCTTGCCGAAACTTTCATCAAGCGCTTCCCATTCAAGCTTTTCGCGAAGGTAGGCAACACCCAAAACTTCACCTGAATTCGGATCCATCCATATGCTTGAAGGATCATAAAGACCTTCCGAGTCCTGGCTTATTATAGTTCTGTCTCCGGTTGCTATGTTGTAGTTTACAACGGAAATCAGGTTGCTTACGCTGGAGTCAAGCATTAGTATATTTTCAGACGCATCATCTATTGCGATGATTCCGGATGAATCAGCATCTTCATAATCCCATGTGATTATATTAGTCCATTCGCTTTCCACAAACTCATTGTTGTCGCTGTTAAAATCGTTCCTAAGCCATATTTTATAGCTTGCATCCTCGTGGGATGTCTGCACCATAACAAGCCTGCCCTGAGAGTCAAACTCCCATCCTTCGATGTTTCCGGGATTGCTTAATATCAGCTTGAAAGTTTTTGTTTTGATATTAAAACGATATATGTGAAAATTCTTAACGTTTTCAGTAAAGTCAAACACACCTATAAAGCATTCGTTGTCATTGCTTTGGTCAAAACCTAGGAAAATGCAGTCAAAATCACCTGCAGGCATGATCTCTTCGGCTTCCTGCTCTTTGATATCCGCAAGGTATAGACCGTAGTTTTCATCTCCGCTGTCATCGATTAAGATTATAACTTTGTTGTTGTCCGGAGTAGTATAAAAATAGGGTATTCCGCGCACGTTCGGCCACGGAACATACTGGATTTTGCCTGTGTTTCTGTCCAGAACCTCTATATTGTCCGCGTACTGGGTTATGTGACGGTAAAATACCTTAGTGCCGTCTTTGGATATTCGCGGAGTGCCGTACTCTGGAGACTGCATCAGGTCTTTTATCTCAATATATTCGGGGAGAGTATCTTCGGCATACTCCTGCCAGTCGGTAAGCTCCGCTGTTTCTTTGGAAGAAGCTGACGCAGGCTCTGCCGTGATTCTTCCGGAAGTTATTTTTCCGTCTTCAATACATGAAGAAAAAGACAGAACAATTATGGCTATAAGTGCAATATATGCAATAAGTATTTTTCTGGTTTTCATATAATACCTGCTTTTTTGTTTTATGCTATTATATCACAGGTATTAAGCCGTTTTATGAAATAATGGTTAAATTTGTTATGAATTTGCCTGAAACTCAAGGCTCATTTAATCACATGCTCTTTTTAGCCAAATCATATTTTTCAAACATTTCCTCTAAATCGCTTTTTGAGACTTCCATGAAGTCCAGAAAAACATTGAGCTTGGGGTATTTTGAATTGAAATCTTTTGTATCGCAGAACCCTTCTTCATTAAGACTGAGAGTTAATAGATGCATGCACCATTTATAAACATAGGTTATGCTCTTTGGGTATCCCCATTCAAGGTTTATGTCAACAGCTTTTTGTAGGAATTCAGGCGTGCCTTGTCCCCAGTTTTCGGATATTTCAAATATTTCGTCTTTTGCTGTATTTAAAGCATTTCTCATAAATCCAAGAGACTTATTAAGGCAGAAGATATCAACAAAGGCATTGTATAAAACATCATTTCCGAAAGCCTTTGAGTTCTTTTTGAGAAAATGAACTGTGCGGTTCTGGCTCCGGGGCAAAATGCCATAATGCCAGTAGTACACTAAAAGCAGTTCGTTTACAGACAGTCTAAGATGGGAGAGCGCTGTTTTGTAATGTTCTTTTGCAAAGCTAGCTTTCGCTTTTTCATATTCATCATCGGTGTTTTTTATGTGCTGCGTTTCCCGTATATTTGCTACATTCGGATTAAAGAGCGAATTGTCATATATCTTTTTAAACTCAGAAAGAATATTTTGCGGATCGTACAGTATTTTGCACTTATAAATCTGTATCGGGAAAGATAAAACCTTTTCGTCCGGCTGAGTAAACCCCTCAATAAATTCCTGTATTTTAGACTTTTCTATCTGGATTATCTCAACACCCATGCCTTCAATGAAGTTGAAATACTCATAATCTTCGATGCGCTCATTCACAACGATACAAAGCTCAAGGTCAGAATGTTTCCATACCATGTTTTTTGCGACACTTCCGCCGAATGCAACTCCAACTACACGTTTGTCATCTTCAAAGCTTTTTGCTACAGTGTGTGCTGATTGATAGATTTTTGTTTTCCAATGCATGATATACCTTCTTTGTTTTTGGATATTATATCATAGCTTTTATGAAAATGGTTAAATTTAGCAAATAAAAAAGGCTGCTTATTAAGCAGCCTTTCAATTAATTTACTTCTTTAGCTCTTCGCGGAGCATTGTCATCGCGGAGTCCGGTTTTGCCTTGCCGCGTGTCTTTTTCATTATCTGTCCCATGAGGAATCCTGCCACTTGCTCTTTGCCGTCTTTAAACTGCGCAACAGGACCGGGGTTTTCAGCGATAACTTCCTGAATGACTTTAAGGATCGCACCTTCATCGCTCACTTGCTTTAATCCTTTTTCCTCGATTATTTTTGCAGGGGCTTTGCCGGATTTAAACATTTCCTCAAGCACAACGGTTTTAGCAGTGGAGATGTTTATCTCGCCTTTATCGACTGCTGCGATAAGCTCAGCCAAGGACTGTGCACCAAAAGGAAGTGAGTCAAAATCGCTTTCGCTGTCTTTTAGTATGCGCATCATGTCAACCATGATGAAGTTTGAAACCTGCTTGATGTTATCCGTATGAGCTATAGCCTCTTCAAAGAAGCTGGCAATCGCGGGATCTGTCGTCAGGATGCCTGCGTCATATTCGGGAAGCCCGTATTCTGATACATAACGTTCGCGTTTTACCCTCGGAAGCT
Source organism: Christensenellaceae bacterium (assembly GCA_963677605.2). Taxonomy (GTDB): domain Bacteria; phylum Bacillota; class Clostridia; order Christensenellales; family UMGS416; genus JAGLOK01. The sequence goes on along the minus strand of CAXXDX010000006.1, from coordinate 1,116,357 downwards.
CTGGAAGCTTTGCGGCTATTTCGCTTTTCCATTCATCTGTTATATGAATAGGGATAAGGTCAGGATCGGGGAAATATCTGTAGTCGTTGGCCTCTTCCTTTGTGCGCATGGAATAGGACTTTCCCTTGTTGTCATCCCACCTGCGAGTCTCCTGAACTATCTTGCCGCCGTCTTCAAGTACATTGTACTGACGCTTTGCTTCTGCCTGTGCTGCCCGCACTATAGCGCGGAAAGAGTTTAAGTTTTTTGTTTCGGTGCGTGTTCCGAGTTCGGAAGTTCCCGATTTCTTAAGCGAAAGGTTTACGTCTGCGCGCAAAGAGCCTTCCTGCATCTTAACGTCGGAAACTCCTGCGAACTTAAATATCGCACCAAGTGTTTCGACAAATGCTCCGGCTTCTTCTGCGCATGTGATGTCAGGATATGTTACAACCTCAATAAGCGGCACTCCGCAGCGGTTAAAGTCCAAGAGTGTGCTCTGTCCCCATGCGTCGTGCAGTGATTTGCCTGCATCTTCCTCAAGATGTATGCGCTCTATGCGAACCCTTGAGTGCTGCGTTTCGCCTTTGCTGTCCACGTAGTCAAATTCGACTGCGCCTTCAAGGCAGAAAGGCTTATAAAGCTGTGATATCTGATACGCCTTGGGAGAATCAGGATAGAAATAGTTTTTCCTGTCCATTACGGATTTTTCCGATATCGAGCATCCTGTTGCAAGGCCTGCCATCACGCATTTTTCAACTGCCTGTTCGTTTAAGACGGGAAGCGCTCCGGGCATAGCAAGGCAGACGGGGCATGTATTGTGGTTTGCCTCCGAGCCAAACTCGTTTTTGCAGCGACAGAAAACCTTTGTTTCGGTGTTTAGTTCGCAGTGCACCTCGAGGCCGATTGTTATATCATAATCTTTCATCATATTAATAGCCCTCCGGTGTCATTGTGTGATAGTCGGTCTGCTTCTGGAAAGCATGTACTGCAGACAGCAAACTTGCTTCTCCGTCGGTAGGGCCGATAAGCTGCAGCCCAAGAGGCAGATTGTCGGAGCTGAATCCGCCCGGGAATGATATGGCAGGAAGCCCTGCGATGTTTATAGACACCGTGCAGATATCTGTAAGATACATGCTGACTGCGTCGCTTTTTTCGCCGAACTTAAATGCTGGCGAGGGCGTAACTGGTGACAGTATCAAGTCCGCTTTTTTGAATGTCTCGTCAAAGCCCTGTTTTACAAGGCTGCGTGTCTTCAAGGCCTTTGAATAATACTCGTCATAATAGCCTGAGCACAGTGCGTATGCTCCCAGCATAATCCTGCGCTTGACTTCGGGGCCAAAGCCTTCCGAGCGTGTTTTGGTGTAAAGTTCCTCAAGGTTTTCGGCGTCCACAGTGCGGTAACCGTAGCGTATTCCGTCAAACCTTGAAAGGTTGCTTGAAGCTTCCGCCGAGGACAGTATGTAGTATGCAGGAAGCGCATAGTCAAGTGCTGGTATTGAAACTTCTATAACCTCGCAGCCAAGCTTTTTATATTCTTCGGCAGCCGAAAGCACTGCGGATTTCATCTCGTCGGATATTCCTTCGCCCATATATTCTTTGGGAATGCCTATTGTGGGCTTTTTAAAATCATCAAGTTTATCGTATGTTGTTTGATATCCGCTTTTAATGGATGTTGAGTCATTGCCGTCCGCGCATGAAATGGTGTCAAACAGTGCGGCGCATCCTTTTGCGTCCTTTGCAATCGGACCAATCTGGTCTAAGGATGATGCAAATGCGACAAGGCCATAGCGGGATACTCTTCCGTATGTTGGCTTAAGTCCCGTAACTCCGCAGAATGCTGCGGGCTGGCGGATAGAGCCGCCTGTGTCCGAGCCCAACGCTATAGGCGTCATCAGCGATGCGACGCTTGCTGCGCTTCCGCCGGAAGAACCGCCGGGAACACAGTCGGTATTCCACGGATTTTTCGTCGGCTTAAATGCCGAGTGCTCAGTTGATGAGCCCATTGCGAACTCGTCCATGTTGAGCTTGCCCAGAGGCACAAGAAGATTTTCCTGAAGCTTTTTAACGACCGTCGCGTCATACGGCGGCACGAAGTTATACAGTATTTTTGACGCACATGTGGTTTTAGTGCCCTTTGTGCATATGTTGTCTTTTATGGCGACGGGAACACCTGCAAGAAGAGGAAGGTCTTTTCCTTCGCCTTTAAGCTTTTCTATCTTGCTTTGCGCAGCTTCTGCCGCAGCAAGCACTTCTTTTTCATCAAAGTGAAGAAATGCGTCCACATGGGCTTCCGCTTTTTTTATCTGTGCAATATATGCTTTTGCGACGTCAACTGCGGTTATCTCGCCGGAAGCTATCTTTTCAGCAATCTCCGGGGCTGAAAGCTTTAATATATCCATCAGTCCACCACCTTTGGCACGACAAAGTAATCATCCACGCTCTCAGGCGCGTTCTGCAATAGTTCTTCAAGATTGTTTCCGCCGTGATGCACATCTTCGCCAAAAACATTCTCGCTTCCCTGTACATGGGACAGCGGTTCAAGCTCGTGGGTGTCCAGCTCTGAAAGGGTGTTTGCAAAAGCTACAAGGTTGTCCATTTCGCTGCGCATCTGCTCCAGTTCTTCATCGCTGAAATAGAGCTTTGCCAATTCCGCGATATAGGCTGCTTCATCTTTTGTAACTGCCATAAAAGCTCCTTTACTCTTCGTCAGGAAGGTCGAATTTAATGTGAATTTCTCTCAGCTGCTGCGGTGATACTTCTCCCGGTGCGCCCATCATGACATCCTGTGCCTTGGAGTTCATGGGGAATGCCACGACTTCGCGAAGATTCGGCTCGCCTGCAATAAGCATTACCATGCGGTCGATTCCTGGTGCGATGCCTGCGTGAGGCGGTGCACCGTACTGGAATGCGGTATAAAGTGCCGGGAACTTGCTTTCGACCACGCTCTTGTCATAGCCTGCGATGTCGAAAGCTTTAAGCATTACTTCAGGTTTGTGGTTACGAACCGCGCCGGATGAAAGCTCGACGCCGTTGCAGACGATGTCATACTGATAGGCGAGGATGTCCAGCGGATCTTTTGTTTGAAGCGCTTCCATTCCGCCCTGAGGCATTGAAAACGGATTGTGCGAGAAGTCTATTCTTTTTTCTTCCTCGTTATATTCAAACATCGGGAAGTCTACAATCCAGCAGAATTCATATGAGTCATCTGAAATAAGCTCAAGACGCTCCGCAAGCTCTGTGCGCACAAGCCCTGCGATGCGCTCGGCTTCGTGCTTTTTGTCGGCGATGAAAAACAACGCGTATCCGTTTCCTGCGCCGGTAATGTCAAGTATCTCGTTTTTTGCGCTGTCGTCAATGAACTTGGCGATAGGCCCCTGGAAATTATTTTCTTCATCCACTTTAAGCCATGCAAGGCCTTTTGCTCCGTTTGAGGTCGCAAAATCAACCATTTTGTCAAACCATTTTCTGGCCTGTGATGCACATTCCGGAACTGCGATTATCCTAACTGTGGAGTTTTTGAATGCCTTGAAGTCAAGGTTTTCAAAAACGTGTGTGATATCTTTTATCTCAAGCGGGTTGCGAAGATCGGGTTTGTCTGTTCCGTATTTAAGCATCGCTTCTTCGTAAGGTATCCTTGTGAAAGGATATGAAGACACTTTTTTGTCGGTGAATGCATCAAACACTTCATAGGTTACTTTCTCTATTACTTCAAACACATCTTCCTGTGTTGCAAATGCCATCTCCATGTCCAGCTGATAGAATTCACCGGGAGCGCGGTCGGCTCTTGCATCCTCGTCGCGGAAGCATGGCGCTATCTGGAAGTAGCGGTCAAAGCCGGATGTCATATAAAGCTGCTTAAATTGTTGGGGAGCCTGCGGAAGCGCGTAGCACTTTCCGGGATTTACGCGGCTGGGTACCAGATAGTCGCGCGCGCCTTCTGGAGACGACACCGTAAGTATCGGTGTCTGCATTTCAAGAAAGCCTGCTTCAATCATTTTTTCTCGCACAAGCTGTATAACCTTTGAGCGGAGAATGATGTTGTCATGCAGATGCTTGCGGCGAAGGTCAAGAAAGCGGTATTTAAGCCTAAGGTCTTCGCGCACATGCTCATCGGTTGCCACTTCAAAAGGAAGCATTGCCATGGATTCGCCCAAGATTTCAACGCTTTTTGCAACAACTTCAATCTCGCCTGTGCTGAGTGCGGGATTTACCATGTCATCCGGACGGGCTTCCACCACGCCTGTAATGCAGATGGTCGATTCCTTGTGAATATGCTCCAAGCGCTCTTTAAGCTCGGTGTTTTCGATCTCGCTTACTACCTGTGTCATGCCGTAATGGTCGCGAAGGTCCACAAACAACACACCGCCGTGATCGCGGGTGTGGTGAATCCATCCTGAAAGCTTAACTTCCTGACCGACATGTTCTTTTGTCAACTGATTGCAGTTGTGACTTCTGTATCTATGCACTGTAATTACTCCTTTTTAAAGCTCAAATAGAACTAAATTTCGTTTAAAAATAAATAAAACCCCCATCCAACAAAAAGGACGGAAGTTCCGTGGTACCACCTTTATTCAGGCGCTAACACGCCTCTCTTATTTTTTAACGCTGTAATAAATGAAACAGCGTGCAAGTCTACTCGGTATTCTTTCGATATGCCGGCTCTAAAACGTTTATCATCTGCATGTATCATGCGGAAGCTTCCAGCCTAGGCTTCCTTCTCTATCAGTCGCGCGCAGTGATGCTCAAAATGAGCTTTTTGTCATCGCCTTTGGTATTTGATTTAGATGGATTATATATCAATTTACACATTAAGTCAAATGATTGCGAGATTAATATGATTATAAGCCTTTTTATAATGTTTTACGCTGTTTCTTCCTGCCTTTTTTCATCCAGAAGGTTGTCGCGTCTTCCTATAAACACATTGATAAATAAACCGGCTGTTACGAACAGTCCTCCTAGGAGGTTTGGAAGAGAAAACATACCTGTTAAAACCATGTCAACAGCAAGTCCCGTAAACACCTGTCCGGCAAAAAGCAAAAGAGTCATAAAGAGCGAGGATATTTTAGAAACTGTTGCATTAAGTATAATTATAATAAAAACGCCCATAACGCCGCCGAGATAGTACGCGGGATTTACGGGTACTGAAATCTGTGCAAACGGAGAGCTGTTCCACTTGAATATGATAAGTATTATAAAAGAGAATATAAAGCCTGCTACATAATAATATAGCGTGCTCCGCATAATGCTTGTTTTTTCGGCGAGGCCTGCGTTTATCGTGCGCGAAAGTACGACTGTAAATCCTGTTATAAGAGAAAGTATTACCGGAACAAGCGCGCTTATCTCATAATAGGAAACCATAATTGCTATTCCGATTAGAACAACAAACAGGCCGATTAGTTTATTTTTGCGAAAAGCGTGCTTGGGCATGCCGAAAAATCCGTATTGGTCAAACACGAGCGATGTTATTCCCTGACCGAGAAGGCACAGCGCAAGTATCGCCGATACGCTTATTTTGCCGAAGCACATGTTGTTAAACATCACAGTCAACACGCCTACAGCACCGCCCAGATATAAATGAAACGGTGCTTTCTTTGCGGGAAGCAGTGCTTCTTTTTTTAATTTAGTTGCAATGACTGCAAAAATAAGGCCTATAAAATGGATTGCGGCCGTTGCAAGATAGACTCCGTAGCTGTCTGTCAGTTTTCCGTTTACAACTACCATGACAGAGACTATCGCTCCTGCTATTATTGAAAAAATGTAATACATATAACACCTGCCTTACGCAATATATTAACATCGGGCTTGACAAAAAAATATGACATATGTCACACTGTTTGCGGAGGATATATGATAAAGACAAAAGTTAGTAAAAAAAATGCAAAATTTCTTGAAGATTACGGGATTTCAGTAGAGGATTTATCGGACATATATACTATATATTATAAAAGCGGTGAATATGTGCTCAGTCAGGGGCATGAGATTACCCACCTTTATTTTATAATAAGCGGTAAGCTCAAAGTGATCTTTACTGCGCCGAACGGAAGGCAGCTGCTTCTTCGGTCATATGACAGCGGCATTATAGGAGACATTGAGCTGATGCTGGGAGCAGGTGATGCGAAATCAAGCGTTCAGGCAATAACCGATGCTGAAATAATTGCTGTGCCTTTCCTAAAGTATGCTGACAGATTAAAGGCAAACATTGGTTTTATGAACATGCTGGGAGCAGGTCTTGCGGAAAAGCTCAACCAGAGCTCGCGCAACAACTCGGTTAATATATTAAACTCGCTTGAGTCTAGGCTTTGTTCATATATACTGCTTACAAACGTTGATGGGCATTTTAGCGAAAAGAAAACCATAGTTTCTGAGATGCTGGGTACAAGCTATAGGCATCTTTTAAGAACTTTTGACAGGCTGTGTTCAAGCGGAATACTTAAAAAAGAAAAAAACGGATATAAAATATCAAATTATGAGAAGTTAAAAGACAATGGTGATGATTACTATCTTGAGTAAACAGATATAATAGTTTGATACAAAATAAACCTCATGTGTTTGTTGATAGTTGCGGTTATATTATGTATTATTTATGAACGGATTTGATGTTTTGGGTTGTTTGGCAAGGACTGAGAACACTAAGATGATATAATTATAAAAAACATTATGATGAGGTAATAATAATGCTTGAAGTTAAAAGACTGACAAAAAAGTATGACAAAATAACTGCTGTGGATGATGCGAACTTAAAAGCGGAGGCAGGGACTATATCCATACTGCTTGGGCCGAACGGCGCAGGAAAAAGCACTATGATGAAATGCATCATAGGCGTATTGCGCTATGAAGGGGATATATTTGTCTGCGGTTATAACAACAAAACACAGGAAGCGAGAAAGCGTCTTGCATATGTTCCTGAAGTTCCGGCGCTTTATGACCTATTAACTCCGATGGAGCATATGGAGTTTATAGCAAAGGCGTATGACGTGCCCGACTGGGAGCAAAAGGCACAGAAGCTCCTGGACAGATTTAACCTTATTGAGCACAATGAAAAGATAGGCAAAGAGCTTTCTAAGGGAATGAGCCAGAAAGTAAGCATATGCTGCGCACTTTTAATTGACTCGGATGTTATTCTTTTTGACGAGCCGATGATTGGTCTCGATCCTGCTGCAATCCGCGAGCTTAAAAATGTGTTTTTGGAGCTTAAGCAGGAAGGCAAGGCAGTGTTTATCAGCACACACATAATAGACAGCGTGAAAGAGCTTTGGAACAAAGCGTATATCATGCACAAAGGTAAAGTTCAAAAAGAACTGTCCAGCACCGAGGTGGAAGCTGACAGCCTTGAGTCTATATTCTTTGAAGTAACAGGACAGACGGGGGAGGATGCTTAATATGAAAGCAATGACCTACCTTGTTTTAACCAACATAAAGGCAACGCTTAGGTACATGAAAAAGAAAAAAGGACAGATTGTGCTCTGGGTGTTTTTGATTGCTGTGTTTGTTATGATGATATTTACAAACAACAACGTTAATGAATCAGCTAACTGGGTTCCGGATGAATATCTTTCAACGGCATTTGCGGCACTTGTTATATTGGTTGCGGGATTTACTATAAGCAACGGAATAAAAAAGGGAAGCTCTTCTTACAGAAAAGCGGACGTTATGTTTGTGTTTCCTTCGCCGGTTTCACCGAGGCTTATATTAATATATGGCTTTTTAAAGCAGCTTGGCATAAGCGTGCTTGTCGTGTTGTGGTTTGTGTTCCAATCGGTCAATGTCCGAAATATTTTCGGATATACAGCTCAGGGATTTTATTTGTTTTTGATTCCTGTGTTTTTCGTCGTTTTATATATGCCGGTAAGCAGCATGCTTATTTATTCCACAACACTCAGAAAAGAAGGTTCAAGAAAGATATTTGAGAGAATCGCTCTTTTTATAGGAGCTATAGCGGCAGCTGCTTTTATATATTTTACAGTAAAGTTCGGAGATCCGCTTGAGGCTGCTGCGGTGCTTATTGGCGGCGGATGGTTTGAATATGTTCCGATATTGGGCTGGCTTGTAGCACTGCTAAAAGGTGCTAAATTTGGATTTACCATGTGGACATGGACGGCCATGGGATTGCTTATTGCAGGGCTAGCGTTAATATTGTGGAGACTTTTGTCATCGGAGATACCTTTCTATGAAGAAGTTTTAAAGCAGACAGAAGAGCGCGAAAGGCTGATAGAACAAAAGCGCAGCGGCGGCTCAAACATGAACCTCGGGCCAAAGAAAGCAAGAAAAGCCTCGATAGAATATAAAAAGCCCGGTCCGAAAGCTATTTTCTACAGGCAGCTTCTGGAGTTTAAAAAGGCAGGCTTTCTGTTTGCGGACAAGACAACGCTTATTATGATGGTAATCGGCGTTGCGGGAGGATTCCTTCTTAAAAAGAACCATGCCAATATTGCACTGGCCTTGTATGCTGCGATATATCTGAACTTCTTGTTTTCATTCGGTGGCAAATGGATAAAGGAGCTTTCAACACCTTTTGTGTATCTGATGCCCGGAAGCGCGCTTTCAAAGCTGTGGTATGCAACGGCTGCAAACCACATAAAGCATACGGTTGACGGAGCTGCTGTGTTTATACCTATAATGATAATAACCGGAAGTGACCCTGTTTTAACCATAGGAATGATTTTCGCATATGCTTCGATAGCGGCGCTGTTTATATATTCCGAGGTTTTAAGCCGCAGGCTTTTTGGGGCAATGTACAAAAGCATTATGGCAAACCTTCTTAAGATACTATTTATTATGATATTGACTGCTCCTGCAATAACAGCCTTTGCTGTTATGACATCTGTTCCGGCACTGGAGTTTATTGCATGGACAGCGCCTATTGCAGTGGTAGCTTACTGTTCACTGATTAGTTTGCTTATAATGCTTTTTGGCAAAAAGATTTTTTCAGATGCCGAACTTGCATAAAAACGCAAATTGTAACGATTTATGCAGGATAAATAAAATATCCTGCATAAATTACCAGAAAATAGCCTTTTATAACCAGTAAAATAAAAAAATCTTGATTTTTTTTAAAAAAGGCTTGCATTTTCTTTTTGTATGATGTAATATACAGCCTATAAATCGAAAAGAAGTGAAGCAATGGCGTTTCAACAACCGCAACAAGCGGTGATTGAAACGTCTTTTTTTTAGGGAAACAAGAGGAAAGCCTCTTAATCTATACTAATAAGTAAGGAGCATACAGATGGTAAACTTAACAAAAATCTTCGGTTCAGATGTTTTTACAGATGAAGTTATGCGCGAAAGATTGCCAAAGGCAACATATAAGCAGCTTCAGTGTTTCATGGAAACCGGAGAACAGATGTCATTTGAAGTGGCAGATGTTGTGGCAAATGTAATGAAGGACTGGGCAGTAGAAAAAGGCGCAACTCACTACACACACTGGTTCCAGCCGATGACAGGCATCACAGCTGAAAAGCATGATTCTTTCATCAATCCTCAGGAGATCGGAAAAGTACTTTTAACTTTCTCGGGAAAAGAACTTATCCAGGGCGAGCCTGATGCTTCCTCATTCCCCAATGGCGGACTTCGCCAGACAGCTGAAGCAAGAGGATACACAGCTTGGGACTGCACATCACCTGCATTCGTAAAAGACGACACACTCTACATACCTACAGCATTCTGTTCTTACACAGGATTTGCACTTGACAAGAAGACTCCGCTTTTGCGTTCCATGGATGCTCTTTCAAAACAGGCAATGAGAGTTCTTAAAATCTTTGGCAACACAACTTCCTCAAAGGTTACTTCATATGTTGGACCTGAGCAGGAATACTTCCTTGTTGACAAAGCTCTTTATGAAAAGAGAAAGGACCTTCTCTTCACAGGCCGCACACTCTTCGGTGCACCGTCACCTAAGGGACAGGAAATGGATGACCAGTACTTCGGTTCATTAAAAGACCGTGTATCTGCATTCATGAAAGACTTCGACGAAACTCTTTGGAAGCTTGGCGTAACATCAACTACAAAGCATAACGAAGTTGCTCCTGCACAGCACGAGATGGCTCCTGTATATTCAACAACAAACATTGCAACAGACCACAACCAGCTGGTTATGGAAACAGCAAAGAAAGTTGCTTTAAAGCACGGACTTGTATGCTTGCTTCATGAAAAACCATTTGCAGGCGTTAACGGTTCAGGTAAACACAACAACTGGTCAATGGGAACAGATGACGGAATCAACCTCATCGATCCGGGCGAAACACCTCAGGAAAATGCACAGTTTATGACTTTCCTCTCAGCTGTTATCAAAGCTGTTGACGAAAATGCTGACATCCTCCGTGCATCGGCTGCAAGCCCAGGAAACGACCACAGACTTGGCGCTAACGAAGCTCCTCCAGCTATAATCTCAATATTCTTGGGAGACCTTCTTTACAAAGTTGTTGAATCTGTAGCAACAGGCAAAAGCTTAACAGGCACAGACAAAGGCGTAATCAAGATTGGTGCATCAACACTTCCGCACCTTCCGAAGGATTCTACGGACAGAAACCGTACATCGCCTTTCGCATTCACGGGCAACAAGTTTGAGTTCCGCATGGTTGGCTCATCACAGTCAATATCCGGCCCGAACTTCGTTATAAACACTATAGTTGCAAAAACTCTTGAAGGCATCGCTGATAAGCTTGAAAAAGCTTCAGACATTGACAAAGCAGTGCAGGAAATTGTTAAGGATGTATGGGAAAACAACGGCAAGGTTATCTTCAACGGAAACAACTATGCTCCTGAATGGGTTGACGAAGCTGCAAAACGCGGTCTTCCGAACATTTCAAACACAGTTGACGCTATACAGGTTATGACATCTGAGAAAAACGTTAAACTGTTTGAAAGCCAAGGCGTACTTTCAGCTGAAGAAGTACATTCACGCGAAGAAGTTCTGCTTGAGCACTATGTAAACACAATAAACATAGAAGCAATGGCAACACTTGAAATCGCAAACCGTGAAATACTTCCTGCAGGAATGAAATTCGCTTCGCAGCTTGCAGATGGAATTAATTCAATCGCAGCTACAGGAGTTTCGGCAGACACTTCAGCTCAGGCTGACCTTCTGACAGAAATGTCATCACTCACAGCGGCTCTTAAGACAAAAATCAAAGAGCTTGCAGCTGCACTCGACAAAGCATCTTCAATAGATGAAATTGCAGAGATGGCAGCTTCATACAGAGATGACGTATTCACAAAGATGGGAGAACTTCGCGCAGTAGCAGACACTATGGAAGTTATCTGCGACGAAGATATCTGGCCTCTTCCAACATACGGCGACCTTCTTTTCAAGGTTTAACCCGTAACTTAACTTAATAAAAAGAGATTTATCTCTTAAGATTTGGCAATGGCGCCGAGGACTTGCATTGTATGCTCTAATGCAACTGTTTTCGACGCCTTGTCTTTTTAAAAGGAACTTGAAAGACAACAGAGCAAACGACTAACTAAATAACTTTGGCAAAGACGCCCGAGATTCACACATTCAATGTGTTTATTTGCGGGCGTTTAAATTTACTCAAAAAAGAGAGGAGATTAACATGAAAAAACTGGAGATCATAATCAAACCTGATAAGCTCGAAGACTTGAAAGATTTGATGAATGAAAAAGGTATCTACGGCATGACTGTATACATGGTAAGCGGCTGCGGACAGCAGAGAGGCCGCAAAGTAATGTATCGCGGAACAGAAATCTCAATCAACCTTCTTCCCAAGGTAAAGGTGGAAATGGTTTTAGCTGACTCAGTAGCTGAGGGACTCATCCCTGAAATAATCAGCACAGTTAAGACAGGACAGGTTGGAGACGGCAAAATTTTCGTGTATGAATGCAGCGAAGCATATCGTGTGCGTACAGGCGAAAGCGGAGAAGAAATCTTATAAGAAGATTTCTTGAAAAAGAAATCTCAAAGGCAGATTTCATACTAATATAGGAGAAAGTAAAAATGAAAAGAAAATCACTAATTGCATTTATAATCATTACAATATTGGCTTGTTCAATCCCGTTCACAGCCTTTGCAGATGATCTGGGTGATTTGCAGTCCGCGGTTGACGTAGTTTGGCTTTTGGTTGCTGCATTCCTCGTATTCTTCATGCAGGCAGGCTTTGCAATGGTTGAGACTGGCTTAACTAGGGCGAAAAACGCAGGTAACATCATCATGAAAAACCTCATGGACTTTGCAGTCGGATCACTTATGTTCTTCTGCTTTGGTTACGGAATCATGTTCGGACAGGACGTGGCTGGCCTCTTCGGCGGATCGGCATTCTTCCTGAGCGGCGCAGACGCAGTTCCGGTTGAAGGTTTTGTTGGAAACACACCTGCATTCGTATTGTTCCAGACAGTGTTCGCAGCTACAGCAGCTACAATCGTTTCAGGTGCTATGGCTGAAAGAACAAAGTTCTCTTCATACGTAATCTACTCAGCATTCATTTCGCTGATAATCTATCCGGTCGTTGGTCACTGGGCATGGGGCTCATTGGCAGGCATAAGCGATGGCGGCTGGCTCGAAGGAATCGGATTTGTTGACTTTGCAGGATCCACAGTAGTTCACTCTGTTGGTGGTTGGGCAGCTCTCGTTGGTGCAGCTCTTCTCGGACCCCGTATCGGCAAATATTCAAAAGAAGGCAAACCTCACGCTATCCCTGGTCACTCAATAACACTTGCTGCTCTCGGTGTATTCATCCTTTGGTTCGGATGGTTCGGATTCAACCCCGGCTCAGAAGCTGCAGCTGACGGTGCTATCGGACATATCGCAATGACAACTAACCTTTCTGCTGCTGCAGGTGCTGTTCTTACCATGATGGTTACATGGATTAAATACGGCAAACCTGACGTATCAATGACATTAAACGGTGCTTTGGCCGGACTTGTTGCAATAACTGCAGGCTGTGCTAACGTATCAATGCCTGGTGCTATCGCAATCGGCGCAATGGCTGGTGTACTCGTAGTATTCGCAGTAGAGTTCATCGAACGCGTACTCAAAATCGACGATCCAGTTGGTGCTGTATCAGTTCATGGTATCTGCGGTGCATTCGGAACACTCATGGTTGGTATCTTCGCTACAGACGGCGGACTTCTCTACGGTGGTGGATTCTCACTGCTCGGCGTACAGGCTATCGGCGTATTGGCTGTAATGGCTTGGACACTTGCAACAGCATTCATACTGTTCTACACAATCAAAAAGACAACTGGTCTCCGTGTTGACGAAAATGAAGAAATTCAGGGCCTTGACTTCCACGAGCATGGTTCAGAAGCTTACGCTGACTTCACAATGAGACAGTAGTTTAAAGTTTAAATTTCAAATATAAATTTCTAATCATCCTTTGCCGCCCCTTATGGGGCGGTTTTTTTATTTCTTTTTTCTTGACTCTGACGTAACGTAATAGTTTATAATGTGGATATGGACAAGAAACCTATGACAGTAAAAGAAGTTGCAAAGCTTGCGGGAGTCACAGTGCGCACACTTCACTATTATGACAGCATCGGTCTTTTTACGCCCGGCGGGGTGACTGATGCAGGGTACCGGTTATATGATGAAGGTGACTTGGAGCGATTGCAGCAGATACTATTTTTCAGAGAGCTTGGATTTAAACTCAGCGAGATTGCGGGGATAATTTCAAGCCCGAATTATGAAAAAAATGAAGCTTTGAGTAAGCATAAAAAGCTTTTATTGTTAAAACGCAAAAGATTAGATGGTCTTGTCCGATTAATTGACGATATCCTGAAAGGAGAAAATACTATGAGCTTTGAAGAATTCGATTCAAGCGAAATTGATAAACATAGAAAAGAATATGAAAAGGAAGCGCGCGAGCGCTGGGGGAGCACAGATGAATATAGGCAAAGTGCCAACAGGACAAAAAATTATACAAAGGAAGATTGGGAGAGAATAAAGAAAGAAGCTGATGAAATATATGATATCTTTGTGAAACTAATGGAGAATAACTCGAGCAAAAATGAACGGGATGATGCAGCGAAAAAATGGCAGCAGCATATATCCGATAATTATTATGACTGCAGTGATTATGTAATGCTTGGCCTTGCTGAAATGTATGTGAGCGACGAGCGATTCAAAAAGAATATTAACAAGCATAAAGCAGGTTTAGCGGAGTTTATGAGCAACTCAATAAAGGACTGTTTTAGTTAGCGGACACTAAATTTTGTAACTTTTAGCCTCTGGTGATATAATTTTATGAATAAAATATTATCCGAGGCTTTTGTTATGCAAAGATTAACCGAAATTAAAAATGAGCTGGAATACTATTTGGAGCCGCTTGACAACGGTGAAAAAACGTGTGCTATTGACCATATTTATGGTGTATCGCACCTTTGTGCGCTGATAGCTATGAGAAGAAGCGCGGATGTTGAGATAGCAACAGTATGTGGATTGCTTCACGATATTTGGACATGCAAAACAGGGGATTCGACAAACCACGCTCACCATGGAGCAAAGCTTGCCAAAGAAATACTGGAAGGCACACGTCTGTTTGACAATAGAGAAATCTCAACAATAACGGAAGCAATAAGAAACCATACGAATAAAGGTGAGGAGCACGATCTGTATTCAGAGATATTAAAAGATGCAGATGTTGTGCACAGATATCTTGTAAATATTGAAGTAAAGTTTTCAAAATCCAAGGCTCAGAGAGTGAAAAACACGATGCGCGAGCTTGGACTTAATGTAAAAGTTAAAAAGAAGTAGGGGATATTATGCAGGATAATTCTAAACAGATACGCTCGGTCACATGGCTGAGCGTTGCTATAAATATAGTGCTAACTGCATTAAAACTGGTGTTTGGTGTAGTTGCAAACTCCCAGGCGCTGTTAGCCGACGGTGTTCATTCGCTGAGTGATTTTGCGACTGACGGTGCAATTTTGGTAGGCTCTGTTTTCTGGAGCAAAAAACCTGACAAACACCACCCATACGGACATGGCAGAATAGAAACCATGATAACTATCGGCATAGCTGTGGTTTTGTGTACTGCTGCAGTTAGTATAGGAATCGAGGCCGTAAAGACTATTTCATCGCCTCCCGAAGCATCCCCCGGCGCTATGGTGCTGGTTGTTGCCGTTTTTTCGGTCGGCATAAAAGAGTTTTTATACAGAATAACAAAAAAACGCGGCGAAAAACTAAAGAGTGCGGTGCTTGTTGCAAATGCCTGGCATCACAGAACCGATGCCATAAGCTCTATTCCTGTTTTTGTGGCAGCTTTTGTTATAAGAATGTTTCCTCAGTACTACTTTTTGGACAATGTCGCGGCAATTATAGTCTCAATCTTTTTGATTAAAGCAGGGTGGGATATAGTAAAACCTTCGCTTGCCGAGATTATGGAAGCGCAGATTCACGGAGATATACTGGAAACTTTAAAAGAAGTGGAAAACAAATATCCGGAAGTTCATGAATTTCACAAAGTTAGAATAAGAAGTGTCGGAGGAGCCCACTATGCTGAGCTTCATATGCTGACCGACGGAGATATTACTGTTAAAATCGCGCATGACATAACAGATTCGATAAAAACTGATTTACTCAACGCGCACGATGACCTGCATGATGTGACGATACATGTGGAACCAAAATAAAAAGACCAGAGGCTTTTTATTTTGGCAAGCGAAGCGCAGCCCAAGAGTTTTTCGTCAGAAAAACTCGTTGCGCGACAATAGTTTCGTAAGAAACTATGAAAGCGGATACAGTTGAACAAATGCAAACTAAGAAAAGACTTTAGGCTTTTTGTTTCGGCAAGCGAAGCGCAGCCCAAGAGTTTTTCGTCAGAAAAACTCGTTGCGCGACAATAGTTTCGTAAGAAACTATGAAAGCGGATACAGTTGAACAAATGCAAACTAAGAAAAGACTTTAGGCTTTTTGTTTCGGCAAGCGAAGCGCAGCCCAAGAGTTTTTCGTCAGAAAAACTCGTTGCGCGACAATAGTTTCGTAAGAAACTATGAAAGCGGATACAGCTGAACAAATGCAAACTAAGAAAAGACTTTAGGCTTTTTATTTTGGCAAGCACAATGAATTGCACAGCAATTCATTATATAGCAAAGGCAATTGCGTAAATCGAAGGCATACAATATTCTGGAAAGAAGAGTGAAGCGATGGTTTTCCAGTCTATTGTGCCGTAAGCTGTAATAGTTTTTGAAAAAAACTATGTAAGGGCGACAGCAGTTTTTTTACGGAACAAGAAACTATGAAAGCGGATACAGTTGAACAAATGCAAACTAGGAAAAGACTTGAGGATTTTTATTTTACCTTAAAGCTTATCATATACTTAACTTCTGAGCTTTTTGTCTCGGGAGTTTTTATTTTTGGGCTGTCCACATAAAATTCACCAGTAATTTCTTCATCCATAAGTGCAAGCTCAAGATGACACATGGCGATTCCTATATCTATTTCCTGCATCTCAAAGCCGAGTTTATTGCCTGTGTAATTATTTAATCTGTTGAGATAGAAGTGGAAAACATCTTTTTTGCTGTCGAGAACTATAAGCCATGGCTGCTTGTTGGAAGCGGAGGGGGCTAGACGAACCATCTCGAGTGCATTGATATATTTGTTGCTGCTTTCCTTAAGCAATCTTGTGGAGAAGTTATTTAGAAAAAACATTGTCTCAAACGGATTGCGTCTGTCGCTGTTGGCACCTTTGCGTACCAGTTTTTCACGCATCCTCAGCTTTTGGACTGCAACTCCAATTGGAGTGATTATAGGAAGAAATTCATCCTGACCAAGGTTTACGGCTTTTGCAAAAGAGCCGCGGTTAAATGTTCCTCCCAGCCAACATGTTCCCAATCCAAGCTCAGTTGCATAGAGAACTATCTTTTCCATCTGATAGCCTAGTGATATAAGCGAAAATTCCTCTTTTTTCGCAGCAGCGCAAATGAAAGTGTATGCACCTTTAATAAAGCCGTAAGTGCCGAGTTTAATCGCGTTTTGTCCCATGCTGCCCGCTTCGATAATTATAAACCGTGTTTTCACTCCCAACGGAACATCGGACAGATTGTCTATATATTCCTGCAATAGTATCCCATTTTCTTCGGAAAGCGGCTCATGTATATATGTTCTCACCGATCTTCTTGATTTTATTAGGTTGCTGTATTGTTTTTGCATTGGTTCTGCCTCGTGTTTTTCGTAGGAATATAGTAATTATAATCTACATAAAGACAATATTCCAATCAATTAAAAAGATTATTTATATGTTATAATTTTAGAAAATTACAAAAGGAGCATATAATGGACTGGTTCAGCATTGAAAAAATAGATGAGAAAACATATGCCATAAGCGAATATAATCATTGGGAGAAAATGCATAGCTATTTGCTTCTAGGTAAGGATTATGCGGCTTTAATAGACACAGGTCTTGGCATCGGAAATATTAAAAAGGAAGTGAATAAACTTACTAACCTGCCAGTTAAAGTTATTACTACGCATGTTCATTGGGATCATATAGGAGGGCATGGCGATTTTAATGATATTTCTGTGCATGAAGGAGATGCGCTGTGGATGGAGGAAGGGCTTCCAATTCCGGACAATGCTATAAAAAAAGATGTTATAAAAGATGTGCAAAGTATTCCTGATGGATTTGATATAGACGAGTATAAAGTGTGCAGGAAAAAGCCTTCGTGCGTGCTTACAGATGGCCAGACCATAGATTTGGGCGGCCGCATCCTTGAAGTAATTCATACACCCGGACACTCGCCCGGACATATATGCATATATGACAGGAAGAATAAATATTTATTTTGCGGTGATTTGGTTTATATGGGCACATTATATGCTTTTTATCCCAGCACTGATCCGATTGTCTATAAAGAGTCCGTCAGAAAAATAATGAGCTATGATATAGAGAAAATACTTCCTGCCCACAACTCGCTTGATATTCCTGATGATTTTATTGGCAGAGTATACGAAGCTTTTTGCTGTATTGAGAAAGAGTGTGGATTAAAACAGGGTGCGGGAACATTCGACTTTAATGATTTTAGCATTCACATATAAATAAAGCGAATATTATTGCTTTGCTATAAGTATAGACTGTTTTCTGTTTTTTTGATTGCAGTTTGTGTAGCCATTATAAGTTTTTTTCTTAATTCGCTGTTTGCGGCGCTTTTTTTAGGTGTAACCATTTTTTCTTTTGAAAAGACCGAGCCGGATATGTCTTTTACTTCAGGTGATAAAGCCAGATGGATTACTCTTTTTGCTCCGTGTATTGCAGGAGGACAAACATACTTCATAAAGGGTTTGGTTGCGCGCATTAGAAAACCTTCGCCTGTCCATATGTTGGTCGCTATGACACCTGGGTGCAATGCATTAGATGTCACTTCACAGTTTTTTAATCTTTCCGCCAAATCGACAGTATATAATATCAGCGCAAGCTTTGAAGCTGCGTATGCCTGCATACCGTGTTTTATATTATAAAAGTCTAAAATTTCATCTTTCAGATTGCTTTTTATTCCGACGATTGAAGTAACATTTACTATACGCGAATACTTTGTTGACTTAAGAATCGGAAGCAGCTTTTCGGTAAGATAATATGTGCCGATATAGTTAACTCCCATTGTCATCTCAAAACCCTGCTTGGTTTTCTGCGGCCTGTCACAAATAACACCTGCGTTGTTAATAAGTACGTCAAGCCTGTTAAAGCGGGAAAGAAATTTTTCGCAAAATGCGTCAATTGAACGAAATGAAGACAGATCAAATTCAATGGCGAACACATCTGGGTTTCCTGTTTCATCTGAAAACTTAGCGCACAATTGTTCTGCCTTATCTATATTTCTGCATGCCAATATAACTGTAAGCCCTGATTGAACAAGGGATTTTGCAGCTTCTTTCCCTATGCCGCTTGTTGCGCCTGTTATAATGCAGACCTTTTTCTTCATTTATTCTCCTTGGAAACGGTTATTAGATTTAATTTTAATGGGATGAAGTTTGCTTTTCAAGCATAATCACACAACACATATCAATTACAATGATTAAGTGTGTACAAAATGTTAAGAATGATTGTGAATGAGTTGACAAAATCAATATTAGTTCGTATACTAACGATAAATAATTTAACAATCATTTTAAGGAGATTAATATATGTTTTTTACAAAGAACTTTGAGGAGATTGATGTAACTCAACTTAACAAAATGCTAGACAGCGGAATCAAACTGATTGACGTACGCGAGATAGGCGAATACAATATGTTTCATATAAAAGGTGCTGACAATATTCCGATGGGACGCATTATGTCGGATCCTGAAAGCTATCTTGAAAAAGACGAAAAGTACTTTATCGTTTGCCAGTCCGGTGCTAGAAGCGCTCAGGTTTGCTCTGTGCTTTCCAAACAGGGATATGATGTGACAAACATTATTGGCGGAACAGGAACTTTTGCGTATAAACACAGTGAGAATATAGCATAGGAGATAAAATGGACGAACTTACATGCCTCTTAATGGATGCCGCAAAACTTTTAAAAAGCGGACTTACAAAATCGTTAAAGCCTTATAATGTTACTTGCAGACAGGCTTTGGTGTTAAGAGCTGTGGAGTCGGAGAGCTTATCTGCAAAAGCAATTGGCGAAGTGTGCGCTATGGACAAAGCGACGCTTTCTGTTATATTGGATAAACTCATACAGAACAATTATATTTCCTGCAAAAAAAATAAAGATGATAAAAGAGAGAATGTCTATGCCGCAACAAAAGAGGGTATAGACGTTCTCCCTTATATTAATACTGTAGAAAGTGCATATCTTTTGAATCTAAAAGAAGCTTTGCCGGACGATGAGTATGAAAAAACAATTTCATCCTTAACAAAAATAATGGATTTATTGAAATAAATTATCCACAGAAAATCTCAGAAACAGGGATGCCAAACGGGCAGCGCTCTTCGCAGATTCCGCAGCTTATGCAATTATCGGGGGGATTTCCTCCTGCATCCAGAGTACGCATCGCTTCTGCTATGTCGATTCCCTGAGGGCAGGGCAGGCAGTGGTTGCAGTAAACGCATCTTGTGTCATCCGCCCAGTTAAGCGACTTTTTATATATCTGGGCAAAGTCTTTTTGTTCATCAGTGGCTTCATAGTATTTTAAAGATTCTTCAAATTCTTCAGGCTCTCTGCAGCCAAGCGACGCGGTGACAACTGAAGGCTGGCTTAGAGAGTAGTTAATACATTGGTTTAAAGACATTTTTATAGGGCTGTTTTCACCAAGCAGCAATCCGCCTGCAAAGGCTTTCATAACGATTATTCCCACATCTTCTTTAAGACACTCGGCATACAGTTTATGTCGGGGATTATTTTGTGTTGCTATAGGATCAAAACTTTCCATGTTATTAAACAGGCTGTAGATGCCGTCATCTTCCGGCATAAGATCAAAGATTGGATTTACAGAGAACATTATTGTATCGACAACTCCTGTTTTAACTGCAGCTGAAGCTACTTTCGGGACATGAGTGGACAGCCCAATCATGCGGGCGGAACCGCTTTTTTTAAGCTCCAATGCAAAGTCGAGCATACCGTCATTTAAACATATATCAAGATCATCCATCTTGTCTATGTTGTGAAGCATGACAACATCGATGTAATCTGTGTCAAGACGTCGAAGCAAATCCCAGTAAAGTTCTTTTATTCTCTTCATATCACGAATTTTATGGTATTGACCTTCTTTTGTGTCTGCACCGAGGTGTCCTGCAATCATCATTTTATCGCGCTTGCCTTTAAGCGCCTTGCCAAAATGGTCGCGTATATCGGGCGAACCCATAAATAAATCTGTGTAGTTAACGCCATAATCCATGGCCATGTCAATAATAGTTTTTACTTTGTCATACGGTGCTTTTTCAATATGTTCCGCTCCCAATGATATCTCGCTGACTTTTATTCCGCTTTTTTTAAACTCTCTGTAATTCATGTGGACTCCTTGTGGTTTGGTGGTTAAATATAGCATTTATATTATATCAGCCAAACACATTTTATAAAATGTTTAAAACACCGGGATGCAAATGAGAATAAAATGAAGTATAATGTCTAATTGGACAAATTTTATAACTAGGAGACTTTTAATGAACATAGTGGTATTGGCAGGCGGACTGAGCGCAGAGCGCGATGTGTCCATCTGCACCGGTGAGATGGTGGCAAATTCACTCAGAAGAATGGGCCACAGTGCAGTTCTTGTGGATTTGTTTTTTGGATATCAGGGGAAAGAAGAAGATTTTAACAAAGTTTTTGCCGCGGCAAAAGAAGGTGAAAACAAGGTTGATGCCGTAAAAAAGACTGCCCCAAATCTTAATGAATTAAAAGCTATGAGAGATGACAGCTCAAGAATCGGCGCAAATGTTTTTGATATATGCAAGGCTGCGGATATTGTTTTTATGGCACTTCACGGAGAAGACGGAGAAAACGGCAAGGTTCAGGCAGCTTTTGACCTTCAGGGTATAAAATATACAGGTTCAGGATATTTGGGAAGTGCGCTCGCAATGGACAAAGTGCTGTCAAAACGTATATTTATGAACAATGCAATTCTCACACCGGGCTTTGAAATAATAAATGAAGAGAATTTCGAAAAGAAAATAAAAGCGATTGCTTTCCCGTGTGTTGTAAAGCCTTCTTCAGGAGGCTCCAGTATTGGTGTTTCTATTGTATATTCAAAAGATGAAGTACGGGGAGCGATGGAGAAAGCATCAGTTTACAATGACGATATTCTGATTGAAGGATATATTAAAGGCCGTGAGTTTTCAGTCGGAGTTTTGGGAGAAGAAGCTCTTCCTATAATTGAGATAATTCCAAAGCAGGGCTTTTATGACTATGAAAACAAATATCAGGCAGGAGCAACAATAGAGATAACGCCTGCTGAGCTTGATGATGATACTACAAAAAAGATGCAGAATCTCGCAGTAAAAGCACACAAAGCATTGGGCCTTGATGTATATTCCAGAACAGATTTTCTGCTTGATGAATGGGGAGATATATTCTGCCTTGAGTCAAACACACTGCCAGGCATGACACCCACAAGCCTTCTTCCGCAGGAAGCCGGCGCAGTCGGGATTGAATATGATGATTTGTGTGAAAAAATAATAGAGCTTTCCCTCAAACGGTTTAGCTAGGGGCTTAAATGGAGAAGTTGACTTTAAGAGAAATTACTGATGCCTGCGGCGGCGAGTTTGTCGGAGAGACAAGCTTATATGAGTCGTATATAACAAAAATAGAAACGGACAGCAGACTCCTTACTTCCGGAAGTCTTTTTATTCCGATAGTCGGCGAGAACTTTGACGGGCAAGATTTTATAGGCAAGGCTTTTGAAAAAGGCGCTGTATGCACGCTTTCACAAAATGATATTGAAGATAAACCCTATATAAAAGTTAAAAGCACATTTCAGGCTTTAAAAGATATTGCAGAATACTACAGAAGTTTGTTTGACGTGAAGGTGGTTGCAATAACCGGAAGTGTTGGAAAAACTACCGCAAAGGAAATGATAGCCTCAGTGCTTTCGCAGAAATTCAATGTGCATAAATCAGAGAAAAACTACAACAATGAAATCGGGGTGCCTCTTACTCTTTTTGGATTAAAAAGAGAGCATGAAGTTGCTGTCATTGAAATGGGAATGAATCACTTCGGGGAAATACAAAGGCTTAGCAAAACTGCAAGGCCGGATATATGCGTTATTACGAATGTCGATTACACACATATTGAATATCTGGGAAGCCGTGAGGGCATATTTAAGGCAAAGTGTGAAATATTCGAGTTTGCAAAAGAAGGATTCACAGCATATCTTAACGGAGATGATGATATGCTTGTTACCTTAAAAAACCGTGATTTTAAAAAATGCTTTTTTGGGTTTGATGAAAATAATGATATCATTGCTGAGGATATTAATCCCATGGGATTTGGAGGTACGGAATTTGTTGCTGAGTATAAAGGAAAGAAACTTAAAGCCCACATTTCAAAACCCGGAAATCATTTGATATATTCAGCTCTTGCAGCTGCTGCAATCGGAATGGATTTGGGAATTGAAAAAGAGCAGATAATAAATGGTATTTCTGATTTTGAACCTGTTGGAAAAAGGATGGAAGTTATAAAAACCGACAGGATAACAATATTAAACGATGTTTACAATGCTATTGCGAAATCCGTGAAAGCGGCAATTGATATACTTGGATTTGCTGACGGACGCAAGATTTGTGTGCTAGGCGACATGGGTGAATTGGGAGATTATGCTCCAAAGCTTCATAAACAAGTGGGAGAATATGCGGCAAAAAGCGGAGTTGATGTGCTTTTTTGCGCAGGCGAGCTTTCAAAAAACACAGCAGAGGCAGCTAAACAGTGTGGAATTGATACTTTTTGGTATGAAACTCAGGATATGCTTATTAAAGAGATTAAAGACAAAATAAAAACCGGCGATACTGTGCTGGTGAAAGCTTCAAGAGGACAGCATTTTGAAAATACTGTTGAAGCGCTTAAAACTTTATAACAAACAGATAATAAATATAAGAAAGGTACAACTATGGAAAAAGTAAAATTAATTCAGAAACTAAATGACTTACAGACAAAACTATTTGCTTACAGACATTCAATGATGTTATTAAACTGGGACGGCTCAACATTTGCGCCGCATGAATCGGCTGAAGGTCGAGCTATCGCGGCGTCAATAATAAGCGGAGAAATCCATAAGATAATGACGAGCAAAAGGACAGGAGATTTGCTTGCTGAACTGAAAGAAGTTTCCGACCTTGATGCAGCATCAAAAGCTCAGGTGGATGAGCTTTATCATGACTATAAGCATGCAACATGCATTCCTATTGAAGAGATGATGGCCTATCAAAAACTTCGCTCAGAATCCGAAACAGTATGGATTGATGCGAGAAAAAAGAGTGATTTTGATATCTTTGCACCAAACCTTGAAAAGCTTATTGACTTTACAAAGCGTTTTGCAAAATATATAGATCCTGAGGCTCTTCCGTATAACACTCTGTTGGATGATTACCAGCGCGGACTGACTATGGACACATTGGACAAGTTTTTTGCTGAAGTTGAAAAATCTGTAGTTCCGCTTAATGCATATGTTGCTAACAGTCCGAAACTTAAAGAGATAGCAGCTATAAGAGAGAGAATCAATGCAAAAGGATTTGATGCTGACGGGCAGAAAAAACTTGCAGAAAGACTGTTCAAGCTTCAGGGGCTATCCGATGACAGATGCAAAATAGCGACAAGCGAACATCCTTTCACATCAGGATCAAATACAAATGACATCAGGTTTACGACCTTCTATAAAGAAGACAACCTTGCATCATCGATTTTTTCGATGCTTCATGAAGGCGGACATGCAATGTATCAGCTTAACATCAATCCTGACTATAACTATACTGCCATCTATGACGGAGCTTCAATGTCAATGCATGAATCGCAGTCGCGCATTTATGAAAACAATATCGGAAGATCAAAGGATTTTTCAAAACACGTTTATAAAGAAGCAAAAGAAGTCTTCCCGAGTCAGTTTATAGATATTTCAGAAGATGATTTCTTTAAATATATTAACTATTCCTCACCGTCTTTTATTAGGGTAGAGGCTGACGAACTTACATACAGCCTTCATATTATGATACGCTATCAGATTGAAAGGCTTATTTTCAACGGCGATGTTGCGATTTCTGATCTTCCTGAAATATGGAACAAAAAGTATCATGATTTCCTTGGCATCACGCCTCCTTAACAATGCTCAGGGTGTTCTTCAGGACATACACTGGTCATATGGATTGTTTGGATATTTCCCGACATATGCATTAGGCACCGCATATTCTGCGCAGTTTGAAAACACCATGAAAAACTCAATTGATTATGACGGAGCAATAAAAAGCGGAGACCTTACAGCTGTGACGAATTGGCTTAAGGAAAACGTGCATAAATACGGAAAATTGTTAAATGACGATGTAATTATTAAAAACGCGACAGGAGAAGAATTTAATCCTGTATATTATGCTAAGTACCTTGAAAACAAATACAAATCACTTTATTGATTTAACGGCATAAAGTATTTTGATTTTCAAACAGATTGCACAAAAATAATTATATTTATAATACATTGTGCATAAAAATACATAAATCATACAAAAACGGTCAATATCACTAAAATATTGTGAAAATATGTCGTATTTATGTCTAAAAAGAAGTCTAAATCATTGACATAGCATTGATAATATGTGAAAATAATGGGTATGTTGTAGGAGAATATTTATATCGTGAAACGATGGATATTTTCCTTGAACATATGAAAAAAGAAATAAATATAAGGAGAGTAATGATGAAAAAGAACAAAACATTAAAATTAGTTGTGTTTCTTTTGGCGCTGGTAATGGTTTTCAGCGTTTTTGCGTCCTGCAAAAAAGAAGAAGAACCTACACCATCTGAAACAGCTGCTGCGGCAACTGAAGAAGCTACAGAAGAAGCAACTGAAGAAACTACAGAAGAAGCAACCGAAGAGGCAACTGAGGAACCAGTTGTTGAAGCGGAGCCGGGTGCATTGCTTGATTCTATAACAATGATAGGTGTTACAGAAGAATCAGCGGTTACTCAGCTTGAAGCTGGCGAAATCGATATATTTGCAGGTTCTATGCCTGGTAAATATAAAAGCGAAATTGAAGCTGCTGGCCTTGACAATGTAAACCTTCCAGGAACTTACTATGAGCTTATGTTAAACGTTGCAACATTTGATGATGGCAGCTTTAACCCATTTGCTATTCGTGAATTCCGCGTTGCAATGAGCAAACTTGTTGACCGCGACTACATTGTATCAGAGATATTTGACGGTGCAGCAATGCCTCGTTATTTCTGCGTCAGTGCTTCTGATGTTGACTATGCACGTTATGTAGAATATGCACGTGTTGCAGAAGCTAAGCTTGCTCATGATAAAGAAGCAGCTATCGCAGCAATGCAGCAGATTATGGCTGACAACGGATTCGAAAAGAATGCTGATGGCAAATATGAAGAAAACGGCGAAGTTATAACTTTTGTTTTCTTAATACGTAATGAAGACGGCGTTCGTCAGAACATCGGTGACTATGTTTCTAACCTTCTTGAAGAAGTTGGATTCGGAGTTGACCGTCAGTACAAAACTTCAGCAGAATGCTGGGGAGCTATCCAGAGTAACACACCGCAGACAGGTCACTGGGACATCTACACAGGTGGCTGGGGTGCTTCTACAATAACTCGTGACTCCGGTATCACATGGCATGACTTCTGCTCACCTGACAGCCGCTATGGTATGCCAGAATTCGCAGCTAAAGTTATTTCAGACGAAGATAACACATTATTAGAAGATGTTGCATACAACAGATATTCTTCAATGGAAGAAAGAAGAGAAATCTTCTCAAAACTGTTTGATTTAGAAGCTTACTATTCAAACCACATTTGGATTTGTGACAGCTTGGCTTACACAGTTTGGGACACAGATGTTTCAACATCATATAACCTTGCAGCTGGCGTTGACGGCAGCAACATGACAGCCTACACTCTTAAGTTTAACGACAGAGAAGGCGGAGACTTAGTTTGGGCAAACCAGGCTGCTCCTATCCAGGATCCTGTTAACCCAATCGCAGGCACAAACCAGACATATGACAACCAGTACTTAAACTTCACTCGTGACTATCTGTTTGCTGATGATCCATATACAGGACTCAGATACCCGAAACGCGCTGTAAAAGCAGAAGTTGTTGTTCAGACAGGTCTTCCTGTAGAGAGCACATATGACTGGGTTACTCTTTCATTTGAAGATGAAATCGTTGTTCCGGAAGACGCTATGGTTGACTGGGATGTTGAATCAGAAACTTGGATTCTTGCAGGTTCTGACGAAAAGATAACAGCAAAATCAAAAGCAGTATATTACTTAGGTGATGACTTAGGCGAATTTACTTGGCATGATGGAACACCTATTACAATAGCTGACATCATGATGGTTCAGATAATGGGATTTGCAACAGCATACGAAGGAAGCCCATTGTATGACGAATACCTTGCTCCTTCATTCCTTAGTACTTTGGATCAGTTCAAAGGCTGGAGAATCGTATCAGAAGAACCAATCGTTGTTGAAGTATACACAGATACATATTCACTGGATGCAGAAAACGGCGTTGGCGACTTGGTAATGGGCTGGACATATGACTCAACAGGCGCTCAGGCTTCATGGTCTGCAGTTGCTGCTGGTAACAAAGTAGTTATGAGCGGATTGGCTTCATACTCAAGCGGCGGAGCTGCTGATGATGATTCAGTCGAATGGTTGAACTACCTTGCAGGTCCTTGTCTTGAATACCTTAATGACGCTTATACAGAAGCTGCTGCAGAATCATACATTCCTTTTGAACCTACAATGGGTAAGTATGTAACAGCAGACGAAGCAAAAGCTGCTTATGAAAACTCACTTGCTTTCTACGGAGCAAACGGACACTTTGTAATCGGCTGCGGCCCATATTACATCAGCAGTGTATTACCTACTGAAGGTTCATTGACTGTATCAGCTTATGCTGACTATAAAGAAGACAAAAACAGATGGGCATTCTTATCAGAGCCTATGGTTGCAACTGTAACTGTTGACGGTCCTTCAAGCGTTGCTGCAGATACTGAAGCAGTATTTGAAGTATATGTTGAAGATCCTAATGGTGATGAATATGCAGCATCAGCTGTAGCAGCTGCTAAATACTTACTGTTTGACTCAAAAGGCGAAATCGCTGAAGTAGTTGAATTGGAAGCAGTTGAAGATGGTTACTATGAAGTAGTATTATCATCAGACACAATATCTAAACTTGGTGAAGGTGCTTGCAAGATCGAGGTAGTTATATCTCCAAAAGCTGTAGCAGCACCGGCAATTGTTCCTGCTGAGTTTGTTGTAGATTAATATTGATTAAGAGTCAATAACTCAAATGTTGAGGTAGGGCGGAAACGCCTTACCTCAATTATAATTATTGCATATAAACAAGGTGAGAATAATGAATGAAAATAATAAGAAAGTAACAAAAAGTTCTTCTGTAACAAGAATTTTAAAATATTCTGCAACACGTATTATAGCTTTGGCTTTAACGGTAGTAGTTGGAGTATATTTAACAATTCTTATTGCAAATATGGGTGGATATGTTGATGAGCTTCAAAAAGCTCAGGTTGACGATCAGATTACGCAGGCAGCTGCAAAAGATCCAAACACAAGAAACATGTCACCTGAAAGCAGAAAAGAATATATTCAACAAAAGAGAGAGTTGGAATATAAAAGGCTCGGTTTAGATCAGCCGTTCGTTGTAAAAAGCTTTAAGTTCTTATGGAAAGCTGTAACTCTTAATTTTGGTAAAGCATCAATAATGGTATCAGATGCAGGCTCAAAGCAGGTGAAACTGATAATTTCTGAAAGATTGGGACCATCACTTCTTTTGATGGGAACATCGAATTTGATATTATTTTTCTTTGCTATTGCGGTTTTCACTAGCATTATCAAGGAAATATGGCTCGCTGGTAGATAAAATGTTTATTTCACTATCACCGCTGTCATCCATGCCTGCGTGGTTTTATGGTATATTCCTGATATTGATTTTCGCATCAATCTTTAAAATATTGCCTTTCTCAGGCATGATAGATGCACCGCCTCCTGAAGAGGGATGGCCGTATGCATTTAGTGTTTTAAGACATTTAACACTTCCGGTTGTATCACTGCTTGTAAGCCAATCTTTCGCATCGATATACTCATGGCGTACATTTTTTATGATATATTCCAGTGAAGATTATGTGGAAATGGCAAAGGCAAAAGGATTACCATCTAAATTGATTAAGCGTAGATATATTTTAAGACCTACACTTCCTACAATAATGACAAGCTTTTCGCTTATCTTTATTACAAGCTGGATGGGCGCAATGCTTACGGAAAAGATTTTCCAGTGGCCCGGATTAGGAACAGTAATTGTAGAAGCTGTGGGACATTATGATACTGCAGTTATAGTGGGAACAACAATCATCTATGGATATTTGCTCGCTATCACAGTATTTTTGCTTGACTTCTTATATGCTTTGGTTGATCCTCGCGTAAAAGTCGGCGCAGGAAATGGAGGTTGAGTTGTGAAGAAATTTTTATCAGATATTAAACATTATCCTACTGCGGTAGTTGGATTAATAATGATATTTCTTGTTATATGTCTAGCAATAGGCACAGTTATTGTCATTCCTTATGATCAGGCTGTTATAAACTGGCGTGGAAATGAAGAGGATGTATATCGCAATCCTGAAAAAGTACCGCCTACTTGGGTAAACTTATTTAGAAATGCTAAGTTGCCTGAAGGTTTCTATTGTGTTTTAACTGACGAAACTTCAAAAAACTATGAAAATGTTACAGTTGAAGACAATACTCAAGATGGAATAATGGATGTAACATATTATTATGAATTTGATTTTGCTGAAGATGATTATTATCAGGAAATCATGTACTATGTTAAGTCTGAGTTTGGCGATAAACAGCCATATATAGAGGCATCTATTATTACACCGGAAGGCAGAGAGATTAGAACTGCCAGCGGTGGTATGGCCCCGACATACAGGTTTAAGTTTGCACAAGACAGCAAGCTGACCAGAAGAGCAGGGAAAATTAACCCAATGATAGGTTTGTTTTCAACTGAAGAATCAGTCGATAATGATGATCCACAGATTCTTAACGGTACATATATCATAAAAACAAGAATCAGAGCTTTTGAACCTAACACTAAAGTGTATGCTGAGCTTGTTGTTCATGGAAAGGTATTTGGTATTGCAGGTACTGACCACCTAAGAAGAGACATAACAACAGCATTGCTTTGGGGCGCACCGATAGCTTTGGCCTTTGGTTTAATTGCAGCATTTGGTATATCAATAATAACTATGGCGATTTCGGCTACCGGAACATGGTTCGGAGGCTGGATTGATCAGGGAATTCAGAGAATAACTGAAGTTAATATGATGTTGCCATTCCTGCCGATTTTAATAATGGTTGGTACATTTTACTCGCGCAGCTTGTGGGTTATACTCGGAACAGTAATACTTTTGAGTATATTCTCAGCTTCGATAAAGACTTATCGAGCGACATTCCTGCAGGTAAAACAATCTACATTTATTGAAGCAGCCAGAGTGTATGGCGCAAGCAACTCAAGAATTATATTCAGATATATGATTCCGAAGATAATTCCTATGCTTATCCCAAGCTTGGTTCTTTCTATTCCTAACTATGTTTTCCTTGAAGCTTCTCTTGCGGTTTTGGGACTGGGAGATCCTACGCTTCCAACATGGGGAAAATTAATCAATGACGCATATAATTCAGGCGCCTTGTGGAATGGACAGTATTATTGGATTTTGGAACCTGCTGTGTTATTAATGATTACAGGATTTTCATTTGCGATGGTTGGATTTGCTCTTGACAGAATATTCAATCCTAGGCTTAGAGATCAATAAGGAGGAATGAATATGAAACAAGAAAATAAAACAAAGTTATTGGAAATCAAAGATTTGTATTTACACTTCATAACGGACGCTGGAGTAGTTCAGGCTGTAGATGGTGTAGATTTTGTAATGAATAAAAACGAAGCTGTAGTTGTGTTGGGAGAATCCGGTTGCGGAAAAAGCTCATTTACAAAAGCTTTGCTAAGACTTCTGCCGAGAAATGTTCATAAATATGATGGACAGATTCTTTTAAACGGCGAAGACACAATGGCTTTGGGCAATGAAGCATATAGAAAGAATGTTAGATGGAAGAAGATGTCCTTAGTGCCTCAGGCTGCTATGACATCGCTCAATCCAGTTTTAAGAGTAGGTGATCAGGTTGCCGAACCTTTGATTATAGGCGAAGGTATGAGCAAGGATGATGCTTTTAACAAAGCTGCCGAATATTTTAAATATGTTGGCGTTCCAACTGACTTCCTCTATAGATATGCATTTGAACTTTCAGGCGGAATGCAGCAGAGAGCAGCTCTTGCTATGGCTCTTATAACAGAGCCTGATTTGGTTATTCTTGATGAACCAACATCCGCGCTTGATGTTTTAACACAGTGCAATATTATGAATCTTTTAAAGAGAATCAAGATGGATAATCAGGCAAGCTTTATGCTTGTCACACATGACATCGCAACATCAAGCGAGCTTGCAAACAGAGTAGCAGTAATGTATGCGGGCGAGATTGTCGAAGTTTCTGATTCTGAGCTTTTCTTTAATAAGCCTCTGCATCCATATGCACAAAAGCTTATGGCTTCTGTGCCAAGACTAAGAGGAGAACAGGAACTTGAATTTATTGAAGGCAAACCGCCAAGCTTAATAAATTTAGCTGAAGGCTGTAGATTTGCTCCCAGATGTCCATACAAGCATGAAAGGTGTGATAAGAATCCACCGACAATCAAAAAAGGCAATTCAGTAGTTAAATGCTGGCTGCATGCGGATTAATGGGGAGGGAGACTTATGACAAATATTAATTCAAACGAAATAAAAAGTTCTGAGAACACTTTTGAAGAAAATATCCTAAATGTTAAAGATTTAAGGGTATGGTTTAAACTTAAAAAGTTTGGCTTTGGCAGTGCAGGACACGTAAAAGCTGTTGACGGAGTAACATTCGATTTAGGCAAAAAAGAGTCAATCGCAATAGTTGGTGAGTCCGGCTGCGGAAAAACCTCGCTTATGAAAACTATTCTTGGTCTTTATGAACCTACAGAAGGAAATATTGTTTTTGAAGGTGATGACCTAACAAGTTTTACAAAAGAGCAGAAAAGGGAATACCATTCTCAGGTTGGCTATGTTCAGCAGGATCCGTTCGGCGCTATAGCTCCGTTTATGACTATACGCACTATACTTGCAGAAGCACTTATTTGTAACGGTATAAAAGATAAAGATGAACAGGAAAGACGCATCCGCGAATCAATGGAAGAAGTTCGCCTTATTCCTGTGGATGACTTTATCAATAAATACCCTCATATGCTAAGCGGAGGCCAGCAGCAGCGTGTTGTTATCGCAAGAGCGATAATATTAAGACAGAAGCTGCTCGTTGCTGACGAACCTGTATCAATGCTTGATGCTTCAGTTCGTGTTGAAGTGTTAAAACTTCTTGAAAAGCTTCAGCAGGCACATGATCTATCAGTTATCTATATCACACATGACTTATCTACTGTTAGATTCTTCTCGAGCAGAATATTTGTTATGTATGCTGGAAGAATTATAGAAAAAGCACCGGTTGAAGCGTTGCTTAACGATTCAAAACATCCTTATACGCAAGCGTTGCTCTTAGCTACATCAGAACCTGATGCAAAAAATGCGACAGTGTTTAAAGAAGTGCCGGCAGGAGAACCGCCAAACTTGGTTAATCCGCCAAAAGGCTGCCATTATCATGAAAGATGCCCCAAGAAAATCGCAGGGCTATGTGATGTGAAAGAACCGCCAGAGTTTGATTTGGGTAATTCCCATATAACGAAATGTTGGTTATACGATGGACAAAATTCTTAGGCCAAAGTTTTTATTCATCGCAGGCGGCGTGTGCGTCGGTATAGGATTTCTTGTGCCTTTGCTAATGGTAGGTGGATTTATTCCTATGTGGCTTTGGCTTGAGCTTATAGTCGGCGTGCTGCAAATGATCGGGCTTATGTTTGGCATAATAGGCTCAGTACTATATGTTAAAGAACGAAGAAAATAAATAAACGTCCGGATTTACATCCGGACTTTCTTTTTGCTTAAAAAAGGTATAAAATGCATAAAAAGCCACAAAAAGGAGACTGAATGGGAAATTCATTAATGTATGACAAAAAGAATGTTTTAAAACAATATAAAGATGGAACGAATCTAAATACCCGCGTATCCTTATATGATAAATATAAAGTGGGCGGCAACAGTAACAAGTGGATGACGGACGAGTATGATTTTTTTGACGGATGCGAAATAGCTGAGTTTGGAAGCGGCACAGGCAAGGACTGGGTAAATATCATTGATGATGTTGCACAAAGATGTCATTTGGTTATGTCTGATTATACTTCCGGTATGGTGGAAGGTTTAAAAGAAAGATATGGACACTTAGATAATATAGATGTGATGCAGATAGATATTCAAGACATTCCTTTTGTTAATGAGAGCAAGGACTTTGCTATTGCCCATGCTATGCTATACCATGTTCCGAACATTGATAAAGCCGTAAGTGAAGTGTATAGGATATTAAAAAGCGGAGGTAAGTTTTATACTGCAACCAGCGGAAGCAAAAGCATGTATTGGTTTTTTAGAAATACTTTGCATAAAGTAATACCACAATCGTCAATGGCTGAAGAGATAACATTTAATTTACAGAATGGAAGGCAATATTTAGAAAAATACTTTACGGATGTAAAAATTGTGAGCCAAACAGCCCTTCTGGAAGTCACTGACACTAATGATATAATTGATTTTGCACTGTCTACCACTTCTATAACAGGTGTTAAAGGAAGCGACAGGTCTATTTTATTTGATTATTATGAAAACATGAAAAATGATGACGGGAAATTAGTGATTGAAATTGAATATGGAATGTTTGTAGCAACTAAGTAAAACTTAAAAAAATAAGCATCAGAATATCTTTATGTTATAATATAACCCTGCGAAATATTTTACAGCGGGGTTATTTTTATGAAAGCAAACAAGAAAAATTACGATGTAGCAATAATCGGCGGCGGAATAGGCGGCCTTATGAGCGCATATAGACTTATAGAAAAAAATCTGGAGCTTGATGTAGTATTGTTTGAAAAAGGAAAGTCTCTGGACTTAAGATCATGCCCGATGATTCAAAAACATCTTTCAAACTGCATCCATTGCAAGACATGTTCCATCATGGAAGGTATGGCAGGAGCTGGCGCGTTTTCTGACGGTAAGTATATTATATCAACGGAATATGGCGGATGGCTGCCGGACTTTCTGCCGGAAGATATGGTAATGAACTATATAGAACAGGCTGATTCAATTCTTGTCGGTTTCGGCGCGACAACAGAGCGGTATGTCCCCGATGACGAGCTTAAGCGAGAGTGTCTGAAATATGACCTTCATATGCAGCAAGCCCAGCTTAAACATCTTGGAACAGACAGCAATTTTGAAACGATGCTGAAATTAATTGCATATCTTAATGATAAAATAGAAATCCTGACCGGAACAGAAGTTGTGGATGTGGATAAACAGGCACATGTGGTTAAAACGAATGATGGGGATGTAACGGCGGACAGTATCATATTTGCAGTCGGGCGTGTCGGAAGCCGCGAATTTGCCAAATGGTGTACAAAAAATGATATAGAGATGTCAAACAACCAGGTGGATATCGGTGTTCGAGTGGAGCTTCCGTCCATCGTTTGGGAACACTTCAGCAAAAAGATATATGAGCCGAAGATATGGTATCGTTCAAAGCAGTATGGTGATGTGACGCGTATGTTCTGTTTTAATGAACGCGGAAATGTTGTAATTGAAAACACAGATGGAGTTCTGACGGTAAACGGCCATTCATACAGAGATATTGAGCGCAAAACGCAAAACTCAAATTTTGCACTTTTGTCTACAATAAGATTCACACAGCCATTTAAAAACCCTATTGAGTATGCGAGGTATGTAGCTTCTCTTGCAAACTTAATCAGCGGAGGAAGCATATTGGTTCAGAGGCTTGGTGATTTGGAAATAGGCAGACGTACTCAGGAAAAGAGGCTTAAGCAGTCTACTACAGTTCCGACGCTGGATGTTGTGCCGGGAGATTTAAGCCTGTGTATGCCAAAGCGTCAGCTTGACAATATCATAGAAACTCTTCATGCGCTGGATAAAGTTGCGCCTGGAACTGCAAACTTTGACACTCTGCTTTACGGAATTGAATGTAAGTACTATAGTGCGCGTCCTTCGGCTGAAGACTTTGAGCTTGATGGATGTAAAAAGATATATGCTATCGGAGACGGTGCAGGATTTACTCGTTCGCTGTCGCATGCAGCTGCGCACGGTTTGTATATTGCTGACAAGATAGCAAAAAGCTAAGTATGGACAATTCTTCGGTAAAAAAAAATAATAAAATATTTAATGCACTATGGCTTAAAATTATTGCAGCTGCTGCTATGTTAACCGACCATGTTGCAGTGGCTTTCTTCGATGAGAATTATGCAATGCGCGCAATAGGAAGGATTGCGTTTCCAATATTTGCGTACTTTATTGCAGAAGGGTATTTTAAAACTAGAGATGTAAAAAAGTATGCCATTCGACTGTTTATCTTTTCTCTTATAGCACAAGCTCCGTATGTTTTGGCTTTCAGCAGTGAAGTCTATAAACCGAATGTGATTTTCACTCTTTTTTTAGGGCTTGTTGCTATATATTTTTTTGAACGCGGCGATAGTTTTTTAAAGCTTTTAGTGCCGCTTGGGATCGCTCTTGCGGCAGAGCTTATAGGGAGCGACCATGGAGCGTTCGGAGTCCTGATGATTATTCTTTTTGCAAGCACAAAAGACGGCACAAAAAAAGTGCTGTGGGGTGCTATACTTGTTTTGATTATGCAGGCTGCAATATTGATTCAGTACAGGGTAATTAACGCGCAATATCTTATGTTTCTTTTTTATCTGTTACCGATGGTTCTGCTATATTTTTATAACGGCAAAAGAGGCGTAAGCGGAACATTTTCGCGATGGTTTTTTTATGTTTTTTATCCGCTGCATCTTTTAATAATCTGGATTATAAAGTCACTTATTTAATTTAAAAAAATTTCCATTCATTTTACACAGAAATTACAAAAGAGAGATACTATGATTATAGTGTTGATTTAGTATGTCCTCATACAAACTATGGAGGAAATTATGAAAAAAACAACACTTAAGATTATAATTGCATTGCTTTTATCAATAGTGCTTGTCTCTTTTGCGGCATGTAACGGTGCTGACAATGCTGAAGAAACGAGCGCACCTACAGAAGCTGCAGCAGCTGGATTGTCCGGTGAAATTACAGTTTCAGGTTCAACATCAGTTGAAAAAGTCGGTGTAGCACTTGGTGATGAGTTCATGGCTTTATATCCCGATGTTACTTATACCTATGAAGGTATCGGTTCATCCGGCGGTGTAAAGAACGCAAATGACGCAACAACAATGCTTGGTACAGCATCGCGCAACATCAAAGATTCCGAAAAAGAATATGGCATGACAGAAAAAGTTCTTGCATATGACGGAATCGCAGTAATCGTAAATCCTGAAAACGGAGTAAGCGAACTTACAGTTGAGCAGGTACAGGGAATTTATCTCGGTGAAATCACAAACTGGTCGGAAGTCGGCGGCGAAGACGCTGAAATCGCAGTTGTATCCCGTGAAGATGGTTCAGGCACACGCGGAGCATTCGAAGAAATCGTTGAATTTGAAGATGCTCTTACAGCAAGCGCACTCATTAAAGACGGAAACGGAAACGTTCAGGCGACAGTTGCAGAGACACCGCTTGCAATCGGTTATGTATCGTTTACTTATGTTGATGAAAGCGTTAAGGGCGTACTCATAGAAGATGCAGAGCCTACAGTTGAAAACGTACTTAACGGATCATATAAAATATCAAGACCTTTCAATATTGTATATCACGAAGAAAACCTTTCAGATGCAGCTAAAGCATTCCTTGAGTGGATAGACACAGCTGAAGCAAAAGAAATAATTGCTGAAAAAGGCGCTATTCCTCTTGCAGACGGCGCTTCATCAGAAGGTAATGCTGAAGAAGTTGCCGAAGAGATTGCAGGAGAAATCACAGTTTCCGGATCAACATCGGTTGAAAAAGTCGGTGTTGCACTCGGTGATGAGTTCATGGCTTTATATCCGGGAGTTACATATACTTATGAAGGCATCGGTTCATCCGGCGGCGTAAAGAACGCAAACGATGCAACAACAATGCTTGGTACAGCATCGCGCAACATCAAAGATTCCGAAAAAGAATACGGCATGACTGAAAAAGTTCTTGCATATGACGGAATCGCAGTAATCGTAAATCCTGAAAACGGAGTAAGCGAACTTACAGTTGAGCAGGTGCAGAAAATATATCTTGGTGAGATCACAAACTGGTCTGAAGTCGGCGGAATCGACGCTGAAATCGCAGTAATCTCACGTGAAGACGGCTCAGGCACACGCGGAGCATTTGAAGAAATAGTGGACTTCGAAGATGCTTTGACAGCAGACGCATTAATCAAAGACGGAAACGGAAACGTTCAGGCAACAGTTGCAGAGACACCGCTCGCAATCGGCTACGTATCATTCACATACCTTGACGAGACCGTTAAAGGTGTGCTGATTGAAGGTGCTGAGCCTACAGTTGAAAACGTACTTAACGGATCATACAAAATATCAAGACCTTTCAACATTGTATATCACGAAGCTAATCTTACAGACGCAGCTAAAGCATTCCTTATCTGGATAGATACAGCTGAAGCAAAAGAAATAATTGCTGAAAAAGGCGCTATTCCTCTGGCTGACGGTGCTGCAGCAGAAGAAACAATGGAAATGCCGGAAAATGTTGAAGGAGATATCACAGTTTCCGGATCAACATCGGTTGAAAAAGTCGGCGTGGCACTCGGTGATGAGTTCATGGCTTTATATCCGGGAGTTACATACACATATGAAGGCATCGGTTCATCTGGCGGCGTAAAGAACGCAAACGATGCAACAACAATGCTTGGTACAGCATCGCGCAACATCAAAGATTCCGAAAAAGAATACGGCATGACTGAAAAAGTTCTTGCATATGACGGAATCGCAGTAATCGTAAATCCTGAAAACGGAGTAAGCGAACTTACAGTTGAGCAGGTGCAGAAAATATATCTTGGCGAGATCACAAACTGGTCTGAAGTCGGCGGAATCGACGCTGAAATCGCAGTAATCTCACGTGAAGACGGCTCAGGCACACGCGGAGCATTTGAAGAAATAGTGGACTTCGAAGATGCTTTGACAGCAGACGCATTAATCAAAGACGGAAACGGAAATGTTCAGGCAACAGTTGCTGAGACACCGCTTGCAATCGGCTACGTATCATTCACATATCTTGACGAGACCGTTAAAGGTGTGCTGATTGAAGGTGCTGAGCCTACAGTTGAAAACGTACTTAACGGATCATACAAAATATCAAGACCTTTCAACATTGTATATCACGAAGCTAATCTTACAGATGCAGCTAAAGCATTCCTTATCTGGATTGATACGGACGAAGCAAAAGAAATAATCGCTGAAAAAGGCGCTATTCCTCTTAGCTAAATAATGATTGAACTTGGACAGTTTACTGTGGGGGATATGTTGGCGGATTTCCGTCAGCATATTTCTCATATATGAGTAGTGAGGCAGAAATGAGAAAAAAGAAAATACATGAACCCATTATTGAAATGATATTTAGAATATCTTCTTATGTTTCCATATTAGCTGTTGCATTTATTATAATTTTCATACTAAGCAAAGGCATCCAGCCTTTCTTATGGTTTAACAAAGAAGGAACATATTCTTTTCTAGACTTTATTTCAGGGATGGAATGGGATCCCAGCGATGTTGCGGGCAATTCCAAATTCGGGATACTGTATATGATAATAGGCTCTATACTTGCAACAGGCGGAGCTATATTGGTCGGCGTTCCTATAAGCCTGTTTGCGGCCGCGTTCCTTTCGGAGCTTGCTCCTCCCAGAGTACAGAAAGCGATAAGAAGCGGAGTAATGCTTATGGCAGGCATTCCTTCAGTAATCTACGGAATCTTCGGGTTAGGATTTATTGTACCGAAGATAAATATGATTTCATCGCACCCGTATGGAGAATCTCTCCTTGCGGTTATTATTGTACTTACAATGATGATCTTACCGACGATGATTGTTATTGCTGAAAATGCCATAAACAGCGTTCCACAGGAATATAGACAGGCATCGTATGCGCTTGGGGCTTCAAAAGTATATACGACTATGCATGTGCTTTTGCCTGCAGCGAGAAGAGGAATATTGGTGGGTGTAGTTCTTGGCGTAGGCCGTGCGATAGGCGAAGCGATGGCTGTTGTGCTAGTTGCCGGAAACGTTGCAGGTGGCATACCTACAAGTATTTTTGATCCTATAAGACCACTTACAACGAATGTTGTTTTGGAAATGAGCTATGCTGCTGGTTTGCATGAAGAGATGCTTTTTTCAACAGGCAGCGTGTTGTTGGTATTCATAGTTGTTATAAATATATTCCTTAGCAGACTGACAAAGAGAATGGGGAAATATTGATATGAGAAAAAGAGTGATGATACAGGACGGAATCTTTAGGTTTCTTATGATTTTCTGTGCAGCAATAATAATTGTTTTCCTGGGATTTGTTATAGGCTACATTGTCAGCGAAGGAGCAAGCCTTATAGATATACACTTCCTGACCGGAAACTTTGACGCAGAAACAAAATATGTTGATGTCGCAGTAGGCGACAGCGGACTTATGATAGATGTTGCAACTGTAAAATATGACACAAAAGAATATATAGAAATCAAAACACTGGACAAAAATTCTCCGCTTAGAAACGCAATATCAAATGACGGAGAACTCTTTCCGCTTAAAGCCGGAGATATATTGAGAAAAGTAGATGGTGAAAACACTGTTGGAATGAGCGTTGAACAGTATAAGGAAATTGAAAGCACAATAAGTGCGGGTTCGACAGTTCGTTTCAAAGTAACGCGGCCCGGCGAGGGAATACTGCCTCTTGCAGTAAACACCCTGTTTATGATTGCGCTGTCTTTGCTAATTGCGCTTCCGATATCAATCTTCAGTGCAATATTTTTGGCGGAGTATGCAAAACAGGGCAAAGTGCTTGAGCTAATAAGGTTTACAACAACATCGCTGTCTGGTATTCCGTCCATAGTTTTCGGATTGTTTGGAATGCTTGCGTTTGTAAAGGTGATGCACTTGGGATATTCGCTTGTTGCAGGCTCCCTGACACTTTCGATAGTGCTTCTTCCAACGGTTATAGGGCAGACCGAAGAGGCTATAAAAAGAGTTCCGAATTCTTTCAGAGAAGGATCGCTTGCTTTGGGAGCCACAAAGCTCCAGACTATATACAAAGTTGTTATACCAAACTCTATTTCGGGAATACTGGTGGGAGTATTGCTGGGTGTTGGAAGGATAGTTGCCGAGTCGGCTGCATTGCTTTTAACTGCGGGAACAGCGGCTGCTATGGCGGACTCACTTTTAAGCAGCGCATCAACGCTTACTGTTAAAGCATATGCAGTTGCAAAAGAAACAGGCGATGTCAAGCTTGCAAGTGCTATTGGGCTTGTTG
Organism: Christensenellaceae bacterium; assembly: GCA_963677605.2. Classification (GTDB taxonomy): domain Bacteria; phylum Bacillota; class Clostridia; order Christensenellales; family UMGS416; genus JAGLOK01. Next base: position 1,076,172 of record CAXXDX010000006.1, on the reverse strand, counting down.
CAATAGTGCTTATAATCGTTGTTAATGCAGGGGCAAAGCTTGTTGAAAGATTTGACAAAATGAAGGATGCTATTTAGGAGATAATATGAACATAGAAAACAACACAAAAGTAAGAATGCAGGTAAGGGATTTTGAGTTTTATTATGATGATTTTCATGCATTGAAAAACCTTAACTATGATATAATTGAGAAAGAAGTGCTAGCATTTATCGGCCCTTCGGGCTGCGGAAAATCTACTATGCTTCGTTCTTTAAACAGGATAAATGATTTAATAAAAGGTGCTCGTGTAGAGGGGCTTGTAACCCTTGACGGCAATGATGTTTATGCAAAGGATTATGATGTTATAGAGCTTAGAAGGAAAGTCGGAATGGTTTTTCAAAAGCCAAATCCATTCCCGATGAGCATTTATGACAATATCGCATACGGACCAAGGCTGAATGGAGTGCGCAAAAAGGCTGCACTTGATGAAATTGTTGAGCGTTCGCTGAGAAATGCCGCACTATGGGATGAGGTTAAAGACAAGCTTCATGACAACGGTCTTTCAATCTCTGGTGGACAGCAGCAGAGGCTGTGCATAGCCCGCGTTTTGGCTGTTGAACCTGAAGTTATACTAATGGACGAGCCTACCAGTGCATTGGATCCTATAGCAACGCTTAAAATAGAAGACCTTATGCATGAGCTTAAAAAAGAATATACTATTGTAATAGTTACTCATAACATGCAGCAGGCAGCGCGTATATCGGATAAGACCGCATTCTTCCTGCTTGGAGAAATTGTTGAGTTTGGTCCAACAACAAAGCTTTTCGAAAATCCGACAGATAAGCGGACAGAAGATTATATAACAGGCCGTTTTGGTTGATGTATATTGTCCCAAAAATAATTTTAGACTTAAGGAGTATATATAAATGGTTACAAGAATATCTTTTGAACAGGAACTTACTTCATTACATGAAGAAATAATAAAAATGCTTTCAATGACAGAAAAGGCATTTGACAATGCTATGGAAGCATTGAAAACACAAAACTTGGAGCTTGCAAAAGAAGTTATTGCCGGAGACGACAAGATAGATGACCAGGAAAGAGCTATTGAAAGGCTTTGCCTTGAAATTATGGTTAGGCAGAATCCTGTAGCAGGTGATTTAAGAAGAATAACCAGCATCTTTAAGCTTATAACAGATTTGGAACGAATAGCTGACCATGCTGAGGATATTTGTGAAATAGTAGTAAGAATATACAACCAAAGGCTTATAAAGCCGCTTGTTGATTTGCCGATAATGGCAGATATGGCACGTTCAATGGTTAGCCGCTCTATAAAAGCCTTTATGCAACAGGACACGGAGATGGCAAAGGCTGTAGGCAAAGATGATGCTCAGGTTGATGAGATGTATTATAAGATCTACAATGAGCTTGTTGAAATGATGAAGGCAAATCCCGCTGTTGTTGAGCAGGCTGTTGCTCTGGTTTCAATCGCAAAATATTTTGAGAGAATTGCAGACCATGCGACAAATGTTGCCGAATGGGTTATATTTAATGTTACAGGTGATCATAAACATATTCAGAATGTATAAAGGTTAAGATATGGAAAAGAAAAGTGTATACGTAGTAGAAGATGATAAACATATCAGCGAGCTTATGGTGTATAAGCTTTCCGGCGCAGGCTTTGACGTTAAGGCATTTAACGACGGAGAAAGCGGGCTTAAAGCAATATTTGAGGGCAAGCCCGATGTTGTGCTGCTGGATTTGATGCTTCCCGGAATTGACGGGTATGAAATCTGCAGACAGGTACGCGCAAATAAAGAAACAGAGAATCTTATTATCATCATGCTTACTGCCCGCGGAGAAGAGGGAGACAAAGTGCTTGGGCTTGAAATAGGCGCAGACGATTACATTGTTAAGCCTTTTTCTGTCCGCGAAGTTGTTGCTCGTGTTCGTGCAGTGCTCAGGAGAATTAACAGAATTAATATGTCTGCGGATGATGAAACAATAAAGATAGGTTCTGTAAAGATAATTCCTGATAAAAGAGAAGTATACAAAGGTGATGAAATGCTGGAGCTTAAAACGAAAGAGTATGATCTTTTGTTTTATCTTATGAGAAATGCAGGAAGAGCATTGAGCCGCAAACAGCTTCTGGATGATATCTGGGGCTATGACTACTACGGCGAGACAAGAACAGTTGACGTGCACATAAGCCAGCTTAGGCTTAAGATTGAGGATAATCCTGATACGCCGAAATACATTAAGACTTTAAGATCTGTAGGGTATAAATTTACCGACAAGATGGATGAGGAAAATTAATGCGAAGAAGACTATTTTACTATGTGTTTGCAGTATCGTTTATCGCTGTAATTATTACAGGGCTTATTTCGTTTGTTGCTATGCGCTCATCTGTTGTTGAAGAAGCAAAGCTTTCGGCTGAGGCTATGGCGAAAATGGTCATAAGAAGCATTGAAGATATTGATTCTTCAGATTATGATGCAACTGTTAAAGGCCTTGGTGATTCAATATCATATAACGAACGCACTCCTTACAGGATAACTGTTATAGACAAAAACGGAGTAGTTTTAGGCGATTCAAGCGCTGACATTTCTATTATGGACAATCATGCAGAAAGGCCCGAGATAATAGAAGCCGGCAAAGTTGGTGTAGGCAGCTCCAGAAGAGATTCAGCTACTCTTGACATTAATATGCTGTATGTGGCAGTTTATGATGATAATCTGGAAATAACATCACGTATAGCGCTTCCATTAACTGAGCTTAAGCGAATTTCTTATAATCTGCTTATCGGGCTTTTAATCAGTATTTCGGCAGGTTTGGTTATATCGGTTGTTGCGTCGCTTATATTTTCCGAAAGACTGTCGCATCCTATCAATGAACTTGCGCAGGCTTCATATGAATTTGCAGGCGGGAACCTTAATAAGCGTGTAACGCTGGACACATCAACCGAGCTTGATGATTTATCCAGTGCATTTAATACTATGGCTGAAAAGCTTAAAAACTCACTTACTGAAATTAAACAGAAAAATGCTGAGTTTAACTCTGTACTTTCAAGCATGCATGACGGGCTTATTGCTGTTTCATCTGAAAAAGAAGTGTTGTATGTGAATCCACAGGCCAGAGAACTTTTTTGCTTTGAAGGTGATTGCCGTAACGATTATGTGGCATTAAGTTCGATAGTGTATCAGGAAAGCATACTTAAAGCTGTTGATGATTGCCTAGGTCAAAAGAAGACTCAGCTTCTTGATATTAATTTAGGAGTTGACAGCACTGCCCATTATAGGGTAAGTGTGCACCCGATGGAGTATGAAAACAAACCATCCGGAGTGATTGTTGTATTAAATGACATTACGCGCACATTGGAGCTTGAACAGCTTAGAACGGATTTTGTCGCAAATGTATCCCATGAACTGCGTACACCTCTTACGTCTATTAAAGGATACGCTGAAATGCTAAAAGAAGACGGAATATCGGATATGAAAACCGCTAAAAGATTTTTGGACATAATAGAAATTGAAGCGGAGAGACTGAATGTGCTTATAAACGACTTGATGGATCTTTCAAAGATTGAAAATAAAAGTGAAGATATTAATATATCATCACATAATATCGCTGATATTGTAAGTGAAACAATTCAGCTTGTATCATTATCTGCCGAGAAGAAAAATGTGAAGATAACCAAAAACGTTGCAGATTCTCTAATAGTTTATGTTAACAGAGACAGGATGAAGCAGCTCCTTCTTAATTTGATTGACAATGGAATAAAATATAATAAAGACGGCGGCGAGCTTGACATAAATATTGCATCGCAGAGAGAGATGCTTGAAATAATAGTTAAAGATACCGGTGAAGGTATAGCCCAAAAGGATATCCCAAGGCTGTTTGAGAGGTTCTACAGGGTTGATAAGAGCCGGTCAAAAGAGCTTGGAGGCACAGGGCTTGGGCTATCTATAGTAAAACATATTGCGGAACTTTATAACGGCAGCGTAACAGTTACAAGTATTAAAGGCAAAGGCAGTGTGTTTGTTGTAAAAATGCCTATAGCAAAGGTTTAGATATGAGAAAATACTTGGCTGAGGCAGCGGGAACGTTCTCTTTGGTGTTTGCGGGGTGCGGCGCTATCACTGTAAATGAAACAATGCAAGGAGTTATAGGGCACTTAGGAATCAGTGCTATTTTCGGATTGGTTATAATGGTTATGATTTATTCATTCGGAAATGTTTCCGGTGCGCATTTTAATCCAGCAGTAACGATAGGTTTTCTTGCATCAAAAAGAATTAATCTTAAAGATGCTTTGTTTTATATTGTTTTTCAAATAATCGGCGGACTAATAGCTGCTGTTATATTAAGGATTATGTTTCCTGATTTTATAACTTTGGGCATCACTGTTCCACACAATAACATTTTGCAGGCGTTTTTTGTAGAAGCTATACTAACCTTTTTATTAATGACAGTAATCTTAAATGTATCAACTGGGCATATGGAAAAAGGGATTATGGCTGGGATTGCCATAGGAGGGGCAGTGGCTCTGTTGGCAGCGCTTGCAGGCCCTATAAGCGGAGCTTCTATGAATCCGGCAAGATCAATTGCACCGGCTGTTGCGTCTTTAAACTTTAATAATATTTGGATTTATCTGACGGCGCCTATTATAGGTGCGCTGTGCGCTATACCGCTTTTTAATGTAATTCAGATTAAAACAATTGAGGATAATGATTGAAACACATCATATTGTGGTATAATATACTCATATATACAATATAATAATGAAGTCAACTTCATAGAAGGCAGGTTTTCAATTGAACAAGACTTATGTTTTGGACACCAATGTAATTTTGCAGTCGCCATATTCCATTTTAATGTTTGATGACAATGATATCGTTATCCCCGAGGTTGTATTAGAAGAGCTTGATAAATTTAAAAAAGACCGCTCAGAGCTTGGTGCAAATGCAAGGCAGGCTGGGAGGCTTTTTGACAAACTTATGCAGTCTGGAGATTTATCACAGGGAGTTAATCTGGATAATGGTGGTACGCTTAGAGTTGAGCTTAATTTTGAAAACATAAAGCTCCCGAAAAGCTGGAAACCGGATATAAACGACAATAGGATTATAAGTGTATGCAAGGGGCTTAAAGATAAAGGGGAAAATGTATTTTTAGTGACCCGCGATACTTTCGCAAGGATAAAAGGCCAGCTTATCGGAGTGAACACTCAGGACTTTATGGCTGAGCAGGGTCCTGTTGTTGATGAGCAGTATAAAGGCCGCGATGAAGTATATGCATCCAAAAAGGACATTGCGGCTTTCTATGAGAAAGGCTGGATGGAAGCTGACTGTATTTACAAAGTGGATGAACAGGGAGATAAATATATCCCGGAGATTACAATAAACGAATTTTTTATAGTTCATTGCGATGAAAGCGTGCGTCAGAGCGCACTTTGCCGCTATGACGGAAAAAAGCTTACCAAGCTTGAATACCTTGAATCAAAACCATTTGGAGTGACTCCGCGAAACATCGGGCAGAAATTTATGCAGGAAGCTATGATGAGCGATGTCGAGAAGATGCCTCTTGTCTTGATTAAGGGCCCTGCCGGAACCGCAAAGACTTTTTATTCTTTGGCTGTTGGACTGCACAAGCTTTTGGGCGAAAATGAACCAAGATACAGAAAGATACTGGTCGCAAGGCCGAATGTAAAATTTGACGAAGACATAGGATTTCTTCCGGGTACAGAGCAGCAGAAGATTGAACCGTATTTACGTCCTGTGGTGGACAACCTTGAAGTGCTTTTAAGCACCGAAGATGAAGGACGCTATTCGAAAGAGTTTGAACTTCGCGACAAGATAGATGAGCTTTTTGACAGAAAGATAATCACAAACGAAGCGATAGCATATATGCGCGGACGCTCCATCACGAATAATTGGGTTATAATAGATGAAGCACAGAATTTGACTCCAAGGCAGGCAAAAGGAATAATCACTCGTGCCGGAGTCGGAACAAAGCTTATACTTATCGGCGATCCAAATCAGATAGATCATCCTTTCCTTGACGAGCGTACAAACGGCCTGTGTTACGCAGCTGAGGCAATGAAGGGCTCTGACTGCACAGTGCAGCTTACTTTGTTTGAACAGGAATGTGAACGCTCTGAGCTTGCATATGAAGCGGCAAAGAGAATGGGTGAATTAAGAAGGCTTAGATAAGCTGAAAATTATATCATGGCAGTTATGCCATTGATTTTAATTAGCTGACCAATAAAACCATCCGCTAAACCGGTGGTTTTATTTTTATTCATAAAATATTAATAATTAGACAAAAACACTGTTATAATGGTATATGAAAATAAAGCCATAAAATCGCAGGAGTGTGTTATGCCGTCAGGGAAAATACTTATAGCAGATGATGAAATGAGAATAAGGGTGCTGTTAAATGACTTCCTTACAAAAGAAGGTTACAGCATAACTGAAGCACAGGACGGTCTGGATGCTGTTGAAAAAGCAAAAAACGACAGTTTTGACTTGATTATACTAGATGTTATGATGCCAAATTTGGATGGTTTTGAAGCCTGTAATCTTATTCGTGGATTTTCGGATGCTCAGATTATGATGCTTACTGCGCGCTCGGAGGATATAGATGAGCTTTCAGGGTTTGACATGGGCGCGGATGACTATGTTACTAAGCCATTTAACCCAATAACACTTGTGGCAAGAATCAATGCACGTATGAAACGCGTTAGTGAAGATGGCGCAAAAGTTTTAGGAGTGATTGAGCTAAATCCCAATTCGCATGAAGTTTATATTGACGGTGAAGAAGTGGGACTTCTTCCGAAAGAGTTTTCCTTGCTTGAGTATTTAATTGATAATCATGGAATAGTTCTTTCAAGAGAGAAAATATTGGATGCCGTTTGGGGAATGGATTTTCCCGGAGGGGACAGAACCGTGGACTCGCATATTAACAGGCTTAGGGCAAGGCTTGGCGAACACAGAGAGATGCTTAAAACAATCAGGGGGAGCGGATATAAACTTGAAAAATAAGTTTAAACTAAAAAAAACAATTGCTGTAAGGCTTTTTATAAGAATAATGACAGTGTTTGCTGTTTTTATAGCTATAGCGCTTCTTGCCAACACTCTTTTTTTGAAACCTGTTTACAATGCTGAAAAGAAAAAGGATCTGCTTGAAACGGTAAAGTATATTAATTCATTTAATGGCAACTACGGAGGTAATTTAAATGAGATACTTAGAATTGAAGAACAGTTTTCTTCAAGAGTAATAATCTTTAATGAAACTGAAATAGTTTATATGACTGCTGCGCGTCTATATCGCGGAGAGCTGGTTGGCGGAAGCCATGGGAACCAGTTGGAAAAAGATGCTCCGGACAGATATGACATTCAGCTTCCTCCTGCTCCTGAATTGGGAATAGAAGCGGTTCTTCAGCAATTTGTTCCTAGGGTGATTGAGGAGAGCGAAGCTGAGGTAATCGACAGCAAAACAACTTTTACCCGAGTAATAGCAGCACGCAAGGCGGAGTATTTTATAATTGAAAGCGTTTTGGATGATGACTCGTTTATGATAATAGTTGCAGAGATGCAGTCGCTTAAAGAGACGGTTAGGATATTTAACTTTTTCCTATTAGGTACAGCCGGACTGAGTGTAATAATAATAATTTTCATGACGTACTATATGTCCAGAAAATTTGTCGAGCCTATAAAAAACATGAACAGTGTGACAAAGAGAATTTCCGAACTTGATTTTTCCACAGACTGTGAAGTAAACACAAAAGATGAGCTTGAGGAGCTTGGAAACAGTATTAACGTGTTATCTGAAAGCCTTGAAACAACAATTGATGACCTAAAAGAAGAGCTTAATAAGGCAAAGAGACTTGAAGAGCTTAGAAAGCGATTTGTCGCAACCGTATCCCACGAGCTTAAAACACCGATATCGCTTATGCAGGGATATTCTATAGGTCTTTCAAGCGATGTGTGCGAAACCAAAGAGCGCAGGGATTATTATGCTCAGGTTATAGCGGAAGAGGCGGAGAGGCTTGGTCTTTTGGTTAATGAGCTTATGAACTTGACTCAGCTTGAATCCGGATTTATTACGCTCAATGAAGAAAACTTTGAGCTGAAAGGATTTCTCGAAGAAAATGTTTCGAAGTTTAAAGCAGCTAACCCAGAACTTGATATTAACCTTATAGCCCCTGGAGGCGAGTTGTGGTGCTTGGCTGACAAAAAGCTAACAAGCAGGGTTATAGGAAACTATTTGTCAAACGCAGTACGCCATGTGGATGAGAAAAACAAAGTTACAGTTATGATTAAACAGCAGGATAATTATTATAAAGTTACTGTCGCCAATACAGGAAGAAATATTCCCGAAGATAAAATTCAGGAGATATGGAACAGCTTTTATCGCGTGGATGAAGCGCGAAACAGAGCTGACGGAGGACATGGGCTGGGATTAAGTATTGTTAAAAACATCCAGACAGCACACAAGATGCCGTATGGTGTGCGCAACATAAAAGACGGCGTTGAGTTTTCTTTCGGAATAAAAAAAGGTGAAAAGCAGGATGTTGTTTGAATATTAAAAGAATATTAAAAAGTGGCTTATAATTCTAAAATAATGTAAAATAGATTTGCTTTGAAAAAAGCAAATTTTTTTTAAGGAATTATATTTTGAAGAAGGATAATACAAGTAAAAGTTCTGATATCATTGAACAAAACGTTGAGTATAACATCAAAAAACGCAACGAAGTGTTGGAAGGCGGATTATACAAACTAATTGTAAAACTTTCGCTTCCTATAATGCTAAGCAACCTGATACAAACGGTGTACTCATTAACGGACACCTATTTTGTAAGTTTAATCGGCGATGATCCGGTTGCTGCGGTCGGCTTTGTGTGGCCGGTCATTTTTATGTACATGGCTTTGGGCTTGGGAGTCGCGCTCGGTGCGCGCGGAATTATATCGCAAAGACTGGGCGCCGGAGACTTGGAAGGAGCCGAACAAGCTTCCGGACAGACGCTGAGCTTTATGATGATTACATCTGTTGTGCTCTCAGCGCTGGGAATAATATTCCTGCCTGATGTATTGAAGCTGATGGGAGCAACGGGAGTCATATACGAAGAAGGATTGAGCTATGCAAGGATAATTATTCTCGGCATGCCTATGATGTATGCTTTTTTCGCTTTCCAGACAATAAAGCAGTCAGAAGGCGACATGGTTACGCCTATGTTTATTTTGATTTTTTCAGTAGTGCTTAATATTTTCCTTGATCCGCTGTTTATTTTAACATTTGACATGGGAGTAAACGGTGCGGCTATAGCGACCACTATTTCAAGATTTGTAGCGCTTGGACCTGTTTTGTTTATTATTTTGAGAAACAAAGAGAGTCTGATTTCAAGAGCTTTCAAGAAACTGAGGATACACGGGCAAACTATAAAAGAAATACTAAAGGTTGGCATGCCTTCGGGAATTGGAAGAGTTACTTCAGCTATCGGATTTATGGTGATGAATGGATTTATTCTGGACTATGGCAACTCGGTGATGACAGCTTTTGTTATAGGAAACAGAATAACTTCGCTTGTAATGATGCCTGCAATGGGAATAGGCTCTGCAACAACTACTATAATAGGACAAAATATGGGTGCCGGAAATATGCAGCGCACCAAAGAAGCTTTGAGGAAAACGCTCACTGTTTCGCTTGCATTTTCGGTTATTGGAGTAACTATTCTGATGCTGCTTAAAAAGCAGATGATAGGAGTGTTTACAGACACGGAGCTTGTTACAAAGTCAGCGATAAATTACACTAATATGGTTGTGATGGCCTTGCCGCTTATGGCTATATTCCAAGCTATGTCAGGATTTTTTATAGGAACAAAACACACTATGATGTCTATGACAGGAGATTTGGTTCGCTTATGGGGATTGAGAATACCATTGATACTTTTGTTTAAATTTGTATTCAAGATGGATGAATATGCGATATGGTGGCCGATGCTCATTTCAAACGTACTGGCAGATATTTTGTATATGACAATGTATTTTGGCAAGAGGTGGCAAAGACCGATAAAAGACTAATATGACACTTTAGGCCGATATTTGTTGTTTTTATAATGGTTTAAAAAATTGTTCATATTTTTAGGGTAAAGTTTATGCATTGGTATTATACGGAGGTTAGTATATGAAAAAATGGTTAAAAACCTTACTGATAGTTATTGCGGCAGTTGTTATATTGGTGGGTGCGCTTATTGCATTAGGTGCTTATAGAACAAGCAAGGCAATCAAAGAGAAATATGATGTAACGCCTTCTCTTTCAATAGCAGAGCCTAATGATGTGGCTTTATATGTGTCTGCAAGCGGGAATATCTCCGCACTTGATGAGGTAAAAATATTTACCTCAGCATATGGTGAGATTACTCAGCAGAACGCTGAGGAAGGCCAAAAAGTTTCGGCCGGACAGGTGCTTGCAAAAATCGACAGCACGCAGCTTGAAGAAGATATTGAGCAGCTTGAAAGCGACATATTTTACAAAGAGCTGGAAATTGAAAAAAGTGTTTTTTCAGATGATGTCTATTATATAAAAGCGCCGATTGCAGGTGAAGTTAAAGATATAAAAGTCCATGAAGATGACGATGACACCGAAGACTATGATGAAGCCAGCGATATAAGCGAAGTGATGGATGAATATGGCTACATTGCGCTTATTTCGCCCGTTGACAAAATGTATGTTATAACGGATGAAGAAGCGGACTTTTTAACAGTCGGCACTGAAGTTAAAGTATCCAGATATGATTATGAGTATAACGGTGTAGTTGAAAAAATTGAAGATGGCAAGACTTATATTCTTGCTGACACTGATAATATATCATTAGGAGGCAGAGTCAGCATTTATCTTGACGGATCAAACGATAAAGTTGCCGGAGAAGCTCAGCTGTATGAATGGGTGGAGGTGGATGTTCCGACAAGCGAAGGCCGCATATCAAAAATTTATGCTTATAATAACAAAGAAGTTGAAAAAGGAGAACGGCTTTTCAGGGTTACTGCCAGATCACAGGAAATGGTGGATATGTATGATGAGCTTGAAGAATTAAAACAGGAACTTTTAGAAAAGCAGGAAATGCTGGAAAACCTCGAAATAAAGTCTCCTGTTGACGGGATAGTTACACAGATAAGCATTGACGACGGAGAAGATTATGATGACGACGTGTTGGCATATGTATTGGCGGATACTTCGTATTGGGTAGTTAACGTTGATGTTGACGAGCTTGATATCAATCTTGTTAAAGAAGGTATGAAGGCTGAGGTAACAGTCGATGCATATGATGATGAAACATTTTATGGAACAGTCATTTCCATATCTTCAGTAGGCGAGTCAACAAACGGCGTTACAAGCTATGAGGTGGGAATCGAAGTTGAAAATAATGATATTTTTAAGCTTAATATGACTGCGAATGCGGAAATAGAGGTAAGCTTTATAAAACAAACACTCACAGTCCCTGTAGAAGCTGTAAGGAGCGATAACGGCAAAAATTATGTTGTAGTATATACTAATCCTACAGTGGAAGAAGTTGAGAAGATAAAAACTGAGCTTATTGCTATGGAAATGGGAACGTACAGAGCAGATGGCGGTGCGGTTCGCAGCCAGGATGCGTCTTCGGGTGATATGGAAAAACAGAATAAAAGCTTAGCAACTGATTTGTATAGCAGTCTTTCGATTGAAGACAAACTGTATGGAAAGCTTGTTGAAGTAGAAGTTGGGCTTATGAATGAAACCTATGCCCAGATTTTATCAGGTGTAGTTGATGGCGAAACTATTATTCTGCCTTCGGTGTCAGGAGATTCAGCCAATGATGCTTTCGCTGGAATGCCCGGCATGGGAAGATCGTTCAGATAGGGTTTGGTGATATAATGGCTGAACTTATAAAAATTGAAAACATGTATAAGATTTATGAGATGGGCAGCGAGAAAGTTCATGCGCTGGACGGTGTGGACATTACAATCAATGAGCATGAATTTGTAGCGATTGTTGGCCCTTCCGGCAGCGGGAAATCCACTCTTATGAACATGATAGGATGTCTTGATACGCCGACTTCGGGCAAGTATTTACTGGATGGAAAAGATATTTCAAAGATGAAGGATACGCAGCTTACAATGATAAGAAGGCAAAAGGTTGGATTCATTTTTCAGCAGTTTAATCTTCTATCAAAATCCACTGCTCTCGAAAACGTTGAGCTGCCGGCAATGTATAACGGCGCAAGCTCTAAAGAACGCAGACAAAAAGCTGTTTCGGCACTGGAAAGGGTTGGCTTGGGAGAACGCTTAAAACACAGGCCAAGCGAACTTTCAGGAGGACAGCAGCAGAGAGTGGCAATTGCACGGGCGTTAGTTAACGATCCTCCTGTACTGCTTGCGGATGAACCAACCGGAAACCTTGATTCCAAGTCCGGAGCTGAAGTAATGAAGATGATAAAAGAGCTTCATGCCCAGGGAAATACTATAATTCTTATTACTCATGACCATGATGTAGCGGAGCATGCTCCCCGCATTATTGAGATTAAAGACGGCAGGATAACCTCGGACATTGACAGGGGAGGTGTGCAGCATGAATTTGTTTGAAGCTGTAATAAGCGCATTAAAAGCGATTTGGGCAAATAAAATGCGCTCAATCCTGACTATGCTCGGCATCGTTATTGGTATATTTTCAGTTGTAGCGCTTATATCACTTGGTTCAAGCTCTACTGCCACAGTAACTGACAGCATTGAAAGTATGGGTTCGAACTTAATTACTGTGATGGTATACGGACAGCGAATTGAGCTTGATCTGGATGATGTAGAAGAAATGGCAGAGCTTGACGGTGTTGGAAAAGTATCTCCGTACGGCAGCGGACAGCTTACGCTTAAAAACGGAACTGAAACAATGGATATTTCGGTTGAAGCAGTAAACGAGGATTATGATGAAATCCGTGATTATGAGCTTATGTACGGCAGGTTTATCAATGAGAATGATGAGAAACTGAGACTTAGGGTAGCGGTTGTCGGAATTGACGTTGCAAATGAGCTTTACGGAACGACGGATGTTGTGGGCAATGAGCTTACTGCTGCGGGAGTCAGGTTTACCATAATCGGTGTGCTTGAAGAACAAGGTGATACTATGTTCGGATCCGGTGACGAGATAGCTCTCATTCCGTTTTCAACCGGAACAAGGCTGATGAAAAACACAACGATATCCAGCATATATGCAAGTGCCGAAGACAGTGATTCTGTGGACAGGGCGCTTAATTCTCTGGAAAAATTTCTGCAGTCAAAATCACGTGCGGAAAACGATGAAGAACAGGAAGGCTACAATATTTTTTCACAATCGTCTATATTGGATACTCTTTCGGTAGCGACACAAACCTTGACTCTCATGCTTGGAGGAATCGCAGGCATATCGCTTCTGGTTGGAGGCATTGGCATCATGAATATCATGCTGGTTTCTGTTACGGAGAGAACTCGAGAGATAGGCATACGCAAAGCTATCGGCGCAACGAGGTCTAATATACTCACACAGTTTTTGATAGAATCGATATTTGTTTCGGCGGTTGGCGGCATTCTGGGAGTGCTCCTTGCACAGTTGGGTATTAACATCTTAAGTCAGGTGATGGATATGGCGATAGTTATGAGCCCACAGGTAGTGTTGATAGCTGTTGCGTTTTCTATAGGTGTTGGCATGGTATTTGGAATGTACCCTGCATGGAAAGCATCCAAACTTAATCCGATTGAGGCGCTTAGGTACGAATAAATCAATAAAAATACAGAAAAAAGCTCTTCCTTGGAAGAGCTTTTATTTTGCGCTTATTATTTTTGTTATATCATTGCACCACATTATAGATGCATCTTCATTGTCATCGTAGTATTTTTTCCTCTCCCCTGCGATAAGAAAGCCGAATTTTCGATACATTGCCTGAGCGGCGTGGTTGCTTTTTCTAACTTCAAGTGTCATTCTCATAATGCCGAGCTCGTCGTGAGCGCTTTTCATCATAAAATTAAGCAACAGCGAGCCGACTTTTTTTCTTCGGCATTCAGGATGTACTGCGATGTTTGTTATATGCGCTTCGTTTATGATAAGCCACATACCGCCGTATCCGCATATCTTTCCCCTGTATTCAGCGACCATATATCTTGCGCAGATATTTGATGTAATCTCATCTCGAAAGGAGCTTTTTGACCATGGAGAAGTGAAACAAAGCCTTTCGATTTCATGAACTTCATCGATATCTGTTTCCTTCATTGGCCTTATTATTACTTCTTCACTCATACGAATTTCTTCTTTGCTGATGTGTCGCGAAGGTAGTATGGAATAAGCTTTGCAGGTGTTATCGTTTTTCCCTCATCAAAATATTTTTTCGCAAGGTATGCTGCACCTTTTCCTGCGGTGTAGTTTGCGCTTTCGTCAAGAAAATTTGCGCTCTCTCCGAACGATTCTAATATAAGTTCTCTGTTTTTATAAGCACCGTCGCCAATAAAGAAAACATCTTTATTGAATGACTTCATTGCTTCTGATATTTCGGCGGCTGGGCCTGCATTATCTTCTGAGACTTTATTCATTCCGTCTTCGGAGTCATATGCTGCTGAATATACTTGGGCGTTGCGTGCGTCTATCATGGGCACTATTATTCCGCCTTTGTCTCTTGCACCGTAGGCCATGGCGTCAAGGGTGCTTATTGCGATGCATGGCTTGCCTGAAGTATATGCGAGGCCCTGAATTGCGGCAATGCCTATGCGAAGGCCTGTAAATGAGCCGGGGCCTATAACTGCTGCGAAGGCTGCAACATCCTGTGGTGAAGTGTTTGTTTCTTGAAAGCATATATCAATCATGGGCAAAAGTTTCTGTGAGTGTGTTTTGCCGTCATTTATTGCTTTATAATATAAAATATCGCCACTTTCTGTAAGTGACACACATGCTGTGTTTGTCGATGAATCAACCGTTAATATCATTTTTTATGTTAGCCAGCCAATCTTCATATTTTTTTCCGCTTGGAATGAGTGATATTTCCCTTATGCTTTCGCCCGTATCTTTTATAACTACTTCAAGATTGTTGTCTTCAAATGCTTCTGCTGCATTCTGGTGCCACTCGATTGCACAAACATTATCGCTGTAAAGATACTCGTCGCCGCCTATTTCATAGAATTCGTCGGCGTTTTCGAGACGGTATAAATCAAAATGCATTAGCGGAATTTTTCCGCGGTATATGTTCATTATAGTATACGAAGGGCTTTTCACCAAGTCATCTGATATCAAACCCTGAGCCAAACCGCGAACAAAAACAGTCTTACCGGCACCCAGCTCGCCTGTCAGCAAAACAACTGCTGACGGGAAAATAAGCCTGCCGATTTTTTCGGCAAGCTTAAGGGTTTCATTTTCATTTTTTGATATTACTTTTATCACTACTTATGTAGTATACCTGAAAGAGGTTTATAAATAAAGCCTGTAATTATGCAAACTATAGAAGCTTTTATTGCATTAAAGGGAAGAACGGCATAAACGATATATGTTCCAAGGTTTTTTATTTTATCATTTGCCTGAGAGGATGTACCTATAAGGTATTCAAGTCCTGCAAGCTTCACATATAGAGGCCAGAGTATGAAGTAGTTTGCAAGGGCAGCAACAATGACCATTGAGATAATTCCTACTATCATTCCTATAATTGCGTGTTTGATGTTTTTCTTGCGAATGTATATTATCGCAGAGGGAACAACAAGCGCGATGCCTACCAAAAAGTTTGCCAAATTTCCAATTCCGCCTGTGCCGTCGTTTTTTACAAAGAAATGGATGATGTTCTTTAAAAGCTGAATAATGATTCCCGCAAGAGGTCCGAGGGCGAATCCGCCGAGCAGAGCCGGAAGATCCGACATGTCGATTTTAAGAAATGCCGGGAATATAGGAAGCGGCAGTTCAAGATACATAAGAACTACGGCAATACCCGTAAGCATGGCGATTTTGGTCAGATAGCGAATGTTGGATTTAGAATTGGTCATATGATGCTCCTTTTCCCATCCGGACTTATGCAAAAACTTCTGCACTTACCGTCGGTAACGGAATTTCACCGTTTCTTGTCTGGCATGTAAATTTACCTGACTTGCGGACTGTAACCGCCGGTGGGGAATCTCACCCCGCCTCAAAGGCATATTTATTTGATATCGAGATTATAATATACAGCAGAAAAAAAATGCAACATTTCAAAACAAGGAGATTCTTGATCCTGTGAATTATGCTTTTAATTGTAGTATAATTAGTTTATGGATACGAATAAAAAAGCAGGCTTATATATTCACGTTCCTTTTTGCATAAGAAAGTGTGTGTATTGCGACTTTGCGTCCTATGAGGATTATGACATGCAGGAGGCATATTTTGACGCGCTTGTTAAAGAGGCTAAAAGTGTTTCCGAGAATTGGTGCGATTCGGAATTTGACACATTATTCATAGGCGGGGGGACACCATCAAGCGTTAAAAACGAATATATTGAAAAAATCATTGAGACTGTGATTAAAAGCTTCGATATTAAACTTTCTGAAGCTACAATAGAGGCAAACCCAGGAACTGTGGATATTCATAAGCTTCAGTTTTTCTCTTACATGGGATTAAACCGAATATCGTTTGGGATGCAGTCAGCTCAGGATGAGATATTGAAAAAGGCAGGACGTATTCACACTTTTGCGCAAACAGAAGAGAGTGTTGGATTGGCGCAGAAGGCGGGTTTTTCGAATATAAGCGTTGACTTAATGAGCGGTCTTTCGGGACAGACGGAACAAGACCTTATAAGCTCTGTTGAGAAAGCCTCCAAACTTGGAGTGAATCATATCAGCATGTATACATTGAAACTTGAAGAAGGAACTCCTTTATATAGGGCTGTAAACGCTAAAAAGGTAGTTTTGCCTTCTAAAGATGAGGAATATGAAATGTCAAAAGCTGCGCGCAATAGGCTCGCAGAGCTTGGCTTTGACCGATATGAGATATCAAACTATGCTAAAAGTGGATATGAGTGTGCTCATAATCTTCACTATTGGCATAATGATGACTACTTAGGATTGGGGCTTGCCGCTGCATCTTCTAAAGACGGACTGCGTACAACCAATACCAGAGATATTAAAGAATATATCAGTAAAATAAACAGCGGCAAAACCGCTTACTCGGAATATGCACAGTCAAGTGCCGAGGAGTATGCGTTTGAAACGCTTATGCTTGGGCTGCGGATAACGGAAGGTGTTAATATTGCTGAATACAATATGCGCCACGGGATAAATATTATGGATAGGTTTGGCAATTTAATTCAATCATTGAAAGAACGTAGACTGGCAGACGTTTATGAGAAAAGGCTGTATCTTACTGAGGAAGGTATGGATTTACAAAACTCTGTTCTGGTTGAGTTTATGGAGGGGTATGATTTTTAAATCATATCCATTGACATCATCAAAAATCCGGAAAATGCCGCATTGCTGCGCCTGAAGTTTTCATCCACGTGCATTTTCATTTCATTTATTGCGTCTCTGTATTTAACGAAGAAATCGTAGCTTGGGCGGGGTTTATAAACAAGGTCTTCAAGCTCAAATGCTTTTATAACATTCTTAACAGTTGTAGGTTTGAATAATAAATCGGTTTCCGGATAATAATAACATCTGAATACTGATATAAGTGTCCATTTTGCTATCTGGTGGCGCAAAAGAACTTCAAGCATAAGGTTAAATCCCGACTCTTCATTGCCGTGCAAAAGCATATCCAAAGAGTGGACGAGCTGCATCTTTTCCATCATGTCCATGCCCCGTACAGCGTCGCGGAATTTTGGCTTTTCAAAAAGAGACACCATAGAAGAACGGGAAACAAGTCTAACCATGTTTTCTGCTGTTTCTTCCACATCTTTTATTTTTTCTTTTGAGAATGCAGCTTGTGCAAAAGGAACTATTTTATCCATACGGTGACGCTTGCCTTGATGAACCATTTCTGGAGAATCGAATCCCTGAGGATAAATAGAATAGAATGCCTCCTGTGCTTGCTTTAACTTTGCTATATTCATTGTGTATCCTTTATGACTGTTGCTTGTCTTTCCACGTTGTAAGAGCCATAGCCAGCTGGTCTGGGCACGATGTAGGTTTGTTGCCGCATTTTATTCCTTTAAATCTTTTAATTACATCGTCAATATTCATTCCTACTACTATATTTGAAATGCCATGCAGATTGCCGGGGCATCCACCCTCAAAGTTTATTTCAGTGATCACGTTTTCTTCTATTTCAAAATCTATTTTTCTCGAGCATGTGCCCGATGTGTACCAAGTCGCCATTTTATTCCTTTCGTATTGCCTATATTATAACATATTATATTCGAAGTTTTAGTTATAAAACTTCCCCGGTTATGGACCGAGGAAGCTGCTTGCTGATAAATATTTAATAATTCTTACAAATCAATTAGTCGATCTTTAAAACGCTCATGAATGCTTCACTGGGCACTTCTACGCTTCCTACCTGCCGCATGCGTTTTTTACCTTCTTTCTGTTTTTGCAGAAGCTTTTTCTTGCGGGAGATGTCGCCGCCGTAACACTTGGCTGTAACGTCTTTTCTGAATGCACGCACTGTTTCGCGGGCTATAATCTTTCCGCCGATTGCTGCCTGAATCGGTATCTCGAATTGTTGGCGGGGGATGACTTTCTGAAGCTTTTCAGCCATGCCGCGTCCGCGCGCATATGCTTTTTCTTTGTGAACGATGCAGGAAAGTGCGTCGCACACATCGCCGTTTAACATCATGTCAAGCTTAACAAGCTCGCTCTTTTGGTATTCCTTCACATCATAATCCATTGACGCATATCCTTTTGAGCGTGATTTAAGCGAATCAAAGAAGTCGTAGATTATCTCATTGAGCGGCATATGATAGTTAAGCTGTACCCTAGTCTCTTCCAGATACTGCATATCCACAAATATTCCGCGTTTTTCCTGACACAGGTCCATTATGGTTCCAACGTAATCGGGCGGAGTTATTATGTGAGTATCTGCTATAGGTTCGAGCATATGGTCTATTTCGGTCGGATCTGGAAGATTAGTAGGATTGTCTATATCAACCTCAGTTCCGTCCATAAGTACGATTTTATATATAACGCTGGGCGCTGTTGTAACTAAATCAAGGTCATATTCGCGCTCAAGCCGTTCAGATATAATTTCCATGTGCAAAAGCCCAAGGAACCCGCAGCGGAATCCAAAGCCAAGAGCTATTGAAGTTTCAGGCTCATAAATAAGAGAAGCATCATTAAGCTTTAATTTTTCAAGAGCATCACGCAAATCGCCGTAATCAGCTCCGTCGGCTGGGTATATTCCGCAGAAAACCATCGGTTTTACATCCTTATATCCGGGAAGCGGTGCCTCTGCAGGGCGCATCTGTTCGGTTATTGTATCTCCGACGCGTGTCATTGCGATGTCTTTGATAGATGCGGCAATGTATCCAACCTCGCCTGCGTGGAGTTCATCAATAGGCAGGTTATCGGGAGTAAAAATGCCGACTTCAGTTGCTTCGTATTTACCGCCTGTAGCCATCATCTTAATCTTTGTTCCAGCCTTTACAGCACCATCAAACACACGGACATAACACATTGCTCCTTTGTAGTTATCATAGAATGAGTCAAAAATAAGGGCGCGCAGCGGAAGCGTATCATCTGCTTGTGGAGCAGGAACGTATTTAACTATACTCTCCAGCACATCGTGGATATTAAGTCCTTCTTTTGCTGAGATAGCGGGAGCTTCGTCAGCCGGAAGTCCGATGATATCTTCAATTTCTTTGCGTGTTTCTTCCACATCCGCACTGGGAAGGTCGATTTTGTTTATAACCGGAACGACTTCAAGGTCATTGTCTATTGCAAGATATACATTTGCGAGTGTCTGAGCCTCAATACCCTGTGTGGCGTCAACAACCAGTATAGCGCCTTCACATGCTGCGAGGGAACGAGATACTTCGTAAGTAAAATCGACATGGCCGGGAGTGTCAATCAGGTTTAAGAGATATTCTTTACCGTCATCGGCTTTATATACCATCCTGACTGCACGTGATTTTATTGTTATTCCACGCTCGCGTTCAAGGTCCATTGAATCAAGCAGCTGTTCGTGCATTTCGCGTGAACTTACCGCTTCGGTTTGTTCCATGAGCCTGTCGGCAAGGGTGGATTTGCCGTGGTCAATGTGGGCTATTATACAGAAATTTCTGATTTGTTCTTTTTTAAACTTCATATTTACCTTATAAGTTGGATTATTGCGATTTTTGCGCGAATATAATGTACCACAAACTGAGTGTTTTAGCAATTGGGGAGATGTTATTTCATGCTTAGTTCATAAAGAAGGGTATGTGACTGTTTGCGTTAGGCTCTGCAACGGACAAAGCACCACGAGCGCCGCCGGGCTTTATCTTTTTAGCCGACTTCCCAGCTACTGAAAGAGCTTGCAAAGTTAAAAACATATGACGGCATTTGGGTGCACGTCTTATTGACAAGAAAATAAAGCACAAAGAACAATAAAATTCCCGGACATGTGCCGGGAATTTCAACATTCATTATCTAAACCGCTATAAAGCGCAAAATATGAAAAAGCATGAGCGAAGTGAACTTTTCTTGTTTTGTAAGATGCTCGGCGACGAACAAAGTTCAGAGCCGAAAGAGGCTGTTTACAGCCTCGAAGCTATTGCATCCATAAACTCGCTTGAAAGAACTTTCTTCGCGTTGCCTTCTGCAATGCAGGCAAGGTCGCCGGTCATGATGCCGCCTTCGATTGTGTCGATGGTAGCCTTTTCAAGCTTCTTGGCAAATTCACAAAGCTCCGGAGTGTCGTCAAGCTCACCGCGCTTATTGAGAGCACCTGTCCAAGCAAAGATTGTTGCAACCGGATTGGTTGATGTTTCTTCGCCTTTCAGATAGCGGTAATAGTGGCGGGTAACTGTGCCGTGAGCAGCTTCGTATTCGTATTCGCCGTTAGGAGAAACGAGAACGGAAGTCATCATCGGCATCGACCCGTATGCTGCGCCGACCATGTCGCTCATGACGTCGCCGTCGTAGTTCATGCAAGCCCAAAGCATTCCGCCTTCGGAGCGAATGATGCGTGCCACTATGTCATCAATAAGTGTGTAGAAATATTCGATTCCAGCAGCTTCAAAGTCTGCTTTGTAATGTTCATCATAAATCTCTTGGAAAACGTCCTTAAACTCATGGTGATATATTTTTGAAATGGTGTCTTTTGTACCGAACCACATATCGATTTTCTCTTCAAGCGCAAATTTAAAGCAAGCATGAGCAAAATCTGATATTGATTTGTCGGTGTTGTGCATTCCTCTTACTACACCGCCTGTTTCAGGAAACTCAGCAACTACCTGGCTGCTTATTATTTCGCCGTCTTTTTCAACTACAAGCTTTGCTACACTTCCCATAGGAGCTTTAGCTTCCACTGCATTGTAGATGTCACCGTATGCATGACGTCCCATATAGATAGGTTTTGTCCATGCCGGAACATAAGCATTTATGTTTTTAACGATTATAGGTGCACGGAATACTGTGCCGTTTAATATGCCGCGGATTGTTCCGTTGGGACTCTTCCACATTTCTTTGAGGTCATATTCCTCAACACGCTGAGCGTTTGGTGTAATAGTTGCGCACTTTACGCCTACTCCATATTTTTTGATTGCAAATGCACAGTCGTGTGTGACTTTGTCATCTGTTTCGTCTCTGTATTCAAGACCTAAGTCATAATACTCAGTTTTAAGGTCGATAAATGGAGTGAGAAGTTTGTCTTTAATCATCTGCCATAGGACTCTTGTCATTTCGTCTCCGTCGATTTCAACCAACGGTGTTTTCATTTGAATTTTTGCCATTTGTTTTTCCTCTCTGAAAAGTAAAATATATTAACCGAAAACCGGCTTTTGACTATGTAATCATCTGTGCAATCAGTATTATATAATATACTTTATTTTCGAGTTTTTATCAAATCCATTTTTACACAGTAAATCATTAAAAGACTCATAAATGGCGTGGTTTTAATCAGCAGGTATAGCTTTATCTGTAATACCATATAATAGTTTATTAAATAATTATGAATTTGAGTTTGTGCTATTGACAAAATACTGGTTGAATGATATCTTTAAAACAGTGATTAGCACTCAAGGCTAAAGAGTGCTAACAAGAAAGGAAGGCATGGACTTGACAGAAAGAAAACTGGCTATCTTAAAGGTCATTATAGAAGATTATATAAAGACCGCATCTCCTGTCGGTTCCAGAACGGTTTCCAAAAAATTTGAAGACGGTCTTTCAAGTGCGACTATACGCAACGAAATGAGTGACCTAGAGGAAATGGGATTGCTTGTCCAGCCTCACACCTCTGCAGGCAGAGTGCCGGCACAAGCAGCCTTTAGAATATATGTCAACGAGCTGATGAGTACAGATGAATCGGTTTCAGAAGATGAAAAAGCCGCAGTAAACAGCTTTTACATGTGTCATATAGGCGACATGGAAAATCTTATGAAGCAGAGTGCATCTCTCATCAGCGCAATGACCAAACAGCCTGCGATTGCACTTGTGCCGCAGCTGAGAAGAACAACGCTTAAAAGGCTTCAGATAATACCAGTGATTAAAGGTGCTGCTCTGGTGGTTATAGTAACTTCTACTGCAAGAGTAAAACAGAAGGTTATAAGAGTTCCGGACAATGTCGGAGAACATGACCTTAACGCAATATCCAGGATGATGACGGAACGTTTCCGCGGACAGTCTATTGCAGACATCGATGTCGCAAGGATAGGAACATCTCAAGACAGTTTTTTGATGGACACGGATGTTTTCCGTGCTATCGAAGATTGCATCAGCGATGCGCTTTTGCTGCCGGACGGATCGGATGTAGTGATAGAAGGAGCCGGTAATGCATTCTCTTATCCTGAGAACGAATCGATTGAAGACATAAAGACGTTCTGGACACTGTTTCAGGACAGGGTAAGACTTCAACGGATGATGACAGAAGCCCTCCGCCATGATGCGAAGATTACGATTGGACAAGAGAGCGGAGAAGAATGGCTTAACAACCTGAGCGTAATAACTGCTCCATATAAGGTGCATGGACGCCCTGTAGGGTCTGTTGGCGTTATAGGCCCGGTGAGAATGGATTATGCGAGGATACTGGAATCGCTGAAAATTGTAAGCGATAACTTAAGTAAAGTTATGAGTGTTTATATAAGCGAATAAATGAATAAATTAGGAATGGTGAAAAATGGCTGACGACAAAAAGAAAAACAAGAAAAAAGAAGCTGAAGCAGAAGAAATTGTTGAAGCGGAGATTGGGAATATCGAAAATGAAGCTAACGCTGAGGCTGAAAGCACAGATGATATTGTAAAAAAGCTTGAAGCTGAAAAGAATTCATATCTTGAGCTTTGTCAAAGAACAAGAGCTGAGTTTGAAAACTACAAAAAGCGCAATGCGACATTAAGAACCGACAGCTTGGATGAAGGTGTAAGAGAAGCTGTGACAGCACTTCTTCCGGTAATAGACAACTTGGAACGCGCACTTGACGTTGATGCAGATCACGAAAGCACAAAGGCAGTAAAAGAAGGTGTACAGATGACAGTGTCTCAGATGCTGGGTGTGCTGGAGAGCTTGGGGCTTGAAGAGATCCGTGCTGAAGGCGAGCAGTTTGATCCGAACTTCCACCATGCAGTGATGCAGGGCGAGGCGGACGATGATTATCCAGAGGATACAGTTATGGAAGTATTCCAAAAAGGATATAAATTGCGCGGACGTATTATACGCCACAGCATGGTAAAAGTCGCAAAATAAAATATAAAAAGCAATAAAGGATTATTATCTTTAAAATATAAACGGAGGCAAAATAAATGGCTAAAATAATTGGAATCGATTTAGGAACAACAAACTCATGCGTCGCGGTTTTAGAAGGCGGCGAACCAACAGTTATCCCAAACGCTGAAGGCGGAAGAACAACACCTTCCATAGTAGGCTTTACAAAAGAGGGCGAACGCCTTGTAGGACAGGTTGCAAAACGTCAGGCTATTACAAACCCTGATAACACTATAATGTCAATTAAGCGAGAAATGGGAACGAATTATAAGGCAAAAGCTAACGGACAGGATTACAGCCCGCAGGAAGTGTCGGCTTTCATTCTCCAGAAGCTTAAAGCTGATGCGGAATCATATCTCGGAGAGACAGTTTCTCAGGCTGTTATAACAGTTCCTGCATATTTCTCGGACTCACAGCGTCAGGCAACAAAGGACGCAGGCAAAATCGCAGGGCTTGAAGTTCTTCGCATAATAAACGAGCCGACTGCAGCAGCGCTTGCTTACGGCTTGGACAAAGAGCACAACCAGAAGATACTTGTATACGATTTGGGCGGCGGTACTTTTGACGTATCACTTCTTGAAATAGGAGACGGCGTTTTTGAAGTTCTCGCAACAAATGGTAACAACCGTTTAGGCGGAGATGACTTTGACCAGAAAGTAATCGACTGGCTGGCTGCTGAATTTAAAAAGAGCAACGGCATAGACTTAACTGCTGACCGTATGGCGCTTCAGCGCTTGAAAGAAGCGGCTGAGAAAGCAAAAATTGAGCTTTCAGGCGTTATGCAGACAAGCATTAACCTTCCGTTCATTACAGCTGACGCGACTGGCCCTAAACATTTGGACCTTACTCTTTCACGTGCGAAGTTCAATGAACTTACAGCTGATCTTGTAGAAAAGACCGTAGGCCCGACAAAGAAAGCGTTGGATGACGCAGGGCTTAACGCATCACAGGTTGACCGTATAATCCTTGTTGGCGGATCAACACGTATACCAGCTGTTCAGGAAGCTGTTAAACGCATCACAGGCAAAGATCCTTATAAAGGAATTAACCCAGATGAATGTGTAGCGGTCGGAGCTGCTATTCAGGGCGGCGTTCTCGGCGGAGACGTTAAAGACGTATTGCTTCTCGATGTTACACCTCTTTCACTCGGTATTGAAACATTAGGCGGAGTGTTTACAAAGCTTATTGAACGCAACACTACAATTCCTACAAGAAAGAGCCAGGTGTTCTCGACTGCTGCTGATAACCAACCTTCAGTTGATGTACATGTTCTTCAGGGTGAGCGCGAGATGGCTTCGGGCAACAAAACACTCGGAAGATTCCAACTTTCAGGAATCGCACCTGCTCCACGCGGAGTTCCACAGATAGAAGTTACATTCGACATTGACGCAAACGGTATCGTTCACGTTTCAGCTAAAGACCTTGGAACAGGCAACGAGCAAAAAGTTG
Source organism: Christensenellaceae bacterium (assembly GCA_963677605.2). GTDB lineage: Bacteria > Bacillota > Clostridia > Christensenellales > UMGS416 > JAGLOK01. Next base: position 1,050,912 of record CAXXDX010000006.1, on the reverse strand, counting down.
TAATCACTGCTTCTTCAAACCTTTCCGATGATGACATCGACAAAGCAGTACGCGAAGCTGAGCAATATGCAGAAGCTGACAAAAAGCAGAAAGAAGCTATTGATGTTAAAAACACTGCTGATCAGATGGTATATACTACTGAGAAGGCTATGAAAGACATGGAAGCTAATCTTACTGATGATGACAAGGCAAAAATCCAGCCGGAAATCGACAACCTTAAGGCTGTAAAAGACGGCGAGGATTTGGAAGCTATCAAAGCAGCTACAGAAAAACTTTCCACTGTTTCTCAGGAAATCTTCGGAAAAGTTTATCAGCAGCAGGCAGCTCAAGCTCAACAAGCACAGGATGCACAGGGTGCAGGCCCGGATGCAGGCGCGCAGGGCGGCGGAGCTGACGATGATGTTGTGGATGCTGATTATGAAGTAGTCGACGACGAATAATACGAGCATCTAAAAGCACCGTAATAGTTCGAGCGCTCAAAAGCACTGTTATACTCTGAGCTTCTGTTCTTGAATTTCGGTCGCGTATTACTTGATACGCTCCCTAATTCTTCAAACAAAACCTCAAAGTCTTCCAGCACTTTTGAACACTCTAGAAGGTAATATTAGAAAAGATTAATTCATTTTACGTAGGCTGGGATTCCAGCCTGCGTTTAATGGCGTTTAGGATACGACACAGGCGCTATGCTTGATATAAAGCATTTTGCATGTTAGCATAGTGCGATACAACAGATGAGAATTTAAATTATCATCGAAATAAACAGAGGTTTTTGTTTTGGCAGAAAAAAGAGATTATTATGAAGTTTTAGGTGTAAGCCGTGACGCGGATGAGGCAACTATAAAGTCTGCATATCGCAAGCTTGCTAAACAATATCATCCTGATGTTAACAAGCATGATGAAGGTGCAGAGGCAAAGTTTAAAGAAGCCAGTGAAGCATATGAGGTGCTTTCTGACAGCACAAAGCGTTCTCAGTATGATCAGTTTGGTCACACGGCGGGACAGCAGGGCTTTGGCGGAGGCGGATTCGGCGGACAAGGTTTTGGCGGATTCGAAGATATATTCGAGAGCTTTTTCGGTGGTGGCTTTGGCGGTTCGACAAGACGCAGGAATGCGCCTCAGCAGGGAGCTAATCTTAGGTATGACATACGGATTACATTTGATGAAGCTGCGTTTGGTGTGAAAAAAGATGTGAATGTATCACGAACTGAAAACTGCGAACACTGCAAAGGCACCGGTGCAAAAGACGGCACAGAACTTGAGACTTGCTCTGAATGTAATGGAACAGGACAGGTGCGCTCTTTCCAACAGACGCTTTTAGGGCGAGTTCAGACTACTCATACATGTAATGTATGTCATGGCACAGGAAAGAAAATCAAAGTACGCTGCGGATACTGCGGAGGAACCGGAAAAGAAACTAAAAAGAGAACTTTGTCTGTTAACATTCCGGCAGGAATTTCAACCGGCCAGCAGATACCGCTCAGAGGACAGGGCGAAGCCGGAATAAACGGCGGCCCTTCGGGTGATTTATATATACGGGTTAATGTAGCGCCTCACAAGTTCTTTAAGCGAGATGGGTATGATTTGGTGCTTGAAGTGCCAATAACTTTGTCTCAGGCTGTTCTTGGGGCTGAGCTTGAAGCTCCGTTGCTTAAAGGTAAGGCGAAGTATAGTGTACCGGAGGGAACTCAGCCGGGCACTGTTTTGCGCCTTAAGGGCAAGGGAATACAGCACTTGAATTCATCAAGATTCGGTGATTTATACATTAAACTCAATGTCGAAGTTCCGAAAAAGCTAAGCAAAAAGCAAAAGCAGGCACTTGAGGAATTTGAGAAGATGACCAGCGAAAAAAATTACAAAGAGAAAAAAGCGTACGATGAAATGGTCTCGTAGGGCACTGTGTACCTCTCTTCGATACAATGAAACTAACGATTAAATCAAATGATTAAAAGCGAAGCGCCTTAGTAGGCGCTTTTGGTTTTGTTGAAGCATTTCGGTAGTTATAGTAGAATTAAAGAAAACGTATGAGGATTAATAAATGGGTATATTCGGTCAAAATAAAAAAGAGGCGTGGCAGGCATTTGCCGGCAGCATGGGAGCAGAGTTTATAGACCAAGGCGGATTTAAAGGAGTAAAAGTGCGTCTTGAATATAAGTTTTGGGAGATTGTAATGGATACATATACTGTATCCACCGGTAAAAGCTCCACTACCTATACACGCATTCGTGCGATTTATGCTGCCGATAATGATTTTGATTTTAAGCTTTTTAGACGCACGATATTTACTAAGCTTGCAAAAGCTCTGGGACGCAGCTATGCGGAGACTGGGATAGTTGATTTCGATGAAGCTGTTGCGATACGGAGTATAGACCAAAATACGGTCAAAGAAATATTTAAGAATGACAGATTAAGAGAAATGCTGCTTTCTATTAAACGCTTGTATTTTTATACTAAAAAAACGCGAGGAAGAAAAGAGACGAGAGATGTTACGGGTGAGAAAGAGATATACTATCAGACGGTGGGAATAATCAAAGACAGTGAACTGCTTACATTGATATTTGGTGCAGTAATAACATTTCTGTACGAGTTTGAAAAACTTAATATCGCAAAAAGCGAAAAACCGAAAATCAGTTACATTTATTAGATGCAATATCATGTGACACAGCACTTCGGTTTTAGTGTTGCAATAAAACCGAGAGAGGTAAAATTAAAAATGAAATTTATTGAAATAACAACCAAGACGACAACGGCCGGAGCTGAGATGGTTTCGGCAGTATATGACATGATGGGCGCGCAAGGATGCGTGATATCAGATAAAGCGGATTTTCTCCAAGACAACGTAAAGGGAGAATGGGATTATGTTGATGAAAAGCGCATAGCAAAAATGCCTGACTATGTGACGGTCACAGCTTATTTGGGCGAAAAAGAGGATGACACGGCTGAAATGATACGCACAAAAATTAAAGGATTAACAGAGTTTGCTGACTTTGATTTAGGCTCTTTGGAATATACATGGAGCTTTGTTGATGATGAAGACTGGAAGAATGAGTGGAAAAAGTATTATAAACCTTTTAATGTGGGAGAAAAGCTTTATGTGCGTCCATATTGGGAAGAGGCAAAAGAAACATCAAGAGAAGAAATAGTTCTGGATCCCGGTATGGCTTTTGGTAACGGTACACACGAAACAACCTATATGTGTATGGAACTTATTGAAAAATATATTAGGAAAGACTCCTTTGTATATGATGTCGGATGCGGTACCGGTATATTGGCGGTTGCAGCAGTAAAGCTAGGAGCAAAGGATGCATTGGCTATTGACCGCGATAGTGTAGCGGCTGACGTAGCAGCGCACAACATTGAGCTTAATTCGCTTCAAGGCAGGATAGAGACAAAAACTGGGGATTTGCTTAAAAGCGAAGAAAAGAGCGCGGATATGATAATAGCCAACATAATAGCTGATATTATAATCTTATTTGCAGAAGACGCATTTTCGAAGACCAAATATGGAGGAGTATTTATATCATCGGGGATAATAAAAGAACGAGCGCAGGAAACGGCTGATGCAATAGAGCGTGCGGGTTTTCAAATAACAGATAAAAAAGAAATGGGCGAGTGGTGTGCATTCGCGGCGGTTAAAAATGGTTAAAAAGATAGCGGCTCATACTTTGGGCTGTAAAACAAATCAATATGATACACAGGCGATGCTTGAGCAGTTCATTAATGCCGGATATGAGGTAGTTAATTTTAATGAAAAGGCTGATGTTTATCTTATTAATACATGCTCTGTAACTGCTGTTGCAGACAAAAAATCACGCCAATATATACGAAAAGCAACGATGAGCGATGACTCAGTGGTGGTTGTATGCGGTTGTTTAAGCCAAAGAGACTCTTCAGCTATGCTGGATTTAGGTGCTGATATTGCTATTGGCACAAGCAGAAGAGGCGAAGTACTTAAGCTTGTAGAAGAGTATTTAGGCGAACGAGTGTCTGCTGTGGAGGACGTAAGCCACACAAACTACGAAGAGCTTATGGTAAGCTCTTTTGACACTACACGAGCGCTAATGAAAATTCAGGAGGGATGCGACAACCACTGCACATATTGTGTGATAGCACCTCTTCGTGGAAATGCACGCTCAAGAACGCTGAATGATATAAAAGCTGAAGCTTTGCGCCTGGTTAAAAACAGATATAAAGAGATAGTTTTGACGGGGACAAATATTGCTTCTTTCGGAAAAGACACAGGATATACTATAAGCGATGCTGTAAGGGCTGTGCTGGACAGCGGAGTGTTAAGAGTTCGTTTGGGTTCGCTTGATCCCGGACTTTTTACGGAGAGTTTTCTTGATCTGCTTTCATGCAATGAAAGAATATGCAGGCACTTTCACATATCGCTACAAAGCGGATGCAATGAAACGCTTAAGCTAATGGGCAGAAAATATACAGCAGAGCAATATATGGACGATGTTTTTAGAATTCGAAAAAGCATGCCGCATGCAGCAATATCAACTGACATAATAGTAGGCTTTCCGCAGGAAAATGAGGAGCGTTTTAATAAGAGTTTAGAATTTGTTAAATCTATAGGGTTTGCAAAAGTTCATGTGTTTCCTTTTTCTGTGCGGCCAGGAACTCCTGCTCAGAAGCTTAAAGGGCAGATTGCCAAGCGAGTTAAAACAAATCGGGCTAGCATCATGCAAAAAGCTGCTGATGAGTCCAGGCTTGAGTACTTTAAAAGCATGTATGGGCAAAAGGTATCTGTATTGCTTGAAACGGCATATGGGAATGATGCACAAGGATATAGCGGTGAATATATAAGAGTTGGTGTTAAAGATGGTGCTGATAAGATTGGTCAGATTGTCAATGTAATTCTTGATGAAACCAACATTGTAGTTGACTGATATCCATAAGGAAATTAGAATAAAAAATAGAGAGATAATATTATCTAGATAAAAGTTTTATTATTTGGGGAGAGAAAAATGGCCAAACTATATTTTAGATTTGCTGTGATGAATGCTGGAAAATCCACACAGCTTTTGCAGATTGCATACGACTATGAGCATAACAACGGCAAAAAAATACTGTGTTTAAAGCCGTCTGTTGATACAAAGCAGGAAGACTATGTATCTTCGCGTTTGGAAGACGGCTTGATTAGCCGTAAATGTGATTTTCTTATTAAGCCTGAAAAAGGATGGCTTTTTGACAGACTGAAAAAGGAAATCAATAAAAGCAGAGATGACGGAAACCCGATTTCGGTTGTTCTTATTGATGAAGCGCAGTTTTTAAGCAAGGACAATGTGTGGGAGCTTGCAAGAGCTGTGACTTATCTTGATTTGCCTGTTATATGTTTCGGACTTAAAACAGATGCTTTCGGTGAACCGTGGGTGGGAAGCTCGTATCTGTTTGCACTGGCACAGGATATAGAAGAAGTCACGACAAGAGCCATATGCCATCTTTCAGACAAACCGAAAAAGGCTACTATGATACTTCGAAAAGTTGATGGAGTGCCTATATTTGAAGGTGAGCAGGTAGCGATAGATAACAGTGCTCATATAGAATATCTGCCAGTGTGCCTTCAGGAGTATATAAAGCTCAAGGATGAAGTTTTAAAAGATGAATAGATTTTAGTTTTGAAATAAATACAATTTGGATTGTTTAACATTATTGTTTAAATCATTCATTAAACCATATATTTTATAATAGAATAATGCATTAGTCACAAGAAGCGTAAAATATCAAAATTTTACGCTTCTTATGAATACAGATGAATGCTTGCATAAAGTATGAATATGTAAAACAATGTATTCATATATAAATGTTTGATTTATACCATTCTTTTAACATGTTAAAAGCGAAATATATCACATAAAATTAAACAAATAGAAATAACAACGTAACACAAAATAAATATGTGATTAATAAATGCGATAAACAGCAAATATATTCGATAATAAGGATTTAATGGAAATAAAATGTTTCACCATTAAAAAATTACGCAAACAAATTATGAACGGTATAGATATACCTTTCATAATATTATATCGTCATTTATTAACTTCAACTTTAGCTATTTTTTAAAAATGTTTTATTTATTATTTGCAAATAGGAAAAATAACAGCTTACGTCATAAATAGTTTAATTGTATTTACTACACTTATATGTTACGATTATGTTAATTTAAAGAGATTGGAAACTAGCTTCTAATGAGTGATTTATTGATATTGATTGACGGGAATTCTTTGATGTACCGCGCATTTTATGCACTGCCTGTTTTGAGTACAGATGATGGTGTATATACTAATGCAGTATATGGGTTTTTAAGCATGATGCTTAAAGCTATAGAGGATGAAAATCCTTCCCATATTGCAGTAGCGTTTGACCTTAAAGGAAAAACTTTCAGAAATGATATTTTTTCAGAATATAAAGCAGGAAGAAAACCTACTCCCCATGAATTAATTCCTCAGTTTGACACTATAAAAAATATTCTTAAAGCAATGAATATTAAAACTTTGGGGGTTGAAGGATATGAGGCTGATGATATAATCGGAACACTTTCCAGTATGGCTCATGATAATGGAATGAGCACAAAAATCATTACGGGCGACCGCGACGTATTTCAGCTTGTAAACGATGATGTTACTATAATGCTTACAAAGCGCGGTATATCTGATATCGAAACTTATGATAATAACGTTCTTATTGATAAGTATTCTTTTGGTGCGGATAAAATGGTTGACTTAAAAGGACTTATGGGTGACAGTTCGGACAATATCCCCGGAATCCCGTCAGTTGGCGAGAAGACGGCTATAAAGCTTTTAACCCAATATGGTAGCCTGGAAGGAGTATTGGAGAATGCACAAGAGATAAAAGGCAAGCTGGGAGAAAAGGTGCGGGCTAATATTGATCAGGCGAAAATGTCAAAAGTTCTTGCTAAAATAAACACAGAAATTCCTGTTGGTGTCACACTTTCGGAGTGTGTGTTTGAAGGCATTGATGGACAGAGTGTAATACCGGAACTTAAAAAACTGAAGCTAAATATAATACTTAAAAAAGTCAGTCAGATGACGGGTGAAAAGCCAAAATCATATAAAGAAGCTGAAACAGTAATTTTAAATGATGAGAAATCTATTAAAGAGCTTTCAGGAAAATTGAATAATGCAAATCTAATATCTATTTTTATAGGCAAAGATATTCATGTGTCAGATGGGGAAATTGAATATATAGCCCCTGTAATGCACAGCCTTTTAGACGATGGCCTTGATTTGTATGACATTATCGGCTATTTAAAAGATGTTTTTGAGAACGATGTACCTAAGGTTGTATACGATGCAAAATCAATGATGCATGAATTAGGCAAACATGGTATAAAGCTTTGCAACTTGCAGTTTGATGTATATATCGCAGGCCTTGTTCTGGGGCGCAGCGCAAGGGGAGGGTTTAAAACTCTTGTTGAAAACTCGTTGGGGCATGGTGTGGGAAACTGTCATGCACATGTTATGCAAGAGCTTATGCTAGAACAAAAGAAAATAATTAAAAACAGACAGCAGGAAAAAGTTTTTGATGAAATAGAAATGCCTCTTATTCCGATTATATTTGATCTTGAAACAACAGGTTTTAAAATCGATAAAGATGTTCTGGCTTCATTGGATGCTGAATACTCTGAAAAACTAAATGAACTGACAGAGAATATATATGAGAATGCAGGACAGAGTTTCAATATTAATTCACCTAAACAATTAGGTGAGATTCTGTTTGAAAACCTTGGGCTTCCTGCTGCGAAAAAAACTAAAACCGGATATTCAACTGATATCAGTGTGCTGGAAGGATTGCGTGAAAAGCATGACATTATTGATCCAATTATAGAGTACCGTACACTTGCAAAGCTTAAAAGCACATATATTGACGGGATGAATCCCCTTATCACAAAAGAGGGCAGGCTGCATACCACTATCAATCAGATAGGTGCTGTTACGGGAAGATTTTCATCTACTGCTCCAAATCTTCAGAATATTCCGATTCGTACAAGCGAAGGTGTCAGGCTGAGAAAAGCATTTGTTGCAAGTGGTGAAAATCATATATTGGTTGATGCGGACTACTCGCAGATCGAATTGAGGATTCTGGCGCATATTTCAGGCGATGAAAATATGCTAGAAGCATTTAATACAGGAGATGACATCCACAGACGTACAGCTGCGCAGGTTTTTGGTGTAGCTGAAGACGAGGTAACAAAAAGCATGAGGTCTTCTGCTAAGGCTGTAAACTTTGGCATAGTTTATGGCATATCAGACTTCGGACTTTCCCGCCAGCTTAATATATCAAGAAAACAAGCCGGAGAATTTATCGACAAATATTTCGAAACATTCCCGAAGGTAAAAGAGTTTATGAACGCAAGTGTTGAGTTCGGGAGAGAGAATGGATACGTCAGCACGCTGTACGGAAGGCGAATATACCTTCCTCAGCTTCGTTCTTCTAATTATAATCAGAGGACAGGTGCTGAAAGGGTTGCTATGAATGCACCTATACAGGGCAGTGCGGCGGATATTATGAAGCTTGCAATGATAGCGGTGTATAATGCGCTTGAAAGCGAAAAGCTTAAGTCAAAACTGATACTTCAGGTACACGATGAACTTATCATAGACACAGTAAATGATGAGTTGGAAAAGGTTAAAAAACTTATAAAAGAGAAAATGGAAAGCGCAGCTAAGCTTGATGTTAAGCTAACTGCGGACGTGGATACCGGAAACAGCTGGTATGAAGCGAAATAATAGATTAAGTTAAGAAATTCGGAAAGGACAATTATGCATATTATAGGACTTACCGGCGGCATAGCTACCGGTAAAAGCAATATATCGAATGTACTAAAATCATTGGGAGCATATGTTTGGGACGCGGATGAAGCAAGCCGCAGAGTAGTTGAACCCGGCGAAGCAGGCTTGGCTGCTATGAAAGAAAACTTCGGAGAGCTTATTTTTAATCCTGATGGAACATTAAGCCGCGAACGAGCAGCTGAATATTTTTTTGCTGATAAAGCGAGATTGGACAAACTTAATGCCATATTGCATCCGATAATAATTGATGATATGATAGCCCAGCTGAAAGTTTGGCATAAAGATGATATAAAGTTTTGTTTTCTGGATGCGCCTCTTTTGTTTGAGGCAGGTGTTGAAAAGTACTGTGACGAAGTGTGGGTAGCTTCCTGCGGAATCGATGAGCAGATACGCCGTGTTCTTGCCAGAGACCAGATTTCATATGATGATGCTTTAAAAAGAATAAAAGTACAGATGACGGATGAAGAAAAAAGAAAACGTGCCTCAAGAGTGATTGACACTTCAGGAGACATTAATGATACAAATGCATTTGTAAAAGTTTTATATGAGGAATTACAGGATGAATTTAATTAAAAAACTGGCTTTGATTATTATGATAGCTGTTTTTTCGCTTACACTTGTTTCCTGCGGGAAAGAGCAGGAGTTTCTAAGATACAATTACACTCCTGAACCTACTGTCGCGCCTATTGCGACAGAGGTTCCTGACGGTACAGCGGAAATTAGAATCGCTATGCCAAGCGAGATAGAGTCTACAAATCCGTATAAAGTGACTTCAAGAGATTTAATGAGCATATATAATCTAATTTTCGAGCCGCTTATTTCATTTGATGATACAGGAGAGCCTGTGCCTGTACTTGCTCAGACTTGGGAGCTTGACCTTGAAAGCGGAAGAAAGTGGACAATTACGCTTCGTGATGATGTGTACTGGCAGCAGTCCGGACGCAAACTGGATGCGTATGATGTGGAGTTTACACTGGATCTTATGAATTCGCTTAGGCGTGAAGAAAACAACGACTATTGTGAAGAACTCGGATATATTAAATATTGGTCGGTTGAGGATGAAAGAACCATAAACATCTACTCATATGAACCATTTTACGGAATGATAAATGCTCTTGATTTTCCTATATTGCCAAAGGACGTTAATTACACATTAACAACAGAGCCGATTTATCCTATCGGGACAGGACCTTATATGATTTCATCTTGCTTCCCGGAGAAATTATCGAACTTACGAGAAACGAAAACTGGTGGCAGCAAAAACCTGCAATAGGCAAAATTATTGCTGAACCATATGACGATAATAACCTTGCAGTGGCGGCATTCCAATTGAGCCAGCTTGATGTGGTTCAGACAAGCAAGCTTGCGCTTTCAGCGACTGATCAGGTTATGGACACATTCTCATATGAGTATTCGACAAGATATTTCGAGTTTTTGGTGCCGAATCTGAATACGACTTATCTTGCAGACAAACGTGTGCGCCAAGCTATAGCCTATGCGTTAGACAGAGAAGAAATAATCTCAAATGTTTACATAAACCATGCGATAGCAGTAGATACACCTGTTCCCCCGACTTCGTTTTTGTTCTCGGGAACACTGCTTACATATAACAACAATTTAGCAGAGGCTAAAAGCCTTTTGAGAATTGCCGGATGGCGATATAAAGAAGAGGGCGACAAATGGCTTGGGATATCGCCGGAAGGTACTGAAATAGATTTTACAATCACATTGCTTACAAATGAAGACAGCGGGAGCCCTCACAGAGCTGAGGTTGCAAAATACATTGCAAAGCAGCTTGAAGAAGTTGGCATTAAGGTGGATGTTAAAACAGAAAACTGGGATAATTATCAGAACATGGTGCAGGAGGGAAGGTTTGACCTGCTTCTTGCAGGTTGGTATTTAAATGACATTCCTGATTTAAGATTTGCATTTAGAAGCGATGGATCACAGAACCTTTCAGGATATAACGACCTTGAAACTGATGCGCTGCTTGACGAAGTAATGCAGTCTAAGACACGAGAAACCATATCTGCGAGCTTTGAACGCGTACAGCAAAAGATAATAGAAGATTTGCCGATAATAAGCTTATATTTCAGAACGCATACGCTTCTTACCAGAAAAAACATCACTAATGTTATTCAAGTTAAAGAAGAAAGCGCATATTCAAGCATTCAATACTGGGAGACAAGATAAAAGCGACCAATGATTAAATTATATGTAGTAAGACATGGTGAAACGGATTTTAATGTTCAAAACAGATATGCAGGGAAAATGGACATTTCGCTGAATGAAAAAGGAAGATTGCAGGCGGTTGAGATATCTCAAAAGATTGCGGATTTACCTATTGATATAATAATATCATCAACTAAAAAAAGAGCATTGCAGACTGCTGAAATTATTAATGAAGGCTTAAATAAGCCTCTTATTACAAGTGAGCTGCTAATTGAACGAGATCTCGGGAAGTTCGAGGGACTTACAAGAGACGATGTGAAACTTATATATCCTGCATTGTGGGAGACCAAAGCACTTCATAAGCTTAAAAACAGAGAGCACAAAGGCGAAAGCGTTGAAGATGTTATAAAAAGAGCGCAACTGATTGTGAGCGAGCTGAAAGAGAATTATCAGGAACAGACTATTTTGCTTGTTACACACGGATATATATCAAGAATGATAAATATGGTTATAAAAAACTTAAGTCATGAACAGGCTAATAAGTTTTTGCTCAATAACTGCGAGCTTGCGGAGTATAACCTGAACTAATGGTTTTGATTCATCTATTTTGCTTATTGTTTGCCTGAGGCGAATTGCTTTGGAGATACTCCAAAATGCTGCTTAAAAGCGCGGATAAAGTTAGTATAATTTTGAAATCCGCACATGTCGCTGGTAGCAGTCACGTTGTGTCCCTGATGCAAGAGGATTTTTGCGCGGGACAGCCTTCTGGAGATGATGTATCTATGAATTGTAGTGCCTGTTGTTTTTTTAAATAGCTGGCACATATAATGCTTGTTCAAATGAAATTTTTCTTCCAGTGACTCGAGGGTTATATTTGTTGTAAAGTTATCATTTATATAATCAATTATTGCTTTTACATTAGAGTTGAATCCATAGCTTTCTTCGTTGTTCTCTGTTGAGAAATTTTCTCTGAACCACCTGTTTATATATACCAGTAACTCAATAAAATATGCTTCCTGAAGAGCCTGGAAACAAAAGCTTTCCTGATCCAGATTATTTATTTTATTTGATATTTCAAGAAAAACTTTTTGCTGGCTTTCATCCAGTTTGATCTTGTTATGAGTTCCGTTTTTGCGGGATATAAAACAGCTTAATAAATCAATGGAATGCTTTGGACTTATTTCCTTTATTCTTTCCGGACTGAAAACCGCAACAACTCTTTTGTAGTCTCCGTTTGGATCGCGAAGCGGCTTGTGTATTTCAAAATTGTTTATTATGAAAAGGTCGCCGGGCTCTATAGAGTACATTGTGTCGTCTACAAAAAACTGTTTCCCGCCATCCTGCAAATAAAAAACCTCATAATAATCATGAAAATGAAAGTCCGGGAAACATGAAACATTGTTTCCTTTGAACATAAGGTTTAACTCATTTTCAAACATCTCTTTTGTTTGATAATTAATATTCATAACATTCCAATCATTTTAATATGTTTAGATTAATATTATCATTTAATCATAATTTATGCAAGATTTAACCGAAAAAATGAATATAAAATATCATTTATTGGTGTTAAGATATGCATATATTTTATACGTTATTATAGTAATTTATTAGAATAGGAGAACTATTATGCAAATAAGACAATCGGCATCTTCGGCAGATGCAAAGTATTATGACACAAAAAGACTAAGGGATGAGTTTTTAATAGACAATCTTTTCACTCCTGGTTTGGTAAAGAGGGTTTATTCACATGTTGACAGGATAATTACCATGGGGATTTGCCCTTCTGATAAGGCTTTGAGTCTTTGTGAAAACTTTGATCCGGCTAAGGATTTAGGCACAGAATATTTTCTTGAAAGACGCGAGCTTGGTGTTATAAATATCGGAGGAGCAGGTAAAATCAATGTTGATGGCGTTGAATATACTTTGGCACATCTTGATGGCCTATATGTTGGAAAAGGGGCTAAAGAGCTAATGTTTTCAAGCGATGATGCCGGCAACCCATCAAAGTTTTATACCTTAAGCGCACCGGCACACATGACTTATCCTAATGTGCATGTAGATATAACAAAGGCTGCAAAAGTACCCATGGGATCATCTGAAAAATCAAACAAAAGGATAATCAACCAATACATTCACCCCGATGTTATGGACACTTGTCAGCTGTTAATGGGGCTTACTGAGATGGAGCCTGCAAATGTATGGAACACAATGCCGTGCCATACACATGCAAGGCGCATGGAAGTATACTTCTACTTTGGGATGGAAGATGACAATGTCGTCTTCCACTATATGGGCGAACCGCAGGAAACAAGGCACATTGTTGTAAGAAATGAAGAAGCAGTAATTTCGCCTGCATGGTCAATACACAGCGGATGCGGAACCTCTTCATATAAATTTATATGGGGTATGGTAGGAGAAAATAAAACATTCACAGACATGGATGCAGTATCTATGGATGATTTAAAATAAAAGGAGAAGATAATGAAACCGAATTTTGAGTTAAAGGGAAAAGTGGCGATAGTTACAGGATGCGCAGCAGGATTGGGTCAGGGAATGGCACTCGGATTGGCTCAGGCAGGTGCTGATATTGTTGGTGTAGATTATGTGGAAACAGCTGAAACAAAGAAACTCGTGGAGGCTGAAGGAAAGAAATATGTAGGTATACAGGCAAATCTTATGCTTATGGAACCTCTTCAGGGAGTGGTTGATACTGCTGTAAAAGAGTTTGGACATGTAGACATTCTGATAAACAATGCCGGAATAATACGCAGGGAAGATGCTTTGAATTTTTCGGAAAAAGACTGGGATGATGTAATGAACATCAATGTTAAAACAGTTTTCTTCCTTTCGCAGGCTGTAGCCAACCAGTTCGTAAAGCAGGGCAATGGCGGTAAGATAATAAACATAGCATCTATGCTTTCTTTCCAAGGCGGCATTAGGGTTCCTTCATATACAGCGTCAAAATCAGGTGTAAAGGGAATTACCATGCTTATGGCCAATGAGTGGGCAAAATACAATATTAATGTTAACGCGATTGCTCCCGGCTATATGGCGACAGCAAATACTGCGCCTCTTCGTGCTGATGAGAAGCGTTCAGCGGAGATACTTGACAGAATTCCTGCCGGAAGATGGGGACTGCCCAGCGACCTTGCAGGCCCAGCAGTGTTCCTTGCATCACCTGCATCGGATTATATCAATGGATATACAATAGCCGTTGACGGCGGATGGCTTGCAAGATAATCCATCAAACTAAAAAAGCACAGGATGTCCTGTGCTTTTTATTTTGTTTAAACTAAATTAATCTTCTGAAACTTTATTACTGTACATTAGATTGTCAACTAACATGAACATGCTGTGAGCATCTGTTATCTCATCTTCTTTAAAAATATATGCTCCTATGGTGAAATCAATATCATAAGACTTATTGGATGTTCTGTTATACTCGATGCGGTTTCTTTCCAGTTTATCCAAATAGTAATCCAGAAGATCGTGTTCGCATTCTCTAAGTACTACTGCAAACTCATCGCCGCCGTATCTGGATAGAAAGTTTTTACCTGTGAAACTGTCACAAAGTATCTTTGATGTTGCCTTCAATGCACGGTCGCCTTCAATATGTCCATAAAGATCATTAACTTTTTTAAAATTATCAATATCCAACACTATCAAACCGAATGATTGCTCGGAGTTCAGACTTTGGTTTATTGTTTCTTTAACATATTCATCAAAAGCCATTCTGTTGTTTAGGTTTGTTAGGTAATCAATATTTGACCTTTTATTTAAGACATGCATTTGTATCTCAAGCAAAACTAGACTTCCGATTGCCCATGTTGTGTATACAGGGAAGTGGTACAGCCGCTCAAGCAAGCTTATTATTGAAGGCAATATAGGAAACAAAAGATATAAAATAAGCTCTTTAAAGTTTAGCATTTTTCTTTTGAGTATTATAAAGACTGTTGCTGCTATTATATAAATATAACCTACAGATATCCCGTAGAAAAACAAAACTCCTCTTGAGTATTCGTTAGCTTCATTTATTGTAAACAGCAGTCCATATCTATATGATATTAAGTTTATAATTATGTGTATTATAAGCGGTGCTGGGATAAGAAATTTTGACGCTTTTTTTAGTTTTATTTCCGGATAAATTCTATAGATACAGAAATACAGCCAGAGTGTTGGGATAATTATAGAAAATAAAAAATCTAAGCTTTGAAATATTTTTATTAAATGATGTATTTTTTCCCCACCAACACCCCATAGAGGAGGAAGAACTGCAGAAGTTATCAACACAATAATTGTGGCAAAAGAAAGTAAGATGAATAATTTTTCGTCCCTTTTCATATTATTATATTTTTTATTAATATTTAAAACTATAAGCAATAAAATAAGTATTGCAAACCCATTTAAATAAAGTTGCGAAAAATTGTTCATGTTTTACCTTATATGTGGTCTAATCAGTTGTAAGAACTTATATTATAATACAATAAAACGAAGTATTTGGAAATGCATTTTTTTATTATATAAGTGTAGATATTTTTTATATAATTGTGTTTTTTATAATCTATTCTTAAAACATATAATGATTATAATAACAATATACATGATGTATGGCGGCATGTATCAGGTGACTTCTCATATAAGTTTTAGGATTATAATGTTAATAAAATTCAATAGTGCTATAATAGTTATAAATTATAAATAGGAGT
Source organism: Christensenellaceae bacterium (assembly GCA_963677605.2). GTDB lineage: Bacteria > Bacillota > Clostridia > Christensenellales > UMGS416 > JAGLOK01. The sequence continues at coordinate 1,035,212 of CAXXDX010000006.1, read as the reverse complement.
TTGTTAATGAAAAATGGAATAAAGCCTGGAGATTCAAATCAAATTACTAGAGAATACTTCGATTCTTTGCTGCTTGAAATGCGGCATATAGACAATGTTAAACCATCAGCTGAAACAATTATATTTGGCAAGAAGTATAGCACACCTATTATGACGGCAGCGCTATCGCATCTGGATAAATTCTGCCCGAATCAAGGCACTTTGCCAATGGTAAACGGTGCAAAAGCGGCAGATGCCGTATTCTGGACTGGAATGGGAAGCAAAGAAGAACTGGAGGATATAATTGCAACGGGTATTGACACCGTTAAGATAATAAAACCATATGCTGATATAGATATGATTTATGAGAAAATTGAGCATGCTGAAAAACATGGCGCATTAGCTATAGGTATGGATTTGGATCATTCATTTAATGGTTCGGGAGACTATGATGTAGTCCATAAACATATTATGGAACCGAAAGGGATGAAAGAGCTAAAGAATTATATCTCAGCCACAAAGCTTCCGTTTATTGTAAAAGGTGTTCTTAGTGTGACTGATGCAAAAAAGTGTGTGGATATGGGAGCAAAAGGTATAGTAGTATCTCATCATCATGGTATTTTGAATTATTGTGTACCGCCGCTTATGGTACTTCCGGATATTGCTGCAGCCGTAAAAGGGGAAATATCAATATTTGTAGATTGCGGTATAATTAACGGCTATGATGTTTTTAAAGCTTTGGCTCTTGGTGCGGATGCTGTGTGTGCAGGTAGAGTACTCATGGACAGCCTTAAAATAGATGGAGAAAAAGGTGTTGAATTAAAAATTAAAAGCATGACAAACGAGCTTCTAGGTATTATGGCTCGTACAGGATTTGGCACTCCTGCCGATATAAATTCTGACGTTATACATTATTACGGGTAGTGAAAATTAATGTATTGACTAAGCTGATTGCTAAACTCGCAATTGGTTTTTAAAAAGATTAATAATATATTGTAACAAAAGTCCGCTAAAATAAAGTTTAGCGGATTTGTTTTGTAAAATATTGAATATGCCTTAACATTTTACGATATGCCAATACCTTTAATCCTTTTACATAGTTTCTAACGAAACAACTGCTGTGCTGCTTCACAGCACTCGGACAAGTTCAGGATATATAATGAACAAAAATGGGACCCCGCAAGGCATTAGCTTTGTGGGGATAAGGAGGAGCAGTGCAGTGTATAACAAAAGACGATTGCATAGCAATCGTCTTTTTTGGAACGAAGCTCGTTCCTACGTGGTGCCGAAGACCGGATTTGCCAATCGCCTTGCTCTTTCCCCGTGCTGCTTTCCAGCACTTGGACAAGTTAAAGTCCAAATAATAATAAAAAGCCAATGCTAAAGCACTGACTTTTTTATTATGGTGCCGAAGACCGGACTTGAACCGGTACGTTCTTTTGGAACGAGGGATTTTAAGTCCCTTGCGTCTGCCAATTCCGCCACTTCGGCAAAATGCTTAATACTTATTAAGCACTAAATTTTGGAGGCGCCAACCAGAATCGAACTGGTGATGGAGATTTTGCAGACCTCTGCCTTACCGCTTGGCTATGGCGCCATATTTGGAGCGGGAGACGGGGCTCGAACCCGCTACCTTCGCCATGGCAAGGCGACGCTCTACCAAATGAGCTACTCTCGCAAATTAAATAAATTTACTCTATAATAACATTTTTCCTGCTTTTTACTTTTACATTCCGGAAAATTATTATAACATAATTTCAAGATAAAGTAACTAGCAGGAACCTGTTAATATATTGGCGACCCGGAAGGGACTCGAACCCTCGACCTCCAGCGTGACAGGCTGGCGTTCTAACCAACTGAACTACCGGGCCATGGTGGGGACAACTGGGCTCGAACCAGTGACCCCTTGCTTGTAAGGCAAGTGCTCTCCCAGCTGAGCTATGCCCCCATACCGCAAGTGCGGCGAAGTACATTATATTATACTGTATTTTTATTGTCAATTACTTTTTTCGATAATTTTTCAAGAAATAAAAACGAATATTTTTTTTAATTTTTTAATTGACAATTTACAATGTGATGGCTATAATCTTTAAGTACCATTCAGATGGCTATATTAATATGCGAGAATGGCGGAACAGGCAGACGCGCACGTTTAAGGGGCGTGTGGTTAACACCGTGTGGGTTCGATTCCCACTTCTCGCACCAGAAGACACTCACTGTAAGTGAGTGTCTTTTTTATTAAACAGGAGAAAACGAACTTGTCTGAGCGTTTTATAAAAAATGCGCTGCAAGAGCTAAGCGACTGATGATAATAGTTTCAAAAGAAGCTATGGCAGTGGAAAGAGATACAATTTTATTCGGTATTTCTATAACATGAAACAAATTTAACTGTGTTTTTACACAAACAACCTTATTAAAAGATAGGATGCGACTAAAAAAATCGTATTTGATTACTTAATGAGTAAGGCAGCGAGAGTTATTCGTGTTTAGCTTTATACTCACTCGGTGTCTTTTTCATCTGCTTGTTAAACACTTTTGAAAAATAATTTGCATCAGTGTATCCAACTTCGTTTGCAATTTCTGTTATTGATAAGTCAAAATTTTCAAGTAAAGCACAGGCTTTTTCTATGCGTTGCTTTTCTATGTATTTTGTTAATGTTATTTTTGTGTGTTTCTTAAATAACTGGGATAAGTAGCTTGGATTAAAGAAAAATACTTTTGCGATTTGTGATGTGCCAAGTTTTTCTGATAAGTTGTTATTAATATACTTTTGAACCTTAATTACAATATGATCGTCTTCAAACTGAGATGATTCAAAAAAGAATGAAAAAATAAAGGACTCGAGTGTGTTATATAGCTGATCCAAATCCGAATATGTTAATAAAGTATATTTCCCTGTTAGCTGATACGGGAAGAATTCGGACATTTTTATATCGTACAAAGCTGAGTATTCCATTGCTAAACTGTGAATACCGAGAATAATCGATTCCAATGATGACACGCTTAAATATGATGTGTTTGAAAGCATCTTTTTCAATGTAGATTCCACTTTTATGAATTGATGTGTTTTAATTAGTTCTTTTAAACGTTCCAGAATTGAAAACATAAGCTCTGCTTTTTTACTGTCAGATTTTAAGCACATTTTGTTAGTTATAAGACATGAGTTTACAAGAAAAATCTTTTCCTTCAAAATTCGTAGTGTTTGATTGTACAGGCTATACAGTTTATCTATACTTGAGTAGGTTTCTGCTGTTGCAGCATGTATAGCTGAAAACTGATCTTCATATTCTGTGCTTAACTGTAAAAAAACATAATTGCTGACTTCAAATAAACTTTTTTCGTTTTCAGGTATAAGCAGACGTATTTCATTTTTAAGCAAATCATTAAATGATATGTAGTACTTACAATTTAGATTGCTCTCTGAAAAATAGTTTTTTATGGAATCTTTTATGTCTTTCCACTGATCGTTTCCGATTTTCTTCATTGATTGAGATAATGGTGTGAAATAAAGTAGAATCCATCCGAATTTATCACTTGGATTCTCTGACAGTATAGATATGGTAGCCTCAGGATTTTCACAGAGGTTGTTTATCTCTTGCATATGAATTTTGTTATTATAGTTATTAACCTTATCTGCAATATCAAACATTTCGTCAGTCTTTTTCTTTTGCGTCTCAATATGGCTGATCATTAATAAAATGGCATCCTTTAAATCATTAGCATTTACTGGTTTTCTGATGAAGTCTACAACTTGAAGTCTCATAGCCTGTCTGGCATATGGAAAGTTATCATGTCCGCTTATGATAGCAACTTGAAGATTTGGGAACTTTACTCGCAGCTGTTCGATTAGCTCAAGACCTCCCAGTTTAGGCATTTTAATATCAATAAGCATAATATCTGCTTGAACTTGGTCAAGTATTTCAAGTGCTTCCAAACCATTTTCTGCTTCACAAACCACCTCGCAATTTATTGATTGCCAGTCAATTTTTGATTTGATGCTTTTTCTGACATATTTTTCGTCATCGACAATAATTACGCGATACATAAATACTCCGTTCTATTTTTGCGGGAAGATTAAGGTAACCGTTGTTCCTTTGCCTTCCTGGCTTTCCAGATTAAAATCATAATTGTCTTGGTAAGTAAGCAAGAGACGGTGGTGGACATTTCCTATACCAATATATTTACCTGAGTCATAATAATGCTCCGGAGTGTTTTTTTGGTTTGCTAAGTATTCTTTTATAGCTTTAAGATCCGAATCTGAAATTCCGGTTCCGTTATCCTGAATAAGAATACATACATTATTATTATCTTTTGATATTTCTATAGAGAGCAAAAGGTTATCTCGGGAAGACGTAAATGCATGCCCAATTACATTTTCAATAAAAGGCTGCATAATAAAACGAAGCATCTTTTTGTCTAATAGCTCTTCATCAATATCATATTTGACATTAAAGCATATGGAAAGCCTAAACTGCATTATTCCAATGTAATTTTTAATTTGCTCAACTTCTTCTTGGATAGTAACAAAATCTTCTGTTCCTAGATTATATCGGAACATGTCGGCTAAATGCTGGCTAACTTTAATAATGTTTTCGTTTTCGCCACATGAAGCCATGCCTGATATCATTTCTAAAGTATTGTAAAGGAAGTGCGGATTAATTTGTTGCCTTAAGACTTTTAATTCAGTTTCCTTTTGTATATAATCACTTGTTTGTGCCCGATTAACTAAATGAGATATTCGCTGGATCATACTGTTATAGGTTCTGGTAAGTATTCCGATTTCATCGCTTGAATGGCTTTTTATACGGGTATGAAGCTGACCGTCTCTAACATTTTGCATTTCTTGTGTTAGATCCCTGAGCGGACCAGTTAATCTTCTTGAGAAAGCATAACTTAATGCCGCCAATATTGAAAAAAGTACTATGTAAGCTGCAAGGAAAAGATAATTTGCTCTTGTTATTTGTGCTATAAGTTTTTGGTTTGATATTAAATGGACTAGTTTCCATCCAGTTATAGTGCTTGTTCTAAAAACTATATCTAAATTATTAAAATTTTCGCGCCCTTCGTCCGGCGTTTCTATTTCATCCCAAATTTCTTGAGTATTATCTAACTCTGGCACCTGATATATAATGTCACCTTTGTTGCTGAATATACAAACAGCATCGGCGTATGCCGGCCATGCGTCATAGAACTCTTCAAAATATGATCTGTCAACATCAATAACAAGATATCCTATTTGTTCAAGCGAGTAGACATCCCAGATTCTGTATACATAAGAATGAACAGTCCTGCGTCTTTCTTTAGCTATATAATTTTGAGGGTTATCCAATACCAAAACTTTGTTTTCTTCTGATGATGATATTGCTTTAAAGCATACATCCTGCTTAAAATTATAATATTCTTGTGTGCTGTAATTGGTAAACCATTTGTTTTCATCGCTTGTGCTGAACACAGAAATTGTTATTTCCGGTCTGGCAAAATCAAACAGCCGAATTGTTTCTATTGCAGATTCACGGGCTCTGTATTCTTCTCCGACAGTTTTTACACTTAGCTGTAATGCCTCCTGAGTAGTAGAACTAAACATTATTGAGTAAGCGATGTTGTCCAGCAACTTATAGTAGCTGTCAATATTTACGATTACCTGATTTATAATATTATTATGATACTCTTCAGATTGCCGTATCATGTTTTGCTTATAGACTATAGTGTTAGATGTAAAAGAAAGTGCACTGGTTAGTAGTATCATAGATACAAGAAATAAGAATAGCTTTTGAGCTAAACTGAATTTTATATAGGTGTCTTTTTTTTTGAACATATTCGAACTCTTTAATAATCAGTTATAATGAAATTATAGTATAGGAGGAATTTAAAAGAAACAGAAAGGGCATAATACATAAAAATATTACCGTATAAGGTATAATAATTTTCCCTATTTAATCCGTGAAAATACTATATAATTCGTTTATCAAAGTTTAAAAAGGAGAAGAAACTATGAACAATTTCAAGAAGCAGATTTTTATTTTTGCATTGGTGATTGCCCTGATTTCAGTGCTTTTTGTCGGATGCCAGAATGAAGATACAACAACTCAGAAAGCAGATGAACCTAATCAGGCTGCTGAAGAAAAAGCTGATGACACTTCAACTGATCAGGAAGAAGCTGAACCTGTAACAATTACTTATGTTACATGGGCAGAAGGTTCCGAACAGGCTGACCAGGAAGCTGCAATTCAAGGCTTTATGGATGCAAATCCGGGAGTGACTGTAGAGTCTCAGTTTGTGCCTTATGATGATTATCACAGCAAAATAAACACATTGATAGCTGCTAACTCAACCCCTGATGTTTATTATATTAATGAATATCTCGCAGTTGATTGGGGCCAAAAAGGTGTTGCAGCTGACCTCGCACCGATGTTTGAATCCATTGGCGTAGATATGGATAAAACATTCATTCCTAATGGTTTGTTTAAAAGCGCAGAAGGCAATGTGTATGGTGTTGCATCGGGCGTAGTTAACCAAATGCTGTTTTTCAACAAAGATATGTTTGACGACGCTGGAATCGCATACCCGCCACAAGATCCGGCAGAGGCATGGTCTTGGGATGAATTTGTAGAAGCATGTAAAGCTTTAACTACAGACTCAGCAGGACTTCATCCGGGAGATGAAGGCTTCAATGCTCAAAGCACAGTTGCTTTTGGTACAAAGAATATTACTTTCTGGCTTTATATGATGCCTACACTTTACAGCAATGACGCAGGATTCTTTTCAGATGACGGTATGGCAACAGGGTTGGATACGCCTGAAGCTAAAGAGGTATTGCAAGCATTCTATGATTTGATGTATGTAGACCAGGTAGCGCCTACAGGAGCGACAGCTGAGGCCCTTCCAGGAAACACGCAATTGTTTAAAAACAAGCAGTTAGCAACACTTATCGGAGGATCATGGGAATACTTAAGCTTTGCTAACGAAGGTATTGATGTTGGTTTAGCACCTGTTCCTGGATTTAAAAGATCAACTACTATAGCTTTTGCAGCAGCAAATCAGATTTCAGCAACAACTGAACATCCGCAGGAAGCTGTAGAGTTCCTTTACTATTTCATTAATCCTGAGACAAATATCCGTCAGGTAAAATCAAACTTCCCTAACCTTATATCATGGTATGAACCGGAAAACATGAGCAAATGGACTGAGGGCGAAGTTTATAGTGAAGACTTTAAAACTGTAGTTCCGCTTACTATGGATTCAAGCGTAGCATTGTTGCCCGAGAGTGTAACAGTTAAAAACTATGGTTCAATAATGGACGAAGTATACACACCTGCACTTGACAAACTATGGCTTGACGAAGCAACTGTTGATGAAGTTGTTGCAGAAATCATAGAAAAATCAGAAGGTATGTATCAGGGACGTTGGGATCGCTAATATCAAAGAAGTTGAGCTGTCTATGATGTATATCATAGGCAGCTTTTATAAAGAGAGGATGACATAGATGGCAAGCAAAACTATTGCCCGCATGGGTAAAATGGAAAGAAATAAAACAAAGTGGGGTTATATTTTTATTGCGCCTGCTTTAATAGGGCTTATAGTGTTTTATTTTGGCCCTATGCTTTACAGTCTTATAATAAGCTTTTTTAAATGGGACATTTTAACACCACCTCAGTTTGTAGGCTTGGAAAACTATAGGACAATGCTTATAGAAGATGATTTGATAAAAAAATCATTGCTTGTTACAGGATACTATACGCTGTTGGCAGTGCCGATGATCAACATTGTATCATTGTTTTTGGCTTCATTTTTAAGCTCAAAAATAAAAGGCCTATCTGTGTTTAGAACTGTGTTTTATCTGCCATCAATTGTACCTGCTGTAGCCAGTGCGGCTTTATGGATGTTTTTATGCAATCCGATGTTCGGCCTCTTTAACACTGTTTTAGGCTGGTTCGGGATTGAAAGACAGCAATGGATCTATGATTCAAAACAAGTTATACCTGTTTTGGCTCTTATGGCTACCTGGGGAGCTGGAAACACTGTAATAATATATTTGGCAGGATTGCTGGGTATACCAAATCATCTTTATGAAGCAATAGAAGTTGATGGAGGAAACAGGATACATAAGTTTATTTATATAACCTTGCCTTTGATGACGCCTATAATTTTCTACAATGTAGTAATGAGCATAATACAATGTATGCAAACCTTCACTCAAGGATACATAATGACTCAGGGCGGACCGGCAAATGCGAGTTTGTTTTATGTGCTGCACTTGTACAGAAATGCATTTAAGTATCAGAAAATGGGGTATGCAAGCGCAATGGCGTGGCTTTTATTTATCATAATTGCTTTATTAACGTTTATAAACTTTAAAATGGCAAACAAATGGGTTGTTGGAGGAGAGGACGAATGAGGAAGAAATTTAAATTAAGCAGAGTACTGTTGTATTCATTTTTGATATTGGGTGGTTTAGCATATTTGTTTCCTCTTTTTTGGTTAATACGTTCTTCTTTTTTATCGTCTGAGGAAGTGTTTGCAATGCCAATGATACTCTTTCCTGAAAGGATGAGGTTTGAAAACTATATAGAGGCGCTGACTGCGGTACCTTTTGCGAGATACTTTTTAAACACTGTCTTTTTAGTTGTATTGAATATTTTTGGCAATGTATTCAGTTCGAGCATGGCAGCATTCGGATTTTCAAGAATTAAGTTTAAAGGCAGAAACATTATGTTTGGATTAGTAATTTCCACCATGATGCTGCCAAGCACTGTGCTTTTAATTCCACAGTTTTTCGGTTGGAAACTTATTGGGGCATACGATACTTTTTATCCTCTTTTCATGCAGTCGTTTTTCATTAATGCATTCTTTATATTCCTGCTCAGACAGTTTTTTGTAACACTGCCTAAGGATTATGATGAAGCGGCGGTAATAGATGGTGCGGGATATTTCAGGATATATCTGAGAATCATACTTCCTATGTCAAAGCCTGCTTTGATGGCTGTTGGCGTGTTTACGTTTATGTGGACATGGAATGACTTCTTCGGACCTTTGATTTATTTAACAAGCCGCGAAAAATATACTCTTGCATTGGGACTTCAAAGCTTCTTGGGACAATATACATCTCAGTGGCATTATTTGATGGCAGCTTCAACAGTTGTAGTACTGCCTATGATCATTCTGTTCTTTATTGCTCAGAGATACTTTATCGAAGGAATAACCTTAACAGGACTTAAGGGATAGTTGAGGCTTTATATGAAACAATATGATGAACTTAAAAAGAAAATTGCCTCAGGATGGAACACATGGAATACCAGGAGCGTTCTTTCACATGTGTATCTTCCTCATGGATTTGCAATCAACCTTGGTATAAAAGAGTTTAAATATAATTGTGTGCTGAAAGAAGCGCTTATTGGACGCTTTGGCGAGGATGAAGAGAAGATACATCCTGCAGGACATGCCTATGACGGAAGATATACATCGTTGAACCTTAAATGGAAAGAGATGGAGTTTACTGTTACAAGCAGTACAATAGACGATGATATAGTTATATTAATAGAACCAATAAAGTTACAGAAAAAAGCTCCGCTTTTAATAGCAGAAGCAGGAATACTGTGGAATAAAGATGGAAGAATTGAGAAAAACAGCGGGGTCATAAGAGCTTCGTTTGATGATCGCTTTGTTGATGTTTATTTTGATGGTGAAAGCTTCGTGGATCCGAATGTTCCGTGTATGAGCCCTTATTACACTTTGGTGCTTGATAAAGCTGTGGGTATATCGACAGGCAAAAACAGAACTGTTGAAGAAATAAAAAAAATTATCAAAAAAAACAAACAAGATTATGAAAAAGAATATTTGGAGTATGGTGAGCTTTCAGAAGCTTATCATGCTATGCAGTCTTGCCTTTCGTGGGACACGATATACGAGCCCCAAAAAGACCGTGTAGTTTCTCCTGTTAGCAGAATATGGAGTGTAAACTACTGCGGATATGTGCTTTTTTGCTGGGATACATACTTCGCCGCGTATATGGCAATAGACAACAAAGAGCTTGCTTACTCAAATGCAATAGAAATAACCAGAACTCTTACAGAGTCCGGCTTTATTCCAAATGTTGATGCTCCGTATTTCGCGAGTATTGACCGCTCTCAGCCTCCTGTAGGTTCTATGGTTATAAGAGAGCTTTATAGGAAATATAAAGACAAGTGGCTTCTTGAAGAAGTGTTTGAAGATTTAATGACATGGAACACTTGGTTTTATGAAAACAGACGATGGGCAAATGGATTAATGTCCTGGGGTTCAAATCCCAGAAAAGAGATTACGGGCTTCCGGTGGGAAGTGGAAGGTGTGCACGGAAGATATGGTGCAGCTTTGGAATCTGGTTTGGATAATTCACCGATGTATGATGATATGCCATTTGATGATGCCAGACATATGCTGAAGCTGGCGGATGTTGGGCTTATGGGGCTTTATGTGATGGATTGCAGCGCACTTTCAGATATAGCGGAAGAATTAGGAAGATATGATGATGCAAAATTGCTTAAAAAAAGAAGGGATGAAGTCTCGACATCTCTAAATGGGCTATGGGATGATGATTTCGGAATGCATCTAAACAAGCAACTGGAATCGGGTGAGTTTAGTAAAAGATTATCACCTACAAATTTTTATGCATTATTTTCCGATGATGTAACCGAAAATCAAAAGAAAAAAGTAATAAAGGAACACTTTTATAATAAGCAAGAATTCTGGGGAGACTATATAATGCCTTCGATTGCCAAGAATGATCCAGCATATCCAGAACAGGATTATTGGAGGGGAAGGATATGGGCTCCGATGAATTTTCTTGTATATTTATCCATGCGCAAAGCAGGGATTGATGCAGCAAGAAAAGACTTGGCAGAAAAGTCAAAGCAGCTTTTGATGAATGAGTGGCTTAGTAGGGGGCATGTGCATGAAAACTATAATGGTATGACAGGAGAAGGGTGTGATGTAGAAAACAGTGATAAGTTTTATCATTGGGGAGCTCTTTTATCTCTTATATCTTTAATCGAAGAAGGATATGTTGAAGGACCTGAAAGAAGTCTTTGAAAAATTACTTGAGAAAGGCAAATTATGAATAAAGATACTCAAATATACACCTACCGATGAGAGGGAGGGTCGCAGGAGAGGAGAGAGGGGGAGGAGAGAGAAGAGGAAGGGGGGAAGAGGAGGGGGAGGGGAGGGGGAGGAGGGGGAAGGAGAGGGGGAGTGAGTAGCAAAGAAAGAGGATGCGGAATTAGTGCTCTTTATGAACAAGAAGAAAAAAGAAAACTAGTGGTACCCTCATAATTCACTTAAAGGCGATAGGACCACTAATCCTTGTTTTTCCTGAAGGCTCATGGAAAGAACTGATAAATCCTGACTCTTTACAATGTGAGGATGACACCTGCAAGAAAAATCGAAATGGAACTATTAATGCGTATTTACCGATACGAGCATCTAAAAGATGATGCACCTATTGAAGCTGATTTTGAAGTCAGAAAAGTAGTAAATGGTGAACAAAACGCGTGGTTTCCTGAAGGCGGCTGGGGAATTGAAATAAAACATGAGCATAAAGAAGGCAATGATATGTATGCCTTAACACAAAGCCTTCATACCATAGATGACCTTCAAAAGCTCCATACTCCAGCTTTAAACTATGACAAAGAAGCTACTGCTTATAGCCTGGAAAAACATAACGATTATCTTGGCGATATACTTCCTGTAAAACTAAAGGGATTTTCGATTGTTTCATTTCACATGATGAAGGTTTACTCGGGTTTTCGTGGCATAAATCAGATGTACATGGATTTTTATGAAAATCCTGATTTGGTTCACAAGTGCATGAGAATTCTTACTGATGGCTATATTGAAATGGTCAACGATGCGCTTAATCAAGGGCTTTTGGAATTGAATAATGATAGCTCATATTGCAGTTCGGGAGGAAAATCATATACAGATGAGCTTCCGCAAAAAGATTATGATGGATCGCTGCGTCTTTCTGATTTGTGGGGAAGCTCGGAGGCTCAGGAGCTGACTGGCGTATCACCGTCGATGCACAAAGAATTCTCTCTAAATTATGAAAAGGAAATCCTGAAGAATTTCGGACTTAATGGTTATGGATGCTGTGAGCCTTTGCAGTTGCTTATAGATGAAATAATGGAAATACCCAATATGAGGAGAATATCAATATCTCCTTTTGCGGATTATAAAATGGCTGCAGAGGAGTTGGGGAGAAAGGCTATATTCTCTTTTAAAGCCAACCCCTCACATCTTGTAGGCAACTATAATGAGGAATCTACATATAATTATATTAATGATGCAATCTCAGCTTGCAAAAGAAATAACTGTAACATGGAAATCATATTAAAAGATACTCATACTTGCGAAAATCATCCCGAAAGATTTGACTTATGGCTTAAAACAGTAAGAAGAGCAATTGGAAGTTAAAACACAATAGAACGCAGGAGAAAAGGATATGGAAGAAAAGATGAGAGTATGGCAGCAGACAGACATCTTAAGGCAGGAAATGGTCACAGCAGAAATTCCAAAGCCTGCAAAAGGAGAAGTGTTAATAAAGGTAAAATGCACAGGAATATGCGGATCTGACCTGCATTATCTGGAGCATGGGAAAATAGGCGACTTTGTTGTGGATTATCCTTTTGTTCTTGGGCACGAAAGCGCAGGAGTAGTAACTGAAGTCGGAGAAGGGGTCACTTCGCTTAAAGTGGGCGACAGGGTGGCGATGGAACCCGGATATACCTGCGGGAAGTGCGAGTTCTGCAAAACAGGAAGGTATAACCTTTGCCCTGATGTAGTGTTTTTTGCGACGCCTCCATATGACGGAACACTTTCAGAGTATGTTGCCCACCCTGAACATATGTGCTTTAAACTGTCGGATAAGGTAAGCTTTTGCGAAGGTGCATTGATTGAGCCATTAGCCGTGGGGTTTCATGCAGCAAAACAGGGGAATGCAACAGCAGGACAGACAGCAATGGTTGTAGGCTGCGGATGTATTGGGCTTGTAACCATGCTTGCACTAAAGTCAATGGGCGTGTCAAAAGTGTATATGTCTGATGTGATTGATGTACGAATTAAGAAAGCGCGGGACATGCGTGCGGACGGAGTGTTTAACCCAATTACTCAGGATGTTGAAGCGGAGCTTAAAAAAGCAACTGACGGCAAAGGAGTTGATTTGGTTATTGAGACTGCCGGAAACCAGAAGGCACAGTCTCAGTGTGTGGATTTAGTTAAGACGGGCGGAACGATAGTGTATGTCGGAATGGCAGCGGATGCAATTACACCGATAGATATAAATCAGCTTATTAACAAAGAAGCTTCGATAAAAACAGTGTTCAGATACAAGAACTTATATCCGACTGCGATTTCAGCAGTTGAAAACGGACTTCCATTAAAAGACATCGTATCAGATAGTTTTACATTTGATGAAGCGGACAAAGCATTTGAATATAATATAAAAAACAAAGCGGATGTGACAAAAATCGTTATTGAATATTGATGATTTTTCTTAGCTATTTCTTCTATGAAGCTGCACTCTTTTGAAATAGTAGTGGATTATCTTTTAACATGAAACATCAAGTGCTTTTCGATACAAGCATTTTCAACTTATTGAGATATAGTACATATTATTAAACTCATTTAATCCTAAAATTAACTATCGGTTAATACTATGGAGAAATTGATGTTTATTCAGTATTTATCTACGTTATTTCTGTATTCATTTGGAGTTAAGCCCACTTTCTTATGAAATATCTGAGAAAAATACGAGAAATTATTGTATCCGGCCAGATGAGCTATTTCGTTTATTGTTTTATTTGTTTGGCGCAGCAGGCTTTTTGCTTTTTTAATTCTTTGCTGGAGAATATAACTTCCGATAGAAACTCCTACCTGTTTTTTAAATAAACGCGCCATGTAATCGGGATTAAGATAGACAATCTCAGCTAATGTTCCTCTGGACAGCTCTTCGCTAAGATGTTCGTTTATATATGCTTTTATAAGGCTGATACCTGAAGTATTTTCTTTTTGCAGTGTCAAAGCATTTGAGGCGGTTTCTATTAGATATTTGGTGAACTCTTTACATTTTGATACTGAATACGATGCCCATGATTTGTGAGCATCATAGGTAGTATTTGAGTACAGAGTGTGTGCGTTAACCTGAAAGTGCTTAAGCACGGTATGAACCATCTGAGTTATGTCAATTTGCAGAGCGTTTAAATACTGGCTGTCAATTTTTCCTGATGCGGTCAAAGAATCCAGATGAGAAAAAATGTCTTTAATTAGGTTGTCGGTATCCGACGTTGTAAACAAAGATTCCCACTGAGATAATTGAGGAAGGGAGTATTCCGTAGAATCTGCAAAATAATTATTTGCAAGTGTTATCGTTTTTTTCCTGGAGACTTCATTTAGAAAAGCAGAAATAAGATCTGAAAAGCAGGATTTAATGTTTTTATCACAGCAATCTTTAACATAATAAAAATTTGTGTCCAATTCTAAATAACTGCGGCAGTAATCATTTATTTTTTTCCACACTTCAAAAAGCTCGCTTTCGATAGGTTGTTCTGAGTATCGAAACACTGAGCATATTGATTTTTCAGAAAGATTGAAGCTTGCTTCCTTTATAATATTAGTTGATTTAGAAATTAGTTCATTTTCAAGGTTTTTATATGCAGAGCTTTTCCAATCATTGATGAAAGGGCCGGCTTCTGATAAATAAGCCAGGGATATAATGTATTTTTCATTTGAGTTATAGTTCGCGCCAGGATGTCTTTTTGATATATTTGAAAACTTTTCTTCTTTTGTAAGAACGTCTTTCCAAAAATCATTTTGTATGCTTTCTTTTACACCTTTTACATCAATATCAAAATCTTCATATGTGGTTTGGCTTTTTATTAGGTTTGCTTCGTCAACGGCTAGTTTCAATCTTTTTGTAAAGTCATCATATGCTATTGGCTTTAGGAAGTAGTCAAAACTTTTAAGTTTAATAGCCATCTGCGCGTAGTTGAAGTCTGCATAGCAAGTGCAAAACATAGTTACTAGGCTCATCCCTTTTTCCCGAACCCATTTGAGAAGATCTATTCCTGTGGAATTTGGCATCTCAATATCCGTAACCATTAAATCAACGGTTTCGGTTTCGAGTATTTCCTTTGCTCTTGAAACGTTGGTTGCAGAAAATACCTGGTCGATTCCGATTGAGTTGAAATCAACTGCAGCCATAAATGCTTCAATAATGTCTATGTCGTCGTCAACAAAAAGTATGTTCATAATAGCTCCGTTTTATTCTTTTCGCTAAATGCAGGTATTTCTATCTTCACATTTGCACCGCCGTTTTCAGTGTTAGAGATTTTTAGCTTGAACTGTTCTCCATATAACAGTTCGAGACGTCTGTATATGTTAATTATTCCGATATTTTTATGCGTATGATTGGAATCATTCTTAAACTCGCCATATATTTCATCAAGCTTATTATCTGCAAAGCCCATTCCGTTGTCGATAATTTCGATCTGAATAAATTTCTTTTCATTTTTCTCGGTCATTTTAACATTCAGAGTGATTATTAAATCGTTAGGAGAAAGACCGCTGTACTTAATAGAGTTTTCAATAAAAGTTATAAACAAAAGTGGTGGTATGTTAAACGAGTTAACTTCAGGATCTATTTTTTCATTGAATGTAACAGAGGCTCTGTGACGGATGCTCTGAATACGAAGATAGTTTAACAGATGTACTAATTCATCATGTAGGGGCACTGTGCTGAAAGTGTGCGAAAATAAATAGCGAACATAGTTTGAAAGGCATAGACAAAACTCCTGAATCCTCTTATATTCTTTCTTCTGTACCATGCTGAATATTATGTTAAGACAATTAATGAAAAAGTGGGGCTTTATTTGAAGCTGATAGTAATCAAGCTCTGTTTTAGCCAGCATTAACTCTTTTTCGTAGTAGTCTATTTTAAGCTGATCAAGCTGATGTTTTAGCAAATCCAGAGTTTCAGTCGCTTCCACAAGCTCAGAAAAGCCTTTCCTTTTTGCTTTTTTCTGCATTGAGGCATAGTCGGCTATTTGGTTGTGAAGCGTTTGAAGAGGTATCTCAATATAGCGTTTATAGTACAATAATGTATAAATATAAAAAGCTAGTATGGTAAATAGTATTAAGAGATACATTGTTGTTAAAAAAAGCATTCTTGGATAATTGAATGCTGTTTTATTGCAAAAGATAAGATTTATATCCGAATGATTTAAAGAATAAAAATAATAGTCTCGTCTGATTTCTCCGGATATTTTGCCATCTGAGCCAAAACTTACTTTGTTAAATTCTTCAATGTCGTCTGTGAAAATGGGAGAATTGTTCTTGTCGAGGATAATTAGATAAGGGTCCTGATAGACAGTAGACATCGTGAAAAAGGAAAATTCTATATTGCAGGACACCCAGCTGCAGGAATATGCTCCGTCTTTATAATAGAGCTGAAGAAGATAAGCTTGATCGTCTGATACAAGAATATTCCAGTCCAGATTGTTGTATGTATACTCTTCGTTGTCAATTCCCTTTTTTATTTCGGATATTATTGCTTCATCAATGTCATATGCAATAGTGGTTCCGCGGTTATGAACTGTTATATTTTTTTCGGGGATATAAATCATAAAGCTGAAAACTGATCCGAAAATACGGCTCTGATATTCCAAATCATCCCACAAAGTACGCGCTGCGGTATTGTATATATTAACATTGTCTGATTCGCGGATTGTTTGGGTATCATCATTGTTCATGACGAGACTAAATAAATAATAGCTCACATTGTATAGTTCGCGTTCGATTTGGTTCATTTGGGTTTCAACTGATGACATAACTTTGGCTCTGCTGTCATTTGCACTGTATCGGAAAGATGAATACAAAAGAGCGCCTAATATGCAGGTTATTACAAATAGTAGGCCAAGCAGATATCTGGAGACTTTTCTCAGCGAAAGGGAGTTTTTTGATTCGTTATTTATGGATGGTTTCGATTTTTTTAGTCTCATACTGAAAATCCTTGCCTGTTTTATAATTAGCTATATGATACAGCATCATATCTAAATCTACAATTACCACTATTGTATATATAAATATTGCAGCAATTAGATGTTCAAGCAATAATATCTGATAAAATGTCTGAAAACAAACATTTTGGCTACCATTCACTTGTATGTTTTCGGCACATGAAGAATATATAATGTTGATTATTATAAGTCGAAATTAAGGAGGAACAAAATGAAGAAGAAACTTTTGGTGGTATTTTTTGCGCTGGTATTTGTGCTTTCACTTGCAACAGCATGCTCTGGCGACAAAACATCTGCCGACACAAAAACAGACTCCAACCCGGCCCAAAAAGAAAATGGCGAACAGACAGCTCAGGAAGAAGAGCCGTATGAAGTGAATTTTCTCTATCTGGTGGCATTTGAAGGTGCCGACCAGCAGGAAGTCAGCGATGCAATAACTGAACTTGCATTAAAAGAACTAAATATGACTGTTAATTTGATTCCTATGACAATAGGAACGTATGAGTCACAGCTTCCTGTAATGATGGCGTCCAATGAGCCTTTGGACTTAGCTCCTGTGCTTGCAAGAAACTTTGCATCTTTTGTTGAATCACAGTACATACTTAATATGAATGAATATCTTGAGTATGCACCTGATATGCTTGAGATTCTTGGTGAAGACGCTACATGTACACAAATAGGAGATTTCCTTATCGGAGTGCCTAACATGAAGGAAAGAGCAATGCCGAGTGGTCTTGTAGCAAGAAAAGATATTTTTGACGAGCTTGGGTACAATGTAGAAGATTTTGATATTTCTACAGATGACTATTCAAGTTTTGACCAGATTACGCAGCTTTATGCGGATGTAAAGGTTAAATATCCAAACATGGACTGTCTTGATGGCAGCTACATTATGGGAACACAAACCGACACTTATATTGATAAACTTGGAAGTGATTTTGCAGTGCTTGAAAACTATGGACAGACTACTACAGTTACAAACTGGTTCGAGTCCGAGCAATATTTAAATTTCTGCAATATTGCACGTGAATGGTATCAGGCTGGTTATTCATCGGCAGATATAGCAATAAACACGGATACGGGCGAAACTAAAATGAAAGCAGGCAACTGCTTCTCGTTTGTCAGCATAATTAAACCAAATACAGCTCAGGAAAAACAGTCACAGACAGGCTACGAAGTAGTAGTTATCCCGATTTCTGAAACAATGAAAGCAACAAGCACAGTAGGAATTCAGGTATACTGCCTCGCTAATGCTTCAGAAAATCCTGCAAAAGCAATGGAATTTTTAAACTGGACATTTGTTAGCTCTGAGTTCGAAAACCTACTTAACTGGGGAATCGAAGGCAAGCACTGGGTGGAAACAGAAGATGGACTTGCAACTTTCCCTGACGGCGTTGATATCACCAATGTGGGCTATCACAATGACTTTGGATGGGGTTATCCCAATCAGTTTGCAGGAAATCCATGGGTAGGCAATCCGGCAGACATCTGGGATCAGTATATGGAATATAATACAGGAGATAGCATGATAAAGTCTCAGGGAATGGGCTTCATGTTTGACCCGCGTCCGGTTGCAGACCAAATCGCACAGCTTAACGGAGTGTTTGACCAGTATAAAAAAGATCTTGCGTTCGGTGTTGTTGAAATAGAGCCTATTTTGGCAGGCTTTAATGAGGCTCTCTATGATGCAGGACTGCAGACTGTAATTGATGAAAAACAAGCACAGCTTGATGCATGGCTTGAAAGCAAAGAGTAATTGCAAACGAGAAAATTAGTCGATTAATCGCTTCAAAGGTTACTGCGGAGCAGTAACCTTTGAAGTTTATAAGGAGGACTTTTGTGAAATCTATTGGCAGCAGAAGACGAAAAATGAGCATATTTAAAAAGCTGCTCCCACTTTATCTAATGCTATTACCGGGTATTATATATTTGATTATAAATAACTATATTCCTATGGCAGGAGTAGTTGTAGCTTTTAAAAAGTACAATGCAAATGATGGTTTGTTTTTCAGCCCATGGACAGGCATATCAAACTTCACATATCTGTTTAGTACTAAAGATTCATGGATAATAATAAGAAACACATTCTTGTATAATGTAGCGTTTTTAATAATTAACAATGTTGTGGGAATAGCGCTTGCCATCATGATTTTTGATGTGGCAAACAAAAGACTTAAGAAGATGTATCAAAGTGCGGTACTTTTGCCGTTTTTGATATCGATTGTTGTAGTAAGCTACATTGTTTATGCTTTGTTAAGCCATAAAAACGGAATGATGAACATGGGAGTTTTAAAGATTTTAGGCAAAGATCCTGTGCAATGGTACAACGATACAACGTGGTGGCCTTTCATATTGATTACGGTTAATTGTTGGAAGATTGTCGGTTATGGGACACTTATCTATATTGCAGGAATTTCAGGTATAGCGCCTTCATATTATGAAGCGGCCGACTTGGATGGAGCCAATAAACTACAGCAGATTATCCATATCACACTGCCGTGCTTGGCGCCGTCAATAGTTACTTTAATATTGATAGGAATAGGCAGGATATTCTATTCGGACTTTGGGCTTTTTTACCAGGTTCCGCAAAACTCAGGCTCTTTGTTTTCGGTTACAAACACAATAGACACTTATGTGTATCGCGCACTGACATCTTCGGGAGGAGTCGGAAGATCCGCGGCTGCAGGATTATTCCAATCGGCAGTAGGATTCTTAATGGTTATGCTTTCAAATATGGTTGTTAGCAAAGTCAGTCCCGAGAATGCAATATTTTAAAAGTTGAAGGATTAAATTATGATAAAGTCAAAAGGTGAAATAATCTATCAGTACGCAATAAATGTAATTTTGATATTAGTTACACTGTTTATGGTATTGCCGTTGGTTTTGCTGTTCATGTCATCAATTACTGCTGAAAATACACTGATAGTAAACGGATATTCTTTTTTTCCTGCAAAATTCAGTTTAGAAGCGTACCAATATATTTGGGGAAATTCAAGAACAATTTTCCGTGCATACGGAATAACTATTTTGGTTACATTGATAGGAACAGTAGGAAGTGCTTTATTTTCTTCATTGATGGCATTTCCGCTTTCTCTAAAGGAACTGCCGGGTAAAAGAGTTATAGCGTTTCTTGTGTTTTTTACAATGTTGTTTAACGGCGGACTGGTGCCCTCTTATATTATGTGGACAACGATATTCCATATAAAAAATACAATATGGGCATATATATTGCCAAACTTTCTGCTTAGTGCATTTAATGTGATTTTGATAAGAACATATTTCACAACAAGCATTCCAAGTGAAATATATGAGGCAGCCAGCATTGATGGAGCAGGATATTTCAGGATGTATTGGAAGATAGTTATGCCGCTTGGCAAACCAATACTTGTTACAATAAGTCTTTTTGCAGGTCTGGCATACTGGAATGACTGGACCAATGGGCTTTACTATATCACAGATTCTAAAATGCTAAGCATTCAAGCGCTCTTGAACAAAATGATTCAGGATATTCAAGCATTGGCAGCGAATTCATCAGCAACATCCGGTGTAATGATTAATGTACCGCAGGTATCGGTTCGCATGGCAATTGCGTTTGTGGCAATAATTCCAATTTTGATTTTATATCCTTTCCTGCAGAAGTATTTTGCAAGCGGAATAGCGCTGGGGGCAGTAAAGGGATAAAGGTTTATACCGCATTATGCGGAAAGTGACAATAATAAAGGAGAAATAACATGGCAAAAATAGTTTGCAACTTTATATCAAGTGTTCTTCAGCGTACAGTGGATATTACTGTAGTAATTCCCAGTATGACAATTCCCGAATCGCTCGCCTTTACTGGCGGATTAAAACATAAAGAAGTTCACTTTGACAAACCTGAATATGAAAAGTATGTTGGCAGACCTAAATACCCTGTCTTATACCTATTCCATGGTATGGGAAACAACCATGCGACTTGGACTGGATATACCAATGTTGAATTATACGCAGAAGAGAGAAATATGGCTGTTGTAATGTTTGCGGCAGAAAACAAGGCGTATATTGATCATGAAGCAGACAGATTTTATGAGTTTATAGAAGATGAGCTTATGGATTTTGTGTGTGGGATGTTCCCGATATCGCAGCGTCCGGAAGATACATATCTTGCTGGGCTTTCTATGGGCGGATACGGAGCAATGGTTCACGGGCTGAACAATCCTGAAAAGTATAAAGCAGTCGGTATATTTTCAGCGTCTATGCATTTTGGGCCTTTTTTGTTTTTTGGGGATGAAAATACAGAGTTTCCTGATAAATTTGAGATAAAGAAGATGCTGGAAAAGACGAAAAATGAAAATATAAAAATGCCGCTTTATTATTTTGCTTGCGGAGAAGATGATGATATCGAAGATGTAAGATACACCATGGAACAGTTCCAAAAAGCGGGGGCTGAAACCACATGGCACCAGCTGCCGGGATATGAGCATGAATGGCGCTATTGGGATAAAGAGGTGGAGTTATTTATGGATTGGATACCGCGCAGCGATCATTACGCTAACAAGAAAAAAAGAAGAATATAAAACAGGCTATTTGTTAAGTGCAAATTTCGGATATCTGTTTATTAGAACTTAAGAGAGGAATTTATATGGAAGCAAACTTAAACTTTTTGGAAGATCATTTTTCAGCCCGTGTTATAGCACCAAAAACATGGCTTATTGAAACAAAAGAACTTGAAAAAAATATAATCTGTCAGTGTTATCTTATTGAAGGTGAGGAGTTTGCGATAGCGATAGACTCCGGCTCCAGCAATCAGAATGTGTTTGAATTTATGCAGACTTGTACTGATTTACCTATACATGGAGTTATAAATACACATTCACATTTCGACCACACTCAGGGCAACAAATATTTTAAAAATGTATATATTCATAACGAGGCAGTTACACCAGAACCGGAGCCGGGGCTTCCCGAAGGAATAGCAAAGCAGTATAGAAATGAAAAAGGCGAGGTTGTATGGCAGGAGTTTGACAATGGTGTACATGAAGATGAAAAAAACACCTATGTTAAGGATGGATTTACAATAAATCTGGGCGACAGGGAGCTTGAAATTATTGAAATTGGAGCTCATGATGCAGCCAGTATTGCGATTTTGGACAAAAAAATGCGCCTTTTATATTCAGGTGATGAGCTTGAAACGGGTTGGTGCAATGTAGGAAGCATGCGTTCGCCGAGAAAAAAATGTTCTACTATTGAAAATCATTATAATAATATGCTTAAGCTTAAAGCAAGAGAAGATGAGTTTGACATGATCTGTCCGGGTCATCACGGCGCACCGATAGCAAAAGAAAGCCTTACACATCAGATTATTGTGGATAGAATGATACTGGACGGCTATGAAGGAAGTGCGGATATTCCTTTTTGTGTCTTATTTGGCACTCAGGCTGACGATGCAAGGATAATGAGATATAAAACAGCGCATAGATGCTATACATTGAGCAACATATTTGATTCACAAATGAAATAGACAGCTTACATAAAATATTGGCTGAGTATGGTTAAGTGTAGATTTGCTTAAGGCTTTTAAGTGTACGCAAAATAAATGAAGAGAGAAACTTAATGCAGAATAAAGAAACTTTGTGGAATAAAAATTTTATTATTATTCTGGGAATAATGGTAATTGCAAATATGGGATTTACTATGCTTGCAACTATAATTACACCGTATGTTGTATCTATGGGATACACTCTGGCAATTGCCGGAGTTATAACAGGGATAATGTCTATTGTAGCTATGGTGTCCAGACCGTTTACCGGGATTGTCGGAGGTATGTTTAATAAAAAATATCTTCTTTTAATATTCACCGGTGTAAGCGCTTTGGCTATAGCAGGATATGCTGTTACAACATCGGTTCCTGTTTTGATAGCTATTCGTGTTTTTCATGGTATAGCATTTAGTATTACCACCACAATTACTATGGCAGTAGCCGGTGAATATATCCCTATGAGCAGGCTGGGTGAAGGTATGGGTTATTTCGGAGTAGCTCAGGCTGTTGCGACCGCTATAGGCCCGAACTTAGGGCTCACGATAGCCGCGCATTCCAGTTATAAATCAGCTATTATTGTAGCTGTTATGTTTACAATAGCTGGGACTGTCGCCGTTCTTGTTCTTGATTCGCCAAGAGAGAAAAATAACAAAAAGAAGCTGGATTTTGATTTTATAAAAAAGAACTTCATTGCAAAAGAAGCTCTGCCATTTACACTCATATGTTTTTGTATCGGATCATTTTACAGCCTCGAAAACAGCTTTCTCGCTCTTTATTCTTCTCAAATAGGTCTTAAGAACGTTGGCTGGTATTTTACTGTCAGCGCTATTGTGTTGATGGCATCAAAATTGTTGCTGGGAAGAGCTGCGGATAAGTACAGCTTTAAAAAAATACTTATACTAGGCTCTGCTTTGGAAATCATCGCATTGTTTATGCTAGGCACGCTTAAAACCGAAATAGCTGTACCGATGCTTATTGCGACTGCTGTTATCCGTTCAACGGGAATAGGATTGCTTCAGCCTGCGGTACAGGCAGAGTGCTTTAAATCGGTGAGTGAAGATAGAAGAAGTGCAGCCTCTAGCACATATTTCCTTGAGATGGATTTGGGAGTGGGGTCGGCACCTATTTTGGGGGCTACTCTGCAAAGAAGTTTTAATTATGGAGGCATGTATCTTGCATATATAGTTCCGTTATTGGCATCGGTTTTGATTTTCATTGGTCTGGGGAAGAAGAAAAAGAAGGAGGCAGAAGTTGAAACAAGTTACTAAAAGATATTCCGGTACTATGATAACGGAAATAAGTGAAAGGGAAAAAGCAAATAGATATGTTGCGCGAAAAGCTGCTGCGGAAAGCATAGTTCTGTTGGAAAATGATGGCATTTTGCCTTTAAAACCTTCCGAAAGAGTAGCGCTTTTTGGCAGCGGAGCAACACAAACCGTGAAAGGCGGAACTGGCTCGGGAGATGTAAATGAAAGAGAAGTTGTAAATATTTTCGATGGATTGAAAAATACAGGGTTTAATATTGAAAACGAACAATGGCTTAAAGATTACAATAGGGAATATGCTCAAGCAAAAGACAGCTGGAAGCAGTCAATTCTGGATGATGCCGAGGATATAAATAATCCAAGATCAGTTCTTATGTCATATCTGGGACATAAATTTTATGCACCTATAGGAAGAAGGTTGACGGAAAAAGAAGCAGCAGAATCCCGAACAGATATTGCGATATATATTTTAAGCAGAAACTCTGGAGAAGCTGCAGACCGCCGCGCCCTAAAAGGAGACTATTATTTAACCGATGAAGAAATGGATGATCTGATTGAAATAAACAGGATTTTTCCAAAGTTGATTCTTGTGCTAAACTGTGGCGCACCGATAGATTTAAAGTTTACACGCACACTAAACATTAGTGCGATTGTTCAGCTTTCTCAACCGGGTATGGAGGGAGGAAATGCTTTTGCTGATGTTATAAGCGGCAAAATCACACCCAGCGGTAAAATGGCTGACACATGGGCTGAAAACTATGAGGATTATCCGAATTCTGAAACATTCAGCCACGCAAACGGTGACTTGTCAAAAGAACTGTACACAGAGGGAATATACGTTGGATACAGATTCTTTGACACATTCGAAGTCAAGCCTCGTATACCTTTTGGCTATGGTATCTCATATACACAATTTGTAATGGAAACTAAAAATTTCTCTGTTATGCATACTAAAAAAAGTGCTGTTATTTGTGTAGAAGTTGCTGTAACAAATTCGGGTGATAAATACAGCGGACGTGAAGTGGTGCAGGTTTATGGTTCATGTCCCCAGGGAGATATGAAAAAGGAGTATCAGCGATTGTGTGCATTTTCAAAGACACCTACGCTTAGCCCGGGAGAAAGCTGCAGTGTTTTAATATCGTTTCCAATGAGTCAGCTTGCATCATTCTCAGAGAACAATAGCTCATACATGTTGGAAAAAGGTGATTATTTAATCGCTATAGGAAATTCTTCCGCTTCCAATGATGTTGTAGGCATTATAAGGCTTGACGTTGATACTGAACTTATACAAGTGGACAATATATGCAAGTTGCAGAATGATCTTCAAGAAATTCAGCCTCGAAACGTTAAAAAGAAAGCCTGCAAAGATGCAGTTGTAATTGATATTAAATCAGAAGATATTAAAACGGAGACAATTGACTACAGAATCCATAGTCAAAAAGGCTTGAAGGAAGCTAAAGCATTTGTTGACACACTTACAAAAGATCAAGTGCTGGCGCTGACCAGTGGTGAAACGGGAATGGGACCAGCAAGCTCTGACACTTTCGGCTCATCAGGGCACAGTGTCCCGGGTGCTGCTGGAGAAACCAGCGGATGTGCAGCAGAAGAGCCTTGGAATTTAGCAAGCATCGTTCTTTCTGACGGGCCTGCAGGATTAAGGCTTGCACAAAGCTATGATGTAAGAAAAGACGGAAGTATAATTAAGCCGGGATTTATCGATTCTATAGAACATGGTATATTTGCACCAGAGAAAAAAACTGAAGCGAATGATAAATACTATCAGTATTGTACTGCATTTCCAATAGGATCAATGCTGGCACAAAGCTGGAATTTGCAGCTTCTGAAGGAAGTTGGAGAAGCTGTTGCTGTGGAAATGCAGGAGTTTGGTATAACTCTTTGGCTGGCTCCGGGAATGAATATACAGAGAAATCCTCTGTGCGGCAGAAACTTTGAATATTATTCGGAAGATCCGTTGCTTACAGGAATGATGGCAGCTGCGATAACCCAAGGAGTTCAAGAAAGCAAGGGAATAGGCACAACGATTAAACACCTTGCGTGCAACAATCTTGAAGATAACAGAAAACATTCAGACTCAATAGTATCTGAACGGGCACTGCGCGAAATTTATCTGCACGGGTTTGAGATTGCCGTAAAACATTCTCAGCCAATGGCGCTTATGACATCATATAATCTGCTTAATGGAATACATACCGCAAACAGCTATGACCTTGCTGTGAAACTTTTAAGATGCGAATGGGGATTTAAGGGCATGGTTATGACAGATTGGACAACAACCGGAGCGGGAGGCTCCTCGCCGGTAGAATGTATTAAAGCAAGAAATAACCTTATTATGCCTGGCTCTACAGAAGATATTGAGCTTATAAAAGAAGCATTGGATAATGCAGAAGATAGCGGGCTCAGTTGGGAGGAAGTAAAACTGTGTGTTGCTGACACCGTAAATATACTTTGGCAGTCAAATGCATATGAAGGATGCGATAGCTATTTCTTGAAAAATAAAGATTTAAAGCCATATTTTCAATGTGAAATTTTGTAGGGGATTATCTTATTGATTTGCCTTTTATATAATAAGAATGATTATTATTTGTCTTAGCATATTATGTTTTAGGGTGTTTTTTATCAATAGTAAGGGAAACATCTCAGTTCGTTGAACTGAAATGTTTCCTGCTGAACTTGTGGTGTATGGTCTTGAACAATGTTCTTTTTTTAGTGGTTGGGGAATGAATTAAAACTAGAATAGTTTTATATAGTTTTCACCTTTTTTTAGAGAGCTTATTGGGCCTAAACAGCCGATGCTATCCTTTTTATTACCAAGGAAGTCGGTATCCAATTTATATGGAGTTTCATCAGGATTTTCAAAGTGCGCATCAGATATACGTGTACGTGCCAGCGTGTTGGTGTTATGGACGTTACATTCCATGCTTTCGAAATCTTGAGGCAAGGTTATTTTTAGAAATACGGATTTATCAGCTTCTATGATAGTTACATCAGGATTAAATGATTCATTTTCTAAAAGTTTTTTTTCTCTGTCGAATGGTTTTGCGCCATTATAATATGCATTACAGTTTATGTAAGCAGGCTGTTCGACCTTTTCAAATGTATTAAGGTCTCCTTCTTCCTTGTGAACCTCGGAAATGTATTCTTCCAGTGAGGTGGTATATCCGTTATAGTGCGATGTACCTGAGCCGTCTATACCATCTCTGCCTATAAAGATATTGTTATAAAAACGGTCGTCACCGCCATATACCAATGCGAAGCCTTTTACATCAGTACTGTGAGGAAGGTGATATTGGGTAGAACGATTAAGCATTTTTCTGTGCACCATTTTACCAAACACAAGGTTGTTGATATAAGCGCCTCCCTGAGCATGGTTATCTATGGCATACTCAGCAGTAAGTATGTTATGGTCTATAGTATATGGGCCGTGACTTACTTCTACAAATAAATCGCGATTGTTGTTATAAAAAAGGTTGCGGCTGACACGAGTCCCCTGTGCCTGCCAATCCAACCACAAACCGAGAGAACAGTCGTGTATACGGTTTCCACATATCTGGACATCTATTGCGGCATGAAGCTTAATCCCTGCGATTTCGTGCCCGTAGAACTCTCTTTTTAGAGCAATGTTATAAATGTGGTTGTCATATATCTGGCTGAAAACACATCCCAGATGTCCGACTATCCCATTCTGTCCGCAATCGTATATTGTATTGTTTCTTATGGTATGAGATCCGATATTTTCTTTGTCCCAGCCATACCTTTTCGCGGAAAATACTGACTCTAATTGATATTGATAGCCGGGCTTGTCTTTTCTTTTTGAGCGATAATTGTCGCCTGTTGATGCCTCTTTTCCTATACTTATTGCGCTGCACTTAGAGTCGTGAATTATATTATCTTCTATAACCCACCCTTTTGACCAGTTTGCACCGATAAGCCCTGGTTGGTCTGCGGTAGGTGGAGCCCATGGAGTTGCGGCGTGAGCCATTTTAAAGCCTCTTACGGTAATGTAATCAACTCCTATACTCTTGGGATAAAAACACGATCTACGCACGTTAATTTCGACAAGTTCTTTGGTTGGATCTGTGCCGTGAAAATTAGCATAAATAACTGTGTTTTCGCCATCGTTTTCCGTATACCATAGATATTTTGTCTGTTCAGTGTTTTTTACGGGAACTGTTTTTTGTGTCCAGTGGTCTACGGTTTCTTTTTTTATTTTAGGATTGAAAACATCTTCAAGCGAACATGCTTCATAAAAGGACATACCATTTAGATAAACGTCCCCAAGGTGTTTTGTTTCTTCAACAGTAACAAGCCAGTCTCCGAATATCTCTTTTGTGTATGGATTGTAATCGCCAAAAAAACTGTTTGGTATTATTGTCTTCCATACTGAGCCTTTGACTGGTTCCCAATCTTTTATTTGTTCTGATCCTTTAATGACCACATTTTCTCCGGGTACTGCTTGATATGTAACGGGCCGTGTTTTGCTTAAGCCTTTATGAACTGGATTTACCCATTCGCGGTACACTCCTTCGTGGACTGTAACAATATCTTCCGCCATAGCTATCGCGGCTGCTTTGTTAATTGTTAGAAACGGACATTCTTTGGTACCGCTATTTAAATCGGATCCTGATTTAGATACATGATATTCCATATGTTTTGCCTCCTATAATACTAAAAACAATTAATATTTACTAAATTATATATTATAAAGCGTGGTACATCTATTGATTATTTAGTATAATTTAAGACGATATTAGTGTACAGTGAGGAACGATTATTGATACTGTTTGAGAAACATGGCATAAAAGAAAATGATTTGTTTAAGTGGACTACTTTAAATGTAGAGCACTTTCCGTCCCATTTCCACCGAGCATTCGAGTTAATTATTGTAAGAAGGGGAAAAGCACAGATATTGTTGGATAATGAGAATCCTGTTATTGTAGAAAATGATTTGGCTTTTATATTCCCAAATGAAATACATGAAATAAAAGTGATAGGGAAGTCAGCTATTGAAATAATTCTTTTTTCTCCTGAAATGGTTGGTGATTTTTATGTTCAGTATAAAGGAATGTCACCTGAAAATCATATATTAAAACTGAGCAAACTGCCTGAAAAAGAAAGTTTAAATAGCTTGTTTGAACAAAAAGGCTATCTATATATGCTTTGTGGTAACCTTATAAGAAACACGTTGTTTAAATCCATGGAGGGCAACGATAAAAACAGAGTCATATATCAAATTTTATCTTACATAGATACCAACTTTCAAAAAGAATGTTCGCTGATGATGATGGCAAAATACTTGAAATATGATTACTATTATTTATCCAAGTATTTTGTAAACAGGATGAATATGACTTTTACTGAGTACTTAAACCAGTACCGTATATTACATTCGTGTTATTTGATTAAAAATAGTGATAAGCAAATAGGCGAAATTGCTACAGAGTGCGGATATAATAATTTAAAAACATTCCATAGAAATTTTCATAAAATACTGGGCGAATCTCCTTCTTTGTATAAAAAGAAATGTTGAGTATTATTAAGAAGACGTTCTATTTATCTTTTAGTGCTGTTCATGTTCTATTTTAGCTTCCATTCTTTTAATATATTCAGGGATACTTCGGCGTTTAATCAACTGTGTTGAGAAAAAATACCCGATAACATTTACTGCCAGAGTCAATAGCATAAGAAACATAAAGCCGATTTGTTCAGCTATAATTCCGGATAGAAACATTAATAGTCCCAAAGGAATATTAATTATACAAGTCATCATTATAGAAACAGCTCGGTCAGCTGATGGAACTATGTCCAACTGATAATTATATGCGCCTATAAGCCATGCCTGGATATTCATTCCTGTCATTAATACCATAGCAATCATTAAAATGAATATTAATGTAGCCGGCAGCGAGGCATGAAAAACCATTAGGAACACAGCAATAGACGGAATCAAAGCTCCCATTAAAAATGAGACTATAACGGCCATTCGGTTATCAATGCGGGCACTTAGCTGTCCCCAAAGTATGCCGCCAAATACTGTACCCAATATCTGAATATAAATAAGTGTAGATGTTTGCGAATTTGTTAACAGCAAAACATTTGTTCCAAACAAAATGCTCATTGGAAGAGCCATATTTCCTATGGATATTAATATCCTGCAAACCAGTATTTTTTTAAATTCATGGTTTTCTTTGATTAATGGAAACATACGTTTAAAAGCAGCTGAAACGCCTACTGTTTTTACATTCTTAGGTCTAGTTTCATTAATATCTTTGAGATGATACAGCACAAATATTGTGGATAATATAGTAACTGCTCCTAATAGAAACACAAAACCGTAGCTTGTATTTAAGTTCATTTTGGAATCTAGCAGCCATTTAATTAATGCTCCGCTTGCCGTGCTTGCTAGACCGCCCAGTACAACTCTGTTGCCCATCAAAGAACCGCGTTGAGTTGGAAGTATAGTGCGTGTATAAATATCTGTCCATGGAACAACGGTAAATCCGTCAATAAACAGAAATAGTCCGTAGATTATAAAAAACATCAAAACAATAAATGTTGAGTTTAATTTGAGAAATAAAAGCAACGGTATAACTAAAAGGATAAATCGGGAAGAATAAATCCTGTGCAAGAATTTATCCAAATGCTTAATTTTGGGTAGAAATGGGCCTACAATCAGCTGACCTATAGATCCCAGCACTATCATCATGCTTGCGGGGAGAGCTGCGAGGTTCATTGAACCTGTAAATTTTGTTACAAACACGGAAAGAACACCCGGATTGAAGAAAGACGCACCAAATATAAAAAGACCGCCTTCAAACAAAATAATCAGATAATTGCTTCTGCGAATTTTTGTTTCAGCTGAAGATGGCTGCTTTTGAAAAATGTCCCAGACTGATATTAGTGTTTGACCGTTTTCATCTTTTCGATCCGAGTTTTGGCTTAATAGTTTTGTGAAAAATTTCATAGCACATTCCCTTTTAAGGTGTTATATTTTCTCTAAATACATTTTGATTATATTCAAAAATCAGTTTGTCTGTTAGCAATATATTATGCATTAATTTGACTTATATTATTGTAGCTTCTATAATAAAATAACTATTACAAAAACCAAATACAGCTAATAATGGTGATGAATTTGAGCAGATTATATAAAAATTTGTTTCATCGTGAACCGGTAAATGAAAGTACTGACAACAGTAATGAAACCTCCGGTTGGCTCCATAGTGCTCATGACGCAGCCAGTAAAATAAGGCTGGGCCCATTACGTATTATACTTACATATATCAGCAAACTTAGCATAAGAAAAAAGCTTATTTTTATATTGATAACTACATGTCTTATTGTTTTTTTAATATGTTATGCTGTTTTTTCATCGATAAATCAACAAAATATCAAATCAAAGATTCAGTCTGACTTAAAAGATACTTATTCTCAAAACAGTAAAGAATTTCAGAACTACTTAAATGGTTTAGACAATATCGCATATACTGTTATTTA
The DNA here is from genome assembly GCA_963677605.2 of Christensenellaceae bacterium. GTDB lineage: Bacteria > Bacillota > Clostridia > Christensenellales > UMGS416 > JAGLOK01. The sequence goes on along the minus strand of CAXXDX010000006.1, from coordinate 1,003,896 downwards.
CAGCAACTGGGCACAGGATTTGCTTAGTACAAGATATGCAAATATGCCAGTTGAAGCAGAAAAAACACGTGGCAATATCAATCATTTTCTTAGCAGTTTATCATCTATAAACGATGATATAAGGTTTATACTGTTTGCGTCCGGAAGGGTTGTTACACAGAATCACGCGTACTTATCCGTACGCTATGAGTATAATGTGGAAGAAGAACCTTGGTACGGTGATATGGTTGATTCCGGCAGGTATATTCTTTATGATACACCGCATAATATTTATTATAACGCAGATCAGCCGATGCTAATGATTTTTTATCCTGTTAGGAGCAATTACACTCGTCAAATTATTGGTTGTTTGATGCTGAGTGTGCCGCCTAGGGTACTGGCTGGATTTGAAACTGTTTATACCAATCAATATGAAGCACGCTTAACTGACAGCCAGGGCAGTCCGCTTATACCGTCGAGCGGAATATTATCGTCGTTTTCAGGAGAAGGTTTCTTTTTCGCTGAAAATTTGCAGGGTTATAGGGGGCCTCTGGCTCTTGAAGGATGGTATCTTGAAGTTTTGCAGACGGGAGTTGCTGGCGATGCGGAAACTCCTAACCAGATGCTTCTTCTTTTGATGATACCGGTTATATTGTTTTGTCTTGTAATTGCTGGTTTTTTCTCATATTACCTTACAAATCCGATATTACAATGTAAAGAAGCTATCTTGGCTGTGCGAGATAATAATTTAGGAGTGAAGATAAACAACACTTATCATGATGAAATCGGTGAACTGATAGATGGATTCAATGATATGTCAAAATCAATAGCAAATCTTGTAGACCAAAACAGGCTGATATATCTTCTAAAGCGCGATGCGGAGCTTGAAGTGCTGCAACAAAAGATAAATCCTCACTTTTTGTATAATACTCTGGAAATATTAAACGGATTAATATTAGACCATCAAGACAAGTTGGCTGTACGATTATGTGAGAATTTAGGGCTTATGTTCCGTTATAATCTTGATGGGCGAAAGTGGGTATCTGTGAAAGATGAATGTGATCAAATTCAATTATATTTAACGGCCATAGGATTTAGGAATATGGATATAGAGTATGACGTTGATATAGACGATGGACTCGAAAAATATAAAATGCCTAAGTTGGTACTTCAGCCTATAGTAGAAAACTCAATAAAGCATGGATTGTCATCGAACACTGCAGGATGCTTGTCAATTAGAGTTAAAAATGAAGAGCCAAATATTAGGTTCGTAATTATGGATAACGGAGTTGGGATGGAAAAAGAAGAACTTTCAGCTTTACTTAAATCAATTAGGCTGTATGACAGCAATCCTGAGAAAAGAGATGAAAAGTTTCAATCAAACAACAAACTTCAAAACCATATGGGATTATATAATGTTTTTCAAAGACTGCGCATGGAGTACGGAGATTTGCTTGAGTTTAAAATGATATCAGCAAAAGGAAGAGGAACCAGTACTGAGTTCAGCATACCTAGAATGGAGGTTAAAGATGCTTAGTGTTTATATCGCAGATGACGAAATAATGGTTCGCAGAAGCTTGAGGAGAAGGCTTGCTATGGTTCCTGCAGCACTTAATTATTTGGGCGACGCAGGGAATGGGCGCGAAGCATTGGAACTTTACAGACAAAAGCAGCCAGATATTTTTATAGTTGATATACGTATGCCTGAAATGGGTGGATTAGAGCTGATAAAAACAATAAACGCGTTGCATCCGGGAAATAAAACTTGTTTTATTATTATCAGCGGATATGAAGACTTTGCTTATATGCAGCAAGCTATTCGCTTGGGAGTAAATGATTACCTAAAAAAACCGATTATTCAAGAGGAATTAAACAACGCAATTTCTCGTGCTCACGACAGGATTAATTCCAGTAAAGATGATAAATCTATTACGACAAACAATGCAATTATTTCTTTTGAGGAATTCAGCAAAAAAACTAACTTAGAGCAGAAGCCAGAAAAGCAGGCGTTATTAATGGTTGTAAGAAATGCTGAGAAATCTGATTTAAAAGAAGCCTATAATTTATTTGAGTCTTATGACATGCATGCGATATCGGTTAGATGGTCAGAATCTGTATCTTTGTTTTACATCGAAACTATACCAACTCTAAAAGAAATTTCTAAGATAGCAGGACAACTGTCTGAACTTTGTGAAACATTGGTTTATGGAACGATTGAAGAACAATCTGTTTTCAGTGCTTTTGAACAAGCGGATATGGCTATGAATGTGTGCTTTGTTGATGGAACCAAAACAGCTATTTGCTTTAACAAATATGAAAACAAAGAAAAAAGCAAAATGGATTTAGAGCTGCTGAAGTCAGCGCTTATGCATGGTGAGGCAAACAGCTGTCGAAAAATTATTAATAGAATGTTTGAGAAGATAACAAAAACGCAAGAGGATGTGCTGCGGTTGGGATTTGTATACAGAGATATAGTTTTGCTTCTCCTTACGCAATTTGCTGCTATTAATAAGCCTGCTCCGAGGATGCTTGAAAAGGATTTGCTTTTATTTTCGACAGCGAGATTTTCGTCTTTTGAGAGTATTTGCGGCAGTCTTGTTGCTTATTGCGAGGATTTCATTCATTTAGTGGTACATAAAAAACAAAACAAAGAACTTGCAAATATGGTTTGTGATTTCATAAACCAACATTATATGGATGAACTCCCTTTACAGGAGATAGCTGATTATTTCTTTATTTCTCCAAACTATTTATGTAAAAGGTTTAAAGAGAAAAAGCAGTGTACAATAAGCTCATATATTGAGGATGTGCGAATGGAAAAAGCCTGTGGATTGCTATCTTCAACTGCAATAAGCATTTCAGAAGTATGCAGACTTACCGGATACAATGATGTTACTTACTTCGCCAGAACATTCAAAAAGTGTTATTCGATTACACCAAGCCAATATCGCAAAAACAATAAAACTACTTAATAATTTCCTTATTATATATTCGAATTTTACCAGTTATAAATATTCTTATTAGGTATATTAAATATATACCTTTTTTATTTGCGAAATTCTTCCTTTTATGAGTACTTATTTATAGATTTTTTTAAGAACTTAACACTAAGGATGTTGATTAAACAATTAGAAATAAGTGATATAGAAACAAAAATAACTTTTGACCGTTATTGTAATTATTTAAAATGGATTAATAATTTTTTCCGATATAGAGCGTAATATTTTACTAACAGATGGATTTCTTTTTATATTATTCTAAAGACGTTCATTTCCCATATTAGAAAGGTTACAGTACGGGATTTGACAATTCGAGGAGGCTATTGATGAAAACCTACACCATGACTCGTATGACAGAGCGTTTATCACGGTTTGACGATTATATCAGCTCAACCTGTTATATGTTGGAAGGTTCGAAGAAGAATCTTCTTATCGATACTGGAAGCGGATCACCTGAAGAATTTCGAAAGCTGATTGAGCCATTTTCGGATAAACCTATTATTCTTGCGATTACTCATGCCCACGCAGATCATTACGCTAATGCCGGAACTGTTGATTTGTTTGAAGAAGTATATATGCATCCTGATGATATTGAGATACTTCCGGAGATGAATGATTTTTTTGATATGGCTATGGCAAGTGAAGGTCGGGACTTGAAGCAAGAAGCTCTTATGCCAATCAAAGAAAAGACTGTTCTTGACTTGGGTGACTTAAAAGTTGAAGTAATTGGAATGCCCGGACACAGCCCGGGATGCATTTGCTTTTTAGTACATGAGCTGGGATTGTTGTTTACTGGTGATTCTATTGGCTCAGGCGGTCAGTTTTGGATGCAGCTTCCACATGCATTGACAATTAAAGACCTTCATAAAAATCTTATAAATTTTACAAAAAAACTGCCTGATAAAGAAATTAGATTTTTAGGCGGACATTATATTCAGGCTGGAGATCCTGACAGCAGTGATTATAAACCGGTTACATTTGATACAATACAAAACTTAATCTATGTGTGCGAACATCTGCTAGCAGGAGACAACACTATAAATATTGAAAAATCGGAAAATCCGTATGATGAACCAAGCGTAAAGATTGCACACTATAAAGATGTACAGATGGTTTTTTTACCGGAAAGAATGCAGTAAGAAACACCGGATAATAGATTTATGCTCAATAAATCAGCATATGCGTTTAAACAAAGAATGGAGTTTGTTATGAATGTAAAGAAGAGCCAGATAAGATGGGGATATTTTTTCATCGCACCGGCTATTATAGGTTTCGCGGTATTTTATCTGGGCCCTATGCTGTTTAGCTTGTTCAGCAGCTTTTTTAGCTGGAATGTAGTTACTCCTATGCAGTTTATAGGGTTTGAAAATTACTTAGAAATGTTTAGTGACAATTTGGTTTGGAAGTCGTTGAGAATTACTATGGTATACACTCTTATGACTGTGCCGCTGGTTATAACGGTTTCATTTTTACTGGCGAATTTACTAAATTGCAAAATCAGAGGAACTTCCTTGTTTAGGACCGTTTTCTATTTGCCTTCCATCGTGCCTGTCGTTGCTGTTGCAGCTGTTTGGCGCTATATGTATGATCCAATGTACGGACTTTTTAATTCAATTTTAAGACTGTTAAACCTACCTACAACAAACTGGATATATTCTCAAGAAACAATATTACCCAGTATTTCAATAATTGCTGTTTGGGTTGCAGGAAATACAGTTATTATATTTTTAGCCGGGCTTCAAGGTATTTCACCGCAGTTATACGAAGCTGCTGAAATTGACGGTGCAGGAATAGTACGAAAGTTTATAAACATTACTGTACCCACAATGACCCCTATCATTTTTTATAATGTTGTAATTGCCATTATAGGCAGTTTTCAAAGCTTTGCTCTTCCATATGTTCTTATTGACGGTGCCGGAGGGCCTAATAACTCTGCACTGTTTTACCCGATGCTGTTATACCAGACGGCGTTGAAATACAACAGGATGGGATATGCTGCGTCTATGTCTTGGTTCCTGTTTGCAATTATAGCATTGCTTACAGTTGTGATGTTTAAAACGTCCGATATGTGGGTGTTCTCTAACAACGAAAAGATTAAAAATAGGAAGTGAATTGAGGATATGAAAGCAAAGAAACGTTATTCAAAAATTCTGATATATTCGTTGCTGATATTCATGGGTTTGTTCATGATATTCCCGTTTTATTGGATGCTTCGCAGTTCATTAATGACAGAAAGAGAAATTTTAACTGTTCCTATATTATGGATCCCCAATACATTTAAGTTCAGCAACTACGCTGAAGCGTTTCAAAGAGCACCTTTTCTAACCTATCTTAGAAACTCATTTACTCTTGTTATTATAAATGTGGTAGGGCAGGTTTTCAGTTGTGCATTTGTTGCTTTTGGATTTACAAGAATAAAGTTCCCGGGACGAAATTTTTGGTTTGGGTTAATTCTTACAACAATGATGATACCTTATTCGGTTCTTATGATTCCTCAGTTTGTGGGATGGGTTAAACTGGGAGCATATAATACATTCATACCTCTGACGCTGCCTGCATTTTTTGGAAATGCGTTCTATGTTTTTCTTATTCGTCAATTTTATATTTCAATCCCTCTGGAATATGATGAATCCGCATATATGGATGGTGCAAACTATCTTCAGATTTTCCTGAGAATTATCCTCCCGTTATCAAGGCCTGCGTTAGCAGCTGTTGGAGTTTTTACTTTTATGTTTGTATGGAATGATTTTATGGGACCACTGCTGTATTTGGATAAAGAAACACTCAAAACAGTTTCTTTGGGACTGCAGGTATTTGTTGGTCAAAACCTTACAAAAAGAGGCCTCTTAATGGCTGCTTCGGGGGTGTGTATGACACCTATGATTATTGTATTTTTCTTTGCTCAACGATATTTTATCGAAGGTATAACTTTCACTGGACTTAAAGGCTAAATACCTACATTTAAAACAATTAAGAAGAGGAGATATTTATGAAAAAAAGCAAAGTCGATTATCTTGAGGCTGTTAAGGTTGGAAGCGTTAGAATCGATGATCCGTTCTGGAATCGCTATTTTGGACATCTTCAGCAAAACATGATTCCTCATATGTGGAATAAGGTTACAGAAGGTGATGCACTCTATCTTACTAAAATGGCAGCAGGAGATATTCCAAAAAGAGAACTTGCCGAAAACGGAAGCGAAGATGAGCTCAGATATGCTCATATAACCATTGTTGGATGGTTGGAAGGAGCAATGTTTTCTTTAGCTCACATACCAAATGAAGAAATCCTTGGCTGGGTTGAATATGTTATAGATTTATTCGTACGTGGCCAAACAGAAGAAGGGGACATGGATGTATCCTCAAAACTGTATGGAAACAAACTAAGATTCAAAAACTTACTGCAATCTCATGAGTTGGTTTTGTTGGCTGACCATTTGGATGCAGCTATAATACATCATCAGATAACCGGGAAAGATTACTACTTAAATGCTGTGTGTAAGCTTTGTGATTTCTTGTATGAAAAGCTGGGTCCAAACAGCAAAAACCCTAAATTGTTTGATGGACATGCAGGCATAGAGCCGGCACTTGTAAAATTATATCGCGAAACCGGAGAAGATAAATATCTAGAACTTGCGAAGCATTTTGTGGATGTTCACGGAGCTGATCCTGATGTATTATGGAAACAGTTTGAAGAAGAATGGACAGCTGCGCCTATATTCCCTGATTGGGATAGTTTCGCGGATAACGAGTATATGCAGATGCATAAACCTGTTCGTGATCAGGACACTGCTGAAGGACATGCAGTTCGTGCAGTGTATCTGTATACAGGAATGATTGATGTTTATATGGAAACAGGAGATGAAACACTTCTTAAGGCTTGTGAAACTCTCTATAACAATATTGTTGGCAAGAGAATGTATATATCTGGTGGGCTTGGTTCATGTATGCTTGGAGAAAGATTCACTGCAGACTATGACCTGCCTAACAGTACTATGTATGCTGAAAGCTGTGCCAACGTTGCAATGACATTTTTCTGCAGACGTATGTTCCAGGCGACAAGAGAAGCGAAATATCTTGATACGCTTGAGCTTGAAATGTACAATGCAGTGCCTGGAGGCACTTCTCTGGACGGAAGACATTTTTACTATGTTAATCCTCTTGAAGTGTGGCCCACGGCCAGTGAACATGATATTACTAAAAAGCATGTCCTGCCTGAGCGACCTGAATGGTATAAAGTTTCTTGCTGCCCGCCGAATCTTCAAAGTGCGATTGCTGGAGTTGACGGCTATACATACTATACGGGAGACAATACGTTGTATGTAGGGTTGTTTTTAGGCGGAGAGACGGTGTTGGATGTTGATGGGAAACAGGTTGGATTAAAGGTTGAAACAGGCTATCCGTTTGAAAATGAAGTGAATTTCTATGTTGATTGCGATGGAGAATTTTCACTTGCATTGCGTAAGCCTGGTTGGGCTGACGGAGTCAGTATAACTGTAAATGGCGAAGCTTTTGAGGCAAATGATGTAAAAGGCATGCTTCATATCCGCAGGACGTGGTCTTCGGGAGATAAAGTAGCATATAAAATTGACATGCCGGCAAAACTTATTGTGTCACAGCCGCAGGTAAGGGCGAATGCGGGAAGAGCTGCAATAATGAAAGGGCCTATGCTATATTGCCTAGAAGAAGTTGATAACGGAGCGAACCTAAGCGCTATAACGGTTAAGTCTGATGTTGAATTTGAAGAAAAATATGAGCCGGATCTTCTTGGCGGGACAACAACCTTGCATTTTAAAGGATGGAGACTAACGGAAGACGGCTGGAATGAAAATGAGCTTTATAAGCCATTTGTAAGAAATGAAGAAACCGTGGATCTTGTTGCAATACCATACTGCCTGTGGCAGAACAGGGGAAAAGGCGAAATGCAAACATGGATTCCGGTTAGATAAAAAGTTAAGACAGTCGATTAAAGAAGGATTAATGAGAATTTAGAAGCAGGAACATGAAGAATTGGAAAGGAGTTTTTATGAAAAGTAGACTTATAAGCATAGTACTAGTGATTGCACTGTTATTCGTACTCACTGCTTGTGACCAAAAAGAGGAAGCAACTGAATCTACAAAGACTGAAACCAAAACTGAAGCCGCTACAGAAGCACCTGAAAAAGAAGAAGCTGAAGAAGAAACTATGGAAGAAGCAGAGGAGGCAAACCTTGTACTTTTTTCGTGGGCAGGAGAAGGTGAACGTTTTATAGCCGAAGCGTTTGTTAAGAACTTTCAAGCGGATAATCCGAATGTAACAGTAGAAGAAAATTATATTCCTTATAACGATTATCACAGCAAAATAAACACATTAATTGCTGCCGGACAAACTCCAGACGTATTCATTATAAATGACTTTCTGATAAATGAATGGGGAGAAAATGGTGTTGCGGTTAACCTAAAGGAAGCATTTGCGGCTCGCGGCAGAGATATTGATGAAGACTATCTTGCTGGCGCTCTTTATAGATCTAAACCGGAAAACTGCTATGGAATCGCTTGGGTGCAGGGAGTTATGTATACGTTCTATAATAAGGAAATGTTCGAAGAAGCCGGAATAGAACCTCCTTCAATGGACGGCCCTGCATGGACATTTGAAAAAGCTACAGAAGTTGCAAAACAGCTTACTAAGGACATAAACGGAAACACACCTAATGATGCAGATTTTGATCCTGACAACGTTGTTGTTTACGGTACTGTCAACTCCGGGTCAACACATTGGGCTTTCCTTGAAATGTCGATGCGCACTGCCGGTGTAAGATTCAGCAGAGATGGTGAGACTTGGGAGCTTTTCAGTGACAAAGGCTGTGAGGCTATTCAGCTTCTGGCTGATATGAGCTTGGTGCATCACTGCGCACCGCCGCTTGAAATTCAAAGAGGAACTTTCAGCAATCCGCTTGTAAACCTCATGAATGGACAGGTTGCGATGATTGGCACAGGAAGTTTTGGCTACTCCTTCTTTAAGGATGAGGGATTTGACGCAGGCATAGCTAAACCTTTCATTTTCAGTGAGGAGAATTTCGGAGGCGGCGGAGCTCCATACGCTGTTGGCAGCGATTCCAAATACCCGGAAGCGGCTCTTGATTTACTTATTTACTTTACAAGCTTTAAAAACCAGATAATTGCTGCAGAAGAGCAAGGCTTGGTACTGTCTTCTCTTCCGGCGGACACTGAGCTGTTTGATAACCCTGAGCTGCTTGAGCGCTGGTATGCTGTATTTGATAAGGATTTAGCTGATATGTCATTGGATATGCTGCTTAAAATGGAAGACCCACAGTTAAACTCAACGATTAAGGGCCTTGCTGAAGCAGTGGAGACAAAAATCGCTCCTTCATTGGACAGAGTATGGTTGGGCGAAGTTACAGCCAAAGAGCTTGGCGAAGAACTTGCTCCGGAAATCGAAGGTACTCTGGGAGGTATCTGGGGTCAATAACAAGCATTATCAAGCAAACTTCTAAACAACCCAGTTGTATATTGGTTGGCTGAAAGAGAAATAATTTCGCAGCAGTAACAAATACTCTGTAAAAATGTTTTTCTTATTGTAATAGTGAAGCATCACGGTTCCTTTTATAGGGAACCGTGATGCTTTTTTTATTTCTGTTTTAATCAGGTTATTCTAAAGCGTAACTATAAAAACTGTATTATATATTTTTATTACTGTTAAGGAAACATATATACAGATTTATTGATTAACAATTGAAACTGCATTGCGTTTGTAATTAAATCCGAAATTGTATGATTTATGATTAAGTTATTTTCACATGTCAGATTTTTATATAATTATATATTAAAGTTATCTATTGAAGATTTAGCATGAAATCTAGTTATGAATTATTTATTATGTAAGATGCAGTTATTTGCAGGAGAAGATTTGACTATGAAAAGAATAGATGATGTTATAAATAACCGCGGAGGAAGTTACATACTTCCGTTTATGTGGATTCGCGGCGAATCAAATGAAGTTGTAAGAGAAGAGATTGAGAAAATTTACGACTGCGGAATAAGGGAGATATGTGTCGAGTCAAGACCTCACCCTGATTTTGCCGGAGACCTTTGGTGGGGAAATATTGATGCTATATTAGATGAAGCCCGAAAACGAGATATGCGTGTTTGGATTTTAGATGACGACAAATTTCCTACGGGACATGCAAACGGCGGATTTGCAAAAAAACATCCTGAGCTTAAAAAAACCTATCTTGCATATCAGAATTTTGACTTTATCGGTCCTTGTAGAAATCAAGCTATGCTTTATGGACCGACAATGCCGGAAGATTCTGTGCTGATTGGTATTTATGCTATAAAAAGAACATCAGCAGATACTACTGATTTAGATTTAGACTCTGTTATTGATATTACTAGCAGTACAAAAGATGGATTTGTCTTTTTTGACTTGCCAGAAGGAATCTATAGAGTGATGGTGCTGTTTACAACTCAAACAGGCGGCGGAAAAGATGAATATATGAACCTTATAGATTCAAAATCTGTGAGAGTGTTAATTGATGAGGTATATGAGACTCATTACAAGCGTTATAAAGAGGACTTCGGCAAAACTTTTGCCGGATTTTTCTCAGATGAACCCGAGCTTGGCAATACAGCTGGCTATGACTTTCAAGAGAAACTGGGGAAAAAGGATGTCAGACTGCCTTGGAGCGATGAGCTTTGTGAAATGCTTAAATCCTCTCTTGGCAAAAACTTTGAAGCAAAGCTCTGCGCGCTATGGTTTGAAGCAGGCAATAAGACGGCTAATATAAGAAGTATATATATGGATTCTGTCACAAAGCTTGTATATAAATGCTTTTCAGGACAGCTTGGAGCATGGTGCGAGGAGCACGGTGTGGAATACATCGGCCATGTGATAGAAGACGATAACGCTCATATGCGTATGGGCTGCAGTGTAGGTCATTATTTCAGGGAAATGAAAGGCCAGCATCGTGCCGGAATCGATGTTGTACATCATCAGATAGCTCCCGGACATACAGGAAAGATTCATCGATGGATTGGCTGGGACAGTGATGGGGAGTTTTTTCACTATGCACTCGCAAAGATGGGAAGCTCTGCAGCATATTTGGATCCTAAAAAGCAGGGAAGGTCCTTGTGTGAGATATTCGGAAACTTCGGGTGGGCATACGGAGTGGCATCCATGAAGTGGCTGACGGATCATATGCTGGTTCGCGGTATCAATCACTTTGTTCCGCATGCATTTTCTATGGCATTTCCGGACAGAGACTGTCCGCCGCACTTTTATGCGAGGGGGAACAATCCGCAGTTTAAATATTTTAAGATATTAATGAGATATATGAACAGGATGTGCCACCTGATAAACGGCGGAACTCATATTACAGATGCTGCGGTTTTGTATACAGCTGAGTCGGAATGGTCTGGCGGAGAATCAATGCTGTTTCAGAAACCATGCCGCACTCTTATGGAAAACCAACTGGATTTTGATATAGTGCCGGATGATTTGTTGAACTTGGATACAGTAACAATTTCAGAAGGCAGGTTTGCTGTAAATGAATCGGAGTATAAAGCCCTGATTATCCCGGGGTGTGATTATATTCCTAAAAACACAGTTGATTTTGCAATTAAAGCAGCAAGCTTGGGTGTGAAGGTTTTTGCTGTTGAGAAAATGCCTGAATGTTATACTGATGGAAAGGTGCTTCCGACTAATTTCTTTGATTGCGCAGAGCTGGTTGGATTGGATAAAATTGCAGAAAAAATAAAGAGTCTTGGTGAAACTGTAGTAACCTGTGAAAAATACTACCCTGATCTAAGATTTTTTTGTTATGAACATAAAGATGGCAAACTTTATTTCTTTTTTAATGAGAGTGTTAAAGACACTGTTGATATGGAAGTTGTGATTAATACGAACACTTCCGGATACATTGAATCATATAATGCTGTAGACAATACAAAAAAGCTTATAAGGCTTGATGAAGGGAAACTCAAGCTTTGTCTTGAGCCCGGCCAATCGGCTGTTTATGTAGATGCAAATGCAGATGAAGCATCTTATGTGGAAACTAAGCTTGTAACAAGGGAAGCAATTTTTTGTGATTGGAAGGTATCGGCAAAAAAAGCAGGCGAAAATAATTGTTTTATTGAAAAATATAGATTTAATAAAGGCGAAAAGCTACCAAACCTAAACGGGATTGAGTATGATACAGGCTTTAGTGGGGAGTACCTTTATAAAGGACTATTCGAGGTAAAGGGCACAGGTTATAAAGAAGTAAAGATCTATTTTCCAGCGATAGGAGACTGCGCAGAGGTGTTTGTAAACAACAAAAGTGCCGGAGTGATACTTAGTAGCCCTGAACGTATTGATGTAACAGAGTTGATACATAGGGGCGAAAATAAGATACAAGTTAAAGTTGCAACAACACTGGTGTGGCAGGTGAAAGATCCTGTATCATCCCACGTTCAATTGAAACCTACCGGTATGACTGAACATCCGATTCTTGAATATTATGATTATGTGGGAGAAATAAATGAAAATAACAAGGCTTAAAACAAACAACACGCAAAATCCTATAAGCGTTAACCTTTATAATCCGGTGTTTTCATGGAACGTGGAACAAACCGAAGATAATTGGAAGCAAAATGCATACAGGATAACCGTTTTGGAAGCAGAATGCATCATCTGGGATAGCGGCGTAGTTGTTTCTGACAAGATGGTTGGAATAGATTATTGCGGAGCAAGCTTAAAGTCGGATACGAGATATACATGGTTTGTTGAAGTTGAACAAGCAGGGAAAAAGGGTTTTGTTAAAAGTGAAACCAATTATTTTGAAACAGCTTTGTTAAATGAAGAAGACTGGAAAGGCGATTTTATAGGTGAAACAGAAGATAATAAAAACCATCTTTTCAGAAAAGGATTTAATCTTAAAAAAGATATAAAAAAAGCGAAGCTTTTTGTCTGCGGACTGGGACACTATATATTTTATTTAAACGGCAATAAAGTCGGTGACCGTGTGCTTGAACCCGGATGGACAGATTACGATAAAACATATTTCTACTCGGCATATGATGTTACTGATTATCTTCTTAAAGGCGACAATGCAGCAGGAGCTATGCTTTCGGACGGAATGTATAACATTGTCGGAGGACGGCATGTTTACTATAAGCGAAGTTATGGGAAGAGCAAATTGCGTGTTCAGCTTAACGTGACCTATGATGATGGAAGCGTAGAATCTATATTTACTGATAATAGCTGGAAGATGGCTGATTCGCCTGTGACTTTCAGCTGTATATATGGCGGACAGGATCATGATGCAAGACTTGAAAAAGAAGGTTTTTCAAACCCGGAATATAAAGAAAATAAATGTTGGAGCAGTGCTGTTAAAGTACCAAAACCAAAAGGCAGAGCTGTTTGCCAGATGATTGAACCTTGTAAAGTAAAAAAGATATATAAACCAAAGGATATAAGCAAAATCGATAACAATACATACCTTGTTGATTTCGGGTACAACCATTCGGGGTTTATTGCGATGGATCTTTCGTGTGGCAACGGGTGCTCCGGAAAGAAAGTCAGTATAAAGCCTTCAGAGATATTGTCTGATGAAGGAAGAGCCATACAGCCGCTTACACCCGGCGGATACAGTTGGAACTATATTTGCAGTGAAAAAGAAAGCCAAAAATTTGAGCTGGAATTTTCATATACAGGATACAGGTTTGCTGAAGTAACTGGCATTGTATTGGAGGGTGAAGACAATCCGCAGGGATTGCCACAGTTAATTAATATTGAGAGCAGATTTATCTATCCTGATGTAGAAGAAACGGGAATGTTCGAGTGTTCAAATGAGCTTTTTAACGGCATTCATAAAATTATAAAACAGTCTATGTTAAGCAATATGAAAGGTTATTTTACCGACTGCCCGCAAAGAGAAAAACTCGGATGGATAGAGCAGACTCACCTTATTGGGCCGTCAATAATGTACAATTATGGTGTACAGAATTATTATTCCAAAATATCAATGGATATGGAGGACTCGCAGCATGAAAGCGGCCTTGTGCCGGATGTGTGCCCCGGATATGTAGGCGAAGAGTTTGTCAAATGGAATTACGGTTTTCTTGATTCGCCGGAGTGGGGGAGCGCGTGTATTATAAATCCATGGTATGTTTATAAGTTCTATGGGGATGATTCGATTATCAAAAGGCATTACGACAGTATGAGGAAATATATTCTATATTTAAAATCAATGTCGCATCGCGGAATATTAAACCATGGTCTTGGAGATTGGCTGGACATTGGCCCTCAGAAACCATATTCACAAAACACACCTATGCAGCTTGTTGCAACAAGTGTATATTATTTCGCGCTAGGTATTATGGAAAAGGCAGCAGTTCTTCTTGGAAAAGAAGAAGATGCCAAGGAGTACTTGTATATTATGAAAGAAGTGTATGAAGAATATAACGCTTTGTTTTTTGATGACCAGACAAACAGATACGCAACGGGAAGTCAGGCTTCACAGGCACTGAGCTTAATCAGTGGGCTGTATATTAAAGACAAAGAACAGGAGATAGCTGATTTTTTGGAAAAAGATATTATAATGCGCGACTATGCTATAACCTGCGGAGATATCGGGCATCCTTTTGTTGTAGCAGCTCTTACTAAATACGGAAAATCGGATGTTTTAAACAAGATGACAAATATAACTGACAAACCCGGATATGGTTATCATATTGTCAACGGGGCTACAACGCTGACAGAGGAATGGGATGGACCGGAGCCTGGGAATCCTCACGGTTCGCAGAACCACCTTATGCTGGGCAGTATAGAAGAGTGGTTTTTCAGTGGGCTTGCCGGCATATCATATCTTCGGGAAGATATTCCTTTCGGAGAAGTTATTATAAAACCGCATTTTCCTGAAGATATGGATTTCTTAGACGCCAGCGTTATGCACCCATATGGCGAAATATCAGTTTCGTGGAACAGGATAGGAGACTCAGTTGAAGTAAAAGTTACAATTCCTTCAAACTTAACCGCGACGTTTATTAATGAAAAATCCGATGAAAGAGTGCTTGTGGGATCCGGACAACATATGTTTATTATTTAAAAAGAGAAGTTTATATTAATTCAGATAAATTTTAATACAAATATGGTATAATTTATTACAATAATACTTATAAGGACGGTACAAATATGTCTGACAGCTCAATTATTAATTTCTTTAAAAACGGCGGAGTATATTTCTTTGATGAAGAAGATGGTGCAAGCGAAAGAGCATACTATAGAGTGGAAGATGCTATGGGTGAAGAAGATGGTGCGGATATAATAGAAACTGAAGTCGATGATGAAGGAATAATTTGTGTGTTTTATGACTGTTCTGTTTTAAGCGAAGAAGAAGTCAGAGAAAAATATGCAGACGGCGATTATGTAACTGTAATTTAATAAGCAATAATAAAACAGCCGGAACTTCCGGCTGTTTTTTTATTTTCAATTAAAATCTATGGACAAAATTTCTAAAACACTGTCACCTTCATATTTTAGGAAGAGAGGTGTTTTAGTGTGCTCGGGCAGTGTTATAGGTTCGCTGTTTGTCCAGTTTACAGAAGGTGATATATTTATTATCAAATCTTCTGCTTCATTCTCACTAAAGCCAATTAAAAGTCTTCCTAAGCATTCACCTCTGTATTTGACAGAGAAGTTTGTATTTTTATTAATATTGAAATACTTGAATCCAATTAGATTGCCGTCTGTGATATTTGATATGAAAACATCACTTTCATTTGAATATATGAAAGGGTATTTGTAATCTACCGGATCACGCAGTAAGTCAGGCATTTTATCGTTAGTAAGCATTGAACATATTGCCGCAGGGTATAAACCTTCTGCAGGAAGTGGTGCGCCGTATAGACCGCTGGTTGTAATTTCTACCTGAGGGATGCTTCCATCTTCAAGTATTTCAATAGGCTCGGCACAGCCCTGCCTGCTAAATTGATGGCCATGGGTGTGTCTGTGATAGAATATATACCATTGGCCGTTAACTTCTACAATACCTCCGTGATTATTGCATGCAATAGCAACTTTATCTTTGTTAAGCTTTCCGTTTAATCCGATATCTCCGTTTGATACGATTGTCCCTCCGTAATTAAACTCTCTATCAGGGTATTTGCTGGTGCAGTAGCATAATTCATGAGACAGTACAGATGAGTATATAAGATAGAATAAATCGCCTATTTTTCTTATTGATGGCGCTTCAAAATGCTCGTGTCCTTCAAATCCTGATCCTTTGCTGTATGTTTCGCTTGGGATAACGATTTTAGGCTCACATTTTGCAGTTATCATGTCAGCTTCAAGCTCAGCATAACTGCAGCCGAGAATTTTGTCATTTTCAGGCATACCGGGAATATCTATATTTGTGGGAGAAAATCCATAGTAAAGATGGACGCTGCCTTTGTCGTTTAAAACTGCCGGATCAAAGGGCAGGTTTTCTGTAAGATAGGACCCGTCCTTTTTCTTTACGTATCCCAGAAATTCATATTTTCCTGCAGGCTCTGAGCACATAGCAACTGATATAAGGTTTACTGTGTTTAAGCAGTAATAAAGATAATAATTGCCGTCCGGTCCTTTGCAAACATCAGGAGCGTATAATTGCAGCGTGCCATCTTGATTTTCAGGATCCTGATCTTTTTTGTAAATGACTCCTTCATAGCGCCAGTCGGACAGGTCGTTTATCGGCGCTGAATAGCATACATAATCCAACAAACAAAAAGCTTCTCCGTTTTGTTTGTCATGAGATCCGTAGACGTAAAGCCTGTCGCCGAAAACATATGGCTCACCGTCAGGGATATATTCATCTAAAGGAAGGTATGGATTAAATACTTTGTTTTTCATGAATGCCTCGCAGTTTCTTTTTTACCAATTATAAACTAAGCTCAAGTAAAAGTGTAATCAAAAACCGCCTAAATAGTAAGAGCGGTTTTTGTGTCAGTGTGTATAAGGATGTTAGTGATATTGCTATAAACTTAACCGTGTCTTCCGCCGCCCGGTTTTCCGCCGCCGCCAGGGCCGCCCGGCATTTGCGATGGTGTAAGAACTGTTACGGTTTCTCCGTTTACTGTGACATCGCCTCCAGTCATTTCACCGGTGTTGTCGTAGTCAAACGCAGAGCTTGCTGATATATTGATAGTTCCTCCGTTTATATAAAGATTGCCGTTTGCATCAAATGCATCTGTATCTCCGCCTGCCATGCTTACGTCAATATCTCCGCCGTTTACCTCAATAGTTATGTCGTAATCGCTTTTCCTTGTGGCGTTAATACCGTCATCGGTTGCATAAATATCAATCTGTCCGCCGTTTATCTGGACGTAAGTGCCTTCAATACCTTCTGTACAAGTTATAATATTAATTACTCCGCCGTCGATTTGAACAATAGCATTGCCTTGGATTGCATCATCAGCGGCGCTAATGTTGAACGTTCCGTTGTAGATATAGATATAGCCGAGTGATTCGTTTTCGTTGTTTTCGCTGTGAAGCGCATCTTTGTTGGAGTAGATGGTGAAGTTGCCGCCGTATATTCTTATCGAGTCATTGGCTTCGATGCCATCTTTTTGTGATGCTATGTTATATGTACCTCCGGTTATTTTCAGGTCATCTTTTGATGTTATTCCGTTTCCTTGGTTCGAGACGATTTCCAGTGTTCCCAGTCCGTTTAGCACAAGGTCAGCTCTGGAGGAGATTGCAGAGTCAACGGACGTGTCTTCGTAACTTCCTGTCACCTCTATAGTATTTATACTGTCAGTCAGTGTAATAAACACTTTATCGGCTGCGAGGATATTGATTGCCGCCATGTTATCATTTGTAATACTGACTCCATCCAGCACCAGCTGAACTTTTTCATCATCTGCATCAACTTGTATTGTAATATTGGTTGCTTCACCACTTATTACATATACACCTTTTTCGGTAATCTTCACGTCTTCGTTATCTGAAATGTCGATATAAGTTGCTTCATCTAAATCTGCTTCCTGTTCCAAATCCCTTTCGGTAAAAAGTTCAGTTACATCAAGAATAGAGCCTTCAACATTTGTTGTGATGTTTTCCGCGCTGTTGTCTGAGCTGCTGTTGTCTGAGTAAGTATTGTTTGATACTGTGGCTGTTTGGCTTGTGTCGCTTGCTTGTGATGTTTGTTCCGAATTTGCTGTATTAGCATCACTCTCGGTATTTTCTGCTGTGCAGCCTGCAAAAGCCAGTGCAATCAGCATAATCATTGAAAGTGTAATTATTATTATTTTCTTTTTCATGGTTTTCTCTCCTTAGAGCACATCGCTGGCATCTGATATCTGCCCGCATATTATATCCAGATTGCCGTTACGGCATCTTATTTTGTCTATGAATTCTTTTTCTTTGTTTTCGTCCTTTAAGATTATATCATAATGGAGCTGAAACAAACTGCCGAGGTTAGATGTCTTAACTCTTTTTAATTTGTTGCTGTCTGTATATTCTTCAAACAGATCATTGAAAAGATCGGAATATTCCAGATTTTCAGGTATAGTTATTTTTAGCTGTTTTGTGTGTATTTTGGGTTCGCCGAATTTGCTTTTAAACAGTATTACCGATACAACTCCAACCAGTATTGTAAACAGCGCCGCATATGGTATATATCCCATTCCGGTTGCAAGGCCCACTGCCATTGCAAAGAATATATAGCCAATCTCTTTAGCTGTCCCGGGTATTGAGCGGAAACGAACAAGGCTGAATGCGCCCATAACCGCAACGCCTGTTCCGAGGTTGCCGTTTACAATTGAGATAACAGCACCTACAATAGCGGGAAGAAGTACGAGGTTTATAACGAATGGCTTATTGTATGTACTTTTATACATATAAAATAGTGCGATTACAAAACCGAGTGCCAGTGAAGCACTTATTCTTACTAAAGTTGTTATAAGGTCAAAATTTTCAAACATTTATTTCTCCTTCTTAGCTTGCATAATTGAAAGCAAAGTCATTATTTTTCATTATATAGTTGAGGTAGCAGTGTCCATACTTGGAAAACGAATGAGGATAGATTTTTACTTCGTTTAACGCATGACTCAGCCACAGTGGCATTGAACCCAGTGTTTTAATCTCCATGATATACTTGCCGCTAGGAAGTATCGTTGTTCCTCTGTCTCCGAGATTAAGATCAAGGTCATCATTTCGGAATCTTATATTTTCGTCAAATGTAATTCTTAGGCCTTCGTCAAACGCGCCGGTGAATGCAGACCTTTCATATGCGATATAAATCTTGGGTTTTGGATTATATACCGACATAAAGTATTCGATTTCACTAAGAACCTGTTTTGAAGCATCCGGTGAAATTCCTTTGCTCTTGTATGACTCAAATTCTGATGCGGTCATGGACACCCTTCTTTTAAAAACTTCCTTTTTATATTTCTTTTTTATTTCAAAAAATACATTGTCATCTTCCGTCGGTGTCCCGTAACTTCTAAGGCGCAGCTTTTCTTTATAAACAGGTTTTTCGATGGATCTTCTTATAAGCTCATAATTTCCTGTGTCATAATAAATGTTGCAGATGGTGTATTTATGAAACTCATCTGGCTCAATATATTTTCCGATTAGGGACATTAACGCATCAACCTGATTTTGATTAATCATATATTTTTTTTCATATCTTTTAAGAGTTGTCTTATCCATTTTGTTGCCTCCTGTGCTTTTGATACGTTTACTTTACACTTTAATCCTTAAAACAACCTTAAAAGCGTTTTAAGCTAGCTTTCAGGTTTAAGGACTATATTGTGTTTGTGCAGACAAGGTGCTGAGGTTATAATATAATTTAGGAGAGAAAAGGATTTATGAAAGTACTTATAGTTGAAGATGACATCCATTTATCTGAGGCATTGGAGCAGATAATGAAAGATCAGGACTATTTCGTCGATGCCGTGGACAACGGTATGGATGGTTTGTATTATGCCTCAAATAATGAATATGATGTTATAGTGCTGGATGTGATGCTTCCCAAGCTTAACGGATATGATGTTATAAAGATGCTCAGGAAACAAAAAGTTGCAACACCTACGATAATGCTTACTGCAAAAAGCGAGATAGACGACAAAATCACTGGGCTTGATGCAGGTGCTGACGACTATATGGTAAAGCCTTTTGCTCCAAAGGAGCTACTTGCAAGGATTCGGGCTATGTCTCGGCGGCTTGGAGAAGTCGTTATTGATGAGCTTTCATTTGGAGACATAGTGCTTAATATGAATACATATGCATTATCGGGAAAAACAAAGTCAGTAAATCTGAGTAATAAAGAATTTCAGATACTTTCAATATTAATGTCTACTCCTCAGATTATTACGTCAAAAGACACTTTAATTGATAAAGTGTGGGGAATAGAGTCGGACACAGAAGACAATAACGTTGAAGCCTATATCTCTTTCATCAGAAAAAAACTTTTCTATGTAGGTTCAAAAGTTCAGATAAAAACAATACGCATGGCTGGATATAAGTTGGAGGATACAGATGATTAAAAAGCTGAGAAACCGACTTTTGCTTATAACTATGCTGCTCTTGAGTATAGTTTTGGTAATAACATTTACAGCATTGATTATATCTTCGGCAAACAGGATGGAAACTGAAAGCTTTAGAAGCCTTAACGATAATTACATGAGAATAGAGCTAAACGACAAAAAGCTGCCCTATGATATAGAAGAAAATGATGTTCCGATGATTAAAAGAGAAAAGCCTTTTGATGGATTTTCACCTTTTTCAGCGTTTTTTGTGACTCTGGATGAAGAAAACGAGATAGTAATAATAGATGATTTCAGCAGACAGCTGGATGAAAGCATTTTTACAGATGCAGTTGAGCAGGCGCTTGAACAAAGCGCAGATGAAGGAACTATAAAAAGCTTAAACATTCGTTATAAGGTATATAATTTTGATGATATGACGAGGGTTATCGGATTTATTGATATAAGTTATGAAAGAAGCTTTATACGTCAACAGATTATTAACTACAGTGTGATTGGTTTAATAAGCTTAGGTGCATTTTTCCTTGTTAGCTTATTGCTTTCGAAGATAGCAATTAAACCTATACAAAGCGCTTGGCAAAAGCAACAGCAGTTTGTGGCTGATGCTTCACATGAGCTTAAGACTCCGATTACCGTTATGCTTGCAAACACATCGATTTTATTATCGAGCAGCATTGAAGATGAAAAAGAGAAAAAGAAATGGATAACTTATATTGAACAGGAAGCAAAGCGTATGAAAAAGCTTGTTGAGGATATGCTGTTTCTTGCCAGAGTTGATGCCAGCGAGAACCTTGAAGAACATACGAGAATTCAACTAAGCAATGCTGTTTCTGAAAGTGTTCTTCCATTCGAGGCTGTAATGTTTGAATCGGGTAGAGAGCTTGAATCAGATATAGAAGAAGATATATATGTAAAAGCGGATGTAGGGCAGATAAAACAACTTGTTTGTATTCTTTTAGATAACGCAAATAAATATGCCGATGAGAAGTCAAAGATAAAAATCAGGCTTTTTAAAGATGGAGCAAAAGCGGTAATCGAAGTTAATAATATGGGTGAACTTATTGATGATGACAAGGCTGATGTTATATTCAACAGATTTGTAAGAGGTGACAAAGCACGAACAAGACATAAAAACAGCTATGGCCTTGGTTTGTCAATAGCCAGAGAAATAGTTTTGTCTCATAAAGGTAAAATAAGTGTTCGAAGCAATGCGCAGGAAGGAACGACTTTTACAGTATCATTAACAGCCATTTAACTTTTTATATAAGCAGTTGATTCTTATCGGCAGAAACAGGGATATCTACAAAAAATATTGTATTGATATTCTTTTCCGACTCGAAATATATATCACCCTGATGCTCGCTGATTATGCCATAGCTAATTGCAAGACCCAGACCTGTACCTTTATTTCTGGGCTTGGTGGTGAAAAACGGATCAAATATCTGTGTTTTTATTTCACCTGATATTCCCATTCCGTTGTCTTCCACCTGTATCTGAACATATTCCTTATTGTTTTTATTTATAAGCAAAGCTCTAAGTTGCAGTTTCTTTTTGTCTGTTTCTTTTCCGTATTTTTCCGAAAGAGAGTCCGCTGCATTTGTTATAAGGTTTAATAACACTTGTTGTATCTGCTGGCTCCGGCATCTTATCTGGGGCAGATTGTCTTGGATGTCTACCGTAAAATCAATATAATCATGCTTTATTAAGGTTTCTATCAGCATCCTGCTGGAGTTTATTATATCGCTTATCAGCGCGTTGGAATATGAAGTTTTCCCCTGTCTTGAAAACTGAAGGAGGCTGTTTACAATTCCTGCAACCCTCTTTGTTTCTTTAATTATCTCGTTTGCAAAAATATAGTTTTCGCTGTCTTGTTCGGTGCTGTCGGCAATCAACTGGCTGTAGTTCATTATGCCGTTAATCGGGTTGTTGATTTCATGCGCAACGCCGCTCGCCAGAGTGCCTATGGATTCAAGCTTTTGCTGGTTTTGAAGCATCATCTGCATCTGTGTATTTTTTTCTTCAAGAATCTTATAGTCTGTAATATCTTGTGCAAGTGCAGCTATATACTGGGGACTGCCATTTTCATCTTTCATCACTGTTGCGCTCATAAGCATTGGAAATTCACGTTTATTTTTGCTGTCCCAATGCATTACTTCATAATATTTCATTGTCTGATCTTCTTTTATCTGTCTTACTGTTTCCATTGCAGCAGGCAGCTGCTCTTCAGTGTGAAAAATCCGCAGGTTTTCTCCGATGATTTCATCCGCTTTTAAGCCATGAACGTTTGCGAAATAATCATTTGAGTGAAGTATTGTTCCGTCAAAATCGACAAATATATACCCCATAAACTCCATGTTTAAAATGTTTTCGAAGCGGCTCACCATAGCTTTGTTAGCTTTTTTTTCTGTAATGTTTTCAACAAAAATAAGATATTTATCGTCATTTTGTTTTGATGCACGGACTCCGCCCCACCTTATTTCGCCGGATTTTGTTAAGTATTGAATTTCTATATCAATAATACCTTGTGATTTTAGAAGCTTAAAAGAATCGATTGCTTTTTGCTTTTGAGGTTCAATGATTAAATCTGATATAGTTTTTCCGATCAGCTCGTTTTCTTCATATCCGGTAATCCTACACGCTTCTTCATTTACTTCAACATAGTGACCATACTTGTCAGCAATAAATATTCCATAAGGAGCATTGTCAAGATATGCCTGAAGATTGTCTTTTTTTTCTTCCAGCTCATTTTGTGATGCAATAAAGTCGCTTACATCGTCATATATCGCAACAATAGTATCTTTTGAAAGCCTAAAAACGTCTATATCATAAAAATTGTTGAATTGTGTATCTTTATATCTTTTGGTGCCGAATTTTTGCGGAATACCGGTTTTCCAAACATGGCGGAAGACGTCCAGCAGCCCATATTCATTAAGATTTGGGCGCAATTCATAGCTTGTTTTCCCAACCATATCAAACTTATTTTTTCCTTCATAAATGCAGGCTTTTTTATTGAAATCCAAAGCAATATAGTCTTCGCCTGTCAATCCGTCATTTATAACTTTATATATAACTCCACCGATTGGCATGTTGTTAAACAGGTTTTTGAAATTCGTTTCTGACAGCTGCATTAAGCTGAAAAAAGTAACGAAATGGTTTTTGTTTGGAGAAAAAACATCAATCCAATAATCCAAATCGTACTTATCTGAGTGCCGTGAATAGGAAGTATGAGATTCGGTTCGAGTAGCATCTGCGTAAAATTTTATCCAATCAAAATTATCGTCTAGAAGGCTTGGAAACACCTCTGTGGCTTTTCTGCCGATGATATCTTTTGCCTTTAAGCCAGTGATTTTCTCAAAGGCCTTGTTTGCTTCAAGAAAGATATAGTTGCATGGATTATTTTTTTCATCAAAGACGATTTCGTGGTATGCATAGCCAAATGATGACTCAAATATAATGTCTTTATAAAAATTGTCCATAAGAATGCCTCCGCATAGAAAATACTATGATCTGTGCATCATTTAAATATAACTAAAGAGGTTTTGCCTTAATATGTTTATACAAGCATCAACTATATCTTTATCATACAATACAGCTCTGCTTTTTTCCAGTTCTTTAATTACGTCATCAATTTCCAAAGCTGATCTATAGGGCCTGTGTGATAGCATTGCGTCAACCACATCTGCGACCGCAAGAAGTTTAGCCTCGGGCATTATTTCGTCTTCTTTTAAACCATTGGGATATCCGGAGCCGTCGTTCCTTTCGTGATGCTGCAATATTATTTCGGATAATTTAATGTCAGAATCAATCTTTTTAACAAGATTATGACCTGAGACAACATGGTATCTTACAAGGCTCATCTCGTTTTGAGTAAGGCTTGTTGGCTTGACAAGGATTTCGGAAGGAATGGCAGTTTTACCAATATCATGGATTTTTGCCGAAAGCACAGCTGATTTTTTTATTGAATCGGGCAATCCCATATAGTCGGCGATGAGTTCGCAAAGACGGGAAACCCGCAGCTGGTGGCCTGCAGTATACGGTTCTTTCAGCTCAACAAGCTCGGCGAGAAGGTTGATTGTGGAGTCTGTGGATTTTCTTAAAGATTTATTTAACTGATCCAATGTCTTTTTTTCTGAAACTCTCTCGGAAACATCTCTGACGAAGATTATCACACCGCCAGGATAAGGATCAAGTTTTATTTCATACCAGATATCTTGCCCGCAATCATAATTACATTCGAACGTTTGTTGATTTCCTGTTTCAATCGCTTCAGAGAGTTTTGATGAGAAAGTTGGTTTTTTAAAGTCAGGCACTGTGGTTGAAATATCACTGCCTTCAATATTGTCTTGTTCAATATTTAAAAGTTTTCTAAACGAAGAATTGGTCTCCTGGATTTCAAGACCGTAATCCACAACACATACGCCATCTGAAGTATAGTCAAGCAGATATGAAATTTTCTGTTCGGTCTTTTTCAAATCATCAAGATGTTTTTTTCTTTCAAGTGAGTACTTGATGGATTTTCCCAGTATTTTGTCGTCTAAATCGTTTTTATCCAGAAAATCCTGCGCACCTTTTTTTATTGATTGGAGGCCAACATCTTCACTTCCCAGGCCTGTTAAAACAATTACGGGAATTCCCTTGGAGCTTTGCACCATTTCTTCAGCTGTTTTTACACCCGAACTGTCCGACAGCCCAAGGTCAAGCAAAATCAAGTCAAAAGCTGAGGTTTTAACAAGCTGTTTGGCTTCGCCTAAAGAGATGCTGTTTTGAACGATACAGTTTTTTCCGAACTGTATATTAAGCAGCTCGCTTATATATTCGAAATCACCTATGTTATCTTCTACAATTAGTACTTTCACAAGTAATCATCCTCCGTTCGGAAGTTTAACAATTGACAGCCAAAAACCTTTTATAGATTCCACAACATCTATAAATCGGTCAAGATCAAGTGGTTTTGTAATATAACAGTTTGCATGAAGCTTATAGCTCTTAAGGACATCTATCTCATCGCTTGATGTAGTTAAGATGACTATGGGTATTGACTTAAAATCCTCGTGGTTTTTCAGGTATTTAAGAACTTCTCTTCCGTCCATGCGTGGGAGGTTTAAGTCAAGGATGATTAAATCCGGACGCGGCATTTCTGTGTATTCTCCTTTTTTGTTTACGAAATCAACAGCCTTTTCTCCGTTGTCAACCCAAAAGAGATTGTTATTCATCATGCTTGCCGTTAACGCTTCTCTGGCTAGTTCAGCGTCGCCCTCATTATCTTCCACGAGAAGTATGTCTACTGATTTGTAGTGCGCCATTATATCTGCCTCCTTATTTATTTTGCTATTGTAAAGAAAAAGTTTGAGCCTTCTTCTTGTGTGGATTCAAACCATATTTTGCCGCCGTGCTTTTCAGCTATTCTTTTGCATATAGCAAGCCCTATTCCGGTGCCGCTGTATTCTGTTCTGGAATGAAGTCTCTGGAAAATAATGAAGATTCTTTCATGATATTTTTTATCTATGCCAATTCCGTTATCTGAAATACAAAATTCATAATGGGTTGAGTTTTCTTTATATGAAACTTTTATAACCGGAGACTCATTATCTTTCTTAAATTTCAATGCGTTTCCTATTAGATTTTGCATAATCTGCAGCATTTGAGTAGGCTCTGCGTTAATTATAGGAAGGTCATCGCTTAAAACTTTTGCGTGGCACTCATTTATTGCTGTTGTAAGATTGTATTTTGCTTTTTTTACAATTTCATTCATATCAACTTCTTCGTGCTTTTTGGCATGAGTATTGATTCTTGAATAGCTCAACAAATCATTTATTAAAGTCTGCATCCTTTTTGCGCCGTCAACTGCGTAAAATATATATTTGTTAGCGTTTTCGTCAAGTTTATCCGCATATTTTTTTTCCAGCAGCTGAGTAAAGTTTGATACCATTCTCAGAGGTTCCTGCAAATCATGGGAGGCAACATATGCAAACTGCTCAAGATCCATATTTGAGCGCTTAAGTTCACTAATTGCATAATGAAGCTGAGTGATATCAACTGCAATGCCATAAACTGCTGTAACTTCTTTCTTGGAGTTAAAAGAAGGGTGAAGGAAGATATCTATATATGTATCTTTAAATTTTGTTTCATGTATAACCTGGTCTTCTCCGCTAAGGGAGTTTTCATATGCTGAAAATATGTCTTTATCCGAAAAGACTTCAGTAAATTTTTGTCCTGTGATATTTCCGTGATTTGGCATAAGCTTATTGACCAGATTGCCTTCAATAAATGAAATAATTCCGTTTTTATCAAAAGAAAACAAGACAGCATCAATGTTTTTATAAACTGTCTGCAGGAACTTAGTCTGTTTGTATATTTCGTTCTGTGTTTTTTTCTGCTCTGTGATATCTTCATATGTGCCTAGAACACCAAGAACTTTCTTTTCTCTATTCACAATAGGGATTTTATTTTTATACAGCCAAAATTCTTCGCCATCTTCAATCCCCATGTCTTCATAGCCTTTTTTAGGTTCAAGCGTAAAAAGAATCTTTTTGTCGATATCTCTGAAAACTTCTGCTTGTTCATACGGAAATAAATCAAAGTCTGTCATTCCTACTATTTCCTTTTCGCTTGTATATCCACGGTCTTTTGCAAATTGTTCATTACAGCCCTGGTAAATGAAGTTTGTGTCTTTCCAGAAAATTCTCTGGGGCAGGTTATTTATTATAAATTTGAAAAACTCATTTGTTTTGTTTTTATCTCTCTCAAGATTGTACATTTTGATTGTGGTAGTGTAATCGTTTTTTGTAATAAAATACAGTATAATAAGAGGTGAAATTACAATAAGAAGCAAGATTATAAGTACAATATAAGCATGTTGTTTATACATATTGGCAAAAGCTTCATCATAGTCAATTTTAGCTAATATATACCAGTCGGTATCATTTATAGGACTGCCGTAAGCAATTGTTTTAACGCCTCTATAATCATCACCGATAACTATTCCCTGTTTGCCGCTTGCGATTTGAACTGCAGGCAGATCTGTCTCTGTCATTGGTATGGTAAATGACAGTGCGGAATTTTCAATATGTCTTAACTCATTCAAAAACACTATATTTCCATCTTCTGCTTTAAATAACAGAGTTTCTGATGTATCGCTGTGCAGAGGCCATGTTTGAATCAAGGGCAAAAGATAATATTTTATATCTATACCGAAAATCAGATATAAATATGTGCCTTCTGTTTTTTTAATTGTATATACAATTTCAGAATGAGCCTCATTGGTTTCACATAAATAAAAATCCGAGAAAACAGGTTCTCCTGATTTTTCGGATTTTTCAAATGCTTCTTTTGTCTGAGTGTATAAATGACTTATATCATGATCTGCTTTTGTTGAGTATAACACTTCAAGATTATTGTCTAGCAATATGCAGTAATTTATATGCTGTGTCGATATTATGTTTTCAAACTTATCTTCTAAATATGTAATGGCTTCGTCGCTGTGATTTCCCGAAACTGCATTTATCTGATCAAAAAAGTTTTTGCTGAAGTTTGCTTTAAGGAGGCTGATAAGATCCTCTCTCCAATTGTTTATCTGCATGAGCTTCCATTTACCGATGGCTTCCAGAGTGTCATATTCCTGCTTTATAACTCTGTTTTTATTTGTTATGTAATAAAGCACTCCGAACAGGACAATTAATATAGTCAACACTATGGCTATAGAAAGAAACAAAATGCGCCTTTTTTGCAAAGGTTTAAAATCCATAACATCATCTTTCAGATATAAAATATGTATATTCAGCTAATATTTTACCATAATATAGATAGAATTTCCATATAACGATATTATCTATTTGATATGGCTTAAAAAAAGTATTACAATATTAACTAATCAATGATTTATTTGGTGTATAACGAATAAGGATATTAATATGAGCTCAATATTAGTAGTGGATGATGAAAAAAGCATTAGATATACTTTTGAGATATTTCTGTCAAAAGAAGGATATGATGTTAATACTGCAGAAAATGTAGCTCAGGCAATAGAGCTCGTAGAAAAAAATAATTATGATCTTATAATATCCGATATTATTATGCCAAAAGGAACAGGGATTGATCTTCTTCAAAAAGTGAAAGAGATTAACCCGGATATACCTCTTGTGATAATGACGGGAGAGCCTACAGTAGAGACGGCGTCCACATCTGTTAAGTATAATGCCTTTGAGTACATTACAAAGCCAATCGACAAGCCTACATTATTAGGCTGCGTCAGCAGAGCGCTTTCTTATAAAGAGCTTGTAGACTCAAAAAAAGAACTTGAAAAAGAAAATAAGAATTATAGATATCATTTGGAAGACTTAGTTAGGGAACGAACCGAGTCGCTTCAAAAGACAATGCAGTCAACGATAGAAGTGGTATCATCGATTCTTGAGCTTAGAGATCCGTACACTGCCGGACATCAGATCAGAGTCGGGAATCTGGCTGTTAAGATAGGCAAAAAAATCGGAATGCCGGATAAAAATCTTACAGGTCTTTATGTAAGCGGCTATTTGCATGATTTAGGGAAAATTTCTGTACCGTCAGAGATACTTACAAAGCCGTCGAAACTGAACCCTGTGGAGTTTGAAATAATTAAAAGCCATGTAGAATATGGATATAGTGTGCTTAGAAAGCTTGACCTTCCTTGGCCTGTCGCAAGCATAGTAAAGCAGCACCATGAAAGGCTGGACGGAAGCGGCTATCCTGACGGACTCAGCGAAGATGAAATATTGGATGAGGCTAAAGTACTTGCTGTAGCGGATGTTGTTGAGGCGATGACCTCTCATAGACCTTATAGACCGGGATTGGGGCTTGAGATGGCATGTGAAGAAATTAAATCCAACAAAGGCGTAAAATTTGACGAGAAAATAGTAGATGCTGCACTTGAGCTGTTTAATAAAGACAATTACACATTTGAGGATAAAGCAGAAAAAATAACATATGAAATTTAGTTTATGATTAAGTCTTAAAGGAGCTTATTATGGATAAGCAGCTGACACATCATAAAAAATCAATCAATGATGAAGAGGTTTTTTTGATAAGCCGTATAATTGCGGGCGCATCAAATAATCCTTTGGATTATGAGATTGTATATATTAGCCACAGCTTTTTTGATAATAATAATTTAGATGAAGAAGATATAATCGGCAAAACAGCAAAAGAAATTGATGATAATAATAAGTCTGACAGCTTTATGTGGCTGTCTTTTTTAATGCAGGCAAATGAACGCATCAAAGAAGAATTTCCGATATGTTTTTTTGGGGCAACTAGTCAATGTTATGCGGACTCATATTTTTATAATCATGATTTTTTATTTATTCATGTATTTAAAAAGACTGAAAGTGACTATTACAAAGTAAATAAATATATAGAAGATGCACCTTACGGCATATTTATTGCAAATAACATGGGAGAAATTCTCTATGTTAATAAGCAGACAAGAAGAATCAGCGGATATAGCAGCGAGGAAATAATAGGCAGACGGATATTGGATTTTGTTGCAAAGGAAGACTATAGCAGGGCGATAAAGGATTTGTTTGAGCAAAGAAGCCTGAAAGAAAGGTTTGAGGCTCAGTACAGATGCGAGCATAAATATGACGGTATCAGAATTTGGGAGCTCAGCAGCGTGAAGCTGGATGAAAACCAGTTCATTGGATTTATAAACGACGTTACAGAACTTATAGCTTCAAGAACTGCGCTTAAAGACAGTCAAGAGCGGTTTAAGCTTTTGTTTGAAGATGCGCCTCTTGGATATCAGTCACTTAACGAAGATGGTATAATTTTGACTGTTAATAATGCATGGGCTGAAATGCTCGGCTATGAAAAAGATGAAGTAATCGGTAAACCGTTTAACAATTTCATTGTTGGAGACCATGTATATTATTGCATGAGAAAATTCCAGGAATTCAAGAGCAGAGGAACAAGCCATGCAAACTTTGAAATGCTTAAAAAATCAGGTGAAAGAATAAAAGTACACTTGGATGGACGGATATCGATTAATGAAAACAACGGATTTTTTCAGACGCATTGCATTATAAAAGATGTTACTGAGCAGCTTATTGCTGAGAGAACGTTAATTGACAGCGAAAAAAAGTATAGCGCAATGATTCAAAACATGTCTGATGTGATTATGATATTGGGGGATAATGCGGAGATAACATATGCCAGCCCAAACATTGAAAGCCTGTTCGGATGGAACAGTATTGATCTGCTGGGACAGCCGGGAGTTATGCTTGTGCATCATGAGGATGCTGACTATATAAGCGCACAGTTTGGGGAGCTTATAAAAAAGCACAACGAAGTATCCAAAATGGAATTTCGGGTAATGTGCAAAAACGGAGAAACTAGGAATATAGATTTAGTTGCGAAAAACCTGATGAAAGACAAAGATATAAGCGGAGTTTTGCTTAATTTTCATGACATTACTGAAAGGGTGAGACTGGAACGGGAAAAGCTTGAGATGGACCAGTATGTAAGAAATCAGCAGAAACTTAATGCTATAGGTACACTTGCAAGCGGAATTGCGCATGAGATCAACAATCCCATTAACGGTATAATGAATTATTCTCAGGTTATTCTGGACGATAAAAATGATTCAGACATAGTTGAAAGCTGCGCAAATGAAATATTGCGCGAAACAGACAGGGTAAGCGGGATTGTAAGGAATCTTTTGGATTTTTCAAGGCAGCAAAAACAAGAATACAGCGAGGCAGATGTAAGCGAGATTGTCGCAAAAACACTTTCTCTAATTAAAACAACGCTTAGGCATGACGGTATTAATCTGCAGATTGATATAGATAAGGATTTGCCTAAAATCAAGTGTAAAGCAAGTCAGATTCAACAGGTAATCATGAATTTAGTGACTAATGCGAGAGATTCGCTTAACGAGAAATTCCCCGAAGAAGATGATGGTAAAATTATTAAAATTGCTGCATATGAAGATAATTCCAATGAAAGTTTCGTGTGCATTGAAGTGTCTGACACCGGAAATGGAATACCAGCTGATGTTCAGGACAGAATATTTGATCCGTTTTTCACAACAAAAGACAGAGACGAGGGAACAGGACTGGGGCTTTCAATCAGCCATGGAATCATAAAAGAGCATGGTGGAAGCTTGACGTTTGTAACGAAGAGGAACCATTATACGAAATTTTTTATCAACATACCCGTTTCAATAAAACGAGATTGAAACTTTGAAATCTTATGTTAATTTTTTAACATTGACAACTATACCGCTATATCGTAATATATAAATATAGTGATTGAGATTCGACGCAACACTTTACCAAATTTTTAACAAACCAGACAGACGAAGAGGTGATTACAATTAAAGACGCAAAGCAAAGGCTGGCTAAGATCAGCAAGACAGCTGACACATTAAAAGCGATATCTCATCCCGTACGGCTATGCATTATTAGGGGATTAATGAATGAACCGGGATGTAATGTCAATAAGATAACGGGTTGTCTGGAGATGCCGCAGTCTACTATTTCGCAGCATCTTGCTAAACTTAAAAGCGCAGGCATTGTTGAAGGCGTAAGAAACGGACTCGAAGTCAATTATTACGTGGTTGATGACGACGTAAAAAAAGTTATTGATTGTTTGGTCGACTAATATTATTTAGAGAAGGAATTTGCTATGAAAAAATGGATTTCTACATTTATTGTTTTGTGGCTCGTGTGGGTTCTTATTGCAGGATTTGAGCTGACAGAGATAATTTTAGGCGGTATAGCCGCATTGATTTTATCTTTTATCATTTCAAAGCACGTGAATTACTCTTTCGGGCTGTCAATTGTATTAAGGCTTTTGAAGTTTGTGTTTGTTTATATACCCGTATTTATTTATAAACTTATAATTGCAAACTTTGATATGGCTTACAGAGTCTTAAGCCCTCGCCTTCCTATAAATCCGAAGGTTGTAAAAGTTCCAACGGATTTAAAAGATGATTTTTCAAAACTTGTGCTTGCAAACTCAATAACCCTGACTCCGGGCACTCTTTCGCTTGATGTGGAGGATGACGGGGTTTTAGTGCATTGGGTAAATGTAAAAGGCGAAACCTCTGAAGATTATAAAAAAGAGATTTCACAGAGTTTTGAAAAAATACTTGGAGGTGGAGCGAAATGATTGCAAACATTATTATATTTTCATTCATTGGAATAGGTGTGCTGTTTGCTCTTATAAGGCTTATAGCGGGGCCAACATCGTTTGACCGCGTGGTAGGGCTTGATACTATTAACATTATAGTTACAGCCGCTATCGTATTTTTAGCTTTCATATTTAAAAGTTCACTCTATCTCGACATTGCACTGGCATATGGAATACTCTCCTTCCTTGAAACTGTAGTATTCGCCAGATTTTTGGAGGGCAGAAAATGAGCATAGCATCTTATATATTAATGATAATCGGAGGCGTGTTTCTTGCTATCGGCGGATTCGGCGTTTTCCGCATGCCGGATGTGTTTAACCGAATACAGGCAGGGACAAAGGCAACAACACTGGGTGCTTTTGCGTTGATACTTGGTGTGGGAGTTGCTAATCCTTCGTGGCTTGTAAAGATACTGCTAATAGTAGTATTTATAGCAATTACAAATCCGGTGGGAAGCTCGGCGCTTGCAAGGGCTGCATATAAAAAGAATATTGCACAGTATAAAAAAGAAGAAGGAAAGGTGGGTGAGGCAGATGGGGATGCTTGAAATTATTGAAATTGTAATAGGCATCGTAATGGTGGTTCTCGCTGTTATCGCCATAAATGCAAAGAAGAAAATCACATCAGTTTTGCTGCTTTCCGCAGTAAGTATGCTGGCTGTTGT
Organism: Christensenellaceae bacterium; assembly: GCA_963677605.2. Taxonomy (GTDB): domain Bacteria; phylum Bacillota; class Clostridia; order Christensenellales; family UMGS416; genus JAGLOK01. The sequence goes on along the minus strand of CAXXDX010000006.1, from coordinate 970,591 downwards.
CGCGTTTGTTATAATGCGCGCGCCTGATGTTGCAATAACCGAAGCGGTTATTGGTTCAGGGCTTGTTACAGCATTGTTTGTGTTTACGCTCTTTCATAAGAAGAAAGAAGGTGAAGACGCATGAAACAGGTTGTATCAATTTTGCTGATTGCTGTAATAGGATTCTTCTTAGCAACAGCACTATTTTTCTCGGATGAATCGCCCATGAACTTTAATAGTTATGGTGATGTCAATCTGAGTGAGCGCGTATCCCAAAGCTTTGTGAACAAAAATGTCACAGGTGAAAGCGATAAAGTGGTTTTCGGTAAATCAGAAAACGCAGAAACCGGCTCAGCGAACATGGTTACATCCATTGTTGTAAATTATCGTTCGTTTGATACATTGGGCGAAGTAACTGTTCTGTTCGTTTCAGCACTGGGAGTCGGGCTTTTGCTTTCAGGCAAAAGGAAAAGACAGGAGCTTGCGTTTGCACCGAGTTTTATATTGAAGCAGGGTGCTAGGATTGTATTTGGAATCATGGTTATTTTCGGTGTTTACATGTTCACACACGGGCATTTGACACCTGGTGGCGGATTTCCCGGAGGAAGCATAATTGCTGCAGCGGTATTGCTTTTATACATCTCTGATAATGAATTTAAAGCAAAAGTTATAGCCTTTAAAGCAACTGAAGGCATAGCCGGCTCGCTTTATGTCATAGTCGGACTGTTGGGGCTTGCAATAGGCGGATACTTCCTTTCAAACTTCCTGCCTACAGGGACTATTGGAGAGCTGATTAGTGCGGGAGTAATTCCGATTGTTTATATTCTTATCGGACTAAAAGTCGGCAGCGAACTTTCAGGCATTATAGCTGGCTTTGCAACAAAGGAGGTGGAGGGATGATTCAATATTTCTCTCTGGCACTTATTCTGGTCGGAATATATGGGCTTCTTACTCAGAAAAATGTCATAAAAATAATTGTGTCTCTTAATATATTTGAGATTGGATTAAATGTTTTTATAATATCCATCGGATATATAGCAGGAGGTGTGGCACCTATACTTACATCTCAAAACAATACTTCCGCGATTATGTATGTTGATCCTCTGCCTCAGGCACTGGTGCTCACATCAATCGTAATAGGTGTGGGTGTAACAGCAGTCGCTCTAGTGCTTGCTCGGAAGATGCACCAGCAATACGGAACTTATGAACTAGATGGAATGGAGGGCGAATAATGAATATGATATTTAATCCAGCTCTCTTGGTTGCAATACCACTGTTTATGGCTTTTGTAGCAGCTATATCTAAAAAGATGGGGAAGGCTCTTCTTATTGTCTCGGTTGTGTTGTCGCTGACTGTAGTTTTCGGCATTGTGGCATTTACGGATATTCCTATGGAGTATGAGCTTGGAGGCTTCCAGGCTCCGTTCGGAATATGCCTTGTGGTGGATCAATTCTCAGCTGCCGGAATCATAATTCTAAATATAATATTTGCTCTGATAGTACTTATGTCATTTAAGGAAATTGGCAAATATGCAGCAGTTTTAACAGTTTCTCTTGCGGCACTTAACGGCATGATACTTACAGGCGACCTTTTCAATCTGTTTGTTTTCATGGAGATTGCTGCCATTGCGGCATACATCATGACTACAATGAATAAGGGTTATAAACATACATTCAACTATCTTGTAATGGGAACGTTAGGCTCGGGACTCTTCCTATTTGGGATTATCCTTTTGTATAACATCTTCGGGTCACTTAATATACGTGATATATTATCGAGACTTATGACGATGTCTGTGTATCCGGGAAAGACATTTGTTCTTTCAATAGTACTAATATTTGCAGGAATTTCAGTAGAAGCAAAGCTTATGCCTTTTGGCGGTTGGGTACGCGGTGTTTTGAAAAAATCCAATTCATTGGTTGGAACACTTATTACTTCTGCTTATGCGTTTGCTATTTTGATGGTATTTATGAGACTGATCGGATCGATGTTTGCGTTAAACAAAGCATTGTATATTGCATTTACAGTAATAACTGTTGCGACTTTGGTGTTTGCGGAAGCTTCAGCTTTTTCAAAGAAAAACCTAAGAGAAGTTCTGCTGTTTTCCTCTATAGCTCAGTCGGGATTGGTAGTTCTGCTGTTTTTAAACAGTCTTTACTCAGCTGGTTTTCTGGTCTTAGTTAACAATGTCGTCTCAAAGCTTGTAATGTTTACTATTGCAGGAAAGATGGCTAAAGAGCTTGGAACAGACGAAGTCGCATCTCTTAAAGGTGTGTTTACAAAATATATTCTTCTTGGTATCGGCTTCACAGTTGCCGCAATGTCGCTTATCGGATTGCCGTTATTCTTCGGATTCATTGCAAAGATTAATGCTCTTGTTATTTTGTTTGAGATAGGCAACTTCTGGCTTCCGGCTGTGATATTAATAATGGCTGTAGTGGAAGGCGCATATTATGTGCGTATTCTTACTTCACTGTGGAACACAGGTGAGGAAGGCGAATTAGCTACCAAGGATAAGCTTGCTGAATTCAAACTTGACGGATGTATCAAAGTTGGCATTACGGTTGGAATTATAGCGCTTGTGATAATAGCTTTTGGCGTACTGCCTATAGCAAACATAAAGGAATTTTTCAGGGTGGACTTTATGACTTTTATAACGAATATTTTAGGAGGTATGTAAATGAGCATTGAATTAGGCGTAAGCCTCATAATAGTCGGGCTTTTTGCAGCTTCCGTACTTGCATATATCTTAACTAAGATAAACAAACAGCTTGGAGCGTGGGTGACGGTTGTTGCTTCATTTGCAGCCCTTATAGCAATGTATTTGCTTCAAAGCGATATAGGCACAACATATAAGCTTTTGACTTTGGAGTTCACACTGACGACCTATGGCTGGTTCTTCTCGGTTATAATGCTTTGTGTGTTTGCGTGTGTTTCGTTCTTTAACATCTACTGGATGAAAAAGATTATCCATCCTGCAGCATATAACATGCTTTATATGCTTGCATTGATGGGCACAATCGGCGCATTCTCTGCAAAAGATTTTATCGGACTGTTTATTTTCTGGGAAACAATAGTTTGGTCTTCAATGTTTATAATTCCGTTTGGAAAATCCAGAAAAGCATCTGTTGTATACTATGCCTTTTCTGCATTTGGTTCGCTTTCCATGCTTTATGGAATACTGTTTTTGTACAGCCAATTTGGTTCCTTTGAGATTTCATACGTACTTGGACAGGCTGCGAATTATCCGACTATTGCGCTAGTAGCATTTATAACAATAGGCATTGCGGGGCTTGTGAAAATCGGCGTGTTCCCTTTCCATATATGGCTTCCTCAGGCGCACGGAAATGCTCCGGATACATTCTCTCCGATACTATCGGGCGGTTTGGTAAAAGCGGGCGGTTTTGCGACATTTTTAATAGTTGCGGTAATGCCTTCATATAAAGCGTTTGCGACGAATGTGGTATTTTTGGGAAGAAGCTTGGTTATGCCAATACCAAACTATACGCTTGCGATATTAGGCGCAATCAGCATTGTGGTTGGCACGCTTATGGCGATAAGCCAGAATGATTTTAAAAAGCTTATAGCATATTCATCGGTTGCAAACGGAGGATATATCTTAATCGGCCTTGCAATGACTGATGCGCTTAGCACCGGCGGAGCATTTATGCATATATTTGCACATGCCATAGCTTCTGCGGCGGCTTTCTTAGCAGCAGCTGCAGTTGTGCACAGAACAGGTACGACAAAGATGAATGAGCTGGGTGGGCTTATACACAGGATGCCCATTACATATCTCGTTTATCTGATAGCTATTATCTCAATGGCGGGCATTCCTCCTATGGCTGGATTTATATCCAAATGGATGATATTCCAGTCAATGATAGGAAGCGGAATGATGTTTATCGCGGTTGCGGCATTCTTTGGTTCTATAGGATCTTTCCTGTATGTTTTCCGCCCGCTCTCAGCTGTATTTTTAGGACAACTTTCCACAAAGCACAAGGATGTTAAGGAAGCACCGCTTCTTATGATTATACCGATGGCGCTTCTTTCGCTTATAACTCTTGCATTCGGAGTATTTCCAAACTATGCGCTTAAGTTTATAAGCCAGATACAAACTTCTGTCGGGCTTCCGGGGCTGGTTCTTGAAGGCACAAAGATAGTTGCTCCGAACGGAGCTATCGATCCGACTCTTGTGGTCGGGATATTCGGACTTGGATTTGTTATTGCGATGATTATATTTATAGTTCATCCGAAATCAAGAAAAGTGGATTTGATGGACCAGTACACTGCGTCAGAGTTTATCTGGACACCTGAGCTTTTGCACTATGCGACGGATTTTTATGCTCCGTTTGAAAGGCTCTATCAGAAAGCTCCGAGAACCGAGACATTCTACAATGCATTAGTAAAAAAGATTTCGGAACTAGGGAAGTTTATAAGCTATACCCTTTATAGCTTTAAACCGAGTACAGTTATATTCTGGGTAGCAGTCGTGGTAGCGGCTGTGCTTTGGGGAGGTGCGATATGAGTTTAAATCAATTATTAATCGGAACTCTCACAGGATTTCTGATATTAGTTTTTGCGTTCTTCTGGCAGACAACTCTTTCTGGAGTTACGCGAAAGATTATAGGACGTTTTCATAAGAGATACGGCCCGAAGTTTTATCAGAACTTTAGGGACATATTCAAGCTTTTAACTAAAACAGGTGTTACCCACGGATGGATTTTCAGCTTCGGCGTTATGATGGCACTTGGCGGAATCATGGCAACAGCTATGTTTATGCCAACGATGACATTTGTGGCGTTCCCCGGGCTTGACAATTTCTTCATCTATGTTTATTTGTTTGCAGTCGGTATGTTGGGAATGGCGATGAGCTCTGTCGGTAGCGGAAACCCGCTTGCGGGAATAGGCGTTATGCGCGCACTCACGCAGATGGTCGGTTATGAAGTGCCGTTTATGATAGTTGTGTTGTCTATGATATTCGGTCATGGAACAGCTTCGGTTTCAGAGCTTGCGGCAGTTCAGCAGACAGCGGGTATTGCCACATGGAATCTAATCAAAATGCCCATTGGTACAATTGTCGGATTTATTTGTCTTCTCGGTATGCTTGGCAAAAAGCCGTTTGAGACATTTATAGCACCTGCTGAGATCGCATCCGGTCCCATGGTTGAATATGGCGGTAAGCAGCTTGGAATGCTGATGCTTTTGCATGAGTTTTCAACATTCATTGAAGTTTCTCTGTTTGTAAACCTTTTCTTGGGTGGAGCAACAACAATAGTAGGCTATGCAATAAAATACGTTTCGGTATACGTTTTGGCTTCTCTTGTGTCGCAGGCATTGGGAAGGTTCAAGATTGATCAGGTTATTAAATTTTTCTACAAGATACCAATCGCTCTGGCTTTGGTTCAGGCTATCATCGTGGTATTTCTTGGTTGGGGGGTATAACAGATGAGCAGTGTTATAGAAAAAGATAAAAAGCTTAAAGAAGGCTGGGAGGGCATATCCCGCTTCTTCCGTGCCAACTCTTTATGGATGCTTATGTACTGTACAGGCTGCTGCGCCATTGAGCTTCCGCAGGCTATGACATCCAGATACGATATGGAGCGCCTTGGAATGGGACCCATGGCAACGCCAAGACAGGCGGATGTGCTGCTTGTTACAGGATACCTCAGTGTCAAGACTTTACGTCGCGTAATTTACGCTTATGAGCAGATGTCAACGCCCAAATACCTTGTAGCGTTTGGCCCCTGCACTATTAACGGCGGGATATACTATGATTCACATGCAGTAATCAATAAACTGGATCAATATCTTCCGATTGATGTATATATAGCAGGCTGTATGCCAAAACCCGAGGCTGTTATGAACGGCTTTCAGGACTTGATTGACGGCATAAAAAATAAGACGGCGGACGGATGGAAAAGATACCGCGACAATTACGAGTGGTACAAACAGAATCAGATAGATTCACTCGGCGAATTGCGCATTAAGGATGAGTTCCATGAATAAAAATACTGAAAAAATAATTGAAAAAGTAAAATCAAAGTTCAATGTTTTAAACGTGGATGTGCCCAAAGACACACAGGCAGCCTTGGATTTTGAAGCGCGTGATTTGCATGCTGTTTTGGCCTATGTTAAATCTGAAGGATTCAGACAGCTTTCCATGCTTTCGTGTGTGGACTGGATTGATGAAGAGAAGTTCCAGCTTGTCTATCTTTTGTTTAACTGGGATGAAGGCATACGTCTTCAGATTCGAATAAAGCTTGATAGGAACAATCCTAAGTTTACAACAGCTACAAACATATATCCCGGCGCTAAGTATTATGAGAGGGATATACATGAGTTTTTCGGTGTGGAGTTTGAAGGAAACCCTGATTCGTACAAACAACTGTTTTTGGAAAACTGGGATGATATGCCTCCTCTCCGCAAGGATTTCAACTCGAAAGCTTACTCCGACAGGAAATATCCGGTACGAGAATATAAAAAGGATTTTTCAGCAAAGGCAGGTGACAAAGAATGAAACAGGTTAAATTGTTCTTAGGCCCTCAGCATCCGGGAATGCACGGCAACTCCAGCGTACACATGTATGTGGAAGGCGATATCATTAAAAGGTCATATCTGCTTCCGGGAATGCTTCACCGCGGATTTGAAAAATCCATGGAAAACAGAACATGGATGAACAACATTGCACTCATTCCGAGAATTTGCGTTCCTGAGCCGGACACAAATGAGATGGTATTTGCCCAGAACGTTGAAGCTTTAGCTAACATTGAAGTTCCGGAGCGTGCGCACTGGATACGAATGCTAATTTTGGAAATGGCTCGTCTTGCTGCACACCTAATGGCATTTGGCGGAATAGGAGGCCCTACAGGGCTTTATACCGCTATGTACTGGGCGCAGGCAGACCGTGACGGTATATTAACGCTGTTTGAAGAGATAACAGGCCACAGGATATACCATATGTATATAACAATAGGCGGAGTCAGAAAAGACCTGCCCAAAGGTATAGAAAAGAAAATTCTTGCCTATATGGATGACTTGGAAAAAAGACTTCCCGATTATGAAGACTTGGTTTTAAACAATCCTACGGTTATAGCAAGAACAAAAGACCAGATTATGCTTCCTGCTGAAGGTTGTATGGGAACTTGGTGTAACCGGAATCGGTATGCGTTCTGCAACAGGAAAAGAATACGATATACGCAAGGTTGCACCGTATGCAAGGTATGACAAGGTAGAGTTTGATGTGCCAACAGCTACATATTCCGATGCATTGACAAGAGTAAGGTTTAAATGGATAGAGATGCATCAGATAATCCGCATCATTCGCCAGGTTCTGGACATGATGCCTGAAGGCAAAGTTCGTGAAAAAGGATTGGACGGAAGTGCGCTTCGCTGGCAGGTGCCAAAGGACAGGTTTATTCCGCAGTTGAGGCAAGCCGCGGTGAATACGGTTATTATACCGTATCCGACGGAGGTATTAATCCTTACAGGGTGGCTGTGCGAGGAGCATCATTCCCGCAAGGGCTTCTTGGAGTAGAAAAATACCTTCCGGGGCATAGGATAGATGATGCTGCTTTGTGGTTTGACACGATGGGCATATGCTCGCCGGAAATAGACAGATAGGAGAACGATATGAAGAAAAACAGTATATTAGCTCCTTTTAAAGGATGGAAGTATATATTTAAAAAGCCTGTCACCATTCCTATGGATGATATCTTTAAGAATCCGAGGAGTCTCAGGATAACTACAGAGGCTTCCATGTGAATGATTGGGACAAGTGCATCGGATGCGGAACATGCGGGGAAGTGTGCCCGACAAACGCTATTTCTATGGTGGAACGCTCAGACATTGCTGACGAAGACGGATCAAAACCAGAGCGTCCTGTTGTCGACTACGGAAGGTGTTGCTTCTGCGGACTGTGTGTAGATTATATGTACTTCAGGTTCTTTAAACCTTACAAAAGAGTATTTATACAATTCATCAGATCCCAATGATTTCATACATATGCCGACGGACAAAGTAATTACCGGAAAAGAATACAAAATTGGGCTATGTAAAGGATGAATCCAGCGAAATTTTGGATTTGGAACGCAAACATATGGAGCATGTGGGAGCTGATGAACGGAAAAAATCGTTTATTGAGATTGTTCGCGGCTTTTCAAAAGAGCAGGCAAAAGCTGAAGCAGCCCGATGTGTTGAGTGCGGAATATGCACTAAAACATGCCCTGCGCACATGAATATACCTGAGTATATTCGCGCTATATGGGAAGATGACCTTGAAGCTGGGCTTAACTGGCTGTATAAGACAAATCCTCTGCCTTCGGTCTGCGGAAGAATATGCACACATAAATGTGAGGGTGCTTGTGCGATGTCAAACAGAGGCGAGGCAATAGCAATACGCTGGCTGAAAAGATATATTGTGGATAATATGCCGGATGAAGAGTATGAAAAGGTAATACTATCACAGCAGGTATCTGAAAAAGGCGAAGGCAAAATAGCTATAGTCGGCGCAGGCTCGGCAGGTTTGTCTGCAGCGTATTATCTTGGAACATTGGGCTATGAAGTGGACGTTTTCGAAAGGATGCCTCATGCAGGTGGACCTATGAGATATGGCGCTCCTAAATATCGCTTGCCGGATGATGTGACAACACACGATATTTCTTTTATTGAAAAGCTGGGTGTTAAAATCCATACAAGTACTGAAGTCGGTAAAGACATTAAGTTTAAAGAGCTTAAGGATAAATATGATGCTGTGTTTATGGCTACGGGCTATCCGAATACACGCGGGCTTAATATCCCCGGCATCGAGCATGAAAACATCAAGATGGCAATGGAATTCTTAGCTGCATCCACGGACTATGAAACGGGACGCGGAGCAATGCCTGAGATAGAAGATGACATAGTTGTGGTAGGTTCCGGTAATGTAGCTTTTGATGTAGCAAGGACTCTTGTTCGCTTCCAATATGAGAAGTATGGCAAAAGCTCAGTTAAGATGCTTGCGCTTGAAAACGAACAGCAGATTCCAGCCGATATCGAAGAGGTGGAAGAAGGCGGCGAGGAAGGAATCATATTTAACCTTGGGTATGGACCTCAAAAGATTGTGACAGATGGAAAGGGAACGTTAACGGGCATTGATGCAATTAAATGTGTTCAGCTGTTTGATGAAAACAAGAGATTTAATCCGCAATATGATGAAAATGATATAAAATCGCTTGAATGCAAGCAGGTATACCTTGCAATTGGTCAGATGTCTGACCTATCATACATACCTGAAGAATTAAAAGACGAAGTTAAGATTGAACGCGGTAAAATCAAAGTTAATGATGACAATCAGGTCGATGGTGTGCCATGGCTTTATGCTGGCGGAGACATTATCCACGGAATGGATATTATAAACGGTGTTGCTGACGGACATACTGCAGCAGTAGGCATTGATAAGTACTTGAGAACAAAGTCAAAATAGAAAATATTAATAGAGAGGGTATATTCGTATACCTTCTTTTTTTATATAATTATGTGATAATATTATTCCGGAGGGAATATGACGTTTAATATAAAAAATTTTAATATAGATAAATTTAACCGTGATGTAAATCTAAGCTACAATGCAGATGAAATGTATAGCCTGTGGAAAAACTACAGAGAGGAACTGCAAAGTTTTTTAGAACATACGGTTAAAAATATAAAAGACAAAAACAGTGTGGCTGTGCTGGGCGCAGGAAGTTTAAATGATATTGATGTCAAGTACTTGTGTCGTGAATTTAGTGAGGTTACACTTATTGACACAGATACAAAAAGCATTGAAGAAGGACTTTTGCGCCATAGACTTACAAAAAGTGAGGTTGAGAAAATATCAATAGTTCAATTGGATTTTACAGGTGCGTGGGAAATGGGTTTTTTTAAAGAACTAGAGAGGCTTGTAAAGAAGCTGACGCCTGCAAAAAAGGTATCACAATATATTTCCGAAGCTATTGATGGTATGAAGCCTGAGGCTAATTTGAAGCATTACAGCGTTGTTATCTCCTGCCCTGTTTATACACAGCTTTTATATACTCAGACTGAAGTTTTTCTTAAGATATTGCATGAATACGGTCTTTACGAATATAAGGATTTAAATTTAATGCTAAACGCAGCCTACTCAAGCATGCCAAAGATACTAAATCGTTATAATGACATGGTACTAAACATGGCAAGAGATGACGGATATGTATTTATGTTTACTGACATTGTGGAAATGAAAAAAGAAAGCGTTGTTTACAGGAAACTAAAAAAGCTGGATATATCAAACAAAGATGATATAAGAAAAGCTGAAGATTTAGTCAAAAAATATGGAATAGAGATTTCTCAGGTAGGATTGGATGATATTTTTAAAAAAGCAAATGAAGTGGATTCTGCTTATTTATGCTGGCCGTTTAATCAGAATAAAGAATATTTAGTTTATTGCAGCGCGTTGAAAATAAACAAATATAGGTAAAAATAAGAAAGTCCTATTGAAAATATGGTATAATATATCGATATAAAAAATCATGGATAATTTATGAAAGATATAAAAAAGCAGGCGAAAGAGGTAGTTAGGCTTTGGCAGCCTATAAAGAGAAACGCTTTTCGTGTAGTCAACAGCATAACCAATGATCCCTATCTTACTGAGGATGTTCTTCAGGAAGCTATTATTGCTGCTGCTGAAAATTTTCATAATTTAAAAGATAAAGATAAATTTGATAAATGGTTTTTTACTATAGCTGTACGCATAGCATACCGCGCGCTAAAGGAGAGAAACCTAGCCATTCCGGTGGAAGAAGTATATAACAGCGAAGAATTTAAAAAAAATGCAACCAAAATCTGGATAAATCGCTCTTACTTATAGAGGACAAAGATGAATATATAAGTATGGTGAAAAATCTATCTCAAAGAGAGAGACACCTGATTCATTTAAAGTTTGTGCAACAGTTAAAGCTTGAAGAAATATCTCAATTAACAGGTATAAAGCTTGGTACGTTGAAATCGATTTATCACAGAGCTTATAAGAAGCTTAGGGAGATGTATAAAAAGGAGCATCATAATGAATAAATATGATGATATAGAACAGCTGCTCAGCAAGCTGGCAGATGAAAATCCGGAAGAGATGGACAATATTGATGATATTGATGATTCCGTATTTGAAAGAATTGAAGCCAGCGCAATCAAAAATGCCACTGGAGCACTACCAAAAAGAAGTAATTATTTTTTTCTTAAGGCCGTAGCAGCCCTTATAGTTTTATTCGGCTTATTTTCTATTGCCTTATATATGTTTGAAATGCCGAATACGCGTGCTACGGAAGATCCGGCATTTAAAGTAGAAACAACTCCTTTGTATCAGGCACATGAGATAAATTTTCCTGAGTTTATTCCTGATGGATATGAACTGGAATATGTAGTACCTCAAACCGATAAAAACGGATATCCGGGTTATGAAATTATGTATAAAAATGCTGCTAATGAAGGATTATATATTCTGATTAGAGTGTATGGAGATCCAATTAATTATGATTTGGACTTGGATAGGGAAGTTCTTGAGTATAATTTGAACGGCTTACCGTTTTTGCTCACTAAAGTTTATAGTAATCCTATAACTATTTACGCAAGCTTTTCGGATGGATGGGGAGACACTGTGCAGATTGCAGCTACATTGAATGAAGAAGAACTAGTGAAAGTTGCAGAAAGCATGCACTAAATTCGATATAGAACAATAATACTTATGAATAAAACAGCAAATGATATTTAATTTGCTGTTTTTATATTTTATCAGAATATTTTTTTATGATATATTAATCATAGTTATATTACAATTAAGGTGTATATGAGAAACAATAATGGAAAAAGATTGCCTGTAGCATACAAGATATTAATTATATTTGGCATAATTACAATTATGTTCACATCTGCCTTTTTGCTGAAAGATACTGTTGTTTTCGGGAGTTATAGAATCTTCTTAAGAAAGATAGGCAATTTTATAATAAATGATAAACAGCGGCATGAACAATCTGACGGGCGAACTGTCGAGAGTGATAATTTCGATTCAATCGATAATGATATTCCTTTTAGAGTACAAAGGCCGAGCTGGCTTCCGGAAGGTTATGAGCTTGAATATGCGGATTATACAAAACATGATAATGATAATTATATAATTGAGTATGAGTATCGTAATGATGAAAGCGATTATATTAAATTTAGTATTAATACAGAAAACATGAGTACGCATAAAAACAATTTTACTGCTGAACCGGATGAAATAGATATTGGTGAAATTAGAGTGTTGTATGTTGCTGAAGATGAGTATAGTTTCATAGAATACAATAACAGGCAAGGACACAGAATTGGAATTAATGCAAACAGTATGTTTACTAAAGAGGATATAGTTAAGATTATTGAAAGCATGGAGTGACTTTTTAGAACAAAATATTATATAAAGTTTGTATCAGGGTTTCGGATAAGAAACCCTGATACAGTTATTTTAGCTGACGTATACGGAGCCAGATGTTCTGCTTGTTGAACTGACTAATGTTGATCCTTCGTATGCATAGTGATAGGTTACAACTCTATAGCTGTAGCCGCCAGGTACAGATACTGCGCTTGAGTCGCTTTTAGAACTTGTGTTATAAGAGTAGCTTGTTCTTGTTGTGTATGTCGACCAGCTTCCTCCGCTATAGCGTTGGATATACTTCACGTGTTTTATTGTGCTTGCTGTTGTGTTTGTGCTTGTATACTGGCTTGCGGTTACTGTTGTTCCGGACTTTGATATACCGTTTGATGCACTGGTTATATATAGGCCGGCTGCATAGGCGGATGATGCGAAAGCGAGTAGAAGCAGTGCTGTTAATGTGAGTGATAAGATTTTTTTCATAATGACCTCCAAAATGTATTGTTATAAGTAAGAGTAGTTTTAAAAGAAAAAAGTTGCATAAAATATAGAAAAGTATAAATATATAGTAAGGAATGGAAAAATATACAATCTGTTGCAAGGACAAAAATACAACAATGTAACAGAGTATATAAAATGGAAAATATTTATTAGTATAGAAGCGTTAAATTTAATATTTCGGTAGATAGAAAAATGTAAGATTAAGATAATAAATAAAACTATTTGCCTAAATTATATGAATGCTGTTACAATTTGCTTATGGAAAAGATGGAAAAAAATTTAGATAATATGACGTTACAGACAGTGGACAGAGCTCTTACTGTATTGGAGATGATAGCGGAAAATCCTATTACTCAAAGAGAGCTTGAAGTACAGACGGGTTTAAACAGGACTACAATGAGCAGGCTGCTAAACACGTTAAATTCCAGAAAATATATACAAAAAGACAATACAACCGGTCAGTATAAAATCGGTTTAAAGGTTGTGGAAATCGGAAGTGTGCGTCTTAACCAGATAGAGCTTAAAACGGAAGCTCTTCCATATCTGAGAGAGATGTCTAAAAACCTCGGAAGAGTATGTCATATGGGTATACTGGCTCAGGGAGAGGTTGTATATATAGAAAAAATTGAACCAATGGCTACAATAAGGATGTTTTCGGGAATAGGAAAAAGAGTTCCTGTGCATTCCACTTCATTGGGAAAAGCATTAATTACAGGACTAAATGACAGTGAAATATTAAAAATAATACGGGATAAAGGCTTAAGTAGGTATACTGATAATACAATAGTGAATGAAGACGAGTTTCTAAAGGAAATTGAAGAAGTGCGGCGGCAGGGGTATGCTATTGACAATGCTGAAAATGAAGAAGGAATATATTGTGTAGCAGCACCGATTATGGACTACAGAGGAAAGGTAATTGCTGCGATTAGCACAACTGGGAGCGATAATTCCTTTGTAGAGAACAGAGAAAGTATAATAATAAAAGAAGCGACAGAAACGGCAAAGAAAATATCGCAGGATATTGGCGGATTAGTATAGAGGATATTTAAGCTTGATTTCAAGCTTTTTTATTTGCCTTGTTTCTTGACACAGGAAACTTAAAAGGGTAGAATGTTCATATAAAGCAAAAGACGTTCACATAGTGAACGAAAGGAGAAAATAATAATGACAGTAAGTGATAAGATAGGTCTTTTAGGGCTTGTTCCTGTTATTGTGTTTAATGACGAAAAAGAGGCACTGCCTACTGCTGAGGCATTAATAGAAGCTGGACTTCCTATCATGGAGATAACATTAAGAACTGAGCAGGGTTTGCCGGCAATAGAGGCAATCAAGAAAAAATACCCTGAGATATTAATGGGAGCAGGTACGGTATTAAGCGTGGAGCAGGCAAAAGCTGCTGTAGACGCAGGGGCTGAGTTTATTGTAAGCCCAGGATTTAATGACGATGTTGTGGGATGGTGTGTTGAAAATGATATTGCTGTTACGCCCGGCTGTGTAACTCCGACTGAGATTGAGCATGCATTAAAGTTTGGTCTTAATATTTTAAAATTTTTCCCTGCCAATATTTACGGAGGAATAAAAGGGTGCAGCGCGCTTTACGGCCCGTATAGAATGATTAAATTTATACCTACGGGCGGAGTGAATTTAAGCAGTTTGCCTGAGTATGCGGATAAAAAGTTCATCCACGCTATAGGCGGAGGATGGCTGTGCAGTGCGGCTGACATAAAAAGCGGAAACTACACTAATATTACAAAGACTGCTAAGGATTCTATTGATGTATTGCTTGGATTTGAAGTTGACAAAGTTGGCGATAAAGATGAGGAAAAAACCAACAATCTTTCTCGAGCAAAATTCCATCTTGAAGCAGCTGGAAATAAAATATTAAGCGAAGATAAAGAATTTATGGTTGTAAAAACCAAGTGCGGAAAAGAAGTTCGCTTAACTGAGAAATAGGAGGGTATGATGAGTAAGTTTGTAACAATGGGCGAAGTGATGCTTAGGCTTAATCCGCCTGCAAGACAGAAGCTCTTTCAGTCAAGGGATTTGATTGCGACTTTTGGCGGAGGAGAAGCAAATGTTGCAGTATCTCTTGCAAATTATGGGCTGGATGTCTCGTTTATGACGGCTCTTCCCGATAATGATATAGCAGACGCATGTATCCGTCAGATCAGAGGCTACGGTGTAGATACAACAAAGATTATCAGGCGTGAAGGACGTATGGGCATTTACTTTCTTGAAACAGGAGCAAATCAAAGACCTTCAAATGTTATTTATGACAGAGCGGATTCTTCGATTGCAAAACTTACAGTTGAAGAAATTAACTGGGATGATGTTTTTGAAGGAGCTGAATGGTTTCATATTACAGGAATTACACCTGCTATAAGCGAATCTGCTAAAGATGTTTCGTTGGCTGCAGTTAAAGAAGCTAAAAAAAGAGGGATAACTGTATCATGTGACTTTAACTTCAGAAAGAAACTGTGGAAGTATGGAAAAAGCGCGCCTGAAGTCATGCGTGAGCTTGTCTCATATGTTGATGTAGGAATTGCCAACGAAGAAGACTGCCAGAAGTCTCTCGGAATAAGCGTGGACGTTGATGTGGAAAGCGGCGAGCTTGATACTAAAAAATATGAGGCACTTGGCAATAAAGTGTTAAGCGAGTTTCCGGACATGAAGATGATTGCGATTACGCTTCGCGAATCAAAATCAGCTGATATGAACGGATGGGCTGCTTGCCTTACGACAAGAGAAAAGTTCTACTTGAGCCGCAGATACATGATGAATGATATAGTTGACCGTGTAGGCGGAGGTGATTCATTTGCCGGCGGACTTATTTGCGGGCTTAACAGATATGAAGACAAACAGAAATCACTGGAATTTGCAGTGGCTGCAAGCTGCCTTAAGCATTCTATAGAAGGTGACTTCAATCTGGTAAAGGTTGGAGAAGTGGAAAAGCTTATGAGCGGAGATGGCTCTGGAAGAGTTAACAGATAATATCGACAAACTAAATAAATGCAATAAAAAGCCGCAGAATATTAGATTCTGCGGTTTTTTGATGTATTATTGATAAGTGAGTAGATACTCATTGAAAAATTGTGCTCAAAACATAAAGCACATGGTTTATCTGCTATAATATATATCGTAACTTCTTATGTTTTAATTAACATATATTTTAAAAAAGGATGCGCATATTATGCCGGAATTGCCTGAACTTATAGTCTTTGCAGGGAACATCACAAAGAGAACTGCAGAAAAGAATATTAAAAATATTATTGTGTACAGACAGAAAAGTTTGGACTGTGAGTTATGTGCCTTAAAAGACAGAATCATAGGAAGATATATAAATAATGTATTTGCTGAAGGCAAAGAGATGTATTTTGAGTTTAGCAATGAAGATGTTATAAGTGTTCATCTGATGAGGTATGGTAAAATATACTTAGGATCCGATGGATCGTTTGAAGATATGAAGAGAAAGATATTTCAGATTGACTTTGAAGAAGGCTTGAGTCTGTTGATTTGTGATCCGCAAAGTTTCTGCAGAATTAAGTATAATCCTGAAATTAATGAGATACCTGATGTAATTTCAGATAGGTTTTCTAAAGAATACTTTTTAAATATTGTTCAGAAATTTAAGAGAAAGAACATAAAGACATTATTAACTGACCAAAAAGTAATGCGCGGAATAGGAAACGCATATGCCGATGAGATATTATACAAATCATGTATTTCACCAAGGTCAATTGTGGGGAAAATCCCGAATGAAAGAATAGATGTTTTGTATTTTGTGATTCAGGACATCATCAAATGGGCTGTTTCGGAAATAATCAAAGCGGATAGCGAAACAATAAATGGTGAAATTCGCGATTATATGAAAGTACATAATGAAAACCTCAGCATTACTAAAAAGGGTGAGAGCATTCATGTGGAAATAATATCATCGAAGAAAACATACTATACTGACAGTCAAATAATATATAGATAAAACAAACGATTAAAACGCATGATTAATAAGTTGTTGAAAAATGTATTTGAAAACATGTAATCGATTTAATATGATAAATATATCAGATAATTTAAATTGAATCTGGGTGATAAAAATGAAATTTATTTATAACTCATGGGATATTAAGCATAAAGAGCCTTTCGGAGCCGTAAAACAGGGGACTAGCGTCTCTTTTACGGCGGAATCCGATGCTGAAAAAGTGTATTTAACTGGATTTGGCGAAAAAATCGAGATGC
Source organism: Christensenellaceae bacterium (assembly GCA_963677605.2). Lineage (GTDB taxonomy): Bacteria > Bacillota > Clostridia > Christensenellales > UMGS416 > JAGLOK01. The sequence continues at coordinate 953,478 of CAXXDX010000006.1, read as the reverse complement.
AAAAATCGGAGAACAGGTTTACTGCATCTGCTATTCCTGACATAGAATGCGGATTGATACACTATGGCTTTGAAGTTCACTATGACCATAAGATAAGACACTTTGGACAATGCGCGCGCGGCGGAATGTGCGAAAAAAACGGAGGGCTCTATCAGCTGACTGTTCATAAAAACGGTGAAACGCCCTCATGGTTTAAAAATAAGATTATGTATCAAATATATGTTGATAGATTCTTTAAGGGATTAGCTGACGAAATAAAGCTGCGCGATGGTGTTTTGATTCACAGCAGTTGGGATGAGCCTCCTGTATATGTTAAAAACGATAAAGGAGAAATTGTTATATGGGATTTCTTCGGAGGCAATCTTGACGGAGTGATTCAAAAGCTTGAATACTTAAAAGGTTTAGGAGTGGATATAATTTATCTGAATCCAATATTTGAAAGCATTTCAAACCATAAATATGATACTGCGGATTATAGCAAAATTGACAGGATGTATGGCACTCAGGACACATTGAAGCGTCTTGTGAAAGAAGCGGATAAGCTGGGAATGAAGATTATGTTGGATGGTGTATTTTCCCACACAGGAGATGACAGTATATATTTCAACAAGTATAAACATTACGGAGAGTCAGGAGCTTATAATGATCCTGACTCAGAGTATGCAGGATGGTATAAGTTTGAGAATTTCCCTCAAAAATATGATTGCTGGTGGGGAGTTACAGCTTTGCCATGTGTAAATGAATTAGAGCCGTCGTTTATCGATTATCTCCTTAATGAAAAAACAGGTGCAGTTATAAAATGGATGAAAGCAGGCGTAGCCGGATGGCGTCTTGATGTAGCTGATGAGCTGCCGGATGAGTTCATAAAAGAGCTGAAAAATGCCATTTTAAAGGTTAACCCCGAAGCGGTATTGCTTGGCGAAGTCTGGGAAGATGCGAGCAATAAGATTAGCTATGACAACAGAAGGATGTACATATTAAATGACAGCATGAACTCTGTTTCAAATTATCCGTTAAGGGATGGATTGCTGGACTTACTTCTTGGAAGAATATCACCGGATGATTTTGCGTCCCACATCATGAAACTTCAGGAAAATTATCCGAGAGAGATATTTCTTTCTCTCATGAATATGACCGGTACGCACGATTCAACAAGGCTTGCTACATTGCTCGGAGAAGCTCCTGAGCAGGACTCTATGAACACTTGGCAAAAGAGAGAATTCAAACTATCCCAAGACAATTTTGTACTTGCAAGGCTTCGTGCCGAACTGTATTTTACGGCTATTTATATGATGCCGGGCAATCCCTGCATTTATTACGGGGATGAAATATTGACTCAGGGATATACTGATCCGTATAACCGCTCAACATATGACTGGAATACTAAAAATGATGATATTATTAAATTGATTGCTGCACTGAAAAAAGTAAGGGATGAGATAGTATCGGAAGATATTAGGATAATATTTGAGTTTGAAAATGATATTTTGATTTACTCGCTTGTAGGTGGAGAAAAAGAGTACAAGGTACTTATTAACCATACAAAGGATTTAAAAGAAATACATACAGATAATTTTGAAGAGAAATTTATGCTGCGTGCTAAAAAAACAAACCGCACCATAAGTATAGATCCATATGGTGCGGCAGTTATAGTTTTAAGTTAAATAAGGCTTTTATAAAGCTTCTTATATTGTTTAGCCGAATTCTTCCAGCTGAAATCCATTTCCATCGCTCTTTTAGCCATAAGGTCAAATTGAGCTCTGTCATTACTGTAAACATCATAGGCTCGCTTTACCGTATCAGCAAGCTCGTCACCGTTATAGTTTGCAAACGAAAAGCCTGTGCCTTCACCCGTAATCTCATTATAAGGCAAAACAGTATCTTTAAGTCCGCCCGTTTCGCGTACAATCGGGAGTGTTCCGTATCTCATTGAAATAAGCTGCCCCAAGCCGCATGGCTCAAACATAGACGGCATAAGGAAAACGTCAGATGAAGCATAAATCTTTCTGGCAAGTACGTCGCTGTACATTATAAAGCATCTTGCATTTTTGGGATAAGCCCTTTCAATTTTATAAAATGTGTTTTCGTAAAGACCGTCGCCTGTGCCGAGCAGTACAAAGGTTACATTCAGATGCATAAATCTGTGTATAGCATATTCGACAAGATCAAGCCCTTTTTGTCTGTCCAGTCTTGTAACCATACCAATTAGCATATTGTCTTTTTCATTAAGATAAAACTCTTTAAAGAAAGCTTTTTTGTTTTTATGCTTTCCTGATACATCAGAGTAATTTTGGTATATCTTGGCATCTGTTTCCGGATTAAACGATGATGTATCAATTCCGTTTAAAATTCCGCTCAGTTTGTTATCAATGCTTTTTATCGTCGCATTTAAAGTTTCCCCATAATATGCACTTTCGATTTCTTTTGCATAGGTTGGGCTTACTGTAGTAACCGCGTCAGCATTTATAATTCCTGCTTTCAGCATGTTCGCCTGGTAATTGTGAATGACTTCATGAAGCCAGATTTCATCGCCCTTTAACCTAAGCATGCCGATAAAATCATCTGTATTCATTGTCCCCTGAAAGCGAAGATTGTGGATTGTAAGAACAGTTTTCAGCTTGCTGTAGCCTTCCACGTTATAATATAGTTTTTTAAGTGCAGTAGGTATAAACGCAGTCTGCCAGTCGTTGCAATGTATTATATCAATATCTTCATCAATGTATTTAACGGCTTCAAGTGCTGCAAGCGAGAAGAAAAGAAATCTTTCTGCATCTTCGTAATAACCATAAAGTTCAGTTTTATCAAAATACTCCTCATTATCGATAAAATAATAATTACGGTTTTTATATTTTGTGTGCATAAGTCCTGCGTATTGCTTCTTCCAGCCCAAAGTGATATAAAATTCTGCCTTTTTTTCGCATTTTGATCTAATGTATTCTGGCAATGAACAATAATAAGGCAGTATAATGCTCGAAGATACTGATTGTTGTGATAATGCTTTAGGAAGCGCGCCGACAACATCCGCCAGACCGCCTGTTTTACACAGAGGCTCACATTCGGATGCGGCAAATAAAACGTGTGTTTTCTTTGAGCTCAAATTATCATCTCCTTTTTAAGAACTACAGGTGAGTCCTTTGTGCCCTTTAACACAACGTTTTTACTTATTGTTACATTCCTGTCGGCTATAACATATTCAAGCGTTGTTCCTTCACCGACTTTACAGCCTTCCATCAGAATGCTGTTTTTAATACTGCTGTTTTTACCTTGAACAATCTGGCGGAACAATACGGAGTTTTCCACTTTTCCGCTCAATATGCTTCCGCTAGCTACACATGAATTTTTCACACAGCTTGACTCTTTATATAAAGTTGGGTGATTGTCTTTTATTTTCGTGTAGATTATTTTGTCACCGTAAAAAAGCTCACATGATTTTTCTGTATCTATAAGCTCAATATTAGTTTCAAAATACTCTGTTATTGTGTTTATGCGGCGAAGATATCCATCAAAAGTGTGGCATCTTACATCAAGCGAATCAAAAATAGACATAATTAGAGTCAGCATTTCATATTCACCCAGTTCTGGTGCAAGGCTTAAGAGGTTAAGCATTGTTTCGCGTTTAACCAGAAGTTTTCCCGAATACTGATGAGTACTGTCCAGCCTTCTGCCAACAGTCATTTCAAGAACGCGTCCGCTTTCCTCATCTACATTCATATACAAGCATTCAGAGCTTTCTTTTTCAGGATCAAACTTCGTTCCCACAAGAGTAATATCTGCGTTCCAATCCATATGTTCTTCAAATAAATCGTTATAATCTATCCGGCATACTATATTGGGTGTGGATATAAGTATGTTTTCATCTTTATTTCGGTCAAATACAACATCGTTTCGTTCAAAATCCATAAGATTTATGTCGCGACAGTTTGTATTTCCGATTTTTCTTGCACCCTGAAGTATATAAAGAGACTGGCTTTTTCTTGAAAGACCCCATTCCTGTCCAGTGCCTACGTGATCAAGAAGCGATCTATATTTATCGCTCGCTATAACACCGATTTTGTTGATGTTGCTGTTTACCATATTAGACAGCGCAAAATCAACAAGCCTGTAACGGGCAAAAAACGGCAGAGTCAGAGGATTCCTGTTTTCTGTGAGCAAATCAAGCCCTGGACATGGATTATTAATTATAATTCCTAAAGTATTTTTCATGATGATTTACCCTATTCAGCCTGGCTTTTATACAGCAGGCTTACTCCTTTCTCTGTTTTTATGCTTATATTTCCTTTTAAGACACCTTTGGAAATTGTCATTCCTTCCGAAACGACAGCATTTATTATTTTTGCGCCTTCGCGAATAGTAGCATTATGCATTATAATTGAGTTTTCAACGCAAGCACCTTTTCCTATGCTGACATTTTTAGCAATAATCGAATTTTTTACTACACCGTCAATAACACATCCGTCGCAGATGAGTGAGTTTTTCACTTCTGCATCTTTGCCGATTATCTGCGGTATTGTGTTATAGTTGTTCGAATATATAGGAAAGCTTGTATCATTCAGGTTAAATGGAGGAGGATCCATCAAAAGCTCCATATTTGCTTCGTAATAGCTTTCAACTGTTCCAATATCTTTCCAGTATCCTTCAAACTCATATGCATACAGCTTTTTATTTTCCGATAAAAGTTTTGGGATAATATTTTTACCGAAATCATGAGAAGACTCAGGATCTGCGGCATCCTCAAGCAGTGCTTTTCGAAGTACTTTCCATTTAAATACGTAAACACCCATAGAAGCTTTGGTTCCCTTTGGAACCGGCGGTTTTTCTTCAAAGCTTGTTATAAGATTGTTTTTATCTGTGTTAAGTATTCCGAATCTTTTGGCTTCTTCCAAGGTAACGTTTATTACGGAAATTGTTGCATCAGCATTTCTTTCATCATTGTAGTCTATCATTTCCTGATAATCCATCTTGTATATGTGGTCTCCCGACAATACCACAACATTTTCGGGGTTGTGCAGATCGATAAATTCAAGGTTTTGATAGACCGCATCAGCTGTTCCCTTATACCAGTTACCGCCTTGTCTGTCCATATACGGGGGAAGTATGCTCACTCCACCATCCAGTGAATCCAGTGCCCAAGGTGCTCCGGTGCTGATATATGAGTTTAAAATTAGAGGCTTATATTGCGTAAGGACTCCAACAACTCCGATATTGGAATATCTGCAGTTGCTTAGGGGGAAGTCAATAATTCTGTATTTACCTCCGAAAGAAACAGCCGGTTTGGCTAAATCGTGGGTCAGTCCCCCGAGCCTGCTGCCTTGACCTCCTGCAAGCAGCATAGCAACAGTATCATAGTGTCTCATATGTACCCTCCTTCATATTAATTATATTGTTTCAACGTTCCATATGTCCCGTGAATATTCTTTTATTGTTCTGTCGCTGGAGAAGTGTCCTGACATTGCGCAGTTATGTATCTGCATTTTTACAAACTTATCATTGTTGGTGTATAGGTTTTCACACTTAAAGCATGCATCCATGTAGCTTTTGAAGTCCTTTAGGACTAAGAAATAATCACCTTCGCTTGTAAGCGAACGGTATATATCGTCAAACTGGTGCATATCTCCCATGAAAAACCCTGTCTGCAGCATATTTGTCACTTCACGCATTTTGTGTTCGCTTAGGTGATGCATAGGATTGTATCCTGCGCTTCTTTCAACATTTACTTCATCGGCGGTCAGACCGAATATTACAATGTTTTCCGGGCCGACAAGCTCGCTTATTTCAACATTTGCTCCATCCAGTGTTCCAAGTGTTACAGCGCCGTTCATCATAAACTTCATATTTCCGGTTCCTGAAGCTTCCATTCCTGCGGTGGATATCTGTTGGCTTATATCGGCAGCAGGATAAATTCTCTCAGCAAGAGAAACATTGAAGTTTGGAAGGAATACGACTTTTATCTTTTTCGACAAAACAGGATCAGTGTTTATTCGCTCTGCAAGCCTTAATGTTAGCCTTATTATTGACTTTGCATATGTATAGGAAGGCGCAGCTTTGCCTGCAAAGATAAATGTATGCGGATGCATGGATTCCAGATAGTTTTTGTCCATTCTGCAGCGATACATGATGCCTAGTATATTAAGCAGTTGGCGTTTATACGCGTGGATTCTTTTTACCTGAACATCCATAATTGAGCTTGGGTCTATTGTATAACCCGAACGGTGTTTTACGATTTTGGATAAAATTTCTTTTTTTGCATACTTGATTTTCTTAAATTCTTCGATAAATGCAGCATCATCTTTAAATTTAAGCAAATCCTGCAATCTGTCAGGATGATTGCGCCAACTTTCTCCTATGCTTTTGTCGTAAAGATTGGCAAGGGCTTCATTGCTGTTGATTAAGAATATGCGGTGCGATATACCGTTTGTTTTGTTGTTGAATTTATGCGGGCATATATCATAGTATGGTTTCATAACGTGTTTTTTAAGAATTTCTGTATGAAGCTCCGCAACTCCGTTTACAGAATGACTCCCCAGAACAGCAAGACCTGCCATATGAACCCACCCGTTTCGGATTATCTCAACCTGTGTGATTATACTGTTATCGATGCTTGGCTCATCCATAAGGCGGTCAATAAACCTTCTGTTAATCTCTTCGATTATCATGCTTATTCTTGGCTGAACAGCGTGCATAAGCTTTATGTCCCATGTTTCCAAAGCTTCCGGCAAAATAGTGTGATTGGTGTAGGAAACCATCTTCTGTGTCATTTTCCACGCATCATCCCACAATATGTCATACTTATCGATTAAAATTCGCATAAGCTCAGGTATGCACAGTGCCGGGTGCGTGTCGTTTATGTGTATTACCACCTTATCTTCCAGCCCGTCAATTCCGTTATTATGTTTGTCGTATTCGTCAATTATTGCCATAAGGCCTGCACTGACAAAGAAATATTCCTGCATAAGTCTAAGCTTTTTGCCTTCCGGGCAATTGTCGCTCGGGTAAAGAACCTGTGTCAGGTTTTCTGCTTTAATTTGGTTTTGCACTGCACCGTTATAGTCTCCGCAGTCATATGAGTTAAAATCAAATCCGTCAGTTGCCTGTGCGTCCCATAGTCTGAGTGAATTGACATAGTTTACTTTATCATTTGCCAGGATTGAAATTTCATATGGAACGGCACGAACTTCCCAGTAGTCGACGTGGGAGAAAAACAGTCGGCCTTCTTTGTATTCTATGTTGACCTTCCCGCCGAAACGTACTTTCTGGGACCTTCCGGGACGACGAGTTTCCCACGGATAGCCGTTTTCCAGCCAGTTTTCGGCAACTTCTTTTTGTTCAAAGTTTTCAATTTCCTGCTTGAAAAAACCATGGCGATAGCGAATTGAGTTGCCTCGGCCGGCGATGCGAAGATGAGTCATGCTGTCCATAAAGCATGCCGCAAGCCTTCCTAGACCGCCGTTTCCAAGACAGGCATCCTGCTCCAGTGCCAGCAGGCTTCTGTATGATATGCCCAGATTTTTTAATCCTTCCTCAATAACATGCCTGACCTGCAGTGCTTTCATGTTTTGTGTGAGAAGGTGTCCAATAAGAAACTCGCTTGAGAAGTAGTATACTTTTTTGTTATCTCTGTTGTCATCGCGGGACTTCGCCCACATGCTGCGTATCTCTTCAGACAGCAATGTCGCAAGAGCCAGATATTGCTCTAAAGGCTCAAGCATTTCAGGGCCGTCGGCAAAATGCTCCTTGCATAATTCGGTATATTTTTCTATAAATTCTTCTGCAGTATTATACATAATTCACTCCTATCTATTTCTAAAAACCATTGCCGATAAAGCTGGAACTTCAATAACTATTGAATATGCTTTACCGTGGCATGAAATATTATCTGTAATTATTTCATTTTTGTTGTGTAATCCTGTACCGTTGTAAACATCCATATTTGAACAAACAATTTCTTCGTAATGCCCATTCTGTGGGACTCCGATTCGGAAATTGCTGTAATTTGTGTCTGACATATTAAACACAGCTATTAGTTCACTGCCGTTTTTTGCTCTTCTTACAAATGAGAAAACGCTTTGTTCGCTGTTGTCGCCGTCTATCCACTCAAAACCATATATATCTCTGTCCATTTCAAAAAGAGCAGGTTCGGATGTATAAATCCTATTAAGATTTCGAACATATTCATGGAAACTGTCATGTATCGGATACTTAAGCATAAACCATTCAATCGGTTCATAATATCGCCATTCCATACGCTGAGCAATTTCGTTTCCCATAAAATTCAGTTTTTTGCCCGGATGCAGCATCTGGTAGGTTACAAGCGTGCGAAGCAGCGCAAATTTTTCAAAATCGTTTCCAGGCAGTTTGTCAGGAAGATGTTTTTTCCCGTGAACGACTTCGTCATGGGAAAATGGCAGTATGAAGTTTTCATCTCTCATATAGACAGATGAAAATGTTATTTTATTGTGCTCGCTCTTTTTATTTTGTGGAGTATATGAGAAATAGTCCAGAGTATCGTTCATCCAACCCATATTCCATTTAAAATCAAAACCAAGTCCGTTTAGATATGTCGGAGCAGTAACGCCCTGATATGAGCTTGACTCTTCCGCGCATGTTATAAATCCCGGGAACTCTTTATGCATGGTGTCATTAAACTTTTTTATAAAATCTTTGGCATAAAGGTCGTCTTCTCCGCCAAAGGCATTTCTTTTTTCTACGCTGTCGGTGCCATAATTCAGATACAGCATACTGGTTACGCCATCCATCCGAATTCCGTCGATATGGTATTGCCTTGCCCAAAATACAGCGCTTGAAAGCAGGAAGCTGTTAACTTCTTTTTTTGCAAAATCAAACTTATAAGTACCCCAATGCGGGTGAAACTCTTCTCCGTAGACATGGGTGCCGTCGAAATTTATCAAACCGTGTTCATCCGGACAAAAGTGCCCGGGTACCCAGTCGAGAATAACTCCCAGTTCATTATTATGGCACAGATCTATAAACCGCTGCAAAGATTCTGGTTTTCCGTATCTTCCTGATAATGAGAAGTATCCTGTTGTTTGATAACCCCAAGAGCCGTCTAAAGGATATTCGGTTACAGGCATAAGCTCTATATGTGTGTAATGCATGCTTTTGGCATACTCAACAAGTTTTTTGCCGGTTTTATCAAGGTCTATTGGTGAATTGTCTTCGATAACACTGTCCCATGAGGAAAGCTGTACTTCATAAATATTTATAGGCGAAGACTGCCAATCAATGTCTGAACGTTTTTCAAGCCAGCCGCTGTCTGTCCATCTAAAAGAAAATGGATCGGCAATAACGCTTGCTGTATTGGGCCTGAGCTGTGATGAGAATGCGTATGGATCTGCTTTATAAGTTATTTTTTGATTTTTATCTTTTACTATGTATTTGTAGCATTGGCCCAGCTTTGCATCTTTGCTGAAGATGTACCAAATACCTTGGAAATTTTCCATCTCGCAGTTTTCTGACCAATCATTGAAATCACCTGACAGGTACACGCACTCGGCGCTAGGCGCATAGACCGAAAAAAATATGCCGTCTTTTTCGTCAGCTGTTTTAAAATGCGCGCCAAAATGCAGATATGCGTTTAATTCGCACCCTTTTTTATATAAATAAATTACGTCCGAAAAATCATGCATTAAGCCGCGATTCCTTTTATATTAAGTATATCACAGGCAAAAAGCAGTTCCAATAAATCTTATAAAAAAAGAAAAGATTTTACATCAGGCTGATTTTTCTATTATAAATGATATTTTTTTGAACAGATATTATAAATTGACTATTTCTTCAATAGTAATATTAAGTGTAGAGCTGTCATGAGCCAAATCCAAGTAATCGTCGGTTAGCTTTTTGTCCTTAATAATCCTTATGAGAGGCCGTAGGTATGAAGAATTAAAGTTTTCGACGACTATTCCAACTGTACCGTTGCTCAACTGGACACATGTACCTACAGGGTAGAAAGCGACTTTTTTTATAAAGGATTCTACAATTAATGGATCAAACATGGTGTTATATCCGGACAGTATATACTCAAATGCTCGGGAAGGCAGCATAGCTTTTCGATAGGACCTGTCTGAAGTTAGCGCATCGTATACATCAACTACGGAGATAATTCTTCCGTACAGTGGAATTTCTTCACCTGACTTTTTATCAGGATATCCCTGTCCGTTGAATTTCTCGTGATGGGTTAAAACTGCAAGCTTTGAGTTTTCCGGAATGCTTTTACTGGAATAGAGGTAGTTATATCCGCGGTCAACATGTTTTTTTACTTCTTCAAACTCTTCCGGAGTAAGCTTGCCGGGCTTGTTTATTATGTTTTTATCACAAAAAACCTTACCTATGTCATGAATCAACGCTCCCAGAGCGAGATCGTTAAGCTCGTATTTATTTAGGCCTAAGACAGTTCCTACAACAACAGACAGCACAGCCACATTAATGCTGTGACTGAATGTATAGTCATCGTAAGTTCTAAGGTCAACTATATTGATTTTGACATTTACATTGGATTGTACTTCATCAACAATGCCGAGCATTATGTTTTTTATAGTACCCAGCTGCTTTTCGCTTGCCGGAACATCTTCGCGGTTTGCGTGAAGGAAAAAGGAAGAAACGCCTTTGATGGCCTTATATTTAAGCTCATCGCTTATAACACTTGAAATAGTAATGTCTCTGGATATTTCATCGTCAATATATACGCCCTGCAGGCCGAGCTGCTCGATTTTTTTGATAACCGAACTAGTGAGTGTAACTCCTCTGCGCAACAACACTCTGTTTTTTCCAAGATTTATATTTTTCGCGAGTATCTGCCCCGGCTGAAGGCATTTCGACGGGATGTATCTCATTCAGTTCTCCGTTGATTTTTAAAATAAAAAAACTGCATGTTTGAGGCATTACAAAATGCCTTTATCATAAATTTGATTAAGATTTATATCAAAATAATTTATAAATACCACACAGAATAAAAGATTATTCGGGAAGACCGTTAAGAGCTGAAAGGATGCTTTCTTCTTTGAAAGGTTTAACAATAAATCCTTTTGCTCCTGCGATTATTGCTTCTCGCACCATGCTTTCCTGTCCCATAGCTGAAACCATAACGATTTTTGCGGCAGGGTTTACAGCAAGAATGTTCTTTAAGCTGGTAAGACCGTCCATTTCAGGCATCGTGATATCCATAGTAACTATATCGGGATTTAGTTCCTGATATTTCTGAAAACCAACTAAACCGTTGTTGGCTTCTCCCACAACTTCATAACCATTCTTTGTAAGTATATTTTTTATAGATACTCTCATAAATGAAGCATCGTCTACAATTAGAACTTTTTTCATATACCCTCCCCTGCAATAATTCAGTTCTGATATGTTTTATACCCAATTATAACAATTTTAAACAAATAAAAATAGCCCAAAAAAATTAATGTATAATACTGTAAAGAATATTATCAGCTTCTTAATTAAAATGCAAGAAGCCAAAATACTCTTATAAACATTGTATCGTTATTTTATCATAAATACTTATATTGAATTCAAAATTAACAATTTTTTTTTCATTATTTCAACTTAAAAAGACATTTAAATTAAAATAAGGAATATCAATCCATTGATTTCTGGCTTTTGAACGTAATTTTACAGGAAATAATACATAAATAAAAAATAAAATAATCTAAAGATGTTACGATATATAATATGAGAGTATAATAATTTATAGGTACGATATGGAAATTACACCGATTAGTCCGGAACAGAGAACGGCTCTGGTTAAAAACAACACCCAAGGTTCACCTCAATATTCAAAAGGTGAGATTATTTCTGCTGAAGTTATTTCGCAGGAGGGTGAAATGGTTACACTGCTTGCTGAAGGCGAAAAGTATTTTACAGCTAAAATTATTTCGGGGTTGCAGTTTTCGGCCGGCGACACTTTGGAGCTTCTTGTAAATGGTAAACAGGACGGTAGTTTTGTGATGACAATGGTCTCAGGTGATGCGGATAAAGTTATAATCTCATCAGGAGATAATGTTAACCAGGCTGCTGTACTTAAAGATTCAAGCATTATGCATGCATTGGAAAGCGCGGGATTGCCTGCAGATGAAAATAACATTTCTGTTGTTTCGGATGCGATGAGCCAAAACCCTCAACTTGATGTAAAGTCAGCGGTTTTTATGCTTTCAAACAAAATCCCGTTTACCAAAGAAAACATCAATGCAATTATGAGCTTTGAAACCTCGCAGACTTCCGCAGGAAACAAGCTTATTGATCTGGCAGGTATAGCTTTGTTCAGTGAGGATTATGTTGCTGGAAGCGATATAGTAAAAAGCGATGCCGCAGCATACGGTTATCAAACCCAAAATTCATATCAAGCAGCAAACAATGGTTTTTCAATGGATAATACCGCTATAAATACTTTAACTGAAACCTTACAGGAAACACAAACAATGGATAGCACCATTGTGCAGATGCCTGATGCAGAAATTCAGACAGACAGCAGTCTTAACGGCCAGCAGGCAATGGAGTCTTCTGTTTTTAATGAAAATATTCAATCTGTTGGAGCAAACAATATTCAAGCCAGTGAAAGTTCTTTAAATTTCGAAATAAGAAATGAACAGATACAGGTTATAAATGATATAATTGAGACTGAATCCACTATAGTTAAAGAAAACACAGACAAACCGCCTGTTAAAGAAAATACTTTTACAGCAAAAGCTGATATTGCAGCAAAAGATGAAAACATTAAAGAACTTGTGTCAAAAGTTGTAAAGTCTTTTGTGAAAATTGATGAACTTATAAACAAAGAGACGAATATCAAAAAAGCCGGATTATCAAACATACAGAAGTATTTAGAGCTAAAGCGAACGATAGATAGTTCCGATGTTTTAAATAAGGGAGCACTTTCTGAGAAGGCACAGGAGCTTATATCCCAAAGCAGAGTTGCTTCAGATGTAAAGGACTATAATTTTTATCATGTGCCGATTAATTTCGGTCAAAATCAACAGACTGCCGAAATATTCGTGTATAAGAGAAGCGGAAAAAAACAACGGCAGGAAGATGAGCCGCTTACAATCCTTATTGGTCTGGACACACAGAACCTGGGAAGGGTTGAGGTACTTACAAAAGCGTATAACAAAAGTTTGTCGGTAAAAATAGGACGCGAAAACGAAGACGCGGATGCAATAATAAAAAGCAAAACCGACGAACTGCGAGAGCTTCTTAGCGAAACCGGTTATAGCCTTTCCTCACTAAGCATTGAAAAGCTTTTTGAAAAAACAACACCGGTAAATGCGAAGGATGTTTTGGAAGCTTCCTCCGACGGAAGAAGAACAATGATTGATTATATGGTATGAACGAAAAGAATGAAAAAAGAAAAATCGCTTCTGCATTAAAATATGACGTAGAAAAAGACAGCGCACCTTACGTTGTGGCGATTGGTCAGGGTGAGCTTGCTGAAAAGATAATTAAAGCAGGCGAAGAACATGGCGTTAAAGTGGTGGAAGACAAACCGCTTGCAAAACTTTTGCAAAGCCTTAAACTTGGAGACGAGATACCTGAGGAGCTGTATCAGGCAGTAGCTCAGATATTGGTTTTTATAAGCGACATAGACAACGAATATGAAAAACGGATAAAAAGGTAATTAGAGAATTATGGTAGATAATATTAATCTTAATCAATTGTATAATTCACAGATAGCTTCTAAATCAACAAATGCTTCATCTCAAACTGGTAGCTTTTCCGGGATATTCTCATCAAGTGTTGAAAGTATCGGAAGCGTTGACATGGATACAATAACCGGTTTGTCCTCTGATTCGTCTTCGAATATACAGCTGCTATTGGGAATGCTTAAAAACGGAAGTTCAGGCGATATGCTGAGCTTGCTTTTGTCTATGATCGGAGTTGATGACGGCGGTCTTATTAACGGCACTACAAGCGCTTCGTCTGCTATGCAGAAGGTAACAAACGGGCTTTTCGGAACACAGTCATTTGAGGGTTACAGCGAAGCTATACCGACTGCAGCATCCGTTGCCGTAAATCCATATGTTACAAGCACAGCATACAACAGAAACGCACAGCTTTACAGACAGGTCATAAACCAGTTTAATGTTGAAACAAATCCTAGATATGAAGTAAATAAAAAGGGCAGGGGAGATACATACTGCAACATATTTATGTGGGATGTAACCCGTGCGATGGGGGCGGAGATTCCTCATTATGTTGATCCTGAAACAATGGAACCGAGATATTATCCTGACACCCAAGGTGCACGCGAAATGAACGCTAACTCAATATACAGATGGCTTGGCACGAAAGGTCAGGAGTATGGGTGGAAAGAAGTTTCCGCTGAAACTGCGCAACAGCTTGCAAACGCAGGACATCCTGTTGTTACGGCTAAACAAAATCCCGGCGGAGTTGGGCATGTGCAGGTAGTGTGTCCGTCGCTTGACGGAGGCTATGATCCCAGAACAGGGGTTACTGTTGCACAGGCGGGAAGCACGCTTACAAATTATGCAACAATGTCCTCTCTTTACAGAAACAGTATGCCGGAATTTAAATATTACGCTCACGTGTAAATTTATCAAGATTTTTATCAAGTTTTGTGTGAAATGTTCCGATAGTATATTTGAAAGAATATTATGCACATAACAACCTGGAGGTGCTAAATGGCGATAGATTCAAGCAGCATGCTAAGAGTATCCGGCATAACATCAGGCCTGGACACTGAGGCTATAGTTAGTAGCCTTCTTGCTATGGACAAGCTGAAAATAGATGATCAGAGCAAAGAAATAACAAAACTTGAGTGGAAAGAAGAAGCTTTGCGCGATATTAATCTGCAGCTTAAAAACTTCCGTGAAACGTATATGAGTGTACTAAGTCCGTCAACTAATATGATGGCAGCCAGTTCATACAACTCTTTTGATGTAAACATTTTAGATACAACCAGCGCTGTAAGTATAACTGCAGGTGCTGCTGCTTTAGAAGGGCAGATGACAATAAACTCAATCACTCAGCTTGCTGAGGCTGCAGAAGTATCAAGCACGTCTGTATTTAACACAGAGCTTACTAGCCAGAACACTGCGCTTAATGCTCTCGATCTTGCAACACCGCTTACTTTTGTTAGCGGAGAGATATCATTTTCAATAAACGGAGAGACTTTTACATTTTCTGAAACAGATGAATTGTCTGATCTGATAAGCGAAATAAATGCATCCGATGCCGGAGTTACTATGCGTTACTCGGAACTTACACAAGGATTTAGCATAGTTTCTGATGAAACCGGCTCAACAAGCGAAGTTGAGATAGTAAATATCAGCGGAAATGCATTTGATGCTGCAACGAGTGCTTTCGGTATTGCTGAAGGAACTTATAACGGACAGGACGCTATTTTAGAAATAGAGGGAATTTCTGTTACAAAAAGCACAAATTCGTTCACAATTGACGGTATATCATATAACCTCAGAGATACATCGGCCACGTCAATTGGATTTAATATTGAAAGAAATGCGCAGGACACAGTTGACAGGATTAAAAATTTTGTAAGTGCGTACAATGAACTTGTGGATTCACTGCAAGGCAAAGTGGATGAGGATGTATATAGAACATATGAACCATTAACGGATGAGGAAAGAGAAAGTTTATCTGACAAGCAGCAGGAAGAATGGGAAGACATGGCGAAAAGCGGTATGCTGAGAAATGATTCCAATCTTTCCGGACTTTTAAACTCATTGCGCACAAGTTTTTATACAGCAGTTGAAAGCGTGGGGCTAAGCCCATCAGAGATTGGACTTAATACAGGCAATTATGCTGAAAAAGGAAAGATCTACATTGATGAAGATGTTTTAACTGCCGCAGTTCAGGAAAATCCGGAGAAAGTGCAGGGTATCTTTGTTAACACATCATATTCTGAGGATACTGAAGTAAAATTCAATGAATCAGGCCTTACAAACAGAATATTTGATTTATTTAACAACTACATAAAAAACGCAAACTATAACACGATATCTAATGTAGAAAGCGCCCTTGCAAGAGCTGAAAGCAGGCTGGAGACACTTGAGGACAGATATGAGTCAAATGAAGAAAGATACTGGTCAAAATACACGGCTATGGAGACTGCTCTTTCTACAATGAACAGCCAGATAAGCGCTATGCTCAGTCAGCTCGGTTTTACAGCTGAGTAACAAACATCAATAATACTTTAGGAGAATACCCATGAGACCTTTAGCTAATCCATATGAAAAATACAGACAGCAGAATGTAATGATTGCAAATCCTGTAGAACTTATCATAATGCTTTATGACGGATGTATAAAAAACATGAAGCTTGCTACTATTGCAATGGATGAAAACAACATTCAGGAATCGAATTTGTATCTTATAAAAGCACAGGACATAGTAACAGAGCTTGTAATGAGCCTGGATTTTAAGTACCCTATTGCAAATGAGCTTTTTGATCTGTATGATTTTATATTATCAAGCCTTAGAGAGATAAATATCTCAAAAGATTCTTCGGGTATCCAGCCATTGATTGATATGCTTAACGAACTGAAAAAATCATGGGCACATGTATTAAAAGAAAACAAATTAGTTGAAAATATAGGTTAAGACAAAAGACAGATAGGTGAATATGTCGGTCAGCAATAAAAAGATGCAGTTGGTAGAAATGCTTGAGAAGAAAACAGGGCTTTTATCTGCGGTACTTAAAATTACAAAATCACAGAAGAATTATATTGCAGATGAGGATGCTGACAAACTCTTAAGTGAGCTTGATGAACGACAGAAGCTCATTGATGAGATATTAAGAGTAGACAGCTTAATTGACAGAACATATATGAATCAATTAGTAGAAGAAGGTGATACTCGGGTGTCATCGCTTTTTAATGAAATAAAAACACTTCTTAAATACATATCCGAGGAAGATAAAAGCAATATCAAGGAAGCTGAAGAGAAAGTTTCAGAATATAAAAATCAGATTAAGAAACTTAAAAACGATAAAGCAAGACTAAACACATATACAAGCAGCGCACCATATTCAGACGGCATATTTATTGATAAGAAAAAATGAAGATAAGGGACATAAATCAAGCCACATCAGCTTCGCAAAAAAACATTGTCGGTGACGGACACAAAGCCGGAATCGAGAGCTTTAAGACGTTCAGACGCGAGCTGACTGAACTAAGCCGCGAAAATCATCAAAAATATATTACATTTCTGATTGAAGATATCAATATACAAGGAGATAAAATATCAAAAAAAGCTGATTTAGCAGAGATTCAAAAATATAGAGAACTTATCAGTAAGCTTATAAAAGAGAATGTCAACAACGCATTTGCCTTTGAAAAAAACAATAAATTCGATGCAAGGGGCAGAAACAAGTCTTTTGCCATTATAAAAAATATCAATAAAAAGCTTGATGAGCTTACTGCACAGGTAATAGAGCAGGAGAGCGAAAATATTAAAATCGCGGACTTAGTTGACGATATTAGAGGCCTTCTCGTAGATTTATTTATGTGATAAATTTGGATTTTAATGCACAATAATGTGAATTATCGCATTTCTCATTTTATTTTATTTTTCTTTATGATAGTATACAGACAAGCTAATAATAATATATTAGTTTAGGTTTATAAAAAATCTGAATGTTATAAATTTAGATAACATGCTAATGAAACATGGTAAAAGTTTCGATATAAGTATTGAGTGTCAGAAAAGTATATTATAAAAATACATGATATTTGACAAGATTAAGGATTTACAGATAGAAATATACATAGGTGTGTAAATGATTGATAAGATTTTCAAATCAACAGCATATTTAGAAAAGGGCTTGGATGCTTCATGGACTAGAAATGAAGTAATTACCAACAATATCGCAAATGTCGATACAGTTGGCTTTAAAAGGTCTGAAGTAGAGTTTGAGTCTATATTTAAAGAAGCGCTTGAAAACGGTTCGTTTGAAGCTAAACGAACTAGAGAAGGCCATATGTACATGGGAAGCTCCGATTTAGACAGCATTTCACCGAATGTTATTATGGACGGATCTACATCGATGAGGCTTGACGGAAACAATGTGGACATCGACTATGAAAGTGCCGAGCTTGCTAAAAACACAATCTATTATAATACGCTCATCCAAAAACTTACAAGCGAGTTTACCCGCTTGAGGATGGCAATAAAGGAGGGTAAATAATAAGATATGGGATTTTTAAGTTCAATGGATATCTCAACTTCTGCACTTACTGCGCAGAGAATGAGAATGGATGTAATCAGTGAAAATATCGCCAACGCTGATACAACACGTACCGAAACAGGAGAGCCTTACCGCAGAAGAACTGTTGTGCTTTCGCAGAAACAGGGAGCATCTTTTTCCTCGTTTTATGAAGATGCAAAGGCTAATATTTCCGGCAGAGGTGTTTTTGTTTCAGAAATAGTGGAAGATACATCCGATTTTGTGTTAGAATATAATCCTACCCATCCGGATGCAGATGCTGACGGTTATGTCAGCTATCCCAATGTGGATGAGGTGGAGGAAATGATTGACATGATGAGTGCAACAAGATCATTTGAAGCAAATGTTACTGCGCTCAATGCTACAAAGAGCATGGCGATGAAAGCTCTGGAGATAGGGTCATAATAAATAATACTAAAACATAACGGAGATCTTTTATGGAAATAAACAATAATTCAAGTATTGCTTCCACATTAAGCTCGCTTGCTTCCGGCACAAAAACCGAAAGCGCCAGCGAATTCTCCGACATATTAAGCGACGCGCTTAACAATGTTCAGGAAACCGAAAGTGTGAATGATCAGGCAACGGCTGATCTTCTTTCGGGAGGAGATACGGCAATTCACGAAACTGTGATTGCTGCGGAAAAAGCAGAGCTTGCTTTGGAGCTTGCGCTTCAGGTTCGAAACAAAGTAATTGACGCATATAACGAGATAATGCGTATGCAGTTATAAATCAAAATGCCTAACAGCTATTGGCTGTTACGGCTTTTTTGCTTTATACAATAATTATTTTCGGGGGCTAGATGGAAGGCGGATTTTTTCAAACAGCATTAATAATCTTTATAATGGTAGCTATATTATTTGGTGCGTATTACGCCACCAAATTTTTGGCTAAAAGGGGAAAAAGATTAACACAGTCAAAACATATTAAAGTTGTTGACCAGATTTACATTGCTTCTGACAAACAGATAGCTTTGATAGATGTTGGCGGCGAAAAAGTGTTAATCGGAGTTACAAATCAAAACATTAACCTAATTTCGAAAATAGAAAGCAGCAGGATTGAATCGGACACAGAAGCTGAGAGTACGAAAAGTGCTGCGCAGCCTGCATTTGTGTCGAAAATCGCGGAATTTATCAAAAAAGCCAAGTCTTCTCCGTATGACTTGCAAAGAGCGAGACAGGAAGAAAGAAAATCCCGCGAAGAGAAAAAACACTCATCAACAAACGAAGATGAAAGCTTTGATAAGATACTTAAATCTATAGATGACAGAAAAAGACAGTTTGACGCTTACAGAAAAGATGAAAATGACGAAAACTAAGAAAAAAACATTACTTATAATAGTAATTGCCATTCTTCTTATGCTGATGTCTGGTTGCAGCATTCTTAATGATACCGGAGAAACCGAAGATACATCGTCGGAAACGGCACCTCTTGGCGGACTTTTGGGAGACAGATCGGAAAGCATAGACATTATTCTGCTGCTTACAATCCTTACGCTTTTACCGTCGATTCTTATAATGATGACGAGCTTTACCAGGATAATTATTGTGCTGTCGCTAATAAGAAACGGACTTGGACTCCAGCAGATGCCTCCTAATCAGGTACTTGTAGGGCTTGCATTGTTTTTAACATTTTTTATTATGTCGCCTGTTATAGATGAGGTGAAAGAAAACGCATATGAGCCTTATATAGCAGAAGAGATAGAGTTTGAAGAAGCCAAAGATCTGGCTCTTGAACCGGTGCGTGAGTTTATGATGAGACAGACATATAAGGATGACTTAAACTATTTTATATCTGTTTCTCCTAAAGATCAGGGCATTGAGACACTTGAGGAAGTTTCAAACGCTGCATTGTTCCCTGCGTTTATAACAAGCGAGATTAAACGCGGATTCCAGATAGGATTCTTTTTATACATTCCGTTTATTGTAATGGATATGATTGTGGCAAGTACGCTTATGTCGATGGGAATGATGATGCTTCCGCCGATTGTTATATCGCTGCCGTTTAAACTGCTTTTATTTGTTGTTGTTGACGGTTGGATGCTTACTGTTCAGACACTGATTTCAAGCTTTACATAGCCTTAGGGCTATAAGTGTGCATAATTTACCTAAAGTGGTGTATAATTATTAGTGAAAGGGGTTTTATATTTGGAGCAGGCTGAAATAATCAAAATATTGCAGGATGCAATTTATACGGTTCTTATATGTGCCGCGCCGATGCTCATAACCGGCATGGTTGTAGGTGTGATTATTTCAATTTTTCAAGCTACCACGCAGATCAATGAGCAGACACTGGCTTTTGTTCCCAAGATAATTGCCATACTGCTTGCGGTTGTAATATTCGGTGGATTTATAATAACCAATATCACTGAATTTACCGACAGAATGTATGCGATGGTAGAGACTATTATAAGATAGAGAAAAATGGAACAGGTATTAAGAGACATCAGCTTAAATTTCGATCATTTCCTGTTAATGTTTCTAAGAACTTCGGCACTAATCATATCCTCGCCGATATTTGGCAGAAAAAATGTACCAAACCCTGTTAAGATAGCGTTTTGCATACTTGTGACTTACGTTACCTTTACTTCGTTTTCAAGCCACGCAGAAATAGTATACAGAAATGTTGTCGAGTTCATACTGCTGTGCACAAAAGAATTATTATACGGGTTGGTTCTGGGAGTAGTAACCACATTGTTTTTTACACTGGTGCAAACTTCTGGACATATAATCGATATGATGATGGGTTTTGGTATGGTTAGTGTTTTTGATGTGCAAAATAATGTTAAGGTTCCTATTTCGGGTAACTTGCTTTATCTTGTTTTAATAATAACCTTTTTTGCGGCAAACGCGCACCTTCAGCTTATACATATATTAAACATAACGTTCACACAGGTGCCAGTTGGCGCTGTAATGCTTAATCCAAGGATAGGATTGGTTGCTCTTGAGATATTCACTTTAGCATTCGTAATGTCTGCCAATGTTGCTCTTCCTCTTATTGCATCCGGCCTGTTAGGCGAGATGCTAATGGGAATTATTATAAGAACTGTTCCGCAAATGAATATATTTGTAGTGGGATTGCCATTAAAAGTAGCACTGGGATTTTTAATGTTAGTTTTGGTGCTGCCTATATATGTTAGTTATACCGATGTGATTTTTGTTGAAATGTTTAATTCGATTGATAAAATGTTTCAGGGATTGGCGGCGGCATAATGAGTCAACAACAGCATGGAGAAAAAACAGAAAAGGCCACCCCGAAACGAAAGCGGGATGCTAGAGAAAAAGGGCAGGTATTTAAAAGTACGGAAGTTATAGCTTCGTTTTCAATGCTTGTTATGTTTTCGGTGTTTGCTCTTTTTGGTACATTCATTGTTCAAAACACAGGAGACATGCTGACTGAAATGTTTTCTGGTGCTTATATACAGGATGTTGTTACACTTAGCGGTATATCGAACGCCTTTAGATCTGCTGTCAGGTATTTCTTCATAATTATTGCCCCTTTGTTTATTGCAGCCTTTTTAAGTGCAATAATTTTTAATATTATTCAAGTGGGATTTTTATTTTCTCCGCAGGCAATACAGCCTAAGCTTGAAAAAATAAGCATGGCAAAAGGACTCAAGCGCCTTTTTTCCAGTCAGACTGTTATGCAGCTTTTAAAATCTTTATTTAAGATATCTATTATTGTCATAGTCGGGTATAATGCTTATAAGACGGAGTTTGGAAAGTTCCCTGAACTTATGGGACAAAATGTAATAATCGGCACACAGCAGGCATTTAAAATTATCCTTAATGTGGCTTTTAAAGTTGTTATTTTCCTAGCGATACTTGCTCCTGTTGACTATTGGTATCAATGGTGGAAATACAATAAAGATCTGAGGATGACAAAACAGGAAGTAAAAGATGAATATAAACTTTCTGAAGGCGACCCGCAGATAAAGGGAAAGATACGGCAGAAACAAAGGCAGATGAGCCAGATGCGCATGATGCAGGCAGTTGAAGAAGCGGATGTTATCATTACAAACCCGACTCATTATGCAATCGGCTTAAAATATGATGAGAATGAAAATGACGCTCCTGTAGTTATTGCAAAGGGGAAAGATTTCTTAGCTCAAAAGCTCAAAGAGCGCGCAAAAGAGCTTGATATAGTAATGGTTGAAAATAGACCGCTGGCGCAGTCGCTTTATGTTTACTGCGAAGTAGGAGATGAAGTTCCTGAAGATTTGTATCAGGCTGTTGCCGAAATACTTGCATATGTATATAATTTAAAAAAGAAAATGGGAAGGAGATAATGTATGAAATTAAATGATGTCGTAATTTCAGTTATGATTATTGGCATAGTTTTAGCCATCATTCTTCCTATAGGAACATTCTTTCTGGACTTTCTGCTTATTATAAACATTTCATTGTCGCTTCTTATTCTGCTTACAAATTTATATATTAAAAGAGCATTGGAATTTTCGACTTTTCCAACCATGCTATTGTTTTTAACGCTGTTTAGGATTTCGCTGAATATTTCCTCAACAAAGCTTATTCTTGGCAATAACGGTAACGCAGGAAAAGTTATTGAAACGTTCGGTAACTTCGTTGTAGGCCAAAACCTTGTAGTCGGATTTGTAGTGTTCCTTATTATCATAGTAGTACAGTTTCTTATTATAACCAAAGGTTCTGAGCGCGTAGCCGAAGTTGCAGCGAGGTTTACACTTGACGCTATGCCCGGTAAACAGATGGCTATCGATGCGGATTTAAATTCGGGAGTTATAAGCGAAAGCGAGGCCAAGCAAAGACGTGATGAGATACAGCGCGAAGCAAACTTCTACGGTGCTATGGATGGTGCATCAAAGTTTGTTAAAGGCGATGCGATAGTTGGTATTATTATTGTTCTAATAAATACAGTCGGCGGACTTCTTATAGGTGTTGTTGGCATCGGCGGCGGAGCAGGAATGGACATAAACAGGGCTCTTGAAGTATATGTTCTTGCTGTTGTCGGAGACGGACTTGTGAGCCAGATACCTGCACTCTTGGTGTCGACTGCAACAGGTGTAATTGTAACGCGTTCGGCAAGTGAAAACAGTTTTGGGCAGGAAGTGTCAAAGCAGCTTTTGGCGCGCCCCTATATATTGTACATTCTTGGCGGACTGTTATTTTTAATGGCTTTTATCCCAGGCCTTCCAAAGGTTCCACTATTTTTAATGGCAATAGGACTTCCTCTGGCAGCATATTTCACACTGAATTCACGTAAAAAGAAAGAGATAACCGAACAGCAAGATACAGCTGAAATAGCGGCAAAAGAGAAAAGAAAGCCGGAGAGCGTTACTTCGCTTTTGAATGTGGATACGATTGAAATGGAGTTTGGCTATGGTATAATATCCATGGTTGACACATCGCAGGGCGGAGACTTGCTGGACCGAGTTGTAATGATTCGCCGCCAGTGTGCGCTTGATTTGGGAATAATAGTTCCGGTTGTGCGCTTAAGAGATAATATTCAGCTTAAAAACAATCAGTACTCAATAAAAATAAAAGGCCTTGAAGTTGCAAGCGGCGAGGTTATGATAGATCATTATCTGGCACTAAAGCCTGCTGATGTAAAAACTGAAGTAAAAGGAATTGAAACGGTAGATCCGACATTTGGCATGCCGGCTGTATGGATTACCGAAGCAAACAGAGAAGAGGCTGAGCTTAAAGGTTACACAACCATTGATGCGCCGTCTGTTATATCGACGCACCTTGTGGAAATTATTAAACGCCATGCTCATGAGATACTGGGAAGACAGCAGGTTAAAACACTGATAGATAACCTTAAAACGCAGCAGCCTGCGCTGGTGGAGGAAGTGACGCCAAAACTTTTCAGCATTGGAGAGATACAAAAAGTGTTGGCTAACCTGCTAAAAGAAGGGATATCAATACGTGATATTGGGACTATCCTTGAGATTTTGGGGGACTATGGAACAATAGTTCGCGATCCTGAAACTCTTACAGAATACGTTAGACAAAACTTAAAACGCGCTATAACGCATAAATTTATTCCGGATGGTAAAGCGCGCGTTATAACATTGGATCCTACGCTGGAACATCAGATAGCAGAGAGCATACACAAAAGTGAGCAGGGTTCATATTCGGTCTTGGAGCCTGCTATAATACAAAAGATACTGATTTCGCTTAAAGGTGCTGTAGAGCATTTCCTAAGCCTTGGTATAACGCCGATTGTTCTTACCACTCCGCAGATCAGAAAGGACTTTAAGAGGCTTTCTGTGCAGTTGGATCCGGACATCACTGTCCTTTCATATAATGAGATAGAGCAACATGTAGAGATATATTCTGATAAGGTGGTTAAGATTTAATGTTTGTAAAACGCTATTTGGTAAGTGACATGCACGAAGCCATGAACAAAATCAAAAGCGAACTTGGGGATGATGCTGTTATCCTAAACAGCAGGATGGTGCGCCAAAAAGGGATGAAGGGCTTGTTTAGAAAGAAAAAGCTCGAGGTTGTGGCAGCTTATGACTCAAAGACGCCGAGAAAAAAGATAATGCCGAAAAAGCAGGCAGAGCCATACATAGCGCCGCCTTTAAAATCCACGGCAGAATCGGGAAATATTGATAAACTAAATGCAAAACTTCAGGAACTGGAAAACACTGTTAAAACATTTTCCAATAAACTGACAAGCGGCGAAGGCACAGTAAAAATAAATTTTTCTGATGATATTTCAGTTTTATATGACAGACTCATAGAACAGGAAGTAGTTCCGGCGGTTGCTGATGATATATCAAAGGAAGTACAAAAGATTACTGCAAACATGGAAGTTGAGCCAAGCCAGGTTATGGAGCAGATTATAACAGAGCGCCTTGGCAAGCCATCTCCGATATCAATAAAGAAGTATAAACGCAACATAATTGTGTTCTTTGGCCCTACAGGAGTTGGGAAAACTACAACGCTTGTAAAGCTCGCTGGGCAATATGTTTGCGAAGGAGGGCTAAAAGTCGGTATCATAAATACCGATACATATCGTGTAGCCGCAAAAGAGCAGCTTAATATCTATGCCGATATACTTCAGATTCCTCTTGAGACAGCATACACTGTGGAAGAACTTGAAGAAGCTCTGAAAAATCAAGCAGACCGCGACATTATACTGATGGATACTGCCGGACGAAGCACTGCAGACGAACAGTATAAGAAAGAAATTGAAAATATAATCAAAACATGCGAACCTGACGAAGTGTATGCGGTTCTTTCGCTGAGCACAGGATATAATGCGTGTAAAAAAATAATCGACAATTTGTCATTTGTCGGTGATTACAAGATGATTTTAACAAAGTATGATGAAGTTAATACATGGGGTAATATACTAAACATTGCAGAATGCGCACAAAAACCGCTTTCGTATATAACCACTGGACAGAATATTCCCGATGATATACAACAGGCTGATACACCCAGGATTGCATCCAAAATCTTGGGAATAGGTGAGGTTTATGACTGATCAAGCTCAAAACTTAAGAGAGATAATGAATAAAAGTGATGATACGAGAATCATCACTGTTACTAGCGGCAAAGGAGGCGTTGGAAAATCCAGCATCTCGCTCAATATTGCCATAGAATTGTCAAAGCGCGGAAAAAGAGTGCTTCTAATTGACTCTGACTTTGGTTTTTCAAACATTGATATAATGCTTGGGGTTTCCACAAAGTACAACCTTTTGCATGTGCTAGACGATAAAAAAGACATCTTTGACATTATCGAAGAAGGTGTTGGAGGCGTAAAGTTTATTTCCGGCGGTTCAGGAATGTATGATTTGATTAAAATGGATACATTCCAGATAAACAAGCTAATTAATGGATTTAAGCGCCTTGAGAACATTGCTGACTATATTATTTTTGACACTGGAGCCGGCGCTTCTGACAATATTTTGCGGATGATTCATGCAAGCCATGAAACATTCCTTGTGACTACGCCGGAACCCACGTCCATAACCGATGCTTATGCACTAATCAAAATTGCATGCAGGCAGGCTATTAAGCCCACTGTTCATTTAATAATGAACAAGGCAAAAAACCATAGGGAAGCGGAAATCACAATGGATGGGTTTGTCGCTGTAGTAAACAGATATATGGGGCTTAAAATCGAAAAGCTTGGGCATATACTGGAAGATGACAGCATGGCAAACGCCGTAAAAATTCAAAAACCTTTGATGATTAGCTATCCCAAGAGCAATGCCGCATCCAACATTGAAAAGATTGTTGATGAGTATTTAAAATCACCGAAAAAGAAAAAAGGCGGATTGGGCATTGCGGGATTTTTCAGTAAATTATTAAATAATGATAGCAGAGAAATAATATATACAGGAGAGAATAATGGTATTGAGTCAAGTGGCGAGCTTAGGTGAGATGTTTAAAATAGAGCTTGATGAGTTAGTCACAAGAACAAAACTGCAGGATATTATCGACGACGAGAATTTTATTGTATTTCAGCCTACGGTGCACGGCATTCCGTTAAGGTCAAAAAACATGCAGCCAATGCGGTTTTCTTTTTATAGAGACAACGGCCTTTTTGTTTTTGACGCTGTAATGGAAAAATCTTTTACTAAAGATAACTTGAGAGTGTGCCAGTTTAAAATAATATCGGATATTCAGAAACAACAGCGGCGCTCATCCTATAGGCTGCCTGTTGTTTTAGATGCTAAAGTAAACCTTTCTCAGCCTGAGGTTGATATACCCGGAGATCCTGAAATATATGAAGTACAAACAAGGGACTTATCGGATGGGGGAATGAGCTTTACTTGCTTTGAATACTTTCCGCCCGGCACCCTTATTGATATATACTTGCCATTAAACTATGAGGCAAGACTTACCTTGACAGGAAAAATTATTAGATGCTTCTTGCCTTCTGAGAAAACAGTGAAGTATAATGTAAGTGTACAATTTATAAATATACCCAGCAGAGATCAAGCGAAGATTAGCAGATATATCTTCCAGACACAAATAAAAAAGCGCAATAGGGTTAAATAATTTAGAGGGGTAAAACTTACATATCCAATGAAAACCGACACTTCACAATTAAAGACTGAAGAAAGAAAAGCAAAGCTGGAAAAAGTTTGGCATGAATACTTGGCAACGAGGTCGGACGAGCTTAAAAATGAGCTTGTAGTATCTTATATCGGTCTTGTAAAAAGAATTGTGATTAGAATGCTCCCTACATATGAAGGCCATAGCAATTTTGATGATATGCTCAGCAACGGTATTTTAGGGTTAATGGATGCTGTAGAAAAATATGACATGAGCCGTAACGTGAGATTTGAGCATTACGCTGCGATGAGAATAAGGGGAGAGATAATCGACCAGATTCGAAAACAGGACTGGGCTCCATCAAGCTTAAGACGCAAAATAAAATCAATTACAAATGCATATAGCGATCTTGAAAACTCATTGTTCAGAACACCAACGGAATCCGAAGTGGCGGATTATCTGGAGATGAGTGTTGATGATTTGCAAAAAACCATACAAAAATCCCATATGTTTAACGTTGTTCATTTTGAAGAAGTGATTAATGAAAATACTTTTTCTATAAACAGTATTACAGATGACAGTGCATCTGTTGAGCACCAGATAGAAAAAAAAGAGATGAAGAAGATTCTGGGTGCGATGATTGACAACCTTCCGGAAAAAGAAAAGCTTGTAATAACACTTTACTATTATGAAGAGATGACGCTTAAAGAGATTGCGGGCATAGTTGGAGTGTCCGAGTCTAGAATATCGCAGATTCACTCTAAAGTTATAATGAAGCTTCGTTCAAAAATTAAAGCGGAGGTATAGGATGGACTACACATATTTTATATTCGCCTTTTTTGTTTTTATACTGGTTATTACGACAATTTTTATTGCTAAAAAAATAAAAAGCCCTAAAGATAAACACGACGGTGCTATGTCTGAAAAAGAAAAAAAGCTTTTTAAACTGTACCAGAATCTGGAGGATATGATAGCTGGTGCAATGGAGTATATGGAGGAATCCAAAAAAGAAGTTGCTCAAAGCCAAGATAAGATATCAGATATGATAGATAATATTGACACGATTTTATCTGAGATGAGCAGCAATGTAAAAGATAAAGCTTTTGAAGATGACTTAAACAATATAGAACAGGCTGAAAACCCTAGTTCCGAGTTTAACAAACCTGTTTTGATATCTAATAATTTAAGTCGCAGAGACAAGGTTCTTCTGTTGAAAAAAGAGGGACAAAATGTTAAACAGATTTCTAAAGTGCTTGGCATGTCTCAAGGAGAGGTAAAGCTAATAATCGGTCTGGACAAATAAGCGCATTTTATACATTTTATTCTAAAGTAAATTCGATTATATAACGATATAATAATTGAGATAATATTTAGTAATGTATAAAAGGAGGAAACGCATGCTCAGAAGTTTATACATAGCCGGCACCGGCATGATTGTGCAGAGAGAAAAAATGAATGTTCTCACAAACAATATAGCCAACGCCGAAACAAGCGGCTATAAGAAAGACCAGCTGTTGTCACGTTCCTTTAAAGATGTTTTAATAAATGAAATTGATAACACAAATATCATCAATATTTCTGACACGATAGGCAGCCAGAACTATGGAACTCATATTGATGAAATAGTTATTGATTACACACAGGGAAGCTTTGAAGAGACTGCCAGACTTACTGATTTGGCTATAAGCGGACCTGGATTTTTCGTGGTATCAACACCGAACGGAGACAGATATACCAGAGACGGATCATTCAGCCTTGACAGTCAGGGTTATCTTGTGAATTCCGACGGACATTATCTGCAGGGAACCGGCGGAGGCAGAATAAATGTCGGCGACGGTGGCTTTGGCATTGATGAACAGGGAAATGTTGTAGTCGACGGCGCGGTTGTAGGGAAGGTTCGCTTGGTAAGGTTTAACAACCTTGAGGGATTGAGAAAAGACGGAAATAATCTTTACTCAAATTCGACAAATCAGAGAGTATTTGATGATACGGAAAGCACGATAAAACAAGGAGTGCTGGAAGTTTCAAATGTTGATATAACTCAAGAGATGGTGGACATGATGAACATATCAAGAAATTATCAGATGAATCAAAAGATGGTTACTATGATAGATCAGTCTCTTGAAAAATCAGTCAACGAAGTGGGAAGGGTGTAGGTGAAGTGATATGATGCAGTCGTTGTTTTCGGCAAGAATGGGGCTAAAAGCTCAACAGACCAGAGTGGATACTATTGCAAATAATATTGCAAACATCAATACCTATGGATTTAAAGCAAGCGATGTAAGGTTTAAAGATGCTTTATATAGACAGATGCAAAGACCTGTTGAATCAGAGGAAGACTTAAACCTGAAGCAGGGAACCGGAGTTTTGGTTTCAGCAACAGCCAGAATGTTTACGGAAGGCACTCCTGTAGAGACAGGTGTTCCTCTAGATTTAAGGATAGAAGGCGACGGATTTTTTACTGTTCAGGGACCTGACGGAGAAAATTACTACACAAGAAACGGAGCATTTGCTGTTTCATCAGAAAGCGGGCAACAGTTTCTGGTTACATCACAGGGAGATTATCTTTTAGACACTAATGGCAACAGGATAGAAATACCCGGCAATCCACAGGAAATTTCAGTTAACACTGAAGGTGCAATTTATCTGGACGGAACATATGTGACGACTTTAAACATAGCAGACTTTGAAAACAAACAAGGACTATCGGCTATAGGAAAAGGCTACTTTGCCGAGACCGATGCATCAGGAGGAGCTGTGGCAGCAACAGATGCGACCGTTCATCAGGGCTCACTTGAAAGCTCCAATGTTGATTTAAGTCTGGAGATGACAAGGCTTATACGAGCTCAGAGGACATTCTCGCTGGTAAGCAGTGCACTTACTACATCCGATGACATGGCAAGACTTGTTGCAAACATGAGATAAGATAAAAACAATATCGAGGTATTAAATGGTAGATTCAATTAAAAGATGCAGAAACTGCGGGAAGCTTTTTAATTCCTATGGAGAAGCTTACTGCGCTGATTGTACTGAAGAGCTGGAAGAAATTTTTGAAAAAGTACAGGATTATGTGTTTGATCATGAAAACGCAAGTGTGGTTGAAATTTCAAAAGCACTGGATGTAGACGGTAAAATAATACTAGGATTTATAAGAGACGGCAGCTTGACACTTGGCGAAGGAGTATACCCATTTAAATGTGTGAGATGCGGTGAACCGGTTTCTGAAGGTGAATATTGCGATTCGTGTAAGGGCAAACTGAGCAAACTATTTGACAGCGCAACACATATAGATAAGCCGCCAAAACCTGAAGAAAAGAAAAAACATGCAAGAATGCACATCCGACACAAGTAAAGAAAAGGTGATGGAAAATGAAGATAAACAGAGTACCCTCAAGTAAATTAATAGGCCAGTACGTTAATGTAAAAGGACCTGCTAAGTCTGAAAGCAGTTCTAGTCAAAAAAGTGATAAAGTAGAACTTACGCAAAAATCACAGACTTTTTCTGCAGCCTTAAAAGAAGCCAGAAGCGCATTCTCTTCAAGGAGCACACAGGAGCTTGCCAGACTTCAGGAAGTGAAACAGCAGGTTGCTGACGGCACTTATAGCGTAAAAGGCGAAGATGTTGCAGCGAAAATGCTTGGACTTGACGAATAGTCAAAGGTAAAAAGGGATTTTGTTTTGGACATTTTAATTAACAATATGACAGGTGTTCTTTCTTTGATGACGGCAGTTCATAAAGAACTTTTAAAGCTTTCGGAAAAAAAGAAAGAAGTTCTGATAAAAAATGATCGCAATACTCTGGAAGAAATTATTGCTTCAGAGGACAAGATATTAAGCAAGGTTTATAAATTGGAACAGCAGAGAGAATCAATTGCTGTGAAAATTGCAAATGAGCTTGATATCTCACCCGAAGAGGCAAAGATTGAGAAAATTATTGAAAGTTCTCAAGGTGCAACAAAGCACAAACTTATAGAAGCGAAAATGAATCTGGTCGATGTTATAGGTAAATTGACAAGATTGAATGATATAAACCAAGATTTGATAAAAACACATCTGGAATATACTTATTTTTCTTTGGATGTGATAATGCGGGGCGGCGACGTTCCCGAAACATATAACAGCAATGGATATATGGACGACGGAGAGACCTTAAGCGTAGGGCTTATAGATCAGAAAGTGTAGGAGACAATGGGCAGTTCATTCGGTAGTTTAGAAATTCCAAAAACCGGATTATTTTTAAGCCGAGAGGCACTTGAAGTAATCGGTCATAATATTGCCAATGCCGATACTGAGGGATATACCCGTCAGAGACTTGTAACGCAGTCGATTGATCCGTATGCCAACGGAAGCAGATTCCTAGGAATTAACACATCAAAAGTCGGGCGTGGTGTTGAGAGCGTTGCGCTTGACCAGATTCGAAGCAAGTATTTAGACAAAGAATACAGAAGTGAAAGTTCTGATTACGGAATGTGGGATACAAGAACTGAGGAACTTGAATATATAGAGACGCTGTTTAGCGAAGACACAGACAGCTCAATTTCTAAAGCTTTGGCTGACTTTTATGATAGCTTAAACGAGCTTTCGATGGATCCGGTAAGCGAAGAGATTCGTACAAACGTACAGCAGAATGCGATAAATCTAACAGAAACAGTGAATCATTACTATAATAAACTTGTTGGATTACAGGATGCATATAATGACAAAATGGCTGTTGTTACGGAACAGATAAATGACTATTTGACCACTATCGGTGATTACAATAATCAGATTTATGGCTTTGAGCTTTCTGGAGAAAAAGCAAATGATTTGAGAGACAAGAGGAATCTTGCGTTAGACAAGCTTTCTGAGATGATAAACATCGAGTATGAAGAAAATACTGACGGAGAATTACAGGTATCTGTAGATGGTGTGATGCTTGTAGACCATATCGATGTTACGAAACTGGAAGCACGTCCGGATTTAACCGGAGTGGTATCAGGACAGCCTGATTATTATGAAATATATCTTGAAGGCACACCTACAGTTTTTACGTTTAGCAGCGGAGAGCTTAAGGCTTACCAGGATTTAAGAGACGGAGCTACATTGGATGACTTTGGCGTTCCTACAATGCTTGATGAGCTAAATACTTTAGCCAGAAGCTTGGCTGAAGAGTTCAATACTGTAAACAACGCCGGATATACTATTCCTTACGGAGCAATACCGTCACAGACTGGAATAGACCTATTCGAAGTCCCAGCAGGCGGATATACGGATATCACGGCTGGTAATTTGGAAATATCAACAGAATTTCGTGCAAGTGTGTATAATCTTGCAACTTCAGATCAGCTGGTTGATTTAACTGCTGCCAATACACAGCAAAACAACAATGTAAATGCATTGGAACTATTGGCGCTCACAACCAAAACAGATATAGCTACTGTGGGAAGTTTTGAGGAATATCTAAATTCTCTTGTTGTAAAGACAGCTATAGAAAGCGCACACGCTTCAAAGATGAGTGAAAGCCAATATTATATAGTAGCTAATGTGCAAAACAGAAGACAATCCATGTCCGGTGTATCAGTTGATGAGGAAATGGTTGAAATGATTAAATATCAGCACGCTTATACAGCAGCATCAAGAATAATAACCACAATGGATGAGGCTTTGGATGTTCTGATTAACAGAACAGGCTTGGTTGGAAGGTAAGGTGAGATAAATGAGAGTATCGAATGCAATGTTAACCGATAACTATCTAAGAAATCTTAATAATAATCTTAAAAAAATGATGAAACAGCAAACTCAGATTGCAACAGGAGAGCGTATTACAAAATTATCGGATGATCCTGTTGGAGCTGTAAGCATAATGTCTATAGGCTCTAAACTTGAGCGCATTGAACAATATCAGACAAACATAAGCAGAGCAGATTCTTGGAATCAGCTGACCGAAAGCTCAGTACTTGAACTAAATGATATAGTTAAGAATGCGTATGAAAAAGCTGTTTCTACAGCAAATGATACTATGACGGCGGAAGATAAAATCGCAACAGCAGAAGTAATAGGGCAGATGCGAGACCATCTTCTTTCAGTTGCTAACAATAAAACAGGAAACAGATATTTATTTGGAGGATACAACACAATAAATCCTCCGTTTGAAGTCGATAGCGGCACCGGTAATCTTTTGTACAACGGAATTGATGTTTCAAATCCAGCTGATCCTGCTCTGATTGCAGAAGGTCAGCAAGTGCTGCAATATGAGCTAACGTATGGTATTAAGATGGATGTTTCTATTCCGGGCACAGAGCTTTTAGGAACAGGCACAGACAACATATATACTATACTTGATAATCTGTATAACGACTTGATGGCGGACGCTCCTGTGTCCACATTAACCGGCTATACAGAACAACTTCAAGACGCACAAAGCAGACTTTTAAACTTGGAGAGCAAAATAGGCGGCAGAACTAACCGACTGGAACTTTTAGAAAACCGGCACGGAGAAGATGAGTTTAACTATACAGAAATTAAGTCTGATATAGAAGATGTTGACCAAGCTGAGGCATTGCTCAAATTCAGTGTAACAGAGAGCATATATACAGCTTCTCTGGGAATTGCATCTAAAATATTGACACCTACATTAGTAGATTTCTTGGATTAAAAAATTCATTAGCAATTAACGTGCAACCTGTAAGATTATGAATATTATAAGCACAAAAGCTCCGGTACTACACGTATCGTCGAGAGCAGCAAAAGTTCATATCAAACATAGAAGGCCTAAAATGACTGTAAGGCATAAACGCCCGCAGATGATGGTTCGCAGGAGAGCGCCCAAATTTAAAGTCAATAGGTCTGTTATCAATGTCAAAACAAACTATCAGGTTCCAATCAATGTGTCCAAAAGGTTTCTCCGCGCCAGAAATGCACGAAGAAGCAATGTAATAATTAACAACAATCTTGCGACAAACAGCCGGGATTTGATTGATCTACAGCTTCAAGAACTTGACACACAGACATTATCTGAACAGCTTGAATCTCTTGTTGCTGACGAGCTCAGAGACAATGACAGTCCGCTGGAAACCGTATCTATAGAATGGGAAAAAGGCGCATTGGAAATAGACTGGACAGACAATGTAATGGAAATAGAATGGGATGTTGATCCAAGGCCTGAGATATATGTCGAACCCCATGAAATTAAAATTTACTTCCAGTACGAAAACGGAGGAAGGAATTTCAAGATTAAAGCTTTTAAAGCTCCAACGGGACTTAAAGTGGATAAAAAGATATAGTTGTATATTATTTTAATAGATGTGATATACTGTTTGTAATAAGGAGAATGATATGAAAGTTGAAACGGATAGATTCGGCGATTTTGAGCTAGATGAAAAAAATAAGATTATGTTTCCTTTAGGGCTTCCGGGGTTTGAAGAACTCAAGGAATTTATTGTGCTTAAGATTTTAGAGACAAGGCCGATTTACTGGCTTCAGTCGATTGAGAATAAATATATTTCTTTGCCGGTTATCATTCCGTTTGAAATATACGGCGATTATAGCATTGAAGTTAAAGATGAAGAAATGGATGATCTTAGCATTGAAAGCGAGAATGATATTCTTGTTTTAAATGTTGTTGTTATTCCGGAAAATATCACAGAGATGACAGTAAATATGGCGGCACCAATTATAATTAACGCAAAAAGAGGCATAGGAAAACAGGTGCTTGTTGATGCCGAGGACTTTTTGGTTCGCCAGCCTGTATATGAAGATGTAATGAAAGTTTTGAGCGGAGGTGAAGCGGATGCTGGTTCTGACGCGCAAGAGGGGTGAGGGCATCGTTTTAAGCGACGATGTAGTAATTGAAATAATATCCATAGATAAAGACAGAGTCAGTGTTGGCATTAAAGCACCTCGTGATATAAAGATTTATCGCAAAGAGCTACTGGACGCTACAATAAGCGCTAACAAGTCCGCAGCCAGCACCAAGATAATCTCCTTAAAACTTAACGGATAAAGTTTACAATCAATATAAAGACATATAACCGATGCTATGCAATAGTGTCGGTTTTTCTATATTAAAAAGATATAATACAACTAGCAACAGACATACTTTAGCGTTGTGTTATATCTTTATAGCTGCTTAGAAAGAGTTAAATCAGAATAGTAGTTTATTATAATGTAAAATTAGTATCTGATTTTAAAAATGATAAATGTAGCGTTTGTAGAATAAGGAGATTATCTTTCTGGGGTTGTGAAAACGATTATTCTATTTGAGTAAGGAGTAAAAATATAATGCAGCATTAAGTGATTATGTAAATATTAATAGATAAGTTTTGATACAAATTATCGAAATATTCATGTTTAAAGTATTATACATATAGTCCGATATTTTACATGATAGAAAAGTGGTAAAGCAGTATTATATAAAATATTCAAGTTTAAGTTTGTATTGAATCCTAAGTTAGCAATATCGATAGTAAAATGCGAGTTATAGTTTTTACAAATAACACTTAATTATTGTATTGAGATTGTCAGGTGATTTTATAAAGGGAATCAATGAAATTTGATTATTTGATATAACCTTTTTAACAAGAGTGGTTATAGTGATACTATATGAGTAAAATATCCTATATAGAAACTAGACTTTAAATCATTATATTAACAATACACAAAAAAAACACCGCGCTATGCGCGGTGTTTTTGTTTGCTTTTTTCTCAAAAAGTACTAATTACTCGATAAACCCTCAATAAATTATTGGAGAAGTGAAAGTACGTTCTGAGGAGCTGCGTTAGCCTGAGCCAACATAGCTGTTGCAGCCTGAACCAAGATGTTGTTGCTTGTGAACTTCGTCATTTCTGCAGCCATGTCGAGGTCGCGGATGCGGCTTTCTGCAGCTGAGAGGTTTTCAGATGAAGTATCAAGGTTTTTGATCTTGTGCTCAAGTCTGTTCTGTACAGCACCTAAGTTTGCACGCTGTGTAGAAACAGTGTTGATAGCTGTATTAACAGTTGTGATTGCAGCTTCTGCTGATGTGCTGTCAGCTATTGTAGCTGTATCAAGAGCAGCACCTGCTACCAAGTCAGTTGAATCCATACTGCCTATTGTAATATCAAGTGTTTCACTTGCGTTTGCACCTGTCTGGATTTTAGCTGCTGTACCAGTAACATCAAATGTTAAAGATTCACCAGCGAAATCGTCTGCAGTTATTGCATCAGTATAGCTAATTGTTACTGTTCTTCCACTGCCGAAGTCTACACTTATGCTTCCAGCGTTCGCATCATTCGCTACGCCAGCAACTGTTACGCCACTATAAGTAACTTCGTAAGTAGTACCTGCACCACCAGCTTGTGCGAATGTAATAGATTGTCCTGCACCAGCACTAAATCCTTCGAGTTCAATTGATGTAATACCATAAGTACCTACAGCAACAGTACCTGCTCCAGCTACAGTAGTAGTTAGACCAAATGTACCATCAAGAAGGCTCTTGTTATTGAACTGAGTGTTTGCAGCGATTTCATCAATTTCTGATCTGAGTGCTGTGAACTCTGCCTGCAGAGCGTCACGGTCAACTGCGTCCTGGTTTGTGTCTGATGAAGACTGAACTGCCAATTCACGCATTCTCTGAAGAATTGAATGTGTTTCTGTCAATGCACCTTCAGCTGTCTGAACCAAAGAAATAGCATCCTGGCTGTTTTTTGAAGCCATGTTTAAGCCTTTAATCTGTGCGCGCATCTTTTCAGATATTGCAAGACCAGCAGCGTCGTCGCCTGCACGGTTAATGCGGAGACCGGATGACAGTTTTTCAGTTGATTTAGCAACGTTACCACTATTTACAGAAAGTTGACGATGTGTGTTAAGTGCCATTAAGTTTGTGTTAATTCTCATGATTTATTCCTCCATGAATATAATTTTGATTGGCTTCCATGCCATGTTGTTTGCATCCAACCTTTATACCCGCAGGGCCCTTGCAAATATGCAGATTTTTTGCTCACAATTCAATTATCGGTAACCTTCGGGAAAAACTTTAGTAATATTTTTAATTTATTCATAAATCGTGTACAGGGCAAGATATAATATTACTTGAAATAAAAGGGATTTTACAATATAATTTAGTCATGATATTCAAGATATTGAATGTTAGAATATTCAGCTTATACCATATATAGACAATTAATCAAAACTCAAGCTGAAATAAGTATAAGAAAAGTGTTGTGTTATTGAGAGGATAAAAATTGGAATTTTTCAGCAAAGTGCCGGAATTTTTTAAGAGCATGGAGAGAGGCAAATTAATTCGCCTTATAATCTTATCAGCTCTTATTATCGTATTAGCAATTGTAGCGGCCACACTTCTTAATCAAAAATCATATTCTGTACTGTACAGCGGGATGGACACTGATGATGCCGGCGAGGTTCTTCAGATGCTTGAAGATATGGGTATTGACGCGAAAACACGCGGCGATGACACCATACTTGTTGAATCATCTCAAGCGGATACGCTAAGAATGCAGCTTGCCGCACAGGGATATCCTAACAGCGGACAGAATTTTGACATATTCCAAAACGCTTCCGGTCTCGGAACAACTGATATGGAAAAGGAAGTGTATTACCAGTTCCAAATTCAAGAGAACTTAAGGCGTACAATTGAGAAAATGGACAAAGTGGATGAAGCTGTTGTAAACATCAATCCTTCACAGGAAAGTGCGTTTGTTCTGTCGGATAATGAGTCGTCTGCAACTGCAGCCGTCATGCTTCGCCTAAAAAACGGGCAGAAGATTAATTCGACTGAAGTTAAAGCTATTGCAGAATTGGTTTCAAAAAGCGTTTCAGGGCTTGCGATTGAAGATGTGCGCATTGTGGACACACAGATGAATCTTTACACCTTGGAAGATGAGGATGACTTTACAAACGTAAATTCTCAGCTTGATTTACAGATAAGCGTTCAGGACAGATTAAAAGAACAGATAATAAATTTGCTTAACCCTGTGTTTGGCGAAGGCAAAGTAATTGCCGAAGTAAATGTTATATTGGATTTTGACAACAAAGTAACTGAGTCTGTAGTATTTACTCCGCCTGTCGAGGGCGAAGGCAACAATGGAATCGTTATTAGCATGAAAGAGCTGTCGGAGACAATTAATAATTATGAAGGTACTGACGCTGATGTCCCAGGAACAGACACCAATGGTGCCGGGTCAACATACAACGTTGATGATGAAACCGCAAGCGATGCAGTTTATGAAAAGATTACACGCGAAGCGAACATGGAAATTAATGAAACCAAAACGCTTATAGAAAATGCAAAAGGTACGATAAAAGAATTATCGGTTTCAGTTGTTTTAGACAGCTCAAACAGCACGGTGGATTATACCGAAAACGTAAAGATGCTTGTGGCAAATGCTATAGGAGTAAGCGAAGACAATATTACTGTTGACATGCTTCCTTTTAGGCAAATGGAATCAAACGAAGCGGAAGCAGCACTTGCAAATCAAAAGGAAATTGTCGAGTCTGTACAAAGGACTGAAATAATTAAATACATAATAATCGGATTTGTGGGCATATTAATATTAATACTCCTATCTGCTATTATCAAATCGCTTACCGGACAGGCTGTTGAATATGAAGATTATGAAGAGCTTGATGAGTATGAAGAATATGGCGGCTTTGATGCTGTTGCGGGAGATGATGGTGTGAGAACTGTTAATGCGGATGGTACTATAAGCGAGCGGCAACCAACTGAAGAAGAAATTGATATACAGTTTGAAAAGAAAAACACTACTTTAGACCAACTGGGCAAATATATTGACAGAAGCCCGGAATCGGTGGCTCAGCTTCTTAAAAAATGGTTGTATGAGGATTATTAATAACTAGGGAGACAAATGAGGGAAATATCATCAAAAGATAAAGCGGCAATATTAATGATTATGCTGGGTAAAGATCATGCTGCTAAAATATATAAGCACCTCAATGAAGAAGAGGTGGAACAGCTCACGTTAAGTATTACAAGCATGGGATATGTTGAGCCTGCGGAAAAGGAATCCGTTATGAACGAATTTCTTGAAATCTGTATGGCGCAGAAATTTATATCCGAAGGCGGTATAAGCTATGCGAGTGATGTTTTGCAGGAAGCTTTCGGAGAAGACAGAGCAACTGATTTAATCAATAAACTCTCATCTTCATTAAGGG
Organism: Christensenellaceae bacterium; assembly: GCA_963677605.2. GTDB lineage: Bacteria > Bacillota > Clostridia > Christensenellales > UMGS416 > JAGLOK01. The sequence goes on along the minus strand of CAXXDX010000006.1, from coordinate 914,120 downwards.
TGCGCCCATTTGACTTTGTAAGAAGAGCTGATCCGACTCAAGTGTTTAACTTTATTCAAAACGAACACCCGCAGACTATTGCACTGGTTTTAACATATCTTGATCCTGAAAAAGCAGCTCAGATGCTTTCTGCGCTTCCGTTGGAAAAACAGACAAGCGTAATTTCCAGGATTGCAAACATGAGTGTATCAGCCCCGGAGTTTATTAAAGAGGTTGAACGGATATTAAAGAAAAATATATCTTCAGTAAACCAAGGCAAGCAAGCCTATGTAGGAGGCATTGACAGCTTAGTGCAGATTTTGGCATCGGTTGACCGCGGTACGGAAAAATATCTGCTTGAGCATATGGAACAGATAGATCCGGAACTTACCGAAGAAATTAAAAACCGTATGTTCGTATTTGAAGATCTTACAAAACTGGACAGCAGAGCAATTCAGACGGTTCTCAAAGAAATCGACAACAACGAGCTTGCTATTGCTCTTAAGGGAGCTACACAGGAAGTATCAAAGGTTATTTTCGACAATATATCAAAGCGTTTGCAGGAAACTATCAAAGAAGATATGGAATTCTTGGGACCGGTTAGAATACGCGACGTAGAAGAAGCACAACAGAACATAGTAAACGTGATAAGAAAGCTGGATGAGGCAGGCGAGATTATTATCATGAGAAAGTCTGAGGACGAACTGATTGTATAAGATTGATAAATCAACTTGGGACAAGATGAGTTCCAATAAGTCAAAAATCATTAAACAGTGGATGCCTGAGCCTCACGTCGTTCACAAAAACGCTGAACAAACTCAAAAAGAAATAATTGCAGAACCTACTATAGAAAATACATCAAGACCTCAAGTTAATGTAGACATTGAGACAAACAATATTCTGAAAAATGCTAAAGATCAAGCAGATAGCATAAGAAAAGCTGCGTACAAAGAAGGATATGAGTCAGGCATTATAGAGGCAAGAGAGAAATTTAATCAGGTTTATGAACAACAAAAATCAAATCTGGAAGAAGTTTTAAAACAATTAGAAATTGATAAAATCCAAATTATAAGCCATTTTGAGAAGGAAACTTTAAACCTATCGTTGGTAATTGCTGAAAAAATACTTAACATGAAACTTGAAAGTGACGATAAAGTATTTGTGGGCATCGTGAAAAATACTCTGGACTTAATTGAACAGGACGAACCTTTGACTTTAAGGTTAAGCGCTCATGAGTATGAAAAACACTACAGAAATAAAAGCGAAGCCCTGCTTGAGGAATTGCAGTCTGAAGTACAGCTAACAGTTGTGAAAGATGCGTCATTAAAACCGGGATCATTGATTGTAGAGTCAGACAGTGGTTTTGTGGATGCAGGAACTCAAACGCAGCTGGACAGAGTTGCAGATTCTTTAAAGCAAAGTGATAACCAATATCATGAAGTTCTTTGAAATTGAAAAATACAAGAAAATAGTCGAAGATACCGAAAGCGTAGAACAGGGTGGAAAAGTAACTCAGGTTATTGGTCTTACTGTTGAAGCTGTGGGAGTTAAGGCAAACATTGGCGACATCTGCAAAATATATTCTATAAATCATAAAGAATATGTTTTAGCGGAGGTTGTTGGGTTTAAGAATAAGAATATACTTCTTATGCCTTTTGGTGATCTTTCCGGCATAGGGCCGGACAATCACGTGGCTGCTACAAAAACTTCCCTTAAAGTTAAGGTGGGAAGAGGGCTGTGCGGCAGAGTGCTTGATGCTCTTGGCAACCCAATGGATGATTTGGGCGATATTGACATTGAGGCCTATTACCCTATAAACAATGTTCCGCCTAATCCGCTTCAAAGAGGAAGGATAAGAGAATTGCTTCCACTCGGGATTAAGGCCATTGATTCAATGCTTACCATAGGAAAAGGCCAAAGGATGGGTGTTTTTGCCGGAAGCGGAGTTGGAAAAAGCACACTGATGGGAATGATAGCCCGCAACACCGACGCTGATATTAACGTAATTACATTAGTTGGTGAAAGAGGGCGCGAAGTACGCGAGTTTATTGAAAAGGATTTGAAAGAAGAGGGGTTGAAAAAATCCATTCTCGTTGTAGCTACATCGGATCAACCGGCTATAATGAGACTGAAATCAGCTATGGTTGGAACATCGATTGCAGAGTATTTCAGAGATCAGGGAATGAATGTAATGCTTCTTATGGATTCTCTTACAAGGTTTGCGATGGCCCAAAGAGAGATAGGCATGGCGATAGGAGAGCCGCCTATATCGAGAGGTTTTACACCTTCTGTATATTCGGTAATGCCAAAGCTTCTAGAGCGTTCAGGAGCATTTGGAAAAGGATCGATAACAGGGCTTTATACGGTGCTGGTAGAAGGCGATGACATGAATGAGCCGATATCTGATACGGTTCGCGGCATTCTGGACGGACACATCGTTCTTTCGAGGAAGCTTGCCAATAACAATCATTATCCTTCAATAGATGTTCTTGAAAGTGTTAGCAGGCTCATGGCGGACATAGCAGACCCGGATCATATAGAAAAAGCGGGATTTGTAAGAAAAGTCATGTCAACTTACAGACAGGCACAGGATTTAATATCAATCGGAGCATACAAATATGGTTCTAATCCTGAAATCGACAAAGCTATTGAATTGATTGAACCGATTAATGACATGCTTAAACAGAAAATTAATGAGAATTTTTCAATGGAAGAAACACTAGAGTTATTAACTATGATATATGATAGGCGATAAATATTATGAAGAAATTTATTTTTGAATTGCAGACATTGCATGATATCAAGCAAAAAGAAGAAGATTTTGAGAAGAAGCATTTAAAAAGCATTGAAGAGCGTCTCAGCAAACTTCATGAAGGGCTTGAAGATTTGAACTCTAAAATGGAAACAGCTAAGTACGAGCTAAAAGAGCAGATGATAAGCTCGGTAAAAGCTCACTTTCTTCATCACTATGATAACTATATGAAAAAGATAAAAATTGAGACAAACAAGCAGAAAGAAAAGATTCTTTATGAGTCTCAACAGAAAGATGAATGTGTTAAAAGGCTTGTTGCTCTTCAAAAAGAATTAAAGTCTCTTGAGAAATTGTACGAACAAAAGTATGAAGAGTATCTTCAGGAGACAAAGAAAGAACAAGAAAAAATTATAGACGACATAGTATCATTTAACATAGCAGCTTCCTAGGAGGGAAAATGCAGGAAAATAATAAAGCAGAGGCTAAAAATACAAAAGAAAAGCCGGAGGCCGTAAAAGCATCTAAAGCTAAAAAAATGCCAAAGCCGGCAGGTTCACCAAAGAAAACCGTTAAAAGAAAGAAAAAGGCTAAAAAAAGAAAATCTTTCGGTGCGTTTTTCAGCGTTTTTTTGTTATTGCTCATAATAGGTGTAGGAGCAGTTTTGTACTTTGATTTATTTGAAAGCAAAACGATACTTTCGGATTTGCTTGAGCTTGAGAAGCCGACACAGGCAGAGCTAGACGAGCTTGATGCGAAAAAAGCGGAAGTGGCAGGGCTTGAAGAAGACCTGAACGCGAAGATATTTGAAAACAACAAGCGCTCCGATGAGCTTGAGATAATAGAAAACGATCTTAATACAAAACAGGCTCAGTTGGAAAAGAAACAGCAGGAACTGGACGACCTTCAGGCTCAGATAGATGAACAGACATATGACCTGGACACGACTGTTGAGATCTTTGAGCTTACGAACCCTGAAATTGCGGCAGAAGCGATTGACAAGATGACTGATGATGATGCAAGGATAAGGCTTTTAACTGCGATGGAAAGCGAAAAGGCAGCTGAGATTGTTAATTATATGAATACTGACATAACAGGTGAGACTCTGGACCTTATATTAAAGGAAGAAGTTCCGGAGGAAACTACAGAAGAATAGGTAAATCCATATTAAAAATTAATATGTTTTATAAATAATAAAGGAAAGGAGGTGAAATAGTGAATGCTCTGAACATGATAATCACAAATATGAACTCTATGGAAAACATAGAAAGCGCTGTACAGGATGCGGCAAACAACGCTTCTTCAGATAAATTCCGTTTGCTTTTGAAGGCACAGGATAATCCTGAAGCCGGAAATGCGGATTCGAAAAATATCAAAGATATGTTGATGCTTCATATGTTAACAAAAAACGAAAACGGAGATGTTGTTAACTTAAAAGCAAAGATAGCTGGTGTTGGCAGCGAAGAGGAAAATGAGGACAGCATGTGCGGCGATTCCAATCTACAGGAACTTGTGGATGGTATTGTTGGCATTCTCGAAGGATTCGGTTTGCTGGACTACGACATGGAAGAAGGTTCATTGGATAAACTTTCTGAAAGCATCTCTCAATACATAAGTATGGGTGAGCTGAATGAAGATGTAAACCAAGGACTTTCACAGTTGATTGCAAGGATGCCTAATATAAACCAGAATGAAACATTGAAAGCCGAAATCGGCCCTATGATTCAGGAAGTGGTTGAAAAGTATCAATGCTCCTTCGAGAATACGAACAATATGGGAGTGGACAAAGCCGATTTGTCTAATGAGGGTGATGACACTTCAGACAAGATTAAGATTATGCTTAAGCTTGCTGTAAGCAATTCAAACAAAACACAAAACAATCAGATTAAACAAATGGGCAAAGAGAACAGTTTGGATAATCAGGACAAAAAAACAAATGCTGAAAACCTAAATGGCAAAACTCAGGTATTTGGTGTTGGAAACGCTGCTGAAAATCCGAACAAGATTGAAAATGTTTCAAAAGAAACTTTAGCAGGTGAAACTGAACAAGTTAATAAAGCAATGGATGACAACGTTGCAAACATAGCTGAAAAGATTACAGCGAGTCAGATTGAAGGGAAAAAAGAATTTGATGTTACGCTAAAACCGGACTTTTTAGGGAAATTGAGTGTAAAGCTTATTATAGAAGAAGACGGGATAAGGGCGCAGATAAAAGCTGCAGACCAGTATGTAAAAGGCCTTATAACCGATCAGCTTCCTGAACTTAGCGAGCAGCTCAAACAAAAAGGCGTTAATATGACAAACATTGAAGTTGTATACGACAGCCCGGATTTTTCAAGCTTTGAAGGACAGTTTCAACAGCACAGCAATATGAGTGGTCACTCATTCAAAAGTTCAAGGTCTTTTTACTCCGGTGAAATGGAGCCGATAGACAGTGCAACTTATGAAGCTATGCTGGACTATACGGATCTTACGCTTAAAAACAGCTCCGTAGAATTCAGCGCGTGAAAGGTAAGTTAAAATGGAAATTAACAATACATCATCTGTAAGCTCGACATCTGGATTGAGAACACTGGAGGATTTAAACAGCCAGTCATCAAATGCATTGGACAAAAACGCATTTTTATCCATACTTGTTGCGCAGCTTACAAATCAAAATCCGCTTGAGCCGTCAAGCGATACAGAGTTTATTGCACAGCTTGCACAGTTTTCAGTGCTTGAGCAGCTGCAAAACTTAAACTCTACTATGACGGCAAACAATGCAGTCGATATGGTTGGCAAATACGTTTATATCGAAGATGCAACAGCCGGAAATGAAACTGGAGTTATCTTTGGCAAAGTTGATGGCGTAATCAAGCAAGACGGAATTGACTATCTCCTTGTAGGAGATAAAAAATACTCAACATCTGATGTGGTTGGCGTTATGGGTGAAGATACAGGAAGCGACGACAGTCTGCTTCAAAGTTCAAACCTAATAGGCAAAACCATTACAGCGCTCATTATGGGTGATGACGGTACTGAAACAACAATTTCAGGATTAGTTGACAAAATTGGAATGGTTGACGGAGTTATTTATGCTTATGTCAACGGTGAAAAAATTGCGCTGTCAGATATTACTGAAGTTTCACAAGGTGAGACGGAAACTAATTAATTGGAGGTAACGTACTATGATGCGTTCATTGTATTCCGGTGTTACCGGTCTTAGAAATCATCAAACAAGGATGGATGTTATAGGTAATAACATCGCAAATGTAAATACAGTAGGATTTAAAGCAAGCCGAGTAATTTTTCAGGACATTTATTCACAGACACTAACACCTGCATCAGGACCTGATGTGGACAGCGGCGGAAGAAACCCCATGCAAGTTGGATTGGGAATGTCTCTTGCCACAGTTGATGTATTGCATACAAAAAGTGCTGCGCAGTACACAGGAGCTGATCTTGACCTTTCTATTGAAGGTGACGGATTCTTTACAGTATCAAATGGTGGTGCGCTGTATTACACACGTGCAGGAAACTTATATACTGACAAGGACAATAACCTTGTTACAGGCGCCGGAGATTTTGTTCAGGGGTATCATGTTGATACCGACGGAAACTTAGATCCTCCGCCCCCTGCCGCTCCTGTTATGGAGAATATATATATTGATCCGAACTACTATGATGTTACAATAAGCAGCAACGGAGCTATAGTTGGTCTTGATAAAGCAACCAATGCTGAAGCTGTTTTAGGACAGATAATTCTTGCGGGATTTGCAAACCAAAGCGCTTTGGAAAAGACAGGATCTAATACTTATCGCAACACGATTAACTCAGGTGATGCCGAGTATAATATCCCTGGAAGCGGTGGCGTCGGAACTCTTAATCCAGGCACACTGGAAATGACAAATGTTGATCTGGCTAATGAGTTTACCGACATGATTGTTACACAAAGGGGATTCCAGGCTAATTCGAGAATTATTTCGACTTCGGATGCTATGCTTGAAGAACTTGTTAACCTTAAGAGATAGAATATAGTATAATATGCGGGGGGATAATATCTTCCCGCATAAAATTAATAGGAGGGCACTGATGATAAAAGTAACACACCTAATGAAGGATGAAGCTTTTTACGTTAACTGTGAGCTGATAGAACAGATGGAAGAGACTCCCGATACAGTACTTACAATGCTTTCGGGAAGAAAGCTTGTTGTAGCCGAATCGGCAGCAGAGATTGTAGCCCTTACTTTAGAGTTTAAAAAGAAAATCCATGGAGTTCATGGATGAAAAACATAAATATTTTACTGAGGTGATGACGTTTGGAATTAACATCAATAATTGGGTTAGTAGTTGGAATAGTATGTATTGTAGTTTCCATTGTAATGGGAGGCCCTTTATCGGCCTTTGTTAACGGCGGAGCAATATTTATTGTTTTCGGCGGAACGCTTGCAGCTACAATAGTTTCATATGATATGAAAACACTTAAATCTATTCCCAACATAATCATGAATATCACGAAGAAGTCGGAGATAAACTTAAGAAAAGATATTGACATGATTATTGAAATTGCAAACGTTGCAAGAAGAGAGGGTTTGCTCGCATTAGATGATGCGGTTGAAGATATAGAAAATGATTTCCTAAAAAAAGGAATCATGCTTATAGTTGACGGTGTTGATACGGATCTGCTTAAAGATATAATGGATGCAGAAATTCATTTTCTTCAAAAAAGGCATTCTTTGGGACAACAGGTTATGAAGAGTATGGCAACATATGCTCCTGCTTTTGGATTGATTGGTACATTGATTGGACTTATTCAGATGTTATTGGCGCTTAACGATCCGGACGCTTTGGGCCCTGCAATGTCAGTTGCATTGGTTACAACATTTTACGGAGCGTTTCTTGCGAACTTGATTTTTACACCTATTGCAACTAAACTTGAAAACAATACTGAAATGGAAGTAATGCAGATGGAGCTTCTGCTTGAAGGACTGTTGTCTATTCAGGATGGAGAAAACTCCAGAATAATTAAAGACAAACTGAATTCGTTTATCTCAAAAAGAGATTTGGCTTTACCTGCTGCAAATAACGAAGAAGAAGGCGCTGAAGGCGCTGAAAGAGAGAGGGCATAAATTAAGTTATGGCAAGAGCTCCTGTAGAAAAGAAAGTCGAAGAGGGTGTAGCACCATGGCTTGCCACATACGGAGACATGATAACGCTGGTTTTGGTTTTGTTTGTTTTGCTGTATGCTTTTTCTTCTGTGGATGCTGTCAAATGGAACAGGCTGGTAAGCTCTATGTCGGGTACTCCGTTTGTTGCGATTCAAGCACTTGATCCGAGTGTTGTAGAACCTTCTACAAGAGAAGAGGACAGAGAAGTTGCAGTAGAAACTTCAGAGGATCAGCTGGATAGGGTTGAAGATAAGCCTAACGAATCGACATCTACAGCTGACAATGAACTGGATGCAAATATTGAAGAAGCAAAAGAACTTTTTAATGAACTTTTTGGTAAAATATCAAGCCATATAAATGAAAACAATCTGCAGACGAAATTAAATGTACAGATGAAAGATGACTTTATTATTCTGCATATAACGGATTCTACGTTGTTTTCGTCAGGACAAGCATACCTAAAGCCTGAATCAATGGAACTTCTAAACAGTGTGTCGGAGATTTTCACAGAATATCAGGAAATTATTAAAATGATAAGAATCGAAGGGCATACCGATGACAGGAAGATAAATAATGCAGAATTTAAGGACAACTGGGATCTTTCTGTAAAAAGAGCTACTAATGTGCTAAGATATTTTCTTAATATAACGGATATTGACAGTGAAAAATTCTCGGCCAGCGGGTATGGCGAATGGCATCCTGTAGCCACAAATGAAACAGAAGAAGGAAGGGCGCAAAACAGGCGTGTTGACTTCTTAATAGAAAGTATTTACGCATCTGACTATATAAATTTAGGAGAAGAAGAGTAAATGAAAAAGATAATAATAATTATTGCTGCTGTAGTATTGGTAGGTGCAGGCGTTGCATCATACTTTTTGTTTTTTGCAAACAGAGAACCTGAGCCTGTAAGAGTGTTTTATGTGCCGGGAGACTTTTTTGTAACCAACATCAAAGACAGCAAATATCTTTTGAAATCAACTATTGTTCTTGAGCTGAATGCAGAGGAAAAGGAAGAATATTTAACTGAATATAATCACGTTATAAGAGACATTATAGTGTTTACTTTGCGCGAAAAAAATGAAGAAGAATTGCGCAGTACGGGTATACAGGATATATTGCGCAAAGAGATAGTTGATAAAATAAAATCTGAAATGGGCATTGACTATGTTGTTGATGTGTATTTTAATGATTATGTAATACAATAAAAATTGGATAGTAGTGGGGACAGAAATTGACCGGAGTTCTTTCACAAAAAGAAATAGACGAATTATTGCTGGCTATATCCAGCGGAGATGATAGCTTTCCGAGTGAGGACGAAGGCGATTCCGCCGGAAAAGATGACTTAAATGTACGGCCGTATAATTTCAGAACAGCAAACAAGTTTCCTAAAGAACAGATTAGGACGCTTCAGCTTATATTTGAAAATTATTCTCGTAGATTGTCAACTTTTCTTTCCGGTAAGCTCAGGGTATTATGCGAAGTAGAAGTCGCATCAATAGAAGAACAGTCGTTTTCGGAGTTTAATAATTCAATACCGTCTCCGGCAATTCTTGCAATAGCTAATATGGCACCATTGCAGGGAAATGTCTTGTATGAAGTGTCGCCGATTATATCTTATGAAATAATCAGCAGACTGTTCGGAGGAACCGGACAGGATAACGACAGTTATAAGGCTTTTACCGAGATTGAGCTTTCGATTCTTGAACGAATGGTTAGGAACATGCTTAAACTTATGGATGAAGCATGGGAGAAGGTTATACCGCTTAACACGCATCTTGAAAGAATTGAAACAAGTACTCAGTTTGCGCAAATAGTGGAAAACAATGAGCCTATAGCCATTATCACAATGAATGTTGATATCGGCGAGGTATCGGACACAATAAACCTCTGTATACCGCACTTGGCAGTGCAGCCTGTAGCAAAAAAACTGGCTATGAGAAAATGGTATTCCGATTTTACAGATGGCGTCAGTACCGGAATAAAAACAGACTTGAAGAAAAGCCAGCTTGCAGATACTCAACTGAACCTTCATACTGTTTTTAATGAGACAAGAGCTACTGTGAGGGAAATCTTAAGCCTGCAGGTGGGAGATGTAATTAGAATTGACCACGGTGTAGATGAACCTATTACCGTTAAAATCGAGCATATGCCCAAACTTAAGGGAGTAGTTGGCACACACGGCTCAAAGTATGCAGTAAAAGTTACTGAAATTATTAGAAGGGAAGAAGACTGATATGATGACTCAAGAAGAAATCAATAAGATGATGCAAGGAGCTAACGCCAGCAGTGATGCTGCAATGCCTCAAGAACAAGCGCCTGCTGATGACCAGTCTTATCATCTAGATACAACTGAAAAAGATGCTATAGGTGAAGTTAGCAATATATGTATGGGTACATGTGCCACAACATTATATACTTTGCTAAATAAGAGAGTTCATATTACTACACCTACAGTTTCGATTGGAACAATTGAAGATCATATCGCCGAATTCCAAACTCCGTATGTAGGAGTTGAAGTATCATATACACAAGGTATAAGCGGTTATAACATTTTTATATTGAAAAAAAGAGATGTTCTTTTAATGACCAACCTTCTTATGGGCGGCGACGGAGAAATCAATGAAGATGATGAACTGGATGAGCTTGCTTTCAGCGCTATAAGCGAAGTAATGAATCAAATGGTTGGATCTTCATCAACTGCACTTGCAGATGTTTTGGGAAGGACAATCAATATTTCTACTCCAAGAGTAAAAGCATTGGATATAGGAGACAGTGATTTTTCCGAACTAGTAAACGAAAATGATGTTACTATCCGCGTAAGCTTCAAAATGGAGATTGAAGATCTCCTTGAAAGTAATATAATGCAAATTATTCCGTTTGAATCCGGAAAAGAAATATTAAACAAGATTTTAGGCGGCGAAGAGGAGGAAGCTCCGGCACAGCCAGCTGCAGCTGAAACTGCGTCTGCTGCACCTTCAGTATCACCAACAGCTGCTCCTTCATCTGCTCCTCCGGCAACACCACAGACTCCAATCAAAGAGCAGAGTGTTGTTGGAGTCAAAGCAATGCAGTATCAATCTTTTGATGCTGTTCCCGGAACTTCGGGTTCGGCAGATGATAAAAACATGGGACTTATAATGGAAGTGCCGCTTCAGGTAACAGTTGAACTTGGAAGCAGCAGGAAAACAATAAAAGAGATACTCAGTTTGTCCACAGGTTCTGTTGTTGTTCTCAATCGAATGGCTGGAGAAATGGTTGATATTATGGTAAATGGTGTATTATTTGCCATAGGTGAAGTTGTTGTTATTGATGATAATTACGGTGTAAGAATTACGGAAATTGTAAATAAATCACCGGTTTAATTACATAAAGTAATATTTTGTAATGTAATTTTTAGAATTTACAGTATTTTTGTGCAATTTTTTGTTAAGAATACAGTAAATTGTTTCGATATAGTATTTAAGGTGTATAATAGGGTTATATAGAATACCAATGAGGGTATAGAGTTGGGGTGGACAATGATCAAGGACAGCCAATTAAAGGCGTACAGTAATTTAGTGTTCAAAAAAACTGGGATCAGCATATCGGAAGGCAAAAAAGAAATGTTCCATATGAAGATTCAAAAATTGATGCGTCTAAATAAAATTACAAATTATGATGAATATTACGATATAGTTTCAAATGAAAACAATAAAGAGAAAATTCAAGAATTTATAAACATTGTCACAACAAATACTACAGAGTTTTTCAGAGAGAAAGCTCATTTTGACTATATTAAAAACAATATAGATAAAATTCTAGAAGATATTCCAAGGATAAAACAAAATAGAGAAATCAGGATGTGGTGCGCTGCAAGTTCTTCTGGCCAAGAGCCGGCAACAATGGCTATGGTTTTACGAGAATGCCTTGGAGACAAGTATAAAATTAGGTTGCTAGCCACAGATATCAGCAGCAAAGTACTTAAAAAAGCTATGAAAGGCAAGTATACATTTTCTGAGTGCGACGGTATGCCTAAATACTATCTTACAAAGTATTTTACCAGAGTTGCAGATGGCTATCAGCTTAATCCGGAAATCCTAAACACAATAAGCTATAGATATTTTAATTTAATGAACGACTTCAACTTTAAAAATAAGTTTGATATAGTTTTTTTACGCAACGTAATGATATACTTCGACAACAAAGTACAGGAACAACTGGTCAATAAGATTCATACTTATCTAGTGAACAAAGGACTTTTCTTTATCGGACATTCGGAAAGTTTGGTTAATAAAAGACATTCTTATACTTTTATTGGACCATCTATCTATATGAAAAACGATAACAGGAAATAAGCATTATAGTAAGGAAGTATTAAGATGAATGAGATTTTAGGAAGTTATATTGAAGATTTAAGAGATAGTTTAATGCTTTTTAATGAGGCTTTGATGCTGCTTGATCAAGGCAATACTGATGATGAAACAATCAATAGGGTTTTCAGAGTAGCTCACACCATTAAGGGGAATTCTGCTGCTATGGAATTCTTTAAGGTTGAAAAAGTTATGCATACCATGGAAGATATTCTCCATGAGGTGCGTGAGCATAAAAGAGAACTTACTTCAGATATTATTGACGTTCAGTATCAGTGTCATGATTTCCTTGAAGATTTCCTGGAAGTTCTTCTGGAAGATGAAGATGACAGCAGAGTTCAAACAGATGAACTGTTGGATATTCTTTTAAAGATTAAAAACGGTGAAGAACAAGAATCGGAAGAGGAAGAAAAGGGACAGGAAAAAGCTGCTCCGACAGAATTTGTTGATGAAGTGTTTTCAAATATTGACAGTGAACTCATTGAAGTTGTTGAAAAAAATCTCGATATGGGAATGTCAGCATATGATATAGTAATAAGATTCGTTGATGACGTTCAAATGAAATCAATCAGAACATTTATGCTGTTCCAAAAGATTGAAGCAAGTTCCATGGTTGTATACTCTCAGCCTGTAGCTCCGACTGAAGAAGAGTTCAGCTCGGGCAAATTTGATTTTGATGGAGAAGAAATCAAAGCTTTGATACTTACCGATTCCGGCATTGATGATATAGTTGCGGAGATTGAAGAAGATTTTACTGTGGATTCGGTTTCTGCAAAACAAATTACTAAAAACAAAGTCCAGCAGGAGACTGCTAATGCTAGTGTAAAACTTGAAATAATTGATGCTATAAAAGAGATAGAAGTTGATGTTCTCGATGTACAAAAAAGCGAAATCAACAATGAAACTGTCCAAAGGATATTAAAGAAACTTAATGATATTTGTGAAACTTCCAATGCCTTGAAGTGCAATCTTTTACGCGAATCATCATTAAGGTTGACAAATATACTGGAAACAACAGCTGTTGAAAACAAAGGTTTTCCGCCTGATGATGCGCAAACTGTTGCATATATACTTGAAGATATGTCAAGCCTTGCAGAAGATACAACGCTTGAAAATGACAGTCTGTTTATAAAACAGCTTGAAAAAAACATATCTTTGCTTGAAGAAAACATATTGTCAAAAGAAGTTAAGACGGGCGAAATTCTCAAAGCTAAGGGAATCTTGAGCGATGTTGACATTGATGAAATCGTTGGAAAACAAAAACAAACCGAGGGAAAGCTGAAGTTTGGCCAGGTAGCTGTAAAGGAGAAAAAAGTTTCCGCAGCACAAATGGCAGAAGTTCTTAAAGAAAAGAACAAGTCAGCGAAAGAAACATCATCTGCAAAATCATCTGAATCTACAAGGCAGATAAGGGTGTCGGAGTCAAAGGTTGACAACCTCCTTGACATGCTTGGAGAACTTACAATTCTGAATTCTCAGCTTGAACAGCAGGTTGAAGCCAACGGATCAAAAAGCCCAGAAATAGCTAACACTATATCAAGAACCTCAAAAATTATACGCAGCGTACAGGACCTTTCTATGTCATTGCGTCTTATACAGATTAAAAATACATTATTTAGGCTTACAAGAATAATCAGAGATACTGCTCACGAATTAAACAAGAAAGTAAATGTTGTAATTACTGGAGATGAAATTGAGATTGACAGAAGTGCAGCAGATAAAGTGTTTGATCCTTTAATGCATCTTGTAAGGAATGCTGTCTCACATGGAATCGAATCTACAGAAGAGAGGCTGGCTGCCGGCAAATCTCCAGAAGGAAGAGTAGAGATAAATGCTTACAGCAAACGAGGAAGTGTTTATATTGAAGTTAAGGATGACGGAAAAGGGATTGATCCTGAAAAAGTGCTGGCAAAAGCAATAAAACTTGGTCTTGCGGATGCAGGCACTGAGTATACTGAATATGAGAAGATAAACTTTATAATGCAGCCGGGTTTTTCAACACAGGTAGAGGTAAACAATATTTCAGGCCGCGGCGTCGGAATGAATGTTGTTGAGTCAGAGCTTATGAAAATCGGCGGTAAAGTAGAGATTGTAAACGAGCTTGGAAAAGGATGTGCTTTTATAATAAGAATTCCTATGAATCTTGCACTCGTTAACGGAACTATTGTTGAGATAAGCGATGAAAATTATATTATACCTACACTATTCATTAAACAATTCTATATAAAAGAAGAGGACGAATGGATAAGCATGCAGGGCCAGAAGAGAGCAATTAAAATCAGAGATAATATTATCCCTATTATTTCTGAAGATGCAATCTTTAACAGAAAAAAGAAAAGCGATAAAGAGAGAAAACAAATAATTATTCTTGAGATGGAAAAACATCTTTTAGGTTTGCCGGTAGATAACATTGTAGGCAGACAGGATATTGTTTCAAAGCCTCTTGACAGCGAACTTGCAAAAGCGAAAGTTTTATCTGGAGCTTCAATATTAGGTGATGGAAAGGTATCACTTATTCTGGATGTTGAAGCCCTGTATAAGATAGCAGGTTATTAAGGAAAAAAGATGCTAAATGAACAATTTAACTTAGTCGACACAGAAAAGTATTACTTGCATCCGGGATATATATATGCAAGCTCTGAAAAAGCTCATATAACTACCGTACTGGGTTCGTGTGTATCTATATGCCTGTGGGATAAAAAGAAAAAATTCGGAGGAATGAATCACTTTATCTATCCGAAAAGCGAAGGAAAGAATAATGCTCGATTTGGCAATGTTTCTTGTCCGTACTTAATAAAATTAATGCTGGAACTTGGATCAAACAAAGAGGATTTGATAGCTCACGTAATAGGCGGAGCAAAAAATCCAGTGATTAAGTCCAATATCGGCAAGAAAAATACTGAGATGGCTCTAAAGGTTTTAGAGAAATATAATATAAAAATCGCTGTTAGGGATGTTGGCGGACAAGAGGGAAGAAAGCTGTTGTTTGACACAACAACCGGAGAAATCGCAATCAACAAAGGCGAGAGGGTACGAGAGAGTGATTGGTACAAATAAAATTAGAGTTCTAGTTGTGGATGATTCAGCATTTGTCAGAAAAATGATGACTGTTGAGCTTGCCAAGGACAGGCAGATAGAGGTTGTCGGCACTGCTCAGGATCCATACTTTGCTCGTGATAAAATCTTGGAACTAAAGCCGGATGTTATATTGCTGGATATTGAAATGCCTAAAATGGATGGGCTTACTTTCCTGAGGAAACTTATGGCGAGTTATCCGTGCAGAGTAATCATTGTTAGTTCGCTGAGCAAAAAAAACAGCGAGGTCGCACTGAAAGCTTTTGAGTATGGCGCGCTTGAAGTGGTGGCAAAACCGAGTGTGGCATATAGTATTTCCAATATGTCGGGAGAGCTTATTGAGAAGATAAAACAAGTGGCTCAGGTTCCCGACTATAAGCTGAAAAAAATCACTCCGAACAAAGTTGAAAAAAAACCGGAAGTGCATACTGATAAAGCGATGATAAAAACAACTAACAAGATTATCGCAATCGGCGCTTCTACTGGAGGAACTGAAGCGATAAGGACCGTGCTGGAAGGTTTGCCTAACACTCTTCCGCCTATAATGATAGTTCAGCATATGCCGCCTTATTTTACCAAATCATTTGCTGACCGTTTGGACAGCCTTTGTGATATGAAGGTAAAAGAAGCAGAAGACATGGAGCTTCTGTCGCCTGGGAAAGCACTGGTTGCACCCGGGAATATGCATATGGAGCTTAAAAGAAGCGGTGCGCTGTATTATGCAAAGCTTGTAGATAAGCCTCGTGTATTTCACCAAAGACCTTCGGTTGAGGTTCTGTTTGATTCGGTTGCAAAATATGCAGGCAAGAATGCTCTGGGTGTTATTCTTACTGGAATGGGAAGAGATGGCGCTAGAGGGCTTTTAAATATGAAGAATGCAGGAGCTTTTACTATTGCACAGGATGAGAAAAGTTCTATAGTATTTGGGATGCCTAAAGAAGCAATTAGTTTAGGGGCAGCAGACAAAATCGCGCCTCTTGATCAGGTTGCATCTTTAATAAAAAGAAATATAAATAGATAGATAAGAAAAATAAATAACCAAAAAGATGCAAATAAAAAATAAATGATGCACTCCATTATGCTGTTTTTACTGCGGTAATTTAATGGTTTATTTTGGTGTCTGAATACGTATTCTGAAAAAGAGTACAAAAATGGTAAAAAAGATTTATATTTTAAATTTCGTTAAGTGTTGGTTAAGCGATAAAAAGTATAGTTCAGTTATATAAAGGGAAAAAGGTTCAATGTTATGTAAAAGATAACATAAATATTGGGCTGACAAAGGAATGAAAGTGAACATATAACTTTGCGTAATATCAACTGGAAGCGGACTTAAACTAGGTTGGGTAGTGAAAGAAGGCGGTTTGAATGAGAAGGTACCAATAATCATTATTAGGGTTTGACCGTAGAACTTTTAAGACTTTCAAGACAGACGACTTACTTTATGGAAATGTAAAAAAGTTATTTAGATTTAGGGTATCGATGACTTTGGGTAATGACAAAAAAGCTGATGGGAATAAGTTTTTTTGAAAAATAAATAGGGTGAAAATTTTAATAAACAGGGGGCACAATTATGAAGAAAATGGGACTTTTAGCAAGACAGTTGACGCAGATAGCAATACCTATAGTAGCATTTATCGCAGCGATAATAGTTATGGGTATGTTGTTTACTGGAATACTAACTAATCTTGCAGTAACTTTTGAGACAAAGAGCTTTACAAGCATAGATCTGGTTCTTAATGCAGACAGAGACTATTATCAGGCTTTGACGGGTTATAACAATTTATTTATTTTCCCGGTTGGCAGCGATGAGTATAATAGTAATGTTGATGCATATCAGGGGAACATAGGCGATGTTGAATCGAGAATGGGTGAGATACAGACAATTGCCGCAGATGACGCTGAATTGGCCAATCTAAAAAAAGAAGGTTCAAATAGCAGTGTATCAGCTGAGCTTAAGGAATTTTTTGTTCTGTTTGATGACTGGCATGAGTCTGCTGATGCGTTAAAAGACAAAATTGAAAGCGGAACTCCGGTATCTGCTGTATTGGATGAATTGGCGGAAGTAACATCTAAATTTGATGAAGCAAGAGACAAGCTTAATTCAATAGGTGAAGCTTTAGCGCAATATCCAAGCATAATTTCAGCGCAGTCTTTAGCATTCAGCAAGGAAACTCAGTTGATTATCTACATAGTAGTTGGAGTTATAGTTGTTATTGCTGCTGTATACTTAGTATTCTCAACCAGAAAGCTTGTTGGAACAATCTCTGACATAGCTTCTCAGGAAGATGTGCTTGCAGAAAGCCTGACTTCAGCTTCTGTTCAGCTTTCAACTTCCAGCCAGCAGCTTTCAGAAGGCTCTAACGAACAGGCTGCTTCTATCGAAGAAACATCTGCCACTATGGAAGAAACTGCTTCTATGGTCAAACAGAACGCTGAAAACACAAGACAGGCTAATGATTTGGCAAAACAGACAAGTCAGTCTGCGACAAAAGGCCTTTCAGAGATGCAAGTTATGATTCAGTCTATGGAAGAGCTTAAGAAATCAAGTGGTGAAATCTCTAATATTATTAAAGTAATCGATGAGATAGCTTTCCAGACAAACATGCTTGCATTGAATGCAGCAGTTGAAGCGGCAAGGGCAGGTGACGCTGGACAGGGATTTGCAGTTGTTGCAGAAGAAGTCCGTAACCTTGCTCAAAAGAGCGCACAGGCAGCAAAAGACACATCTGAGATTATCGACAAGAATATCGAACTTTCAGAACGCGGCGGCCAAATAAGCGAAGAAGTTAACGTTTCTCTTAATGAGATTATGGAAAAATCAAATAACGTTAATCAGTTAATGGACGAGATATCTGCTGCCAGTGAAGAACAGGCAAGAGGAACTGCTCAGATTAACGATGCTATCGGTCAGATGGAGAAAGTTGTTCAAAGCAACGCTGCAACTGCAGAGCAGAGCGCAGCATCAGCTGAAGAGCTTCAGACTCAGGCCAAGACTTTAAGAGATGTAGTTTACAAGCTTAACGATATAGTTAAAGGCGAGAAAAAAGGCAATTAGCAAAACTGATATTGCAGCAGAGCATGTAGTATGATCATATGCTCTGTTTAAAGTACTTTAAAAAAGAAAGGAAGCTATTATGGCTCAGGATAATAAATATTTAACATTTAAATTGGGAGAAGAGTATTTCGCCATTCCGATACTCAAGATAAAAGAGATTATCGGAATGATGTCGGTAACAAAAGTCCCAAGACTTCCGGATTTTATAAAAGGTGTTGTTAACCTTAGGGGAAAGATAATACCTGTAGTGGATCTAAGGCTTAAATTCGGCATGGAAGAGCGTTCATATGATGAGAGAACTCAGATAATTGTAATGGAAATAAAGAGTGAAACAGGGACAAAAACGAATGGTATCGTTGTAGATACAGTACAGGAAGTAATGGATATTCCGGATGAGAGTATTGAGGCTCCGCCACAGTATGGCGCAAATGTTGATCAGGAATTCTTAAGCGGAATGGGCAAAGTGAAAGAACAGGTAATAATGATGCTTGATGTAGACAGGATATTTACTACAGGCGAGAAAGAGCTTTTAGAAACTGTGCAATAACAAGTTGTTGTGGGGGCAATGGCTAAACTAAAAAGGGGTTTAAATATGAAAAGACTAAGTATAATGATGAAAATATTGTTGCCGACAGCGCTTCTTGTATTAGTTGGATTTGCTGTTCTTACAACAATAATAATGTTAAGTTTCTACAACACAAGTGTAGAATTGGAAAAGGACTATGTAAGACAACAAGCTTTGCATAATGTTAACGAAGCAGTTCGCGTAATGGAGCAGCCGTTAAGCGAAAGCGGAGTTGCAGGAAGAATGCTGGGCGAGTTTGCAGCACACAGGATTATTAACAGAGAGACTGTTGTTGGCTTGCTGCAGGAATGGGTAAGCGGAAATGATTCCTACTATGGTGTATATACTATCTGGGAAGATGATGCTTTTGACGGAAGCGACAGTGCATATACAGGAAAGATGGCTTCTGACAGTGACGGAAGATTTATACCGTATGTGTATAAGGATGGCAATTCTGTTGTAGTTTCCACTTATAAAAACTTTACAGCAGCTGAGATATATCAAACGGCAAAAAGTACTAAGAAAAAAGTTGTCAGCGATGTATATGTAACTGAAAACGGAACAGGAGAAGAACTTATAGTATCCATTGCTTCACCTATGGTTGTTGACGGAGAATTTGTTGGAATAATTGGTGTAGACATAAAAACAACCATGTTGCAGGATATAGTGGATGAAAACAAACTGTTCACTTCGGGATATATTTGGATTACCAGCCATACGGGAACATTGGTTGCTCATCCTACTGCACATTCGGCTTCAAGCATAGTAGGCAATGATGTAACTAATTACTTTGATTCAAGCTACACCACTGCGATTAAAAATTCAATTTTGGATGAAAATGCTTTCTTCGAAGTTCAGAATAAATCAGTTGTTAACGGTATTGTATCACAGGTTACATTCGCATCGGCAGAAATTGGTGACACTGGAATTAACTACGCTGTAGGTGTATCAATTCCGTTTGCAGAGCTTAATGCAGCAACAAACAGTGGAATAAGAACCGGAATAATATTAGCTGTAGCGTTTTTGATTGGAATAATCGGAGTGCTTGTGTTGATAACTGTGAAATTCGTTTCAAGGCCTATTACAAGTTCAATCAATAAAATACAAAACTCAGCAGGACAGGTGTCTTATTCATCAAAACAGCTTTCAGAATCGAGCCAACAGCTGTCTGAAGGAGCAACAGAGCAGGCGGCCGCTATTGAAGAGACATCGGCTACTATGGATGAAACGTCATCTATGGTTAAGCAGAATGCAGACAACACAAGGCAGGCAAACAATCTTTCTAAAGAAGCGAGCCAAGCTGCTTCTATAGGTTCTGAACGCATGGGAGAAATGACCCAATCCATGGAAGAGCTGAAAAAATCCAGCGGCGATATTTCAAAAATAATTAAGGTTATTGATGACATCGCATTCCAGACAAATATGCTTGCACTTAATGCTGCTGTTGAAGCAGCCCGTGCAGGAGATGCAGGACAAGGGTTTGCTGTTGTTGCAGAAGAGGTTAGAAACCTTGCACAAAAGAGCGCAAAAGCAGCTAAGGATACTGCTGAAATCATCGATCGCAATATTGAATTATCAGAACGCGGCGTTTCGATAAGCGTTGCTGTTAATGAATCTCTTGAAGAGATAATGCAAAAAACAAGTGATGTTAATCAGCTTATGGATGAAATATCCGCAGCCAGTGATGAGCAGGCAAAAGGAACCAGCCAGGTAACGGAAGCCATAGGACAAATGGAAGTAGTTGTTCAAAGCAACGCTGCATCTGCTGAAGAAAGTGCTGCATCTGCTGAAGAACTTCAGACTCAGGCTGTTACTTTGGAAGAAATCGTAATTGATCTTAACAAGCTCGTTAAAGGGCAGAAAGCTTCGATGGAAGAAAATCCAAAAAGCTCAAACGAAGTTCAGTATGAAGAAACTGAAAAACCAAAGCTGGTTTCAAGTCCGAAACTGACTGTTAAAAGCGGCGGAGTGTCAAAACCAAACAAAAAGATTATGTCACCGGATGATGTAATACCTTTGGATGATGACGATGACTTTTAAGAAACACAAAGACTAATAAAAGAGCTCGCTGACGCGGGCTCTTTTTCTTTATTGATTGTGTGGTATGATACGATAGAGTATAATGGTATAAAATGAACTATAGGAGAATTAAAAGTTATGCTGGAAAGTTTAAAGCAGGCAGTATTTAAAGCAAACCTTGATTTGCCAAAACACAATCTTGTGACATTCACTTGGGGAAATGTCAGCGGTATTGACAGACAGAGAGGTTTAGTTGCAATAAAACCTAGCGGAGTGGCGTATGACAAGCTAAAAGCCAGTGATATTGTTATAGTGGATCTTGAAGGCAATAAGGTGGAAGGAGAACTGAATCCTTCTTCTGACACACCTACGCACCTTGTGTTTTACAATCACTTTAAAGAAATTGGCGGAGTTGTTCACACTCATTCTCCGTGGGCTACGAGCTTTGCACAAGCGGGAAAGCCAGTAATGGCTTTTGGAACAACACATGCAGATTACTATTATGGGGATATACCCTGTACTAGAAAAATGTCCAGAGAAGAAGTCGAGGGTGAATACGAAAAAGAAACCGGAAATGTTATTGTTGAGGCATTTAAAAACATTGATCCTATGCAGGTGCCGGGAGTGCTTGTGAATATGCACGGACCGTTTACGTGGGGAACAGATCCAGACAATGCAGTACATAACTCGGTAGTTCTGGAAGAAGTTGCTAAGATGGCATATAACACAATACAGCTGACACCTGGTATCGGCCAAATGGATAAAACTTTGCTGGATAAACACTTTTTAAGAAAACATGGCGCAAATGCTTATTACGGACAAAAATAGCTTGATTTGATTAACAATATTTGAGACGGAGTGTACTTAACACCCCGTCTTTTTTGATATTGTTGTATTAATAATGACACAAAAAAAGAAACCAGTTTCTTAAGAAAATTATTATATGAACACAAAATGAACAAATTTCAAAAAAGGAATTGACATTTTATTACCATATATATATAATTACAATATACAGCAATAAAATTTATACTTAATGCATAAATTATTCTTTAAATCACAAAAGTTATTGCGAAATATTTTTTAGATAAAAATGAAAGCGGTTGCAAATACAGATTACGGGGTGAAGAAATGGTTCAAGCTTCAACTGAACGGGTTGCCAAAAAGTCGACTAAAGGAAAATTCATAAAAAATATTAAAAACAATAGGACATTGTTGCTGATGTGTTTGCCGGCAATAGCTTTTTTCATTGTTTTTAATTATCTGCCAATGCCGGGTGCGTATATTGCTTTTACGAACTTTAACTATAGGCTTGGTATTTTTAAAAGTGAATTTATAGGATTTGAAAACTTTCAGTTTCTAATCAAATCAGGAAAGCTGTGGCTTTTAACTAAAAACACAATTCTTTATAATATTGCCTTTATTACTTTCGGCAATATATTGCAGGTAACCATTGCTGTACTTCTTAATGAAGTTCGAAGCAAATGGTTTAAAAAACTTTCACAGTCATTGATGTTTTTACCATATTTCATTTCAGCTGTTTTAGTCGGACTTCTCGCATTTAATGTATTGAATTACGATTTTGGTTTTATTAATTCGCTGATTAATTCTTTTGGAGGCGAACCTATCAAAGTTTATTCAACTCCAAAAGTTTGGCCATTCATAATTGTAATCGTAAACCTGTGGAAGACTACGGGATATGGATCGGTAATATATTTTGCGGCCATATGCGGAATAGATGAAGGGATTGTTGAAGCTGCAAAGATTGACGGAGCAAACACATTCCAGAAAATCTGGCGAATAATTCTTCCAAGTTTAAAACCTACAATGATTATCCTTTTCCTTTTCGCTTTGGGTGGAATATTAAAAGGAAACTTCGGATTGTTTTATAACCTGGTCGGACGTGCAAATACAGCATTGTTCCCGTATACAGACATTATAGAAACATTTGTATTTAGAACGCTAATGAATCAATTCAACTTCTCGTATTCTTCAGCTGTAGGCTTATATCAGTCTGTATTTGGATTGATTGTCGTACTGCTTGCAAACTATGCAGTGCGAAAAGTAGACGAAGAATATGCATTGTTCTAGGAGGAAGAAATGAAAATTAGAGAAGATAGATCAGCTTATATAGTTAAATTAATCGCATATACATTAGTTTCAGTTTTTGCACTGTTTTGTTTGATACCTTTTATATTGATGATTTCAGGATCTTTCAGTACTGAAACTATGATTAACAAATACGGATTTGCATTATGGCCGAGAGGGTTCACAACAGCAGCATATGATTTGTTGTTTAAATTCCCGAGATTTTTAATTGGTTCATACATAGTAACAATTATTATGACAACATGTGGAACCGGCTTAGGGCTGTTCTTGGTTTCAATGACGGGATATGCTCTCCAGAGAAAAGATTTTGTTTATAGAAATAAAATTTCATTTTTCATATATTTCACGACTTTGTTTTATGCCGGACTTGCTCCGACTTACCTTTGGATGACTCAGTTTTTAAGGCTTAAAAACAATTACCTTGCAGTGTTTTTGCCTCTCCTAATGAGTCCGTGGCTAATAATTCTTATGAAGAACTTTGCAAAGTCGGTTCCTTATGAAATAACGGAATCCGGAAAGATTGACGGGGCCGGTGATTTTAAGATATTTATTTCGCTGATATTCCCGTCGCTTAAGCCGGCTTTAGCAACAATAGCACTGTTCTTGGCTTTGGCTTATTGGAATGAATGGTATAACTCTATGCTGTATTTGCCGAATGTTGAATACAAACCTTTGCAGTATTACTTATACAAGATAGTTAACGAAGCTGCTGCTCTGAAAGGATCGCTGGCTGGCGCGAATGTTGTTGTAGGCACACTGCCGACTCAAACTCTAAAAATGGCTACAGCCATGTTGGCGACGGGGCCGATAATCTTGCTTTATCCTTTTGTTCAAAAATATTTTATCTCAGGAATAACCGTAGGATCGGTCAAAGGGTGAGGTGATGCAGATTTAATGAAATTTAGTTTTGGTAATGCAATTTATATTAAAAAAGGAGTAAAAAATGAAAAGAAGAATTAAAAGTATTATCGTGTTTATGCTTGTTTTCGTAATGATTTTTGCAGCAACAGCCTGCAATAAAGAAGACGCAAGCAAAGAAGAAGAGACTACCGCAAAAGAAACTACTCAAAAAGCAGATACTGAAGAAAAAGAAGAAATGGTAGAAGAAGAACTTGAGTTCGAAACAATTACTTGGCTTAACATGGGTAACATTCCTACAAACGGAAGAATGGAAGCTACCATGGAAGAAGTAAACAAAATACTCAAGGAAGATATCAACTGTGAGCTTGTGCTTCAGTATATTGAATGGGCAGATTGGCAAACACAGTATAACCTGACACTTGCTAGCGGAGACCCAACATTGGATCTTATCGGTACTGCTACTGACTGGCTGAATGCTTGGGAAAACACGAAAAAAGGTTCATTCATGGCATTGCCTGATGAAATGATTGCTACATATGCTCCTAAGACATGGGAAGCTGTTCCTGAAAGCCATTGGGACGAATGCCGCTATGAAGGCGACATCTATTTCTTCCCAGAAGATCAGTATTCACAGTGGACAAACCATGGCATGTTCTACAGAGGCGACTGGGCAGCTGAAGCAGGTCTTGACGACGTTACAAGCTTTGAAGACTTGGAAACTTATTTTGACGGCGTGCTTGAAAATCATCCTGACGTAGTTCCTTGGGATGTTTCAGGTTCGAGAATAGTTGCAGGTCTCTCCGGACACTATGTAAATGCATATTCTGACTTGTTTGTTATAAACGGTATCTCAGCCGGTAACTTTGCTCCTTTCTATGTATCACAGGCGGATCCTTATACAGTCGTATGTCCTTACATGGATGATATGTTTGTAGACTATGCTGTAATGATGAAAAGATGGGCAGACAAAGGCTTCTGGAGAGAAGACGTTCTTAACTATGATGGTGACACACGTGAATTAATGTATGTTGGACAGACTGCTGCAGACCAGCATCACACACAGACATACGTAACAGGCACAAGACCAAACATGGATCTTAAACAACCTGGTTCTGACCTTCAGATGTATTCATTCTCCGAAACAAGCAAAAACTTGGTAAGAGACATAGTTACTCACGGCGCATGTGCAGTTGCAGCAAACTCGCAGCATCCTGAAAGAGCTATTATGGTTTATGACAAAATCAGAAACGAAGAAACTCTTTACAGATTATACAACTATGGTATAGAAGGCGTTGACTATGTAATAACAGAAGACGGCAAAAAAGATGATCCTGAAGGATATGACAGCTCAACAATGAGCCTTGGCATTAACTTCTGGTGGGGACGTAATGATAGCCTTGAGCTTGACAATGCACAGCATTATGACGGCAAATGGGATCTCTATGATGAGTACAACACATATGCAATAGACTATCCTCTTGGAAAATTCATCTTTGATAAGTCAAGCAGCGAAACTCTTATTGCATCAATCGGTGATGTATGCTCAACATATATTCCGACAATTGCATGGGGCAAAACAGCTGATCCTGCAGCAGAAGTAGCTGCATTCCAGCAGGCACTTATGGATGCTGGACTTCAGGAAATGTTAGATGAAATTCAGGCACAGCTTGATGCTTACAAAGCAATGGAATAGAATCTACTGAAAAACTATAGGACTTAAAAGCGGCTGCAGTTGCACGCGTGACTGCAGCCATTTTATTAGAAGGAAGTAAATTTTGATTAACATATCTGTTGATAGATTAACAAAAAACACAAGCATAATATCCGGAGATTATTCCGATGCAGTCCTTGGCCTTCCAGCAGATGGCGGCGGGATATATCTTCCTGAAATAATCACATGCAAAGAACGTTATCTGACTTTTTTTGCTGAAGTGCTGCAAGAACATAGTCTGGCTATGAATATGTTGCTTTTCAGCAAGAAAGACATGGACGGAGAGCCTATCTTCAACTTAAGATTTGGCCTTATGCCTAAAGTGCGTACACTTATTTGCATTGACTTGAACCTTTTGGATGGTCACATATTATTCCCTGGTCACAATGAAGGACAGCTTAAAGTTGTTTGCCATGGAAGAAGAGTGGAAAAAAATGAAATTGGCAGAGTAGTCCTTTCAAATTATCCTTGCTTTCAAGATGTAAAGTTAAGATTGTCTGAAATACGACTAACGGATGATGAGCCAAAAAAATATCCTTTGCCGGATATTAAGCTTATTGATGAAATGGGACAGTATAAGCTTAAAAACTGGGAAGGAAAAATGCAGGATGTTAAACAGATGTCATCAGTTTTAATGAGTGAATTTGATGGTCTGGATTACATGTATGCTGATACCGATTGGGATGAGTATGGCGGTTGGAAGGGGAAAAAACTGACTGAAGGAACCGGATACTTTTCGAAAAAGAAGGAAAACGGCAAGTGGTGGTTGGTTGATCCTATAGGAAATGCGTTTTTCAGTGTTGGACCTGATTGTGTTGCTGCTAGAGCAGACTGTAGGGTTGACGGACTTGAAAAGTTTATGGACTGGCTTCCTGAACGCGAAGATAATCAATACAAAGACATGTATAGTGATTTTTCGAGAAGGTTTTTTGAAGGAGACAGAAGAAAACCGCTTATGTTCTCTTTTGAACAAGCTAATCTATACAAGGCTTTTGGCGATAACTGGTATGAAAAATGGACAAAGTACATAACGGGACAGCTTAAAAGCCATGGTATGAATACTCTGGCAAATTGGTCTGATCCGAACTTGTTTGGCAAAACAAAAATGCCTTATGTTGCGACTCTTCCTCATTTTCCTACTACTGAAAAGAAAATATTCAGAGATTTTCCTGATGTATTTTCAGATGAGTATAAAAAGAGTTGTGAAGATACAGCGAAATTTCTTGAGAAATATAAAGATGATTCCTATATGATAGGTTATTTTCTGGGAAATGAACCATCATGGGCGTTTGTGGATCATTTGGTTATTGCTGATGAAGTGCTGTACAATACACAAAAAACAGAATGCAAGACAAAGCTTATAGATTATCTTATTAATAAATATGTTGAAATAGATAATTTAAACATCGCTTGGGCGAAAGAGTATGAAAGCTTCGATGGTCTTTTGCAAAGGCAGGAAAAAGTATCCACGTGGACGGAAAAGAGCCATGAAGATATGATGGAGTTTTCAAAAATCATGCTTGAAGAATATATTCGTATTCCTTCGCAGGCATGCAAAGAAATTGATCCAAATCATATGAATCTTGGTATTAGGTGGGCGTGGATATCCGATGAAATAGTGGTAACAGGATGGCAGCACTTTGATGTATTCTCGATTAACTGTTATGCAGTAGACCCGACAGATGATTTGGATGGTGTTGTAAAGCTTAATGTTGATTTGCCGATAATGATAGGAGAGTTTCACTTTGGTGCTCTTGATGCCGGTCTTACGGCTACTGGTTTAGAAGCTGTGAAGTCGCAGGAAGATAGGGGTAAGGCATTTAGATACTATTGCGAAAGAGCGGCTGCACATTCACATGGTGTTGGTTGCCATTACTTCCAGTGTTATGACCAATTCGCATTGGGCAGGTTTGACGGAGAAAATTACAACATAGGGTTGTTTGATGTCTGTTCTATTCCGCATAAAGAGATTATGGGTGCTGCAAGAGAGTGTTCAAAAATGATATATAAAGTCGCAAACGGTGACGAAGAACCGTTTGGTGAAAAACCAATAAGCATTCCTATGATTGCATATTGATTGTTAGGATTATAGCAGAAGGTATTTTATGGAGGTGGGAAGATGAAAACTGTTCATCTGAATGATAATTGGAAATTTTACTATGGTGATATTTCCACGGCTTGGGAAAAGAGATATAAACCCGAAGGCTGGAAAACTGTTGATGTACCTCATGACTGGTCAGTTACTATGCCTTTTTCTAAAGAATTCTCAAGCGGAACTGCATATTTAGCAGGAGGAATAGCCTGGTATCGCAAGTCTTTTAAGTTAAGCGAAGACTATAAGGATAAGGTTATAGAGCTTGTTTTTGACGGGGTGTATAAGAACGGCCAGGTATGGATAAATGGATATTACCTGGGAATGAGGCCAAATGGATATATAGGTTTTGAGTATGATATATCTGATTTTGTTTGCTTTGGCGAGGATGAAAACATTATAAGTGTAAAGGTTGAACACGCTGATATTGCTGACTCAAGATGGTTTACTGGTTCAGGAATTACAAGAAAAGTGAGCCTGAGAGCTTATGACAAAGTTTATTTAAACACTGATAGCATATTTTTCAAAACGATTTGCTCGGATACAGAGTCTGCTGATATTGAAATTAGTGCTGAGATATTAAATGCGGGCTGCGAAGAAGTGGATGCAAAGGTTGAGTTCAGATTGTGTGATTCAGAGGGCAAAGAAGCAGTTTCGTTTTCAGAAAATTATAAGGTATCAGCGAACTCTGATATGCAGATTAAAATCCACGGTAAAGTTAAAAATCCCATGTTGTGGAGTATAGATAATCCAAACCTCTATTTGTTAACTGCAAAGGTTTGCGATGATGAGCAGAAGTTGAATATTGGCATAAGAAGCTTCGAGTTTGATAGTGACAAGGGATTTTCTCTTAATGGCAAATCAGTCAAAATGAAGGGCGTATGTGTTCATCATGATGCCGGATGTTTAGGCGCTGCAGTTTATAAAGATGTGTGGAAACGCAGGCTTGAGAAGCTTAAAGGTGCTGGATGTAATTCGATCAGGATGAGCCATAACCCTGCAATGCCTGAATTATATGATTTGTGTGATGAAATGGGTTTTCTTGTTATGGACGAGGCGTTTGACGAATGGGAAGGTGTAAAAAACAAATGGCAATGCGGACATAATGTTTATCCGCCGGCACATCAAGGGTATTCGAAAGATTTTCCGCAGTGGCATAAAAAAGACTTGGAGGCAATGGTGCTTCGGGACAGAAACCATCCCAGCATAGTGATGTGGTCTGTAGGAAATGAGATAGATTATCCCAATGATCCTTACTGCCATCCCTTGTTTTCTGAAATGACTGGTAATAATGACAAAAACAAACCAGAAGAAGAGCGAATGTTTGATGCCAGAAGGCCAAATTCTGAAAGACTTATACCTGTAGGAAGCAAATTACGGGACATTGTTTTGGCATGTGATGACACAAGACCTGTAGTTATAGCATCTGCTTTCCCGGAGTTGTCGGCGAAAATCGGGCTGGTGGATATTTTTGACGTAGTTTGCTACAACTATAAAGAACATCTTTATGATGAAGACCACAAGCAATATGCAGACAAAGCTTTTTTAGGCAGCGAGAACAGACATGAGGTTGACTGCTGGCGGGCAGTACAGGAAAGAGAGTTTGTGTGCGGCCAATTTTTATGGACCGGTGTTGATTTCTTGGGAGAGGCACATGGTTGGCCGATACGCGGTTCTCAAGTTGGGCTGCTTGATTTAGCAGGCTATGAAAAACCTATGTATTACTACAGAAAAAGCTTATGGTCGGAAAAACCTGTAGTCAGCATGCTTACTAATATTGCAGATCAGAAAATGGAATATGAACTGTTCGGACTACAGCGAAAGTGGAACTATATCCCTGGTGATGTTATTGATGTTTACTGCTACTCAAATGCAGAGGAAGTTGAAGTTATAGTAAATGGCAAAAGCCAGGGCAAAAAGAGTGTTGATTATAAACTCGGATACGCAAAGTATCAGGTTGAATTTGAAGAAGGAGTTATAGAAGCTGTTGTTTCGGATGAAGATAATTTTGCTGAGGACTGCCTTCAAACTTCTATGGCAAGCTGTGATATCTGCCTTAATATTTGGGGAGACAAAAATGATGAGATAGTACAGGTTGAATGTACTATGATTGATTCAAACGGAAACAGAGCATGTACAGACAATACAAGACTTTATTTTGAAACAGAGGGAGAAGTTAAGATTCTTGGTATAGAAAATGGTGATCAGTCAGACCTTACAGAATACAGCGCTAAATATAAAAGAGCACATAACGGAAGATTGGTTGTGTATCTTAAAAAGGAAAATAAATCTGATGCTAAACTTATTGTAAAGAGTCCAGGTATGAGAACCAGAACTATAAAAGTGTAAAAAAACTGCGTTGCATATAATGTTATGCAACACAGCTTAGATGTTATGGTTATAACATAATTGTCTGGGGAAGGAAGCGAGACTAAATATGCCTTTCCGAGATCTGTATAACCGCATTAGCCCCTGCAACAGCAGGGGCACTTTTTATATTTTTGTTCAATTTAGCCTTATTCTTACTACTCCGCATTGAGGTGATGCCCAGAAACTTGAAAATACTACTTCGTCTCCATTTCTTTTTCTTGTGGCGGTGAAGTTTCCTGATTCATCAAGGTATCCTTCTTCAACACTAAGGTAATCCACTGGTGTAAAGCTTGGAGAAACACCTTTGTTTATATGGTTCCAGTCTGGAGACTTTTTGGGTGCGAAGTATATGTGCATGTGACCTGCGATATAAAACTCTTTTGGCGAAGCTTCTATTACAAAACCAAAATGGGGAAGATCTTTTGTCATTGACGGATCTTGGCGATGTCTATGATCTTTGCCTACAAACAAGCCTCCCTGACCTGCAAATAAAGCTGCACAGAAGAAGTTCTCGAATTCAAAATTTTGAAACTGCCTATATGGTTCTTGGATAACAGCGTGTATTTTGCCTGTCCCTCTATATTTTAGCAGAAGAGGTGCGATGTTTGTGACTGTTTTAAAAGAAAGCGCGTAGTTTCTGCATTCCGGTTTGAGATTGCCATCTGCATCTAAAATACAGTCTATTGCAAATACAAAATATCCTTCGCAGTTATAATCGGCAATAGCTTTTATCATATTAAACGCATTTTGATCATTTGCTCCTGATTCCGGAATATATAGTGGGTTGTCTTGTCTTGTATATGTTTTGCATGCTGCTTCGTAATCTGAAAAATTTCCTAAATAAATGTCAGGTGCTATTACATCGATATCGGGCGTTGCATGCTTCCAGATATCTATCGTTCTTCTTACTGCGCCTCCTGCAGGGTAAAAGCCCGGAATCATCCATCCATGTTCGCCCATCCAAACATTTACCGACATTGGTGCATTGAGCACATTTTTTCCTTCTTTAGCGACTGTGTTTATATAACATGCAATATAATATGACTCGCACATTTCCGGGCCATGCAATCCAAAAAGCTTGTTCCATGTGCCGGAGTCAAGCTTCCCATTTTCGCACCATATTCTATATGCCTCTCCTTCCGGATTTAGTTTAATAAATCCAATAAGTTTTTCAGGTACATCTTTGGCATAATCGTTTTGGGCGGACATAGAATAATCCATATCAGAGCCTAAAATACCGGGTTCGTTTTCAACTTGGACAGCAATTATGGTGCTAAGAGTTGGATCGATTTTTTTAATGTGGCCCATTAGAGCGGAAAAAGCCTTCTTGTCAGCTTCCAAGTTTTCTTTGCAATGGCTTGAAAGAACGTTCATTGGAGCACTTAAATAGGATACTACACGTTCAAACCTATTGGTGTCTGCTTTCACCCATTCCGGAACATAACGCATTTCTCCGTTCTTCCATGTGGCAAACCATAGTATTATTAATTTTAGATCTGCGCTTTTGCATGCTTCAAACATTTCATCTACAGCTGTAAAATCAAATGAGCCTTCATTGGGCTCTATCTGTTCCCAGTAAACAGGGGCCTCAAGAGTGTTGCCGCCTATAGCGAGAACTCCTTTGATTGCTGACTCCAGTTCTGACTTATTATATGCACTTGAGTTGTTGGATTGTCCGCCCAGCGGAAGAAAAGGCTTGTTATTTACTTTAAATAGTCCCATTTTATCCTCCCTAAATGAATGGTTATTGATATAATACACATTCATTTTATAACTATAAACGCACTCTTGCAAATGGTTTCATGAAAAATTAAAATAATTTGAATAATATAAGCTACAGTGCTATTGAAACCTTCTATATATTGTGTTAATATTAAATGAAACCGCTTGCAAATATGAACCTAATATTGATAAATTCTATGAAATATATTATAATATCAAAATTATATATAAAAAATCAGAACACGGATATTTATATATCCATATCATTAATTGGTGAATGAAACAATGAAGAAAGAAAAAGATGGAAACATTACAATTTATGAGATAGCAAAAGAGGCTGGCGTGTCTGTATCAACTGTATCACGAGTTCTTACAGGCAATGCAAATGTAAGCGAGAAGCGGAAAAAAGCAGTACTCAGTATAATAGAAAAATATGACTATCTTCCAAACTCGATGGCACGCTCTTTGTCAAACAGGAAATCTCATACTCTGGGGATTATACTTCCCGACATTACACACCCTTTTTACAGTCAGATTTTTTACGGTGCAGAAGCGTTAGCGTTTACAAAAGGATATACGCTGCTTCTTGGTTGTACAATGAATGACACTATCCGTCATAGTACAAACTTAGAATCGCATTATGTTCGCATTCTTCAGGAAAGAAAAGTGGACGGCATGCTTATAATGGGCGGTGCAGTAAATGAAACTGAACCAATAAGCGAGCATACGGAGATGATAGACAAACTATCGGAGAGAATGCCTGTTGTTACAATAAATGATGCTATGCCTGAAAGAAACACACTGCATGTTAGTGTAGATGAGACGTCCGGAACAAGAGCTCTTATAAATTATCTTGTTTCGCTCAGACATAAGAAGTTTGCATTTATAGGGGGAGACTTGGCGATTCAGCCAACTCTTCTTCGCCTTAGCACAATGAAAAAAACACTAGAAGAGCACGGAATTTCATTTGATGATTCATACTATGTGCCAAGCGACTTCGATGTAGAAAGCGGGAAACAATGTATGACAGAGCTGCTTCAGAAGCCTAGTCTTCCCACCGCTGTAATATGTCTTAACGACCTTGTCGCAATAGGTGCTATTTATGCAGCAAGAAAAGCCGGACTGAGAGTGCCAGAAGATATTTCGTTTGCAGGCTCTGACAATATGCCGATGAGTGAGTACGTTGTTCCGAGTATTACAACTGTTGATTTAAAAGCGCTTGAATTAGGGAAAAAAGCTATAGAAGTATTGATAGATGCTATAGAAGGCAAGAAGGCTGAGAAGGAAAATATAATAAAAACTGAGCTTGTTATAAGAGATTCATGCAGAATATGCAAATAATTATTACCTGTAACTACTTTTTAGGAAGATAATAATATCATGACAAATGAAAATAGCGATATGAAAACCGCGAATGCCCCATTATTCAGAGATCCTATATACGACAGCCCTACAGATCCGGTAGTTATTTGGAACAGATGTGAAAACAACTGGTGGATGTTGTATACGCAAAGAAGAGCCACAGATATAACTGTAGGCTTTTCAAGTATACACGGCACAAAAATTGGCGTTGCAAGCTCGGATGATGGCTCGAAATGGCTATACAGAGGAACGCTTGAAAATCTGGATTTTGAACCGGGACATAATACATTCTGGGCTCCTGAGATTATTTGCGCAGAAGGCATATATCACATGTATGTTTCCTATATCACTGGGATACCAACAGACTGGAATTATCCAAGAAGCATTATTCATTACACTTCAGAAAACATGTGGGATTGGAACTGTGAAGGTAAAATTGAGCTTTCATCTAACAGAGTGATAGATGCATGTATATATGAGATTGAATCAGGAGTTTATAAAATGTGGTATAAGGACGAAGATAACAACAGTTATTCTTATGCTGCTGTAAGCCGTGATTTGTATAATTGGGATGTAGTAGGACCGGAAGTTTGCGACTGCTCTCACGAAGGACCGAATGTGTTTGAATTTGGCGGCAAGAAGTGGATGATAACGGATTGCTGGGACGGTCTTGCCATTTATGAATCGGATGATTTTTGCGTATGGACTAGACAGGATGGAAACATTCTAAAAGAGGCTGGTGAACGCTCTTGGGATAATGACAAAGGTAATCACGCTGATGTATTGATAAACAATGGCAGGGCATTTATATTTTATTTTTCGCGTCCAACCCTGCCTGAAGATGCTTCCGATGAAGATTTTTATCTTAGAAGCAGAAATGCTATTCAGGTAGCGGAACTTGAAATAATTGATGGCAAGCTGACATGTGACCGCAATAAAGAAATTCCATTTTGTTTAATAAACCAATATAATTGAAAGAAATAAAAATAATAATAGGAGTTTTCTGATTTCAAATGAGTATATTTTTAGATGAACAGATTAAAAACCGAAACTTACCAGAACTTCTAAAACTGCATAGCGGAAAGCATGTTAATAGTATTAAAGATTGGGAAGTAAGAAGACAGGAGATAATAGCGCTTCTTGAAAACACATGCTATGGCAAAACACCTGACGTAAACTGTGAAGTATCAGCTGACGTTATAATGGAAGATGATAATGCTGTATGTGGAAAAGCTATGCTTAAAAGAGTGATGATAAGCATAACTATGGATTATCTAGCAGGAGGATTTCCGTCATTTTCGCATAAATATACGCATCCGTATGTTTGGGGCGATAAAATAAAATCGCGGGAAGTCTTAAGCTTTCCGATAAATATTATTGTTCCAAAGATGAAAAATAAAGCACCAATGTTTTTGTATGCATCGTTTTCACCGGTTGTTGAAACGGATAATGTACCTATTGAGGAGATAGTTGATCAGGGATACGGAATAGCTAGCTTTTATTATCAGGACGTAACTGCAGATAGAAAAGATGAATATCCAAGGGGGAATGCGTTATATCCTGACTCTTCAAATAAAACTGAATGGGGAGCCCTTTCCAAGTGGGCGTGGGCTTTCAGCCGTGTGATGGATTATATTCAAAAAGTTGAAGGTGTGGATTCGGAGAAGATTGCGGTTTGTGGAGCATCAAGATTAGGAAAGGCTGCGCTCTGGTCTGGGGCAAATGATGGAAGATTTTCACTTGTTGTTCCAATGATATCGGGAACCGGCGGAGCATCTTTTTACAGGGAAAACAAAAGGGAAGATATCAATCATTTAATTAGATGTTTTCCATACTGGTTTTGCAGAAATTATCTTGAATATAAATCTGATGAAAAAAATCTGCCCTATGATTCACATTTCCTTTTATCGCTTGTTGCACCAAGAAATCTTTATCTGTTTTCGGGTGAAGAGGACAGCTGTGTAGATTATGAAGGTGAGTATCTAGCAGCATATTCTGCAAGTGCTGCTTATAGAATATATAGCAAAAAGGGATTTGTTGCTGAGGACAACTTTCCAGAACCGGGGCAGAAGTTTCACGAAGGGGAGATAGGATATCATTTAAGATCAGGTCCTCATTGCGTCAGCCGATATGATTGGAATAGTCTGATTCAATATAGAAATATTCATAATGTTTAAAGAAAGACTCAGCAAGACCTGACAACTCTCAATATAGAAGTAATTTAATAATGAAAGGTTAATAATTTGGCTACAATTACCGAAACCAGAAAGATTCCTGTGAAAAGGGGTTATGAAGTTATAGTTGCAGGAGGTGGTATAGCCGGAATTTCTGCAGCTCTTTCCGCAAAACGTGAAGGATTGGATGTTATGCTTATTGAAAAGAGTTGCGTTCTAGGCGGTCTTGCCACACTTGGACTGGTAAACTGGTACGAGCCTCTTTGCGATGGTGAGGGAAGTGTATTAACAACAGGAATAGCAGAAGAGCTCCTCAAACTAGCAATTAAGCATGGTTACGATAATCTTGACGAAAGCTGGAAAGATGGCTCCTATGCAGAAACCAAACCGAAAAGAAGATATTCCACATTTTTTAATCCGTCAGTTTTTTCACTTGCATTAAATGAACTTTTACAAAAAGAAGGCATAAAAGTATGCTATGACACAATCTGTTCTTATCCAGTAATGGAAGAAAACATAGTAAGTGGCATTATTGTAGAAAACAAAAGCGGAAGGCATTATTATCCGCTTAAAGTTTTGATAGATGCAACAGGCGATGCAGACTTAATCCACAGAGCAGGTGTTCCTCATAGGTATGGGACTAATTATCTTACTTATTACGGACATGGCTGTAACATAAAAACGATTGAAAAAGCGTATAACACAAAGAATTTGTTTAATCTTAATACCGGACAATTTCATGTGGGAGCAGACCTGAACGGTAGAGGTCAACCGGAAGGTGTACCTATATACAATGAGTTTAACGCTGATTCGGTAAATGATTATATCATTACAGGGCAGTCTCTTTTGTTTGATAAAATCAAGTCTTTTAATACTGATGAGTACTGCCTTTACACTCTTCCGAATATGCCGCAGCTGCGAAAGACAAGATGTATGATAGGTGATGAAACTTTTTTGGCTGAGGATGGCAGGCATTTTGAAAACTCAATAGGTGCGATAGGTGATTTCAGACAAAGAGGCAGGCATTATGAAATCCCGATCGGAGCTTTATACAATAGTGACTATCCAAACATATTGGCGGCCGGCAGAGTGATAAGTGCTGACGGTGAAGGATGGGAAACGGCAAGGGTGATACCTTCGGCAGCATTAACTGGACAGGCTGCTGGAGTGGTTGCAGCAAAAGCTATAGGAATGAAAATTCCTGTAAGCGAAGTTAACTATAAATATGTTCAAGACAGTTTGAAAGCAAAACAAGTAAATTTATTTTCAAACAACAAGTAATATGATATGAGGTATTGACATGGAAAATAGCAGCAGTATATGGATTGATGATGTATATAAAAAGATTATAGATAAAGTGTCTGCGCAAGTTGAAAGACACGGAGACAAGATAATATATATTGCAAATGATGGAGTATACGATGAAGATAAAGCAGATACTGATATCTATTGGTGGACTAATGGCTTTTGGGCGGGAATCCTATGGCAAATATATAATGCCACAAATGATAAAAAGCTCAAAATAGCGGCTGAAGGAGTTGAAAAAAAGCTTGATGCTGCACTTGAGGGATTTGAGGGACTGTATCATGATGTTGGATTTATGTGGCTTCATACCTCTGTTGCAAACTACAGACTTACAAGAAACGATAAATCCAGGGCTCGCGGACTGCATGCTGCAACAATACTGGCCGGAAGGTATAATCCTGTAGGACAGTTTATCAGAGCTTGGAATGATGACAGGCCGGGCTGGATGATAATCGATTGCCTTATGAATATACCAATACTATATTGGGCAGGAGAAGTTTTGGATGATCCGAGATTTAATGCTGTTGCAATGTTGCATGCCGACAAAGCTATAAATGTTCTTCTTAGAGAAGACGGATCGTGCAATCATATAGCAATTTTAAATCCTGAAAACGGAGAGCTTCTTGAAACTCCGGGAGGTCAGGGATATGCAGAGGGATCGTCTTGGTCAAGGGGACAGGCTTGGGCGATATATGGATTTGCGCTAAGCTACAGACATACAGGCGAAATAAGATATTTAGAGACTGCAAAAAAAGTAGCAGATTATTTTATTTCAAATGTTGAAGAAACGGGATATCTGCCGCTCTCTGATTTCAGAGCGCCGAAAGATCCGGTTTTATATGACACAACAGCCGGAACATGTGCCGCATGCGGTCTTCTGGAGCTTTGTGAATTCGTGGAAGATACTGATAATAAACGTTATCGGTCTATAGCACTAAAAATTCTAAAAGCTACGGATGATAAATTCTGTGATTGGGATAAAGAGACTGATGGGATTGTGGATGGAGGCAAAGTTTCATATCATGAACAAGGATATAATAAAATAATTTATGGTGATTACTTTTTTATAGAAGCTATATTAAGATTGAAAGATAAATCATTTTTAATTTGGTAATATGCGAATAAACAAAAAAGCTCTGCACATAATAGTGCAGGGCTTATTTTTTTGTTTATTTGCTGCAAACTTTCCAAAAAAAACTTTTTAAAAATAGAGCAAAAACATGCAATTTTTAATTTTTAGTACAAAATGCACAAATAATTGCACAAAAAAACATGAAATGTTTTGACAAGATAAAGTACATTTAATATAATGTGTATACAATGTATACAAGATATAAATTATATTCTAAATGACGAATCATTTAAGTTTGAGAGGAAAAGGATGGATATCAGATATTCCACAGATCCAATAAGTTCTAAAGGTTTTGACACTGAAGAACTAAGAAATCAGTATCTTATAGAAAAGCTTTTTATTCCCGGAGAGGCGAGTTTTACATACAGCCATATTGACAGGATAATTGTCGGCGGTATTGTACCCACAAAAAAAGCGTTGCCGATGAACGATGGAAGCCTTTTAAGTGCTGATTATTTTTTTGAAAGAAGAGAAGCGGGAATTATAAATATAGGCAGCAGCGGTGCGGTTATTTTGGATGGAAAGACATACAAACTAGATCATGCTGATGCAATTTATATTGGAAAAGGTGTTAAAAAAGTAATATTTGAAAGCATCGATGAAAATGATCCGGCAATGTTTTATTTGAATTCATGCCCTGCGCATAAAGAATTTGAAAGCAGAAAGATATCATTGGCTGAAGCAAATAAAGTTGAGCTTGGCAATAAAGAGAATTTGAATGTAAGAACAATAAATCAGTATATACATCCTGCTGTACTGGATACATGCCAGCTTACAATGGGTATGACGACTTTAAAGTCCGGAAGCGTTTGGAACACAATGCCCTGCCATACTCATGCAAGGAGAATGGAAGTATATCTGTACTTTGGAATGAATGATAACGACAGGGTATTCCATCTAATGGGTGAACCATCCGAAACACGCCACATTGTCGTATCAAACGGACAGGCAGTAATATCTCCAAGTTGGTCAATCCACAGCGGCGTAGGAACAGGAAGCTATACATTCATATGGGGAATGTGCGGCGAAAATATAAAGTTTGATGATATGGACCATGTAGATATGAATAATATGAAGTAACTAGACAATGATGGAGAGAGAATGAATAACTACAAATCATACACTGAAAGCAAAGCGAGCGAAGAGATATATTGGCTTGTAAGAGAAGATATTTTAAATCTTGTAATGCAGCCGGGCGAAACCTTTACCGAACAAACGATATGTGAAAAGTACAATGTTTCAAGAACGCCCAGCAGGGAAGTTATTCAAAGGCTAAAAAATGAAGGCTTGATATTTTCGGTCCCGTATAAGTCTACTTTCATAACTCTTATGAGTATGGACAATATACTCCAGCTTATATATATGAGAATTGCTATAGAAAGTATGGTTTTAAGGGATTTAATTAATAACTATGATGAAAGAGTTATCGCTGAGCTTGAGTATTATCTGAAGTTGCAGAAGATATTGATAAGCAACAGTGATTTTAAAGCAGAAGACTTTTATGAGTTGGATGCAAATTTTCATAAGGTTTGGTATAGCGCAATAAACAAAGACATGGTATGGGATGAAATCCAAAAATCGCATATACATTATACGAGATTCAGGATGCTGGATATTGTGGCTGTCAAACACTTTGAAGATATATATAAAGAACATGAAAACTTCTTGACAATAATCAAGAATAAGGACTTTGGAGCGATTGAAGAGACTATAAGCAGACATCTTCATGGCGGTGCAGTCAGGCTTGGAAGAAGAATCTATAAAGAGTACAGAGATTATTTTATTGAAAAGAATTTAAAAGAAATTGTTGAAGAAAAAGTAATGAAGATTTGGGCTCAGGATAATTAGAAAGAATCCGAACCCAAATAAAACGATTTAAATAATAAATAAAGGGCAGAATATGGCACATATCAGACTGGAAGAGATTAATAAAATATATGCAAACAATAGCTTTCATGCTGTGCATGATTTTTCTTTGGAGATAGAAAAAGGTGAGTTTATTGTATTTGTTGGACCGTCAGGATGCGGAAAATCGACAACGCTTCGCATGATAGCCGGCCTTGAAGATATTACAACTGGTGAACTTTATATAGATGATGAACTTGCCAACCAAAAAACACCGAGAAACAGAGGTGTTGCTATGGTGTTCCAGTCGTACGCGTTGTATCCGCATATGACAACTTATGAAAACATGTCATTTGGACTTACTTTAAGAGGTATGGACAAAGACTTAATAGAAAAAAGAGTTCACAAAACTGCAAAAATACTTGGGTTGACAGATTATCTGGAAAGAAAGCCGAGAGAACTTTCCGGCGGACAGCGCCAGCGTGTTGCGGTGGGCCGCGCAATAATCCGTCACGTTGAAGTGTTTTTGATGGATGAACCTCTTTCAAACCTTGATGCAAAACAGAGGGTTACGATGAGGTCTGAAATAATGCAAATACACAGACGTATTGGTGCAACGACTATTTATGTTACTCATGACCAGACTGAAGCTATGACTATGGCTGACAAAATTGTTGTTATGGATGAGGGTTACATACAGCAAATAGGAACACCACGCGAACTTTACTTTGCTCCAGTAAACCGCTTTGTAGCAGGATTTATAGGAGAGCCGCCGATGAACTTCATTCCTTGTTTTGAAAAAGACGGGAAGCTGTATCCGGAGGGAATGGCAGATGGGCTTAATGTTAAAAAAGAGCATAAGGCTTCACTTGAATCTGCAAAAGGTATGAAGGTTGATTATGGATTCAGACCGGAATCAGTTGTTTTGCCTAAATACATGGAAAACGACAAAGAATATCAGAATGTAAAAGTCAAGGTTATTTTAACAGAACTCCTGGGGGACAATGTAAACGTATATGCACAGTTAGGGGATCACAAGCTTATTGTGAAAGTGTCACCTTATGACATACCTGAAACCGGAAGTGAAACAGAGATTGCAATTCCGCTTAGCGAGGTTTATTTGTTTGATTCTAAAACAGGCGATGTTTTGGAAGGCAATCCCGGGATTGAAAGCGCAAAAACAAAGAAGTTTTCCTAAGGAATGTGGACATGAACAAGCAATTAACTGTTAAACAATATGTGATTATAGATTTAGTAATTTTTGCAATATTGTTGTGCGCTTTAGAAATAGCGTCAAAAGTGGCATTGAACTTCTTTAGAAGAGAAGCTTTTGCGATTTCAGTGATTCTGCCAATAATCCTGATTGCAATGATGAGGCATGGAATTAAAGCTTTGCCGCTTGCTGCATTAGGCGGATTGGTATACAGCGCGCTTAACGGAGCAGAACCCGAAGTATATATTGTATATATTTTAGGAAATTGTTTTGTCGGAGTAAACGTACTGTGGTTTAAGTACGTGGAGAAAGAGAAGATACGGGAAAAGATATGGCTAATTATTTTATATGTAATAACAGGCTATATTTTAAAAAATTTAGGAAAAGGCGTAGTTGCATATATTATGGGCTTCACGCATTTTGCGGCTAATACTGTCAGGTATTTGACTACTGATGCACTTAGTGCCGTTATGACAGTAATAGTTATATTGATAGCAAGAAGACAGGATGGAGTGTTTGAAGATCAGATGGCGTATTTGATAAGACAAGCGGAAATGGAGGAAGATAAAAATGGAAAAGAAAAATGAAGAAATTTATCCGGAACATCTCCGCATACAAGATGAACTTGAGAAACATTATTGGAGAAACGTTGGCAGGAAGATAGCAAAAGACTGGCGCTTATATATAATGCTCCTACCTTTGCTGCTTGTGTTTTTGCTGTGGAGATATTTGCCGTTATACGGGCTTATAACAGCATTTAAAACATCGGATACTTCGATAAAAATATTACAGCGTAACTTTGTAGGATTTCAGCATTTCTACAGCCTAATGTTCGGTGCGGATTCGGCGGGCTTTTGGCAGGCTTTCAGAAATACTTTCCTTTTAAGCTTTTACTCTCTTTTGTTTGGATTTCCCGTGCCGATCATTTTGGCTTTATTCTTTAATGAAGTTAAGTCGAATGTATATAGAAGCTTTTTGCAGATATCAACGTATCTTCCGAGGTTTGTTTCAACGGTTGTTATTACAACTTTGGTGACAATGCTCTTAAAAGGAGGAAGTGTTTTCTCAGAACCGGGTGTTGTAGCTAAGTTTTTGGTAAGCATTGGCCTTGTACCGCAGGAAGATATAATCACCGGTATGTTATATATACCTAGATATTTCAGGGCAATATATCAGGTTTCTGGTATATGGGAGATGGCAGGTTACGGTTCAATTGTATATTTTGCTGCAATTATTAGCATTTCGCCTACAAGCTATGAAGCAGCGAGAATAGACGGAGCATCAAAGATGCAGCAGCTTAAGCATGTTGTTCTTCCCGGAATTCTTTCAACAATAACAATAATGCTTATTATGCAGATAGGACGCTTGCTTACAATAGGCTTTGAAAAAGTACTCTTATTGTATAACTCGTATACATACAGTACAGCTGACGTTGTTGCAACATATGTATTCCAGAGAGCTGGTATACAGGCGGGAGCGCAGACGAATCAATCGCTTGCATCTGCTGCAGACATGATTAACGCAGTTACATCTATGCTGCTTGTTATGGGTGCAAACCTAATAAGCAGAAAAGTTTCTAATACATCATTGTATTAAGGAGGCAGTCAATGAAACGACTCGACAAATCAGAAATTATATTTAAAGTCTTTGCAAACGTCTTTTTGACTGTTTTTGCTTTGATGTGCTTATATCCATTCGTGTATGCCATTTCGGCAGCACTTAGCAGCAAAGCACCTTTCTATCAGGGAAAAGTTATATTGTTCCCCGTGGGGCTTCAGTTTGATGCTTTCAGAGACATTATATTAACTAAAAGATTTTGGATAAGCTATGCAAACACTTTGTTTGTTACATTCTACGGAACTATCTGGGCACTTGGAACATCGGTTTTGGGAGCATATGCGCTTTCCAAAAACAGATTGGTTTTCAGAAGAGCATTTAACTTCTTTCTTGTTTTCACGCTGTGGTTTTCGGCGGGGCTTGTTCCTCAGTTTTTGAACTATAGAGCAACCCAGTCAGTATTTGGCGCTATGGGAATTGCGGATGACAAATGGCTGATAGTTATTGCTATGGGTATGGCAGCGTTCAATGTTGTTCTCTTGAGAAACGCATTTGAGAATGTGCCGTATGAAATTGAAGAAGCGGGAATAGTGGATGGAGCAACCGATTTCCAGCTTCTGTTTAAAGTGTTTATACCGATGTCGAAATCGGCTATAGCTACTGTAGGATTGTTTTTCGGAATAAGCAGATGGAATGGCTACTTCTGGGCGCGAACAATGGTGCGCAACCGTAATGAATGGCCGCTTCAGGTGTTTATCCGAGACCAGCTTGAAGAAATTATGGCTTTAGAATATGAAGCTACAACATCATATGCACCGGAGTCGCTGATATACGCTATGGTTGTATGTGCGATTATACCGATTATCATAATTTACCCTTATATACAAAAGTATTTTGCAAAGGGAGTAAATGTCGGCGGTGTTAAAGAATAAGATTAAGTTTTGCTCAAAATGGGCAATGAATAAGCTATTACTAGAACGGGAGGAAAAATCATGAAAAAAACTGCACTAGTTTTATTGGTGGCTGTTATGCTTATTGGAACAATAATAAGCGGATGCGTAAAGGTGGAACCTGAGGTATCACAAGCACCAGAAACAGAAGTAAAGGCGACTGAAAAACCTGCTGAGACAGAAGAAAAAGATATGGCAGAAACAGAAGAACCTGCAGTGGATATCTATGATACTTCAGAAAATGTAGAACTGAATATGTCAGTATTCTACAGAAGCGGTATCGAGATGAAATATACTGTAGGTGACGGAGCAGGAACTCCTCAGCCAGAATATAATGCTGCTGATGGAAACACATATCGCGAAGGCGATTGGAAACCTGTTT
Organism: Christensenellaceae bacterium; assembly: GCA_963677605.2. GTDB lineage: Bacteria > Bacillota > Clostridia > Christensenellales > UMGS416 > JAGLOK01. The sequence goes on along the minus strand of CAXXDX010000006.1, from coordinate 870,397 downwards.
GGGCTGAATTGCAGAATAGACTGAACTTCACAATCAATGATGTTCATCCTACAGATGCAAAAGACATCCGTGCTGCATTCGCATCTCTTGAAGCAACAGGCTTTGACGGTGTTGATGTTATGGTTGGCAACCTTGACGATGTTAACAGAAATGCTGTTACAAACGGAACATTCCTTGCCTTGGATGAATATCTTGACTTAATGCCTAACTTCAGCGCATTCCTTGATGCAAACGGTATTGTTAAAGAGTCCATCACAACAGGCGACGGACACATCTATGTCGCTCCATATTTCGACGGATATGACGACATCGAGCGTATGATGATTATGCGTATTGACTGGGTTGAAAAACTTCTTGATGACGACACAGTTGTATATGACACAGATCGCACAGTTGACACTTTCTACACACCTTATATGCCTGAATCACTTGATACTACAATTCTGGCAACAACAGGTGACGGATCCGGCACTCAGGAAGTCGCTGTGAAATATGACAAAAACATTATTACAATACAGAACGAGCTTCCTACAAAAGACGGCGCAAGTTTAGTACAGGCTCTTAAAGACTACATTGACACTACATATGCAGGTGTCCATGTAAAACGTTCAGATCATTTCTGCGGTGTGGATGCAGCATACAATGCTGATGAATTGGTAGCTCTTATGCGCTGCGTACTTGCTAATACTCAGCTTCTCACAGGCCAGGATGATTATGACGCAGTACCATTCTTTGTGAGAAAATATCAGGCAGGACGTATCCAGCAGTTATTCTCATTCACAAACATCTTTGGTGTTAAAGGTCTTGAGTCAAGAAGCAACTGGTTCTTCATTGACGAAAACGGCGAACTTCAGGACGGAAGATTCCAGCCTGAGCTTATAGACGCAGTTGAAAAGATGAATATGCTTTATAAAGAAGGCTTAATCCTTCAAGACTTTGATAAAGATGAATCAACAGCAGGACTTAACGGCGGAGATCACCGTGCACGTTTGCTCAACGACAACCTTGGCTTTATGACATTTGACTATTGCCAGACAACAACAGTTTACAACAACACAGTTGATATCGAAGGCTTCAATCTTGCACCTGTAATACCTCCGGTAGCTGATTGGGATGGAGATGGAAACTATTATTCACTCGTAACTTCATGGCGTTCAGTTAAACCGAACGGCTGGTCAATACTTGCTACTCTTGCTGATGATGAAGCAAAACTTCACAGAGCACTTGCATTGTTTGACTATCAGTATTCTGAAGAAGGAAACAGGCTTATGAGTTATGGCCCAGAAGCTTGGATTGACGGTGAGACAATGTACCGCGGAGAAATGGTACCTAAACTTGCTGACGCTGCTCTTACAGAGCTCTATGATCTGGCAAACGGAAGCTATACAAACTACTATCGCAAATGGCTCGGAGCTACATTCCCAATAGGATATATTAAAGAGCAGGGAATGGAATATCAGACAGTTGCAGAAAACGGCAAAGTTGGCTTGGCTAACGTACTTGCAGCAATAGACGCAGGCAGCGTAAGACACCTTGTTACAGATGCAGCTACAGCTCCTGAAGGATACAGATCACTTGTTCCTGCAGCATTCCCGCTTACAGCGGCTGAGGAAACTTTGATAGTTGATAACTGCAGTGACATAGTTACAGCATTCAGAAACGGAAATAACGATAATGACCGTATTTTCTATACTGACTATGTTATCTATGGATTCGGCGGAACAAATGCAAATGGAGAAACATTACTTGCTAAAGATGAAGTAATTGACTATCTCTACAATGAACTTAACGGTAAGATTTTTGTTGAAGCATACAGAAGCGCTTATGCAAGAATTCAGGAACTGATGGACTAATACGACTAAAACTACTATGTGCGAGAAAGGGATTTACTCCCTTTCCCGTACTTAATTACTTGAGAGGTGCCTCATGGGACATAAACAGATGAAATTTCAAAAGATTACAGTGATTGCAGCATTAGTACTTGCATGTACTATGTTTATGTTTGCGCTAGGTTTTGCTACAAACTTATATAGTTTGAATTACCATACCGATTCAGGCAGCTCTATGCTTTATATAGAAGGCGCAGAATTATACTTTAACATTCAGCCGTTTAACAGACAGTTATTCCGAGACAGTTTTATACAGATGCTTTTATGTATATCTATGTTTTTATTTTTAACTCATAAAAGACGTTTGTATTATGTGTCAAACTATATTACAACAACGGCCTTTAGTATTTTTTCATTTTACTATGGTGCAACATTAATTGTTAACGCCCTTTATATAAAGCAGCTATATGTTCAGCTTGATTTTGAGAGAATGAAAGAAATTACGGATATGCTCAATCTAAGGTTTGTATACTCAACATTTATGATGGATATGGGAGTAGTATTATCTATTATTTTGTTTATTACATCTCTGGCACTTGTGGCAAATCTTATTTGGAAGACTATTAATATGCGAAATGAAAGAAAACAAATGGGGGGAATTGAGGCGTGAAAAGAAATCCCAACAGAATGAAATATCAGACAGATAAACTGTCTGCAACTTTATGTATTTTAAGTATTATTGCAAATGTTGTTTATTTTGTGAGTATATATACAAACAGGAGCATTGCTCCCGATTGGGTAACCGGAGCCGATGTGCTTATGAACATAATTTTCATGATGCTTGTGTTTTTAAGCAGCGAGAAACTAAAGCTCTACACCAAAAAATGGAACATTTATGTGGCTTTGTTGGGTGTAGTACAAGTTGTTCGAATCTTTTGGCTTCCATCACATTATAAAACTTTGGAAATGCTTTTCGGCGGGAAATACATATTGGCAATAACAAGCCTTATTTTCTCTGCAGTATTCCTATTTGCAGCAGGTCTGAACTCTGCAATAAATATAAAACTTCTGAGTAAAGCAGACAGCGATAAGGTTATTGGGGGATAGAAAATGGCGGATTTAAAGTTAAAATCTTTACATAAAATATATGATAACAATGTCCAGGCTGTGTATGATTTCAGTATGGATATAAAAGACGGCGAATTTATAGTGCTTGTCGGACCTTCAGGATGCGGAAAATCCACAACACTTCGTATGGTGGCAGGACTTGAAGAGATAACGGGCGGAGAGCTTGAGATAGACGGAAGAGATGTAACCAATATGGCGGCAAAAGACAGAGACATTGCCATGGTATTCCAAAACTATGCTCTTTACGCTCATATGACTGTTTATGAGAATATGGCATTCAGCTTAATGCTTCGGAATGAAGATGAAGAAGTAATTCATGAAAAAGTTATAAAGGCTGCAAAGATTCTGCACCTAACAGATCAGCTTAATAAAAAGCCGAAGCATTTGTCGGGCGGACAAAGACAGCGTGTTGCAGTGGGAAGGGCTATAGTCCGTGATCCTAAAGTGTTCCTTTTTGATGAACCGCTTTCAAATCTCGATGCAAAGCTCCGCGATTCTATGAGACGCGAGCTTAAACTTCTGCACAACAGACTTAAAGCTACTATAGTTTATGTAACACATGACCAGATAGAAGCTCTTACATTAGCTGACAGAATGGTTGTTATGAACGGTGGAATTATACAGCAGATTGGCAAACCTATTGAGTTGTATGACTCTCCCAATAATATTTTTGTTGCAAGCTTTATTGGACTTCCGCCTATGAACCTTATAAAAATGCGTGTATTGGATGACTGCACACTAAGAAATGGTGATGTAATCTTAAAACCTGATGAACATCAGGAGCAATTGCTTCGTCAGTATATTGGTGATGTCATAATATTAGGTGTAAGGCCGGAAGACATTCATCCCGGCGACGATATGAGGCTGACAGTTCGCATGAATGAAAATCTTGGGCAATATACATTGATTGATGGAAGCATTGGGCAAAAGAGAGTAATGTGCAAATTTAAAGGTTGGTATGACTTTGATCCGAATGAAGAAATCGGGATAAGATTTGATAGAAACAAAGTGCATTTTTTTGATGCTGAAACCAGCCAGGCGATAAGAGGATAACAAAATGAAAGAGTTTTTCCACAAGCAAATAGTTAATTTAAAAAGAGCTCCGCAAAGGATACCTTTGGTATTTCTTGTTGTAAGCTGTATAATATATACATTCAGTCTTACGGAACATTCAAATGCATCATTATATGTAAACTCTGATATAGTTGCCTTATATGTGTTTATTATAACTTTGGCATCTATGCTGACTATATTCTCACATATTAATGCATTTTCAAAAGGAAACTTAAACAAGCTGATGCTAGGTGTTGTTATTGTATTAATTTTGTTGCAGGGTTTACTAGATGGATTATATTTAAAAGAAATGTTCTATGAGACAATGATAAGAGACAATCCGGTTCCTATTACACCGGATATAGCAATGTCAATGAATAGGACTATGGTCCATATCGGAGCCTTATCGGCATCAATGTTAACGATTGTATTTATGCCTTTATATCATAAATTGCTGCTTAAAATTGATACATCAATACTGGATGTTGATGAAGTAACAATTTCAGGTGAAAAGTCGATTGATGAAGAATATCCTGATGTGGATGTTTTGGACTTTTAAAAATGAGCAATTCAGAAAATTCAGAAGCATTTATTCCTAAAAAAAGAAAAATTCCCGTATGGCTTAGAGCTGTTTTGATCAAAGCCTGGTTTGCAGGAGCAGTTTACTTTTTTATAGGGTGGGGACTTTTTATAAACACAACAGATCAGCTGGATATTACACTGGCTCTCGGTCTTGTGCTCGGTATAATAACGGATGTTGTTGTAAATAATATCTTCAGAGGGATGAAGAGAAAAAACATAGACTATTATAAGTATATGATGTTTCCTCGAAAGAAGATTGCCTCATTCTTTTTAAATATTATTTATGCAATTATATTGTCTTTTTTAATAGCATACACATATAATTTTATTAATTACGCTGCAATAAAAATAAATAGTTTGCCCGAAAATTCAATTGTTCTGGGAGCAGAACCGATACTTTTCGGTATTTTTTGCGTTGCGTATGATATGCTTTTCTTAGCGGTAAAGAGGCTAATAATGAATGGATTGAAGAATAGAGACAATAAAGATGATAAAACTTCTATTGATATAAAGGAGTAATTATGAAAGTTGAATTATTGGAGAAATATATAGACAGGCTGTTAACGGAATCTGCTCCGGACAAGCCTGTTTGGAATATTGAGCATATTTTAAATGGCAGTAAGCCGAAATGGAATTATATCGATGGTTGTATGATTAAAGCTCTGATAGAGCTTTATTATATTACAGACGAAAAAAAATATATTAACTTTGCCGATGAGTTTATTGATTATTATGTGTCTCAAAACGGGGACATTAAGTCTTACAGTGTAGAGGAATATAACCTTGACAACATAAATGAAGGCAAGGTGCTTTTTGATTTATTTGATTTAACCGGAAAAAAGAAGTATAAAAAGGCAGCAGATCTAATATATTCACAGCTTAAAGGTCAGCCAAGAACTGAAGAAGGAAACTTTTGGCATAAAAAGATATATCCTAATCAAGTATGGCTTGATGGGCTATATATGGCCCAGCCGTTTTATTTGGAGTGGGAGAAAAGATATAACAATTATAAAAATATAGAGGACGTTCTGCAGCAGTTCACAGTCGTTGAAGAAAAGATGAAGGATAAAACAACAGAGCTATATTATCATGCATACGATTCTTCGAGGGAGATGTTTTGGTGTGATAAAGAGACTGGGCTTTCGGAAAATTACTGGCTTAGGGCGATAGGCTGGTTTATTATGGCGCTCGTAGACTCGCTTGAAATTCTTGGTGACGATTATAAAAATGAAAAGCAAGTGTTAGTAAGGATGCTTAACAACTTATCCGAATCGTTAAGTAAAGTTCAGGATGAGTGCGGAATGTGGTATCAACTTGTCGGATTGCCTAAAGAAGAAGGGAACTATCTTGAAACAAGCGGCAGTGCGATAATAGCATATGCGTATTTAAAAGCATCACGCCTTGGACTTATAGATGAAAAATTCAGGGAGCTTGGAAGGAAGGCTTTTTTTGCTATAAACAACAAGTATCTTGAAGAAAAAAATGGTATAATGTCACTTGGAGGAATATGCCTTGTAGCAGGTTTGGGCGGAGCAGCTATGCGTGATGGTACCGTTGAGTATTACTTATCCGAACCTGTTGTTAAAGATGAAGCAAAAGGTGTCGCCCCTCTGCTGTTGGCTTATACTGAAATTCTTAGGATTGATGATTAGGAGAAGGTAATGATTAGAAGGCTAGGTGTCAGGGCACATGATTTTGGCAAAAACAGTATTGACAAAATAGCTGATTATGTTTCCGAGTATGAATTTAACACTATTCAGCTTGCATTAAAAAAAGCCTTACCTGATGTTGATGATATAAACTCGGTGTTAAATGAAAACATTGCTGAAGATATTGTAAAAGCACTTTCGCAAAAGAATATTGACATTTCAGTGCTTGGCGCATATTTAAACTACGGGCAAAGAGATGAAGAAGTAAGAAAACGCAATTTAGATATATTTATTAAACATATTGACTTGTGTAAAACATTTGGAGCACGTGTTGTTGGAACAGAGACTGGCTCATTAAACAGTGACTACACAGTAAATAATGAAAATCACGGAGAAGAAGCATATTCCATATTTTTAAAAAGCGTGGAAACAATGGTTGAGCATGCGGAAGAAAAAAATGTTATTGTTGCTGTAGAAGCTGTTCACAAACATATAATAAACACACCTAAAAGAATGAAAAGACTCATCGATGATATTTCCTCTCCAAACCTAGGGGTTATTTTTGATGCTGTAAATTTAATGACTATATATAATTATGATTTGCAGGATGATATTATCAAAGAAGGATTTGACCTATTGGGAGATAAGATTAGAGTAATCCACACAAAAGATTTCCTTGCAGAGGATGGCGAGATTGTAGTAGTGCCTCCGGGTGAAGGACAGCTGAATTATAATCTTTTGCTTGAACAGACTACCGGGCTATCAAACAGCGTTGATATTTTGATTGAAAACATTAAACCGGAGAAGATGATAGGATCAAGAACATATATACAAGATTTATTGACCGAATTTTAGATTTTACTTACATTTTTATTGAAATTTTATGATGAATTTTACTTAATTAGAAGTTTGGAACTGTATTTTTTAATGAATGATTAAAGTTTGTTGACATAGCATTTCCCTAATGTTAGAATAATAAAACGAAACGTTTCGTATTTAAACCGAGAGGATGAGGAATTATGAGTTTTTCTATTGCAAAAAACAGTATTGATCCTAACGCAGTACCAAAGAGGAAGCTTAATAACGGAGCTGAAATCCCAGCTGTAGGACTAGGCACATTTGGTTCGGACAGATTTTCCGCTGATGACATTGCAGAGGCAGTAAAAGGAGCGGTGGCAAATGGCTACAGACATATAGACTGTGCTTCAGTATACGGCAATGAAAAAGAAATCGGCGAAGCATTAAGCGAGATTATTCAGGGCGGAATAAAAAGAGAAGAATTATGGATAACATCTAAAGTCTGGAATGACATGCATGATAACGTTTGTGAATCATGCATTAAGACATTAAAAGATTTGCAGTTAGATTATCTCGATTTATATCTTGTGCATTGGCCGTTCCCGAATTATCATGCACCGGGATGTGATGTTGACTCGCGCTCACCGAACGCAAAACCATATATACATGAAAACTTCATGAAAACATGGAGGCAGATGGAAGCGCTTGTAGAAGAGGGACTTGTAAAAAGCATTGGAACATCAAACATGACTGTGCCAAAGCTTAAACTTCTATTACGTGATGCTAAGATAAAACCGGTAGTTAATGAAATGGAACTGCATCCTCACTTTCAGCAGCAGGAGTTCTTTGATTTCTGCCTTGAAAACGGAATCCAGCCGATTGGATTTACACCAATAGGATCTCCGACCAGACCTGACCGTGACAAAACAGAAAATGACACTGTGGACATTGAAGATCCTGTTATTGTTAAAATCGCAAAGGATCATGGTGTACATCCTGCAGTTATATGCGTTAAATGGGCAGTACAGAGAGGACAGATACCAATTCCTTTCTCAATCCGTGAAAATGAATACAGAAGCAATCTCGAATGCTCTATTATTGACCTTCTTACCGATAAGGAGATGGAAGCAATTTCGAAAATCGACAAAAACTGCAGGCTTATTAAAGGCCAGGTATTTTTGTGGAAAGATGACCAGAGCTGGGAAGATTTGTGGGATTTAAACGGAGAAGTAACAGCTCCATAAAAGACATCTATAGGAGATAAAATGGCACTTGTAAATCCATTGGAATTAATAAAAAAAGCACAAAAAGAAGGCTATGCAATACCTGCCTTCAATGTACATAACCTAGAAACAGTACAAGCTGTTGTAAACGGAGCGGCAAAGCTCAATTCACCTGTAATGATTGCAACGACACCTGGCACAGTGCGGCATGCAGGGCTTGAAACAATAACAGCTATTGTAAAAGAGCAGAGTAAGCTTACTGATGTTCCTGTTGCTTTGCATATGGATCATTGCGGAGATTATGAGCTGCTCAAAGCTTGTGCAGAAGCAGGATACACATCTATGATGATTGATGCATCCAAACTCAGCTACGATGAAAACGTTGAAATGACAAAGAAAGTAGTAGAGCTTGGACGAAAGCATGGAATGTGTATAGAATCCGAGCTTGGCAAGATTGGCGGAGTTGAGGATGATTTAGCAGTTGATGAAGCAGACGCATTAATGACTGTGCCTGAGGAAGCAAAGGATTTCGTTGAAAAAACAGGCATAGATACTTTAGCTGTTGCAATAGGTACGGCACACGGGTTATACAAAGGAGTTCCTAAGCTTGACTACGACAGGTTGAAAGATATCCGTAAAATTGTAAACATACCACTTGTATTACATGGAGCATCCGGCCTTTTACCTGATGCTGTTAAGAAAGCGATTGAGCTTGGTATATGTAAAGTAAATATCGCAACTGAGCTTAAGATACCTTTTGCAAATGCAATAAAGGAATTATTTAAAGAAAATCCTGAAGAAAGCGACCCAAGAGCTTACATGGGAGCAGGGAGACAGGCAGCTCAGGATATGGTGGAATTTAAGATAAAAATGTGCGCAAGCGACAATAAAGCTTAACAAGGAGGATGAGCTTTGGCTAATATTAAAGATGTAGCAAAACGCGCCGGTGTGGCGGTTTCAACTGTATCAAAATACATAAACGGCGGATCAGTCAGAAAATATAATGCTGAAGCTATCCAAGAGGCTATAGATGCTCTCGACTTTAAGCTCAATGATTTGGCGCGCTCATTGAAAACCAACAAGGCTATGACGGTTGGCATATTGATTCCCAGCTTGGAATCATCGTTTTTTACAGGCATTGCAACAAAAATGGAAGACGGATTCCTAAAAAAGGGATACGGGATAATGCTTTGTGACTATAGAAATGATTTTGAGATGGAGAAAGAAAAACTGGAGTTTCTTGTTTCAAAAAGGGTTGACGGATTAGTTGTTGTTCCATATAAAAGTATGGATTTCATAAAAACACACTCGATTTTAAGAGATATTCCGATTGTTGCGGTTGACAGACCTATTGAAGACAGAGACTCTGTTTATTCAGCTTCTACTGACGGAGCCAAGAAAGCTGTTGAATACCTTATAATGAACGGACATAAAAAGATTGCAATAATCAGCGGTCCTTATGATATTCAGACTGCAAACCTGCGTCTTGACGGATATAAACAGGCTCATGAAGAAAACGGATTGAGCATAAATGAAGAATATATAAAGTATGGTAACTATACGCTTTCGGGCGGATATACTCAGATGAGCAACATTTTGCGGTTAAAAGACAGACCAACTGCAGTTTTTGTGTCAAACTATGACATGACGCTCGGAGCGATGATTGCAATGAGCGACCAGGGGCAGACAATTCCGAAAGACATGTCACTGATAGGATTTGATGATATGGATATGACAAAGATCGTAAGTCCTCCCCTTACAGTTGTTTCACAGCCGCTGGATGAAATAAGTCAGGAAGCTGTAAGATTGTTATTGGACAGAATGATGAGCGATGAGAACAAAAAAGCAACTGTAACAAAACTGCCCACAGAACTTGTTATTCGTGATTCCGTCAAGAAAATTAATTAGAACTAATTAGGAGCATATCGTGAAAACATGTCTTTTGGGAGTAGATATAGGTACGTCAAGCGTTAAAGCAACACTATTTGATTCTGACGGAAATGTAATATCCTCCAGCACCGAGACATACAATTTATATTATCCTCACCCATCATTTGTAGAGCAGGATCCAAACGAATGGTGGGAAAGCTCATGCAGCGCCATCAAAGAATGCCTTCAAAATGGAAAAATCAACTCCGATAATATAGCAGCTGTAGGCATTGCGGGACAAAGCTGGTCAGCAATACCAATAGATAAGAGCGGGAATGTTATCTGTAATACGCCTATTTGGATGGACACAAGAGCAAAAGAGATTTGCGATAGTGTGAATTGTGAAATCGGACATGACAGAATTTTTAGTATAAGCAAAAATCCTTTTAAACCTATGTATACAACGCCTAAAATACTATGGTTTAAAAAATACAAACCGGATGTATATAAAAAAGCAGATTATTTCCTTCAGTCAAACAGTTATATTGCATATATGATGACAGGCAATGTGTCTCAGGAGAAAAGCCAGGGATACGGGCTTCATTTTTATGATATGCAAAAAGGCGTTTATGATGAAGAGCTTGCCGATGAGCTTGAAATTGATTTAAATAAATTTCCTACTATCACAGAGTGCCATTCGGTAATTGGAGAAATTACGAAAAAGGCTGCAGGCCAAACGGGGCTTAAAGCAGGAACGCCTGTTGTTGCAGGCGGATTGGATGCGGCATGCGGAACATTGGGGGCCGGTGTTTATAAAGACGGACAAACACAGGAACAAGGTGGACAAGCAGGTGGTATGAGTATATGCGAAAGCGAAGCGATAGGCCATGACAGCCTTATATTAAGCAACCATATAGTTCCCGGGAAATGGCTTCTGCAGGGGGGAACAGTTGGCGGCGGCGGTGCTATGAATTGGTTTAACCGGGAGCTTGGATATTTCGAACAAAACCAGGCAAAAAATGAGGGTATCAGTTCATTTGAAGTATTGAGCCGTGAAGCCGGAGATATCCCTATCGGTGCAGAAGGCTTGATTTTTCTTCCGTATATGGCTGGTGAACGCTCGCCTATCTGGGATGAAAATGCAAAAGGTGTGTTTTTCGGTTTGGATTACAGTAAAACACGCAAACATATGGCACGCGCACTAATGGAAGGTGTCGCGTTTTCATTGATGCATAATGTTGAGGCTGCAAAACAGGCAGGAGCAAGCATTGAATCGTTCAATGCAATGGGAGGATCTGCGAATTCTGAAGTATGGACACAAATTAAATCAGATGTTACGGGCATTCCTGTTAATGTTGCAAAGTCAGACACTGCGACAACATGGGGAGCAGCTGTTCTTGCAGGTGTAGGCAGCGGAGTTTATAAAGATTTTGATGAAGCTATGAGTGGAAAGGTCGAAATAAACAGAACGCATGAGCCAAACATGAAAAATCACACTATATATACCGAATATTATGAACTTTACAAAGAACTTTATGAAAAGCTTAAAGGAACAATGAAGAAAATAAGCATTAAGGAGCGTTGATATGAAAGCAGGAGTTTTACACGCGAAAAATGATATAAGATATGAAGATTATCCAATGCCGGAGCTTAAAAGCGGAGAAGTATTAATCAAGGTTAAGGCTTCTGGTATATGTGGCTCAGACCTTCCGCGAGTTTTAGGTGACGGAGCGCATTTCTATCCTGTAGTTTTAGGACATGAGTTCTCAGGAATAATTGAAGCTGTTGGTGAGGGAGTTTTTAAAGTTAAAGTAGGCGACAGAGCAGCAGTTGCACCGCTTCTGCCGTGTCACAAGTGCGCTGACTGTGCTAACGGAAACTTTTCTCAATGCAAAAACTATTCGTTTATTGGATCAAGACAGCAGGGAGCATTTGCAGAGTATGTCGTGGTTCCTGAAATGAATACTGTAAAGTTTGATGATTCAATTCCGTTTGAACAGGGAGCATTGTTTGAACCTTCAACTGTTGGTCTTCACGGATTATTGTGTGCAAATTATAAAGGCGGCGAAGATGTAGCTGTTCTCGGTGGCGGAACTATAGGTATGTTTACAGCTCAATGGGCACGTATTTTAGGAGCAAAGCGTGTGTTCGTGTTTGACATAGATGATGACAGGCTCAGCCTAATGAAAAAACTGGGAGCGGATGTAGTTGTTAACACCGCAGAAGAAGGTTTTATGGAAAAGGCGATGGAGATGACTGACGGACGCGGGTTCGGTTATGTATTTGAAACAGCTGGACTTAACGTCACAATGAGCATGGCATTTGAGCTTGCAGCAAACAAAGCTGGTGTTTGTTTTATAGGAACGGCTCATAAAGACTTGAAGTTTGATTACAAGTTATTTGAAAAGATGAACAGAAAAGAGTTTACTTTAACAGGTTCATGGATGTCATACAGCGCACCTTATCCGGGAGTGGAATGGGAGATGACTTCGCAGTGTTTTGCTGACGGAAGATTGAAATTTGATGATGAAATGATATTTAAAAAGCTGCCTTTAAGCCAAATAGCGGAAGCATTTTCCATGTATGAGACACCGGGAATGGTAAAAGGCAAGATACTTTTAATTAACGAATAGATGATACACGAGCTTTCTTAAAACAGGAGGATATTATGATTAATAAAAGCAACTGGGAAGGAACAAAGGCAAAGTGGGCAAGCTATTGGAAACGGCAAAACAGCGGCGCTCCGCTTATGTGCATTGTAGCAAACAAAGAAGAAGCCAGAGACTTAGAGCTTGAGGCTGTGCTTAAATCAAAAAGCATGGAAGATAAATACTTTGATGCAAAAAGAATAGTTGACAGATTCCGTTATTATGCCAACACACATGAATACATGGCTGAAAGCTTTCCTAATCTTTCGATTGATTTCGGGCCTGGTTCAATGGCTGCATATTTAGGCTGTGACATTGTTTTTGACAATAATACAGTTTGGTTCCAGCACTTTGTTGATAATTGGGCAGATTATAAAAAGCTTGAGTTTGATCCGGATAATAAATGGTTTAAAAAGCATATAAAGCTGTTTGAGGATGTTAAGGCGTTAACCGGAGATGATTTTTTAATCGGTATACCTGATATCATCGAAAACCTTGATACTCTGGGTTCAATGCGCGGTGTTCAGGAAACTATATTTGATCTGCTTGATTACCCGGATGAAATGAAAAAAAGGCTTAATGAGCTTGATGATATTTATTATGACTATTATGACAGATTCTATGACATCGTAAAAGATAAGGACGGTGGCTCCTGCTATACAGTGTTCCAGATATGGGGACCTGGCAGAACAGCAAAGCTGCAGTGCGATTTTTCGGCTATGATGTCGCCTAATCAGTATCGTGAATTCGTTCAAGGATCTTTGGATAAACAATCACAAAACCTTGACCATGTGCTTTATCATCTTGATGGCCCAGATGCAATTAAGCATGCTGATGCTATTATGGAAATAGATAAAATTGACGCTCTTCAATGGACAAGCGGCGACTATGGTCCTGACGGCACTATGGAAGAATGGTATGGCATATATGACAAAGCCGTAGAAGCAGGAAAAGGACTTTGGGTAAAAGTCTACAGTGGTGAGTTTGAAACATGGCTCGAAAGGCTTGACAAGCTTGTTCATAGATATGGAACCAATGCATTGTTTTTATATTTCTCGCCAATGCCTATGGAACAGGCAGAGAAGCTTATGGAACATGCAAACAAAAATTGGTGTGACATTGAAGGAATAATAAAACCTAAGATAATTGTTTAAGGAGATTGTTTTGAAAAGGGCAGTATTAGTAACTGGGAAAGATAACAAAAGAATAGCACTCGGGCTTGAATATATCAGCAAAGCGCTTGAGAATGCCGGATATATAGTTGAAAGAACGGAAATAGGCAATAATTTTGCTCAATATCGTAACCTTGAAGGTGAGAAAATCTACGTCGGAACAAGAGATGATGAATTTATTGGCTGGCTTGAAGAAAAAGAAATAGTACTATATCATAGCAAAGTTCCCAGCGAAGAAGGATTTTATATAAAAAGCTGTGCTGCTGATTTAACAGTTATATCAGCTGGAGACGATATAGGTGCGTTATACGGCTGCCTTGAACTCGCTGAGAGAATCACAGAAGAAAACGCCATACCAAAAGCTTTGACAGTATTTGATGAACCGGAATTTAAACTTCGCGGTCCTGCAATCGGTTTGCAGAAAACAAAAATCGAGCCGCCAAGAAAAACATATGAATATCCTATTACTCCTGAAAGATTTCCTTGGTTTTATGACAAACCATTGTGGGAGAAATTTCTTGATATGTTGCTTGAAACTCGCTGCAATATATTATATATATGGAGCGGACATCCTTTTTCATCCCTTGTAAAAGTAGCGGAATATCCTGAAGCGCTTGAAGTGTCTGAAGAAGTGTTCCAGATGAACAAAGAGATTTTCGGATGGCTTACAAATGAATGCGACAGACGAGGAATATGGGTTGTACTCAGTTTTTACAACATACACATACCCCTTCCTTTTGCACAGCATCATGGGTTGGATTTGCTTCAGTCAAGCATCAATCCTCTGGTTAAAGATTATACTGAAAAAACTATTGCGGAGTTTATTAAATCTTACCCAAGAATTGGGCTTAAAGTATGTCTGGGAGAAGCCTTGAGGGGAACTCAAAATAAAACAGACTGGTTTGTGAAAACCATTATTCCTGCTGTAAAAGAAGGAATCAAGCAAGCGAACCTTAAAGAAGAACCGCCTATTATTTTGCGCGGACATGATTGCGACCCTTATGCTGCAATGCAGGAGGCAATGCCCATTTACAGCAATCTGTATACGATGTGGAAGTACAACGGTGAAAGCCTTACGACATACTTCCCGCGTGGAGGGTGGCAGGAAAGACACAGATCGCTTAACGGCCTTGCACCAAGACACATCATTAATGTGCATATAATGGCAAACCTTGAACCTTTCCGCTTTAATGCACCGGGATTTATACAAAAATCAGTACAGGCGGGACAAAACAGGCTCGGAGCAAACGGATTGCATCTTTATCCGTTGTTTTTCTGGGACTGGCCATATTCGCCTGACAAGGAAGAAAACAGGCTAATTCAGATTGAGCGTGACTGGATGTGGTATGGAGCATGGTTTAGATACGTATGGAATCCAAATAGGGACGAACATCTTGAGAAAACCTACTGGGCAAAAAATTTGGCTAAAAAACAAAACGTTTCGTTTTCTGCGGCTAGCATATTGCTTGACGCTATGGAGAGCATGGGACAAGTCGCACCAAAGCTTTTAGGGCGAATAGGAATTACCGAAGGCAATAGGCAGACGATGAGCCTCGGCATGCTTATGAGTCAGTTTACCAACTCATTGCGCTATCGTCCTAACAAAGAGCTGTGGCTGTCGGTTGCAGAGGCTGGCGAGCGTCTTGATGAGTATGTTAAAAACGAGCTAGAAGGCAAAGAGCATATCGGTGAAACTCCTATGGATATGATAGAAGAAATCACATACTTTGCTGAAAGAGCTTCAGAAAAATACAAAATAGCATTAAAAGAAATTGATAATCCTAATGCTGAGATTTTAAGAATCGGTACCGATATTGAAGCAATGAGGCTTTTAACCAAGTCATACTGTGCAAAGATTAAAGGTGCTGCGAAGATTCTAACATATAAATACACTATGGACGAAAGATGCATGGGAGATTTCTCACTTCTTGAAGAAGCAGAAGAATATATGCAGGCAAGCTTGGAAGAATACCGTAAACTAGCTGCGCTTACAGAAAAAACTTATCTTTATGCAAACAGCATGCAAACTCGTCAGCGTAAGATTCCATTCCCGGATGGAGATGCATACGGCCATTGGACACAGTGCTTGCCTGAATATGAAGAAGAACTTGCGAACTTCAAAGTGAATTTAGGAAATCTTAAAAATGGCATACTTCCGGGAGATGAGGATGAAGAAAAAGATATTCCAAAACTTACAGGAATAGATTTTGAACTTCTAAGTGACGATGCTGAAGAATATGATGTGGTAAAAGGTACTCAGATATTTACCGACTGTGACTGGATAATACAAAGTGTTGCAGGCGAGATAGATGGACTTCGAGGTGTGCGTTTTGGTTTGGGTAAAGCTATTGAAGGCGGAGTGAAAGTGAAGCTTAAGCTCCTAGAAGACAGCAAAATTCTTATCGGATATATGGGCAACGGAGGAGTTGAGTGGCTTAAAGTTCCTGAACTTGAGACAAACACCCATGCTGACGACAGAGGAGGACTTGCTGTTGTATATGCAAATGCTGTTAAAGCTCAAGGCTGTCCGCCGATAAACATTCATGCGTTTACTTATGAAAAAGGAACACATGAACTATATTTTGGTACTGGCGGATTTATGATAGCAGGTGTTGTTTCAGAGTCAGAGGAACTTAAGCCAAGAAATGCTGATCTTGCAGGAGAAGCTTTGGATACACTTGATTGGATGTATGAAAAACAATAGGGGATATAGGTATTAGGAGAAAAACATGAAAAAAGAAAACCCAAGAGAAATGACAGGAGCGGAACTTCGCTCCATGCTTAAAAGCACAATAAACTTAAAAAGCCTCGGCGGCGTAAAGTGTGAAGAGTTGAATCTGTCTGAAGAGGATCTTAAATGGTGGCGCGATGCCAAGATAGGAATGTTTATACATTGGGGACTATACTCGATATTAGGAAGAGGCGAATGGGTATATTTTAATGAGCAGCTTCCAAAAGAGGAATATGAAGGCCTTGCCAATGAATTTGATCCACAGGATTTTGACATGCATGAGCTTGTAGATCTTGCTAAGGATTTTGGCGCAAAATATATGGTTATGGTCTCAAAACACCATGACGGATTTGCGTTGTGGGACAGCCCAGGAAGTTATGAAGGATTTACAAGTTATAATACTGCCTCAAAGCGTGATTTCGTGAAAGAATACATGGATGCATGCCGAGAAGCAGGTATGAAAACCGGTCTATATTATTCTCCGATGGATTGGCGTTTTCCCGGATATTTTAAACCGAAGGAACTGGTTGAAAGCGCTGCACAGCTTAAAAAACAGTGCTATGATCAAGTCGAAGAGCTTTGCAGCAGGTATGGAAAGCTAGATATATTATGGTATGACGGCGGTTGGCTTGCACATAAAGGAAGCGATACATCCAGTGCATGGTTTTGGGAGCCTGTAAAGCTTAACAAAATGGCAAGACAGTACAACCCTAAGATGGTTATAAACCCACGTTCAGGGTGGGAAGGTAACTTCTATTGTGATGAAGGGTCTCATGAAATTTCAGGCCAGATACTTCCTGTACCATGGGAAAAGAACATGTGTGTTTGCACAGGAAGTTCATGGGGGTGGATGCCTAATGATCCTGTAATGGACTTTGACTGGTTAATAAGAATGATGATAAATGTAGTAACAAGAGACGGAAACTGGCTGCTCAATGTTGGTCCTGACAGAAATGGAAAACTGTCTGAAGAAGTTTCGGGACGTATGAGAGAAATAGGAGCATGGCTTAAAAAGTATGGTGAGAGTGTATACTCAACACGCGGAGGCCCAATTGAACCATTGGACAATGTATACGGAACAACATGTAAAGATAACATTGTATATCTTCATATATTGGATAAAAGCGAATTTGGAAAAGTTTCACTTCCTGCAATAGATCAAAATATATTATCATGTACTACATTTGACGGAATGCCATGCGGATATTCGCAGGATGAATCGGGAATTAAAATAGTACTTCCTCCAAACTTGCCGGATGAGCCTGACACAATAATAAAACTTACGCTTGATAGTGATATCATAATAGGAAAGCAACAAAAGATATATTTCACAGGCAAAGAATAAGTAGTTATACTTAATAATGAATAATAGTAGTGGGCGAAAGAAATACTGTTAAAATCTAACGTAATAGAGAAGGTGTATAATATGCGGTACGGAGTTTCATACTATCCGGAACACAAAACAGAAGATGAATATAACCATGATATAAAGTTAATCATTGAATCAGGGATAAATACTGTAAGGATGGGTGAATTTGCATGGTGCCGCTTTGAGCCTGAAGAAGGAAAGTATGATTTTAAATGGCTTGATAAAGCAGTAAATCAATTAGGTGAAGCTGGTATCAAAGTGATAATATGCACACCGACTGCCTGTCCTCCCGCATGGATGATTGAAAAGCATCCAGATATTCTTTATATGGATAACCGCCGTATAAGAAGACCTTTTGGAGGACGCAGGCATTATTGTTACAACAACGAGGATTATAGGAGTTATTCTGCAAAAATCACTGAACAGATAGCAAGACACTATGGTGAAAACCCTTATGTTTCAGGATTTCAGATTGACAATGAACCTGCTCAGGAAGGAACAGGCAGGTGTACATGTCCTGTGTGCACATCAAAATTTCAAAACTGGCTTGAAAACAAATATAAAACAATAGATGAATTTAACAGAAGAAGCGGCGGAATCTTCTGGTCTCAGGAGTATACAAAATTTTCACAGATTAATCCTCCTGTTAATTCTATAGAAGTTGGTGCACAACAGCAGATAAATGCTTATTTTGAAAATCCTACAGTAAAGCTTGAATTTGAGAGGTTTTCTAGCGAAAGCCAGATAGAATACCAGAACATTCAAACCAGAATTTTGAAAGAGCATACTAATTATCCTGTAACAACAAATGCAACAGGACTTGCGACAAACAGCATAGATAATTACGAGAGCACAAAAGAACTAGACTTATATGCTTTTGATTACTACCCGGGGCTTCGTGATGCAAGAGTGGATTCATTTCCTTATGCTTTTGCAAGGGGAGTGAAAGGTGGAAGTCCGTTCTGGGTTCTTGAATTTATGTCAGGTGGTGGGCACAAACTTAGCGGTACTGGCAGACTGCAGCCAAACCCCGGGGCATTAAAACAGGCAGTATTGCACTCCTTTGCACACGGCGCAGATATGATGTTGCATTTTCAGTATAGAAGCTTTCCGTTCGGAGCGGAGCAACTAAACTATTCAATTGTAGATACCGATGGAGTACCCAGAAGGCGCTACTATGAAATGAAAGAAACAGCTCAAGAGCTTAAGGAACTTGAAGAAATTGAAAGCGCTGAATTTGTAAATGATACAGCTATAGTGTTTGATTACGATTGTCATTGGGCATTGAGAATAAAACCTATAAATGATCCAAAGTTTAACTATTTGAATTACTGTGGCACGATTTATACTCAGTTAACGGACCTTGGAATTAATACAGATGTAATTAGCCTTGATGGCGATTATAGTAAGTATAAGATGATTGTCTTGCCAGCTGCTTTTATTTTAAGCGAAAAGCACAGAGATAAACTTAAAAAGTATGTAAACGACGGCGGATGTTTAGTGGCAACATTCCTTACGAGTGTAAAAAACAAAGACAATGTAGGCTATACTGATACACTCCCTGCGGGAATGACTGATTTATTCGGAGTAACAGTAGAGGAAGTTGAACCTGTTTTCGATGAAAATCACACTGAATTAAAAGCTAATATAAATGGAGAAAGTTTAGTATTTAAAGATAGCTTTTGGAGTGAACTGCTGTCAGTAAAAAACGGTGCAGATGTAATTGGAGAATATATTAGCGACTATAAATCAGGACAGGCTGTTATTTCTGAAAACAAATATGGAAAAGGCAGAGCTTATTATATTGGCACAGGATTAGAGACAACCGCTTTAAAAGAATTATTTGGTGATATTTGTGTAAAAGCCGATATCATGCCTACTGCAATAAAAGGCTCTGATAAGATAGAAGTAGTTCATAGAAAACAGGATGGGAAAGATGTTTACTTCGTATTTAATTTCTCTTGTTCTGAAACAAGCTTAAGTTTGGACTGTATATTCCAAGATTACTTATCGAAAGATATTCTTCGGGATTCTGTGAACATAGACAGAAATGGATATAAAATACTGGTAAAAAAAGAATAAAAAACAATTATGTAACAATATGAATTTGCATACAAAAAAGATGTATGCATGTTATATTAATATGGACGGAAATTAGGAAGTTATATAAAAAAACTTTATATTTTCGCTTTAATAGTTTATTGACAATTATACTAAAATATATTATACTTTTTCGTATGATATAGAAAACGAAACGTTACGTTTTATGCGTAACGTTAAAAAATCGAAATAAAACGAAACGTTACGTTTTTAGTTGGAAATACATTTTGGACTGATAAATTACACAAACTGACGTGGTTTAAAAGAAGTCGATAATAATATATGGAGAAGTATATGGGAGCAAGTAGTAAAAAAAAGGGTCTGTTATACAAAATCAACCAACATAGGTTTTTCTACTTTGTAGGATTACCCGGAATAGCGCTGTTGGTTATTTTCAACTATATACCAATGACAAAACTTTTAATGGCTTTTCAGAACTATAATCCTTACCTCGGGATTTCAGGTAGTGAGTGGGTAGGGCTTAAGCATTTCCAAAGATTGTTTAGCGAACAGAAATTTTATCTTATGCTTAGAAACACTCTTTCGATCAGTATGCTTCAATTATTAACTTTTCCGGCGCCTATACTTCTTGCTATATTGTTAAATGAGGTAAGAAGCGCTGCTTACAAGAAGACTATTCAGACTATTGTTTATCTTCCTCACTTTTTATCTTGGGTTATTATAGCAAGTTTAACATTCTTGCTCTTATCAAGAGAACAGGGACTATTTAATAAAATTGCTGTTGCTGCAGGCAATGATCCTACAGCGTACCTCTTTGACACTCATTGGGCATACCCAATAGTTATTATCCAATCTGTTTGGAAAGGTATTGGATGGAGTTCAATAGTATATATGGCTGCTATTACAGGAATTGATCCGCAGCTTTACGAAGCTGCCACAATAGATGGAGCAAACAAATTCAGACAAATGATGAACATTACTCTTCCGTGCATCATGCCTACAATTGCGGTTATGCTTGTATTAAAAATGGGAAGAATAATAAGCGTTGATTTTGAACAGCTTTTCTTATTATCAAATGCTATGAACCGTGAAGTTACAGAAGTTTTTGAACTTTATATCTATCGAAACGGTATTGCTTCCGGTGGCACACAATACAGTTATACTACTGCAATTGGTATGTTTAAATCGGTTGTAAGTACAATATTGGTTTTGACTGCTAACTTTATAGTGTCGCGCAAAGGCTTTGAAGGCGTAATGTAGGGGAGATACAAATAATGAAAATTGCTAAATGGAAACAAAGTGCAAAGGTTAAAACATTTTTAGGACAAAGCGTGCTTAACACATTATTGTTTTTGCTGGCTTCGACTATGATTTTACCTTTCATATATATCATAATGGTTTCATTTACAGATGAATCTGTTTATGAAGCAGGTAAGTTTATTTTATGGCCGGAAAAATGGTCAATTCAAGGTTACTTATATATCCTTAGAGGTCCGGGATTTTTCAATGCATTGAAATCTTCACTGTTTATAACGATTGTAGGAACACCGATAAATGTTTTTACAAGCGCAGGGGTAGGATATATGCTCTCTAGAAAAACACTTCCTTTCAGAGGATTTTTGAATAAATTCGTTATGTTCACGATGTTGTTTTCGGCGGGTATTATCCCCGGATATATAAATATATTCAAGCTTGGCTTGCTGGATTCCTGGTTTGCATGCATACTCCCGTTTGCATGCGGGGCTTGGACTGTAATGATTATGAAAACATTCTTCCAGAGCCTTCCGGAGGAACTTGAAGAAGCAGCGATTATTGACGGATGTTCTCCCGGAAGAATATTTTTGCAAATAGTTATACCGCTTTCAAAGGCAATGATAGCTACATTTACATTGTTTGCTATGGTGTCTTACTGGAATGCATATTTCTCAGCTGTTTTATATATAACATCTACTGATAAATTACCTCTTCAGGTATTCTTGCAGAAGATAGTACTTGCTGCGGATTATGCAGACTTTGTTGACTTGTCTATTGAAGAGGCAAAGCTTGTTCCGGAAGAAGTAGGAAAAATGACCGCAATCATAATTTCAATTATACCAGTACTATGTGTATACCCATTCTTACAAAAACACTTTGCTAAAGGTGTTATGGTGGGATCGGTTAAAGGTTAATTAGTATAAAGTTTCAGGTTAGCCCTGAATTTTAACAATACATTAGGAGGAAGAATAATGAATCTATCTAAAAGACTATTAGTTTGTGTTTTAGCGTTAGTAATGGTTGGCGCTATATTCGCAGGCTGCACAAAAGAAGCAGCTCCTGAAGAGACTTCAGCTCCAGAAGTTTCAGAGGAAGTAAAAGAAGAAGCAACTGAAGAAGCAAAAGAAGAAGTTGTGGAAGAACCTGTTGAAGAAGAAGTTATTGACAGAATTTCTTTCATGGGCGTAAACTGGGGCGGCGGCCCAATCCAGGACAGCGAAATGGAATTATTCTGGGAAGAATATTTCGGCGTATTGTTTGATGTTGATTGGGTATCATACCAGGATTACAACACAAAACTTAACACTTTGCTTGCAGCAGACAACATTCCAGATGTTGTTCAGCTTAGACCACAAGATGGTTCTTACTATTTCCCAGCTCTTACACAGGCTATTGATGCTGGCATAATCGCTGACTTAGCACCGTATCTTTTCGATGGCGGATTTGTAGAAGGAAATGAGATTCTCAGCACATGGTCAGATACAATCTGGGGCAACTGCGTATATAACGGCGGAACATATATACTGCCCGGTGCAACAACAGAAGTTGCAGTTGGTGCTGTAAATATTAGACGCGACCTTATGACAGAGTATGGTTTCACAGAAGAGCCGACAACTGTTGATGAACTTAAAGATTTCTTGCTTGGTTTGTCAGAAGCTTCAGGCCTCTATGCACTTGATTTCTCAACACCTAACTTCATGGACCTTAAAGTATTCCCGATAGCTGTAGCTTACACAGGAATGATGGAATGGGGAATTGATGATGCTGGCGAGTTCGTATATCAGCCTTTCGCAGACGGATATTCTGACTTCCTCGACTTCATGAAAGACCTTTATGATGCAGGCGCAATTGATCCTGAATTCATACTTAACCAGGGTGATAACTCAAAATGGCAGTCAGGCAAATCTGTTGCTTGCATAAGACAGTGGTACAACTGGAACCAGTCAGCGGACTTGGTATCAAACAAAATATTCGACAAATCTCTTCCTGACACTTATGAAGCATGGTGCTTACTTCCTGTAGAAGGACCAAAAGGCTATCTTACTAACGTTGAAGCTTATGGTTTCTCACCGGCAAGAGCTATCAGTGCTAAATGCTCAGATGCAAAGATTAACAAAATTTTAGAAGTTATCTGCGCAACTGGCGAAGAGTACATGAATTACCTCAAATTTGGTGTTGAAGACATTCACTTCAGATGGGAAGACGACGTAAGAGTAAGAGACGACTCTCACAGCACAGCAAGAACAGAAGGCTATGTTGGCGGTTGGACACAGGTTCTCCTTGCACAGAACGCTGACAAAGTAACTGAGAAATTCATCGAAAGAACATCTCCATCAAGCGACGAAGCTATCGCACGCGCTTGGGAGCTCAAAGATGCAACTGAGGCAGCAGCCGCAGAGATGGATCTTGGCCTTGCAACACTTAACCTTCAGTCACCTACCTATACAAGCGACTGGGGAATCTTGACAGCAGACGTAAATGACATGTGTGCAAAATATGTTATGGGACAGATCACACTTGACGATTGGAATGCATATGTAGACAGCATAGTTTCAACTAATGCATATCAGACAATCATTGCAGAATTCAAAGCAGCTGCAGGAAACTAATTAAAACAAAATAAAGAATGGGGACATTGGAATAATTCCTTTGTCCTACATTCTTTTTTTTTAATCAAGTGAGAACAACAAATTTCATTTGATTAAAAAAGAACACTATACAATTTAATTTTCGAGGTATTCCATGAAAAAACTATGGTACAAATCTCCGGCAAAAGAGTGGACAGAAGCGCTTCCTTTGGGGAATGGCAGGCTTGGTGCAATGGTATATGGCGGGGTACACCATGAAACGCTTGCACTTAATGAGGACAGCATATGGTACGGAAAGCATAAAGAAAGACACAATCCTGATGCTTTTACAAATCTTGAGAAGCTCCGAACACTTATAAAAGAAGAAAAATATGATGAAGCCAACAAGCTATCAGCATTAGCAATGGTAGCCGTTCCTGAAAGTCAGTGCCATTATGAACCGTTGGGGGATATATTTTTAACTTTCGGATATCCTGATACAAGCGGAACGTTTAACGTCGGCAAATGGGCAAACCATTCTGTTATGCATAGAAAACGGGATTACACTGTAGGAACTTATGAGAACTACACCCGCACATTGGATTTAGAAACAGCATCCGTTATTGTTTCATACCAAGTGAATGGAATTAATTATATAAGAACATCATTTGTATCATACCCTGATAATGTACTTGTTGTAAATGTAAAAACAGATAAACCGGGCAGCATTTACGTTTGGACACAGATAAGCCGGGAAAGATCGCGATACATTGATAACACTGGCAAACACGACGATAGCACACTGATGATGAATGGTCAGTGCGGAAAAGACGGAGTAGAGTTTGCGTCGTTCATGCGGACAGAAAATAAAGGAGGCATACTAACTACACAAGGACAGTATACTGTTGTAGAAGGTGCTGATGAAGTTACATTCAGGCTGGTTGCAGACACGTCATTCAGAGTAAAAGATCCAATAAAGAGCTGTATATCGAGAATTGACGAAGTTTCACTTTTAAACTTTGATGAACTATATGAAAACCATTTAAATGATTATGGCACAATGTTTAGCCGCTCTGCTGTAGAGATTGAGGATATACAAAACAGTTCTTTGCTTCCTACAGATGAGCGCTTAAAAAATGTGGAAGATGGCGGATGTGATCCGAATCTTGTGGGACTGTATTACGAATATGGCAAATATTTAACCCTTGCATCAAGCAGACAAGGAAGTCTTCCTGCAAACCTGCAGGGAATATGGAACGACCTTATGAGACCGCCCTGGGACAGTAAGTATACAATAAACATAAATGCAGAAATGAACTATTGGCCAACTGATATTATGAACTTGAGTGAATGTGCGCTGCCGTTTTTTGATTTGCTTGAAAGAATGCGTGAAAACGGAAGAGATACTGCGAAGCGTATGTACGGATGCGGAGGTTTTTGTGCACACCATAATACCGATATTTGGGGGGATACTGCACCACAGGATGCATGTCTTACAGCATCTGTATGGCCGTTCGGAGCTGCATGGATGGCAACTCATATTTTTGAGCATTATCTATTTACAGGAGATATTGATTTCCTTAAAGATAAGTTTAACACCATGCTTGAAGCAGCTCAGTTTATTCTTGATTATATGACGATAAATGAGGATGGTCAGGCAGAACTAAATCCTTCTATGTCACCGGAAAATAGTTTTATAGCGAAAGACGGACAAGTTACGGCACTTTGTAAGTCGGCTGCTTCTGATTTCCAGATAGCAAGAATGCTTTTTACACAAGTAATCAAAGCTTCAAAAGTACTGGCTTTTACAGAAAATGATATTGTAAAACAGATAGAAGAGGTTTTACCAATGCTTCCGCTGCCTAAAATCGCATCAGACGGAAGAATAATGGAGTGGGAGAAAGAGGAAGAAGAAAAAGAAAAAGGCCATAGGCACATGTCTCATCTTTTTGCGCTTCATCCTGACTATTCTATTTCATATAAAACCCCTCAGCTGTTTGAGGCTGCAAGAGCGTCCTTAGAATACAGGCTTTTAAATGGCGGCGGAGCAACAGGTTGGAGCCGTGCCTGGGTTATAAACCTTTGGGCAAGATTGCAGGATGGTGAAAAAGTGGATGAAAATGTACATGCCCTGTTTGCTGTGTCCAGCTATCCAAATCTTTTCGATGCGCATCCTCCCTTTCAGATAGACGGAAACTTCGGCGGGGCAGCAGGAATTGCAGAGGCAATTTTACAAAGTCATAATGACGAAATTAATCTTTTACCCGCTGTTTCGAAATCATGGGGAAGAGGAAAAGCATATGGCCTTCGTGCAAGAGGAGGGTATACCATAGATGTTGAATTTGATTGCGGGAAGCTTACGTCAGCGAATATTACTGCAGATACAGATTCAAGAGCGGTTATTAGGATAAACGATACAAGAGAATACAGCAGTTCTAATAATGAGTTAAAGCATATTAATGGCTCATTATATGAAGTTACGTTAAAAGCTGGAGAAAAAATTAGAATATCATAACAAAAACTAAAGGAGAAACATATGAAAATTGGTATTTGTACATCTATTAATAATATATCCAAAGTAGAAAGTCTGGGATTTGATTATATTGAGTGCGCTGTTGTGGAAATTGCAAAACTTATGGATGAAGAGTTTGACCGTGTTTTAAAATCGGTCAGTTCGTCAAAGATATCATGTAAAGCTTTTAACGTGCTTTTCCCAGGAGACATTTCCGTTGTTGGTCCTAATGTAGATTATAAAACTATTGAAGAATATATAGAGAATGCTTTTGATAGGATCAGTAAACTTGGGGCAGAAGTTGTAGTTTTTGGAAGCGGTGCAGCAAGAAAGTGTCCCGATGGATGGAGTAAAGATGAAGCTTTTTCGCAGCTGGTAAAAACATCAAAAATAGTCGGAGATGTTGCACAGAAATATGGAATAACCATTGTTATCGAACCTCTTAATAGGGGGGAAACAAATATTATAAACAGTGTGGCAGAAGGATATGAGCTTGTAAAAGAAGTAAATCATAAAAACATTAAGCTATTGGCTGACTTTTATCACATGAGAAAAGAAAACGAAAGCATGGGTGAAGTAGAAAAAGCGGGAACAGTAATAAGACATATCCACATTGCAAACAGCAGTGGCAGATACTTTCCTTTTGAAGCGAATGAGGATATATATGATGAGTTTATCTCTATGCTTAAAAAAATCGATTACAGCGGAGGGATTAGCATAGAAGGAAGATCGGATGATTTTGAGGCTGATGCTATAAAGTCATTGCAGTTTTTAAAAACAATTATTTAACAACCGATTTGTGTTGTTATTGCATAAAAATCTACTGTTTGTTTATAACGGTAGGTTTTTATTTTTTGACTAATAGAGTTCTTGTATTTTTTTCTCTGTTTTTTCAAGAAGGAAACTGTTTTTAATTATCTTGCTTACTGTGGCGGACCTTTTATAAAACCTGTATGCAAGTGTTTTTTTCCCTATATATTTATATGAATCCCCGATTAGCATAAGTGTTTTAGGAACCTCTGACAGCAAGCATTTATCTTCCTGATAGCTAAGCAGCTTGATGGCTAAGCTGTTCATCATTTTATAATTTTTCTTAATGGCATAGCATTTGATTAATCCGTGAGATATATCTATATATATTTTATAATGTCTTGCAATATTTGCTTTTGCCTGAACTGACGCATATAATTTTTTCATCAATTCATAGGCACCTTCTATGTTGCCTTCTTTTATAAGCAAAACAGAATAAAGGTGAAGGAATCTTAAGTTTAATAGAGATAACATTGAGTAATCAGTATCTGATAATAGAGTTTCTACTTCATTTTTAAATACTTTGATATTATCATCATATAAATGAGTATTCTTATTATAGTAAATATATATTTTTGTTTTTTGCAGTATTATTTCAAGATCCATAGGATAGCTTTTTAGCCATTGCTCTTCTGGCAAACTCTCCAGAAGCATAAACAAACCCTCATAGTCATAGTTTTTTGAGAATTCTTTGAATTTATCCATAAGGTTTTTAGCGTCAATAGGTGAAGGGTTGTCTGCAAAGTCAACATATTCGCGCCAGTCAAAATTAAGCCTGGCTGATAAATCGTCTATCATTCTTATAGACGGAGTCCTTTGTTCGTGCTCTATTAAATAGATATAATGTTTTGAACATATATCTTGAGCAAGCGTTGCCATGCTTATATTAGATTTGGTTCTGAAATAATTTAGTATTACGCCAAACTTCTTCAACTTATTTATCCTGCTTCAGCAACTAGCATAAGCCATAAATAATAAATCGGCAAACACAGTAAAAGGTATAATGTATACCTGATAGCTTAATATGATTGTTTGATAATTACTAGGTTTCGTGCATCATTGCTTTTTTTAATTAATAAACATTTATAAAACAGTTTAAACTTATTTTATAAATTTTACAAATAGATTTAGATAAATTATTATTTATTTCAATAAAAAAGCCGAAAGAGTTTAGCTTTCGGCGTAATATTCAGTTATTATCAATAATATTCAATGTATCTTTCCAACCTTTTATAAATGCATTTCTGAAAAGAACTACGGGTCCATACGATTCAAATTCGCTTGGTGATAGAGCACCCAGCTCATATGCTTTTGTGTAATCTGGAAGATATTCTTCAAGGATTTTAACATACTCGCTTTTTATCGGTTGGTTAAGTTTATCTTCAATTGGCGGATTAAGGCTTAATATGTCTTCAGATGTAGTTTCCCAATTGATAGTAATATCTACATCACCACCGATTAATCCTGTGAAGTGGGACAGTTTTCTGGCTCCTCCTCCAAGCATTATGCCTTCATAACCGCGCTCTTTCATGAATTGATACTGTCTTCTTGCTACCATAAGGCCTGCCTCAGCCATTATTTCGTCAGGGATATTTATACTCAGCTCCTTAGCTTTTCCAAGGAGATATTCATCGAATATGCCTGTAATATGTGTAACATATAATGCTGGTTTTTCAAGCAGGTTCTTTGTAGCCTCATTAAAAGCTTCACATACGCTTTCTACCTGAGAAAGGCTCATTATCTCTGTTGCTATTATCGGAATATTCTTTGATGCAAGGTATTTAATGGCTGTGATGCCGGCTTCAGTTGTCGGTATCTTGGCAATTACGTTTTGACCAAGTTTAATGTCTTCCAAAGCTTCAGTTATAATCATATCAGGGTCATGCTCAGCTAAAGGATCGCCTTGAATAGAAACAAAACCGTGCTTGCCGTTTGACGATTTGTATACAGGCAAGAATTTATCTAGCAGCGGGAGTATAGTTTTGCGCTGAAGTATTCTTGCGGCATCATCTTTATCGGAAGCTTCTGTTAATGCTTCTTTTAAAAGATGTAGTGTCCTTTGCCCATCTGTGTCGGATTTCAGCATTTTAGATGAATATGTAGGATTTGTTGTGCATCCTATTGCTCCGGCGCTTAATGCAAGGTCGGCTTGTTCCAATGTAGGATTGTTTACCCAGTATCCGTTCTTGTATTTTTCGTTTACTTTATGAAAGTATGTTTTGTTGCTCATTGTATCTAGTCCTAATTATTTATTTTGGCTTTTTAAAATGGCTATACCATAAGGTTTAAGGCTAATCTCATTAATAGCTTTCTCGTTTGTTATAAGCTCCGTATATTGCTTTGAATCAAGTTTTATAGTCTTTTGTTCCTTTGAATGGTTCATTATAAAAGTAAACTCGCCATTTTCATTTAAACGTCTTGTAACTTCAACACCTGAAGGAGCGTCAATAGGAGCGCTGATATTCAAGCTTTCACAAATGTCCGATGCAAGCTGAATAAGCATGTTGTCTTCCGGTACTGTGGCGACATAGTATGCTTTTCCGCTGCCGAATTCATTCAAAGTGAGGCAAGGATAGCCAGCGTAGAAATCTTCGCCGTAAACCGCCAGAGCACTTGCTTCGTTGAGGTGGATTAAATCGCATAAGAATGCACACTCGTATTCTCCGTCTAGATTACCGTATGGATTTAGCATTATCATTTTGTTTGTGTCTTCAGGGCGAAGTGCATCAGTTTCTTCTACCCAGATGCCCATAACATCTTTAAGCGGCCCTGGGTATCCACCCAGATGGGTACGGTCATTGCTGTCAACCACTCCGCTGAATGCGGAAACTATAAGAGTGCCGCCTTCTTTAACGAACTTAGTAAGTTTCTGCGCCAGCTCATCTTCAAGCATGTATAAAAACGGAACAACAAGAACTTTATATTTGCTTATGTCAGAATCTATCGAGAGAATATCAATCGGTATGTTTTTGCTGTAGAATGCATTGTAATATTTTCTAACCTGTTCCAGATAGTCCATATCACGGTTTGGGCCGCTGGACATTTCAAGTGCCCACCAATTGTCCCAGTTGAAAAAGATTCCGACTTCTGCCTCGCACCTTGCACCGACAAACTCATTGCCTATATCTTTTAACTCATTGCCTATCTGAGCACATTCTCTGAAAGTTCTTGTGTTTTCATTGCCTGTGTGTGAGATAAGCGCACCGTGGAACTTTTCAACGCCTGCAATTGACTGTCTCATCTGGAAGTAGAGCACAGTGTCAGCTCCATGTGCCAATGCCTGATAGCTTAAAAGACGCACTTCACCCGGTCTTTTAAGAATGTTGTAAGGCTGCCAGTTCTGTTGATTTGGAGATTGTTCTGCAAGCATGAATGATTGGCCGCCTCGAAGTCCGCGCATGATATCATGCTTTAAAGCAACAAGTGATCTGTCTGCTCCCGGGGCGGGATAGTTGTCCCAGCCCACTATATCAAGATGCTGTGTGAACTTAAACTGGTCAAGGTTTTTGATAAAGCCGGACATGTTTGTGCTGATAGGTACATCCGGAGTCGCTTTTTCCAATATATTTTTTTCATTTAAATAGCAGTCGATAGTAGTGTCTGTTATAAAGCGGGTATAGTCTAGCATTTTAGGCTGGTACCACTTGTTATCATCGTTTAGTTCTGATGGGACAACTATGTCTTCCCAGTCATATACGGTATGTCCCCAGAATTTTAGATTCCATCTTGCATTAAGCTCCTCAATGGTTTTGTATCTTTCTTTCAGCCATTCTCGGAATGCAGATTCGCATTGTTCGCAATAACAGTATGTTCCATATTCGTTTGCAACATGCCATAGAGCAAGACCTGGATGGTCTTTATATCTTTCTGCCATCTTCTCTGTGATGTTTGCTGCGAATTTTCTGAATGTAGGGCTAGTTGGGCAGATGTTTACCCTTTTGCCGTGTGTTCTTTTTCTTCCGTGCATATCGACTGGCATTATGTCAGGATACTTTCTAGACATCCACGCAGGCTGCGCCGCAGTTGGTGTTGCAAGACTGAAAGATATGCCGTTTTCATGCAGAAGGTCAAGTATTCTGTCAAGCCATTCAAAGTTGTATTCGTTTTCGGATGGCTGAAGAAGCGCCCATGAAAAAACAGGAAGTACGACAAGATTTACTCCTGCCAATTTAAACATTCTTATATCTTCTTTCCATACGCTTTCATCCCATTGGTCGGGATTATAGTCGCCACCGTAATATATTTTTGGAAACTTTAAGTTAGCCACATTTTCCTCCTGAAATTATCTATACTGAATTTATATATTAAGTTTAGTAAAATTAAAAAGCCCTTACAATGTAAACAAACAATAATATTATGTACATTATATAGGGCAATGTTAAATTGATATTGTAGAGTTACCGCAAAAAGGATTATTTATATATTGGAACTTTAACAGGCTTACCGTTACTCATAGCTGACTCGTGTGCACATATACCGGCAGCGGTGATATTTCCTGCGATTTTTTCATTTACGGCAGAAGGCCTGTTTTCAATTATCGCCGATATGAATTCATGAACCAAGTGCGGATGAGAGCCACCGTGTCCGCCGCCTTCGTCAAAAGTAATCTGAGGATTGCGTTCGTCATAAGATTTGCTTTTTACTGTGAATCTTTTAATTTCATCAGGAAGTAAATCTTGCCTATCAGGTGGATTTATATGTTTTGTTTCAATCTGTTTTCCCCGCCACTCCCATTCCTTTTCTGTGAATTTATAAACGATAGGCTCTTCCCATTCAAGTTGCTGCCACTCAAATGACGCTTTATTTCCATATAAACTGAAAGCTTCCGTATATTCATGACATGTTTCAAACAGTGTACGTGTAACTTCTGCTTTTACGTCATTTTCAAAACTGAAGATTGCGGATTCGACAGGGTAAGGGTTTGAATAGTT
This sequence comes from Christensenellaceae bacterium, assembly GCA_963677605.2. Classification (GTDB taxonomy): domain Bacteria; phylum Bacillota; class Clostridia; order Christensenellales; family UMGS416; genus JAGLOK01. The sequence goes on along the minus strand of CAXXDX010000006.1, from coordinate 838,211 downwards.
TTTGTGAAGCTCTTTGCGCATTGTTCCTGAGCCAAAACAAACAACCTCTTCAATAAAACATCCGGCAGAGTCAACAAGCGGCGATATTGCATGGGTTCCGTAGTACATAGGAGGAAGGCCCATCCAGTAATCCGGCCATTTCTCCATATCCTGATAGTGAGAGCCGCGCATAAACTGTATGCTGCCCAACTCTCCTGATTTAAGCATATCCTTAGCATAGAGATAATTCTTTGTATAAAGCGATGTTTCCATCATCATGTATTTTTTGCCGCTTTTATTTACTGCGTCAATTATCTTTTGGATTCCTTCGGTTGTTATTGCCATAGGGACGGTGCATGCACAATGTTTTCCTGAATTTAAAACCTTCACTGTTTGTTCTTCGTGCAAAGGTATAGGGGTTATAAGATGTACTGCGTCAATTTCGCTGTCGGCCAGAATATCATCAAGTGACGAATAGACTTTGTCGGCATTGTATCTGTCTGACATCATCTTAAGGGTATCGGGATTTGTATCGCATAAAGCCAGTTTGCCAACATTTGGATGATGCTTATAGATGGGAACAAATGCACTTCCAAAGCTTAATCCTACAAGTGCCACATTCAATTTTTTCATTGCAATTTTCCTTCATTATTTATTGTATGCTCAATATTATTTCTGCAGATTCAATTCCTTCGCTTTCTGCCAACACAGTTATGTTTCCCTTTTGGCCGTGTGATTTAACGACGCCCATTAGACGGCCTTCATATGGCTTGTGGAAGCAATCGGAATATGTCTGTTCTGAAAGAGGGTTACCGCTTCCCAGTGCGATTGTACAGCCTTCCCCTGTTGCCGAAAGCTTAATGTTTGCGTCATAGGATGGAACTACTGTTCCGTTCTCATCCACAACTTCAATACTAATGTAAGATAAATCAGTTTTATCCGGATTTAGCAAGCTGCGGTCAGGGGTTAACCTAAGTGCTGCTGCCTTGCCGGGTGCTTTAATTTCATAGATTGATGTTTTTTTGCCTGCTTTATATCCTACAGCAGTAAGTGTGCCTGATTTATATAAAACTTCAAACTCTGCTTTGTATTCTGCTTTAGCGCCACACTTTTTTCTATCTATTGATTTACCATTTAATAATAACTCGACTTCTTCTAAGCTACAATAGACTTCTACATGTGTTTTAGATCCTTCGTATCCTTCGAAGTCCCATCGTGAAGACACCTCATTCCAGCCCCATGCCGATATTTCTTTTTTCTTACCGAAATATTTTGGGTGCTCAACAGCTATATAAGGTTTATCAGAAACTTCCCATAGAGCATCCCTGTAATATGACTGCGGTCTTTTTGTCCCGCATATGTCCATGTCTCCGCAGTTTGCGTGATGCCAGGGGTAGCTTCCAAGGAAATTTGTTTCATTATTGCGCCACACGTGTCCCAAACCTGCTTCACCCAGATAATCTATAGCAGTCCATACAAAATCACCTATGACATTATCATTACTTATTACTTCTTTCCAATAGGTGTGAGCCTTGTTCGGAAAAGATTCAAGTCCGCAGATAACTCTGTTGGAAAAATTTTTTTTGTCTTTTGAATATCTGTTTTCGAGATAGTTATAGCCGGCAACGTCTAAAGGTGCTAAATATTCAGCAGAGTATTCGCCAAATACATCATAATCAGGATCGTCTTGCAAGAGATTTGTTTCCAGATGATTTAGTGTGGCATTTAAGCTTATGTTGTTTAATGCATTTGTCAATAGTCTTGTATTATCCAGTGACCTTACATAGTCAGCTAGCTTTTTGGCCCACATGTATCCTTCGGACATTCCGCCGCGCTCGGGTATTTCATTGCCTGTTGACCACATAATTATGCTAGGATGATTTCTGTCGCGAACAACCATTGTTCCAATGTCTTTTTGCCAGTTGGATTCAAAATAGACATGATAATCGTTTGGGTTTTTGCCTTCCTGCCAGCAGTCGAATGCTTCGTCAATTACATAAAGACCAATACGGTCGCATGCATCAAGGAATGCAGGTGATGGCGGATTGTGGGCGCAACGCACTGCATTAAACCCTGAAGCTTTCATAAGCTCGGCCTTTCTCTCTTCTGCCCTGTCAAAGCTTGCAGCGCCTAATATGCCGTTGTCATGATGGATACATCCGCCTTTCAGTTTTACGGATTTTCCGTTTACTCTTAGACCGGTAGCAGATGAAACAGAAATATTTCGTATGCCGAAAATAGTGGTAACTTCATCTACAATGCTATTTTTATAGATTAACTCGCTTTTCATCGTATAAAGATTTGGCGATTCTGCAGACCAAAGTTTTGCTTTGTATATTGACAGCATTTGCTGACAGCTGTTTGGAGCACCGCTGCCTATATTTACATTGCTTTCAACAGATTTAAGCACCTTTTTGTTATCTCCTAAAATTCTTGAACGAAGAATGCAGCTTCTATATTCGTTTTCAATATGAGAAAATTGTGTTTCTACTTTTACAATGGATTCTTTTTCGTCAGCTTGAGGGGTTGTGATGTAAACACCCCATGGTTTGATTGAACATTTGTCTCCCGTAAGAAGCCATACATTTCGGTATATGCCTGTTCCTGAATACCATCTGGAGTTTGGCTGAGCAGAGTTGTTTGCAACAACTTTTAAGGTATTTTCTCCACCGTAATTAACATAAGGCGTGATGTCGGCGTGGAAAGATGTATATCCATAGTTGTTTTTTGCAACAAGCTGATTGTTAATTTTAATAAGTGAGTTCATATATATCCCTTCAAACTCAATTATTATTTGTTTCCCTTCAAGATTTTTTGGGATATCAAGAGATTTTGTATATATCAAAGTTGCTCCCGGATAAAACGCACCATCAGCCTTTGAAGGATTATCCGGATGCCTTTTCTGATGTATGCTCCAATCATGGGGCAAATCAACAGAAACAGGTTCCTGCTTATCCCACCAGTTTTTCCACAGGGTATATTTCCAGCCATTATTTATTAGAGTTTTTCTCATGAACTGTCTCCTTGAAGATATGCTTCATTATAAATGTAAATTGCTTTCAGCTTAGTATAACATTTAGAAATCTTATCCAATATGGAACTATTTAAGCTATTTTATTGTATTAATTAAAATATATAAGAATATTGCATACTAGCACAACAATTTATAATTCAATTGTTGCCGTGATTTTGGTATCATAGTAGCGGTAATTAGGATTATGTCGGCTCGGTGACATAATGCGGAATAATTTTGCTTGTTGAGTACTTAGGAGAAGAAGATGAAAAAAACAATTTTTGGCAATCTAAATAAAATAGAAAAGAAATACAGACCTATTCCTTTTTGGTCATGGAATGATAAACTGGATCCCGAACTTCTCAGATGGCAGGTTCGTGAAATGGAGAAAACAGGACACGGCGGTTATTTCATGCATGCCAGAGGCGGCCTTCAAACTGAATATTTAGGTGAAGAATGGATGGAGTGCGTCGACGCCTGTCTTGACGAAGCACACAAAACAGACATGGAGCCTTGGCTTTATGATGAAGACGGATGGCCAAGCGGATTTGGTGGCGGCAAGGTTACGGCACTCGGTGATAAGTATCACGGAAGATGGCTTGTTATTGAAGAGTTTGCAACAAGACAAGAAGCTCAGAATGCTAAAATCTCAAACCTTCTTAATATATTCGAAGTAGACAATAAAGTTTATGCTGTCGCACACAAATCAAATCCTTATTATATTGATGTAATGAGCCGCGATGCAGTTGGTGAATTTATAAAATCTACACATCAGGCTTACTATGACAGGTTTAAAGAAAGTTTTAACGGACATATGAAAGGCTTTTTTACTGACGAACCAAGACTCTCGGGCGACTTCGAGGGAGACGTTCCGTGGTCATATGACATCCCAGAGGAGTTTCTAAAGACTCATGGATATGATATCCTTGACAACCTCTATGCTCTTTTTATAAAAAGCGACGGGTATGAAAAAATCCGTTATGATTTCTATCAAACAGTAAATGATATGTTTGTAACTTCCTTCATGAAGCAGATAAAGGACTGGTGCAATGACCATAACTGTAAGCTTACCGGCCACGTTATGATGGAAGAGAGCATTTTCACGCAGATGACAGGAACAGCAGGAGTTATGCCTTTTTATGAACATATGGATGTTCCGGGAATTGATTCGCTTAGAAGGGCAATCAGTTCTCCTGTTATGCCGCGTCAGGTAAGCTCAGCTGCGCATCAAACCGGCAAGAAACAGATACTCACAGAGTCATTTGCTTTAACAGGCTGGAACGTACGAATGGAAGAGTTAAAATGGATTATTGATTGGCAGCTTGTAAATGGTGTAAACCTTCTCTGCCAGCACCTTGAGGGATACACACTGAGAGGATTAAGAAAAAGAGATTACCCGCCTTCACTTTTCTATCAGATTTCATGGTGGGAAAAGTATAATATTTTAAACGACTATGTATCCCGTATAGGCAAGATGCTTGCCGAAGGGGAGTATATTGCTGATGTGATGTTAATACACCCAATGCGCAGCGGATGGATAGTTTATGAAGGCAGCCAGAATGATGAAATAATAAAGATAGACAAAGATTTTACATATGCAACAGAGCTTCTAAGCGGTCTTCAGATAGAATATGAACTTGGCGACGAAGGAATGCTTAAAAGGCTTGGTTCGTTAGATGGTGATAAAATCAGTCTTGGACAGGCACATTACAAAGCTGTTGTCCTACCGTCTATGGTGACAATAGATAAAAACACAGCCGAAATGCTTATTGAGTTTGCAGAAAACGGCGGGAAAGTTATTGCTATTGGAGATTTCCCGCGGCTTGCAAGCGGTGAAAATGCTGAAGAAATTATTAACAAACTAAAAGGATTAACAATATGTTTAGATGGATATACTGAAAGAGAAAAGCTGAAAGATGAGCTGCAAAACGAAAAGCTTGTTTCATGCAAGTTAACTGATGCTAATACGTTGGCTGATATTACTGAAATACACAGCAGAGGTGTTATATATGAGGGAACTCAGTGCAGATTGTTTGTAAATCATAATCAGGAGAAGACATATGATTCAATGGTTTCGATAAAAGGTGATGGCACACTATATGAAATGGATATATTGTCTGCGGAAATAAGAAAAGTCGCGAATCAGAGAAGCGAAAATGGATTTATTATTGCCGAAGCTGTATTTGAACCGATGCAATCACGTATGTTTGTGGTGATGGAATCAAATGAAAGCGAAGATACAAACAATATAAAAGAAGTTGTGACCGTATCGCCGTCATGCGAATGGGATATTGAAGAAATGACTGAAAATGCATTGACTCTGGATACATGCAGTTACAGAATTGATGATGGTGAATGGCAGGAGCCTAAAGCAGTTATACGCATATTTAATGATCTTATAGAGCTTAAACGTCAATGCAAAATATCCCTTAAATTCAACTTCAATGCAGAGTGCGATGAAGATATCTTAAAAGATTCTTTCCTTGCGATTGAGCGCGCAAACGAGTTTGAGATAGCGGTTAACGGAAAAAGTATTAAATACGAAGAAAATGGATTCTGGGTAGACAGTTCGTTTTTAAAGGTTAATGTTGGTTCACATCTTAAAAAAGGCAATAATGAAATCATACTATCACGTGATTTTTATCAAAGCGATAACGTCTATCATGTGTTATTTGATGATGATGTGTATGAGACGGAACTTAACAAGCTAACCTATGATGTGGAGCTTGAAAGCATGTATCTTGTTGGAAACTTCGGTGTTAAGAGCTTGTCTGTTTACACTGACGGCGAACGCGAAGCTAATATGACGGACGGGCCGTTTGTTCTTTGCGAACTTCAGACTAAAACTAGCGGAAACATGACAAAAGAGACAATGCCGTTTTTCGCGGGGCAGGTATCACTTGGTCAGAACATAGTAATCAATGAACCTGAAGGCAAAAAGGTGACGCTTAAACTTCAAAGGCCGTCAGCTGCTGTAAGCGAAGTGTGGATAAACGGCAAACTTGCAGCGGAACTTCCATGGGCTCCGTTTGATGTAGATATTACAGACTATATTGTCGCGGGTGACAATAGGCTTGTTTTGAAACTATTCTCAGGTAACAGAAACCTGCTGGGGCCGCACCATCACATTAAGGGTGAAATATACAATGTAGGACCGGATAGCTTCACGGGAAGATGGAGCTGGGTGGAAAAGGAATCGGAAGCTAAGCCTGCGACAAAAGAAGAGCGCGAGATGAGCTACTGGAAAGACAGATATTGTTTCGTGCAATTCGGGTATATTGAAAAATAGAAAATTAACCTTAACTATAAAATAAAAGAGGTTGTTATGCTATATCCTAAAAATAAAAAAAAGCTTGAAAAGGCTTTGTTTGTAAACCCGACATCCGAATACCGGGCAGCTCCGTTTTGGGCGTGGAACTGCAAGCTTGAAAAAGAGCAGATTTTACGTCAGATAGAGCAGATGAAAGAGATGGGCATGGGTGGATATCACATTCATGCGCGAAACGGGCTTGCCACCGAGTACATGGGTGATGAATTTATGAAGCTTGTGAGTGCCTGCAATGAAAAAGGCAAGCAGGAAGATATGCTAACATGGCTTTATGATGAAGACAGGTACCCCTCAGGAAGCGCAGGGGGAAAGGTTACCAAAAACAGAGATTATTCAGCAAGATATATTCTCTTTACACCTTATGCATACGGCGAAGCACATAAGGATAAAGATTTAACTATAATGTGGAGCAATCCGCGTCAGGAAAATGGAGTATATCTCGCAAGTTATGATGTGTTCTTGGATGACAACGGGTGCTTAACTTCATATAGAAAACTAGTTGATGGTGAAAAGCCGAAAGGGCAGGCTTGGCATGCATATCTTGAGACAGCTCCGGAAAGCCCTTGGTATAACACTCAGACATATCTGGACCTCATGAACCGAGAAGGTGTAGATAAATTTATCGAAGAAACGCATGAGAAATACTATAAACTGTTGGGAAACGATTTTGGGAAGTCTGTACCCGCTATTTTTACCGATGAGCCACAGATGATGGGAAGCGGTATGCTGGAATTTTCAAATGACTTGAAAGATGTAACAGTTCCGTGTACTCCTGACTTTGGAGAGACATTTCAAAAAGATTTTGGGTATGATTATCTGGACAAATTGCCTGAGCTTTTTTGGGAGAAAAAAGATGGATATTCATCGCAGTTCAGATATCAATATCATCTGCATACTAGTGACAGATTTGACAATGCATTTTTTAAGACAATCGGTGAATGGTGCGAAAAACATAATATCATATTTACAGGGCACTTAATGTCTGAACAGTCTCTTCTAGGTCAGTATTTAAGGCTTGGCGAAGCTATGCGCTTATACAAACACTTCCAGCTGCCCGGTATAGATATGCTGGCAGACGCGCATGAGTTTACTACAGCGAAGCAGGCTCAATCTGTTGTAAGGCAAAACGGAAAAGCCGGAATGCTTTGTGAGCTGGATGGAGTAACCAACTGGGATTTTGATTTCAGAGGGCATAAACTGCATGGCGACTGGCAGGCTGCATTGGGAGTGACTGTACGAGTTCCTCACCTTACGTGGGTGTCTATGGAGGGCGAGGCGAAAAGAGATTATCCTGCATCAATCGGATATCAGTCGCCGTGGTACAAGGAATATAATCTGGTAGAAGATCATTTTGCAAGGATTGCAGCTGTTATGTCCAGAGGCAAAGCGGATGTAAAAGTTGCGGTGATTCATCCGATTGAGAGCTATTGGATGCTTGCTGGGCCGAGAGACAAAACTATGGATATATGTAATGAAATGGATGATAATTTCTATGCGCTTTGCGAGTGGTTAATTTCGTCCCAGATTGATTTTGACTATATATCGGAAAGCCTGCTTCCTGAACAGTTAAATAAGGCGGGTGTTCCTCTTAAAGTTGGTGAGATGGAATATGATGCTGTTATAGTTTCAGATTGTTTAACATTGCGTTCAACTACGTTAGAAGCCTTGGAAAAGTTTAAAAATGCAGGCGGCAAACTCATATTTACAGGAAAGACTCCATATTTTGAAAATGCCAAACTTTCATCTAGAGGCAAAAATCTTGCAGATATATCAGAATACTGTGTGTTCTCAAAAACATCTATTGCATCAGCTCTAAATAACTTCCGAGAAATTGAGATAAGGAGTGGGAGAGGCAATCTTACAGATAACCTGATTTATCAGATGCGCAGCGAGGATGATTTTAAGTGGCTATTTATAGCTCACTCAAAAAATCCGCAGAATCCTGACATTGTCCCCAAAGAAAATATTGCAATTACTGTCAAAGGAGAATGGTATCCTGAAGTTTATGATACTGTAACCGGCAATATATTCAGTATAGAATTTGAACACAAGCATGGAAATACTAATATTTCACGTTCAATATATGCACATGATAGTTTGCTTTTAAAACTTAATCCGACAGCTAGTGTGAAAAAGCCGGAAATAATTAATAAAAAAATGGATGCCAAACCAATTGTACTTCCCGACAAGGTGTCTGTTAAACTTTCTGAGCCGAATGTTTTAATTCTGGATATGGCTTTATACTCATTGGATGATGGACAGACACAGGAGTTGGAAGGGATCCTTAGGATTGATAAAAAGGTAAGACAACAGCTAAAATATCCTCAAAGGGATGGTTTTTTGGTTCAGCCATATGTTTTGCCTGAAGAGGAGAAAGAAAAACACTTTGTTAAGCTTTGCTTCAAGATTTCATCTGATATAGAGGTACAGGGAGCATACCTTGCAATAGAGCATCCTGAACTCTCGCAGATTGTATTTAACGGACAGGAAGTCGATAACACACCTGAAGGATGGTTTGTGGATGAATCTATAAAAACCGTCAAACTTCCGAAGATATATAAAGGCGACAACATGCTTGAGATTAAAGCCGAGATAACGCAGCGGATAGGCATCGAGTGGTGCTATATCTTAGGTGATTTTGGGGTGGAAGTTCAGGGTAAAAGGGCAAAAATCATTGAGCCTGTACGAGAGCTTGCTTTTGGAGACTGGAGCACACAGGGATTACCTTTTTATGCAGGCAATGTTACATATCAGGTTGAAGCGGAGACTAAAGAAACTTTAGAAATTGAAGTTTCTCATTTCAGAAATCCTGTGATACGAGTAGATATTGACGGAGAAAAAAAGGGGCTTATCGCATTTGCTCCATATAGAATTTCTGTTCCAGTGAAGCCTGGGAAACATATGATTGAACTTACGGCATACGGCAATAGGCACAATGCGTTTGGAGCCATTCACAATGCAGATGAGCATGAGCCTTGGTTTGGCCCGAACGCATGGAGAACAGAAGGAAATGCATGGTGCTATGAATACAGGCTTAAGCCAATTGGTATTGTGACAACTCCGACTATAAAGGCTTAAACGGGTTTTAAGAAGAGGAATGAAATGAATAATACTGCTAAATGGGAAATATACGAAATTAAACTTACTACAAAACGCGAGCTTACAAATCCATTTATACAGGTAGAACTATGTTGTGAGTTTTTATGTGAGGAAATAACGCACATAGTTGATGGCTTCTATGACGGGATAGAAGATGGAAGCCATTTGTGGAAGATAAGATTTACTCCTATGCAAGAAGGAAAGTGGGAGTATAAAACTCATTCCAATGTTTCCGAGCTTGATGGACAGGACGGGACTTTTCACTGCACTCCGGCAGTATCCAGGGGGGCACTTACTATAAATCCAAGTTTCGGAAACTGGTTTTTCAGGCAGGACGGTAAACCTCAGTTTATTGCAAATGAGGGATGGTATCCTCACCCAGGCAACGGCCATGAGCTTTCTTTTGAGGATGTTGATTATAAGCAGCCCAGCGAAGAGGACATGAAAAAATACTTTGAGATTTTAACCGACCACAAAGTAAACATGATAATAGATATTGGGCAGCTATATGCACGGCAGAAGGAAATAACGGATACGTCTTTCAGGTGGCCGTGGAAAGTAATAGATGCTAAAAACAATAAGATAGATAAAGATAGGTTTAATCTCGACTACTATCAGCGCATGGAAAGAATGATGGAATTTGCAAAAGAACGTGGACTGTTCTTTTCAATGGAGCTGTTATATGACAACTCGGTGGTTCGCCCGAGAGAATGGTCTAACCATCCGCTTAACACTGAAAACGGAGGTTGGCTTGAGGGAAATGAGTATGGTACCGGGTGGGACGTTATGTTTAACATTCAAAATGAAATACATGTTGAATATACTGAGCGCTACTTGAGATACACGATAGCAAGATTTGCAGCTTACTGGAATGTTTTTTGGTGTATAGGCTCAGAAAATGGAAACCTTATACGTTTGCCGGAGACGCTGCTCCCGCATGCGCTTTTCCCGGCTGACAAAGCCGCCGAATGGTATAATCACTGGGGTGAATATGTTGCGAAAAAAGATGTGTACGGCAGATTAAGAACGTACGGTGATGCAGGCAAACAGCCACTTATGGTAAACAACACATATAATAATGTCATACTGACTCAGGATCCGCGTGATTACCCCAGAGGTGATGTTAAAGAATATTTTAAGGCTATGAACGCTTTTGGAGAAGAGTTCTGGTATTACGGAAAGCCTGTAGTAATTGGCGAGATGACTGCAAGCACAAACAATCAGTATGATGTGGAGCGTAGGCTTTATTGGATAGCGCTTACGAGCGGATATATGATGGCGCGCGCAGACAGACACTTCGGGCCTGTGATTGACGGAAAGCATATTGAAAGCGAAAAGTTCAACGGCGGAGTGCTTCCGCGTATTTACGATGATATTGCAAGAATGCGTGAATTTATCGAAGTCGAAAATGTTGCTTTTTGGAGAATGCGTCCTCATGATGACTTGCTCAGGACAAATAGTGAACTTATATATTGCCTTGCGTCGGAAGACGAAGAATATTTGGTTTACTTTGTATATGGAGGCAACGCTGAAATAAATCTATTAGATAGTGAATGCAGGTGGTTTAATCCCAGGACAGGTGAAAAAGATGAACTGGAAACTGTGAAATGCGGAACTGTATCATTTAAAGCGCCTGATGAAGATGACTGGGTTTTGCACATTAGGAGATTAAGACAAAAAACATATTTTTAATTATTACATCAGTTAGGCTATATAAGTATAGAAGATACGTGTGTTAGACATATAAAGAGTTTTATCTTACAATGTAACAATACATTGCTTTAATAAGGATTTTAATGTTAAAAGGATTCTTAAAAAGAAAATCAATAATTACTCAATGGACTATATTTATTGTAATAATTATAGTTATTCTTATTGTATTTAATTTAATTTATTACAATTCCATTTCATCAGTATTGGAAGAAGAGATATACCGAAACGCAGATGCCTTGATAGAACAGTTTGAGAGAAATATTACATCAGAGTATGAAGGTGTGGAGAGGATTGCAGAGCTTGTGGCATTTAACTCCGCAACACAATCATATCTTTTAGAGCCTGAAGTATCAAAGCAGTTTGAGCTGATAGGGGATTTGCACTTTTTTCTTCAAAGCATGCAAGGGATGAGAGATGACATAGAAAATATTATAATACTGGGTGAGAATGAAAAAATCTTTAGTTTAGTAAGCGGAGAAACAGTAGATGCTAGCTTGCTAAAAGAAGTACCAAACCGTTCAGCTCCGACTTTTTCGAGGATAATCAGCGATTCTGCAGGGAATGATTATTTTTATGCTGTGCTTAGGGTGTATTCTATTGATACTGTTAACAGGACTAATGAAGATATTGGAGCAGTAGTCATTCAAATTAGAGCAGAAGAGTTTTTAAACTTTAATCAGGATGAAATTTTGCAGTCAGGATGGACACTGTTTTTCATAGATGATAACAATTCATTAATTCAGAATTCATCGGCTGTGTTTAGTGATGATAAAAAAGAAGAATTGATTAATCTTTTTTCTAGTGTTGACAAAACCGATGAGAATAATAAAAACATTGAGATTTCAGGAAAAGAATATTATACAAGGATATATCCAGTAGATATTTTGAATGGAAGTATAATAAGTATTTTGCCTGTTGAGCTTTTATCTCAGAAGATAGATGCAGTGGAACTCAGGCAATATATACTAATGATTGTATCGGTTATAGTTCTGTTTGCGTCGTTCTTGCTTATAGCGCGGAACTTCCTGAAGCCTATGAAAGATATCGTTTACCTCATGGAAAGCATAGGTGGCGGTAACAGAAAGATGCTGAAACATCGCCTGCCGATGCGAGAGGCTAGCATGGAAATAGATATACTTACTGATTCATTTAACAGTATGATGGATGAAATCAATGCCCTTACTGATAACTTGGCTAAAAGCTATTCCAGCTTATACGAAATGAAGCTTGAGACAAAAAAATCAGAGCTAGCACACTTAAGAAGTCAGATCAATCCACACTTTTTATACAATACCCTTGAAAGTATTAAAGGAATAGCTGTTGAGGAAAATGTGCCAAGGATTACTACTATTACAACCGCTTTGGGGAACATGTTCAGATACAGCATAAAAGGCAGTGATATTGTTTCGCTAAAAGAAGAAATCGGTATAATAGAATCTTATGTTATGATACAGAAAGTAAGATTTGAAGACAGATTTGATGTAACATATGAGTTTGATAGGAGAATTATCGGGTGGCTCATTCCTAAAATGCTTCTTCAACCGTTGGTTGAAAATGCTATCTACCATGGGCTTGAAAAAATGACATCGCCCGGGCATCTATATATCGGCGGAACTATATCAGAAACTGAGGATATGTTATTATGGGTACAAGATGATGGATACGGGATAGATGCTGAACAATTGGAAAAAGTTCAAAGATCTTTAAATGCTGCCGGATATGATAATGGATCAGACGAAGAAACTGAAAAAGGAAGCATTGGCCTTGAAAACGTTAATCAGAGAATTAAGCTTATGTACGGCACAGACTATGGAGTATCAATAGAAAGCACAATTGGAAAAGGAACACGGGTAGAAATCTGTATTCCTCAGGACCGAGGGAGAAATTAATGTATCGCATTGTTATTGTTGATGATGAAAAGCTTGTAATCAAAAGCCTGATAGCTACTGTTAATTGGTCTGAGTATGGCTATGAGGTGGTTGGTGAAGCATATAATGGAAATGACGGCCTTGAGCTTATAAAAGAAATAAAGCCGGATCTCGTTCTCGTGGACATAAGAATGCCGGGCATGAGCGGACTGGAACTTATAAGTGAAACCAATAAACTAGGGTTAGGAACGTTGTTTGCGGTGGTCAGCGGATATGCTGAGTTTGCTTATGCACAAAAAGCATTAAAAAATGATGCGATAAGCTATTGTCTGAAACCTTTTTCAGAGAGCGAAATCATCGAGACTTTAAAAATAGCAACAGAGAAGCTAGAAGCTAAAAAAGATATTATTAAAATCCAGCTTTTGATGCTTCTTGAAGAGTCGTGGAAAGATGACGGAGATAAAATTGAGCATCTTCTTGAAAACCTCAAGCTTAGTAAGCAGCTGCAAAAAGGAATGAGAATTGCTGTTGTAATTGAAAAAGACAATGTTAAATATGAGTACCCGAATCTTTATGAAACAATGCGGCTTGGAAGAAATAGGTTGGCATTGTTTCTGCCTCAAAAAGATATGGATAGCTTCTTTATGGATTACATACCGAAGTTATATGGAAGCTATATAAGCATCGGAATAAGCCGAGAGATATTTTCTGTAAAACGTTTGAAATATGCTATTGATGAAGCAAGCAGCGCGGCGTGGAGCTATTTCATTACAGGGAAAACTGGTTCTATATTTAGGGCTGGAGACATTTCGGGCGATGATGCGGACGCAGTCATAAAGAAGATTGAAAAATATAAAGTTAATCAGGACAGCATTAATCTTAAGGCTTCAATAGATGAAATAGCGGGACTTATTGACAGCGGTAAGATTACAACCGCACAAGTTATAAGTTTATATAAAGATCTGCGCGAATATCTGCCTGCTGCAGAGCTTGAAGACGGCGACGATGAAGATGTTATTAACAATATTGAACAATTGTCGTATGTTTATTCAAACGCAAAAGAAATGATTTCAGTTATTTGGGATGAAATTGATAAAGAGCTCAACAAAACCAAAGTTAAAATAGATAAGATAAAAAACATTACTGCAAAACAAATCTTGGAATATGTAAACAAAAACTTTTCTGATGATATCGCGATACGTCAGATTTCACAGATTTTTTTCATTAATCCAAGCTACTTAAGCCAGTTGTTTAAGAAAGAAGTCGGAGAGACGTTTACAAAATATTTGATGAAGCTTAGGATACAGTATGCCTGTGAGTTGCTTAAGGACACATCATATAATATTTCAGAGATTGCGGAAAAATCGGGTTATGCTGATTATTTTTATTTCGCCAGAGTTTTTAAGAAAGTAACCGGAGACACTCCGAGCCAATACAGAAGCAAGTATACTTGATTAGTTTAATGATAAGGTTATAAATGAAGAATAAGATCAAATCAATAGCATTATATATAATTTCAGCTATCATTCTTTGTTCGTGTTCGGTTTCGACAGACAATAATATTGCTGCAGAAAGCACAGACTTAGTAAACAATTCATATCCCGTACACTATGATATTAGTATAGGATATTGGGATATTGATAATGCTGTAGGTACATATGATGAACTTCTACGGGCTATTGAAGATAAGTTTAATATAAGCATTTCGCCTGTGAGTGTTTCATGGGGGGACTATTTAGAGCGATATCTTATTATGGCATCTACAGGAAAGCTTCCAAATGTTTTTAGTGCAAATGTAACACGCAGCTCGACATATTGGGATTGGGCAAAGCAGGGAATAATAAGAGCATTGCCACAGAATCTGGAGCAACATGGGAATGTTGTAAAGGCTCTGAGCTTAGATGAAGCAAAACTTCTAGAGATAGATGGGAAATACTATTGTATTCCAAGGACAGCTTTTGCAGACGAAGATTTGTCATACAGCGATGTTGGCCTTTTAATAAGGCGTGACTGGATGGAGGCGCTCGGAATTGAAAATCCTCAGAATTTTGAGGAGTTTTCCGAAATGCTGACAAGGTTTGCCTTAGAAGATCCTGATGGTAACGGCGTGGATGACACTTCAGGATTAAGCGTTAACAACAGATATGCCTTGGGCAAATGGGTAATACTTACGCTTCATGCGGATTTTAATACATATTCATGGGTTAAAAGAGATGGTGAGTATATACCGTCTTTTATGACAGAAGATTTTTTAGACATTATAACCGCTCTGGATTACATGTATGAGACAAAGGCCTTAGATCAGGACTTTGCCATTCAACGAGTTAATGAAGCGACCAGTAAATTTGCAAAAGGGGAGCTTGGAGCATTGGAGTATAAGAGTTCGCCATCTGCAGTTTCGACTGTTAAAGAGCTGTGGAATGAGTACCAGCCCGGAAAAGATTTTGATGAGTGTGTGGATTTGCTTCCTGTGTTTCCTTCGTTGGATGGTAATACTTATAGAAATGTAAGCATAAGTTATTGGTCCGAGAGTCTGATTTCTTCTTCGGTGGATGACGGGAAAATGGAAAGAATACTTTCTCTTTATGATTACCTTATGTCCGCTGAAGGAACTCAGCTGGCAAAGTATGGCATTGAAGGCAAAGACTTTAACAATACAGGCGATGGTGTGAAAATTACAAGAACTAAAAACTCTGAAGGTGATGGATATATGCCTCTGGATGAGATTTATCCATCAGCAAGTTATTTATCAACGCTTGCAAGTTGGGGAGTTAGTAAGCAGGATTTTTTGCCTAATGAATCAAACAACTTTGTTTATGGAGAAGATGTAGCAACTATGTGCTATGACTATATGGAATGGACATTTAATAATACAGTTGTAATGGATAGACCGGTAGAGTTTATGACGCTTGCTTCGATGGGTAATAATGAATTTACCTCAGACAGAGTAATTGATGATATAACCAGAGTTATTCTATCTTCAGATGATGCTATGGCAGCATGGCAAAATATTGTTGCAGGGTATGAAGATGAGGGTATAAATGAAATGATAGCTGACATGAATGAGTTGGCTAAAAAATATGACATTAAGTAAAATTACGACAGATAATTATGAGTAAGGCAAGGTGAAATCATTGGGAGTTAAATTTCCAAAAAGAAAAGGTTATTTTTACAAAGTAAGCCAGCAGTTTGGAAGCAGGTTCTGGATAAATAACCCTAGCTTAAAAGAAGTTAAGCTATCTATAAAAGCAGGTGCTGTAGGCTGCACAACTAATCCTACATATGCAATGAAGCTGTTAGAAAACAGTCAAGAGCATGACACAGTAAGGAAGCTTATCAAAGACGCCGTTCATACCTATGAAGATAACAATGAAGCGGCCGGGTATGTGTATCGTATGCTCGTTAAGAAAATCGTGCCGTATTTTAAAGGGATATATAAGAATTTTGACGGCAGGGAAGGTTTTGTAACTCTACAGGGTAATCCTATGCTTGACAGAGACCCGGCACAAATCATTAACGAAGCGATGGAAAGCCGTGAACTTGGCCCGAATGTAATGATAAAAATACCTGTAACTCATGCAGGTCTTGAAGCAATCAGCCATTTGGTTAAAAAAAATATACCGATTATGGCAACCGAGGTTATGAGTACTGCGCAAGCTATAAAAGCTTGTGAGGTATATAAACAGGCATCTTCTTCGTCGGGCAAAACTCCTCCGTTTTTCCTTGCGCACATTTCCGGAGCGTTTGATGATTATATTTGGGCAAGAGCTCAAGTGGAAAATATACATATCGAGCCTCAAGTTTTAGAGCAGGCAGGCTGTATAATTGCAAGACAGCAATTCAAGATAATCCAGGAGAGAGACTATCCTATAACGTTTTTGGGTGGGGGAGCTAAGAAGCTTTATCACTTTACGGAACTTGTAGGCGGACCTATGCATATAACAATTAACTGGAACGGAACTGCAAACACTCTGCTATCAAATGAACCTCCTGTGGTAGACAGGCTGCACGCCGAAGAATCTCCGGAGGTTTTAGCTGAACTTCTTGGCAAAGTGAAAGATTTCAGAAGAGCTTATGAAGAAAATGGATTAACGGAAGAGGAATTTGCATCATTTGGTCCTGTTGTACTGTTTAGAAACTCTTTTGTGAATGGGTGGAACTATCTGCTTGCAGAGATAGGAAAAGCCAGAAATAATAATTGATTTTAAAAAAGCAACCACGCGGTTGCTTTTTCTCTATTTACAGTAGTTAGGCATTTCATCTCCCGTAAGCTCTTTTAAAATTACTTTTGCCATAAGGTAGTGTCCGTCTTTGGTTGGGTGTATACCGTCTCCGTATATGTAGTCTTTGTTTTCTTTCTTTTTTTCTTCAATGTAATTGTTGAGAGGGGTATGTATGTCGGCGGCTTTATCAAACAGAATACCTTCCTGAGAGATAATCCAATTTGAATACTTATCTAAGACTTTGTTGTAGTTTATATATGGCTGAGGATATATGGGATCTTCTGGGTTTGGAGCGGGCTGTGCGTCTTTCCACTTATAATAGCTTTCTCCGTCAAATGATGGAGGAGTAACCGCCAGAATTGGCTTGTTATATTTTCTTAATATATTACACAGTTTGTTTATTCCGTCTTTAAATGCCTGCATGTGGTTTTCGCTGTATGGTTCATATACTCCATCGTTCATACCGTAGCAGAAAATAAAAGCATCCGCTTTTATTATATGTTCTTTTACTTCATCAATTCTCTCGAAGAGGCATCCTCTTGGTGCAGGACGGTCTTTTTCGCACAACCCTGAAACGGTTTCTCCGCTTCTTCCAAGGTTTATAAATGAAATTCTATTATCAGGGTAAACCTCGTCCAGATACTCTTTCATAAAGTCGATGTAGTAGCCCATCTGAGTAATACTGTCGCCTATTACGGCGACGTCGGCTTTGTTTTCTATTTTTATCATTTTTTGATTTCTCCGTTATTTCAATTTCCTGTAATTCTTAAAACGCAGGCGGTTTCTTCATCACCTGAAGGAACAGTTACGCTTAATCCGTTGGAATTTCTGATCCAAGAGAGATTTTCATGGCCTCCAACTAAATCAATTTTTTCAACTTCATTAAATGGCATTTCTTTGCCATCGGCAAGCTCAGTCATTACTATTTCGCCAGCAGGCGGTGCCATAACTATTGCATAAAGTGTTTTGCCTTTGGTTGTATATCTTATGTCTTTAGCTGTGAATTCCTGTATGTCCATCTCGTTAAGGTCCGGCTTTTCAAAACGAGTAGGGCCTTCTCCGTGTATTCGGAAAGGTCTTGTTCCATATATAGCCTCTCCGTTAATCTTTAGCCAGTCTCCGACTTTGTACATTATTTTAGCTAATTCCTCCGGGAATGTACCATCGGTTTTCGGACCGACGTTTAAAATCAGATTACCGTTTTTTGAAACCACATCAATTAACTGCTGTATTATTCTTTTTGAAGATTTATAATTAGGTGTTCGAACATGGCACCATGTCTTCCAGTCGGTCTTATCATCTGTCTGCCAATAGTATGGGGGAGTTTCGGCAAGCCTTGTGCATTCAATGTCATGAACTGCAGTGCCTTCAGGATAATCTTCCTGTTTATAGGTAAGAAGAACATCCTTTTTGCTGTCATCTGCATATTTATAGAAATGGCGCAGGAATTCCCGCCTGTATTCTTCCTTTATTATATTTGTACGGCTGTCAAAATAAATCATGTCAGGTTCATATCTATCAACTACTTCTTTGCATTTTTCGAGCCATGTTTCACAGAACTTATCATCAGGCAGCGGATAAGGGGAATACTGTATAGCAGAATAGGGAAGTATAGGACCATAGAACTTTTCGTTTGACGGATTATATACATCGGCTTCCGGATCGCTGGACATAAACCATCCCCAAAACCATGCATGATGAAGTGATGCAAGAACAGGGAAGTCTCTCTTTTTAAGCTCAGTGATAAGCTCGCCTACAACGTCTCTTCTCGGACCGTAGTTTACAGAATTAACTGGATTGATATCGCTGTTCCACATGGAAAATCCATCTGCATGCTCGGCAACGGGGCCTGCATATTTTGCTCCGCAGCGCTCAATGAAATCAACCCATTTTTTTGCGTTGAAGTTTTCACCTTTAAAATCATTATAAAAATCTTTATAGCCGAATTCGCTTAGTGGTCCATATGTTTGTTCATGATGTTTATTAGCGGTATGACCTTTTGAGTACATATTTCGTGAGTACCATTCATTTTCCCATTCGGGCACATTATATGGTCCCCAGTGAAAGAACAAACCAAACTTTGCGTCTTTAAACCATTCAGGTGCACTTCTATACAATCCGTCCCAGTTAAGTTTTACTTCGTTGGTGCTTCTTAAGCGTTCCATCATCATTTCCATGGTATTATAGCTCCGTTTTCAATAATAGATTTATCCCTATTATACATTTTTAATATAAAAAAAGTATTCACGGTATCATGTATTTTATTGTCTGGTTTTAGTGCTTGAAAGTGTAAGGCTAGATCTAATAATTTGAATTAAAAATTGCAGATATTATAAAATGTGAAACCAAACTTTTTGTGATAATTACATGAAACATTTTTATATGACATTATTTTAGCTTTGTATGGACGTTTTTTACTAAAACATCAAACCATATTGCTTATAGAATATATGAGAACTATAATGAACCTGCTAAATTGGCACAAAAATAATGCTTATTTATTGTTTGGTTTGCTACATTATTTTGTGTTTTATAGCGTTTATCTATATAAGTCTACTAAAAATCATTTAAAAAATTACTAAAATTAAGTTAATAAAGAAGAAGTATTTAAATGATTATATCTCAATATAGTTATTGTTTTAGAAGACTGAACCATGGTTATCCATGTTTAGTAATAAAAAAGAAGGAGTTATGAAATGGCAAAAAAATTACTCATTTTACTGGTTGCTCTTATGATGGTTGCATCAATGGCACTCGGCTGTACTTCAAAAACTGAAGATCCGGTTGACGAGCCTGCTAAAGAAGAGGCTACAGAAGCACCCGCAGAAGAAAAGACAGAAGAAGCTGCTGAAGAAGCAGTACCCGTAACACTTGAAGTAGTTGCATCACAACCTGAATATGCAGCTACAGAAATGGAAATCTGGAATATATACATGGAAGAAAATCCACATGTAACTATTGATATGATTTCAATCAACGAGGACACTGCTGCTGCATACAACACACGCGTAGCAAGCGGAGACGCTCCTGACCTCATTTTGAATGCAGGCGTTGACAAGAACGATTATAAAACTTATCAGAACTTAGCTGACATCGGCTATCCTTACTGGGATTTGATAACATTTGATGCTATCAACCTTTATTCAACAGAAAACGGAACAGAAGAAGGCTATGTACCTTGCCTGAATCCTTTCTCAGGAATAACATTCAGCTTCATCTATTATGAAGACGAAATGGAAGCTGCAGGTCTTGCACCTCGCGATACAGTTCGTTCAATGGACGACTTTGATGCTTTCCTCGCAGAACTTAAAACTTATGTTGATGCTTCAGACTCAATCAAGTACACTCTTGATATGGGCTGGCACTCATGGTGCGTGTTCAATCAGCAGATTGATGAACTCGCAGTTGCTATGGGAACAAACCAGACAGAGCTTACAGAGCTTTGGATGGGCAGAACTGCTTGGAACGATGTAGAAGCTAACCCTTATGTACCTGCATTTGAGAAACTCAAAGAATGGTATGACATGGGATACTTGCCTGAAAAATGGTGGACACGTAACTGGGAATCAGACTTTGAAGCTGGATTCACAGCAAGAAGCTCAATCCTTTGCTTCCACGGCCCATGGCTTTGGACAAAAGTTGAAACTGCTGATCCGGAAGCACAGCTTTCAGGTTTCCCATATCCTGCAAACGCAGACGGCATTATTCAGAACGGTCCTGTTACAGGCGGACGCGGCGCAGCTCTTTACACATCAAACATTGATGGTGAAAACCAAGAAGAAGCTGTAAAAGCATTCATCTGGTGGAACAGCCCTGAGATCATGAAAATCCGTGCAGAAGCATTCAGCACAGTTCCGCTTATGGATCTTTCAGAAGTTGGATTCCCAGAACTTACTGGTTCACAGTATGTAACAGTAATCAAACCTATCCTTGAAGGATTCTTCGGAGACGTATTATTTGATTCAGCACCTTGGGGACAAGGCCTTGCATACAAATACATCGTTAAAGATGCTGCTCAGGTTCTCTCTTCAGACGACATGGCTGGAACATATGGCGACTATTTCGAAGGAACAATCTCAATACAGGATTTGTGCGACATTCTTCAACAGCGTTTCGATGCTGCTTACTCTTTCGAGTAAGATTGTAAATTAACACAAGAACTTCGGTATTACACCGAAAATGGCCGTCTGTCTCAGACGGACGGCCATTATTTAAAACATGTTGGCTGCATGCTTTAAATAGTGGCCGGGAAATAAATCGTTAATACTTTTATTATGTCCGAATTGCTGCGGACTTATTATGTGGAGGGACACGGATGAAAAAAGCAAACAAAAATTATTCTGTGAGAAAGAGGCGGGAAACATTGCATGAAATCCTGTTTATATCGCCTCAGTTGCTGCTATATATAACTTTTACAATATTGCCTTTCTTTATAGCAATACCAATGGTTTTAACCGACAGAAAAACTTTCATAGATAATGAAGTACTATATGTTGGGTTTAGAAACTTTGTTACTATATTCCAGCAGCCTTTTGTTTCGGAATTCTTTCCTGCATTAGGAAGAACAATAAGGTTTACGGTTTTAAATTATGCAACGATTTATTTGTTTGGTTTAACTCTTGCTCTTTTAATGTATGAGTATAAATCAAAGCTTAAAAAGTCATTTTTTACTATAATATATATGCCTTATATGATTTCAGGCTTAGGAACAGGAATGTTGCTTACACTACTATTTTCAAAAGATACTGGTTCTCTGAATCTGCTTCTTCAAAAAATAGGGATGATAAGCGAACCGTTTGACATTAAAACACAAGCGGCGGTTACTTGGGTACTTCCGCTGACTACCGGTTGGCGTTATGCCGGCCTTAATATGGCATTCTTCCTGGGTGGACTTCTTTCCATACCGGCTGACAATATAGAGGCTGCTCTTGTTGACGGAGCAAACTATTGGCAGAAATTATGGTATATATATATACCGCAGATAATACCTTCGATAGTTATGGCAACCGTTGTCTGCTTTATTGGATCATTTAACCTTATTGATGAGCTATTTGGATTGGGGGCAATGTACGGAAATGAAAGTGCCGTATTCCTATCGGTTCTTGTGTATAAAAAAGGATTTACCGGAGGTCTTTCACAATCTGTAGCAATGTCACTGACTGTATTTGTACCTCTTATTATAGTCGCGTTCCTGCTGGTACGCTGGCAGAGGAAAAAGCAATACTAAAAATAGTTTGATGCGCTTAACAGGAGGAAAAAATGAGTACCGATATAAGTAAAAATGAAAATATTCAGCAGGAAATCAATCCTGGAATCAAAAGAAGAAGAAATCAGAAAATATTCCGTATAATTGTTACAACAATGTTGATTGTATATACTATAATCACAATTATACCTTTCTACTTCCTTTTCGTAAGATCGTTTGTTGCTACAAAAGACAGCACCGAGCTGCATCTTTGGATACCACCGGCAGAAGAGTTCAACATGAATTATAAGTTCGGTAATATGGCGACATATTATAACTTGGATTTAGCTGAGTTTAAAGAAGAGATGGGAATTTCGGGCTATGTAAATCCTAACTTAACACTTCAGCAAATGGCAGAAAAGTATGATATCCCCGAAGATAAGATTGCTGAATACTTAGGTCCGCTGGTTAGGTTTAATGGTATCTTGACTATTTGGAATGAAGGATTCATGCGAGCGGTGTTAAACACGATGATTATTGTTGTGGGAACTCTCTCATTTGGCGGAATGTTCACAATAATGACAAGCTCTGTACTGGCGAGATTTAAAAAGAAGTGGCATCAGAATCTATATAATCTGTACATATTTTCGATGATTATACCCGGAGCTGTTACAATGCTTCCGTGTTATGTAATCATGACAAGATATCTCCACCTTTATAACAGCTACTGGGCACTAATATTGCTTGGAGCGCAGGGTGGCGCAGTTCCGGTCATGCTATTCACATCGTATATATCTACGATACCGGAAGAACTGTGGGAATCTGTTGCTATTGACGGCGGATCAAGAACAACATATTTCTGGAGGATCTTGCTTCCAAACATGAAGACGCCTTTTGCTGCATATCTTGCGATTGTTCTGCCCGGTGTCTGGAACAATATGCTTAACGGACTGCTTTACTTAAAACCTGAAAAACAGCCAATAACAGCATTGATAAGTTCTCTGAGCGGAACGTATACGACTAACTTCCAGGCTATGTATTCAGGGTTGTTTCTGTCTGTCATACCAATGCTTATAGTTTACTTGGCATTCCAGAATCTTTTTGTTAAGTCAAGCATGCTTGGGGCTGTAAAAGGATAAAACTAGTTGCTTCTGTAAGGAAGGAAAACTTAAGATAAATGAATAAGTAAATTCATAGTGAGTTGATATAAGCCATATGATTTGATTGATTATCAAGTCGTGTGGCTATATTGCTTTATTTTACAAAATATAATAAAATAAGGAAACGATTGAAAAAAAGATATTATGAGTATATTCGATGAGGCCAACGTGAAAGATTTAGAAAAAAACTGCATAAAGCTGTATGATACTGCAGATGACTGGATGAATTCGTTTCTTATAGGAAATGGCATTATTGGAGGCGCGATCTATGGAGGAGTAAATCAAGAATGCATTGATTTGTCTGAAATAACTTTTTTTTCTGGCAATGCAAGCGATGACAATAACAATAAAGATGCATATAAATCTTTTTATGAAATGAGAAGGCTG
This sequence comes from Christensenellaceae bacterium, assembly GCA_963677605.2. Lineage (GTDB taxonomy): Bacteria > Bacillota > Clostridia > Christensenellales > UMGS416 > JAGLOK01. Next base: position 814,256 of record CAXXDX010000006.1, on the reverse strand, counting down.
GTTTCTGAAGAAAAGTATTCAGAAGCAAAAAAAGCGGCACAGGACTTTATTGGGAAACGGCATAACTATGGCACAAATCTTCCTGTCGGTAAATTGATAATTGAGTTTCCTGAGACTTCATGTGACAAAAAGTCTTATGTTAGAAGTCTTGATATAATGCATGGTGTAGTAAATGTGGAATCTGCAACAAATAGCTACAAACTTCACAGAGAGTGTTTCATCAGCCGAAAAGACAATAAAATCTATTATAAGATTGAAACTGATAATAAAGATGGTCTAAGCTTCAGTGCAAAGTTTAATGGACATGGAGACAAATGGAGCATACAGATCATAGATGATGTTTATTGTTTTAGTGCATCTGCTCGAGAAAAGGTACATAGCGACGGAAGCACGGGTGTAAATTTAAAAGGCTGTGTGCTGGTTGAAGAAACTAACGGAAATTTTGAAATAAGCGAAAGCGGAATTGTTATAAAAGATGCCTCATATACAGTTTTGTCGATAGCTATGGTTACTGATTATAAGAACGAAAGTTTTGATGACGTATCACTCACTGCTAAATCCGAAAAAACATATGATGAAATCAGAAGACTTCACATGAATGAGTTTGAAAGTTATATGTCCAGGGTTTCATTTAGACTAAGCGGAATAGATGATACTATTGAAAAAATGTTTCAGATGGGACGATATCTATTGTTTTCCGGTTCTTCTGAAAATTCACCTTCGCCTGCTCATCTTCAGGGAGTGTGGAATGACAATGTTGCCTGCCAGATAGGCTGGACATGCGACATGCATCTTGATATTAATACACAAATGAATTACTGGCTGTCTTTGGAAGGAAATTTACCGGAGTGCAATGAACCGTTATTTAAGTGGATGGAAGATGTAGTTATTCCATCAGGGAGAATAACAGCAAAAGAAAGTTATGGGCTTGAGGGATGGTCTGCAGATCTTGTTACAAATATATGGGGATATACAGCGCCTTACTGGCATAGCAATATTTCTCCATGTCCAACAGGAGGAATTTGGACGATATCGCAATACTGGGAATATTATTTGCATTATAAGGATGAAAACTTCCTTAAAGAACGTGTTTATCCTGTGCTTAGAGAAGCCGCTCATTTTTTTGTAGGTTATGTTTTTAAAGAAGGTGGATTTTACACTTCGGGGCCTTCAATATCACCTGAAAACTCTTTTGTAAAAGACGGAGAAACACATTATTTCTCAAATGGTTCAACTTATGAAATACTTATGATAAGAGAACTTCTATCACAGTTTACACAAGCGTGCGAAGTATTGGGTGTAAAAGATGAGATATATGATAAGGCATCGGATATTGTGATAAATCTATTACCGTATAGAGTGCTTGAAGACGGAATGCTTGCAGAATGGTCCCATAACTACCCAGCTGAGGATAAACAGCATCGGCACACCAGCCATCTTCTTGGATTATATCCGTATAATCAGATAACTCCGGATAAAACTCCTGTGCTTGCAGAAGCCGTATATCGCTGTGTAAAGGAAAAGCTTGAGCCGTATGATAACTGGGAAGATACCGGCTGGGCGAGGTCTCTGCTGGTATTGTATAGCGCTAGGCTTAGAAAAACAGAAGATGCCTTTTTCCACATCAGTGAGATGAAAGATAAACTAACCAGCTCATCGCTTCTGGTTATGCATCCGCCGACACGGGGAGCTTATTCGTTTAAGGAAGTATATGAGCTTGACGGGAACACAGGATTCAGCATGGGTGTGATCGAGATGCTTATGCAAAGCCATGATGGCGCTATACGCTTGCTGCCTGCACTTCCACGAAAGTGGAAAAGCGGATATATTAAAGGATTATTGGCCCGTGGAAACATTAATGTGGATATGACATGGTCAGAAGGAAAGCTTGATGAGGCTGTGTTTAAATCACCATATGACCAGGATTTGAATATTATTTACAACGATGTAAATGAGATAATAAGGCTTGATGCAAACAAACCGTATACAGTCAGATTATAAAAGCTGTGTATGTCTGGATGGAAGGAGCTAAAGTTGCCTATAAAAATTAAAGAAATAGCAAAACTTGCTGATGTTTCAGTTGCAACGGTTTCAATGGTGCTTAATAAAAAAAGCGGAATTGGCAATGAAACCCGTGAGAAAGTATTGAAAATCGCAAAAGATAATGGATACGATTTTTCCAAGAAATCAAAGAAAAACAAAGGCAATTTACAGCTTACCATTTTCAAAAAGCATTCTGAGGTTGTCAATGACACACCATTTTTTCATTCTCTTATTGAGGGAATTGAAGCAGAGGCGAGAAGGAATTCCTATAAGCTGAATATTGCTTATATATCCGGTAAAACCGAAATTAAAGAAGTTAAAGATGATTTGGAAAAGCATTCTATCGATGGGATGCTTCTAATTGGAACAGAAATGAACGAAAACGATTTTAGACCGTTTAAAGAATTGGATATACCAATACTATTGATGGATACTAATTTCATAACTATAGACTCCAACTATACTGTACTGGATAATTTTATGGGTGTTTATAAAGCCTTCAGGCATCTGGCTGAAAAGGGCCACAGGAAAATAGGATACCTAAAAAGTGCTGTTACCATAGTAAACTTTGATGAAAGATATCAAAGCTACAGGAAATCGCTTGAAGAAAGCAATTTTGAATTTAATCCTGATTATACTGTTTTGTTAGCACCAAATATGACTTCTGCTTATGAAGACATGTCAGATTATTTAAAAAGCACTCCGGATCTTCCGACTGCATTTATTGCAGACAACGATTTAGTTGCTATGGGAGCTGTAAAAGCTTTGAAAGAATATTCTGTAAGGATTCCGGAAGATGTTTCTATAATAGGTTTTGATGATATTCCGTTTTGCAGTATGTCGGAGCCTGCTTTAACCACTATAAAAGTAGACAAGAAGGAGTTTGGAAGGCTTGGTGTTGACAGGTTGGTTGATATAATAAAAGGAATTCATTTATGTAATTGCAAGACTGTTCTGGGAGTAGATCTTGTAGAGCGAAGCAGTGTTATTGATTTAAACTAGGATACTTTTATTCTTCTTTTTATTTTTTACTTAAGGCAGCATAAGCTGTCTTTTTTTTGCGAAGTATTGACACACTGTGTGACATAAACTAGAATATAAAATGTCACACCGTGTGTCAGGAGGAATTATGGATAAAAGAGATCAAAAAAAGACGCTTATTATTGACAAAGCCAAAGAGATATTCATTACTAATGGTTTTTTTAACACAGTAATGGAAGACATCGCTAAAAAAGCAGGCGTTTCCAGAAGGACAATGTATAGGTACTTTGAGTCCATAGAAGATTTAGCGTATGAGGCAACTATACTTATGCTGAGTGAATGGAATGATTTTCACAAAGAGCTGTTGCCAAAACTTACGGGAAGCGGGCTTGAACGACTTGAAATGTTTTTATATGAGTCTGTAGGATATATGGAAGATAAAAAAAGTGTGATGAAATATCTGGGTGAGTTCGATTTTTATTTTGCTCAGGATATGCATAAAGAACCGTCCAACGAGAGCGCGGCAAGATTCAGAAATATAATACTAAAGCCTGATGAGTGGATTGGAGTGCTTATAAAGGCTGGAATAGATGACGGCTCAATAAAAGGCGGTCTGGATATAGATATGCTGGTTGCAACGATTTCAAATGTACTATGGGGATTTGGGCAGAGGATTGCTGCGCGAGGTGAGCTTATTAAGAATGAAACAGGTATTGATGGAGTTGATCTTATTAAATATCAGATAAAGCTATATATTGATGCGTTGAAGGAGAAGTAGATGAAAGAATTGATTATACCAAAAACGCTTAAACTTGGAAGTGCAACAGCTGCAACTCAGATAGAAGGCGGGGACAAAAACTGTAACTGGTACAGATGGTCGCTTCTTGGAAAGCTGGCTGGCGGTGCAAGTTCGCTTACAGCTGCCGACCACTACAATAGGGTTAAAGAAGATGTTGAGCTGATGCGAAAAATGAATCAGGAAGTCTATAGAATGAGCATTGAGTGGAGCAGATTTGAACCCCGTGAAGGCGTATGGTCTAAAGAAGGAATCGAGCATTATAAAAATGAGATCAAGCTGTTGATTGAAGCGGGGATCAGGCCGCTTGTAACACTGCACCATTTCTCTCAGCCACAGTGGGTGGAGGATATCGGGGCTTGGACAAACACAAAAACTATTGATTATTTTCTTAGGTTTGTGGAGAAAATTGTTGAATCAATCGGCGAGGATGTATTTGAATATTGCACAATAAACGAACCTAATGTGTTTGTTAATGACACATATATGGATGCAAAATATCCTTCGGGAAAAGAAGGAGATATGCGATCCTATTTTAAGGCAGCACGAAATTTGGCTATTGCACATATCAGGGCATATAAATTGATCCATAAAATGAGAGAACAAATGGGACGTGATGACACAATGGTGGGAATTGTTATGCATATTGCTCATTTTGTTGAAAATGACGGCAGAGCTGTTACAAAGCTTGGCAAGAAACTGCTTGACTACTCCTTTCACAAGATGTTTTATAACGCAAATATAGAAGGTCATTTTACTTTTCCTTTGGGAGGCGGATACCCGGAAGGAAAAGGGATATACAGCGACTTTATAGGAGTGAACTATTATTCGCGTCACTTGATACATGGAACTTATAATCCCGCAAAGCTTTTCGGAGAAGTAAAATTTGAAGAAAACCTATCTGATGAGAAACTAAATGATTTAGGGTGGGAAATATATCCTGAAGGAATATACAAGGTGTGTAAGAAAGTGTATGACTTATATAAACTGCCTATTTATATAACAGAAAACGGCCTTCCGGATGCTTCGGACACAAAAAGAGCGAAGTTTATTTATGATCATTTAATGTGGGTAACAAAGCTTATTGAAGATGGGGTAGATGTACGCGGATATTATCACTGGTCTCTGCTGGATAACCTCGAGTGGAACGACGGATATGGGCCAAGGTTTGGCCTTATAGAAGTTGACTATGAAACATTTGAGAGAAAGATAAGAAAAAGCGGTAAGTTTTATTCAACTTTATGCAAACAAAAGAAGATAACAAAAGAAATGATTGAAGAGTATATCAATATTTAAAAAAGACGGAGGAGAGATAGTGGAAAAGTTAAAATTATCGACAAAAATAGGCTATGGCACAGGTGACTTGGCGAGCAACTTTGTTTTTCAGATGTCAGTTTTATATCTGATGTTTTTCTATACGGATGTTCTTGGAATATCAGCCGCATCCGCTGCTACTATATTCCTAATTGCTAGGATATGGGATGCAGTAAACGATCCGATAATGGGTGTTTTAATGGATAAAACAAAGTCAAAACACGGAAAAGCAAGAGTATATATTTTATACGGCTCAGTTCCTCTTGCGATTATCACTGCTGCAATGTTTTTCACACCAGACTTAGGAGAAACAGGCAAAATAATTTATGCGGGGGGAACATATATAATCTGGGGAATGCTTTATACAATGGTCAACATCCCATATTCCTCTCTTACAGCATCACTAACGGATGTTCCTCAGGAGCGCACTTCGCTTTCATCCATTAGAATGATATTCATGTTGTTTGGAGTACTGGCTGTGAGTGTTGCAGAGCCGCTTCTTTCTGCATTTGAGACACCGGCAAAAGGTTATTTTAATACTGCAAGCCTTTTTGCTGTGTTATCTGTTGTGTTTTTTCTGGTATGCTTCAAATCCACTTCATCTGCTAAAAACAATGCTAAAAAGAGCAATGAAAAATATAATCTCAAAGATGTATTTTCTCTTCTATCCCAGAATAAGCAGCTGCTAGTAATCACCTTAGCTTCTTTAATCGGAAATATTGCTGTATTTGTTCGAGAAACGTCTGCTATTTACTTTGTTTCATACAATATGGGGGATGGGGGTTTGCTGCCAATATTTTTAGGCGTTGTAGTTGTTTCGATGCTTCTGTCAAATCTTCTGATACCTTTTGCAACAAAAAAATGGGACAAAAAGGGCACATATATTATAGGATCTGTGATAGCAGTTATAGGATCAGCAGTATTTCACTTTTTGCCGTTTGACAATCTTGCGCTTATATTGATATTTGCTGCAATAAGCAGCTTTGGAATAGCTGCAGTTTCTACTCTTGGTTGGTCTATGATAGCAGATACTATTGAGTATGGAGAGTGGAAAACTGGAACAAGAGCGGAGGGTATATCATATGCTATATACAGCTTCAGCCAAAAGCTTGCAACTGCGGTAGCAGCAGGCTTGGTAGGTTTTTTGTTGGAATTTGTGGGATATGTTCCAAATGCAATCCAGACAAGTACGGCTCTTTCTGCAATTTTAAGCACACTGACTATAATTCCAATAGTGTTTATTATTTTGTCCGTTATAGTCTTAATACCCTATAAAATTGATAAAAATCTATTTGCAGGAATACTGGAAGATCTCAAATCTAAAAGGGAAGATGCATAATATTTTAATGAAACAGTGATTTGTTTATGATAAAATATTTTTATAAGAGTGTGCTTTTAGTACACTCTTAAATAATTAAGGACTTATATTATATGAAAATCGAAACTGTTAATCTTAGTGAGAAAAATTTAAATATAACTTTGACAGCTTATCAGCTTCAAGATAAGTTGGGAGATAAACAAGGTATTGAAAGACCTGCTGTGATAGTTTGTCCGGGTGGTGGTTATACTTTTCTGTCAGACAGAGAAGCAGAACCGATTGCTATGAAATTTCTCGCTAAGGGATATAATGCATTTATACTTAGCTACTCGATAAACGAGGATGCCAAATATCCCAACCCTGTTTTTGATGCCGCGAGGGCTATATATGAAGTTCGTAAAAATGCAGAGAAATGGCATGTAGACAGAGATAAAATCTGTATATGCGGATTTTCTGCGGGAGGACATGTAGCGGCGGGAATAGGTGTCTACTGGAATCATGATTTTGTTAAACATGAGCTGGGATTAGATAACTCAGAAGATATTAAACCCAATGGATTGATTCTTGCATATCCGCTTGCTGATATTGGAACATATACTCCGGAATATTTTGCGGACAAACCGGAACTAATAGACAATGGAAGACGCTGTCTTGAGGCGCTTTTTGGAACCGCAAGCCCAACTGTCAAGCAGATGGATTCGGTCAGGCTGTACAGACATGTTTCAAAAGACACACCGAAGACTTTTATGTGGCATACTTATGAAGATGGTTTGGTAGCGGTTGACAATGTGCTGGATTTTTCAAAAGCATTGGCGAAAAACAGTGTTCCTTTTGAGATGCACGTGTTTCAAAACGGAGATCATGGTCTTGCATGCGTGGATAAGACAACGAATATGGGATATGACATGGGAAAGGCAGCAAGAGACAGCATATGGTTTGACATGGCTCTTGCGTGGCTTGATGACAACATGCCTCTTGAAATTTAATTATAGTCTACTTGTGGTAGGGCTCGCCCTTGGATATTTTAAAAGCTCTGTAAATCTGCTCCAACAGAATGACTTTCATAAGTTGGTGCGGGAAGGTCATTTCAGAAAAGCTTATTTTAAAATCTGCTCTTGATATGACATTTTTGCTTAGGCCTAAGCTGCCTCCGATAATAAAAGTCACATCACTGTGTCCGTAGACAGCAAGTTTTTCAAGTTCAGAAGAAAATTTTTCAGATGTCATTTGCATTCCGTTTAAATCCAGAACAAAAACAAACTGCTTTTCTTTTATCTTTGCCAGTATTTTTTCGCCTTCAATATCTTTAATTTTCAACTGCTGGGCATCGGAAATATTCTCCGGTGCTTTTTCATCAGGAAGTTCAATAAATGACAAAGAGCAATACCCTGACAACCTTTTGCTGTATTCAGCAATTGCGCTTTTTAAGTACTTTTCTTTAATTTTTCCTACACTTATAATTGTGATTTTCATAAAAACCTCATATTCTGTTCTTAATTATTATATAATAAGTGTTCTGGAAAATGTAACAAATAAAGGATTAAAAAATGGATATAGAAAAGAATTTCATTTTAAATAAGAAAATAATTGCAATAATTCGAGGATTAAGCGCAGAACAATGTCTAAAAACAGCAAATGCACTTAATAAAGGCGGTATTAGTCTGGTTGAAATTACTTTTGATCAGAAATCATCGGATAATTATAAAAGCACACTTGATGCTATCTCAAAAATAAGTGAAAACTGTTCAGATAAAATTCTTGTCGGCGCCGGTACGGTGATGTCTGTCAATCAACTGGAACTCGCAGCAAAACATGGTGCAAGATATATAGTTTCACCTAATTCAGACAGGATGATAATAGAAAAAACAAAAGAGCTGGGTCTTATATCAATCCCTGGCGCTTTTTCTCCGACTGAAATTGCTGAGGCTTATAATTGGGGAGCGGATTTTGTAAAACTGTTTCCCGTAAATTTTCTGGGAGCTGAATATGTGAAAACAATTTGTGCTCCATTGAGCCATATACCGATTATGGCTGTGGGCAGTGTAAACTCATCTAACATTAAAGGTTATCTTAAAGCAGGGTGCATCGGAGCGGGAGTTGGCAGTTGTGTAATATTAAAAGATAAAATAATAGCTGGTGATTATGAGAGTGTCACTTACGCTGCGGAAAGCTTGTGTAGAGCGGCCGACTAATGGTATAACGTTACATTAATGTAAAATCAAGAATCTGGCAGATGAATATATTAACTATATGATATAAAAACATGTAGTATACAGTACATTCATATACCACATATAGCTTATTTGCCTGCGTTGACATACAATAATTATTATATTAAAATTAAGTAATATAATATAATAATTTGATGCACCCTAAGATTTACCAAAAGGTTAAAAATGGATATAAAAAGAATTACTGGGTTATTATTGACTTTATTTTTTCTAGTATCTGTTTTCACGTCTTGTTTTTCTGACAGTGGCATCACTTCTGCCAAGTCATCCCAGAACCCACCTGTTCTTGAGGAAGTAAACGTCAAAGATTATGAAAACACGCAAGAGCTTCAAAGTGATGCTCTTTTTCTTATTGATCTTGGGATTATTGACAGAGAAAAGTATGAATTTTACAGCTATCTGCCTCGTGTCAGTGCAGTACAAATTATTCTGGACATTACAGGACTTACGGAAGAAGCCCTCAAAAGCTCATATACACACCCATTTATTGATTTATCGGAAACTGCTGAAAAAGAAATAAGTTACGCCTATTATAATGGAATCTTTGATGGATTAACAGTTAATACTTTCATGGAAGATGAAGCTTGCAGTATAGAAACATTTATTTCATCTCTGATAAAAGCAATGGATTTCATAGGAGAGACAAACAGCGCAGTTACGGAAGAAAATGCGCTTGAATTGGCAGTTAAAAGAGGAATCCTAACGGAAGATGATGTATTGGATGAAGGCAGTCTGTTTTCTGTAAATGATGCTATGAGTGTTTGTAAAAACGCTCTTTATACCTATATTGACGGTAAGCAGACGCTGCTTACGTATCTTTCATATATAGGTGATGTTGCTTTTGAAGAAAACGTTGACAGTGCATATGAAATATTTGGTCGGCAGATTTCATATTTATATGAAGAGGACTTTGAGAACAAAGAATTTAGCGGAACACGTATTGTTGATAATGGAGGGAAGACATATTGGACCACCGACAAGGTAAAAGGTTCCGACAATATGATTACCGATGACGGACAGTTACAGGTAGCAGGTGACGGACAGTATCTTGTTGATAATCAACAAATCGCTCTTGAAAAAAGATATTTGGATGGGAACGAAAGTTATGGAATGACTTTTACTGTTAACATCCAGTCTATGGGCAATGAGGGAGATGAGTCAAGGGCGATATTCAGGATGATACCGAGAACCGCGGATGAGGAGTTTACAAAATACTATTCTATAAACTATTTTATGGTGATACCTCTTGGGCCATATCAGTCAAATCTGGGCAGATGTAAGTGGTCTATTACCAATACTAATGCTCCAACAGGCACTGCTCCGCTGGCTGAAGCTTTTTTTCTTCTAAAAGAAGGCGTTGATTACACTGCTCGTGTGATGATAGAAAACACTGAAAGCGGAGATGTACATATAGAGTTTTATATAGATGGTGCGGATCATTATACAGATCAGACAAAACCGCTTCTTGAGTATACTGACACTTCAGAATATAAGATAATGGACAGCGTGGCAGGACCGGCATTCGGCAACTCGGGCTCACTCCATTTTGGATGGGGTGTTTCGTCAAGAGTATTATTTGATGATGTTAAGATTTATGATGTTGATAGTTTTAAAAACGAAACGGAGCAATTTAGCGCAAATACTTTGACTGAGGTTAATCTAAGCGAAAGAAATGAGCTGTTTTGTCAGATGAACTATCTGATTAAAAGAGGTGTAATAAAACCTTATCAGAGAAACCTTGACTTTGGCGGGAATGTAAGTGTAGCTCAGTTTTTAGCGTCTTCAATGTATCTTAACGGAATATTTATGACAAATGAACAGACATTAGATGAATTTGTGCTACAGGAATATAAAAGGCTTTTCAAAAACACAAAAGCTGAGAAAGACACTGATTTAAGCAGAAATATAACAAGATATGAAGCGGCTGTGATAATTAAGGGTATGATGAAGGGGAGAATTGAGACGTATCGTTACCGCTATATCTTTAATGATGTTATAGATTCGGATTATTCATACCCCGCATATTTTGCCGTACAAAACAGCTACCTTTTACTTGATGAAGAAAACAATTTTAAAGGTAATGAACATATAACCAGACAAGAACTTTTAATGATACTTTCACAAGCTGTAGATTCTTCTTTGAGAGATAAAAATTACAGACTGGAAATACCTGCGATATTTTCTGATTACGGCATACTGCAAAGAAATAAAACCGTTCCGATAACGGGAAGAGGTATGAGCGGAGACACTGTAACGGTTGCATTTGCCGGACAGAAAAAAACTGCTGAAGTCATAGATGGAAAGTGGATTGTCGAGCTTGACAGCATGCCTGCAGGCGGCCCGTATGATTTGACCATATCGGATTCAGGCTATTCATATACGTTTAATAAGCTGTACGTTGGTGAAGTTATTGTTGTGGCGGGGCAGTCAAACTCAGAGTGGAATGTATATGACTCTGATGACAATGCCGATACTCTGCAAAAATTCAACAACCAGACACGCGTTAGATATTTCAGCCCGGACAGTATGCGCAGCACAACACCTGCATTTGATTCGAACACAAAGTGGCAGATGGCATCCGATGAGTGGAGCGAGTATATTTTCGGCGGTGCAAGCGCAATAGGTGTTTTTACTATTCAAAATTTAATTGAAGATAATAAGGATCTGGAAGGTGTGAGAATCGGCCTTATCCAGATGACGTACGGCGGAACCAGCATTGAACTTTTCATGCCGACTTGTGTGTGCGACAAATATGACCTTGTTCAAGAAGATGATGAGTTTATTTTTTCAGGATTTTGGAATGGTTATATGGCGGGCATAACGCCTTATGCCGCAAGTTTTCTGATGTACTACCAGGGCGAAAACAGCGCGCACCTGGGCTATCAATATGAACTGTTTTTAAGGGACTATATCTGGGGTGTAAGAAAGGAGTTTTATGATGAGAACCTTCCTATACTCCTGGTTCAGATTTCGGGTTATGGCGACAGTTACGGCCAAGATATCGACAGCTGGCCTAAGATACGCGAAATTCAGCAGAGAGTAGCAAATACAATAGACAATATTGGCTTTGCAACAACAATTGATTTAGCTGATCCTGATAGATATAATATCCACCCAACTAGGAAAAGACCGATAGGGGACAGGCTTGCTTGGCTTGCAATGGATATGATTTACAATAAAGATATTGACAAAGCGAGCAGGCAAATGAGTGACTATCTTCTGGAGGATGGCGTTTATACTGTTTGGTTTGAGAAAGTTATATCTCTTCATTATGCAGAAGATGCTTTTGGCGATATAGATTTTGAGGTTTTGGGAACAGACGGTAAATGGGTAGCTGCGGAGTCTGAAATATATGAAAACACTATTAAAATTTGGAATGATTATATACCTAATCCGATAGGTGTTAGATACGCATGGGCAAACTTTCCAAAAGCTATTTTGTTTGATGAGAATGATTTGCCGATACTGCCGTTTAACTCAACCGTTGATTATAATAAAATTATATTGGCACAAGAATATACAACAGATGAAACGCATCTAAAAAAAGCATATCATCTGCTTAATACCAATGATGCTGTTATAAACGCAACTAGAGGAAATGAGTTCAGGTATGTGAAAGAAGTTAATGCCTATATGCTTGAATATATCGGGGAGCCAATTGATGGCCAAGTTCCCGGCGACCTAATTATTTTACTGGAAAAAAGCGATGGATTTATGTGCGAAAGCGGTACAACTGACACAAAAGTGATTAAAGAAAACCATATGCTGAATGTTGGTGATTGGGTTCTTAATACTAAGTATGGTGAAATAAGAATGGTGACTGAAGTAATAGATGAAAACACTTTTATTATAGATTCGGTTATTGGTCAAGCGGCAGGAAATGTTTTCGAAGTGTTTATTAATGCAGGGGAGGTTACGGCACAAAAATAGCGTGATGGAAAAGTGGCTTAAAAAAGAAAACTATTATATTACAGTAACAATTCTTTTTTTGATTGTTGCCGCAATGATAATTGTATATGTTCTTTTTATACCTCCGTATGTTGGCATGGAAGACAACGGAGACTTTTCGCGTGTTATTTATGGTGAAGGCTTGTATGACTTACCTGAAAATAATGAGATACTTCAAAATGGATATTTTATAAAAGAATATGGAAATATGCAGTACTATAATGAATATAGAAGTACTGTTAAAACCTCGCAGTTTATCCTGATTAAACCTGCGATATTCCTTGACCGACTTTTTACAGGCAATGACGGAATCTTTGATATAAGGTATCTGGGACTTTTGCAGACAATTTACTTTCTGATAGTAATGTTCTTTTTATTGGAATATCTTACCCACAGGCTTTCGCTTTTAGGCTCGTTTTTTATAGGAGCTATCAGTATTTTTATTTTTGTCGATACAGGTTACATAGCTTATTTTAACTCGTTTTTTGCAGAGCCGCTTGCTTACACAGCACTTCTGGCATGTGTAACATGTGCTCTCCTGTATGCTGACAAGAGATTTAATAAATATCTGGTTTTTGGCGGTTTTGTAATAAATGGACTTATACTTACATTTTCAAAACAACAGTTTGCGCCTCTTGGTGCGCTGCTTGGTGTGCTTATATTGTTCTTCTATCTGAGGAAAACAAAAGATTGGATATTCAGAATACTGTTAGGTGTTTCGGCCGTTGGTTTAATTGCTGCCGGTTTAGCCACATATCTTTTGATCTCTGAAAAGTTCACATACATCAATCTATATCACTCTATGACCCGCGGAGTGCTAATGACTTCTGATAATCCGGCAGAAACGTTGGAGGAGATAGGGATAGACAGCCAGTATGAGCTTTTAAACAAAGAGATATATTTTGCTAAATATCCTGTAATAGATGCAGATGATGAGATGCTGATTGATGATTTTTATAGCAAGTACAGCATAATCACTATTTTGCAGCACTATGTTAGGAATCCAAGTGCTTTTTCCGAGATGTTAAAACTTGCAGCTCAAAACGCTTATCGCATACGGCCTTCTTTGGGAAATTACGAGTATTCAAGCGGATATCCTCCGAACACTCTTGCACAAAGTTTCTCATATTATAGTGCATTTAAAGAAACATATGCGCCTAAAACAGTTGGGTTTATAATTATCTGGATGATAATTATACTTGCTATTTTATACAAACAAAGACTTAAGCAGATAATCATATTTGCTGTTATTTTGGCAGGTCTTTCACAAATATTGGTGTCGATAATCGGCGCAGGTGATGCTGACTTAGCAAAGCATGTATTTTTATATAATGTTGCATTTGACACTGTTAATGTAATACTTGCAGCACATGTGATTGCATTTATTGACTCAAAATTTAAACAAAAAGCAGCTTTAAAGGCAGCAAAAAAAGCACAGGAAGCTCAGGATGATTTAAATGCAAATGAGGTTACAGCATGAAAAAAGCTGTAAAGATATTGATAATTGGATTGACAGTTCTTATTGCTCTATCGTCCTGTGCAAACACAGTATCGCCAAAGACAGAGGATTCTGTTGAAAAAAATGAGCCAATATCAGCTGTGCAAATAAATCAGAGAGAACTAATATGCCTGGATTTTGTTTTAAACAATATGACTGATGAAAACGGTGGGATACGGACTAATTATCTGGAAAAAAAGAAGAATGAGAGTCTTGCGACAGGCAGCCAAGTTTTATCTGAGTCAATGGGAATTATAATGAGCTATGCTGCTATAAATAATGATAAAATGCTGTTTGAAAAGTCTTATGGATATGTGAAAAATATTCTGGATAGCGGAGAAATATTTTCATATAGATATGATGGAATTGATAATATGTATTATGTAAATGCGTTTGTGGATGATATGAGGATTATATCGGCTCTTATTAATGCGGGTGAAGTTTTCGGCGAGGAGTATTTAAACGATGCTTTGATTTATGCAGATAGACTATATGATACTAATGTCAAAAAAAATAAAGTGTTTGATATGTATGATGAAAAGTATGATATTAATAATGATTTTATAACACTGTGCTATGTGGATTTTGCTGCAGTCAAAAAGCTGAGTGAGTATGAACCTATGTGGCAAAAAGTATATGATGAAATGATTAATATTGTTATAGATGGATATATGTCAGATGATGTGCCTCTGTTTTCAAGGTCATATAATTATAAAAGCGGAACTTACTCAGAGGATACTGTTAATATGATAGAAAACCTTCTGACTGTTTATCATTTGGTTGGGACAGGTGAATGCCCTGAACAAGCAATAGAGTTCGTTAGAGATGAATTAAAAAAAGGAGCGGTGTATGCGAACTATACTGTAGACGGGCAGAATGCAAATAAAATTGAATCTACTGCGGCTTATGCGTTATGTGCTTTGATTGCAGAGGAAATTGGTGATAAAGATTTATATGATATAAGCATTGAAAATATGCTTAAACTACAGGTTATGGATGAGTCAAGTGAAGTTTATGGAGCTTTTGCCAATGCACAAACTCTGGATCTTTACTCATTCGATAATCTCATGGCTTTGCTGGCTATGACTAAAGGCAACAAATGATTAAGAAAACTGCAATAGGAATACTTACAGTAATAATTATTATGGTATTTATACCATACGATTTAGCATACGCTGATTCAGAAGCAGTTCTTATAATATATAGTGACGAACAGGAGATGTATTCAATTGCCGATATAGTTAAAGCTTGCGGTATGAGTGTGAATTCCATTGAATCATCAGATTACAGAAGTGATTTATTGGATATGTATAATTATATAATCTTTCAGGATGGCGAACATTTGCGAGAGGTTGTCAATGCAGGAAAGAAGGTTGTCTGTATTGGAGAGGAATTTGACTTTGTTGCTGGTTTTAGAACGGCAACAATAACGCGGAGCATTCATGCGAACCTCAGTGTTTATGGGAATTCTCAGTCAATTGTAGCAACGGACGGACTAAAAGTTATTGAAGAATACAGAGGAGAGCCTATAGGAGAAATTGACATAGAAGGAAGGAGATATCCTTTGGGTGTTGTTTCCGATAAAATATTGTATGCACCGTATTTTAACAGAGAAGACGTATCTGTTTTTGCCGTAGGGCAAATGCTTAACAATTATTTTGGACTACTGGATGGCGGAAAGATGTATGTGGCGATTGATGAAGTGTATCCATTTGATAATCTTGAAATGCTTCAGATAACTGCTGATAAATTGTATAAAAACGGAATACCTTTCATTGTTACAGTTATGCCTGTATATAACAATACTGATTATCCATCGTTTCAGAAATATTGCAATACGTTGAGCTTTATGCAGTCAAAGAGCGGATCTCTGCTGATGCATGATCCACTTATAACAGGATATGAATTAGTAGGCGATACTCTGGAGACAAAGCTTGAAAAAGCTTATACTGCATTTGAAACATATGGACTGGATGTAAAAGAGCAGTCATTTTTCCCTTTTGAAGTATCTGAGAAGATGCTTGCTGCAATACATCCTGAAAATGAGCTTTTTATAAGCCTTCCTATTGAGACTGTTATAAAATACGGACCGTTTGAAACTGAAGATGAACTGGACTTGGCCGTAGATTTATTAAATAAAAAATGGATTCAAATAGGAGACTTTGGTGCAAGTGTCTCCAATGATATGAAAATTTATAATGAGATAGAGGTTGATGCGGAATATGTGTACAGGCCTGTTGAAGTAAAATCTTTTGAGTTTATCATGAATGCGGGGAATCAGGGATTAATCATAATAGTTGTTTTCAGTGCCATTATAATAGTTATTTTAATGGCGGTAGGATTTAGAATTTACAGATCAAAATTTGTTAGGAGCAGTAAGTAGATAAATGATGTATAATATAGACATATTAGGATTAGTTGCACTATTGTGTATTTGGTCGCTGCTATTGATTAACCAAGTGCTCGTTATTGCTGGATACTTATATTATATTAAAATATCCAAAGAAAAAACGAGAGAATTGGAGAACTATCCTTATATAAATATACTTGTTCCGGCACATAATGAGGAAAAAGTTATAGAAAGAACTGTTCTTTCTCTTTTAAAGCTAAATTATCCACATGATAAATATGACATTACAGTAATAAACGACAACTCATCTGATAGCAGCAAGTTTATTCTTGCTGCAATACAGCAGGATAACCCTAAACGTGCTTTACAGGTTATAAACACTGACAGCATAACAGGCGGAAAAGGCAAATCCAATGCCTTAAATATAGGTTTAGGTCAGACAGAAGGCGATTATGTTGTTGTATACGATGCTGACAACACTCCGGAGCGTGACGCTCTTAAATATCTTGCGGCTGAGATTGAAAATGATGATAGTTTAGGGGCTGTAATTGGTAAGTTCAGGACAAGAAACAGGAATGTGAATCTGCTTACGAGATTCATTAATATAGAAACACTATCGTTTCAGTGGATGGCTCAGGCCGGCAGGTGGCAGTTGTTTAATCTTTGTACAATCCCGGGCACGAATTTTATTATAAGAAGAAGCATATTAGATGAAATCGGAGGCTGGGATGTAAACGCTGTGGCGGAAGATACCGAACTCAGCTTCAGAATATACGCCAGTGGATACAAGATAAAGTTTTTGCCTATAGCTGTAACATGGGAGCAGGAGCCGCAGACGTTAAAAGTTTGGTTCAGGCAAAGAGTCAGGTGGGTTAAAGGGAACATATATGTTCTGGTAAAACATGTACCTACGCTTTTTACAAAAAAAAGCCATAGGATAAAATTTGACCTTTTATACTTTTTGTCAATATACTTTATACTATTGGGAGCTTTGATTATATCTGATTCTCTATTTATACTAAATGCCTTGGGACTTGTTACAATGTCACTTGCAAGCCTTAGTATACTTTTGTGGGTAATGGCTATCTTTTTGTTTGTGATTACAGTGTTTATTACACTTACGACCGAAAAGGGTGAAATGAGGATTTCAAATTTATATATAACGCTGCTTATGTATTTTACATATTGCAAGCTGTGGATGGTAGTCGCAGCATACGGATTGGTTCAATATTTAATAGATATTATTTTTAAACGGGGCTTTAAGTGGTACAAGACAGAAAGATTTTAACAGTACGGTAGGTTTAATTGGAGGCAGGATTCGATATGAGAAAAAAGATTATTATTATTCTGGTAGTTATGATGCTTGCTTTAACTTCTCCATTTACGTCAGTACTTGCGGCACAGGAAGAAGATGAGAATACTCCGACGGAGTCAACAGCTCCGAATCCGGAAGAAACATCTGCTGATGATAGTGCCTCGGGAGTTGATGGTGGAACGGAGTTAACGGAACAAACACCTGTTTTGAAAGTGGGTGAGGGTGATTATATTTCAACATCATCATTTACTGCAGACCATTATATGGTGGGACTTTTCTCGGTGATTAACGAAGGATTTAATCTTGGGATGTGGGACATACATGATGCACAGTTTACACTGAGTTTTTCAACTACCCAGCTTGTTTCAGAAGTTCTTTCTGATATAACGATATCAGTCAACGGTGTTAGGTTTTATTCAGAACGTGTGCCAGTAACTGACGGAACACGAAGAGAGCTTACGGTAAAGATACCGGTTGAGCACCTTGTTGAAGGATATAATTATATATCAATTGAAGGCTATATCCGCACATATAACGGACTTCCATGTGTAGATGATGTGACGACGGCAAACTGGATGAATGTTTTTAAGGAATCGTTTATTGAGATAGCTTATTCACCATTACAGACATGTTCCAGTATCGATGAATTTTATTCATGTTTCACATCGATTGATGCGTTGGAAAACAGCCAAAGCGCAGTTGTTCTTCCAACAAATTACACTATAGAGGAAATTAGCGCAGCATTTAAGATACTAGCGGGGATTTCGTCAAAAGCTGTGAAGTATTATGAGAATATTGAGCTTCTGGCTGCCGATAAGCTGACTAATATAAAAGGTAAGAAATACGTTATTTATGTAGCAAAATCTGACAATATTTCTTCGTATATATTGCCCGAAGGAGTTGAAAACTTGACGGGCTCGCAGGCGGAACTTATATTGAGCCAAGGAGATATGAGTACGCTTGTGGTTTCAGGAGATAACGACGCAGCACTGAGTCGTGCAGCTGCATTGTTTGGCGATGCTACAACAATGAGCCAGCTTAAAGGTACGACAAAGATTATCAATGAAGATGAGGATATTTATACGAGAAAAGAGGGAGTAAAGCAATATACTAAGATTACAGAAACCGGAACATATCTGGATGGTGCTTTCAGGCAGAAAGCAGACTTTTTCATTGACTTTCCCAATAACAGGAAGTTGGCATACGGAAGCGAAGCAACCGTATACTTTAGATATTCGGAAAACCTTGACTTTGACAGGTCGCTTGTCAGTATATATGTAAATGGAGTGCCGATAGGAAGCAAAAAGCTTTCTCAGGCCCAGGCAGAAGGAGACAGCCTGACAGTTAACATTCCGACAGACATAAAGGTTACGGGAAGCTTTGTTATAACTATTGCGTTTGACCTTGAGATCAAAGATCTATGGTGTACACTGAGACAAACAGAGATGCCGTGGGCATATATTACAAGCGATTCAATGCTTAAGCTAAATTCCGTAGAGGTTCCGTATTTCTTATTTGAGAATTATCCGTATCCATTTATTTCAGGCGGAGAGTTTAACGATGTTGTGTTCGTTATACCTGATTCCAATAATGATCTTGACTTGAAATATGCAGGCGGATTTATGCTTACTATAGGACAGTATCTTAAATATAACACCGGAAATTTTGTGGTTTCAAGGGCATCTGTTCCGGGAGATCTTGAAGGTAAAAATATCATTACGATGGGTACATTCCTTGATAATCCGTTTATAGCAAGCCTAAACGAGAATATGTTCTTCAAGTTTTATGATAACGGAGCCGGTATAATGAGCAATGAAAAGCTTTATCTGGAGTCTTTTTATTCAATGTCGCTTGGAACTGCTCAGCTTATACAATCTCCTTATTCCACAACTAAAAATGCTGTTTTACTAATTGCGAGCGCCGATAAAAAATATACCGGTAACTCAGCTAAGTACTTTACGGATACTAAAGAGCTGTGGAAGCTTTACGGCGACGGGTTTGTTGCCGACAAGGATGATATTTATTTATATAGATTTAAAGAAGAGGAACAATTAGAAGAAGAGCTGGCTGAGACAATTTTTGAACGGGCAGATGTAATGAACTTGATATATATATCAGCAGCAATCTTCGCGATGTTACTTGTCGGAATACTTTTCTTGCTTATAAGATACAGGAGGACAAACGATTATGAAAAGAAATAAAAATCTTCAAACTGATTTAAGCTTCATCGCTTTGGTAATACTGATATTTATATACTTCATCTTCTTGATTTATCAGGAAGAGTATCTGATGGAGAACTTTTTAATTGCTGCTGTCGTTTTTGTGGTAATTCTTGTAACGTATTTTACCAGTCTTACGGCAGGATTAATTATAAATACCACACTTATACTAACGTATATAACTTACCTTATAATCCAAAGCATCACAAAAGGAATGGTCATTCAGCCCTATGTTTATTTCTGGATTGCTATGTCGCCGGCATTAACTACAGCTTTTTCTCTTTTTTCAGTCTCAAGCTCAGTTCTGCAAAGGGAAGTAACTGATTTAAAACAAAAGTTAGTTATGCTTTCGGTTTTAAATGAAGACACAAGGCTTAAGAACTTAAGGTCTTTCGAAAATGATGCCAGAATATATCAAAGCATTGCCAGCAGATATAATTTGGATTTCGGTGTTTTGATTATTACATTCCGTCACCAAAGAGAAATTGAAAGACTGGCAAAAAAAGAGGGAATGAAAGAAGTAGTAAATATAGTAGCAGATATGCTGCGAAAAGTATTGCGGGCTGAGGATGAGCTGTATCAGCTGGAAGATGAAGAGGTTATGTTTGGCGTGCTTCTTGTTACAAACAAGCAAGGATCTGATGTTATTTTTGAAAGATTAAAACAAAAGATATCATCGATTGACACTAATGATATATTGAATACAAAGCAGCTTGTATTGGATATGAGAATTGGAATTGCATTTGATGATGGCAAAAAATCAATATTAAAGCTTTTAGATGAAGCAAAAAAATCTCTTCAATATGATGTTTGATAAATTGATTTAGGATATATTAATGAGCTCGTTTGCTAAAAGACCATATAGGCATTATTATATAGCAATAATAGCGTTTATCTGCATTGCTGCTTCAGGCTGTGAAATGATTGATATGGAGACTTTTGAAGAGCCAACAGCCGATTCAACAAAAATAAATGCAACAGATGAGTTGCCAAGTGAATTTATTAAAACTGCAGAAATAACACCAATGGCTACTCCTGAGGCAACAGAAACTCCACTTGTTATTTACGAAGCTGAAGATGCTGAGCTAAAGGGATTAAGTGTATATTCTGCCGGAGAAAACAATATAAGCATCGCAAGCGGCGATAAGTATGTTGGTAATTTCAAAGGTAAGAAGAAAAAACTCACTTTTACTGTAGTTGTGGGAAAAAGCGGATACTATGAGCTTTTGTTTTATACGGCTGCTGTTGATTCGGAAAGCTATAACAATATTGTTGTTAATGACAGAAGCTACTATGAAGCTTTATATACCGAAGATGATGAGTTTGAAGAATATTCATTTTTAGCTTATCTGGAAGAAGGGGAAAACATAATAAGTCTTTCTCCGGAATGGGGCGGTATTTATATTGACTGTCTTATAGTAGGAGCTTCTACAGAAATAAGCAATGATATTTATGATGTGCCGCCGATTCTTTCAAATACTAATGCATCACAAAACACTAAAAGGCTTATGACTTACCTAACTGATATTTATGGTGAGTATACTCTTTTGGGTATATATAATTATGATAAAGGAGTAAATTGTGCTGAAATAGAAAAGCTTTTTGAGCTAACGGGAAAATATCCAGCTGTTATCGGCTTTGACTTTATGGACTATTCACCAAGCAGAGTGGAACATGGGGCAGAGACAAAACAAGCGGATTATGCAATGGAATGGGGACAGATGGGTGGCATTGTCACTGTTATTTGGCATTGGAATGCACCTAAGGACTTAGTTGATACGAAAGACCAGCCATGGTATAGAGGATTTTATACCGAAGCGACTACCTTTGATTTGGAAAATGCACTAAACGGTGAAGATGAAGAAGGATATAATTTATTGCTTCGTGATATTGATGCCATTGCAGAAGTTTTAAAGCCGTTTGCGCAAAAAGATATACCTATTTTATGGAGGCCGCTTCATGAGGCAAGCGGAGGGTGGTTTTGGTGGGGAGCATATGGCTCTGAAAACTATATAAAATTATGGCGTCTTTTATATGACAGGCTTACATATACACATGGTTTAAATAACTTAATTTGGATAAGCAATTCCGAAAATCCGCAATGGTATCCCGGCGATGATTATTGTGATATATTGGCGGCTGATTTTTATTCAGAAGCATATAATTATGAAAGCCGAGGGAACCTCTTTTATAATCTGTTGAGCTATACTGAAAACAACAAGCTTTTGGCTTTGGCGGAAACAGGAACATATATTGATCCGGATTTGATGCAAAAGGATAGTAGTATATGGCTGTTTTATGCTTTATGGAATGGAGAGTTTATTTTAACTGAAGACAGAAACGAATTATCATCTGCATATAATAGCATTGAGATGACTGAATATATTTTTAGCAATGAAAAGATAATTACTTATAACGAACTTCCGGATATATCGTTATATCCAACAGAGTGACTTTTAGAGAAAGAGGTTTGGTTTGAAAAAGATAATGTTAGTGTTTGGCACACGTCCTGAAGCTATAAAAATGTGTCCGCTCGTAAAAGAGCTAAAAAGTCGCAAAGAAGTTAAAACTGTTGTTTGTGTAACGGGACAGCACAGACAGATGCTGGACCAGGTGCTGGAAGCATTTGATGTTGTTCCGGAATATGATTTAAGTATAATGAAACATAAACAAACATTGTTTGATATCACGACAAATGTACTTCAGGAAATTAAAAGCGTATTGGAGAAAGAGGAGCCTGATGTTGTTCTTGTCCATGGTGATACTACAACAACATTTGTAAGTGCTTTAGCCTGTTTTTACAAACAAATACCAGTAGGACATGTTGAAGCAGGACTTAGGACATATAACATCTATTCGCCATATCCCGAGGAGTTTAACCGACAGGGAGTCGGTATTATAGCGAAATATAATTTTGCACCGACAGAAGCCGCAAAAAATAATCTTATTGAAGAAAAAAAACTAAAGAACAGTATTTACGTTACTGGAAATACGGCTATAGATGCTCTAAAGACCACTGTAAAGGACGATTATACTCACGCTCATCTGGAGTGGGCTTCTGACTCGCGGCTTATTATGCTGACCGCACACAGACGTGAAAACCTCGGGGAACCTCTTGAAAATATCTTTACTGTTATAAGAAAGATTGTGGAAGAGTTTCCGGATGTAAAAGTAATTTATCCTATTCACATGAATCCTGTTATAAGGAAGATTGCCGATGATATCTTGGGAAACATAGACAGAGTCAGGATAATAGATCCTTTGGATGTGCTGGATTTTCATAATTTTATGGCGCGGTCTTATATGATATTAACAGACAGCGGAGGAATTCAGGAAGAAGCACCATCACTAGGCAAACCGGTGCTTGTTCTAAGGGATACTACTGAGCGCCCAGAAGGGATTAAAGCAGGGACGCTAAAGTTGGTAGGCACTAATAAGGATGTTTTTTATAGAGAGTTTAAACGGCTTCTTGTAGATGATGATGAATATGCAAAAATGAGCGTTGCCGCCAATCCTTATGGAGATGGATTTGCTTCAAAACGCATAGCAGATATACTGGTAAAAGTATAAGGGATGCACAAATATATAATTACCGAAAACAGTTAAGCATATTGATGAAATAATTGTTAAAATCTCAACCTGATATAAAGAACACGGGGTTATTAAGCATTTTTTTTGGTACGCTGAACTAAAAAATAACTAACACTACCCTTGGTTGTTTTTCTGTTTTCTGTAATTTGTAGGAGTAATGTCTTTTTCTTTTTTAAATACTTTTGTGAAATAATTTCTATCATTTATGCCTACGCTTGCGCCAATGTCTTGAATAGATAGCGATGAAGTTTTTAACAGCCTGCAAGCAATTTCGATTCGTTGTTGGTTTACATAAGTGATAATTGTAGTGTTTAGTTCTTTTTTGAAGAGACTCGCCAAGTACTGTGATGATAGGCTAAATTTATCCGCTATTTCTGAAAGAGTAAGAGGCAAATGTATATTAAATTCAATATAATATAATACTTTCCGGATAGTTGGCGAATAATTTTTCATGGATTTATTTCTAACCAAGACACAATATTCTTTTATCATTTTTTCATAGAGTTTGTTCAGTTCTTTTTCTGAATTCGATGCTTCTATAAGATTAACAAACTTGCTGGTTATTTCATGCAGGTGTACGGGATGTATATAAGCTGCTTCCACTGCTTTGCGAAAGAGAGTATTTGCTGTGATTAATAATGATTTATGTTCTCTGATATTATTGTCAAGCCTTGGCTCAAAAGGAGCGTTTATGAACTTTTCACCTTCCTGTAATGCCTTCTCCCAATTACCTTCAGTTACATAATGAAGAAGTTTGTTTTCTATCATATAACGTGTCTCAACTAATCTTGCATATACTTCAAAGTCATCTTTGGGGGCATATCTGAAGCTTTCGTCATTATTATGCGATAAATCATGATACTGTACCGTAAATGGTTCGGATGAGGGATTAATGTAGTTAACAATAGAGTTAACAATAGAAATCAAGTGTAAATTCATATTAATTACAGGAATATTGTATATAAATCCTTTTAGATTCTCTATATCTGTATATGCTAATTGGTTCAGTTCGGTTATTTCTTTCCAATACTCCTCAGTCACAGGAGCATTAAAATATGGGCCGATAGTAATAATATCATCTTTGTCTTCATAAGGATAAAAAACGATATAATTAAGCAGGAAATTATCACAAATAAAGTTGAACTGAGCTTTTTTGATTGATGATATCAAATCAAGTACTTCATTATATAAAAAAACAGAATTAACCAGACTATCTCTTAAATGTTTATCAAAATAAGTGAAATCATGATATGGCTTTAAGAAATAATGGAAGTCAAGTCTAAGAGTGTTGAAAAGGAATTTAGTTACAAAATCAATGGTTGATGGATTCATAATTTTCTCTCTAAATCATTTAATATAAATACATTTTACATTAAATAGGTAAAAAAACAAGAAAAAAATCAAATAAATATTAATATAATACTAAAAAAATTAATCTAGTTCTACTGCATTAGTTTTATTTATGCTATCTTAAGAGCACATAGGAGAAGAAATTATGCTAACAAATTTAAAAAAACTCCCGTACCAATTAGGGGATGAAGATATCAGCTGGGTAGAAAACACTATTCAGAATATGTCTATTGAAGAAAAAATCGGACAATTATTTATCGTCTTAGGCAAAAGCAGTGATGAAAAGTATATAAAAAATATTGTTGAAAAGTATCACATTGGCGGAGCAAGGTATGTCGAAACAGATAAAACAAAGATTTTACTTCAAAACAGATATTACCAGCAATTTAGCAAAATACCTATGTTTATAGCTGCAAACTGTGAAGACGGCGGAAGCGGAGCATGTAATGGCGGGACTAAAGTCGCTACACATGCGCAGTGCGGAGCTGCTGTTTCTGACGAGGCAGCATACCAAATGGGCAGGATAGGGGGAATAGAGGCTACAGCTCTAGGCTGCAACTGGACGTTTTCTCCGATAACAGACATTCTTTTAAATTGGCGTAATACGATAGTTAACACAAGAGCCTTCGGCAGAGATGCAAAAAAGGTTTTGCAGTTGTCAAAAGAAGCAATCAGGGGATTTAAGGAAAGCAACATTCTAACATGCGCAAAACATTTTCCCGGAGACGGAGTAGAAGAAAGAGACCAGCATTTAGTGCTGGGCATTAATGATTTGTCTCCGCAAAAGTGGCAAGAAACATTTGGGATGGTTTATAAAGAGCTTATAGATGACGGATTGGAAACTATAATGGTTGGGCATATTGCTCTTCCTGAGTATAGCAGAAAGTTTAATCCTGACATTGAAGACAAAGATATACTTCCGGCATCGCTTGCTCCGGAGTTGGTAACTGATTTATTAAGAAAACAATTAGGCTTTAACGGACTGGTAGTTACAGATGCGTCACACATGGGCGGTCTGCTTAGTGCAATGCCCAGACGCGAACAGGTTCCGGGTACAATAGCTGCCGGCTGTGATATGTTTTTGTTTATGCATGATGAGCAAGAAGATTTTCAATATATGCTTGATGGCTATAAGAACGGTATTATAACTGAAGAAAGGCTTCAGGAAGCTTTGGAGCATATACTGGGGATGAAAGCAAAACTTGGACTCAATAAGATGCAAATCATCCCAGGAGATAAGGCAGTAGCGGGGCTTAATGTAATAGGCTGTGAAGAACATACAAAAATTGCTTCAAAAATTGCAGACGACAGTATTACTTTGGTAAAAGATGTACAGAATTTACTGCCTATAAATATTAATGATAAAAAACGGGCCAAACTTTATTTTTTGGAAAGCGCGCCTCTATCATACGCTGACGGAACTGATAAAACTAAAAATATTGTAATTGATGAGCTGGAGAAAGCGGGATTTGAAGTGGATGCAAACACTTCGTTTTATGAAATGGAAAGCGATACTCCCGGTCCATACAACAAATATAAGATTATGGATATGCCAAAAGTTGAGAATTTCAAAGAAATGTATGACATAGTCTTTGTTTTCGTTCACATGAAAGGATACGCGCAGGAAAATAATGTACGGGTTAAGTATTCAGCTCCGCATTCTAATGAACTGCCTTGGTGGATCCGCGAAGTTCCTACTGTATGTGTTTCACTGAACTATACAAACCATCTTTATGACCTGCCAATGATGAGTACATTTATAAATGCATATCAGCCGACAAGGGAGTGTATCCGTTCGACTGTTGAAAAAATCGTTGGAAAATCTGAATTTAAAGGCTCATATGATGAAAATGTATGGTGCGGAAGTCAATATACCCGGTATTAATATAAAAGCGAAGAAGGAATTATAGTATGAGTAAAGACAGCAATGTTTTGCTAGAAGTAAAGAATATAAGCAAACGGTTTGGTGCTACCATTGCATTAAGCGATGTATCCATTAAGCTGGAAAGCGGAAAAATATATGGCTTAATAGGAGAAAACGGAAGCGGCAAGTCCACGCTTTCATCAATTGTTGCGGGTATTAATAAGGCAAACAGCGGTACTATGGTTTATGAAGAAAAAGCATGGAGTCCTGCAAACATTCTTGAAGCACAGAACAATGGGATTGCAATTATTGTACAGGAAGCAGGAACAATTCCTCATATTACTGTAGCAGAAAATATCTTTATGGGACATGAAAAGCTGTTCTTGAAAAGAATGATTATTAACAGATCAAAAATGTTCAGCGAAGCTCAGAAGATTCTGGATTCTCTTGAAATCAGCGATATAAAAGCAAATATGCCTATTGATTTATTGTCAATGCAAGATAGAAAGCTTGTTGAAATCGCAAGAGCAATATACTGGAATCCAAGGTTGCTGATTATTGATGAGACCACAACTGCCCTGTCGCATAGCGGACGGTCGATACTTTATAAACTAATAAGAAAACAAGCTGGAAACGGTAACAGCGTTTTGTTTATAAGCCACGACTTGGAAGAAGTAATGGAATATTGTGATGTGCTTACCGTATTACGTGACGGAAAACTGATTGACACACTGGAAAAGTCAAAATACAATCCGGATTTAATTAAAAAGCTGATGGTTGGCAGAGATATTGAAGGAGATTACTATCGCTCTGACACTGATGGGTATTCTGATGAAGTAGTTTTAAAAGCTGACTGTATAACGACTCTTAATGATTTGCTTTGTTTTGATATTGAACTCCATAAAGGTGAGATATTAGGTGTTGGAGGGTTGTCCAACTGTGGAATGCATACACTTGGAAAAGCGCTTTTTGGTTTGGAAAAGGTACTGGATGGAGAAGTTATTGCAAGGGAAAAAACGACAATAAACAACTCAAAAACAGCGATAACTAACAGACTTGGTTATATTTCAAAAAACCGTGACAAAGAATCCCTTGGATTAACTGCTACTATTCGCGAGAATATTGCGGTACTCGGCATAAAGATGAATAGTATTTTAGGCTTTTTAGTTTCTTTTAAAAAAGAGAAAAAATATGTTGATGAACAAATAAAAGAACTGTCGATTAAGTGCGGCTCTCAGTATCACTTGGTTAACACTTTGTCAGGCGGAAACAAACAAAAAGTCGCTTTCGCAAAATGGATTGCTGCAGATTCTGAGATTTTAATTATGGACTGTCCTACACGCGGAGTTGATATAGGTGTAAAAGCGTCTATGTACAAACTGATATATGAAATGAAAAAAGCAGGGAAATCAATTGTTCTTATCAGCGAAGAGCTTCCGGAATTAATAGGGATGAGCGATAGGGTTGTGATTATGAAAGATGGCGAAATTACTTGTGAGGTTTTGAGAACTGAAGGATTGAATGAACACAAGCTGATTGAGCATATGATTTAAAGGGGATTATCTAATGAAAAACATTCTATTAAAACTTAAAGAAAACAGATGGATAATCAGAGCCACACCATTTGTTATTTTGATAATAATTGATATCTTTTTTTCAGTCGCGACAGAAGGAAGATTTAACAACATCAACAATATCAAAATAATCTTCAATCAGGCAATAATTACCGGAACAGTTGCAACCGGAGCTATCTTTATCTTTGGGACAGGAAACGTAAATATTGCGTTGGGTGCAAGCACAGCGCTTGCAGCAACATTGGCTTCGCTGGTTTATTTTAGCACAAACAGCGTTGCAGCTATGATTGTTACCGCGATTGCTGTTGGTGTATTGCTGATGATAGTTATGACTATATTAAGCACAGCATTTAATGTAAGAGTTATGTTTGTATCAATAGTAATGCTTGTATTGTTTTCTGCAATACAGCAGACGATTATTGGTGCAGGTTCGCTGTCTCTTCCTTACACAATGACATCAGCGTTGTCAAAATCAAACTTTTCGTATATCTCGCTGATAGCTTATTTTCTGGTCTGTGCGGTTTTGTTCCACTTTACGGGATTGGGAAGATCAATCCGAATGATAGGCACAAATCCCATATGTGCTCAGCAGACTGGATTGTTTCCGAACAAGTATTTGATGCAAGCATTTATAGTGGCCGGAATCGGAGTCGGATTAGGAGCAGTAATGACAATTATAAGATCCGGAAATATCAATAATAATACGGCAAGCAGTTTAAACATGGATGTAATGCTGGCTATTGTTTTAGGCGGTATGTCAGTTTTCGGCGGAAGCAAGTCATTTATTTATGCAGGATTAATCGGGGCAGTTACTGTAACGCTGCTAAACAACGGTTTGCTAATGGTTGGAGTAAGCCCCACGATTCTTCAGCTGGTGCGCGGACTTGTTTTCCTAGGTTTAGTTTTCACAGGACAGAAGCGGCCTGAGGGCTTGCCTTCGCCTGAAGTATAAAATCAAAGTTGGAGGGAAAAATGAAAAGAAGACATTTATTGTTTGCATTGGCAATCCTGATGGTATTATCGGTTTTTGCCGGATGCACATCAACACAAGAAACTCAGAACGAACAGGCAACAGCAGAGGCGACTGAACAGGCAGCGACCGAAACCGAAGAGACAGCAGCAGAAACAGAGACAGAGCCTGAAGCTGATCCTTATGTAATCGGCGTGGTTTGGAATGGTATGAATGAAACCACAGAAGCCCGTATGGACTACTTGGAAAACGAAGTGGGTGCTGCTTTGGGAATAGAATTTATATTCTCAGAAGAAATAGACAGTGTAGATGCGACAATGACATTTATCGAAAATGCATATGCAGCAGGAGCACAGGCTATAGTATCCACAATAACAGACGGACAGGAACAGCAGGCAGCTAAATGCAACGACCTTGGCATTTATCTGGCAATTCAGAGTTCTACTTTCCCTACAGAAGTTGAAGACTTGGAATACTTCATGGGTATTTGCGGAATTGATTTAACAAAAGTTGGCGAAGCTTATGGCGAACTTATAACAAAAAAACTTGACTCAAGCCAGGAACATAATTTCTTAATTGTTTCAGGTGGTGCTCCTATGGGAGTGGCATCTCACCGCGAAGCGACTGTTGCAATGCTTAATAAAATCAGCGAAATCTATGGCTTGTCATATGAATCGGATGCAATGACATTGGCAACTACATTCTCTCAGACTGATGCTGAAACAGGCTCAAATATAAAAATCACACTTTATCCGGGATTTCCAAACATGGATGGATATGTTGCCGGATTATCAAGCTTGCTTCAGACAGGTGAATACGATGTTTTGATCTCGGTTTATCCTGCAACTACAGTATTTGCTACAGCAATAGATGAAGTTGAAAAAGCATTGGAGAAAAACATTGTTGTATTGAGCAATATGGGATTTGGCGAAGTAGCAAAAGTAGCATTTGAGACACTTGACTCTACCGGAAATTCATCGGTTGAAGGTACTGTAATAAATCCTCTTTTAAGCAGTGATGCAATCGGTGTAGTTATGGTATACAACGGATTAACGGGAAATGCAGACGTGATTAAGCCGGAGGGAAAAGCTGTAACTTTAGGAGGACTGCCTCTGGTATGCCTTAGCGCAGAAGAATATACAAGTCTTTCATTGCTTGATACAAGTGCTGAAACTTATATGTTCAAAGGCGATGATTTAAAAGAATTCTGCGGTGCGTTTAATCCATCTGTAACAGTAGACGACATTCGTAAGGCGATTAATGATGCCACGGCAGAAAACTTAATTGCCCGACTTGAAGGTAATAATTAATAAATAGGATAGGCAAAGCATATGAAAAGCATCAATATTAAAGTGAATTTAAAAAATATTATTTATACCTTAGCAATCCCGGCAGCAGTGTTTGCTATTATGGAACTATTGGTTTATGTAATTAACGGAGATCATCTTATATCAACAGTGTTGGATGTTCGCAACTTAATTCGCGATACGGGTATTTCGTGCATCATAGCATATGCTTTGTCCTTTAACCTTGCCAGTGGAAGATTTGACCTCTCTTTAGGAGCACAAAGGCTGGTTGCCACCATAATTGGCGGCAACCTAGCCATTCAGTTAGGCTTTAACGGCATTGGTTTAATCTTGATGGTAATTTTGTTTGGATTGATATTCGGATTTATAGTAGGGATTGTTTTTGTTCAAACCAGAGTAGCACCTATAGTATTGGGAATAGGAATGGCGTTGATATATGAAAGCATTGCTTTTGCAAGCCATAATGAAGGGCTTCAGCTGTTTGGTGTTCCTGATATGGAAATTTTAGTTGATCCCAAATTTACTATTTTAGTATTGGCAATAGCAACATTGTTAGTAGTTTTTCTGTTGGGATTCACAAAATTCCGCTATGAAATGCAAGCAGTCAGAGGATCACACAGAATTGCACGTGATTCCGGAATAAATGTATTCAGGCATGTAGTAATGTGTTACACATTTGCCGGCGGGCTGGTTTCAGTGTCCGGTGTTCTCGACACTGCATTTAGGGGATCTATGACACCTACACTTGGAATGTCCAGCAATACAGTTGTTCTAGCAAGTACATTCCCAATGTTTTTAGGATTGTATATGTCAAAATGGTCAAACTCAGCAGTTGGAATACTGTTTGCGACTCTAACGCTTAAGTTCTTTACATTGGGGCTGGTAGCTCTTAAAATATCAAGCTCGTTATCCAGTACGATTAATATGATAGTGTTTATTGGTTTCTTGATTTTTCTGGCGAATCAAAACATTTTCAGCAGACGTAAAGAAGAAAAGAAAAGAATTCAGATGGCCAAGCAGAAAAGAAAAGAAATGGCAATTGGAAGTCCGGCTTTTTCGGGCTAAAACAGTTGTTGAATGTATGGTTTAAAATTATCTATATTTAGCCCATCTTTTGGGCTTTAAATATATATAATTTCAGGAGGAATAGTTATGATAATAAAAAAACAGAACTTGTATGGTGGTAATGAAAATATTTTTTATACAACATACTTAATTGAAAACGTTGACAAAACAGGAACTGATGTAAAAAGACTGCCTTTGGCAATTGTTTGCCCGGGCGGTGCATATTTAAGACTAAGTGAAAGAGAGGCAGAGCCTGTAGCGTTAGCTTTTACACAAAATAATTATCATGCTATTGTTTTAAACTATACAATACATTCTACAGGCGATGCCAGTTACCCTAATCCGGTATATGATCTTGCTAAAATGATGTCACTGGTTCATGAAAACGCCTCAGAATGGAATGTTGATACTGATAACATTTCACTTGTTGGCTTTTCTGCAGGAGCACATCTGTGCGCAAGCCTAGCAACACATTGGCATGAAAACTGGCTTTCTGAAAAGACTGGTATAGACAGTTCGTTATTAAAAGCGAAAAGTGTTGTTTTGGGGTATCCTGCGGTAGATTTAAGCTATCAAAAAGAAATGAGCAAAAAAGATAAAATGGCAAACTTTAAACCTGAGGGACAGCCTATGACTAAGGCACAGTTTATGAGTTTCGCCAATAAAGTAATGACCGGCGAAGATATGTCTGAGGAACGTTTTAAAGAGGTAAGCCCAGTTAATTATGTATCATCAAATACACCACCGACATTTTTGTGGGCAACAGCAGAAGATGATACTGTTTATGTAGGGAATACATTGAAATATGCTTTGGCGCTTGAAGGCGCAGGAGTACCTTTTGAGACGCATGTTTTTCAAAAAGGCCCTCACGGTATGGCACTGGCCACAGAAAGAACTGCGGGCTCAGAAAGAGATATTGATCCTGAAGTTTCTGTATGGTTTGATTTAGCAGTTAGATTTATTGAAAGAAATAAATAGAACAATATTTATTAGTATGTTTTAGATTTAGCACGGAGGAATAATTTGAACGATTTATTAAAAAACATGAAGCCCAAACATGATTTTCTCGTATGCATTGATTCGGATGGATGTGTTTTTGACAACATGGAATTAAAGCACAAAGAATGCTTTTGTCCGGCTACTGTTAATGTTTGGGGACTTCAGGGGGTTTCAAAATACGTTCGTGAAGCAGCGGATTTTGTTAATCTATATTCTGAAACCAGAGGAACAAACAGATTCCCGGCGCTTATTCGTACATTGGAACTGGTTTATGCAAGAAAAGAGGTTAAAGAAAGAGGATACAGTATTCCTGATTTAACACCATTAAAGAAATGGATAGATACAACTTCTGTTTTAGGAGCTTCGGCATTAGATGAATATTGCAAAATGAACGACACTTCTGATGTTTTACTGCAGGCTGCAAAGTGGAGCCGTGAAGTTAATGTGAATATAGCCAGAATTGTTAGAAATGTTCCGCCGCTTCCATATTTGAAACAAACACTTAAACAGTTCAGTGAGTATGCGGACATTGTTATTGTTTCAGCTACTCCCCATGAAGCAATAGTGCGAGAGTGGGATGAAAACGGATTGTTGGAATATGTAGATGTAGTAGCCGGGCAGGAAATGGGAACGAAAGAAGAATGTATAAGGGCTGCTTATTTAAATAAGTATAACAACGATAAAGTGTTGATGATTGGTGATGCGCCTGGCGACAGAGCTGCAGCTTTTAAAAACGGAGTGTTGTTTCGCCCAATAATTCCAGGAAAAGAATCCGAAAGCTGGCAACTAATACTTGAAGAGGATACTCAAAGTTTCAGAGACGGCACATATAAAGATAAAATAATGCAGAAAAGGCTTGATGAGTTTGGTTCTGTATTGTTAAAAACACCGCCGTGGGAAAAATAATTTTTTAGGAGATATAATGAAAAGAGAAAATAAAATAAATTTGTTCACTTCGCTTATAATGTCGTTAATAATATCTTTAGTTTTAAGCGCTGTTATGACGCTTATAAATGTAGGAATTTCCGAATACACGTTAAAAGCATTTTTATCAAGTTTTATAATTGCGTATGTAATCGCTTTTGTATTATCTGTTATATTGACACCGATAGTAATTAAAAATCTGTCAAAAAGAATGTGATGGCAATTAGTTAACTAGATAGTCTGCAATCAATCTTAATTATTGCATTATAAGCTATTTCAGTAAGACATGTTTGCAGATACAATGTGTTTATAATGCTTATATTTAGTAAACGATACCCCGCTTTAAAGTGGGGTTTTTGGCAGAGAGAGTGACCACCGAACTCCAGCACTTGAAATGAATAAGTACTTAATGAAGCAGTTTGGCTTAGAATTGATTAAATTAATGTTTAAAACAAATATCAATTCATAAAACATAATCATTTATTTATAGAAGAAAGACAAATATATAATATATGCAACTACGATAATTATAGTAACAAAAATTAAATAACCGGCAATTATTCCTTTTTTGTTTGTATCTTTATTGCGTTTTTGGTGAACCAATGGAGCTACAACTATATCTTTTTCTGATTCTTCATATGACAGGTTAAGCCTTGATTTGCAGCTGATACAAAACCTGTGAGCACCGTCATTATGTGTATTACATTTTTTACATAACATAATATTTCACACCAACAAATATTTTTTTGCGTTATTGTAGAATATGTCGGATGCCTTTTCCTTACCTACCCAATTTGTTATCCTTTTATATGCTCTAACAGCTTCAAATCCCGAATGCCCGGAATAGTGCACATCAGTACCGATAAGATCAATATATCCGCTTTTTATCAATTTTTTAGCAGCCAAATATGCATGCTTGCCATTATAGCCTGTTACACTAGCAGTGCTTACCTGAAATAAAGTTCCAGATTCTTTTACTGGAGTAAGCAAGCTTTGTGATTTTAAAAGATCATAAAATCTTTCGGTATGAGCTAATATTACTTTTATTTTTTTCAAGTTCATTTCATATATGAACTCTATTATCCAATCAGCCTCAGCGACAGGATCAATTTCAACTAAAATACAGTTTGAATCGCCTAAGCATAATTCGGGAAATACCGAGTTATATATTATATTTTCGGTTAGAAATATTTCAAATCCAAGCTTTATATCAAGATGTATGTCAGCATTGGATAACTCTGCTTTGAGTTTATCAATATTTAAGTTTGCTTTCTCTATACTCTTAAATGTATTCTTATCAACAATTAGATGCGGTGTTGCAAATATTGCCTCAGCTCCACTTTGGATTGACGATAAAGCCATATCAATAGATTCTTCAAACGAGGAGGAACCATCATCAACAAACGGGATTATGTGATTGTGACAATCTATGTATTTGTTTCTTTTGTTCGATGTCATGTTTTTCCAGACGATTTCTTTTGCTTTTTGGCTTTAGCTTTTTTGCGTTTCTTCTCAGGATTGTTGTAGTAGGTATAATACCCATAGTCTTTTTTTCTTGATGTGAAATTATAGAAGTTTAATATTGATCCTGAAATTGCTTTTCCTATTTGTTCAAAGTCTTTTCTTACTCTTTGTATTTCAGGTATTTTTACTTGTTTATAAGATGCCACAACCAGAATATGGTCGGTATCAAGGCTTAGTGCCAAAACATCGGAAACAACCAGTGCGGGCGGAGCATCAATCAAAATGTAATCATAGTATTGTTTAGCTTCATCTATTATGTCTTTTAGTTTGTGTGTTGATAGAAGCATCACGGGATTTGGAGGCTGGATGCCGGCAACTATTACATCAAGGTCTTGAAAATCTGTCGTAAGGACAGAGTGCTTCCATGATATATTGGATGATAACACTGTGGATAGGCCTGATTTATTAGTTAGCTTAAAAAATCTATGTATAGTAGGCTTTCTCATATCTGCATCGATTAGAAGAACTTTTTTATTGTTCCTAGAAAGAGAAACTGCGAGATTGGATATTACTGTACTTTTTCCTTCACCCATATTTGAGCTTGTAATTGCAATGCTTATACTTTCTTGGTTTTCAATGTTTAAAAAGCCTATATTTGTAGCTAGACGAAGAAATGCTTCTTTTATCACAGGTGCTGAAACGTGCTTAGTGTCGGATATATTAATTATATTTGAGCTTATTTTTGGTATTACACCGAAAACCGGCACATTAAAGACTTCCTCCAACTGGTCTTTATCTTTTATGGTTATATCAAAATAATCTACCAAAAACACTATTAATATAGAAATAATCAAGCCAAACAAAAACGCAAGAAGTGTATTAAGCAGAAGGTTCGGTGAAACCGGATCTTCGGATATAGTGGCATAATCTATAATCTGGACATTGTCCATTTTTATTATCTCTGGGATTTCTCTTATAAAGACTTCTGCTGTTGCATTAGCAAGAGTCGCAGAGGTTCGTGCCCATTTGCTTTTAACTGATATTTTTATGATTTCAGTGTTATTTACGCTTTTTACTGTAATCATTTCAGAAAGGTCTTCAAGCTTTATGTTAAGCCTTGTCTCATCTAGGACAGCATTGAGTATACGATTGCTCTTACAAAGCTCGCTATATGAGTTCACAAGTTTAATATTTAGATTGTATTCATTATAAGTCAGATCACTGCCGTCGGATGAGTTTTTATTTGAGCTAATATACATTGTGGCGGAGCTTTCGTATTGTTCGGCAATTAAATAGTAGGAACCGAAATATCCCGCAACAGCACACAATATGCTTACTAAAAGTATTATCCAGAAATGCTTTGCCAGATGGCTCAAGATTTGTTTTAAGCTGAATTCTTCCATAAATATTTCTTCCTGCAAAAATAATATTTTTGCCGTTATTAAAAGTGGAATCAGTGCTTTATATATTTATCTATATTATTACATTACTACTTTTTTCTGTGCTTGTAAATTAATATAAACCAAATTCGATCTTTCTAAACGGTGTTTGACACTGCTGTCATAAAGGCAAAAACATACATTAAAACATACATATTACAAATGACGGTAAATTAATTATTAATAATTGAATAATTCTGACTATATAAATAAGTTTGTGGTTAATCATATACGAGTTTGATTATATACAAAATAGTTTGATTGCCAAATAATTGGCTAATAAAAATAATATTTATTAGTAATGGGAATCACTGTAAGAAAAGAACTTAAATTGACACAAAAAGAAGAACTGCTATGAAAAAAATATTGATATTATCTAACTCAGGATTTATTATCCGAAGGTTTAGAAAAGAATTAATTGAATCAATTGTTAACAAGGGAGATGAGGTTTATACATCTTTTCCAGTTAATGATCCTATTAATCAGGCAGAAGATTTTAATATATTAAAAAAGCTTTCATGCAACATTATAAATACACCTATTGACAGAAGGGGAATCAATCCATTAAAGGATATGTTGCTGTTGCTTAACTATATCAAACTTATTGTTGGTATTAAACCTGACATAGTTCTGACTTATACAATTAAGCCCAACATATACGGAGGACTTGCTTGTATACTAACGGGAACAAAATATATTGCAAATGTCACAGGACTGGGTACGGCGCTTGAAAAAGAAGGCGTGCTTAAAAAAATATTGCTGGTACTTTATAAAGTGTCATTGTCAAAAGTTTTCAGGGTGTTCTTTCAAAACAAGTCGGAAATGTCCTTTTTCGTTTCTAATAAAATTGCGCAAAATAAGACAAGACTGATACCGGGCTCTGGTGTGAACCTGAATGAATTCGGATTCGAAGAGTATCCTGAAAAAAACCAAATAGGATTTCTTTATATGGGCCGCATTATGCAGGAAAAAGGTGTTATGGAGTTTTTAGAGGCTGCAAGGCTTGTTAAACAACATTATTCCGATGTGGAGTTTGACTTGATTGGAACTATGGAAGATGACATGAAAGCAGTACTTAGCGAATATCAACAACAAGGGATAGTTAACTATTTCGGAATGAAATATGATGTAAAAGGTGTTGTTAAACAGCTTCATGCGGTTGTTCTTCCTTCCTACCATGAAGGGATGTCTAACAGTCTTTTAGAAGCCGCGGCGATTGGAAGGCCTGTGCTTGCATCTAGAATACCCGGATGCATGGAAACCTTTGATGAAGGAGTTTCGGGGATTGGATTTGAAGCAAAAAACGCAAACAGCCTAGCGCAGGCTATTACGGAGTTTATTAATCTGCCATATGAGATTAAAAAGAACATGGGATATAATGCCAGAAAAAAAGTTGAATCTGAATTTGATAGGAGGATAGTTGTAGACGCTTATCTTGAAGAAATTAATTATGCGCTTTCCTGAATGATATTTGTATTGGAAAATGCAATAGATTAGCTGAAAATTATATTATGATTTTATCTGTACTTGCAATGGGCTTATCGGCACTTCTGTCGTTTGTGATGATGCCCCTTATAATAAAAACCGCGGTGAAGCTGGAAATATTCGATATTCCAAACCATAGAAGTAGCCATAGAAAACCTACACCGCTGCTTGGTGGACTTGTAATAACCTTCTCGGCTGTTTTTACTATTGTTTTCTTTGGCGGAAACGTAGCCGCGATAGATAAATTTGTATTGCTTATTACACTAGGTTTGATAAGTTCTATAGGTGTTATTGATGACATTACAAACCTTTCCGCTAAGCTAAGGCTTGCACTTATACTGTTTCTTGCACTTATAATTGCGGGATTATTTGTGTCGGGAATTACTTATTACAGTGTGCCTGTATCAAGCATGTGGATGAGCTTTATATATATTCCTCTTATTGTGTTCTGGATAACAGGGATTACCAATGCTATGAATTTTGTTGACGGACTTGATGGCTTGGCGTCAGGGCTGTCAATGCTTTCACTGTTTGGCTTCGGAGCTGTTTTATACATACAGAACAAGTTTGGCTTTGAGCTGATTTTGTCTATGGCTGTTTTAGGTGCTGTTATAGGGTTTTTCCCGTATAACAGGCACAAGGCTCAGGTGTTTATGGGAGATGCAGGCAGTATGTTCCTCGGATTTTTCCTTTCTTCACTTTCCGTGATTTTTATAATCAAGGCTGGAGGTTTTATAGAGGCTATTATACCTATTTGCTTCTTGTTCATTCCGATTATGGATTTATCTACATCGATATTAAGAAGGATTGCCCAAAGAAACCCTATATTTAAAGCTGATAAAATGCACTTTCATCACTTGCTTGCACGCAAATACGGTGCTGAAAAAGCAGTGTTCATCCTATGCGGATTTCAGGGAGCGTTTGTTGTTATAGGCCTTACAATATATCTTGCAGGAATCTTTGCTGCAGGCTGGATTGCTATGGCTGCAGTTGCAATAGGTGCTCATATTGTGTTATATAAGTATTATAGAGCAAATAGCGGAACCCGGATTGCCGGCAATAAACAAATGCTCGAAAATGAGGCCTAAGCAGAATAAACACAGTTTTTAAATGAAAGGCATTTAATGGATAAAGGAACAATTCTTTATGTCGGAGGATTTGAGCTTCCTGATAAAAATGCTGCAGCCCATAGGGTTATTAATAATGCAAAGATTTTCAAAGAGCTTGGCTATAAAGTTGTTTTGTTGGGTGTAGATAGGAATATTGAAGAAAGCATTATTTCATATAATAACGGCGAAGTTTATGGGTTTTCATCATGGGCGGTCAAATATCCCAAGAGTGTATCGCAATGGATAAAGTATTTGATAAATATTGACGCAGCTAAAGCTGTGTTTAAAGAATATAACGATATAAAACTAATTATTGCTTATAATTATCAGGCAGCTGCACTTTTTCGGCTGCTTAAATTTTGCAGAAAACAGAAAATTAAAATTGCAGCCGACTGTACGGAATGGTACAGCATTAAAGAAGTCAAAGGTTATAAGAAGATTATAAAAGGATTAGATACCTTTTTTAGGATGAGAGTTCTTCACAAAAAATTGAATGGGTTGATTTTGATAAGTAAATATCTTGCGAACTATTATTCCGGCATGAATTGCATAGTAAAGATTCCGCCCTTAATTGACTCAGCTGAGGATAAGTGGAAAGTTTATGAGCATAACTCGGAACAATCCATTAATCTGGCTTATGCGGGAATGCCTGGAAAAACCAAGGATAATATTGGCATTATAGTGGAATCTTTATATGAGCTCCAGACTTACAATAATTACATCTTTAGAATTATCGGTATGACAAAAAAAGAGTATTTAAAGCAGTATCCAAATCATAAAATACAACTTGAAAAATTAAAAGAAAGGATTATCTTTACAGGCAGGTTGCCCCATGAAGATACTTTAAAAATTATCCATTCTTCGGATTTTCAGATTTTTGTAAGGGAAGAAAGTAGATTGACTAAAGCTGGATTTCCAACCAAGTTCGTTGAAAGTGTAAGCTTGGGTGTTCCTGTTATCAGCACAGCAAACAGTGATATTGGTGAATACATATATGACTGTAAAAACGGATTTATTGTAAAAGACAATTTGAAAGATGTTTTGGAAAAAGTGCTTTGTCTAACAAATAGTGATATTATTAGTATAAGAGATGCTATAAAAAAAGATATATTTGACTACAGGAATTATGCTTCTAAAATTCAAAACTGGCTTAAATGTATAGGTGTGATCTGAATATTGTGATATTGATAATCTACGTTGAAATTAAATAGTAGTTGGCAGAGTAGGTGCAATGAGATATAAACCTTTAAAAATTATTATTATATATATTTTGGCAACCGTTCTTATCAGTTTTTTCGGTCCCATGAAATATATAAACTATAATAAAGGCTCGGTGTTTTTGTATATTAGCGGGATTCTCATTTGCCTTGCTTTAGGTAGCCTTTTTGCAGACAGGAAGTTTAAACGCCTAAATTTTGATGCAAGCTATAGTGATGTTAAAATGCAGTGGGATAAAACAATTGAAAGGATTCTTAAAATTTCAGTTGTTTTGTTTTTTATTTCAGGATTACTGGAATTTTTGAATATATTGATTAATGCACCGTATTTGATTTCCATAAGAAATATTGGACAAAACTATTTATCTGCTAGAGAAGAAGCAACTAGTGGATACTCCATAGCTGTTATTTTTCGCTTTTTTACAGGAGTATTCAGAATAGTCTCATTCACACTTGGCATATATTATTGGAAGAAGATGAGCGGTAGATACAAGCTTCTGCTTCTTTTAGCGATTGTATTTTTATTATTGGTTAATGTTATAGCGCTGGGAACACAGAAGTTTCTTGGGGATATTATTATATATGCTTCAATCATTGCTTTTATTAAAATGCTGGACTTGGAAAAGAAGAAACGAAGGAAAATTTACAGATATATTTTTGTGCTTGTCTCAATTGCGGTTGTTGCTTTTTCGTTCATACTTTCAAAAAGATATGAGATAATAAATGTAAATGCATATAATTTTCAATATCGATCGTACGGATATAGCTATTTTGATACAAGTCATATTGTTTTTAAGATATTCGGAGAGAAAATTGGTTTTGGCTTAGCTATGCTTTTGTCAGGATACTTATCTGTTGGATATTACGGACTTTCGCTTTGCTTTGAACTCCCTTTTACATGGAGCTACGGTATCGGAAGCTCATATATATTATCCAAAGTATTCAACGAAATCTTGGGAACCGGGGATATATTCGGCAGAACATATCTTGCTAAAATATCACAGTACTACGGTATAAGCGGAACAAGCACTTGGCACACTGTTTTCCCGTGGTTGGCTTCAGACTTTACTTTTCCTGGAACGTTAATTTTGTTTATATTTATAGGTTATATATGGCACTATACATGGTGTGAGATACTAGCTTACAAAAATCCTTTTTCAGTTATTATGTTTTCAACTATTACTTTGGGTATGATTTTTATTCCTGCAAACAATCAGCTGTTTCACGGGATTGATACTTATATTTCAACTGTAATGGTTATAATTTTCTGGCTTATTTTTCATAAAAGTTATAATAAAAGAAAGTTAATTTCTAATGAGGCAGAAGGCTAATGAAAAAGTCAATAATAATAATTATTCTAATTTCACTTTTATCTAAAGCATTCGGGCTATTCCGTGATATATCTTTATCCTTTGTATATGGTGCAAATAATATCACTGATGCATATCTTATTTCTTATACTATACCAGGATTTATTTTCTCGATTGTAGGTTTAGGTCTGGCAAACAAGCTTTATACCCATGTATAACCAGATAAAAAGTAAAAACAGCATCGATATGGCTGAGGAGTTTACAAGTAACTTTATCAATACATTAATTATATTCTGTTTATTTATATTAGTTGTTTTTTATATTTTTGCCTATGATTTTGTTAAGATATTTGCAGTTGGGTTTGACGGAGCTACATTAGATTTGGCTGTGAAGTTTACTAGGATTTGCCTTGTTGGTGTTATTTTTTCTATATTGATTAATGTATTTGGCAGCTACTTGAACATAAAGGATAATTTTCATGTTCCTGCAATGATGGGGATACCAAACAACATTATTCTTATATCGTCAATTTTTATAAGCAGATATCTGGGTACTGTAATTCTGCCGCTTGGAATTCTGATATCGCTTATTGTACAGACAGTGATTCTGGTCATATTCGCACATAAAAAAGGATTTAAATACAATCTGAAGATTGATGTAAGAGATGACAACATTAAAGAGATGGTTGCGCTTTCTTTGCCGATAATTATTGGGCTTTCAGTAAATCAGATTAATATTCTGGTTGACAGAACAATAGCATCTTCTGTCGCGGCCGGAGGAATATCTTCCCTGAGTTATGCAAACAGGGTTATTCAGGTGATACAAGGTGTATTCATTGCCGCAATAACCACAGTGATGTATCCGAGGATATCAAAGCTTGCCGCAGAAGAAAATATGGTGCGCTTTAAGGATACTGTTTTAAAAACAATCAACGGTGTAGTTATCTTTGTGTTTCCTGCTGTTATGGGGGCTGTACTCTTTTCGCGGCCTATAATAAATTTGTTGTATTTTAGGGGCTCTTTTAATGAAGTCGCACTTGACATGACTGTTTCTGCCTTTTTGTTTTACTCTCTTGGAATTGTGGGATTCGGACTTCGCGATGTTTTAGTAAGAGTATTTTATTCAATAAAGGAGACAAAAGCACCGATAATCAATGCATCTATAGGTATGGTTTTAAACATTGCATTAAATATTATTTTGTCAAGATATCTTGGAATAGGAGGACTTGCGCTTGCGACTAGTATCTCTGCAGCAGTCACAGTCGTACTGCTATTTATAAGCTTAAGGCGTATAATTGATTTTTCTATTGGGAAAAGCAAGCTCGTTTATTTAAAAATTATGGCTTCAACTGCTATAATGGGTATTGTGGGAAGAACGATTTACTCATTCATTCAAAATGTTATTAATGATAGCTTAGCATTAATTCTGGCTATGGTTGTTTGTTTGGTTTTATATGGAATGAGCATTTATCTTTTCAAAGTAGAAGAAGCAAGAGAGTTTATTAAAGTTATAAAAACACAGGCATTTGCGAATAAAGAGGGAAGATGAAATGCGCTTATTTTCTTTTATTATCAAAATAGTTATATATCCGTTCAAAAAGGCTTTTAAGAAGTTATCGCCTGTAAAGTATGCTGCAAAAATCGGTGTGAATTGTAATATGAAGACGCTTCATATATACGGCGAAATTTATTGGGGAACAGAGCCTTGGCTTATTAGCTTAGGTGAAAATGTTTTCTTAACTGACGGTATCAGGTTTATAACCCATGATGGTGGCACACTTTTGCTTAGAAGTATCCAGCCTGATCTTGAGATAACAAAACCCATAACTGTAGGAAATAATGTTTATATTGGAAACGGCGTTATCATTCTGCCCGGAGTTAAGATAGGAAACAATGTAGTAATTGGTGCAGGAACTGTCGTAACAAAAGATGTTGCGGATAATTGTGTTGTTGCTGGGAATCCTGCAAGATATATTAAGTCATACGAAGAGTACTTTGAAAAATTAAAAAGCGAATCTTTGGGTCTCGGACATTTAAAAGGGAAAGAAAAAGATAATGCTTTGAAAAAGTA
The DNA here is from genome assembly GCA_963677605.2 of Christensenellaceae bacterium. Lineage (GTDB taxonomy): Bacteria > Bacillota > Clostridia > Christensenellales > UMGS416 > JAGLOK01. Next base: position 770,505 of record CAXXDX010000006.1, on the reverse strand, counting down.
TTATAAGTATAATGACTAGATGATAAATTACTTTCAAATATCACTTTCTGTAAATGAGAGCAATACATAAATAATTCATGGTTTTGCAAATATAAAATTCTGGTTATAAAAAACCCCACTGTTTAGTAGGGTTTCTGGCGGAGAAAGTACTCCCTAGTCCAAAAGGTTTAATAAGCGCAAAACCAACCTTGAATAAGAAGAATTCAATTGAATTCACATTATGAAAGGGGTTTTGTATGAACGAAACTAAAATCATCGCAATCGCCAATCAAAAAGGCGGAGTAGGAAAGACAACTACCACACTCAACTTAGGTACAAGCCTAGCACGAAGAGGAAACAAAGTACTGCTTGTTGACCTTGACCCACAAGCTAACTTAACAATGTGTATGGGATATCCTCATCCCGAAGAACTGGATAACACAATAGCAGACCTGTTCAATGCATATGCTACTAATGAGCGGCCTCCATCTTTGGATGAACTGATAGTCCAGTCCGAAGGCTGTGACTTGATACCAGCATCAATTCAATTAGCGGGTATAGAAATACTTATCTCTAATACATTGATTAGAGAAAGCATATTAAAAACATTCTTCAAACAATATCTAAATAAATATGATTACATCCTAATAGACTGTATGCCGTCTTTAGGATTACTTACTGTGAACGCATTTGTTGCTTCAACAAGTGTAATGATTCCTGTACAGGCTCATTACCTGAGCGTCAAAGGTCTTGAGCTTCTGATAACTACTATTGTAAGAATAAAGACCTTGATAAATGAAGCTCTTGAGTTTGAAGGAATATTGATTACTATGCTCAACCAGCGTCTCAACTTGAGTAAAGCATTAATACAAGATCTGGACGAACTTTATGGAAAACATATAAAGATATTCGAAACAAAGATTCCAAGGTCTATCAAAGCAGTAGAGCCTACAATGATTGGTAAAAGCTCATACTTAAATAATCCGACATGTAAAGTCTCTGTCGCATATGAAGAGCTTGCTGAGGAGGTAATGTATAATGTCTGAATTTAAAAAGGGATTAAAGTCGTTTGAGGATTTATATAAAACAGGCACTCAATTAAAGAACGAACAAGATCAGTCTGGATCTTCCCAAGGTATACAAGAGGTATTAATTAACCAACTAGAGCCTTTCTCAAAACATCCGTTCAAAGGTTATACAGAAGATAAACTAAATGACTTGGCTGAAAGCATAAAAAAGTATGGAGTGATAGTACCAATACTGATAAGACCTATAAAGGCTGATAAGCTCAAAAGATATGAGATTATAGCAGGTCATAACAGAGTAAGAGCATGCATAAAGGCTCGCATACCCAAGATACCATGTAACATTCAGGATGTGGATGATGATACTGCGGTGATAATGATGATTGATACCAATCTGCAACAAAGAGAAACTATCCTCCCATCCGAGAAAGCATTTGCGTATAAGTATAAATTCGAAGCCATCAAATCCAAAGGAAAACGTAATGATTTAACTTCATCGCAAGTTGCTACGAAGTTGCAAACTGATGAAGTTATAGCAAAAGAAAACAACGAAAGCAAGCATACTATGTATAGGTATATCAGACTTACACATCTAATTCCTGAACTTCTTGATAAAGTTGATGAGCGAAAGATCCCTTTTATCCCTGCTGTTGATTTATCCTATCTTTCAGAGGATGAGCAGAACACATTAAAGAGAATCATGGTAAGAGAAGAACATTTCAATATAACGATGAAGCAATCTTCTAAACTTAAGGCCATCAGCCAGAAAGGCAACCTAACAAACGATAAGATTCAAAAGGTTTTATCAGAAAACATTAAAAGTACTCCTTCTAAAATCAAAGTGTCGTATTCAAAGATAAAGGAATACCTACCTAACAATTTCACTCCAAGAGAGCTTGAAAACAGGATACTCGAAGCCTTAGAACTCTGGGCACAGAAGAATAAAGAAACACTTAAGAAGGAGAAACAGAATGGATATTAATTATACAGAGAAATACGGGATACTGTATCCCAACTTCAAAAGAAATAAAAACTATAAACCAATATCTTCTCTAGGCAAGTACGGGAGAATGGCACTCAAACATCTTAAAATAGAATATCCTAATAGATATCTTGAAATGAAGATTAATGACGAACTCATTTCTACCATGTATCAAGTTGATAAAGAAGCTAATGAGATGATGATAACTCTTCAAAAGCAGTTTTTGGAAAATAATCCTATCAAAAATCCAAATGATTTCATGGAATCATTAAAGCACCGCAACAGTATCAGGATGCAGGCTGAAGAGATAGTCTTAACTGAAATTGTGTACAGAAAACGGTAGCTAAGGTGCAAAAAAGCCTTGAAACGCAGTGGAAAGGAACGTTGTGCAAGATAAGGGGTATTACCATACCCCCGGAACACAGCAGAAAAGCACAGCTTACCTCAATAAACAGTAGGATTATTAAAAGATAATAGTGGTATTACTTTTATGATTTCTGTCAGACAAAGGTAATACCACAGGAAAGGGCATAAATGGACACATCAAATAGACATAGAATGTCATTCTGGATAAAGGATGATACACATAAACAGTTAAAGAAACTGGCTGATCGTGAAATGATAAGCACAAGTGAGCTTATTCGCCAGATGATAGATAAATCATTATCAGTACAGGCTATGAAAGATGATATGGATTATATACGTTCCAATATCAGAGCAGAACTCGAGAGTTATTTAAAGCCTCAGGTAAATAGGATAATCAAGTGCGTTATAAAAGGTGGTATAACATCGTCAGCCGGATATTATCTTACAGCTAAGACATTGGCTGCATTTGTACCGCCTCATCTTAGAAATGAATATGAGACTTCTCTTATTGAGAGCAAAAAACTCGGAGTTGCACACATGCAGGTTAAAGACAACAAAGTAGTAGAATTCGTGGAGGAGTTAAATGAACATGACGAGCAATAAACCTAAATATCGATTTAATAGAAAAGATATTTTCTTCGCACCTAGAGAATTATTTAATCGAAATGATCTAAGCCAGTATGAAAAAATCGTATTCTTATATCTATCCAGATGGACAAACAGGGAAACATCAACATGTTTCCCTTCAATGCAAATGATAGCTGACAATTGCAGTGTTTGTAAGAATACCGCAAGGAAAACGTTAAAATTGCTTGAAAGTAAGAATCTTATAAAGATTGAGCCAACTTTCGGTGAAGATAGAAGGCAGAGACGGAATACTTATACAATTTTATTTTAACAAATGTACTAATAATATATTCTATAAGTATTATCATCCATTGGTTCTTCTCTGTAAATTCGGATGAAACATAGTAATCATTCATTTAGTCATAATTAAGATTTAATATATACTTTTAAATAATTTAATTATAATGTATAATTTTAGGGAAAATATTTAATTTTGAAACTAGTAAAAGGATAACAAATATGCAGCTTGATGTATTTATTTCCCACTCTCACAAAGATAAAAACATAGCCGATGCCATCTGTCACTATTTCGAAGAAAATAAGCTTAAATGCTGGATAGCTCCACGTGATATAAAGGGCGGCACAAGTTGGGCAAAGGCTATAGCTGATGCTATACCTAGTTGCAAGATATTTCTTCTGATTTTCTCAAAGCATGCAGACATGTCTGATCAGGTTCTCCGCGAGGTGGAGCTTGCTGTTAAAAACAAGCTGATAGTAGTCCCCGTCAGGATAGAAGATACTACACCTACAGGTGGCATGGAGTACTATCTGTCTACCGTGCATTGGATAGATGCTATCAATCCGCAAAATGAAGCATATCTAAAGTCACTAACCGAACAAGTACAAGGCTTTATCGACTCTAAAAAAGCGGGACCTAGGCTTATAGCCCCTGATGATAAGAAAAGTTTTATAAATAATAATATTACACCTATTATAATAGGTGCATCAGTTGTAGTGATTCTTGTAGTGCTTGGAATAGTATTCAGAGATAACCTATTTAAAAGTAACCAAACTATCCTGCAAGAACCAACTGCAATAGCACACACCAATACACCAACGTCCGAGCCCACAGCAGAATCAACTGTTACACCGACAACTGAGCCAACGCCAACACCTACAGCTGAACCTACGGCTTCTTCCACTCCGACGATCGACCCTAATATTAGCTTAGATACTGTGGTTGATATACCTGATGTCGCGTTAAAAGCAGCTGTATTAAGAACCTTAGATGAAATGGGCGAACAAGTACAAGGCAACGTTACTGTAGGCGATATGCAGAAACTTATTTCGTTATCTATACTTCCTCAAAGTTGGTATGATCCTGAAATGGATGGATGGAATGAGGGATATAGAGTATTTCACATTCCCATAAATACTGAAATTAAAACTTTAGAAGGATTGCAGTATGCGAGTAATTTAAAACTATTAAGTATAGAGGGAGTAGGGTTAGAGGATATCTCAGCATTATCACACCTATATAAAATTGAGACTCTAAGCTTTGCTCAAAACAACATCAGTGATATTTCCTCACTATCAAATTTGAGCAATCTCACAATGTTTAATTGCGGCGGAAATAGAATCTCCGATATTTCTTCTATGATTCTGATGTACAATATGGATTGGTTGTGTATGAGTGATAATCCTATAACAGATATCCGACCCCTAAAAGATATGAGTCGATTAACAATACTCATCATGGACAATATGGATCTTTCCGATCTTTCGCCTGTTAGTGGAATGCTTAATCTAAATACTTTATCTGTATATAATAATCCATTAAAAAATATTGATGGATTAGCAAACCTGCCTAAACTTAGAAAACTGCATATGGTAAATTGCGGATTAATAGATATATCCGCAATTGAAGGTGCTCCTGAATTGCAAGAGCTTTATATAAATAAAAATGATATTGAAGTTGCTGACAGCCTTAGTAGCTTAGATAAGCTAGAGAGACTGGTAATAGATGAAGATGTACAGACTCAGAATGAAGAGATTATAAATGAGCTGATAGATAACGGTTGTGAGGTGCTTAATGAGACACCAAGCGACGACGGAATGTAGCTCTTGAGCATTTTCATTATATATAGCTATTTTGACTTATACACAGATAAACCAATATCGCTAAGTAGTGGAATTATGTTGCGTACAACATCTCTGTCATAATCTTTTATTGTATCAGTCAGTTCATCATAACTAACGATAAATGGAGAAGTTTTAAGCTCTACATTTTTTTGTTCGCCATAAACCCAGCCGTTATTAACCCTTTCACTCATCCACGCTTCATGCTCTTTCTCTGCAAGATATTCTATCTCTTCTTTTGTAAATGATAGAACTTCTTCTCTTGTTGAATTGTTATCAATATAACAACCAATTTCGCGTAGATGATTTGACATATCTCTGGCCTGTCGGATGTTTGAGTACTTTAATGTATCGGGCAATGATTCCCATGTTGGATACTGTAATGGTTCGTTCGGAAAATCTATCAGTCTTTTTTTGTTATAGTTCTTGTGTATTTTTTTTGCTATAGATTCTATATGTTCAATCAGAAGTCTGGGAGCTAATTCATCATTTGATGACTTTATCCTGCCTATATATTGTTCTGATAACGTTGTTGCTGAAACCGCAATCCCTTTTCCAAATATACCTTTTGTGTTAAGTAAAAAATCCAGCATTTGCTTTTTGTTTTCTATAAAATCTTTATCAAGCACACCTTCTTTTGTTACATAATGAAGATTCATAACATCTTCACTGATTGTTACATTTGACTCATCTATAAATACAGCCTGTTTTGATTTTATTCCATAGGCTTCACGATTCCATTCCTGCGACTCATCACAGAGTATGAGCAGATACCCTATCGGATGTTTTTCAGCATCAAGCGAGGGAAGTGAAAACGGCTTCTTCCTAAATACATTTCTATAAGCATTGTGAAGATATATACCTGCAGCTGAATCAAGTATGTGCTCAAATAAAAGGTTAGACGGCTTATTGTTTTTCATCATAAGCTCACCAAACCACTTAACAATAATTATTGCACTATAAAAACCATGATCAACAAACTGATACTTCTGCATTGTATTAAGGAAATCATTAAGAGTTGTCCTCACATCCTCAATCGGTATATTCAAAGAACTACCAACATTTAATGCTAAAAGGTCTGTTATCCGGTTTTTTTCTATTTTTTCTTTTTCTAATGCGTCAATAACAGCAGTTGGCATCAAAAATTTGTTTAAATCAAGCTCAGTAATTGAGTTAATTCTGCTAAAATCAAAATATGAAAGATAAGGGTTTGCCAATACTCTTCCCTTCTCGTCACATCCTGAAATAAAGGATATGAAGCTTTTGAACTGATTGTTTATTATTTCAACCGGATAGCCTATATCATGAAATAAAGATGCAATCCCCCATCTGAAGAAAAACTCTTCTTGTTCTGTAGGGAAATTTATTTTGTCATCAGAACCTTTTAACCACGTTTTAAATGTATTTCTATAGTTTTTGTTTTTAGCGTAAATTGACAAACCCAAAAGAAATACGTTTATGGAATGATTATAGTGATCTCTTTGTTTTTCTATCAGTGTCGCAGCACTTTCTTCATATTTCCTGAGTACATCTAGAAGGTCAATAAATGATTTCTCTCCGGATATTGATGGTCTGTAAATATCCAGAAACATGCTGTATATATCATACGCTTCTCTTTTAACTTCGTCATCTAAAAACTCATCTATTTCTTTAGCTATATATTGCTTGTAAAAGTGATTGCCGTCAGTGTCGGCATCAATTGTTAAGGTGCTAAAAAAATCATTTACATAATGTTTTATTGTGTTCATAATACTCTTTCTTTATCGTTGTTCTATTGCTAATTATCTAACTTCTATTTCACAGCCAACACCTTCTAGCTCCAAAATTACATTTGGATTTAAAACATAGGTATCTTGGCTTAATATAAGGTGTTTAAGGGAGACACCTTGATCTTCTACAAATATACCAGTATCTTGAATTGGGTTGCTACTTATATCAAGTTTACTTAGAGAAGGGTGGTTTAGGAGTGTGCTTAAATCTTCAACATTATTGTTAGATATATTAAGATAATTCAGGCTGTTCATATTCGCAACTGGACTTATGCTTGTTATATTATTCTCGGGCAAATATAGTATTTGCAGATTAGTTAATGATTCAAGCGAGTCAATATTAGATATATCAAGACCTGCTAACATTAGGTATTCAAGATTTACAGCGTATTTAAGTTGTTCAATATCAACTAAATTACCTTCGTTAGGCAATACATAGTTCGTGTTAGTTTCACTTATAGAACAAAAATGTTCTATATAAGTATTTCTAGTTTCAGAATCAAGGTTGGTAGAGTATACGGCTAATCGTGTGAGTTGAGCCATTTCGCCAACTGTTACTTCATCACTTATATCAACTCCAATTTTTTCTAGTGCTACAAAAACGACATCTTTTAAAACGGGGTCTTGGAAGTCAATTATCATATTTTGGTCCATATCAGAATCTTCTATAGTAGAAGCCGCTGTTTGGTTATTAGAGTTAATAATAACCTCAACGCCTACACCATTCTCCTGCAGTTTCGTTATTTCATCTGTGTTATTGTTTGATGTGTATTCATTTATTCTAAGTACTTTTAGGATGGTGCAGTCATATAGCGGAGATAGGTCGTCTATATCATTCCCTTGAATAAATAGAAATTCAAGTTCACCAAGGTTTGATAAAGCTTCTATATTGTTGATATTATTATCTTCAAGGACAAGCCACCTAGCTTTTCTCATATAAGATAAAACACTAATATCTTTTATCTTATTCTCTTTTAGTACAATTCCACTGAGATAACGTAAGTCTTTAATAAAACTGATATCTGAAATATTGTTGCCAGATAGTATTAAGCTTTCTAGGTTTGTGAGTTTGTTGATTGGCTCGATGTTTTCGATTAGATTTTCTGATAGGGCTAGTTCTTTTAAAGCCGTTAAGGTCTCTAGAGGAGTGATATCAATAATTAAATTGTTGCTAAGATCCATTTTCTGAATTTTAGTTAGTTTAGCAAGAGAATTAATTTCAGAGATCTCGTTGTTTATTAGATAAAGTAATTCTAGATTATTGAGATTTTCAAGAGGTTTTAAATCACGTATACCTTTGCCTGCTACTATTAATCCAGTTAAATTAGTTGCATACTCTAGTCCGTTTAAGCTTTCAAGTTCACCGTCAGTCACTATAAAGTTATTCTTTAGATATGATTGGAGCTCACTATTGCCAGCCGTATTGCTTATCATGTTATCGTATTCCTCTGTAGATGCAATTTTGATATATTCTAACTTTAGCATATCTGCTACAGTCACTTCATTGCCTATTGTTTCACCTGTATTTTTCAATGTAGTGATAATTGCTTCCTTTAAGATTTCATCTTCAATGCTTATAACCGTTTTTGGATCAAATGTAGCAATTGGAATAGAGGTATCTTTGTTCTGTTCAGCATTCTCTGTATTGACTGGTATCGTCTCTTTGCTAAACCAACTGCTCCAGTTAAAAACAAGCAAGAAAACCACAGCTAAAGTAATAGCTATAGGAACTAATATATAAAGAAGTTTTTTCGGATGTCTGTTTCGCTTAGCGGTTATCTGCGCTGGACTTTGTTCAGATACTCTAAAGTCTTTATTCTCCTCATTACTTCTTTCTTCTTTTATAACAGAGATAACATCTTTGATTTTGTTTGAAATAATAGAGATTTTATTATCTATTTCTTTCTCTTTTATGTTAAGCCACTGAGTAGTTGCAAGATAATATGCCATGCCACCTGTTGGGATAATATCATCTATTCTAATAGGTATTACTACTAGTTTATTTTGGATAGCTAGCTCTACCTCTCTTAAAACCTGGTCAGATGCATTTGAACTTCCAGAAAGAACTAAAAGCATAACTTTGCACTTGGGTATAGCCTCGGATATTGCTTTAGCCCATACATCGCCTGCTGAGATATCACGTGGAGCTATCCAACATTTTAATCCTATGTCTTCAAGCTTATAACAGAGGCCATTTGCTATTTGATTGTCAATATGACAGTAAGAAATAAATACTTCATGTGTCATTACGAAACCCCTAGAAAAATAAACAGTACTGCAGTTTTTGTGGAGTAAGGTTCTTGAAAGGTTGTCTTTTATTATTGTTGAGTTGTTATTATGCAAGCATTAAATGTATTGGTATTACTTATGCATTATACCATTTTTGCTAATAAATATATATTAATTTCTTGCAATATAGGATATAGTATATGGTATAATTTAGTATATAATAATTAATAAAATTAGAATTACTCTGAGGTGCATTATGAGCAGACTAGATACCTTTATTTCATTTTCACATAAAGATAAGGCTTTGGCTGATGCGGTATTACATTACTTAGAAAGTAAAAAACTTAAGTGTTGGATAGCATCAAGAGATATTGCGCCTGCTGAAAACTGGGCGGCAGCAATAAGTAGAGCTATCCCTGAGTGCAAGATATTTCTTCTAATTTTTTCTGAAGATGCAAATATGTCTCAGCAGGTACTTCGAGAGGTTGAGCTCGCTGTTAAGAATAATATACCAATTCTTACTGTTAAGGTGGATGATATAATGCCAACAGAAGGTTTGGATTACTACTTGTCAACAGTTCATTGGCTAGATGTAGTGGATAAGAAGGTTGAGGCTTATTTAGATAAATTATATGATGATCTTGTGAATATCCTCAAGAATGGTAGAAGATTTAAACCAGCACCAGAAAAGAAAAAGCAATTTATGAGAATACTTTTGTTTTCTGGAGTATTTGTAATAATTTTAGCAGGTATTTTGATAGCAGTTTTTTGGGGAAGTATATTTAAAGCTCAACCAAAAGAAGAATGGAATCTTTTAGTTGATTTAGAATTTAATAATGAAGAAGATATGTCTTGGGTAATGGAAAATGATAAAGCAGATAGTTACGAACTTGCTGAAGGGCAGCTTCAGGTTAAACAAGGCTGCAATATTGATTACGAGCTTAAGCCTGGAATGCTTGTGCACTATAAAGTTAAGCTACCTAAGCATAGTTCAGTCGGAACATTTAATTTTAGGTTGAACTCAGAGATTAATTTTGAGAGTGTATATTATCTAAAAGATGAAGAAACTAATCATTTAAATGACTTTTCTTCTAAACCCATACAATTAGAAGGACATTTGTTTAAAAATAACGGACAGTATATTGATGCAGTAGTATTTCTTAATGATAATAATTCAATCGTTTATATTGTTGCGATAGATGATAATGCGGGAGATATTTGCTTTATATCATATAAGCTCTCAGAAGCATTAGCAACTTCACCACAATATCTTGAAGTTAATAACTTTACTGATGGTGATAGTATAGTCGTAATAGATAGCGTTAAGTTAGCAAAAGGTTCATTGAGAAGATATATTGAAGATAACTTTAATTGCTATAAAGATAATAAGGATTTAGTAGATGAGTTTTTAGAAAGAGATTATGATGATATTGAAGAGCTAGTATTTAGTCCCGTAAGTGAAGATTAATTGAACCGCATCTGTCGTATGGTGTCTTAATATCTATTAACTTTGTGAGCTGTATATTCGTTTATACCAATGAGCAGTTAAGGTATGACCTCTGTCTGAAAATGCTTTTGCTCAAAGTGATGACAGAGAATATATACCATTTTTTGTTTTTTATGTGAGCATTATATTAATAGATCGCACACTAAGTTCATCTTTTTTAATTTCTACTCTTCAATTCTTTCATGAATTTTATAGACTTCTACACCATTATTTATTAGGTCACTAACAGAGTCAGCGCATTCTTGAGCAGTGTATTCACTTATCCAAACTTTTTTTAACTTCCATAATTTTGTTATAGGGCTTAGATCATCTATGTCATTTTCTATAATGAATAGTAGTTCAAGGTCTCTTAAATTAGATAAAGGACTAATATCATTTATATTGCAGTCTTGTAGCACAAGCCATGTAGCTTTTCTCATGTTAGATAATATGCTTAAATCCTCTAGATTATAATAACTAAGATTTATTCCGTCTAAATACCTAAGCTCAGCAATAAAACTGAGATCTTTAATTGGATTATCATTAATTCCTAGTGCTTCAAGATAAGGTAGGCTTATCAATGGCTCAATATCTTCAATTAAATTTCCTGAAACTAATATTTCCAGTAATGTGCTTAAGTTTTGAAGTGGTGATAAGTCAATAATAAGGTTGTCATCAAGAACTAGCCTTTTTATTTTTGGGAGGTTTTTCAGAGCTTCTATACTAGATATTTCGTTATTTGCTAATGAAAGGTATTCAAGATCTGTTAAGTTCTCAATAGCTGATATATCTCTTATGCTTTTACCCGCTATATAAAGCATTTTAAGGTTTTTGGCATATTTGAGACAGTCTATATTGTATATGTCTTCGTCAGTTACAATTACGTTGTCTGAAAAAAACGATGCATAATCTGTATTGCTGGTTTCTAAATCTGCCATAGATTCATAATTTTCAGTTGAGGCGATTTTTAAATATTCGAGCTTAAGCATATCAGAAACTGTGATATCACTTGTTATCCTAACACCATGTTGTGCCAATGTTTTAATAATGCCGTCTCTTAAAACAGTATCCTCGATTTCTACAATTGTATCATTTGTGATATTAAGATCAGAATCTTCTATTAAGCTATCTGTTAATGTAATGGTTGGAGTTTGTACAGATATATTTATGCTTTCTTGTGAAGCTGTTGATTCTGTATTTGGTATTGTAGTATCCTCCGGATTTTGGTTAAATAGACTATTTCTAAACACTATGCCTAAAACGCCTAAAATAACAACAAAAGCTGCAGCGGATATCCACACAGCAAGTGGAATTTTCTTTTTAGGAGATAAATCATTTTGCTTAAGTGGTGGGGGAGTAATCTTTTCACTGTTCAAGTATCCCTTTACTGTTTGAGTAAGGCTTTCAATATACTTTTCTGTTTTCTTGTTTACGACATCAATCCAATGCACTGTTGAAAGATAATACTCCATTCCTTTAGTTGGGTTGATATCTTCTATTTTAACCGGCACTATAATAAGTCTATTCTTTACTGCAAGCTCTACCTCGCGCAATACTTGATGAGACATATTCGCATGGGAAGAAAAGATAAGCAGCATGATTTTACATTGGGGTATAGCATCTGATATAGCTTCTGCCCAGTTTACACCAGGTGTAATATCTCTTGGTGCAATCCAACACTTTATTTTCTCCTGCTCATAGTGATGGCAGATGGCATCTGCGATCTTTTTGTCTTTATGTGAGTGTGAAATGAATACGTCGTGTGTCATTCTAACAGCCACCTATCTATTAATCTTAAATAATTATTTCTGGAATCAATCATATAGTAAAACCTCAATCCTATTTGATGACAGTTCAATAGCTGATGATACTGTTTCTTCAGTAGGTATATTATCTAGAATGCCCTCTTCATTCAACTTAAGCGTATTGTAAATAATTAAGTACGCTTCTTTTGAGAAAGTTTTAAATCTTGAATTTTCAATAGGCAGCCCAATAAAATCATCTGAGATACTCAGTGTATCAGATATTCCTCCCTCAAAATTACCATTAAAATAATTGTCAAGGGCTCTATTCACTGCCAAAGAAAGCTCTTTTTTAGCCGAAGTAATTACTGTCTCAGAAATAATTGATTGATCAGTATCTACTCCAATTACTTTTGCATTATTATTTTCAGCAGAAGCAATCACCGAATAGCCTGCATCACCTGCGGCGGCAAATATTACTTCTGTTCCTGTACTGTACCAAGAGTCTGCTAAAGATTGAGTTTCAGTGGATTCTTCAAAACTCCCTATATATGAATATTTTATTTCAACTCCTTCGATATCCATACTTGCTGATGCATATTCTGCACCGGCAATAAACCCGTATCCAAATCTTTTGACAGCAGGCACTTTCATTCCTCCTATAAAGCCAAGATTCTTGTATCCATCTTTTACTGCAGCATACCCCGCCAAAAAACCAGCTTGTTCTTCAGCAAAAAGAATTGAATAGCAGTTACCTGCAATGTCATAGGATGGTTCGCCATTTTGATAATTGCCGTCATTTGGAATTCCATCAATTAATATAAAACTAGTGTTAGGATATTTCTTTTGTGCAGAATATAATGCTTGCTCAAATTGCACACTTGGTGCAATTACTATTTTCGCACCATTCTGTATCGCCAAATCTATTTGATAGTTGAATGAATCCGTATTTTCACTTATTGGCTCATAATACTTATAAGTTTTATTATTTTCTTTGGCATAGTCTAAGATACCTTCCCATGTATAAAATACAAATGATTTATCTAAGTCAAAGGCTTTCTCTGTAATCATAGCAATCTCATAATAAGGCTCAGGAGTAGTATTTCTTTCTTCCACATTTGCATTTGTAATTTGTCCATCACTATCACTTATAGAAGGATCTTTTACAGATGTATTTACAGGCTGATCTGTCTTGTTAGTAATATCTGCTTTTGAACTAAAAATGCTATCTTTAAATACGAAAAGCAATAAACCCGTCAAAATAATCAATGTTGGCAGGATAATCCATTGCCACTTCATTCTTCTTTTACTTTTTGAGGCAGGCTCTAATATTAGTTTGCGTTCTTTGATTTGCTTTTCACCAGATATTAAGATATTAGAAACGGTATCTGTTATTGCATTAATTTGATTTTCTATCTTTTCATTAAGAATATCAATCCAATGTACAGTAGATAAGTAATATAGCATTCCATCCGTTGGCTGTATATCTTCTATTCTTATAGGAATAATAATCAAGTTGTTTGAGACTGCTAGTTGAACTTCTCTTAAAACTTGCTTAGATATATTTGAATGAGTTGAGAAGATAAGGAGCAATATCTTCGATTCAGGTATTGCTCTAGCAATTGACACTGCCCAGTCTGCTCCTGGTGTAATATCTCTTGGTGCTATCCAGCACTTGATTTTTTCCTGCTCAAAGTGATGGCAGATAGCATCTGCTATTTGTTTGTCCTTATGAGAATGAGATATAAATACATCGTGCATGAATGCTACCTCTAGTTTATATGTGTATAGGTAAAGGCTGTAGATAATTGACTATTTTATTAGGAAATTTTTTTACATTATCTTGAACATTATACCAAATGCACTTATATCGTTCAATAAAATCAATGTTAGATTTTTTAGATTAGCAAAGATTCTTATTAGCAATCTTATTTATAAACCTTCTTGTATAAATAAAAAGCAGTTATATGAAAGTATAATTACTTAACTATAACAATGCAAAGTGTAAGATTAACGAAAATACAAAGAAGCTATCCCATAGGAATGTCAATATTACTCATCCTGTTATATACGACCCAATCTGCATTTTCTGCCAAAGCATCGCATCCAAGCTCAACAATAATATCTTTTGAGTCTTGAATATTTGACATAGGCACAGCTTCAAGCTCTTTTTTAGCTTGATTAAATATCACTGACATTCTAGAGTATTGCTTTTGTTCAGATTCAAACTGTCTTTTATCTAGATAGCCTGAAAAAATTGCACCTCCGGCAAGTGAAGCGTCTATTAAGAAAAGTAGCAAATGCATTAAGAGCTCACTGTTTATGTAAGTGTTCAATATAAGTCGTTCTAAGATTAGTAGGATAACGAAAACTAGCCCTGCACCAAAGAGAAAGAATGTCCACTTTTTGTTTCGCTTTATTATTTCATTGTTTTCTTTTTGCTTTAAAGAAAAGTATAAGTCTTGATCATCAAACCAATATCTTTTTATTTTATTTAAATTAGCACTTGTTAAATCGATACTATTTAGCTCGTAGTTTATATCAATACTAACATTCTTACATGCCTGTATTACCCAACCAAGTTCAAATGCATTTTTTTTGGAGTAGCTTCTATGAGCATTGTCTTCAATACTTGCACTCTTCCAGTAAAACTGTACTCTTAGGCATTCTGCTAGTGCTCTGTAAAGATAATATCGTTCCTCGATTGATTTTTTATTTACGTGTCTGAAGATTAGTACACATAATATGAAAAACAGAGGAGATAAAAGCAATATCTGAGGAGCAAATGGCACTACTTCATCGGCTAGTGATACCCAAAAGAATACAAAAAACCCGAACAAAAGTTGAGTTATTAGCAGTCTTACAGTTTTCTTTTGGAGTTTGCTAGCAAGAGTATCTGCAGTTTTCTGAGTAGCTATTATTTTTTCTATGCCGTTAGATGTATTAAGCTCTTTATCATCTGATCCATTTAGGTAAGCGTTATCTATGTTTAAGTTATTTGACGCCTTATTAAATTCATCTATCTCTTTTAGTTGGTTTTCATAGTAGCAAATCATAGCTTTTTTATCATTGTTTTTCCAAATACTGGGGTAGTAAGTTTTATAGCAATTGTTTTGGGTGCTTATATAATCTGGTTCATTTCCAAGTTTCACTTTTTGTCTTTTTACTGGAATATGATGTACAGGAATAGTGTCATATCTATCAACAATGCAATACTTATCTCTGAACTTTTTAGGCATTCCTTCAAGTGCATATTTTACAACAGTAGAAGTACCACCTGCGTTGTTGTTATCTATACCATTCCACAGAGCTATAATACTTTGCGCATGCTCGGTAAGGTAGACACCTAGTTGCACATATGATTGATTGTCTTCGTAGCAAGATTTATATATTTTCGATAGATCTATTACTTTGTATGCTTTTGATAAAACTTTTTCAAATACTGGTGTAGATGTTTCTTTATTTGAAAAAGTATTAATATAGTTTTCTTTGCTCATAGGAAGAACAGCTACTAGTTTTATTCCAAGCTCTAACGCAGCTTCGGCTGCGAGAATATCTGCACCTTCAGCCATACCTGACAAAATTTGAATTTCTGAGTTTGGATATTTATTTTTATAATCTTTAATAATTTTGATAATTATACTTTTATATAATTCTGTATCATTTATACTTATATCTCTGTGTCCGGTTACAGCAATGTTTATGGGAACCATTAAATACTCCTAATGCTTTAAAGTTGTAAAATTATTATATATTAGTTAGTTGGATACATCAAATGCTAATGAAAAGTAAAATCCATTATTTCATATGTTTTTCAATATAAGGTTTCATGCCACTTAATAAGCTCATATCTGCTTTTAATCATATTTTCTATATTTATTTCAAACTAAATATATAAAGTGGCACTTATTTTATTCGCCTATTAAATTTCAAATAAACACAATATTGTTTGTTTTAATTTAGTCTAATCTAATAAATGGGATATGTGGACTCCCCCTAAAGTTGACACTGAAGATAAGATAATAATAGAATCTAATCGGAGGTAAAAAATGGGGAGACGAACATTCAACAAGGAATATAAGCTACAGACAATTAAGCAAGTAATAGAAGAAGGTAAGCGAATAACAAATGTATCAGAAGCTCTTTGTATAACAGAGCAAACAATCTATCGATGGCTTAGGGAATATGATAAATATGGAGATGAGGCATTTAAAGGGCCGGGAAATGCACGTATTGACAATGAGTATAAAATCAAGTTGCTGGAGAAAAAGAACAAGCAGCTGGAACTGGAGAATGAAATTCTAAAAAAGTACCAAGTCTTCCTAAAGGGAAGACGAAAGAAAAAGCAGAGTTTATTAAATCACATAAAAATGTGTGCAGCGTAAGATTAATGTGCGTTGTCCTAAAGATACACAGATCAACATAGTACAATACAGTAGACAGAAAACCTACAAGAAGAGATATAGAAAATCTTGCATTAACAGATATTATAAAAAGTGTATTTAATCAATACAAAGGCAGGTATGGCTCAAAAAGGATTCTAAGAGAACTAAAAAGCCGCGGAATTCATGTCAATCATAAACGAGTTGAGCGTATAATGAAAGAGAATGGGTTAAAAGCAAAATATTCATGTAAAAGACACTGTAGATACAGCAAAGCATATAAAGCTTCCATTCACCCAAACCACCTAAATCGTGAGTTTGATGTCAAGCAAAAGAATAAAATTTGGGTCGGAGATATTACATATATTCCAACAAAAGAAGGAATGAGTATTTGATGGTATACTTAGATATATGCACACGAAAAGTTGTAGGTTGGTCAATTAACTGCCATAGCGTGAGCAGCTTGTACTAGATGCCTTGAAAGAGAAAATCCGGAAGCAGGGTTAATGGTTCATACCGACCGAGGAGCGCAATTTATGAGTAACCGATATAATGCTTTTATCAGATGTAAAGGCGTATACATAAGCATGAGTCGCGGAGGCAATCCGTGGGATAATGCTGTTATCGAAGCTTTCAATAAATCTTTGAAGACTGAGCTGGTAAACAAGAAACATCCATTTGCGACCAGAGAGAAAGCAAGAAAAGCAGCAATCGAATACATTGAGATGTTTTACAACCCAAAACGACTCCATTCGGCTTTGGGATACAAATCACCAATGGAGTATGATAAGATGCTTTTTAACTCATGAATCTATTCTCAGTGTCTATAAAAATGGGGTTAGTCCATCAAAACTACTTTAAACTATTTTTCGAAGTTAACAAAATAATATTGACAAATAAGATGTCCAATGATAGACTTTGTATAAACACGTGTTTACAACACTGTTGCTTAATGTGATATATATAAAAAAAAGAAGGATAATTGGGTTGAAAAAGATTAACAGTACTTATATAGCGAAACTAGCAGGAGTCTCAAGAAGCACAGTTAGTAGAGTAATAAACGGATACGATAATGTCCCTGATGAAACCAGAGAAAAAGTGATGAAGGTTATCAGGGAAAATGAGTATTACCCAATGTTGTCTGGACAGCTTCTTATGGGGAAGAGTATAAGTACTATCGGTTTTTTTTGGGTTAAGCATGGAAGTATAGCAGAAGACTTTATGTCAAGTTCGTTCTTTACACATGTTATTGAGGCGGCATCAGAATGTGGATACTTAGTTTTGACAGGTATGATAGATAATCTTGAAAGTGAAGAAAATAAAAACTATATAAAAGGTATCTTCATGCAGGGGAGAGTAGATGCGGGAATTTTTATAGGAGCATCTAATAATGAACCTTTATTGGAAAACCTTATTTCTCTGGGCAAGGTAATTGGTGTTTTTGACCACTACGTAGAGAACAATAAAGATGATAACAGGATTTCTGTTAATTTTGATAAGAATACAGGAGAACAGGTTATAGATTATGTTTACGCCAAAGGGCATAGGAAAATAGCTGTCATAAACGGAAGTCTGGATACTTACAGTGGTTATAACAGAAGAGACGGATTCCTACGTGGTTTGAAAAAGTATAAATTAGATGTTGATAAAAACTGGTTTGTTGAGGGAATCGAAGAAGAAGGCGGCTATATAGCAACTAAGAAAATTTTAAGGAAATATAAAGATAATCTTCCTACAGTGATATGTGCAAATAATGACTCTACAGCTTTTGGCGTGTATAAAGCACTTGAAGAATTTAACATTAAAATTCCGGACGAAATTTCAGTAGTTGGAGTTGACGGACACGCTAAAGGTGAATATATAAACCCACCATTAACAACATTTGAGTTTAATTTTGAAGATATGTTCAATTCTCTTGTACGACGTACAGTAAATGCAATTGAAAACAAGGATAATGTTGAATGGACAGAATTTATCCCAGGAAAGCTTGTTGAGAGACGTTCGTGTTTGCAGAAATAGAATTATTGTATATTTTTTTACATAGATGTAAACACGTGTTTATAATAATAAGAAAAGAGGAAAAAAGATGTCTGGAGTAGTAGGTAGTAAAACAGTTGTTCAAGTTGGATTTATTGTAAAGGATATTGAAACAACTAAGAAAGAATTTGCGAAATTTCTAGGTGTAGATGTACCAAACCATTTTCCGGCAGGTAAATTTGAGATAACCGGAACTACTGTAAATGGAGCACCTGCGCCTGATGCGAGTTGCTTAATGGCTTTCTTTGATGTAGGTCCAAACCTGCAAATTGAACTTATTCAACCAAATGAAGTAAAAAGCACATGGCGTGACTTCTTGGATGAAAACGGTGAGGGTATTCATCATCTGGCTTTTAATGTTGTCGATATGGATGAGAAAGTTTTAGCATGTGAAAACTTTGGTATGAAATGCGTGCAAAGGGGTAAATATGGAGATGGGTCAGGAGAGTATGCATATCTAGATGCACAAAAAGACTTAAAATGTTTAATTGAGCTGCTTGAGAGCTATTAATTTTTGGGAGAGCTTATGAAATTTGTAGTTTTAGGAGCACAAAAGGGCTTGGGCTATCATCTTGTTAAGCAATTGCTTACAAATGGACATAAAGTAGCTGCAGGAGTTTTAAAAGACGAGGGGCTGGAAGATTTAAAAATAAAGCATTCTAATAAATTTATGGTATTCGAATGCGATGTGACCAAAGAAAGCCAAATACTTTCAAGTGTAAAAAAATGCAAAACTTTTCTTGGGAAAATTGATGCTATGTGTTATGTGGCGGGAATTATTAGAGATGATGACAGAAATGTTTTATTACATGAAAGCAATACAGATGATATGAGGGCAACTTTTGAAGTGAATTTTTTTGGGGCATATATAGCGGCTCGCGAGTTTTATAAGATTGCAAAAATAGGGGCTTCAATATATCTAATTACGTCAGAAAGCTGTTATACGAAGAGTGTAGGAACGTGGGTACCTTGCTATGCTATATCAAAGACAGCACAAACGAAGTTAGTGGGTATGTTTAATGCAGCAGTTAATGATATAAGTTTCTATGCAATACACCCGGGAAGAATGAATACTGACATGGGACGAACTACAGCACAAATTGAGCCTGAAGAATCAGCAAATGGAATAGCGGATATAATGACCGGAAGAACAGAAGTAAGCAGAGAGAGCTGGTATATAGATTATAAGGGAAATGCAATATAGTCTATCATATTATGGACTAGTTTAGTTCTAAAAAAAGAACTAATTTTATAACACATTATTATTTAGGAGGAAAGTAATGAGTAAAACTAACTTAAGAAGAGTATTGGTGCTTTTAGTTGTAATAGCTATGTTGTTTT
This sequence comes from Christensenellaceae bacterium, assembly GCA_963677605.2. GTDB lineage: Bacteria > Bacillota > Clostridia > Christensenellales > UMGS416 > JAGLOK01. The sequence goes on along the minus strand of CAXXDX010000006.1, from coordinate 750,461 downwards.
CAATAACTGCTTGCAATAAAAGTGAAAATTCAACGCCTGAGTCTAAATCAGTTGAAACTGATGCAAAACAGAACTCTCAATCAGACAGTAAAGACATGGATATAGAAGATGGCCCATTGGTTCCCTATGATGAAGCAGTAACAGTAACTTGGGCTGCACAAGCATCACAGGTTCAAACCTTTTTTGACGGTGATAATTATTCGACTAATAGATGGACAAAACTTATTAAAGAAAAGCTTAACATAGATGTTGAGGTAGAGTTTTCAGCGGATATAACTACTGATGCTTATAGAAATAAGATGAATGTACTTTTAGCTACAGGTGAATTTCCTGATGTTTTCAGATGGGAAGAAAGAACGTTTTTTGAGCAAGCATATGAAGCTGGATACTTAGCTGATATTACTGATGTATTTAACGAATATGCTACAGATTCTGTTAAAGCATATATGGAAAAGTATCCTGATTGTTTTGAGGGAGTTATGATGGATGGCAGGCTTTACGGATTTCCATACATGGATGATAATACTAGGCTTGCAATGTATCTTTGGATAAGGGATGATTGGCTGGAAAATACAAATTCTGAGGTTCCTCAAACTGTTGAAGAAATGGTTGAACTAGCTAAAACATTTACATTTGATGATCCAGATGGTAACGGTGTTGATGATACGTATGGCTTTGCATTTAATAAGAACATTGTTGAAACTAATTTTGGCACACTTTCAGGATTATTTGCTGCATACGGTATTCCCGGGCATACTGATCAAGGTATATTCTATCGCAGAGATGGCGGCGACATAACGTTTGCATATATTCAGCCTGAAGTGAAAGAAGCTTTGAAAGTGGCAAGAGAAATGTATGAAGCGGGTATTATTGACAAAGAATTTATCGTAAAAGATGGCGCAGCACTAGAAACTGATATTGCTCAAGGGACTATAGGCATGATGTATCACATGTGCTGGGGTGATTGGTACCCATATAATATGATATATGAAGAGTCCGGAGTAATTACGCGTCCATATCCTATTCCTACAGTAGAAGGATATGAGTATAAAATCGGAATTAATAGCAATAAGCTTACTGATAAGTTCATGATAAGTGCTAATTCGGAGCATCCTGAAGCTGTTATTAAAATATTAAACCTTTATAACAGTCTAATTTATGAAGAGACTGATCCTGTTTGGTATAATGACTACTGGGCGAATGAACAATATAGGTTATGCCCTATATTTGTAGGAATTCCTACTGAACTTCACGGTCCGGCCGTATTTGATGCTCTTGCTAATGGAACAGGTGATGAGCTGCCAACTGCAGTGAAGCTGGTATATGACAATGTTGTTGGATTTGAAGACGGAACAAAAACAACCTCTGATGCATACGGAACATGGGGACAGCTATCAGAACGTGGATCCATAGCAATATCAAATATTGATTATACTGATGATGCTGCTTTTATAAGAAACATAATGTCAACAGATATGCCTGATATATGGATACAAAACTCTTCGGTATTGGGAGATATGGTAAACCAAGCTTTTACAGACATTATTATCGGGGCAAAACCATTAGATTATTTTGATGAATTTGTTGAAAACTGGCTTGCAGCTGGCGGCCAACAAACATTGGACGAACTAGAAGAACTTTATCCAGCTCAATAATTTTAAATTATAGAAAGACTGTGGAGCGGTCGTATAAACCGCTCCATATTTATTAGAGAAGAGGCTATAATATGAGTATTAGCAAAGGAAGATTTGATAAAGTAAAAAGAGAGTTGCCGTTGGTTTTTATGTTATTGCCAGCAGTTGTTGTAGTTGGTATATATGCATATGGCTCAATTCTTGGAACATCTATTGCTTTTCAAAAATTTATACCAACAAAAGGATTGTTTGGTTCTGAATGGGTTGGTTTGGCGAACTTTAAAAACTTGTTTACGATGCCAAACATATGGCAGATAATATTCAACACTATATCAATATCTTTGTTTAAAATGATAGGTGGTGTTTTAGTGCCTGTTGTTTTTGCTTTGATGCTTAATGAAGCCCGCAATGTGTCCTTTAAAAAATCAGTACAGACAATAGTATATTTACCTCATTTTTTATCGTGGATAATACTATCCGGCATTTTTATTGAGATATTGTCACCTAGCACTGGCTTTGTAAATAAATTCTTAATGTTTTTAGGAATAGAACCAATATTCTTTTTAGGAGACAAAACATGGTTCCCCATTACCATGGTACTAACTGAAATTTGGAAAGGGTTCGGATTCGGTTCGGTTATTTATTTAGCAGCACTTACTAGCATAGATCCTACATTATATGAAGCTGCAACAATCGATGGGGCTGGACGAATAAGGCAGACAATGCATGTTACAATCCCGGGAATAATGAGCACTATTATATTGATGACTGTACTAAGTATGGCAAATATTTTAAATGGTGGGTTTGATCAGATATATAATCTATATTCACCTGCGGTTTATGAAACGGGTGACATACTCGACACGTTTGTATTTAGATTGGGAATTGAAAGAGCACAATATGCGTTAGCTACAACAGCAGGGCTTTTTAAGTCCGTAGTTTCGTTGGTGTTTATAGTGTTGTCTTATTATATGGCAGACAGGTTTGCTGGCTATAGGATTTTCTAGGAGGAATGAAGATGAAAGTTAAGAAAAAGAGCGGTTTTAGACAATCTAAATCAAGGAAAGTATTCCTTACAGTAAATGGTGTTTTGCTTACTTTAGTAGCTTTGATATGCATTTTGCCTTTTTTAAATTTGTTGGCGATTTCATTATCTGACAGATTGGCAGTTACTGCAAACAAGGTAGCTTTTTGGCCGATAGGATTCACTACATCATCATATGAATTTATAATGAAGCAGGCTGCTTTTCTCAGGTCGATATCAATATCCTTGTTACGAGTAGCTTTAGGAGTATCAATAAATTTATTTTTAATTATATTTACTGCATATCCGCTTTCAAGGTCTCAAAAAGATTTTAGGCTTAGAAATATATTTTCATGGTATTTTGTGATTATTATTTTGTTTAACGGCGGTCTTATTCCTATGTATATGATGGTTTTCTACACAGGAATTATTGATACTATTTGGTCACTTGTGCTTCCTGTTGCGCTGCCTGTATTTTCTATGTTAGTAGTTATGAATTATATGAGGAGCTTGCCAAAGGAAATGTATGAAGCATCATATATTGATGGTGCTAATCATTTGCAAACCCTATTCAGAGTAATTTTGCCGGTTTGTGCACCGACAATAGCGACAGTTACACTCTTTTCATTTGTATGGCATTGGAACAGCTGGTTTGACGGCATGATTTATATGAATACTATTGAAAAATATCCGCTGCAAAGTTATTTGCAGACTGCTGTGTTGAATCCTGAAGCTTTCTTCAGAAACACTACTAATATTAGTGCGGATTTAGCACTGTATATGAAGCTTGTAAATGCAAAAACATCAAGCGCTGCACAATTGTTTTTAGCTACAATACCAATCCTATGCATATACCCGTTCCTGCAGAGATATTTCGCTAAGGGACTTATTTTGGGAAGCGTTAAAGGATAAAAAAGAGGGGAATTAATGTGAAAAATACTATAAATAAAGATGAATTCATTCAAATAGCAATAGTTGTAAGAGATATAGAAAAAGCAGCTAAAACCTGGGCGGAAGTTCTTGGAACAGACGTTCCGGAGATAAAAGTTATTGAGCCGGTACATGATCCAGGATTGACGTATAGGGGAAAACCAGGATACTACGGTTTAAAAGTTGCAAACATCAGTATGGGCAATTTTGTGATAGAACTGCATGAACCGGATGATAATGAATCTACTTTTAAAGAGTTTTTAGATAAGCATGGAAATGGTGTGCATCATTTAGGATTTGAAGTTGGAGATAAACGCGATGCTATTATTGATGACCTTTCAGAAGAAGGCTATGACATGCGTACAATAGGATATTACCCAGGAAGCAGCTGGACAATAGTCGATTCGGAAGATGATTTGGGAGTAAATCTTAACATTAAACCTAAAAGATAATATAGGGAGTTGATTATTTTGAAAGCAAAATTGGGTGTTGCTATAGCCGGGTGTGGAAGCATTACGGCAGAGAGACACGCACCGGAATATTTTGATAATGGAAATGCTAAGATAATCGGGTTTTATGATAAAAACTATTCTAGGGCAAAAGAGTTTGCCAATAAATACAATACTAAGGCATATGAAAGCTATGAAGATCTTTTATCTGATAGCAAAGTAATGGCAGTGAGTATTTGTACGCCTAATTTCCTTCATGCTGAGTATAGTATTAAGGCTATGGAAAAAGGCAAGGATGTTTTATGTGAAAAGCCAATGGCTACATCTCTGGATGAAGCACAGGATATGATAAGATCTGAAAAAGCAAATAACAGAATCCTTATGGTGGGACACAACCAGCGACTAATAAAGGCTCATATAAAGGCCAAAGAGCTTATAGATAATGACGTTATAGGGAAAGTGATTTCAATACAAACAAGCTTTACTCATGCAGGCCCGGAAACATGGAGTGTGGACAAAGGAAACGAAACATGGTTTTTTGACAGGAAAAAAGCTAGCTTCGGAGTTATGGGTGATTTGGGTGTGCATAAAGCAGATCTTGTGTACTTTCTGACAGGTAAGAAGATAAAAAGTGTTATAATAATGGCAGGCACTCTTGATAAAAAGTATGAAGACGGAAGCCACATAGATGTGGAAGACAACGCTTTTTGTATGATGAAATTAAGCGGAAACATTGAAGCGTCACTACATGCCAGCTGGACTAATTATGGGCAGGAAGATAACAGTACAGTAATATATGGCACCAAAGGGACTATATCTGTTTTTAAATATGATAAGGATGTTGTGGTTCACTTGAAAGATGGTACCCGTAAAGACTATAACACGGGTGGAATAAGCACAAATGACAGCCAAAAAAAGTCAGGTATTATAGATGCTTTTGTAGAGGCTGTTATAAAAAGAGAAAAACCAATAGTAACTGCTGAAGATGGCTATCATGCAATCGCTGCACTTGAAGCATTTAAAGAGTCATCCGCTGCTGAGTGCTGGGTAGATGTTACAAATTATGAAGAAACATAAACGGAGGAAAACATGAAGTTTGGTGGACAAATATTAGAAAAATGGACTTCGTCTGATAACTGGGCAGATATTGCTGTAGGAAAAGGATATTCTGCTGTTTATTTCCCTGTTGATTATACTGCGGACATAAAAACTATTGACGCTTACAAAAAGGCTGCAAATGACAGAGATTTAATTATTGCCGAGATTGGAGTATGGGATAATCTTTTATCTAGCGACAGTGACCAAAGAAAAAAAGCACTTGAAAAAAGCATAAAGCAAATAGAACTTGCAGACTATGTTGAAGCAAAATGTTGTGTGAACATCGCAGGATCATACAGCAGCCAGTGGGATGGCCCATGCAAAGAGAACTATACGCAAAAAGCATTAAACGAGATAGTTGAAATTTCACAGAAAATTATAGACGAATCAAAGCCTAAAAACACATTCTACGCAATTGAGCCAATGCCATGGATGTATCCTGACAGTATAGAATCATATCTAGAGTTAATTGAACTGATAGACAGAGAGCACTTCGGAGTACATCTGGATCCTGTGAATATAATCACACATCCCAGGCTGTATTATTCTAACGCAGACTTTTTAAAAGACTGCTTTAATAGGCTCGGCAAATATATTAAAAGCATTCATGCAAAAGACATTATTTTAAGCGGTAATCTTACTGTACATCTAAGTGAATGCAGACCAGGATTAGGTGAGCTTGATTATGAAACATTTTTGATGTGTGCAAATGAATTAGACAATGATACTCCTTTTATGCTTGAGCATATTAGTGAAGCATCTGAATGTGACAAAGCAATAATGTATGTTAAAGAAATTGCAGAGAAAGTATCAGTTAGTCTATCGTAACATTGTTTTCTATTTATAATATAAATGGTATTATTTTATATAATAAATTGTATTTGAAGTTATAATGTTTTTATAACAATATTTATCTAGGAGTCAGTATGCAATATAGAAAATTTGGCAATACAGGTATTGATATTTCAGCTTTAGGGTTCGGTGCTATGCGTCTGCCTAAAAAAACAGTTAATAAAAATGAAGTATTTGATCATCAAGAAGGAATCAGGATAATACAGCGCGCAATAGATTTAGGTGTTAACTATGTAGACACAGCCCCGTATTATTGCGATAAGGAAAGTGAAATAATAGTTGGAAAGGCCATAAAAGAAAGAAGAAACAATATTTATCTTTCCACAAAAAATCCTATAGAAAATGACAGCGGTGAAGATTACAGGAAGCGGCTTGAATCTTCTCTTAAAAAGCTGGATACTGATTATATTGATTTTTATCACTTTTGGGGAATAAGCTGGGAACAGTTTTTAGAAAAAATAGATGTGCCTAATGGGCCTCTGAGTGCAGCTTATAAGGCTAAAGAAGAAGGACTTATTAAACATATATCTTTTTCTTTCCATGATAAAGCAGAAAATTTGTTCAAGTTAATAGACACAGGCCATTTTGAAACTGTTTTGTGCCAGTACAATCTCTTGGACAGGTCAAATGAAAAAGCTATAGGGTATGCAAGAGAAAAAGGACTCGGAACAGTAATAATGGGTCCTGTAGGCGGAGGAAGGCTTGGAGCGCCTTCAGATGTTATAGCAAGCATTATGAAAGACAAAGCCTCAAGCACGGCAGAGGCTGCCTTGAGATTCGTCCTGGCCAATGAAAACGTTACCTGTGCGCTTTCAGGCATGGGGAACATAGATATGGTGGAAGAAAATGTTAAAGTTGCTTCAAACGAATCAAAGCTTTCAACTGACGAAATATCTGTAATCAATGCATCAATGGAAGAAAATAAGAAGCTTGCGGATTTGTATTGTACAGGATGCAACTACTGCATGCCATGTCCAACGGGTGTGAACATTCCTGAGTGTTTTAAACTTATGAACTATCATAAAGTATACAAACTTACAGATTTTGCGAAGAGCCAATATTCGCAAATAGGCAAAGTTGGCTGGTTAAAGGGTAAAACGGCTGACGCATGTATAGAATGCGGTAAATGCGAGAAAAAGTGTCCACAGAAGCTCCCTATAATAAAACAGTTGAAAGAAACGCATAAGGCGCTGGGGTAAAATCCAATGTGTTTTGCAGAAATTAATTGAAGTATTATTAATATAACATAAATAGATAAATTTAAAGCACGTCATATCAGAGACGTGCTTTAACCTCTTTCAAAAGGAAAGGTAATTATTCTGTATAGTAAGTTGGCGGAGCGGTAGTGCTTTTATCCGAATTTGTAAATAGAAAGAAGATAGAAATCTTCATATCATAAGAAGTAAAATAACTTTATGTGAAATGCGAAAACTTACTGCGCCATATACCCGGAGTGATTCCTGTTTGCTTCTTGAAAGTTTTAATAAAACTAGATGAGTCAATATATCCGATTTCTCTTACAATATCGTTGATCTGCATTTCCGTATCAAGGAGAAGCTTTTTGGCACACTCTATTCTGGTGAATTTAAGCTTATCTACAAGCCTTAAGCCGGTAGTCTTTTTGTATATTTGGCTGAGAGTAGATGAGTTCATATTCATCTTATCAGCAATGGTGGAAACGGAAAAATTTATATCTTTGAAATTTGAGTTAATTATTTCATTGGCTTTTAAAGCTAATTCTTTCTGTGATTCTATATTTTTAATGGCAAATTGAGAATAGATATCTGATGTGAAATTCCTAACCAGATCCAAAAGTTCGTTTACCGTGGAAAAATTGGCAATTTTCTGTGTAGATGGAGAGTCCAAGCGTATTCCCATTCGCCGTTCTAGACCGAGAAATATAAGCACTATTTCATAGCATACACACCTTGTCAGTGCAAGAGATAGATTATTATCTATTATGTAGGAAGTCAACTCGGATAAAGCGTCGTTTATTTGATTTATTTTTCCTATATTAATGCTTTTTTGTATTTCTGAAATTAATTCGGAAGGATACATTGAGTTGTTGGAATTGTTGGCAATAGTTTCATCAAAAAAGATTATGCTGCCATATCCTTTCACTAATTTATAATCCAAAGCAGATAACGCTTCCATATAAGCCTTACCGGTAAGGCTTATATTATTATATCCATTGCTTATTGATATAGTGCACTGAACATTTTTTTTCAGCCTTATAGAACTTTGTACTTGGATTAAGCAATTTTGCAAATCTGTTTTGAGCGATACATCCTCATAGAGTAGGAAAATAACAGTTCTGTTATCAAAGTCTGTCACACAATATGAGTTTATGTGCCGTGAAAAAATAGATTTTGCCAATTGTATTACTTGCTTGATTTTAAGATCTTCTGACATGTTGGTTACATTTTCAAGCTGCATTATTGATATATAGTATAAGTTCTCTTTTAGGTTTAATTCGAATTCTTCCATTACTTCATCAAAATCGGATATATCACGAATATTTCCTTTTATAAGCTGCTGCAAAAGATAATCTTTATAGGCACTTTTTCTTGATAAATTTATATCAGTAAGTTTTTGTACCTGATTGCCCAATTTCGATATAGCTTCTGTGACATTGGCAAATTCGTCATTAGCAAATGAGCCGCTGCCCTCAAATTTATACGCATTTTGTCTCAGTTTGATGACTGGGTTGTAATTGCGGATAGAGAGGAATATCGTAAGCGCAGCTCCTAAAAAGAGCACCAATATAATAGATATGGTATTAATTAGTTTCATCCGGTAAACAGGTAGGTATGCTAATTTTTCCGGCACCAGAGAAATCAAAAACCACTTTGTAGAGGATGATTTTTCTTTAAATAAAATATAATCCGTTTGGTCAATATTGACAGTATCGCTATTAGTGTAGTCGTCTATTGGCGAAAGCTCGTTGGATATAAAAGATTCGGATGAAGTTGAAAAAATGATAATTCCTTCCTCATTAACCACCGAAGTATTGATAGGATAAAGAGTTCGTGTAGTAGAAAGCAGCTCTGTCAGTTTATTCGAATCTATTAAAAATATACAATATGTTTCGGAATCAATTTTGTATATTAGCGTTAAAAGTGGGTATATCCCACCTAGCTCTGTGACGCTTTGTATAGGTATGTATGATGAATCTTGTGTTTCATTTATCTTTTTGCTGAAGGTCTCTCTTGACAAATTTTCATATGAATATATATCAAAAAAAGTATCTATGGAGTATGTTGAGTTTGGTGATATAAACATTCCTGTCCTGGGAAAGTATACAAGTATGTTTTTTATAAGAAAGTTAGATACTCTGTACTGCTGGAGCTCTTCCATGACGAGGCGCCTATTCATGATATTTTCTAAATAGTAAGTATTGTATCTGTAATCATAAGATATTTCCTGAGGAATTGAATTAATATTTTTAAGGTAAGTATCAAAGTTCTCTCTGTTTTTTTCCAGGCTTGATGATATGTTATTTTCTATTTCGGATTCATATGTTCTTATAAAATATTCTGTATTTAATATGAAAAAGAATAATATAGGCACTGCCATTGCAATAAGGTAACCTATAAAAAGCTTGTAAAAAAACTTACCGCGCTTGGTACTAGAAATCTTATTGAAAAACTTATACATGAACCCATTATATAATAAATGTTGAAAATTCAATAGCTTTTAAAATAAATGACACATGTATAAAAAAATGACTTATAGTATATTTAGCATATATTTAAGCGTTAATAAATTGTAACATATCATAAAAAAACGCCTTATTGCATAATAAAAGGAATGAATATACTATGGAATCGCGGAAAGGTAGATGCCGCATGAAGGAGATTGATGAAAGTTGTGATTAGAAGAAAGACTTATAAAAAGCTTGATTGGGGCTTATATATTTTGGTGCTGCCGGCAATAGTATATATAGTGATTTTCAAGTATATACCTATGTATGGGGTGCAAATAGCGTTTAGGGATTTTAGTCCGGTGCTGGGAATAGCAAAGAGTCCGTGGGTTGGGTTTGAGCATTTTGCTGAATTTTTTGGATCATTTAATTTCAAAAGAATACTTGTAAATACGGTACTGCTTAGCGTATATGAGCTATTATGGGCGTTTCCTTTTCCTGTAGTTATTGCTTTGCTGCTAAACCAATTAAAATCAAAAAGATTTAAGCTTGTTTTACAAAACCTTGTCTACATGCCTCATTTTATATCAACTGTAGTCTTAGTCGGCATGATGGTCGTGATTTTTAATCCGGGAAGCGGAGTTATAAATCAGATAATAAATCTGCTGGGGGGAGAAAGCGTCAATTTCCTGACGGCTCCGAAATATTTCAGGACTCTGTATATAGGCTCCGGTATTTGGAAAAACTCCGGCTGGTCTGCTATCATCTATCTTGCTGCGCTGTCTGCTATAGATCCAAGACTATATGAAGCTGCGGCTATAGACGGGGCCGGTAAGCTTAGAAGAATAGTTAATATAGATATCCCAAGTATACTTCCTACTATTATGATAATGCTTATCCTCTCAGTAGGCCGGATAATGAGCATTGGGTTTGAAAAATCGTACCTAATGCAGAATTCGCTTAATATATCGGTGTCTGAAATTATCGCTACTTATGTATATAAAATAGGGCTTCAGCAGGCAAAGTATGACTACGCAGCGGCAATAGGTTTCTTTAACAATATAATTAACATGGTTCTCTTGATAGCTACAAACAGGATATCTAAGAAAATAACAGGGAACAGTTTATGGTAGGGGCGAAAAAAATGAAACAGAGAAAAAAGAACGTAGCGCTTAATGATATGTCTTTTGATATCGTAAGTACTATATTGGGCATAATAATATTGGTAGTAATAGCTTATCCGATTTATTTTGTGATAATCGCGTCCATAAGCGAGCCTGCGGCAGTATATCAGGGGAAAACCATAATCATCCCAAGGCAGATATCTTTTTCGGGATATGAAAAAATACTTGCCGACGGTGCCATTTGGAAGGGATATTACAACTCTTTTAAATACTTGATAATAGGAACAATTATAAGCCTTGTTATAACGATACCGGCGGGATATGCTCTTTCGAAAAAGAGGATGAAGGGCAGAGGAGTTCTGATATTTATATTTGTGCTCACCATGTTTTTTCAGGGCGGATTGATACCGACTTACTTGCTGGTTTCAGGTCTTGGCATGACAAATACTATTTGGGCGATGGTACTGCCCAATGCGCTTGCAGTGTGGAACCTTATGGTTACAAGGACATACTACCAGTCTACTATATCAGACCAACTGGAAGAAGCAGCGAGCATAGACGGATGTACAAGTATAGGATTTTTTGTGAGAATCGCACTGCCAATATCAAAAACAATAATTATGGTTATAATGCTTTACTACGGAGTGGCGATATGGAACAGTTATTTTGATGCTTTGTTGTATTTAAGGAAACCTCAGCTATACCCTCTGCAAATTATATTGAGAAATATCTTGATTCAAAACCAGACTGCAATGCTGACAAGCAGTGTAGAGGAGATAGATTCCGTAGTAGAGCTGCAAAGGGTGTTAGACCAAATGAAATACGGTCTGATAATCATATCGAGCCTGCCGCTGATAATTTTATATCCTTTCATTCAAAAGTATTTCGAAAAAGGCGTAATGATTGGATCTGTTAAAGGGTAAATTGTATGCATACAATATATAATAACTAAATAAGGAGAAAGTGATGATGAAAAAGAACAAATTATTGATTCTGTTTATCGTTTTAGCCATGACATTTTTACTGGTATCGTGTGATAACACTGAACCTGCACCAAGTGCAACTCAAAAAGCGGCTGAAGATAAGACTGAAACAAAAGAGGAAGTGAACGAAACTTCACCAATAGAATTTAACATTGCAGTAAGACAGGAAGCAGGACAGCCCGAATGGGACGAGCTAAGCTTTTACGTAAAGTATAATGAGAATTATCCAGAGTATTCTGTAAGCTTCGATGAAATTCCGGATGCTACTGCGACTGAGACTTTGAATCTGATGCTCGCGAGCGGAGAGACATTACCGGATGCATTTATTGACTTGCCCATAACAGCTTATGACGTCGCAACTTATGGCACTATGGGGATATTTGTACCATTGGATGACTATATCAATGCTGAAATAATGCCGAATCTTACAAACGTATATGATCAGAGACCGAACTATAAAAGCCTTGTAACTGTAGCCGACGGCCATATATACTCCTGTCCTTGGATAGAAGAGATGGGCATAACTCATGTAAGGACAATATTGAATGTCAATCAGACTTGGCTTGATACACTTGGGATAGAGGCTCCAAAGACGACTCTGGAATTCGAAGACATGCTCAAGATGTTTAAAAGCGAAGACCTAAATGGCAACGGAGACGCTTCTGATGAGATACCTTTCTCATTTGTATATGCAAATCAGGGCTGGGACAGAGCTATGGGTATAAACTATATGTTTGGCGCGTTTGGCATGCCGGATAATATCGACCACACAGCGGTAGTCGACAATAAGGTTGTATTTACAGCAGGTACACAAGAATTTAAAAACGCTGTCAAATGGTTTAACAGCCTCTATGAACAAGGCCTTATAGACCAAGAATCTTTCTCACAGGACAGCGCACAGCTTGCTGCGAAAGGAAAAACTGAGTTTACAACCATAGGATGCTTCCCGGCATGGCGTGACTTCCAGGTGCTTGGCGCTGAAAGAGCTCAAGAGTATTCACCTATGTATCCGCTTACAGGACCCGACGGAGACCAGCTTTGGGGACGTGAAAGCAATTATTCTGAAATGGGCAAATACAAGTTCGTGATGAGCAATGACTGCGAAAATCCGGAAGACATGATGAAATGGGTAGATGGTCTTTATGATCCGCTTACATCGATTGAAAATAACTGGGGAACATTTGACGTCGTGATGAAACAGACCGAAGATGGGCTTTGGTACAAAGCATTAGACGAAGTCCCGGCTGACCTTACTTCAGGCGAATGGACTAAAATAAATACAGCAAGAGGACCCGTTGCAATATTGGGAGATTATTTCGGAACTCTTACAAAAATGGAGCAGGGCGGTGCACAAAGACTGGAGATTGTTAAAGAATACTACAACCCATATCTCCTGGAACAATTCTTGCCGGATGTCAACTACTCTGTAGAAGATACTGAAAGACTCAATACACTGAAAAATGATATCATACCTTATGTGGATGAGATGGTGGCCAAATGGATAACATCAGGCGGTATCGACGAAGAGTGGGATAATTATCTTTCGATGCTGGAAAAAGCGGGCGTTGAAGAATGGATAGAGATACAGCAAAAAGGATATGAAGCCTTTATAAACTAAATGATATCAGAGAGCGGCTTTAAGCCGCTCTCTAATCTAAAAACAAAGGAATGATATGAATTATCGTACACCAAATGAAAAAATGGAGCTGTGGGACTGTTGGCTTATATATTTTGAAGATGAACTTCATCTTTTTCATCTTTGCCGTGATTGGTGGGATGGAAGCGGGATAAAAAGAAACTATATAGGGCATGCCGTAAGCCGTGATTGCCTGCATTGGGAAACGAAAGAGAATTTAAAAATGTTTTCCGAGGATGAAGGGAAGTGGAACAGCAACCCGAGAACTCTGACAGGAAACATTTTTTATAATGAAGGCGATGGTTTTTATATGACCTACGGACACTCTGTTGGTGGTGTCCAAGTTAATGGGATAGCGTATTCTAAAGATTTATATGATTGGGTTCCGTTTGAAGAAAACCCTGTAATAGTGCCCGGATCGCCATATGAAAATGACCCGAAGGAGACACTAAGCGGCTATGTTGCAGGCAGGGATGCCTCAATATATAAGATGGAAGACGGAATGTACGAAGCTATTTTCTGTGCAAGGGAAAATGAGGGACATCACTATAGCAGGGGAGCTATAGGCAGAGCGGTTTCAAAAGACCTTAAAAAGTGGGAAATGACGGAGCTCTTGGCTCATACATATCCTATTCAGGAGGCGGAAGTGCCTTCAAGATTTTCCAGGGATGAGTTTGACTACCTTGTATTTTGTTCAAGCTTTGGATTTGAAACGGATATGATATACCATAAAAATTATGAGCATTTGAATATGGCAACATATTATATGAAGTCAGAAGATAGAAATACGGGCTTTGTATTTGACTCAAATAATGTTTTGGCTCCCGGGGATGCATATGTCGGGCGGATAATAAAAGTAAATGGAGAAGCTTTATATTTCCACCATATATCCGCGACAAAATCGGCATTTGGGATTCCTAAAAAAGTTTATTTTGATGCTAAAGGAGATATTTATCTAAAGCTTTGGAAAGGTATAGAAAAAATATATCATGGCAAACCTCAAAGTGATTTGTCGGATTTTAAGTCTTTGTACAAATGGATGAGTGTAAATATATCGGATGATATTAAGCTTGGTGAAAAAAGAAGTCCGGCCGTAGCTTTAAGCACTAACGAATACGATGACTTCCAAATAAGCTTTGAGATTATAAATGACAATGCTTTAAAAGCGGGTGTATGTCTGCGGGTATCAAAAGAACAAACCGGGATAATATGCGAGGCCGATTATAACAAAAGACTTCTCAGAATAGGTGAATGTCACACTAAATCATATATATTATTCGGTCTGGATATCACAAAGAAAACTTATGATTATAGGTTCGGTGATAATATTGATATGGATTCCATATCGTTAAATATAGTAGTGCGCTCTGAAAGCTGCGACTGGTATTTGAACGAAAATCATATATATACTACATCATTTGACGCACACTCTAACAAAGGACAAATAGCTTTTGTGACAAAAGACGGATGCGCATCCATAAAGAATATTTTGATACAGCCGTTGGAGCCGGAAGCTACATTTAGGAAATAGTCACATAGTCATCACATAGATGTAGTTCATTAAATACCTTATTAAGACAATATACTAACCAAAGGAATAAATAATGGGAATAGTAAATATAAATAAAATATTACATAAAGCTTCAAAATCTAACACCGCTTACGGTGCATATAATGTATATGCTCTCTGCCAGATAGATGCTCTGATAAAAGCCCATGAGAAATACGGTTCATCGCTTATCATACAGGTGGCCGACCCTGCGAATGGATTTTTGGGCGGAAGCTCAGATTTCATGAATTCGAGCACCGATGAAAGAAAGCTGGGTGCGAAAAGAGCCGCGGATAAGCTAATAGGCGCGGCATCCAACTCTTCTATTGACATATGCCTGCATTTAGACCATGGCAAGAGTCTGGAATCTATAGAAAATGTAATAGATGCCGGGTTTACTTCGGTTATGTATGACGGCTCACATCTAGCGTATGAAGAAAATGTGATAAATACTAAAAAAGCAGCGTATATGGCGCATGAAAAGGGTGCCAGCATTGAGGCGGAATTGGGTGTGTTGAGAGGTGTGGAAGACAATGTGCAGTCGGATTTTTCCAGTTTTACCAATCCAAATCAGGCACTTGACTTTGTGAGGGAGACAAAGGTTGATTGCTTAGCGATATCTTATGGGACTCAGCATGGTGCAAATAAAGGGAAAAACGTAAAGCTTAAAACGGACATTGTAAAAGATATAAAAGAAGTATTTCTTAAAAACAATGTGAATTGCCCTCTGGTATCACATGGTTCGTCTAATGTCCCGGGCGATATAGTGGAGGAAATAAACTCTCTTGGGGGAGATATTAAAAACCCAGGTGGCATATCACTTGAGCAAATCTCAAAAGCTGTGGATGCCGGTATTTGCAAGATAAATATCGATACAGACATAAGGCTTGCGACAACATTGGAATTCAGGAAGTATTTTGCGGCAAATGAGAAAATGACGGGAAATCTTGCCGAGGTTAAAAAAATATTGAATGAGAACCGTTCTTTATTTGACCCCCGGGTATTTTTAGCCCCTGTTATGGGGAAATTAATAGTGCCCTGTAAAAAAGATGGGGAGATAGAGATAATAGAGAAGCTTATGGAAAAAGCGGTTTTCAATATATGTGAAAGAACAATACCTGTTTTTCAAGGAAAATTGAGGTGAGCATGTGAAAGGTAAAGTGCTCGTAGTACATGGAGGGGGTCCGACGCCCGTGATTAATTGCTCTCTATATGGAGTAATAAAGGAAGCGAAAAAGTACAAGGATATTGATGGCGTTTATGGGGCAATCTTTGGGACACAAGGGTTTTTGCAAGAAAGATTTGTGCGGCTTGATACTTTAGATGAGAAAAAACTCTCATTGCTTTTAAACACACCGGGAACTGCAATAGGCACATCGAGATGGCCTATATATGAAGCGGAATATAAACGTATGGTCCAAATCGCAGAAAGCCACGGATTTGATAAGATAATCTTTAACGGCGGGAACGGCACAATGGATACATGCGGCAGGCTTTACGAGTTTGCTCGTGGGAAATTTCAGATAATCGGAATACCTAAAACCGTGGATAATGATTTAACCGCTATAGACCACAGCCCGGGCTATGGAAGCGCAGCCCGCTATATGACCGGAACCGTAGGGGAAATAACCCAGGATATAAAGGGGATGCCTATACATGTATCTATAATAGAATCAATGGGGCGCAATGTGGGGTGGATAGCGGCGTCTTCTGCATTGGGCAGAAGCAAAGGTTATGCACCGGATTTAATATATTTACCCGAAAAGATATTTGATGAAGAGATTTTTTTATCTGATGTGGAAAAAATATCGAGAGAAAAAGGCGGTGTGGTAGTAGTCGCCAGTGAAGGGCTTAAAAAAGCAGATGGACAGCCTATCGCTAAACCAATATTTAAAACGGACAGAGCAACTTATTTTGGTGATGTAGGCACACACTTAGCGCAGCTGGTGATAAGTAGATTGGGGATAAAAGCGCGCAGTGAAAAGCCAGGAATCGCAGGTAGAGCATCTGTGAAATGGATATCTGAAGTTGATAGAGCTGAAGCAATTATGCTGGGTGAACATTCGGTGCGATTGCTGAGCCAGGGGACTTCCGGAGAAATGGTCGGGCTCAAAAGAGTAAATTCAAAAAATTATTTAACAGAACATTTTTCTGTTCCGATACAGCAGGTCATGATGGCTGAAAAAAGAATGCCCAGCGAATACATAAATGAAAAAGGAAACAATGTTACTGATAAATTTATAGATTATGCAGAGCCTCTGATTGGCGGCGATTTACCCGAATACGCAAACTTTATTCGATATTAACGGAGTAATTATACATGAAATATATATTTGTAAATCTAAAGCGCTTTGACGTACCTGAAAGCTATGGCGGTATATGCCCGGATGTAAATCCCAAGCGCTGGATAGAGTGGGTAATAGACGAGAGCGTATCAAACGAGCTGGGGAAGCTGGAAGGAATAAGTGTCGGCTACATACTTCCTGAATCACTGCTGATACCTGCGGCGGAAAAGCTTGCTTCATATACTGAAAGCGAAACTAGGGGAATAAGCATAGGCTCTCAAAGTGTCTTTAGGCAGGATACTGCAAAGGGTGGTAACTTCGGTGCATTTTCATGCAACCTGCCTGCTTCAGCAGTAAAAAACATGGGATGCTCATGGTCAATGCTAGGACACTCTGAGGAACGAAGGGATAAAGCGCAAATAATGAGCCGTGTAAGCACAGATACCAAAGCTGTGGCCCAAGCAGTGGATGAGATGCTGAATGAGCAGGTGCTGTGCGCACTAAACCGCGATATAAACATATTGCTTTGCGTGGGTGAAACAGCAGAGGAAAAAGGCGGGGGCACACAGGCTGAGCAGTATGAAAACGTAAAAGAGGTATTGAGAGCGCAGCTTTTGAGCAACCTAAAAGGCATAGATAGCTATATAGGAAAAGCTAAGTTTGTAATAGGATATGAACCTATATGGGCTATAGGCCCCGGGAAAACACCGCCCGGGAAAGAATACATATCATTCGTATCGGCATATATAAAAGAAGTCATCAATGAGTACTTCTGTTTTGATATACCTGTAGTGTACGGCGGGGGGCTAAAGGAAGAAAATGCGCCCATGATAGCATCTATAGACACTATAAATGGCGGACTGGTGGCGCTTACCACATTTACTGTGCCGCCCAAATTCGAGCCCGAAGCGCTAAAGAACATAATAGACTCATACAAGTAAGGAGCGAGTAATGAAAATAAGCTTTGAATACGGACAGGGACTGATGGAGGCTAATCTGCCGGAGGACAGGACGGATGTATTTATCCCCGGAGAAACTGTGCCGGACCCTGCATATATACCCGAAGATAAACTGGCGGAGGAAACCAGAAAGGCGATACTTAATCCTATCGGCATGGAGCCTATAACCGAGCTTGTGAAAAAAGGCTCTAAAGTGGTAATAATATTCCCGGACAGAGTAAAGGGTGGTTTTCAGGATACGGCTCACAGGAAAGTATCAATACCTATTATATTGGAAGAGTGCTTTAAAGCGGGCGTGGAAAAGAAAGATGTTCTTTTGATATGCTCCAACGGACTGCACAGGAAAAATACCAAGAAAGAAATCTTTAATATATTGGGAGAAAAGCTATTTGGCGAATACTGGCACTCGAACCAGATAATAAACCACGACAGTGAGGACTATGACAATCTTGTAGACTTAGGCTGTGATGAAAACAATAACCCTGTGCTTTTGAGCAGATATGTTTATGAATCAGACCTTGCAGTATGCATAGGACATACTCTGGGCAATCCGTACGGCGGATATTCGGGCGGGTACAAACATACCGCCACAGGCATCACACACTGGAGGTCTATAGCCAGCCATCATGTACCGCATGTAATGCACAGGGATGATTTCACGCCAGTAAACTCAAAAAGCCTGATGCGCAGCAAGTTCGACACGATAAGCATGCATATGGAGAAAAAGATGGGAAGGAAGTTCTTTATGTGTGATGCTGTGCTGGACACGAAATCGAGGCAGATAGCGGTATTTGCGGGGTATGCGAAAGAGATGCAGCCGGTATCATGGGAAGTGGCGGACAAACGCACGTATGTATCATACTGCGAGGATGAAAAATATGACGTGATGATATTCGGTATGCCTCAGAATTTTCACTACGGAAATGGAATGGGCACAAACCCTATATTTATTATGCAGGCGGCAAGCGCTCAGATAATAAGACATAAGCGCGTTATGAAAGATAATTGCGTCATGATTTTTTCGTCCATATGCAATGGGTACTTCCACGATGAGGAGTTTCCCAGCTACAGAGAGACATATGAGCTATTCCAGAAGGACTATCACAATACACTGCCGGATATGGCTGAACACGGTGAAGCATTCGCAATGAAAAAGCACTATACCGATGCGTATAGATACAACTATGCCTATCATCCTTACCATGCATTTTCAATGATGAGCTGTGGACATCTGGCGGAAAAACACTGCAGCGCAGTCTACTGCGTGGGCGCATATGAACCGGGCATCGCACGAGGTATGGGCATGAAAACCAGAGCTACATTCGAAGAAGCACTAAATGACGCACAAAAATATGTGGGAGATAATCCCAAGATACTGGCGCTGCCGTTGACGTTTAAAACCGCTGCTGTGCATCTTTGCATGAAAGAGAACTAATTTACTATATATAATGCATTGCTTTTTGAGAAGCAAAAATAATGTGATAAGATAAAAGCGCGTCAATTAAATATGACGTGCTTTAAACTTTATGGAACAGGAAGTATTTATTCTGTCCTATCAGAAATTTTGGCGGAGCGGTAGTGCTTCGAACCGAATTTATTTTTTTACTAAAATCATCAAAAATCCATTCTGATAACAATTGGTTCGCTATAAAATCTGTCAATAGGAATATTCATTATCCTAAGCGAAGGCTTATTCTTATATTGAGTCGGAATAATATCAACTGCTGTTTCGAGGTCCTGATTATTGTTAAGCAGAATGGTTTTCTTAGGTTTTTTGTCAAAAGGATATAAACATAATCCGTTTGAAGTTAAATCTTTTAGTATGTTTATGTATATACATTTATCTTTTGCAGTGAAAAAAATATCATCATTTTCTAATAAACTTGAATCAAATAAATGATTTATAGAATAAGTATCTTTGTAAGCTTCTCTGACGGTTTTATACCAAATTCCAATTTTATTTAGTATTTCAAGGCTTTTGTTATCAATAATTCCGTTTGGCATAGGGCCGACATTAAGCATATAGTTTCCGCGCATTGCAAGTATTTTACCTATGCTTTGCATTAAAAATTTTGGTGTATAATAATCTTCGCCTTTTCGGTAGCCCCAGCTTTCTCTGCCAACGGAGTTGACTGCCATAACGTGAGCTTTAAATGAACCTCCTGAAGGTATTTCTCTTTCGGGAGTAGTATAGTCCCCGATACTCGGGCCTCTGTCGTTAATTATTGCACTAGGCTGTAATTTTCTTATCATTTCATTAATTTCAGGTTTATAGTACTCTGCAACATTTACGTCCCAGAAGAACTGGTTTATTTCACCGTAATTTTCACACAGCTCACGAACTTGGTTTTGCACACATTCCAAATACTTCTCCTCGTTGATTTCTTTTGTGGCATTCGGCCAGAATAACTCGTGATGTCTGCCTATGTTGGGATAATTGGGATGGTGCCAGTCAGGAAGTGAATAGTATATGCCAAATCCAATTCCTCTTCTTGAACAAGCATCTGAAAGCATTTTAACTATATCTTTTTTATATGGGGTGTTTGTAATTTTATAATCTGTGTATTTGCTGTCCCACATACAGAAGCCGTCGTGATGTTTTGCGGTAAAGCATATAAATTCCATTCCTGCGCTTTCCGCGGCATCTATCCATAAATCGGGATCAAACGCTGTGGGATTGAATCTATGCATTAGATTTTCATATTCAGTTTCATCCATATTAAGACGCCAGAGAGCCTGTTCGTGCCATTCGGTGAGAGCATATATTCCCCAGTGGATGAACATACCGAACCTTTTTTCAAAGAACCAGTCGCGTCCGTCATCGAATTTTTTTATAGTGGTAGGCATATTTTTTTGCATGTTCTTCTCCTGTGTAAAGTTGTTAATGATAATTATAGACTGGCGACAATACATAATAAAGCAAATAAAAGAAAACGAATGATTCGGCAAAGAAAACAGCATTGAATATAAGTGTGCGGGATAATAGCATAAAAACGGAGAAAGGGAATAGAATACATGATTTCAACTTGCAATTATAAAGAAAATATCGAGTGTTCAAAAAAATATCGTATCGAGCAGATAAATGAAACCAATGAGCTTATTCTTGACTTGGAAAGAATAAGCTTAAACAAAGCAGATAAGTTTTTTGTTCCAAATTATTCAAGTGTAAAAGAATATGATGCTCAAATGGAAACATACAGAAAATTGTTTTGTGAGATGCTGGGTTGGCCTTTATCGGAAGGTAAATTTTCTGAAAGAGATATAAAAAATGATATAACAGAGGAAATTGTTTATGAAGACTCTGATAAAACAATAAAAAGGTTAAGTATAGAAATTGTTAAAAACATATCTATGTGCGGTGTTTTTATTGTCCCAGCTAGTGCGGATAAAAATACTCCTTTAATATTTGCTCTTCATGGAGCGAAAGGATGTCCGGAACTCGTATGTGGTTTTTATGGCAGCACAGCTAACTATAATGACATGGCAATGAGAGCTGTGAGCAAAGGTTTTGCTGTCTTTGTGCCTCAGTTGCATCTTTGGTCTGAAGACTTTGGACCGATTAACCAAAGAGAAGAGCTGGACCAAAAGCTTAAACTGCTTGGAGAGTCGATTACTTCTTTTGAAATTTTTAAATTGAAGAATGCGCTTACTGCTTTAATAAGAAAAAAGTATACAAGTGAATCAGCCCCCAAGGGAATAATGGGCTTATCCTATGGAGGAATGTATGCGCTTTATACTGCCGCCACAGATACAAGGTTTGATGCAGTTTTGTCTTCGTGCTGGCTGAATGAGCATCCTTATGAAAAGGGACACGCTGACTGGGTGCACATTAATGCAGCAAACACATTCCGAGATGAGCAGATAGCGGCAATGATTTGCCCTAGAGAGCTTTATATGGAAAACGGCAAATATGATGAGAGGTTTCCTCCATATAAAGCAACAGACAAAGTTGAGTATATTAGGGAAGTTTATTCAAAACTTAATGTGCCAGACAGCTTTAAATATCAGCTGACAGAGGAAGGGCACGCTTTTGATTCAACTGACAATGGACTAAATTGGCTTAAATTAAAACTTTCAGAGAATTTCAAAGAAAACGAAATAACTGGCAAAGAAAACAGTATTGAAGGTGTGCTGTAACCATTTCTATAATGGAACACGTTAAGAAAGAGATAAGGACAAAAAATGACAAACAATCAAATGTACATTGCTAACAGAAAAAAAAGCAAGATTAAAAGGTGGCTTAAGAAGGTGTATTCGTGTAGGCATCTTTATTATCTTATTCTGCCTGGGATAATTTCAGTATTTATTTTTCACTACATACCCATATATGGTGTGCAAATCGCATTTAAGGAATTCAGGACAAGCTTGGGTATCTGGGGAAGTGAATGGGTTGGATTAAAGTATTTTATTAAATTTGTTACATATCCTGATTTTTGGGAGATTCTAAGAAATACTGCGGCTATTGGATTATATACAATTGCAACAACACCATGTGCTGTAGTGTTTGCACTAATGTTGAATGAAATAGAAAATAAGCCGCTAAAAAAATCTATTCAAATGCTTACGTATGCACCTCATTTTGTTTCAACTGTGGTTGTTGCATCAATAATAATACTATTTTTAGATAGAAGCAATGGATTAATAAATAATATAATCGATGTTATGGGTGGGGAAAGACAAGCTTTTATTGGAAATCCAAAGCTTTTTTCGACAATATATGTGTGGAGCGGTGTTTGGCAAGGTTTGGGTTGGAGTACGATTATTTATTTAGCTGCACTATCAACAGTTTCGCCTGAAATGATAGAAGCAGCAAAAATCGATGGAGCATCACAGCTTCAAATAATTCTAAGGATTAAAGTTCCAAGTATATTGCCGACAATAATGACTATCTTGATACTTAGCACAGGAAAAGTTCTTTCGGTAGGGTTTGAGAAGATATATCTTTTACAGAATCCATTGAATCTATCACATTCAAGAGTTATCTCAACATATGTCTATGAAATGGGACTATTGTCAAGACAGTTTAGCTATTCATCTGCAATAGGACTTTTTAATAATGCTGTAAATATTATGTTTATTCTTATAATAAACACACTTTCTAAAAGAATCACTAAAGTTGGATTATGGTGAATAAAAGGAGAAATTAAAGATATAAAATGAGAAAAAGTTTATCAGATAAAGCGTTCAATATAACAAATATAGTTGTTACATTAGCCATAACGATAATAGTTGTATATCCCCTGTATTTTGTTATTATAGCATCTTTTTCGGATCCATATACAGTAGCTAAAGGTGGTGTAACCCTTTTTCCGAAAGGATTTACGCTTGATGCATATAGAAATGTATTCTCAAATGGTGACATTTGGATTGGTTATAGAAACACTGTTATCTACACAGTTGCAGGAACTATATACAATCTTATGCTAACAATTCCTGCTGCATATGTTTTGTCGAAGAAATATCTTCCGATGCGAGGATTGATATCCTGGTATTTCTTTATAACAATGTATTTCAGCGGCGGACTTATCCCAACTTACATGCTCGTCAATAAACTTGGATTAACGGATACTCCGTATGCATTAATTTTGGGTGTTGGTGTTAGCTGTTGGAATCTTATTGTTACAAGACAATTTTTTACGATGTCAATTCCAGACGAAGTGTATCAGTCTGCGAGGATTGATGGAGCTTCAGAAATAAAAATATTTTTCAATATTGCCTTACCGCTTTCTATACCTATAATCGCTGTTATGGCGCTATTTTACGGAGTCGGACACTGGAATAGTTACTATAATGCTTTGATTTATTTAACAAAGAAAAAATATTTTCCACTTCAGCTAGTCTTACGAAACATTCTAGTTTTAAATCAAACGAATATAACAAATCTTATGGAATCTAACGAAAGTTCTACGGAAGCCTTGCAAGATGCTGCGAGAATAGCGTATATGATAAATTCTATGAAATACGCATTAATATTTATTGCTAGTGCTCCGCTTTTGGTGGCATATCCATTTGTACAAAAGCATTTTGTTAAGGGAATGATGATCGGATCAGTAAAGGGATAAGGGATAAAACAGATTTGAGATTTTCACATGAAAATTTTCACAATTCTGTTTATAATAAAATGGAGGAATGAATAATGAATAAGAAGACGAGAAGAATTTTATGTATTTTAGCAGTAGTTGCTTTGCTTATTTCGCTTATAAGCTGTACACCAACTGAAGCTGAAAAAGCTACAGAAACAGAAAAAGCAACTGCAGAGGTAACTGAAGAAACGAAAGTTGAAGAGACTCAGGCAGAAGAGACAGCAAATCCTTTGCCGGAATATCTGAATTTTGACAGTGAGCTTCCTATTGTAAAAGATGGATTTGATACATCTATTACAATAGCAGCAAAGCAAGATGCTGATTGGGGTAACGATGGAGATGTGTGGTTTTGGGAGTACGTACGTAATGCAATGAACATTGATTTAGAGCTTATTCAAGTACAGGAACTGGATACTTATAAAGCTACTTCTTTTGCAGGTAACGATTTACCTGATGCATATGTAGGTTTTGGTTTTTCAACATCAGAACTTGTTACATATGGACAACAGGAAGGACAGCTTATTGATTTGCTTCCTTGGGTTAATGAAACATATATGCCTTATTTAAACTCATTGTTTGCTGAACAACCAGCTGTAAAATCATTACTAACAGCATCGGATGGAGGAATGTATTCTTTTGGATTCACTCAGGGAGCTAATTACATGAATTTGGCTGGAGCAATGTGGCCGATGTTCGTAAATACAACATGGCTTCAAGAAGAAGGGCTTGAGTCTCCAGTAACGTTAGATGAGTTTATTGAAATGCTAAAAGTATTCAAAAAACGCGGTGAAGACATAGTTCCGCTTGGTGGTTCTGCAGAAGTTTGGAATCCAGGTAAATTTATTATGATTGCCTTAGGATATAACACAACTGATTCTTGGGGACTTACACCTTCATTAAGAAATGGTGAAGCAGTGATTCCAGCAGGTGATAAAGAAGCATTTGGTGAATATCTAACGATTATGAACCAGCTTTATACAGAAGGATTAATTGATCAAGATTTCTTTACGTTAGATAGTACTACAGTAGAGGGAAAGATGGCTGAAAATAAATACGGGGCATATGGATTTGTTCCTTTCCTTCAACTTCCGGATACGTTCTCTGAATGGTGGGCAGTTGAGCCGTTAACAAGTGATTTAAATGATACTAAACTTTATCCTTCGAAATGTCCTGATGTTAATGCGAAAAACCTAGTAACTGTTTCTACCGGTGGATTTGTTATAACTTCAGCATGTGAATATGTTGATGTAATGGTACGATTTGCAGATTGGTTCTATGAACCAACATCATTCAATTACAATCTTTCAATCTTTGGTCCTACAGTAGATATGGTAGATGAAATCGGTTATGGAAAAACTAGTGGATGGGAGATGGATCCTGAAACTAAATCATATGTTTATGTTGAAACGGGCGACAGTTCACAAAACTATCCTTACATGAAAGCCCATGTATTTGGAATACATGGTGGTCAAGGAATTGGTAATGGAACATATTATGCAGTTGCGAATCAAGTATTAGCTGGCATTGAAAGTGATGTAACGACTCTCGACGTTCCTTTAGACATTAATGTAGCAAATGATCATTCAAGACTAGCTGTAATGGACTCATGCCTTCCATATATTCAAAGCATGTATCCTCTTATAACTTTCTTTAGTGCTGAAGATACACAGTCAATAAGTGATTATCAAACTCTTATTTCTGATTATGTGAAACAGGAAACAGCTAAGTTTATAACAGGTCTTCGTCCGCTTAGTGAACTCAATGATTACTTTGCAGAGCTTGATACAATGGGATTCCAGGAATGGCAAAAATATTACACTGATTATTATAATAATTACTTAGGTAATTAAAACGATTTAAAGCTTCGGGGAGACTTTCTTTCCGAAGCTTAATAAATTTAGGATAAATGTATGAAAGATTTTATAAGTTTTTCTGAAGAACATAAAAAGGCTGTTGCTAAGGGAAGGCGAGAAATATTACATTTTGATGCCTTTGGTAGATGTTCATTAGGTGAAGTTAAAAGCATTGAAGATTTTATGAAGCAGCAATTTGAGTATATAGATAACCTTCCGCACCAAATAGATTCAATTTTTTGGGATATAATGTACAGCGGTGATGAGCATTCGATTTACCCTAGTGATATATTGCCACAGAGAACAAAAGGTCCTATGGTGAACTTAATCAAAGAAGGTGTGGATTTTTTTGAAAAGTTTACTACAAAGGGAATTGAATTAGGTGTAGAAAACATACTTGTCCATAGGATATCTGAAATTGATATCTTGGAGGAAAACGCACACAAGCAAGAACACCCAGAAATGTATATCAAAAGCTGGCTTTGGAATGGTCTTCATAATCTTGAAAAAGAGGAAATCCGTATAAAGAAACTGGATATTCTTAAGGAATGCATATATAAATATCCGTTTGACGGGCTTGAGATAGATTTTTTAAGGCATACACCGTTTTTGCCTCCAGGCAAACAATGGGAGCTTAGAGAGAATGTTACGGAGTTTATGAGAATGTTGAGGAATATGCTATTGGAAGCTGAAGGGGAGCTTAAAAGACCTCTGCTCCTAAGTGCAAGAGTTCCGGAGACATTAGAAGGCTGCAGAATTGATGGGATAGACATTAAGCAATGGTCGGAAGAAAGATTGGTTGACTGCCTGACTCTTGGTGCAAGAAATTTTGATGTCGATATTGAAGATTTCAGGAAAGCTACAGCTAAAAGTGGTATAAAGCTTTTTCCCTGCTTTGATGCACACCACACTGTAGATGGATATGCCGAGCCGCCGATTGAAGTTTACAGAGGCGTTTTTTGTAACTGGTGGGACAGAGGTGCGGACGGAATCAAGCTTTTCAACTGGCACACTGCAAGCAGAGATACTTATGAGAGAACTTTTGGGAAACGGATTGATTTACCTCAGCATTGTCAGGATAAAGCTTTGATAGAGGCAGGTGATTATGAAGCTATGCGCTTTCAGGATAAAGCTTTCGTGTTAGAAAGAAAAGGTGGATATCCTTGGGGTGAAGGCTATGCAAATCATAATCTAGAAAAACCGCTTCCTAAAATTTTGCCAAACAATGGAAGAGAAACAAATCTCAATATTTTTATTTCTGATAGTGTTTCATGTTTTCCGGTAGGTGAGTTATGTGTTAAACTTAGGCTTGTAATATTTAATATGGAGGCACAGGACAGTCTTATTGTTTTCATTAACGGCTTTGAAGTACCCGGTAAATATAATAGGCAGTTCAAAGACAAATTTATCAGTGCTCCGGGAGAAACTCCTACATCGGGATATGGCAGTCATAATCTGCCAAAAAGAAAAGATCAGAGACTCACATGTTTCGAAAGCATTATGGATGCAGGAATTCTGTTTAAGGGATTAAACAATATTGAGATTTCTCTAATAAGAAACGGTAAATATGAAAACTGCAGCAAAGTAATTTTGGAAAAAGTAGAAATAAGTATAACTTACAGTGATATAAAGAATTAGACATTTCATGAGGTGATTATATGTCGAAGATTCGCCGTTCGGTTTTGGCAAAGTATTTAATCTCATATTCGGGGATAGTGCTTTTATGCTGCGCAGCAATAGGGTTTTTTATTTTATATACTTTTGTGAATTTAAGAACTGATGCGTATAACAAAACCGCTGAAGAAAAAATGTCCAGTGTTCTTTCTGATATGGAAGTTCAATTTGAGTCACTTGAAGATATAGCAATAGACATATCCACAACATCAGAGTTTAATTTCAGGTTTTTTTCAATAAACAAATTTTATGAAATAGAATTGCTTGAAGTCTTCGCTAAATATAAGAATTATTCACCAATGACCAATGATTATTTTATGATATATCATCAATACCCTGATTTAGTATATAAGGTCGATGAAAGCAATGATGTCGGCAACAGTGCTGTGTTTTCCCATTACATAAAATCAAAACTAAAAGCAGAAGGCACAGAAGCACTAAAAAACAAGATATTAAATATGGACAGCATAACGCTTATAAATTTAAGTGAATACGGCGGTAAATATCAACAGATTTTAATTTGTTACCCTATATATACTTCTGCTGTGAAGGAAGAATCATGCAAAGCTTCACTGTGCTTTATAGTTGATAGGTCGTTGATAGAAGAAAGGATAAATACAGTTTCAGGAGGATTCGGCGACAGGCTTGCTTTATATTATAAGGGATTTCTGCTTACCGATGAAGCTAATAAACCGTTTGAAAGTGATGAAATAATTACAAAAGCAAGCGATGACGAGCTTTTCAAATTTGCAACAGACATTAATTCCGACTCCTTATTTCAGCTTATTAAGGGTTATCAAAAGATTACTTTAGTATTTTTCGTAGTTTCGCTAGCGTTGTTTTTGATGATTGCAATTTATGTTGCATATAGTAATTATAAGCCAATCCGTGCCTTTGTTAGAAAATATGGAGAAACATCTGATAAGTTTTTCCCCGACGTTAACGAATTTGAAAATCTTGAACATTATTTAGCTGAAGCAAAAACAAGTGTTGAAACTGCTGCCGAAAAATCCGTGACACAGATGAATCAGCTCAAATCACAAATTCTGCTTTTATTGCTTGGGGGAATAGTTTCAAATGAAGTGGTTAGGAATCTTAAAGTCTTAAGAGATGGGTTCAAGGGACCGTTTTACAAAGTTCTATGTGTGGAAATTAACGATATAAGTGAAAAACAGCTTAAAGAATTACAGGCGGAAATTGAAGGCTGCTCTAATATGGATACTGCTGTATATACATGCACTTGGCGAAAAAATGAGCGGATTTATGTGATTTTGAGCATGAAAGAAGATGATTCAGGTTATTTCGTGAATGAACTGATAAAGGATATTTGTGAAGCTAAAGAATATACATGTTTGATAGGCGAAAGCACGTCAAAAGGAGGAATAGAATCCATACATGATTCATGCCAGCAGTCTATTAATGCTCTTAACCTTTCGAAAAACGAGATGGATAATGTGGCGCTTGATAATAATGTTGAAAAGGCCAGCAAAGAAATGCGACAGATTATAGGATATATAAACGAGCATTATTTAGAGTGGGACTTAAGTTTGGAAAAACTTGCAGGATTATTTTCTGTGAATTCTACATGCCTAAGCAGTACATTTAAATCGGAGACAGGCGTAAATTATAAAGCATATATCATAGGGCTCCGCATAAAGGAAGCAAAAAGGCTATTAAGAGAAACTGATATACCTGTTGCGGAAATATGCCAATCCGTGGGATACAGCAGCTTATCATATTTTATTATTAAGTTTAAGGAAATTGTCGGACAAACACCCAATCAGTATAGAAGAAAAATGGAAAACTTCAAAATCATGTAGTTTCTATTTAGGTTATGCTGAATTTCGATTGCGAGGTATAAAATTTGGAGTTAAATTGTCGAGAATCCGTTTGGGAAGGCTTTAAACGGATAGATTATTCTTATAAAGAAAATCAAGTAACGATTGTTTTTCCTAATCGTGAAATTAATAAAAAGTGGGTGTGGAGAACTGAATTTTTCGGTACATTTCCTTATGCTGACATTGAGATGCTGAACAAAGGGTACGTTTTGACATACTACAGCATAAGCAATATGTATGGATCTCCTGAAGCAATAAGAAAAATGGATGATTTCTATAATCATACAACTTCTAAGTATAATTTGAGTAAAAGAGCAATATTATTTGGATTTAGCAGAGGAGGTCTTTATGCGCTGAACTTTGCTCATCGATTTCCCGAGAGAGTTTCAGTCATTTACTTTGATGCACCTGTTTTGGATATTCACAGCTGGCCGGAAGGAAGATTTTCAGGCGAAGGAAATCATAAACTTTGGCAAGAGTGTATGAAGGCATATGGATATACATCTATAGAGGAAACAGAAGAATATTCATGCTTAGATAAGATTGAAACGTTGCTGAAATATCATATTCCAATAATAATTGTTGCTGGAGATAGTGATAAAACAGTACCTTTTAGTGAAAATTCAGCTCTCCTTGAGGACTATTATGAAAAAAACAGCGGAGATATTAAAGTGATACTGAAGAATGGGGCAGGACATCATCCGCATAGCTTGAAAGACCCGCAGGAGATTGTGAGATTTTTAGTCGATAAGGGTATATAGAAATTCCTAATTTTACAATTATATATATTATGAGCTGTTAAATATAATAAGGCTTTGATTTGTTTTGCCAATTATGAAAGAAAACTTGAGTAAAAATTACCTATATAAGGAGAAAACTATGATTAACGGGATACATATGAAGCCAAGCAGGGTGCTGAAGAAAATGCGAGAAGGTGGTGTGGCAGTGTGCGCAAAACTTAATTTTGCGGACTCCAGAGCATTTGAAATCGCGGCGATGGCAGGATTTGACTGCCTATGGACGGATATGGAGCATGTCGCAAACGACTGGCAGGCTGTTGAAAAGCAAATACTCGTATCAAAAGCTTATGGATGTGACATTGTGGTGCGCACTTCAAGAGGTGGCTATAACAACTATATTAAGCCGCTTGAGCTTGATTCAACAGGGATAATGGTGCCACATATAATGAGTGCCAAGGATGCAAGGGACATTGTGAGGATGACGAGGTTTCACCCCATTGGTAGAAGACCGGTGGACGGAGGAAATGCCGATGGGGCGTATTGCAACATCAATTTTACAGACTATATAAAGCAGGCAAACAGCGAAAGGTTTGTGATTGTTCAGATAGAAGATCCCGAGCCGATGGATGAACTTGATGAGATAGCTGCGGTTGAAGGCGTAGATATGCTCTTTTTCGGACCGGGGGATTACAGCCAAGGTATTGGAGTTCCGGGGTGTTTCAATGATCCGAGGATAGATGATGCCAGAAAGCGTGTTGTGCAGGCGGCAAAGAAGACAGGAAAGTTTGCTGGAACAGTGGGCGGCGGCGAGAATTTCAAAGAGCTTGTAGGAATGGGATACAACTTTATAAATGTAGCAGCAGATGTTATCGGTCTGTCGGAGTATTTTGGCGAAATGGCGAAAAAAACTGGAGTCGGAGTTAGTTTGAATGTAGATACAGAAAAAATATATTGAAATAAGGAGAGCATTATGAGAAAAAGAAGTATTAAAAAGATAGCGACGCACTCAATTCTACTGACATTTTTGTTACTAATAATCTACCTAGTACCAAGTAACCTGACAACTACAGCATATGCAACAAGTTCTGTTACGACATATGCACAACCGACAGGGATAGCAGCATCGGATAAGTTCTCTTGTAGGATTTATGACGGAAGCACATGGCATAGTTCTTTTACTTACAAGACAGAAGGGGACCTCTACTATTCAAACCAGACAGGTCTAACAAATTCATTTACAAGTTTTGAGTTTTCAGGGGGACCTGTCACTGTGGAAGTCACGGCAGAAGATGAGACGTCAATCTCAAGCTATAGAATAAGCCCTGCGAGTTTGGGAATAGAGCCTACTATAAACGGAAATATTATGACTTTTGTTCTTGTGCAGCCCACACGTTTATTGGTTGAGGTAAATGGTTCGAGAACACATATGATGTCTGTATTTGCAAATGCTCCACTGGACGATGAACCTTCTCCTACAGGCACTGGAGTCTATGCAGTGGAGCCCGGAACGACACCTCCGACTACAGGAACTTGGACAACATTGTATTTTAAGCCGGGTGTACATGATATAGGGAAGAAGTTCCCTGTTTACTCTAACAAAAACTACTATATTTCGGGTGGAGCAGTGGTGAAAGGGACATTTACCAACATTGATGATTACACAGGAATCACATATTCATCAAACACTTCAACAGCTACAGGAAAATATCATGCTGTCACTAATATGAAGTTCTGGGGATATGGTATTATATCAGGAGAAGATTACCCATGGACTGATGACGATCCTGAGGATTTCCCCAACAGGCCTCTAAGTATAATGTTTGATTTTGATGAAATCGAAGTTGAGGGTGTGACATTTATGGATTCAGCACTCCATACGATGACTTTTTCAGGGGATACAAGTTATGACGGAGATGTGTCAGTAAAAAATGTAAAGATAATTAACTGGAAAAGAAATGGTGATGCATGCGCTATAAAAGGAGACGGATTAATAGAGGATTGTTTTTTTATAGTATCTGACGATGGTCCTTATATTTACAATACAGAGATAAGAAATTGCGTCATATGGAATAATGATATTGGAAACGCTTTTGTTTTTTCAGGGCTTGATGATGCATTAATAGAGGATTGTCAAATAATTTATTTTGCACAAGACACAGGATCTGACGTAGCTGTATTTCGCGATAAATTTACTGCACCATATGACAACAGAGTGTTTAAGAATATTAGAATTGAAAACAATAATCCTACAGAACCAATATTTTTAATAACTAGCAGAGGTGCTACAAACGTTACCTTCGAAAATATATATGTAGAAAACACGCCTACCACTTGGAGTATGGTAAAAGGTAATACTGCTCCTGAAAAATTAGATAATTGGTTATTTAAAGACATTTATTTTGGCGGAGCAAATGAAATGACAATGATGCAATTGGCTAATGTCAGTGATGCTACATTTACCAGCAGCTCCATCTATGGCTTCTCGGAGAATTTTGGTTCCGCGCAAGGAACATACGGATGGTATTACATGTATGATGATTCGGGATACAAAACGCTTTTATGGAAAAGTGACAGATGGATAAACCCTGATATGAACAATCAATATCCAGGAATAATTGCCTGCGACCTTTTTGATGGAATGATTCCTAGTGCAAGCAATGATGTTGTACTTAAGTGGGTTGCGTCAGAAGACGGAACTATAAACATTGAAGGGACAGTCAGCAAGTATGAATCTGGTGGTAATGGTGTACAGGTGAAAATATTGAAAAATAGCACACAAGTATGGCCGGCAAGCGGATGGCAGGACATTGCATATAATGACCTTACAGGTGTAAGCCATGATTTTGATGTTACTGTGGAAACAGGAGATTCGATATGCTTTATAATTAATAGCAAAACTGATAATAGTTATGACTGGACTGAATGGGATCCGACGATAAGTTACTAGGAACACAAAAATTATTAACTAGAGCCGAATAAATATAGCACGTCATTTCATGACGTGTTATATACTAATTAAATTTTATGCTAATCCGCTATATTTTTTATAAGGAATCGTTTATAAAAAAATAATAGAAGAAAAGATTTAAGATATATACGGAATATTAATTATATTAACATTAAGATAATAGATTTGATTATTTTACAAAGACAGAATAAAGGATTTACTTCAGTAGAACAATCTGTACAAAGTCATTTGTTGGCTTTTGATACAGAAAAAACCATAACCGAAAAAAGAATAATTAACATTCTTGAATATATAAGCATAATCATCAATGAGAGTGAGTAATAAAAATGACAATGATGCTTGATGAAATCAAACAACAGCCAAAAGTATTAAAGAGATGTCTTGAAACTGATAAAAATATATTTAATAAGATAGCAAAAGAGTTTATTAATAAGCGGATAAACAATATTGTAATTGCCGCGCGAGGAACTTCGGACCATGCAGGTATATACGGTAAATACATATTGGAGCATTGCTTAGGCTTGCCTGTTTCACTTGCGGCTCCATCCATAATCACAATGTATAACAAAAATATTGACTATAAGCATTCTATGATTATCGGTATCTCTCAGTCAGGGGAAGCAGAAGATGTATTGGCTGTGATTGAAAACGGTAATTCGCAAGGAGCACTGACGCTGGGAATTACCAATAATGAGAAATCTCCAATTTCTAAAGCAGTTAACTACCATCTTTATACTGATGCCGGGATTGAAAGAAGCGTTGCAGCTACAAAAACATTCACCTCGCAAATGATGATGCTTGCTGTTTTAGCGACTGTATTAGGTAATGATGAAGAATTTTTTAATGCTTTAAAAGAAGTTCCTGAAGAAATAAAAAAAATACTGGTCATGTCGGAAGAAATTGCGAAAAAGGTGCAGAGATATAGATATATGCAAGATTGTTTTGTTCTTTCCAGAGGAATGAACTACGCGGTAGCCTTAGAAAGTGCGCTTAAGATACAGGAAACTACCTATGTTAAAGCCAAAGGCTATGCAATATCCGACTTTCATCATGGACCATTTGCAATGGTAGAAAAGGACACTCCGGTGATAATATATGCTCCTAATGGTGAGTCATCAGATGACTCGATAGAGATGATTGAAAAGTTAATTTGTGCTGGAGCTGAGGTTGTAATTGTTTCAAATGATGATGAAGTTTTAAGAAAATCAGAGATATCTTTTAAAATTCCTTATTGTGAAAATGATATGATAACGGCTTTCTATAACACTGTTTTTGCTCAACTTTTTGCATGTAGCTTATCGCTGGCTAAGGGATTGAATCCTGATAAGCCAAGAGGCCTGAATAAAGTCACTATTACGCGTTAGGAGAATTACATTGGAACAATTTAAATATACTAAGACACCAAAGTTTTTACCGAAATATGATACTGACTATAAACCCATAGTGTTAGGAAACAGAGAGTTTCGTAATGTTGTTAAAAATAGCGGAAATGGCATTGATGTGAAGATTGCATTGGAGAGAAATGATAATCAGGTTTCGGTATTTTCCACACAGATTTTTGGTGATGATGTAGAAGAAAATAAAAACAACCTTATTTACATTGAGCGTCTTGTGAAAACCCTTTTGTGGCTTAAGGGAGGATGGAAAATAACAATTGGAGGACCTTTATATATAGGTGAATATATAAAGAAACACTATTCAATAGGCGGTGAACGTGAATTCGATGCGCTTTTTATGGGAAAGATTTACGAAAAAAAGTTTGAAGTATCAATATGTGATGTTTGCGATGTGCCTGAGGAAAATGAAAAAGCAACACCTAAAGGAGAAAATCTTAATGGGTGTCGTATTGGATTTGATGCCGGTGGAAGCGACAGGAAGGTATCTGCAGTTATTGACGGCAAGGCAGTATACAGCGAAGAAGTGGTCTGGTATCCTAAACTCAATGAAGATCCTTCCTACCAATATGCTGGTATAATGGATTCATTAAAAACAGCTGCTTCAAAAATGCCGAGAGTGGATGCAATCGGTGTCAGTGCGGCTGGAATTTATATAGACAATAAAGTGATGGCTGCCTCTCTTTTTATAAAAGTGCCCGAGGATATATTCGAAAAGAAAGTAAAAAACATGTTTCTTGATATAAAAAAAGAGATGGGAAATGTTCCACTTGAGATTGCAAATGACGGAGATGTGACAGCACTTTCAGGAGCTATGAGCCTTGAAGATAATCGTGTGCTGGGAATAGCAATGGGAACAAGCGAAGCGGCAGGATATGTTGATGGGAATGGATTAATAACCGGTTGGCTAAACGAGCTTGCTTTTGTACCTGTTGATTATAACCCGGATGCTATGGTTGACGAATGGTCAGGTGATAGCGGATGCGGAGTGAAATATTTTTCTCAGGATGGAGTGATAAAGCTTGCAAACAAAGCAGGCATTGAGATTGATTACAATCTTGCGCCAGCACAGAAGCTGAAATGTGTACAAAAGCTTATGGATGAGGGCGATGAAAGAGCTGAGAACAATTATATGGATGTTGGTATGCTCTGGCGTATTATGCGTAGTTTTATGATATAAAGCATGTTCTTTTACTTGGAAGAGTGACATCGGGAAAGGGAGGAAACATATTGCTAGAACACGCAAAAAATGTGTTGGCAGTTGAGTTTCCTGAACTTTTTAAGAAAATGAGCATAGACCTTCCCGATGAGAAAAGCAGACGCGTAGGACAGTCAGTGGCAGCTGCAAGCTTGCCTGTAATATAAAGGAGAGTGTTTGTAGATGAATAAAACTTTTTTTGTGCCTGATGGAGCAAATAGGAACGAAGCTTATAAAAGATGTACGCATTTGGCTATAGGTGCTCATCATGATGATATTGAGATAATGGCATATGGTGGAATTGCAAAATGCTTCGGACAAAATGACAAATGGTTTGGAGCTGTAATAGTTTCAGATGGGGCCGGCAGTCCCAGAAACGGGATATATGAAACATGCTCAGACGAAGATATGAAAAGAATTAGAAAAGATGAGCAAAAAAAGGCGGCAATTGTAGGAGAATATTCTTTTGTTGAGATGTTGGATTACGCAAGCGGCCAGATAAAAGATAAGAGCGAATTCTCTGTCTCGGAAAATATTCAAAGAATCATAGAAAGCACATCGCCTGACATTATATATACACATAATCTTGCTGATAAACATGACACACATATTGGTGTTTCGCTTAAAGTGATAAAAGCGATAAGGAATTTACCGCATAGCTTGAGACCAAAAACGCTTTTGGGGTGTGAAGTCTGGCGTGGACTGGATTGGATGCTGGATGAAGACAAAGTAATTTTGGATACAGACACACATGCAAACCTTGCCAGCTCGTTGCTCGGTGTGTTTGACTCTCAAATTAGCGGTGGGAAGCGATATGACCTGGCTACGCTCGGAAGAAGGATTGCAAATGCCACTTATACATCATCGCATGAAACAGATACATCTCAATCGCTGATGTACTGTATGGATCTTACGCCTCTGATTGAGGATGATAACCTTAGTGTTTCTGACTATGTTGGAGGATATATAGACAGATTTAAGAATGATGTGTTATCGCGAATATTTGGTTTTTATAAATATTAATTTGATAATATTCTAGTATAATAAAAACTTAAAGATAAAGGGATATTACAACAGTATCTCTAACAACTTATATTTATTATCTTATTATGAGTGTAATTTTGAGATGACGGAAGTATGAAGTATTTAAAAATATTGGTATTAGAATTTTGATTTCAAGTTAGCGATATGTATAATAAAAGCACGTCAAATCAAAATGACGTACTTAAAACTTTATCAAACAGGAGCAATTATTCTGTCCTATCCGAAATATTGGCGGAGCGGTAGGGATTAGAATTGAATTATATGAAGAGAGCTTATTTTTAATTAAACATTTAACTTAAAGACTATTTTTTTTAAGCATGATAACCTTTTTGTATCATTGTAATATCAGTAGTTAATATTCTCTGAGTAAGTTCTGCGATGTATTCGGGTGTGTCTTTCATGCCTGTTTCCAGCCAGCTGTGAATTAACCCAATACATCCTGATATAAGGAACGAATAGAAATATTCATAATCAGCAGATTTTGTAAAGTTATTCATAAGGTGATCGGGAATCCAGTCGGAAAAAAGCCTGCTTTTTACAACAGTTTTTATCTGCTCCAAGAATGTTATGTCACCATTACTGCTTAGGAGCGAAAGGCAGATGTCTGAGTTATCATAAAGGTATGAGTATATGCCCGTAATCATAGGAACGGGGTCTTTTTTTATGTCTTTGGGGTTGTATGTATCAAGAACTTTGTTGAAGCCAATAAACATTTCTTTTTCAATTTGCTCGACCAAATCGTATACATCTTTATAGTGAATATAAAATGTACCCCTATTTATATCGGCTGTGTCTGCTATCTCTCGGACAGAGATATTTTTGATGCTTTTTACTTTTATAAGCTTCATTAAAGCATTGCGTATGCTTTTTTTAGTCTTTCGTACACGGCGGTCAGTTTTGCTTTGAGGCATTTTGCAACTCCTTTGAGTAAACAATTTTTATGTTTTGTGTTGATTATTATATAAATTTTCTCTTAGTGTTTATAAACAAACATATGGTTAATACATTGATTATTGATTAAACAACACTAGGAAGTATAATCGAAATAAGTTAATAAATCAACAAAAGTCTAATAAATATTACTATCGGAGGTAAAAATGAAATCAAATAAACTAAATTCTGTGTTAATTACTGTGATTGTGATACTAATAGTAACATTCGCGGCTGTACTATTGCTTAACGGTAATGAAGATGGCGAAGAGAAAAAAATCGTGCAGGTAGAAAATAC
This sequence comes from Christensenellaceae bacterium, assembly GCA_963677605.2. Lineage (GTDB taxonomy): Bacteria > Bacillota > Clostridia > Christensenellales > UMGS416 > JAGLOK01. The sequence continues at coordinate 712,275 of CAXXDX010000006.1, read as the reverse complement.
AATCCCTGTTGAGACGATGAAAGCGGATAATAGCAGTCTTGTTATAACACGCGAATATCTCGGCGTGATGAAGCCTATGCCAATGCAAGAGATATCAGTGAATGAACTACGTACAGTTGAGAAAGTATATGTAAAAACGGGAATGGAAGTAAAAGAAGGCGATCCTCTTATAAAGTTTAAAGAAGATAATGAGGATGATGAACTTCTGGATGACTTTTTTGATCAATTGGATAAAAAAGAAGACGCATATGATGAAAAAGAAGATGCTTGGGATGAATATGACGCGGCTGATGAGGACGACGAAGATTTTGAAACTTTGAAGTCGGATTATGATAAAGCTGTTCGTGAGTATGATAGCGAAAAAAAAGAATATGACAGACTAAAAGAAGAATGTGCAGAGTATTTTATATTCTGCGATGTAGACGGATATGTGGCAGATGTTAAGGCGGCGCCAAGACAATATGCATATCCTAACCAGACGCTTATAGCTATAGGTTCGGGCGAAAAAACAATTACCATTGGTGTTTATGCTAATGAAGTAAAGCATGTGGAAAAAGGCAAAGATGCATCGATATTTACAGATGAGAGTAAATTTGACGGAAGCATACTTTATGTGAATGAGCTGCCCAATCCTGAGACTAATACATATGAGACAACGGTTGTCTATAACAGTGAGGGCAATGACTTTGCAGCCGGTGAGCTGGCAACTGTAAGCCTTGCACTTGAAGAAAAAAGCGGAATATGGATACCGTTTAGCGTGATATTGAACGACGGACAGGACTATGTATATGTAGTAAACAACTCAACAGCTTTAAAAAGGTATCTGCATATTCAGGCAGTGTCTGAAAATATGGCTTTGGTCGAAGGGTTAAGTGCTGGTGAGATGATTGTATCCGGCGGCATGAACAAGCTTTCGGCGGGTGCTGTTGTAAGTACTGTAAGTAAAACTGAGTAGGAGATAATTATTTTATGAAAAATTATGCTAAGAATTTAATTGAATCACGTAAAATAGTCCTCTTCCTGTGCGCTGTGATTATTGTAGTCGGGTTTGCTGCCTATTATTTTATACCTAAAAGCGAAAACCCGGACACATCAGTTCCATTTGCTGTGATATCCACTGTATATCCTGGGGCATCAGCTTCTGAAGTGGAAGAGAATGTGACAAATGAACTGGAAGATGCGCTTCAGGAGATTGAAAACATAGTCAAAGTGGAATCAAGAACAAGAGAGTCGTTATCGACCTTGGTTGTGGAGTTTGAGCCTGATGTTGACTGGGACAATGCGAAAAGTGTGCTCGGAGATACTGTGATGCAGACGCAGGACAAGCTTCCTGAATCATGTCTTACAAGCGAGATAAATACAAATCTTACTGAAACAACGGATTTTATTATTACGGTATCCAGCGATGCATTTTCAGCAGAAGATCTCGCAGCATATGCTCAGAACATAAAGATGTCGCTTGCGGCAATAGACGGAATATCAAAGATTACAGTCGAAGGCGAAAAAACCAAGCAGATCGATGTCGTTTTGGATGTAAATGCTTTGGACGAATACAACTTAACAAGCACTGATATTGCAGAGCTGATATCAGCACAGAATGTAAACATACCAAGCGGCGACATCAAGTATGACGGTGACAAAATATCAGTTACAGCTGACACGGAGTTCAGCTCAATTAGAGACATTGAAAATATTATTGTCGCATCGGAATCCGAAGGCGTCGGAATGCTGAGGCTAAGTGACGTAGCTGACGTAAGGATTAATTATGCGGACGAATATTCATATATGCAGGATGATGAAACAGCGATTCTCATATGCGGATATTTCCAGCAGGACAAAAATGCTATTTTAATAGGGAATGAAGTAAGGGAAAAGATAGATGCAATAAAAGCATCAATGCCACAAGATATTATATTTCATGAGGCTGTGTTTTCACCGGAAGGTGTAAGCAAATCAATTAACTCATTTATGGTATCTTTGCTACAAAGTATAGCGCTTATAATATTGGTTGTTATGATAGGCGTAAAGCTAAAAAATGGTCTTTTAATATCAATAGTGTTACCATTTTCAATTCTTTGTACTTTTATAGCAATGCACCTATTTAAAATCGAATTTCAGTTTATATCAATAGCTGCTCTCATCATCTCCCTGGGGATATTAGTTGATAACGCAGTGGTTGTGAGCCACTCAATACAGTCAAAGCTTGATGCTGGAAAGAAAAAGAAAAAGGCAATTGCGCTTGCTATAAAAGAAACGGCAGTACCGATACTGACATCTTCTATTACAACGGTAATTACCTTTGGCACACTGTATTTTAACCAAGGTTCCATAGGTTCGATAGTTAAGACTATACCTACTATTGTAATAGTTGCGCTTATAGCAAGCTATGTGGCGGCGATGGTACTTATACCAGTGCTTGCATATCTTTTCTTCACACCCTCCAAAAAAGCAAGTGGCGGAAGAGAAACGAAGAAAAAAGGTGTGATTAAAAGTATTTTTATGAAAGTACTCGGATTTAGTCTTAATCATAAAGCACTTACTTTCATTGGCTCTTTTGCAACACTTGGTGTGGCGATACTGCTGTTTATGCAGCTGGGGCTGTCGTTTTTTCCGTACTCTGATAAGTCTGTAATATATATCAATGCCACAACGCAAGCCATGAATCTTGAAAAAACAGAAAGGGTAGCAAACGAGATAGGTGAGATATTAGATGACCATTCCGCAGTTTTAAATTATACAACTGCTGTTGGTAAAGCTCTGCCAAAATTCTTTCTTACTCTGCCGATATACCCGGCAGCTGATAACTTTACACAGATAATGGTCGAACTGGATCTTGAATCCAGTGAAGTCTACAGCAACAGTCAGGCTGTGGGGAGCGAGCTTCAGAAGGCTTTTGATGAAAGCATTGTTGAGGCTGAAGTTGAAGTTAAATATCTGGAGTATGCTGTGCCGACAGACGCGAAAATAGAAATACTGCTTAGTGGAGATGATTTGGGTGAGCTTTCACAAACGGCTGAAAATGTTTCTGAAGCATTGAGTGAAATCGAAGGGGCATACAATATACGAGATAATCGCACCGACGGAACGAAAAAGTATATAGTAGATATGAACGAGAATGCTTTGAACAGATATGGAGTGTTGAAATATGATGTTTCGCGCCAGTTGAATGTTGCACTGATGGGAACAAAGTCTACAACGTTTACAGCAGGCAAAGATGATATGGATATTGTCGTAAGCACTAATGCAGACACGCTTTCAAAACTTATTAGACTGCCTATAACATCTTCAATTACGGGAGAACAGGTTCTTCTAAGCCAATTAGCAGATGTGAAGCTTGGCAGCTTGACACCAGCTATAATGCACTATGAGAATCAGAGAAGCTACACAGTTCTTTGTGATGTTAAAGAAGGACATAGTTCATTTGATATATTAAGTGAATTTCAGGAGAAATATGAGGCAGCTGCAGTTCCGAAAACTGTACGAATTACATATCTTGGTGAAGCTGACAACATGAATGATCTTTTAAGCGACGTATGGCTGTATGGAGGCGGAGCACTGCTTCTGGTGTTTATAGTATTACTGATACAATTTAAAAGTTTTAAACGCAGCATGATAATACTAGGAGCGATACCTCTTTCGCTTATAGGATGCTTCTTCGGGCTTTATATAGCAGGAGTGGATTTTCAGGCAATGGCAATACTCGGAATAGTTGCTTTGTTCGGAATTGTTGTAAACAACGGCATATTGCTCATCGAATTTATCGACAAGGCGGTTAAAGACGGAATGAACATAAAGGATGCTTGTTTGCAATCAGTAAGTGAGAGATATCAACCGATAATGATTAGCGCTGTAACTACATGCGTGGGACTTGTGCCTCTGATGTTGTCGGGCGATCCTATGACAGCGCCTATGGCTCTGGTGTTGTTTTTCGGATTGATGTTTTCAACTGTGCTTACCATGGTGGCACTGCCGACGATGTATGCGCTGTTTATAAAAGATAAAAAAACTTTATAGAATAACCGATTTAGGCAAATTAACAAAAATACTTTACAAACAATGAGACTATATGTATAATGAAACACACAGTCTCACTACAAATTCAGGAGATTAATATGAATAAAAGAAAAGCTCAGATATGGGACAGGATGGAGTACCTCAGTGATTCCTACAATAACTATCATATGTACTGCATTATTGAGCTTGAAAATAATATAGATGAAAGCTTACTGAAAAAAGCAATAGAAGAAAGCTTTTCAGTATTTCCTATACTTAAAAGCAGGTTTGAGGAAGGCGCATGGAAACCTAGGTGGATTGAAGAAGAACAACGTAAAGCTAGCTTTTTATCAACTGTAGTTTCTGAAAATGTTGGTTTGGAAAAGCAAAAATTCTATGAGGATGAAATTGATGAAGCAAAAACATGTCAGGTAAATGCGAAAATTATTCGCACAAAGAAGAAAGATACATTGTGCTTTGCAATGAATCATATGGTATGCGATGCCGCAGGATTTAAAGAGTATCTATATGTACTGAGCGACATCTACATGAAACTCGAAAGGGATAAGGAATATACACCGGATTATATATTGGATGGAAACAGGAGCGCTGTTGGATTTTACTTTGATTTTATAAAGAGGCAGACATCATTTAAAAAGAAAATGGAAGTGCTTTTTAAAGCGCAGAGCCATAATAAATATAAATCTGAGATTCCACTTACCGTTGGTGGAAATACAAAGCCTGATATTGTAACACGAAGCATTGATGCGGAGAGGTTTTCAAGAGTCAAAGAATATGGCAAACAGCGTGGCGCGACAATAAACGATATTTTTCTTACGGCTTTTTATCTAACCGTGGCAGAATACGTCAAAGAAAAAAATGAAGAGATAAAAATACCGTGCATGGTGGACCTTAGAAGATTCGAGGCTAAAAATGAAACGGATGCGCTTTACAACCTGACTTCGACTTTGGTTGTAGGCATTGATGGCCAAGAAACTGATGACTTTGACGATACGCTCTTTAAGATAAGTGCAAAAGTGAAAGATTTAATTTCTGATTTTAAGGCATTAAACGGGTACCTTTACATGATAGGGATGTTTGAGTCTATGCCGAGCGCTGCGACTCATGCGCTCATAAAAAAGCTGTTTAGCAACTTCCCGATAGCATATAGCAATTTGGGGATAATTGATGACGAAAAGCTAAGCTTTGGAAGCGTAGATGTTAGCGATTGCTTTATGACGGGTTCTATAAAGAAAAAGCCTTATTTCTGGATGGCATTTTCTACATTTAAGAAAAAAGTGACATTAAGCATTAATCTTGATGGAAATAAGGGTGACTTTGAAATAATTGATAATTTCTTGGAAGATATGGTTCAAAAACTTCCGGAATAAGGAGAAAGCATGGAAAATACTAGAAGCAGAAAAGAATACAATGAACAGCGCAAACAAGATGTGGAAGACAAGAAAATTGAGATTATAGACGCTGCACAGGAGCTTATTTTAGCTGATGGTCTGGGCAATGTTACAATGGGGCTGATTATGAAAGAAACTAAGACCAGCAGAGCTACTATGTATCGGTATTTTCCAAGTATTCATCCCATAGTTTTTGAAATACAATACAGAATGATGAATGAGATATTCGGCGATTTAAAGCGAGTAGATTTAAGAGACCTTGGGCCAAATAAGGTTGTTCATAAGATAGTTAATTTGCTTATTGATAACTTCCACAAACATGTCGATGCATACAACTATATAAGTATGTTTATTCACTTCTATGCAGATGCCTATCCGGATGAAATGCTAACTAATAACTATATGTTTTATCTGGAACACTTATTTTTCGGAGAAGAGCCTGACAGAAAAACTATGGAAAAATATCAGGACTTGATAACTTCTGCGGATGTTATCTTTTCATATCTACAAAAGCTGGCACACAGGAAAATCACACAAGCAAATGATACAGGCTATAAATATGAACTTGGCATCGTAAAAGACATGGCAGATAAGATATTTGAAAGGTAAGGGACCTATGCTTCGATTTTTGCTCAGGGCTTTTGGTGCATTTATATACTTGGTTTATGTTTCGGCTCTTCGAATAATAAATTTATTTCGCATATCTAAAAAAAAGAATATTGATAAAGTAAAAGACAAGAAGTGGACTCGCATCAAACCTCATGAAGATTGTGTGTGCGCGAGCGGTAAAAAGCACTATATGTATCTTAAAAAGGGAAGTGAAGATGATCTTCTAATATATTTTTCAGGAGGCGGATTAGCATGGGATGAAAAATCAGCTCATTTTCCAATGTGCACGAAGTCTTTTTTAAAGGGAGAGGGATTTGGTTACTATGTGAGCGATATGCTGCCATTTGGGCTACACCCCATGAAGGGAATGCTGGACACTGAAAATGACATGAATCCCTGCAAGGGCTGGAGTGTGGTGTATCTGCCATATACGACGGGGGACTTTCATATCGGTGCGTCCGAAAGAGTACTTACATATAAAAACAAAAATAAAAAGATTATCTTTGGCGGCAGAAACAATGCAGAAAAGTCATTGGACTATATATTTGAAAGATATAAAAATCCAAAGAACGTGATAATCTGCGGAGAGAGTGCTGGTGCATTTGGATCATCGTTTTATGTAAGGAAGATAGCTGAAAAATATCCGAACAGCAATGTTATTTATGTGTGTGACAGTGCGCACTTAAGATATAAAAACTGGGGTGATGTGCTTAACCTATGGGGTGCAGATACACAGAAAACATATGGGTTTAAAATAGGAGCAGATTTGGCGAAGGATTCACTTATTAAAAATGGTGAAGTGCTTAAAAATAAAGTGCCTCAGCTTATGATAAACACAATGTATGACAAGGTGCTTTCTGAATTTCGAATGAAAATGATTAATGAAGATAAAAATATTAATATTGCGGCTAAAGAATGGAATGCGGAGCTAAAACCTGTGATTTCGCAGCTTAATGAAAAGGAGGACAACTGCCATATGTTTTTATCAATGTGCGGTTTTGATGATAAAACAGGAACAACACAGCACGTTGTCACAAGAAGCGATATGTTTTATACCGCAAAAGAAGACGGCTTAAGCGTCTGCAATTGGGTAAGGAAGGCTCTGGATGGAGAACTCTCAGATATCGGGATGTCTTACATTAAAGATTAGTTGGATATTATGGGAAGGAAAGTATAATGCTGCGTGTTGAAAACATATTATGTGAATACAAAGAAAAACTCTTAGGCACGGATGAAAGAAATCCACGCATAAGTTGGCAGATAAAAAGCGAAGAATATGCAGTATATCAGAAGGCTTACAGGATTCAGGTGTCAAAAGAAGATACTTTTTTTGAAAGTGGAATCGTATGGGACAGTGGGAGGGTAATGTCTCAAGATTGTCTTCATATTAAATATGCTGGATATGCGCTTCAGCCAAGAACAAGGTATTACGTGCGTGTAAAAGCATGGGCGAAGGATATGGAGAGCAACTGGGGAGAAGCTGCTTGCTTTGAAACAGGACTTATTAACGAAAACTGGCAGGCGGATTGGATAACAGCGGATTACAAAGAGCGAAAGAGCGAAACAAAGCCTGTTTATTATTTCATGAATGAAGTTAAAATCGCAAAGCCTGTAAAAAGAGCAAGGATATATGCAAGCGCTCTTGGGCTTTATAACATTTATATAGACGATGAGAAGATAGGCGATTCATATTTCAGGCCGGGATTTACAAGCTATGATAATACTTTGCAGTATCAGACTTACGAAACAGAAGAAACGCTTAGTGTAGGTGAGCATAAGATTACTGTTATGCTTGCTGATGGGTGGTATAGAGGTGTTTTTACATTTCTCAATATGCGAAACTTATGGGGCAAAAAAACTGCACTTATTTTTCAAATGAATGTTGATTATGAAGACGGAACATCAGAAGTGATATCCAGCGATGAAAGCTGGCAGGTGAGTAACAATGGCAATGTATGCTGGTCTGAGTTTTATCTTGGCGAAAAATATGATGCGAACCGTCTTATAAAAGCTCAAGAGTGTACAAACGCAAAAAGATTTAAGCATAAAAAAGATATGCTGGTTGCACAAACGGGCGAAGATGTAGTCAAAATCGATGAAGTCTCAGCTGATGAAATCATTATAACACCTAAAGGTGAAACTGTGGTTGACTTCGGCCAGAACTTAGCCGGCTGGGTTAAGCTTTGTTTTAAAGATGTAAAACATGGGCAGAAAATTACAATTTCACATGCTGAAACATTGGATGAAGACGGCAACTTTTACACACGGAATCTGCGTAAAGCGAAAACTGAAATAATATATATTGCAGAGGGTGAAAAAGAAGAAGTATACGAACCGCAATTTACTTACATGGGATTCAGATACATAAGGATAGAGGGATATGATGGAGTGGATTTAGACACAGCCTGTGCGCAGGTAATCTGCTCTGATATGAAAACTACGTTGGAGTTTGAATGTTCCAATCCTGATATAAATAAGCTAATCAGTAACATTATGTGGAGTCAGAGAGCCAATTTTATAGAAATACCCACTGACTGTCCGCAAAGGGATGAGCGTATGGGTTACACGGGAGACGCACAGGTTTTCTCTGCAACTGCGAACTACAATATGAGGACACCACGCTTTTTCTCGAAATGGCTGAATGACTTAAAAACAGATCAGCGCAAAGACGGTGCTGTAGATATGACAATACCTAGGGAAATAAAACTTCCTTTTGTAAAGATGACAAGCTCCGGTTGGGGAGACGCCGCGACTATCGTGCCTTGGAGTTTGTATGAATGCTTTGGTGACAAACGTGTGCTTGAAAACCAGTTAGACAGTATGAAGCGCTGGGTGGATTTTTCAGCTAAAAAGGCAGCGAGGCTTACAAAAAAAGAAAAGCGTATGGATAAGGAGCTAAGGAAACACGCAAGGTATATTTGCTCCCGTGGCTATCAACTTGGCGACTGGCTTGCACCGGGAGAAGAAAAAAAGCAGTGGGTTGCAAAGAAAAAATGGGTAGCGACTGCGTACTTTGCGCACTCTGCGGACATTACTGCCAAATCGGCAAATATACTCGGCAGAAAAGAAGATGAAAAAAAGTACAGAGATCTGTTTGAAAAAATATGCTATGCATTTAATTCGATGTTTGTAAAGCCGGATGGCAGCATTGAGGATGGATTTCAAAGTGCATATGCTCTAGCGCTGAAGTTTGGGATTATACCTGAAAGCTTAAGAGAAAATGTTGCGAGACACTTGGCAGAAGATGTTGCAAAACATGATAATCATCTTACAACCGGATTTCTAGGTACGCCAGTACTATGTTTTGCATTGAGTGAAAACGGACAGGAAGAAACGGCTATAAATCTCCTGATTCAAGATACATGTCCTTCGTGGCTGTACCCTGTAAAGATGGGGGCAACTTCCGTGTGGGAACGTTGGGATTCGCTTCTGCCTGATGGAACGATTAACGAAACTCTGCAGGGAAATGACAATATGGTTTCATTCAACCACTATGCATACGGAGCGATAGGCGAATGGATATATAAGAAAATAGGAGGTTTATCAAATGGATCGGAGCCTGGCTTTAAAAAGTTCATTTTTGCTCCTCTTATGACGAATAAAATCTCAAATGCAAAGATAGGGTATGAAAGCATGTACGGCAAGATTGAGGCAGGTTGGGAAAAAGGAAATGATACAACAATGGCTTATCTTATTGTGCCTCCTAACACTACTGCCGAAGTACGGCTTCCTTTATGCGAGAAGAATAAAATTATATGCTGCGGAAAAGAGATAGAGGAGAATCCTAATATCACAAACATTGTAAGAAAGAATAATGAAGTACTTTTTGAGTTGTATTCAGGAAAATACAATTTCAATTTTTATTAACATTCAATGTGAAAGGTACATTTATGGAAACTAACACGATTACAAAAAAAGAGAACCTGTCATACGTCAGTTACTCATTCGGACAGACAATAAGCATGGTTTACACACTTTCTCTGCTATCGATTTTCTACACTGATATTGTAGGGATAACACCTGCAATGGTTGCAACGCTTTATCTTGTTGCAAGGATTTGGGATGCGGTAAATGATCCGCTTATGGGAATAGTGGTAGATAAAGCGCACCTTAAAGGCGGAAAGTTTTTACCGTGGCTGAAGTTTACGGCTTGGGCTTTGCCTATATCAACAGTACTTCTTTTTATGAATTTTGATATGAGCGCAAATTTCAAAGTGATATATGCGTTTGCATCGTATATCGCTTGGGGAATGATATATACGGTGTCTGATGTTCCTGCTTTTGCGATATCGACCGTCATGACAAACTCTTTAAAAGAGCGTAATGCTTTAATATCTAAAAGAATGTTCGGCTCTGCTGTGGCGGCTCTTGTGGTGATACCGGCAGCGGCTCTTGTTGAAAATGTAGGCTGGCTCAACTTGGCTGTAGCATATTCGGTGATAATTTTTGTTTCCATGATTTTTATAAGGAAAAATGTAAAAGAAAGAGTGCAGTATCACAGACAGGAAACGATGTCATTTGTTGAGATACTTAAGTATATCGGAAAAAACAAGTATCTATTGGCATTCTATATCGCTTATCTTGTGCTTAATGTTTCAAACACCGGAGCTGCAATGGGAACATATTTTGCAAAGTATAATCTGGGGAATCTTGGTTTAGCTGCAGTAATCAGCGGTGTTTCTGCAGTACCGCTGGTGTGCATTCCGTTGTTTATGCCTAAAATTATAGAGAAGTTTGGAAAACGTAATATTTTACTTTTCAGCATGGCAGCAGGAGCAGTTCTGAGCATAGTACAGTTTTTAGTGGGTTATGGTTCATTTCCTGTATTCCTTTTGATTACAACGATAAAGTCGATATTTCTGGTTGCGCCTGTATTGATGCTGGGTATGATAACATCCGACTGCGTGGAGTACGGACAGTATATTACAGGAATTCGGGCTGAGGGATTGACGTTTTCGGTGCAGACGTTTGCTGCGAAACTGGCAGGAGCAGTAAGCGGTGCAGTGTCACTCTATCTTCTGCAGTTCTTCGGGTATGTAGAAAATATTGACCAAAGTTCAAGAACTTTGAACGGAATATGGATGTCGATGACTCTTTTTCCTATAGTAGGATATATTTCGATGTTTTTAATAATTTTATTTTTCTATAAGCTTAAGGAAACTGATGTTCAGACTATGATAAACAAAAACCAGGAAAGCATTATTAATAAGGAATAAAAATGAGTACAGTATTTAAAAAAGTTTTGATAGTGGGAGCAGGAACTCTGGGGGTGCAGATAGCAAGGCGTTTTCTTGATGGTGGAATGAGAGTTGTGCTTTGTGATCTAAGTGAAGATGCGTTGTTATCTGCCAAAAATGAACTGAATTCAAAAACTGCGAGCTATATAACAGTAATCGATGAAAGAATAAGTGATTGTGATTTGGTTATAGAATCAGTCACAGAAGTGATGAAAATAAAACAAAATCTTTTTGTTCAGATTGAAAAGTATGTTAAAGCTGATGCTGTTTTAACAACGAACTCATCAATGCTTCTGCCAAGCAAGATAGCAAAGAAAATAAAGAAAAAAGACAGATTTTGTGCCTTTCACTTCTATTGGCCGGATGATGGGGCTAACATCGCTGACATAATGCCGATAAAACAAACTAAGCCATTGGTTACGGAGAGGTTAAAGCAGCTTGCAGATGAAACGGACTTTGATCCGGTTGTAATAGGCAGGGAGAGCGAAGGCTATGTATATAACGCCATATTTTCAGCCATCAACGCAAAATCTATTTCGCTTGTGATTAAGGGTGTTACGACAATCGAAGATGTGGACAAATCCTTCCGCAATGTGACTAAAGCTCCTCTTGGTCCTTTTCAGATGATGGACTTGGTTGGGCTGGATACCGTTATGCATATAACAAGAAATATGGCGAAGAAAAACCCGATTAACTGGTTCGGAGTCAAGTTTTTAAGTAAATATGTGAACAGTGGAAAGCTGGGCGTAAAAACGGGGGAAGGCTTTTATAAGTATGACTAAAACGAAAATCCGGAGTAATCATTTTACAGCGAGCGACGGGGAACAGTTACACTATTATTTTGGTGGAGATAAAAACAAAAAAACTATAATATTTCTTCACGGATTGGGCGGAAGTGGTAAAGAATATTTTAAGATTGCAAAAAAGCTGGCACCAGAATACAGGGTTATTATGCCTGACTATAGGGGCCATGGGAAATCCAAAAGAACAATAAATTTTTCGCAGAAACGAACTGCACAGGATTTGAATGAGTTGATTGATTTGCTTGGATTAAAAGATGTAATGTTGGTTGGAATGAGCTTGGGAGTGCATATAATTTTCAGATATATTACAGAATACGGACAGGATAGCATCCGAAGTATTGCGCTTATTGATATGTCTCCGAAGCTTACAAACAATAGCAGTTGGAAGTGGGGATATAGTAAGGGGACATATACAGAAGATATGTTAAAAGATGATATTATCGATATGAGAGAGGATGTTGCAAGCTTTAAGCAACGTGTTTATGTGGATTTTATAAACTACTTGAGAAAAGATAATAGTAAAATCGATAGACCTAACTTTCTTCATAAAGCGGTTGCAATGCTGCTTTTCCCACAGATAATTGTAGATACGTGGGAAGATTTATTCTTACAGGATTACCGCGAGTTGCTTTCTGAGATAACACTCCCTTGTGCGATTATATACGGAAATCCTGGGTCTATTTACAGTGAAGGTACTGCAAAATATATGAGTTCTAAGATAAAAAACAGCGAGCTGTTTGCCTTCAATGGAGTTAGGCATGAGAATATGCTAAAACAAACTGATGAAGTTATGAAGATAGTAAGAGATTATGCTTATTAGGTTTATTGTGGATGGGATATTAAAGAGAAACATATTGGAAATAGGAAAAAAGAGTTTAAAATATTTATTGTACGCAGGTAGATTAAACAAATAAATAAGAACTATATTATGATGAGGGAAATTATGGATATTTCGAAGATTTTAGATGAACTTACGCTTGAGGAAAAAGCTTCACTATGTTCGGGAGATGATTTTTGGCACACAAAGGCGGTTGAGAGACTAGGAATACCATCTATAGTGGTAGCGGATGGTCCTCATGGTTTAAGAAAACAAAATGAGGAGCAAGACCACATGGGAATGGGAAACTCCGTTCCGGCAACATGTTTCCCAACAGCTTCAGCAACAGCATGCTCTTGGGATATAAATCTTATGGATAAGATAGGCAAGGCTTTGGCTGAGGAGTGCCTTCAGGAGAAAGTCTCCGTAATACTTGGACCGGGGGCGAACATAAAACGCTCACCTTTATGTGGACGTAATTTTGAATACATATCAGAAGATCCTTACCTTACAGGTGAAATTGCGGCAGCTCTTATAAATGGAGTGCAGTCACAAGGGGTGGGAACTTCTCTTAAGCATTTTGCACTTAATAATCAGGAAACTAGAAGAATGAGCATAAGTTCAGTTGTGGATGAACGTGCTAAAAGAGAAATTTATCTTGTGGGATTTGAAAAAGCAGTTAAAAAAGCTAAACCTTGGACTGTAATGTGCTCATACAACAGAGAAAATGGCACTTACCTCAGCGATCATAAAGAGCTTTTAGGCGAAGTTTTAAAGAATGAATGGGGATTTGACGGAGTTGTTGTGTCGGACTGGGGTGCTTGCAATGACAGAGTTCAGGGAATCCGAGCCGGACTTGACTTGGAAATGCCTTCAAGTGATGGTAAGAATGATGAGAAAATAGTTGCAGCTGTAAAAAACGGGGAACTTTCTGAAAAAGATCTAGATAAGGCTGTGTTGAGGGTGCTAAATCTTATCAATAAATCTGTTAAAAATATTTCAGAGACAAATTATGATATACAAAAACATCATGCTTTGGCAAAAGAAGCTGCATTAAAATCATGTGTATTGCTGAAGAATGAAGGTGTACTTCCGCTCCAAAAGAGTGAAAAAGTTTTGGTGCTTGGAGAGTTTGCGAAAAAGCCAAGATACCAGGGTGCAGGCTCTTCGCAGATTAACCCACACAAAGTGGACAATGCACTTAGAACGCTTGACCTAATCGGAGCTGAGTATGATTATTTTCATGGGTATAGTATAACTTCCCCAGAACCTGATGAATTAAAAATTAATAAAGCTGTGGAACTTGCAAAAAATGCGAAGAAAGTCGTTATATTCGCAGGGCTCACAGATGATTATGAATCAGAAGGTTACGACAGGCAGCATCTTGACATGCCTCTAAGCCATAATGAGCTTATTAGAAAAGTGTGCGAAGTAAATTCAAGCGTTATTGTCGTGCTGCAAAACGGAGCGCCGGTTGAAATGCCTTGGATAGATTCTGTGGGGGCTGTGCTTGAAAACTATCTAGGTGGACAGGCTGGATCTTCAGCGGCTGTGGATATACTTTATGGGATAGAAAACCCAAGTGGTAAGCTTGCTGAGACTTTCCCCAAAAAACTGGAGGATAATCCGAGCTATAATTATTTCCCGAGCGGGCCAGTTACAGTGGAATACCGAGAGAGCATTTATGTGGGATATAGGTATTATGATAAAGCTAAAAAAGAAGTACTTTTTCCGTTCGGACATGGATTAAGCTATACGGATTTCAAATATTCGGATTTAAAAGTCAGAAAAAAAGGTGAGTTTGATTATGACATTTCAGCTACTGTCAAAAACATAGGTAAAAGAGCTGGGAGCGAAGTGGTTCAGCTTTATGTTAAAAACAATGAATCAGAACTGTTCAAAGTGGAAAAAGAGCTTAAGGGGTTTTGTAAACTGGAGCTTGAGGCAGGGGAGCAAAAAGAGGCTTACTTTACTCTAGATAAAAGGGCATTTGCTTTTTATGATATAAAAATTAACGACTGGAATGTGGACTCAGGCGAATACGGAATACTGTTAGGTTCATCCAGTGCGGATATACGTCTGAGTGAGATGATTCAAATAGATGGTGATAAAGAATATGTTTGTCCTTATGAGAAAATATCACAATATTACGTTCTTCCGGAAGGGGAACTTGAAATATCTGATTTGCAGTTTGAAAAGATTTTAGGTAAAGCAATACCGGAGAATCGTTTTGATAAAAGAAAGAAGATAGATCGTTCTACTACTGTAAGTGATATCCAGCATAAATTTTTGGGAAGAATGCTCCATAAAATGATTATAAAGAACCTCAGGGAAAGAGTCGAAGGGGATGGAGAAGCCGCGCAAGAAAAAATGATCAGAATGTTTGAAGCAATCGTAAATGAAATGCCACTACGAGCTTTTGAAATGATGGGAGGAGAAGGGTTGCCAAAATACTTTGTGGAAGGTCTTGTCCTAATGCTCAACAACAGGTTTTTAAAAGGATTGAGATTGATTTTGAAAAAGGATTGATGAGTTTAAGTATGATTATAATGTAAATCTATATTATTTTTGTGGAGAATAGACTACAGAGCACCTCAGTTTTTCTGCTAGTTAAAATATTCAAGATATGATTACGCTCTTAAGTCAATGATTGATAATCCACCGAACGTGGAGCCAAAATTTAGATTAGTATCCAACCGCTTTAACTATGTCGATATTTAATATAATTGTCTGTGGTGAAGGTGGACTATAGCCGAGTGGGTATTCATATAAATCTGGATAAATACTGCTAAAAATCTCTATCAGGTCTATAATGTTTCTCGAGCAGATCAATATGGGATATCAACAACAAGTTTTGCTCCATCCACAACCGCCTGAATAGCCCAACCGCTTTCAAACTCGACTAACTCAATATTTCCGGTTAAAGTCCCTCCAAGAGGCAGTCTCCATTCTTTTTGGATACTGCCTGATACGAAACGCAGCGCAGCAAGCTCTGTTTTGGATTGAGAAGGTACTATTAATGATATCTGATTATTCGGCTCATTAGGCAACAAAGCAAACATTCCCATAGCGCGGGAACCGATATCATGAGTGGAATAGCCTGAAAGAGATGCTACGGTCGTAAGAGAGTTATTTTCCTTATCCCAACTGTAAAAGGTGACAATGCCACCAATATGCGGTGTTATAATGTCCACTAAAAGCAGCTCGCCATCCTCGCCAAAGGCAGCAATATCAAGAGCATGGCGCCAGCGAAAACCTGTGCCGATAGGCCCACTTTCTGCAAGTAAATTTCCACTCTCATCATATAAAGCAAGCTTCGCCCCGAACATTGCGTTACTCAATGTTAAAACGATGTCCAGCTCTCCGTCGCCATCCCAGTCACACCATATAGGCCTAATGCTCTCTATAACCCAGTCCTCAGGAACTGAAAAACTACTTATGACAGAAGGCTCATCTGTAAGACTTATTAGCGTCACAGAGGTTGGCTCAAGTTTATCACCTGATATGCCATGCGTGTATTTATCACTCGGATCAGACAAAACAAGAAGCTTACCGTTATCATTCTCAAGTATCTGACTATCAGGAAGCGCGTTAATATCTAAAACTGTTGTCCGGTTCTCCGAAATAATGTGTAATTCACCATTATCAGTAATTGAATATCCTTCTGCTGTTGGAGCCTCTTTAAGGATGTCGGGTTGAAGATTGCTTGCACAGCCTGTGCTAGAAATAAGCAGAAAGATAATAAAAATTATTAGTAGTGTCTTGCTCATTTTTGTACCTCTTGTCTACAGTTTGTAATTACATAAGAATTTTTGCTTGTGTAATTAATTCTTACAAATACTCCAATTTGAATGGTTAAAGCTCATTTCTACATTACCATATATTTTTACGTAAAAATAGACCTGTCGTTATTCGACACCCGGAGGGTGCATGTCGCGACTACCAAGAAGTAATATATATAAGGAAGTACTAAGATAAATATAGGAAATATAATAATATATTACTTTAGTATATAAGCATGTGTATATTATTATTGTATTTTATCTTTATCTAACCATTCTTGATATTTATCGAAGATTATTTTCCCTTCTTTACATTCTTCCCTTTTCTTTGTTGCCATGTCAGACCAGTTGCAAAATTCAGTTTGAGTTATACTTTCTCTTCTTAGTTTTGCTCTCATCCTATTGTAAGCTTTATGGTGGGCTTTGGTTATTGGGTCATTCTTTTTCTTCAAGTCATATATTCGTTTGGGACCTACAACATTACATGGTTTTGTTTCGTCTTCTTTTATCCTGTTGCAGTAATCAGAATCAGAACGGTTTTCAGGAATGAAGTAGTGACCGCAATACTTACACTTTCTGATAATGGTTTCATTGGCAAACAGTCTGTATGTTTCAAGCGTTATTAAATCATCTAACAACTCAATGGGATACATTGGTACTATCGTGGATTCATTGTTAACTATGCTATCTATCTCTTCAATATTATCTTCATCATATGAATCAGAGTATACCTTTGGATACTGCTTAAGTACTGTGTTGAAATTTCTATCGATGTAATATGGATTAGGGCGCTTTAGGTCGTGATAACATAGCTTTTGTAACGGTGATAAACCTTCTGGAATATTTTCTTCGTTCATCATCAAATCCAGTTCATCATTGATCATATTCCTTATAGAAACTATTGATATCACAATAAGCTGCACAGCTAAGTTAAAAACCTTTTTCTGTACTTCAAATGAATGTTTTCCCATGCAAAGATTAAACATTTTAGAAAGCAAGGATCTAATTATTAAATCATCTTCATTTGCATATGATGAACTAATTTTAACAGCATCCTTTATATGCCCCAGTTCTCCTGAGATAAATCTATCTATAATATCCCTCATTGCAACCTTATCGTCTTTAAGTTCCGTATATGCATAGAAAAACAATAATAACTTCTGTGTGTAAAAGTGAAGATAACAGCAGTAATTATCAATCTTATCCGCAACTTCGCCTTCTTTTATTGCAAACAATTCTGAGTTTACAATTTCATCTATTGTTGAATCAGCAGTAAAGTCTTTGGTATATAATCCGACTAGTTCATTGTAGAGAAGAATAATCTTATCTATTGGTAGCCATATGAAGTTTAGTAGTTGTTCACCGAGCTTGTAATCAAACTCGGATGTAAGGCTTTGTTCCTCTCTGTCAAAATATAGCTTTACTCTATCCCCAGTGATATATGCGTGTATACCCATTGTTTCTCCATTCTAAATTAACGTAGCAAGAATGACTAAATGCAAAATTTGAATTAGTCATAACTTGCTTGAAGTATTTGCCATTATAATATATCCTATCCAATGCGGCAAGAATGAATATGTTTGCCAGTTGTCATACAAATGACATACAAAAACAAAAAACACACCTCCAAATTAGATATTAATCAGTTCGGTTGATATCTTGAAAGTGAGGTAAGCACCTTAAAAATTTAATACGGAGGAACATATGGAACAAACAAAAGAATTCAGAGCAGGACTGTACATACGTCTTTCTAGAGAGGACGGAGACAAAGGAACAAGTGACAGTATACTCAATCAGGAGAAGATGCTGAAAAACTTTGTTGAAGAAAAAGATGGTATCACATTTGGTGACTGTTACATTGATGAAGATTACACAGGCACAAACTTCAATCGCCCGGGATTTCTAAGAATGATTGAAGATATAAAAGCTGGCACAATTAATTGTGTGATAATCAAAGACTTGTCTAGGCTGGGAAGAAACTTCATTGAAAGCAGCAGATATATTGAGGATTTTTTCCCTCAGTACAACTGCAGGTTCATATCAATACTTGATAACGCAGATAGTTATGATAATCCTGCAATAAACACAGACCTTCTATTGAGGCTCAAGAACCTAATTCACGATAACAACAGTCAGGAGATATCCAAGAAAGTTAGAGCAGTAAAAGACATGCAAAGACGAGAAGGGAAGTATATTTCTCCATATGCTCCATTCGGTTATGTTAAAGATCCAAAAAACAGTCACAAACTAATTATCGACGAAAAGGCTGCTATTATAATAAGAAAAATTTTCAATTGGTATATAGATGGAATTGGAATGATAAGGATTGCTGAGAAGTTGAATCGTTTAGGTGTAATTAGATTAAGTGATTACAGAAAGAGTGTTAACGAAGAATACAATTATATAAACCAAAGTAAAGGTTGGTATCCAAGTGTAATTAGAAAAATTTTAACAAATAAGACCTATATCGGAGCTATTGACCAAAAGAGAGTTACTACCCGAAACTATAAAGATAGAAAGACAATTTACCTAAAAGAAGAGGATCATATAATTGTTTACGATACTCATGAGCCAATTATAGAAGAACATATATTTTACACAGTTCAGGATATACTCAAAAGGCGTGGGAAGCGAACTTCACCAAACAAACAGAATGTGTATCTTTTCTCGGGATATATGAGATGCGCAGACTGTGGATATTCGATGATACGTAATGATTCTTTGGTTAAAGGTAAAAGATATGTTTACTACAAATGCAGGTCATATAACCAACGCGGAAAATCTGTGTGCCCTGAGTCACATAGCATTAGAGAAGAATTGATATATGTGGCTGTGAAACATCAAATCAATGCCCAGATAAATAACCTTCTTGATATAAAGCGTACTATTGCAAACTATAGACGATATCAAAAAGAAAATAGTATGGTTCCGGGGATTACAAAGTCTATAGAAAAGAACAATAAAAAAATAACAGAATTACATGGATTAAAACATTCATTATATACAGATTTCAAAAAAGAGCTTCTCACAGAAGATGAATTTATCAGAATGAAAGATAATTACACTAAAGATATAGCAAAATTAGAACACGATATCCTACTGCTTAAAGAAGAGTTGGAAAGTGAAAACAGTGGTGAAAGTAACAAAAAGCAGTGGATAGAAGAGATAATTGAGTGTGGAAAGATATTCACTTTGGACAGAGAGATAGTCACTAAGCTCATAGATAAGATTTATGTGACTGCAGAAAAGCAGATATACGTTAAGTTTAAATATGAAAACATGTTTGATAAACTTGCAGATAATCTTAAAGAAATAAATCCAGAGCTTGTAGGAGATATGCATGCAGTCAGCTTCGGTTAATCAAAACAGAATATGGAATACAGCGGTTTATGTCAGGATATCAGAAGCTGAAAAGGATAAGTCTGAAAGTGACAGTATATCCAATCAAAAAAGCTATATACAAAAGTTCATTGATAAGGACGAATCTTTGAACGTATATAAAGTTTACTGTGATGATGGATACAGTGGCGGTAACTTTGAAAGACCTGCATTCAAACAGATGATATCAGATATAAACAGAAAGATAATCGACTGTGTAATAGTAAAAGATTTATCTAGGTTTGGACGTGAACACATCAAAACCAATTATTACATGGAAATATATTTTCCTTCGAATAATGTTAGATTCATATCACTCGGTGAAAACATAGACAGCTATGCCAATCCTAAGAGAATGGAAAGCATAGATATACCATTTACCAACCTGATAAATGACCATTATCTAACACAGGTATCCATATCAACAAAGTCCAGTCTCCAGATAAAACAGAAAGAAGGCAAGTTTGTCGGTTCATTAGCACCATATGGGTATTCGAAATCTCCTCAGGATAAGCACAAGCTGATAATTGATGAAGAGGTAAAAGATATCGTGATAAAGATATTTGCGGATTATACGCAAGGCTCAACGCTCTCGGGGATATCTAAAGACTTAAATGCAAGTAATATATTATCACCAGGAGCATACAGGGCTAAGAAAGCCGGGAAAGAAAAAGCAGGCAAATGGAATTCTAGTATTATAAGAAATATATTGGATCAACATATCTATACCGGTGATATGGTACAGGGCAGAACATACTCTCCTAATCATAAGGTAAAGAAACGTATACCTCAGCCTAAGGATAAATGGATAATTGTTAAAGATACCCATGAAGCTATCGTATCCAAAGAAACATTTGATAAGGCACAGGATATTCTTAATCGTAATGTAAAGCCTGTACGCCAAATAATGGAACAAGCGAAACCTTCTATACTCGCGGGCTATGTATACTGTGGTAGCTGCGGAGGAAAGATGATAAGAAATACAGCTCTCTGCAATAACAAAAAGGTCTACAGATTACTCTGCTCCACATACAAGAATAAAGGTAAGAAATATTGCAGCTCACACTACATAAAAGAAGATAAGCTGATTGATACATTACTAACAACTATTAATCTTTATGCCAATGTTGCGCTTGATAAGAACTTCATCCACAAACTGGAGGAGAAACGCAGACAAGATAATATATCATCATTCTTCGGAAATAAGCTCAAGAAGGCTCAGAAAGAGCTGGAAGATATTAAAATGATTCGCGAGGGATTGTATTGGGATTATAAGATAAATCTAATTACAGAAACCGAATACTCAGATATGAAGATCAGTTTTGAGAAACAGTATAACGACTTACTAAAACAGATTACTTCAATTAACAAAAGTATTGAGCTTGAGAAAACTAAGAAGCTGCCTATAAGTGAAACTATCGAATATCTTAAGAAACATAATGAGTTCAAAGAGCTGACTAGAGACAAGGTTATTAAGCTGATAGATAGAGTTATTATAGAAGACAGTAACAAGATAAAGATAATCTTCAATTTCGAAGATATTTTCAAAGATTATGCTGAAAAAGTTGCTACTAAAAAGAATGGATGATAATATAAAAGCACATCCAAAACGGATGTACTTTTATCACTTGGTTGGCTTTGTGCCCTATTAACCATATTTGGCGGAGAGAGCAGTAGTACGAACTAGGTACTAATAGCAGTTTCTAATTCAGCTTAGCAACATTTTATACTTTTTTTAAAATAACTTATTTTGTTAATATTATATCAACTTGCCATAAAAAATACTTTAAACTAGCTCTTTAGTGCCCTATTTGCGTATTCCGGCGCACTTGAACAGTATGTCCGGAAACATTTGAACGGCAGAACGGAAGTATTTGAACAGTCTGCCGTAATATAAAGTCAGTATAAAGCTACTCGCCGCTTTCTGCAAATATTTT
Organism: Christensenellaceae bacterium; assembly: GCA_963677605.2. Lineage (GTDB taxonomy): Bacteria > Bacillota > Clostridia > Christensenellales > UMGS416 > JAGLOK01. The sequence goes on along the minus strand of CAXXDX010000006.1, from coordinate 690,307 downwards.
GGCAAAATATCGAGCAGCATATGCGCCGAAGGCGCCGTCTATCCGCTTTGCTTTTCACCAGCAAATTGCTTTTCAGCAAGAGTCTTTCTCATTGATTCTCCAGTCAGATTAAATTTGTAAGCGTTATGTACAATGCGGTCCAAAATGGCGTCAGCCAGCGTGGGATCGGGAAATAACTCGTGCCAGCCACTTGGTGGCAGTTGTCCTGAGAAAATAGTAGAACCATATTGATATCGCATTTCGGTAAGCTCCATAATTTCATGGCTCTCTTCTACAGTAAATGGTTTTATCCCCCAGTCGTCCAAAATTAGCAAAGGAACCCTTATGAGCTTCTTTCTGAACGCGGAATAATTGTTTTCAATATGAGCGTCGGAAAGCATCATAAAAAAGTCTGATACCCTTAAATATTTAACGGCTGTGTATTGATAGCAAGCCTGTCTTCCCAAAGCACACGCCAGATAAGTTTTTCCTATGCCGGTAGGACCCGAGAAAATGATGTTCTGTTTTTTTGAAATATAATTTCCTTCGGCTAATCTCATAACATCTTCTTTCGTGATTCCGTGCTTATCGTGATAATCGATATCTTCGATAACAGCATCAAAGCGGAAATCAGCCTGGCGGATATAGCGCTCAATTCGCCTTGTGCGTTTAGCAGTCCATTCAGCATCCACCAGTAACCCCAGCCTCTCTTCGAAAGATAAGGCGAGCATATCAGGCTGTTCCTGCTGCTCCAGAGCCTTAGCGGCCATAGTGGTGAGTTTCATATCCCGCAGCTGGTTTATTGTAATTTTATCAAGCATCACCGTTGCCTCCATAGTAATGGCTTCCCCTTAAATTGCTGTGCGGAATGGGCTGCACAGAGTTTGCAGAATCAAGATTTCTCAGGAGGATATCGAAATATTTGTATGAATAAACATTGCGCTCGATAGCCCTTTTGCTGGCTTCTTCCATACGTGATGCCGGTACTTTTTCCGCCAAACGCAGTATGCCGGCACAAGTCTTAAATGCCTGTTCGGGATGTTCCCGGCTTTCCAGCAGCCATTGTATGAATTTTTCAGTGTTCGGCCCTGTCTTTCGCGCCCATGATATGAAACGCTCGGAATCCCATTCGGATACCGCTTTGTGTTCCGGCGGCACATGCTCCCTTAAGGTGGTATACCGTTGGCTTTTGTTGTAATTGCGCCTGTGGACTGCTATCCGTTCATGCTTGAAGAATATTTCAATTGTGCGGGATGTAGCGCGAATCTCTAAATATTTTCCCGCATATATGTATGGAAGGCTGTAATAGTGCCTGTCATACTCAATATGATAATCAAACGCCGCTTTAAGGGTTTTCCACTCGGCATATTCATAACGGTCTTTAGGCAATGGTTTCAACTCTTTTTGTTCTATCTCGCGGAAAGTATCTTCCCGGTTCGATGGTATCTTCTGAAACGGCTTGGTATTGACAATATCAAGCTCATCTTTCACTGCGTCATACAGCTCGTCAAAAGAGAGAAACTGCCTGTTTCTTAGCTTGGCGATTATCCGCCGCTCCACAATTTGCACTGCCGTTTCAACAGGCGCTTTATCCCTTGGTTTTCTAGGCCTCGCAGGAATAATTGCCACATTGTAATGTGCAGCCATATCCCGGTATGTTCTGTTAAGCTTGGGATCGTAATAATTTACTTTCGTAACTGCCGTTTTTGTATTATCCGGTATTAATATTCTCGGTGTGCCGCCGAAAAACTCAAAAGCATGAACATGCCCGTCTATCCATGAACTCAGTTTTGTATCACGAAACGGTTCCGCATAAATATATGAGCTTGCCGGTAAATCGGCCACGAAAAGATATACCGGATGTTTAGTGCCATAAGTGTCGGTATATTCCATTGTCAGACCCGCCCAGTCCACCATTACTCTTTCGCCGGCTTTGTATATTTTATGCATATATACATCGTTCTGTTTGCGGAACGTCCGGTATCTGTCACAGAACTGGGTGAACATCAAACCGTCGGGGTATTTTGCTTTGTATTCTTCCCACAGCAATGTTAATGTTACGCCCTTGCGCTGCATCTCCCGATGTATGTATAACAAATCGGGTTCCGTTCGCTGTTTGGAATCAGTTCCTTTTACCGGCGGGTAGAGCAGCGACACAAGTTCTTTGTCGGTCATTTGTATTGGATATTTAATGCCCGCGGTTTCCGCTTTATGCAATACATTTGACACTGTCCCTACCGAGCATCCGGTCGCTTCTGCTATCGCTCGCTGGCTTAATCCCAGCGCTTGATGCAGTCGTAAAATTTCCTTCGCTTCCGTCATTTCTATTCTCCTCATGCCGCCATTCTCCATTCATATTCTTGTTTGAAGAATAGCTGTATTTTTTTATTACGGCAAGAGGTGTTAAAATACTCCCGGCGAAGCGTTCAAATGTGTCCGTTATTGTGTTCAAGTGTTTCCGTTTTAGTGTTCAAATGTTTCCGGCGGAGTGTTCACATAACCCGGACAAGGTGTTCAAATCCCGCCGAAATATGCACTATTACAAGTATATGTAACAATATATTAATATTATAATAAAACTCTTGTAATGTATGGAAATATATGTTACAATCCAATTATCAAAATATGGAAAAAAACACTTGTTTTGTAATTCAAATTTTTTATAAGAAAGGCGGTGTTACCAATGGATAAATAAAAAGTCCATACAAAACCTAGGCGCGAACCTATCGCTTTGAGCCAGCGATATTGGTGAAGTAAGGACTTGAAATATTATAACATAATTGGCTCAAAAAATACATTTAGGAGCACAACATATGAAAATTAACAAAAAGGTTTTAATATTTCTATCAATGATAATGATATTTTTCGCAATGTCTCCAGTATATGCACAAGACACAAATATCATTGATGATTCAGAAAAAGATGAAGCTACAACATTATTTGCAGACTCAATAAATTATGATAATCTTGTTGAAATACCGAAAGAAGTTGTAACTTATATGGAGAATATTTACGGTGATAATGTGAATGTACGAGGGTGGTTACTTCATAGTAATGATAACAATGAAGTTTATTCTATTATAATAGATAATGAAAAAATTGGGTGGTTTATACTATTATCTGATGGAACAGTACAAGAGTTTGATGAAAAAATTCATTCATATATTTTTGACAAAACCTCAGTAATTTCAAAAAATCTCAAAGAAGCTCTTGATTCAAGTAGCAGCGATACAATAAAAGTATATATAATTCTTGAAGATGTTGATCATACGAAAATACGAGATAAGCTGAAGAATACTTCGTCAAAAGCATATGAAATATTGTTCTCAGAAGCAGAAAGTGATAAGTATGAGTTATCTGAAGTACAAGCTGCTATATCACAAAAAAGAGCAATATATAAAGAAGAATATACCCTAAACAATAATAATTTTCTATCAGAGATTAGCTCTGAAGTAATTAAAGGAGATCCATTTGTTAGTGAGTATTCTCCTATGTTAATTGTTGAATTAAGCAAAGATAGTATAAAGACAGTAGCAGAAATGAAAAATGTGGTCACTCTAGATTTATATGTTGAACAAAAATGTGAAGATGAGCTGGAAAGAGCAACAGAATTAATTCAAGCTGATTATGTTAGGGATACGCTAGGATATGACGGTACAGGAGTTAAAATAGGTATGTTTGAAAGTGGTTCTCCTGATACAACCGATTCCGAACTTAATTCTGGTAGTATTACAAGACGATATGGCAGCGCCAATGTCACTGACCATGCTTCTGGAAACGCTACGATAATGGTAGGTGATACTTTAGGTATAGCAAATGGCGCGACTCTTTATTCAACACATAGCTATAATGGCAGCACTTTTTATGAGGAGATAGAATGGTTATTAACTCAGGGAGTTAATGTCATTAATATGAGCAGTAAATTGAATGATAATGCTTCATATGATACTGAATCGCAATGGGTTGATCATATAGCGATGAACCATGATGTTCATTTTGTTAAATCAGCAGGAAATAATGGATATGGCGGAGGATATATTACTTCTCCTGGTATGGCTTATAATGCGATAACTGTTGGTGGATATAATGATGTTAATTCATATTACTATGATGATCATGTGATATACGGTGGAACCTCATGGAATGAATCAAGCAGCTATTTTACCGAGAAACCTGATTTAATTGCACCTGCTCAAAATATATATCTTCCTTCATTTGGCAACGTAACTGGAACGAGTAATTCCGCTCCTATGGTTACAGCAACAATAGCTCAAATGATAGATATTCACTCTTCGTTAGCAACAAAACAAACTGCTATGAAAGCGATTTTACTTGCAAGTGCTTTTAGAAAAATTGAGCCGTCAAATTATGGAGTATCTGGTTCGAATTTTATTGATGAAGTAGAAGGAGCAGGCTGCCTTGACTCTAAAAATGCCAGATACGTTGTTGGTAATTATAGATATGAAAGCGATAGTAAAGATGATGATGAATTCACTTATACCACAACTTTTTATGCAAGTTCATCTTCATCGCAAGTAAGAGTGGCTCTGTTTTGGTTGAAACAAAATTCAATGTCAGGAGATCATACTAGCACTTACAATCTGTCTCAAATTTCTTTAGGTGATTTAGATTTATTTATTCGTGACCCAAATGGTAATCTTCTATCTGGTATTTCTTCTACTTCCTCATATAATAATATAGAAGTTGTAGAATTTGATCCAACTGTATCGGGAACTTATACAATTGAAGTGAGATACTATGGCTCAAATGATAGAGAGTCAATTGGCTTAGCTTGGTGGTAATTTAAAATAAAATAATAGAAGCAGTAATTTTCAACTAAAAATTGCTGCTTTTATATATTACAAAAACTATAGAGGTTATGAATAATGAGTAAAAGTTATAAACTATTCTTTCTAATATTTCTATTAGCAACATTCTTATTAATTACTTTGCTATTATTCTTTTTACCTAAAAGTATAAAGAATAATGAAGGATATAAAGATAGTTATGTAGAAAAAGAAGATTCTTCAAATAAAAAAATTACAATAGAAGAACAACATTATAGTACTGAAGATCAAATTATAATAACTTATGAGGAAGATGCTTTAGATGACATTGAGCCGCAGGTTGGAGAAATTGTATATTCAAATAAGATAAAAGAATTTGTAAATGCCGGATTTTCCAATAATTATTACGTAAATGTAAGTATTAATCTATATAAAGAAAACAGTGGCTACATAATGGAAAACGATTATGTTTTTCAAGGTAAAACAATTAAAGAATGGAAAGAAAATCCTCTAATTCAACAATATAATGATTTATTTGGAAGTTTTAAAGAATCTAAAATATACATAAATCGTACGGAAAACTGTAACATTGAAGAATTGTATAAAGAATTTTGGATTCTAGAGCAAGAAGATGAAGAATTTATACAATCCACATTGGAGGCTAAGGAAAAACTTCAGCAAGCTATTAACGAATATAATTCCATTAAAGATAATAAATTAAATGAACTGTATAATAATGAGTGCAAACGATTAAATGAATGCGGCTACGATGTAAGAGTTATAAGAAAGGATGCTTTTATTTACAGTATTATTGGCAAACTTAATAGCAATAATATAGAATTATTCCCAATTGGAAATTTTGGATATACAATTTCTTTGTATTTTGCAGAAGTTCCTATTGATGATTGAAAAAAAGATTTAGATTTGATTTATACAATATTGATTTAAGAAGAAGTTTATTTACTTTCATTTGAAAAATGCACCAAAAAGAAGTCAAAATGTTTATTCTTATGTTGAATTGTCTCTTTCCTATATTCTAGCAAGAAATTGTAGTTTGAAACACCATATTTTTTGAACTTCCTTTTCCGTGATTCTTGTATGTAATTGAAAAGAGTCTCGTATTCGTTTAAAGGATATATTCTCTGAATGAAACCATTAGAATCCTTAAAAACTTTTATGTCTTTTTGAAATTCTAATAAATGATATGCAATTTTTTTATGACTTTTTTCCGGATGATCGCTGATTCTAATAATTCCGCACAAATAGCAGTCAATATTTAGATATACGGTATTCGTTGAATTGGAATTATACCGGTGAATAATGAATCCATCATTAATTAATAAATTTGAAATTCTCTGGGCAGTATTTTCAATAGTAGGTATATTAAAATCAAGGTTTTCAAATAGACTTCCTATGGAATAATAAGATGTTTGTTACCCATTATAAACCTCAATAATTTACATTATGGCTCCAAAACAATAATACCATATATTGTATATTATATCAATGTGTGGTATTACCTAATAATTAAAGTTCACAATTATCCGAAGTACTATTAATGAATTTATGTAATAGCCTAAAGTCGCATATATTGGTCTGACAAAAAATAAAAAGACACCCACATGTTATGTCTAATTCATAGCATAAATACCATTATATAACAATAGCGTCATCCACAACGGAAGCCTCATAATTAGACAGGCACCCATATGGTATGACCCTGTCTTTTCATCAATGTTTTTGATGAAATAAATACTGAAAAGCATATATATTTAGTATAATATTTTGTTTTTCCAGTATGCATAATGACAGCTATGTCGGCTATGACAGTTAGTTGGACAGTAAGCAAATATCCGGCTAAGCTGTCATTCGAGCGAGATAAACGAGCGACTATTAAGGGGAAATAAGCAAATGTTTTAAGCACAGGAAAGGCTTAAAATGTTTGGCGTTTTGACCGCAGGCCTCGAAGAGCACACAGGACTTTGCGAAGCAAAGTCTAGTGTGTTACACCGATAAAAGACAAGCAGCAGAATCCATCAAAATTAATAATGTTTAGCTTCTGTATCTGCTGCAAAAATGCTAATCCACAGCGAATTAAAATCCGCTGCCGGACAAGCATTTTTCTGTTAGTCTTTTCGGTGTAAAAAAGTGAATTCCCGAAAGTTAGACCTTAAGTCAAACTTCATTAAATAAACATAAATGCACTAGCACTTTTAATTATTAGTTACATTAAAGATATATTTATTTTTTTACAGATTCATAAAGCCTTAACGCTGATAATATTGCGTCATCTGATGTTAAATTATCCTTTAATCTCATTGAATTACTTGTAATATCATAATCAAACAATAGCTTCTCTCCTTCTAGAATGCCCCAATTGCAAATTCGATGTGCTCTTCCAAAAGAATAAAAGTATGCTGCTATCATATGGTTGCTACAATTATAAAAATCATTATTTCTATCAGAATAGTATATTTTTGCTGGCTGTTCCCATCCGTTAATTAAGGGGTAGTCCATAGTTATTTCATCCCAACAGGATGCGCCCATTTTATCATTTAATAATTGCCAATTAGTATTAAAACTGTTGTATTCAGAACCTAACATTTCTGCAACAAGATATAAAAGTAACATCCCCTCTTGGCGTGTTAAAACTTGATCTGATGTTCGTGCTTCTATAAACTTATTTTGCCACTCAACAGCCAGTTCCTCATTACAAAGATGTACTGTATTATTTAGAATATTTAAAAACTGTGCGTATGTTATTGGAGTATCACCTAATGATTCTCCGATTCCCAACTCTTTTGCTCTTTGTAAATCAGTATTCTTGTTTTCAGTTGAAAGAGAGCTGGCATCATCTACAATAATAACTTTACTTGTATCATCCTTTAGTTTGTTTACTGCTTCTTCTTGCGTTAGCTCAACCGCTTCAGCATTCCATAGAGCTAACCGTTTATTACTTTTTTGAATATAAGTATTTCCAGAAAAAATCGGATCATTTTCTACCCTTTTCTCTGAATTAGAAAGCCATGCATTGAATATAATCAAATCTCTTTCCGCAAAAAAGAAAGTATTATCTTGTATGTATATACCATCATTTCTGCTAGCGCCCATATAGCTTTCTATTGAAGATAAAAATATCCACATGTGTGTGTCTTCAACACAAATTTTCTTTACCCAACCACTGCCAGTGTCTTTAACTATGTTATTTGAAAATTCTAAGTTGGAGATAAATCCTTGTGCTCCTTTATTATCCGATGTAGTTAAATCTGCCCAATGAAGTGCTGTGCCACTTCTTTCGATAAGATTGCCTTCAATCAAAATATTAGAAAAAGTGATTTTGTCAGGTCCGTCAGCATGTAAAGATATTATAAACGTCATAACTGCGGAATCATGAATATAATTATTCGTTGCTGTCACATCGGTACCTGAAATTTGTACCGGGCCACCAGATGCATACGCAATCAGCAATCCATCTGGATATCCATAATCTTGGTATTCACCAATCAACCCACCGCACCAGGAAATCTCACAATTTGAAAGAGTCATTCCTGTATTTTCACCGCCTCCGTAGCTATCCATACCTACGCCGTTCATAGTAAAATATTCAATTTCTATTCCATCTGCTTTTGCGTCTTTTAAAAGATGTATTCCTACTGGCAGCTGTGGAATGGCAATTTCATAAAATACCTCTGCTGGATTACCTTCATCACATCGTAAATATAAATTTCCTAAAGCGGTTCCCTCTCTAATAAGAGTTTGGTCATTAGAAGTGTCCACTAGTGAACAAAAAGTTAAGTCTTCATATAATGCTTGACCTATATCTAATGTCTCGCCTTTTTCATTTACATATACTTCACCTTTTAAAAGAGGCCATACTTTATATGCATAACTATTACCGTCGTTAAAAACGACAACAGGGCAATCAAGTAATTCTTTAGAGTACACCCATATTTTCTTTTCTTCCGACTCATCGTATAATATCCAGTTTTCTGGATTATCTGCACCTATTTCATCACCTCGTAAAACTGGCCTATCTCCTTCACCGTATGCTCCTAAAATAACTCCGGATTTCAATTGATAAACCATCTTCCATAATATTGTGCTCTTTTTAAGAAGCTCATTATTATTCCACTCTCCACCACGTTCGAGCAGAACAACATCTCCAGCGTTTAAATCTGAAGTTATCGTGTTTTCCAGTGTAGCCCATGCTGTTTCTGGTGTTAGTCCATCGTTGCTATCGTTTCCTGAATTGGAAATGTAATAAGTTTTACCTGTACTTTCAGGAGTTTCAGTATAATTATAAAAAGTGCTTTTCCAATCATTTATGCTTGCATAAATATCATCGAGGGGATCTATGAAGTCTATACTTTCTTCTGTGTTTTTTCCTGTGTTTTCTGGTTCAATATTTTTACTTTCAATGGTTGGTTTATTATTAGCCTCTAGGCTTTCATTTATCTCTTTTTCTTCATTTGCTACTTGTTCAGAGCATCCTGTAATAAATAATATTAATATTATTAAAAAGGTTATTATTTTGTTTAGTCGCATCACTGTACTCCTATTAATTTGCAATTTTTTTATACATTTTTTGATTATATCATAGAATAGTTTTTTTGATGTAAATATTTTCATTTTTTAGGTCATTAATTGCACATTGTTTTGTAGGTTACATTTGAATATAAAAATATGTCAAAATACTCTAGCAAAATTACCATCATATACCATTTGGTGCACACAGTATGTAAAGCGAAGACTTCAGCTCTGTACATATAGTTACCACAAAAGAAAATGCCAAAAAACCCCAATTCAGGCTTAGTGCTGTACATACAGTATGGCACAATATTTTGATTTGAGATTCATATTCAGCCCCGATAGCTCGAGAGATACTTGACAAAACACGAACATATGTACTATAGCAAAGAACAGATATAGAAATATATCAAATTCATAAAATCTTAAATTGATAGGGTTACATGATATGTAATCCTGACGGTAGAGAGTTTGACAATCTTATGATATTAAATCTGTTTGAAACTTGAAAGCCGTCTATCACCATTTGACAGTGATAATCAATTCGTACTCATGAACCCTTTCACATTAAGTGAAAGGAAACAATGGCTGAAGAAAATTCAGTTGTACAGATCAGGTACAACGGACAAGATATTCTAGTGTCAAAAAAGGTAGCAGATTTTTTAGAACGTGACAGAAAGAAAATGGCGGCTCTGCAACGCTCCGACCGCAGGCATATTATACTGAATCCGGAAGAAGCTATAGGATTCCATGTAGCAATGACAACCCCGGTCGAATATCACGTGATTAAGAACCTTTTCTTAGAAAAGCTGCAGGAAGCGGCAATAGAACTTACAGATGATGAAAAGAAACTCATCCAGTATCGGTTTTATAATGAAATGACATTAAATCGCATAGGCGAGAAGTTCGGCATTTAAAAACCGGCAGTACACATAAGACTAGGAAAGCTTGTCAAAAAACTAAGAAACTCTGTGCTTGCATAGAGTTTCTTGTTTAATCGATAGTTATTGTTTGGTACAATTGTATAAGGCATTAATTACAAGATTTATTATAAAATATGTGCTTGATAGTAATAAATTGTATGTGATACTATATAATTGTATATTTATTACTACGACTTACCTTAGAGAAAAGTTATGAATGATATAGAAAAAATTAAAGAAAAATCCATTGCCTTTTTTAACGGCAAACTAAGTATGGATATAAATCCTTTTAAGGAAATAAATCTTGAAGAAATAGATAAAAAAGAAATATTAGATATAATATTCCCTTTTCTTGTAAAAGATATATTTCTCCCAATAGAAGAATCATGTCAATTAATCAAATCTAAAAAATCTAATAAGAAAAAAACGAAAATAACGATAAAAAATACACTTATTACATTAAAAGATAAAGATAGATACTCAAATATATATGGATATGCTGGACTAGAGAGCAAAGATTACACAACATTAAATTTTATTGTACTAGATATTATAGCAAGCATAGATTCTATAATTAATTATAAAGAAAAAATAAAAGAAGCAAAAAATTCTGTAACTGCACAATACTCAATTAAATATATTAAAGAGGCAAGGCAGAATTTTTTAATGAATTATCACGATTTTCACGCTGCTTTGCAGTTTACTTTTGGCGATGAATTTTATTATTCCTTCACAAAGACTAAATCTAGCCATCTTTGGTAAACAGTGAAATTGGGCTTTATGATTTTATAGCACAGAACAAAAAGACTCACGCTACACAAATAATATCATGAGAATAATTAATATAAACAATACTGTAAATAATGCTTCTTAAGGTTATAATTACACTCGATCGAATAGGTGTAATGCTTGGCATTTCAAAACCGGCAGTACACGTAAGATTAGAAAAACTTGTCGAAAAACTAAGAAACTCTGTGCTTGCATAGAGTTTCTTGTTTTAAAAAAATATATTTTTTTACACTTTTCATTTAACAAATCCCTTCTAAGTGTCCTATATAATGTATAGACTTTTAATTTCTTAGTCTTCCATGTCGGCTGTGACAGTTATGACAGTTGTTTGGGGATTAAGGGAATTAAAGATTAAATGTCATGAAAGCGTCCTTCGGGGCGCTTTTAAAATACAACAAAGGAGGCGAACAATGAACATATTTAACAAGACGACGACACTCAACACAGTGGATGCGGATGAACTGCTTGCAACACCGCTGAAACCAATCAACTGGATAGTGAAAGATATTCTTCCGCAGGGACTGCACATATTAGCAGGCAGTCCGAAGATAGGCAAAAGCTGGCTGATGCTCAGCCTGTGCCTGCAGGTAGCTAAAGGCGAACCTCTGTGGGAATATGAAACTCAGAAATGTGAAGTTCTGTATTTATGTCTGGAAGATACACTAAACCGAGTACAAAGCAGACTGTTCCAAATAACAGACAACGCACCAGACCGCCTGCATTTTGCAGTAGCAGCCAGTATTTTAAATGAAGGCCTGACAGAACAGATTGAAAGTTTTATGAGAACTTATTCCGATACAGGATTGATTGTAATAGATACATTCCAAAAAGTCAGAGGGCTATGTCTGAGTTCAAACTCCTATGCCAATGATTATTACGATGTGTCACAACTGAAATCTTTAGCTGATAAATATGGTATCGCTCTAATTATCGTGCACCACTTGCGTAAAGATGCAGCAAGCGATCCGGTGATGATGATTTCCGGCAGTACTGGTATTTCAGGTGGAGCGGATTGTAATTATGTGCTTGTAAAAGATAAAAGAGCTCTCGATTCAGCAAAACTGATTATCTCCGGCCGTGACACGGAATATCAGGAAATACTGCTTACGTTCGAAAACTGCATGTGGCACTTCATGGGCTGCGATAAAAAAGAAGATATTATCAGAAAAGAAACACCACCTGTACTGTTTGATATTGTCAAATTCATGGAAGACAAAGATACATGGACAGGCAGTGCCACTGAACTTCTTTTCAGAATGAAAAATGAAACAATCCCCTTTAATACAGTTACCAAGATAATAAACCAATATCACAGTACATTCCTATTGGAGAATAATATCATATATCAATACCAAAGAACCAGTAAAGGCAGGATGTTGACATTAACTAAACAAAATGCCGGCACTTCCTTACACCCAAATAAACTGTCACAGCCGTCACAGCTGTCATTGGGAGGCAAATAATGCATGTAATAATGAGATTCGCTAAACGCAAAGGCGGTCAGATTTCATCAATGGAATCACATAACGAACGCAAGAAGGAAAAATATGCCAGCAATCCAGACATAGACGTAAACAGGATAAAAGATAACTATCACATCATAAAGCCGGAGAACACATACCACAGGGAGATAAACACTAGGATTAAATCAGCAGGCTGCAGAACACGCAAGGACAGTGTGAAGATGGTGGAAGTACTATTTACCGCTTCCCCGGAATTCTTCGCTTCAACGAGCACAGAAGAACACAGAGAGTACTTTGAAAGAGCAGTTAAGTTCATACAGGATGAAGTGGGTAAAGACAATGTATTTACCGCTACAGTGCATATGGATGAATCTACACCGCATATGCATATCTGCTTTACACCTATTACATCGGATGGAAGATTATCAGCAAAAGAAATAATAGGCAACCAGAAGAAGCTTTCAATTTGGCAGGATAAAGCTCATCAGAAGTTTGTAGAAAGACGGGACTTCTTTGAGCGCGGAACATCGGCAATAATAATCAAGCGAGAGCATATACCGCCATGGCTTTTCAAACAGGCTCAAAGACTGGACAGACAGCAGGAAGAGATTATGACCGCGATAAATGATATAAGCAGCTTCAATGCACCAAGAAAAAAGGCGGAAGCAATAAAGGTATTGCAAAAATGGTTTCCTCAGGCACAGAAGTTCACTGCTGAAATTAACAAGAACAAGAAAAGTATGGACAGCCTGAAAAAAGAAGTTGATAACCTGGAAACCACAGTAGACAGACAGAGCAAAAAGATAATGGAACTGCATGTACAGAATGAGTTCACCCTGCGGACAGCAAAGAAACAGAAGAAACTGCTGGATGCAATGCCCAAAGAGGAATTACAGCTCCGGGAACAGGATGTTGAGGACATTATAAAGGGAATGTTGGAAAGGTAAATATATGGCTAAAGCACAGAAAAAGAAAATTGAACAACTCGACACATACGGAGTAGGCAACAACTTCATGATATCGGCTGTAAGATTGGGTAAAACCACATTCATAGTATCAAGTTACTTTGAAAATGACAGGACATTTACTGATACCATGGACAGGATGATAGAAAGCCGGATAAAAAACGCAAACTAAATTATGGAATATTAGCAGTATTCAGAGTATACTAAAAAAAGGCTTCCGCAAAGCCGAATGGCTTTGTGGAAAAGAGGAGCCGTCCTGAAGCATTAAAGCATCACGCGATAGCGTGATGCGATAAGCGGAAGGCACTGCGACGGGCTAAGCTGCTTTGGATACTGCTTTTTTACTGAAAGGAGCAATATGAATTACAAAGCAGGAATATATTTAAGGTTGTCAAGAGACGACGGAACAGACAACGAAAGCATGAGTATATCAAACCAGAGGAACATGCTCATGGATTATGCAAATGAAAGGGGCTGGGAGATAGAAGATACCTACATAGATGACGGAATCAGCGGTACTACATTTGACAGGCCGGGATTTCAGAGATTAATCAGTGATATAGAGAAGAAACGCATAAACATGGTTATTGTAAAAGACCTTTCTAGGCTGGGCAGGAATTACGCACAGGTTGGCAACTATACAGACTTTTTCTTTCCGAAACATAACGTAAGGTTCATTGCCATAGGAGATAATGTGGACAGTGAGAAGGATAATGATTTCGCAGGATTCCTAAACGTTATCCATGAACATTATGCAAAGGATACATCGAGGAAGATAAAGACTGTAAAGAAAACGCAGATGAAAAAGGGCCAGTTTATCGGCAGCCAGCCTGCTATGGGATACATGCGTGACCCTGAGGACAAACATCACCTTGTAATTGAGGACGATGGAGCTGAGATAATACGCAGGTTATTTCATCTTTACACTTTAGGTGAAAGTGCAAGGCACATAGCTGAAGTCTTTAATGGTGAAGGAGTGCCTACACCAAGAGTGCATTTCTTCAATCGGATAGGAAAACCTAATCCATACTCACAAGATGCGGAGACTTGGGGCAGTGCCACTATAATGCGTATACTGAAAAATCAGGTATACATCGGTAATATGGCACAGGGCAAACGCCGGAAGAAAAGCTTTAAGCTTAAAAAGCGTGATGTTATCCCCGAAGATAACTGGGTGGTTGTTAAAAACACTCACGAAGCTTTAATCGATGAAATCACGTGGAACAGAGTTCAGGCAATCATTAAGCAGAACAAGAGAAGAACCACACCAAGGCTTAAAAAAGATGGTACGGTATCATTGTTCAGCGGCAAAGTTTTCTGTGCAGACTGCGGAGCTAAGATGACGTATCAGCTTGTAAAGAACAGCGGTTATGCTGACAGTTCCAGATACAGGTGCAGCACATACAGCAATCAGGGAAAGACCGCCTGCAGTTTCCATGCAATACGTGAAGATGAGCTTGAAGTTATAGTATTGAATGAAATCACCAAGTTTTCTAAGATAGCAGTTAATTACTCAGAAACTCTTTTAAGCAGGCTGATTGAAATCAATAACCGGATAAAATCCAAGAACGGCACACTGATTGAAAAACAGCTGCAGAAAACTGAACGTGATTTAAACTCACTGGCTTCAAAGATTGATGTGTTGATTGAGCAGATTGCAAACGGCAATATAGCCGAAACTATGTTCAAAAAGCTCATGAACGGATATGAGACCAAGCAGGAAGAGCTTTCTGAAAAGCGTACATTTCTTAAATCGGAGCTGAATGAAGTCAAAGATAACACCAAGCATATCAGTGATATCATTGATAATTTCAAAGCCAGAAACTATATCACAGAACTGGACAGAGAAACTGTAGTTGAGTTGATTGATCATATTGAAGTATTCAGGAAAGAAAAGTCCGATAATGGTTACATCCAGAGGATTGATATATACTTCAACTTCATCGGTAAGATCAATTTCAATGATTTCGATAATCTGAGCAGTTATCTAAAGGAAAAGGTATCAAAATCCCAGAATCACAAACAACAGGCAGGATAAATCCGCACATAAAAAATCACAAGGCACTTATATGTACCTTGTGACGGTGGCGGAGCGGTAGTATTAATATCCGAATTCTAAAACCGGATAAAAACAGAATAATTACTTCAAAAAACGGGATTTTTAAGTGCCAAATTAAAAAATCCGTACAAAAAAGGAGTAATTATCATGAAAAACACACAAATCTTAATCGTTGCAAACCAAAAGGGCGGTACTGGGAAGACTTCCACGACTCACAATTTAGGAACAGCGCTAGCAAGACAGGGTAAAAAAGTACTCTTGTTGGATTTGGACCCGCAAAGTAACCTCACTATGTGTATGGGCTATCCGAACCCTGATGAATTGCCTTGTACTATGGCAAATATCATTAAAGAACTCATTGAAGAAACTTTTACACTTTCAAAAGAAGAATACATTTTAAAAGCAGAAGGCTGTGATCTTATACCATCTTCAATCCAGTTAAGCGGCATTGAACCTTCATTGGTCAATGCAATGTCACGTGAGAACATCCTTAAGAATTTCTTGGATAGAATAAAAGAAGATTATGATGTGATATTAATTGATACAATGCCATCATTAGGCATGTTGACAATCAATGCACTGGTTGCAGCTACAAGCGTTTTGATTCCTGTACAAGCACATTATTTATCTGCAAAGGGATTGGAATTGCTGATAAGCACTATTGCAAAAGTTAAAAGGAATATAAATCACGAATTAGGTTTCAATGGCATCCTGATTACTATGTACAATAATCGGCTTAATTTTTCAAAGTCAATATTACAAGATTTACAGTCAGCATATGGTGAGTATATTAAAATATATAACACAACCATCCCGCAATCTGTTAAAGCGGTAGAGAATACAGCTGTCGGTAAAAGCCTTTTTGAATACGACTCAAAATGCAAAGTGTCTATAGCATATGAAGAGTTCGCCAAGGAGGTCATTGCAAATGGGTAGCAGTGCAAACCTCAAATCATTTGATGATATTTTTAAATCCAGCGAGCAGAGAACAGCAGAAGAAAACGGGGAGAAAGTAACCGGTGTACCGACAACACTCTCTATAACAAAACTTAAACCATTCTCAAAACATCCTTTTAAACTTTATGATAATGAAAAGATGTTGGGGCTTGCCGATAGTATTAAAGAACAAGGGATTATAGTCCCAATATTGGTTAGACCGATTAAGGATGAAAAGTATGAATACGAGATTATTGCTGGTCATAATCGTGTACAGGCTACAAGACTTGCCGGTATGGATGAAATACCTTGCAATGTGCGTGAAATGGATGATGAAACCGCTACAATCGCAATGGTTGATACGAATCTTCAGCAGCGCGAAACAATACTTCCTTCTGAAAAAGCATGGGCGTATAAGTATAAACTGGAAGCGATAAAATCGCAGGGAAATAGAAGAGATTTAACATGTGCCCAAAATGGGCACATGTTAAAGGGAAAGAAGTCGGTTGAAGTTGTTGCTGAGAATTCAAATGATAGCAGAAATCAGATAAAGCGATATATACGGCTTACAAACCTTATTCCTGAATTTATGAACAAGGTAGATGAACGAAAACTTTCTTTTATTCCGGCTGTAGAATTATCGTATTTAACTGAAGAGCAACAAGGCTGGCTTTATGATATCTTAACTCGTGAGGAGAAATACGGAGTTCCGGTTAAGCAGGCTTCAATGCTTAAGGGTATCAGCCAAAATGGCGAGTTGACTTATGAGAAGATAGATAAAATCATAGTCGAAAAGAATCAAGAACCTCCTAGAGCTATAAAGGTATCATACAAAACTGTAAAAGAATACTTTCCGCCGGAAACAACGCCGAAAGAGTACGAAACTACAATACAAAAAGCATTGGATGAATATTTTAAGTCACATCCGCAAAGACAAAAACAAAAAACAGTTTCTTTAGAAAGATGAAATTGAATCATAAAAAGAGGTTAGGTATGAAAAGTATACCTAACCTCTTTTATATTATAAAAACGAAAAGAGGTATAAAATGATACTTGGAATTGACCATGGATATGGGATGATGAAGACAGCAAATACAATGTTCACTACAGGGTTGACGGAATACGAAAAAGAGCCATATACTTCGCAGAATGTGGTTCAGCTTAATGGTAAATACTATGTTTGCGGCAGTGGAAGGCAATCGTTGATAAAAGACAAAACATCGGATGACAGCTATTATATACTGACACTTGCTGCGATAGCTAAAGAATTGCAGTTCAGAAACATTGGAACAAAAGCTAATATAACTTTGGCAGCGGGCTTGCCTTTAACAAGCTTTGGAAGAGATAAGGATAAATTTATAAAATATTTGAAAAGAAACACACATTACCCTGTGCTTTTCAAATTTGAAGGGCAGGATTACAAAATATCAATTGATGATGTATGTGTATATCCGCAAGGTTATTCAGCTATTGCAGATTATATTGAAAAACTAAAAAAAGAACCTTCCGTTATTATTTGCGATATAGGGAGCTGGACGATAGACGTAATGCGAATTGACTATGGCACACCAAATGCTGAAACCTGCAGAAGTTTGGAATTGGGAATAATCCGCATGATAGATAAAATCCTTGAAGAAGTAAGGCGCAGCACAGGATTATCATTAACGGCTGCTCAAGTTGAACAGATACTTAAAAATCAATCCTGCAGTATGGATGAGAAAGCGAAAAGCATAATAATTAGCCAAGGCAGAGAATATGTGAATAAGATATTCCGTACACTTACAGAAAGCGGATTTGATGCAGCCGTTGTTCCTATCATTTTTCTTGGTGGCGGAGCATTGTTTGTAAAGCAGAATATTGGAAATAATAGAGTTTGCAGCATGACTGTTATTGATGATATCAAAGCAAATGCTATAGGGTATGAGAAAATCACTAAAGCATTGCGAGAGAAGAAATGAACGGAAGAAGATTAAGTATAAGGTTGAACTTGGACAAGCTGCATCATAAAAAAGCAAGTGATATATTAGCGACAATACCAAGCGGCAAAAAGAGCGAATATGTAGTAAATGCAATTGTAAGGGCACATGAAACAAATGAAGTATTAAATATGGTACGGGAAGTACTAAGTGAAAACTCACATAACGGTTTCCTCTCATTGAAAAGCGGAGACGGAATAGACAATGTAGCAATAGATTATCTAAAAACATTATAAAATTTTAACCAACCGCTGCAAATTAGTGCAGGTGGTTCTTTTTTTTATGCCAAGAATTAAAAGGAGGAAAATATGTATAAGAAAATTGGTATTATTGTAACGATTGCGTTAATAGCGATTCTGCAATTATCTACGGCATACGCAACACCGCCCAGCAATCCGCATATAGAAAGCGGAACAGCAGCTGAAGGCGGTAACTTTTTTGAGTACAAAGCGGATGACGGTACATGGAAGGACTTAAAAACACCGCCTCATTGGGTATCGGAAACAGGAGAAGTGGCATACTGCCTTGAACATATGATTGAAGGTGCAGATGGCGAACTGTACAGTAAATTCAATCCTGAAGCAGTGTATTCGGAAGAAACATATAACGGACTTAAAGCAATTTTGATGCATTCATATCCATATAGGAATGCAGGCCTTACTGATCAACAAATTCGCTATGCTACCGCAAATGCCATCCGTTCATGGCTGAAAGAAAGTGCTGGAATTGGATACGATTTTATGCTCCAATCATCTAACAGGATTAGAGTAAAAAATACAGCTGGGCAGGGAGCATATAACTTCTACCTGCAGCTAATGGATAAAGCTCGAGCAGGCACTTCGGTATTTATACCTTATGCGGTAAATACGAGCCCGAGTACAGTAAAGTTGACAGAGGATAATGGAATTCTGAAAGGCTCAGCAACTATCTCTCTTAATTATTTAAATGGAGGATATTCAATAGATTCCAGTAAACTGCCATCAGGAGTTAGTATTACAGGTTTTACCGGAGGCAATGGTAATGTACTCACTATTACCGCACCAATTTCTATGCAAGGACAGGATATTACCGTAGAAGATATATTTATCGGTAAAGATAACAGAGGCAGCGTAAACTTTTACTGGCTGGATACTACATCGAGAAAACAGGCAGTTGTTGTTCCGGTAGTAGACAGTTGGAATCCTGTTGTTTGTGGGGATTTATCACTGACTTCAGATCCGCCACCGCAGGGATATATTGAAATTAATAAAACAGATGCAGTAAGTGGAGAAAGATTATCTGGAGCTGAGTTTAAAATCATTGATTCCGATGGAATTGAATCCGACAGAATCACTACCGATGCCAATGGAGTTGCGAAAAGCTCTCTTTTGCCTATAGGCACATATTCAGTTGTAGAAGTTACAGCACCAGGAGGATATTTGATTGATTCAACAAATTATGAAAATATCGAAGTAACAGATGCTAATACAACTAAGCTGAATATTACGAATAAACAGCCCAATGGTATTATAAGGATTACAAAAATAAATGGTAATCCTGAGATGGGAAACTATTCGCTGGAAGGAGTAAAGTTTACCATATCCGATAAAAGCGGAAACGTTTTTGAAACAATAACTATTGATACAGAAGGCTTGGCAAATTCGAGTGAGCTTCCGCTTGGCACATACATGGTTCAAGAAATAATCGCTCCATATGGATATGTATTGGACGATACTGAATATTCAGTAATATTGGAATATGAAGATCAGAATACAGCGATAGTATATGCTGATTTAACTATTTCAAATATGCCACAGACCGGAACAATAACTATATTTAAGCGAGACAGCGAAACATATGATTCTCCACAAGGTGATGCGAGATTTACCGGCACTGTTTTTGGAATATATAATACCAGAGGTGATTTGATTGAAGAGCTGGATTGTGGTGATAACGACAGTGCGGCGAGTAATCCATTGCCATTGGGTGAATATACAATAAAAGAAATTGAAGCTCCCGAAGGATATTTGATTAATGATATTCCGTATACAGTTCAATTAGAATATTCGAACCAAAGCATTGAAGTAAACAATAATACATATTCCATAACTGATAATGTTATAAAAGGCAGGATTGAAATAAATAAAACTGCGGATGTGCCGCTTGCTGAATGGAATACTAAAGAATCAAACCCGCCGATGAGTGATGTTGAATTTGAAATCACATTGAAATCAACAGGGGAAGTTGTAGAAGTACTAACTACAGATTCCAACGGAAAAGCGTTAAGCAAACTTCTGCCCTATGGTACATATGTGGTTACTGAAATAAAAACACCTGAAGGATACATACTATATGAACCTTTTGAAGTATATATCTGTGAAGATGGTAAAACATACGGCTATGATATAGAAAACCAGGTATATAAATCTCAGGTAAAGATTGAAAAAGTTGATGCTGATACTGGCGAAACGATAACTATGGCAGGTACGGAATTTCAGATTCGTGATGCTAACGGTGACTTGATTGTTCAGAATACTAATGCTAGGGGAAGCACAGATACTTTTATTACCGATGAAACAGGTATCATAATTTCAGAACCTTTGATTTATGGTGAGTATACATTACATGAAATAAAGGCACCATACGGTTATTGGCTTGATGAAGAACCGATTCCGTTTTCGATTGGTGACAGCGGACTTGAAACTATCACTGTAGAGTCCGCTGATGAACTAATCGAAAAGCGGATCAGGATTATAAAGACAGATTCACGTGATGGTGAAAGAAGGCTTGAAGATGCAGTATTCGAAGTATATAAAGGCAGTGAATTGATTGATACTATCACTACCAATGAAAACGGATATGCGGAAACCAAGCTTTTAACTGTCGGAGAATATACAATTATTGAAACGAAAGCTCCAGAGGGATTTATCCTAGAAAACATATCATTTGATGTTACTGTAAGTGATGATGATACGATGATTTATGAATATGTAATAGAAAATTGTCCGACAGAAGTTGTAATAATAAAAACTGATATCAATGACGGCACTTTATTATCAGGTGCTCATATTGAAATATATAGCGAAGCTGAAGAATTGGTTTATGAAGGTGACACTGATGAAAAGGGTGAGTTTGTAGTATATGAGCTGCCTATAGGTAAGTATACATTCAAAGAATCTGTTGCCCCATTAGGATATATTCTTAATGATGAAGTTTATGAGTTTGAGATATTGGGAAACGGAGAAATAATTGGTATTACAGAAATTCAGAATAAACATACCGAAGTCACATTATCAAAAACAGACTTAATTGATGGTGCACCTGTTGAGGATGCTGAAATAGAGATTATAGATTCAGATGGAGAATCAGTATATAAAGGCAAAACAGATGAGAATGGCGAAATATACATAACACATCTGACGATTGGAACATATACCTTCGGAGAAACCAAAGCACCAGACGGGTATGTGAAATCTGTTGAAGAAATTGAGTTTACAATTGATGAATATGGGAATGTTTCAGGAGAAACTGAAATAAGCAACTGCCCAACTGTGCTTGAGATATATAAGGTGAAATATGAAGATAATGAACCGCTTACTGGCGCAGGATTCAAGGTGAAAAATTATTTAGGATTAAATATACTTAGTTTTGTTCAAAACGAAGACGGCAGTTACACTCTTGATAAAGATGGTGATATTACAGAAATCGCCGTTGATGAAAACGGCAAAGCTGTTATATATGGTCTTCATACAGGCAGCTACTGGCTTGAGGAATGTACCGTACCATCAGGATACTATCCTACAGCGCCGATAAAAGTAACAATATCTGAAAACAATGATATTGAAGTTCCGTGTAAAACCGTAATACCGAATTCAATCTTCGTAAAATTGGGATTGGACAGGGAACGATGGATAATACCAATTGTATTAGGAGTATTAGTGACAGCCTCAGGGCTATTTTTCTTTATTCGAAGAAAACGACGATTGATCATTTGAGGTGACTCTATGGAACTTAAAACAATTTTATCAATCATACTTCTGATATTTATTTTCGGAAGTATGATTTTCTTAAAAATTAGAGAAAACAGAAAGGATAAATGATATTTGCGGCTGTTAATATGGCTGCTTTTTTAGGAGAAAAATATGAAAATTACGTACTATACAAACAACAAAATCGAAATACTTGTTATAAAAGATGATAACGGAAAGATTGTAAAACAAGGGCTTTATTCTCTTGGGAATTGTCTGGTTGATGTGCTTTTTGACAAAACAATAATATGTGATGATCAAGCTCTGGATATTGACATGAAGTCCAAGATGGAAATTATGAAACTGCTTGAACAATGTGAGGACTATCTGCACAATGATATAAAGAAAATAATTGAGAAAGAATTTGAATATATATTTGACCAGAAGTATTTATTCCAGAATATTTTCATCGAAAACAAACTGTGCAAAGTTTACATGATGAATGATTTTTATAAATTCATATGTTTATTGTTGACTCAAATATACACACAAAAGGTTATGTATAAGCGCTGCCAGTATTGCAATAGGTTTTTCGCAACTAAATTCACAAAGGCTAAATTTTGCAGAAGAACTGCTACTGTGAATGGTTATGTAAAGCTTCACATAAGAATGGAAAAACATGCGGATATGCTAGCTCGCTTAAGCAAAAGAAGAATGCGAAATAAAAAAAGGCTTCATTTTTTGATAATTGCTCTTCTTGATTTATGATAATAGTGTAATAACGGATAAAGGAGATAAAATCATGGCATATATATTGAGCAGAGTAATTATTTTTATAATATGGACATTAAAATGGTCTTTGATTAAGACCAGATTAATCTTTCCTATAATGTTTGTTGCGATAATTCTTGGATTTTTCGGGGACTGGTACAGTGCGAACGAGATTTTGGTTCATGCTCTATTTGCTGCAGTAATTATCGGAGTGGTGGCTAGCTGGATTGTTACGCTGGTCAATACGGTGAAAGCCAACAGGCGTTGGAGTAAACGTGATGTTGCCTATGCGTATCGCATAGCTGGGGAACCTTTGATTGCTACAAAACGAGTAAATGGATAAATAATATATAACCTAAGATTGAACATATGCCGGTAAGGATTGTCTTATCGGCTTTTTATATATCAAATATTGTGGAGGTAAAAATGGAAAACAATAATAAAGGATTGCCAAACGGATATAACCAGCTGACTGAATACAATGGATATGTACTGGCTGAGAAAGATTTTGAGCATAGTGAATCAAAGAAACAATATGTTACATGGATGCAGAATGACCGTGGATTTACACTAGGGCATTACTTCACGGATAAAACTGCCGCAGAAGAGGACTTTGCAGTTCGAACAGAACTGATAACCCCAAACAAGCTGTTTAGTGCTGATGAACTGGCGGTATTGTATAAGGCGCTAAATGATTTTGATGCTGCTGGTAATTTTGATTATGATAACAAAACTTTATGTTCGAGTATAGAAAATGCAAGAGAAAAACTTGAGAATATTCCAGACGTTGATGTTGAGAAATATTCAAAGATAAATGTCCTCATTATTGAACCTGGGCAGGAGCCAAGACCAGAAGAGATTATCAATGATTTATATACGCTTCAAGACATTGTGAATGGATATATTGAAATCACACACCCGAATGATGATGGAAGTGTTGTAGTGATTTCCAATGAAGAAGGTAGATTGCGTGGTTTACCGTCGAACAGAGAAATTAATGGGAATATTTATGTTGGAACACTTGTTGTAGCTGGATGTAATGAAAATGGTGAGTTCTGTTCACTGTCATCGCTGCAGTGTGAGACATACGAATACTTGCTTAGAACGATTCAAGAAGAATCCAAAAAAAACCAAAAGAGTGGATTTTGCCAGTAAAATTAAGTTAAATATCAAATTGCTAATGTCGAAAAACAAATTTTATTATCTATATTTGTTGTTATATACCAAATATGGAGTTATAATAATATTATATCGTTTTAGTTATATTTAATATTTTTGAATATTCTAAAAAATATACAGGGTAAAAAGACTATAGTTGTATGAATATCTTACTCAATCAAATGTGAAGCATATAGATATTTAATGTACGGAATATATAAATATAGAGAAGTTGTGCAACTAATAAACTAGTATGTGTAATAATGCATAAACGACTCTCAATATTACCAAGTATCACGCTAGTTTATCGAGTTAATTACAATATTAAGAAGTATTGAAATTGTAGACTAAAGAGTAAGTGTGAGGTAATAATATGCTTAAAAATATCCGAGTAGCTTATAGAATTCTAATTGCCTTTCTTATAGTATTTCTAATATTTTTATTTTCGGTTTTGTACAATGTATTTGCTGTCAACAAAATTTCAACAACTCTTGACAATTTTTATAATCACCCTTATACAGTAAGCAACAAGGTAAAAGAGATTGCAATCAAATCAAATGAGATACATGAATATCTAAACGAAATATATAATTTAAGTGACAACAATAAAATATTTCAAAACCAAATATTAATGTCCCAAATAGAAAATGAAATATTAGATGATTTAAGGATAATAGAGGTTCGCTTCCTTGGAGATTCAGAAAAAATAGATACACTTAGGGAATCTTTCATAAATTCAATCTCAATACATCAAGACATTATTAATTCTATTTTGGACGGCGATTACGAACAAGCGCAGTTGATAAGAGATATACAAGGAAAAGATAATGAAAAGAAAATGACACAAACCATTGAAGAAATGCTATTAGTGGCTGATCATTATGCATCTAGTTTTATGGATGAAGCGAATAGTATTCATAAGGATCAACAGAATATGGTTTTAAATATTGGAATATTTTCTGTTGTTGCCATGTTGATTTTAGCTTTTTTCTTATCAAAGGGCATTAGTAAACCTCTAAAAGAATTGGTCAGGGTTATTGAAAGTTCAGATAAAATTGGTGATTCAATAAATCTGGATATTACCAGAAAGGATGAAATTGGGCAAGTAAATGAGAGCTATAAAGAAATGATTGAAAAGATTCAAATGCGCGAAAAACAGCTTAGGCGTTCAAATAGAGAGCTTGAATCATTCAGTTATTCAGTGTCACATGATTTGCGTGCTCCTCTTAGGCATATGACAGGATACATAAACTTAATGAAAAAGAAACATGGAGAAGCTCTTCCACAAGAAGCAAAACGTTATTTAAATATTGTACAAGGTGCATCTGAAAAAATGGATCTTCTAATAAACTCTCTTCTGGAATACTCAAGAACAGGCAGAAAAGAACTAAGGAAAGAACGAATAGATTTTGATGAAATTGTTAATAAGATTGTTGATGATTTAAGTGCAGATAATGAAAATAGAAAAATTGATTGGAGTATAAACAGCCTAGGAATAGGCTATGCGGATCATTCGTTAATTACAACTGTTTGGGAAAATTTGATTGGCAATGCATATAAGTATACTTCCAAAGAAGAAAATGCTGTTATTGAAATCGGCAAATATCAAGAAGGCGAAGACGATGTGTTCTATGTGAAGGATAATGGAATTGGATTTGATATGGAATATTACGATAAAATTTTTAGTGTCTTTCAAAGGCTGAACGGAGAAGAAGATTTTAAAGGAGTAGGAATTGGTTTAGCTAATGTTCAAAGAATCATATCAATGCATGAAGGTGAAGTATGGGCTAAAGCTGTACTAGGTGAGGGCGCTACATTCTATTTTAAATTAAGGAGGCAAAAAAATGACAAAGATGCTTAAAAGGATACTTTTAGCAGAGGACAGTGAACTTGATGCTGAGCTGACGATGGAAGCTCTGCAATCAACAAAACTAGCAAACAAAGTTGATTGGGTTCAGGACGGCGTAAAAGCTCTTGAATATCTTCGAAAAGAAGGAGAATATAAAGACAGAAAAACGGGGAATCCTCTTGTTGTACTTTTAGATATTAAAATGCCAAGAAAAACAGGACTTGAAGTATTAGAAGAAATAAGGGCGGATGAAAATCTAAGATACATACCTGTTGTAATTTTGACATCTTCAAAAGAGGAACAGGATTTGTACAAAGGTTATGAACTCGGTGTAAATGCATATGTAGTTAAACCTGTTAACCACACTTCTTTCATTGAAACCATTAGCGAACTTGGTCTTTTCTGGGCAGTTATAAATGAAACTCCTTCTACAGATTAAAATTCATTGTTGTATTAAAAAATTCTGATTGGGGATTTGGTATGGAAGATTATAAAATATTATTAATTGAAGACTCAGAGCTAGATGCAGAACTTGCTGTAGAAGTTTTATGTAACGCTGGATACAAGAAATTTAATATTGATTGCATAAAAGATTTAATAGAAGTTAAAAACAAAGTTGAAGCAAATGACTATATGATAGTAATAAGTGATTATGATCTTGTGACTTTCAATGCTTTGGATGTTATTAATGAACTTAATAAGTTAGCGGTCAATCTGCCAGTTATTTGTTTAACCGGAGCGATTGGTGAAGAAAAAGCAGCAATATTAATTAAGCAGGGTATAGACGGATATCTGTTGAAAGAAAACATTGACAATTTGCCAAAACTTATTGAAACAGTATACGAAGAGCATGATAAATGCAAAAAAATTGAGCAAATGCAACAAAAAATTCTCAGCAGTGAAAAGAAATACAGATCCCTATTTGAAAATTTATCTATTGGAGTAGCCGTGCATGAATTAGTATATGATAGCAGTGATATGCCTATAAATTACAAAATTATTGAACTGAATAAAATGGCAGAAGACATATTAGGTTTAACACGCAACGAAGTTATTGGTAAAATTGCGTCTGAAGTATACAACGATGAACCGCCGTATATAGATACATATATTAAAGTAGTAAAGTCAGGCAATACACATCGTTTTGAAACATACTATGAAAAAATGAATAAATACTTTGATATAACTGTATATTCAATCGAGCCAAATAAATTCATTACTATTTTTTCAGATATATCTGAAAAGGTGAGAACAGATGCTCAATTGCGAAACAGTCAAAAGCTTGAATCGATTGGCACATTAGCAAGCGGGGTAGCACATGAAATAAACAACCCAATAAACGGTATATTAAACTATGGACAGGTAATACTTGATGCAACCGCTGCTGGTTCGGACATAAATAAATATGCCGGAGAAATCATCTACGAAACAAAACGTGTTTCAGGAATTGTAAAGAACCTATTAGACTTTTCCAGACAATCAGGCGAACAGCATAGCTACGCTCAAATTGAAGATATCATCGGAAAGACATTATCGTTAATAAACACAATTTTCAGGCATGATAATATAAGCCTGAATGTAGACATATCAGAAAATATATCAAAGATAAAATGCAGAAGCCAGCAAATACAGCAAGTTCTTATGAACCTGCTTACAAATGCGAGAGATTCACTAAATGAGAAATATCCCGAATATCATGAAAACAAGAAAATCAATATTGAATGCCATGAGTTTTCAAAAGATAAAAGAAAATGGATATCAATTTCTATAGAGGATTTTGGGGCAGGTATTCCTGAAGATATAAAAAATCGCATTTTTGATCCATTCTTTACGACTAAGGGAAAGAACAAAGGGACAGGGCTGGGGTTGTCTATTAGCTATGGTATTATAAAAGAGCATCATGGTGAAATAATTGTTGATTCAAGGGAAGGGAAGTACACAAAGTTTACTCTAATTCTACCTTGCGATAATGGATGGGAGATTAATAATGAATAGGTAATTAATATTATTTTAAATATATCTATTAAAATGGTATAAGTTGAAATTGGTATGTATCTAAGTTATTAAAAAGACTTGACAAAACAAACGAGAAGCATTATTCGCAATAAGGAGATTAACATGAGAAAAATAACGTTAATAATTTTTTTAATTTTTATTATCTTGATTAACTCGTCTGGCTGTGCCTTATTTAATAAAGAGCCTATAAAAATAGGATTTGTAGGCACATTACAGGGGCCAACAGCAGACTTGGCTCTAAATGGTAAGAGAGGTGCGGAAATTGCTGTTGCAGAAATTAATGAAAGCGGCGGAATCAATGGAAGGCCAATTGAGCTTATTATCAAAGACTCTGTTAATGATACAGAAGTTGCAAACGATATACTTAAAGAGTTTGTTGAGGAAGGAATAGGACTAGTAATAGGAGATTTTACGAGTTCACAAACAGAAGGTGTTATGGATGCACTCAACAGAAATAATATTCTATACCTTAGCCCCACTGCTGGATCTGAGCAGTTTGTAGGATTAGATGACAACTTGATAAGGTTTAATACAACATCGATAAATCAGGCCAATTCAATTTTCTTGCAAACGGAAAAGAATAACGATAAAAAATTTATTGTTTTTAAAGATTCAAATAATGCAGCATTTTCATATAGTATCTGTGATAACTTCAAAAAACAAATTGAAACAGCAGGAGGCTCTGTTTTAGCTGAGATAGAATATGACGGAAGTGCTACGATAGGATCTGATGATGTATTAGCTGCAATGGATGAGTATGCTGAACAGATTGATGGAGTAGTACTTTCTTCTGATGCAGTCAATGCAGCAATAATTATTAAAACTATTAAAAGCAATGGATTTGATGTTCATATTTATACGTCCAGATGGGCAAACACACCAGATTTATATAGTATGGCTGGAAATGATTGCGAGGGTATATATACCTTAGCAGTTATCGATCAAGAATCAGAATCTGACAAATATATCGCTTTTTATAACAAATTTTATGAATACTATGGTACTCAGCCGGTATTTTCAGCAGTATCTTCATATGAAGCAATAATGGTATTGTGCGAAGCCATATCGGAGACTAATAGTACAAAACCGGTAAAAGTCAAAAATTACATTATTAATACAGGAAAGTTTAGTGGTTTGCAAAGTGACTTTGAGATTGATGAATTTGGTGATTGTGATAGGGACTATATATTATGTATTGTTGAAAATGGAGAGCCTGTTAAAATTGATTGAAATTTTCACACAAATCTAATTAGCGTAGCTGTTGGGGAGAGGGGTATAATATGCCGAAAATTTTAGTAGTGGATGATGAAAGAAGTATTAGAAGCACTTTTGAAATATTTTTATCAAAAGAAGGACACAAAGTCTTTTTAGCAGAAGGAGTTGAAGAAGCTATAAAGATTTCTGATGAACAAGAGTTAGATTTAGTTATAACTGATATTATAATGCCAAAATTGACAGGAATTGACCTACTCAACACTATTAAAGCTAAAAACAAGGATATCCCAGTTATCATAATGACTGGAGAACCTACTGTAGAAACAGCTAAAGAAGCGGTGATAAATGATGCACATGACTACTTAATTAAGCCTGTTTCTAAAGAAAGTTTGATTAAAACAGTTAGGTATGCCCTCGAAAAAAAGAAATTAATCGATGACAGAGCTAGGCTTGAAATAGAGAATGAAAAATACAGAGTAGATCTTGAGCATCTTGTTAAAAAAAGAACGGCAGCACTGCAAAAAGCAATAAACGGAACTATAGAAACTATTGCGAAAATTTTAGAGCAAAAAGACCCGTATACAGCAGGTCATGAACGTAGGGTTGGTGCACTCTCATTAGCGATAGCGAAAAAGATGGAATTAGAAGATGAAGAACAGCGTAGAATATATTTTGCCGGATATCTACATGATATTGGAAAACTGCTAGTACCCTCAGAAATATTATCAAAGCCAGGCAAATTAACAAAAGGTGAATTTGGAGTAATAAAAGAACATGTTAATAGCGGGTTTGAGTTGACAAAAGATATGGAGTTAACATGGTCAATATCTGATCTAATAGTGCAACATCATGAAAGAATGGATGGTAGCGGATACCCAAATGGAATAAAAGGCGAAGAGATACAACTTGGAGCAAGAATATTGGCTGTAGCCGACGTAATTGAAGCTATGACTGCGCATAGACCTTACAGACCGGGCTTTGGAATAGAAATAGCACTTAAAGAAATAAGAAGCAAAATAGGCATATTGTATGATGAAAAAGTTGCGGAGGCAGCAATTGAACTTTTTGAAATAGATAAATATGATTTTTCAAATATAAATCAATCTTTATTAATTTAAAAGGTGATTAATGTGTTTAAGAATAATAAAAATTATACGCTAAAAGGAAAAGCTTTAAAGATTACGATTATTTATCTGGTGTTTGGGTGTTTATGGATAATATTAACTGATAATATTGTTGAAAAAATTTTTTTGGACCCTAATGATATAATTATAGTCAACATAATTAAGGGTTTGTTTTATGTAGCAACAACTGCAATATTAATTTATTTGCTGATATATTCGTCTTTTAAAAAATTAAAACAGAATGAAGAGAGATTCAAACGATCACAAGAAATAGCAAAATCCGGTTCATGGGAGATTGAGCCAGGAAGCAATATGGTATGGGCATCTGATCAAGTTTTTTGTTTGCTAGGACTAGAAACAAAAACCAATTTAATAAGTATAGAAGATGTTGAGAGCATGATTCACGAGGAAGATAGGGAGGAAGCACATAATGCACTTGTGGATCTTATAAATGATAAGAAAAAATATGATATTGAGTATCGTATCAAGCCTTACGGTAAAGGGGAATCTTGTTATGTTCATTCTATAGCAGAAAAGCAATATGATAAAAAAAAGGATAAGGTAAGAATCCTCGGCGTTATTATTGATATAACTGAAAGAAAGAAGCTTAAAGAAACTATAAAGTTTAGCAATAAAGATCTGTTAGAATCACAGAGAATTGCAAGGGTTGGCACTTGGAGATTGGATATTGATTCAAACCGGGTTATATGGTCAGATGAACTATATAAGATGTATGGATTTGATCCAACACTACCACCTCCGCCATATAACGAACACATGAAGCTGTTTACTTCGGAAAGTTGGGATAGACTATCTAAAGCACTTGAGAGCACAAGAACAATAGGAAAACCTTATGAACTTGAACTTAAAACAGTAGGAGAAAACGGGTCTAATGGCTGGATGTGGGTGCGAGGAGAGGCCGAAAAGGACTCAAACGGTAACATTATTTCTATATGGGGAGCAGCTCAAGATATCACTGAACGGAAAAAGCAAGAAGAAGAAAAATCTTTATTGGAAGCGCAAGTACAAAACCAGCAAAAGCTTGAATCGATTGGCACATTAGCAAGCGGGGTAGCACATGAAATAAACAACCCAATAAACGGTATATTAAACTATGGACAGGTAATACTTGATGCAACCGCTGCTGGTTCGGACATAAATAAATATGCCGGAGAAATCATCTACGAAACAAAACGTGTTTCAGGAATTGTAAAGAACCTATTAGACTTTTCCAGACAATCAGGCGAACAGCATAGCTACGCTCAAATTGAAGATATCATCGGAAAGACATTATCGTTAATAAATACAATTTTCAGGCATGATAATATAAGCCTTAATGTAGACATATCAAAGAACATATCAAAGATAAAATGCAGAAGCCAGCAAATACAACAAGTCCTTATGAACCTGCTTACTAATGCAAGAGATTCATTGAATGAGAAGTACCCTGAATATCATGAAAACAAAAAAATTAATATTGAATGCCATGAATTCTCGAAAGATAAGAGAAAATGGATATCTATTTCTATAGAAGATTTCGGGACTGGTATTCCAGAAGATGTTAAACATCGTATATTTGATCCTTTCTTTACAACTAAGGCTAAAGATAAAGGGACCGGTCTAGGGTTGTCTATTAGCTATGGTATTATAAAAGAACATCATGGCGAAATTAAAGTGGATTCTAAGGGAGGAGAATATACCAAATTCACTATTATCCTACCTTGTGACAACGGATGGGACATCAATGAAAAATAATATACTATTAAGAAGAGGTTAGCACCAATGAGACGATTAGTTGTAGTGATTATTGTGGTACTTGTATTGTTGATACCAATAGATTCGTATGCTACAGATGATAAATATAAGAGCGCTACAGAATATGATTATCCACCATTTTCTGTAACAGATAATGGAGAAGCGGATGGATTTTCTGTTGAACTTTTAAAGGCTGTGGCTGATGTAATGAGTTTAGATATAGAGTTTAAAGTTGATGATTGGGCTACTATAAAAGATGAATTGAAAAACGGAGATTTGGATGTGTTACCACTTGTAGGTTATACAGAGGAAAGAGATCAATATTTTGATTTTACAGCACCTTATATAATTATGCATGGTAATATTTTTATTAGGATGGATGAAAAAGATATTAATACTGAAGAAGACTTATATGGTAAAGAAATTATTGTTATGAATGGAGACAATGCACACGAGTACGCGATGAGAATGGGTTTTTCAGAAAACCTCATTTTAACACAAACGTATCAGGAAGCATTTGAACTTCTTTCTTCAGGAAAGCACGACGCCATTCTTGCCCAAAGCTTAGTTGGTGAACAACTTATACAACAATTTAATATTAGTAATGTCATAGCGGCAACGCAAATTGATGAAGATGGACTAACACAAATAAGAACTAATTTAAGCGGATTTGAGCAAAAGTTCTGTTTTGCCGTAAAAGAAGGCGGTAAAGAGCTATTAGCAAGACTTAATGAAGGACTGGCAATTGTTTCAGCTAATGGAGAGTATGACCGATTGTATAAAAAGTGGTTTCCGTTTATTATTGATGCCCAGCCTAACCCTATTGAAGTGATTAAGACTTCATTAATAATATTGGCACCGATTTTATTATTAGTACTTATTGTGGGAACAATTATAGTACGGCGTAAAATCAAACAGAAAACGGAAGAACTAAATAAGTCCAATAAAGCAATGCTTGATATGGAAGCACATTTAAGATCACAACAAAAATTAGAAGCCATTGGTGTATTGGCAAGTGGAGTAGCACATGAAATAAACAATCCTATAAATGGAGTTTTAAATTGGGGGCAAGTAATTTTTGATACAGCACAAGATAAAGATTTGGACTGTAATGAAAACAGGGATT
Organism: Christensenellaceae bacterium; assembly: GCA_963677605.2. Taxonomy (GTDB): domain Bacteria; phylum Bacillota; class Clostridia; order Christensenellales; family UMGS416; genus JAGLOK01. Next base: position 656,942 of record CAXXDX010000006.1, on the reverse strand, counting down.
CGATACTAAAATATTCAAGTGAAATCATAAAAGAATCTAATAGGATTGCATCTATCGTTACAAATCTTCTTCAGCTTTCTAGAACCGAAAACAAAAGGTTCACTTATTGTGATATTGAAGAACTAATAAATAAATTATTGAGTTTAATTACGAACATTCTTAGACATGATCAAATAGAGATAGAAGTTAACATAGATAAAGCGCTTCCTAAAATTGAGTGCAGAGAACAAGAATTGCAACAAGTTATACTAAATTTATTAGTAAACGCAAAAGATGCATTGAATGCAAAATATGAAGGTTTTCATAAAGATAAAACTATTTTTATAAGTGCAACTAAAACAAATTATTTAAACAATGAGCAGGGAATTAAAATCACTATTGAGGATCATGGTAAGGGAATTCCTGAACACATACAAAACAAGATATTCGATCCATTCTTTACAACAAAAAGCAGAGCGGAAGGGACTGGATTGGGGTTGTCTATAAGCTATGGAATAATAAAAGAGCATAATGGTGTATTGAGCTTTGAAACAAAAGAAGGTGAGTATACAAAATTTAATATTGATCTTCCTCTAAAACAGTCTGATGTTTAAGTTGATTAGTTGGCTCGATTGTAAGATGGATAAATATATTGAACTTTATATCAACTACTCATATACTTATACAATACTTAGTTTCGGATTATGTAAATACAGGGAGATTAAATGAAAAATATTACAAAAGTTTTTCTGCGAGAATACAATGAATACAAAGAAATTGCTATAACAGATGAAGATAAACCATGTGTTGAGCAGCTATATATAGATAGATGGCAAAAAACCATTGATTTAATCGCCAAAATATTTTGCGTACCAGCTGCACTTATAATGCAAGTTACCAAAGATTCAATGAAAGTTTTTTTAAAAAGCAACAATCCTGATAATCCATATCATGAAGGTGATGGAGATAATTTAGGATGTGGTTTGTATTGTGAATCGGTACTAGGCACAAATAATGAACTTTTAATAGATTATGCAATGAAATATGAAAACTGGAAAGATAATCCTGATGTTAGCCTAAATATGATTTCATATTATGGATTGCCTATTAAATGGCCAGATGACGAGTTTTTTGGAACGATATGCGTTTTAGATAATAAAACTAATTCCTTTGAACAAGAGTACAAGGACTTGCTATTTGAATTTAAACTAGCATTAGAACGTGATCTTGAATTATTATGCTATCAAAACGAATTGTTATATTATGCAGAAATAGATATGCTGACTTCATCCTATAATAGGAGGAAAATCGAAGCCATATTAAAAAGTGAATTCGAGAGAGCAAAAAGATATTCACATACTTTTTCAGTCACTATAATGGATATTAATGATTTAAAATTTATTAATGATAGACACGGACATATTGCAGGAGATGATATTATAAAAACTTTTGCAAACGGAATTAGTTCTAGAATTAGAGAAACTGATTTTTTAGGAAGATGGGGTGGTGATGAATTTGTTCTTATTTGCCCAAATACAGACATACATGAAACTGAAAAGTTACTAGAAAGGATAAAGAATTCAGTGGAACAGGAAATGAACGAAGTAGTTGAATTTTCAGGTTTTTGCTACGGAATTTCAAAATTTGAAGAAAGCGATAATAACTATCAGGATGTTTTTAAAAGAGCCGATGTTTTAATGTACAAACAAAAAGGGAAAATGTAATGACTTTTTTCTAATATTAAATTACTCTTATTTTAGAAGCAACTTCTAATCTAGTCAAAATACCTAATATAAGATGGTTATTGATTCGGAATTAAAATCGATAAGCCCGTCGTTTTTCATCTTTGAAAGTTCTCTTGAAAGAGATGTACGCTGAACACCAATCTTATCTGCCAAAGCTTTCTTGGTCATATTTAAGATTATTCTGTTAGAATCTTGTTTCTTTTTTTCATACTCAAGAAAGCTAAGTATATTTTCATGAAGAGTTCGGTTAACATAGCTCTTTAATTTAAAACTCAATATTGCAGAATGATCGGATGTTAAAAATTCAAACACAAAAAACGCCTAAATGGCTTGAAAAAGGAATCTTGCCTTGGTTTGTTCTGGGGATTAGTGTAGTAATAATGATTATGTCAAAAAAAGCATTGCATATTAATCTTCCTATATTGTTAATTTGGCTTGCAATATCAATACTGGTCACATTGAGATATAAGCAGGAAGTATTTCATATTTACATATGCCCGTTTGGAGTTCTTCAAAAGCTATTCGGGAGATTCGCTTTCTTTTCAAAGAAAGTTGATGAAAATGCATGTATAGGCTGCAAAAAGTGCGAAAAGGTTTGCCCGTCGCTGGCTATTGCGGTTAATGGAGATAGCAAAAAAGCAATTATATCATCTAAACTATGCCATCAATGCACAAATTGCTCGGATGTGTGCCCAGCTTCAGCGATAAACTATAAGGGAAAAGCTAAATTAACGAAAAAGTGATATAATAAAAAGAAACTTGAACCAATACACATCATTATGTTTTTTCGTAAATTGTTGCAATTGCAACATTAATCAACTTGACTTCGTTATATAATTAACATATCAAATTAAGGAGGGTTTTCTATGATTGAACAAGTATATAATATATCCACTGCAGATGAAAAAGCAGTTGAAAAAGTTATTTTTGACGAGAATATTCATTACATCCATATGGTATTTAATAAAGACGAAGGATTGCCTGAGCATTTTTCTAATTCCAATGTCTATATGACGGTAGTTAGAGGACTATTGTCCATTGGTCTTAATGATCAGGAATTTCATGAATATCCAAAAGGTAGTTTATTAAAAATACCTGTGGACACAAAAATGAATGTGCGTAATTTAAATCAGGATGTTTTAGAACTAATTGTTGTTAAAGCTCCGGCACCGACTAAATGAGGAAGGGATATTAAAATGAAAAAGTATGTTTGTGTTCCGTGCGGATATATTTATAATCCAAATGAAGGTGACCCGGATAATGGAATAAAACTCGGAACAGCTTTTGAGGACTTGCCTGAAGAATGGGTTTGTCCGGTATGCTTCGTAGGAAAAGACGAATTTGAACCAATGGACGAATGAAGGAGGATTTTAGTAATGGGAATGTTTTGTTATCAATGTCAGGAGACAGCTAAAGGTACAGGGTGTGAAGTACGTGGTGTATGCGGAAAAACAGAAGAAGTTGCAAAACTACAGGACTTATTAATCTATACGCTGAAAGGCATAGCGGATGTTGTAAAGAAAGGCAAGTTGGAATCAACAGATGAAATAAACTATCAGGTAATCAACAGTTTGTTTATGACAATCACGAATGCTAACTTTGATGATGGGGCAATTGAAGTGCAGATCAAGAAAATGATATCATTGCGTGACGAACTGAAAAAAGGTACTTCTGCAGATAATCTCCATGATGCTGCTACATTTACGGTAGACACAAGAGAGTCTATGCTCGATAAGGCAGCCGGAGTCGGTGTTTTACGCACTGAGAATGAAGATGTACGTTCGCTTCGGGAGATGATTACATATGGACTTAAGGGCATGGCAGCATATACGGAGCATGCTTTTAACTTAGGTAAAGAAGATAAGGAAATCTATTCATTCATTTTAGAAGCATTGGCAGCAACATTGGATGACAGTCTTTCTGCTGATGATTTAGTTTCGCTGACAATGAAAACAGGCGAATATGGCGTAAAAGCGATGGCGCTGTTGGATGGTGCAAATACATCCAAATACGGCAATCCAGAAATAACCGAAGTTAACATCGGAGTACGCAGCAATCCGGCAATCTTGATATCCGGTCATGATCTTACAGATTTGGAGCAGCTGCTTGAACAGACACAGGGTACAGGAGTGGATGTATATACTCACAGTGAAATGCTTCCTGCACATTATTACCCGGCGTTTAAGAAGTATGATAACTTTGTAGGCAACTACGGGAACGCATGGTGGAAGCAGCTAACGGAGTTTGAGTCTTTCAATGGGCCGATACTCTTTACAACTAACTGTATAGTCCCGCCAAGAAAAGAAGAGATCAGGCAACGTATATTTACCACAGGGTCTTCAGGATATCCGAACTGTACGCATATTGAACCGGATGAAAACGGTAAAAAAGATTTTTCAGAAATCATTGAAATGGCTAAATCGCTCCCTGCTCCTGAAGAGATTGAAACTGGCAGCATAGTCGGTGGATTTGCGCACAATCAGGTTCTTGCTTTAGCAGATAAGGTTGTAGATGCTGTTAAATCAGGCGCAATTAAAAAGTTCTTTGTAATGGCAGGCTGTGATGGCAGGATGAAATCAAGGGATTATTACACTGAATTTGCAGAAAAGCTTCCAAAAGATACAGTCATCCTGACGGCTGGTTGTGCAAAATATCGGTACAATAAACTTCCTCTCGGAGACATAGGCGGTATACCCCGTGTTCTCGATGCCGGTCAGTGCAATGACTCGTATTCACTTGCTGTAATTGCAATGAAACTTAAAGAAGTATTTGAGCTTGAGGATATTAACGAACTGCCAATAGCATATAATATTGCCTGGTACGAACAAAAAGCAGTTATCGTATTGTTAGCGCTCCTATACCTCGGAGTTAAAAACATTCATCTTGGACCGACACTGCCCGGGTTCTTATCACCAAATGTTGCAAAAGTTCTTGTAGAAAAGTTTGGGATCGCTGGTATTGGAACAGCAGATGAAGATATTCAATTGTTTATGTCTTAAGATGCAATGAATAAACTCTTGAACAATCAGAACGCCAATTGACGTTCTGATTGTTCATATATACTTTAATAATCAAAATCATGCGATAATCATGATTTAAATAATCGTATTATTGACATGATTTTGGTATTTACTTATAGTTGAATAAGAATATTATAAAAGTTTGCAGAAAACTTTTAAGGAGGAATTAACATGAGCGTATTAATAATTTTTAACCGTCAGCCATATGATGAAACGGATGTAACTTGGAATGGGCTGAGGCTAGCAGATAAATTGCTCGAAGCTGGAAGCGAAGTAAGGATCTTTTTAATGAATGACGCAGTTGATTTGGCAAGAGATGTATGCAAACATCCGGAAAACTATGATCAAGACTTATCTCAAATGTTAAAGGATTTAATAAAGAGAGATGTTAAAGTCAAAGTTTGTGGAACCTGCATGGCTCGATGTGGAATATATAAGAATCATCCCTATTTCGAAGGTGCAGAAAAATCTACTATGCCTGAATTAGCAAAGTGGGTTATTAATAGCGATAAAGTGTTAACGTTTTAATCAACTTATAGAAATTGCCTGAATATCTATAGGCTAGAATTAATGAGTTGTATTATTGATAAGAAAATTCAGGAGGGAAAGCAATGCAAAGTTTAATAATCGAGTGGAGACATATAGGGGTAGACGGAGAAACATGCGATCGTTGTTATGATACAGGTGAAAACTTGACCAATGAGGTAAAAAGGATGAAACGGTCTTTAGAGCCGAAGGGAATCACTATAGAGTTAAAGGAAACGATTTTAGACGAAAATCAGGCTGCGCAATCAAACACAATACTTTTCAATGATGTTCCTATAGAAGATATACTTGATATAAAAATTGCAGATAATTATTGTGAGTCATGTTCTGATCTTATTGGCAAAGAAACATATTGCAGAACTGTGGAATATGATGGTTCTAAATATGAAGAGATTCCAGCAAAAGCAATTCGGGAAGCTGGATATAAAGCGCTTGGGATAGAAAAATCCACAATAAAAAAATCAAATAAATCCTGTTGCTGCAGCGATAAAAACTGTTGTAGTTAGTAATAAGAATAACCATATTTAATTAGCCACTACTATGTATGTGGCTTTTTTGTTGTAAAAAAATATAGTAAGGAGAATTATATGGCTGAAAAACAACAATATATTGAGGAATTAGCCGCAACAACGCTTAAACAATTAAGCTGGAAAGATAACTGGATTAAATACCTGAAAACAGCGGCAAACCACTACAAGTACAGCTTCCGAGATACCTGCCTTATATACGCTCAGCGTCCTGATGCTACAGCAGTAGCAAGCTATGATCTCTGGAACAACGTAATGCATAGATACGTCAACCGTGGAGCAAAAGGGATTGCATTGATTGACACGAGCTCAAACAATTCACGACTGCATTATGTATTTGATATATCTGATACCAATGGACAGAGAATGCCATTCATATGGCAGTATAAAGATGAGTTCAATGAGCAAGTTGTTGCTGATATTGCCGACAGTTTTAATCTTGATATAGATACGCTGAACTTTAGAGAAACTATAGAAGCTATCACGGATACTTTACTTGATGATGGCATGGAAGGTTTGCTTAATGAGTTGAAATATGCAGTGCATGGCAGCTTTCTTGAAGATGTGGACGAGCTGAATCTTAGAGTGTGGTATGAAGAGACAATCAAAGAAAGCGTTATTGCTACGGTACTTTACAGATGCGGATTTAAGCCGGATGCCGCTGATTTTGGTTTTTCTCAGCTGTATAATTTCAATACAGCGGAAACTATCGTACAATTAGGAAAAACAACAAGCGATATGGCGGAAACAATATTAAGGGAAATTGAACTTTCCGTCAAAGCTATTGAACGTGAACTGCGAATCGAAAGGAGCAAAGAACATGGAAATCAACTACAAACATCAGAACGAAGTGATGATACCCGATATTCAATTGAAAGGACAGATAACACAACCGCTGGGCAAATTCGGGCTGATGAGGAAAGATTATCTGGAGAAGAATCACAGCGGGAGATTCGATACGATGGTGCTGACGGGGACACTCTATCCGCACTGCCAGCAGATAGAGCAGGAAGCGAAAGAACAGATAGCGCTTCGGATATCGCAGATGAAGAAAAACACGCCGCAGAATCTTTGGCCAGCGATGTCAATGGAAATCGAGAGCCAAGTGATTCAGGAGCTGATACTTACGAGATAAATGAACAGGAGGATATCGACAGTGTCCTTCTTAGCGGAAGCGGATTTGAGGGAGGCAAACAGAGAATCATCAATTTCTTCTTTGAAGACCATACCAGCAAAGAAAAAGCCGACTTTTTGAAAAATGAATATGGTGTCGGTGGTGGCTCATTTATATTCACAGGAGACAGGCATGGGTTTCATGACCATAATGCTAAAGGTATAGAGATACATAACAACGGATACAAAAATCCCTCTATTAGCCTGACATGGTCTAGAGCAGCAAAACGTATCGGCGAACTTATAGAAAATGGCAGGTATTTTGAGCAAAGATATCCGAATGAAAAGCCGCTGACTAAACCTAAGATTGAAAAGGCGGGACAACAGGATATAGAAATGATAGGAGCGGAAAACGCTCCTTTTTCTTTGCCGGAAAATACGGATCGTAAACGCAGAACGCAGCCAGAAATGAATTATGCACGACTGGTAGAGCTTGTACCCCATATCATGAATAAAAGGTATCGCTATGCAAAACTGAAAGCCGATGGATTCATGGATTTGTCAGTTGAATGGATTTCAGAAGACAGAATAGCCATTGCACATTACAGGGAGCAAAACGGAGACCTGATGGCTGACCCGGACATGACGCTCATCGTAGATAATGAAGTGAAAACAGTCATGCCAGCCACCTATCAAAATGATTATGTAGGTGTTTATCAGGAAGTGTATACGGATGACGGCAAATGGATACCCAGACTTAGCCGTGAACTAACATCCTTCCTATCAACTTGGTTAAAAAATATCGAGTTTCAAGGACACGTTTTGAAAGAAGCACGCTATTTTGATGAAGAAATTTCTGAACTGCCTATTGTTTTTGATGACAGCGGAAAAGAATACGGATTTGATATACCTCATGACATCATTAGTATGGCGGAGCTGGAAAACAAGCGGATTGAAGAACCTGCAACTGCTATTGCAGAAAAAAATACACAACTTGTTGAACAAGATAATAAATCAGGCTCTCTTTTGCTGGATGATGGTACTTATCAGCCGCTATTCAAAGAAATCCTCAAACAAGGGAATGTTTCAAAGACTGGGAAACAGAAAATTTATGAGCTTATAAATGACGCTTCTTCTATTGAACTGCTTATTGATGACCTTAAAAACATTTATGGCGATTTCTGGAGCGAGGTTCACTTCAATGAAGAAACAATCAAGTGGCATGTAGATGAAAGCGGATTGGATGTATTTATAAACGGTTTGGATAATGATAAGCTTCACTATACATGGAGTGAAATGACGGACGGTATCATTAATCTGGTTAATGCAGGCGAGTACTTAGAAAAGGAAGAAGCACCGGAAACCAGATTATATGAAGGTATGACAGTATCACTTGAAAACCGGACTTATTCTGTTGAGAGCCTTGATGCATTAAACAATAAGATTGAACTTAGGGATATTACATTCGCAGAAGGAACCGGATTCCCGATCTTCCGGAAAGAGTATCTTGATCAATTCGAGAATGAGTTGGAGCAGGACGGCTTTTTTGACAGGCTGAAAAAAGAAGAAAACACATTACAACCAACAGAACAGAAAAAGATAAATTTCCACATTACAGACGATAATCTCGGTGTCGGTGGCGCTAAAGAAAAGTATAAACGGAACATCGAAGCTATCAAATTGCTAAAAACCATTGAATCGGAAGACAGACTTGCAAAAACAGACGAACAGGTAATTCTTTCTCAGTATGTAGGTTGGGGCGGTCTAGCGATTGCCTTTGATGAGGACAATTCCAGCTGGAGCAGCGAGTATGCAGAGCTGAAAGTTTTGCTGAGTGAAGATGAATACAAACAGGCAAGAGCATCCACGTTGAATGCTCACTATACTTCTCCCGTTGTTATAAAGGCAATGTATAAAGCTTTGGAAAACATGGGCTTTAACGGCGGTAATATTCTTGAACCCGCAATGGGTGTTGGTAATTTCTTTGGATTGCTACCTGTATCTATGAGCGAATCTAAGTTATACGGTGTTGAACTAGACAGTATCACTGGCAGAATGGCACAGCAGCTTTATCAAAGAGCGAATGTGGATGTGATGGGATTTGAAAATACCGCATATCAGGACAATTTCTTTGATGTAGCAATCGGCAATGTACCGTTTGGTGCATATAAGGTTGCAGACAGAAGATACGACAAGCTTAATTTCATGATCCATGACTATTTCTTCTGCAAGACAATCGATAAAGTGCGTCCCGGCGGTATTATAGCCTTTATCACATCAAAAGGTACACTGGATAAGACAAATCCTACTGTCAGAAAATATATTGCACAGAGAGCGGAGCTTATCGGGGCAATCCGTCTGCCAAACAATGCGTTCCAGGCAAACGCCGGAACACAAGTAACGTCGGATATTATCTTTTTGAAAAAAAGAGAAAACTTAATCGATATTGAACCTGATTGGGTACATCTTGGACAGACCGAAGACGGTATCTCAGTAAATCAGTATTTTTCTGATAATCCGCATATGATGCTGGGCAAGATGACGCAAGGCATCGGCATGTACGGCAATGAGAATGAAACCGCATGTGAACCGTATGAAGGTGCAGTGCTTTCAGAGCATTTGGAAGAAGCGATAAGTAATATAAAAGCAGAAATCGAAGAAAACGAGTACATGGTTGATGAGCCGGAGTTTGAAGATACGTCGATTCCTGCTGATCCGAATGTAAAAAACTTTAGCTATTGCATCAGAGACGATGACGTATATTACCGTGAAAACTCACGCATGAACCTGGTAGATACTAATGCAACAGCAAAAAATAGGATCAAAGGCATGATTATTATGAGAAGCGTCCTAAATGATTTAATAGATGCTCAAATGAACGGTGAAGCAGAGTTTGCCATCAGACGATTGCAGCAGAGACTTAACGACAGTTATGACACTTTTACTCAGGAATCCGGCAGAATTAACACCCGTGCTAATTATATGGCGATGAGCGAAGACAGCTCGTATTACCTGCTGTGCTCTCTAGAAATACTTGATGATGAAGGCGAGTTTAGGCGCAAGGCGGATATTTTCACCAAGCAAACCCATTCGTCCGTATAGGGAAATCAGACATGTGGATACTGCCAGTGAAGCGTTGGCAGTGTCGCTTGCCCGAAAAGGAAAAGTAGATTTAGGGTACATATGCTCTCTGACAAATAAGGAAACGGATATGATTATAGAAGACTTGAAAGGAATCATATTCAAAGCCCATATTTCAGACCAGGATAATATTTATGAAGGATGGCAGACAGCGGATGAGTATTTATCCGGCGATGTCCGTGCAAAGCTGAAAACAGCAGAAATAATTGCGAAAAACAATCCGGATTATGCGCATCATGTTATTGCGTTGCAGCAGGTGCAGCCAAAAGACTTGGAAGCCAGTGATATTGATGTAAAGCTTGGAACAGTATGGATACCGACAAGATATATCGAAGACTTCATGTTTGAGACACTGGATACACCAAGATACATGCAATATGATATCGATGTTCATTACTCTGAGCATACAGGCTCTTGGAACATCAGCAGAAAATCAGCTGACATCAGTGTGAACGCAACTCAGAAATATGGCACAGACCGTATGAGCGCTTATTGGATTATAGAAGAAACACTGAACCAGAAAAGCATACGGATTACTGACAGAAATGAGCTGCCGGATGGAACAGTGACATATGTGTTGAATAAAAAGGAAACGATGCTGGCGACACAGAAACAGACATTGTTGCAGGAAACATTCAAAGATTGGATTTTCAAAGATGAGACCAGGCGCAATGCTTTGGTTAAAATGTATAATGAACAGTTTAATAATATCCGTCCCCGTGAATATGACGGTTCGCACATAGAGTTTATAGGGATGAATCCTGAGATTGAACTGAGGGAACACCAGAAGAACGCAGTAGCCAGACAGCTTTACGGCGGCAACACTTTGCTTGCGCATGTAGTTGGAGCCGGAAAGAGCTTTGCAATGATTGCAGCGGCGATGGAAAGTAAGCGGTTAGGTTTATCAAACAAGAACCTTTTCACAGTACCAAATCATTTAACAGAACAGCTGGCAGCTGAAGCGTTGAGACTATATCCGTCCGCAAATGTGCTCGTGGCGACAAAGAAGGATTTCCAAACAAAAAACCGAAAAAAGTTCTGCTCAAGGATAGCGACTGGTGATTATGATATCGTTATCTTAGGGCATACACAGTTTGAGAAAGTGCCTTTGTCCAATGAAAGGCTAATCCGAATGCTGGAGCAGCAGATTGATGAAATAGCGTTTGCGATTCAGGAGCAAAGTGGTAGAACAGGACTACGATATAACGTGAAACAGATGGAAAAAACTAAGAAGAGCTTGGAAGCTAGATTAGCTAAACTGAACAGTCAAGAAAGAAAAGATGATGTAATTGAGTTTGAAGAGCTGGGTATCGACCGGCTCTTTGTTGATGAGAGCCAGAATTTCAAGAATCTCTTTCTAGTAACTAAAATGCGTAATGTAGCTGGAGTTTCACAGACGCAGGCACAAAAAGCAACTGATATGTTTATGAAATGCCAGTATATCGATGAATTGACCGGAGGGCGTGGCGTTACTTTTGCCAGCGGTACTCCAATTTCGAATTCCATGACCGAAATGTATACGGTACAGCGGTATTTACAGATGCATGAGCTAAGGAAACGAGGATTACATCATTTTGACTGCTGGGCATCCGTATTCGGTGAAACACAGACAGCTTATGAACTTTCGCCTGAAGGCAACAGGTTCAGGATGAAGACAAGGTTTTCAAAGTTTTTTAATCTTCCGGAACTGATGAGTATGTTCAAAAACGTAGCTGATGTCCAAACAAACGATATGCTGGATTTACCGATGCCAAAGCTGAAGACCGGTGAAGTTATAAATGTATCTGTACAGCCTACGGAAATACAGCGGACTATGATAATGGAACTTGGTGAACGGGCCGATGCAGTAAGGAATGGTGATGTGGAGCCGACAGAGGATAACATGCTGACCATTACAAATGACGGGCGGCGTATTGCGCTTGATCAGCGTCTAGCCAATCCATTGCTGCCTGATGAAGAAAAAAGCAAAATCAACAGTATAATGCATAACGTGCTTAATATTTGGGAGAGAACAAAGAATGACAAGCTGACACAGTTGGTTTTCTGTGACCTTTCTACGCCCAAAGGCAATGGTGAGTTTAGTATTTATGCGGACTTAAAGCAGAAATGGATTGAACAAGGCATACCGGAAAATGAGATTGCGTTTATCCATGACGCAAAGAATGAAAAACAGAAGGCCAGCCTTTTTGCAAAAGTCAGAAGCGGTGAAGTTAGAATCCTAATAGGTTCGACTCAAATGATGGGTGCAGGTACAAACGTGCAATCACGATTGGTTGCGATTCACCACTGCGATTGTCCGTGGCGCCCCTCAGATTTGGAGCAACGGAACGGTAGAATTTTACGACAGGGCAATATGAACGAGGAGGTTGAGATATACAGGTATGTGACAGAGCAAACATTTGATGCGTACAGTTACCAGCTGATTGAACAGAAACAACGATTTATCGGACAGATTATGACAAGCAAAGCCCCGGTAAGAAGCGCTGCTGACTTAGATGAAGCGGCGCTTTCTTATGCAGAGGTAAAGGCACTGGCTACAGGGAATCCTCTTATAAAGGAGCGCATGGAGCTGGATGTGGAAGTTAGCAGATTAAAGCTACTTAAGAGCGAGTACCGTAATCAGAAGTATCGGTACGAAACGCAGATATCCACGACATTGCCTAGAAGAATCAGTGCTATAAATCAGCGCATTAATGGTTTAAAAGCAGATATACAAACATCAAGGCAATACGAAGATGCCGAGTTTGTAATGACTATAGGCGGTAAAACGCATACAGAGAAAAAGGATGCCGGAGAGCTGCTTCTGAGTAGCATAAAAACAATTAAGGATCAGGAACCTCACACTTTCGGACATTACAAAGGATTTGAGATTCTGCTTCAGCGTGATGATTTATTCAAACAACCGTATATCGAACTTCAAGGCAGCATTCGCCATAGAATTGAAATGGGCAGTGACGTACATGGCAACATACAACGTATTGACAATTTGATTAAGAATTTGCCAGATTTATTGGAGCATAAGGTTGACGAGCTGAGCAGTACGGAAAAACAGCTAGAAGTTGCAAAGCAGGAGGTGAAAAAGCCATTTAACCAAGAGTTTGAACTTAAGCAGAAGCTAGTACGATTGGATGAGCTCAACCATGAACTTGCTATGGATCAAAAGGAAGAAACTCAGGATATAGGTGATGAAGATGATACTCCTGAGGAAAAATCCATAAACACATTTGGATTAGAGAGGTAATTCGATGGCACGAGTAACAAAAGAACAGATTGAGTATGCTAAACAACTTGATCTGCTGACATACATGCGGCTTTATGAGCCGCATGACCTTGTCAGGAAAGGCAATGATTATTGTACAAGAGAGCATGACAGCTTGACTATTTCAGAGAATGGTTTGTGGCACTGGTTTTCAAGAGGAATCGGCGGAAAGACGGCATTACAGTATTTAATAAAGGTGAAAAGGATGGATTTTGTTGATGCGGTATTGCATTTGTGCTGTAATATGCCTATCCAGCAAAGTCAAAGCCCTCCGATAAAAAAAGTGGATAGCAAAAAGCATAAGTTTATATTGCCGGCAGCTTATAAGAATAATGACAGAGTTGTTGAGTATCTACGGATGCGTAAAATCAGCGACTTCATAATCGATTATTGTATTGATAATAAATTGCTGTATGAATGTTCAGATTATCATAACGTTGTATTTGTTGGTTATGATAGTGAAGGCATTGCCCGATATGCTGCGCTCCGTGGGACGTGGAAGCACATGTCGAATTCATTCAAAGGAGAAGTTGCTGGGAGCGACAAGCGATATAGTTTCAGTGTGCAAGCAATAGAGAAAAGTGATAAATTGATTGTGACAGAGAGTGCGATTGATGCGCTCTCTATTGCTACTTTGAGGAAGAAGATTGGTGATGTTTATTATTTATCTGTTGGCGGAGCCTATTTACCAAAAAGGCACGCTGATAAAGGAGACTTACCGAAAGCTTTAGAACAGTTTCTTAAAGATTATATTGAAATTGAAATGGTTCAACTTGCTTTTGATAATGATGAAATAGGAGTAAGAGCAGGCTTGATTATTTTGAACAGATTGCAAGAACTAGGATACGAAGCTACTTCATGCTCTCCTGATAAAGGAAAGGATTGGAATGAAGTTGTAATTATGAATAATGGAAATCGCAGATGATTATAAAGGAAGGTGCAAAAATGAAAATTGGAGAAAAAATTAAAAGAATACGCAAGTTACGTGGCATAACACAAAAAGAACTTGGTTTAAGGAGCGGATTTCCAAAGCAATCAGCAGATGTACGTATTGCACAATATGAATCAGGAGCTCGTATACCCAAAAAAGAAATTCGGGAAGATATATCAGAAACACTAAGCATAAATCCACAATACCTATGTGACCATTCAATTGGCTCTACTGAAGATGTTATATTTGCTTTATTTGATATTGACGATACACATGGGATATCCATAACCTTGGTAAATGGCAAACCTTGTTTAATGTTCAATACAGAGATAACCAAGCATCTGTTGAGGTGGTATAACATGAAAAACAAACTTGAATTCAAAGAGACGGAAAAGGAAGAATATCTTAACTGGAAATACAACTATTGCTGCAAATAAGCCTTATCAATTGATAGGGTTATTTAAAATAATAATTAAGGAGTGTCACAATGAAAGTAAAAGAAATCGGGAACCTTACAACTGAACCAAAATACGGCGAGAAAGGAGATACGAAATATTGTAATTTTAGTATTGCTATCAACAATCCGTTTAATAAGGATGATACGGAGTTTGTAAAAGTTTCAGCATTCGGCAAACAAGCAGAATCCTGCAGGGATTATTTGCAAAAGGGCTCGCAGATCTGTGTTGAAGGAAGAGTGAAGGCTGAAGCATATCTCGATCGGAAAGGCAATTTGCAGGGAACACTTAGTATTAATGCTAGTGAAGTACAGTTCTTGAATAAAATAAAGCAGCAAGATAGTCAATCGGTATTCGATGAAGTATTGGGCAATTCCAGAAGGAATAATGCCAGAAATACTCAAAGCCAGTCTCGCGGTATGGAAAGATAATCTATAAGCACCCATAGTGTCTGCCTAAAAAGTTAAATGCATCCACTATGTCAGACACATTTTGAAGTAAAATCCCACTAACTGCCAATATCGTCACCCAAAGTGTACGTCAGATAAAAACGCTGGCACCCATTGTGTATGACAGGGCGGTTTTTTCATGCAATCTGATTAAAAACCCTTACAATTTATAAACTAAATATAATCAAAACATTGCGAATTATTATCTCAGTTTGCATGAAATACACATATAAAAAACTCAATCGGTTGGGAACCTGAAAATTCAGGTTCTTGTTGCGGCAAGCGTGGCATTGTTGTCCACAATGCCTTCTTGCAAAGGAGTTATCACTCCCTTGAGACCCTCTTAGTTGCAACGAGGCTGCTTAGAATATTAGAAAGGATGATGGTAATGAGAACCAGAGCTATAACGATAAAAGCTATGCTGAATGAAAAAGAAAATAAGCACTTTGAAAGACAGGTAGAACTATCCGGATTAACGAAATCTGAATTCATACGTCAGCGGATTAGGGATAGTGATGTAAAAGCCCGATTGCCGTATGATTACTATAAGGTTTATAGCTTAGTAGCAGATCTGACCAATAACATAGATCAGATTGCCCGTCATGCAAATTCAACCGGAAATATTGACCCTAATAAAATGGATGCAGCCGTATTGATGATTGAAAAGTGCTGGGAGCAGATAAAAGGGCTTAGATAATGGCGGTTACAAAAAAGCTTGTTATTAATAGCCGATTAGACAGCCGTGTGAATTATGTTTTAAACGAAGAAAAAACCAAAGGGCTAGTAAACAGTATCGAGTATGCCGTCAATAAAGATAAAATTGAAAGCGAAGAAACAGTTTATCAAACAACAATTAATTGCAGCAGCAAAACGCCATATCAAGATATGATTGCAACAAAAATAGCAAAAAATAATAAAGACAGACGGCTTGGCTATCATATTATACAATCCTTTAAGCCCGGGGAAACAACTCCTGAAGTTGCACATAAAATCGGCTGCGAGTTCGCAAGGAATAGTTTCGGAAATAGGTTCGAAGTCGTAATCGGAACACATCTGGATAAGCTCCACCTACATAACCATATAATTGTCAATTCGGTATCTTATCTTGATGGTGGAAAATATAGAGACAGTAAATCGGATTTTTACGACGGAATAAAAAAAGCATCTGATGATGTGTGCAGAAAGTATGGTTTATCCGTAATTGAACCGGGTGATAATAAAAAATCAATGACATATATTGAATGGTTGGCTCGCCAGAATATTCGCAACTCATGGCAAACGATTATCAGAACCGATATTGATGACTGTGTAAAGATGGCCTATAGTTTTGGAAATTTTCAAGTACTAATGGAACATAAAGGTTATGAAATCAAGCAAGGGAAATATATAGCTTTCCGACCGTATGGAAAAGAGAGATTTTCAAGAGGATATAAACTTGGAGAGGAGTATAGCTGGCAGAACATAAAAAACCGGATTGAAGGGAAGGATCTAAAAGCTGAACTGAGTATTATCAGTAAATATGTTGAGCGAAAACAAAACAACTTATATCCCAAGGGCGAAGTAAAAGGAATAAAAGCATTATATGCACATTACCTATATCTTATGGGATTAGTAAAAAAGAACGAGCTGCCTGACAAGGCAGCTTTTGTGTTAAAGGAGGACTTGTTGAGATTTGAAAGGATAACAAAAACATATCGGTTTGTTACAGACCGTAATCTCGATACTGTGGAACAAGTGGAAGACTATAAAACAAAGTGTTATCAGACTATCGGTATACTAAAAGAAGACCAGTTGAAGAGTAAGAAAATTTCTGGGAAGAAAGAAAAAATATTTAAAGCATTGACTGTTGTAAGAACTTTGGAAAAGCCGCATCAGTTGTTTCTTGAAGGTTACACTGCTATGAAAACTGAGCATACTGAATATCTGGAAGCATTGGAGACATTGAAAGCTGCCGGATATAAAACTGATGAGCAGATATCCGAATTGGAAAAAGAAAAAAGCGACATTACTGAAACTATTGCACGAAATGCAAATCATATTCGTCATTTTAGATATGAAATTCGTATGTGTAATAATGCCCTTGCTGAAAATGCACAGATTGAAAAGAAAGTTCAACAGGTAGAACAAATGCATAATACAACTAAACAAAGAAAGGAGATTCAACATGAGCCAAATAAGCGGTGATGCTACAGACAGAGTTGTAAAACTAATGATTGACGGAATAGAAGTTATGGTAAGGCTTACTGGAAGTGGAGCTAAAAATCTAGCAACTGCGCTGTATGCATATTACAACGGAGAGCAGAAAATGAAAGGTGCGACAAACCTAAATAAGCTCTTGAAAAGTGGAAAGGAACTGCAAATATTTAAACTGGAAGAAAAGGACCTTAAGGATTTCAAAATACAGGCTACCAAATATGGAATCTTATTTTCTGCTATAAAAGATACAAGAGCTGATGAAGGATTTGTCGATATATTCATAAAGAAAGAGGATATATCTAAGGTTAATCATGTGCTTGGAAGAATGGATTATAATCAGTTATCTCATGAGCCGGATAAAGATGAAAAAACGCAGGAAAAGGAAGACCCAAAAAAAGACCATCCGCAGCGGACAAACTCAAAACCGCAAAAATCCAAATCAGAGCGAGAAACGGTTAATATCCCAAACATCGTTAAAGAAATTAATAAAGGTGATTTTGACAATCTATCACCTGAGAATTGGAAAGCGTATCTTGCATTTAATAGTCAGCTATATGCGTATTCGCAAGGGAATAAACAGCGTATCTTTGAGCAGAATCCGAACGCCTCTGCGGTTATGAGTAAAACAAAATGGCGTGAGCTTGGACGATACCCAAAGCAAGGTGCGAATGGTATCCTGATTACTATGCCTGAATATGAGAACGGGAATCGTACCGGAAATTTCATTGATGCAAAAGTATATGACATATCAGAAACATATGGCAGAAATATTTCTAGGTCAAAATATTCTATAATGCTCGAAGAAGGTTCTGCAGAAATTAAATCGGAGATAGAACGATTGAAAGCTACTTCACCGATACCTGTTGAAGTAAAGGACGATATGGATGCGAATTGTCTTTATAATGCTGAAGATAAAAAAATATATTTACGTAATGATTTATCTGACAGTGAAATATATAAAGGTCTCTGCTTTGAGACACAGTATGCAAAAGCGCATATGAAGCAGGGAGTGGAATACAACAGAGTAAATAATCAATTTATAGCTGAAAGTGTGGCATATTCTATGGCTGTGAAATATGGTGTTGATGCCAGTGATTTTCGTTTTGACTGCATACCTGACCCTATCAATGGGCTTGACGGTAAAGATGTAGGTGAACTTATAAATACAGCTGTTTCGGCTGGAAGTTCAGAAATTAGTAAAGCGGAGAAAAATTTGGAGCAATTTAGATTAAAAGAAAGCCCCTCAGTTAAAAAAGACTTAAAAGCTCATAAACAAGCGATTGAAAGCAATACTTATAAATTTGTTGAGAGAAAGCAAATTTATAAAGGAAATAAAGGCAAAGAACGATGAAAAAGCCGCAGAATAAACTATTAACCACACTGATGTGGTTTTTATTATATATTCCGGTAGTTTGGCTGGCGGTTCTGCTTTCTTCAAACTATCAGAGTGGTATATCAATATTGGAACTAATACCGGAGCTAACAGAAGCACTTGAAAATCCATTTGTGTTCCAAATGAATGAATATACGCTTGATTTTGTTCTTGTATTCAGTCTAATTTACTCTGTAGGAATAGCCGCATATTATTCAAGTTATGCAAAACGCAGAATGGGTGAAGAACATGGGAGTGCTTCATGGGGAAGCCCAAGAGCAGTATGCAAGCAATTTTCACAGGACAAAAAAACTGACAGGTTATTTACAAAGCATGTTCGGCTTGGCTTGGATGGTTACAAACATAAACGCAATTTAAATACACTTATTATCGGCGGTTCTGGTGCAGGGAAAACGCGAGGTTATGCATTGCCGAATATTATGCAGTGCAACAGCTCTTTTGTCATTACCGATCCCAAAGCCGAGATTTTAAGAACTGTCGGAAACCTTCTTGTCAAAGAAGGTTATGAAATAAAAGTTGTGGATTTGATAAACTTTGAAAAGTCCAATCATTATAATCCGTTCAACTATATAACTGATGAAAAGGATGTGATAAAGCTCATAAATAATCTTATACGTAATACAACTCCAAAAACAGCGATGCAGAGTGATGCGTTTTGGGAGAAGAGCGAAACAGCATTACTCCAAGCTCTTATATTTTATCTTTTAAATGAAGCCCCGCCTGAAGAACAGAATTTTGGCATGGTAATGACAATGATAGAGTATGGAAGTGCAAGCGAAAACGACGAACAGCATATAAGCCCATTAGATTTATTGTTTTTAGCACTTGAAAAAGAAAGACCGAACTCTTTGGCGGGCCATCAGTATGCAATTTTCAAACAGGCGGCCGGAAAGACAGCTAAATCTATTTTAATATCATGTGCTGTAAGATTAGCAGCATTCAACCTTGAGCAAATCAGAAATATTACCAGCGATGATGAATTGGATATAGCTAGTATTGGCACTAAGAAAACAGCACTTTTTGCTGTAATACCTGATAATGATACGACCTTCAATTTTTTGATTGGTCTCCTTTATACGCAGATTTTTCAAGTGTTGTATTATGAAGCGGATCATAAGCATGATGGGAGATTACCTTGCCATGTTCATTTTATGCTAGACGAATTTCCCAATGTCGCATTACCTGAGGAGTTCGATAAGTGTCTTGCAACAATGCGTTCAAGAGGAATATCTGCTTCTATTATCGTACAAAACTTAGCACAGCTGAAAAGCATGTTTAAAGGTGAGAATCACTTATGGGAGACCGTTAGCGGCAACTGTGACAGTATGCTCTTTTTAGGCGGCAACGAGCAAAGCACGCATGAGTACATTTCAAAAATGCTTGGGAAAGCTACTATAGAATCACGTTCATACGGACACAATAAAGGTCGAAATGGCTCATACTCAACTAATAAGCAAATTATCGGCAGAGAACTTTTATTGCCAAATGAAATCAGGGAGGTGGATAACGATTATGGCTTGCTTTTCATACGTGGAGAAAAGCCGGTGTGGGATAAGAAATATGAAATAGGCAAGCACAGAAATAATTACTTAACGAATAACGGAAATGGTAGTCCGTATATTCATGTGCATCGGGATGTAGAATCAAAACCGTTTATGGAATTCGACTTTGATAATGCACATCACTATATAATCTTAGAATAAAGAAAGGAATTTATTATGAAACTCAAAAAAAGAACAAAACGTATCCTTGTAGCAGCTGCCGTAATGGCAGTTTTTTTAATGACTACGACAACAGCATTTGCTGCTGATGATCCGCTGCAGGTTGTAAATAACCTAAGTGATTTCATCTTCAGCATGATTAGAGCAATTGGCGTTATCCTGCTTGGCTTTGGTATTGTACAGATTGGTATGAGCCTTAAATCGCACGATCCATCTCAAAGGAGTAATGGTTTTCTCACTTTCTTCGGCGGTGTTGTTATTATGTTTGCCAAAGAAATATTGACGCTCATTACTGGAGGTTGATTAATAGCAGTATATTTTATGGATAACAAAACAAAAAGTAAAAGCCGTTCTATAAAGGACGGCTTTTGAATATATGAAAGGAAGTGAGAAAGTTTTGGGAATACTAGACAACCTTGAAAATGCTCTGCAGACATGGAACGAGAAATTAGCAGAAATATGGGGATTATTAACCCAATCTCCACAAAACTTTCGAGGCGGCGGAATATGGGATGTCATAGTAGGTATTAATGGTGCATTGCAAGCGATAGGATATGCGCTGTTGGTATTGTTTTTTGTTGTTGGTATGGTAAAATCTACGACCAATTTACAGGAAATAAAGCGCCCGGAAGTTGCACTTAGATTATTTATCCGTTTTGCACTTGCAAAGGCAGCGGTTACATGGGGCATGGAATTACTGACAAGTATTTTTTCAATTACTCAGGGTATAGTTCAAACGGCAGCAGGCAATGTTGGTATAGCATCAGAAGTTACATTACCGAGTGAAATGGTAAACGCTATTAATGGATTAGGCTTTTTTGAAAGTATACCGGTATGGGCTGTAAGCCTACTCGGATCATTATTTATAATCATTCTATCATTCATTATGCTGATGACTGTGTATGGACGTTTTTTTAAGCTTTATCTCTATACTGCTATAGCTCCAATTCCGTTATCCAGTTTTGCAGGAGAAGGCACATCGTCAATGGGTAAAGCGTTCGTTAAAAGTTATGCCGGAGTGTGTTTGGAAGGTGCGATTATAGTATTGGCTTGTGTGATATTTTCAGTATTTGCAGCATCACCGCCGAATATTGACATGAGTGCATCGGCAAGTAAAATAGTTTGGGCATACATGGGCGAACTTATATTCAATTTGCTTGTATTAGTAGGTACAGTAAAGATGTCAGATAAAATCGTGAAAGAGATGTTATTTTCATAACTTTGGTGTAAAGGACGTAAGAGCTGCAATATAGTTAATATTTACTTACAAATAGTAGCTTCTATCGTCCTTTATACTAATTATATAAATGAGTATATAGGAAAGAAGTTTGTATAATTATCCTGTATTACTCAGATTTACTGTTTTCTCCTTTTATACTGGTATGTGTATCAATATTGACATACAAATAACGTAAAGGAGTAAATGGATGGAATTGCACAGAGTAAAAAATGGGACAAAAGCAGGCTTTATCCTGATGGATTCAGGGATGAGGTTGGTTAAGCCTGTAAATGAGTATTTGGAATATCTGGCACTTATTGAACGAGCATATAATACTATAAAAGCCTATGCTAGAGATCTGAAGATATTCTTTGAATTTCTTGAACAACGTAAATTAAAGTATGAACAAATTGACGTAAATATGATACGGGACTATGTAGAATACCTGCGTTTAATAGATGAGCATGTGGTCTCGATGAATTCAGAAAGCAAGCGTGCCCCGGTAACAATAAACCGGATGATTGGAACAGTGTACGGATTCTACTGCTACCAGTCAACTATGAACGGTGTGACTAATCCTATTGTAACCAAAGATGTGAGTAATCCAAATAGTATATTCCGTGGCATGCTCTATCATACTAGAAAAAGCAATTACACCAAGCAATCTATTTTCAAAATAAAGGAAAGCGATTATCGCGTACATCTGTTTGCTGCTATAGAAATTCAGAAGATGTACGCAGCATTACCAACTGAACGAGACAAGCTGATTTTCAAATTTCTAATCCATAGCGGAGCAAGAATTAGTGAGGTGTTATCTTTAAAAATTGAAGATATACCATTACCTGATCTTACTAATCAAATAAGCGTGATTCACCATGTGAAATCAAAAGGGAGATATCGTGAAATTTATGTACCGACTGAAATGCTTGTAGAACTGGATGACTACATTATCAACTACCGCTCATACATGAAAACAGAACATAGTTATATTTTTACTACACAGCATCCATACTATCAAAACAAGCCAATTTCATATCGTGGACTGTACGAGGTATTTAAACGGGCAGGAAAGAAAATTGGGATTGATTTTAAATTCCATGACACACGTCATACATATGTTACAAGGCTAATAGAGAGCGGAATGGATTTTAGTGTGGTACGTATATTGGCAGGACATCGACACATTACTACAACGCAAAAATATGCTACCCTCAGCAATAAATTCATTGCAGATAGCCTGGGGAGATATTGGGCATCTTCTCATATGACAGGAGGTGATGTGGAGTGAATAACCATCCATCTTCTGATGTTTGGCGGCTTATGGATTGCGATAAGGAATCGCAAAACTATCGCCAGAAGTATAAATTTGATTTTTCTTTCTTTGATAGTGAAGAAATTAAAGAAATAGTTAAAGAGTATATCTGGATGAATTACCGAACTGGAAACAGAGTGCCAAAAGGGTTGCGTGAATCTTTATGGAGGTTAAAGTATTTCAATACTTTTTGCAATCAAGAAGGCATTTGTACGTTATTGGTTTTAAGCAACAGTATTGCGGATGATTATCGCTCTTTCCTAAGGGTATATTTATCATCAGTAACAGGAAAGTCATTGTCTTATGCATATCAATACAACTGCTTTTCAGCACTAAAAACTCTCGTAAATTGGTGCCGAATTTTCATGCCGGATACTGTGCCTGAAAAACAAATATTCACCGGAAATGAATACAGGAATGTTTATGGTAGTTTGAAGATAAGTTTTATCCCTGACGAAATTCTTCAGACATTAAATTCATTGTTAAAAGTCGAAGAGAATTATTACTTGAAACATGGAATTACCATTATGGAGTGTACTGGGATGCGGATAGGCGATTTATTGCTTCTGCAGACTGATTGCATATCAAGGCACCCAATTTCAGGATACACAATTTCTTGGTTTGACCATAAAAACCGTAAGACCCGGAAGAACATGATAGTACCCGTTGAATGCAAAAAATCTGTGGATCGTTTGAACGATATTACAAAACTAGTCCGCAAGAAAGCAACGGAAGCAGAAAGGAGCAACTTATTTATTTATGAGCCTAAAGTCGGTGCTCACAAAAAACCTATTATTACTATCTCAAAACAAACATTTGCGAAATGGCTAAGGAACTTCAATGATAAACATAATATCTGTGATGCTAATGGAAATGTTTTTAAGATAAAATCCCACATGTTTCGTAGGACACTTGCTACAGATATGCTTTCCAAGGGTACTAACATAAAGGTGATTCAAAAAGTACTTGGACATTCTTCGCCAGCAACAACTAAAAAATATTATGCCGATGTTAAAGATGTTACCCAAGCAAAAATGTTTTCTAAAATCGGTATCCTCGGGAACATTAATAATGTCAGTGCGACAGAGATATCAACCCAATCAGAACTGTTATGGTTTAAGGATAATTGTAATGCGAAGGCCCGTTTGAGTGATGGGTATTGTACACTTCCGGTTAAAGAGAGTAAGCCATGCGGACATTTTCTGAGTCGACAAAAATGCTATTTATGCAGTAGATATATTACAACACTAGAAGACCTTGAGACCCATAAAAGTCATTTGTCGGATCTTCAGGATATGTTGGACTCGAACATTTATGGTGCTCACTATGCAGCACACATCGTCCCTACTACGATTGCACTTAAGGAAATCATTCGTCGATTGGAGGAAATGAAAAATGAAAAATGATATCTTAGACCATATCCAATTGACAGAAAATTCGGAAGTTATGATAGGCAATAGCCAATTTCGGGATGATACTTGGGACTTATCTCCGTTAATTACTCAGAAGAGTATGCCCCCGTCTCGTAAAAAGATAAAGTTTGGTGATATTAAAAGTGCACAACTTAAATTTACTGTAAAACAGTATTTGTATTACAAATTAGGTCAGGTAAAACCACAGAGTGCAGTCAGCACCAAAACCGCACTACGATATTTTATTAAATTCAGTGAATTTAACAAGATTAATTCACTTGCAAGCATTACTACGCAAACCCTATTGACATTTGCAATGTGGCTGAAATCCGAATGCGGGCTTGCGAAAAGAACCGCTTATCTGGCTTCTTTCGTCGTGGAGGATATGATTCGTGTGGGTCAAATCAAAGGCTGGCTGGTACCTGATTATGACATTCTGACTGGAGCAACAGCTAAAGAGATATGGGGTTCAGGCAGGGACGAGAATACTGATAAAAATGTGAAGCCCATCCCAGACGATGTTTTCAATGAAATTATACGGTGTGCGGTGGATTACAAATCCTATCACGGAAAAGCTGACATTTTGACAAAGTGCGGTATAATCATCCAAAGTCAAACGGGATTGAGAATTAGCGAGGTACTGTCTATTAAAAGCGGCTGTCTTCATCAACCATATGATGCTCCTGCATATTTTGAGGTGGCATTATCTAAAACGGTCAAGGGCGATCCGATTATTCATCGGGTTTTCGCTAACGAGTTAGTTATTGACGTAATTAAGGAACTGGAACAAAACACTGCTGCATTGAGAGCGGAAAGCAGTATGAAAGATTTGTTTTTGACGAGGAATAATGGAGTTCGTGTTCCAAACACATTAACATGGAGTAATCAAAGACTTAGAACTTTTATCCGAAGATGTAATATTTGTAAAGCCGATGGGGAACTGTATCCGTTGAAGTCGCATCAATTCAGGGCGACCTTTGTAAAACAGCTTATCATGAGGAAAATTCCGATTGCCTATGTTATGAAGCAATTTGCCCATGTATCAATCGAAATGACATGCCATTATCTAACGTTGCAAGAACATGAAGTGAAAGAAATCTATTCCCGTATGATTTTGTCTCCAGATGCAAAGATTGCTGGAATCCGAGCAGATGAAATCAAGTTAAAAGCGGCGGCACAGTTTCGCGGTAAAACTGAAGAAGATATCGACAAAGTTATTGGTGAATTATCTGAATCACTCAGCTTCAATCCTTTACCTGGGGGAGTATGCTTATATGACTATCGTCGTGGTAACTGTACTAATGGAGATGGATGTTTTTTCTACAACTGTCCTAATTTTATCACGGAAGTCAGTTTTTTACCTGTTCTAAAAAAGGAGTTGGAGCTTATGGAAAGAGAAATGGAAAGAACAAAACGGATGGGATATGAACGACAATGGCAAATTCAACATTCACGCTATCAATGCTTGCAGCCTGTTGTGGCTCGATTGGAGGAACAGAAAAATGAGTAAAAAAACAAAGCGAAATATTACTGGTTTATTGAAATATACATCATCACTAAAAGCTGCAACTGAAGAAAAAGTGAATCAAGCAATAGAGAAACTTAAGCGTTCAAAAGGAAAGAAAATTAATTTTAAAACAGTTTCTGAATTATCAGGTATATCGACAACTACACTATACAACAATCCTATTTTACGTGAGCGCATTTCTAGTTTACGAGCTATTGAAAGAGTACATACAAAAGATGTGGAAATGCCGCATGTGAATGTTCGAGAACGGGAACAGGAATTGAAACAAGAAATCCAAAAATTGAAGGAGGATAAGAAAATGCTTATTGAACAGCTTGTTGAGCTAGAAAATTTAAGAATTGAAAACAAGAAGATAAAAGCATTACTCAGTCAGCGAAAACTAGAGTAAAGCACGTTCTTTACATTTAACACTAAATAATTACTATCAAACATTAGAAACAAGCATCCGGACTGGGTTTTTACTATCTGGATGCTTGTTGTTCTAAAGATAAGAGATGCTGGGACTATAACAGTATTTAATAAAAAATACTGATTATGTTTATAAAAAATGTTAGAATGTTTGCAGGAAAAGATTTACACGAGGTAGCTATGAGTACAGTATTTAATAGATGGAAACCACGCGCAGGCTCATCATGGGCATTAAGGGTATTTAAGAAACATACAA
Source organism: Christensenellaceae bacterium (assembly GCA_963677605.2). Classification (GTDB taxonomy): domain Bacteria; phylum Bacillota; class Clostridia; order Christensenellales; family UMGS416; genus JAGLOK01. Next base: position 630,332 of record CAXXDX010000006.1, on the reverse strand, counting down.
TAGAGTTATTGAAAATGCATACAGCCTTTAACAACTCCTATAAATATACATATGAAAACTTGGGGAAGAGTGGCGCTGAATGGAACGATTCGGTTGGAAAACATTTCTACTTTGATAATCCTTTTGAATATGATAAATTTAGTGACTTAAAAGATTGGTCGAATTCCTTTAACGAACTTGATAATTGGATGAACTTGAATGCTCTAGTTGCGATATCGTCAAATTTAGAAACGTATATTGCTACTATTGTACCTTTTGCACTTGAATCTGACATAGGAGTATTATATGGTATAGGACAACATATTGATGGAGTAACTATTGTAAAACATGGAAACAAAACAAATTTAGATTTTGATAACACGATTAAGAACTGCACAATGGGCTCATGGCAAAGCAGAATAAACAATTATGAAAAAACATTTGGTTATATTCCTCAATATTTAAAAGACAATTTATCGGATTTGGATAAAATAAGAAATATTCGGAATAATGTAGCGCACGCATTTGGCAGAGATATTGAATCAGCACGTCAAAACGGTAACTTAACACCGCAACCAATAGAAAAACTATCAAGGGAAAAGTTTTTAAAATTTCAGAAAGTAACATGGAAAACAGCATTAGAAATTGATAAGCATTTGTATATAAAACATATTGGTGAATATCAAGCATTAATATTTTATCATCACATGTACCCTTCACTTAATCATGAAGTGCATCCTAGCATTAGAGCAATGCATTTAAAAAAGGAATTAGGAAGATATGGGGATGTAGCTGTTAGCAAACAATTTTGCAAAGATCTTGTTAACTATTATGAAAAATTGTAATGTAAATATTATACAAAAGTAATAAATTTTGATGCTAAATTAAATAATTGAATTAAAGAAAAGCTATTGATATATAATCAGTAGCTTTTAATTATGCAAATGGAGGATTTAAGTGGAAATTAAAATACCGAGAGAGGTACGAAAATATAAAGAATCAATATTCTTCGGACTGTCCATGCGGCAGTTTTTTTGTAGTGCGATTGCTGTTGGAATAGCAATACTTGCATATTTCGGGTTGCGTGAATATTTGGGAAGCGAAGGTGTTTCATGGGTATGTATACTTATTGCTTTGCCTATTGCGTTAATAGGATTTTTAACATATCACGAAATGACATTGGAACACTTCATTTTGGCATGGATAAAATCCGAATGGCTTATGCCAAAACAGCTATATTTCAAGAGCGATAATTATATGTACATCGCATATAATCAGCACAAAATCGAGAAGGAAATTGAGCGAGCACAAAACAAAAAGCAACATAAACCAAGAAAAAGAATCGGAGGAAAACATAAAGATGTTTAATACATACAGGAAAATAAGACAAGCGGAAAAAGAAGGATTAAAAATCCCGAAAAGCGTACAGCAAGCTATCCCCATTACTAAGGTATATGAGGATGGCATTTTTAAAGTGGGCAATAATTTCTCAAAGACTATGCGGTTTTCAGACATAAACTACCGAGTTGCGTCTAAAGACGATCAGATGGATATGTTTCTGAAATACTGTGACTTGATTAATAGTATAGACAGCGAGGCTATAACAAAGATTACAATTAATAACCGTCGGTTAAACAAAAAGGATTTCGAACAGAGGATACTGCTTCAAGAAAAAGACAACTTCTTAGACAAATACAGGCATGAATATAACGATATGCTTTTGGACAAGGCGACAAAATCCAGCAACTCAATGGTTCAGGAGAAATATATTACCGTATCATCAGCAAGGAAGAATGTGCTTGAAGCCAGAGCGTTATTCTCTAGGCTCACAACAGATATATCTTCCCATATGTCCAAGCTGTCTAGCAGAACGCTGGATTTGGATGCCGAAGAACGTCTGCGCATATTCCACGACTTCTATAGGTTGGGTGAGGAGATTCATTATCACTTTGACTTAAAGAATACTATCCGTAAAGGGCATGATTTTAAGGATTACATCTGCCCGGACAATATGGAGTTTGACAAGAACTACATCAAAATTGGCGATAAATATTGCCGCACATTCTATATGCGTGAATTTGCTTCATTTATTAAGGACAGTATGATAACCGAGTTTATGGATTTGCCAAAGAACATTATGATGTCTATAGACATGCTGCCTATTCCTACGGATGAAGCCGTGAAGATTATTAACAAACTGATATTGGGTACGGAAACAGACAAAGCTAGGTTTACACGCAAGCAGACAAACAACGGGAATTTTACTGCGGATATTCCTTATGACCTTGAACAGCAAAGTAAAGAGTTGCATGAGTTCATGGATGACCTAACATCCAGAGACCAGCGTATGTTGTTTGCAACCGTAACAATTGTGGTTATTGCAGACAGTCTTGAAGAATTAGATGAGGATACCGAAAGTATATTATCTATCGGGAGAAAGCATATCTGCCAGTTCACATCACTGACATATCAGCAGATTGAAGGATTGTATACTGTACTTCCATTTGGAATGCATAAGCTGCCGTTTAAATGGCGCACTCTTACAACAGAAAGCACAGCTGTACTTATGCCGTTTAATACTATGGATATTCAAGACAAAACCGGAATCTACTATGGAATCAATGTTATATCTAAGAACCTTATACTTGCTGATAGGCGTAAACTGCTAAATGCGAATGGATTCATTCTTGGTGTTTCCGGCAGTGGTAAGTCGTTTAAAGCAAAGGAAGAAATGACGGCGCTCATGCTTCGTGATGATGTAGATATTATAGTAATTGATCCAGAGCGAGAGTATGGGAACCTCTTCCTATCTATGGGCGGTGAGGTTATCCATATTTCAGCTGGAAGTAGAAATCATATCAATGCAATGGCGATGAGTGAAGGCTATGGTGATGATGAAAATCCAATCATACTGAAAAGTGAATTTATACTTTCGCTTGTTGAGCAGCTTATTGGCACCGGAAAGCTTAATGCAAAAGAAAAGAGCATTATTGATAGGTGTACAGCTAATGTTTACAGAGAATACATCACTAATGGCTTTACCGGAACACTGCCCACGCTCAAGGAATTTAGGCAGGAACTATTGCGGCAGGATGAACCGGAGGCACGTGAAGTTGCACTTGCTATTGAATTATTTACAGATGGCAGCTTGAACACTTTCGCCAGACAAACCAATGTGAATGTAAACAGCCAGTATCTTGTGTACGATATCAAGGATTTAGGCAAACAGCTTCGAACTATCGGTATGCTGGTTGTGTTGGATAACATCTTCAACCGTATAACAGAGAATAGGGCAAAAGGGCGTAATACATTCATCTATATTGATGAGATATATTTGCTGTTTCAAAATGAATACTCAAGCAACTTTCTTTTTGAATTATGGAAGCGTGTACGAAAATACGGAGCTTGTGCGACAGGTATTACTCAGAATGTAAGCGATTTGCTTGTTTCACATACAGCTCGGACGATGCTTGCAAACAGTGAGTTTTTGCTAATGATGAATCAGGCTCCTACAGACAGACTAGAACTGGCGAATTTGATTAATATATCAGAGGCTCAGCTATCGCATATTACCGACAATGAAAAAGCCGGAATTGGATTGCTTAAATATGCCGGAAGTATCGTTCCGTTCGAAGATTCATTTCCCAGACATACAAAACTGTATTCACTTATGACAACAACTTTAGGCGAATAAAAATTAAAGGGTGAAGTAAGTCTAGCTTTGCCCTTTTTTGTTATCAATTTCATTGTAGGAGAGTTCTTTTCTTGCTATAATATGGATAATTGCTTATGTTAAAAAAGGATTTTTGTTATCTTTGGATAAATTTGTCCTAATTTTAGTACATCCAGCAAAATAAAATAAAAGTATAGTAATTGAAAGATATTTAATCAAATAATTGAAATTTTCTGCGATAAGAAGGATTAATAAATGAATAAACAAAAGCTAGCCACAAAAATATGGGAATCAGCAAATAAAATGCGTTCCAAAATTGAAGCCAATGAATATAAGGATATATTTTGGGATTCATTTTTTACAAGTATCTTTCAGATAAAGAAGTCCGATTTATGCAAAGCAAAGGAGCTACAGCTGAGGATATTAAAAACCTAAATGAAGAAGATGATGAAACTGTAAAATATATTCAAAGCAATATTGGTTATTTTATCGCTTATAAAGATTTGTTTTCTACTTGGCTCCTAATGAAAAAAGACTTCGGTGTTGATAATGTTCGTGATGCCCTTTCTGCATTTAGTAGGCTTATTGATAGCAATTATAAGAAAGTGTTTGATGGGATTTTTAAGACACTACAGACTGGATTATCAAAGCTTGGTGAAAATGCTGCTTCTCAGACTAAAGCTATCAGTGATTTAATTCAGCTTATTAAAGATATACCGATGGATGGCAAACAAGACTATGACGTATTAGGGTTTATCTATGAATACTTAATTTCCAATTTTGCTGCTAACGCTGGCAAGAAAGCTGGTGAATTTTACACTCCGCATGAAGTTTCGCTATTGATGAGCGAAATCGTGGCAAACCACTTAAAAGACAGAAAAGAAATCCAGATTTATGATCCTACAAGCGGGTCTGGTAGCTTACTTATCAATATTGGTCATAGTGTTGCAAAGCATATGGATGACGAGGATAACATCAAATATTTTGCCCAAGAGTTAAAGCAGAACACCTATAACTTGACCAGAATGAATTTAGTTATGCGTGGAATATTACCTTCAAATATCACTACCCGTAATGGCGATACTCTAGAAGATGACTGGCCCTACTTTGAAGATAATGATCCGCTAGGTACTTACAATCCACTTTATGTGGATGCGGTTGTTTCAAATCCTCCATATTCACAACATTGGGAGCCGGATGATAAAGAAACTGATCCACGTTATTCCCGCTTTGGTTTAGCGCCAAAAGGTAAAGCTGACTATGCATTTTTGCTACACGACCTGTATCACATTAAGCCTGATGGAATAATGGCTATAGTTCTCCCACATGGCGTTTTATTCCGTGGTGGCGAAGAGGGCACTATCCGTAAAAATCTTATAGAGAATAACCATATAGATGCCATTATTGGATTGCCTGCAAATATATTCTTCGGCACAGGCATTCCAACAATAATTATGGTACTTAAACAAAAGCGAACAAACACAGATGTGCTTATCATTGACGCATCAAAAGGATTTATCAAGGTAGGCAAAAACAATCAGCTTCAGGCATCAGATATAAAAAGAATTGCTGATGCTGTAGCTAAGCGCAAAGATGTGTCAAAGTTTGCTCGTAAAGTTAGTCGTGATGAAATTAGAGAAAATGAATACAATCTCAATATCCCTCGATATGTTGACTCTTCTGAAGCGCCCGAAAGTTGGGATATTTATGCTTCAATGTTTGGCGGTATACCTAAAAAAGAAGTTGAGGAACTATCTGAATGCTGGCATGCTTTGCCTGACCTTAAAGCAGCTTTGTTTGATGAAGCGGGTGAAGAGCATGTCCATATCAAAAAAGGCAACTTAAAGGATATTATTAAAAATCATCCAAATGTTATCTCTTTTAAAAAGAATTATGAAGATGCTTTTGCTGGCTTTGGTAATATTTTATACAATCACTTTATTGAAGAAATGGAATCACTGGATATATCAAAAGAAGAAGCTGTACTTAGCGATGAAATTTTTAAGCGTCTTAAAAAGATCCCTTTGATAGATGAATATAGCGCCTATCAACTTCTTGATGATGAGTGGACAAAAATAGCCGTGGACCTTGAAATGATTCAAACAGAAGGTTTTGGAGCTACTAAACAAGTTGACCCCAATATGGTGATAAAGAAAAAGAAGGGGAAAGAAGTAGAAGTTCAAGAAGGTTGGCTAGGCAGAATAATACCGTTTGAGTTAGCTCAAGAACGTTTGCTTTACAAAGAATTGTTTGAAATAAACGCAAAAGAAGAAAAACTTTCTCAAACTATTTCCGAGCAACAAGAGCTTATAGATTCATTGACCGAAGATGATATAGCAGATTTAAATGAAGTTTTAAATGATGATAATACAGCATTCTTAGCAGGTCCTTTAGCAAAAGCAGCAAAAGAACTGCTTAAAGAACATAAAGCTTCCGAATATGATAAAGAAAGTCCAGAGGGCAAGATTCTCACCATGTCTGTTTTAGTTAGCGATGAGAAAGAATTAAAGAAAGTCATTAGAACTGATTCAGATAAATTGCACACTCTTACTAAAGAAACAATTGAAAATCTGGAAGATGATCAGGTCTCAGCTTTATTGGAACAGAAGTGGATTGCTACACTTTTGAATGAATTACATGAGTTGCCTGTAGATATTCTCGATAATCTCGCAATAAAAATTCAGGCATTGGCAGATAAGTATGATACAACTTTTTCGGATGTCGAAAAAGATATAGTCAAAACTGAAATAGCATTATCTATTATGATTGACCAACTTGTCGGCAGTGATATAGATATAGAAGGTATGAAAGAACTTAAATCTCTTTTAGGTGGTGAGTGACATGACCGAAAAAATAAAAGCACCTGCCATTAGATTTAAAGGTTTTTCCGACGATTGGCAACAGCATAAGGTCGGAGAAGTAATAGAAGATTATCTTGAAAAAACAACTGTTCAAAATCAGTATCCGGTATTAACTTCTTCACAGCAACAAGGTATAGTTTTGCAAGAAGATTACTTTGCTGATAGGCAGGTTACTACAAACGATAATATTGGCTATTATGTTTTACCTAAAGGCTATTTCACGTATCGCAGTAGAAGTGATACTGACTTATTTGTATTTAATCGAAATGATCTTTTAGATAAAGGGATTATTAGCTATTATTATCCTGTATTCAAGCCCAAAAACTCGGACTCAAATTTTCTATTGAAAAGATTAAATTATGGGATAAAGCATCAACTTACTATGGCTGCAGAGTGAACAGGACAAAAAGTTCTGGCTCATTCAAAATTCAAGAATATGGATATTCATGTTCCATTAATTAAGGAACAAGAAAAAATTGGAACTATTTTCGAATATATAGACAACCTTATCACCCTTCAACAGCGCAAGCTTATAAAACTGAAAAATATTAAAAAAGCCATGCTAGAAAAAATGTTTCCGAAAAACGGAAGTAATGTTCCGGAGATTCGATTTGCCGGATTTACTGAAGATTGGGAGCAGCGTGAGTTTGAAAAAGCATTTACTCACATTCAAAACAATTCTTTATCTAGAGCTGATTTAAATCATTCTATCGGCTATGCAATGAATGTTCATTATGGTGATGTTTTGATTAAATTTTCAGAGTGTATAGATGTAAAAAAAGATGGGTTACCAATGATATCAAATGAGAAAGTTGTATCAAAATATAAAACATCTTTATTAATGAATGGAGATATGATAATTGCAGATGCCGCTGAAGATGAAACTGTTGGTAAGTGTTGTGAAATACAAGGGATAGAAAATGAAAAAGTTCTATCTGGACTACATACTATACCATGCCGACCAATCATGAAATTTGCTACTGGGTATTTAGGATACTATATGAATTCGGCGTCATATCACAATCAGCTTTTGCCTTTGATGCAAGGAACTAAAGTAAGTTCTATTTCAAAATCAGCTTTGACAAATACATATATTAGTTATCCCAAACACATTGAGGAACAGGAGAAAATCGGAACGTACTTCCTGAAACTAAGCAATATTATAACACTTCAACAGAATAAGATTGAGAAAATGCAAAATATTAAAAAAGCTTGTCTTGAGAAAATGTTCGTGTAAACAAGGAGTACAATTTTATGATATTTAAAAGTGAAGCAGAATTTGAGCCAGCTATGATAGCCGCCTTGAAGAATAAAGGATGGGAAGATCAAGTTATAAAATATCCGTCGGAAGAGGATTTGTTAAAAAACTGGGCTAATATTTTGTTTGAAAATAATCGCGGTATTGATCGCTTGAATGATGCTCCCTTGACAGATACAGAAATGCAACAGATTTTAGAACAAGTTTTAGAGCTTCGTACTCCTCTAAAGCTCAATGGCTTTATAAATGGCAAAACTGTTTCAATTACACGAGATAATCCAGATGACCAATTACACCTTGGGAAAGAAATAAGCCTTAAGATTTATGATAGACGTGAAATAGCTGCAGGACAAAGCAGATATCAAATTGCTAAACAGCCGAAGTTTAAACCTAGATCAAAAATCTTGAATGATCGACGTGGAGACTTGATGTTGCTTATTAATGGCATGCCTGTAATTCACATTGAATTAAAAAAGAGCGGCATACCTGTGAGCCAGGCATATCATCAAATTGAGAAGTATTCTGATGAAGGAATATTTTCAGGAATCTTCTCTTTAGTTCAGATTTTTGTAGCTATGGAGCCGGAAGAAACAGTATATTTTGCGAATCCTGGCTCAGAAGGCACTTTTAATGAGGATTTTTATTTTCATTGGGCTGATTTCAATAATGAGCCAATTAACAACTGGAAAGATATTGTAGCTTATCTCTTATCCATTCCTATGGCGCATCAGTTGATTGGTTTCTACACGGTTGCTGATGATTCTGATGGTGTTCTAAAGGTTATGAGAAGCTACCAATACTATGCAGCAAATGCAATCTCTGACCGTGTGTCAAAAATTGATTGGACCCAAAAGCATTTGCTAGGCGGTTACATTTGGCATACAACTGGTTCCGGCAAAACCATGACCAGTTTTAAATCTGCTCAGCTTATAGCAAACTCAAAGGATGCGGATAAAGTCATATTCCTAATGGACAGAATTGAACTTGGTACTCAATCACTTCGTGAATATAGAGCATTTGCAGAAGATAATGAAGATGTTCAGGCAACAGAAGATACTCATACACTTGTTTCAAAACTTAAAAGTGACGACCCCGCGAATACTCTTATTGTTACATCAATCCAAAAGATGAGTAATATAAAAGATGAAGAAGGTGGTCTGAATGCTGCTGATATTGAGCAGATGAACTCAAAGCGAATAGTATTTATTGTAGATGAGGCACATCGTTCAACTTTTGGAGATATGCTGATTGCCGTTAAGCAGACATTTCCTGATGCTATACTTTTTGGATTTACAGGTACGCCTATTCAAAAAGAAAATGAAAAGAAGAAAAACACAACCTCTACTGTTTTTGGTAACGAACTGCATAGATACAGCATAGCGGATGGTATCCGTGATGGGAATGTTCTCGGGTTTGACCCATATAAAGTTTTGACATATAAAAATATTGATTTGCGGAAAGAGGTTGCTTTGATGTTGGCAAAAGCTGCCACAGAAGAAGAGGCCATAACAGATCCTCTGAAAGCGCAGAAATACTACCATTACATGGATTCAGGCAAAGTGAAAATGGCAGGGCATCTTGAAAAAGATGGCAAGCATATAAAAGGAATTGAAGACTATATTCCAAGAGAACAATATGAACGAATAGAGCATCAGAGCATGGTTATTCAGGATATAAAAGATAACTGGCTTAGATTAAGTCATGCATCTAAATTCCATGCAATTTTTGCTACAAGCAGTATTCCTGAAGCTATCGAGTATTATAGGCTCATCAAAGACATATTTACAGAATTAAAAATCACTGCTCTTTTTGACCCAACTATAGATAACAATGGTGGTGTGAAGTTTAAAGAGGATGGTCTCGTTGAGATTATAGATGATTATAATACGAGGTATAAACAGGATTTTGTCATTGCTAATCATGCGAAATTTAAGAAGGATATCGCAGCACGTTTGGCTCACAAAAGACCTTATGAACGTATCTATAAAGAACCTGAAAAGCAGATTGATCTTTTAATTGTTGTTGACCAGATGCTAACTGGTTTTGATTCAAAATGGGTTAACACACTTTATTTGGATAAAGTTCTAAGATACGAGAATATTATTCAAGCTTTTTCGCGTACTAATCGACTATTTGGACCTGATAAGCCTTTTGGTACAATTCGATATTATCGTTTTCCAAATACGATGGAAAGAAATATTAATAGTGCAATAGAACTCTACTCTGGTAATAAACCACTTGGACTGTTTGTAGAACAACTGGATTATAATTTAGAGAAAATGAATCAAATTTTCGAAGAAATTTCTCACTTATTTGATTTGGCTAATATTTCAGATTTTACTAGATTGCCTAGTGATATAAGTGAGTGCAGTAAATTCGCAAAACTGTTTAGTAATTTAAATAAATATTTGGAAGCGGCGAAAATTCAAGGCTTCACTTGGGCAGACCCAAAATATTCCTTTGATAATCCTGAGAAAACAATAGAAATGGCATTTGATGAGAACATCTACCTTGTTTTAGCTTTGAGATATAAAGAACTGTTTTCAGGTGACAGTGGTGAAGGTTTCAGTGCAATACCATTTGACATTGATGGCCATTTGGTAGCTATAGATACTGGTAGAATTGATACCGATTACATGAATTCGCGCTTTGAAAAGTACCTTAAGGAATTGCACAAAGATGATATTAATCAAGATCAGCTACAGGCAACCCTAGATGAATTACACAAATCATTTGCGACTCTTACTCAAGAAGAACAGAAATACGCAAATATTTTTCTTCATGATGTAGAAAGTGGAAATGCTAATTTGAATAGTGATAAGACTTTTAGAGCTTATATCACTGAATATCAGTTCCGAGCAAAGAATGAACAAGTACGTAAACTAGCCAATGCTCTAGGTTTAGATATTTCTAAATTGGAAAACTTAATGAATGTTGGTGTTACAGAGTCAAATATAAATGAATATGGAAGACTTGATGATTTGAAAAAAACTATAGATAGGACTAAGGCAAAAGCATATTTTGAATCGTTAGAAAATAAAAGCATACCTGAATTTCGACTCAGTATCAAAATTGACAAATTGCTTAAAGACTTTATTCTATGTGGAGGCTTTGATATCGATGATGGCGAAAATTAGTAATTTCAGAGCATTAAGGAATATTATTATATGAGAAAAACAGATTTTTCGGCTCTCCAAAAATGGAGTAAGATACCTAAAGACATACAAAAGAAGATTATTGATAACGTTTTTTGCTCAAATTGTCATGTGACTACAATAGTTGATTATACAATGAGAGAATCAGATCATGGGTATGTTATTGAAGGCAAGTGTAAAAAGTGCGGGAAGAATGTAGCTCGATTTATGGAGGATGAGTAATAAAAATATATAACGAGAATTTGAATTTTTACAGTTGAAAAATCAAAGTTATTTTATTTAACTCCTGAGTTTCAGGAGTTTTTTTGTACCCAAAATTGAAAGGAGAAGCCAATGAAGCCACCGAGAGAAAAACCGGAAATGAGCAAGCCAAAAACACTAGAAAAAACAGTACGAACAGTAAAAGGTGTAAAAAGCAGTGTTGATAAAGTTAGAAACACGGCATATAAAGCAAAGAAAATAAATGCCAAACTTGCAGAACATTTTCCAAGAGATGATAAACATCATAGACCGGAAGAGTATATGACCGATAAGGTTATTGAAAAAACTGAATATGCTGCAAGGAAGACAGGTGGCAAAATTGTTGAGAAATCAAATGAAGCTATTCATAAAGGAATAAAGAATATTTCAGAAAAATCAATATCGGATAAACAATCTAAAACTAAACAAGCTTTTGAAAAAAAGCAAAGCGAATCGCAAAGACAATCTGCTGCGAAGAAAAATCAGAAAAAAACAACTGCTTCAAAAGCCCAAAAAAGTCATGAATCAAATAGAACTGCTAAGAACGCAATACATACAGGAAGTAAAACAAATAAAAGTGTCAAATCTGCACAGCGTACTGCAAAGTCAACGAAAAAAACAGCGAAGACAACCACTAAAGGTATTAAAACAACTGCAAAGACAGCACAGAAAACGGCCAAAGCGGCAAAACGGGCAGCTGCGATTGCAAAGAAAGCCGCTGTAATGACTGCAAAAGCGGTAAAAGCGACAGTAAAAGCGGTAATTGCAGCCGTGAAAGCTGCTGTTACAGCAATAAAAGGACTTATTGCGCTTATTGCTGCAGGTGGTTGGGTTGTCATTGTAATCATTCTGATTATTGCTGTTATTATGTTGATTATATCGTCACCGTTTGGGGCATTCACCAATGAAAGCGATGGAGAGACACCTACGCTTTCTGAAGTAGTACAAGAAACAAATGGTGAGTATTCATCTAATATCAATAATATTATCATAAATGCCGGTGAGATTGACGAGGTAATTGTTGAAGGTGAAACCGCATCGTCGGGATACATACCGAGCAACTGGATAGATGTTCTAGCTGTGTTTTCAGTTAAATCAACTATAAACGACAATCCTGATGAATATATGGATGTTGCAATTATGGATGAAAAGAAGGTTGAGGCATTAAGAGATATCTTCTGGCAAATGAACAGTATTGTGTATGAAATCCAAGAGGAGGTTATTCCGACTCCGGAACCTACACCAAGCCCAACACCTAATCCGAGTGCAACTCCATCTCCATCTGATGATTCTTCTCCAACTCCTGAGCCAACTCCGGAAATCTATAGAACGCTTATTATAACAATGGAGTGTAAAACATATATAGAGGGCTCGGAGATTTATCGTTTTACCGATGAGCAATTTAAAGTATTAGAAGAAATGATTTCCCCGCAATACATTACTATGTATATGGAACTATGCGGAATGGATACTTTTAACGGCTTAACTCCGGAGCAGCTAGCACAGTTGATAAATGATCTGCCTGAAGGTGAGCTGGGTTCTGTAATAGTAGAATACGCACTTTCAAGATTAGGGCATCCTTACTCTCAGGCACTCAGAGGACAAGGGAATTATGTTGATTGTAGTTATTTTGCCAGATGGTGTTATCAACAAGCCGGTATCAGTAGTTTTACAGCAGGAACTGCTGCGGAACAAGCAAGATATTGTGTAAATAACGGTCTGAGTATTTCAAAAAGCGATTTACAAGCTGGAGACCTAATATTTTGGTCGTTTAATACAAATGGAAGGTTTATGGATATAACCCATGTGGGTATTTATGCCAGTGATGGAATGGTAATTGATGCAAGCAGCAGCCGTGGTATGGTTGTATACAGACCTATGTTTGGTGAATCAAGCATTGTTGTATGTGGGAGACCGCATGTTAAAAACTAAGGAGTTGATTTATGAAGAAAAAGTATTTCAGGGTGGTAGTGTTAATAGCTACCGCTCTTTGTTTCTGTACAATTATGATTTTAATTAACACTATTAATAAAGAAGAAACATCATTAACTGAGGTTGATGGGAATATAGGTATGGAAAATAATATGGCCATTGAGAATAAAGAGGATGATTTAAGCTATGAAAATTATGCAAAGATTGAAGTTCGGCAAGAAACTGAAACTTTTGAAGTGGCAACACCAGCACCGACTGCCGAACAAACGGGTATTCCGACATCAACGGCATGTGAAATAAATAATGCTTTTGCAACCTTGAAAATAACTACAAATAAAAAAATCGGTATGTATACGGTTATGCCGGATGTGGACGAAGAAACTTTGAAAGATAATATAGGATGGCTACCGTCTTCATCATTCCCCGGAGAAGAAGGAGTATGTGTGTTTATGGGACATAGGGATACAGATTTCAAGATTCTTAAATATATTGAGACGGGAGATATTTTGACGATTACCACTAGTGGAGAAATATTTAATTATGAAGTCAAAAAAACTGATATTATAAACAGTGACACTAATCTTCGATTTAGTGCAACTTATGGATGCAGCCTTATTCTTATCACTTGTTACCCGTTTTATTATTCTGGACATGCACCACAAAAAATGGTAGTATTTGCAAAGCTGATTACTTAGGAACAGTAAATACAAATTCTATGAGAAAATAATAAGATATAGTTATTTGTGGTATAATATAGAAAATATAAAGTAGGAGATTGTCATGAAAGCAGTCGGTATAGCAAGAAAAGTCGATCAATTGGGGAGAGTGGTTTTACCAAAGGAATTAAGAGATTCTTTAGATATGGATAATGGTACACCAATAGAAATGTATCCCGATGGGGATTTATTATATATGAAAAAATATCTTCCTGAATGTATATTCTGTGAAAACACAGAGAATGTAATTGAGTATAAAGACAAAAATATTTGTTTGGATTGCATTGAGAATTTAAAGGAATTATAAGGGAATTACCATGGTGGGGTTATATCTATAGAGTCATAGTTGTATAATATCCAATTTTAAGCTTACGGTTACCAAATTACTATTTTAAATCTTTGATAATATTGATTGTTTTCTAATGTCATATTGTTAGGTTTAATTAGTTTACCTAGTATCAATTATATAGGTTGAACATCTTATTATTTTCATAGGTATAAGGTAGGGACATTTTTAAACAATCGATCATATAATAGTAATACAAATATTTAAATAATTATATTGAAAATTATTTAAATATATGTTATTGTACTAATAGAGGTTAAATTATGCTTATAGATTTTGAAAAGTTAATTGCATATGATGATGCGATTTCAAATCCAGAAAATATATTTAATATGGTAGATGAAAAAGGCATGATTGCATTAATAAAAGACAATCAACCCAAATACCTTTTAATTAGATTTTCAAATGATGCTGAAAAAACTATGGAGTTAGCAATTAACGGTGCAAAAAAACGTACTTTACATGAAGCAATGAAAGAGATACTTCTAGAAAAACCTAATAAAACTATGCATGCTTCTGATTTAGCAAATGAGATATTTAATAAAAAGTTATATTTTAAAAAGGATGGCACAAAAGCCGGATATAACCAAGTACGTGCAAGATGTGGGCAGTATCCTGATATTTTTGAGGCCTTACCGGGTAACTACATTAAACTTTTAGACAATAAGTGAGATTAGTTTTTGCTTAGGAGGAAAAAATGAAAGGGAAATATCAATTCACTTTAAGACAAGCTAACAAAATAAAAATTCTACTAAATCAAAAAAACTCAGCACATTCATCTAAACAGAAACAATTTCGTGATGATATCAGAGATATCGGATTTTATATTTCAGATTTCAGAACAACAGCAAGAGGGTTTAATTCAGAAGATTTTGAAAACTTAATTAAAACAGGGCAAATAAAAATAATAGAATAGAAAAATACTTCTTAATTAATATTTTTCTACCATCCATTTCTTAGGGAGAGATTAAATCTCTCCCTAAAAGTTTCAAGGAGGATTTATCAATGAAAAAACATTCATTTGGTCCTATCGTTAATGAAAAAGCAACAAAACTTATATTAGGTACTATGCCTGGGGATAAATCACTTGAACTGAAACAATATTATGCAAATCCGACCAATCAGTTTTGGAAATTAGTATTACCTGAACATCATGTTTATAAATCGTATGACTATAAATGTAGTTATCTTTTAAAAAACGGTATAGCTATTTGGGATGTACTAAGTTGTGCAATTAGGATAAATAGTTCAGATGCTAATATTATGGAAGAGCAACCAAATGATTTTGATGCATTTTTAAACGAATATGTCAATATTAGAACAATATTTTTTAATGGAACAAAAGCTGAAAAATTATTTAAAAAGTATTTTATCGAGTATTATAATAAATATAAATGTATTAGATTGGATTCTTCTAGTGCTTCTCCAGGTCGATATGTGAAATCATATGATGAAAAGAAGAAACTTTGGACAGCGGCTTTATCATGAAATTATCAATAAAACAATCAAAGCATAATGCACCTTCACTTTATTAATAAGATAGTCCTCTTGTACCGTTTTAAGTACCTCAATATAAATATAATTAGATTGAGGTAAAAGATATGGTAAATAAAATACACGATGAAGTTGAAAAACTAGTTAGGAAATATAATACTCGCAATCCGTTTGAGATAGCGGATTCTATGGGGATTACATTATTATTTCGGGATTTAAATAATCTAAAAGGCTTTTATACCATATCAAAAAGAACCAGATATATTATAATTAATGAAAATCTCGATGGATATATGCAAAAGGTTATATGTGCTCATGAAATAGGACATGACAGACTGCACAGGCATTTCGCGGCATATAAAGGACTACAGGATTATATTCTGTACGATATGAAGTCACGGCCTGAAAGGGATGCTAATATTTTTGCAGCTGATTTTCTGCTTTCAGATCCGGAAGTCCTGCTATACGCCAGAATGCAAAATTACACTCATTTCGAAATCGCAAATATAATGAATGTTCCGCCGGAAATCATGTATTTTAAAACATTCAGTATATATAAAAGGGGATACGATATCCGTACCCCAGAACAAGTTAAAAGTAATTTCTTAAGTAAAGACTAATCGGTATTTTTACCGAATTTCTTTGCTTTTTCAGAAGAGTCAAAATAGATTTCCTGCATTACTTCAAAGAAAGCTTCTTTATCATTTTCATCAAGCTCACCTCCGGACATGAGTGCCTTTATTTGTTTAATTGTCTTTCCGGCTTCCAAAGCTCCTTTTGACCCGAATTTATCCTTGGCTTCCTTTATAAAAATCTCTTCTTTTGTAAGTTCGATAAATTGTGAATCATCCAGAAGGAATTCAGGCGATACATCAAGGCCTTTAGCTATGCCCGATAATATTTCATCGTTTGGCATTCGCTGGTCATTCTCGTAATAAATAATAGAACGCTTTTTGACTCCGGCAAGTTCACCAAGCTCGGCTTGAGTAAGCTCTTTTCTGTTTCGTAATATAACCATTTTCTCTGATAATTTCATGAAAATATAATCTCCCAACAAAAAAATAGAAACATATGTTCGTATTTTCCTTGACTTTACTACGAACACCTAATATAATAACAAATGCACGATGCACTTGTCAAACTAATAAGTGTACAGTAAAACATTAACAGGGGAGATTCGGATTGAACCAGACAGATAAATATGACAGAAGTATAGAACTAAAACAGATAACTCAATCGACTGCCCAAAACAATGTATATCATAATGCAAAAAAATTGCTTAAAATTTATTCTAAAACAGCATGGGAGACCAGCGGTAAATATGCTGATGTTTTAAACTCATTTTCTGATGAATATGGAGTAAACGATATAAAAGGATTGGAAATAATAGCTTCTTTCAGCGATACGAGTGAAACACTAAAACTGTCAGACCGGCTTTTATCGGTAGGTGAGAATAAACTGATAATAGAAGTAATAAACAGCGCACTTATTAAGCTTAGAGAATATCCACATTTGGGAGAGCTGTATTATGAGATTATATATAAGAATTACTTTGTGAAATTCAAATATACCGAGAGCGAAATATTGGAACGACTTTGCCTTTCTCGTGCAACGTACTATAGGAGAAGAAAGGAAGCAATAAACCTTTTCGGAATAAGTTTATGGCAATTAACCATACCAAAGGTGCTGAATATCATAAATCATGTTGATGCTTTTTTGAGACAAAATTGAGACTAAAATGAGACTGTTTTGATACTGACATGAGATGTTGACTAAACTATAATGCTATTGTGGGTAAAGCCTACATAAAAATAAATAGGGAACATAGAGCATAAAGCCTCGCAGTTACTTTGACTGCGGGGCTTTTTTAATGCCACAAAAGCTGTGCTAAATGCATGGCTTTTTTTGTTGCCTGAAAAAGGAGATTTAATGCCTTGCAATAGCAGATCACCACCTGACTTTCAAATTTGAAACCAATTACTAATTCGAATTTGAAAGGAAATACAATGAACACAAAATACAAAAAAACATATTTGTCAGACGGAACACAGGTCAAAATCACAGAAGAATTATTTAACCAACTTCTTGAATGGAGTAAAGAAGGGCGTGAATTCCATTTCAGCTATATAGATTTACTTAAAACTATGGATAACGAAATGATTAACGCAAATCGCAGATATTACGATAATAACATTTCACTTGAAGGAATTTTAGAAAAAGAAGCTTTAAATCCGGAAATATTGACGGATGAAAGTACTGTAGATAATTACATTGGCAGAAATATTGAAATGAATAATCTAATTATTATGGCATTGAATCTATGTACAGAATCTCAAAAAAGGAGATTTTTCAAATACTACTATCTGGATTTCAAACTTGAAAGAATAGCTGAAGAAGAGGGCTGCAGCTTCCAAACTGTACAGCGTTCTATTAAAAAAGTAGAAAAAAGACTAATAAATTTAAAAAAATTCTTTTAGGGGGGTGAAAAACATCCTTTCCCAGCGCTTTATAGTGTAGGGGTTTTTACAAGGTAGGAATCCTTCAGGGCATTTGGTGCCCAAGTTGAACCATAAAAATTGAATAGAAAACATTTCAAGTACTAAAGCCATGCAGCGGTGATTCGAAAGCGACAGGCAAGCGCCATGACCATATTTATGCGAGCGATAATCCTTGTCGGGGACATTTTGTCCTAAACCGTTAAAGATAAACGGTATATGCGATGACCTGTGTGGTGCTGAAACTTCCTAAACGTTGGGCGGTCATACGATAGAATTTTGAGATTCTTAAAAATGGGCGGGTGAAACTCCATGCGGCAGCTTATCTCTGCCGGCTTGAAATGTTGGTTGGTTTTAAAATTTGAAAGACATATACTATGCGGCATCTGATAGTTAATAAGCAAAGTTGCTATTTCTTTATAGAAGAATCAAAAATGTTTTATTTATAGGTTTGACGATGCCGTATGAATATATCTTTTGGAATTGGAGGAACAGATATGAGTAATACATTAGTTGATATCAGGGATGTTGAAATAAACAACAGCTTTCCAGTAACACAGAAAATTGGCAGTTTTATTGAACAAATAAAAAATCCATACCACTTTAAATGCGGTGATGTGGAAGTCACTTTGGAGTTCAATGGAGCTGAATCACTGGAAGAAAAAATAATAAAACATCTATGCAGCAAATAAAATGTGCTCAAATTTCGTGGATTTAAAATTATATGCTACGATTTTTACGGCACTTAAAAATCCTGCTGTTAGGTAATGAAAATAACAGGAGGTAAATTATTATGGCAAGAAAAAAATTTTACACAGAAAATGAGGAAACACAACAATCTGAACCTAGAGATTTCTGGAAAGCAGCTATGTATATTAGGCTTTCCAGAATGGACGGAGACAACTTGGAAAGTGACAGTGTAGTCAATCAGCGTAAACTTATTAATGATTACATAGACGAGCATGATGAGCTTGTAAGCGTTGAAGAGTTTATAGATGATGACTGGACAGGCACTAATTTTAACCGCCCCGGATTTCAGCGCATGATGAAAGAAATTGAAGGCGGTAATATTAACTGCGTTATAGTAAAAGATTTATCAAGGTTTGGACGTAATTATATTGAGGCCGGCAAGTACCTTGAACATACTTTGCCTTCATATAACTGTCGAATTATATCGGTCATTGATGATCTTGACAGCTATAAAGATACCGACGCGGCACTAGGGTTAATGGTAAGGATAAAAAATCTTATCCATGACCATAACAGTCAGGACATATCCAAGAAAGTACGTGAAACCAAAAACATGCTTCGCAAAGAAGGCAAGTATATTTCACAGCCGCCATTCGGGTATAAAAGAGACCCTAATGATAGATACAAGCTTATTGTTGACAAAGAACCTGCTGTTATTATCAAAAAAATCTTTGCATTTTACTTGGAAGGTATGGGCACAATCAGGATAGCGCAGAAGCTGAATGATTTAGGTATCATGACCAGGGCTGATTATAAGAAAACAGGCTCTATATATAAAAGTGATGATTATATTTCTAGCAGTAACGGTTGGCGACCTAATGGTGTAAGACATATTCTTGGTAATAAAGTATATATAGGTGCTGTTTGCCAAAGACGCAGGACAACACGGAATTATAAGGATAGAAAAACCATATTTCTTGACGAAAAAGACCACATAACTGTATATGATATGCACGAATCCATTATCAGTAAAGAGGATTTTGATAAGGTACAGGAAATCCTGAACAAACGTTGTACCAAAACGTCAAGGCACAATGATGAGCTTTACTTGTTTTCCGGTATGTTAAGGTGTGCCGGATGTAAATCATCCATGATACGTAACCAGAAATTCCATAAAAACAAGTGGTATGTATATTATAAATGCAGGGGATATAACCAGCGCGGGAATACTGTATGCAATCATTCTCACAGTATAACTGAAGAACAGCTTACTGCTGCTGTAAGATATTCGCTGAACCTTCAGATTCAAACTTTAGTTGATTTGAAAAAGGTTATCAAAGCTATTAATGACAATAAAAATATGCAGAAACTCTCCATGGATTACTCCCGACTAATTTCTGATAAAAAAGCAAAAAAAGAAAAACTTAAAACTATGAAGCTGTCAAGCTATATGGATTGGAAAAGCGAAGCTGTCTCTAAAGAAGAGTATACTTTCATGCGTGACAAATTTGATGCAATGATGGGAAAACTTAATAATGAAATTTCAACTCTTGAAACTGAAAAGAAGTCGGAAGAGGATATTCGCAATAACAGTTTTGGCTGGCTTGACAGCATGATTAAAAATGGTTACCTCAAAACACTTACCAGAGAAATTACAACTGAGTTTATTGATTGTATTTATGTCAGCAAGGATAAAAAAATCAGAATAGTTTTCAAACATCAAAATGAATTTAACAGATTAGCAGGTTTTATTCAAAATCATGTAGGAACATGTTATGAAAATATAGGAGGTATGCAAGATGTATCAGATGGCACTGCGGGATAACAATGAATGGCATACCGCTATTTATGTAAGAATAACAGATAATGAGAAGAAAAAAGGATTATATGACAGCATAGATAATCAAATAAAAATACTTAAACAGTATGCACTTAAAAAAGAACTCTTCAATATTCATATATTCGCTGATGAGCATAAAAAGGGCGGTAATTTTGACCGCCCTGCTTTTCAGCGGATGATGGATGATATAAAGCAGGGGACTATAAATTGTGTAATGGTAAAAGACCTTTCACGCTTTGGCAGAGAACATATTGAAGGCGATTATCTTCTTGAAGTATTCTTCCCTGAAAATAATGTAAGACTGATATCCAAACTTGAGCGTATTGACAGTTTTACTGACCCTAAGCGTATGAACAGTATAGAGATACCGCTTATCAATCTTTTCAATGAACAGTATTTACGGCAAGTATCAAATTCGACCAAAGCCAGTCTAAAGATAAAGCGCAAAGAAGGCAAGTTTGTCGGTTCAAGAGTACCATATGGATATTTCCGTTCTCCTGAAGATAAACATCAGCTTATAGTAGATGAATCTGTAAAGGATATAGTAGTCAGGATGTTTGATATGTATCTAAACTATGTGGGATTTGTTTCAATTGCTAAAAAGCTAAACAGTGAAGGCGTTCTTCCACCGTCCCAGCATTATAATGAAATTCATGGAAAAGCAATAGACAACAGTGCTTCGTGGAATGCCACAGCAGTAAAAAATATTATAAAACAGCCAATATTAACCGGTGATATGGTACAGGGCAGAACAACATCATACAGTCATAAAGTAAAAAAGCGTATTCCATTGCCCCAAGATAAATGGACAATTGTCGAAAATACTCATGAAGCGATTATTGATAAAAAAACATTTGAAACAGCTCAAAACATAGTGGTTAAGAAATCCAGACCTACGGTTAGAACTCAAAAAACACCGCCATCTGTACTGGCTGGATTCCTTGTCTGCGCTGACTGCAATAGTGTAATGCAACGCACAATGTCAACTCATAAAGGCAAGCGGTATTATCATATGATTTGCAGTACATATAAAAAGCTAGGCAAAAAATCTTGCACCAACCATTTGGTGTCGGAAGAAAATATCAAAGAAGTGCTTCTTGCGACAATAAATAAATTGACGGAAGTTATTGCCGACGCTGAAAAAGCATTCGGGCAGAATAAACATAAAGAAATTTCAAAGCTAAAGCTTAAGTATGGGGCTGAACTAAATAAATTGACTGCTAAAAGGAATAAAATCATATCACTCAAAACTGAACTGTACAGCGATTATAAACAGGAAATTATTTCACTTGAAGACTATAAGGATATGAAACAGCATTTTGAGAAAAGTCAAACTGATTTAGATATGAAAATATCAAAGCTGAATGATGATATTTATAATCTTGAGCATGATAACTTATACTCAACCGGAGCGGCTGAATCCGCAATGAAATATGCAGGTGTAAAAGAAATCACACGCGAATTGCTGGGAGATTTAGTTGATAAAATTATTGTGGATGCTGACAAAAGTATAAAGATAATGTTCAAGTTTCAGGATGAAATACGTAAATATACCGAACAATAAAGAACAAAAACATAAAATAAGGAAATATGCCGACAGAAATGTCGGCTTTTTAAATACAAAGATACGGAGGAAATGATGATAAGACAAAGTAATACGAATAGAGGAAGAGGTAAAAGGAAGAGAATACTGATAATAATTACTGCAGCAATTGCAATGATTATAGCAATATTCCTTATTTTGAAAGGATGCACAGGAGTACTTGATATGGATACAAATGATTATGTGCCTACCTATTTGGAAGATGACGGAGGTTCTGCAGAAGGCGAAGCTGAAACTGCAAGCCGTGAAGAGATATTAAAAGAACTTGAAAAACAACAGCTTGTAGTAACCGATAAGCTTAGTTCAAACATAACTTTTAAGGCTGGAAAAACAGGAACAGTAGGAGAGTGGGTAGTAGAAAATCCTGAGGAGAATACAGTTATCCAGCAGGCTGAAGTTTACATTGACGATATCCTTATTGCCAAATCAACACCCATTTATCCTAATCAGCATATTACAGGTATATCACTGCTTACTGATCTTGAAGCAGGTGAGTATGAAGTAACTGCCTATCTTAATTACTATGACATTGAAACAAAAGAGTTCATAAGTAAAGCGGGTTACAAGATACACCTTACAGTACGTTAGTCATCCGGTACAACAAACCGGTTAAAAAATATATAATACATGGAGGAAACACATGAAAATTAAAATGAAAAGAATACTTACACTGATGATGGCTGTTATGGCCATCTTTGCTTTAACTGCGGTTCCCGCTTTTGCGGATGATGCTGTATCATCCGGTGAAGGGGATGTGACAGCGACCGTGCCTGTTGAAGGCTCAATTACAGCGCTTACTATTTCGGTAACGCATCCGGCGACACTTGCATATACCATTGATCCGAATACCGGTGAAAACGGTGATTTTATCGCACCTGATATCCCGATAACCAATAACACAAAAGTTCCGGTTAATATCACTGTGCAGTCATTGGCTTCATCAACTGGAGGAACACTTCAGTTTACTGATGTTGCAAGTGATTCTAAGGATTGGGCTAATCTTAATCTTGCCGATTCTAAAACATACTTGGCACTTGGTGTAAAAGTAAAGGATGCTCTCGGATGGAATGTGGGTTATGACACTACTACTCACTATGCTGTGAACGCTGATGCTACATTGTTCGGTTCACTGCCAGCAAGCACTACAGGTACTATGACATTGGAAGCGAACTTTGGTCTTGCATTCGATCAGTCATATACAGCAATGCACAGCTTAATCTTTATGTTTAACTTGGTTTAGGCATTTAGATAATTAACCTAAAGCATGGTCGGAACCTAACCGGATGACTACCGGTCATGCTTCTATTTTTTATAGGAGGTATGAAATGAAAAGATTAATTTCAACAATAATGTTTTTCCTTATTATATTATTATCCAGTATAAATTTAACTTCTTTAGCGGCTGGAAATGTGCAGCTTGTAACTAATGGCTACACTTCATTTATTATAGATTCATATGGTAATGTTCAAGGCTGGGGAAGAAACACAAAAGGCGAGGTTGGTAACGGAACAACTGTAGATCAATTAGCACCTTTCAATATCAGTGAACTTTCAAATATTAGCCAGATAATACTTAGCGACGATGGATTCGGGTTTTCGTTTGCAATAGATGATAATGGGCATGTTTACTCGTGGGGATATAACGGATACGGGCAGCTTGGAATAGGAACTACCACAGAGCAGCATACTCCGGCTTTGATTCCTAATCTTAATAATGTTTCTAAAATCTATATAAATAATTACACAGTATATTCGCTTACAACATCAGGTGATGTATATGGTTGGGGCAAAAATAATTATGGTCAGGTTGGCTGTGGAAACTATACTACTCAAACTTCACCGATTAAGCTTAATGCAATTTCGGATATTAAAGAGATTGTATGTAAATCAGATGTAGCATTCGCACTGACTAACAGCAAAGATGTATACGCATGGGGATTTGGACAGAATTATCAAATGGGCAATGGTACTTTTATTACTGGTCAAACTATACCTACAAAAATAGCGGCACTTTCAAATGTCGATGAAGTAGTTACAAACGGAGTGGCTTCATTTGCTATCTGCAATAATCATCAAGATGCATATTCTTGGGGAACTGCGGTAACTTATGAATTGGGAACATATAACGAAAAAAATCGTACACCAAACCGATTATGGGTTATTTCTGATTTAGATACAACAATTGAGGAAATCATTATAGAAAACATAACCGGGTTTGCGGTAATGGGAGATGGTTCTTTATATGGGTGGGGGAACAATTCATATAGCCAATTGTGTAATGGATATACTTTTAATCAAGGTATACCTGTGCAAATATTGAATATCCCTAGAATCAAACAATTTGTTTTTAATGGTTATACAGGGCTAGTATTAGGTGATGATGGAAGTGTTTATTCCTGGGGAAGAAATTCAGGCGGTGAGGCTGGAACAGGAACATCATACAGATTAGCATATGCGACAAAAATAACTATGTTGGGGAATAATATCTCTGAATTATATAACGGCGGATATGATATGTATGCAAAAGACAATGACGGGAACATGTATGGCTGGGGGTCAAATACATATGGTCAGGTAGGAGCAGGTAATAATGTTTCAATACTACCGCCATCTTTAATAACAGAAGTTTATGATGCGATAATTGTAAAAGAAAATCATTCTGTTTACGCTGTTGATGCGGAAAATGCGGTGTTTAGTTGGGGACAGAACAACTATGGTCAGGTTGGAAATGATGCAACTGATAATACAAGTTTGCCATTTGAGTTATTTAATTCAGCAACAACTACTGTTACCGGAACGGGGAATGTTAACAGTACAGTGCCAATAGTAGGTTCAATTAATGCTTTGGAAATTTCAATAACACATCCTGCTACAGTTTCATACACAATCGATCCAAACAATGAAGATGGATTTTATTGTGCTGATATAAATATTCAGAACAATTCCAAAGTTTCAGTAAATATATCAATACAATCATTTAAAGCAAGCTCGGACGGGGATATCGTTTTACAAGATGTTCTTCCGGATGCCTATGATTGGAGTGACATGACAAGAGAAGAAACGAAAAGCAACATTGCTTTGGGTATTAAATATGTTGATGCAGCACAGTGGTTGATTTCGCAATCGGAGTTAGTAAATCCATTCTATGCTATCGAAATAGACAACACATATATCGGGACTTTGGAACAGGATGCAATAGCGTCATTAAGCCTGTGTGGTTTTCATGGCTTGGCGTTTGATGGTAATTATGCTTCTGAACATGAGTTAATCTTTGTTGTATCTATATATTAAAAAACGCAATTTTTTAGATTTATGCTGTAAAGGGGCGTTATTGGTACACCTGATTTTATATACTAAAGTTATAAACTAGGAAAGAAGTATCGTCATAATATTAGTTGTTGTAATTATTGATAACATTTTACATTTATATTAAAATTAGAATATAATGTTAGGAGTAGTTTTAACAATACATAATATATCTCTGTACGTTTATAAGGAATAAATATATGCATGAACTTGAAATTAGAAAAAATACAGCCCAGCAGATCATGAACGTTGAATACCTGCCTGACATACCAGAAGAAAAGCTTAAGTTGGCAAGCTGCCAGAAGTATCCTATCGGGAATCTTACTGCCCTTGGTGTAAGCTTTAAACCTTTAGCGTCTGCTATCCAAACACTTGCTGGAAAGTCTAATTTGGGTATGAGTGGAATTTACCAAGTTAACACTAAAGGTTTGCAAATGATGCAATTTAAACAGGGTACTGGTTTTCTTGGCTCACTAGCAACAGAAACAGGAGGTGTTGGTGGAGGCCAAGCTATACTAAAACCACTTCCCTGCGATCCTACAATGCTTTTCATGGCAGCAACATTAATGTGTATTGAGAAAAAGCTGGACGATATCAGAGAACTTCAAGAAGAAATGCTGGATTTTCTTAAATCAAAGGAAAAAGCCAAATTGCGTGGTGATGCTAATGTATTGATTGATATCTATAAAAATTACAAGTTTAATTGGAATAATGAGAAATATAAAACTAATAAACATATTCTCGTGCAGGACATAAAAAAAGAATCCGAACAAAGTATTCAACTATTCCGAAGTCAAATCCAAAAGAAGTTGACAAATAAGGGCTTCATTCATGGTGATAAGGAAGTAAAGACTAAGCTCCAGAAGCTTCAGGATGAATTTAAAGATTATCAACTTGCATTATATCTTTTCTCGTTCTCCGGGTATATGGAAGTAATGCTTCTTGAAAATTTTGATAGGCAGTATTTGGAAAGCGTGATATACAGTATTGAGGATTATGCTTTCCAGTTCCGTGAGTTATATACTATTTGCTATAACCAGATAGAAATGATGTCAAAAACCTCTATCGAATCTTTTCTTGTGAAAGGATTGGCAGGTATTAGTAAAGGTGCTGGGGATGCAATAGCAAAAATTCCAGTTGTAAGTAAAGGCCCTGTGGATGAAGCGCTAATTGCTGCAGGAAATAAAATCGGGAAATTTAACGATAGAAAAACAGAGAAAAACATGGACTGGTTAATTAATGTTTCGGAAAACTGTACAAGACAATTTGCAGAAAATATCAGATTGGTAGATAAAATATATAATGAACCTATGGAGATTCTCTTTGACAACAGAAACATTTATCTTTTAGAGGCTACTCAAAAATAGTAATTGACTATTATTGAATGACAACGCTTTCGGATGTTTTTCTTACTTTACTTGTCAAGTATCTGCAATTAATGATCGTATTAATATAAATACTGAATTAGTGAATATATAATATGAGTAATACTATTGTTAATAAAGGTAGAATAAAGTCAGTTCTTAAAATAAAATTGAGATGGTTGCTTTTTTTGTTAGGAAAATAATTACTAAAATTGCACAATAGAAAACTGAATGGTAAAATAAAAGCACGTCATAATATGTGACGTGCTAAACTACATTGAATAGAAGCTAATTATTCTGTCCTATCCAAATTTTTGGCGGAGAGAGAGGGATTCGAACCCTCGGTACAGTTACCCGTACACATGATTTCCAATCATGCACCTTCGGCCAGCTCAGTCATCTCTCCGTATAAAAACCGCAGAAGCGGTTTTCTGTTTTATTGTCTGGTGCCGTTGTTAGCTTTTGTGTTAAGTTCGTTAACAACCACTTCGGCGTTTGACTTGCAGTTTTCGTAATACTGCAGATACTCTGGATAATTAATTTCACCGGTTACATATTTTCTTATGCCTTCATCCATTGTTGCGCGATAGTATGCGTATGCAGCCTGTGTCTCGTCGCTTAGTGTATAGCTGCCTTCGTTTACAACGGCTGCTGTGGACAAATGAAGATAAGAATCAAGTTCTACCTGTTTGCGCTTTATAACAGACGTATCACCGTTTATAGGTACAACCGATGCGTATATTCCGCCATGCTTTAAGCCAAGACCATACAGTGCGTTATAAAAATCGGTCTTCTGTTCGTATTCGCCAAGCAGCTGATACTCATGAGCCATGTTATTGAAGTTTACCTGTGTGCCAAGAATACCAAGATTGGCAGTTTCAAAGTTTTCGACATCCCCTAAAAGCCAGTCAAGATATACCATAAGTGCTGTGTGGTTTTGCCCGTATGATGTAAAAACACATACATCAGACACAGGTGTTTCAGCTGAAAGTTCAACATATGCCATTCTTCTGTGAGTTGGCTTTGTCACCAGCTGAACATTGGCTGTTGGTGTTGTCGCCATAAGCGCCTCATAATCTTCAGCCACATCAGTATACTCGGTAACGTACATCATTGCAAGACCTGAAGTGAAGAGATTTGTTACATCTTCTTCCGATATATCAAAGAAGTCTTTTGGAAGATATCCCTTTGTGTAATAAGTCCTTAACATATCAAGAAAATCAGGGAAATATTTATGCTGTTCGCGCAACTGGAACTTGCCGTACTCAAAGATATAATCGTTAGAAGGTGAGTGTCTTAAGTATGACATGTAGTCCAGCGCCTGACTGTAGTTTAAAGCAAGCGGAGTAATTCCGTCGATGGTTGAAAATGCAATAAGCGAGGCATCAAACATTTCTCTTGAATCGATAACTCCCATGCCCATCATATCCAGTACATCCTGACGGACATACATTGCGGTGTTTTCATAAAGCGACTGGCTTGGAACTGCGCATATCATATCGTTATATGTTACTGCGTTCCATGCATCCGTACTTATTGTATTAAGCAGTCCCTGGCCATATTGAGTAAGAAGGTTATCTATTGAAACGCACAATCCTGAAATACCAAGATACGTATTAAGCATTGAATAGTCGTCTACGATACATTCCACGCTCTGGCCTGAAGACAATATTGAGTTAATCTGATTTATATAGTCGTTTGAATCAAGAGGTATAACATTCATGTCAACAGCGATACCTTTTTCTTTAACGATATCGTTTATTATTGCCTGCTTAATAACATCGTTTTCTGTAGCTATACTGTATTTGCCGTTGTCAGGTATGACAACGTTGAATGCTCCGAAATTCTGAGGCTCGGGAGTGGTGTTTACCACAGGGGCTTCAGTTGCGGTACTGTTAAGGTCTTCTTCGGGTGATGTTTGATCCTTATTGCATGCTGTCATAAAAAGACCCAAACATAATATAAGCGCCAAGGATACCGAGGCGACCGCTTTTTTATTTATTTTTTTAATTATCATTAAACCCTCCGCGAGCTTGAATTTTTTTCTCATAGATTTTGCATTGTACTATTATAGTTATTAAGCACAGAAAAGTCAATTGCGATATGGAAAAATTAAGAAATTATTTATACCTTTTTAAAGCGTTAAATTACACATTAAAACGGAATAATACAACATCGTTTTCCTGCATTACATATTCTTTGCCTTCACTTCTTACAAGCCCTTGCTCTTTGGCTGCGTGAACAGAACCCAAACGAACCAGATCGTCATATTTTACAACTTCTGCGCGGATGAATCCTCGTTCGAAGTCTGAGTGTATTTTACCTGCTGCCTGAGGAGCTTTTGTGTTCATTGGAATTGTCCATGCGCGCACTTCTTTTTCGCCTGCAGTAAGATATGACATTAGGCCTAAAAGCTCATAGCTTTTTTTAACGAGCCTGTTAAGCCCTGTTTCTTCCATTCCCAAATCCTGAAGAAATTCTTTGGCATCCTCATCATCCATTGATGACAGCTCTTCTTCAATCTGTGCTGATATAAGAATAACCTGTGCGCCGGTTTTTGCTGCGAAATCACGAACATCTTTAATGTATTGATTCTCCGAGGCGTACTCTTCCTCAGACACGTTCGCAACATATAGCGTGGGCTTTAATGTAAGCAGCGAAAGTTCGCGGCACAGCTCAGTTTGTGACTCGCTGAGCTCCATAGCTCTCGCAGGAAGTCCCGATTCCAAAGTATCCAGAATTATCTGGAGGTCTTCAACCTGAGCGATTATTTTTTTATCTCCGGATTTAGCCTGTTTTTTTGTGCGTTCGATTTTGTTTTCAACTGTCTGCATATCGGCAAAGATAAGTTCCAGGGCGATTGTTTCCATATCGCGTACAGGGTCTACGGAACCGTCAACATGGGCTATGTTTTCATTGTCAAAGCATCTAACAACCTGAAGTATGGCATCAACATTTCTAATGTGGGATAAAAACTGGTTTCCCAATCCTTCGCCTTTTGATGCACCTTTAACCAAGCCTGCAATGTCCACAAACTCGATTACAGCTGGAGTAACTTTTTTTGCATTGTAGAGCTTTTGCAAAACATCCAGGCGTTCATCAGGGACAGCAACAAGCCCGACGTTTGGTTCAATTGTACAAAACGGATAGTTTTCCGCTTGTGCACCTGACCTTGTCAGAGCGTTAAACATTGTTGATTTTCCTACGTTTGGCAATCCCACTATACCTAATTGCATTTTATCTTTTAAGAAAACTCCCTAATTGTTTTCTTTCTCCTTATGATTTTATCCTAAACGGATTTTACCGTAATATTGTTTAAAGTCAAGTTTAATTTAGTATATTGTAACCTATTTTACGATTTCATAAAACAAATTTACTCTTTTTTCCCCAAACCTGCGCTGTATATAGGTATATATGTCAGCACGTTATCTACCCTTGTGGAATGCATCAGAGTAATCTTTTCTGCTATGAATTTAATATTTTGATTGGTGTTTGGTATTTTATCCGTCTTCACCTGACGAGCAAATGTCATATGAGGTGTGTATGATTCCTGATTTCGGCACATGCCATATTTGAAAAAATCCCTATACAACATTTGTTCAAGTTTTGAAAGAACTTCAGTTTCTTCTCCTACTTTGTAATATAAGATTTTTCTATTGCCTTTTTTAAAATAGCCTACATCAAGAATGCTAAGAGTAAACGGAGTGAATTTTTCTGCAGTATTATTAATTATATCTTTTATGTCATCAACTCTGTTTTGGTCTGTATCTCCTAAGAATACAAGGGTTATATGATAGTTTTCTTTACGCGAAAAATTTCCTGAAGCGCAGTTATCTTTAATTTTTACGGTTGTCTGATAAAGCTTACTCTTAATCTCATCAGAGAAAGTTATAGCGGTAAACAGTCTCATTCTACACCTCGGGGACTGTGGAGAGGAAGGTTCCGCCTTTTACATATGCTACATCGTGGATGCCGCTTTCAAGCATTATGCTGCCTGAGTACTTTTTCCTTGAGCAGTCCAATGAAAATGCTTTGCAGTCTTCAAGGGTAAGGTGTGCAGTGGTGTTGTCGGGTATGCTAAGCCTCATTCTCACATCATTTTCCGTCATTTCATAATATACTCTGATTGTTCCGTAATGGGTTGTGAGGTGGCAGTCAATAGTGTTTAGTTCTTTGCATGGCTTAGGATTAAGATAGAAATGTTTGTATCCGGGATTTTCCGGATCGGGAACAATTCCCGCTACCTTTTCGTAA
Organism: Christensenellaceae bacterium; assembly: GCA_963677605.2. Taxonomy (GTDB): domain Bacteria; phylum Bacillota; class Clostridia; order Christensenellales; family UMGS416; genus JAGLOK01. The sequence goes on along the minus strand of CAXXDX010000006.1, from coordinate 599,127 downwards.
TACCAGTTAACAGCTGCTCCGTATGCATAGTGGTTTAATGAATTCATCTGTGTGGGGTTTACTTCACCGTCGGGAAATACTGAGTTCCAATGTTCCCATACGGTGGTTGCACCCATAGTAACTGGGTATAGCCAAGAAGGATATTCTTCTTTTAAAGCAAGCATCAGAGCCAGATCGTGATGGCCGTTGTCAGTTAAAACATCAAGAATGTGAGGCGCGCCCATAAAGCCGCATGTGATACTTTTGTGGTCTCTTACCATGGCGGCAAACTCATCTGCCGCACGCTTTTTTGTTTTTTCATCCAGAAGGTCAAATTCCAGTGCTAATATATACGATGTCTGTGTGTTTCCGGACACTCTGCCTGTGCAGGTTACAAACTCTTTGTTGAATGCGGATTTTATTTTGCCAAACAACTCGACATACTTTTTGGCATCTTTCTTTTTACCTAAAGCTTTTGCGGCCTTTGCCATAATATCTGCTGTATGGGCATAATATGCAGTGCAGATTAAATCAAACGGAGTTGCACCGGGATAACGGTCTAATATTGAGATTCTGTCCAATGCAAGCCAGTCGCCGAAATGAAAGCCTGTGTTAATAATTCCGTCGCTTGTAGCGGTCGAGGTCCTGTAGTCAATAAAGGTTTGCATCATCGGATAGCATTTTTCCAATATACCTATATCCCCATATCTTACATAAAGCTGCCATGGGATTATCGCGCATGCTTCTCCCCAGCCTGCCGAGCTGTGGCCGTCTTTAAGGCAGTCGGGAACTACATGCGGAATAGCGCCTTCTTTAGTTTGGCTGTAGCTCATGTCACCCAGCCATTTGTCAAAAAAGCTTAAGATATCATAATTAAACGCGGCCGCTTTTATAAAAACCTGAGCATCTCCTGTCCAGCCCAGCCGCTCATCTCGCTGCGGACAGTCAGTCGGAACATCCACATAGTTTCCTATCTGGCCCCAAAGCACATTTTCAATAAAGCGGTTAACTGTTTCATTGTTTGTCTTAAGATATCCGGTCCGCTGCATGTCGGAAGCTAGAACAAGGCCCTTTATATTTTCCTTCTTTACTTCGCCTGGCCAATTTTTAACATGTATGTAGCGGAAGCCGTAAAAAGTCATTTCGGGAATAAAAGTGTTTTTACCCTCATCAAGCACATAGTTTAGTCCCTGACGTGCAGAACGCAGGTTTGTTGTGTGAACGTTGCCCGATTTGTCTAATGTCTCAAAGAAAACGAGCTCAATTTCCTGCCCAAGCTTGCCTTCAACACTTATTTCGGGAACACCTACCATGTTCTGTCCCATATCTATAACGATTTCTCCTTTTGGAGTAACCAATATTTCCTTTGGAATCATAGTGTTGATTTTTTTTACCGGAACACCCTGAGAAGGAATAACTATACTGTTCTGCTTTATTTCCTCTGCTGTGGATTTTGCAAGATGGCCGTACTTAAAGAAACTGTCGCATCGCCTTGAATCATAATCCGCACCATGATATATCTCGCATCTTGTATAGGCGCTTTTTCTGTCTGTCTGCCATGAACTGTCAGAGATTACTGTAATAAATGAATCATCTTCATAATCTATTTCAAGCTGCGCAAAAAAAGCGCGTCTGTCACCGAACCGACATCTGGAATTGTCTTCCCAGCCGGCAACAGGCCCCATAAACCATCCGTCTGAAACCACAGCACCGATACAGTTGTAGTCGTCTTTTATAAGATTGGTTACATCGTATGTCTGGTATTGAATCCGCGATGTGTATTCTGTCCACCCTGGTGTTAGAAACTCATCTCCACACTTTTTGCCATTGATGTATGCAACATACAGACCCTGCGCGCTTGCATAAAGCCTTGCACTTTTAACCTTGCCTTCGGATTTAAATTCTTTTCTGAATCGCGTGGAAGGTGCCGGTTCCTGTGGGTTTCGTTCTTTGGGGTTTGCAATCCACTTTGCATCAAATCCTTTGTGCATTGTTTCAAAGAAAGCTGTTTCACTCCAGCTTTCCTCGCCTGATTCCGAATAGACCTTAACTCTCCAATAATATTTTGTGGCTCTTGAGAGCTTTGCTTTTACCTGAATAAATTTATTGGAAGAAGATTCTACTTTCTGAGTGTCGACATATATGCTTTTGAAATTTTCATCATGTGAAATCTGAAGGCGGTAAGCTTTCTGGTTGCCGGAGTTTTCAGTTCCCCAGGAAAAGCATACATTTTCTCTTGAAATCTGTGTTGGATTTTTTTTATAGCCGCATCTGAGATTAACAATCTTCATCTTAGCTCCTTAAATAAAAAGTTAGTCAATAAAGCATATGGCATCGCCTATGCCGCGTTCTTTTGTTGTGCCCTGAGGAAGGTTAACCAGTTCGTCCATAAAGACCATAGTGGCTGTGCCGCCTCCGTCGAGGTTATATGCTTCAGTGCAGCCGAACTCAAGGAAAATATCGGCCATTTCCACTATAGTCATGCCGATTGAATATCCTTCTTTTCGTCCGTCTGCCAATAAAAAGATATAATGATATGGTTCAATCATGCCAATTCCCAGCCTTGGGTGGCGGATAGCTTGTTCTTTGTCGTTGAACTCGCGTCCGTATACGCCGTCTGTCACGAGTATAGGGCCGAAGACATATGTATGGTATACATTTTCATCCGAAGCAAGTGTTCCGTTGTATGCTTCTTTATACCTGAATCCTTTCATTGAGCCGTCATCGTATACTGCAAATACTTCTCTGTAAGGTTCTTTTTCATTTCTGAACAGTTCAGAGTTGCGTATAATAATTCCGCCATCGCGCGCGTTGTAATAATCGCCAGACACTGCAAATATTGCATTGTTTTCAGCAGCGATTTCTGTTGTACGCTCTCTATATGATCCATATTTGCCGTCTGCAAAAGCAGCATAAAAACTTGTGATGTCCCGTATATATACCTCGGCAATAAAATAGGTTATGTCATTCTCGTAATATTTAGTAATCTCAACTGATAGATCACTGCTTTGATAAGAGTTTTCGTTTATAATTATCTCTCCGTTTGTGAAACGCCCGTCACGGTCTCCCGGGTGAGGAATGGGAGTCGGAGTAGGTATAGGAGTTACGGTTTCGTCTGCAGAAGCGCTTGGCTCAGGAGCTAAAGTGGGAGATGGAGTTGGTGTGCTGGTCGGAGTCATAGTCAATGAAGGAGTTGCAGATGCATAAGGTGTAGGTGTTTCGGCCTTTAAAAAAGAAAAATCGGCATATGCCCACAGCGCAAAATAATCCCATAGTACAGTTCCTGTTATAATCAGCGCTATAGTTAAAAATATTAATACATTCCAAATTATTTTGGATTTATTTGATTTATGTTTTGGTATTTTATCTTTTGTCATATATGCAATTATTCCTTCTGCAATATTTTATCACACCATATAAATAATTACTATTTATGATATAAAAATAAGGCGGAAAATCCGCCCTTAATTTCTATTTATTCATCTGCTTAGCAGCCGCCTTCATCATCTTCGTCTTCTATTGTTTTTTTAACTTTGATTCTCTTAACATCTGCTCCGAGGCTTCTTAGCTTTCCTTCGAGGTTTTCATAGCCGCGGTCCATGTGATGAACGTTTGAAATAAATGTTTCGCCGTCAGCCACAAGCCCTGCCACGATAAGAGCGGCCGAAGCTCGAAGGTCTGTTGCGCGTACGTTTGTGCCCCAAAGGTTTTCAACGCCTGTTATAACGGCTACATCGCCGTTAACTGAAATGTTTGCGCCCATGCGAACCAATTCTTCAGTGTGGCGGAATCTTGACTCAAATATAGTTTCTATCACAGTTGACGTTCCGGAAGCTATTGCCTGAAGCACAGAAAACGGCTGTTGGAGATCAGTTGGAAATCCCGGGTAGGGAAGTGTTTTTATGTGAGCCGGTTTTGGTCTTCCGGTTCCTATTACGCGAAGATAATCTTCGCCTTCAATGACTTTTGCGCCCATTTCCATAAGTTTTGCGGATACAGCTTCCATGTGATAAGGAATGCATCCGTGGATTGTAATGTCGCCGCCTGTGGCAGCAGCTGCCGCCATCCATGTGCCGGTTTCAATTTGGTCGGGCAAGATGGAATATCTGCAGTCGTGCATGTGCGGAGCACCCTGAATTCTTATAGTGTTTGTGCCGGCGCCTTTAACGACCGCACCCATTGATGAAAGGAAGTTTGCAAGGTCAACTATATGTGGTTCTTTTGCAGCGTTTACGATAGTTGTTATGCCGTCGATTTTAGCTGCAGCAAGCATTATGTTAATAGTTGCGCCTACGGAAGATACATCCATATAAACTTCACAGCCGTGAAGCTTTTCGCTTTCGCATACATAAACGCCGCGCTTAAGCTGAATGTCTGCGCCTAATGCACGAAGACCTTTTAAATGCTGATCCATCGGACGTGCGCCGATGTCGCATCCGCCCGGGAAAGGAACTTCAGCTTTTCCGAAGCGTCCGAGCAATACGCCCATAAGGTAGTAGCTTGCACGCATCTGCGTCGCAAGTTTTACAGGCACTTTATGATTGTGGATATTGGATGCATCTACGCGCATTGTGTGGTCTTTAAACTCAACCTCTGCGCCTAAATCTTCCATCATCTTTATAAGAAGATGGACATCCTCTATCTCCGGTAGGTTTTCAATATAGCAAATTCCGTCGCACAAAAGTGCGGCAGGAATGATTGCCACTGCGGGATTTTTGCCTCCGCTGACAGTGACTTCGCCTTTAAGCGGCTTTCCGCCTTTTATTACTAATTTTTCAGTCAAGAAAGTATCAAACCGTTATTAAACGGTTTTCCTCCTTTTGTTATTTGCAGCCGCTGCATCCTGCACAGCTGGTTTTTGAGCACCCTGAGGCTGCTTTACCCGAGCCGAAATAGCATTTTCCCTGGTAGTGCCGTTCGGCGCTTCCTCCGCATTGTGGACATTTTATTTCCTCGCTGCCGGAGACAAGCTCTTCAAATACATTTTCACATTCTTTGCACTTGAATTTTAATAGTGGCATTGCATTGCTCCTTAATTATATCACAATTGATTATTTTATTATAATATAGCTGCTTTTACAAGCGAACATATGTGCATGTTTCAAAGCTCAGACTTAATTTTAATGCATAATCTGCTTTGTAAATGAAAAAGTCATATGATTTCATCTTGCACATGTTTGTTGCTATATGAATATAATATTAATAATCGATAAATTAGTTTGAATTACTAATCATATAATTGAATTACATTAATACTGTGATATAATACATTGTGAAACAAAAATAATCAACATAAGATTAGAGTTAACTAAGTAAACAATGTAATAATTAATATTTTGGAGGGCAAAGTGGCTATTAAACTGTTAACAGACTCATGCTGTGATCTGTCAAATGAATATCTTGAACAAAAGGGTATAGATTTTATTCCGCTGATGTACACCATAGAAGGAAATGACTACTATGATGACTTCAGCATTTCTATGTCAGCAAAGGAATTTTATGATAAGGTAAGAAGCGGATCTATGTCTAAGACATCGCTTATAAACTCGCAAAGATACGATGATTTTTTCGGAAAATATCTTGAAGCAGGTGATGATATCGTATATATAGGATTTTCATCAGCTCTTTCAGGCTCGTATCAAAGCGCTGTAATTTCTGCTGGAGAACTTAAAGAAAAATATCCGGACAGAAAGATATCGGTTCTTGACTCAAAGTGCGCTTCAATGGGTGAGGGGCTTCTTGTACATTATGCAGCCGAAAAGCTCGCTTCAGGAGCTGAGTTTGATGAGCTTGTATCATACATAGAAAACACAAAGGGAACTGTATGCCATTGGTTTACGGTTGACGACCTTCATCATTTAAAACGCGGCGGAAGAGTTTCGGGTGTTACTGCCACAGTAGGAACGCTGCTTTCCATAAAGCCAGTGCTTCATGTTGATGACGAAGGTGCGCTTATCCCAATGTCAAAATCACGCGGCAGGGGAGCTTCGCTTAATGCATTAATAAAAGAGATGGAAAAAACAGTTTTCGATGAGGGAGATGGACAAACTGTAATGATTTCTCACGGTGACTGCATTGAAGACGCGCAAAAAGTGGAAGAGCTTGTTAAAAAGAAATTCCCTAAAGTCAAAGATGTAATAATAAATGTTATAGGCCCTGTAATAGGTTCTCACTCAGGCCCTGGAACAGTTGCGCTTTTCTTTCTTGGAAAAAGCAGATAATAATTAACAAAACAAGGGCAGCTTTCAAAAGAAGCTGTCTTTTTGTTTTATAAAATTTAATTATTATAATTCAATAATGTGTTATTATATTCCAGAGGTAAATGATGGAACAAACTGCAAGACAAAAAAACAGAGCGATAGTTATAGTATCTTGGATACTTGTCTTTTTGTGGATGGGATTTATATTCTATATGTCCGCACAGGACAGTACTTCCTCCAGCAGCTTTAGCCGTCCGATAGCCGAAAGTGCGGCAAAAAACCTTGCAAAATTTCATTTCATACCCGAAAATAAAATGCTTGATAATGCATATATAACCGAGCTTGAATCAACAATACGAAAGATTGCACACTCAACTGTGTTTTTTGTTCTGTCGGTTCTTGTGTCGCTGTCGCTAATTGCAAGCGGTATTAAAGGTGCGCGGGTTTTAGTTATTTCAATAGCGCTTTCTCTATTATATGCGTTTGCCGATGAGTTTCACCAGTTTTTTGTTCCAGGACGCGCGACTGAAATGGCGGACATATTTCTGGATATGTTCGGGCTGGTGCTTGGAACTGTTCTTGTTGTTCTAGCATCGGGATTATTGCGCAAAACGAAAAAAACTGCGAAATCGCCAGCAAAACAAACAACAAAACCTTTGGTATCCGCACAACAAAAAAGCAAAGTGCTTGAATTTAAGAAAAAGCAGGAGAAAGAGCAGGAGGTTATTAAATCCCAGCCGAAGAAACAAAAAGCGAAAGAAACGGATGCAGCGTTTATTTTCTTCATTAAACTTGGAGCTGCTGTATCTTTTGCTGTATTATGTGCTATCGTCAGCTCAAACGTTAAGTATATGCCCATAAGCGCGATACTGGCTTTAGCAGTTTCAGCTTTTATAATTTTTAAAACAAAAGTTATTGATACAGAATTGCGCAGTATATCAGTTCCTAAAACAATCATAGCATTTATACTTTCCATATTCACTATTATCAGAGTATATGCTTCTTTTAGGTTGGCAGCTAATGCATATATAGCCGAGCTAGGGATAGTAATCGATGACTTGTATTACAACTTCATCCGCTCGGGGCTTTCGGCATTTGCAGTACCGTCTATTATGATTATCTGGTATGTTGTGCTGGGAAAGGCAAAGCTGCTTGCTGAGAAAATAAAATTTACTAAGCCTGAAATTGCATACATCGCAATCTTAACAGGAGGCGTTTCAGCGGTACTGTTATATGTTTACTACAGAACTAGCGTGTTTTATAATCCGATTGAACAAAACAACGTGATTTTTTCAATTGATACAAATACGATTATAAATGAATTTTCTTTTACGAACTTCAATTCTTCTGCAAATACCATCTTTCAGCCTCTGTTTTCTCTTGCGGCAATGCCGTTTGGAGTTTTAAGCAGAATTATTTCATATCCTATTTCAATACTTCCGGGATACGACATGGCAGGCGCTGAAGCATTGGCATTGTCTATTGTAAATGCTGCGCTTTTGGGAGCCACTGCACTAATTTTCACAAGAGCTTTGGGAATAAAAAACAAAGCGCTGTTTATTGCGATTATAACGGTTTCTTTCCCGGCGCTATTTTCTCTGATAGTTCCGTCAGGTGGGATAGTTATAGCGTTCTATGCTGCAATATTAATCTATATAGCTGCTAAAACAGATTGGAGCTATGTTCCTACACTTACGGTAATATTATCTGCGTTTTTGCCGTTTGCTGCGGTGCCTATAGTTCTGGGAAGACACAAAAAAAGAGCGGCGAATGCTTTTAAAGCATATGCTTACTTAGCAATACTCATTGTGCTTTTAGGAAACATTTCGGGATATCCCGATATTATCGGAACTATAAAACATGTTCCTAGAATTCAAGAGATATTACCTTCAGTTTTAAGGACAAGCTTTATGAGCTTGTTTGCACCCTTGGGAGCAGTTAATTCTACGCCTTATTATACGCTTGATGTTGCAACGCCCACTTTTTCATATGCTATAGGTGCTGCGATATTACTTCTTGCTGCGTTAGGGTTTATCTCAAACAGAAAAGAAATTGGCGTGAGGGTAAGCGCTATTGCAGTTTTGATTGGAGCTATATTTTCGCTGTACTTTGTAGCAGCACTTAATACGTCAGGAATAATACCGTTTTTAATGTGTTTTTCTTGGGCATTTATTGCATTAATATATAAGCTGTTTGAAAAAATACTGAATCCGCATAAGATGCTGTTTAAAATTATTGCAGTTTTATCCGCTATTGTCCTGCTTGTTTATAACTATAACTATGTAAGAGATATTATAGTATTTGCATTTAACTACTATTAAGCTCAAAGAAGTGACAGCCTAAAAATTTATTGGTATACTAATTGTAATGCTGAACTTTTGGAGGAATCGCTGTGTTTTTTTCTAACATTATAGGTTATGACGGCATAATTATTCTGCTTACAATATTAAATGTTGTATTAATCACTGTGCCTGTCAGGATGATATCGCAGAAGGTACAAAGCAGGATAAAAAAAGTAGTTTATCTTCCTGTAACTGTGCTGGAAGATAGAATCAGCAAAAAGAGCGAAAACGAGCTTGATTTACATGAGCTTATGCACATGCATCAGCAGTCGGAAAAGCTATATCAGATATTTGTCGCAATAACATCAATACTGCCGCTTTTGGGCATCCTTGGAACTGTTATTGCTCTTTTAAATTCAGCAAACGCTGACATTGAGCTTTTAAAAACCAATTTTACATTTGCGCTCACATCTACATTCTGGGGTTTGATGGGAGCTATCATTTGCAAAGCTCTCGAGGGCGTTTTAAGCCCTGCGGTTGAGCACAACGGACAATCAATTTCTCTTTTAATGACGCGCCTTGACATGAGTGAGTGAGATGAAGAAGCGCTCTATAATAGAACTTACGCCTCTTTTGGATGTGATACTGCTTTTAATATTCGCATTCTTAATTAACATGCAGGTTCAAAGCGATGACATGAACGAGAAGTTTGATTCGCAGCAAGATGAGATTGCATCTCTTGAAGCTTACATAGACGCAATTGAAGAAGATTATACGAATCTGATTAAGGAAAACAGCAATCTTAAACAGGAAAACAGTGAGTTATCTGAAAAAGCAGACAAATTAACTGAGCAGTTGGGCTATGAGACAGTTTCAAATGAAGCGGAAAAAGAAACCGTGGAAAGAGTGGTTGAAGCGTTTAATGAGATTACAGGCATAAGCAATGAAGAACTGTCAGAGATACTGAGCCAAGAACCTTCTGCAAAATCTACGCTTAGCAGGATGGTGGACTCAGACGATATGGTGCTTGAGCTGTACAAATACAGCTATGTGATGAACAGGTTTTTCTTTATTGACTTGGAGCTTATGGGAGAGGAAAACAGAGTTTACATAAACGGTGAACAAACGCAGATAGCAATAACCCGCGAAGATAGCACAGATGACAAAACAAAGGAAGAAAAATCACTTAAAATATATGATGAACTTAAAGAGCTTATTGATAATCGTCCGGGAGGTGACGAGATGGTGATGGTAACACTCATTGTACGCGATCCGGAAGTGTATCAGTATGCATATGAGATTGCATGGGAATCTTTGCGCGAACTGGAACTGCGCGCATCGGGATACAGATTGTATAAAACGAGCTACACATATACAGAATGATTGAGGAGGAAGTATGGCTGAGGACAGACGCGAAAAAAGGAAGCTGAAGAGAAAACGCAGAAGGTTTGCAAAGTTTTTGTTTAATGTACTTATACTGGCGATCATTTTATACCTTATAATGATTGGCATATCCATGTTTGGAAGCGGGAGTTTTCCGTCAGGATTGCGTGATTATGATGTGGTAAATGAACCTGCGGAGTATCTGGAGGAAGTTCTCAATCTGGATGACAAAAAGGAAGATGATGAAAACACTTCAGCTGCTGTGGAAATAACCGTCAGAGAAGACAAAGTACTAAGCGGTGAAAGTGAAATAACGGTGGAGGATTTGCCGCAGATAATATCAGACTCGGGCCTTAACAAAGTGGTGCTGATTGACGATGGAGCAAAGCGCGTTACATATGCCAAGGTATATGATGAGCTTGAAAGGCTTGGGGTAATTATAGAAGAAAAATAGTTTTTTGACGGAGCTTGTTGACGTTTGCCTTTTGCTTAATATATAGTTGCTTTAAAAGATTAGAAAGACAAAAAGATGAGTTCTATACTTAAACCTATAGTTATAATGGTTGCAGCCCTTGTTTTAGGGAAACTCACTGGAGAGCTTGTTGCGAAAAGCCGTTATGCCAATAAGGATAAAGAATATCACATTTTAAAAGAGGTGCAGAAATATGCGCTTACTATACTTGTGCCCATTTCTTCGCTGCTTGCCCTTTGGATTGCAAAACTTGATGATATAAGATATATGGCTATACCTTTTTTGGGTATGGCTTTTATGATAACTGCAAACATGATTGGCAGGCTTGCTGCGAGGCTGTTTTACGATACAAAACATAAAGCTGCGGTTTTTGGATCATCCGCGTTTTCAAACTTGGGAACATTGGGAAGGCTGGCTTCTTTTATGCTTTTCGGTGAGGCTGCAATGGGATATCTCCCTCTTTTTCGTATGTCTGAGATGTTTTTTGTGATAGCAGTTGGATTTACGACTATTCAATCTATTCAGTCAGGTAAGAAAGTCTCTAATAAAAAGATCTTGCAGTCAGTAAAAGATCCGATAATTATTGCAACTTTTCTGGCGCTTATCTTTGGGTTGATACTTAACTTCCTTAAAATAAACAGACCGCTTTTTCTTGATACAGTTAATGGCTATATCGTGCCGGTTGCTTCCTTTTCTATCCTTTTTACTATAGGATATAGGCTCAGAGTAGGACGTATATTCAGGTATATTAAAGGAGCGCTTACCGTATCAGCCGTAAAGCTGTTTGTGCTGCCCACCGTTACAGTTGCCCTTTGTTTTATATCCGGCTTGAACAACACTTCGCCTCTTGCGTGCAAGACGCTTGTTTTGCTTTCAGGAATGCCGCCGGCATTTTTGTCCGTAACAGCAGCACAGCTATATGACGGAGATGTGGACATGGCAAACAGCATAATGCTTATTGCGACAGTTTTGATGTTTGCATGGCTTCCGTTTGCTGGGTTTATTCTTCCCTTGATATTCGGCTAGGGGAGTATTGTAACGGGAGTTCCGACAGGGCAGTTTTCCCACAGATAGTCAATGTCTGTTTCCTCGGCTGCTATACATCCGGCTGTCCAGTCATAGGATGCGTCGCTTCCGTGAATCATTATCTCGCCTCCGAGCGCAGTATCCCAAGGCGGACGCTTGCCATTGTTTATGGCTGACTCGATTTTTTCATACTCAGATTGTGCTATGAGTCCGTTGTCAAGACCGCTTTGTGCGTCTTGTATGTTAGGGTACGATATTGCAAGTGAAAGATAATATTTCGATTTATCATTTTTTGTACAGATGTAATACTCGCCTTCAGGTGTTTTTCTGTCTCCTTCCTGCTTTTTGTGGCCTTCGGGAGATGAACCGAGTGCTATCTGTATTTTTGCGCATAAAATTTCTTCGTCATATACATAAAGCATACGTTCGCTTTTTTTTATTAATATCCTGGGTGAAGTCATTACGTTTTTCCTTTCAAATGGTGTTGGAATTGGAGAAACTGTAGGAGAGGGAGTTGCAGTTGCAGTATTTGTTATTATATCTTTTGTTGCGGACAGCGGAGAATATGTGCTATTTTCATTTGCTGTATTTGTTTCCTCTGTAATGACTGGTGTATAAGTACATGAACACAAGGCAACAATTATAATTACAATTATAGTAACGTTTCTCATAGCGATATTATATCAAATCTGCTTATGAAAATACAAAAAATTGACAATAAATGAAGTGAGTTTTAAAATTATTACATGCACTGAGAGGAGATTTGATATGATTGAAATACCCGAAAGCATTGTAATTGCAAGAGAACTTAATGAAACTGTTAAAAACAAAGCAATTAAAAGCGTTACAGCCAATCAGAGTCCGCACAAATTCGCATGGTTCAGCGGCGATCCTTCAGAATATGATTCGCTTTTAAGCGGAAAGAAAATTAGCCATGCAAAGGCATTTGGCGGAAAGGTGGAGATAGAAGCTGAAGATATTAGGATAGCTTTTTCTGAAGGGATAAATCTTAGATATGTTGCAGATGAAAAAAACCTTCCTAAGAAGCATCAGCTGTTAATTAGTTTTGAAGACGGCACTTTCCTTATCGCATCGGTGCAGATGTATGGCGGGATGTTTGTGTTTAAAGATGGCGAAAACAATGATGGGTATTATAATGTTGCATTAAACTCAGTTAATCCGCTTAGTGATGAGTTCTCAATGAATTATTTCATCAAACTTATATCAAAAGAAGGCATGGCAAAACTAAGCATAAAAGCATTTCTTGCGACCGAGCAAAGGATACCGGGACTGGGCAACGGCGTACTTCAGGATATTTTGTTTAATGCAAAGATAAATCCAAAACGAAAGGTTAACTCTCTTTCCGATGACGAAGTACATTGTTTGTTTGATTCAATAAAATCGACTCTTTCCGAAATGGCTGAGTATGGCGGACGCGACACTGAAAAAGATTTGTTTGGCAATCCAGGCGGATATAAAACCAAAGCGAGTAAGTTTACTCTGGGTAAACCATGTCCTGACTGCGGCGGAGAGATAGTCAGAGCTTCTTACTTAGGGGGAAGTGTATATTATTGCGACGGGTGCCAGAAGGTTTAACATAAAACAAGATAGTAAGAATGCGAAAACATATTTTATCTGATAGAATATAGTTCATAAAATTATTTAAGAAGAGGGTTATGGATAAATATATCGACTTAAACTCTGATTTAGGAGAAAATGCCGGTGACGACGAAGCAATGCTTAGGATTGTAAGCTCTGCTAATATTGCCTGCGGGGGACATGCGGGTGATGCATATACCATGCAGAAAACGGTTGAGCTGTCAGCTGAATTCGGAGTAAACATAGGAGCACATCCGGGATTTTGGGACAGAGAAAACTTTGGCAGAGTGTTTGTTGATACAACGCAGGATGAAGTGTATGAACTTATCATGATACAAACTGAAGCGCTTATGGAATATACAGTTTCGGTTAACAAGCCTCTTACTCATATAAAGCCACACGGAGCGCTGTACAATATGCTAATGGCCGATGAAGCGCTTGCTGTGGGATTTATTAAAGCGTGTGCATCTGTTAACGTGCCAGCTATGGGAATGCCATATTCAGCAGCGGAGAAAGCAGCGAGAAAGCTGGATGTTAAATTTATTAGAGAAGGTTTTGCCGATAGATTATATACTGAAGACGGCAGGCTTACATCAAGGACAGTAGCCGGCTCTGTGCTTAACCATGAAGGTGCTCTGAAACAAGCAGTCAGCTTGGCTGAAGACAGAAAAGTTACAGCCGGAAACGGTATGATTGAAATGATGATACATTCTATATGTGTTCACGGCGATTCAGAAGGTGCTGTACACATGGCGAAAAGCATAAAAGACACACTTATTGGCCTAGGGTATAAAATATGAGGCTTAAATATTCTCCTTTGGGCGACGAACATGTTTTAATAGAGTTTGGCAGCAGGATTTCAGAGCGTACTCTTAAAAATGTAATGACAAGTGCCGAAGCTGTTGCACCTATTACAAATGAACTCAAAACCGCTTATACTACGCTTATGGTGCGTTTCGATCCTTTGGAATACGAATATTGCACATATGCGAAAATGCTGGATGAAAGAATAAAAAGCGCAGATACAGCAAATAAGTTTAATCCTGTTACACATAAAATTGAAACTCAGTATGGCGGCAGGTGCGGTCAGGATTTAAACAGAGTAGCAGCTTATAATAATATTACTGAGCAGCAGGTTGTAAAACTTCATACTAAAAACATATATACAGTTTATATGATAGGTTTTCTGCCGGGATTCTGCTATCTTGGCGGTTTGAACAAAAGGCTATATACTCCGAGGCTTGAAGTACCAAGAAAAAAGATAACAAAAGGTTCTGTGGGCATTGCTGACAAACAGACGGGTGTATATCCGCTGGAAAGCCCGGGAGGATGGAATATCATAGGAATAACCGAGACTGATGTGTTTTCAGTATCCGAAAAAGGGTGCAGGATAAAGCCCGGTGACAAAATCAGGTTTGTCGAGGTATAGCGGTGGAGATACTTAAGGTAATAAACAAAGGTATGTATACGTCTATACAGGATTTGGGGCGTTTTGGCTATAAACAGTTTGGTGTGCCGCAATCGGGAGCAATGGACAGCTATGCAGCGAGGGCGGCGAATATACTGGTAAACAATGATGAGAATACTCCTGTAATTGAAGTCACGTATGGTGTTTTCAAGTGTGTGTTTTTAAATGAAGCAGCAATCAGTTTGACAGGAGGCGACTTGGGAGGGGTTTTAAACGGAAGGCCTCTTGATGTGTGGCAGACGGTTAGAGTCAAAAAGAACGATGTTCTTGAATTTAGGGGCGGAAAGCACTTGAGATGCTATATTGCAATAAATAATGGAATTTCGTGCGAAAAATACTTAAGAAGCTGTTCCACTTATGAAAGAGCGGGCTTTGGCAAACCAATAGAAGATGGTCAGGTTATTTATGGCAAAAAAAGCAGCTTGGAAGGCATCAAGATTGCAAAACCGGAAGACATTCCGATTTATGATAATAATATAAGGTTTATAAAAGGACCGCATAAAAACTTCTTTTATAAGGAGCATTTGGAGAGATTCACAGACGGGGAATATAGTGTGACTGCTGCGTCCGACAGAATGGGAATACGGCTTCAGGGAGAAATGATACTCACAAAAAGCAGGAGCTTAATATCCTGTCCGCTTCCTGTCGGAGCTATACAGATGCCGCCTTCAGGACAGCCCATTGTAATTATGGCTGACGGGCAGGTTACCGGCGGATATCCTATCATAGGATGTGTGATATCTTCCGATATTGGAAAGCTTGCACAAATTAAACCCAATCACAGAGTATTTTTTAAGGAAGCTACTTCTGAGCAGGCTGTGGCAGTAAAAAAAGAAAAAGAGAGAAACTTAAAAGCGCTAAAGGACAGAAAATTTAAGCAGTTTTCATATAAACAGTTTAATGTGAAAGTTGATGAAAAGGATTATTATGTGCAGGTTTATGAGTGACCTGTATAATTGAGGAGAATTGATTTAAGAAAAAGGTCAGTATGAAGGAATCATAAAGATTATATAGAGCCTTTTCATTTCTAAGAGTTAAATTACATAAATGATTAATAAAGATATTAAAACTTATATAGAAGAAAAAATATTGCCGGAATATAATAAGTTCGACGATGCTCATAACATAAATCATGTAAATCAAGTGATAGAAAATTCGCTGCTAATTGCGGATAAAGTCAATGATATTAATCTTAACATAGTGTATGTAGTGGCTGCGTATCATGACTTAGGTCTTAGTGTCGACAGAAAGAAACATCACTGTGAGTCGGTTAAAATCTTTGATTCGGACAATTATATCAAAAGCTTTTTTGAAAATTATGAAATTAATCTGATTAAAGAGGCCATACATGACCACAGAGCCAGCTCTGATACTGCCAGAAACATCTATTCCAAAATTATTTGTGATGCAGACAAAGATTATCATTTTGAAAGAATAATACAAAGGTGCATTTTGTATAGGTGTGATTTGCAAGGGGATAGATTATATAAAGAGGTTTTAGCTCACATCATAGACAAGTATTCGATTGGCGGTTATTTGGGAGAGTTTTATATAATTAAAAAAGATGACGATATTCAGGCGATGTTTCAAAGATTTTGCACAGATGCTGAATTTTCCAAAAGAGAGTTTAAAAGAATCTATGACTTAATGGTTACATGAGACAATAAAGCCGCCTAATAATGAAAACATAAAACGCCGCATATATTCTGCGGCGTTTTAGATTTAATGCTAAATTTTATATCAAAAAATAAAAAGACAATTAATATAAGGTTGACAGAATTTAATATACGAACTATACTTGTATGTACAAGCAAATAAATTGTGATCAATTAAAAAGGGGCACTTCTATGAAAGGAAAAACTATTAATGAGATAAAAATCGGTGACAAAGCCAGTTTTCAAAAAACTATTTCAGAATCAGATGTTTATCTTTATGCGGGAATTACAGGGGACATCAATCCTGCACATGTAAATGAAGTGGCAGCAAAGAACACGATATTTGAAGGACGGGTAGCACACGGTATGCTAACAGCCGGATTGATATCAGCGGTACTGGGAGTGCAGCTGCCCGGACCGGGCTCTATCTATTTGTCCCAGGAGCTTAAGTTTACTGCGCCTGTAAGAATAGGGGATACTATACTTGCTGAAGCTGAAGTTATTGAGATGATAAAAGACAGAAACAGAATAAAACTGGAAACTATCTGTACAAACCAGGAGGGAGTATTGGTTCTTAAGGGTATGGCAACGGTAATGCCGCCTACATAAGAAACAAAAAATTATTTAAGGAGGAAATAATAGTGGCAAGTGAAGTAAAAGACTGTTGTTTGTATTTTGCTACAAACCGTCTAAACAGAATTATAACAAAGTATGCGGAAGAAACATTTAAACCTTTGGGATTTTCACCGACGTATGCATATTTACTAATGGTATTAAAAGATAATCCGGATATTCCGTCCAAAGCTTTAGCTGAAGAATTATTTATTGCACAGTCAACACTTACAAGACTGGTGGACAAAATGATGTATCTCGGATATGTTGAGCGTACTATGAAAGGGCGAAACAGCATCATAAACCTCACTCAAAAGGGCGAAGACATACAAGTGCAAATAAACAAGCACTGGAGAAAGCTATATCATAAATATTCAGAGGTACTGGGATATAAAAAAGGCGAAGATATGGTAAAAGAGATAAACGGCTTAGCCGGAAAGCTTGAAAACGGAATACAAAACAACAGATAAGGGAATCAATATGAATGAAGTAATAAAAAACATCTATGAGAGAAAAAGTGTAAGGAAGTTTTTAGACAAGCAATTGTCTGATGAAGATATTAAAGTAATAATCGAAGCAGGGATACAAGCACCAAGCGGACACAACGCACAGTCGGTTTATTATACAGTTATTCAGAACGAAGACTTGATAAACCACATGAACCTAAAAGCTAAAGAAGAAATGCGTCATTCTGATGTTGATTGGATTATAAAATTCGGAAGCAATGAGAGATACAATGTTTTGCACGCAGCTCCTACAGTTATTGTTGTTTCTGCAAATCAAAAGGCATATTCACCGATTGAAGACAGCAGTGCTGCCATACAAAACATGATGCTGGCTGCAAAAAGCTTAGGGATAGGCAGTGTATGGATTGGGCTGATAGGCTATTATTTTAACCTTGAAGAAAGCAGAGATAAATTGAATATAAAGGATGGTTATAAGCCTTATTATGCTGTTTGTTTAGGATATGAAAATCCTGAAAGAGTGTTTAACAAACCAAAACGCAATTTGGATGTTTGTGATTGGATTAGGTAGCAGGGAACTATATCATGTTTTGTTGTGATTGAAATATTGATACCTATAAATAATTCATATAAAACAATAACACCACACTTATGTGTGGTGTTTGGATTACTATTGTATATCCGATTTGAACTTTAGCTATTTTAAAACCTTCCTTAGTATTTAATCTATATTAATATTTGACTGTATAAAACACAAAAGCATTTAGAGATTTCTTTTTTTATTCTGTTTTTATATTTATAACAGTAATTATTATAGTATTATATAAACACATACAATCCATAAAAATATATTAGATTGTATAACATAGAATTGATATTTTAGCTATTCAGGGTAACTTGAAAGGAGCATATAATTGGATAAAAAGAAAAAGATAGTTTCTATAATTAGAATAGTAATGATTTGCTTTGCGATAATTTGTATTATAGGTTTTCCGCCTTGGGATGGGTTATGGGCTATGATAGCGCCATTGCCTGATACAATCCAGGAACAAGTTGACAATTCAACTAATCTTGGTATAGACGGAATAATTGTATATGTGGATAAGGCCGGACAATCACCCCAGTTTTACACTGCGGGTTGGAAGGACAGGGAGAATCAAATCCCAGCCGATCCAGAATCATATTTCAAAATTGGCAGTATCAACAAACTTTATATTGCCTCTGCTGCAATTATGATGGTAGATGATGAGATTATATCATTGGATGATAAACTGTCCGATTATTTTCCGGAACTTATTGGTCGAATAGAATACGTAGATCAGATAACCATAAAAATGATGATAATGCATCGCAGCGGTTTATTAAATTATACCGATCAACCTGGCTTTAGATGGGACGGACCGGCAGACATAAGCGGAGATGTGCTTCAATTAATCTTTGACAAGCCTGCAGCTTTCATGCCTGATGAGGATTATGCCTATTCCAATACGAACTATCTGCTGCTTGGCCGCATTTTAGATAAAGCTTTAGGATACAGTCATTATCAATACATAAAAGAAAACATTCTTACACCGCTTGGACTGGTAAACACATATTATTCTGTGAGTGAAGTGGATCCGGATGACATGATGAGCGGATATTATGTCGGCGCTGAAGACGACTTTAAAGAAGTTGAAGCCGGTATGGTGGCTACAGCGGAGGATGTAGGTATATTTATAAGAGCATTAAATGACGGTACATTGTTTAATGATAATGAACAGGAAATATACTCATCGGTTTATGAATATGGACATACCGGCTGGGTACTGGGTTATTACAGCATTGCTTATTATCACGAAGACATTGATACTGTTGTGGTTCAGTTTATAAATACTAACGGCGGAACACCGTTAATTAACTTATTTGATACACAAGGCGGCACAAAGGTTATGGTAGGCAATACGATTTATAACCGTATATTACGTATATTGCATAAGTAGGGCAATTAGTTGTTCCAGAATAATCAAACTTATTTAGGTTGCTGTAAATCTTTCGTTATAGCTATAGAGTGAATAAAAAAGCCACACATTATGTGTGGCGTTTGCTTTATGTGCAACTAGGGCTTAAAAATTTAACAAACAAAAAGCGACTTACTAATCAGTAAATCGCTTTATGGCTCCCCAGGTTGGACTCGAACCAACAACATCTCGGTTAACAGCCGAGTGCTCTACCATTGAGCTACTGAGGATTATCTCTTTGACGTTTGGAAATTATAACACATATAAAATTCATATTCAATACTTTAAAACAAATTTTTATAAAATAATTTTTATATTTATAAACCTTCTTTTTACCTTCTAAACGATTGACTAAAAGCACTTGTTTATGTAGTATATATCCTAATGATTAGTCAAGAAATATTAAAAGAAATTAAAAAACGCAGAACGTTTGCGATTATATCCCATCCGGATGCCGGAAAAACCACTCTAACCGAGAAACTTTTGCTTTACGGCGGAGCTATAAGGCTCGCAGGTTCGGTCAAGGCAAGAAAGGCATCGCGCCATGCTACAAGCGACTGGATGGAGATAGAAAAACAACGCGGAATCTCGGTAACATCGTCCGCGATGCAGTTTTCGTACAACGGTTACTCTATAAACATACTGGATACTCCCGGGCATCAGGACTTCTCGGAGGATACTTATCGTACCCTTATTGCAGCTGACAGCGCGGTTATGCTTATTGACGGAGCGCGCGGTGTAGAGCCTCAGACTATAAAGCTCTTTGAAGTGTGCAGGCTGCGTGATATCCCGATATTTACGTTTGTAAACAAAATGGACCGAGCATCAAAAGATCCGTTTGATTTGATGGATGAGCTTGAGACTGTACTAGGAATCTCAAGCTATCCGATGAACTGGCCTATAGGCATTCACGGCGACTTTAAGGGTATTTACCACAGGCACAGTAAAGAGGTTGAGCTTTACACCGATGACGGTGCTCATGGCTCAAAAAAGCTGGAAAACATCTTTGTGCCGATTGATGCGCCAAATGCAAAAGAGCTTATCGGTGATTACCTTTATGATCAGCTGATGGAAGAAATAGAACTTCTTGAAGGTGCGGGTGAAGAGCTTGACATTGAAAAGGTCAGAAACGGCGAACTTACGCCAATGTTTTTCGGCTCTGCCATAAATAACTTCGGAGTTGAAAGCTTCTTAAATAAATTTCTTGAGCAAACGACACCTCCGCTTCCTAGACATTCGGATGAAGGTGAAGTGCCGGTTGACAGTGAGGATTTTTCGGCGTTTGTGTTTAAAATACAGGCAAATATGAACCCCGCGCACCGTGACAGGCTGGCATTTATCCGCATTTGTTCAGGCAAGTTTGAAGCAGGCATGGATGCAGTTCATGTAAACACCGGCAAGCAGATGAGGCTTGCACAGCCTCAGCAGTTTATGGCCGATGAACGAAGCGCGGTTACAACCGCATGGCCTGGGGACATTATAGGGCTTTTCGATCCGGGTGTGTTTGCGCTTGGAGATACTATAGTTTCAGGGAAAAACCAATTTCATTTTGAAGGAATACCAATGTTTGCTCCTGAGTTTTTTGCGCGCATCGTGCCGGAGGAAACACTTCGACGCAAACAGTTTGTAAAAGGCATAGAGCAGCTTTCGCAGGAGGGCGCTATTCAGGTGTTCAAGCACCTTGATATAGGCCGTCAGGAGCTTATATGCGGAGCGTGCGGCGTGCTGCAGTTTGATGTCTTAAAGCACAGGCTCAAGATGGAGTACAATGTTGATATTCGTCAGGAGATGCTGCCTTATAAAGCAGTAAGATGGGTGCCTGAAGGTGTGGATGTAAAAAAGCTCATGCTTTCAAGCACGACGACACCGGGCATTGACAATGAAGGAAGAAGCGTGCTGTTTTTCGGTAACGAATGGTCAATAGCATGGGTAGAGCAAAACAATGAAGGGCTTAAGCTGAAAAATACGGCTACAAGAAGTGCAAAGTAAAATATGAGAAAAAAACTGCTCAATATAAATACGGGAATACTGCTGTTTTTTGTTGCAACTGCTGCGATTGGAATGGCGTTAAGTTTCTCGGACGGTGTTTTTAATAACTATTTCAAAGAAGTATATAATGTAGAAGCTGATGTACGCGGAATTATTGAGTTTCCTCGAGAACTTCCGGGGCTTTTGTGTCTTGTGGCAATCAGCATGCTGTCTTTTATCGGCGACATCAAAATCGCGATTATCACACAGGTACTAAGCTTCATCGGTGTGCTTGCGCTTGGCTTGCTCACACCTCCTTTTGTTATCATGCTTGTGTTTTTGTTTATAAACTCTCTGGGTATGCACATGCACATGCCGCTTACAGACAGCATCGGCATGAGCTTGGTTGAAGATGAAAATCAGATAGGCAAGCGTATGGGGCAGTATAAAAGTGTTGCAACAACATTCATGCTTTTCGGCGGGATTATTGCATACACTGGATTTAAAACAGGCTTTTTCACTTTTGACACTAAGATAAAATGGATTTTCCTGGTCTCAGCTGTGTTTTTTGCTATCGCATTTATAGTTTATATAATGCTCGAAAAAACAGTCGCAAAAGAGCCGATACGCGATCGTAAATTTAAACTTACATTTAAGAAAGAGTACAAGTACTATTATATTCTTGCAACTATGAACGGCGCACAAAAACAGATAATGATTGTGTTCGGACCGTGGGTAATGATAGACATTCTGGGCAAAGAGACAGATACTATTATTCTCTTAACAATGATAGGCTCATTCCTTGGAATATTCTTTTTAAGGATGCTTGGAAAGTGGATTGATAAATTCGGTGTCAAAAAGCTTTTATACGCTGACGGACTGTCATTTATCCTTGTATATGCGCTGTATGGATTTTTAAGCCTAGGGTTTGATACGGGCAGGCTTGCTATAGTTGGAATACCTTTTATACTGGCGGCTTCACTGTTTATAATGGACAGAATATCCATGCAGATGGGAATGGTAAGAACCATATACCTAAAGAAAATCGCGCTCAGCAATAATGATATTACCACAACTATTTCAACAGGTATCAGCCTTGATCATGTGGTATCAATTATCGGCGCGACGTTGGGCGGACTTGCATGGAAAGCTTGGGGACCTCAGTATGTTTTCTTTATTGCTGCCGGACTGAGTTTTGTAAACCTTATTGTAGCAGGAAAAGTAAAACTGCCAAATGACAAACTTTCCTAAGGGCATATCGATTTAAGTAAAAGCTGACGATTTTTATAATATATATATGCTATAATAATAATATGAAGAAGGTTTTTGTATTTATTGTTATAATTGCTTTTTTTGCCGCATTTTTTTTAAGCGAGGCATTTGCAAGCGATGTGTCTAAAACCAAAAGACACATTGCAATGGTTTATGATGATTCCACAAGCATGTATGTGAGCGACAGCACACAAAAACCTGTTTTAAACTGGTCGTATGCAAACTACATGACTCAGGCATTTTTGGCTCTCTTAAATCCGCAGGATTCACTTTTTATAACATATATGAGCGATAAGGAAAAAGAAAATGTCAAATACAGCAATTTGCTTGAATCAGACAGAGAGCAAGCTATTGCAAATATCAGAACTAAAAATGATTTTATAAACGAAACGCCGTTTGAAGCTGTTGAAACAGCCTATAGTATGCTTAAAAATCTAGATGAAGATAGGTCCGACGAATACTGGCTGGTTATAGCGACCGACGGGGCATTTACATACTATGAAGATGATGTATATGAGACACTTCTTGGCTATATAGAAGAGATGGCTGCTCTCGGTAAAACTCTTAAAGTAGTTTTCCTTGCAATAGGCGATGAAGCAAGCCCGCCTGAACAAAATCTTGATGCTGGGCTTTTGGTTTATGAAACTGGGCTTGATGAGATTGTTTCCACAATGAGCAAGCTGGCGGACAATATTTCGGGAAGACACAATGTTCAGTCCTCGCGTATGAGCGAACTTTCTGGCAACAGACTGAGTGTGGATATGCTTCTTCCGGTTCGTTCGCTTATAGTTTTTACTCAGGCAGACGGAAATACTCTGCTGGACATTGAAAACAGCAAAAGCGAAGAAATGATACTAACTTATTCTTATGATATAAAAGCACCGGACCCAATTGAATACGAAAAAGACGAAATGCTCACTGATAAAAGCGCTGTGGGAACTATATCGAAAGTTGCGCCAAAAGAAGAAGGTGTGATTTTATCTGATGGAAGATATACGCTTGCGTTTTCTAATGAAGTAAACATTGAAAATATAAGGGTTATGTATGAGCCGGCGCTGGATATAACGGTACGCTACATGCAAAACGGCAGGGTAGTTCAAAATCCTGAGGATGGCTCAAAATGCGACATCGAAGTCGTGCTTACCAACGCGCTTACAGGAAACGCATTAAACAGCAGCGTGCTTCCTGAAGATGTGGAGTGCACAATACAGGTTTTATCCGGCGGCGCTGTTGTTGACATTGTTGACGGATTTATAGCGAAAGATATTGTTTTAAAAAGCGAAGAAACAGTAATTAACACTGAGATATCAATGCCTGGGTATTTTACGCTGAGAAACAGACAGGATTATGTTTATCAGACACAGCCTGAGGCAACGCCGGCACCTACTCCCGTGGGTTATGATGAATCACAAGGACCATGGCCGCCCGAAGTTGAGCTTTTGGTGCAAATGCCGGAAGGAGGAAGTATAGATCTAAAGGATCTTGAGGAGATTTCTCCTTTTATTGTGATACCGACATTTAACGGCGAAAAAGGTGAGGTAAGTGACTTAAATCTTGGCAGCCTTGAGCTTTTCTGTTCAAGAAACATAGAGTTTGAGGTAACGGTTGACGAAACGGTTCCGGCTTACCTGATTGCACCCAAGTATTCGGGAGACATATACTCAACTTCAACCGGAGCTGTAAGCGTAAATATTATTTTCCAGTCGGAGTATGGTAAAACTGCAGCATCAGCAATTGTGTTTAATGTTAACGGATTAACTTGGTTTGAAAGAAATAAGAGAGTGATATTGGTTCCTTTTGCAGCTGCGGTTGTTGCTGTTATAATTTTAGGCATACTTGTATTCAGAAAGAAATTTGCTAAAGGAACATGGCTTGAGCTTACTCAAATGCAGCAAAACATGGCTGATGATTGGGTGGCTGTAAAGACTCCGGCAAGCGTATCTCTAAATAACCTTAAAGGCAGATGGAGGATGATTCCGTTCGCGCCTGAAAGAATAACCATTTCAGGATTGGATTTTTATCCTACAAACGACGATCAGTATGTGATTATTTCAAAAAAATCGCTTAAACCTAACATGGGTACAAGCAGAGGATTTCTGGAGGAGGATGAGCTTAAAGCCAACTACTATCTCCAGAACGGATTCAAGTTTTTTATTGAAAACGGAAAAGACAGATTCGTGTTTGTATACCATGCTCCAAAAAGAACACTTTTAATAAACACAAAAAAAAGAAAAAAACATTAGGTTTTACGAGGATTAAATAGATGCATATTACTACCACGCGGCTTGAGATAAAAGAACTTACGGCGAATGACTCGGACTTACTATACTCTGTGTATTCCAGTGAAAACATAATGAGATATGCCTATAACGACAGATATGAAAACAGAGAAAGCTTTGATAAATATTTTGAAACAGTAATTGCAAACAACGATAAAAAAGACAATCGCAGAGAGTATCAGTTTATAGTGCATGATAAATCAAGCGGTGAGTTCATCGGAGCAGCTGACATTGAAATATATAAGAAAAACGAACACGGCGGATTCGGCGAAATAGGATACTTTTTGCTTGAAAAGCATTGGGGGAATGGATATGCCTCGGAAATAACAGGTGCGCTGATTGAAACATGCTTTTGCGAGTTAGGTTTGCATAAGGTTACTGCCAGCTGTAATGTGCATAACGCAAAGTCCGAAAATGTTATGAAAAAAAACGGGATGAAACTGGAGGGACGTTTCAGAAAAGAGCGTTTCAAAGACGGCAGGTGGGACGATGAACTGCATTACTGCATTTTAAAAGAAGAATGGGAAGAAAGAATATAAAAAAAGCTCCGCTGATGCGGAGCTTTTAGTTTGATTAGTTTTTGTTTAGTACGTCGTCTGCGATTTTGTCGGCAAGCTCTTTTGGAGTCATAATGGTGTCTTCTTTCTTGCCTCGCATGCGCACAGAAAGCGTTCCTTCCTCAATCTCCTTATCGCCGATTACTGCGATATACGGAACACGCTCATTGCGTGCTTCGCGTATTTTGAACCCGACTTTCTCATTGCGTGTGTCGATTTCGGCACGGATACCGCGGCTTTCAAGAAGCGAGGCAACTTCTGCTGCATATTCGTTGCTTCTGTCGGTAATTGTGAGCATCTTCGCCTGTACTGGAGAAAGCCATACAGGGAATGTGCCTGCATACTTTTCAATGAGAAGTGCCAGTGTACGCTCATAGCAGCCTATAGATGTACGATGAATAACTATCGGATGTTTTTTCTGACCATCGCTGTCGATATACTCCATCTTAAAGCGTTCGGCCAACTGGAAGTCCACCTGAACTGTGATGAGCGTATCTTCTTTGCCGTGAACGTTTTTAATCTGGATATCAAGCTTTGGACCATAGAATGCAGCTTCGCCTTCTTCTTCCTTGTAATCCACTTCAAGATCATCAAGTATTTTACGCATGAAGTTTTGAGTATTCTCCCAGTCTTCCGGGGAGCCAATGTATTTTTCTCTGTTGTTTTCATCCCATTTGGCGAAAACATAGCTAACATCTTCTATAAGACCAAGAGTTTCAAGCATGAATTTTGCAAGCTTTAAGGCTTCCGAAAACTCCTGCTCCACCTGCTCCGGAGTGCAGATGATGTGACCTTCGCTTATTGTGAACTGACGTACACGGATTAGACCGTGCATTTCGCCTGATGCTTCATTGCGGAAGAGTGTTGATGTTTCGCCTAATCGCATTGGAAGATCGCGATACGATCTCATTCTGTTTAAAAACACCTGGAACTGGAACGGGCATGTCATAGGCCGCAGAGCAAACGCTTCGCCTTCTTCATCGTCGCCCATTACGAACATTCCGTCACGGTAATGATCCCAATGGCCTGAGATTTTATACAAATCGCTTTTCGCCATGAAGGGTGTTTTTGTCAGAAGATATCCGCGTTTTTGTTCTTCATCCTCTACGAATCTTTGCAACAGCTGAACGATTCTTGCACCTTTTGGCAAAAGAATAGGCAGTCCTTGGCCAATGTAATCTACTGTTGTAAACAGTTCGAGATCACGACCCAGCTTGTTATGGTCGCGTTTTTTTGCTTCTTCAAGCATATTAAGATATGCCTTTAAGTCTTTTTTGTTGTCAAATGCTGTGCCATAGATACGCTGAAGCATTTTGTTTTTTTCGCTGCCTCGCCAGTATGCTCCTGCGGCTGATAAAAGCTTATATGAGCGCACTTTGCCTGTTGACGGAAGGTGAGGGCCGGCACAAAGGTCGGTAAAATCACCCTGTTTGTAAAAAGATATAACAGCATCTTCGGGCAAATCGTTTATAAGCTCCACTTTATATGGCTCGTCCATTTCGCTCATCAGCTTTAAGGCTTCCTCCCGAGGAAGCTCAAAGCGCTCCACCGGATAATCCTCTTTGATGATTTTTCCCATTTCATCTTCAATTTTAGTTAAATCTTCCGGAGTGAAAGGCTTTTCCACATCAAAGTCATAGTAAAATCCGTTTTCAATTGCCGGACCTATTGCGACCTTTGCTTCAGGCCACAGGCGTTTAACTGCCTGCGCCATAATATGGGAAGAAGTATGCCTGTAAGCGTCTTTGCCTCCATCATCGTCAAATTTTAATACTACAAACTCTTCTATATCGCCGATAAGTTCGGTAGTTAAGCCTTTGACCTCTCCGTCAATCTTTACAGCGCAGGCGACGCGGGCCAGCCCTTCTGAAATGTCGCGCACAACATCCAAAGCTGAAATTTTGCCCTCGTATTCACGTACCGAACCGTCTGGTAATGTTACTTTCATAATTTGCTCCTTTCTTTTTATAAATAAAAAATCCCCTGCATAAATTATGCAAGGGACGAATAAACTTATTATCCGCGGTTCCACCCTAATTGTATAAAACCACTTAATTTAGCTATAAGGCGCTGCCCGAACCAATCAAAAGGTGGTATTCGTCAGGGATTCAGCCGGTGCGCTTTCAGCCGATGGAGCACCTCTCTTGTTGCCGAATGATCTTGACTACTGAGTCTTTATCATTTTGGTTACGTTGATTGTATTAGATTTATAACTTTCTGTCAAGATAAAGCGTGTTTTACGTTATTGCAAATCCTCAAGAGCTGCGATTGCTTTTTCATGGCCTTGCGCGGCAGCAAGCTCATACATGTATTTTGCCTGTTCTAAGTCCGCCTCGCATCCATATCCGTTTTCGTAGCATACGCCTAGGTTATACTGTGCGACGTCATATTCCTGCTCTGCGGAAAGGCTGAACATTTTAAATGCAAGATTATAGTCAGCTTCAGTTCCGATTCCTCTAAAGTACATTATGCCCAGCTCGTTTTGGCCAAGCCTGCTTCCGTTTTCAGCAGAAATAGAAATCCACCTAAATCCTTCCTCTTCGTCTTTTTCAACGCCATTTCCGTATACATAGCAGTATCCGATCTTATATTGTGCATATTTGGCGTTTTGATCTGCGGCTTTCATATACCATTCAAAAGCTGTTTCATAGTTTTGTTCCACATAGCGTCCGTAGTAATAAAAATCGCCTACTTTTTCCTGTCCGTCATATAACTTTTGCTCGGCTGCTTTCATATACCAGTCAAAAGCCATCTCGTAGCTTTGGTCGACACCGTTTCCGCGTTCATAACACAAGCCAAGGTAATACTGACCGGTAGAATTATCCTGAGATGCGGCCTGATTAAAGTAGCTGAATGCTTTTGTGTAGTTGGTTTCAGTGCCATTGCCGTAATAATATAGTTCTCCGGCATAAGCTTGTGCATTTGAATATCCCTGTGCTGCGGAAAGTTCGTACCAGTAAATTGCCTTTGTATAATCTACTATAACACCCCGTCCATACTCATAGCACAGGCCGACATTGCTTTGCGCTACTCTGTAGTTTTGTTCAGCGGCAAGCATGTAGTACTCGAATGCTTTATTGTAATCCTGAGAAACTCCGTAACCTTTTTCATAATAATAGCCAATAATGTTTTGGGCTTTGTAATCACCCTGATCTGCTGCAAGGCTGTACCAGTAAAATGCCTGATTATAATCCTGAGAAGTCCCAAGTCCTTTATCGTATAGTTCTCCCAGATTATATTGCGCTCTGTCATATCCCTGGTCTGCTGCAAGTTTATACCATTCAAAGGCTTTAACATAATCTATATCAACACCTCTGCCGTACTCATAGCATAGACCGATGTTGTTTTGGGCGGTGTCGTATCCTTGGTTTGCCGCAAGAGTATACCAGCTGAATGCAAGAGTATAGTTTTGCTCCACGCCATAACCCATTTCATAGCAGTACCCAAGGAAAGTCTGAGCTTTCATATCTCCCTGATTTGCAGCCTGCGTAAAGTAGTCAACAGCCATATCGTAATCCTGTTCATAGCCGTTTTCACCATAAAAATAGTCTTTCCCGATGTCATACAAATAATTGGTTTCATTCTCTTCGGTAGGAGTGGGCGATTCAGTTTTTTCAATCTGTTCACTTTCCGTGACAGATACTTTTTTTGCTTCAACATATTCAATCGTAATAGTGGTTACGCTTTTATAATACTTGTCAAGGTCTCCGCGAGGTTCTTCTATATTGATTTCAAATACAAAATCGTCAATTCTGCCTTCAACTTCATACTCGTCTTTGTCTTCTTTTTCGTTTTTTGTTGTTATATTTTCGTCTTCAAAGAAGTCTTTATAGAAATCTGCAATATCGTCAACATCATCCTCTGAGCCGAATTCAATCTCAACTTCATCACGGCCTTCATCGTAAAAGAAAACAACTGCATCATCATATATGGGAAGGTCTTTATCAGGATATTCTTTATATTCAACACCTTTTGTGTATAGTGAGTTTTGGCAGGATGCGAATGCTAAGACAACAACTATAAGCAAACAGATAAAAAATAATGCTCTTTTTTTCATATAATTCCTCCTTAACTATAATTGTATTATAATATATATCACAATGTAATGTAAGAACTAAGTACTTAGTATGCAGGAAACAGCGTAAAAAACATCAGTTATTTAAATATATATTTTTAATAATTAAAAACTGGATTATTGCAAATGTTTAATGCGTATGATTTAATATCAATGAATAACAAATTGAGTGTTGTGAAAGGCGAATAAATGAACAATATCGATGTTTTAGACAGATGGACCAAATCAAAATCTGAAGAACTTTACGGAATAAAAAACTGGGGAGCCGGTTATTTTGGAATAAACAGCAAAGGTGAAGCCACAGTATCTCCGCAAAAAGGAAAAGCGGACGCTCAGGTCAGTCTGCCGGAGATAATTGAAGGAATTAAAGAGCGCGGGTTTAACATGCCTGTTGTATTGCGATTTGAGAATCTTCTTGATTCCCAGATAGCTTTTTTAAATGAATCTTTTAAGAGTGCAATTGACACACTCGGCTATAAAGGCAAATATCAGGGAGTGTATCCCATCAAAGTAAACCAGCAGCAGCAGGTGGTGCATGAGGTCACAAAGTTTGGCAAAAGATATCACCATGGGCTTGAAGTCGGCTCAAAGGCTGAGCTTGTTGCCGCGCTTTCTTATATTACTGACAAAGAATCATGTCTTATATGCAACGGATACAAAGACGAGGAATTTATTGACCTTGGTCTTTATGCAGTAAAGCTCGGATTTAAATGCTTTTTTGTAATAGAAATTCCGGGCGAGCTTGAGCTTTTAATAGATCGTGCAAAAGAGCTTGATGTAAAGCCGAATATCGGCTTAAGAATAAAGCTTTCATCAAAAGCCGGAGGATACTGGACCGAATCCGGCGGAGACCGCTCCATATTCGGAATGAACATGTCTCAGGCAATTGAAGTTGTAGACTATCTTAAAGAAAAAGAGATGCTGGACTGCTTGAAACTTATGCACTATCATCTCGGCTCGCAGATTCCAAATATTCGCGACATTCGTTCCGCTGTGCTTGAGGCAACACAAGTGTATGCAGAGCTTGTAAAAGAAGGGGCCCCGATGGAGTATCTGGATTTAGGCGGCGGACTCGCTGTGGACTATGACGGATCGCACACAAACTTCGCAAGCTCAAGAAACTACACGGTGACTGAATACTGTGCCGATATAGTTGAAGCTGTAATGAGTGTTTTGGACAAAAACGGGATTTCACACCCGATAATAGTAACAGAATCGGGAAGAGCTCTTGTTGCATACTATTCTATGCTTGTGTTTAATGTTTTGCATGTTGCACAGTATATTGACTATGAGATTCCGGACAAACTTTCCGAAGATGTACCTGAACCGACTAAGAATCTTCATTATGTTTATAAAGCTTTGTCGATTAAAAATATACAGGAATGTTATAACGACGCAATTTATTATAGAGATGAAGCCCGCGGATGGTTCATTCACGGGAGGCTTTCGCTGCGCGAGCGTGCATTTGCAGAAAAGATCTTCTGGCAGACAATAAAAAACATCGCTAAACTTAAAAGTAAACTGAAATTTGTTCCTCCTGAGCTTGAAAAGATTGATAACGTTATATCGGACACGTATTACTGCAATTTCTCACTGTTCCAGTCGCTGCCGGACAGCTGGGCAATCGATCAGCTGTTTCCGATTATGCCGCTGCAGCGGTTAAAAGAACTGCCGAACCGCAATGCTATACTTGCAGATATCACTTGCGACTGTGACGGCAAAATAGATAAATTCATCGATCTTCATGATGTTGCAAGCACTATTCCGCTCCACGAAGTAGGAGAAAATGAGGATTATTATATCGGAGTTTTCCTTGTAGGCGGATATCAGGAGACACTCGGTGATTTGCACAATCTCTTCGGTGATACAAATGTCGTCAGTGTAAAGATACTTAAAGACGGTAAATTTAAGCTGATGAACGAAATACACGGAGACAGCGTTGAAGATGTATTGTCCTATGTGGAGTATGATCCTAAGGAAATGCGTACACGCTTTAGAAGAAAAGCGGAAAAGGCAGTTGACGATGGGTTGATTTCTGCAAAAGAGCGAAGAGAGATTTTAGGCGCATATGATGATGGACTGAGGGGATATACTTACTACGAACGCTAAATAGCGAGCACTCTATAAAGTAGATGAGTTATATTTAATTCATCAATTCTTGGTTTTAAACTAAGGAGGTAAAAATGATTAAAGAAAACGATACTATTAGATGCGAAGGAATTTTCAGTGAGTATAAAGATGCTTCCATAGTTGTTTTCGGCGCACCATATGATGGAACTGCATCATACCGCCCGGGTTCGCGCTTCGGTCCTCAGGCAATTCGTGAAAATATGGATGGTTTTGAGACCTACAGCCCCTATCAGGACAAAGACATGGCAGACTACAGCTTCTGTGACGTAGGTGACATCGTTCTTCCCTTTGGCAATACAAAAAAAGTGTTAAGCATGATAAGAGAGGAAACGGACGTTATTTTGGAAGACGGTAAAAAGACCGTCGTTCTGGGCGGCGAACACCTTGTAAGCCTGCCTGTAATTGAAAGCTATCTTGCAAAATATCCTGATATGCACATTTTGCACTTTGATGCGCATGCTGACTTACGTGAGGACTATCTCGGTGAGCCTTTAAGCCATGCAACTGTAATGCGCAGAGTTTACGACAAACTGCAAAGCGGAACGCTATGGCAGTTCGGTATACGATCCGGTACGAAAGAGGAATTCCAATTTGCCAGAGAGAACACTCACATGTGCCGCTTTGAGCTGTGTAAAATGGAAAAGGCGGTTAAAGCCATCAACGGTGCGCCCGTTTATGTGACAATCGACCTTGATGTGCTTGACCCTTCCGCATTCCGCGGCACGGGAACTCCTGAGCCGGGCGGAGTTACATTCAATGAGCTTTTGGAAGCGCTTTTGGATATGGAAGGCATGAATATAGTCGGGGCCGACATAGTGGAGCTTGCACCGGATTATGATACGAGCGGGGCGTCAACCGCTGCAGCATGTAAGGTGCTGCGCGAAATGCTGCTTCTTATGGCTTGAGTGCCTAAAATGGTGCAATTTCGCCGCGATATCCACAACCCCTTTTCGGTCACTTATGTATCGTATAAGCTCCCTTAAGTGATTGCGAATCTTGCGACGCCTTGCAAACATTTTATGCACTCATTTTATGACGGCGTTCTTTGTTTCAAAGTATGGGAAGGTAACTTATGAGCCACGAGGAATTCGAGAAAAAAGTCATGGAACTTTTGCTGCAAGGCGATGGTGAAGTCTTTGCTAAATTAAGAAAGCAATATGAAGTTGCAAAAGTTACAGCAAGAGATTTTACCGGAGTGGGTTTTTTTACTTCATTTATTGTGGAAGATAAAGAATTAAGGCTTGAAGAAAATATTAAACCTTTTGGTGACGTAGGAGGTTTCATCGATGGAGAAGCGCAAATAGGTTTTGTTATTTTCCTTAGAAACGGATATCTTTCTACATTAGAAGGGTATACTTTCGTAATCGACTGGCCGGAAGATTATGATAATATTGTTTTGAAAAAAGTAGCGATGCATAGATAAAGAAGAATTAAATTTATTTTTAACAATATAAAACTTATATTGAATTAAACATTAACCTTAATAACATTTACGGACATGTGCTGTAAATGTTATAATATACAAAGAAATAAAATGAAAAGAAGTTAAAGCATAACAGCATTTGGCGACATGTGCGGCAAATGCAGTGCTAAACTTTTAGACAGCAGGCAAAAAGCGAAAATCGTCAGGAAGCACGAGATTCTTTTATTCGAGCTCGTGATGATTTCAAGACAATCGATAAGAAGCGAAAAGCTTCGAAATCGAATATGAACGGAG
This sequence comes from Christensenellaceae bacterium, assembly GCA_963677605.2. Taxonomy (GTDB): domain Bacteria; phylum Bacillota; class Clostridia; order Christensenellales; family UMGS416; genus JAGLOK01. Next base: position 565,992 of record CAXXDX010000006.1, on the reverse strand, counting down.
TGAATATGAGTAAAGCACTTATTATAGGCGCAGGCGGAGTAGCAAATGTGGTGGTTCACAAGTGCTGCCAGAACCCTGATGTGTTTGAGGAAATTATGATAGCATCGAGGACAAAGTCCAAGTGCGATGCGATGAAAGAAAAACTTGACGGCGGAAAGACCGTTATACATACAGCCAAGGTGGACGCGGATGTCACGCAGGAAGTAATCGAATTAATCGAAAGCTTCAAGCCTGACATTGTAATAAACGTAGCGCTTCCGTATCAGGATTTGACCATTATGGACGCATGCCTTGCCACAAAGACTGATTATCTGGACACGGCAAACTACGAGCCGCCGGAGATACCGAAGTTTGAGTACAAGTGGCAGTGGGCATATAAAGAGAAGTTTGAAAAAGCAGGCATCACAGCGGTTCTCGGAAGTGGATTTGACCCGGGTGTAACGGGCGTTTTCTCCGCGTATGCGCAAAAACATTATTTTGATGAGATACAGCAGATTGATATCTTGGACGCAAATGCAGGCGACCACGGCTATCCTTTTGCGACAAACTTTAATCCTGAGATAAACATCCGCGAGATAACGGCAAAGGGAAGCTATATCCAAAATGGCGAGTGGGTGGAAACTGAGCCGCTTGAGATAAAGCGTGTGTATGACTTTCCGCAGATAGGCGAAAAGGATATGTATCTTCTGCACCATGAAGAGCTGGAATCTCTTGCTCTTAACATAAAAGGAATTGAGCGCATCCGCTTCTGGATGACTTTTTCACAGAACTATATAAATCATCTGACTGTCTTGCAGAATGTCGGCATGACATCAATCGAGCCGATAAACTATGAAGGAAAGATGATACAGCCGCTTCAGTTTTTAAAGGCTGTGTTGCCAGATCCGGCATCACTTGGACCGCGCACTAAGGGAAAGACCAATATAGGATGCATTTTCCAAGGAACAAAGGACGGCAAACCCAAGACTTACTACGTATATAACGTCTGTGTGCATGAGGAAGCTTACGCCGAGGTCGGCTCACAGGCGATATCATATACCACGGGAGTTCCAGCGATGATAGGCGCTATGATGGTACTTAAAGGATTGTGGAAAAAACCCGGCGTGTATAATGTGGAGGAGTTTGATCCGGATCCGTTCATGGAGCAGCTGAATATTCAAGGACTGCCTTGGCATGAGGATTTCAATCCTACACTCGTTGATTGATGAGCACCTAAGTTAGAGCACTCAAAATGATGTAATTTCATCGCGATATCAGCAATCGGAATTCGGTCACTTATGTTTTATAAGCTCCCTCATCCGCTTCCTAATCTCACGATGTCTTACAAACATTTTGAGCACTCTTTGTAATTGTGAATTAGTAGTTTTAAGCTAAAAATAATATTTTGAATCAAAATACAAAAGAAAATACAATATGATAAATACAAACGTACAACCGTATATCGACTTCAGCACAGTGAAAACACCGTGCTTTGTTGTCGATCGCAGATTAATTAAGAAAAACATTGAGATACTGTCTGATGTACAGAAAAGAACAGGCTGTAAGATACTTCTTGCGCAAAAAGGCTTTTCGATGTACTCGCTTTATCCTGATATAGCCAAATCTCTATATGGAACTACTGCAAGTTCATTGAACGAAGCACGTCTCGGCTATGAGGAGATGGGCGGTGAAACTCATATTTTTGCTCCGGCTTTCCGTGATGATGAATTTGATGAGATTTTAAGCATAGTTGATCATATAGTTTTTAACTCCTTCTCCCAATGGGAAAAGTATAAATCCCGCGTTAAAAGCGTTGAAGGAAAGCACATCGAGTGCGGAATTCGCGTAAATCCTCAGTATTCTGAACTCGAACATGAGATATATGACCCGAGCCACAAGTATTCAAGGCTTGGTGTAACCGAAGCCAATTTCGACCCTGATAAATTGAATGGCATAGACGGAATTCACTTCCACACTATGTGCGAGCAGAATTCCGATACGCTGGAACGTACGGTAGAAGTGTTTGAAGAGAAGTTCGGGAAATATCTTCACCAAATGAAATGGGTAAATTTCGGCGGAGGCCATCACATAACCCGTGATGATTACGATTTAGACAGGCTTGTTAATGTAGTAAACCGCATCAAAGAAAAGTATGATGTGCAGGTTTATCTTGAACCGGGTGAGGCGATTGCGCTCAACGCAGGTTATCTGGCAGTTAGCGTGCTTGATGTAATCCGCAATGAAATGGATATCGCGATAATAGATTCATCCGCATCGTGCCATATGCCCGATGTCATAGAAATGCCGTACAGACCGCATATCATAGGCTCAGGACAGCCCGATGAATTTGAATATACATACCGTGTTGGCGGAATGACCTGCCTTGCAGGCGATGTAGTGGGGAATTACTCCTTTCCCGAGCCGCTTAAAGCAGGTGATAAATTGATTTTTACCGACATGGCTATATATTCAATGGTAAAGACGAACACTTTTAACGGTATAAATCTTCCGTCTATAGCAACAGCTGATGATGACGGAATTAGGATGATAAAAGAGTTTGGATATGATGACTTTAAGAGAAGGTTATAATATCTCTTTTTCAAAACAGATGAAGTCGTATTCTATCATGCGCGGGAAATGAACTATTCCGCGCTTTTTATATCCGAGTTTTTCATAAAGCTTAGTAGCCGGGAGGTTGTCAAAACGCGTGTCAAGCCGGATAGCTTTGGCTGATTTGCTTTTGGCAAGCTTTTCAGCATAAAGCATTAGGTCATACGCAATACCCTGACCTCTGTATGCGGGGTCAACCTGAAGCCTGTGCACAATAATATAAGGCTCTCCGTTTTGCCAAGTTATGTCCTCATATTGTTTATCCTGATGGCTGTTTATGACAGTAAAACCTGCTAATTTGTTATTTATATATGCGCCATAAAGCTCTTTTTTTGAAATATCAGCTTCGAGTATATCGCGTCTGGGATATCCTTCATCCCATTGTGTGAAGCCGATTTTTTTCATATGAGCTATAACTGAGGCAAGTATTTCGCACACTCTGTCTAACTCTTCGGGATTTATTAATCTTATTTCTGCATTCATAAAGCAATTATATATCACTGCAAATTTTAGTCAAGATGACGATATTTTTCTGTTATAATGAAAAAACTGCGGATTTTTCTTAAATGCAACCGTAAGTTGCGTAAAATCAAACCGATATGTATAGAGTGGCAACCGATGCTACTGTAGTATATGAGGTGTAGAAAATAACCTTTGGAGGATAAAAATGAATGTTGAAATAGCAAGCAATCTTGTAAAGCTTAGAAAAAAGCACGGCCTGTCTCAGGAAGAACTGGCGGAGAGAATAGGAGTATCGCGACAGGCTGTGTCAAAGTGGGAAAGAGCGGAATCGTCTCCTGACACAGACAACCTCATAGCCTTAGCAAAAACGTACAAACTGTCTTTGGATGAAATGATAAACTATGATGGCTCCAAACTATATGAAGATACAATCATTGAGTCTGGTGGTGAAAGGGAAATAACTAAGGCATGGCTTCGCGAGTTTCCAATATACATCGTGGCTGTAATGATATTTTTGCTGTTAGGATTTATTTGGCATATTTGGCATCCGGCGTGGCTGGTTTTGTGGATAGTACCAATTTGGCATATAATATTCAAAACAAAAAAAACAAAGAAAACTCCGTAAATCGGAGTTTTTTCATATATTAAGCTAAATTTTTGATAAATATTACCTTTGTAGATATCTAAAATGCCTGTATAATATATTAAGAAAATCATATAGATAAGTGGTATAGGAATTATTATGACAACAAAAGATAAATTTATTGGCATCGATTTAGGCGGCACAAACATTACTGCGGGAATTGTAACAAAGGACGGCAGGATTTTGCATCAGGCTTCAACTAAGACAAACGCTTACAGAAGCTCCGAGGAAGTTATCGCAGACATTTCACAAATCGCAAAAACAGCGCTTGAAGAAAGCGGAACTGACATATCGGAGATAAAGTCCATAGGCGTAGGAAGCCCGGGAGCGATTGACGACGATAATGGCGTGGTTATTTTCGCAGGAAACCTTAATTGGACGGATATACCTCTTAAACAAAAGTTGGAGGAAATGCTGGGCATCCCTGCATATGTGTCAAACGACGCGAATGTCGCAGCATATGCAGAATACCTTTTCGGTGCAGGAAAAGACAAGAAAAGCCTGCAGCTTATAACTCTTGGCACGGGTGTTGGCGGCGGATATGTGCTGGATGGAAAAATCCAATCGGGACATCATGGAGTAGGTATGGAAATAGGGCATATGATTCTTATTCCAGAAGGGATACTCTGCACCTGCGGAAACCGCGGCTGCCTTGAAAGATATGCGTCAGCCAGCGCAATAATCAGCATGGGAAGAGAGGCGATGGAAAATGCGCCGAACGGATCTATCGCAAAAAAAGCAGAAGGCGATCCGCAGAATGTTACTGCCAAGCTTATAATTGACCTTGCCAAAGAAGGCGATGTAACGTCGCTTAATATATTCAAAGACTATGCAAAGTACCTTGCTTATGCCATTGTAAATATAATAAACTTCAACGATCCCGAGGTTATAATCCTTGGCGGTGGAGTCTCCCGCGCGGGAAGCTTTCTTCTTGATGCGATCAAAGAGGAGGTCATTCCAAGAGTATTTTGCAAGCAGGCGCAATTCAGCGAGATATTGCTTTCCGAGATGGGAAATGAAGCGGGCGTTATAGGAGCTGCGCTTTTGGGGGAACAGTATAGCTGAAACAGTATGTTATAATACTTTACGGATAATATTAAAAGGTTGGTGATTGCCGACCTTTTTTTGATGTATATTATTCTTTAAACTTAAGATTTACCTTTTATTTTTAAAAAAATCAGTAAGTATTTTTGAGCACTTATCTTCCATGATTCCTCCGTAAACATTTGCGCGATGGTTCATGCGCTCATCTTCTGGGAGATTGTAAAGAGTTCCGCAGCAGCCAAGCTCACGGTCAAAAGCACCAAAATATACATTATCCATGCGCGAAACTATCACAGCTCCGGCGCACATCGGGCAGGGTTCAAGCGTTACATACAGTGAGCAGCCTGAAAGATTCCAGCTTCCGATGTTTTCGGAGGCTTCTTTCATTGCAAGGATTTCGGCATGTGCGGACGGGTCGCCTGTGCGCTGTCTGCGGTTTTCGCCGCGGCCGATAACCTTTCCGTCGCAAACAACGACAGCACCGACAGGGACGTCTCCGCCTGAAGCTGCTGACTTTGCCAGAAGATATGCTTCCTCTATGAACTTTTCATGTTCGTTATGCATTAAAACATTCCTGCTGCGAGATAGCCTATATAAAGTACGTAGATTGAAAGCAATGTGATTCCCTGCCATCTATACAGCTTGCCCTTAATCCAGGCAGGAACAATGACTATAAGGGACACTAGAAGCACCATTGGAACATCAAAGACCAGCGCTTGAGGCACAAGTCCTTTAATGAAAGCCAGAGGCTGCATTGAAACTTCAAGTCCCATCGGCGATATAACTGAGCATGTGGAAAGAATCAATACGATGTTTAAAATATTCGCGCCGATAACGTTTCCGACCGAAAGTGAGAATTCTTTTTTTACAAGTGCTGAGATTGTAGTTGCAAGCTCTGGAAGCGATGTTCCCAGCGCAACAACTGTAAGCCCTATTACCTGATCGGACACACCAAGCTCGTGAGCTATGAAGCTTGCATAACGAACAAGGAATTTCGCCCCGAATATAATTCCTGCAACACCTAAAGCAAATTTAATCAAATTAACAATGATTTTCTTTTTGGTAACTTCGGGAATTTCTTCGTGTTCGTTATATCTTCTCGCTTTTTTTGCGGCAGTGATGCTGTATGCGAAAAACAGTATCATAATAATAGCGAGAATTACGCCTTCAAAAGCATTTATATTTCTGTCCAGCATGAATATAAAGACAAATACTATTGATGCGAGAAGAAATGCGGCCTTCGCTCTGAATGTGTTTTTATGTACATGAGCGGGGAGTACCGTTGCTGATATACCCAGAATAAGGGCTGTGTTGCATATAATTGAGCCTAATGCGTTGCCTATGCCCATGTCGGGTGTGCCGCCTGTGACTGCGAGAGTTGAAACCATAAGTTCAGGCAGTGTTGTGCAAAGCGAGATTACAGTGGCTCCGATTATAAGCTTAGGTATGCGTGTTATTTCTGCAAAGTAGACTGTTCCGTCAACGAAAACATCGCCGCCTTTAATTATCAGCGCAAAGCCTATTACAAGCATTATGGATGCAAACCAAATTGTTTCCTGCATAATGTTCCTTTCAAGTGAAAAAATCGATTATAATATTAACATGTTTGCAGATTAAAATAAATATATATTACGTTATCGGCATCATATGATTGTATATTTACAGTAATAAATATAAAATATGAGGGGTAAATATCATGGTGTGATATAATAGCGATAATATCTTATATGGAGTTATGATGACTAAAAAAGGATTTTTAAAAGGTGCTGCGATATTAGGCGCGGCAGGTCTTTTAGTTAAATTAATAGGTGTTGTCTATCGGATACCGTTGCAGTGGATAATAGGTGATGATGGTTTGGGTGTGTATCACAAAGCATATCCGGCGTATGCGCTTTTGCTTATGATTTCGACCGCAGGCCTTCCGCCTGCCATATCAAAGCTTGTGGCAGCACGAGAAGCTGTGGGGGACAGAGCCGGAGCAAATAAAGTGTTTAAAGTGTCGCTGATGCTGCTGTCTGCTGCAGGGCTTATAGCTTCTCTTTTCCTGTTTGTTTTTTCAGAGCAAATTGCTGTTTTATGGGCTGAGGACGCTTTGGCACAGCTGTCTATAAAATATATCGCGCCGGCAGTATTGTTTGTTTCAATTATGGCTGCGGTAAGAGGATACTTCCAAGGCCTTCAGAATATGTTCCCGACTGCGATGACTCAGCTGGTGGAGCAGGTCGGAAAAGTAACTATGGGACTTTTACTGGCTTCTGTCATGATAAAAAGAGGCATCGAGTATGGGGCTGCAGGAGCGATCCTCGGAGTTATGATTTCCGAATTTATTGCAATGGGAGTTATAATACTATACTATTTTGCAAAAAGAGAAAAAACACCTTTATTAAATCATTCTGATGAAACATCAAGTGAGCTTTTAAAAAGCATTTTAAGGCTGTCTGTACCAATTTTGCTTGGGGCATCCATTATGCCGCTTATTGCTTTCTTGGATACAAAGATCATAACCGACAGGCTTTTAAGCATAGGTTTCAGCGATGAGGCTGCGCGGCCGCTGTTTGGCATATATACAGGAAGGGTAAATCCGCTTGTAAATGTGCCGGGAACTGTGTCACTTGCTTTCTGTGTGTCTATTGTGGCTGTTATATCATCGGCTCTTGCGGTAAACGACATGGATGAAGTTAAAAGAAATGCAAAGATTGGTTTCAAGATGGCAATGCTTGTGGGAATTCCTTCCGCTATCGGCTTGGGAGTGCTAAGCACGCCTATAATGAACCTTTTATATTTCTCAAGTTCCGCCGAAAGCAACATAATGGCCGGAAACCTCCTTGCAATCCTCGCAGGAGGAGTCATATTTCTTTCAATCCTACAGACGTTAAACGGAGTGCTGCAGGGCTTGGGTAAAGTGATGGTGCCTGTTGCCGCACTTGGAACAGGGGCAGTAATTAAGGTGATATTAAGCTATGTATTAATAGGTATTCCCGAAATAGGCATTTACGGTGCGCCGATATCTACATTCGCTTGCTATTTTGTAGCATCGATTATAGACATAGTAGTTGTGAAACGCCTTACAGGAGTAAAGTTCGGATTCATGGAATGTGTTGTACGTCCATCAATAGCTTCAATCTTAATGGGGATAGCAGCATGGCTGAGCCACTATCTCTTGGTTGGTGTAACAGGAAATGCTATAGCAACTTTAGCCGGTGTGTTTATTGGTGTTTGTGTGTTTGTTATCTGTATACCTGTATTTAAGGTTTTAAGCAGAAACGAAATGCTGGGGATACCGGGAGGCAGAAAATTTATTAAGATATATGACGTTTTTTCCAAAGGGGGAAGTGATGCATAAGATAACCGTGATGGGAACATCGGACAGGATTTGCGGTATCAGCAATGAAAAAGATATAACTATTGTATTGCGGACAAAGATATCCGAAGCTGCGGATATCCTAAATGCATGCAATGTTTGTTATGATACACTGGATGACGTTTATGACAAGGCAGAGGATTTTGACGAACTGGACATTATGCTGTGTGACGAGGTTATTAAAAAAGCTAAAGACAGCGATGTGATGTATATTGTTCCGGGAAGCGGAGTCGCGGGCGACGGCAGCGTAAAGGAAATATTAAAAAAACATGGCAGTACGGAAGTTATTTTCGGCGACGCACCCGAGTATTCTTTGCTTGTTCGGCTTTCTGGTGAAGATGTCTCCAACGGGTATACGGTTATTCCCGCGGCGTGCGTTGAAGACGGAATGTATTCTCCGCGCCTTCCTTTGATACTGACTGCAGTTGACAATGAATATTTGTTGAGAGATTTGAAGATACTGCTGTCGGAAGAATACGGCGATGAGCATGAAGTATATATAGGAAATAAGACAGATTATTCAAAAATAAAACTTTATGAAGCCGATAGAACAAAAGAAGTAGATCACAATACGATTATCTATATTCCGCCTAAGACTGAAGTTGCCAAATATGACGGTTTTGAGCTTCGAAAGGTGTTTGAAAAGCTTAGAGCTCCGGGTGGATGCCCGTGGGACAGAGAACAGACGCATATTTCTCTCAAACGCTACCTTTTAGAGGAGTGCGCAGAGGTTCTGGAGGCGATTGACAGCGGTGATATGCATGAGCTTATGGATGAGCTTGGCGATGTTTTGCTTCAGGTTTTGTTCCATGCGACTATTGCGGCAGAGCGCGGTGACTTCACTATGCGGGACGTGGAGGACAATTTAGTGCGCAAGCTCAAAAGGCGACACCCGCATGTGTTTGCTCAATCGGATGTAAAGACATCTGATGAAGTATTAAAACAGTGGGATGCTATAAAGCACGATGAAAAGGAAGACAAGAGCCACACGGCAAAACTTAAGAGTGTGCCCAAGGCTATGACTGCACTTATGCGTGCGCAGAAGGTTATGTCGCGTGCTGCAAAGACGGAGCTTTTCGGCAGCGAACATACAGAGGCTGAAACTGTAATCTTAAACATTAAAAAGCAGGTAGAAACACTTAGCGATGCAATTGGCGAAGATAAGCTTTCAGACAGTGCGGAAATAGTAGGAAAGATATTGTTTGATATTTCAAATCTCGCCAGAATAATTGGAGTGGAAAGCGAGATAGAGCTTAATAAAAAGACCAATGAATATATAGAAAAGTTTAAAGAAAAAGAGCGTTTATAGACAGATATTATGGATTTTCTGTTAACTTGATAATTTTGTAATTAATAAATTATATTATGTCTTGAAAAAGAATTCATTTAGGTGTAAAATCAACTGTCGAAACTATTCTATATACTTTTTATGGAATTATAGAGTACAAAAAAACTTAGGAGGACATAAATGAAAAAATCAGATTTCGTGGCATTGGTTGCCGAGAAAGCAGGCCTTTCAAAAAAAGACGCAGAAGCTGCTGTTAACGCTTATACAGAGTCAGTAATTAGCGCTCTTAAAGATGGCGAGAAAGTACAGATCATTGGATTCGGAACATTCGAAGCAAAACAGCGCCCTGAACGCGATGGCTTCAATCCTATCACAAAAGAAAAGATTAAAATCAAGGCTTCAGTAGCTCCGAGCTTCAAAGCCGGCAAAGCATTCAAAGACGCTTTGAACTAATTGAATAGGTAAATGAGATAAAAGCTTCGGTGAAACCGGAGCTTTTCTTGTTTTAGAAAATATAGAAATCTCAATGGAGAATTACATTATGAAACAATTGCCCAACAGTGAAAACAAAGATTTTTTAAAGATGCTTGTTAAGATTTGCATACCTATTGTTTTGCAAAACCTTATAAACGTTTCGGTTAACCTGATTGATACTTTGATGGTAGGCCAACTGGGCGATATATCTGTGGCAGCAGTGGGGCTTTCAAATCAGGTGTATTTTGTGTTGAATCTCATTATGTTCGGCGTATCAAGCGGCGTGGCAGTTTTTATGGCACAGTACTGGGGTAAAAAGGAACTCAACGGCATCCATAAAAGCATCGGACTCGGCCTTTCGATTCTTATGCCTGTAATGCTTTTGGCAACTGTTTGCTCTCTAACATTCCCAAGAGCGATACTTAGGTTTTTTACAAGTGATACAGGGGCTATAGCCGAAGGGGCAAGGTATTTATCCATAGTCAGCATTTCATATATCCCGACAGCGTTTACTTTGCTTATGAACTATGCGCTGCGCTCAACCGAGAACGTGAGACTTCCGCTTGTCGGAACATTAATTGCTTTGGGAACAAATGTTATTTTAAACTATCTTTTGATTTTCGGGATATGGATATTCCCGCAGATGGGAAGTGCAGGAGCTGCGGTAGGCACGCTTATTGCAAGATATCTGCAGTTTACAATTATAATTGCTGTAGTCTACGGCAAAAAGCTCCCTGTGGCATTTAAGATAAAACAGGCATTCAGCCTGACAAAAGATCTTTATAGGAAGTTTGCATCAACGGCAGGATATGTGTTTTTAAACGATGCACTGTTCGGACTGGGCTCGGCATTGTTCTTTTTGGTATTCGGCAAAATATCAATACAGGCAGTAGCGGCTGCAAATATTGCAAAAACTGTTGAAAACTTTGTCTGGATTTTCTTCTGGAGCTTTACAGCCGCGGCATCCGTAAGCATAGGTAAGCTGATTGGTGCTGAAGATTATAAAAAAGCTCAGAGTTATTCTTATAAATTTATTGTTGTAGGTATGACCGCAGGTCTTGTTTTGGCCCTGGCTCTGTTTTTAATAAGGCAGCCTCTTATGTCGCTTTTTAAAGTGTCCGAAGAAACTGTTGGGATAACCGAATACTATCTTATGGTATTTGCATTATTCGTTGCGATAAAAGGAGTGCTAAAAGTTTTAAGCTCAGGAGTTTTCCGCGCCGGAGGCGACACGAAGTTTGCGTTTTTATGGGATGTAGTGCCCCTTTGGGCAGTGCTTGCCGTTGCATATATAATGGGAGTTGTTCTTCGCTATGATATAAAAACTATTTTCATAGTAATTATAGGGTATGATTTGCTTCGCATTATCCCTATGTGGATAAGGCTAAAAAGCGGCAAATGGATAAATAACCTTGTTAAATGATAGAAAAACCTAATTATATGCGAGTTTATTTGCGCCAAACACAAATCATTTGACATTATATTTGATTCATTATAAAATCATATAAAGCACTTTACTTATTAAACAGACAGCCAAAGATAAAAGAGAAGTTAATAAAGTTGTTGCATATATATTGTTGTGGTGTAAAAAAGGCTTATATTAAATTTCGAAAGATTATATATATTTCAAATAAACCAACATAAAAACATAAAACATATTAAGGAGAAATAAATGAGCGATATGAATTTTTCTGCGATGAAAGTTGCGCAGTTGCGTCAGATTGCAGCAGAATCAGGTATTACAATCCCTCAAAAAGCAAAAAAGAAAGATATTATTGAGTTGATAGAAAAAAAGATCGAAGAAGTTAAAGCTCAGATAAAAAGCGGTGAACTGAAAGTTATGGAACCGCAGGTTATAGTAAAAGATGAAGAGGCTAAAGAAGAAAGCAGTTCGGACAATGACACGGACGCTGAAGACAAAAAAGAAAAAGCTCCTGCTAAACCAAAAAAATCAGATAAAAAATATTCTTCATATCAGCCTTCAAAAAGAGGCACGTCATATCAGAAAAATAATAAGAAAAACAATAATAACTCAAAAAGAAAAGAACGTGATGATAATCAGGCATCTATCAATGATTTGATAGATAACGGTGAGTGTGGCTCAGCGGAAGGTATGCTGGACATCCATAATGATGGTTACGGATTTTTAAGAGCGTTTGATAAAAACCAGAAAGATACTTATATTTCTATAAATCAGATTAAGAGATTTAAGCTCCGCCAGGGAGACAGCGTAAAGGGAATCACACGTCCCGAAAAAGAAAATGAGCGTTATCTTGCCATGCTTCAGATAACGGAGATAAACTCTCTTCCGCCCGAGGAGTCGGCACGCAGAAAGTACTTTGGCGACTTGACACCGGTCTTCCCGGACGAAAAGCTGACTTTTGCAAGAGAAGATGATCCCAGCCAGCTGGCAATAAGGTTAATCGATTTGATTGCACCGGTTGGTAAAGGACAGAGGGGAATGATAGTTTCGCCTCCTAAAGCCGGTAAAACAACATTGCTTAAAAACATAGCAAATTCAATTGAAAAGAACAATCCGGACATTCACCTAATCATATTACTGATAGATGAGCGTCCTGAAGAAGTAACAGACATGCAGCGTTCGACAGGCGGCGAAGTCGTGTACTCAACATTTGATGAGCGTCCTGAAAACCACTGCAAAGTAGCAGAGATGGTGTTGGAACGCGCAAAAAGGCTTGTGGAGCAGGACAAGGATGTTGTAATACTTCTGGATTCCATCACACGACTTGCAAGAGCCTACAACTTAACTGTGCCTCCGTCAGGAAGAACTCTTTCCGGCGGACTTGATCCGAGTGCATTGTTTAAACCAAAACGTTTCTTCGGTGCAGCGCGAAACATTGAAGGCGGCGGATCGCTTACCATACTTGCAACTGCGCTTGTTGATACAGGAAGCAAAATGGATGACATCGTATATGAAGAGTTTAAAGGAACAGGAAACATGGAAGTACATCTGGACCGCAAGCTTCAGGAACGCCGAGTATTCCCGGCTATTGATCTTTACAGATCCGGAACAAGGCGCGAGGAAGCTCTTCTCACTAAAGAGGAAATTGATGCAATCTGGCAGGTTAGAAAGCTTCTTTCCGGCAATCAGGATGATGCAACCGAACTATTGGTTGATATGATTTCAAAACCAAGTCTAACGAAGAATTCCTTCAAAAGCTCACAGCATGGCTTTCGATAATGGAAAAAGAAGGCTATAGGCAAGTTAAAAGATAAAAAAGACCATCAGGGCTGCGATTTGCAGCCTTTTTTATTTTGGAGAAGAACTTCTATGGATAAAATTAGTTTTACCGAAAACGATAAGAATATTCCTATTGAAGGATTATTTAAGCTTTATACTGACGCACAGTGGACTAATTATACAGCTGATAAAAACAAGCTCAATGAAGCATATCAAAACTCCGACTATGTTGCATATGCATGGGATAATGACAAGCTGGTTGGAGCTATAAGAGTTATAAGCGACGGCATTTCTATAGTGTATATACAGGATTTACTTGTGCTTAAATCGCACCAGCATATGGGAATAGGCAAAAAGCTTATGAGCCTTGCTGACAAAAGATATGAAAATGTAAGACAGAAAGTGCTTATAACAGACAAAAGCGTTAAGACAGAGTCATTTTACAAGACCAGCGGATTTAAAGACTGCAGTGATGTGAACATTACGGCTTTTATAAAAATAGGCAAGTAAAAAGCAGGCATATGCCTGCTTTTATTATCGGCTGTAATATAGATTAAAGCTCAACTATTTGTGCATCCGGAGCATTCTTCTTTACAGATTCGATGCCTTTAAGGCATGCTGCTTTTGATGAATATCCTTCGCTTGCTGCGATAGGTTCTCCGTTGCTTGCTTTAAGTCTGAAACGATATTCGCCTGCTTTGTCCTGATATACTTCAAATTTTCCCATGGTTTACCTCCGTAATAAATATTAACATATTATATTTTAGCACTAATCATATAGGCATACAATGGTAATTAAGGAATTTTTCGAAATCTCGACAAAAACAGTAAGAAATATTTATGAACCTGTGGATTTATAGTTTGTGCTCGCTTTGTGCCAAACTAAAACACTCAGCGCAAAGAAAGGTATGCATAAAAGAGGCATTAGGGCATACAGAACAGGATATCCCGAAGTTTTGTCCAAAAGGAAATTGAGAGGAAGATAATTGAACGCACCGAAAGGTATCACGAAGGTGAAGAAATTTTTAAATCCTTTTTTAAATATAGAAAGGGGATACTGCGATATTTCTCGTCCGCCGTCTGTAAAAATATTAATAAACTCCAAGCCTTCTACCGTAAAAAAGCATATTGATGAACCAAGTATGTATACTGCAGCAAATATCAGCGTTGCTGATATAAGCATCATTATTAGCACGGTGATTTTAGCAGCAGTCCAGACAATTGCTATGTTAAATAATACGAAAATAAGAACACCTATAGCCTGCAGCAGCCGTCCGATTCTGTTTAACTGGAAGTCGCTGGTTAAGGTTTGAAAGAAAACTCCTCTAGGGCGTAAAAGAAGCCTGTCGAAACTGCCTGTTCTTATCTGTCTGAAGAAGATGTCGAAGCCTCGGAAGATAAGCTCAGCCATTGAAATACCGAAGTGCGCAACTGAGTAACAAAGCGCTACCTGATAAAGGGTATAGCCGCTTATAGAACCGAACCTGTCAAACAATAGAAAGATTGTTGCAAATATCGAAAGAGGTATAAACATCTGAGCTATCATAACCATGATGGTGGAAGCTCTGTACTGAAGCTGTGATTTTAATATAATAGATATATATTTGAAGTATAATTTCATATTAACCTCCGAAAACCACGACTTTTTTGCTGACTCGCTGCATCAGAAAACGTCCGAGTATTATAAGAACTGCAATCCAGAAGAATTCGATTAATATTCCATATAAGGAATCCATTCCTGAAATATGCCCTGAGTATATTCTGAAAGGCAGGTCGGATGTGTACCTGAACGGCATAAATACAGTGATTTTCTGAAGCCAATCGGGCATAAGCGGAATAGGTATGTAATGTCCGCCGAAAAAATCAGTTGTTATCCCAAACAACACAAATGAACCCATTATGCTGTGTGTTTTAAACATGGAGATATACATAAGCATAACGATGCATGTGGTTAACACAACACCCAGCAAAAGGCTTAAAGTGAATAAGCCAAAGGCAGAGAGGCTGACCGGTGTGCTCAGGTTATAGGGAGCAGGAATCAACAGCGCGATGATTATGACAAGAGGAAACCTTAAAAGCCCGCCTGAAAGCCTGTTGCCCATAAGTTTTGCAAACCAGAAGCTGTAAACGGAATATGGACGCACCAGTTCATATGAGATATTGCCGTTAACTATGATATTGCCCAGCTCGTTATCGCGCAGCCATACAATATAAAACATCAAAAAAGCCTGTTGAAGCCAAATGTATGAAACCAGATTTGAGAAGGTGAACTCCTGTACGCCCCCGCTTTTATAAAATGCTTCAAATATCATTATAAGCATAAATCCCCAGAAAAACTGCGTCGCAAGACCGGCAAGCGCGGCAGCTCTGTACTGAAGCGAGTGGAGCATACGGATTCTAAAAACCGAGTAGTATCCGCGAAGCTTTGATTTTGCGGTCAGAAGGCTCATAATCTGTATTCCTCATAAACACGCGCAACTATATTTTCGACGGCTTCGTCTTTGATTGAAAAGTCGATTATTTCATATCTTTTTGAAAGTTCGGATATTATCTGATTTACGGCTATGTTTGTGTCTGCTTCAAAGCTTGCCTGTCCGTTTGCTGAGGATATCAGCCTGATTCCATTTGGAAGCGGTACACCGTTATCAGATGAGTAGAAAACTGTTACTATTCTGGTCGGCGAAAAATCACGCTTTAATTTTGAAAACTGTCCGTCGTAAAGAATTTTGCCCTGACCTATTAGAACGACACGGTTTGCCAACGCTTCGATGTCGTTCATATCATGGGTGGTAAGTATTACGGTTACTTTCTTTTCGCTGTTTACTGTGCTTATAAATTTTCGCACAGCTAGCTTGCTGACTGCGTCAAGGCCGATGGTCGGCTCGTCAAGAAACAATATTTCCGGATTGTGCAGAAGCGAAGCCGCAAGTTCGCACCTCATGCGGAGTCCGAGGCTTAGTTGTCTCACCGGAGTGTTTAGTACATCCGACAGACCGAGAGTCTGTGTCATAAGCTCCAGTGTTTCGTTGAAAGATTTCTTTTCAACCGCATAAATATCGCCGAGCAGCTCAAATGAATCAATCACCGGCACATCCCACCAAAGCTGTGAGCGCTGGCCGAAAACTACACCTATGTTTTTTACATGCTCTTTTCTGTCCTTGTATGGCGTTCTGCCGTTTACTGTACATGCGCCGCTGTCTGGTGTGAGTATGCCTGATAGGATTTTAACCGTAGTGCTTTTTCCTGCGCCGTTTGGGCCGATATAGCCCACTATTTCGCCTTTTGCGACATCAAAACTAACATCGTCCAGTGCTTTTATTATCTTATGCTTTCTATGGATTAGTGACTTAAATGCTGCGCCAAGGCCTTTTGGACGCTCGGGTACCTTATAGCTCTTACTGATGTTTTTTACGCTTATCATATAAACCTCGTTTTGGGAGAGTGGGAGAGTCGGGTTTTCAGCGTTATTTGGTTGTTTGAAATTTGTTATTAAAAATCCGCGGACTTGCAATATTACCACTTAACATGTTCCGTGTCAAGGGTATCCTGTTAATGCCTGTCTGAGGTCTTTTTTTGTATAATGCTTAGCGCAAAAAATATGATTAAGAGAATATTAACTGCGAGAATTACATAGTCATATATTCCGGCTTGGTCTGTTAAAGTAAGCACTGTATTTGCAGTCAGAAAAATTAAGCAAGCGGCTTTTGTTATTGTGTTTTTGTAAGATATGAAAGCTAGAATAGCAAAAAGAATTCCATTTGCAATGAGAAGAATATTGATATAACTTCCTGCTGAATACTGCGTGAAAATGCCTGTTAAAAGCCAGAAAACTGTTTGGGCAAGCATAAGGATGACAAACACTTTTCTTAATAAATTTTTCATCTTGAACTAATTATCCAAACTAATTTGGTAAGGTTGTCTGATATATGAACCTGACTCGCCGTTTCCAATCTGTCCGTCGGAATTGTCGCCCCATAAAAACAGTCTGCCTGATGAAGTTAAAGCCGAAAAGTGATTGTTGCAGGTGCAAATAAATATTATTTTTTCATCCGACTCCAAACTGAAATTTGAAGTAATGTCAAGCGGACTGCCTGCTTTTTTACCCCACGAAAAGAGCTTTCCAAGTGACGATAATGCCAGGGATTCTTCCTCTCCCAGTGCGATAGACTTTATAGTTTCACCTTCATTCAGACTGAATTTATTTGTCACGTCAATTGGTATATCTGTTGGATCATTAACATTGTTTAAAAGCGCGTTGTCCCCTTTTGAGCCCCATAAAAAGACTCTTCCTTCCGAAGTAATTGCGGCGGAGTTTAATAAACTGTTGCTTGTTTCAGACAATGATTCATCAGGACCAAGGCTTAGACTTTCAGTGATATCGATTGGTATATTCTTTGCTTCAGATGTGCCGTCGCCAAGCTGTCCTGTCATGTTTGCGCCCCATTTAAAGAGCCTGCCATGAGATGTTATCATCGTTGAGTGGATTCCTTTAAGCATTAAAACGACTGCTTTTTCATCTGCCATAAAATCAATTTGATTTGTTATATCAATCGGCCTGATTTTGTCTTCATTGCCGGAATCGCCAAGCTGGCCGTGGGAATTGTCTCCCCACATAAAAATACGTCCTTCTGATGTGAGGGCGGAACAGTGATGCGCTCCTGATGATATAAAATCTATAGTTTCGCCTGAGCTTAAGCGAAACTTACTGGTTATGTCAACGGGCTTGGATTGATCGGCTGACTGACCTGTGCCCAGCTCATAGTTTTGATTAAATCCCCAAGTGAATACTCTGCCTTGGGAAGACAGCGCCATGGAATGGTAGTATCCCAGTGCTATTTGAGAAATGTATTCACCGTCGGTTAAATTAAATTGGCTTGTTATATTGATGGGACTATTCGAATCATTTTTACTGCCGTCGCCCAGCTGACCGTATTCGTTATCTCCCCATATATAAAGCTGACCATCCGAAGTCAGCGCAGCGGAGTGTTTGCCGCCGAGCGACACTTTTATCAAGTTAATATTTAAGCTTACAGTGGGAGTTGCGGTTGGCTGAGGTGTTGATGTATAAGAGGGTGTTGCAATCTCATGACTTATATTATCTTCTTGTGCATCATTATCGGTACAGCTGCAAGTTAAGATGAGCAGTGCAGCTAACAAAAAACAAATAGTCATTCTTTTTTTCATAAAAAGTCCTCCTCCTATATTGTGCCATAGATTGGTTTATATCAGATTACTTCTTTAATCGGTTTGAAGAATAATTCCTGTTTTAAACTGATTCATAAAACTTAAATAAGTTTTAACGTTATTGCCATCTTAAAATAATGCGATTATATACGGTATAAAGATTACTGCACCGATAGCTGCTGCGAAAATTGAAAAAACCAAAACAGCTCCCGCAGCTATATCTTTTGCTTTTTCCGCCATAGGATCGTGGTCTTTGCATATCATATCTACCACTGTTTCAATTGCGGTGTTAATCATCTCAGCTGTAAGCGTTATGCCGCAACAAAGAAGTATAATAATCCACTCGGTTAAGGTTATCCAGAAGATGAGTCCGGCTGCTATAACTGCCGCCATAAATACCAGCATCACCTTAAATGACGCGCCTGAGAGCATCTCCTTTATGATGCCTTTTATTGCATATTTAAATGAATTTAATGTCATATCCGCTCCGCTGAATTTGCTACAACAAGTATAATTTAATTTTATCGCAATATCAACCCAATAAGTGTAATGCCATGTAACATGAGTGTGTTATAATTAACTTAGAAAACAAAAGAGGTGGTTTATGGACAAAAAGGCAAAAGTGGCAGTTATAGGCGCTGGGGCAATAGGTGGCATTACAGCCGCATTTTTAACAAAAGCAGGCTATGATGTTGAAGCTGTGTGTAAATATGATGAGATTACTAAAAAGACAAATGACGGCATCAAAATAAGCGGAGTGCGCGGCGAAATGACTATCCCCGTTAAGGCTGTAAAAGACATAGAGGATTTAAGCGGAAAGAAAGATTTTATAATTATCGCAACAAAGGCTTATGACATGCCGGACGCTTGCGAGAAAGCGCTCGCTTTTGCAGATGACGACACGCTTTTTGTGTCCATGCAAAACGGAATATGCATAGACGCGATGGCTGAAGTTGTGGAAAGAAGCAGAACCGTAGGCTGTGTTGTGGGATTCGGCTCCACGATGACCGCGCCTGGCGAGCTTCAGATGACAAGTGAAGGCGAGTTTATAATCGGTATGGAGCATGCAGAAAGCGACAGGCTTTCAGAGTTAAAAGATGTGCTTTCAAGCGTGGTACCGACAACAGTATCCGGTAACATCCTAAGCGAACTGTATTCAAAGCTTATAGTAAACTCATGCATAACTACACTGGGAGTTATAAGCGGGCTTAAGCTCGGGGATATGATGAAGCACAAAAAGATACGCGACATCTTCCTTAAGATAATGCAGGAAGCTATGGATGTGGCAAATGAGATAGAGCTCAATGTTCCGCCATACGCGGGAAAGCTTGACTACTACAGTCTTTTTAAATCTGATAGCTTTATATCAAACCTTAAAAGACATCTTACTATAAGAGTTGTAGGGATTAAGTACAGAAACTTAAAATCCTCCAGCCTGCAGTCGCTTAAAAGGGGAAGACCGACCGAAATCGACTATTTTAACGGATATATAGCAAGAAAAGGAGACGCTGCGGGGGTTGATACGCCGATAAACGACGCAGTTACCCGCATGGTAAAAGAAATCGAAAAAGGACAAAGAGAGATAACCGTAGAGAATTTTAACAATACTGCGTTTGCATAAGGCAGACGGGAAAGGAAGACGATATGTCTTTGGGTATTCATTTAAGTTTTGACGGGAACTGCAGGCAGGCTCTAAGCTTTTACTGCGAAGTGTTCAGACAGCCCATGCCTTCAATCATGAAATACGGCGACTCGCCAGAGGCAAAAAAGCGAGACATGACCGATGAAGAAAAAGAACTGGTTATGTACGCGGATTTAACCATAAATGGAACGATTGTGATGTTTGGGGATGTGCCGGACTGGATGCCCATGAAGCTAAGAATGGGCGACAACATGGCAGTGTATGTGAGGGTGCATGACATGGAAGAAGTCACAAGGCTGTACAATGAGCTTCTTGATGGAGGAAAGGTAATAATGGAGCTTGCACCGACATTCTACAGCAAGGCATACGGATACGTTATAGATAAGTTTGGAACGCCTTGGATGCTTGGCTATGAAGGGAAATAGATGATAAAGATTACTAAGGATGAAGCAAAGCGGTTTTTGCTTAGAAAACACGGACTTTACGGTGAATATATCTTCTCTGGAAAAGAGGGGATATATTCTTTTATAAAGCAGGCAGGGTGCATACAGTATGACCCCATTGACGTGTGCGGCAAAAACCATGAGCTTGTACTACAATCTAGGGTTAAAGACTTTGAAAAAGACATGCTTCACGAGCTTTTATATAAAGATAGGCGTCTTGTGGATTGGTTTGACAAGAATCAGGCTATTATGCCTATGAGCGACTGGCCGTACTTTGAATATGACAGAAAAGCAGCCAGAGAAAACTCGCGTCATAAAGAACAGGTGGATAAAGTCGAGGGAGATATAATAAGGCGCATTAAAGAGATCGGCGAGGTATGTTCTTCCGACCTTGAGCATCAGGGCAAAGTGGATTGGTGGTGGGCGCCGACATCTCTTGCTCGTGCGGCACTTGAGACGATGTACCTGCGCGGCAATCTTATTATTTCCAACAAGAAAAACACGCGTAGATTTTATTCTTTGGCTGAAGACTTAATCCCGAAAAATATATATACCCAGAAGGATAAGGATGTTTCAAAAGATGAAAGGATAATCTGGCAGGTTAAACGGCGTATCGGCGCTGTCGGTATGCTTAAAAACAAGGCGAGCGATGCCTTTCTCGGTATGCGCGGATTTAAAGCAGCAGACAGAAACAATGCATTCTCTGAGCTTTTAAAAAGAGGGGAGTTAGTTCCTGTGGAAGTAGAGGATAGCCTTGATGAGTTTTACATCCTGTCTTCAGACAAATCGTTGATGGATGATGTGCTATTGGATAAAAGCGAATCTGACAGACTGGAGTTTATCGCGCCTTTGGACAATCTAATGTGGGACAGAAAACTAATTGAGGAGCTTTTCGGATTTTCTTACAAGTGGGAGATATACACTCCAGTAAAAGACAGAAAATTTGGTTATTATGTTTTGCCTGTAATGTATGGTGATAATTTTATTGGACGGATTGAGCTGCGCCGCAATAAGGATAAAAAGAAAATATCAAAGCTTAACATTTGGTGGGAAGACAAAATGCCGTTGGAGCCGAAACAAAGAAAAAAGTTCGCGAGAAGATAAAAAATTTCAGCAAAATTATGTATTGATTTTACAGTGCTTTTTTACGACATTTCATGTTGCAAAACGGATATTTCACACCCTATTTATGGAATAATTCGGTGAAATGTATACCATAAAGGCATACAAAAGTTACGAAAGGAATACAATGGCTACAGTAAAATTAAGCGGAAAAGGGAACATTAACGAGATTTCAAATATATTGCAAAGAGGCATTTCAGCAAGCGGAATTAGCTGCGAACTTGTGGATTCTTCGGTGCGAACTGTTGGAGGTGAAACGGCAATACTTTTGGTTTTTGAAAAGTATTATATGAGGGCTGATAACAGAGCGAGCCTTTCAATTATGCTGACTCAGGAAGGTGATATCGTGTTTGTGGATGCAATCGGTGCAGGCGGCGGACAGGGAGCGCTTTTCAGGTTTTCCTGGGGTGCGGAGGAAAACTTTGTTCGCGTCGTGGAGCAGGTGCTTTCGCCAAAAGGATTTGTGTAAGTGTCTGTAATATAAAAAAATAGCAAGCGAATAAAAAGAATAAACCAGCCCAATTGGAGGCTGGTTTACTTACATCATACGCCAAAAATATAGTAGATGGCCGAAGGCACTAACAGGTGCACCAACATAAACACAGTAAAGGCAATGGCTAAAGCCTTATGCGTTTTGAAAGCCCATTTCTTTTTGGCCAGTATAAAAATCACACCAAATAATGCGGCTCCGAGAAACAGCGCACCGAGCACAGTGCCTGTATGAAACCTTATCGCACCCATAGCTAAAAAACCGTGAACTGCAATTGACACTAAAAGCAGAATGCCTATATATCTATGAGATTTTCTGAAAAATTTTGTTACATTTACATAAGTTCCGCTCTTCTTTTTAAACAGCATTTTATTCATGTTCTGCATTGCAAAGGGCAGAATCATAAGAGCCACAAGTACTACATTTATCCATCCGAAAACTGCATACATATCATTCCTCCGCTAGTGTTCCGACAACGGGCAATTCCTCGAGCTTTGCCTTACCATGAGGAGATTTGAGGATAGCTTCGCTTAAGTCCTGACCTGCCAGATTGCCTTTATGAGTGCCACCCGCCCACAATGGTTTGTCGGTTACATCATAAACTACGCCATCGACTGCGACATAGGCGGGATTGCCATTAGTTCCGTCATATTGTTTCAGCTCTTCTAAAGTGAATACCTTTTCTCCGCTCATAGTATCGTCGGCTTTATCGTCACTCATTGTTTCGTCTTTTTTCTCATCGGTCATAGTGTCATCTGATTTTTCATCATTCATAGTATCATCTTCATTAATAGCTGTTTCACTGGAGCTATCTGATGATTCTTCCGAGGGTTTAGTCATTACCTCTTTTACTTCCATTGATTTTTCTGTGCTTGGACTGCATGAAACTAACACAAACGCTAGTGCCATAATTGCAGCCAAAGTTAATATTTTATATGAAAATCTTTTTTTCATGATTGCCTCCTTAAATAGTGGATATATTAAAATTCTAATGCTATATATTAAATCTGTCATGTAAATGTTGGATATTTAATTAAAAGTTAGCAGTTTGTTCACAAATCATACCAAAACAGTCGGAATAAAGAAAGAGGATGTTTTGTTGTATAATGATGTTGTTAACAGTTTGTTAATCAAACAGTTAAATACTTGAGTTAATGAACTAATACTATAGTTACAAGGAGGCGAAACTCATGAAAAAGCTATTTGTAATTATTTTGGCAATGACATTAATATTTACTTCCTGTATTGTTCAGGAAGATTCAGCAGAAGAAAATGCAACTGAAAATCAAGAGGAGACAAGTGAGGAAGCATTACCCGAGAACTCTGCAGTAATAGAGCGTCCAAACAGACCGGAAGGCAATGGTCCCGGTGGTCCGGGAGCTGAGGGAGCAGGCCGCGAAGGAGACAACAGACCGCATGGGCCGCAAGGGGACACTTTGTCCGAAAATGATGAAAACACGCAGCAGGAGGAAAATCAAAACCAGAATGCAGGCAATGGCTTGGTTGGCACTTATCCGATAGTTGATTCGGGACAGACTGATTATTATAGCGACTCAAGGCAGATAACAGAACCATCCGAAGGAGATGACTTCTATGGACAGGATGCCAACTATGAGGGCAGTCAGCCTTCATATACAGATAACGGTGACGGCACTGTAACTGATAATGTAACGGGACTTATGTGGCAGCAGACTATGGATGATAAGATGACTTTTACTGATGCGTTTGACTATGCTGAAAACTCTGATCTTGCAGGATACAACGACTGGCGTCTGCCTACAATAAAAGAGCTTTGGTCTCTTATGATGTATTATGGCAGCAGCAGCGGAACAACCGCTGACGAGCTTTATATAAATACTGATTATTTCGACCAGCCAATAGGAGACACCAGTGCTGGCGAGCGTGAAATCGACGCGCAGGTCTGGTCATCAACAGAGTATACAGGACTTACTATGATAAACGGACATACTGTGTTTGGCGTGAACTTTATTGACGGCAGGATAAAAGGCTATGGAACAGGAGATCCGCGCCAGGGCGGTGACAAAAAAATGTATGTACGCTTGGTTCGGGGAAATACCGACTATGGAATCAACAACTTCGTGGAAAATGATGACGGAACGATATCCGACCTTGCAACGGGGCTAATGTGGCAGCAAGCTGATGACGGACAAACAAGGAACTGGGAAGATTCGCTCAGCTACGCGGAAGGATTGGAATATGCAGGCTATGATGACTGGAGACTCCCAAATGCAAAGGAGCTTCAAAGCATTATAGACTACACAAACAGCATGCAGGAAAACGGAAAAGCTGCGATAAGTGATTTATTTAACCTTACTGAAATTACTGACACAAAAGGCGAGGATAATTACGGATTTTACTGGACATCGACGACGCACCTTGATGGCCGAAATATATATGATTCCGCAGCTTATGTCTGTTTTGGTGAAGCTCTTGGAGAAATGAACGGAACTATAATGGACGTGCATGGTGCAGGTGCTTTGCGCAGCGATCCGAAAAGCGGCGATGAAGAGGATTATCCACAGTACAGAGGCCCTCAGGGCGATATTGTATATGTATATAACTTCTGTCTTTTGGTAAGAGATATCCAATAGTTATTAGAACTATATTAAACAGCAAGATATTCTATTGTTTTTTTGGATGTTAACATTTATCCTAAATATGTAAAACAGAAGGAGGATGAGATGAGGAATAAAATAATTGAGCAGATAGAAAAACTTGCGGATGAGAATGATTTTTCCGGAGTCATATCCATATACAGTAACGGAAACACAGAGTATGAAAAAGCTTTCGGATACGCAGATATAGCAAATAAAAGAAAAAATAAAGTGGATACTATTTTCGGGACTGCATCAGGAACGAAGTTTTTCACAGCCCTTGCAATAGGGAAGCTTATTGAACAGGGGAAACTGTCATTAAGCGACAAAGCATTTGAGATAGTGGATTATTCTTTCCCTAAGTACTCAAAGGATGTTACTATCGAGCATCTTTTGACTCATACATCAGGCATTCCATGCTACTATCCGGATGATGAGTGCGATGGTGAACAGGCACCCGGGATAGATTTCCCGTGGAGCCAAATGATTGAGCCTTACGATTACTTTAAAACATTTCCTGATGAAGATATGGTGTTTGAACCCGGAGAAAAGTTTTATTATAACAACAGTGCTTTTATCCTGCTTGCTCATATTGCTGCAAAAATCTCAGGCAAAAGGTATTCGGAATTTGTTAGAGATGAGATACTAATACCTTGTGGAATGAAAAATTCAGGATTTTTCTCTTTCGATAACCTGCCCCCGAACACAGCTAATGGCTATATAAAAGATGGTGATGGGTTCAGAACCAATATCTATGATTTGCCGCCTATAGGCGGAGGTGACGGCGGAATGTATACTACAGCGCAGGACTTGGTTAAGTTTTGGAATAGTCTTATTGGATATGAAATACTGAACAAAGAACTGACGGAACTGTTTTTAAAAGAAAAAGTTAATGCATCAGACGATGGAGGCAGCTATTTCTACGGCTATGGCGTTTGGATAAAAAAGAAAGATGACAAAGTAAGTGAGTATATAACAGGCTTTGATATGGGAGTAGCTTTTAACTCGCAGATATCAAGGGAAAATGACACAATAGTTTCAATATTGTCAAATGAGTCGTGTGAGTTATGGCCGTTGGTTATATATTTGGAAAATGAGTTGCTTTTATAAGACCGAATTTATAAGACCGAAATTATTAAAAAAGACAGCTTTACAGCTGTCTTTTTACTTTATTTAGATTACCATGAACTGCTTCCGCCGCCGGAGAATCCGCCTCCTGAAAAGCCTCCACCGGATGAAAACGATGAAGAAGATCCCGAGCGGTAGCTTCCGCCTGACGAGGAGCTTTTTGGAACGGCATATGCGCCTATCCTTGAAAAGTCCGACATCATATGGGAAGAAAAAGTCCGCGAGTCAAATGCAGAAGTTCCCGTGTACCATGATGGAGGCACAGTAACTGCGCTTGCGAATTTGCCGATCCAAACCTTGGACACGCCAAGAACCATCGCATACGGAAGTCTGTCATAGAAGAATTCCGGATTGTCTTTTGCAAGACGCTCCAGCCAGTCTTTTTCCGCAGTTAAGAGGAAGTGACGGAATCCCAACACACGCTCATATTGTTCGTGTCCGTATTCAGTCATCTGCTGTGTGTAATAGGACATTAGAACAAGGAACAGTGAACCGAAGTACATAAGCGTTGAATACTCAAACTCAAGATGTGTTTCAGAGCCTATTGCAACTATTATAAGCCATATTATTAAAACGAGCGCTCCGTATAAAATGCCGCGGACGAGGTTATTACCTACGCGTCTTTTGCGTCTGTTGGCAAGCATGTTTTTAAGCACCAGCTGCAGGAATGAAAACGGCGCTATCATAAATCCGGCTGCAATTATTCCTGACATAAGTTCGTCTTCTACTGCCATGTAGAAGCCAATGAGGCAGAAACATATGTAGGCAAAGAACATAACAAGGTTTGAAAAACTGACGCTTTTTTTTGTAAGAAGCCTGGTTTTTCCGTTCTGAAATTTTTTGACTACCTTTGTCTTAAAGCTTGAACCGCCGGAACTCATGCGTGTTTTTATTTTGGATGTTGTAATATATCCTTCATCAGTGGACTTAAACAGTTTGTCAAAAAGATATTTTTCGTACTTTGGTCTGTTTTCAATATCCTGAAGTCTGTAAAATTTATATTCCGAGCTTTTTTCGCCTTCTTCAATTCTGATAAACCCGATTGATGCCCAGAAAATCAGCATGGATGCAACATCATCACCGCTAATTTCGCCGTCAATTATGTAACCGGCTTCAGCTGGGCTTATGTCATCCAGCGCAAGCTCGACGGGAGGAATCACTTTTTTATCTCGTCCGAATATAAACCAGATAACTATTCCTGCCAGAATCAAAAGGAAAGGCAGGGTTTTCTTTATGAAATCGCCTAAGAAGAAGGGCTCTTTAACATTCGTAAAATAGCCTTCTTCAAGGTCGATTTTAACAGTTATGCCTTCGTAGGGATAAAGGGGCTCAAGAAGCTTTACAACAAGCCTTTTTTTATCGGTGAAAAGGTATTCAATTTTATCCTTATTTTTTTCTCCGAAATATCCGCAAAACACTTCTATATAGTCGGGTGTTGTGCTTTTTGGAAGCGTCAGCTTTATAGAAGAGTTCATGGTATACACAGGATGCTCGTCACCAATAACATTCATATAAACCGAGTCAATATTAGGGTTTGAATCTTTAGGAAGCTGGACTGTGTATGATATGACATACTTCTTGCTGCCTATTACAACTTCATCCGCGTCGCCTATCCTCAGGTTTGTATAGTCCGTTGACCTTTCTATTTTAAGAGGGGCGCCGTCAACTGTGATGTTTTTATACTTTATCCTGTCTTCTCCCCAGTAGTTGGGAAGAGAGCGGTATATCCCGTGGCGGTACTCATTGAACTCTACATATAAGGTTTCAATAACTTCAAAAGTATAGTCTGAGTTTACATAGATTTCTACATCGTAAGTATCGAAAAAATATGCTTCCTCCGCAAATGCGACAGAGCCAAGCGCAAAAGATAAAACAATAGCTGCGCATACGGATGCAAACAGCAGCTTTTTAGTCATTGAAGCTCACCTTCACATTCTCGCGCTCAGCTTCAGAGCCTGCCTCAAAGTATGCAAGAGGTTTAAGCGCCATAAAAGATGCAATTATCATTGAAGGGAACAGTTCGCGCTTAGTATTGTATTCGCGAACTATAGCGTTGTAATATTTGCGAGCCTTGGCGATTTCGTCTTCTGTTCCTTTAAGAGTGTCGCTGAGTCCGTTAAACTGACTGTCGGCTTTTAAGTCCGGATAGCTTTCGGCCAAAGCAAAGAGCCTTCCCAGAGTCTGAGTCAGCGCGTTTTCGTTTTCGGTTCTCTCGCCAATATCCTTTGATGAGACGGATTTTGACCTCGCTTCGATTACCGCTTCAAGTGTATCTTTTTCATGACTCATGTATCCTTTTACTGTTTCAATCAGGTTAGGAATTAGGTCATATCTTTTCTTAAGATATACATCCATTGTCGCAAATGCTTCGTCAACTCTTATCTTGAGTTTTTTGAATGTGTTGAATGTTGCGATTGCCCAGATGGCAATAACTGCGATAACTGCTGCAATGATGATATATGGCATAATCTACTCTCCATGTATTTTTTTATTTAATTATATCACATAAATATATGAAATATATTTTCTCTTATTAAATGATTTATCAAATAAAAGGTGTGTGGTATCATAAAGTAAGAATAAAGCTATGACTGGAGTATGATATGAAATATCTGACTTATAAAAAAGACGGTGAAATAAACTGGGGAGCAGTGGATAGCGATAACAGCATTGTCTATCCGAAAGAAGGCTTATTTGCCAATCCGCCGGAAACGCTTACAGAGTTTATTATATACGGCGGTATGGATAAAAAGCCTGCTGAACCAAAAGAGGGGATTAATCTATCCGATGTTGAAATCCTCGCACCTATAATGCCGCATAGAAATGTTTTCTGCGTTGGCAAAAACTATCTGGATCATGTGAAAGAGCTTTCCGATTTTGACACAAAACAGTTTTCGCCGGAAACTGAGATTCCGATATTTTTTACTAAAACAACCACCTGTATAAACGATCCGTACGGCGATGTTTCTTTGCATGAGGGCGTAACTTCAGAGGTTGACTATGAAGCTGAGCTTGCAGTAGTTATTGGTATAGAGGGGACAAACATCAAAGCGGAAAACGCTTATGAGCATATATTTGGCTATACTGTGCTGAATGATTTTACAGCACGCGACCTGCAGAAATCTCACAAGCAGTGGTTTAAAGGCAAAAGCCTGGATGGATATTGCCCGATTGGTCCGTGGATTGTAACACATGACGAAGTGGATGATCCTCAAAAGCTTGACATATCCTCGACAGTAAACGGCGAAGTAAGGCAAAGCTCAAACACTGAGAAGATGATTTTTCCTATTGCAAGGCTGATTGAAGACCTGTCAAAAGGAATTACGCTATTGCCCGGTGATATTATAGCAACAGGTACGCCCAGCGGAGTCGGCGCAGGATTTAAACCTCCCAGATTCTTAAAAAGAGGGGATAGAGTAAAAGTTAAAGTTTCGGGCATCGGGGAGATTGAAAACGAAATTGTTTAAAAATGAATACACGATGTAAAAAAAGCGCGGTTTAATCCGCGCTTTTTGCTTATGTTTTCATAATATACCAAACAGAGTCTTCTGTGATTTCGATTAATTTGTAGTTCCCAAACAAAGCTATGAGCTGTTTGTCGATTCCTTTTAGAAATTGAAAGTAGTTTCCGCCTTCAAGCCATTCGATAATATCAGTTCTAAGCCGCCTTTTCTGGCTGAATTCATGAAGGATGACATGATGCTTTGCAACTCTTTTCATTTCCTTCAGAAATTCCGTTCTTTTATCCTGAGTGAGACCGTGAGAGACATATGATGCGATAACAAAATCAAAAGAATTATTATCAAAAGGAAGATTTTTGTCTTTATCGATGTGGCTAAAAGCAATCTCTTTGCCGGAGTTTTTGCGTTTTGCGACATCAATCATCTTCTTTGCGATATCCACACCTGTCATATTAACTCCGTGTTCGTGAAATACTGCACACAGCGCACCTGTTCCGCAGCCTACATCAAGCGCATTTTTATACTGCGTAACATCAAACTGCGGACTTGCGGCAGCTACTGCTTTTTCATACATCTTAATTTGATGATTATAAAAAAGCGAGTAGATGCCCGATATTGTATTAAACAGGAAGCTTTCCTTCATGGTTTACTCAAAATCTCTGTCTCTTGGTTTTTTATTTTTTACACTCATTGTAATTAATATTGCAGTCACCGCAATAACAGCGCATCCTAACACAGTAAGCAGAACTATCATCCATATGGGAATCTGCTCTGAATCGGAAGAGCCGCCTGATGTTTGATTGTTTTGGGATGATCCGGAGTTTGATTCTCCGTTGCTGCCTGATGTATTCTGAGCGATGTCCGTGTTTTCCGGATTATCAGAATTATCGGCAGGTGTGTCTGTTACTTCTTCTGTTGCATCTTCGGTTACACCTTCAGAGGCTGATGGAACTGGCGGAGGTGTAGGTGTTATTTCCGGAGTGGCTGTTGGCTCGTCTGTAGGAGTAGGTGTTGGGGACTGGCGGTTAATAGTCAATGTATAGTCATTGTTTGAGCCCCATTCTGGATCCACTGTTATAGTAAAAACATTTTCGCCGTATGAAAGGGAGTGATTGCCCAAGTCGCCTAAAACATCAGCGTATGGCGATGTTGCGGCTGCTGAGATATTGATGTTTTCCTTGCCCATAGGAACATTCATTGTGTATTCCTGTGTGAGGGGATTAAAGCCTGTAACCGTAGTGGAATCAGTTGATAAATCCACCAGCGTGTTTTCGGATGATTTGTTTCTTTGTACTCTGTTGTTTCCCATGTCGGCAACATATACAGTTCCCATGCCGTCGTCAAACACTCCTGCAGGGTTATTTACCTGACCGAGGTTTAAGCCGGAAGACATGATGACAGTAAAATCACTGCCGTCAAATTTTACAAGTGCGTCTGAGCTTGTGCTTGTTATGTACAAGTCATTGTTTTCATCGGGATACATTTTTATGAATTGGTCGGTGTATGTTGCGTCCTCAATGAAGCTGTACATTTTTGAAAACGCTTCCCGGTTTATAATATAATCGTTTCCGCCGTCTGCTATAAGCATCCCACCGCCGTTTTTCATCTTTAGGTCAGTAAGTGCGCCAAATGTTGTGCTCAATCCGACTTTAGTGATCTCTTTCCACACGCCTTCCTGCAGATATCGTATCCTGTCATTGCCTGTGTCTGCCACATATAATGTGTCATTATAGTAAAGAACTGCGCCGGGCGCTGAAAAAACCGGTATCTTCTACAACGCTCCATGAGCCGTTCTGGCTGCACTGGAGAATTCTGTTTTTATAGGTATCGGCAATAAATACGCTGTTATCCGGACCTACGCAAAGGCCGAAAGGAAAAGCCATTGAGCCTATTGATGCGGGAGGCTCGAGGTAGTACCATGTGTCGGATTCGATGTCGTATACGCTTAATCTTCCGCCGTTTTGCCAGTCAAGAATTTTTACCCGATAGCGGTCAGCTACAACATCAATCGGCAGATACAGAGGTTCGGTATCATTGACTGAAGTCCATTTTGTTAAGACGTCAAGCGGTATTGGAAGCATCGTAACGGGAGTAAACTCAAATGTGTTTGTAGGCAGCGGTATATAGCTTGTTATCACCGGAAAAGAAATTGACGGCGTTGTGGTAGGCAAGGGAATAAGGTTTGTCACAAACGGCTGCATTGTGATTAGCGGTATAAATGTTGTTGCCTGAGCCGGTAGTGCTGCGGCCATTGCGATTACGAGAATCGCGGCAATAATTATTACTATTTTTTTTGATATCTTCAAATCAATCACCTGCTTTTTATATTTAAAAAAGGAAGATTAATAATCTTCCCGAACTCCGAATTCCGCTGATTCTACCCACTGTTTTGGATTTTCAAGCAGCGCAACTATATTTGAAACGACTTTATAATGCTTGGTTTCTTCTTCAATAAGAAAACTGTATGCTTTTTTGTCGCCTTCTGATTTTTGCATAAGCTCTTTGTAAAGCTCTATGCTCTCTTCTTCTTTATCCAGTGCAAATCTATAGACATCAAGCTGCTCAGGGTTTACAGCTATCTCGCTGATTTTCTGCGCTTTATCTGAAAAAATATTTTCAGCTTCGCTTTCTTGTGTTTCGTCAGGAGAGTATTGTTTTCCGTCTTTCATGTCTGCTATAAGCTTTGCATGTTTGTCTTCGTCTCCCGCAAGCTTTATAAACACTTCATAAAGCCCGTTGTCCTTGTTAGCTTCCGCCTGCTCTGTGTAGTACTTATAGCCTTCTTTTTCCATGTTTATTGCAAATTCTAAAATATCCATATCATTCTCATCTCCCCAATATCTACTATAATAATTCAACCATATTTGAACAAAATAATCAAATATTTAGTTTTTCTTTTTATAACAATAAGTTTGTGCTAACATATTTTATATGAGGTAAAAAAGAAGGTGTAACATGAATACAGAATTTGATAAAAGCATAATGATAATATTCGGTGCAACAGGGGACTTAACGCACAGAAAACTGGTACCTGCACTTTATTATCTTGAAAAAGAAAAGAAACTGCCCAAAAACTTTGAAATTATAGCAGTTGGGCGCAGAGATAAAACTACTGAAATATTCAGAGAGGAAATGTCCAGTAAGATAAAAGCCAATATAACAGACAAACCACAGGAGGATGTTATTGAAAGCATCTTAGGACGAATCAGCTATCACAGGCAAGACTTATCGGACGCTGAAGGATATAAAAAACTTAAAGCAAAAACAGATGCTATTGGCAAAGAACGGAATATTTTGTTCTATCTTGCGGTAGCGCCGCAGTTTTTCAGCATAATAGCTGAAAATCTTTCCGAATGTGGGCTATCCCATTCTGAAAATGCTTGGCGAAGGATTGTGATAGAAAAACCGTTCGGACGCGACTTGGTGTCGGCGGAAGATTTGAACAAAACAATAACCGGCGTATTTCCTGAAAAAAATATTTATAGAATTGACCATTACCTCGGCAAGGAAATGCTCCAGAATCTTATAACAATCCGTTTCGCTAATGCGGTGTTTGAGCCTGTTTGGAACAGGAAGTATATTGACAACGTTCAGATATCCTCTTCTGAAAAGCTTGGAGTTGAAACTCGGGGCGGATATTATGAAAACTCGGGAATACTGCGCGATATGGTTCAAAACCACATGCTTCAGCTTTTAACGCTTACAGCGATGGAACCGCCGGAAACGTTTAGCGAGGAGCATGTGAGAAACTCCAAGCTTGAGGTGTTAAAGAGCATAGTCAAATCGTTTGACAGCGTTGAGACAGTGTGCGGGCAGTATGGACAAGGAAAAATTGACGGAAAGAAAGTCATAGCATACAGAGATGAAGAAAACGTGGATACGAACTCAAAGACGGCCACATATGCCGCACTCAAAGTCATGATTGACAATGACAGGTGGAAAGGGGTGCCCTTTTACATACGTACCGGAAAACGCATGAAAGAAAAGAGCACGGAAGTTGTTTTGCAGTTTAAAAACGACATGAAGTTTTTAGGGCAGAATGATGCAAATGATGTGAAACCCAATCTGCTTATAATAAAAAATATTCCCCGAAGAGGGTGTGGAGTTTAGATTTAATGCGAAAGTACCAAGAACTATTAATGACTTCACGCAGGTTAAGATGGATTTCTGTCAGAATTGCGAGATGGGCATGATATCTCCGGAAGCCTACGAAAGGCTTTTGTATGACGCACTGCGCGGTGATGCCACTTTATTTACAAGATGGGATGAAGTGAAATACTCATGGATATTTACCGACAGCATAAGAAAAATCTGGGACAGCAGAGACTGCGGGTTTCCAAACTATGAATCCGGAACATGGGGGCCTGAATCAGCCGACAAGCTTTTGCAAAAAGACGGCAGAAATTGGTGGGTAGGAAGCTGAAAATAATTAATATTAAGCATTAAAAAAGTGCCTGTATAAAAAGGCACTTTTTTTTATTTGTTTGGTCTGTCGGGGTTTACTGTGTCTTTTGGATCGCGGAGCCAGTGAAACAGTTCGTATGAATTAAGGAAAAACATTTCCACAAGAAGAAGAAAAGCTCCTATTACAATTCCCAAGCTGTGACCGCCTATCGAGATATGCCAGAACAGCTTTATATCTGCAAGTTGGTTTACGACCAATACAACGATTGGAGTAAGAACTATTCCAAACATCTGCGCCCACCGCCCGAATTTAAACTCTGCGTTTTTCATGAAGATAAACGCAATCGCAGTACCGAGAGCAAGTGCTATCAGGAATTCAACAGGTACAAAGAATGCCCATACACCTATCGTTGTAGCCATTCCGCCGCCGCCTTTTTTAAAGCCCATCCAAAACGGTCTGCAATGCCCCAATACTGCGCTCATACCGATAAGAAATAGTACAAGCCAGTCAAACACTGTATCTCCTTTGAAAAAGAAAATGCGTGCGGCTATAATGGGAACGAGTGCTTTCAGCATATCCATAACAGTAGTTGCTATTCCTGCTGCAGGCCCTACGCTGCGCATTGTGTTAGACGCACCGGGATTTTTGTTACCCATTTCACGTATATCTTTGCCTGTAACGATTTTTGTAATTATGTAAGCAAACAGTATGCTTCCGATAAAATATGCTGCGATTATAAAAAGAGCCGCTATTATATAATTAGTCATTATCTACCTCACCGTTCAGTTCTTCTTTAATGTTATCATAATTTCAAATAAAAATCCTGCGTATATGCACAGGATTGTGGATTGGGTATAATTATGTTTGAAATATTGAGTTTGTTATGTTATATATTTCCGGCAGTGATTCAACTGTATATCCATAACGCCCAATCCTCTCTTTGTTTCTGTTAAACCATATTGTATTAAATCCAAGATTTTCTGCCGTTTCAATATTTTTGACATTATCATCTATAAAAACACATTCCTGTGGTATTGTATTAGCTTTTTCAAGAAGTATTTTATATATCTCTTCTGATGGTTTGCGGAAACCCGCGTCGCCGCTTATTACATAATAATCAAAATAATCATCCAGACAGAACCTGTTTCTCAGATGCTTTGACCATTCT
Source organism: Christensenellaceae bacterium (assembly GCA_963677605.2). Classification (GTDB taxonomy): domain Bacteria; phylum Bacillota; class Clostridia; order Christensenellales; family UMGS416; genus JAGLOK01. The sequence continues at coordinate 531,271 of CAXXDX010000006.1, read as the reverse complement.
GAAGCGTCATTTGAAAGCATAGCTAGGTCGTATTTTTCTTTAAGCTTTTCAGCCAAAGGAACAAAGTTTTCGTCAAGAACAAGACATGATTCAAGATAATCGGATTGGATTTCAGGAAACTTGTTTGAAAAACCAAACTCCGAAAAGAATTCTTCAGAATTTATAATACCAAGGCTTAGTTTATGGTATAGCTGCTGTACTGCTTTATCTGATATGTCCGGATTGATTTTTTTAAGGTATGGAATAAGAAGGCCTGAAACATCGTCGCAAGTAGTGTATACAACGCCCATTGCGTCAAATACTATAAGCTTTCGCACTTAACTTTCCTCATCTGCTGCGACAGTTCCCTGGTGGAAAAGAAGGTGCCACACGTCGTCTTTTGATCTCCATATTGATGAGCGAAGTACGGTTTCGCCTTTATAAATGCTTTTGTAAGTTGCGAGAATAGCATTAAGTCCGATTATCTTTATGTCGAAATCAACTATCTCGTAGTCGTATTTTTCTTCAGTAGCATCTACCGAATTCATATAGTCGGCTTTTGTAAATATTCGTCCAGAGCTTCCATACTCAACAAAACTGTCGGAAATTATTCCGGGAATGCTGTTTATGTTTCTGTTTGCGATTGCAAGCTCAAAACTGTAGATTAGTTCATGCAAAGATGCATTTAAGACCAACTTTTTTTCCATAGAATATACCCCCAATATCTACGCAATCAAAAAAGGAGATGGTTACACATCTCCTATTATACAACAGCCAACTGCTTTTTTAAATGTTATGCTTTGGGATTTTCGCTCTCGTTTTCCTCGGTTTTTTCTGAATTTACAGTTTCATTACTTACTTCTTTAGCAGTCTTGTCATCTTTTGCAGAAGGTTGCTTTTTGCGCAATATCAATATCAGTATTATTGCGATTGCAATAGCAATAAGCGCGCCTGCTGCGATAAACACATAAGTCATATATTTATCTTTTTCTGTCTCGAGGCCTGTGATTTCTGCCTTTAGTGCATCGTACTCAGCTTGATTTTCGGCATGTTTTATCTCCACCATGCTGTAAATCTCGCTAGGTTCATTGAGGCTTAGCTCCACAGTGTTTGCTGTACCGCCGAGAATGCCTTTATATTCAACGGTTGTTCCGAATAAATCAAGAGTTACCGTTCCTGTGAATGTGCTCATGAGATCTGCGATTCTGTCCTGCTGTTCCTGCTTTAATGTGCTTATATAGTCATAGTCCACAATGTTTGTTAGATCAACCGTTGCTGCTATGTTATAAAGATCGCTCAAGTTTGCTTCCGAATACCCGCCTTCTACCGAGGAAAACGGCGACGCATCATCGCCCATCATGTCAAGCAGCTTGTTTACCGCATCTTCAGGGGATGTGCCCTGAGCGGTTTTTGCAATAGTTATTTCATAACTATCCAATTTATATTTAATATCAAAATCGTATCCGAAATCTTCCAAATGATCCTTAAGGGATGATATTTCTACCCTAAGTTTGTCTACTTCATAATTATTTAGATTAGTAATGTCAATTGATAAAAAGATATTTACTTCTGCAGTGTTATCTTTATTGACAGAGCATCTTATTTCTGCTTTACCACAACTGCATAATAAGGCAAGCACTATAATCATTAGTATTATTACTGTTATCTTTTTCATTCAAAGCTCCAATCTACTGCAGGAGAAGCTATAGCTGTACCATCGCTAAAGGTGACTATTATTCTAAAACGCAGGAATCCTTTTTCTTTGAAGTGATCTGTTTCGTAGAAGGTGTAGCTGTATGTACCGGTATCAACTACTGCTCCACCGAATACTGCTCGGGCTCTTTCGCTGCCAGTTATACTTTTTACTCCTAAAAAAGTCTCATCATCTTCGTAGTATGAAACCAATGTATATTTTACATCATCACTTTTCCATGGCTTATCCCATGTTGCTACGTAAAAAATTTCTCCATATTGGGATTGTTTAACTATTTTAAGATTAATATTTTCTACTTCATCCATATGCTCTTCATACTTAGGAGCAGTGAGATTTACTTTTTCCATTATAAGTTCCGGAAGTTTGTCAACTTGATCAGGAAGAGGAAGGTTAATATTAATATGCGGCTGCTCATTGAAATATCTAATTCTGAATATATCACTATAATATTTATCCAACTCATCTTCTTTGTCTGCATGATCCATTCGCAAGCGCTCAAGCGTATCAATAAACTCATATGTTTGCTTAGTAGTCGGTGAACCAAGAAGATAAACATAATCATAAGCTGAAATTTCATGTATATACCATGGGAGGTTGTTGTAATAATCCGAATAACTACTATAATCTTTGTCAGTGTAGCGAATGTTGGAGTTGTCCTGATATCTTATTTTAAAATAAGGTGAACTCAGTATCTCTTCTTCGGTGCCTGATGTATTAAAGTAGTAGTTCATAAAATATTTTCCATATGCATAAGAAATATAAAGAGCTAATTCGTCAATACTGTATTTCCCTTGACCATAGTATAGGTATATCGAATTTTTATCTTCAGTCATTACACAATTTGAGTTTGACGGAATAAATCCATATAAATTTATAGGAATATAATTATATCCTTCTTTTGTCGAATATTTTTCCCAATATGAGTCTTCTAAGCTATCATAAATTATAACTTCATCAAGTTCTTTAATTTCATCGCCGTGTTTATTTAAAAGAAGCTCTTCACAGATTTCTATTAATCCATTTACGTCCCAATTATCACAATAGCTGATAAATGTTATGTTTTCATGTTTATATGTCGCAACAACGTTCCCATCCAGCGTTACTGTTTTGTTTTTCTCAAATTCCCGCTGTGTTTTCTCGACTTTGTAAGTGGTCACTTTTTCGGCCGCAGGCAGGCTTTCTATGTCATCCAATTGGTAAGATTTAAGAGTTAACACTTGATTAACGCCTATAAGCCTTACGCCAAAGATAATTCCGAAAACAGCAGCAGCAATCATTAAAGGAACCATGAGGATTAATAATAATGGTATCTTCTTCATAAAATGCCCTTCTGAAATGATAGTAATATTTGGATTATAACCCAAATAAAAAGTAAAAGCAAAATATTATGCTAAGTTAGTAAATGGTTAATAAATATAGGCTAATTAAGAATAAATGTTTAAATATTATTTTTGAAAATTCATATAGATTCAGGTTTAGTTTCCAAGAATATTCCTATCATCTTCATTATTGTTTGTTTTACGGCGTATTAACACAACAAGAGACAAGAGTATTATGAACGTAGCTGCTGATATTGCAACTTGAATCGCCAATGTGTATTTTCCCTTTTCAGCTTGGAGCATCTCCAGATTGTTTAGCAGGCCTTCATGCTCATTGATATTTTCTGTATTATACAATTTTATGGCACGGGAAATGGATATGGGCTGAGTGAGAGACATAATCTCAGAGTTTTTGTTTTCTTCCAGACTGCCTGTATATTGAACGGTTTCTCCCCATAAATCAAAGGTCACGCTTCCTGTGGTTTCATTAAGCGCAGTTTCAATAATCTCTTTATTCGAAGGCGTAAGAGAATCCAGAAACTCATCTGATATGATGTTTGACAGGTCAAGCTTTGCGTTGAGATTGTATATATCGCTGAAAAAGGAAGCGGAATATCCGCTTTCGACCTGTGCAAATGGAGACGAGGCATCTGACATAAAGCCTACAAGTGTGCTAAGTGCACTTTGGGCGTCGCTGCATTGTTTTGACTTTACGGCAGTAAGAACCATTTCGCTTGTGTTTTTCTCGGATTTTGCCTCATAGCCCTTATCATTTAGGTGCCTTACCATTCTGTTGACGCTTGCTGTTGTGTTTATTCTTTCGTTTTCCGACATGTTTTCAGTAGGTATAGTTAAGTCGATAGACATTTTCGCAGTGTTTTGCTTGTCTATTTGGCAGGTTATGTTAAGCGTTGCACAGCTGCACAAAACAAGAGATATAATTATAATTGAAAAAAACAGAAAGAACTTGTTTTTCATTAGAAGCTCCTGTCTACAGGCGGAGAAACAACAGCTGTTCCGTCTGGGAATGTTACGACGACTCTAAAACGAAGCTTATCATGTTTTACCCAAAAATCGTAATCATAATAATGGTAGTAGTTTTGTGTTTCATATACTACAGAACCTATTGAAGCAAGCGCTTTTTCATCGCCGGATACACTTTTTATCGCACCTATGAGTGAATCATTTTCATCATATGCAACAAGAGTATATGTCACATCTTCAGATTTCCATGGCTTGTCCCAAGTGATGTTGTAGTACAGTTTCTCATGCTTTCTTCGAGCACTTATCTTAATATTTATATCTTCCGCTTGCTCGCTGCGGCCGGTATATTCCGGTGCATCAAGGTCTATCATACTATAGTAAAGCTCAGCAAGGCCGTCCACCTGGTCGGGGAGCAGCAATGCGATGTTTTCATGAGGACTTTCGTTAAAACTTGATTCATTTACGATTGCATAATAGCTTTCAAGCTCATCATCTTTCTTTTTAGCATTTAGCTTTAATGTGTCCATAGAGTCCAGATACTCAATCTGCCTTCTTGTATTCGGTGAGCCCATCAAATAAACATAATCTTCGGCAGCGATTTCAATCAGATACCACATATGGTTGTTAAGATATTCGTTCCAGTCATCGCGGTCTTCGTCATGATATCTTATTCCGATATCATCCACATACCTGAGATTAAAATACGGATCTTGCTCTATAGCTGCAGCATCTCCCTTTAAGTTAAAGTAATACAGCGTAAAATGATGTCCGTATTCATGAGACAGCGTTATCGCCATCTGCTCAACTGTTGTGTAATTGTCTGCATTGTATAGTGTTATCACGCTTACGGCATTTGCGAGTTTATATGTGAAGTTATTTGGGAATACGTCAAAAAGCACAACAGGCACTTCAATGTTCCTATCCGCACCATTATGAATGCCTAGAGCTGCATCGTCTTTTTGCCCGTATACAAATACGCTGTCAAGATAGTCAATTTCGCTGCCGTGCTTGTTTTTTAAAAGCTCTTCACACAAAAGTTTGAGCTTGTTTTCATCCCATTGCTTAGAATAGCTAATAAACTTTATGTGATTGAATGTATACTGGGCAAGTCCTCGATCTTTTTCCTCGCTGGTATCAAGCTCCTGCGACTGGAATTCGGACTTTTCATATGAGTAATCGGTTTGTATTATAGCTTCAGGAATGGACCGGATGTCCTCCAATCTAGCTTCCGTTTGAAGGCACTGCTGATTTACATCATGGAGCATGATGCCAAAATAAACTCCTGCGCCTATTGCCACGACAAGAAGCGGGAAGGCTATTTTAATAAAAAGAGGGATTTTCTTCATTACAAATCCTTACATATAAGTTAAACAAATTATAATTTATATGAAGAAAAAAATCAAAACAAACATTTTTTATGGGCAGCCGAAAGCTACTTTTGGGTTTTTCCGCCCAGTTTTGTAAGTATGCGCGGAAGGGAGTCTTTGGAGTTTCCCCACGGCTTGTCCGCATGTCTGTAGTCAAATTTGTCGCAGAACCATTTCACTTCATCGCTGAGGCGTTCCATATTCGCTTTTTGAACTGAAGAGGCTATCGACAGAAATTCACTCAGGTGTTTTCCGGAAAGCTTGCTTTTTGCAACATCGATAAGCATTGCAAAGTGCTTGAGGCAGAAACCTTTTGACTCTTTCATCGATTCGATTAAATGAGGATCCTTTTTAAAAAGGTGGATGTATGTGTGCAGATACCGCATTATGTCATATTCTATATCGGCGCAGATTACGCAGCTGTTATTTGTTTTATTTATCTTTTCAAGGAGATTTTCTAGAGTTTTTGCTTGCTTTTTTGCCGGCAGATTGCCTTTTTCCAAGTCATCAAACATGTTCTCTGTTTCTTTTAATATATTGCGTGTGTGTGTTTCGCTCATAAGCGCAAGAGAAAGCTTGCGGTCGTTTTTAAGCATCATCGAGTAGTGATGTGCACAAAAACCTTCTTCGTTCGTGCGTATCCTTATGTGAGGCTGCATGACCGAGTCGCCCAGATAATAGTCAACTCTTTTCAATTCTATCTGTTCCTGCAGGTGGCAGAAAGGGCACTCGCAATCTTCTTTTATGGCATCCCAAACGGGAATGGTGTCAATATGATATTTCATTTTATCTCCGTAAAATTAGTATAACAAATTATAGCACCAAAAAAAGCGCGCAACAAACTATAATTTTTGATAAGCGGCAGTTTGCTGTAAAGCTAAAAGAATATTTGCTTTTATTTTATCGTGAACAGAATTTTCACATCATAGTACAGTCTTTCGTTTGCCGGCAAGTCAGCAAATATAAGTATGAACTTTACCGAAACATCTTCCGTTTCTTCAGTGTATATGCATTCCTCATCGCTTTCTTCGGAATAATGCCCGAGGCTGTTTTTTATCCAGTCATTCATTAGAGTGCTGTATATTTCCTCGCCGTCATAGAACAAAGTGACATACATAAGTTCGTTTCTGTCTTCTGAGCGCAGAACTATAATGTGATCGCCGGATTCATATTCAATGTCATATTCGCCGGCATGAAGGTCAGCTGAATAGTCATATCCGCTGATTAAAATTATTCCTTCGCCATACGGTCTAGAATAATAGCTTTTTTCCCTGTCTTCGCCGAAAATCCCATAAAACCTCTCAAAACCAAATGTATCTTTCATTTCGTCAGTTTCAAACTCACGGTTTATGTAATTGAGCTGTTTTGTGGAGTGCATGGAATTAAAGTAGTCTATTATGGCTGTAATCTCTTTTTTTGCCTCATTGCCGGCATTAGGGTTTGCTATGATTTTGCCGTCCTCCAGCATGTCAGCTTGGGTGAGGATTCTTTCAAAGCGCCTGTTCTGGCTCCATTTGGAAACGGAAAAAGCCGAAAGCGGTCCGAAGATTGAGACAAGCATAAGCACCGACATAACAAGGGGGATGAGCTTTACTTTCTTTTGCAGCTTTATAACAGATACTGAACGCAAAACAAATATAGCGGCGAGGATTGCGTAATATCTGGGTTCTGTAAAGCCATATTGTTTTATTCTCACCCAGAAGGATAATATCATCATAAGTGTCGGTATAATTAAAATATATGGGTAGAATTTGTGGAAAATCTTAGTCCAGCGGTTTTCATCTTTTGTGTGCCAGCCAAAGTATAATACAGCGATCGAAATGAGCGAGTAGTAGATAACGAGATTGCCGAGCTCGTTGCTGGGCAGCTCAAACACGATTAGTATCTTTATAAAGTATATATACAAAACTGTGGAATACGCCGTAAGCAGTATATATGCAATATAATGAAGAAGTATTTTAATCAGCTTTGTATATTGTCCTTCGGGTTCATCCTGCTTCGGTATCCCTGCGAAAAAGAAGGATGGAATGAAAAGTCCTGCAATCAATATTGCCGAGTGCTGGTAGAGTTCGTTAGGCACGTTTACTGCCAAAAGGTTTTCAACAGCAAAGATGATGGCTTCCACGCCGCCTGTAATAATTCCGTAGTAAATCATCGTTACAGCAAGGCGCAAAAACACTTTTTCGGCAAAGTATGATGCGCTTTTTCCTTTTTTGACAAAAGGAAAGAAGAAAAACAGTGATGCCGTAAGAGCGCACAGAAGGAAAAATCTTATCACCGGAACGGCGCTGTCAAAATAGGGGATTACAAGATAGTATACGGCTATGCCTGCTGCAGGCGTTAACGCATGAGATGTCCATTTCAGTATTTTATTTGGTTCAAATCTTTCGAATAAACTGCTTAATGTGAGAGAAAGCACGGCCGAATAAATAAGCGACAATCCTATACGGACAAAGATTTCATCGTCAATATCCGAAGGGCCTTTATTGATTTCAACCACAACCATAAAGGCGACTGCGGATAGGAAAAACAATGCTACCGCCAGCGGGTATCTTTTTACGGCTGCTTTCAGTCCTTTAACTAATTTGCCTGCCATAATTTTTAATTTATTCATTTTTAAACACCCTTTTCAGCTTGAAATGTGATGTATCTACTACTATAATATCACCGAATATATGTTTTTACAAAATTGTTACAAAAATATTGATAATATTATGTCTTATGGTATAATTGGAATTGGCATACTCGGCATGGCGCATTTTTTAGTGCGCTTTATGTCATGAAAAACCAATTTTAATTGCCATAAACGAGAGGATGGTATAGTTATATGAGCAGAGAATATGCAAGACGTTCAAGAGGAGGCGGCAATTTACCGCTTATAATTGCGATAGTCGGTACTGTTATCGTAATTGCTGTTATATTGTATTTCCTTTTGGGAAGCGGCGGAAGCGGAGCAGGCTTGTTTGCAAAGGCTACCGATTCACCGACGCCACAGCCCACTTATACACCGGTTGCGGACACTCCAACACCCGGCCCGTCACCTTCACCCACACCTGCACCAACAGTACAGGTTATAGTGGTATCCGAATCGCCGAGCGCGGTAATCCAGGAGGCGACAGCAACACCCACACCTGCAAAGGTATATTCGCAGGCTACAATCTGGGCAAATTCGCTTAACGTACGCGAAGGACCGGGAATGGATTATGGAAAAATCGGAACAGTTAAACGCGGCCAAAGCTTTAAAGTTTGGGATGAAACATCCAAATGGATAAAGATACAGCTTCCGAGCGGCTCATATGGCTGGATATGGGAAGACTACACAGTGCGCGGCGACAATCCGTCACTGCCTGCAGCTCCTACATCAGTGCCGGCTGATTCAATTGTATCTACTGCTACTATTGATTCAGGCTCGACTAAGATTACAATAACATTTAAAGAAGCAGCATACGGAAGCTCTACTCCGACTGACTATGTGAACATTCCAAAAGATGCATTCACAGTTAAAGAGGGAAGCACGGAAAGGCTGACTTCAGTAAGCGCATGCGGAGGCGGAACAACAATTGAGCTTACATTATCCGGCGCAACACCGGGAGCGGAGATTAAGCTGACAGTTGACGGCGGCAAAATCTATGATGCAAACGGAGAAGACACCGGCGATTATTCAAAGACATTTAACGCCGGAGCGGATGTTACTAAGCCGACAGTTTCATTTAGCGGCGGAACATCTACTAAGACTATAACTGCTACCTTCAGCGAAAATATTGGTTCAAGCTCTGATGGCACAGGAAGTTTGGATACAGGAGACTTCTACATTAGTGGAGGATACAGTGTTACGATTGATTCAGCAAGTTCATCAGGTAAAACAGCAACTATTGTTATTTCGTTTACTGGAATGAATCCTGGAGATGCTTCGATATGTGCTTTAACATTGAAAGCTGATAGCGCTTATGACGCGGCAGGAAATGCATGTTCGCAGACAGCATACAACTTTACTTATACGGAACCTAACCCGTGATAAATTGATTGTACAAACCGGCTCTTCGGAGCCGGTTTTTTTATGCGCTTTTTCGGATATATCTGGTTTGTACCATATTTTCTTGTTTTATAGTATAATGCCTTTATGAAAAACAACAAATGGGACATGGAGAGCATTAATCCATATAAGAAGAGTGCGCCTTTTTTTATGCGCATGGAACATATCGCCCGATACAGATGGGCAAAGGAAATGATGCGCAGAAGGGGAGCTTCCACTGCGCTTGATATCGCATGCGCGGAAGGCTACGGAACAAATGTGCTTTGGGCTGAGGACAGAAAAGTTATCGGCGTGGACAAAAATCCCGAGCTTATACAAAAAGCGGAGCTTCACTATAAAAAGTGTGAGTTTCATGCAATAGACGTGGATGAAAACGAGATATCGATTTTAAACCTTTCGCCGTTTGACGCGATTTGCTGCTTTGAGACTCTGGAGCATGTGAAATACCCCATACGTCTTCTTGAGGTATTGCATGAATGCCTGAACCGCGACGGATACCTGATGCTGTCGGTGCCGAACGGCGAGTTTGAGCCTGTGGATGAAAACGGAGATATAGTTTCCGAATATCACCTGCATGCGTTTTCCGACACCCAGCTTTCTAAGATGCTTCAAAAAAGCGGATTTGAGATAGAGCAGAAGCTTCACCAGCACCTAAGCAGCCAGCTTTACAGAAACTTTAACACCGTTATCCGCGACAGGGAAACTACGACTGAGGAGATGGAAGGATTTTTCCCGAATGACGCGCACAGCCTTGACCTTTTGTCGGAAGTGTTTGCATGGCCGGATGACGTTCAGGGGAAGTCATATAACATGATATACCTGTGCAAAAAAATATAAGAAAAGGTAACCGATGTTTACCGTTAAAAAAATTATAATTGCAACTCCATACTTTCCGCCCCAGATGAACAATAGGGCAGACTACGCCTATCACCTCGCAAAAGAGCTTAGGGTGCTTGGCATAGGCGTTAAGATTATAACTCTGTGGAAGAACAAAGCCTGCGGAGCAAAGCTTACCGGAGGCATTGACATGTACTGTGTTCCCCATAAGAAATTGCCCGGAGAAATTAACTTTGTTATGCCGAACAATTACAAGAGCATACTAAAGGAAATTGAAGAATATAATCCTCAGTGTGTCTTAACTTTAGACTTTCATGAGAGGCTGAGCCTTCTTGTTGCAAAAGCTTCGGCAAAGCTTCGAATACCGTGTGTTTGTGTCAATCACTTAAGCAGACCGATGTCTCACAAGAATAAGCTGGTGGACAGGTTTATAAAAAAGCGTGAAATAAAAACACTGATGCTGAGCAAGAAATACAGGGCAGTGTTTGCAGGAGCGGGATATGTGCAGACAGAATACTTAAGGCAGATAAAAGCTGTGCCTAGGTTTGAGATACCTTACGGCGCAGAGGTTGAAACCTTGCCTCTTCCATTGATGAAGCGGCAGATGGGGATAGATGACAGAGCCGTGGTGTTTCTTATAAAGCCTAACGGTGACTACACCAAAGTGAGGATGATAGCCGACGCGCTGGATGAGATAAGCGGATACAGCGGGCAGGAAACAGTTCTTCTTGTTGCAGGAGAAGCTCCAAAGAAAAATGATTTTGACAAGCGCTCGGTTGTGTTTGCGGGAAAAGTATCCCATGAAGATGATATCTCGCTCAAGTTCGGCTGCGATGTTTATGTGCACTTTACAAAGGATGATCCGCTGCATCTGGACTTGCTTGAAGCCGGTATATTTGAAAGAGCAGCTCTTGTGATAAAAGGCGCAGGTGAAGCTTTTCCTGTTATTGAAAACGGATTTGACGGCATTGTTTGCGACGGGAGCATAGAGAGCTTAAAGAGCGATTTGCAGAAACTCAGAGTGCACAGCAAGCTTCGGCGGGAGCTGGGCGAAAACTTTAAAAAGAAAGTGGAGCTTCGCTATAATTGGCAGCAGAGCGCACTTGCTTTAATTGATGCCGTGTGGGAGCTTAACGGTGCAAGGCGTCATGGCTAAAAATCTGTTTCGCACGTGTCTAAAGTTTGATATAATACTTTAAATGGAAGTATATTTCAAAGACATAAAAAAACCGAAATGGTACATCATTTTAATTGGTGTGTTAGTTTTCATACTGCAATGCATGGCTGCAATCAACCTGTGTGCACAGTTTGGAGGCGGATACTACACCATAGTGCCGATTCAGCTTGTTGTAGGCTATGCGGATGTAATTATATACTTAATGATGCAAAAGGATATAGGGCTAAGAAGAATCGCTTACACAGCAATTATAAGCGTTGTTGCGGGTGTGATGGTAAGCTTTTTGATTTTTAGGAGCGTGTACTCTTCAGTGCCTGGAGCAAAAGGAATAGTATACGGAGTAATGATGCAGCTTTCGATTGCTGTTATAACTTACGTTGTTATTCGAACGGCATCACAATTAGCTTTAAAAAGAAGGCATGATAAAAAAACAAACACACGGACTAAAGAGGATTAGCATATGCGCGTAATGTATCTTACAAATATACCGTCGCCCTATAGGGTGGCCTTCTGGGAAATTCTCGGAACACAGTGCGATTTAACAGTGGTGTTTGAAGATGTAAACGAGAAAAACAGATACTGGGACGTTGCACCGGGGAAGAACTTCAAATCTGTGTTTTTAAACGGGTTTTCGATTGCTACGCAGTTTCATATAAATACAGGACTGATAAGGCATATAAAGAAGTTTAAATATGACGTAATAGTGATTTCGGGATATAATTCGCCAACCGACATGCAGGCGATAAATTACCTTTTGCGCAGCAACATATCTTTTATTTTTTCTGCCGACGGAGGGTTTCCCAAAGCAGGAGAGGGGCGAGTTGCTAAAGAGATAAAGCACCACTTTCTTGCGAATGCAGCGCTTAATATGTCGTCAGGCACGATGTGCGACAAGTATTTTAAAAGCTATGGCGTAGCCGAAGATAAACTAAGAAGGTTTAGGTTTTCATCTATAACTAAATCAGACCTTGAGCAGCCTATATCATTACCTGCGCGTGTTAACACGATCAAAAAGAAGTATGGGCTTAAAGAGAAAGTTGTAATAGGTGTAGGCCAGTTTATACCCAGAAAAGGTTTTGACATACTGCTGGATGCATGGGGACATGTCAATCTTCAAAACACTTCGCTTGTTATAGTAGGCGGCGGGCCTGACAGAAAGCTTTATGAGCGAATGATAAGAGAAAACGGACTGCAAGACGTCAACATTATTGACTTTATACCAAAAGCAAAGCTCTTTGAGCTGTATCGCGTATCTGATTTGTTTGTGTTTCCGACACGTTATGACATATGGGGGCTGACGCTTGGCGAAGCTATGGCATGCGGACTGCCTGCTATTTCATCATCAAATGCCGCGGCTGCATATGACCTCGTGAAAGACGGTGAGAACGGGTATATAGAAAGACTTGATACGACAGTAGGTTGGGCGCGCAGGATAGAAGAGCTTGTTTTAGATGAAGAAAAGAATCGTGAGTTTGGCAGAAAATCGCTTGAGATTATGAGCGACTATACCATTGAACATATGGCGGATGACTATATGGCAGCTTTCAAAGAGATGGTTTTTAAGGCAAGAAGATGAAAAATATTTTAAAAAAGACATTAGGCAGATGCAAAGCATATGTCGTTTATGCATATAAATTTATTAAAGAAATTGTCAAGCGGATAGATGAGCACAGGATATACCCAAAGGGCGCGGAGCTGGCTTACTATCTTGTGGTTTCGGCTCTTTCGGCCTTTGTTGCAATCGTATATGTTGCGCACTATTTCAAAGGATTTGTAAGGCAGATGGGAGAAGGTGCATTTGCTGTGTTTCCGGAGGAAATTGCAAAGTGGGCAAACAGTGTAATAAACAGCGTATCGGTCCCGGGTTCAATACTTGTTATAGCAGGTACGGTTATTACGATTATTTGGTTTGTTTCGCGGGCGATGCATTCTATGATGCGCTCGTTTAATGTTATATATCACACTACTGACAGAGGCAGCATGCTGAAAGCGAGGGCTTTTTCGATTCTTTTTACATTGGCTCTGGTTGTGGTATTTATATTGATATTCTTTCTGTCTGTTCTGCAGCAGTCAATAGGCTCGTTTTTAAGCGAAAACTTTGAATACTCGGGATTTTTTACATCTTCAGGATTTTCTATATTAATATCTATTTTTTCCATGCTTTTAGTATTTACTTTGCTATACTATCAGCTGCCAAACTGTAAGACGGGCTTGATAGGCTCTTTTCCGGGTGCGCTTTATACGACGGCTGTATGGTTTGGCCTGTCAAAGGGATTTTCCTTTTATGTTGATAATCTGACAGCGTTTTCATGGATTTTAGGTTCGTTCGGCTCAATTTTTGTCTTTCTGGTCTGGTTATATTGGCTTTCTATTGTTGTTCTTACAGGAGCTGAGCTTAACCATATGATCATAGAAAAAGCTTCAAAGAAAAGAAAAACCAAGCAAGTAACAGAATAATAGCAGAACTGCCAATCGTTACAATTCATTGACTATAATGTTACGATGATGTAAGATATTATTAAGAGAAAATTAATTGGGTTGGAAAATGAAAAAAACAAATATTTGTATACTTATATTAGCCATATTTGTGCTGTTTGCAGGATGTGTGGCAAACAGCGAGCCTGTTCATATCAGCGTTGATATTACACCGGATAAAGAGATTGCGACAAGGACTCCTGAGCCAACGCCGACACAGACTTTAACGCCGACTCCTGAACCTACGCAAAAAAAAGAAGCATCCGTTTATGTTGAAGACCTGGAATATGAGGACGGCGATTCAACAATACATTTTAGTAATTGGGTTTTTCCGACAAGAGAGCTTCAGTTTACAATCGGTGAGCAAACGTATAACAAAGGAATCGGGATGTTTGTGAAATCCAGCAGAATGGAAGACGGAGTTGGAACTGTATCTTTTGTGTGGAACCTGGATAAGCAGTATCACAGGCTTTCTTTTGATATGGGGTGCGAGAGAACGCTGCAGTATGATGATGAAAAGAAATACGGGACGTACAGTGTAGCTGTATATTCAGATCAAACTAAGTTGTGGGAAAGCGGATTTAATGATTATGAGTATATAGAAACTGATAAATCTATTGATATCCCTGAAGGAAGCGAAAAGCTTGTTGTAATGCTTACTGAAAAAAGAGGCGATTTGGGAACGCTCAATGTTATACTGGGTAGCTTTAAATTATATTATTACGAATAAAGATAGTAAAATAAAACCCGCATCCTGTGATGCGGGTTTTTTGTTTTATTTATCCTACAGTCATGAAGTAATAATAGTATGTATCGGTTTCATCCCAAAGGTGAAGCCCGCCAATATCGTAATGGTAGTTGAAATAATAATATTCATCATAGATTTCCAAAGCAAGCTGTCCAGAGGATTTTTCTATATACCATGATCCGCTTATAGCGCTTCCTTCAAGTGTGCCGTCATATGTGCCGTCATAATTAAAGCTAATGGCCCAGTCTGAAAGGTCATCTTCATTTGTTTCTGTCATGTAATAAGAAGCTGCAAACCAATTAAGATGGGACACTCTGTGATAAAAGAAGACGCTTCCGTTGAGCTGGTGCAGCTCAAACACTTCACCTCTGTGAACTATGCCGTATGTATATTCGTTGCCAAGCTCATCATAAATTGTAAAGATACCGTCTTCAAATTCCCAGAACATCAACAGGTTTTCATACCCGCCGCCCCAGTTATATATATAACCCGAGCCATTGGGCCAGAAAGAAATGGTTTCAGTGTAGCCTGTTTCCGGTTCATAATACATCCAGTCGCCGTATGCAGTGAACTCGCTGTCTGACGGATATATTGAATAAACTTCATTCCAGTTGGCAAAATACATTTCGACTCCGTTTTCCGCATGTATTAAGTGGAGTATTCCGTCATCATAATAAGCATCGTATGTTATAATGCCGCTTCCTGTTTCAAGCAGAAGCTGTCCGTTTTCAACTTCGTAATTAAACTGCATGAAATTGCGGTCATCACTGTCATAATCATAGTAATAATATGTTCCAGTGCCGTCTCCGTTTATGTGAAGCGTTGCATCCATATTATAAACAGTGTTTCCGCTGCCTGACCATCTAAGTTCCCAAGAACCTTCATACAAGTTGTAAAGCGGAGTTTCTCCGTTGGATGCGGATGTTTGCTCAGGTTTAGGTGTGGCTGTGACTTCAGATTTAACTGGAGTTGGCTGTGCGGTTGGTGCTTGTGTATTCTCTGGTTGCGGCGTTGCGGTCGGATCAGCTTTAACCGAGATGGCAGTCTCTTCCTTTTCTTCTGTGGATATGTACACTATGCAGGAAAAAAGGTCTTCGACATACTCTCCGTCCGGCTCTTCGACCTGAACTTTAAACTCATAACCTTCGAAATAGCCCTTGGCATAATAGGTGTCGCGGCCTTCATCTTCGTAGACAAGCGTTATGTCATTGTCTTCGAAGAAATCCATGAAGAAATCAACAACATCGTCAACATCATCTTCCGTTCCATATGCTAATACTATAGCGCCGAACAGCTCTTTTGATTCAAACACGATGGCATCATCGTATATTTCAAAGATATCATCCGGGAAGTCTCTGTCATATTTTATTCCGTCGGTATACTTTTCCGGCACTTTGTTTGTTAAGCCGGACAATGCCTGACACCCCGAAAAAACGGATGTCACAACAACAATAAGCACAATAAAAATCAGTCTTAATTTATTTTTTTTCATTTCAACTCCTATTAGTCAACTAAGTCAAAGTAGTAGTAATAATCAAATTCATCCTGATAAAATACCAATCCGGTTTCATAATGATGGTAGTTGAATCCGTAGTATTCTTCATTCATATATAGATATAATTTACCATCAAAACTGCTGATATACCAGTAGGATGTGTCATCTTCATAGGTTCCCTCTGATGTATCAAGAACAATGTCGGCATAATTGTCGCTGTATAATGTAAGATCCCAACTGTAAACATTTTCTTCAGTTGTGTATGTCATCTCGTATGTGCCCGGAAGAATATTCAGATTTGTACGGCTGTAGAAGCGATAAATATCAGCATCAGTTGTGCTGTAGTATTCAAGTATGTTATAGGGATTAACCCATGTGAAGCTATCCAACAATGTACCTATATCATCATAGAAATAAATTGTACCGTCTACATTTTCCCAAGTGATTGGCATATCAATATATTCACCATGCCAGTTGTATACATACCCAATGCCATCCGGCCAGAAAGCAAGGGTGCCGATAAAGTCATCTGTGGAATCAAAAACCAGCCAGTCGCCTGTGGCATAAAAATAATCCGAAGAATCTTCCAAACCATAGTTATAGAAGTGATAGTCATAGTCGAAGTCGTTATATTGATAGAGGTGTAATGCCTCATTATCAAAATATGCGAAGTAGGTGTATGTGTCTCCGTTGCCAAATGTAAATGCTATTATTCCGTCATTTACTGTATATGTGAAGTCATCCCACCATCTGTCTCCATAGAAATAGTCAACATAGTACATTGTTCCTGAATAGTCGTCATCCAGGTATATTGTCCATTCCCAAAAACTATCATCATTATAGCTGTCATAGTACAGAACCCATGCACCGGCATCGGGAGAAGCATTGAGCCTTGTTTCTATCCCGTCTGTATCCGGGCGGTCGATGTTGTCTGAAGGAAGCGGAGTTGCTTCATTGGTCTGAGACGGCCTATCATTAGTTTGTGTAGGAGCGGGAGTTATTGTGGGCAAAGGAGTAGGGGTTGCCATAAGGCTTTCTCCTTCTTTAAGCTCACGCGTCATCATAGTTATTATGTTTTCAAAGAGATCTTCCACATATTCGCCGTCAGGCTCAGCGACTTTAAGTTTGAATTCATAGCCTTCAAACTCTCCGTGTGCGTAATATTCATCGCGCTCTTCGACTTCTTGGATAAGTGTAATTTCATTATCTTCAAAAAACTCCTTGTAAAAATCGACTATATCTTCGAAGTCATCTTCTGTTCCGCAAAAAATAACAGCCTCACCGAAGGCATTCAATTCGTCAAACACTATTGCGCCGTCATATATTTCCAGAGCGTCCTCTTCATAATCCTTGCTGAAATCGATTCCTTCTGTATAATTTTCGGGGGTCTTGTTAGTAAGATTTTTTAATGCCTGACATCCTGAAAATGATGAAGAAAGCAATAAAAAAACTATAAGAAAAATGACTATATTTCTTCTTTTCACAATAATCTCTCCATTCCTATTTGTATACTAAAATTATAATCCTAAAAAATATTCAAGTCAAAGTATTCAGAGTTAACCGGATGTGTTTTATTTACAAGTTATATTAATATTTATTGAACAAACAATAAACAAAACTGATTATTGTTGACTAAAAAAATCTGATATGCTAGAATAAAACCAAGTGAACCACTAGGTATTAAAACTTATTTATCGGAACAAAATTTCAAGATAAGCAGGTACAATATGATTAATCTAAAGAAAATTCCTCTATTAGTATTGAGTTTGATACTATTACTCACAACTACTTCATTTGCGGAGCCTATCCAAGAAAACGGCAATAATACTGATATACATGATATAGAAATCAGAATAGGATATGACTCGCCGCTATATAACGTGAAACTGTTTTTTGAGGATTTAAGGCTTAAAAATGCATTTACATCAGTTGGAAAAGCGAATGTATCTAAGATTTTTGCATTAAGAAGAATGGCAGAAGCAGACCTGATGATTGCTGCTGGCGATTTTGATGCCGCCAATAAACTTATTGAAGCCGGGCTTGTCTACATGGATATGTCCACTGAATATGTAGTCGAGTCTGTAATGAAAAAGGATAACGGACGCTCACGGCTTGTTTTGGAATTTGTTTCTGATGCGCAAAACAGCCTATATAGCTTTGTGACAGAGCTTGAGAGCGAATATCCCGATGCTTTTGACACTCAAAGCATGAAAGAATCTCTTAAAGACAATGTAATTGATACGATGGTTTTATGGGTGTATATTTCATATAAAGAGACCATTCTTGACAATCCTGACATCAGAGATACAGCGCAAGCGGCATATGAGTCATCCGAAGGCATAGAGGGGATTTCCATAGTAGATGCTATAACGACAGCTACGCTCTCGGAACTTGGCGACTTAGGCATAGACATTGGAGAAGGAACTGTAGATGCTGTTACAAGCGCTACTGTTTCACTTCTTGAAGATACTGGTCAGAATCCGGATGCTGTAACTTCTGCAACTCAGGATATTTCTGTAGTTGGCGGTGGCAGCGGCGTCGGAGTGGACACCACTTCTTCAGCCACTACGACTGAACAGCCTGCGGACTCTCTTGGTGTGGATACTACATCATCGGCAACAGTCACACCCACCCCGGCTCCTGGCGGAGGAGGCGGAGCGGACGCAACGTCATCTGCGACTGTTTCCATGTCCTCGGGATCAGGTTCGAGTTCAGGAGGCAGCAGCACTTACTATGAACATGATGACGATGATCATGATGAGTATGAAGAACGCGAACATGAAGAACGTGAGCACGAAGATGAACATGACGAACATGACGACGACGATGATTAACTCAAAAGACTTATACCCGCATTTCGCGGGTTTTTTATTGCATATTTTTAATATGACATAATGCTGTCAGTATTTACGCGTATAATATAGCTATAAGATATGAAATGGAGAATTAATCATGATAAATGAAAAACATGAATGGAGAAAAAGCGAAAAAGAACTTTATTTGCCAAAAAATAAACCTGTAATGATAAATGTAGCAAAGATAAGGTTTCTAACTATAAGCGGAAAAGGGGATCCGAATTCTGAAATGTTTCAGGAAAACGTAGAAGCTCTTTATGCTCTGTCATACGGCATAAAGATGAGTTATAAAAATGGTATAGAACCTAAAGATTATTTTCAGTATACAGTGTATCCTTTGGAAGGTTTGTGGGACTTAAGCGATGAAGCAAAAAGAGACAGACCAAACAGTTGGAAAAAGACTGACCTAGTATATTCGGTTATGATACGTCAGCCGCAGTTTGTGACTGATGAGTTTTTTGAGATGATAAAGGAAAATGTCAAAAAGAAAAAAGATATAGCGGGTTTGGATAAAGTTAAACTTGTTGATTATGAAGAAGGGACATGCTGCCAGATGATGCATTTTGGAAGCTATGATGATGAACCCGAAAGTTTCAGACAAATGGAGAAGTTCTGTACAGATAACGGCTATTGTAGGGAGAGTAAAACTCATAGGGAGATTTACATATCCGATCCAAGAAAAACTGACACCGAAAAGTTAAAAACGGTTCTGAGGTTTAAAGTGACTAAATAAAGAGCGTAATATGGCTATTTATTAATGCATATAGTATAATTTAATTATCAAATAAAGGGAATTGTAATATGCATTTAGTTAAAGTTAAAACACGCAAATACATGAAAAAGTTTGTAGCAGTTCCGGATATTTTGCATAGCGGAAACAGCTGTTATGTGCCTCCGATCCATCTTGATGAAAGAGGGGCGTATAAGAAGAAAAACAATCCTATTTTTCAAAATTCAGAATTTGAGCTTTTTCTTTTGCTTGATGAAAGTGAAAACCCGATTGGGAGAATCGCTGCGTATATTGATTTCAATCATAATGAATATTACAAAACAAAAATCGGTTTTTTTGGCTCATTTGAGTGTATAGACGATGCTGATGCGGCAAACATGCTTATTTCAGCTTCTGAGAATTATCTAAAAGAAAAAGGTATGGAGACAATACGGGGTCCTATAAATCCCGTAGCTGAAAACTGGGGATTTCTGATGGATGGATACGACAGCACTCCCGTCTATCTTGCACCATGGAACCCTAGTTACTATCATGATTTCTTTATAAACACTGACTATGAGAAAACTAAAGACTTATTGGCATATGAGATTGATTTAGATAAAGGCTACACGATACCTAAGCGGTATCTGGATTTTAACGACAAATTTCACAAATGGTTTCCGGATGTAAAGATAAGAAGGCTTGATTTAAACAATCTGACGCATGACGCAAAGCTTATATGGGAGCTAACAAACCTATCTTTAGCAGACAACTGGGGATATGTGCCGCTGGAGCTTCCTGTGATGGAGGACATGCTGAAAAAGCTTAAGCTTATAGTTGATCGCGATGCAGTTTGGATAGTTGAAGAGGGCGATGAATGCATAGGATACTGCCTCGGATTTCCGGATATAAATATAATATTAAAAAAGATAAAGGGGAAACTTTTGCCTTTCGGCTGGACAAAGCTTATCTTCGGAACAAAAAAGCTAAGGGACTATAGACTCTTTGGACTTGCTGTGCACCCAAAATGGCAGGGCAGGGGGCTTGATGCCATTATGTATATAAATTTATATAATCATTTAAAAGATAAAAACGTACGCATGGAAGCAAACTATATTTTAGAAGACAACCTTCGTATCAAAAATGCTCTTTTAAAGCTTGGTATGGAATACATCAAAACGTACAGGATTTATGACAAACGGCTGGGTGATAATTATGCATAACAGAAAAATATATGATATTACGCGTACAGTTTCGGAATATATAACAGTGTGGCCAGAAGATGAAAGATTTAAGCTTATAAGAGAGAGCTCTTTTGAGAAAGAGGATGATTCAACTCTTAGCCGAATAGATATGTGCCTTCACACAGGAACGCATGTTGATGCTCCGCTTCATTTTATTGAAAACGGAGAAACAATAGAAGAAATGGAACTATCAAAGTGTCTTGGAACTGCAAAAGTCTTTGATATGAAAGATATCGACGTAATAACCTTTGAAGACATAGAAAACCTTCATATAGTAAATGATGATATTGTTTTGTTTAAAACAAAAAACTCATTGATATCCGACTATGAGGAATTTAAGAAAGATTATGTTTATCTTGCCTATAAAGCTGCGAAGTATCTAGCGGGGAGAAAAATTAAAACGGTTGGGATTGATTATCTTTCTGTTGAAAACTATCATGATCTGTCCCATGCAACACATAAGATACTTCTCAAAAATGATATTTGCATATTAGAAAACATATGCCTTAAGGATGTTCCTGAGGGAAGGTACTTTCTGTCAGCGCTTCCTCTTAAGATCGAAGGAGCAGAGGCTTCTCCTGTCAGGGCAGCTCTTATTGAGCTGGAATAAAAAAGGATATTCCGTTTTAGGAACATCCTTTTGATATATCTTTTATGTTTTTTTATAGATTCGCGAGCTCGTAGAATGCGTGAGCATATATCCTCGCGCCGCTAATAAGTTCATCTAAACTAGCACATTCATCGTGCATGTGTGCGCCTTTTGACTTGCTGTTTTTAAATGCTGGACCGAATGCCACAGCACACGGAAGTGTTCTCGCATATGTTCCGCCGCCAATTGCAATCGCATCGGATTTGTCGCCTGTAATCTCATGGTATATTCCCTGAAGAGTCTTTACAAGCTCGTGGTCTTTTTCAACATAAAGACCTTCTGAGCAATGATAATCCGTAAGCTTAAAGCCTTGTATAGCCGACTGGAGACGGTGGTGTGTTACTTCCGCCGAAAAAGTTACGGGATTGCGAATATCAAATTTAACTATGAGTTTGTTCTGTGTGCCTTCTATAACGCCAAGGTTAAGTGTTAACGGGCCCGTGGGTTTGTCTGTGCACTTTACGCCGAGACCGCAGCCGTCTGTTGCCTCAAAGCTTTGATAGACAGTGCGCAGTACTGATTTATACGGATCTGAGTCCGGCAGAATTCTTGCCAGATATTTTGCGAGTATTATTATCGCATTAGAGCCTTCATTCGGAGTTGAAGCATGTGCGGAAACGCCTTTTGCCATAACTTTATATAATCCGTCGGCTTCTTCTATTATTATATTAGGATCATTGTGATAGCATCCTATGGAAGTAAGATATGCGGAAGCAGAATCAGGAACAACATTTGTACGGGTGCCGCCTTCGATTTTCTTTACTCTGGATTCGCCTTTGACATCTTTTGTGTATTCGCCCATAAGCACGGATTTTTCGGCGTGAATACAAGGGAAGTATGCATCAGGAGAAAAGCCGTATTCAGGAGCTTTTTTCTTCTCCAAGTAATATGTCATATCGCTCATTCCGCTTTCCTCGTCACAGCCGAAAATGAGCCTTATTTTTCTTTTAAGCGTTGCATCAGCATCAATCAGTGCTTTTACTGCGTATAAAGCGGCAATTGACGGGCCTTTGTCATCCAATGTGCCGCGTCCGTAAATCAAGCCGTCTTCTATCTCACCCGCAAGAGGGTCGTGCTCCCAATCGTCACCGATGGGAACTATGTCAAGATGGGTAAGGCTTGCTACAACTTCATCACCTTCGCCGTAAGTGGCATCCATCGCATAATAATCAAGGTTGTCGCATTCGAGTCCGGATGATGAGCAAAGCTCTATCATGTAGTCCAGCGCTTCTGCATTCTTTTTGCCGTACGGCATTCCTTCGGATGCGTCTTCGCGCACTGAGTTATATTTTAAAAGACCTCGTAAGTCTTTTATGAAATTCTCTCTGTTTTTTTCGAGAAATTCAGTTATTTTTTTATCTAATTGTTTATCCATTTTTCCTCCTTATATTTATGTTTATCTTAACATTTTTTGTATTTTTGTTCAATGATATTACATGCTGATTTGTGGCAGTACACTTTCTAGATATCTAAGTGTACGCTTAAGTTCGCAGGCTTCATCGCTTTGAAGAGTAACCACTGAAGTGGGGATTAGGCCTTTGTTTGTGCATGTGTTCTCGATTAAAGGTTTTACTCTTTCTGTCCACGATGAAATATCTGCAATTCCTTCACCAAGGTTTATCTTAACATTCCAGTTTTTGTCCTCAATATCCTGCAGGACTAGAAGCGCCGCTTTTTCTTTTGCAAACTCCAAATCTTCATCACTTACTTCAAGATGATGAAGAGCTGCTGTGTTTAGGTTTAAAAGAAGATTATCATTTGCGACTTTTTCATAAAAGTCTGTCATCTCCTGCCATGTTTTAATCAGCTGGTTTTTCTTAGGGATAAAATAAAGGGTTGCTTTGATACCTTCGCCGTCTGCCAGCTCGCACGCTTTTTTCATGAATTTGACCGAAGCCTCGATGTGCTCTTCTTTTTTTCCGCGGTATGATCCGGCTGTAAGACTGACTGTCGCATTATCGTATACTTTTTGGACTTCAATCAACTTTTTTACTTCATCAATCGCTTCTGAGTAATGCTTTTCGTCAGTGTAGGATTTCGGGAAGTTACGGCTTGATATCTGAACGAGCTTAAGTCCAAGTTTCTTAAAGACTTGTTGTGCTGAAATAACATCTTCAAGGTTTGTTTCTTCTTGCAAATCAAGATGCACGAAACGAATGCCTGTTTTAGCAATATTCATGTATATATCCTCAAGAGGAAGAGCGCCAAATGCTTTTGTACTTAATGCCAGATGAAGTTTGCTGTTCATTTTTCACACCTTTTAGTTGATACAATAATTATATCTTAAATTATATGATTTAAAAACCTTTTATGTGAATTACAGGATGTCATCTTTTCTGCTTTTGCTTAATCTGTTAAGCGCAATAACAAACAAAGCCATAACTCCAAGCTCTAGAGCAATCACGCCGATAGGATGAAGAATTGATGTGAAAAGGTTTAAAAACATTCCCATAAGAAGTGTAGCGCTTAGCATAATTCCTGTGACTTTAAGCAAGTCTTTGCCGCCAAGCTCACGTGCAAGAACAGTATATGTAGCAACGCATGGGAAATACAGAACAAGTGTAACTACGGTGGTTATTGTCTGCGTACCCGTAAGTTTAAGCGGCACAAGAAGAGCTACTGCTGCGTCTTTTCTTATGACGCCTACAAGCATAGCTGAAACTGTTTCCTTAGGAAGCCCCCAAAGGCCCGTTACAACCGGGGATGCAATTTTAAACAGATAGTCCAAAACACCGGTCATGAGAAGAACCTGAACGAGTAGTATGCCAAACATCATAAGCGGAACAGCTTCTTTGAAAAATCCGCTAAGCCTTCCGCCTAGTTTTTTTAGCTGCATTTTTAGTCCCGGTATTCTGTAGGAAGGCATCTCTGCAATCAGCGAAGGAGTTGAGCCTTTTGAAAAGAGATTAAGTATAACACCCAATATAACTGCAACTGTGACAAGCGAGGTTAGTGCAAGCCAAAGATAAGCGCTTCCGAACTTTCCTGTTTCGCGAAAAATGATGGCAGATTGAGCCATACAGGGAATCGCAGTGCACATAATCGCCGCTGTGATAAACCGCTCTCTTCGGGTTTCTAAGTTGCGAAGTCCCAAAACGCCCGGGATGTTGCAGCCTGTTGCAAGCATCATTGGAATGACGGAGTAGCCGTGTAAGCCTATGCGATGAAAAAACCTGTCAAATAGCACAGCCATACGCGGAAGATATCCCCAGTCCTCCATAAAGCCGAGAAATGCATAAAACAATAAAAGGTAGGGCATTACAAGCCCTATGGGAACAAAAATGCCAGTAGTCAGTACTCCCATTGAGGCTTCAAGGTCTATAGAACCGGCAAACAGCTCTCCGATGAGAATCCTATCAAGCCATTGAGTGTTTTCTATTAAAATGTGCAGCTTCATAAGAAGCGGTATTATTGCCCAATCAAACAGCGCTGTCATAAGGTCAACCAGAAGATTGCCTATAAGTATTACAGCCTGAAACATAAATATTAAAACGAGAAGAGCGATGGGAAGCCCGAATATAGGGTGCATCGACAAATCCTGCAAACGCTCTCTTACTGTATGATGGCGGTGGGTGAGTGATTGTGTTTCGCCGACTATTGAGCCGATTTCTTTCCAGCGTTCATCATCATTTTTAAATAAAAGCGTGCTTACAGCAGCATCTTCAAGCCTAAGAGCCAGATCAAGAGCTCCTTCGCCTGTGCGCGCATTGGTAGCAACAACGGGTATCATAAGTGCTTTTTCAAGTTTACGGACATTTATATCAATCCCCATGTGCTTTGTTTCGTCCCACATGTTAAGAACCGCAACCATAGGTTTTTTAAACTGCATCAGCTCTAGCGTGAGTGATAGATTGCGCTCAAGGTTTGTTGCGTCAATAACGTTTATAAGTATATCTGCGCTTTCTATCATATCGACTGCGATTTTTTCGGATTGTGCATCGGGAGTTAATGAGTATGTACCCGGAACATCAACCAGATCTACAATTCTTTCTGGTGTCTTACCATCTTTTTTGGATATGCTTCCGCATCCGGGGCAGTCGGCACAGTTGCGTACACAGGATTGGGGAGGAAGCTTCCATTTTCCCTCTGTGAAGGTAACGGTGGTTCCCGCATAATTTGATGTATGAACTGCAACACCTGTAAGCCTATAAAACAGTGCGCTTTTTCCGACGTTCGGATTTCCGATAAGTAGTATTTTCAAAAAGAATCCTCTTTTATAATCTAGTCAAGATCGATTTTTACGCGGCTCGCCATGCCATGGCCAATGGCTATTTGTGTCTGACCCATCTGAATAATTACTGGGCCTTTTAAAGGGATGATTTGCACGATTTCAATCTTCATGCCCTCTCTGAGTCCCATTTCAGAAAGACGGAGCTTTGCGCGCTCGCCTTCGGGGAATGCGTGGATAGTGCCGGTCTGACCTTTTTTAAGCTTGGTTAAATACTCGGTTTTCAAAATTAATTCCTCTCAGTTAGCATAAACTAACAATGCCAATGACATTATATTTCTTTTCAAATTGAGTGTCAATCAAATAGCTTAAATATGTTGTTTTTGCTTAAAAACACCGGTGTGTGATATAGTATGATTTGTGCAGTTATGCTATAATACATAATACTAATTTTTTCAGAGGTTACATGAAATCTAAGAATAAAGCATTAAGCTTCAGTAAGATAAAAAAGGGCATAGTAATTTACGCTATACTGGGAGTTGTGGTTTTCGCGGCTCTGGGTATGATAGCGGATTTTGATGAATTAAGACAATCAATAAGCAAATTTAATTTCAGCTATTTGCCGCTCATATTGATACTTGCGCCAATGAACTATGTTCTTCGCTATGTGAAATGGAACTATTACTTAAAACAACTTAAAATCGACGTACCGAGAAAGATAAATCTGCCTGTTTTTGTGGCAGGTCTTTCAATGACGGTTACACCTGCGAAAGTAGGGGAGTTTTTTAAGAGTTATCTGTTAAAAGAACTGTCCGGCGTAGACATGGCAAAAACAATGCCGATGGTGCTTATGGAACGCGTGTCCGACGCTATTTCTATGATTATACTGGCTTCTGTCGGAGCTATTGCGTTCTCATACGGATATGCGGCGATAATAGCCTGTGTAGCGATCGTTGGTCTTTTTGTTGCAGCTATCCGCATAAAGCCTTTTGCAAAGTTTATAATAAAGATGCTGTCGAAAGTGAAATTCCTTAAAAGATTTGCTGACGCTTTTGAAAACTTCTACAGCCATACATATGAGCTTACCCGAATTGACAGGCTGGGAGTTGCAATTGGCATAGGAACTGTTTCGTGGTTTTTTGAGGGCTTGGTTGTGTTTCTGGCACTTAAAGCATTTGGAGTGGACTTTACTGTGCTGGGTTCAGTATTTACCGTTGCGGTGTCATCGCTCATCGGTGCGCTTTCAATGCTCCCGGGCGGGCTTATAGCTGCGGAAGGCTCGATACTTGGAGTACTTACTGTGCTATTTGATGTTGATAAAGTTCTGGCATCGGCAACGACTATAGTTACAAGAATATCCACCCTATGGTTGGGTGTTGTGATAGGAATAGTTGGATTAATCGTTGTTCAGCGTCTTTTAAAGAAGCACAACATAAACACAAAAGAAGAGATTGTAATAGCTGATGAAATGATTGAAAGCGGTGAAGATATTGAATAGTGCTTTTACAAAGCTTGATATGCACATGCATTCCGAATATTCTGCGGACAGTAAACTTAGTCTGGATAAAATCAGCGGCTTTTTAGATAAAAACACTGAGTTCGGCATTGTTTTGTCCGACCATAATGAGATAGCAGGAGCGCTTAAGCTTCAGGAAAGATATCCTGACAGAGTTATAGCCGGCGAAGAGATAAAAACGGATAGCGGGGAAGTGACGGGATTTTTCCTCAAGGAAAAGATTGCTCCGTTTAAAAGCATCACATGGACGATTGACGCTATTATCGCACAGGGCGGGCTTGTATATATACCTCACCCCAAAGACAGGCTCAGGACATCAAAACTTACGCCTGAAGGACTTCAGACGGCAGTTAAGAGAGCGGATATAATAGAGATATTCAACTCAAGAAATGTGTTTGCAGCAGATGACAGGAAAGCTTTGGAGCTTGCCGCAGAAAATGGTCTGCTTATGGGCTGCGGAAGCGATGCTCACACCTTGTGGGAGCTTGGCAATTCTTATATGGTATTTGACAGTAGCTTTGAAATGACTCCTGATGGTTTTCTTGAAGCTTTAAAAGACGCAAAACCTCATACAAAAAGAACATTTCAGGGCATTCATGTAATTACAAAGATTGATAAAATAAAAAAGAAGCATTTCGGAAAGTAGGTATGCTGTGAAAAATATAAAAACATTTATTAAACTGCTTCGCGCAAAACAATGGATAAAAAACATCTTTGTGCTTCCGGGTATTGTGTTTGCAGGTATGGTGACTCAGATGAGTGCGTGGGTAACCACAATATTTGCGCTGGCTGCTTTTTGTATGGCTTCGTCTGCGATATATATATTCAACGATATTATGGACAAAAAAGAGGACAGTCTTCACCCTGAAAAGAGATACCGTCCGATAGCATCTGGTGCGGTTCCTATTCCTCTTGCATACTTTATTATGGCTGCGCTGATCGTTGCAGCTGTAGCAGTGGGATACCTTTTGGTTAACTTCTGGTTTTTTGCATGTGTTGCAGGATACATCGTAATGATGATTTTCTATTCACTGGTATTAAAACATATAGTCATAATTGATGTTATGATAATAATGAGCGGTTTCGTTGTGCGTGCTGTCGGCGGTGTTGTTGCACTCAATGCAAAAATTTCGCCATGGCTTATACTTTGTACGGCGCTTTTGGCTCTCTATCTTGCGCTGAACAAACGAAGGGGCGAGATTGAAAAAGTCGGCGAGGATGGAGAAACGCGCAGCGTGCTTAAAAACTACTCCGTTGATTCTATAAAAGAAATGCTATCGATAGTCACGCCTTCAATTGTTGTGGCATATGCGATATATACATTCTTTTCTCCTGTCGGACCTATTATGATGATAACGCTTCCGTTTGTCGTTTTCGGGATTTTCCGATATATTTATATAGCTGATCAAAAGCAGCGGCATGACGCTCCTGAAATGGCTTTGCTTACAGATATTCCTTTGATGGCTGATATGCTTATCTGGGGGATAGTGTCTGGAATATTAATTTTATTTGGATAGGTGAACTATGGTTAGAGAAAAATACAGGGATAAGCCGTTCCCTTATAAATTAATAAGCGCACTTTTAAGAGTAGCGGGAGGTATTGTAATAGTAATAGTTGTTTTGTTTGCAGCTCGTTTCTTTTCAGAGACTCCGCTTTACAGAATGTTTGACGGAATCTCAGTGTCTGAAATAATAAGGATGGGGCTTATTATCATTTCTGTTCCATGCCTTGTTGTCTCCTTTTGGAAAGCTCTTGGCGGAGGTATCGCAACACTTATACCTGTAACGATATACACAATACTGGAATCCATTGAAAACAGCATGTTTACAGCAGGTGTAATTAACTATATTTTGTTTGGGATAGCTTTAATGTACATTATTATGGGTATAGTGAAAATCCGACTTGAACATGACAGGATGGAAGATATTATGGGCCCGAGAATTGAAAAAAACGATGGACCGAATTTGATGGATCTTCATCTATAAGAAAACATAAAAAAACATCCCATAACGGGATGTTTTTTTTAATATATCAACTTAGTTTTTAGCAAATTTCTTTCTCATTATCAATAGGAAGGCTCCGATTATTGTTAATGCGCCTATTGATATAAACAATGCATCTCCTTCACCTGTTTCAGGACCGAATGCAGGATCAACATCTTCGATGATAAGTATATCAGTCTCAACTGGTGTTGGCGTTGCTGTTGGCGATGGAGTCGGACTGGGAGTTGATGTAGGCACCGGAGTGCCTTCAGGTCCCAATGGTACCGGAGGAGGTGTTAATGTTATTACCGGAGGAGGAGTAGGTGTTACAATCGGTGAATTAAACAACACAACTACTTCTGATTCGCCTGCCTCCAATGTTATAACGGTAGAATTTGCCGCCGGAAGAACATACCCGGGTATTGTTGAGTTTTCAACTAATACATATGTCCCTGGTTCAAGTCCTGTCCAAACGATATTGCCGTTTACATCCGTCAAGGCAGTTGAAATTAGATTTGCCGGAGACACGCTTTCTGTATAAAGGGAGAAGCTTACTCCGCCTAATCTTACTGCAGTATTGCCGGTTTCAAACTTCGCGATAGTAACTGTTCCGGGATCTGGCGTCGGAGTCGGTGTAGGCGTCGGTGTAGGAGTTGGTGTAGGTGTAGGTGTAGGCGTCGGTGTAGGTGTAGGAGTAGGTGTTGGTGTAGGAGTAGGCGTCGGTGTAGGTGTAGGAGTAGGCGTCGGTGTAGGCGTCGGTGTAGGTGTCGGAGTTGGTGTAGGCGTAGGAGTTGGTGTAGGCGTAGGAGTTGGTGTAGGAGTCGGTGTTGGTGTCGGTGTCGGAGTTGGAGTAGGTGTCGGTGTAGGAGTAGGAGTCGGTGTTGGAGTCGGTGTCGGCGTAGGTGTAGGAGTTGGTGTAGGTGTAGGTGTAGGAGTTGGTGTAGGAGTCGGGGTCGGCGTAGGAGTTGGAGTCGGCGTAGGAGTTGGAGTTGGTGTCGGAGTTGGAGTCGGTGTAGGTGTCGGTGTAGGTGTCGGAGTTGGAGTTGGAGTTGGAGTAGGAGTAGGAGTCGGAGTCGGTGTAGGAGTAGGAGTTGGTGTTGGAGTAGGAGTAGGAGTCGGAGTTGGTGTTGGCGTAGGCGTCGGGGTTGGAGTCGAAGTCGGAGTTGGTGTAGGAGTAGGGGTTGGAGTTGATTGTGGCGGAACGCTATAAATAAATGATACATGCGATAAATCGAATGGCTTTGCGTTGGCCGGATTAATAGGAGCACCTAAATTTGTATCCCCGCCGGAAGATCCGCCATAACCAAAGGAATTATAATAGTTACCGCCTTTAACTATTACAGCGTATATGCGCATATTTGAGCTCCATGATGTTATTGCAAGCTTTCCGTTTACTGTTCCTACTCTCATGGAAAAATAATATGGGCCGGAAGAAGCAGGATTACCGCTTGCTGTAAAATATTTTGTTATGCTGGAGCTTCCAATAGATATCCAAGTATATCCCGCTGGTGCAAGATGAGCACCATCGTTGCCTGCTACTGTTGACGGCATTACTCCGTTTCCTGATGGATACGATGCCGGCGGTGCAACATTTAGCTTTGCAACAGATGCAGAAGGTGTGGGGGTAGCACTTGGCTCTATTGAAGCAGTTGCACTTGGTTCAGGTGAAGGAGTAGCACTAGGCTCTTCAGAAGGAGTAGTACTTGGTTCCTCTGATGGAGTGGTACTGGGCTCTTCTGTGGTAGTAGAGCTTGGTTCTGCAGAAGGAGTTGAGGTTGGTTCCTCTGATGATGTAGCACTTGGCTGCTCTGAAGGTGTGGTACTTGGTTCAGCTGAAGGAGTTGAGGTTGGTTCCTCTGATGATGTAGAGCTTTGTTCTGCAGAAGGTGTAGCACTTGGTTCAGCTGAAGGAGTTGCGCTTGGTTCCCCTGATGTTGTGGTACTAGATTCTTCGGAAGGAGTAGCACTTGGTTCATCTGATGGTGTGGTACTTGGTTCTAAAGAAGGTGTTGAACTCGGCGCATTAGAAGGCACGGAGCTTGGTGATGTTGTTTCTTCTGGATTTTCACTAGGCGATACAGTCGGTGTGTCAGATGGAGAGGTGACTGGTGTTTCGCTTGGTGCTGTGCTGGGTGTTTCAGAAGGTGCATTGCTAGGAGTTTCGGAGGGTTGTTCCGACGGAAAAGGTGTTGGTGTTCCTATTGGCCCTTCGGAAGAATCTGCAATAGCAACTAAGTTAGGCAGCAACACTAATGTGAATGCCGTTATCATGACTAAGACTGTTCTTAATTTTTGTGTATTGAGTTTCATATTTATCCCCTTTCTTATAGAGGTGAAGTATTGTCTTTCTACAAATGCTTTGATATCAAAGTATATATTTAAATTATAGACCTATAAAACGAAATAATAAATAAAAATATGACTAAAATAGTATGAATTCATAAAATGTTCACACTTTGACTAAAAAAATCCCCTGCAAAGAATGCAGGGGGGTTCAAAAAAAGTGTGTATTAAGAGTTGTTTATTGGGTTGCAATAAACAAGCTTTAAGAACAATATAAAAGCTGTAAATTATATTTTTGTAACTGGATAAAAAGAAAACAGTTTAAATATTTATGTTGTGATAAAACTTACAGATTAAATTATTAGATTGAAAATTGAATTTTGGGCAAACCAAAACACGCTAAAACAAGAACTACATAGCTACAAACGTTTTTATAGTACTTGATTTTTGCATCGCTGCCCTCCGTAATTATTTGAAAGAGTCAAATAGCCTCTTATATGACAAGAAATGTCGTCAGATTTAAATTATACTTGCTGATATCAATGAGCACAAGCTTATTGAAAAAAGCATATATGCCAATATTATAATATATCGGCAATTGCAGAATAAAGTTTAGGTTTTCTTAAGTTTACGCTTTATGATATATAGCAAAATACTGATGGAGACCATTATGCCTATCGATATAAAAAAGATGGTATTATAACTGGAAACAGATTTAAGCGCAGAAGAAATATATGAAGTCTCCATACTTAACTTTGTAGCAGAATAACCATATGCTAATCCGGATACAAACATCAGAAAAATAAGAATACCGACTGTAATAATGG
Organism: Christensenellaceae bacterium; assembly: GCA_963677605.2. GTDB lineage: Bacteria > Bacillota > Clostridia > Christensenellales > UMGS416 > JAGLOK01. The sequence continues at coordinate 498,909 of CAXXDX010000006.1, read as the reverse complement.
AAAAAGCAACTTTTTTAATGATAGTTTTCATATATCTAAAATAAACAAAATAATTGAGTTTTAAACAATCATATATAAAAAATCCCCCGTTTATATACGGGGGATAAATTCGTGTATTAAGAGTCGGTTATTGGTGAGCTATAAAGCGCTTTCTGAGAATAAACAGTGCGCCTCCTAAGAGCAGCATTATGCCGATTGCGATAAACAATGCATCGCCTTCACCCGTCTCGGGACCGAATGCCGGATCAACTTCTTCGATAATGATTTCATCAGTATCTATAGGAGTAGGAGTCGGGCTTGGAGTAGGAGTCGGGCTAGGAGTCGGAGTTGGTGTGCTTTCAGGTGGTTCGGTTGGAGGTGTTGGCGTCGGCGTTGGTGTTTCTGTGCTTCTGTTAAAGAACAGCACCGTCTCGGTTGCTCCCGACGCAAGTGTAATGTTCTTTGATGTATCGACAATTATATAACCCGGAAGAGTAGAATCTTCAACGACTATATAGTTGCCTGGTTCTAAGTTGCTCCAGACAATGTTTCCGTTAATGTCTGTATATGCTGTGCTTATGAAGTTCGCTACTGAAACGGAGTCTCTGTAGAGAGAGAATTTTACTCCTGCAAGCCGTACTGTAGTATTGCCTTCCTCGAATTTTGCTATTACTATTGTGCCGGGTTCGCTGGGTTCATTGCTGACAAAGAAGACATCTTCGCCCTTTGTTGTTCTTCCTGGGAAGATTTCTATAGGATATACGGTTGAGTCAAGCTTGTAACCTGTAGGGGCTGTAATCTCTTGCAGTGTATACATACCAGGTGTAAGGCCTAAAGCTTCGGCATACCCTAATGCGTTTGTTGTTAGCACATATGTCGTTTCAACAAATGCTGTGCCTGTCCAGCGCATTCCTGTTAGGTGGAATACTGCTCCTTCAAGTGTCAGCTCAAGGTTTTCTCCTTCGATTTTAACCAAAGAAAAGTCGCCCGGTTCTATAGTATTGAAGAAGTTAACGGTAGGATCAGTAAGTCCTTTTTCAATGTTTTCTGGAGTTTTAAGTACAAGGGTTACATTTTTATCCGTGTCAACCTTGAAGTACTTTGTTGTCGGGCCTGCAATTTCTTTGATAGTATATTCTCCCGGAAGAAGATCTAAGAATTCGCATGTACCGTTGCTTAAGAATTTAGATTCGATATAGGTCTGTCCCTGCCAAAGCTGGAACTCCGTACCGTCAAATAATGTGCCGTCGCCTAATTGGCTTACAGGCATGTCGTCGAGCCATTTTACAACAGTTATCTTTTGAAGCTCCGGTGTGTTTTCAAACAATCCTACTTCAAGAGGATTGATACCACCCGGATCATTAACTGTTATGTACAAAGGAGTTGAGTCGTTTTGGTATCCCGGAGGAGGAATAACCTCGGTTATCTTGTATTGAACACCAGCTCTCAGTTTGAATTCGGGATAAGCAAATGTTGCAATACCCTGAGCGTTTGTTGTCGCTCTTCCGAGAACAGCAATAGCGTTGATGTTAATATCACTGAGAGGAGCTGATTCCTGTGTTATCTCAAACACTGCACCGGCTAGAACTTCTCCTGTTGTTCTGCTCCTTTTGATTACCTGAATTGTCACATACTCTTCGTTTTCGACATCCATTTCCTTGTCTTCGCCATTAGTTAATGTGACGTTGTGGGTTTGTGTTTCATAGAAATAACCATCAGGTGCTTTATCCTCTATGAGCTCATATTCACCAGGCTCCAGGTCGTCCCAGAAGATTGTGCCTGTTGTGCTTGACTTAGTACTGGACCATGAACCGTCTTTAAGCTTCAGTGTGAACTGGATGTTAAGTCCTGTTATCAGCTGTCCGTAAGAATCAAGCTTATAGATAAGAAGCGAACAGTGTTCAGGTTCGTTGACTGCAGTAAATTCATTTCGGGCATCGCTTCCTTTATAAACTGTAACTGTTTTAGGAAGTGACGGATCCGGTGTGTATCCTGTAGGAACGACTGTCTCTTCAAGAGTGTAGTCTCCGGTAGGAAGGTTCGTCCACGAGTGTGTTCCAATAGGACTCTCAATTCCGGGGATGCTTGTTCCTCCGCCTATCGGAGTAAGAGTGAATGTTGCTCCTGCAAGAGGCTGGTCATCATCGTCTGTTTTATAGACTATAAAGTCGCCAAGATCACGTTCGTTTACTATTGTTATAATATTACGCTCATCCGGGCTTTCATAGACTGTAACAGTCTTTGGAAGTGTCGGATCGCCGCTGTATCCCTGAGGAACTGTAGTTTCGCTGAGTGTATAAGTTCCGGTAGGAAGGTCAAACCATTTGTGGGTGCCGTCTGGATTTTCAACTCCAGTAATTGGTGTTCCGCCGCCTGTAGGAGTAAGGGTGAATACAGCGCCGGCAAGAGCCTCTTCGTCACCGTCAACTTTGTAAACGATGAAGTTTCCGAGCTTTCTTGTATTGGTTGCTGTAAATACATTGCGTCCGTCGGCTCCTTCAAAGACTGTAACTGTCTTTGGAAGAGTAGGATCTCCCTTATATCCATCCGGTACTTTTGTTTCAGTTAGAGTATAGTCGCCGGTTGGTAAATCAGTCCATGTATGAGTGCCTGCGGGGCTCTCAATGCCTGTTATCGGAGTGCCTCCGCCAATTGGTGTAAGGGTGAATACCGCGCCTGCAAGGTCTAATCCATCCTGATCTTTCTTATAGACTGTAAAGTTACCTGTCTTACGGTCATTCACTGCTGTGAATACGTTGCGCCCATCGTCTCCTTTGTAAACCGTTACAGTTTTTGGAAGACTTGAGTCGCCGCTGTATCCGTCAGGAACTTTAGTCTCTGTAAGAGTATAGTCACCGGTTGGAAGGTTTGTCCACTTGTGTGTGCCGCTTGGGCTTTCAACGCCTGTTACAGGAGTTCCGCCGCCAACAGGAGTTAATGTGAATACAGCACCTGCAAGAGCTTCGTTGTCGCCGTCTTTTTTATAGACTGTGAAGTTTCCGTTATCGCGTGTGTTGGTTATGGTTACAGCTGCATTACTTCCTTCGTTTACTGTAACAGGCTTAGGAAGAGTCGGATCTTTCGTATAACCTGCAGGTACTGTAGTTTCATCCAAAGTGTATGTACCTGTAGGAAGATTCGACCATGTGTGGGTTCCGTCAGGACCTTCAGTTCCTTTTATCGGAGTTCCGCCTGTAACGGGAGTAAGGGTAAATACAGCGCCTGCAAGAGGAGCTTTGTCACCGTCTACTTTGTAGACTATAAAGTCACCGACTTTACGATCGTTGGTTGCGGTGAATTCGTTGCGCCCGTCGTTTCCTTCATAGACTATGACCGTAGTCGGAAGACTGGAGTCACCGTTATAACCGGTCGGTACAGTAGTTTCAGTTAGTGTATAGCTTCCGGTCGGAAGGTTAGTCCATGTGTGGATTCCGTCAGGATTTTCGACTCCGGTTACTGGAGTACCGCCACCAAGAGGTGTCAGAGTAAATACAGCACCTGCAAGAAGATTCCCGTCGCCATCTTTTTTATAGACAGTAAAGTTTCCAAGCTTACGTGTATTGACTGCTGTGAACGTGTTTCTCTGGTCGCTTCCTTCAAAGACAGTAACAGTCTTTGGAAGGGATGGATCCGGAGAGTAACCGGCAGGCACAGTAGTTTCGGTCAGAGTATAGTCACCGGTAGGAAGGTTAGACCATGTGTGAGTGCCGTCAGGACTCTCAATGCCTGTAACGGGAGTGCCTCCGCCAACAGGAGTCAGAGTGAATACAGCACCTTTAAGGGCTGCGCCTGTCTGGTCTTGCTTGTAAACTATAAAGTTACCTGTTTTACGTGTATTGACTGCCGTGAATGTGTTTCTCTGGTCGCTTCCTTCAAAGACAGTAACAGTCTTTGGAAGGGATGGATCCGGAGAGTAACCGGCAGGCACAGTAGTTTCGGTCAGAGTATAGTCACCGGTCGGAAGGTTAGACCATGTGTGGGTGCCGTCAGGACTCTCAACACCAGTAACGGGAGTGCCTCCGCCAACGGGTGTCAGAGTGAATACAGCACCTTTAAGGGCTGTACCTGTCTGGTCTTGCTTGTAAACTATAAAGTTACCGGTTTTACGTGTGTTTACTGCTGTGAATACATTTTGTGCGTCGTTTCCTTCAAAGACAGTAACAGTCTTTGGAAGGGATGGATCCGGCGAGTAACCGGCAGGCACAGTAGTTTCGGTCAGAGTATAGTCACCGGTCGGAAGATTTGACCATGTGTGGGTGCCGTCAGGACTCTCAACACCAGTAACGGGAGTGCCTCCGCCAACAGGAGTCAGAGTGAATACAGCACCTTTAAGGGCTGCGCCTGATTGATCTTTCTTATAAACTGTGAAACTGCCTTTTTTATGCTCGTTTATTATTGTGACGGTTTCGCTTGAGCCATCGGTTATTGTAACTGTTCTCGGGAGATTTGCACCTTTGGTATATCCTGTAGGCACGACTGTTTCATCAAGAGTGTAGGTACCTGTAGGCAAATCGCTCCATGAGTGTGTGCCTGCCGGATTTTCGACTCCTGTATAGACAGTTCCGTTTCCTGCAGTCAGTGTGAACACAGCGTCTGAAAGGGGCTGTTCATCTCCGTCTTTCTTTAATACTTTAAAGCTTCCTTTTTCGCGGCTGTTAACGGCTGTAAATACGTTGCGTCCGTCAGAGCCTTCGTATACTGTTACTGTCTTTGGAAGACTTGGATCAGCATTATATCCAGCAGGAACAGTAATTTCTTTCAGAGTGTAGTCACCGATAGGAAGGTTTGTCCAACTGTGAGTGCCGTCAGGACCTTCAGTTCCTGTAAACACTGTTCCATTTTGGGCGGTCAGTGTAAATACTGCTCCGGCCAGAGGATTTTGGCCTTCATCTTTCTTATAGACAGTAAAGTCGCCTCGTCTGTCTTTTGTGTTAACAATGTTAACTACTACATCCTGATTATCACCGACAGTAATTTTTATCGGATTAGTGCCGGGCGGTAGATATCCTGATGGAGTCGTCTCATACAGATAATATGTTCCGGGATCAAGATTGTCCCAGAATGCTTCGCCGTTTGCATCTGTAGTCTTTGTGACGTTATAGCTTCCGTTATCGGTCAGCCTAAACTCCACACCGCTCATTACGTTGCCCTGATCATCTTTTTTGATGACCTTTAAGCTGCCAGGCTGAACTTCCGGAACAGAGAAGTATATTGCTACATGGGATAGACCATAAAAATAGCCATTGTCATTTAAATTTACTGGAGGAACGAGAACGGTGTCTCCGCTGTATCCAGAACCATATCCATAACTGTTGTAATAGTTACCGCCTTTAACTATTACGGAGTTAATAATCATGTTTGAGTTCCATGAAGTTATTCCAGTTCCCGTATATGTTTTGCCATTGGTAGGGGACACACCTGATACAGGGCCAATAAACATCTCAAACCAGAATGGACCGGAAGAAGCAGGATTTCCGTTTATATCAAAATATTGTTTGATATATGAAATTCCAGCATTAAAATTACCAACGCTATTTCCTTCAATTGTTATCGGTGTTATGTTATGTGTTATAGTATTAGGAGACTGAGGTGGGAAAGTATATTTTGTTGCAGTTTCCAATGCTAGCACATCCAACCCCAACAAAGGCTCAGGTGCAGACGGTGTAGCAGATGGTGTCTCACTCGGCTCTTCAGACGGCTCATCTGAAGGCTCTTCAGATGGTGGGGGAGTATCACTCGGCTCATCCGAAGGAGTGTCGCTCGGTTCATCCGAAGGAGTGTCGCTCGGTTCATCCGAAGGAGTATCACTCGGCTCATCCGAAGGAGTATCACTCGGTTCATCCGAAGGAGTGTCACTCGGCTCGTCCGAAGGAGTATCACTCGGCTCATCCGAAGGAGCAACGCTTGGCTCATCCGAAGGTGTATCGCTCGGCTCATCCGAAGGAGTGTCGCTTGGCTCATCCGAAGGAGTGTCGCTCGGCTCATCCGAAGGAGTGTCGCTCGGCTCATCCGAAGGAGTGTCGCTCGGTGTGTTGTCGGGAGTTGTGGATACTGTAGGCGTAGGCGTACCCTGAACTCCTGATTCTGTATCGGCAAAAGCTATAAGATTAGGTAGCATTATTAGAGTAAATGCTAATACAAATACTAAAATTTTTCTAACCCTTGTTTTGCTGTGTGCAGCGTTCCGGCTGCTTCTTTCTACATTTCCAGTTTTCATTTCATCCACTTCCTTTGTAAATGTATCATAAGGGCTGTTGGTTAATTTTGTAGGTTGTTTTAAAGAGTACTTATATTAGTTGACCATGAGCTAAAAGCCTATATCTATGCAAAATGCTTGCATTATGAAATAAGCAGTAGAAAAATTGTTATTTTGTTTTAAAATTGGATACTTTAAATAGAGGTTTTTATAGCACTACATTTTCGAATACGTTTTTTTGGCACTCGGTTTTTGCATCGCTGCCCTCCATTAATAATAAGTGATGAACTGCATTAAAAGACATCATGCTTCACCAAAACCTTATATGGAGTAGTGCCGTCATAATTTGACTGTGATTAGATAATCTGTATATTTGTACAGATATATTATACTCTTATAGATAACAAGAAACAAGCTTATTGGATATTTCATATATATACATTTTTCAATAAGTAAAGATAAAAAAGCCGACATCGTTTAAGATGTCGGCAAGTCAGAAAAGTGTTGATTATTATTTATTCTTAATTAATACTTTTTTTCTAATCACAAACAGTCCGGCACCTATCAGCAGCAGTAATCCGATTGTGATAAACAGTGCGTCGCCTTCTCCTGTTTCAGGACCAAATGCCGGGTCCACATCCTCTATGATAAGCTCATCGCTTTCAATAGGTGAAGCAGTTGGTGTCGGTTCCGGAGTCGGAGTCGGACTTGGTGATGGAGTCGGTGTGGCTTCGGGATTTTCTGTAGGCGGGGTTGTCGGAGTCGGAGTCGGGCCATTATTGTAGACAACCAACACTTCGTTTTCTCCTTCAGAAATAGTTACATTTCGAGTTTTCGTTATAATACCATATCCTGCCGGAGCGCTGTCTTCAACTAATTCATATGCGCCTGCCTGAAGATTGTCCCAAACAATGTTTCCGTTTGCGTCTGTGGTTTGCTGTGACACCAGAACATTGCCGGATAGAGTCTTCTTATAAAGCGAGAATACAGCTCCCGGGATGCGGTTGGATGTTCCTGTTACAAATTTTGCAATAGTAAGCCTTCCTCGATCATATTCAACATCGCTCACTCTGTAGATGTATTCAACGGAGTTGTTTGGAAGAATTTCAACAGTGTATACTGTTGGGTCAAGTTCGTATCCAAACGGCGGTGTTATTTCTTTAAGAGTATATACACCAGCTGTTATTCCGGTAACAGAGGCATATCCGCTTGAGTTAGTTCTAAGCTCATATGTGACTGGAACATAACCTGTGCCTGTCCAGTTCATCCCGGAAAGATGGTATATAGCGTCTTTTAGTCCGAGGCTTGTATTTTCCGCATCTGTTTTTCTTATAGAAAAGTCTGCAGTTCCCGGAGTGTTTGTAAACTCGTAATTGGTATTAACGCCTTCTTCTTCAACCAAACTTAGTGTTTTTGTTACAGCACCGGCTATGATGAAGAATTTTGTAGAACTGCCTGCAACTTCTTCAACTTTATACTCTCCTGGCAAAAGACCTGTGAATTCGCATCTGCCGTTTACAAGATATTTTGATTCAACATATGTGCCGTCTTTGTATAACTTAAACTCAGTTCCGTCGAGAAGCCCATTCATTGATGCAACATCGACACTGTCGATATATTTGACAACTGTAATTTTCTGAAGTATCGGTGTGTTTTCAAACACTGCCTCAGAAAGGGAGTTAATTCCGCCCGGCTCGTTCACTTTAATATTAACGGGAGTTGAGTCGTTTTGATAATATTGAGGCGGTGATACCTCGGTTACAGTATAGGTAACTCCTGCCTTTAATTCGTATACATCGCCGAAGGTAGCCACACCGCTTGAATTGGTAGTTTGCGTTGCGCCTATCTGGACACCGTTAAGTTCGATTTTAAACTCAGCGCCTGCTAGTGCTCCTTCAGTGAAGTTGCTAATCTTTTTAACCTGAATATTTACGAACTTATAGTTTGTTACATCAACTTCTGTAGTATTGCCTGCAGTTATAGTAACACTCTGGCTGGAGCTTCCTTCAATATAGTATCCGCTAGGGACTCCGGTTTCGTTAAGAGTATATGTGCCTGGCTTTAAGTCTTCCCAGACATATGTGCCGCTGCCGGCAGGTGTTTCAACTCCCGGAACGCCATCCAGAGTAAATGCAGCACCTGTCAGCGGATTTTCATCCTGGTCAATCTTATATACAATAAGCTTTCCATATTCAAGGTTTTTAACATTCATTGAGAACTTTGGCCAGCCTGATTCACTTGGCTTTAGGCTGACATTATGGGTTTGTACATCCCAGTAATATCCTGACGGTGCGCTAACCTCCTTGAGGATGTATTCGCCCTGCTCCAAATCGTCCCAAGTAAATACTCCTGTGCTTCCTGTTTTCTTGCCTATTAATACATTTCCTAAATAAAGCTCGAACTCAGCATAAGCAGCTATAGTGTCACCATTTGCATTCACTTTAGTTACGGTCAGCGAACAGTGGGTTGCTTTGTTAGCGATGGTTTTTGTGACATCCCAGTTGCCGGTTGGTGGCGGAGGATTCACACAGTCAACTGCTACAGTGCCGCTTGATCCGATTACTATAGTCCATGATGTCTGAACTGCTTCATAGCCTGCCGGAGCTGAATTTTCCGTAAGTGTATATGTTCCTGCAGGAAGGCTGCTCCATGATGCAACACCTGAGCCTGAAGTTGTTCTCTGCTGTGAGTATCCGCTTGAATTTGAAAGCGTAAACACTGCACCTGATAGTTTCAGGCTGTTATCATCTTGGTCAACTTTAGTTATCGTTAGTGATCCTAATTTTTCTATCTCAGGTTTTAATGAGATAGCTGTAAATAACGGATAAATTGATTCTACTGCTACTGCTCTAGTGGCAGGAGATGGAGCACCTTGGCCAGTAGGAATGTTTATGGTCATAGTCGGAGTTGTGACATTTCCGTGGTTTGTCCATTTTACGAAACCGCAGTTTGCTGCGACGTTTGCTGTGACAGTCATGGTTGCAACATTAGGATCATATTTGAATGTTTCGTAAGACCCGGGACCCGCAAGAGTACAAGTGTCGCCGTTATATGTTACTGTAATTGATCCTGAACCTGTTCCTAGCAATGAATCATATTTAACAACAAGATGAGCGGATGAAGCATATTCAAAATGAGCTTTTGCAAAGTAATTGTTGTCCATTGTGAAAGTGCATGTATTACCGTTTATACTTGAAACAGGAGGTGCACCAGTAGCTCCCCAGAAATCAAATATCCATCCGTCATATCCATTCGCAGTTACAGTTACTGAAACATTTTTGGGAATAAGAATCGTTTCAAAGCCGACAGTTAGTGTCTTGCCGCTATACTGCACTGTGTAATTTTTGACAGTGAAACCATCAACTAATGTAAGGTAGTATCCATCTACTTTAACTTTTGCATCAGCGGTTTTTGGTCCGTCCATTGTAAAGGAAGCTGTATCGCCTGTTGCTCCGCTTGGACTGTTCCACCCGTCAATTGCATATGCATCTTGTGCATGGGCTTTTACAGATACTGAAGCTCCTTTTGCAACATATATAGTTTGAGCTGATGATATGATTTGTTCGGTCCCATCTACTGTACATGAGTAGAAGTCAAGTCCAGTTGCGAATCTGAAATCAAGAGGATATTCGCTTTGTTCAAAGCTTGCTTCAACTGTCGAACTGCTCTCAGGCATGTTAAATGTGATATAACCCGGTGAGCTGGGAGCACTTGGATCAACCGGTGGATGTGCAACCCATGATTTGAAGATATAATGATCTGCAGGGATTGCCTGTACAGAAACAGACGTCCCTTTTACAATCCATACAGAACTTCCGCCTGAATACGAAGAACCTCCATAGCTGTATCTTCCAAGGCCTGCAGCATTGTTGAAAGTAAGTTGGTATTCATTTTGCTCAAACCTTGCTTTTACATTTGAATCGCTCGCAGGCATGTCAAATGTAACCTCGGTGATTGACATTGGAACGGAAGAGCTTGGGGCATATTCCCATCCTTTGTTTATAAAGTGCTCAGCAGGTTTTGCGGAGACGGTAACTGTTGTTCCTTTAACAACCCAGACAGAACCTCCGCCTGAATACGAGGATCCTCCGTAGCTGTAGCTACCAAGACCGGTAGCGCTGTCAAAGGTCAGCTTATACTCGTTTTGCTCAAACCTTGCTTTTACATTTGAATCGCTTTCAGGCATGTCAAATGTAACTTCACTGGTTGACATAGGAACAGAAGAGCTTGGGGCATATTCCCATCCCTTGTTTATGAAGTGCTCAGCGGGTTTTGCGGAGACGGTAACTGTTGTTCCTTTTACAACCCAAACAGTACCTCCGCCTGAATACGAAGAGCCTCCGTAGCTATAGCTGCCAAGACCGGTAGCATTGTCAAAGGTCAGCTTATACTCGTTTTGTTCAAAGGCTGCTTCGACGCTTGAATTGCTGGAAGGCATATTGAATGTAACGCTGTTTGAAGAGACAGAGCTTGCTGAAGGATGTGATGCCCATCCGTTATTTATGAAATGCTCTTTGGCAACAGCATTGACTGTTACGCTTTCGCCTGCAACAACAGTGACTGACTGGCCTGCTGTATAATTATGTCCATCATATATATAATGGTCAAGGCCGGTTGCGCCATTGAAGGTTAGTGTTGCAGTTGGCGGATTGTAGTTAAGCCTTGGAACCATTGTGTTTGGTGAGAATATACCGTAATCAAATGTTACCGGATTATTATTATGGTTTCCCGGAGATAAATGGTTCCATTCGTCGAAACTATAATTTGGTGAAGTATGAACTTGAACAGTTACGGATGTGCTTTTTCCGGTCAACAATCCACTTAACTTTATTTCTGCACTTCCGCCACTTCCCGGAATTGTACCACTCGCTGAATCAGACCTTGTTTCATACCTCATAAAACCGACTCTTACTCTAAAATAGTATGTATAAGAGTAACTATAGGAGGATACTCCAGCAACATTACTAAAGTATAGTGTCTTTGTTCCTGCAGCATCAGGTGATTCAACCATCAGCCTTTCCACAGGCGGCTCGGGAGTTGGAGTAGCAGTCTCTTCTACCTCTTCTGTGGGAGACTCTTTAGGTTCATCTGAATTTTCAGGGGGTACTTCCTCGTCTGTAGGACTTACTGATGGCTCTTCTGAGTTTTTTTGCGGAACAGGCTCATTTTCTCCTGATGGAGAACTTGTTGGTGTTTCGTTTGGATCATCCGACGGCGGAGGAGTTTCTTTCTCTGCTGGTGGATTCTCAGACGGTGCTTCTGTACTCTGCTGAGGCGCAGCAGGAGCTTCTTCTGCAGTCGGTGACTCAGAAGGATTCTCGCTTGGGCTCTCTTCCGGAGAAGGTGTTTCGCTTTCTTCCGGAGAAGCAAATTCTGCAGGTGGAGTATCCGCAGGTTTATCGCTTGGGCTTTCGGCCGGAGGGGGAGTGTTGCTTTCCTCCGGAGAAGTGGTTTCTGAAGTCTGCTCGTTTGACGGAGAAGGAGTTTCACTTTCCTCAGGTGAGGGACTTTCTGAATTATCTTCCGCGTTAGGATCTTGTTCGGGTGCGGGAGCCGACGGGGATTCGCCAGGCTCTTCAGAAGGAGTATCGGAAGGCTCATCAGAGGTTTGTTCTGATGTTGGCGATTCCGCAGGCTGTTCAGCTTGTGGTGTAGAGATCGGATCCGGTGTCGGTGTTCCCTGAACGCCGGTTTCGTCGTCTGCAAAGGCAATGAGACTGGGCAAAAGCATTAAAGCTATTGCCAGCAAAACTACTAAAGTCTTTCTTAATCTTAGGGTTGTAATGTTCATAAGGCATCTCCTCATATAAAGCATCAATTTTTCTGTATATTTAAGGTAGTTTGCTATGCTGGTATAATATGAAAGCATTATTTCGGCGTGCAAAAAATACACGCAAAAAAGTGCTGTTGTGACCGTATTCAGTTTTTAAATGGAATTTAAATCAGGGCAAGCAAAAATACTACATAACGGTGTACGTTTTTATAGCATAAGATTTTTGCATCGCTGCCCTCCTTAATTTGTAGAAAAAAGAGAAAAAATTCTTTAAGATACAATTAATTTTGTAACCATAATGTTACCATATGATTACATTTATGTTATTTAAGCTATATTAGCCTTTATAATAGCAATTATACTAAATTTAGAGTATTTAAACAAGCTTATTGATGTTTATATATATGCGCAAAACAGCATATTTTTAACTTACGCAAAAGATACTTAAAGTATAGTAATTAGTGCGATTGAGGGATATATGATATGGATTGCTTGAAAGATATATAAAGCTCTAATATAATGGGTTGGGAAATTAAATTAAGAGAGGCTGTAATTAATGAGAATAGATAAATTTTTAAAGATATCAAGAATAATTAAAAGGCGGACTGTAGCAAATCAGGCTTGTGCTACAGGCGCTGTTAAAATCAACGGCAAAGATGCCAAGCCGGGAAGCAAAGTGGCTGTTGGCGATGTGCTTGAAATACAATTGGGTGAGAAAGTCCGCAAGTATGAAATACTTGAAATTATGGAAACTGCGGCAAAAGCACAGGCGTCTGAGCTCTATAGGGAGATTTTATGAACTGTGCAGTAATACTTGCTGCCGGAAGCGGTGTGCGTTTTGGCGGCGAAGTCCCAAAAGTACTCAAACTTATTGCTGGAAACACTGTCTTATGGCATGCGCTTAAGATATTTGAAGAAGCGCAGCAAGTGGATGAGATGGTGCTTGTCGTACCACAGAATCAAGTGCAGGAATATATTGATATAGTCTCAGAATATGAAATAAATAAAAGCCTTGATATAGTCGAGGGCGGAAGCACAAGAATGGAGTCTGCGTTAAATGGGCTTAAAGCTGTAAGGCATGACTGTAATATTGTTGCAGTTCATGATGCAGCGAGGATTGATATAGACGCTCTGACTGTGGACGATGCAATAAAATTTGCTCAGGAACATGGTTCTGCGCTTGTATCAGGGCCTGTGTTTGATACCATAAAGCAGGTAAAAAGCGGTAAAGTCGTAAAAACTGTGGACAGAAGCAAGCTTATTGCAGCTCACACACCGCAAATATTCAGATATAAGGAACTTATGGCAGCATACCTTGATGCGATGAGCGACAGCGGGGAAGTGACGGATGAAGCGCTTGCAATGGAAAAAGCAGGCTATCCGATATATGTTTTTGACACAGGCAAGCGCGGCATTAAACTTACTGTAGAAGATGACGTGTATCTTATTGAGGCATTAAAAACAAAAGGCAAAATGCTGGTGGGCAACGGACTTGACACACACAAACTTGTTGAAGGCAGAAAGCTTATTTTAGGCGGTGTGGACATACCTTTTAACAAAGGGCTTCTAGGGCATTCTGACGCTGATGTATTGACCCATGCAGTAATGGATGCGCTTCTTGGAGGAGCAGGGCTAAAAGATATCGGCTATCATTTCCCTGATACTGATGAAAAGTATCAAGGAGCTTCAAGCATTGAGCTTTTAAAGGAAGTAGGACAGATGCTTAACGAGCGTGGGATAGATATTGTTAACATTGATACAACAATCATATGTCAGCAGCCAAAGCTTATGCCATATAACGATGATATGAAGAAAAACATCTCAAACACTCTCGGGATAAAAGAAAGTTGTGTTAATATCAAAGCTACTACGACAGAAGGTATCGGTGAACATGGTGAAGGCAAAGCCATTTCAGCTATTGCTGTCTGTTCGCTTATAAAAAAGATTTAGCATACTTATATACTATAATATAAAAAAGGCTCATCGCATGAGATGAGCCTTTTTGGTGTTTACATGTTTTCGTTCAGCTTGTCGATGTGGTGGCCTATGTGGCCTGCAAGTGCTTTATAGTATTCTTCCTCATGTTCGTTCAAAGTATCAAAGAATTGGTTTCTGAAAAGGTAACTGCCATTATCGTCTTTGTCGGTGAGCAGATATCCGTATGTTACGTGTACTGCCTGACGGGATTCTTCAATATCCATAAGTTTTGTAATCTCATCATCTTTCAAATCATCTATACCAGGCACCATGTCAGGTTCTGTAAATATATGATAGAACTGTTTTGCGTCAGGAAGACGTTTTAAGGCATGCTTATACATGTCTCTGAACAGCTGAGGTGAAGTAATGGCTATTACGCGCATAGCTTCTAGCCAGTTTGTTCCTGCTGTCTTTAAGTGATACTTTCCGCCGGACAATTCTCCGACAATCGGGAATATTGAGAATTTATCGCTGCCGGAGTGTACGCTGATTTTATATCCGAAATGTTTTGATATTGCAAAATGAATTTTAAATTCTTCAGTAAACTGAGCAATGTCTCCTCTGTAGTCAATGCCTTTCTGGAATTCTCCGCAAAAACGCGGAGCCATGTTAAGCATCTTGACATCTCGGTCGTTAAATTCGTTGGCTATAATAAAATGCGCGTCGAGAGTTGTTGCGCTTAAAGTCTCATCTATAGAAATCTCAAAATCGACTTCATGCTCATAGTCTTTTATTAAATCATTGTATATTTTTTCAGCAAATGTTATAGCCTCTGCATAGGTTAATACAGTTTTCATAAATTCATTGCTGTCTATTGTGATTTCCGTACCGTCATTCAGTTTATAAGTTTTGTCTTTATATTTCTCTTCCCAGTATTTCTTATCAATGCTGCTTTCTGTGTCATATTTAGCCGAAAGCTCAGAATCGTACAGAGATTCTATATCGTTATCTATATGCTCTGAGCAATCCAACGTTATCATAGTAAAGCCGCAGTCGAGTGCCATTTTAACTTCTTCGGGAGTTTTAAGGTGATCGCCGTCTGCTCCGAAGCCGTCTTTATAGCCTTCCTGAAAAACTGCCCATACTGCATCAGAGAGAACATCATCATATGTTCTTAATGTGAGGTTTAATTCGCGAATTGACTGTTGTGCGAGTATAGGGAAGATTCCTTTACCTTTTACTAAACGAATATGTCCGGGAGAAGCTAGTCCGAGTCTGTCGCCCAATCCCATGGAAATATCGTGGTTTTTTGCCGACGTTGGGTTTGCGAAATCGAATATGCTTTGAATTACTTTGCTGTTTTCAGAATCCAAAGGACATACTTTTACTTTTTTTCCGTCAACTGACTGTTCAGTGCCTGTAAATCTGTCATATTTTGAGCCGCCGGCTACTATAAGGACTTTTTTGCCGTTATCCCATGCCATAAAGCAGTCTGCTTCATCAGATGAGTTTACCGAAGCATCATATATATTATACTGTTTTTTGAGATCGCCTGTTGTGTTTGATTCTGCATTGATAAAATCTTTCCAAGTTCCCATAAAGAGCCTCCGATTAATTGAAATGTAAGCGTTTACATTGATTTTATCATCAATCATGATTTTAGACAAGAATAAAAAAATTTGACATTATGCTATTTGTGTCATATCATCCTTAATGCTAAAATATAATAGAATGAATAGAAACAAGAAATGACATTATGGAGGGCGCAAAATGAAAAAAATTATTATAGCAATTTTAGTATTAGCTTTGGTCTTGGGAATGACTGCATGCGGCAAAGCTAAAGAAGAAATAACGGAGAAAATGGTTGAAAAAGCTGTGGAAAAGGCAGTGGAGAAAGCTATCGAGGATGCAGCAGAAGAAAATGGCGAAGAAGATGTCGATGTCGATATAGATATTGATTTTGAGGAAGGCTCTGACGGAGAATCCGGAACTTTGACAGTTGGCGGTACAACATATGCCTATTCAGGAGAAGAAATACCTGAAGATTTTCCTTATGACGTTTGTCCGCTTTATGAAAGCGGTGATGCAAAAGTTGTAGGTGTAATCAACTTTGCATCTGGCGAGGATATAACTTATACTCTTGGTGTTTGCACGAATAAAGCAATCAAAGATGTTAAAGAAGAAGTGGAAGAAAGCCTGCTTAAAATATATGACAAAAGCGAATTACAGTCTATGTCAATGGGCGAAGATTACTATATGTATATGATAGAGACAGAAAAGTGGAATGTTACAGTAAGTATAGCCTCCGGCGAGGAAGAAGACTTTGAAACTATGATAACTTACGCCGTGTTATCAAACTGATAATTTAGCTGGATTAAAAGCGCTGTGATTTCACGGCGCTTTTTTTATTGATTTTATGACAATTCCAAAGCTTCATAGATGAGTTTTACAATAGCATAGTACTTGCCTGTGTTATAGTATGCTCCTTCAAATTCATCACCTGCAATAGGAGTGTGCCTTTTGTTAGTAAGAAGAACCATGGATAGATTGTTCTTTTTGTCCACAAGAGAAAATGTTCCTGTCCATCCTGTATGAGAAAGTGTGCCATTAGGGACTATGTCTTTGAGCGAATTGATTTTAGCTGAATTTGCAAAACCAAGCTGATAGAAAGAATCATCATACAGGGAAGTAAAGGTGTTTACTGTGTCTTCAGAGAATACAGTGACACCTTTATAAGTTCCGCCGTTTAATAGCATTTGATTTAGAATATTTATAGATTCTGCGTCCGAAAACAGTCCGGCATGGCCAGAAACACCCTCCATGCTGTAATATGCCTTTTCGTCATGCACTTCGCCTTGAAGGGTATATTCTCTGACATTAGGGAATGTAACAAGACCGTCGCGAGTGTTGCCCAGACGTTCTGTACAGGCAATATTATCTATATAGAAGTTATTTTCAATGGGAAGGTAACTCATTGTGTCATTTATCCCAAGAGGTGTATATATATTATAGGAAACGAATTCATCAATTCGCATACCTGATAGTTTTTCTGCAACAGCGCTTAAAACCATATACCCTATGTCGCTGTACTGCGCTTTGCTTCCGGGGGAATATTCTAACGGAACTTCGGACAGGAGTGATATTGTTTTATCGCGGTCGGTTGAATAAAACATTTCACCTTCTTCGACATCGGGCCTGAAAAATTTAACATCCGAGGGGAATCCGGATGTGTGCGTAAGAAGCTGGCGTATTGTGATTTTGTTATAGTCATCTTTGTTGAACTCGGGCAGTATTTCATAAACATAACTGTCAAGAGAAATCGCCTGTGAATCAATGAGTTTCATAATAGAAAATGTTGTTGCGTATACTTTTGTTAAAGAAGCCAGATCAAACACTGTGTCTGAACGCATTGCAACAGGAGATTCGAGCTTTTCCAAACCGTCATATATTTTTAAGCTTCCGTATGCTTTTAAAAATATAATCTCATTATTTTGGGCGACAAGAAGCACTGCGCCTGGAAACCCGTTTCCAATATCTTGAGAAATTGCGCTGTCGGCTGCATCAAGCTTTGAGTTTAAAACTTCATAGCTTGGCGCAAGCGGAGTTGGCGACGGGGTGAAGGTTGGAGTTGCAGTGGGGGATTCATCTGCATTATGCATTGGTGTTTTTAGAGCATTGACTGATTCTGAAGAAGACGCTTCACTAACTTTAGAAGCATCGTTATCTGACGAAGAGATGTAATGATAAATTGAATACGAAAATGCAAGAAAGATAATGCATATAAGTATAATGTAAAATTTTCTCATATTAATAATTTAATACAATAGGCGAATTAATTCAAGATATTGTTTTATCGGAGTTATTTTAGTGTATAGAGATATTAATGCAATCACTGTTTTTATGATAAAAATGAACTAAAACAGTACAAACTATTAACAAACTGTAATATTATTAGGTGCTGCAACTGCTGTCTTGAAAAGAATAAATGAATATGATATAGTAAGTTAGCTATTCTAGAAAATGGGGTAATAATGCTTAAAAATAAATTATTTAAAGCGTTTTTATGCCATTTAAAAGGCAAAAAAACGGACTAAATGCCGTTTGAAAGATATTATTTATATAATGAGGAGATACAATGGCTTCAACAGTAGAAACAACGGATAAGAACAAAGTAAAATTAACTATAACGGTGGATGCCGAAACATTTAAACAGGCAAACCAGACTGCTTATATGAAAAACAGGGGCAAAATCAATATCCCCGGCTTCAGAAAAGGCAAAGCACCGCTGCCTGTTATAATACAGAGATACGGCGAAGGCATATTCTATGAAGATGCATTCGATGAAGTTTTCCCAAAAGCCTATTCAGACGCACTCACCGAGCATGATGTAAAGCCTGTGGAAAATCCTTCACTTGATATACTTGAAATCGGAGCAGAAGGCGTTAAATTCACAGCAGAAGTTACTGTGATGCCGGAAGTGGAACTTGGCAAATACAAAGGCATCAAAGCAGATAAACCGGAAGTTAAAATCGGCGCAAAAGAAGTTAATGCTGAAGTTAAAAAAGAACAGGAAAAAATCGCTCGCTGGGTAGAAGTTGAAAGAGCTGTTAAAAACGGCGACAAAGCTACTATTGATTATAAAGGCTTTGTAGGCGAAGAAGCATTCCAGGGCGGCGAGGCTCAGGGACATGTGCTTGAAATTGGTTCAGGTTCATTTATACCGGGATTTGAAGAGCAGGTTGTCGGCATGAAAGCCGGCGAAGAAAAAGACATCTTCGTAACATTCCCTGAACAGTATCACAGCGAAGATCTAAAGGGCAAAGAAGCTAAGTTTGAAATCAAGGTTCACGAAGTGAAACAAAAAGAGCTTCCTGAGCTAGATGATGAATTTGCAAAAGACGTAAGTGAGTTTGACACTCTTGCAGAATACAAAAAGGATATAAAGAAAAAGCTTACCGAAGCTGCAGAAAAAAATGCAGAAGCCGAGCTTGAAAATTCTATCCTTCAGCAGGTCATCGATAATGCAAAAGTGGACATTCCTGAAGCTATGATAGCAAGAGAAACTGACTATATGATTAATGATATGGCACAGAGAATGAGCTATCAGGGCATCAATCTTCAGGATTATATGCAGATGACAAACACTACAGTTGACATGCTTCGCGGCCAGTATAAGGCTGACGCTGAAAACAGAGTTAAAATGCAGCTCGTGTATGACGCAGTTAAAAAAGCTGAGAACATGGAAGTAACCGATGCAGACATCGACCGCGAGCTTGAAGAAATCGCTCAGGGCGGCGGGAAAAGCGTCGAAGAAATCAAAAAGACATTAAACGACGACAATATCAATTATCTTAAAGAGGTTGCTTTAAATAAAAAGATAACTCAATTCTTTATGGATAATGCCGATATAAAGGTAAAAGAGACTAAAAAGAAAGCCCCGGCAAAGAAAGCTCCTGCTAAAAAGGATGAAGACGGGGATAAATAGCATTACTAAGGAGGTTTTATATGAGTTTAGTACCAATAGTTGTTGAACAGACAAATAGAGGCGAAAGATCATATGACATATATTCAAGATTACTCAATGACCGCATCGTTTTTTTAAGCGGAGTGGTTGAAGACCAGATATCATCACTTATCGTGGCACAGCTTCTCTACCTTGAAGCGCAGGATCCCGATAAAGACATATATCTGTATATAAATTCACCGGGCGGTTCAGTAACTGCCGGTATGGCGATATATGACACAATGCAGTACATCAAGTGCGACGTTGTGACAATCTGCATCGGAATGGCAGCTTCAATGGGTGCATTCCTTCTAGCAGCGGGAGCCAAGGGCAAGAGAAAAGCGCTACCAAACTGCGACGTGATGATTCACCAGCCTTCAGGCGGTGCACAGGGACAGGCGACCGATATCAGAATACATGCGGAACATATACTAAAGACGAAACAGAAAATGAACGAGATTCTAAGCGAGAAAACAGGACAGCCGCTTAAGAAAATCGAAGATGACGCTGAACGCGACTTTTTCATGACTGCACATGAAGCCCAAAAATACGGCTTGATTGATGAAGTCATAGAAAAAAGGTAAAATAGGCATAAAGGAGAAACAATGCCGGATAAACATGAACATCAGAACAAAATAAAGTGCTCGTTTTGCGGAAAAGAGCAGGAGCAGGTGCGCCGTATAGTTGCGGGGCCCGGAGTCTGCATTTGCGACGAGTGTATTGAACTGTGCCAGGAAATAATTGAGGAGGATTTCTCCGAAAACGTTACTCCCGAACCACAGGAAATACCAAAACCAAAAGAAATCAAATCTATACTGGACGAATTTGTTATCGGACAGGAAATGGCTAAAAAGTCTATGGCTGTTGCTGTGTATAATCACTATAAGAGAATATACCACAATAAAGACAACAACGATGTAGAGCTTCAAAAGAGCAATATCGTTATGATGGGGCCTACTGGCTGCGGAAAAACTCTTTTGGCACAGACATTGGCAAAGATTTTAAATGTACCTTTCGCGATTGCGGACGCTACATCACTTACTGAGGCCGGATATGTGGGCGAAGATGTTGAAAACATTCTTTTAAAGCTCATCCAGGCTGCAGACTATGACGTAAAACGCGCTGAAAAAGGCATCATATACATCGATGAGATTGACAAAATCGCACGTAAGAGCGACAATCCGTCAATTACACGAGACGTATCTGGCGAAGGTGTACAGCAGGCACTCTTGAAAATAATCGAGGGTACTGTTGCAAGCGTGCCTCCGCAGGGCGGCAGAAAACATCCTCATCAGGAGTTTATACAGATTGACACAACAAACATTCTGTTTATATGCTCGGGTGCTTTCGGCGGCATAGAAAAGATTATTGAAAAGCGCATAGACAGAAAATCGATGGGATTTGGTGCGGACATTAAAAGCTCTGCCGAAAAGGATGTGGGAGAAGTGTTAACCCATGTGCTTCCCGAAGATTTGCTTAAATTCGGGCTTATACCTGAGTTTGTAGGCCGTGTGCCCGTCATCGTGACTCTTCACGGACTGGACGAAGAAGCGCTTATCAAAATACTGACAGAGCCCAAGAATGCGTTGGTCAAGCAATATGAGACATTGTTTAACATTGACAATATTGAGCTTGAATTTAACAAAGATGCTCTTGAAAAAGTTGCCAAGATGGCGATTGACCGAAAGACCGGTGCAAGAGGATTGAGAGCTATACTTGAGGAAGTCATGCTTGAGATAATGTATGAGCTGCCTTCAAGCAAGGATGTGGTTAAATGCTCGATTGACGAGAAGACCATTACCGAAAAAGCTCCTCCAAAACTTATAAAGAGGCCTAAGACGGGCAAAAAACCAAAGTATGATTTGCCTGACGGCTCGCTTGAAGAAGAAACACCGGCATCTTAAACCTAAAACAATCAAAAACGCTCCGTAAGGAGCGTTTTTATAAGAAGCAGGTGTTGTAAAATATTCTAATGAATATATAATAGAAGTATTGTTCCCGGAGATAATATGGTTTTAAATAAACTTATTGCCGGGATATATGCTATTAAGGAGAACTTATATGACTACTGAAAAACTACCTTTGGTCGCTCTTCGCGGTCTTACGGTATTTCCGGATATGACTATTAATTTTGACATCGGGCGCGAAGTATCGCTTAAAGCGCTTGATGAGGCGATGGAAAAAGACCAGCGTCTGTTTCTTGTAACACAGAAAGATCCGAATACGGATGAACCGTTAGAATCGGACTTATATGAAGTGGGAACTATAGTATATGTTAAGCAGATGCTCAAACTGCCTGCTGAAACTGTAAGAGTGCTGGTTGAAGGACAGCAAAGGGCAAAAACAATAACATATTTCCAGACTGAGCCTTATATAGAAGTTGGTGTGGAATACACAGAAGATATTGAAAATGATGAAGAAGCTGAACTGACAGCTGAAAACGAAGCTCTTTTACGCGGGCTTTTAGACAGATTTGAGGAGTTTGGAAGAACGTCCAGCAGGATATCGCCTGAGGTTATGCTCTCAATATCTGTTTTAAAAGACATTGGCGAGGTAGCTGACATCGTTGCTTCAAATGCGCTTTACAGGCAGGAGGACAAACAGGAAATTCTTGAGATGTTTGACCCTGTTAAAAGAGCGGAGCGTGCAATTGAACTGCTGGATCGTGAAATTGAGATACAGAAAATTGAACAGCAGATTAATTCGCGTGTAAAAAACCAGATTGACAAAATGCAGAAAGAGCATTATCTCAATGAGCAGATGCGTGCTATACAGTCAGAACTCGGCGGCGAAGATGAAAATGAAATAGAAGAATTCAAAAAGAAAATTGAAGAGCTTCCATTGGAAGAGGATGTTCAGAAAAAAGTTTTAAAAGAGTTGAGCAGATTAAAGCGTCTGCCTTCAGGTTCGCCAGAGACAGCAGTTTTAAGGACTTGGGTTGAATGGATAGTGGATCTTCCGTGGATTGAAGAAACAGAAGACAACCTTGACCTTGACAATGCGCGAAAGATACTTGATGAGGACCATTATGGATTGCAGAAAGTAAAAGAGCGCATTATCGAGTATCTTGCTGTATGCTCCATGACAAACAACCTAAAAGGTCCGATACTTTGTTTTGTGGGGCCTCCGGGAGTCGGCAAAACTTCAATAGCACGCTCTATTGCGCGAGCTATCGGAAGAAAGTTTACAAGGATGTCTCTTGGCGGAGTGCGAGATGAAGCAGAAATCCGCGGCCACAGACGAACTTACGTTGGTGCAATCCCAGGCAGGATTATAAACAACATAAAACAGGTTGGAACAAACAATCCTGTGTTCCTGTTTGATGAAATAGACAAGATGAGCAATGATTTCAGAGGCGATCCTGCATCTGCAATGCTTGAAGTATTGGATTCTGAGCAGAACAACACGTTTACCGATCATTATCTTGAGATACCGTTTGATATTTCAAAAGTGATGTTTTTGGCAACTGCGAACAGCCTGACAACTGTTCCGCCTGCGCTTTTAGACAGGATGGAGGTAATTTATCTTTCAGGATACACGCAGGAAGAAAAACTGCATATCGCAAAAAAATACCTGCTTCCAAAACAGATGGAAAAACATGGGCTCAAAGAGGGCATGATATCGGTATCGGACAACACACTGACGGATATCATCACACTTTATACACGTGAGGCAGGTGTGCGTAATCTTGAGCGCGAGATAGCAAATCTGTGCAGAAAGTGCGCGAAGGAACTGATAGACACTAAAAAAGAATCCATCAAGGTAAGCACGAAAAGCCTAGAGAAACTTTTGGGCGTGGCGAAATTCCGCGAAAGCGATACGGAGCTTAAAGACCGCGTGGGAGTTGCGACAGGGCTTGCATGGACTGCTGTCGGCGGTGTAACACTTAACATTGAAGTAAATGTTATGCCCGGAACAGGGAAACTGGAACTTACAGGTCAGCTTGGTGATGTGATGAAGGAATCCGCACTGGCAGCACTCAGCTATATTCGTTCAAACTGCGATAAATTCGGCATTGAATGTGAGTTTTATAAGGAAAAAGATTTGCATATTCACATACCGGAAGGCGCAATTCCAAAAGATGGTCCTTCGGCAGGCATAACTATGGCAACTGCTATGATTTCTGCATTAAGCGGAAAGAAAGTGTCCGGTAAAGTAGCCATGACAGGCGAGATAACGCTTCGCGGACGAGTGCTTCCTATCGGCGGCCTGAAAGAAAAAGTGCTTGCAGCACACAGAGCCGGAGTAGACACTGTGATTATACCGATAGACAACCAGAAAGACATTACGGAGATTCCGGATTTTGTGCTTAAAAAAGTGGAAATTAAGACATGCAAAAGCTTAGATGAAGTACTTGAAATCGCGTTGGTAAAAGAAGATGCAGATAAATAAGGCAGAATTTATAAAGAGTATCGCGAATTATTCTGAAGCAAAGATCGAGAACATACCTCAGATTGCTCTTGTAGGGCGCTCGAACGTAGGCAAGTCTTCGCTTATAAATTATCTTACAGGCAGAACAAAACTTGCAAAGGTTTCATCTGCTCCAGGAAAAACAAGGCTTATAAATCTGTTTAAGATAAACGAAAAATTCTATCTTGTGGATTTGCCTGGGTATGGTTATGCGAAGGTGTCAAAGTCTGAGCAAGAGCGATGGGCTGGGATGATGGAAGAGTATCTTAATACATCAGATAACCTGAAGCATATATTTTTGCTTATGGATATACGCCGCGAGCCGAATGAATTTGACCAGCAGATGTCGCTTTGGATACAAAGCGCTGCGATTCCCTGCACGATAATCGCCACTAAGTGCGACAAGATAGCAAAAAGCAAGCGTAAACCTATAGCGCAAAAGCTTTCTGACAAGCTGGGAATGACATTTAGGACACCGACTATAATGTTTTCGACACTTAAGAAATTTGGTAAGAATGAACTCCTAAGCAGATTCGACGAAATACTGTAGGGTGTAGCATGGAAACAGCAAAGTGCAGCAATGAGAATTTCAAAATATTTAAAACAAGACTTAAAAGCATATCTAGATATGCTTTTTTGAATTTTGAGGACGAATGTGACAATAATCTTGTTATTGATACTTTCCTAATAAGTAATCCTGATGGACTGGCTTATATAAAAAAGAACGCTGAAAGATTCGGAGTTTTTCTCTCTTTTGATGAGGACGGTGAGGATAAAGCTTATAAGTTTCTTGTTAAATATTTTAACGGTGAGATTCCGGACAATCTTATCTTGACTGTTAACGGATATAATAAAAAGGTGATTGCCGAAGTTTTAGATAATGGTTTTTCTGAAATATATTCTGCATATGGATTTGAGTATTCAGGACAAAACCAGTTTGAAATTTCTTCTGAAGATTTAGACATAAGAAAATATGAGGCTAAACATTCCGAGCAATTTATAGATTTACTGGGCAATGCTTTCTATGATCTGAGGAAAGAAGTTGATCTCAAACCATATAACTGGTATTTGGAAAACAAAAAAGCTTCGGAGGATTACTTTTTAGAAAAAAGCAAGACAGACAGCATTATAGGACTATGGCAGGAGAACAGTTTGATTGGTGTTATTATTCTGGATGATAACGAGATTGACACTATTGCTGTAGACAGGCGTCTTCAGGGAATGGGATACGGGGATAAACTGCTCCGGTATACAATGAATGAACTGATTAATAATAAACACTTTGACACAGTGTATCTTGCTGTTATGGCTCATAATAAGAAAGCAATCAAAATGTATAAAAAGAGCGGATTTATCGAAAAAAGCAAATTAAGCTATTTCAGATTAGGTTAATTAAGAAAATTATTTTATAATTTGTTATATATGTATATAAAGGAGGCTTGTATGAGCTTTAATGATGCACAGGAAAAAACTCTAGACTACTATAATGAAAAGATATATTACTGCACCGTTGGAAATCCCGCTAATGATGCAATCGTTTTTATTCATCCTGCTTTTTGCGACCATGAGATATATGAAGCGCAGGTTGAGTATTTTTCAAAGGATTATTTTACAATATTTATTGATATGGTCGGTCACGGGAAGAGCCAGCTTAAAAAGCTTGATATTAATATGAGTGATATGCCTGAGATTATATCCGGAGTGCTTAATGTTGAAGGAAAGGAAAGCGCACACTTAGTTGGTACTTCTATGGGTTCTTTAGTATCTCAGGGATTTGCGCATCAGTTTCCTAATATGACAAAAAGCATAACAGTCGTGGGCGGTTATTCAATTCATAGAGACAATGAAGAGATTATGAAAGCTCAGGGAAAAGAAATGGAAAAATGGCTTAAGAAAGTGCTCTTTGACATGAAAGGCTTAAGGCAACATATTGCCGAAACATCCGTATATACCGTGCATGGCAGGGAAGTGTTTCTGAAAGGCGCTCAGCAATTTAAAAGGCGTTCGTTTCTTACAATGAACGGTATGGATTCGATATTTGAGAAACGCGAATCCGGTGTGGAATATCCGCTTCTTATTGTATGCGGTGAGTATGACATGGATATAATAAAAAGATCTTCCCTTATATGGGCAGAAGCTGAAGAGAACGGAACTTTCGTTGAGATTGAAGATGCCGGACATTGTGCGGGAATTGACAAGCCTGCTAAATTTAATGAAATAGTAGGCGTTTTTATTAGGTCTTGTGGTGTATAGAAGTATTTGACGGATTTTAATTTTATTCTGGTTTTACATAGTAAATCAATTTGTGCAAACCCACAAATTAATAAATATTTCACAAATACCTCTTTTAAATCCTACCTAAATAGTATATTATAGAGATGATTATTTTTGGGAGGTGTGTATGAACGCGATAGAGGCTGCTTATAAGAGGCGCTCGATAAGGAATTTTCTCGACAAACCTGTGGAAAAAGAAAAGATAGAGACGCTTCTAAAGGTCGCGATGGCGGCGCCTTCTGCGAGAAATGTTCAGGAATGGCACTTCTATGTGGTTGCTGGCAAAGAGAAAATGCAGGGGCTTATCGACATTATGCCCTACGGTAAATACAATGCTCCTTGCGCTTTTGTTATATGCGGGGATATGGACAATGAAAACCGCGAAACAGCAGAGAAGTATTGGCAGCAGGATTGCACGGCGGCTCTTGAAAATATGCTGAACGCGGCACCAGAACTGGGGCTTGGAACAGTTTGGCTGGGAGTGTATCCAAACGAAGACAGAGTAGAACCAACTATAAAATATCTAGACCTTCCGGAAACAAAGATACCTCTTGCTGTTGTATATGTAGGGTATCCCGCGGAACAAAAGGAAGAAAGAACCCAGTATGATGAAAACAAAGTTACATATTTTTAATGCAGGCATCTTGTATTAGACAAATATTTAATGTAACATATTAATACAAACAAAAGGAGTAATGAACATGACAGTAACAAAAGAAATGACAATCGGCGAAGTATTGCTTAAAGATATGAGAGCAGCATCAGTATTTATGGAACAGGGAATGCATTGCATCGGCTGTCCCATGTCACAGAGGGAATCAATCGAGCAGGCATGTGCTGCACATGGCGCAGACTGCGAAAAGCTTATTGACGAGCTTAACATTTTCTTCGAGGAAAATACAATCTGATAAAGATTGATGTTTGGTTTTAGGAAACAACAATACAATAATAAAGGAGACAAATATGAAAAAATTTGAATGCACAGTTTGCGGATACATTTATGACGAAGAAGTAGAGGGAACTCCATTTGCAGAACTTCCTGATGATTATGAATGCCCACTCTGCGGAGCATCAAAAGACCTTTTCGAGGAAGTGGAATGACAACACAGTTAACTAAAAATGTGTTTTCAGTTGGCGTCAGTGACCCTAATCTTAGGGTCTTTGATGTAGTTATGGCAACTGAAAGCGGAACTACATATAATTCGTTCTTAATTAAAGGCAGCGAGAAGACTGCTGTTGTTGAGATGGTCAAAGAAAAGTTTCATGATGATCATATCGCAAATCTTAAAGAACTTGTTGATTTATCGACTATAGATTATGTTATTATCTCGCATTGCGAACCCGACCACAGCGGTTCGCTAGGCAAGTTTTTGGAGCTTTGTCCGAACGCGCAGGTGATTGGCTCAAATGCTACCAGCAACTTTATTCCACAGATACTAAATGACGATATAAAAGTCAAGGCAGTTAAAGACGGAGATACCATCAGCTTAGGCGATATCGACCTTGAGTTTTATATGGCTCCATTTTTGCATTGGCCGGACACAATGCTGACTTATGTCAAGCAGGATAAAGCGCTTATTACAAGCGATGTGTTCGGATGCCATTATTATTGTGAAGATACCATCTATGATGCTGATGAGAGCAAGGGATTAAAATATGCTCAGGATTATTATTATCATGTGATAATGCATCCTTACAGGACATATGTTAAGCCTATGCTTGATAAAGTAGAAAAGCTTGATGTTGAGCTTATTTGCCCTGCACACGGTCCGTTCATAAAACACGTGGATGAGATTATCTCTCATTACAAGGAATGGACAAAGGATGTAGGAATTAAAAATGATCCGAAAAAGGCTGCGATTATATATGTTTCAGCTTACGGATATACCCGCGCACTTGCAAATACATTTAACGATGAGCTTAAGAAACTAGGCTTTGATGTCGAATTATTAGACGCACAAAATGTATCAATTGATGAAGCGCTTGCGGCTATCGACAAAGCGGACGCAGTGATTTTTGGCTCGCCGACTTTTACACGCGATGCACTTCCGCCGATATGGGATATACTTTCCAGAATCAGCGCCGTTGCATACAGAAACAAGCCGGCATGTGCGTTCGGAAGCTATGGCTGGTCAGGCGAAGGCTCAATGAATATTACGGCACGGCTCAAACAGTTGGGTTTTAAGATTATTGATCCATACAGGATACGCCTCAAACCTTCAGATGAAGAGATTGAAGCGGCAAGAGATTATATAAAAGATTTTGCAGCAACAATTAAATAAATGAGAAACTAAGCATCGGAGTTAACCGGTGCTTTTCTTATGATAAAAGTTCAGTCAGTTTGTCTTCGTAAAACACTACTACCTCGTGCAGCGGGCGGGTAAGTGTTACATATAAGAGATTTGCATGAAGCTCATCATCGGGGAAGTTTAACCTATCTGCGTTTGCGACTATGACACAATCAAACTCCAGCCCTTTGCACAGGTGTGCAGGGACCACCATTGCGCCTGCTTCATAATGCGTATCACTGTCTTTTAAAAGATGTATACCAGGGATATTTCCGGAAAGCTCTTTATGGAGCTTTGCGCAATCAGAAGGAAGCTTTTCAACAACTGCTATGCTCTTGTGTCCGGCATGTGACATTCTTTTAATTTCTGCAGTCAGGTCACTTGTTTTATCAGAATACTTTCTTATCTCAGGCAGTTTGCCATGGCGAAGAACAGGTTTTGCGCTTTTTCTTGTCGGGCTTGCATAGCGTACGGCGACACGTTCTGCAAATTCCATAATTTCAATCGTGTTTCTGTAGGAAGTGATGAGCTCGTAAAATTGAGAATCGCCTTTGAACACATCTTTCTTCACGTTGCTCCAGTCAGTTACGCCTCGATAGGAATAGATTCCCTGCGCAAGGTCTCCGACTATGGTAAAAGCTTCGTTTACTGTGAGACTTTTTAAAATTTCGAACATAAACGGCGAGAAGTCCTGCGCTTCGTCCAACACGGAGTGGTGTATATCCAGATTCATTTTATGTCCGAAGAGCGCTTTTTGAAGAATTATTAGTGCAGGAATATCTAGGCTTTCTATTTTCTTGCCACTGAGAAATCCTTGAGAGTATTCGCTGACTGTCTCCCATGTTGATAGTTCTACATTATTGGGCAATGTAAAAGAAGGATTTTCGCAGAGAAATTCTTTGTACACATCCATAAGCTTAAGCGCTTTAAATCCTTTTATATACTTGTTTTCAGCATCTTTTCGGGCTGCAGTAATTTCCTCAATTTTTTTGTCGCGGTTTGTATAAAGCTCGCGCATTTTTTCCATTCGAAGGCTGTCATTGTTTTTCACTATTTCGCGAAGATAGTTTGCGCGTTTTGCTGTTTCGGTTTCGATACGGATTATAAACTTTTCTTTAGCTTCGTCGGCAATCTCCTTTAGCTGCTTTTTTAATTCTTTAATTCGGGGCTTCAGCGGAAAAGGCGACAGCTCATATTCATATATATCAAGCAATGTTTCTCTTTTGGCTACAGTATATTTACCAAGTTTAAAATCTTCCTTCGGAAAGATTTTATCTGCCAGAGTTTTTATAAATAAATCCAAGCAAGCCTTGTATGCAAGCGAGCCTTTGAAAGTGCTGGCTTTTCTGATAATGCTTTTTTCTTCATTTGATACATTGGGAGACAAAAGTTTTATAAGAGAAGCATTGTCGTCAAGCTTTGGTATATTGCCACACAGTTTCTGAGCAAGTCCGTAGAATGTTTCCTGTATTGCAGATTCTACGCCAAGCTCTGGAAGAACTGCTGATATATAGTCCAAAAACAGAGGGTTTGGAGCGATAATCATGAGGTTTGACGGCATCATGGTTTCGCGGTATGTATATAAAAGCCATGTGATGCGGTGTAAAGCTATAGTTGTTTTTCCTGCTCCTGCCACACCCTGTACGATAGTCGGTATCCTCGGGGAACAGCGCAGCACAGCATTTTGCTCGGCCTGGATGGTTGTAACAACATCGCGAAGTTTGCTGTCTGCGTGGTCGGACAGAACGTCGTTTAAATATTCTCCCTGGCTGACTATGTCAGATTCGACTATCGACTTGAGTGTGCCTTCTTTGAAAAAGAACATCCGCTTAAGTGTCATCTCGCCTGATATAGTTCCGTACGGTGCGCTATATTCTGCAGGGCCTACCTGATGGGTATAGTAAAGGTTTGCTATATCGCTGCGCCAGTCTACAATTATCGGAGTGCGCGTATTCGGATCCAACACGCCCCATTTTCCTATATAGTGCTTTTGTTTTTCTTTGCCGTTTGGGATGAAATCCACTCTTGTGAAAAAAGGTGAGTTCACCGCATGGTTTAGGCCTAAAAGGGTGCGCTGCGTCATCTCATACATTTTGGACGCCACAAATAAATCTGTGTTATAGTTACCGCCTGTCATTGCGATTAAGTCTGTTAGCTCAAGGTGCTGCTTTTTTTCAAGTGGAACAAGCCTTTTAATTTCAGAGGCTATGTATGCAATAATATTTTGAGAATGGCTGCTTTCAGCAACAAATTCAGGGTGCTTGGACATAAGGCCTCCTTATAATGGAATGGTTTTTACAAAAGGAAGATAATATTACTCCTTTTTATATTCAATGTCAATAATTTGGTGTTATTATATGAGTTTATATTATTACATTTATGTAGTTTAACTATAGATGTTTTGGGTGATTGACATTGAAATTTTAGAGGAATATACTTGCGTGTGGAAATTTACAAAGCTCAACTTTAAGAAAGCTGGTGTATTATGAAAGAATTTGAAATAAGGCTGTCTTTACCTGAGGAAATCAAGGAGTTTGTGAAAATAACTTCGCAATGTCCGTTTGATATCGACTTATTGTCCGGAAGATATGTAGTTGATGGAAAATCCATTTTAGGAATATTCAGCTTGGATTTGACAAAGCCGATTACAGTAAGAGTATACAGTGAAGATTGTGACGATTTTGCTGAAAACATCAAAATTTACACAGTCTAAGAACTAAAACAAACTCAAGGCAATAAAGGTAAAACCATGGAATTATATCATATTATCGTAGCAATAACTATTTTCGTTGTAATCTATACATTTATCATTTCAGAAAAAATCAATCGCACAACAATCGCATTTTTCGGAGCTGTACTGCTTCTTGTATTTAAAATCATAACTCAGGAACAAGCTATAGAAACTATCGACTTTAACACAATCGGAATGCTTATCGGCATGATGATTATAGTTAACATTTTAAGGCGAACCGGAGCATTTGAATATGTTGCGATCAAGTTTGCCAAGATGGTAAAAGGCGAACCGTGGAAAGTGCTTGTGGTGTTTGCGGCGCTTACGGCAGTAGCGTCAGCGCTTCTGGACAATGTTACAACTATACTTCTTATTATACCGGTTACACTGGTTATAACTGAGACGCTTGAGATAAGCCCTGTGCTTTTCATACTTCCGCTCATACTGTCTTCAAACATTGGAGGAACGGCAACTCTTATCGGTGATCCGCCTAATATTATGATAGGCAGTGCGTCAGGCATGGGATTTATGGACTTTATCATAAATCTTGCTCCTGTTGTTGTAGTTATATTTGCAGCAGTTATTCTGATTTTCAGATTTATGTATAAAAAGAAACTTGTAATATCAAAAGAGCAGCGCGAAAAAATAATGTTAATGGATGAAAATCTGGCAATAAAGGACAAAAAGCTTTTAAAAAAGAGTGTTATAGTTCTTGGTATTACAATAGTCGGGTTTGTGCTTCACCAGTACCTAAACTTTGAGTCGGCAACTGTGGCTTTGGTGGGAGCTGCGCTGCTGCTTCTTGTCAGTAAGCTTGATCCGGAAGAAATTTTGTTGGATGTAGAGTGGCCTACAATATTCTTCTTTATCGCTCTTTTTATATTGGTTGGAGGTTTGGAAGAGGTTGGAGTTATAGAGTTTCTTGCTAAAGGATTGCTTGGTATGACGGGGGATAATTTCGTTCTTCTTGTAATATTAATTCTCTGGGGTTCGGCAATAGCATCTGCTTTCCTTGATAATATTCCGTTTGTTGCGACAATGATACCGCTTATAAAAAGCATAGCTGTAATGTCAGCGCTTCCGATTACACCAATGTGGTGGGCTCTTGCACTCGGTGCATGCCTTGGCGGTAACGGAACGCTTGTCGGAGCATCTGCGAATGTAATAGCTTCCGGTATGCTTAAAAAACAAGGATACAAACTGAGCTTTATGGATTATACTAAAGTAGGATTTCCTATAATGATAGTTTCGGTAGTCATTTCAACCGTGTACTTAATAGTCTTTTATATATAGAGGTGAAATATGAGAAAAATTATTAATACAGCAGAAGTATCTGAAAATACTATTAAATTGCAGCAGCTGGGAGCGAAGATTCAGGTTATAAACAGCACTATGTGCTATGTGAACTTTGAACTTGACGGCTTAACATTGCAATATGTTTACAATATGAACAGAAGAGGCAATTACTTTTTAGAGCGCACAAAACCATATCCTTTGGCCATAGCTGAATTTACATCTGAAAATGATTTGGTGAAATTAATAAAAAGCGATCTGCAAAAATTTAAAAATGCGTTGAAGCTGCCTCATATCGAAAAATATATAACGATTGCAAAGCTTATAAGCACAACGTTTACATCTTTTGAAGATACGTTTTTAAACTATGATATACCTGATGAAAAGGTAGACAAGATATATAAGAAGATTCTGGCATTGAATATGGAGATTGATGTCATCCAAGAGCTTGCCAAAGAATCATATGAAAAGGACAATAACGAGTAAAACAATCAAAATACTTGCAAAAAGTTATGCAGCAGCATAACTTTTTTTGCTTTTATTGACTTTATCCAGATGAAGTAATATACTTTTATATCGTGCGATTTGACACAAGAAATATTTAGATATAGATGCGGCTAGACCGCTGGAGAAGAGTTGGATTAACATGTTAAATTATGGTTTCTTTTTAGACTTAGCGATTATCCTTTTGTGCACCAAGCTTTTTGGTGTTTTAACACGCAAGTTGCAGCTTCCTGCAGTTGTCGGAGCACTGATTGCGGGATTCATAATTGGCCCGAATGTATTAAATATAGTGCATGAATCAGGGTTTATAGACAGAATGGCGGAACTTGGTGTCATATTCATTATGTTTATGGCAGGCATGGAAACAGACTTACGCAAGATAAAAAAGACGGGTAAAGCCTCCTTTTTCATTGCACTGTTAGGAATAGTTCTGCCGTTAATAGGCGGATTTTTAGTTACTGCGGCATTTACCGGAGGATTTAAGGGACTGGATAAAATCCAGATGCTTAAATATATTTTCATGGGTGTAATACTTATGGCAACCTCAGTTGCAATAACGGTAGAAACACTTCGCGAACTTGGGCGATTTAAAACAAAATCCGGAACTACTGTTGTAGGAGCAGCCATTTTAGATGACATTTTGGGCATTGTAGCGCTTACGGTACTTATGAGCATTACCGATAATAACATAAGCATATGGATTGTGATATTAAAGATATTGGGTTTCTTTGCATTCGCGGGAGCGTGCGGATTCGGATTTTATATGTTGTTTAAATATTTTTCTAAAAAATATGGTGAAAAAAGAAGAGTTCCTATATATTCGCTCGTATTTTGCCTTTTCCTGTCGTATGCAGCTGAGCATTTTTTTGGAGTGGCGGACATTACGGGAGCCTATCTCGCCGGTGCTATGATATCAAGCATTACATTGTCCGATTATGTTAATCAGAAAGTCGAAGTGACATCATATATGTTATTTGCTCCAATATTTTTTGCAAGTATTGGTATAAGGGCAACTATACACCACATCGATCTTCATATGCTGTTATTCTCGTTAAGCTTAATAACGGTCGCGCTTTTAACTAAAGTTGTAGGTGGGGCTGTTGGAGCGAAACTGGGTGGATACAACAATATTGAAGCATTGCGATGCGGTGTCGGTATGATGGCAAGAGGAGAGGTGGCACTTATTGTAGCTGACCGCGGAATTGCAGCAGGACTGATTCCAGAAACATTTTTAACACCTATAGTTTTGCTCGTTATAGTAAGTTCGTTCCTTACACCGGCATTTTTAAAGATGGCATATAAGAGGCATGCTACAGACTATGAAATTATTGAGGTTTAGCATATATAACATTTTATAGATAAAGACAGGGTTTATTCCCTGTCTTTTTTATGCTGTATTCCTGTAAAATTGATATTTCCACAGAATTGGTTATAATTAAAGGTATAAATAATTTATCGGTTTGGTAACTTTGTTAAGAAAATAACATTTAACGTTGCATATGCAACGTGTATCACATTCACAATCAGATATAATACTCTTGAGCTTAAGCAACAGAATTAAAAAAGTTTTCTAAATGAGACAATTTATTGGAGGATAAATTATGGGAATGTTTTGTTATCAATGTCAGGAAACGGCTAAAGGCAAAGGGTGCACACTTAAAGGTGTTTGCGGAAAAAATGAAAGTGTGTCAAACCTTCAGGATTTACTTATCTATACCGTGAAGGGGATATCAGTCTTAGTTACAAACGGCAACGTAAAAGCAACTGATAAGTTGAATAAAGAGGTCTTAAACAGTATGTTTATGACTATTACGAATGCGAATTTTGATGATGAAGCATTCACAAATCAGATTAGAAAGATGCTGGAAATAAGAGAAGAGCTTAGTAAAGGCAGCAAAGACGATTTACACGAAAGTGCGTATTTTTGGGTAGAAAGCAGAGCACAGATGGAATTGAAAGCATTGACTGTCGGTGTCTTGGAAACGGAAAATGAAGATGTACGCTCTCTACGTGAGCTTATAGTATATGGCATCAAAGGTATGGCTGCATACAGCAAACATGCTTTAAATATTGGGAAAGAAGATGCTGATATATACGCATTTATATATGAGGCAATGGCAGCGACTTTGGATGACAGTCTGTCAGCAGATGATTTGGTAGCACTTGTTTTAAAAACAGGCGAGTATGGCGTTAAGGCTATGGCGATGCTTGATGAAGCTAACACTTCGAGATATGGCAATCCTGAGATAACAGAGGTAAACATCGGAGTCAGAAATAATCCTGCGATATTAATATCGGGACATGATCTAACAGACATGGAACAGCTTTTAAAGCAGACAAAAGGAACCGGTGTTGATGTATATACACACAGTGAAATGCTGCCTGCGAATTATTATCCGGCCTTTAAAAAGTATGATAACTTTGTTGGCAATTACGGAAATGCATGGTGGAAACAAACTGAAGAGTTTCAGTCATTTAACGGTCCGATATTGTTTACCACAAACTGTATCGTTCCACCCAGAAAAGAAGAAGTTCAAAACAGAATCTTTACTACGGGCTCATCCGGATATCCAGGGTGCAAACACATTGAAGCGGACAGCGAAGGAAAGAAAGATTTTTCGGAAATAATTGAGCTTGCCAAAAAGCTTTCTCCGCCGACAGAGATTGAAACTGGAAGCATTGTAGGAGGGTTTGCCCACAATCAGGTGCTCGCTCTTGCAGACAAGGTTGTAGATGCTGTCAAAAGCGGAGCGATAAAAAGGTTTTTTGTAATGGCAGGCTGTGACGGCCGTATGAAATCAAGAAGCTACTATACTGAGTTTGCACAGAAACTTCCCAAAGATACAGTGATTCTCACTGCAGGATGTGCAAAATACAGATATAATAAACTCCAATTAGGAGATATCGGGGGCATACCAAGGGTTTTGGATGCAGGACAGTGCAATGATTCATATTCACTTGCGGTCATTGCATTGAAGCTAAAAGAAGTATTTGAACTTCAGGACATTAATGAACTGCCAATAACCTATAATATCGCTTGGTATGAGCAAAAGGCTGTTATTGTACTTCTTGCATTATTATACTTAGGGGTTAAAGACATTCATCTGGGACCATCACTTCCGGCATTTCTGTCGCCGAATGTTGCGGCTGTATTGGTAGACAAGTTCGGTATAGCAGGAATTGGTACAGTAGATGAAGATATAGAAATATTTATGGGATAATGAGTAAAATACGAGGCTCTGTATGAGCCTCTTTTTATTTTGGGTAATAATTAGGCTTTTTATATGATAAAATAAGTATATAATTTGAAATATTTTGATGAGAGAGGTTTATCATGAAAGGCATAATTTTTGACTTGGACGGAGTCCTTGTTTTTACAGATAAGTTCCACTATAAAGCATGGAAGAGTATGGCAGATGATCTGGGTGTATATTTTGATGAGCAGATAAACAACAGACTACGCGGAGTGAGCAGGATGCAAAGCCTTGAAATCATACTTGAAAGATATGAAGGAGATACTCTTTCTGAAAGCGAAAAGGAGAAACTGGCTGCAGAAAAAAACAGTATATACAGACAATTGCTTAAAGGTATGACACCTGACGATGTGACCAATGAAGTGCGCAGCACTCTTAAAAAACTTAAGGAAAAGGGATATATGCTTGCAATAGGCTCATCAAGCAAGAACGCAAAATTTATATTGGAACGCGTTAATCTTACGGATATGTTTGATGCAATATCCGATGGGACAAATATAACAAAATCAAAGCCGGATCCTGAAGTATTTTTAAAGGCTTGCGAGTATATGGGACTTAAGCCAAGCGAATGTGCTGTGATTGAAGATGCAACAGCAGGAATTGATGCTGCAAAAGCCGGAGGAATGACTGCAGTTGCAATAGGCGATGCAGCAGAATATGAAAAAAGCGACTATGTACTTGACACATTCGCTGATTTGGTTTCTATTGCGCAGAAGATAGAGGAAGAAAGTTAAATTAGACTCAGTTATTTACGCTTTTTTATATACAGCCGAATAAGGATAGTCATATGCAGCGGGGGAGATTTCGATTAACTCTCCCACTTTTACCATCTCACATATTCTTAGGTGAAGCCATCTGTCGCCGACACCGGGAACCATGTGGATGGTTTTGCCAATAAGTTTTGCACTTAAGATTTCACCCTCTGGAAGGTTGTGCCTTATTGCAAAATCATAAATATCTTCTGGAACACCGATGAGTTTGCCGTTTACAATTGATCTAAGCGGTGTGTTTTCATCAATTAAGTCTGTCCATGTGATTGAATAGTAACTGCGTTCCGGCTTATCAAGATTTTTTTCTTCTTTTACGAATTCTTCGAACTTTTCTGCTTCCACTTCGCCTGAGCTGTAGTAGCGTGTAACACTGTTTCCGTCATTTCGGTGTATTGATATGTTAACCATAGAAAGAGGAACTTCTTCAGCCAAAACCGAACACACAAAATGCATGCCGCAAAGCTCTGCAGGGTCGCATTCGCTCAACCACATTCTAACCGGAATATCGGTGTTTTCTTTAAGTCTGGTATATGCTTGAAGGTTGCTTTCCCATAAGTCTTCGACAGTGTCATCATATTCACCATACAGTTTTTCAAGCACGGACTTTCGGGATATAATATTCTCGTGAATTTCTGATATATCACCGATGTCAAGAGCAAGGTTAAGTGCTATTACTTCGCTTTTCTTACTGAATACCTTGTTATCATCTTCAGCGTTAGAAATAGCATATTTTAATGCGTCTGCTGTTGATTCGCAGAAAGTTAACTCTATCATATTCCCTCCTAAAGAAAAGGCACAACATTGTGTTGTGCCGCGACTTTTGTTTATCCAGCAAAATACTGATATATGAAGTAGATAGCTGCGCCGGCTGCTGCTATGCCCAATATCAGAGAGATTATCTTCCATGCGCTTACCGGCGCGCGGCCTGCGACTTTGCCGTTTTCTCCGTTTATCATATATTGATAGGTCTTCTTTTTGTACTTATATGATGAAAGCCATACAGGGACTAATATATGTTTGTATGCAACTTTTTTATAGTTTGCAACAATACGGATAGAACTGACTTCATCATAGCCTCTTGACAGCACTTCGGCACGTACCATTGAGTTAAGCTCGGAGTTTATCTCGCGCTTTGCGTCCTCCCAGCCGTCTTTTACATCGACTGAGTAACGCTCAGCCAAAAATCCTGAAAGGAACTCTTTTAGGTATGGTGTGAGTTTGCTCATTGTAAAAGGTTCGATGGTTTCAAGAAGATTGTAGTCAATCTCTTTTGAAGCCTGAATCTGAAGATCGTCAAAATAATGCTGATTGCTGCCGGAAACCGGATACCATCTTGTGTGGCGCTCCTGATATGTTTGACGCTTTCCGTTTACAACACGTGTTTTAGTTACATAATAGTACTTTCCGCCTTGCGCTGTAAATGAATAGAAAGTGTCGGCGTCATATGTCCAGTAGGGGACATATACACCCTGCAGTTTTCCGGCAAGATTTTGCTTTTTTAAATCATTAGGGGCAAACCATCGCTTTTTAATCCACGTTTTAAATGCCTGCGTTGCAGTCTTTTCGGGTATCTGAAAAGGTATGACGGATTCCGGAGGAATTCCGCCCATCTCTTCCAGAGATATTATGTGGGAAGAGCCGCAGAAAGCACAAAACTTTGATATAGTGTCGCTTCCTACAGTAGTCTTTGCGCCGCAGGATTCACATTGGATTGTAAGAGTTTCGTCGCCCTCGGCTTCTTTTTTGTCAATATCGTTTAAAGTAAAGAAGTCATATTCCAAAATCTTTTCATCGCTGCGCTCAAAGGCAATGATGTTATCACAGTGATCGCATTTCAAGCTGCCTGACTCCGGATCAAAATGCATGTTTGCTCCGCATGACGGGCAGGGAAACTTTGTGCTCTCCCTGTTCTGATTATTTTCGAAATTAATTTCTGACATTATTAAACCTTTGCTCCGCATTCAGGACAGAATTTTGCTCCTGCCGCAAGTTTTGCTCCGCAGCCTGCGCATACAGGTGCTTCCTGGCTTGCTCCGCACTCGGGGCAGAATTTTGAGCCAGCTGCTATCTCAGCCTGACAGCTTATACATTTAGCTTTAGGAACTGTCATAGGTTTTCCGCATTCAGGGCAGAATTTAGCATCCTGAGATGCCTGCGCTCCGCATGATGGGCATGTTGCAGTTGCCTGAGGGCTTCCTGCCGCTCCGCCGTTCATCGCATTAGCGAATGCATTTCCAAGGGCTGCTCCGGCACCGAGTCCCACTCCTGCGCCTGCAAGTCCGCCGCCTTCGTTCTGAGCTGCATCGCGAATCGCCTGTGCAGACTGATACTGCATGAATTTATTCATCTGGTTGCCCATAACACCCATTGATGTGCGTTGGTCAAGCACTTTTTCCACTTCCTCGGGTAGCGAGATATTTTCAATATAAAGCGATGAAATCTCAAGACCATATACATCAAAGCGTTCCTGAACCTTTTGTTTTGCTGCAACGCTTAATTCGTCATAGTACATCGCAAGGTCGATTGCCGGTTTGTTAAATTCAGCTATGAGGTCGGATATGCCTGAAACGATCGAGCGCTTGAGCTGACCTTCAAGGCCTTCAACTGTGTACTCTGAGCTTGTACCGAAAACTTCCTTCATGAATTTTGCGGGATCTGTTACGCGGAAGGCATATATACCGTATGCACGAAGGCGAAGCATTCCAAACTCTGCGTCGCGCATCATGATTGGGTTCATTGTGCCCCATTTTCTGTCTGTGAATTGTTTTGTGTTTACAAAATATATTTCTGCCTTGAAAGGGGAATCAAATCCATACTTCCACGACTTTATTGTTGTAAGCAATGGCATGTTCTGTGTTGTAAGTTCGTATCTTCCGGGAGTAAAAACGTCGGCAAGCTGGCCTTCGCTTACAAATATCGCCGCCTGTGATTCGCGGACGGTAAGCTGGGCTCCCATTTTAATTTCGTTGTCGTGCACCGGAAAGCGGTAAACCATAGTGTCGGATGAATCATCAGTCCATTCGATTATGTTAATTAATTCGCTCTTAATAAAATCCATTATCCCCATAAGCTTACTCCTTATTTTTTGTTTTTTTCTTCAATATCTAATTTACTATAATTATTTGCCAAATTCAATTGATGATTTAGCCAAATCATCATTATTTTACCTGAAATATACCAATAGCTTGTTTAAGACCGCTTATTCCCATTTTTATTTCATCATTTGATAGGTTGCCGAACCCCAGCAGCAGGCAGTCATCATATGCTTTGCTTTGTATTGAATGCATGGACGCAAGGTCAATATTTATGCCAAGGCTTCTTGCTGACTGCACAAACTCGCTATTAAAATCCATTCCAATAAATTTTACCATGATATGAATGCCTGCAGTTTGTCCGTAAATTTTAATGCTTTCACTGAAAGTATCTTTTAGAAGCGTAATAAGCAAAGCGCATTTTTTCGCATAATGCTTCTTTGATATGGATATATGCCTGTCAAGCATACCTTCTTCAATAAAACGGGCGAGTGTAAGCTGCTCCAATATAGGTGAATGAAGATCGTCAATATATTTTATTGACTGAATTTCGGAGGCGAGCTTATCTGGAAGTATCATATACCCGATTCTAAGCGCGGGGCAGAGGGTTTTGCTGAATGTGCCAACATATATGATGTTTTGGGGAGCTAGACTTTGCATTGATTGGATAGGGTATCCTTCATACCTGAATTCACTGTCATAGTCATCTTCAATTATGTATGCGCCAGTCTTTTTTGCGTATTCTATAAGAGATATGCGCCTGTTCATGGGAAGAACTGCACCTGTCGGAAACTGGTGAGAGGGTGTGGTAAATACAAGTGAAGGTTTTTTCTTGGGAAGCAAATCGGTGTCTATTCCATTTGTATCAACAGGAACAGGATGAATTTCCATGTTAAAAAAGTTAAGGATTTTTGTGATACCGAAACTCATGGGATCTTCAGCTATGACATTTTTATTGATTTCTGAGAAGTATTTTGTAATAAGACTGAAAGACTGTGCCGCACCGCTTGTGATAATTATATTTTTAGGAGATGCCGATACACCGCGGACTCGGTTTAAGTAATCGCACAGCTTTTCTCGAAGGACATAGCTTCCGCAAGGCTCGTAGTAGTCCAAACTGCCGCTTTCAGTATCAATGCAAACTTCGCGGTATAGTTTTCCCCATTTATTTTTCGGGAAAAGAGCAAGGTTTGGCACACCTGTCCTGAAATCTATATACTTTTTGTTTTCTTCAAACTGCAAACCTATACGATGACTACCTTTATACTGCATTTCTTTCTTTTCGTTGGGAAGGCATAAGCCGGCCATAACGAAGATTCCCGACCGTTCTTTTGAATACAGATATCCTTCTGCAAAAAGCTGATTATATGCGTCCAATACTACATTGCGGGAAACCGAGAGCTCTTTTGCCAGAGCTCTGGAAGAAGGGAGCTTGGAGTTTCCTGCAAGATTTGAGTTAAGTATATTGCTTTTTATATAAACATATATCTGCTTTGACATGGATGTTGATGACGATTTGTTTATTGGTATATACATGGTGGCCTCCTAAACTGGTACTTAAATAATAACACATATCTGGCGCTTTTATAAACCAGATTGAAAAGATACAATGAAAAAAACGTTTGGAGGAGCTATGGATAAAAAAAGAACTTTGGGATATTTCCAGCTGGCAGCAGCAATGTCGCTTGCTGGCTCATCTGTAATAATGGGAAAGCTGATTTCGCATCTGCCGATATTTTTTGCACAAACCATAAGTATGGTGTTTGCGCTTATTGCAATCATTCCTGCTGCAGTAATATCCGAGGGAATGCCGAAGCTTAGAAACATAGCAAAAAAAGATTACGTTATGATGTTTCTTCAGGGGTTGTTTGGCGTGTTACTGTTTCGTGTATTTATGATGATATCGCTAAAATATACCTCAGCCGCATCAACGGGAATTGTACTCAGCACAACTCCAGCGGTTTTGGCTCTGCTTTCGCTTATATTTTTAAAAGAACGATTAAACTTCAAGACTGTTTTAGCTGTGTTTATATGCTTTTTCGGCATGAGCCTTTTAAATGTGGACATAGCGGGAATGGCAATTAAACTGGACATAAAGCTTGTGCTTGGCGGTATGTTTGCTTTTTTCAGTGTGTGCAGTGAGGCGATGTTTACAATCTTTAGAAAAAAGCAGTCTTATTCCGACAAACCGCTAACTTCAACTGCAATTGTTATGTTTTTTGCGCTTATTCTGTTTTTGCCTTTAGGCGGAT
Organism: Christensenellaceae bacterium; assembly: GCA_963677605.2. Taxonomy (GTDB): domain Bacteria; phylum Bacillota; class Clostridia; order Christensenellales; family UMGS416; genus JAGLOK01. Next base: position 456,733 of record CAXXDX010000006.1, on the reverse strand, counting down.
ATACAGCTGTCATGAACAATGTGTTTGCTGCAGTAAATCTTTTAGATTTTGTTTATATGATGATATACGGTGTTATGTGTTCGGCAGCAGCATATGCATTTTGGTTTTCAGGATTGGCTAAGGTTAAAATCAGCGAAGCTGCAGGCTTTACGGGATTTATGCCGTTAAGTTCTGTTGTTTTATCGGTTTTTGTATTGGGCGAGAGGATTTCTTTATCCCACATTGCAGGCATTACGCTTGTTCTTGCCGGCATTTATATGATTGTGCTGAAAAAGAGAGCTGTTGTTTATGAAATTGATAATAACAGTTAATTTAGCGAACTAAATAATTGCTAGCCATACCCATCTGTGATAATATTTATGGATGGAGAAAAACATGGATAAATATTTAAGCAAACTTGCAAAAAGCCTGACACCATACGTGCCGGGAGAGCAGCCAAAAGATAAAACATTAATAAAGCTTAACACAAACGAAAATCCTTTCCCGCCAAGCCCGAAAGCGCTTTCGGCTATGAAAAAAGCTATAAACTCCGATCTTCGGCTATATCCGGCTCCTGAATGTGAAACGCTGCGCGAAGCTGTTGTAAAAACTGAAAACCTTCCCGGCACCGATTATGTATATATAGGAAACGGCTCGGACGAAGTCCTTGCGTTCTGTTTTGCGGCATTTTTCGGCGGTGAAAAGCCACTTCTTTTCCCGGACATCACATATTCATTTTATCCAGTATACAGCACATTGTTTAATATAGAGTATAAGACGATTCCTTTGGATGATGAGTTTAATATTAATCTGGAGGATTATCTTCAGGATAACTGCGGTGTAATTTTCCCGAATCCGAATGCACCCACAGGTGTAGTAACAGGAATGGATGAAATCATTTCTTTTTTGAATAAGAACACAGAAACCGTAGTTATAATCGACGAAGCATATATAGATTTCGGAGGACAGAGCGCAGTTTCGCTCATCAGCAAGTATACGAACCTTGCAATCATTAAAACTTTGTCAAAATCCCATGCATTTGCCGGCCTGCGCGGTGGGTATGTAATGGCGCAGCCTCATTTGATTGACGGCATCATACGCGTTAAAAACTCATTTAATTCATATACAATGGACACTGTGGCACAAGCTGGAATGACTGCTGCAATCCTCGACACCGGCTATACAAGAAGCCAGTGTGAAAAGGTAGCATCCATAAGGCGAGACACGGCGGATTCGCTTAAAAAGCTTGGCTTTGATGTAACTGACTCAAAAGCTAACTTTATTTTCGTTTCCCACAGCAAGATACCGGCTGAAAAGATTGCAGAATATCTGCGCGAAAGAAAGATTATAGTGCGTCACTTTAAAAATCCCGAAAGGATTCGCAACTATCTTCGTATTTCGATTGGATTAAGAGAGCAGATGGATAAACTGATTGAAGCTTTGAAAGATATCAGAGAATTATATAGGTAGAAAACAGCATAAAAGCTGGAATAGAAATAAATATAGGAAGAAGTGATTATTTGACTTATCAAGACAAAATCAATGCTCCTGTCATGTACATTTTAGGTGCAATAGTCGCAACGTTTGTTATAGTGCAGTCTGTTGTGTTTTTGCTGCGTGCATGGAAACAGGGAGTAAAAATCGGCATGAGCCGAAAGACATTGTGGGGGGCAGTTAAAAACTCGGCAATTTTTTCAATAGTGCCTTCAATACCCATAGTTATCGGCGTGTTTACCATGTCGCGTGCGCTCGGAGTGCCGCTGCCATGGATCAGGCTTTCCGTCGTTGGCGCTGTGACATATGAGCTTCCTGTTGCAGAGCAGGCAGCTACAGCAATGGGCATGGCAAAAGGACTTGCAGATCCGAATTTTTCAATGAGCGTATTTGCTGGTGTAGTGCTTGTAATGAGCATAGGCATAATCTGGGGAATTCTGCTTTGTCTGTTCGGCGGGCTTAATTTCCTCGACAAACGCATGGGCAACATGCAAAAGACCGACAGGAAATGGGGAGAGCTTTTCGTAACATCGCTTTTCATGGGACTTGTAGCTACATTCTGTGGATATATTATAACACCGCCGATAGTAGATGCAGTTTCTCAGCTTACAGCAGGAGCTGAAGGCTGGGCAGTCGGTTTTGCCGGCATACTGACGCTTATAACATCAGCTGTGCTTATGTATGTGTTTACAAGAATATCTGAAACAAATGAGAATGCCAAATGGCTTGAAGGCTTTGCGCTTCCGCTTTCAATGGTTATATCCATGGGAATGGCTATTGTCTACACAATAATTCTGGGAGGTGCAATCTGATGAGCGAAAATACTGTTAATATACCTGCAGAAAATGCTGCAGAGGAAACTTTTGAGCAGAAAAGTTATAAGATTTATGAGAAAAAAACACATAAAGTGGGCAAAATATGGAGTGCTTTTGCTCTTGTACTTATGCTTAGTGTTCCGCTTGCAATATGTCTTTATTTTAACGTAACACCGCCCTGGAACACTTTCTGGCAGGGACTTCTAGGGGTTGTAATGATATATCTGCCTGTCGGAATTATTGAGTTTGTAACGTATGCACCTATGGTTGGTTCAGGTTCGTCGTATCTAATGTTTGTGACGGGAAACCTTACAAACCTCAAAATACCGTGTGCGGTAAATGCAATGCGCATTGCGGATGTAAAATCCGGCACACAGGAAGGCGACATCGTTTCGACCATTTCGATTGCGGTATCTGCTATAGTTACGGATATAATTATAATCCTTGGCGTTATCGGGATTAGCTTTTTGCGCCCTGTGCTTGAAGCACCGGTAATGCAGCCTGCATTTAACAATGTTCTCCCTGCTCTGTTCGGAGCTTTGGGAATAGTTTGGCTGAGAAAGTATTATAAGATAGCGATAGTTCCGGCATTGGTAATGTTGGCTGCGTTTATAATAGTACCTGCAAGATATGTGGGAATAATGGTTCCAGTAGGAGCTATACTTGCGATAGTATGCGCAAGATTTTTATATAAGAGAGGTAAAATCTGATGCATTGGATATTTTTTGTTATACCATGGATAATTGTTTTTTTGATTTTTATGATTATGAAAGCTGCGGCGCTTAAGCCGGAGGAGTCAAAAATCACACCTGTTCACGAGGAAATCGAGATAGACGGAGACAGGGCTGTAAAAAGTTTGTCTGAGGCAATACAGTGTAAAAGCATATCCAGACCCAATCCCGATGATGTGGACTGGGCAGAGTTTAAAAAGCTGGAAGAGCATATAGTTAAAGCGTATCCGCTTGTACACAAACATCTTACAAAAGAAGTTATAGCTGACCATTCGTTTTTATACACATGGAAGGGCGAAGACGAAAATCTTCTTCCGCTCGCGTTGTTGTCACATATGGATGTTGTGCCTGTTATGCCCGGAACAGAAGAGGACTGGGAACAGGAAGCTTTTTCGGGACACGTTGATGATGAATTTGTGTGGGGGCGCGGAACGCTCGACATGAAAAACCAGCTGGTGTGCGTGCTTGAGTCGGTTGAAACTTTGCTTGCAAAAGGCGTATCGCCAAAACGTACAGTATATCTTTGCTTCGGACACAACGAGGAAGTTGTCGGTTCATCCGGCGGCGGTGCTCAGGCTATAGCACAAACTCTTTTTGACAGAGGAATACGCTTGGCAGCCGTTATCGATGAAGGCGGGGCAATTGTACCCGGAGACACTTTTGGTATTTCAAGCGATATTGGAATGGTCGGTGTATGCGAAAAAGGATATGCTGATGTTAAAATCACCGCAAAACATGAAGGCGGACACGCATCACAGCCGCCGAGAAACAATGGCCTTGTTCAGGTTTGCGACGCAGTTGTAAAGCTTGAAAAGAACCAGTTTAAAAAGAAGCTTATCAAACCTGTTGAAATGACATTTACTGAGCTTGGAAGGTATATGAAGTTTGGCATGAAGTTTGTTATAGCAAACCTGTGGCTTACAAAGCCCTTGCTGCTTGCTGTTCTTTCCAAAAGCAAGCTTACAAATGCAATGATTCGCACAACAATAGCACCTACAATGGCAGAAGGAAGCCCGGCAGGTAATGTTCTTCCGCAAACTGCAAACATTTCAGTTAACTTCAGAGTGCTTCAGGGTCAGCGCATTCAGGATGTTTTGGATCACATAAAAAAAGTAGCGAAAAACGATAACCTTGAACTTGAGGTTTTGCGCGGGAAAGAGCCGTCTGCTATATCTCCGATGGAAAGCGCTGAGTTTAGCATGGTTAAATCGGTTGCTAAAAAAGTGCATGGTGACATTCCAATAGTTCCTTATCTTATGATAGGCGGAACGGATTCATGCTATTTTGAGTGTGTTACAGATAACATCTACTGCATAAGCCCGTTTAAGCTTGAAACTAAAGATTTGGGACGAATTCACGGAACGAATGAGAGAATTTCCAAAGTTCAGATGGAAAACGGAGTAAGATTCTTTGTGGAATTCATCATGGATTACTGCATGTAATATTATAGACAAACTACTGCGTAAGTGGTAGAATGAGACTAACTTAATAAGGCAGAGATTATGAGAGCCGCTTATACAAACCTCAGTGAGGTCTTGTTTAGGTGGCTTTTTTGTATGGAAAGGATTATTTATGTATGATGTTGCGATAATTGGCGCAGGGCTTACCGGTTGTTCTATTGCACGCGAGCTTTCCAAGTATGACTTGGATATCTGTGTTCTGGAGCGGGAAAATGATGTGGCGACAGGCGCATCAAGGGCAAACAGCGCGATAGTCCATGCTGGCTATGACTGCGAACCTGGAACGCTTATGGCAAAGCTTAATACAAAAGGCAGCGCTATGATGGAAAACCTGTGCAGCGAGCTTGATGTGCCGTATAAAAATACGGGTTCATTGGTTCTTGCGTTTGATGATGAGGATATAAAAAAGCTTGAAGAGCTCCTTGAAAGAGCAAAGCTTAACGGAATTTCCGGTGTCCGGATATTAAACAGGGAGGAAACTCTTGAGATTCAAGAAAACATTAATCCTGAAGTTGCAGCATCGCTTTGGGCGCCTACGGCATCAATTACATCGCCTTATGAGCTAAACATTGCGTTTGCCGAAAATGCAGTTATTAACGGAGCTGAGATAAAACTTAACTTTAAAGTTGATAAAATTGATAAACAAGGCGAAGTTTTTACACTATGCTCGGGAGAAAACTGTGTACAGGCTAAGTACGTTGTCAATGCAGCAGGTCTTTATTCCGATGAGATGAGCGCTATGTGCGGTGCGGGAGATTTTACTATTATCCCGCGCAAGGGCGAATATATGCTGATGGACAAGAAGGAAAGCAAAGGAATGAACACAGTGCTTTTTCAGACACCGTCTAAGATGGGAAAAGGCGTGCTTGTTGCACCGACTGTGGAATGTACTGTGTTTGCAGGTCCTACTGCTCTTGACATGCAGGACAAGGAAGACACTTCCACTACCCAGGAAGGATTGGACTATCTCAAAAAGATGTCCGTGCGTTCGGTGCCGAACCTTAACCTCAGAAATGTTATCACGCAGTTTGCGGGAATACGCGCAGTTCTAAAGGAAAAGCATGATTTTCTGATAGAAGAATCAGCAACTAAAAAAGGATTTGTTCAGGCAGCCGGTATCTGCTCTCCGGGACTTTCTGCTTCACCGGCTATAGCTGAGGAAGTAAGAATGATTCTTGAAAAAGCGGGGCTTTCTCTTGCTAAAAAAGAAAGTTTTAATCCTATAAGGAAAAAGCTTAAGAGCTACCGCGAGATGAATGCAGAAGAAAAAACAGAAGCTGTCAAACAGAACGAATTGTACGGCAGGGTAATATGCAGGTGTGAGACTGTGACAGAGGCGGAAGTTATGGATGCGATTCATGCTCCTGTGCCTGCTGTAACAATCGATGCGATTAAGAGGCGCACACGCGCAGGAATGGGCAGGTGTCAGGGCGGCTTTTGCATGCCGAGGGTGATGGATATATTATCCCGCGAAACAGGCATGAGCATGGGCGAGATACTAAAATCCTCATATGGATCAAATATTATAGTTAGTATAAACGGCAGGGAGGGCAAAGATGAAGTATGATGTTGCTGTTTTGGGCGGTGGCCCTGCAGGGCTTGCTGCTGCTCTTTCCGCTAAAAAAGAAGGCGCAAAGAAAGTTGTTATCTTAGAGCGTGACAAACACTTGGGAGGAATACTCCAACAGTGTATACACAATGGATTCGGCTTGCACTATTTCGGCGAGGAGCTGACAGGGCCTGAGTATGCACAGAGATTTATTGACCTCGTTGAAAAATCGGACATAGATGTAAAACTCGACACTATGGTGTTAAGCCTTACAAAGGACCAAAAGATGACGGCAGTTAATACTATTGACGGTTTCTTTGAGATAGAGGCAAATGCCATAGTTCTTGCAATGGGATGCAGGGAGCGTACACGCGGCGCGCTGAACATCGCAGGAACAAGACCTGCGGGAGTTTTCCCCGCAGGATGCGCGCAATATATAGTTAATATGATGGGATATATGCCGGGCAAAAAAGTTGTGATACTCGGTTCGGGGGACATAGGTCTTATTATGGCGCGGAGGATGACGTGGGAAGGTGCTGAAGTTAAGATGGTTTTAGAGCTTCTTCCTTATTCGAGCGGTCTTGCGCGAAACATTGCGCAGTGTCTTGATGACTATGAAATACCGCTTAAGTTTAACCATACGGTGGTTGAGATTCACGGACAAGACAGGGTGGAAGGAGTCACTATCGCAGAGGTGGATGAAAACCGCAAGCCAAAGCCTGAAACTTTTACGTATGTAGAGTGTGACACGCTTCTTTTATCTGTTGGACTCATTCCCGAAAATGAACTTTCTCTGGATGGGGATGTCGCAATAGATCCAATAACGCAGGGTGCTTATGTGGATGAAAAAAGACAGACGAGCATACCTGGAATATTTGCCTGTGGAAATGTACTGCATGTGCATGACTTGGTGGACAACGTAAGTGTGGAAGCTGAGATAGCAGGCAAGTATGCAGCACAATATAGCGGGAAACAGGAAGACGCTTCTTATGTTTCGGTTGTTGCCGGAGACAGTGTACGATATTGTGTGCCTCACAAAATAAGCAGTGATAACTCTGATGATACCGACATATACTTCAGAGTAACGGATATCATAAAACCTGCTGTAATAACCGTTAAATCAGGCGGGGAGGTTTTGCTTAAAAAGAAGAAGATGATTGCAACACCCGGAGAAATGGAAAAGATTACATTAAAAAACGCAGATTTTAAAAAAGCGATAGATACTATAACCGTATCGGTTGGGAGCTAATATGGCTGATAACAACAAAATGAATATAATATGCACAAGCTGCCCGGTTGGATGCAGGCTCACTGTATTTGAGGACACAGAAGGCAGTATTCAGGTGGAAGGCAATGTGTGCGTCCGCGGCAAGAAATATGCTGTGAGCGAGTTTAGCGATCCTAAACGTATGGTTACTTCATCGGTAAGGGTTCTAGGTGGTGAATATGATATGGTTTCGGTAAAAACTGATAATCCTATCAAAAAAAATCTTGTACAGGAGACGCTTAAAGTAATAAAAAGTGCCAAGGTGAATGCTCCTTTAAATGTCGGCGATATTATCGAAAAAAATATATTGGGTACTGATGTGTCTATCGTAGCAACCAGAAAAGTGGATGCAAAATAGGCTGTGTCAAGGTTTTTGAAAATCGAATTTCTTTTCACTAGCATAACAAAACATAATTTTCCTTTAATGTGATATAGTCACTGTTAGCCTATGCAAACTTTAGTATCATAACAGCAGATGAAAAATATCAGATTATGATACAGTTTCAAGTTTGAAAGGAGAATATCATGGAACAATTTCAGGAAAAAGAAACAGTCACTATGCCGTTAATAGGAGATAAAGCACCGTCTTTTACAGCAAACACAACACAGGGGCAGATAAGCTTCCCTGATGATTTTAAGGGCAAATGGGTAATCCTATTTTCGCATCCTGCGGATTTTACGCCGGTATGCACAACAGAGTTTATGACTTTTGCTTCAATGGAAGAAGAGTTTAATAAGTTAAACGTTCAGCTAATCGGGCTTTCAGTTGATTCGTTATATTCGCACATAGCATGGCTTAGAACTATTCAGGAGAAAATCGAGTATAAGGGAATGAAAAACGTTGAGGTTAAATTCCCGCTGATTGAAGATATTTCGATGAATGTCGCCAAAAAGTTTGGCATGATTCAGCCTAACTCTTCCACAACAATGGCAGTGCGCGCAGTATTTGTCATTGATCCTAAGGGAGTAGTCAGAACAATCTTATACTATCCTGCATCAACAGGACGAAACTTTGAAGAAATTAAAAGAATAGTTGTAGCATTGCAGAAAGCTGATGCAGAGCAGATCGCAACACCAGCCGACTGGAAGCCGGGAGATGATGTTATAATCCCGCCTCCGGGTTCATGCGGAACAGCAAAAGAGCGCATGGAAAGCGATGATGAGGGCAAGTATTGCTTGGATTGGTTTATGTGCTTTAAAAGAGAAAAGTAATGTTAGTAGGCTTATTTATATCAAAAAGACCGCAAAATTTGCGGTCTTTCTGCAATTTAAAAGCGGCGTTTCTACACCGCCAATATTTCGGTTTACAGAACCGAAATCAAATTATGTCCCAAAGTGCCGTCATAGCCGTTATTAGGAACCCGCTGATTAAGCAGGTGGGTGCGCTGCCATATCGTTCTGTAATCCGTCTTTAAAAGGCGGCCCGCCATTGCGATAGGGACTTTCGCTCCCAATGTTGTACTGTGGTTTTAATAAACAGCCTAGCGCACACCTCAGGATACTTTTAGGGCGGTTAAACCGCCTAAATCCTCGAATGTTTGATGCTCCCATCTGATATATGTATTATACCATTCATTTAACAGATATTCCATCTGTGCATAAAACGGTTAAAAAAATTTTACATAAAATACGCATAATGGTTTGACTTGTTAGTGTCTATAGCATACTTACTATCTTGTCCTTTTTAGCGCAGATATACAATTATGCAAGATACATCCCTCTCATAGTTTTAATAATACAAAAACTATTGTCGGGCAACGAGTTTTTCATGAGAAAAACTCTTGGGCTACGAAATACTTAGATTTCTTGTCATAAAAATAGCCCGCAATATATAAACAATTATATAAGACGTGTCCCTTTCATAGTTTTTATAATACAAAAACTATTGTCGGGCAACGAGTTTTTCTAAAGCAAAACTCTTGGGCTACGAAACACTAAAGCGTTTCTTGCCATAAAAATAGCCCGCAATATGCGGGCTATTTTTATGGTGGGCTCAAATGGACTCGAACCATCGACCTCTACGATGTCAACGTAGCGCTCTAGCCAGCTGAGCTATGAGCCCTTAACAATAAAAAAACCATCGAAAGCATGCTTTCAAGGTAAACATATTATACACTCTTTTTTATCCCATGGCAAGGAAATAAACCAATAAAAATCATTTAAATATTGTGATTTATTTTGTTTGCCTTTATAATTAGATGAAGCTGAAATAAGGACTAATAATGAAAAAAAAGATTACTACTCTTCACGATAAAAATAACTTAACAGAAAACAAATTTATCCTTTTATATGCGGCGAGAAAACTTGGCGTAAAGCTTAGCTGCGATCAGTTTTATGTACTTGCTGACCAGCATAAATGGATGAACTATTTTGATATGCGTGAGTGTATAACGGATCTTAATGATGCCGGATTTTTAAAAGAAAGCGACGAAATGTATACAATTACAGCAAACGGCATCGCAGTAATCGATGAGTTCAAAAAGAGTATTCCTCTTTCAATCAGGACAATAATTGATGACTACGCCAAAGAGAATAAATCAAAAATTTTGGTAGAACAGCAGATTATTGCTGACTATTCTCAGGACAGCGAAAATGAGTTTCCCGTACTTTTCAGGATAAATGAAAACGGTGTTGTGATATTTGAAGCACGAATAGTGGCTGCAACAGCAAAAGATGCACAAAACTTGGTTGATGCATTCAAAAAGAAGGCATCGAAGGTTTATATGACTGTTGTAAAGGAATTAACTTCAGACTTATAATCAGCCGTTTAAAATAAGTGTACGGGCTTTGCCTGCCAGATACAATGATCCTGCTACTATTAGCGGGACTTTTTCTTTTTGTGCTAGCTGTGCAGCCTGCTTAAGTGCAAGCTCTACGCTATCTTGTGCATATACTATATCGATTTTTTCTTCAAGCAGTTCTTTTAGCTCATCGGCAGGAATGCTCTTTGGAGGAATGGGGGAGGTGGCGACTACAGCTTTTGTGAATTCGCTGAGTTCTGATATTATTCCTTCAGCATCTTTGGTTGCCATTATACCTATAAGCAAAATACATTTCTGATTGAGCATAAGCTGTGACAGCTCTTGCTTCAATTTCTTTGCAGCCTGAGCATTGTGAGCTCCGTCTATTATAATAAGCGGATCCTTCTCGTTTACTACTTCAAATCTGCCGGGCCAAGTTGCTTTTTTGAAGCCTTCCAGTATGCTGTTTGCTGATATTTTACTTAAACCAAGTGATTGATTAAGGACAAGCAAGGCAATAAATGCAGTCGCGGCATTTAACATCTGATGCCGACCAAGCAGCGAAATCTCAAGCTGTGCTTCAATTTCCTGATATGATATCTGAAATTTCTGACCGCCAAGCCCCGAGCTTTGAATCAGTATTTTAGCATCTGATGCAGAATAAAGCGGAGCACTTTGTTTTCTTGCCTCCATAAGAACTTCTGTATAAGCGAGGCTGCTGTCCTGAGGATAAATAACGACAGGGCAGCCGGGTTTTATTATACCGGCTTTTTTACGAGCTATCTCTTCTATAGTACTTCCGAGGACTGAAGTATGATCAAGGCCGATGTTTGTTATCACGCTTATAAGAGGATCAATGATATTTGTGGAGTCATTAAGACCGCCGACGCCGGTTTCAATTACAGCGATGTCTACATTTTCTTTCTTAAAAGCTAAAAAAGCGCATGCTGTCACCATTTCGAAAAACGTCGGATGATTAAATCCATCTTCAGCCATTTTCTTAGCTTCGCTTATAACAGTGTTTGCAATATCGCAAAAAGCAGCCTCTTTAATATTCTCTCCGGAAAATCTTATGCGTTCTGTAAAGTGCTCAAGATAAGGAGAGGTGAAAAGGCCTGTTTTATACCCGCTTTCGCGCAGTACACGCTCCATCATCGCACACACGGAGCCTTTTCCGTTAGTACCGGCAACATGTACAAACTTGGTTGAAAAATGAGGATTTCCGAGGCGCGACAAAAGCTCCGCAATGTTGTTAAGGCCGACTTTAAAGCCTCCGTAAAGCGAAGCGTTTTGTATATAATCCACACACTCGTTATAGTTCATTTTATATGTTTGAAAGCCTCTCTTTTAAGTCAAGCAGAAGTTTTTCGTTGTTCGCTAGGTTTTCCCGCTCGCGGTTTACGACTGCTTCCGGAGCTTTGTCTGTAAATCCTTTGTTTGAAAGTTTGCCCTTTGAACGGGCTATTTCGCCTTCTGTTTTGGTGATTTCTTTTTCAAGCCTGGCTTTTTCTTTTTCCATGTCCACAAGGTCGCCGAGCGGTATGAATACCTGAGCGGCAAGACACTGTGCCGAAACCATTTTTTCATCGCTTGATATGGCTTCACCAATAAACTCAACCTTGTCCGCACTGGCGAGGGATTTGATATATCCTGTGCAGCCTTCAAGATAGTCAGCATCTTCCGAAGCGAGAAGAAGAACAGAGGTTTTCTTGCCTGTCTGTACGTTCATCTCAGCTCTTATATTTCTGATTGAATGGATGATTTCCATCACGTTTTCTATGTTTGCGCTGCTTTCTTCAAATATAAACTCTTCCTCATATTTTGGGAAGCTCTGCATCATTATGAATCCTTCTGCTCCGGGGATGTGCTCCCATATAGCTTCGGTTACAAACGGCATAAACGGATGAAGGAGCTTAAGCGAGGCTTTAAGGACATGCGACAGCACTGCCTGTGTGGAAGCTTTTTCTTCCTCTGTTCCGTTATACATAGGCTGTTTTGCAAACTCAATATACCAGTCGCAGAACTCGCTTCTGATAAAGTCGTGAACTTTTGTGCAGGCCATACCTAGGTCATATGCATCCATGTGGCGCACAACATCCTGAGTAACCTGGCTGAGCCTTGTAAGAATCCATTCGTCGGCTATGTTTAGCTTTGCATCCTTTATATCCATTGGCGCTTCTTCTCCGAGGTTTGAAATAACAAACCTTGAAGCATTCCAAACTTTATTTGCAAAGTTTCTTGAGCTTTCAGCTTTCTCATCGGAAAAGCGCATGTCGTTTCCTGGGGATGTGCCTATAACAAGGGAGAAGCGAAGAGCGTCGGCACCGAACCTGTCTATGATATCCAGAGGATCGATTCCGTTGCCGAGGGATTTGCTCATCTTTCGGCCCTGCTCGTCGCGTACCAAGCCGTGAATCAATACATGAGAGAATGGTTTTTCACCCATCTGTTCAAGTCCTGAGAAAATCATGCGCGCTACCCAGAAGAAGATGATATCATAGCTTGTGACCAATACATCGGTCGGGTAGAAATATTCAAGCTCTGGAGTTTTCTCCGGCCAGCCAAGTGTAGAAAAAGGCCAGAGAGCTGATGAAAACCATGTGTCCAGTACATCCTCATCCTGACGCAGGTTTTCCGAGCCGCATTTTTCGCATACATCGGGTGCGCTTCTTGCAACCATCATATGTCCGCAGCTTTCGCAATACCATGCGGGGATTCTGTGTCCCCACCAAAGCTGACGGGAGATGCACCAGTCGCGGATGTTATACATCCAGTTGAAGTATATCTTTGAGAATCTGTCGGGAACAAACTGCAAATCGCCGCTTTCAACAACGTCAATTGCAGGCTTTGCAAGATCGTCCATTTTAACGAACCACTGCTCTGAAATAAGAGGCTCAACAACATGATCGCAGCGGTAGCAAAGGCCGACGTTATGCGTATGGTCTTCTATTTCATGAAGCAGACCGAGTTCATTCAACTCATCCACTATCTGCTTGCGTGCTTCAAGACTGTCTATTCCGTTATATTTTCCGGCATTTTGGTTTAATGTGCCGTCTTCATTCATTATGTTTATAAATTCTAGGTCATGGCGTTCGCCCATCTCATAGTCATTAGGGTCATGTGCCGGTGTGATTTTAACGGCGCCTGTTCCAAACTCAAGGTCAACATAGCTGTCGGTTATGATAGGTATTTCGCGGTTCATGATGGGCAGCATGATTGTTTTGCCTATCATGTCTTTGTAACGCTCGTCATCGGGATTAACTGCAACAGCAGTATCGCCAAGCATTGTTTCAGGGCGCGTTGTTGCAACGATAACTTCGCCGCTTCCATCTGAAAGCGGGTACTTTATGTGCCAGAGGTGTGAAGCTTTTTCTTCATATTCAACTTCCGCATCGGAAAGCGCTGTCATACAGTCAGGACACCAGTTAATCATTCTTGAGCCGCGGTATATAAGGCCTTTTTCATAGAAGCGGTTAAACACTTCGGTAACTGCATTTGAAAGACCTTCGTCCATGGTAAAGCGCTCGCGCGACCAGTCGCATGATGAGCCGAGGCGCTTGAGTTGGCTTACTATTGTACGACCGTAATCTTCGCGCCACTGCCATGCTCGTTCAAGGAACTTTTCACGACCGAGTTCCTCTTTGGTCAAGCCTTCTTCTGCCATAGCGTCAACAATCTTAACCTCAGTTGCAATGCTTGCGTGGTCTGTGCCCGGAAGCCACAAAGTACAAAAGCCCATCATCTTTTTATATCGGGTAATGGCATCCTGCATGGTGTTATCCAAACCGTGGCCCATGTGAAGCTTGCCTGTTATATTAGGAGGCGGCATTACTATACAAAACGGCTCGCGTTCGGGATCTGGCTCTTCGTGAAATAAGCCTTCATCAACCCAGTTTTGATAGATTCTGTCCTCGTTTAGTTTCGGATCGTAGATTTTATCCATTTTAAGTTCCATTTTTATCTCCTTATAAATAAATGCTGATGATAAGTGCAGCGACCATTCCAATAAGCGCTGCGCCTTTTAGCGCTATTTTAATATTTGTTTGCCTTTTATCGTCATCGGTAATAAGTCTTGCGATTACGCCTCCGCCGAAGCCTAATATTGCTGACAGTATCAATACGATTATGGCATATATGTTTATATTTAAGTTCATAGTTCACTTTCCATCATTGTTACTAATTTCTTTGCGCTTTGGTATGCTTTTTCCAAAAACTCTTCCGGGCCGATTCCTTTGTAAATATCATGGCCGTTGTTTGCACATTCCAGAGTTATTGCGCCTTTGTAGTTGGCTTTGTTCAATGATTTTACTATTTTTGTCCAGTTGATATCGCTGTCACCCGGAATCATATGATGGTCGGAAGTTCCATCGTTGTCATGCAGATGAAGAGTTACGATTTTATCGGCATGCTTTTCTAGAAATCCTGAATCAATGAAACATTTGTCATGACCGCTGTCGTAGCATAGCTTTAGCTTATCTGATTTAACATTCTCAAGAATATATTCCGTGTAGTCGTTTCTTTCTATGTTTTCAATCGCGAAATTCACATTGTGTTTTTCCGCATAGCCAATCAGTTTTTTTATGTTTTCTATACCATGTTCGCTTATTTCAGGTGGATTCATGCCTTTTGACAGATGAACAACCATAGTCGGAATATCATATTGTCCGCAGGATTTAATGCAGCTTATATATTCATTTACCGCTGTTTCTGTTTCATCGGAATTTTCCCACAACGCATTGGCTCGCGCAAAAGTCATGTGGACGTTTTCTATGTATAGTCCCTCTGCCCGCGCCATATCAGGCATCAGCTCCTTTTTGCCTATCTGATGGTCAAACTCATCTCCCCACCATAACAAAACATTGTCAAAGCCGGTGGCTTTAATCATTTTAAATGATTCTTCGGCAGAAATGTCGTAGCCGAACCAGCGGTTCATTCCGATTTTGATTTTTCTTTTATTCAACGTTGATTCCTTAAAAAGTTTTTCCAAATAAAAAAACACTTCGCAAAGGGCGAAATGTTCCGCGGTACCACCTTAATTTTAGACACTTCGCATTTAATCTAATTTATCTGATTATTGGAAGAACCTAATCTCATATGATTTAACGCAATCCTACGTTGCGGCTTACTTAGTTTCAGCCTCAAAGCTTAAGGACGACTTCAGCGCATTCCAGCTCCCGTCTCACACCTGCCGACGGGCTCTCTTTGCCTGTATTTCGCTTACTGCTTCCTGTCATAGCCTCTGTTTAGTTATAAAGATTATAACATGAGTTATAAAGTTGTCAACAGATAAGGAGAAAACCCAGGCAAATAATGAATATCATTTGTAATAGATTAGAAAATGATGTTACTTATCATTTGATCCAGCATAAAATTTAAGATACTCTTCCATATTGCTTGCACATGTTTGTCTGCTGTGGCTGAGACCTAAAACATGGTATTGTACTGTTATGTTTTTATCTACCATAGCGTTATATAGGAATTCCACACCGTCTGAGCCTCCTGCCTCAACATCTAAAAAGAATTCAGGAAATTCTCCGATTGAGTTTTGAACTATTCTTATGGGATCTCTTACCTCTCTAAGCTCATCGGTAGGGTATAAAAATTGGGTTACGGTTTCATCAGGGAAACTGTCAATAAATATCGACGGGCTGTGACCTCCTGCCTTTGTGAAGCTTTCAGGATAGTTTAATGCAAGGTATAATGCTGCGAAACCTCCTATTGAGTATCCGCCTATGTATCTTTCGTTTTGGTCGGTGATGTAATTCTCATCGATGTATGGGATGATTTCCCACATAAAATAATCTTCATACATACCCATGTCGAATGATTTGCCTGAATGTGTTTCGTAGGTCTTAGAGGTTTCCGATGAGTTTATTCCAAAACTGCGGTCAATATCCACGGCTGCAATAATAATAGGGTATATTTCGTCGCTTTCAATCAAAAGCTGCGCTGTCTGTGCAATCTCATATTGCTCCATGACGGTATATGGACTTCCGCCGTGGTCGTGGAAGAAGTACAGTACAGGGTACCCAGTATCATCGCTGTATTTGGGAGGAAGATAAACCTGAACCTGCATGTCTTTATTTAATATTACACTGTGGAATGTGAATGTATCAATATTAGTTTCAGCCTTTTTTTTGGAACAAGAACAAAAAAGGAGCGTAAAAGTTATAAAAGGAACAGCAAACTTTTTCATAAAACACACTCCTTAGTTTATAAGTAAATTATACATAATTCGTCATGTAATATGAAGGATTAAGATTTATTCAGTCAATAAGCAGGCTTATATTGTCTTGTATATTTATTTTCAGCACATAAGATTTAAAAGATTAATGTTGTTTTAATAAATATACCATTGACCATAATAAGAGCCTGTCATATAATCCGACTATATCTAAATTTTGGGAGAAGCTTTATGCAGAGCAAAACAAAAACTTATCTGGACTTTAACAAACTAAACGAGATAACTCAGAATGCATTCAATGAAGGCTTGAAAGATTTTTCAGAGCTTACTGACGGATGGTTTAACTCAGCTTATAAAATTGAAACTCAGAAGGGGAGAAGAGCAGTTCTTAAAATAGCCCCTCCGAAAGATATTCTGGTGATGCAGTATGAAAAGGATATTATGAAAGCAGAAGTGGATGTGATGAATCTGCTTTTAGAAAAAACTGCTATTCCTATACCAAAAGTACTGGCCTATGATACAAGCGGAAATGTTATAGAGCAGGAATACTATATAATGGAGATGCTGGACGGAAAACCATACAATCATGTTAAAGAGAATATGACGGAAAGCGCCAGGCAAGAAGTTGAGGAGGTGCTTGGGAAGTATAATAAGCAGATTAACTCCGTAACATCAGATAAATTCGGATATTTTGCAGATTGCCACAAAAAATATGACACATGGCATGAATGCTTTTCATCAATGATTGACATAACTTTGCAGGATGCAGAGAAATTTAATGTGGATATAGGCGAGAAGTACGAAAAGCTTGCTGATATGGTAAAAGGATTAAAAGAAGTTCTGAATGTTATATCGCAGCCCAAACTTACCCATTGGGATTTATGGGATGGCAATGTGTTTGTAAAAGACGGTAAGATTACAGGCATTATTGACTTTGAGCGTTCCTTATGGGGCGACAACCTAATGGAAGTATATTTCTACAATTATGATAACAAGGCTTTCTGCAGGGGATATAACACCGACGAAAGTGACATGAAGCATTTTGACTTAAGAACCGCGCTTTACGGCTACTATATGGCACTTATTATGATAGTGGAAGGACCTTTTAGAGAATATACGGATGATGACCATAGCGAATGGAAAAAGGACTTGATTGTAAGCCGAAGGAAAAGGGTGGATGAGCTGATAGCTAAGTTATAATAAAAAGGCTGCTAATACAGCCTTTTTTATGCTTTGCAAATTCTGTCTTTGCCCTGGTCTTTTGCGCAGTATAACGCGCTGTCAGCTCGGGCAAGCAGTGATTTCACATCATCGCTTATTATGCCTTGAGTTATACCTATGCTGAAAGTTATCCCATATTTCGATAAAACGGAGTTTTGCGATACTGCCTCTTTTATCCTGTTTAAGATTCTCTCAGTATGCTCTATATCGCACCTGAAGATAACGGCAAACTCATCTCCGCCCCAACGGGCAACTATGTCTTTGTCACGGATAAATGATTTAAAATGTTTGGCGGTATTTTTTAATATACTATCACCTTCGATATGTCCGTGAACGTCATTAATAGTTTTAAAATCATCAACATCTATTATAGCAAGAGTAATGACCAAATCTTTTTCTTTTGCCAAATAAACAGCTTCTTTAAGCGAGGCGTCAAATGCATTTCTGTTGTATATTTCGGTAAGATAATCAGTGTTAGCAAGTTTTATATTCTTTTTGTGGAAGTGGGAAGTTATCTTAATGATAAGTATAGCCACAAGCAAAAATGCAATGACGAAAACAACAACTATTCTTAGCCGCTGATACATAAGAAGAAATTCAAGAATTTCGTAGTTTTGGTTTACTACAAGATAAACATCTATTTCTTCTATATAATAGAATGCAAATAAAACATCATTGCCGTCTTCAGAAGAAATAAAAATCTTGTTTTCTTCAAACTCATTATAGCTTTCTTTTTCTTCGTTTTTCAGAAACTGGTAACTCACAGGATTTTTCGGCTGAGGCCCTGAGCTGATTTGTATAGTTCCGTTTGTGTTGACAAGATAGGCACTGCCTTCAAGATTATCGCTGTATTGTTTTAAAATGTCGCGTATCTCATCCATTGAAATTGCAACACCGGCTATTCCCAGGAGTTTTTCTTTATCTTTAACAGCATAGCTGACATAAAGCATAACCTCTTTTTCAATGGTGGGCCTTCTGGTTATATATAGATCATAGTCAACATCATTAATTATAAATTCATTTATCCATCCGTTTTCAGACAATGTAGAATCAAGATGGCCTGCAGTTCCGTCGTTTTTATAAATATTAAATTTGTCTGTATCAACAAAGTAGGCTGTTGTGTACCCATATTCATTGGCTATATCTTCTAAACAACTGGGTATGTTATCGCACATATCGTTATTGGCAT
This sequence comes from Christensenellaceae bacterium, assembly GCA_963677605.2. Taxonomy (GTDB): domain Bacteria; phylum Bacillota; class Clostridia; order Christensenellales; family UMGS416; genus JAGLOK01. The sequence goes on along the minus strand of CAXXDX010000006.1, from coordinate 438,103 downwards.
TTAAGTCACTCAAAACAATTGTGTTAGCAATTAACTTGCTCACATATACGGGCTTTGTTATCTCATGTTGTATGCCTAACAGAATATTTTCAGAGGACAGTTCAGCGTTTTCAATGGAAAGGCCTTCGATAATAAGAGCGTAATCTTTATACCCAAATATAGAAAGTAATAGCAATATGACAAAAACTGATGCAGTTAGAATAAATATCAGCCTGTTTCTATTTTTGTTCATCAAATAATCTCCTGAAAACTAAACTTAGAAAATAATATCTTATTAGTATATCATCATTAATCTTTATCCGCTTAAAAAAATAAATTATAAATGAAATTATTTTATATGAACAATAAACTTTCTTGTTCTGGGGCCGTCAAACTCGCAGAAATATATTCCCTGCCATGTGCCTAGAATAAGGCGCCCGTTTTCAACTATTACGGTTTCTGAAAAACCAAACATAGATGCTTTAATGTGTGACGAAGAATTGCCTTCAAAATGTCTGTATCCATCGCTTTTTGGAAGTATACGGTCAAGCTTGTCTAAAATGTCGCGCGTAACATCAGGATCTGCGTTTTCATTTATTGTGACAGCAGCTGTGGTATGCGGTATAAAAACCGTGCATAATCCGTTTTCAACTCCGCTCTCTCTTACGGCCTGAGCGACCTGAGCTGTTATATCAATCATCTGAGAATGTGCATTTGTTCTAATCTGAAAGCTTTTCATTTTCCTGCCTCTTCCTGTTGCGTACAGCCAGATACCAGTATTGTGCCATTGATATGTATATAAGCGAGATCGCTAAGAAGATAGCATAGGTGTCAAATGGAGCGGTGAAATCATGCAGGAAGGTAGAAAGTATTGCACCATACATAATTCCGGCGGAAATCTTGCCGAATGTATTGGCTGCAATTATCGTATGGCGGCGCATCAAAAGGAAACTTGCTCCGTATACCATAAGAACTTCGCATGAAACTACAAGTATAAAAGCGATAAGCGGAAGGTATCCCACCCAGAACATACAAAAGATTGCTGCCATCTGCAAAAGCTTATCCGCAAGAGGATCAAGGAGTTTGCCGATGTTTGTGATCTGGTTAAATTTGCGCGCTATATATCCATCCAGAAAGTCTGTAAAAACAGCTGTGATGAACACAATCATTGCATAGATAGGATGGTCATTTAGGAAAAACCAGACCATCACTCCTATCATTAAAAAACGAAGCAGTGTTAGGAAATTAGGCACATTAATATATTTGTTTTTTTCTTCAAGCATAAATTCTCTCTTATTAAAATTAATAGCGGAAATTATTTAACCATTATACACAAACGCAATATTTGTTTCAACCGGTCACAGTTATAATATACTGTGTGTAATATTAAAATATCATTAGAGAGTTTAAAGTGACAAATTGATATATTAAAAAAGGATATGCTCTAGAGCATATCCTTCATGTCATACATACCTGCGGGTTTTCCTACAAGGAAAGCCGCCGCTTTCACCGCACCGTCCGCAAATACCGTTTTGGAAAGCGCAGTGTGGCTTATTTCGATTATTTCACCCGGGCCGATGAAATGAACCTGATGCTCGCCGACTATTGCGCCGCCGCGAACCGCGTGCATACCGATTTCATTTTTCTGCCTTTTGGCAGAAGCACCGTGGCGTCCATGCACAAGATCTCTTTCACTGTCCAGTGCTTCGTTTATGCTGTCGGCCAGCATAAAAGCTGTTCCGCTGGGTGAATCCAGCTTTTTATTGTGGTGTTTTTCAATTATTTCAATATCAAATCCATCGAGCACCGAAGCAGCTTTTTTTAAAAGCTCTGTCATAAGGTTTACACCCAGTGACATGTTGGCTGACTTAAATATCGCGATATTTTTTGAAGCTTCTTCAATCATTTTCTTCTGGTCGTCATCATGGCCTGTGGTGGACAGAACGACCGGAAGGTTGTTTTTCACGGCAAAATCAAGCAATCCTTTTAGTGCACTCGGATGTGAAAAATCTATTATTGCGTCACAATCGGCAGTTGCCTCATCGAACGAGCCAAATACAGGAAAAGGCATGCCTTTGGGCGGAAATTTATCCACACCTACGCTGATTGTAACATCATCTAAATCTTCAACTAGTTTTGCGACATTGTGGCCCATTGCTCCGCCGCAGCCGCTTAATAATACTTTCATATTAAATCCTTTAAATATCGAATCCGAAATCGATCATTGCTTTTTTGAGTTTGTTCTGATTATCTTCGCCCATTTCAAATAGCGGAAGCCTCAAAAGACCTGAATCAACTTTGAGAAATTTCATAGCTGCTTTAAGAGGTATAGGATTGACTTCTAAAAAGAGAGTGTCGATTAACGGTGCGAGTTTATACTGCAATTCACGTGACTTTTCTATATCGCCCGCCATGAAGCTTGCGACCACATCGTGCATTTGTTTTGGCGCAATGTTTGATACAGTGGAGATAACGCCTTTGCCTCCGCATGCAAGCAGCGGAAGAACCAGCTGGTCGTCTCCTGAATACATGTCAATATTGTCTCCGCATAGGCGAACCATTTCTTCAATAAGAGCAATGTCCCCTGAAGCTTCTTTCATTGCAGCAATGTTTTTATGCTGTGCTATTTCAGCCAATGTTTCAGCTTCCATGCTTACAACTGTTCTTGACGGAACGTTATATACAATTATCGGAATGTCAACATTGTCTGCAACTGCGTTAAAATGTGCAACGAGTCCGCGCTGTGATGTTCTGTTATAGTAGGGGAGCACGACGAGCAATGCATCAGCTCCAAGCTTTTGTGCCTTTTGGGAGTCTTCTATGACTTTTTTTGTGTTGTTTCCGCCTGTGCCCGCAATTACAGGGACTTTTTTCTGGGTTTTGTCTATGACAAACTTTATAACCTCTTGTCTTTCTTCCGGAGTCATTGTGGAAGGTTCACCTGTTGTACCGCAGACTACAAGAGCGTCGGTGTTGTTTTCAAGCTGAAAATCAATATTCTTTGAAAAAGCCTCAAAGTTTATTCCGTCATCGGTGAATGGAGTTGCCAGAGCCGTACCCGATCCGGTGAAAATAGCCATAAAATAAATCCTCCTAAGTATACTTACTTCATTATACTAAATATTTTTTATAAATGTTACCCTGTTTTTATATGCATGTCAATTTATTAGTGAAGATAGACGGCTATTATAACGGTAAATATGTTTTTAATGAATAAAATGTATATTTTGGCGCTCTAAGTGGACATTTTATGTGCTTATATATATAATACCGATAGAATAATTATTATTTATTAAGGAACGGTGTTCACATGGGCTTATTTAACAAAATGATTTACGGCAATCCCAATAAACCTGATTTGGAAGTTGAAGAAAATCCAAATCCAATTAAAAGTTTTTTTGAGGTTTTTAAAATCAAAATATGGGATTTGGTTAAGCTGAATCTTTTGTTTGCGTTGTTTATGCTTCCGGCTGTTATATGGTCATATATAAACATGCAGGTAATTACCGAAGTTTTAACCAGCTATCAACCGGATGGTGAAGTAGTTAACTTATTTGCTGAAAGCGGAGCGTTATATTACACAGCGGTATATTTGCTTGGTATGATACCATGCCTTTTAATTATGGGAGTCGCGCTTCCCAGTATGAACTATATAACCAGATCATATGCACGTGAGTTCCATGTGTGGATGATGGAAGACTTTATTGAAAAAATAAAAGAAAACTGGAAACAGAGCCTTCTTTACATGCTCATATTGGGAGTGTTCACTTTCCTGATGTTTGTAGTAGTCAATCTCTACACACTGTATGCATCAATGATACCGGGTGCAAGAATATTTCAGGGCATTATATATTTCATGTGGGCAGTAATAATGGTATCTACAACATTTGTGTTTCCTCTTATGGTTACATTCGAGCTTAAACTTAAACATCTTATAAAAAACTCAATGCTGCTCACTATTGCAAAGCTTCCGCAGACACTGCTTATGCTTCTTTTAACAGCAATAGTGCCGGTGTTTCTTGTCTGGCTTTCAACAGTCTGGGGATACGGTACAATCGCTTTGCTTTTATACTTTGTAGTGTTTGGATTTTCCATTCCGTCGTTTGTTCTCAATGCTTATACAAACCAGGTGTTTGAAAAAATCATTGTTGCAAATGAAGAAAACGCAGCTGAAAGAAAGCCTGAAAAAGAACGGGAAAGCAATTAAGATAGCCGTTTCTTGTTTTGGATAAAATGCAATGAATTCATACTCATCCTTAGCACAATTATATGACAGTTTTTCATTTGACCGGCCCGCAGATGAATGGGCCGGGTATATAGATTCGCTTCTTGAAAAGTCCGGCATACAAAAAGGTTTTCAAGTTTTGGATGCTGCATGCGGAACAGGAAGCATAACGCAGGAGCTTTACAAGCTGGGATATAAGATGACAGCGCTTGATTTGTCTCAGGAAATGCTGGAGATTGCAGCCGGAAGATTTCATCAAAGCGGTTACAAAATACCTATAATCAATCAAGATATTAAACAGATAGATATACCTAAAAAGTCCGATGCTGTAGTATGCATAAACGATGCCGTGAATTATCTTATTTCAGATGAAGATGTCAGTATGTCGTTTAAAAGCATTTCCAATGCTTTAAAACAAGGCGGCATATTTCTTTTTGATATTTCCGCGGCTTATAAGTTAATGACAATGGATGATAAAACTTTCTTTGAAGAAAATGATGAAGGTTTATACATCTGGAACAGCGATTTTGATAAAACGAGCAGCACATTGACAATGGATTTGTCGCTTTACTCTCATCTTGAAGATGATTTATACGAAAAGACATTGGAAACGCATGTTCAAAAAGCGCATGAAGTATCATTTCTTGAGAATGCTTTATGGAAGGCAGGATTTACTGACATAAAGACATATGAGTGTTTTACGCAAAGTTCTCCTGACAACGAATCGGAAAGAATTCAGTTCGCAGCCAGAAAAAAGTGATTTTAAATATCAGTGATTTTTTGGTTTACACGGTATAGCTCATGTGATATAATCGCATATGCGTTTATTGCCAATATAGCTCAGGTGGTAGAGCAGCAGTTTCGTAAACTGCAGGTCAGCGGTTCGAATCCGCTTATTGGCTCCACTTGATATTAGTTTAGCACAATTTAATATATTTCGAGGTGTGGCTCAGTTTGGTAGAGCACTACGTTCGGGACGTAGGGGCCGGAGGTTCAAATCCTCTCACCTCGACCACTAAAAAAAGAGTACAGTGTACTCTTTTTTTAGTGGTCGAGGCAAGGTACTTCTGCGAAGTACCGAAGCCCAAGCATTTTGCAAGCAAAACGCGATGCCCGACAGCAGTTTTTACGAAGGAAAACTGTGAAAGGGGAGATGGTCAAGAATAAAACTTAAACTAAGGCTGGAACTGGGAACAGTTCTTTTTTTGGTCGAGGCAAGGTACTTCTGCGAAGTACCGAAGCCCAAGCGTTTTGCAAGCAAAACGCGATGCCCGACAGCAGTTTTTACGAAGGAAAACTGTGAAAGGGGAGATGGTCAAGAATAAAACTTAAACTAAGGCTGGAACTGGGAACAGTTCTTTTTTTGGTCGAGTTATGTGAGCGAGGAGAAAGACAAAGAGTTAATCTAAAGAGATAGAGAAGAAAATATCAGATGTTTTCTTTCTGTAGTTTTTCAGTTATCAATAGACTGTCTGCTCTGGAACATGAGACGAAGAATCCACTTTTAAGGAAGGCTACACGCTGTTCATAAGGATTTAAACGTTTGTGATATTGAGAAGACATGGCTTTGAAAAACTTTTCTTCATCTATTGTTATTAGTAGTCCGGTATTATTCTTAAATGGGTTTAGAAATAAGTGGAGATTCACATCAAAACAATGCGGTGTAACCTTTATACTATCTAAACAGTGCTCTATTGCTATAGATTTTTCTTCAAATTCATCTTCTAGTATAATACAGTCATCGTTAATATTTACTATTAGATGTTTGCCAATTTCTTTAATAGCATACTTAATTTTAACTCCGCTTATAAGCAAGAAAACAGATGTAATAGAAGAAATTTCAAATATGATACCTATAATTATATATATAAAAAATGAAGTGTTTTCTATAAAAAAATTAATACTATATATTACGAAAACAATGCAAAGGAGCGAAACTGACGATGATATAATAAACCATACCTTATGGTTATTATATCTTTTTAGCATTTCGTCATTTACAGCATTAAAGCGCATCTTCTATTCCTTTTTTGTATAGCAAATATTCATCGTAGATTGGTGCAGCACAGTGCTTTTTTATCATTTCGAAAGCTTCTTTATTATAAGTGAAGAAAATAAAATCATTTGTTATCTGGGTATGTGTATAAACTTTCTGACGCTGGTGCGGGAAATGATTACCGTTTCTGAGTGCCTTATATGCTCCTTTTATTGAGACAATCATAATAATTGGCGTGTTTATATTAACAAAGGAAATAACAATGTATGCAATATTGTCAAAATGACAAAAAGCAGCTCTTTTCGTTCCCTGATATTCGATAGACTTCTCGGTCAAAATAATTATATTTTTCTTTGCATCTTGCTCTGTTTTGATAACAACCACGCCCAAAAAGGATGTTATTATTACAAAAAAAGTCATGTAAAAACTTGTTTCAAAATTATTAGTACTTTGAATTACTCCAATTAATAACATAGGATAAAAAAGCATAATAAGAAAAATGTATATAACTCTATTTAGATGCTTACATGATTTATTATATAGTTTGATTTCCATAGAGTTTTTTTGCCCTTAAATAAATTAATTAAAAGCATTATACCATTAATTGATATTTTAGTGTATAACTGAAAATAAAGTCATTTCCACCAAAACCTCAAAACCTCTTTACCACAACAACCTTACCCAATCCTCTAAGGTATTCGGCTATATGGTCAACGATTTTCGCACGCTCCATTATACCTAGCTGTTTAAACTCTATAACGCTGTGTGCTTCGTTTGTAGCGCTTCCTATGTGAAAGTATATCTCGTCGCTTTTAAGAAGCTTGAGCGCAATCTTATAGACAACATTGTCATCTGTAAGCTTGTCTTGATCTGTATCCAATATATTATAAACCTGATTCAATGTCACAGCACCTTCGCTTGCAATGTCAATTCCTTGGATGCGGTATTCGGGGGGCTTATGGAATTGTGTGCTGAGTGCAGGTGTTTCTATTTTTTGCTTGGTTATGCGTGAGACTATATCAAGGGTTGTAGATCCGCACACTATTTTTTCTCCCTGGCTTTCTAAAAACTGATTAACAAAGGCTTCATCATCTTTTTTGTCTGCAGGAGGTCCTGAGAGAACGTTTGTAATGCGTGCTTTTCTGGCTGTAAGACAGGCGATGGTCGTGTCGTCTGCGTTTTCGCGGCCAGATAACCTGTATGCCTGTTCCATTGATTTTGTGAGAGCATCGCTGAGGCTTGTGTTTTTGTCTAAAATTTATTTATATATGAACAGAATGACTCAATACCCCATCCGAAGTTTTTAATGTTTCCAAGCCCGGCCTGAGTTATGCCGTCAGAACATAAAATTAGCGAGTCACTGTCGTTTAAAACACCGCTGCTTTCAGCCACCACATCTCCTCCTAACGGAAAGTGGCGAACCGGAAGTATTTCGGCGTAGTTGCCGCTTGCAAGAATCCCGCCGGGAGCTTCGTAGGATATGAGGGTATATGCGCCGCTAGATACGACTCTCACAAGAGTAAATGCTGCAAAAGGCACATTTTCGGTGCGAGCTTTGCGCATTATTTCAACAGCTTTTTCGCATGCTGAAATAAAGCTCATTCCGTTTTCAAGCAATCCCAGTATGCGGGATGCGCAAAAAAGCGCAAACATATTTGCTTTAGGTCCGGAACCCATACCGTCGCAAAGTATAAAATCGGTATGATCGCTATACCTTCTGATTTCGGTATAATCGCCGCATACATTGTTTGTCTTCTTGTTCTCCTGCCATATGCTGTTTTCAATATACAGAGGGGTTTTTGTGCTGTTTTTATTTATCCTGTTCATCGTTTAATATGCTCTCCATAAGCATCTCGCCTTTGGCCGTGGATTCGCCGAGGAACATTGTCATCTTTTGCGCCATTTCAACCTGATGCTGCATAAGTGCTTCAACCTGACTATATGTCTTCTGTCTCATCATTTCAAGCTTCTTCTCGCTGGTTTTAACCTGAGAAATATCCACATATATCCCCACATACTGTTTCTCGCTGGGAAGATAGTATGTGATGTTGTGAAATTGTTTCCCGTAGCAATTGACGATTGATTCAACTTTGCTGCCTTCGGTTTTGTTTAGCTTTCGGTAGTTATCATCACTAATAAGATAGGAAATTTCCCGTCCTATTATGCTGTCTGCGCACATGAAATATTTTTTAAATGATGAGTTCATGGCGATAATGTTAAAATCGTCATTCAGCATTACGATACCGTTTGGAGTTGATTCTATGATTGCGTCCATTTTCTGCTCGGAAAGAGAGCGCACGTATGGGAAGCACATCGTAACCTCAGCCATTCCGCTTAAAACGGCTATTGCATTTTCGCGGCAGTTGCTGTATCCGCATGCGCCGCAGTTAAGCTGTTTTGCAGGATCGGATTTCCCCGTTTTTTCAAACAGATTGAGAATTTCCTGCTCAGTTACTTTAGCCTTGGTTACAGGATTAATATTAAATTCTGTTTTAGTATCGACTTTGATGTTACTGTCGGATTCAGGAGCTGTTTCTTTATTCATTTTTGCATATCTTAAAAGAGCCGCACGCTTTTCAAACAGGTTTGATTCTTTAGGAATCCCTGCGCCGCCAATGCATCCGCCTGAACAAAAAAGAGGCTCAAGCACTTCCATTTCTTTTGAGTTTAACGCTGCATTTAAAAGCATCATAGTGTTTTGGGCTCCGTTTGTGTGAAGAACCGCGGGGCTTTTTATGTCATCTGGGATTCCTGAAGTTTCAAGCATTCCGCCGGGGAGCGCGAAAAGTTTTGCTCCGCTTGTTTTTCCTATTCCGTCAAATCCGCTTTCAGGACAGTCGGAAAGTGAAATGCCTGCTTTATCCAGCCATTTGTCAAGCTCGGAGAATGTGAGAACGGCATCTACAATGCCTTTGTATTTATCCTGAGAGGCTTCCTGCTTTTTAGCAATGCAGGGGCCAATAAAAACTACCTTCGCATCAGGGTGTTCTTTTTTTATTCTCATACCATGGGCTATCATAGGTGAGACTAAGGGCATGATGCTGGGTACGATTTCGGGCAGATACTTTTCAGCATAGCTTACAACAGCGGGACATGCAGAACATATTCCGCCGCATTTTTCATCCACAAGCTTCTTGCTGTCTTTTGCCACGATGTCTGCGCCTATGCTGGTTTCTTCCACTCTGTAAAAGCCGAGTTTTCGAAGAGCGGATGCCAGTCTTGTTGATTTCCAGTCGCTGTAGGCGGCCGCAAAAGAAGGCGCGATGCTTGCAATAACCTTGCCTTCTGATAACAGCTCTTTTACAGCCTCAGTATCGCTTTGATAGCGTTTAGCACCCTGCGGACATTCTCTTATGCAGGTGCCGCATAATATGCATCTGTCCTCGTCTATAAAAGCCTGTCCGTCTTTTATGCCGATAGCCTTTACGGGGCAGGCGCGTACACAGCGGTAGCAGTCCACGCATTTAGCTTTTGCAGTGTGTAATATACTCATAAAATCATCACCCTTATAATTGTCAGAAAGCCGCAAGGCAAAAGCCCGCGGCAGTCCAACTGTCTTTAATTTAAGTTAAGGTTAGTAACTTACGAATGGTTTGGATAGCTTTTTCACCCGTACAATGGGTTAAAAGCTCGTCTCCGATTTTAACATTAGGTCCGCTGTCGCATTTTTCATAGCAGAACGTTGCCTGAATCTCCAGCTTGTCCTCGATGCCTTCATTTTTCATGAAATCGGTGACTTCTTTTAATATATTCTGCGCACCTTTTACAAAACAGCTTGTTCCGAAACAAATGGTTACCTTTAATGCGTCCGGACCGTGATTTTCACCCAGCGTTACGCCGTCGGTTTCAATCCGCTTTCTGTTTTGATATGTCGTGTGCAGCAGCTCGTGCGCCATGTGTGAGTTGGGCGCTTCAAGCAGTTTCTCGTAGAGTTCGTTGATGTAAGGATTGTCCTGACTGTTGTGAAGCTGCATCATTTTGTCATTGTCATAAAGCCCTGCCGTGCGCTTCTTTTTGACATCCAGATCGTCCACAACTATCTGACCGCCGCCATTTATACATCCTCCGGGACACGCCATGACTTCAACAAAGTCATAGTCAGCTACGCCGGATTCGATATCTTTCATTACTTTCTTTGCGTTAGCAAGTCCGCTTACCACTGCAAGCTTAAGCGTTATGCCGCCTGCGGTAACTTCTGTTTCGCGGATTCCTTCTTCGCCGCGTATGTCGCTTACTACGTATCTGTCGGATTTCATACCGGTAAGCTTTTCGCTTGCGTAGCGAACAGCCGCCTCAGACACACCGCCCGAGTTTCCGAAGATAACTCCACCGCCTGTTTTAAAGCCGTAAGGCATGTCGAATGATTCCTGCTCAAGCTGAGCAAATTTTAACCCGAGCTCTTTTATCATGAGGGCAAGTTCCTGAGTAGTTATTACAACGTCAACATCCTTGCCGTATTGTGACTTAAGTTCTTCTCTGTTTGCTTCATATTTCTTTGCTGTACAAGGCATAACAGAAACCACAACCACGTCTTTGCTGTCTATTTTCTGCTCTTCCACTATCTGCTTTTTGCAAAGTGCGCCGAACATCTGCTGAGGCGATTTGCAGGAAGAAAGATTTGAAAGATATGTCGGATAGTATTGCTCTGCAAACTTAATCCAAGCAGGGCAGCACGATGTAAACTGAGGAAGGTTTTCGCCTTTTTCATAACGGCCCAAAAATTCATTTACTTCTTCAACGATTGTAAGGTCTGCGGCATATGAAGTGTCATATACTCCGTCAAAGCCCATTCTTTTAAGAGCTGCAACCATGCGTCCCGTAGTGATTGTCCCGGCTTCCATGCCGAATGCGTCGCCAAGTGACACGCGGACAGCAGGAGCTACCTGCACTATTACATGTTTATCTTCATCGTGAAGAGCTTCCCATACTTTTGCAATGTCGCTTTTTGGCATAAGAGCGCCGACAGGACAGACTCTTGCACACTGTCCGCAGTTTACGCACTCAACTTCGCCGAAGTCTTTGTTGAAGCTTGGAGCAACCTGTGTGTGTGAGCCGCGGAAAGCAAAGTCTATAGCGCCGACTCCCTGAACTTCGTTGCACATTCTGACGCAGTCGCCACAGAGGATGCATTTGTTCGGGTCGCGAACAAGAGAAGTCGATGAAGTGTCGATAGGCACTCTGGTGTCTTTTTGGTTAAAGCGCACTTTTTCAATTCCCATTCTCTGTGCAAGTGACTGAAGCTGGCAGTTCGAGCCTTTTGCGCATGTAGGGCATTCACCGACATGGCTTGCAAGAAGAAGCTCAACTATCATTTTGCGAAGTGATAGCACTTCAGGAGTTTTTGTTTTTACAACCATTCCCGGAGCTGGGATTGTTGAGCATGAAGTCTGAAGGCCTCTTCCTTCTATCTCGACTGTGCACATACGGCATGCGCCGTATACGCTGATTTCCGAGTGATAGCAGAAAGTAGGCAGGTCTATTTTTGCTTTTCTTATAAGCTCAAGCAGATTTTTTTCTCCCTCAATGGGGATTATCATATTATCTATTGTTACAGTATTATTATTTTTCATTATTTATCCCTCTGTGTCCAGTTACTCGGTTATGATAGCGCCGAATTTGCAGCCGTCGATACATGCTCCGCATTTTATACACTTGTCAGTGTTAATTGTGTGCGGTGCTTTCTTTTCGCCTTTGATGGCGTTAACCGGGCACTTTCTTTTGCACAGTCCGCAGCCGATACATTTATCTTCGACCACTTTGTATACTTTAAGAGCGTCGCATTCGCCTGCAGGGCACTTTTTGTCAACTATATGAGCCACGTACTCGTCTCTGAAGTACTTAAGCATTGAGATTACAGGATTAGGTGCAGTTTTTCCGAGACCGCACAGCGAGCCGTTGTTTACAACGTGCGCAAGCTCTTCCAAAAGCGCAAGAGTTTCCATAGTGGCGCGTCCTTCTGTAATGTCTGTTAAGAGGTTAAGCATCTGTTTTGTGCCTTCGCGGCAAACGATGCATTTTCCGCATGACTCGTTTTGTGTGAACTGCATGAAAAAGCGCGCCATTTCAACCATGCATGTTCCATGGTTCATTACAACAAGTCCGCCGGAGCCGACCATCGCACCGATTGATTTAAGTGAATCATAATCAAGCGGCATGTCGAGATGCTCCTGAGTGAGGCAGCCGCCTGAAGGTCCGCCGATCTGAACTGCTTTAAAGTCTGTTCCGCAGATGTTTCCTTCGGTGTCGACTACGCCGCCTGCGATGTTGTTTATTATATGGCGCAGTGTCGTTCCGAATGGAACTTCTATAAGGCCTGTGTTTGCAACGTGGCCTGTAAGAGCAAATGTCTTTGTGCCTGTTGCAGTTTCTCTGCCTGTTGATTTAAATTTAGCTGCTCCCATTTCCATTATTAGAGGAACAGTGGATAATGTCTCAACATTGTTAATTACAGTGGGCTTTCCGAACAAGCCTTTCTGAGCAGGGTAGGGAGGCTTTGGCATAGGCATTCCGCGTTTACCCTCGATTGAGGAGATAAGAGCTGTTTCTTCTCCGCAAACGAATGCGCCTGCACCTTCCATTACTGTCAGCTTGAAATTTTTATCACTACCGAAAATGTTCTCGCCGAGGATTTTTGCATCTTCTGCAGCTTTAACTGCGATCTTTACGCGCTCAACCGCTAGAGGATACTCTGTACGAACATAGACATATCCTTCGTCAGCACCTATTGCCATAGCGCAGATTATCATGCCTTCTATTACGCTGTGGGGATTTCCTTCCATAACGCTTCTGTCCATGAATGCGCCTGGGTCTCCCTCGTCACCGTTGCAGATAACATATTTTTTGTCGTTTTCGCTTTTGCGGGTTAAGTCCCATTTAAGGCCGGTGGGGAATCCGCCGCCTCCGCGCCCTTTAAGGCCGGACTCGGATATGATTGAGCAGATATCTTCGTCTTTTAATGTGCTGCAAGCTTGTTTTGCAGCCGAATATCCGCCAAGCGCGATATATTCATTGATATCTTCGGGATCAATTTTTCCGCATTTATCAAGCACAATTCGTTCCTGTTTTTCATAGAAAGGAATCTCGTGCATTTTTGCATGCTCGGTTCCGTCAACAGGTGATTTATAAGTCAGGCGGTTTACGACGCCTTCATTTATTATAGAAGTTTCGATTATCTCTTCAACATCGTCGAGAGTAACTTTGCAGTACATAACTGCTTCCGGCCATATAGTAACCAGAGGTCCCATCTGGCAGAAACCCTGGCATCCGCTGGCTGAAACGTGAACGCCTTCGTCGTCTTTTTTTATTTCAACTATTGCATTAATGCCTTTTTCGTTTATAAGCTTTACGAATTTATCTTTGATCTCAAGCGAGCCGTTTGCCACGCATCCTGTTCCGCCGCACAGAACAATGCGCTTTTGTATCTTTTCTGTATTTTTCTGATACTCGGATTTTACTGCTTCAATATCTTTGTATACACACATTATGCTGTCTCCTCGTTAATATTTTCACAATTCTGGATGTTTTTTAAAACGTTTACTACTTTTTCAGCATCCAGAAGGCCGTAGACCTTGTCGTTTACCATAATGGCAGGAGCGAGTCCGCATGTGCCCAAGCATGATACGACTTCCAGTGTAAACAGCATATCGTCGGTTGTGTGCTTTTCTTCGTCAAGTCCAAGATAGTCCTTCATGGCTTTCATAACTTCCATGGATTTTTTAACATGGCAAGCTGTACCGTCGCAGATTTTGACTACATACTTACCCTTTGGAGAAAGCGTGAAGTGTGAATAAAACGATGCAACTCCAAAAACTTTAGCTGGAGGCACTCCTATTGATGTGGCAACAAAGTTCATTACTTCCTCAGGCAGATAACGATACTCTTCCTGGATTTCCTGCAGTATCGGTATCAGTTTTTCGCTGCGATAGTCATAGCTTTCTATGATGTCGCATACCTTTTGAAACTTCCTAATCTTTTTCATAAAACATTCCCTTCAAAATTTTAAATAGCCTAGGCTATCTCTTTACTTTATCTTAGACAGCAAAACGGACAGTGAAACTGAAAGATCTTCGTTTTGCACCGCTACATCGTCCGGCACCTTAAGTGTGGCCGGCGAGAAATTCCAAATGCCTTTAACTCCTGCGGATACAAGAAGGTCCGCTGTTTTTTGTGCATCTTTGTAGGGGAGAGCGATAATACCTACTTTTATATGCAGCCTCTCTACGAGATTTATAAGCTTATCTATGTGAAATACCGTAACTCCGTAAAGGTTTTTACCAATCTTATTATCATCTGTATCAAAAGCTGCGATAATCTTCATTCCGCATCTGTCAAAGCCGGGAAAACCGAGAAGTGCGTTTCCGAGGTTTCCCGCGCCGACAAGCACAGCTTCGCTTTTGTTGTTATATCCCAATGTGTTTTCTATATTTTCTATTGTGGATTCAATTGTGTAGCCGACTTTTGGTTTTCCCACAGCACCAGTCTGCTGGAGATCTTTTCTTACCTGTATAGGCAAAAATCCTACTGTGTTTGCAATATCAGTGCAGGAAGCGTATTTGTTGCCGGCTTCTTTTAAGCGCTCAAGAACATTCAAATACTTAGGCAGTCTTTTGAGCGTCGGCTCTGAGATTGTAATGATTGATGATTTATTCATTGAGCACTCCATTCGGTATATTTATATCGATAAGAATTATACTATATAAGGTTTGAAGTGTCAACAACATTAATATAACCTAATTTTATTAATTATAAACACTGAAAATACTAAAAATATAAAGATTGACAAATAAATATCAATGTGATACCTTTATTACGATAATTATATATCGAATAAGAATTAGTAAAATATGCATATTTGCAATGGATAAATGGTTTTGTAAAAGTATGTAAAAATATAGTGTAAAAACACAGGAAATCGACAGTCTTTATTACATTTAATTGTAAAATAAATAATTCTTATTAATTATGTTAGTAGGAGCATCCCTTTAAACTCTTATCTATATTTTTGCCGCACCGCAGTGTGCGGTTTTTTTATTGCAGTATTTATATTAAAATGTAATTATGTGGTATAATAATGCTGTTGTAATCAAACTCACGACTACAGACAGTGAGGGCATTATGAAAAAACTGCTTCTATTTACCATTGTCACATTACTTGCTTTATTAATCATTTCCTGTACAGTTTCACAGGAAGAAACCATTTTAAACCATAAAGAAAGCCAAGAACCTATAAAAACCAATACAGAAGCTTCTGCAGAAGAGTCCGAAAAAACAATAATTTCATCAGATTCAATAAATCCTGATTCAATTATTTATTTGGGAGCTTTTCTTCTTCCGGATGATGGAGAAACGGAAGATGAAATGTTTTCATATGGCGGTGAAGGGATGTGCTTTAATCCTGAAAGCAGCAGTCTGTTTATTACGGGGCATAATTGGTTTGCGGATGTGGCGGAAATAACAATACCGGAACTTGTGATATCAAAGAATACTTCTGAGCTTAATAAAGCGGAGATTATTCAGGGACTGACCGATATTAAAGGCTCATTATTTGAAGGATGGAGCATGGAGATACCGCGTGCCGGGCTGGAAATTGTCGGGGATAACCTTTTTTTCTGCTATGGACAGCATTTTGAAGAGGAAGTGGAGCTTGGAACGCATGGATACACGGATTTAAGATTAGGTGAAGCTGGAAAAGTGTGCATCGTGGGCTACAAAAGGTATACATCAAATGATTATATGTTCAGTATACCCCAAAACTATATTGAGCTTTTTGGTGGGGCTGATTTGTTTACCGGAAGATTCCGTGACGGCGGATGGGGAGGAATGGGACCGTCTTTATATGCAGTAAAAAGCACGGATATTATAAATGCACAACAGAATGAAAATATAAGCGCAATGCTTATTATAGGATATGACGATTCATATAACGGCGATGAAGGATACAAAATGAATGGATATTCCCACGCTGATTCATGGACCGGAGGCGCATTTGTTTCTTGTGATGCAGGGGATGCTATAATCTTTGCGGGCACTCATGGATACGGCGAAACATGGTATGGCTTTTCAAATGGAGTGGTTTATCCTATAAGCGGAGACGAGAATGAGAAAGTTCCTGAAGTGCCGCCATATCCGCATGATGAGCGCGGCTGGTGGAACGATGATTTTCGTGCATGCATTGCATTTTACAGTGCAGAAGAGGCTGTGAAGTCTTTTAACGGAGAGACAATGCCATATGAAGTGCAGCCCTATGCTTTTTTAGACCTTAGCGAATATATGATTCTAGATCGGGACGAGACTGCGATGCAGTATCTGGGTGCTACTGCTTATGACTATGAAAAAAACAGGCTTTATGTACTTGAGCTGTTTGCGGACGGAGACAGGCCGGTGGTGCATGTTTTCACATTTGAATAGGGGAAAGATATGAAAAAGATATTTATATTTATGATTGCACTGGTATTGATATTTTCAGGATGCACAAACACAACTCAAAACAATGAAGCAAATCAAGAAGAAAATGAAGCCTCTTATACTGAAGAAGCTGTAACAGAGGAGGTTTCTGAGGCTGTGGAGCTTTCGGATGACGATTCTGTAAACCTAACTCTTCATGACTGGGTTCTTGGCACAGAATATGGGATAAAAGAAGCTTATGCGAACTCAGAGTCGTCAACGGTTATGATTACAATATCAGAAGAGAATTACAATAAGCTTCAGGACTTTGATTTTGAGGATATAGAAAATGGGATAAAAGACATACTAAACGCATACAGTGTTGAAGAGGGCTATGAGATAATCTTTTCCGACAGCACAAGTGTTTTGGAAAAACCAAGTGAAACACAGACTCCGGATGAGACACAGGAAGATGAACAAAGCGAGGATAGTTTACAGCCTGAAGATTATGACGGAGAAACTGTTAATCTCATATTCATACATCACAGTGTGGGTGAAAACTGGTTAAACGCCGGATTAAATCAAATGCTCAATGAAAACAATATACATGTTGCGGACACATACTATGGCTGGCGCGAGATGGGGGACAGAACAGACACTTCCGACTGGCCGGACTGGTTTAATGACAGCGTTATGCCAACTGTTTATAACGAGCTTGGAAATATGACGGGTTATAACGATATACAGCCTGCACCGAGTGAAAACACAATAATTATGTTTAAATCCTGCTACCCGAACAGCGATGTAGGGAACTCAATAGATGATGAAAAAGAAATTTATCTCAGCTTGCTCAGCTACTTCTCACAGCATCCTGACAAGATGTTTGTGCTTATTACGCCGCCTCCGATGCAGAGGATATCAAGCGCCAAAAAGACTCGCGAACTTGCAAACTGGCTTGTGGCGGACGACGGATGGCGCAAAGATTACGATGGAGAAAACCTTTTCGTATTTGACTTTTATAATGTGCTGACTGATGAAGACAATCATCATATGCTGTTAGATGGAGAGGAAGCACACATTATAAACAGCAGCTCAAACACTCTTAGATATGATTCCTCGGGAGATGACCATCCCAGCGATGAAGGAAGCCTTAAAGCTGCCGAGGAGTTTGTGCCTCTTCTTATGTATTGGTACGGTGAATTTATTGGAGATTAGCTATTTTGCAAAATTTCCGGCCAGCTTTTTAAATATAGCTGAGAAGAATTCGTTTATTGCTTCGACCATGTCTTGAGGATATGTTGTGGGCGGAGTGTTTGTTATCAGTCCGTAATATCTTTTATACACATGTGTTAATTTTGTGCCGTTGCCTGCAGTTTCATAAAGAGACATCTTATTGTTTTGAACTGACGTATCATATCGTGTGGTTTCAAAGCCGTCAAATGTAATGCTTAAATATTTACCGTCATATTCCCATGTGCCGTAATCGGACATCTGATCCTGAACCTCATAGTATAAATCCATCATAGTTCCGTCAGGGTACAAGTAAATGTAATAATAGTCCGAATCAAAATACTCTTCGCCCTCGTAGTATTCTGAATAGAACCAGCAGCCTACAAAATCGGATGAGCCTTCCTGCATTTTTTGATAGGTTGCGAGGTAGTATGTATCAGGGTCATTTTCGAAATAATAAGAACATTGCAAAGTATCATCTGATACAGATACAATGTTAAACTCATAAATGTATTCTTCGCTGTGCTTGATACTGACTGTGGTGGGAGAATCTGATTCAATTTTCCATGAGATATATGACAGTTCTTCGTAATAATCGCAGGGATTGTATATTTCCATGCCGGTTCCATCTTCATTAAATATAAATATCTCATCGGTATAGTCATATTCTTCGCCTGTATAGAAGTTATCAATTCCAGTAAGCAGCCATTCGCCGACAAGACTATAGTGGTTTTCGGAGACAGCTGAACAGCCTGTAAACATAGAAACTATAAATATTGCGGCAATGGCCAAAAGGCTAATCTTTTTCATTGTAATCTGTTCTCCTTTGCATTAGAATATCATCTTATGCATAAGGTGTAAAGCAGATACACGGCAAGAAAGCAGTGCTTCAGGAAATAAGAACAGGAGTTTGCATCTATTCTTTTACAAGTGTGTATTTTGTGCTATAATACCTTTTGTGATACCACATATTGATTTACTTATGATATAGGGTAAACGGAGGAAAATCAGAAGATGACAAACAATAATTATACATCCGGCTCCATCAAAGTGCTTGAGGGGCTTGATGCTGTGCGTATG
Source organism: Christensenellaceae bacterium (assembly GCA_963677605.2). Lineage (GTDB taxonomy): Bacteria > Bacillota > Clostridia > Christensenellales > UMGS416 > JAGLOK01. The sequence continues at coordinate 419,210 of CAXXDX010000006.1, read as the reverse complement.
AGGCCCGGAATGTACATTGGGTCAACAGGTTCACGCGGGCTGCACCACATGCTGTGGGAGATAGTCGATAACGCAGTGGACGAAGCTGCAAACGGATTTGCGGATTTAGTGACGGTAACAATAAATCCTGACAGTTCAGTAAGGGTGACAGACAACGGACGCGGAGTGCCGGTTGACAAACATCCGCAGCTTAAGATATCCGGTGTAGAGGTTGTTTACACACAGCTTCATGCAGGCGGAAAGTTTGATAACGACACTTATTCCTATTCAGGCGGTTTGCACGGCGTAGGCGCATCTGTTGTAAACGCACTTTCGGAGTGGCTTAATGTTGAAGTCCATAAAGATGGCAAGATATACAGGCAGCAGTATGAAAGCGTATATAGCAACAGCAAAAAGAAAGTTCTCCCGGGAAGGCCGAAGGCTCCGCTTCAGGAATGCGGCAAAACATTTGAGCATGGCACGATAGTAACATTCAAGCCTGATATAAAGGTTTTTGACCATATTAATTTTAACAGTGAAACAATAGAGCGCAGGCTGCGCGAGCTGGCGTTTTTAAACAGCGGACTTAAAATCGAGTTTAAAGATTTAAGGAAAGATCCCGCAAGAGAAGTGACATACTTCTTTAAAGGTGGTATCGCGGACTATATTAAACTATTAAATGAAGATAAAACAGTTCTTCATTCAAAACCTGTAATACTGACTGAAAACAAAGGCGACATGCAGATAACGGTTTGCTTTCAATACACAGCAGGGTATACGGAAAACATCTTCTCGTTTGTAAACAATATACCGACTACCGAAGGCGGCACGCACGAGACGGGATTAAAATCTGCTATAACAAAAGTGCTCAATGACTATATGCGCAAAAACGGAATGCTTAAGGCAAAAGATGCAAACCTTACGGGTGAAGACTTCAGAGAAGGTATGACATGCATCATATCCCTTAAAATGCGCGGCGTTCAGTTTGAAGGGCAGACAAAAAGCAAGCTGGGAAATACGGAAGCAAGGTCAGCCGTTGACGCAATGGTAACCAAGCACCTTACAGCGTGGTTCAGCGACCTTAAAAATCAGAAAGCAGCAAATGCTATTGTTGACAAAGCACTTAAATCTGCAAAGGTTCGAAAAGCTGCCAGAAAAGCAAAACAGATGGCAAGAAAACGCTCAGCTCTTGAAGGAGCACCGCTTGTCGGAAAGCTTTCATCGTGCACAGGCCGAAAAGCTGAAGACAACGAACTTATTATAGTTGAGGGCGACAGTGCCGGCGGAAGCGCAAAACAAGGGCGCGACAGACGCTTTCAGGCTATATTGCCGCTTCGCGGCAAACCGCTTAACGCTGAGAAAAAGCGTATTGACGCGGTTATCAACAACGAGGAGTTTCGATCGATTATCACGGCGCTTAACACAGGCATAGATGTTGATTTCACAATAGACAATCTTAAATACCACAAGATAATAATTCTTTCCGATGCCGACCAGGACGGTGCACACATCCGTGCAATTTTGCTTACATTCTTCTTCAGATATATGCGTGAGCTTATTCAGGAAGGAAAAGTGTATATAGGACTTCCGCCGCTTTACAGAGTGAAACGGGGAAGGTTCATGGAGTATTGCTATGATGAGCGCGACCTTCGAGAGGCAACAGAAAAAGCAGGCAAGGGATATACCATACAGCGATATAAAGGTCTGGGTGAGATGAATCCTGATCAGCTGTGGGAAACAACGCTAAATCCTGACGGCAGAAAGCTATTACAGGTTACAATCGACGATGCGGCCGCAGCTGACGAGATAGTTACAACGCTTATGGGTTCAAAAGTAGAAAAAAGAAGAGATTATATTATTAGCCATGCAAACTTTGAGGCAGGCGAAAATATTGACGGCATACAGACAGAAGGGGGGATTGCTTAATGGCAAGAAACAATAAGATTATACGCAACGAAACCATTATAAAAAGCTCCCTGGAAGAGGTTATGCATGATTCCATGATGCCGTATGCGGAATACGTAGTTATGGAGCGCGCTCTTCCGCGCGTAGAAGATGGATTAAAGCCTGTTCAGCGCAGGATACTTTATACCATGCGTGAGCTGAGCAACACTCCCGACAAACCTCACAAAAAATCCGCAAGAATCGCGGGTGACACGATGGGTAAGTATCATCCGCACGGCGATACATCCATATATGACGCTATGGTTCGCATGGCGCAGGACTTTTCTTTGCGCGAAACACTGGTTGACGGTCATGGAAACTTCGGTTCAATAGACGGAGACAGCGCGGCGGCGATGAGATACACGGAAGTGCGCATGACAAACCTCGCATTGGAAATGCTTCGGGACATTGAAAAGGACACAGTTCCTTTTTCATATAACTTTGACGATACGCTAAAAGAGCCGGATATGCTTCCGGGACGCTTCCCGAACCTTCTGGTTAACGGTGCGATGGGAATCGCAGTCGGCCTTGCCACAAACATGGCACCTCACAACTTGGGCGAAGTAATAGACGGTGTGTGTGCTCAGATAGATAATCCGAATATTACTATTGAGGGGCTGATGGAATATATTAAAGGTCCGGACTTTCCTACCGGAGGATATATCATCGGCTCCGAAGGCATAAAAGATGCTTATGAAACCGGCAAAGGCAAAGTGGTTATGCGCGCAAAAGCAACCATTGAAAAAGCCAGTGGCGGGAAAAGCAACATTGTTATAACCGAAATTCCATATCAGGTAAACAAAGCTAATATGCTTGAAAAGATAATGGAAACCACTCTTAAAAAGAAGGGCATACTTCAAGGTATAAATGATATCCGCGACGAGAGTGACAGGGAAGGCATGCGTGCTGTTATCGAGGTAAAAAAAGACCATGATGCAGATAAAATACTTCAGTTTCTTTATAAATACACAGACCTTCAGTGCAATTTCAATGTAAACGCTGTTGCTATTGCAGAGGGCAAACCTAGGCTCTTAAGCCTCAAAGAGATAATTCATTACTACATCAAGCACCAGCAGGAAGTGGTTACCCGTAGAACAAGGTATGACTTGGAGCGCGCACAGGCACGCGAGCACATCTTGGAAGGACTTAAAATTGCTATACAAAACATTGATGAAGTGGTGGAGATAATCAAAAAATCTGCTTCGCCCAATGAAGCAAGAAGCAGCTTAATGAAGCGTTTTGAGCTAACAAGGATACAGGCACAGGCTATACTTGACATGCGTTTAGCCCGTCTTACGGCGCTTGAAGTGGAAAAGATTGAAACAGAGCTTGCGGAGCTTAAAAAGCTTATTGAAAAGCTTAAAGCGATTCTGCGTTCAAAGACGAAACTTATGAACGTTATCAAAAAAGAGCTTCTGGACATTAAAAAACGCTTTGACTCAGGGAGAAGAACACGCATTGTTAAGGCTGAGGACAAGGAACTGCCTCCGGCTGAAGACTTTGTGCTTGTTGAAAACACATATGTTGTTATTACCCGCGCAGGATATATAAAGCAGCTTCCAGAAAAGACTTATAACCGTTCGCAAACGGATTCGCTGATGGATGATTTAGGCAAAGAGGACAGCCCGCTTGAAGCTGTCGCAACAACCACAGCACACAACCTTTTGCTGTTCACAAACAAAGGCAATTCATACAGGTTTGCCTGCGCTGACATTCCGCAGGAGCGCTGGGGCGCAAGAGGAGCGCATCTTTCATCGCTCATACACGGTTTCGACACAGATGAAAAAGTTGTCGGGACACTGTATTTCAACGGAAAAATGCCGACAGCCGGTAAGTTTATGTTTGTCACCAAAAACGGAATGGCAAAAGCGACTGAAATAGCTGAGTTTGATACGCGCACGAAAAAAGTCGTTGCATGCGGACTTAAGTACGATGATGAAGTTGTATCAGTCCATTTGGTTAAACGCGGCGAAAATATTCTTATTGTGACACACAAAGGAATGTCGTTATGCATGCGCCAGACTCAGGTGAACTCAATGGGGCGCTCGGCCAAGGGAGTTAAAGCGATAACTCTTTCGGTTGACGACTATGTTGTATATGCTGATCCTGTGGATGAAGAAGGCGAAGTGTTGATTGCGACCGACACAGGATATGCAAAACGTGTGCTGGCACTTGATTATATTCCGCAAAACAGAGGCGGAAAAGGTGCGCGCACCATGACATTTAGCGCTAACGGCTCAAACGGTACGTGTATTGCAGGCGTTTGTTATGTTAAAAATCCAAGAGACATTATCTTCGTATTAAAAAGCGGCGAAGTAAACCGTATAAATTCCGAAGAAGTGGCTATTCAGGCGGTATTCGGCAAGGGAAGGCCATACGTTGATGCTGTTATGGGCAATGATGTAATTTCCTGTTATGCTCACTTGGAAAGCAGCAATAACCCTGAAGAGTAGGCTGCAATCATATAACAGAACACGAATGGACAGAGCATATTTCAAGAAAAAACTTTTGTATATAAACTATAGTAAAACGGGCAATATCCGCTCGTTTTTTGTTTGGAAAGCAGTATATCAGATTGGATTTTGCGTTAACAATATAAGGTATAGCTTATTATTTTAAGGAAAAGTTAAAAGATAATAATTTATATACAAGTATGTTTAATAAGTGTTTTTCACTGTAAAATTTCGGTCAAATATGGTAAAATAAATTATACAAATTTTAAGGAGAACTAAATGGACAAGTTTCTTCCGCATGAAGATGAGTCGGTTAAAGAACTATATAATGCAATTTGCTACTTAAATACCAGTGACGAGGCATATCGCTTTTTTGAAGATTTATTGACAATTAATGAAATACACTCAATGGCACAGAGGTTTCATGTTGCGCTTATGCTGGATGCGGGTGAAAAATATAACGATATTGTACAGAAAACAGGAGCGAGCACGGCAACTATAAGCAGGGTTAACAAATGCTTGATTTACGGCTCGGGGGGTTATCAGGAGATAATAGACAGAATAAAAAAGGATAGGGAAAATGACGAAGGTTAAACACAATAAGATGCAGCTCAAGGCGATTGACCAAACAGAAGGGCCGCTTCTTATCCTTGCAGGCGCAGGATCCGGAAAAACCAGCACACTGACTGCAAGGATTGCAAATATAATAGATTCGGGGATGGCAAAGCCCTACGAAGTGCTGGCAATTACATTTACAAACAAAGCAGCAAGGGAAATGCGCTCGCGTATAGAGAGCATGATAAAAACAGACACTAGTGATATGTGGGTTATGACATTTCATGCTATGTGCTCTAGGATTTTAAGATATGACATCGAAAGGATGAATCAAGGCTATACAAGCCGCTTTTCAATCTATGATGATACTGACAGCAAAGCAATATTAAAATCAATTGTATCGGACTTAAACCTAAACACTACATATTATTCTCCGGCTATACTTAAAAACTATATATCGTCAGCTAAAAATGATTTGAAAGATCCGGAAACTCTGAAAATAGACATGAAGGATGATTTCAGAGCGGACAAGATATATGAGGCATATAAAAGATATGAGCAGGAATTAAGGAAAAACAATGCATTGGATTTTGATGACCTGCTTGTAAAGGTACTTGAGCTTTTTGTTACCTGTCCTGAGGTATTAAGCAAGTACGAAAGGCGTTTTAAATATATTCATGTTGATGAGTATCAGGACACCAATGCCGCGCAGTATGAGATCGTGAAGGCGCTGAGTGCATCCAGACGCAATATATGTGTTGTTGGAGATGATGACCAGAGCATATACGGCTGGCGCGGTGCGGACATCAGCAACATTTTGGATTTCGAGAAGGATTTTCTTGATGCGAAAGTAATAAAACTTGAACAAAACTACCGCTCAACATCTAATATTCTGGATGCTGCAAATGCTGTTATACGCAACAACAAAGGCAGAAAAGACAAAACGATGTGGACTGACCGCGGAGAAGGTTCGCAGGCTATATATCACAAAGCGACAACAGAGCGCGAAGAGGCCGAATATATTTACGGCGAGATAAAAAAGCTAACCATGACGGGCGATTATCACCTGCATGATATGGCGATATTATATCGCACAAATGCACTTTCGCGTATTATTGAAGACAGATTCATGCGCGCGGGACTGAACTATGTCATGTACGGCGGACAGAAATTCTATGACCGCAAGGAAATTAAGGACTTAACTGCCTATCTCAGAATTATTGTTAATCCTGCAGATGAAGGAGCATTGCTTCGCGTTATTAATGTTCCCAAGAGGGGAATCGGCGCAACTACAGTGGACAGGCTTAGGGATATTGCTGAGCGCAAGGGCATTACATTAAAAGAAGCCATGAATGAGAGTGAAGACATTTCGGAAGTCATGGGAACTGCGGCAAAAAGCAAAGTTATTGGTTTTGCGAATATGGTAGCGCAGCTTGAACAAAAGCGCAGTGAAATGGGATTGGTCGAGTTTATAGAAGAAACCATGAACAAAAGCGGCATGGTGGAATTTTACAAAAAGCAAAAAACTGATGATGCGGATGCTAGGCTTTCAAACATGGGAGAACTTTTATCGGCAGCAAAAGAGTTTGTGGATGCAAACGAGGAAGCGACATTGGATGAGTTCCTTGAAAACATTGCACTCGTAAGCGATGTTGACTCGATGGAGGAACGACGCGACCACATTACAATGCTTACTGCGCATTCGTCTAAAGGTCTTGAGTTTCCGGTCGTGTTTGTAATCGGCATGGAAGAGGGGATTTTCCCTCACCAGAGAGCGATGAACGACACTGATGAGATGGAAGAAGAGCGCAGGCTTTGCTATGTGGCGATGACGCGCGCCATGGACAGACTGTACATGACTTGTGCAACGGGCAGGCTGATGTTTGGTACCAGAAGGTACAATCCGGTCTCTCGCTTTATTGATGAGGTTCCGGAAGAGCTTTTAAATGATACGACACCAAAACCTAAAGTTGTGGACAAAGCTTCATTCAGGGAAACTGCAACATTTGATTTTCAGGAGTTTTCACAAAAGAAAATCGAAAACAGAAAAAGAACTATGGGCATTAAGGTTCAGACAAAACCCAAAGCTCCTAAAAAAGAGTTTGACGTGGGAGATAAAGTCAGTCACAAGAAATTTGGCAGCGGAACCATAATTAAATCTGCAAAAGGTGCGGCCGGCCCTGTGTATACCATCGCTTTTGAAGGAATGGGTGTAAAAGAGCTTGATGCGAGATACGCAAACTTAAAAGAAGGCTAATACTTTCGGAGGAAAAAAGTGCAGGCTGAAATAAAGAAAATGGAGGAGCTTATAGGGCTCCTCAACCAATATGCAAAAGCGTACTATGAGCATGATGACATGCTTGTTACCGATTCGGAGTATGACGCTTTATATGACGAGCTTTTGGCACTTGAAAAGTCAACCGGCAAAGTGCTTGACGCATCGCCTACAAACCGCGTGGGAGGCGAGCCTCTTAAAAAGTTCGAGAGTCATACTCATATTACCAGACTGTGGTCGCTGGACAAATGCAAGAGCGCAGATGAGCTTTATGCATGGGAAACGCGGATTAAAAAGATACTCAATGACTATGAAACCGAAACGGGCGAGAAGCTTCCGCCTATTGAATACACACTTGAATTTAAGTTTGACGGTCTTACTGTAAACCTTACCTATGACGGCGGGAAGCTTGTTCAGGCTGCAACGCGCGGAAACGGTGTAACAGGCGAGGCTATTTTGCCACAGGTTAAAACTATCCGAACCATTCCGCTTACGATACCTTTTGACGGATTGATGGAAGTAAAAGGCGAAGGCATAATGAAGCTTTCAACCTTTGCAAAGTATAATGAAGAAGCGGAAGTTCCGCTTAAAAATGCCAGAAACGCGGCTGCAGGGGCGCTACGCAATCTTGATCCAAAAGTTACGGCTACAAGGAAGCTTGATATATTCTTTTATCAGATAAACACGATTCAGGGTGCTGAAATCAATAATCATGATGAAATGATGGAATTTATAAAGAAGCAGGGATTGCCTGTTAACGGATATTACAAGAAGTTTTCTGATATTAACAGCGTTATAGCCGAGCTTGAGAGCGCAGAAAATAAAATAGCGAAGCAGGATTTCCTTGCAGACGGAATGGTTATAAACGTAAACGACTTCAGGCTGCGCGAGATACTGGGATACACAAACCGATTCCCAAGATGGGCGATGGCATATAAGTTTAAGGCGCAGGAGGTTTCCACAAAGCTTATAAATGTAGATTGGCAGGTGGGAAGAACCGGCAGGCTGACCCCCGTTGCAAAACTTGAGCCTTGTGACATAGGAGGGGTGACAGTAAGCCGCGCGACCCTAAATAATATAGGCGATATCAGAAAGAAAAAGGTAAGAATCGGGTTGGATGTAATAATACGCCGTTCAAATGACGTTATACCCGAGATAATGGGTGTGCTGGATGAAAACGATGCATCCGGCGAGGAGATAATGCCTCCTGAAAATTGTCCTGAATGCGGACACACTACGCAGGAAGTCGGTGCACATATTTACTGCCCGAATTCGCTTTCGTGTCCTGCTCAGGTAGTAAACAAAATCGCACACTACGTATCACGCAATGCTATGGATATTGAGACTCTTTCGGGAAAGACGGCGCAGACCCTCCATGAGAATTTAGGTCTAAATTCACTTAGCGATTTATACAAGCTAAAGAAAGAGGATTTGCTTGAGCTTGAGGGATTTAAGGAGAAAAAAGCACAGAATATCCTTGATGCTATTGAAGATAAAAAGAAGATAAGCTTATCAAGATTTATCTATGCTTTGGGAATTCCGAATGTTGGCCAAAAGACGGCTGAAGATCTGGCGAAAAACTTTAAGACGCTTGACGGTATAATGTCAGCTGATGAAGAAACGCTTACAAATATCCGTGATATCGGCGGTATAGTTGCGCATTCAATAGTTGAATTCTTTACGGATGAATACAATAAAAAAACGGTTGAAGAACTGCTTGAGCTGGGAGTAACGCCTATAGGTCCCGCAGAGAACGATTCCAACATATTTGAGGGCAAGACATTTGTTCTGACCGGTACACTTGAAGGAATGAGCAGGAATGAAGCGGGGGAGATAGTGAAGAAAAACGGCGGCAAAGTATCATCGTCTGTCTCGAAAAAAACCGACTATGTTCTTGCCGGAGAGAATGCCGGAAGCAAATTGACAAAAGCTCAGGATTTGGGCGTTAAGATAATTACACTTGATGAATTTAAGGAAATGTTATAGATGGAAAATAAACTTGGCAAGCTTTCAAACAGTGAGCTTGAGGAAATTGTTTTAAATGGAATAGAAGGCAGAAAACGCGATGATGTCGTGATGCGTCCTGGTATCGGAATTGACTGCGGAGGTATAAAAGTAGGCAATGATGTGGTAGTGTTATCCACCGATCCTATAACTGCTGCCGGAAAGAACGCCGGCACACTTGCGGTTCATGTTTGCTGCAATGATGCTGCGGCCGCAGGTGCTGAACCTGTCGGGTTATTGCTTACTATAATGGCCCCGCCTGAAACTGAGCTTTCTGAAATAAAACAGATAGTAGACGATGCTCATCGTACAGCAGACAAGCTGAATGTTGAAATAATCGGCGGGCACACAGAGTTTACTGATGCGGTAAACAAAGTTGTGCTTTCTGCAACTGTTATCGGCAAAGCGAAAGATGGGAAGTATTTTTCCGCAAGCGGTGCAAGTGAAGGCGATGCGATTATACTTACTAAATATGCCGGCATGGAAGGCACAAGTATTATAGCTTCTGATTTCCGCGAATTGGTTGAAGATGTTCTTTCGCCTCAGGAAATAGAAGGCGCTGTTGCGCTGGGAAATGAGATTTCCGTTTTAAAAGAAGGTCTTATGGCGAGGAATCTGCCTGTTACAGCTATGCACGATGTGACTGAAGGCGGTGTGCTTGGCGCTTTGCATGAGATGTGTATGGCTTCGGGTGTCGGTGCGTTAATAAACCTTGACAAAGTAAAGGTGCTCAACGCTACTGCGAAAATATGCGGAAAGCTTAATCTTGACGTTTTCCGCCTCATTTCATCCGGATGCATGCTTATTGCGGCATCAGACGGCAAAGCAGTTGTGGATGAGATGCTTTCACATGGTGTGCCTGCTTATATTGTAGGGCAATTTAAAAGCGAGGGGATTATGGCTGTAAAGGGCGGAATGCCGTTTGAGGTTGCGCCCCCTGAAAAAGACGAACTGTATAAGATCATATCGAGCACCTAAAAATGCGCAATTTCTGCGCTATACATAAAATTTAATCGGTCACTTACGGTTAGTAAGCTCCCATCATAAATTTAATGTCTAACGCAGTTTTGCAACATTTTATGTGCACTTCTTTCTTTGCCCGAGGAATCTCAGATTCAGAAGGCGCAAATGCACTTAAACCAAAAACCGGCGAAAATTACAGCATAGCCATGAAAACAAGAGGAATATCGAGATTATTAAAAGAAAGTTTAGCATTTTACTCTACAATTATGCTATAATAATGTAACAAAATATATAACTTTACGTAATAAAGATTGAGGGGAATCATATTGAAAAGCATGACTGGCTTCGGCCGTGCAAATGTGGAGATTGAAGGACGCAGAATATCACTTGAATTAAAATCGGTAAATCACAGATATCTTGATTTAAATATCCGTTTGCCAAGAGCATTATCACAATGTGAAAGCCTTGTTCGCGAAAAGATAAAAGAAAAACTTAGCCGCGGACATGTTGACGTATATATCTACTATAAAAACCTTCGTGAAGATGCTAAGGAAATTACAGTTGACAAGGGACTAGCCAAAGCATATTATAATGCACTAAAGGAAATAAAGGACTTAACAGGTGCAAAAAACGACATTAGCGCGACAAACATCGCAAAGATGAACGATGTGCTTGTGATAAGCGAAGGCGATGAAGACGAAGAAGCTTTAAACACTGTGCTTGTCGAAGCATTGGATAAAGCACTTTCTGGCATGATAACAATGCGCGAACGTGAAGGCGCGGCGCTTAAACAGGATTTGCTGGATAATATAAATATCTTAGGCGAGCTTTTAAAAGAAGTGGAAGAGCGAGCTCCTGAAATACCGAAGGTGTATAAGGACAAGCTCACACAGAGAGTTTCTGAAATGCTGGAGGGCACAAACGGAGTGATTGATGAGCCGAGGATGCTTGGCGAGATATCGCTTTTCTGTGATAAAAGCTCGATTGCAGAGGAAATATCAAGGCTTAACAGCCATATAGCAGAGTTTAAAAAGAAAGTGGAAGAGCAGGGAGCAATAGGCCGCAGTCTGGACTTTATGGTGCAGGAGCTAAACCGTGAAAACAACACTATTTGCTCAAAAGCAAATGATATTGGAATCACAAACACTGCGCTTAGCATGAAAAACACGGTTGAAAAAATCCGCGAACAGGTTCAAAACGCGGAGTAGAGGATTAATATGAACATTAAACTTATCAATGTCGGTTTCGGCAACATGATAGCTTCCGGCAGGCTTATATCAATAGTAAGCCCTGAATCCGCACCCATCAAGAGACTTATACAGGATGCAAGGGATGCCGGAAAACTTGTGGATGCAACACACGGCAGACGCACGCGCGCAGTTCTTATTATGGACAGCGAACATGTTGTTCTTTCATCGCTGCAGCCGGAAACTGTTGCAAACAGATTCGACATTGACGGGGAGCATTTGAATGGATAAACCTCTCCTTTTAGTAATAAGCGGACCTTCGGGGGCGGGAAAAGGCACATTGGTAAAACGTCTTATGCAAATGCATCCTGAGATTAAACTTTCGGTATCGGCAACGACAAGAGGGCCTAGAGACGGCGAAGTACACGGGAAAAACTATTACTTCATATCCAAGCAGGAGTTTGAAAAAAGGCTTGATGAAGATAGGTTTTTAGAACACGCCAAAGTATATGATAATTATTACGGAACACCCAAAGACTATGTGGACAAGTGGCTTGAAAAAAGTGATGTAGTTTTGGAAATTGAGATGCAGGGTGCGCTTCAGGTTAAAGAAAAAGCGCCTGATGCAGTGCTTATATTCATCGCGCCGCCTTCGCTTTCGGAGCTTTATGCAAGGCTTAAGGGAAGAGACAGCGAATCAGAAGAGCAGATTAAAAAGCGCACGGCAGCTGCGCGCGATGAAATAGACATGGCAAAATATTATGACTATGTCGTAGTAAATGATGAAGTAGATAAAGCGACAGAAAAGATTGCACATATAATTGAAGTGCACAAATGCCGCTATGAAAATTCTAAAAGTTTTTTAAAAGATTTGAAGGAGGGTAAATAAATGATTGATCCGTCAATAGATGAATTGCTTGAAAAAGTAGACTGCAGATATACGCTTGTTGTACAGGTGTCAAAGAGGGCGCGTCAGCTTATAGACGGCGCAACTCCGCTGGTGGACACTGAGGAAGATTATCTTCGTCCGGTATCGGTTGCGACACAGGAAGTGTACGACGGGAAAGTAACATACGAAAGACGTTAAAATGAAACACGTTGTTTTGGCAGTAAGCGGCGGAATAGCCGCTTATAAATCGGCAGAAGTAGTAAGCCGTCTCAAAAAGAGTGGCTTTGGTGTGGATTGCATCATGACGAAAAATGCCATGGAGTTTATTGCGCCGCTGACCTTGGAAACCTTGTCGGGAAGGCCTGTTGTTACAGACACTTTCGACAGACGTGCGCCATGGGAAGTGGAGCATATTTCTCTTGCCAAAAAAGCGGATATTTTCGTTGTCGCACCCGCTACAGCCAACGTTATAGGAAAAATCGCGAACGGCATAGCAGATGACATGCTGACAACGACTATTATGGCTGTTACCGGGAAAATACTTATAGCACCGGCTATGAATAACAACATGTATAAAAATACAGCTGTTCAGGAGAATATCAAAAAGCTTAAAGAACGCGGGTACTATTTTGTTGGGCCTGAAAGCGGATTGCTCGCATGCGGTGACGATGACATCGGGCGAATGAGCGAGCCTGAAAAAATTGTTGCTGAGATTAAAAAACTGCTTGAGGCGGAACAGATCCTCCTTGGCAAAAAAATAATGATTACCGCAGGACCAACTGTTGAGAAAATCGATCCGGTGCGGTATATTACAAACCGTTCCAGCGGCAAGATGGGCTACGCTCTTGCGGATGTGGCTCAGGAGATGGGAGCGGATGTAACGCTTATAACCGGTCCTGTGAATATAGCGCCACCTGAAGGTATTGAAGTTGTTAAGGTTGAAAGCACACAGCAGATGTATGAAGCTGTGACGCAGCGTTTTAATTCATGCGACGGATATATTTCCGCGGCAGCTCCTGCTGATTTTAAGCCTACAAGTGTCAGTGGACAGAAGATTAAAAAAGCGGATGGCATGGAGATAAAGCTTGATTCAAATCCTGACATCGCAAAAGCTGTCGGTGAAGCAAAATCGCATCATAAGATTGTTATATTTGCAGCCGAAAGCGAAAATCTTATTGAAAATGCAAAAAGCAAACTTGAGCGCAAGAACGCCGATATGATTGTTGCAAACGACATCACAGAAGACGGCGCCGGCTTTGGAACGGACACCAACATTGTGACCATAATTAAAGCTGACGGCAATCAGACAGAATATCCTATTATGTCAAAAAAAGAGCTTGCAAAGATTATCCTGCGCGAGCTTGCGACAATGATGAATTTATAAAATGCAAAGGTTTGCAAACGTTATAGTTGATGTCGCGGCAAGCGATGTTGACAGAATATTTGATTACTTAATTCCCGATGATATGAAAATACAGCGCGGAATGCGTGTGAAGATTCCTTTTGGCCCAAGAAAAATCGAGGGCTTTGTAATTGATATCTCAAATTACACGGACATCCCAAAGAATAAGATTAAACCTATACTTGAAGTGCTGGATGAGATTCCTTCGTTAACCGAGGAAACACTTGATCTTGCGTTTTGGATGAAGGACACATATAAGTGCTTGCTTGTTGATGCGCTCCGCGTTATGGTACCTGCTCAGATGCGGGGAGGGCGCGTTAAAAAGAAGCTGGAGCGCTATGTGATAGCAGTACTTGATGAAAGCGCGGCAGAGGAGCTGCGAGGCGCAAAGCAGAAAGAAATCTTCCTTTATCTTTGTGAATTCGAAGATGCAATAAGTGTACATCAACTATATGAAAAGCATCCGAACTGCTCGCAGGTTTTGCGTGCGCTTGAAGACAAAGGATTCATAGAAATATCGCACGTTCGGGAATACAGGACGCCTTATGAGAAAATTGAGCGGGGAAACGATGCACATTTTAAGCCGAGTTTCGACCAGGACCTGGCAATTAAAAAGATAGTTTCGGATATCGAAAAAGGCGGTATTACATTGCTTCACGGAGTGACGGGCTCAGGAAAGACTGAAGTATATATGCAGTGTGCGGATCATGCCATAAAGCAGGGCAAAAATGTGATTATACTTGTTCCTGAAATTTCACTTACTCCGCAGATGGTGGAAAGATTTACATCGCGCTTTTCTGATATGGCGGCAGTTTTGCACTCGCGTCTTTCGGCAGGCGAGCGGTTCGACGAGTGGCAGAGGCTGAGACACGGCAAGGCGAAGGTTGCAATCGGCGCACGTTCAGCAATTTTTGCGCCGCTTGAAAACATCGGTCTCATCGTAATCGACGAAGAGCACGAGGGAACATACCGTTCTCAGAACGCGCCAAGATATAATGCTATAGAAGTTGCAAAGAGAAGATGCGAGGCATCAAACGCAGCTCTTGTGCTGGGCAGTGCTACACCTTCTGTTTTAAGCTATTACAAGGCAAAACAAGGTCAATATCATCTTCTTGAAATGCCAAAACGCATAGGAACAGCGCTGATGCCTGAAGTTCAGATAGTTGACATGCGCGAAGAGTTTAAGAAAGGCAATATGCGCGTAGTAAGTCAGGCTCTTTATGATTCACTGGATGAGTGCTTAAAACGCGGTGAGCAGGCAATATTGTTTTTAAACAGGCGCGGGCATTCTACCCATGTGTCATGCAGGGAATGCGGATATGTTTGCGAATGCGAATTTTGTGACCTTCCTATGACATATCACAAGGCAACTGACAGCCTTCACTGCCACTACTGCGGAAACATTGCGCACAGTCCTAAAATCTGTCCTCAGTGCGGAAGCGAAGCGATACGCTTTTTCGGAGGCGGAACGCAGAAAATTGAAGAACAGATAAACGAGTTGTTTCCTGATGCAATGACATTAAGGATGGATGCGGACACAACATCAAGGAAGGATTCGCATCTTGAAATCCTTGATAAATTTGCGCGGCGTGAGGCGCAGATTTTAATCGGCACGCAGATGATAGCAAAAGGGCTTGATTTCCCGCATGTGACACTTGTGGGAGTTATGGCGGCTGATACATCTCTTCATATAAACGATATAAACGCAGCGGAGCGCACATTTCAGCTGGTTTCTCAGGTTGCAGGCCGAGCTGGGCGTGCAAGTCTTCCGGGAAAAGTTATAGTACAGACATATTCACCGGACCATTACGCCATAACATCGGCTGCAAGGCATGACTACAGAGGATTTTACAACAAGGAAATTGACCTTCGGAGGATAGCTAACTTTCCTCCTTTTGCGAAGTTCTCACGTTATGTCATTTCGCATGAAAACGGTGACAGCGCGCTGTCTGACATGAATAGCATACTGGGTTACATGAAAGAAGAAGTCAATGCACGCGACTATTTAAAGCAGTCTGTATTGATGCTGGAGGGGACTCCCGCGCCTTATCACAGGCTGAGGGGATTATACCGATATCAAGTGATAATTAAATACTTTGAGGAAGCGTATAACGGAGAATTGGAAGAAATAATAGGAAATGCAAAACAAAAAGCAAAATGTCAGAGCACATGTATTTTAGAACTTGATGCACAGGACATAATTTAATGATATAATCAAAATAGAAATCCTAAGGAGGGATAATTTTGGCATTAAGAACAATACTTACAGATAAAGAACCTGTATTGAGGAAAAAATCGAGGGAAGTGACTGCGTTTGACGGACGCCTTCACGACCTGCTGGATGATATGAAAGAAACACTTGACCAAGCTCAGGGCGTGGGGCTTGCCGCGCCTCAGGTGGGAATATTAAGACGTGTGTTTATTATAAAAAATCCTGAAACGGAAAAACTTACTGAGTTCATTAACCCTGAAATTAAAAACACGGAAGGCTCGCAGGACTATTATGAAGCATGTCTTTCTGTTCCTGGATATTCAGGGCTTACGCATAGACCGGAAAAAGTGTGGATTAAAGCATATGACCGCGACGGTAAAGAGTTTGAGATGTTGGGCGAGGAGATAATGGCTATTGCCATGTGCCACGAAAACGACCATCTTGACGGAAAGCTTTATACCGATATAGTAGACGGCGAGCTTATTGACCTAGAGGCTGAAGAAGAATGAAAGTAGTATTTCTCGGAACACCGGACTTCGCCATACCTTCGCTTGATGCACTGCTTCAGGCGAATTTTGACGTAGTCGCAGTTATAACTCAGCCGGATAAACCGCGCGGAAGAGGGCACAAAATGACTCCTTGCGCGGTTAAAAAGTTTGCAATGGATAAAGGCCTTGACGTTCATTCTTTTACCAGAATACGCAGAAAAGAAGGCGTTGAATTCTTAAAAAGCATAGACTTTGACGTGATGGTAACTGCAGCTTTCGGACAGATACTTACACAAGAGATATTGGATATACCGAAATACGGATGTATTAACGTACATGCGTCGCTTTTGCCTAAATACAGAGGCCCTGCGCCTATTCAGTGGGCAATTATAAAAGGCGAAACAGAAACAGGAATCACCACAATGAAGACTGAGCGCGGCGTTGATACAGGCGACATCTTAATGCAGGAAGTGACTCCGATTTATCCTGACGAGACTGCAGGCGAGCTTTTTGACAGACTTGCGGGAATGGGTGGAGATGTGCTTATAAAAACGCTTCAAGGACTTGAAGACGCAAGCATAACACCTGTTGCTCAGGACCATGACAAGGCAACACACTTTCCTATGTTTGCAAAAGAGGATGGGAAGATCGATTTTAACAAAACTGCGGCAGAGGTTCACAACCTCGTACGCGGAGTAAATCCGTGGCCGGGTGCATATGTGACTTTAGGCTCTGAAATACTCAAAGTGTGGAAGACTGAAATAATTCGCGAGAAAGCGACGCGCAGGCCGGGAACAATGGTTTGCTGCGACTCGAAAAACGGTGTAATTGTAAACACTTCGGACTATCAGATAGCGCTTCGCGAGATACAGTTTGCGGGAAAGCGCCGAATGGAAGCTGCCGCCGCAATGTGCGGACGCGAACTAAACACATCAGAGGCATTTGAATGAGCTTGGACAATGCTAGGCTTTTTGCTTTCAGTGCTTTTGACGATGTCACCCGAAAAGGAGCATATTCAAATCTTGCGATAAAAGATGCGATGGAGAAACTTGAAGGACGGGACAAAGCGTTTGCAAGCGCTTTGTTTTACGGTGCATTGGAAAAATTAATCACGCTTGATTTTATACTCGAAAAACATATTAAAAAGAATCCGAAGCCTGTTATAAAAAACATATTAAGGTTCGGAGTATATCAAATATATTTTATGGGAAGCGTTCCCGACCATGCAGCGATAAACACATCATCTGAAATAGCCAACAAACTTGGAAAAAAAGGGGCGGTAGGCTTTATAAACGGAGTGCTCAGGAATGCGGCGCGCGACAAGGATGGGTTTTCTATCCCGGAAAACATGGATGAAATTAAAAAGCTTTCTGCCCAATATTCTTTCCCTGAGTGGATAATAAAGCTCTGGATAAATCAGCTGGGCGCTGACACGGCAAGAGAGCTTGTTTCATATAAAAAAGAAAATGGTTTTACCATTTATCCTAATTCACTTATGGATATGAATACAGAGAAACTTGAAACCACTCTTAAAAGCCAAAAAATTGAGTATAAAAAAAGCAAACTGTTGGATGATATGTTTTTTGTAGGCGGAGACATCTTTGAAACTGATATGTTCCAAAAAGGAATGATAGCAGTTCAGGGCGAAGCATCGCACCTGGCAGCTAAGGCGGCTGTTGAAACCATTCCTCAAACAGTGCTTGATTTGTGTGCAGCTCCGGGAGGAAAAACCGCTGCTATGGCGCATTTTAATCCACGAGCCTCATATACATCGTGTGATGTCAATACGAACCGCGTTAGTGTGATGGAAAGCCAGTTTGAAAGGCTTAATGTGTTGTCGAAAACCTTGTGTTTTGATGCAACTGAGGCCACATCGGAATTAGGGCAGTTTGATGCCGTTATTGTGGATGCACCGTGCTCTGCACTGGGGACGGTTTTCACTCATCCTGAAGTGCGATATTCAAAAAGCCAAGATGATATTAAGCAGATAATTCATATTCAGAACGCTATATTGCTCAATGCGTCAAAGAATGTGAAAAAGGGCGGAAGGCTTATTTATGCGACCTGTACGATAAATAAACAAGAAAACCACGATGTTGTTGAAAAGTTTTTGAAAGACAATGTTGGATTTAAGGCTGTTTTTCCAAAAACATTTTATGGTATAATAAACGATAACCGTTTTGACGGCTGCGGAGTCCAGCTTTTGCCAAACATCGATGGCACAGCCGGATTTTATATAGCATTAATGGAAAAGACTGATGGATAAACTGCTTATAAATAAAATAACTGACGAAGAGCTTTTAAGTGCTCTTTCCGATATAAAGATTCCTGCTTTCAGGCTTCGACAGATACGAAGCTGGCTATACAAATGCGTAGATTTTGACGGCATGACAAACATACCCAAAAACCTCATTGAGGTTCTGAAGGAAAGGTTTGCTATCGACAATGTCAGCATATACAAAAAGCTCGAGTCGCAGGAAGACGGCACTAGAAAATATCTTCTTGAGCTTTATGACGGCGAGATAATAGAAGCTGTGGCGATGGTTTACAAGCATGGCATATCCATCTGTGTGTCCACTCAGGTGGGCTGCAACATGGGCTGTGTGTTCTGCGCGTCGGCAATAGGCGGAATGAAGCGCAACCTATCCGCATACGAGATGCTGGCGCAGGTGCAGGCTATAAACTCAGACATAGGCGACAAAGCGTCGAATGTTGTGCTTATGGGAGCGGGAGAACCTCTCCAAAACTATGACAATGTGATAGAGTTCATGAAGCTTTTGCATGAACCGGACGGGCTTAATATAAGCTATCGGAACATGTCGCTTTCAACATGCGGAATAGTAAAGAACATGTATAAGCTTGCGGACGAGGAGATGCCAATTAATCTTTGTATATCGCTTCATCAGGCGGATGATGAAAAACGCATGAAGATTATGCCGTCTGCGAAGAAATATAAAATTGCGGACATTATGGCTGCTGGTGATAATTACTTTAATAAAACCGGTAGGCGCATAACGATAGAGTATTCGCTTATTGAAGGCGAAAACGACAGCGAAGAAGACATAGATTCTTTGATAACGCTGATAAAAGGAAAAAACGTTCTTTTAAATCTTATACCGCTTAACAGCAGCCCTGAAGGAGGACTTTCCGGAGTATCTCAGAAAAAGGCGTATAAGATAATGCAGAAAGCAAAGGACAGAGGCATAAACGCAACTGTAAGGCGAACACTGGGAGCGGACATAGACGGAGCATGCGGACAGCTGAGGGCAAGGGAACTTGGTAAATGATTTTATACGCAAAAAAAACCGATAAAGGCAAAAGACGCGAGAAAAAAACGAAGGATTACTGCTACATTCCTGACGGAGTGGGGCCACACGGTCTTGCTATTGTAGCTGATGGAATCGGCGGATATCGCGGCGGTGAAGTTGCAAGCGAGCTTGCAACGAGAGTGATGTGCTCGATGGTTAAAAACGCGGGTGAGCTTAAAAACCCTGACAGAGTGGATGAAATGATCTATGAAGCTCTGAATGCTGCCAACACGGCTATAAACGACTACAGCACAGACAATGAGTTTTTTGGTGGTATGGGAACAACACTGGTTGCTGCTATACGCGTTGGAGAAGGAATTAAAATCGTAAACATAGGAGACTCAAGAGCGTATAAGTACAAAAGAGGAAGACTTAAACAGATATCTGTTGACCATTCTCTCGTACAGGAGCTTATATCGGCAAAGAAAATAACAAAACAGGAAGGCAGAGTGCATCCCAGGCGCAACATCATCACAAAAGCTTTGGGCGATGTAATTGCAATGCCTGATATTTTTGACGTTGATTTTAACCCCGGAGAAACAATTCTTCTTTGTTCTGACGGGCTTAGCGATATGCTGGATGATTTGGAGATTGCAAGGATAATAAGAGAGAATAAATATATTGATGTAATAGCCGAAGAGCTTGTAAAGAGTGCGAATGCAGCCGGAGGATATGACAATATAACATGCGTATTGATAAGAAACCTCGGAGACGACGCGCATGAATGAAAGAATACTTGATAATAAATATATAGTAAATAAAGTAATCGGCACAGGCGGAATGTCTATAGTCTATTCGGGTTTTTCGATGGATACAGGCGAAGAAGTGGCTATAAAAATTCTGCGCCCTGAGTACCTTGAGGACGATGAGTTTAAAAGGCGCTTTAAAAAAGAGTCTAAAATAGCCCAACACTTAAACCATAGAAATATTATACGCACAATCGATACGGGAGAAGATGAAGGGCTTCCGTATATTGTGATGGAATATGTGCGCGGAAAAACGCTTAAGGAAATTATAACTGAGCGCGGCCGTCTTTCAAATGAAGATGCCGTTAAAATTGGTGTAAAGATTACCGAAGCACTTTTTTATGCGCATTCCACAAACCTTATTCACAGGGATATCAAGCCTCAAAATGTGCTTTTAAGAGACAATGGGACGCTTAAAGTAGCTGATTTTGGCATTGCGCGCCTACAGGATCAGGGAACTATTACATTAGGTGGTTCAAACGTATTGGGAAGCGTACACTATATTTCTCCTGAGCAAGCAAGAGGGATACACATCACAAAACAGGCTGATATATATTCACTCGGCGTATGCCTTTATGAGATGGTGACAGGCGCAGTTCCTTTTGAAGGAGACACTCCTGTTGCAGTTGCTATAAAGCACATTCAGGAAGAGCCTGCAAACCCGAGAATGAAAAACCACAATGTCTCTCAGGGGCTTGAAGAAGTTATATTAAAGGCTATGAGCAAAGAGCCTGAGGCAAGGTATGAAAATGCTTTTGAGCTTGGTCAGGATCTAAAACGTGCACTTGAACACCCCGAGGGGGGGTTTGTAAAGAAAAAAGAAGTAGCTCATGGCGACACGATGGTCAACATCCCCAAGATAACGCGAGAGATGGAGCTTCGCGCCCAGAAAGAGCGTGAGCGTTTTCAAAGCTATGAAAAAAGAAGGCAGGAATCGCCCAGGGCTTATCAAAGAAACAAGCGAAGCAGGAGTGCGGTATATTCTATTATAAGAATAATGGTTGCCCTAATTGTTATAGTAGGGATTATAACAACGCTTTTTCTAATCGGGCAGTCGCTGTTTTTCCCGAAACAGACTCCTGAGATAGTAGAAGTTCCAAGAGTTATGGCACAGTCGGAAGATGCTGCAAAACAGGCACTGACTGAAGCAGGATTTGAAGTAAAAATTATATATGAGTACAGCTCGCTTGTAAGTGAGTCGATTGTAATTATACAGGATCCTTTGCCAGGAGAAAAACTAAAGCAGGGGCTTGAGGTAACTATAAGCGTTTCGCTTGGCAAAAAGATGATTTCAATCCCTGATGTAGCGGGCAAAGACTATACTGAAGCGGCATATATTATTGAGCAGGCGGAACTTGCAGTCGGCGAAATATCTTATGAAGCATCTGAAAACCCTGATGATTATGTAATAAGACAGGATCCTCCTGCGGGAGATGAAATACCGGCAGGTGAGCAGGTCAGCCTTGTTTTGTCAAAAAACACGGTGTCAACGGCTATACTGATGCCGGATGTAATGCTAAAAGACTATGACAGTGCGGCGTCCGAGATTAATGTCACGGGGTTTGAAGTTTACCAGCTGGTTGAATTAAATGGCAACGAAGAGGCAGGTACAGTAATAAAGCAGGAGCCTGAGGCTGGAAGCGAGCTTGATGACAATTCACAGATAACATTGTGGGTTTCAAACGGACAGGGTGCGCAGTATACAAAAGATTACAAAGTTATAGTGTCGGTTCAGAGCGATGACACGCATATAATTATAGATTTCGTTGACGGAGAAAACAGCGTTCGGCTATACGATGCTTCCTTGAATAAAGGTGAATATGAGATTCCGCTGTCGCTTACCAGCAACACGTGGGGCGAAAAAGAGATATTTGTATATCTGAACGGCGAGGTATATTCCAATGACAGGATTTATATGGCGGTGGATGACGGATGAGCGAAACACTTAGGGGCAGGATAGTTAAGGGTATAGGCAGTTTCTATTCTGTTGACTGTAAAGGCGAAGTGCATATTTGCCGCCCAAGAGGAAAGTTCAGAGTGAAGAATGAAACTCCTATGGTGGGTGATATGGTGGAGTTCACACCTCCGAACGATACGCAGGAAGGCTATCTCTTAAAAATACTTAAGCGTAAAAACGAGCTTTTAAGGCCGCCTGTTTCAAATATTGATCTTATAATAATTGTAATAGCGGCCACCAACCCCGCGCCCGATTTGGCTCTTGTTGATAAAATGCTCATAAATTCTGAGATGATGAAAACTGAAAGTGTTATTTGCATCAACAAAAGCGATCTGTTAAGCGATGAGGAAATATTTGAAATATCCAATCAGTATAAAGGCCATAAAACTATCGTAGTGTCCGCGAAAGAAGGGCTCAATATATCCGACCTTGAGGAGCTTTGCGATAAAAAGACTGTGTGCTTTGCAGGGCAGTCAGGTACGGGGAAAACTTCCATACTGAACAATATACTCCCTGAAAAAGATTTTGAAGTGGGAGAGATATCCAGAAAAACAAAAAGAGGCAGACATACCACCCGCCATGCAGAGCTTGTACCTTTCGGTGGCGGATATCTGGTGGATACGCCGGGATTTTCTCTTTTGGAGCTTCCCATGATGGAGCCAAACGAGCTTCAGATGTATTATGATGACTTTTATGATTATGAAGAATGTGCAGATATAAAGACTGCAGGCATGAAAGCGAACCCGGATGCGCAGTGGTTGAGGCCTGTTGAGGAAGGCAAGATATCAAAGCAGCGCCATGAACGCTATTGCGAGATATTAAAAGAAGCAGAAAACAAATGGAGAAGAAGATATGATTAAAATATCACCGTCGATTTTGTCGGCAGACTTTGCAAACCTTGGCAAGGCAGTGAAAGACTTGGAGAATGCAGGGGCTGACTATATACACATGGATGTAATGGGACGGAAGCTTTGTTCCGCAGATTACATTCGGTTCAAAGATGGTTGAGTCATTAAGGGCACACACAAAGCTTACGCTGGATGTACATCTTATGATAGAAAATCCACAAAAGCATATAGAAAGTTTTGCTAAAGCCGGAGCCGATATCATAACGTTTCACGCGGAAGCGGTTGGTGATATCGGGGAAGTTATTAAAAGCATAAAAATGTATGGGCAAAAAAGCCGGAATATCCATTAAGCCGAATACTTCATTGAACAGCATAAAAGAATATCTTGATGAACTGGATATGGTGCTTATAATGACTGTTGAACCAGGATACGGCGGACAGGAAATGATAGAGGCTACTTTGGAAAAGGTAAGCGAGCTGAGAAAAATTACTCCGGAGTTAGACATTGAAGTGGATGGAGGAATCAACAGAGAGACTGTGAAAAGAGTGATAGAAGCCGGCGCTAATGTAATAGTTGCAGGCTCTTATGTGTTTCGCGGCGACAGTATGAAAGAAAAAATAGAAAGCCTGAGAGGCTAATATGAAAGCGCTTGTCGTTTTGGGAGGCAGGGAGATTGCCTTTAAAGAAAAAGCACTTAAAGCAGATTTAGTAATATGTGCTGACAGCGGAGCTGATTATGCTAAAAATCAGGGGATTGTGCCTGATGTCATAATTGGAGACATGGATTCTGTGTCTGAAGAAGCGCTTGCTTTTTTTCAAAGAAAAAAAACCGAAATAATAAAGCTTCCGGTGGAAAAAAACAGCACTGATGGCGAGATAGCTGTTGAATTTGCTAAAGAAAAAAATGCAGATGAGATGGACATAGTGTGCGCGGAAGGCAGCATAGACCATTATCTAGGGAATCTTGGGCTTCTTATTTACGCAAAAGAGCTTGGAATTGAGGCATGGCTTGAAACCAGTGACATGACTGCATGTGCTGTAAGGGGCGAGATTAAGCTTAAAGGCGAAAGGGGAACACGGGTATCTGTGATGCCTGCAGATGGTGATGTAGTTATCCTTGAAAGACATGGGCTTTACTATGAGCTTTTAGAGCCTACAAGGATAAAATCCGGACAAACTCTGGGCCTCGGCAACCATATGACCGGTGATGAATGCACTATTGAAGTGCTTGAAGGTACCGCTTTTGTGTTTGTTGAAAAGCGATGAAAAAATATAGTTAAGAAAATCTAAAAAACACTTGAAAGATGAGCCTTATAGTGATAAAATAGTCGTGTTTTGACGCTGAATTGCGTTATAATACCGAAAAATTAATTTATATTGATTATAAGTTTAAGCGAGGAGGGATATCATGGCCAATAAATGCTATATTTGTGATAAGAAAACTGTTCATGGCAACAATGTCAGCCATTCGCACAGAAAAACAAAAAGGACTTGGAAGCCAAACATTCAAAAAGTTCGTGCTGAAATCGACGGCACAACAAAAAGAATTCATGTTTGCACAGCTTGCCTTCGTTCAGGCAAAGTGAAGCGTTCAGTCTAATCTCAGCGCTTAAATTAATTTAAATTTTATAGAAAACAGCGTATAATTACACGCTGTTTTTTATGTATTATAAAACAGGACCACATCTGTGGCCCTGTTTAATATCACTAACTGCTAATGCAAAAGGCTTGGAAGGAATGTAACAAGCTGTGGGAATGCAATGAGTATTGCAAGGCAAACGAAGATGGCGATTAAAAACGGCCACACTCCTTTGAATATTCTCTCAGTCGGTATATCCTTTGCCACGCCTTTTATTATATAGACATTCATACCTACAGGCGGGGTTATAACTCCCATTGCAACAACCATAACGATTATTACTCCAAACCATATAGGATCATAGCCGAGAACTTCAACAGCTACCGGGAAAAATATTGGTATGGTCAGAAGAATCAATGCAAGTGCATCAATAAAGCACCCCAACAGAAGATAGATTAGAAGTATTGCAGCCATTACTCCAAATGGAGGAAGTGCTAGGCTTGAAGCCCAGTTTGCAAGTGCAAACGGAAGCCTTGACACGGCAATAAATCTTCCGAAGATAATTGCGCCGGCTACCATCAGCATAATCATTGCTGTGGTGCGAACTGTATCATTGAGCGATTTTTTAAATCCCTCCCATGTTATTCTTCTTCTAATGAGTGTTATAAGAAGTATGCTTCCTGCTCCTACAGCGCCCGCTTCAGTCGGTGTAAACCAACCTGCAAACAAACCACCGATTGAGATCAGGAAAACCACAATTATCTCAAGCAGTCCGTCTTTAAGCGAACTCAATATCTCTTTGAGGTTTGATTTTGGACCGGCCGGACCAAGCTCGGGTTTTCTCTTAACCAGTATATAGATTGCTGCCATGTAAAGTAGCATAAGAAGCACACCCGGAATTATACCTGCAAGAAATAGTTTGCCGATAGACTGCTCTGCAGCTATGCCGTATACGATAAATATAACGCTTGGCGGGATTAATATCCCAAGTGCACCGCCTGCTGCAATGCTGGCGGAAGAAAGCGAATCATCATATTTATACTTGCGCATCTCTGGAAGCGCTATAGCGCCCATTGTAGCGGCTGTTGCGGTGTTTGATCCGCAGATAGCACCAAACATGGCACACGCTGCCTGTGTTGATATGGCGAGCCCTCCCGGCCTGTGACCTACAAGCTTATACGAAAAGTCATAAAGGCTTGTGCCGACACCCGAATAGTATGCAATAAATCCCATCCACACAAACATCGGAATGACCGAAGTGAGTATGAGGAAAAGTTTGCGTATATTTCCGCTGACGCCATTGAAAAGGCTGCGGCAGGGCTTACAAGTATCGAAAAGCCCAATATGCCGACTGTTATCATCGCAAAAGAAATTGGTATCCTGACTGCGATTAAAATCAAAAACAAAACTATGCCTAAAAGGCCGATTAATTCAGGACTCATTTCTTGCCTCCATAATATTATTTTTTATCCTAATTACGAGGACAAGACACAAAAGAACAAAACACACAGCTATAAAAAACACAACTATGTAAAAAGGGAACTGTGTCGTTGGAGACACGGAATTGCTTTTCATAAGTTTTGATGCGTATTTAAAGATATAGAATGTAAATGTGCCCATAACCAATGCCATAAGAGTATCGGTTACTGCGCCCAAAATATTTTGGGCGCGTTTTGAAAACTTCTGTGTTACAAAATCTATAGATATATGTGCATCCTGTACTAGACAGAATGCTATGGAAAATCCCACAACTATAGCAGTCAGAAAGCCTGTATACTCATATGTTCCCAGAATCGGATTTTAAAAACAGTTCTGAGAATAATGTTTGCAACTACAAGAACCATGGAAGCGACTATTGCCCAGCCTGCAATTACATTGAATATTTCAGCAGCTTTTAAAATACCTTTTTCAGTTTTGTTTATAATGTTATTTTTCATGTTTATTTATATTCACCGTTATATTTTTCTGCAAGTTCATTTACAAGCGACATTACATCGTCTGTTACGCCGAGTTCTTCAAGCGAAGACTTATATGTATCCTGTGCAGGCAGTACTTTATCAATCCAGATTGATTTTTCTTCGTCGGAAAGCTCAATGAACTCAACTCCCTGCTCGTCAACAGACCATGTTACAGCTTCTTCGTTTTGCATATCCCACAGGCCTATTCCGACTTCTTCCTGGAATGTTTCGGTAACATCAAGTATTTTTGCCTGAAGATCTTCGGGGATTGCAGCCCAGCTTTCATTATTGAATGTCACGAAAAACAATGTGTTATAAAGGAATGGTGTTTTGGTAACATATTTGGTGACTTCGGCGTTGTTCCAGCCTTTAAGTGTTTCATCTGGAGCGAGATTTCCTTTTACAATCCCTTTTTGAAGAGATTCATATGTTTCGCTCTGCGCCATTCCGACAGGTATTCCGCCGAGAAGCTCGATTGTTGCGGCCGAAATGCCGGTAGCGCGGATTTCCATGCCCTGCAAGTCGTCTAAATTCCTCACGGGTTCTTTTGTGAAGAGATTTCCGGGGCCGGTAGCGATTACCATCATAAGCTTTGTGTCCTGAACTTCTTCAGGATTCAGCTCCTGAATACCTTCCCATGCTACTTTGCTGGCTACTTTTGAGTTGTTATATGTAACACCCGGCAGCTCAAATGCTTCAAGCACAGGAAAACGTCCGCGAGTATATGCGAAACAGGACATTCCGATGTCTGCCACGCCGTCAACAACGCCGTTATAAACATCCGGAGCTGCAAGCAGTGTTCCGCCCGGATAGCTGGTGATTTTAACCTGACCGTCTGTTGCCTCATCAATTGCCGCTATCCAACCTTGGATGAAAACTGTTTCGGCGGTGTGAGTGCCCGGGAAAAGTGAGCCAAAGTAAGTTCGTAGGTTTTGTCGCTGTCTTCGGAGTTTTGGCATGAGCTAAATGAAAAAATCAAAGCCAAAGCCATAATCAGTGTGAGAATCTTGTGTCTTTTCTTAAAAAAGTGCATAAAAAATACTTCCCCCTTAAAGTTTTAACGCAAAAACTATTGAAGCAAGTTATTGTTTTCCTACCGTACTACCGTGCTTGAATAAGTTTGTGCTTCTCCGCGTTGCGGATAATTTGTTTTACAGATAAGTATTATATATTTCGTGTCTTTTTTTGTCAATTAGTCATACTATTGTAAAGCGATTCTGAGATTGCCTGTATATTGATTTTAATATATAATGGAAAAATGCGAAAAAGAGTATTGAAAACACTGGAATATAAGAAAATTATTGATATGCTTGCCTCATTGTGCATGAGCGAGCCCGGGAGTTTTGCTGGCTGAGAGCGCTGAGCCATTAAGCGAGAAACTCCTGATTAAAAAAATGCAGGATGAGACTGCGGAGGCTCTTTCCTATTTAAACAGAAAAGGGCAGTGTCCCGTCAGAGCGTTTTATGACATAAAAGAAGATATCGGCCGTGCAAATATAGGCGGCGTTCTTACTGCAGGCACACTTTTGCGTGTATCCGATTTTTTAAACATTTCAAGAATAACCAAAAAAGCAATTGAATCAGATGAAGACGGGGGAGATATACTCTCTGACTATGCAAACAATCTCATTGAAATTAAGCATCTTGAAAATGAGATAAAACGCTGCATTATAAGCGAGGAAGAGCTGAGCGACAATGCTTCGGCCGAGCTTTACAATATACGTAAAAGCATCAGAGCAAATGAACAAAAAATTCGCTCAAAACTTGAAGCTATGGTGAAATCATCATCAACATATCTTCAGGAAGCGATAGTTACTATACGAAACGGCCGTTTGGTGGTTCCTGTTAAAGCGGAGCATAAAGGAAATGTGCCCGGAATAGTTCACGATGTGTCGTCAACTGGTGCAACACTTTTTGTGGAGCCGACTGCTGCAGTTGAAATGGGAAATGCTGTGCGTGAGCTTGAGATAAAAGAACGCCATGAGATAGAGCGCATACTGCGCATGCTTTCCGAGCAGGTGGCAAACAACGGACACGGTATACTTGTTGCGCTGAGGTTCTTGCATCGCTGGATTTGATATTTGCAAAGCAAAGCTGGCGCTTGACATGGATGCGACTTATCCCGAGATGCCGGATGAAAATATTATATCAATTAAAAACGGACGCCATCCGCTTATACCAAAAGATGAGATAGTACCTGTTAATATAATTATCGGTGAAGACTACAGGCAGCTTATAATAACGGGACCTAACACAGGCGGAAAGACAGTAACTCTAAAAACTGCGGGGCTTCTTACTCTTATGGCGCAGACTGGGCTTCACATCCCTGCTGACGAAGGAAGCAAGATTGCGGTTCAAAAGGAAGTGTTTGCAGACATTGGTGACGAACAGTCGATAGAGCAGAGCCTTTCAACTTTCTCGTCGCACATGACAAACATTGTGTCTATTCTAAAAGAAGATACCGCAAATTGCCTTATACTATTGGATGAACTGGGAGCGGGAACCGATCCTGTTGAAGGCGCGGCGCTTGCAGTTTCCATATTGGAAAAGCTAAAGGAAACTGACACTTTGGTCATGGCGACCACACACTACAGCGAGCTAAAAGCATATGCCATATCCGAAGAAGGCGTCCAAAATGCATCGATGAAGTTTGATGTGGACAAGCTTGCACCTACATATCAGATGGAAATAGGTATGCCGGGACGAAGCAATGCGTTTGAGATATCAAAAAGGCTGGGGCTTGGAGAAGATATTATAGAAGAAGCGCAAAAGCATATTTCAAGCGATGCAAAGAAGCTTGAAGATGTGATATACAAGGCGGATGCACACCGCAAAAAAGCGCACAAGGAACGTGTTCTTGCTGAGAGAATGCGCAAAGATACGCAGATATATGAAAAGCGCGCCAAGGAACAAAGCGAAAGCATAGAACGCCAGCGCGAACGTATGCTGGAAGATGCTAAGCGTGAAGCAAAAAAGATTATCGAACGCGCAAAAACTCAGTCAGACAGCATTATAAGCGACTTGAAAAAAGCAAAGTCATCCAATGTGGACAGGGATATACAGCAGGCTCGCGATGCGATGCGAGGTCTGGAAAAGAGTGTAAGCTCGCATGGGACAGCTAAGAAAAACAGCAATGAAGCCCCTAAAAACCTTATACCGGGCGAAAACGTTATGATAGTGGATTCAAACACACCGGCAACGGTTATCACAAAGCCGAATGCAAAAGGCGAAGTGCAGGTGCAGGCAGGCGTTATCAAGCTAAAAACCAATATTAAAAACCTAAAGAGAACACAGGAGAAAGTAAAAGTTCACGCACCGAGGAAAAAGGGATCGTCGCTAAAGCTTGATGCAGTAAGCTCGGATCTGGATATAAGGGGAAGAAACTCGGAAGAAGGCATTATGGAAGTCGATTTGTTTCTGGACCGCGCATATTCATCTCACCTTAAAACCGTTAACATAATACACGGAAAAGGAACAGGAATATTGCGTGCGAACATTCAAAAGCATTTAAGAAGCCATCCGCATGTAAAGGACTTCAGACTTGGCAAATATGGAGAAGGCGAAGACGGAGTGACGGTAGTTTCTTTGAAATAAAGCAAAGATAATGCTATTAAAAACAGTAAATAATGCTAATAAAAAATTGATATCATAAATAGGTATATGATATATTATACGTAAACAGTGAATGAAATTTATATGAATTTTCGGAGGAAAAAATGGCATATTTAATTGGCGTAGACATAGGAACATCAGGTACGAAGACTGTAATATTTGACCTAAAAGGAAACACAATAGGTTCGGCTCTATATGAGTATCCGATGTACCAGCCTAAGATGGGCTGGGCGGAACAGGATCCGGAAGACTGGTGGAAAGCAACCTATATGTCGATTGAAAAAGTCATGGACAAGACCGGCATCAAAAAGAGCGAAGTTAAGGGCATTGGTCTATCAGGGCAGATGCACGGCATGGTTCTTCTGGACAAGGATAACAACGTTCTTCGTCCTTCGATAATATGGTGCGACCAACGAACACAGCCTCAATGTGACAAGATTATGGACATAATGGGCCGAGAAAGGCTTGTGGAGATCACAGGAAACCCTGCACTGACTGGATTTACGGCAGGCAAGGTTATGTGGGTGAAAGACAATCAACCTGAGATATATGAGAAAATCGCGAAAATTCTTCTTCCCAAGGATTATGTAAGATTTATGCTTACAGGAGAGTTTGCAACTGAGGTGTCCGACGCCTCCGGAATGCAGTATCTTGATGTTCCCAAGCGCGAATGGTCAAAGGAAGTTATAAGCAAGCTTGGCGTTGAGTATGAATGGCTGCCTACGGTATATGAATCATTTGAGATAAGCGGAAAAATAACAAGGCGCGCAGCTGAGCTTACAGGACTTGCAGAAGGCACTCCTGTCGGCGGAGGAGCAGGCGACCAGGCTGCAGGAGCTGTCGGAAACGGCATAGTTAAAAGCGGCGTAATGTCCGCTACAATCGGCACAAGCGGCGTTATATTTGCACATACCGACGAGATACTTATCGAGCCTACAGGATGCATGCAGAGCTTCTGCCATGCAGTTCCGGGTGCATGGCACATCATGGCTGTAACAAATGGCGCGGGACTTTCATACAGATGGATAAGAGACGAGCTTTGCAGCCTTGAAAAAGTTATGGCGGAAAGGCTTGAAACCGATCCTTATGAATTTATGGGAGAGCAGGCGGAGCAGGCGGAAGTCGGTTCAAAGGGATTGATTTACCTGCCTTATATAATGGGCGAGCGCGCACCGCATCTTGATCCTGACGCAAAAGGGGTGTTCTTCGGGCTTTCGGCAAGCCATGACAGAAGGCACATGATTCGCTCAGTTATGGAAGGCGTGTCATACTCGCTTCTTGACGGACTGAACATAATGCGCTCTTTAGGCCTTGCAACGGATGAAATACGAGCATCAGGCGGCGGAGCTCGCAGCGAGCTGTGGCGTCAGATTATGGCCGACATGTTTAAAACGGACATTTGTACTATAAACTCAAAAGAAGGCCCGGCTTTGGGTGTTGCACTTCTTGCGGGTGTCGGTGTAGGCGAGTTTTCAAGCGTACCGGAAGCATGTGAAGCGACTATAAGTCAGGTCACCTGCCAGAAACCGATTGACGACAATGCGAAAATTTATGAGAAGTTCTATGAAGTATACAAAGGGCTGTATCCTTCGCTTAAAACACATTATAAAAATGTTGCTAAAATAGTCGAAGAACTTTAGTTCATAATTAGTTTATAATATAAACAAACTGTGTACATACATAAATAGTATATTCTAATCATATAATACTACCACTAGATAACGGGGGAGTTAAAATGAACGATTATCCTGAAATACTGGTTATTGACGATGATGTAAATATTGGACGGCTTATTAGGCTCTATCTTGAAAAAGAGGGCTATTCTGTGGAATGCGTTCACAGAGGAGACACAGGGCTTGAGGCGTTTAAAAACGCTACGCCAAAACTTGTGCTGTTGGACATTATGCTTCCGGGAATGGACGGATGGGCTGTATGCCGCGAAATTCGCAAGACATCGAATATACCTATTATAATGCTTACTGCAAAAGGCGAAACATTCGACAAAGTTCTTGGCCTTGAGCTTGGCGCTGATGACTATATTGTAAAACCTTTTGATCCGAAAGAGCTGATGGCACGCGTTAAAGCCGTTATGAGACGAAGCGAACCTAAAGAAGTGGTTTCGTCAATTTTGCAGTTCCAGGAACTTGAAATTAATATGGACAACTATTCAGTTACATACTTTGGTAAAGAGATAGAGCTTCCGCCTAAGGAAATGGAGCTTTTATACTATCTTGCAAGCCATAAAAACAATGTGTTTACAAGAGAGCAGCTTCTCGAGCAGGTTTGGGGATTTGATTATTTCGGAGACTCAAGAACTGTTGATGTGCATGTTAAAAGACTTCGCGAGAAATTCCCGCTTGACGCTGACCTTTCCTGGAAGATTAAGACTGTTTGGGGCGTAGGTTACAAATTTGAGGTGAAATAATGTTCCGGACAGTATTTTCAAGAATACTGATAACTTTTTTATTAATTACAACTTTTATACTTATACTTCAGAGCCTTGTTATGACTCAGCTTTATCGTATGAACTACTTAAAGCTGACGCAAAACGATCTTATTGAAGAGGCTGAAGAAATTGCAGAGATGCTTAAAAAACCGTCATTGTACTCCGACATGGATGCAGTGATGATTTTTATGGAAACAATTCAGCTTTCAATGAGAAAGAGCGACTCTGTATTATGGATTGTTAACAGCAGCGGCGGGATTACTTCCGTTAGCGGACAAAAAGACGAGGCCTCTGACAGCGAGAGAAAGCTTTCGCCTGTCGAGATAGAGGAATATCTTGAGCCTGTTTTTGAAGGAAAGCAGGTAGTCTGGAAAAATGAGTTTGAATCAAGGTTTAATAAACCCATGCTTTCAATTGCACATCCTGTTATAATCGACGGTCAGGTAGTGCTTGCTGTTTTTACCCACACAGACCTTACTTATCTTGAACCGAATACTTTGCCTATATTCAGGCAGCTTCTGACTTCTTTCGGTGTAGCTGTTGCTGTTTCTATTATGCTTGTATTCATATCATCATCAAAGATAACCCAGCCGCTCAAAGAGATGAGTCATATGACAAAGGCTATAGCAAAAGGTGATTTGACAAAACGCGTGGAGATACAGTCAAACGACGAAATTGGCCTTTTGGCGCAAAGCTTTAACGACATGGCGCAGGAACTTTCCAAGCAGGAAGAGCTTAGAACCGGCTTTGTTGCAAATGTGTCTCACGAGCTGAGGTCGCCTCTTACATCAATACACGGATTTGCGCAGGGAATGTATGACGGAACTATAAGCCAGGATGAACAAAAGCAGTATCTTCAGATTATTCTGGATGAAACAACCAGGCTAAAAAAGCTTATACGCGAACTTTTGGACCTGTCGCAGATAGAGTCGGGAACATTTCCGCTTAACAAAAAAGTATATGACATAAATGAGCAGATAAGGCGAGTGCTTATAAGATACCTTGACATGATCGAGGAAAAGGGAATCGATGTTGAAGTCAATTTCAAACAGGATTTCTGTATGGTTTGTGCCGATTGGGACAGAATAGAGCAGGTGCTTGTAAACCTTATCGACAATGCAATAAAATTTACTCCAAAGGACGGTAAGATTACTTTGTGGTCGCATGAATGTGACGGCAAAGTGCTTGTAGGAGTTACGGACACAGGTGAGGGAATACCGAGAGAAGACATACCTTTCGTGTTTGAGCGTTTTTATAAATCCGACAAATCACACACTGAAAAGAAGGGAACAGGCCTTGGGCTGTCTATTGTTAAAAAGATTATAGAAGAGCACGGGCATACAATTAAAGCAACATCAATGCCGGGCTCTGGAGCAAGCTTTACATTTTCACTTGATTTAGCTCAGGAAGATATAAAAATTTAACTTCTTATTCCGATTTTATTAACATGTTGTTCAAGGAAAGTTAAAAATAAGATTCTATGATTATCTTATTAGGAGGTATTGTTTATGAACGATTTTGATTATTATGACAGAGAACCAAAAAGAAACGGCAAAGGGTTTTTAATTATTTCTCTTTCTGTTCTGGCCATTGTAGTGGCCGGTGTACTGATGGTTCAATATATAGTCCCGATTTTGGGAACAAATGAACAAAGCAACGAAACGATGGCAGCCACAGCGACTCCAAGCATTCAGCAAACAAGCGAAAGCAGTGAGCAGGAAGTAGTTAAGGTAACACAAACTGTGGAGAAAGTGGTTTCATATATAAGTGACGGCAACGCGATTCCTGACATTGTGGAAAACGTAAGTCCGGCTGTTGTGGGTGTGATAAACTACGCTGAAACTTCTACAGTACAGGGATTTGGGAGACAGAGTGAGTCCAGCGAACAGGCGCAGGGTTCCGGCTCCGGCGTTATAATCTCCGATGACGGATACATTGTAACCAACTACCATGTAATAGAAGGCTCATCCAGAGTGACAGTTACACTTAATAATGGCGAAGAACTTAATGCGGAAGTAATAGGAAGCGACCAGTATGTTGACCTTGCATTGCTTAAGATTGACAAGACCGGTCTTGATTATATGACTTTTGGCGACAGCGTAAGCGCAAGAGCAGGCGAGCTTGCAATCGCTATCGGATTCCCGTTAACAGATGATTTTTCAACAACTACGGTTACTGCAGGTATATTAAGCGCAGTTGGAGTGGACGTTGAAGTTGACGGAATTCACTTTGAGATGCTGCAGACAGACGCGCCGATTAATCCCGGCAACAGCGGAGGCGCTTTGGTGGACGGCTCAGGACAGCTTATCGGAATAAATACACTTAAAACAGTCTATGCAGGCTCAAATGCCTTTGGGCAGACAATAAGCGCGGAAGGTATCGGATATGCTATACCAAGCCATGTGGTTGAGCCTATTATAAGTGAGCTTATGGAATATGGTGAAGTGGTTAGGCCGTTTATCGGGATAGCAGGACGGATTGTAACTCAGGCTAACAGCGAATACTATGAGATTCCGCAAGGCATGTACATAGACGAGCTGACAGAAAATGGACCGGCACAAAAAGCGGGTCTTGCAGCCGGAGATATTATTACGCATATGAACGGCGAGGAGATACTTGCTTTTGAGGATTTATATGCAATGATTATGTCAAGCGAGGTCGGACAGGAAGTTTCACTGACGGTTTACAGAGTAGAAACTGAAGAGACATTGGATTTTAATGTTGTTCTCGGATCATCAATAGATTACTAAAACAACTTAAAAAGCTCCGATTATTCGGAGCTTTTTTTATTGCTTTTATGATAATAGGACTGCCATTGCGGAGTAATTGTCATTGTCTTTTTTATGTATTGTCGCATCCTGCAGAATGCTTTCCATTTTAAGAACCCAGTTTTTTGCTGTAGGCGCCCATTTGAGCGATGCGAGTATATCGCCTTCGTAAACATACTGCCAGAAACCGTCAGAACACATCAAAATGGCGTCTCCCGGCATCAGCATAATGTCTGCGCCGTATTCGACTTCGTTGTCTTTGACATCTCCAAGCGAGTGCAAAAGCTGATTGCGGTTAACTGACGAACGGATGTGATCCTTCTTCATTTTTCCGCTTGAAACCAAAAGCTGAGGAACGGAATGGTCCAGTGTCTGGCGGTAAATATCGCCGTTTCTGAAAATATATATCCTTGAATCGCCAACATGCGCATAGTTTGCCTTTCCGTTTGAAGCGATGCTCAGCGATGCCATGGTTGTTCTCATGTGGGATATCTCAGGCTGCTCTTTCTGACGTTCGATAACAGCCTCCTGAGCGGCCGTCATGGCTTTAGCCAATATACGTTCAGGATCATCTTTCATGCTACTGTGTGCGGCAACTGACAAAGCTGCAGCCACGGCTATCCTTGATGCAGTCTGCCCTCCGGTGTATCCGCCCAGACCGTCTGCAAGTGCTAGAAATAATCCCGGCTGTGATCTTATATAGCCGCAATAGTCATCGTTATGGTCGCGTCCGCCTCTTCTGCTTATGGCAAATATATCTGCTCTCATACTTTGATTCTAAACAACGTGTAATATTATGTCAATCGTTCAGGTGAAAATATAAGGAATTTTTAACATTTGTGTAATCTGAATTTACAGCGACTTTAAAAAGAAAGTTTTTAACGGATTTTATGGAAGTTTTTTTGCTGTTTAATTTTGAAATCAAATTGAGATAGCGATTAATTTCTTTTTCTGACATTGCGCTTTTTAATTTTAAATAAACCTTATCTGCTGCTTTTATTGCGTTTTCTGTTGTTGTCGGTATATTTTGCGCTTCAAATATACAATCATAAAATGCCGAGGGATTGGGCTTTTTTTCTATAATATTTTTTGCTGCAAGATAAGCTTCCGGAGAATGCTCAAAAACTGTAAGTTTATATCTTTCCCATTCTTTTTTTAGGTTTTCATCAGAAGGCTTAACTACATTTATACACTTCACAGCAGACAGGTTTTTATCTTTCACTTCAAGCATAATATCAACATCCTGCGATATGTCTCGGATGAAATTTAAAAACTTGTTATGATCTGTAGTTTGTGTGTGTGCGCCCGGCGATTTGGTTTTATCCTGCTGGGAATAATGAATTTTCTGATCTCCGTCGCTTTTTCTCCAGGTTTTGCTGCATTCATCTATCCAGTGTGAATGAGGTTTATCTTCATAGGGATTTACTTCATTATGAAGGTTGTCGTATACCACGGGTATGTCCATTGCTTGGCTTATTTTTAAAACATCGCCTATAGTATAGGATTTATCGTCATTTTCTATAATAAGTCTTTTTTTAATTTCAGAATCAAGATTCTTGTAGGTATTATTAAACCTTGAAATTGCAGAGTCTTTGTCTCCGTAAACCCCTCCGACGTGAAGAATAATCTTTGACGATGAATCGGTACCTAATGCATTAAGAATCTTTGTGTGATAGATAAGATCATCCACTGCCCTGGATACAACATCCGGAGTGGGGGAGTTTATAACTGTATACTGACCGGGGTGCATTGACACTCTTATTTTATTTTCTTTTATAATGTGACCAAGTGCATCAAATTCATCTTTAAATAATTTTGGCCAGTCAAGTTTATTTGCCGGGCTTGAACCGAACGGGATAAGGTCGGATGTTATCCTGAAGAGGCGTATACCGTTTTCTGCGTTATAAAGAAGAATATTTTTAAGCGAGTTCAAGTTGTGTCCGATAAGCTCATAAAGCCTTTCGTCAGTTGCGTTTTTTAATGTACACGTACGGAAGTTTGTGTTTTGTACGCCCAGTGTAAGGCATGCATATCCTATTCTCATATTAAAATTTTACAACAAAGTACCACTATATTAAAGGCTTATATCATAATTCAGAGTTTAATATCTGAAGCATAAGTTCTTTGTAGTTCATCAAAGCATTTTGGCCTTTTTCTGAAAGGACAATCATTGTTCTGGGAATTTTATCTACAAATTTTTTCTCGATTATCACATATTCTGCTTCTTCCAGCTTGCTGAGGTGCGATGAAAGATTGCCGCGGCTTAGTCCTGTTTTATGCATAAGGTACACAAAATCCGCACCTTCAAGCTGATAAAGATAGGTCAGAATCTTAAGCCGTGCAGGTTCATGCACAAGCTTGTCAATTTCCATATCACGGAGGGAAGGTTTTTCACTCATCTCCATCACCGTCCAGACGCGGATAATTCTTAATGAATTTTATGAAAAATACTAATCCAATAGTAAAAATCACGATGCCTAATACAAAACATGAGACAGCAATTATATAATCGTAATTTATAAACTGCATTGCGCAAAAGGTAGCGAATATAACAGGTGCATATATATAAAATCTAGGAGATTCAAATGTTTTGCCGACAAGCGCTGCAACCAGAGCAATTACCACGCCTAAGATAAGACCACCGTAATTCAGCGCGATGCTTCGCATCATCTCGCTTTTGCTTCCGCTTGCAATGTTAAGATAGGCAATGGTTGCAGCAAAAAGCATTACTACTCCAAGAATAAGAGTTAATGTCATTGTTTTGCGAACTCTCTGGTTCATTCCCTTGTGTTCGACATAGCCTATTCTTGGATATACAATTTTTTGATTTATAATAGTTATTGTTATTAGAATAACTAGATAAAACGGCGCAGTTACGGCAACAGCATTGAACAGGAAAGAAATACCCGCCAAAAGGAATGCGAATCCGACGCACATGTCAAGCAGCCCTACAGTTGAGTTTCTGAATTTTATATCCTTAGCAGTGAAATCAGATATTTTGCTCATAATAATTCCTCCAAAATAGTACATACAAGTTGAAAAAGTAAACAAGTATGCAACGCAAACCACTTCTACATAATATCACAAATAGAAACTTTGTCAAGAAAAAAAGGGCACCATACGGTACCCTTAAGTGTTATTTTTTCTTTATAGGGACTAACAAATCGAGCTGTCTGTCAGTTAATGTGCTGCCAGGATCGTTGAACGCATCATAGTTTATGCATTCTTCAAGGCCAATCCTGTTTGATTCTTCATCATATTCAAGCTCGTATTTTTCGCTTTGCATTGTCCAATTGTAAAGCGTGCCCCAACGCTCGCCGATATTATCTAGTGTACAGGTAAGTGATGCGAACATTCCGCCGTCAAAGTGTTTTTTCACAAGAGGGGAAGGAACGCTATAATCCTTCGGCACTACTGCCCACATTTCATATCCGTATATTGGATTTCCTTCAGTCGGGTTCGGATTGTTAAAGCCAAAGTGTCTGAATCCCTGCATGTGTTTAATGCCGTTTTCTTCGATGAATTTATTCATTACTTCTGCGCAGTCGTCTTCAGGTGTTTCGCTTTTAGCTGTGTAGCTTGCGAATGTCATCTTGGGAAGGTTTATTATTCTTACGTCGTTATCCATTTTACTACTCCTTTCATTTACGGTAAAAAGAGCGTTTGTGATTTGTTCGTTTTCAATATCGGGTATCATATTAACAAGCGATAACAGACTGCTTTCATTTTGAGACTGAAGCTTATTGATTAGCAGCTCAAGCAACAATGCCAAAGAGTTTATATCTTTCGCTTTATTTTTAATGCTGTCTAAATGCTTTTTGAGAATCATTATAACGTTGTCCGGGTTTTCAGTGAGAAATATTGAGTGAATATCCTGTATGGGAAGCTCCAGTTTTTTAAGCATGACAATCTGGTTTATCTTCCGTAGGTTGTCGCTGTCATACATTCTGTAGCCGTTTTCCCCGCGCGCACTTTTAAGGATGCCCTGTTCCTCCCAGTACCGTAACGAACGTCTTGAAATACCGTGCATTTTTGCTGCTTTTCCGATTTGAACTTTGCTCATTTTTTACCTCCGAAATGAGTATAAAGCTTAACGCAGTGTCAAGGTCAAGTGATTTTTCAAAGTTTTTTTATCGGGTAGATTCTTTCGTCAATTCGGCGTGCAAGAGAATAGGTGTAAGGCGTAAAATGTTTCTGCCAAAAGGCATTTGCAGTGGGATTAAAGCTTTCATAATCAACGCCCAAAGACAAATATCCTCTTTCAAGCAAAATATCCGACACATATGATAAAAGCATATCAGCTATCTTTTGCGAGCGATATTCAGGAACGACGTATGCGCCGCAAACATTTTTGACGCTATTGTTGTTTGAGGCAAAATTTTCGCCTTCATCAGCAATTTCGATAAAGCCAATTATTCTGCCGTTAAGGACAGCAACAAAATACTCAACTCCTTCTTCTTCTGACTTTGCGATATATTCTGCTGTTTTGTTAGGATTTCTAGGCATAAACATAGGAGCTGAACGCAAGTGTTTTGTAAGACTGTTTTCATGCTCTGCTATCTGTGCGTAATCAGCTTTAACTGCTGGGCGTATTTGATATTCCGAGTTTATTGGAATGTCGATTTTCTGTAGAGGCCGTATAGCGTCAACGCATCTCAGTCCGAATCCGCTGTGAAAAAAGCTGTCAACGGCAATAGCGTCACGTGTATATATTGCAATTGTATGGCTGAGCAAGCCCTGGCTTACCCACAGGTCGGAAGCTTTTTGATACAACTTTGTGTATATCTTTGTTTTATTTTCTTGCAAAGCACCATGGCCTTCAACTGGGCAAAAAACACCGTTTGATGTTCCGAAATAGTTTTCAAGAGGGCCATAGCATCCCATAAAGCCCATGAGATTTGTTCCTTCCAGCGCAACAATTCCCAGATCGTTTTTAGAAAGCTTTGAAATTATTTCACAAACTTCAGAGCTGTCTTTTACATCAGGTAGGGCAGAAACTTTATTTTTTTCGTTTATATATGCCTCAAAGGCAAGATTTGCAGCATCTTCAATATGGTTTGAGTTTAGCTTTTCAAAAATCATAATAACTCCTTGTATTGCATTTCCTAAAACATCATATCATAAATACTATATTTAATTACGGTTTGATTAAAAATCATTTAATCAACTGGATTTATTGAGACAAAAAAGATAAAATTAAGTTAAGATGAAAAACTTATCTGAAAAGAAAATTACAAATTTAGAGCAGGAGCTGGGATGGTATCGTCTGGATACTTCGGCAAACATCTACCCTGCGATTGAGTCGCCGAGAGATCCGGCTGTTTTCCGCGTATCAATGCGGATAAATGAAATGGTGGATGAGAAAACCTTAAATCAGGCAGCTCATGACATCAAAAAGCGCTTTCCATACTATAACGTGCATCTTCATCAAGGCCTTTTCTGGAACTATCTTGAGCCGAACGACAACGACATTATCATTTGGAACGATACTCCTTCTCCGTGTGAGCGTCTTTACAGAAGGACAAACAACGGATATTTGTATAAAATCAAATACTACAATAAAAACATAGCAGTTGAGTTTTTCCATGTGCTGACTGACGGATACGGAGCAATGGAATATCTCAAGTGTCTGGTGCACAGATACCTTTTTCTAAGAGGGTTTGTGCCTGAAAAGCTTAATGGAGTTATAGATATAGATGAAGCGCCTCATAAAGATGAGTATGAAGATGCTTTCATAAAAGCTCTCGATATGGAAAAAGATATTCCTGACGATAAGGACAGGACTCTTTTTGCAAAGAGCAGCACTTTTCACATAAAAGACAAGCTTGTACCCATGAATATGTACTATGTCGTAACAGGCGTTGCGGATATGTACGACATGAAAACCGCTGCGAAAAAATATAATGCCACTGTAACGCAGCTGCTTGCTGCTTTGTATATCGAAGCGCTTATCCTTTTGCAGGACAAGCAGGTAAAAAGCAAAGGCGATCACAAAAATTGTGCGATTGAAATTCCGGTTAACATGAGAAAGTATTACCCTATAAACTCAATGCGCAACTTCTCGCTTTTTGTAATACCGACTGTTGACCCCAGAGAAGTGGAAGACCTTGGCGATATTGTTGAAAAAGTTAAAGAGTTTATGGCGGAGCACCTTACTCACAAACATTTGGTTTCAATGGTAAAAGATAACTGTGCGCTAGCCAAAAATAAGGTTATTAAACATGTTCCTGTATGGATAAAGCACTATGTAATAAGCTACCTTAACAATACCGCAGGCAAAATGCAGTTTTCAGGAACAATATCTAACCTCGGTCTGATACGGCTTCCAGAGGAGATGCAAAAGCTTGTGGAGGATGTGCAGTTTCTGGTTGGAGCAAGCCCGATTTCAAAGCGGTCAAGCGCAGTTTCGGGATATAAGGGAAAGATATATATTTCATTCGGACGGTCGGTCAAGGACGCGTCTGTTGAGCGATACATTTTCACGCAGCTTGTGAAAATGGGCGTTAGAGTAAAGGTTAAAAGCAACTATTAAAGGAGGCGACGATATGGCATATTGCGTAAACTGCGGCATTGAGCTGTCAAGATATAACAAGCAGTGTCCGCTGTGCGACACGGAGACTGTGCACGCAGTGTCCGAAAAAGATGCACTAAACACGGATTATCCGGATTACAGAAAAGAATCCGAAAGCGAAGCCAAAAGAGTCAACCGAATTTTTGTCGGCAGGCTTTTGAGTATGATATTTTTCAATTATGCGGTAATACTGCTTATAATAAACTTCAGTGTAAACAAAGCTGTGACTTGGTCGGTGATACCGAATCTGTCGCTTGTTCTTGTGTGGTTTTGCGTAGCCTATCCTTTTTTCAGAAAGCACAATACCTTTTTCAGGCTGTATACTTATGACTCTGTTGCGGTGATTATTTATCTGATTTGCTTAAACCTTGTTATCTCAGGAAATACAGCGTGGGCAAAATATGCGGGACTTTCGGTAGCTCTTGTGTGGGCGGTTCTTGCGGGATTTTTCAGTACAGGGAAAATCAGAAAAGTGCTTCCTGTAACGGTATATTACATCATCTCGGCTGTCGTGTTTTTTGTAGCTTTTGCTTTTGCGATAGACAACAGGCTGTCGGCTTTCACTCTTGTTTTACCGGTCACGGGACTGGTGTTTGTAATGGCGCTTATTTCATACTTTATAATAATGGCAAAAGGCAATGACTTTTTAGGAGTCTTTTCTGTCGCTATGATGAGCCTTACAATTGTCTGCCTTGGTATTGATATGATAATAAGCAACTATTTTCACGGCAAGATTATGCTCACGTGGTCGCTGATTACAAGCGCAGTAACGTTGCCTCTTTTCGCTGTTATGTTTACTGTTAAGAAAAGCCGCGAGCTTAAATCAATTATCTCAAAAAAACTGCACAGATAGTCAGTGCATAAACGCTTATTTAGAGTACAAGTTTTACATATTGTGTAATTATGTCACATTTAATTGGAGCTTACTATGATATAATAAAATAAAAAAGGAAGATTATGATACCAAAAGCAG
Organism: Christensenellaceae bacterium; assembly: GCA_963677605.2. Taxonomy (GTDB): domain Bacteria; phylum Bacillota; class Clostridia; order Christensenellales; family UMGS416; genus JAGLOK01. The sequence goes on along the minus strand of CAXXDX010000006.1, from coordinate 376,092 downwards.
TAGTATTTGATCTGGATGGCACAGTGCTCAATTCAGACAAGAAAATATCAAAAAGAAATCTTAATGCAATAGAGTCATTGCATGATGTTAATATAGATACCATTTTCGCAACAGCGCGTCCTCCCAGAGTAACGAATTTCGAAGGATTTGAAGAACTGAGCCACCACAGTTATATGGTTTTTTATAACGGTGCGTATTACAGATGCACAAAAAATCTTGACGACTGTCACTTCGGAATAGACAGAAAGACAGCAAAAAAAGCAATAGAATATATTGAAGAGCTTGACCATGATGCCGTGGTGACGTTTGAAATAAAAGACAAGCTCTATGGATATAAGGACATTGATTACGGCGTACTGGATTTTATGAAAAAGAAAAGCTACCACCCTGAAATCGTTGATGTTGATTATCTTAAAAATCAGGAGCTGACTAAAATCCTGATTGCGGACTTTGACTATTCCCAGGAGATTGCGCAGAAATTCAGAGGCAAGCTCAATGTAATAGTAACGGACGGAGGCAGGCTTGTTCAGGTGATGAGCAAAAAAGTCGGGAAAGAAATTGCAGTTGGCACGATAGCCAAAAATCTAAAAATATCTATGAAAGACATTATGTGCTTTGGCGATGATTACAACGATTATGAGCTGTTTAAGGCAGTAGGGCATTCGGTAGCGATGGGAAACGCAGTGGAAGACCTGAAGAAGGTAGCAAGCGAAGTTACACTGACAAATGATGAAGACGGTGTAGCGCATGTGCTGGAACGGATAGTAGGGGAGCTTAGATGAATGTTTTATATGTAACTTACAGTGATGATCATCCGGATGCAAAGTCGCAGGATAAAGTGATTGAATATCTAAAACATTTCCAAACTGATGTTGACATAACTAAAATGGACATCACTCATATTCCAAAGGAATCAAAGCTTAATACATATGATTTGATCATTCTTTTTTTCCATTATCAAGAGGATATGCCGGAAGCAGCTGTTAAACTTATTAAATATGTAAAAGAAGGCGGCACTGTTGTAGCTTTGCATGGTGCGGCAGCTTCGTTTAAAGGAAATGACGATTGGTTTGAGTTTATTGGTGGGAAATTTGTGTCGCACCCTCCAATATGCAAATTTTGTGTAGAAGCAGGGAAGTATAAGGGGAAAATCACGGATGAAATATATTTCATGCAGATAAAAGAGGATATAAAGATACATGCAAATTCGATTTTTGAAGGAAGAATGTCCCCATGCCTCTGGGAACGAAAGCATAATGAAGGAAAGATCGTTTATCTAGCATTAGGCCACGATTTGAATGCAGTTGATTCAGATGTTTTCAGGCATATGTTTGATATGGCTTTAAAAATAAGCACAGAGCGAATATAGTTGTTATTTTACTGCTTTTATATAGAACGCATCTTTCGTCAGTTTTTTCTCAGCAATGCTTAGCCCTATGTCTATAAGAATCTTTTCTATATTCTCTGGCGTCTGTTGTTTGCCTTCCATTCCTACACCGTAAGAAGTTTTTATTGTTTCACCCAGAATTTCAGCGCTTATATGAGCAATGAATACGTCTTTTTTGCCGCCGTTATATTCCGGCACTATACTGTCCCAGATTTCTATGAATCCATCGCTTTTTAAAACTCTCGCAGCTTCGCTTAAAGCTTTTTGCTTATCGTCAACAGTCATATACATAAGGCTGTAGAAGAATGCTGCTGCATCAAAACTATCATCTTCAAAGTTTAGACTGCAGGCGTCCATTACCATTTTCACAGCTTCGTTTTGTGTCTCATCAAGTTCGTTTTCAAGCTTGTCGATTGAAACAGCCTTTTTGCCATATACTTTCCCGATTATGCCTTCTCCGCCGCCGCCGACATCAAGCATTATGCCGTTAAATTCTTTTTTATCAATAATGATTTCCTGAAGCTCAGTTTCGATTATTCTATCTTGGTCTATCATAGTTTCTCCGGTATTTTTATATCAAATATAGTATATCGGAAAAGGTTAATAAAGTAATAAAAAGCCTATGAAAATCACAGGCTTTAAATGTTATATTAATCTGCTTTACTGTGCTTATAGCTGCTCAACAATCTGAGCTAGCCCAAGCTTTAACGGAGTCTGCGGTCTTCCGAGAATTTTCTCAAAATCGCGGCTTTCCACATCAAGCGAGCCTTCTTTAATAGCTTTTTGGATGTCGGTAAGCATAGTCACCAAAAAGTCAGGCATTCCGAGGCTTTTAAGAGCTGATGAGTATTCATTAAGGCTTACATGGGCAGTTTTAACTTCTCTTCCCAACACCTCAGACAAAATTTCAACAAGTTCATCAGTAGTTCTCGGCTTGCCGGATAGCTCATATACTGTATTTTCGTGTCCGTCTTCAGCCATTACAAGTGCAGCGGCGTCCGCATAGTCCTGCTGGACTGCCCAGCCGACTTTGCCCCCTTTTGCAGCGGTGAGCCACGGAGCTCCGCCAACTGCCGCCTGGACGCTGGATGCTTCATTGTGAAGATACCAGTTGTTTCGAAGGAATGAGTAGGGGATGCCTGTTTCTTTTATGGCGGCTTCCGTTGTTCTGTGCACTTCAGCCAATGCAAGTGTGCTGTTATCCGCATCTGCAACGCTTGTATATGCTATAAACTTAACGTTTGCTTTTTTTGCAGCGGCTACAGCATTTGAATGCTGGCGTATACGGGTTTCGTTGTCTCCGTCGGTTGATATAATAAGCAGCTTGTCGATGCCGCTGAATGCTTTTTCAAGTGTTTCCGGTTTGTCGAAATCGCCCTGTCTTACATCTACGCTATGCTCTTTTAAGTGGCTGGCTTTCTGCGGATCGCGCACGCTTACTGCGAGCCTTTCTGCTGGAACAAGTTTAAGCAGGCTGTGAACTACTTTATTACCAAGGTTTCCTGTTGCGCCTGTTACTAAAATTTTCATATTTTTACCTCCATATTGCGGTTATTGTTTTTAAATGTTATAATCTAATTAAGTACATTATATAGTGCAGCAACAAAAAACGCAATAACTGTCATAAATGATGTAAAGTATCAAAAATGATACTAAAGGAGTTGAGACTATGACACAGCAAGAATTATTCGGGAAATGCCCGTATTATACAGCGCAGAAAATCCTTTCAGGCAAATGGTCAATGATAATACTTCACTATTTAGGCGAAGGAACGTTGAGGTTTGGAGAGCTTAAAGCAAAGCTGCCTGAAATAACGCAGACTACATTAACTAGGCAGCTTCGAGAACTGGAACAAAACGGTTTGATTGTTAGGACTGTTTATGCGGAAGTTCCGCCGAGAGTGGAGTATTCACTCAGCAAAATCGGGCGTGAGTTCAGGCAAGTGCTAAAGAGCCTCGAAGATTGGGGCAACAAATACATAAAACAAATAAGCAGCTAAACCATTTTAATTCAAAGGTTTAAGTGGAGGTAAATATGAAAAATAAAGCACAGATTATATATTTCTCTCACGGCGGAGGACCATTGCCGATTTTGGGAGATCCCGGGCACAGGGCGATGAACAGATTTATGAAAAGCCTTCCGAATGAAATAAGAAAGCCGGAAGCAATAGTTGTTTTCAGCGCGCATTGGGAGCAAAGAGAAGTTACCATTCAGGCGGGTGAATCTCCTAATATGGTATATGACTATTTTGGTTTCCCGGAACAGGCGTATAGTATCAAATATCCTGCTGAAGGAAATCCGGAACTTGCACAAAGGATTTCTAAAATTCTTGCGGAAAATAAGATAGAACATAAGCTGGATTCAAAAAGAGGATTTGACCATGGACTATATATTCCGCTTATGATGATGTATCCGGAAGCTGATATACCGTGCCTTCAGGTATCGCTTATCTCCGGACTGGATGAGAAAGCACACATTGATTTAGGCAAAGCAATGAGGCAATTATTGAATGAAAACATTCTTTTCATCGGCTCGGGGTTTTCTTTTCACAATCTTCGTGAGTTCAGCTTTGATGGCAGCAATTCTAAGGATGCGCGCAACGATGAATTTCAGGACTGGCTTATTTCTGCAATAGCTTCCGAAATGACTGAAGACGAGAGGATTAAAAAGCTTATGAATTGGGAGGAAGTGCCCAGTGCTAGGTATTGCCACCCCAGAAGCGAACATCTTTTGCCTTTGCACGTGTGCGCAGGGCTTGCAGGCGGACAAGGAAAAACAATCTTTGATGATTATATAGCAGGTAAAAGAGCTGTTGCTTTTTTGTGGGATTAAAGATATTCTTCCTCGAAGGAAGGTTCTTGATGGGTTTTGTTTTTCAGCTTTTCAGCGAAGTAGGCAGAGCCTAAAATAAGCAGACCGCCGGCAGTATTCAGCACTGTAATATCTTCATGCAAAAATATAATACCGAGTATTATGCAAAACACAGGCTCAAGATAGCCCAGAAGCACAATCTGCAATGATTTAAGCTTGTTATAAACAGAGAAATATATGCAGTATGAAATACCTGTGTGAACAACGCCCAGAACCAAAGCCAGCACAATAGCCCGCGTATCAAGGGTTATTACATTGTTTATATCCTGCTGGGCGACTATAAACGGCAATAAGAAAACAGCTGCAGTGCTTATTTGAATCAGCGTAAGATATGAGGGATCTGTTTTGGATTTTGTCTTTTTATTGATAAGCACTATTGCCGCATAGCAAAGGCCGGATATGCCGCTTAAAAGTATTCCTGCTGTCTCTTTTGTACCATGCTTTTTTATTCCTACAATAAGAATCAATCCTATAAACGAAACTATGATTGCTATAGCCTGATGCATAGTAAGCTTTTCCTTAAGTACGAAAGGAGCGGCAATCATTACATATATAGGACACAGGTTGTATATAAGCACCGCGGATGCAACGCTTGTGTTTTTATATCCGTAAAAGAGCGATGCCCAGCCGATACCAAGCAGAAGCCCTGAAAATATATAGGGTTTAATCTGTGCAAAAGACAGATTGGGCTTAATCTTTTTTATCGCAATATAAGCAATTAAAACAGGTACTGCAATAACTGCCCTTAGAAAAGCGAGAGTGATGGGGGATAGTGGTATGTAGCGTGAAAAAATACCGATACTGCCCCAGACGAGCATAATTAAAACAAGCTTAATTTTATCCATAACAATCCTAATGTTTTTATAAATAATAACATTGGAAAGAAAAATGGTATTGTATGAAATTGACCTGTTTAAACGCTGTCTTTGAGATATGACGCCGGAGTAACTCCATTCATCTTTTTGAATTCACGGATAAAGTGAGATTGGTCATAAAATCCGATATCCAAACAAATGTCAAAAACATCAGCGCCGTCTGAAAGCATTTTCTTGGCTTCTGCAATTTTTAGCTGCAGCTGATAAGCTGATGGAGTAGTATTATATGTTTTTTTGAACTGTCTTATAAGAGTAAACTTGTTTATTTTAAAAACTTGGTTAAGTTCGCTTAAGCAGATATTTTGTTTGTAATTTTTATCAATATAATCTTTTACAGATGCCAGTTCTGAGCGACTCGCAGCTGTATTACATTCGCTTTCAGAGTTTGCTGTTTCAATTAACAGCTCACTAAGAGCGGAGTCCAGCGTATCAATGTCCGCATCAGATTCTAAAAGGGATATAAATTCTAATAGAAGATTTAAGCTGGCTGGTGAAAGCTTTGCGGCTTTGTTGAAGCTTAAGCTGTTATTATAATAAGCAGGATCGATGTATAGCATAACTACCTGCCAATTGTTTATATCCTCAGGGCAGCACAGGTGGCTTGTTTTCGGCGGGATAACTACACCGTCTCCTTCAGAAAACCTATATTTTTGCTGGCTGAATTCAACGTTTGAACAGCCGTTTATTATATAGCCGATCGACAGCTCTTTGTGCAAGTGATTTTTATAGCTTTGCTCGGTGTTTAAAAACCTTTTAACCTCAACCCCGCTGAGAATCGTTTTTTGATATTTAAGCGATTTATTTGATTCAACACTCATTAATCAAAAAACTTTCCTTTATAAAAATTTTCGTTTCCAAGCTTTTTGGCTGTCAATTTAAAAATAACGCATCCGTCAGGACAGACAATTTCTTTTGTGTATTTGTCGCTGCCTCCGATGTTTTCCAAATCTCCGCCGCTTCTTACTGCCTCCATTATAGGAAACATAATCATCATTACTTTTGAGCATATCCCATATCCGTCTGAGTTTACTGGGCAGCCGTATGTACACGTATACTTGTCTCCGATTTCTTCACCGTTTCGGCAGTATCTTTCTGTGTGGTCACTGCGCAAAAAACCTGTTACTTCAATTGTAAACTCGTATTCTTCGTCATACCATTTCTTCATTGTCTGATTATCCAAATTTTATTATCAAAAAAAATATAATATTTATTAACTATAATAATTGTAATAAGAAATATGTTTTTAAACTTCGTCTTTGGTTAACAAGCAGACCGTCTCAACATGGTCTGTCTGCGGGAACATGTCAAACGGCTGAACATTTTGAACTGAATATCCGGCATTTTTAAGCTCCTTTATGTCGCGGGACATAGTGGCCGGATTGCAGGAGACATATATAATTTTAGGTGCGGATGCTTTTTTCAGCTCACGAATCAATTTGTCTTCACAGCCTTTTCTCGGAGGATCAATTATTATTACATCAAAATATTTCTCAGCATCAATAAGCTGCGGAAGAATGTCCGCGCAATCGCCTGCGAGGTAGCTTGTATTTCGAATATTGTTTCTTTTGCTGTTTTTCTTTGCATCGTTAATGGCCTCAGATGAGGATTCAATACCAACAACTTCTTGACAATGGGGAGCGATGTATTGGCCTATTGTTCCGACTCCGCAGAATGCGTCAAGCACTTTTTCGTCTCCGGTGAGTTCGCTGAATTCCAAAACTTTGTCATAAAGTTTCTTGGTTTGCTCAGGATTCACCTGATAAAAGGAATAAGGCGATATATCAAACTTCAGTTTTCCAAGCGTGTCTCTTATGGCTTGAGTTCCCCACAAAAAATTTGTGTCAAAGGACAAGCGCTCTCCTTTGGAGGATGAGTTTATGTTTTGAAATATTGAAACTATATCATTGTCAGCTCTTCTTAGAAGTGTTGTAAAGGTATCGCTTCCGGGGAGAGACTCGGAGCTTGTTATTGCGCCGACCATAACCTGCCCTGTGTTTTTTGCGACTCGCGCAAATATTGCGCGGAGATCTCCTCTTCCGTTTTTATCATCATATGCAAGGACTTTTGAGCGGCTTATCCAGTCTTTGGCGGCTTTAAGTGCTTTGTTTATTTTGCGGTCGGCTATATAGCACTTTTCAATGTCCACAAGCTTGTGAGAGTGGGGCTGATACATGCCGAGAGATGTGGTTTCAATGTTGTTTGCTGCAGCGAAAATGGACTTGTTCCTGTAGTGCCACGGTATATCCATTCCAACCGTAGGCATTACAACATCCTTTTTTACTCCGCCGATTTTTGTCAGAGCATTTATAACTTTGCTTTGTTTAAAAAGAAGCTGTGCAGGATATTTTATATGCTGAAGCTGGCATCCGCCGCATTTTCCAAAGTGGGTGCATTTCGGCTCGCATCTAAGCTTGGACTGTGATTCGTATCTGATTAATTTGGCAACGGCGTATTTTTGGGTAACTTTAACTACCTGAGCCTTGCACACTTCGCCGGGCAATGCCCCAATAACAAACACCACATAGCCGTTTACGCGTCCGACACCTTGGCCTTCAGCGTTCAACGACTCTATGTGGATGTTTATATATTCTTTGTTTTTAACTTGCGGGCCTTTCAAATGATGATATTACCTCGAAGTCGTCAGTGAGTTCACCAGATTGTACATGTCGCAGTCAAAGAATTTAGGTTTTTGCAGAGCTTCGTCTATGCTCATTGTAACCATTTTGTTGCTTATAATGCCGACAACGCGATTGATTTCGTCAAGTTCCTCGCCGGCTTTTAATTTGTCGATACCTTCGTCAAGAAGGTCTACCGCAAGGTTTGCGGACTGGATTGCAAGGCGTCTGTCAAACATAGTCGGAGTGCCGCCGCGCTGCATGTAGCCAAGCACTGTTTCGCGCACTTCGTATTTTCCGTCGCTCTTCTTCTCGATAAGTTTTCTCAGGCGTTTTGCGGGATTTTTAATTCCATATTTTTTGTCTGCATATACGCCTTCGGCGATAAGGATTATGCCGTAATGTTTGTCAGCTTTCCACATTGCATCCAAGTGGGGGAGAAGCTCGTTTATGCTGAAAGGATTCTTTTCAAGGTCATAGTTTTCCTGCATTTCAGGAACAAGAACAAAGTCTGCTCCGCCTGCAAGGCTTGTGTAAAGCGCAATGTCTCCGCAGTCGCGGCCCATAACTTCAACAATGCCGATTCTGTTATGTGACTTCATTGTGTCGCGGATTTTCATGATAGAATCAACAGCAGTGTTGCACACAGTGTCAAATCCTATTGTATAGTCAGTGTAAGCGAGGTCGTTGTCGATTGTTCCCGGTAGGCCGATGGTCGGTATTCCTGCGTGGCCGATTTTCTGTGCGCCGCGGAATGAGCCGTCTCCGCCTACAACTATAAGGCCTTCAACGCCGAATGCTTTAAGCGATTTTACAGCCTGCTCGACACCTTCGGGTTTATACATCTTCTTGCATCTTGATGTTTTAAGAGTTGTGCCGCCCTGGTCAAGCATTGTGTCTGCGACTCGCTCATCTATGTTTATAACCGTATGCTCCAGCGCTTTAACCAAATCTTTTTCATCACTGGTTGGGAAAAGGCCTGTGTATCCGTGCCTGATGCCGAGGATGTTAATGCCTTTTTCATGAGCTGCCCTTGCAGCTGCCCATACAGCTGTGTTCATTCCCGGAGCATCTCCTCCGCTGGTTAAAATCGCTATTGTTTTTTTTGCCATTGTTACTCTCCTGATTCCATTATTCCGTGTTTTGATAATATTTGAGCTCTGCCTCTTATCTTTATTGCCGAAGTGTTTTCGGTGAATTGACAAAGCATTACTTCCCCTGCATCCAGTTTTTCCGTGTGGTGAAATCTTGTGTCGCGGCCTCTGGTCATTCCAATCACCTGAACGCCGTTTTGTATAGCTTTAATGCAAACATATTCATTGTTTGTTGTTTTATCTTCCATAATCTCTCCTCCGCTCAAATAACTTAACTAATAACGTATTTATTATAGCAAATGGGCAGATTTTGTTCAATGAACAAAAAGCCAGAAACTTATGTGTTTTTATTATACAAAAAAGCTGTAAAAATCGAGTTTACAGCATGATTGATTGATATGTTTTCGGTTAAAGGTCTTTCTCCGGAAAGAAAGAATCAGGAACTTCGTAGCTTTCTCCAAGCTCCTTTATCAAAAGCGCTCTGATATATCCTTTGGATGTCTCGGTTGAGTGTATAAAAAAGCCCTGACCGTAATAGTACCTGACCTGTTTTGATAGCTTTGAAGCTGTGTGCAGCATTATTGCCGCCGCCCCAAGCTCTTTTGCACGCTTTTCAACTTCAATAAATAGCTTTTCGCCTGTGCCTCCTGCCTGCCAGTTTGGAAGAATCCCAAACCTTGAAATATAGCAAATGTTGCCTATCATGTGATAGCGTATTGTTCCTACGGTAAGAGTGCTGCTTGCGCGCGCAACGAGAACATTCTTATCTTCGATATCCTGCTTAATATCGTCGATAGTCTCCGATATTGCAGGAGGAGTTATGCCCAGCATGGTGTAATAGTCGCCAAAAGACACAGCGAGCACAGAGTGTATCTGTGTGGCGTCGCTTCCCACAGCTTCACGGATTGTAATTGGTGCGCCTTTGTTCATATTAACCCATAAGCAGCGCCATGACTGCTTTTTGTGCGTGAAGACGGTTTTCCGCTTCGTCGAATATTACGGAGTTTGGTCCGTCGATAACTTCTGCTGTCACTTCTTCTCCGCGATGGGCCGGAAGACAGTGCAAAAATATTGCGTCATCTTTAGCATGTGAAAACAGCGTAGCGTTTACCTGAAAGTCTTTGAATGCTTTCATGCGTACTTCGTTTTCGGCTTCCTGACCCATAGATGTCCAGACATCGGTGTAGACTGCGTCAGCGTCTTTTATAGCAAGCTCCATATCCTGAGTGATTACAACTTCACAGCCGTTTTCTGCGGCAATTTTCTTGGAACGGGCTACTACTTCGCTGTCGGGAAGGTATCCTTCAGGACATGCGACAGATATGCTCATTCCGACTTTTGCACAGCCTGCGATAAGCGAGTTTGCCATGTTGTTTCCATCGCCGATAAAAGCCATTTTAAGGCCTTCAAGTTTGCCCTTATGCTCGTAAACTGTCATAAGGTCTGCAAGCACCTGACACGGATGATAGTCATCTGTGAGTCCGTTAATAACGGGTATTGAGCCGTGTTCTGCAAGCCCTGCGACGTCGCTTTGATGGAATGTTCTTATCATAATGCCGTCCACATAGCGGGATAAAACCTTAGCCGTGTCGCTTATTGGTTCGCCGCGGGACAGCTGAATGTCGTTTGCCGATAAAAACAGAGGATGCGCGCCAAGCTGATATATGCCCGTTTCAAAAGAAACCCTTGTACGTGTTGACGATTTTGTGAATATCATAGCAACTGATTTGCCTTCAAGCACCTTGTGAGGCTCGTCGTTTTTAAGCTGGCTTTTTAGTTTAAGCGCAAGCGATAAAACCTGTAGGATATCATCTGTCGAATAATCCTCCAAAGTTAAAAGGTGCTTTTGGCTGAACTTGTTTTCAGCTTTATAATTAATTAAATCCATTTATATCTCTCCCAGTACACAATCCAGTGCGGATATAAGTTCTGATACCTGTTCTTTTGTGATAATCAGCGGCGGAACGAATCTTATTACCACGCCGCCTGCAGTGCCGACCACAAAGCCTTTTTCAAGCATTTTTCCCATGATTGGCGCAAGCATCGAAGCTTCTGTAGTTTTAAGACCAAGCATTAATCCCTGTCCGCGGACAGCTTCAGCGCATTCGTGTTTTTTGCACAGTGCATGAAGCTCTGCTTTGAAATATTCGCCGACAGTGTTTACGTTCTCTAAAATATTCTCTTGTTCAATAGCGGTAAGCACTGTGTACGCCGCGGCGCAGGCAAGTGCATTTCCGCCGAAGGTTGTGCCGTGGTCGCCGGGTTTAAATGCCGATGCTTTGTCGCTTGCAAGAAGCGCACCAATCGGTATGCCGCCGCCCAAGCCTTTGGCAAGAGTCATAATGTCAGGCTCAACGCCGTAGCTTTCATATGCAAACATCGTACCTGTTCGCGCGATGCCTGTCTGCACTTCATCGAATATCAGAAGGATGCCTTTTTCGTCGCACAATTTACGAACATCTTTTACAAACTGGCCGTCCATTTTTACGATGCCGCCTTCACCCTGAACAAGCTCCATCATTACAGCGCATGTTTTATCGTCAATAGCATCTTCAATGAGCCCAATATCTCCGCCGTCAACGTTTACAAAACCATCGGGAAGGGGAGTGTATGCCTTTTGATATTTAGGCTGTCCTGTTGCAGCAGTCATGCATAAAGTTCTTCCGTGAAAAGATTTGTTGAGTGTGATTACTTTATACTTTTCTTCACCTTTGTTTTTAAAATAACGGCGTGCAAGCTTGATTGCGCCTTCATTTGCCTCGCTGCCTGAGTTCGCGAAAAATACTTTATCGGCAAAGGATATCTCACACAGCTTTTTTTCAAGCATGGACTGCTCTTTAACATAAAAAACATTGGAAGTATGCATTACAGAGTGTGCTTTTTCGCATATGGCAGCTGAAAGTTTAGGATGGTCGTAGCCAAGTGCGTTAACGGCAATTCCCGCAAATGCGTCAAGATACTTTTTGCCTTCCGTGTCATATAGATAGCAGCCTTCGCCGTCCACGAATGCAACAGGCATTCTGCCTGCATAAACACCCATGAAGTGTTGTGCGTCAGCTTGTTTTATTTGTTCAAAATTCATTTTCTACCTCGTAACCATAGTACCGATACCTTTATCGGTAAATATCTCAAGAATTATCGGGTGGGGGGATGTGCCGTTTACGATGTGTGTTCTGGCAACTCCCTGCTCTATGCCTTTTATACAGCCCATAACCTTCGGAATCATTCCTCCTTTGATTATTCGCTGTTCGATAAGTCTGTATATCTGGTCAACTGAGATAATGGAAACAAGTGTCTCCGGATCGTCCGGATCCATCTGTATTCCGTCTATATCGGTTAAGAACATAAGCTTTTCAGCATGCAATGCTGCGGCTATTTCGCCTGCAACGATGTCCGCATTTATGTTGTAGCTTTCGCCGTCTTCGCCTACGCCGATAGGTGCGATTACAGGAATGTAACCTTTTTCGGTAAGCTCATGTAATATTGCAGTGTTGATTTTAACAACCTGTCCGACGTATCCCAAATCAAATCCGTCCTTGGCTGTTTTCTTTTTGGCCTGTATAAGGCTTGCATCTTTTCCCGAAAGGCCGATAGCTTTTGCGCCGAGGTCATTGAGGTCGGCAACTATCTGCTTGTTAATCTTGCCGGAAAGAACCATTTCAACTACTTCCATTGTGTCTTTGTCGGTGACACGCAGTCCCTCGTGAAACTCAGGCTCAATGCTTAAGCGGTCAAGCATTCCGTTTATCTCATTGCCGCCGCCGTGAACCAATATCGGATTTGCTCCGACGTATTTTAAAAGAGTCAGATCCTGAAGGATGGTGTTTTTGATGCTTTCATCGTTCATAGCCGATCCGCCATATTTTATAACAACGGTCTTTCCGCTTAAAACCTGTATGTAAGGAAGTGCTTCTATTAATATTTTTGCTTTTTCGACAAGTTTATCCATGATTTCTCCTAAAGTAAGTATTAAAGGTATAGTCCGTTTATTTGCAGTCCGGCGCTCTCTGAAAGCCCGAACATCACGTTCATGTTTTGTATAGCCTGCCCGCCGGCGCCTTTTACTATATTGTCAAGTACAGAAACCAAAACGATGCGGTTTAAACGCTTGTCAATTTTATAGCCGATGTCCAGTCTGTTTGAGCCTGAAACATGCTTCGTTTCCGGCAGCTTTTGTCCAACGAAATTCACAAAAGGCGAATCTTTATAGTATTTTTCGAATGCAGAGTCTATGTCGATTTCCGACATGCCTTCGTTTAAGTCAGCGTATATTGTTGCAAGTATTCCGCGTTTCATCGGTATAAGATGGGGTGTGAATGACAAAACAACTTCACTGCCTGCGGCTTTTGAAAGTTCCTGTTCAATCTCTGATGTGTGGCGGTGGTTTGTAACCGCGTAAGCTTTCATGCTTTCATCCACTTCACAAAACAATAGCGGAGTTTTCGCACCGCGGCCGGCGCCTGTCACGCCTGATTTTGCGTCAATGATGATTCCCTGACTTTTTATGATTCCTTCTTTTAAAAGAGGAAAAAGAGGGGTGATTGAGCATGTAGTATAGCAGCCGGGGTTTGCGACAATCTGTGCATTTGCAACTTTTTGTTTATAAATCTCGGTTAATCCGTAAACAGCTTTTTTCATTGTCTCGGGGCTTAGGTGGGACGTTGCGTACCATTTTTCATATACGGATACATCGTCATAACGCAAATCGCCTGAAAGATCGATAACCTTAGTGCCATATGATAAAAGCTCTGCGGATGTTTGTGCGCTTACACCATGAGGGAGTGCGCAGAAAACAACATCGCTGCCTTTTGCAATCATTTCAGTGTCGATTGCGCAAAGTGTAATGTCTTCTGATGCAATGCTGGGATAGATGTCTGAAAATTTCTCGCCTGCATAGCTTTTTGAAGCCAGATATTTTACCTCAACATTGGGATGTGAAATGAGCATTCTAACAAGTTCTGCCCCCGCATAACCTGTTGCTCCAATTACCGATGCTTTAATCATATTTTATGCTCTCTCCGTTGCTAGTCTTTAAGTTTATATAAATATACACCAAAATGCATAAATATGCAAGAATTATTTCATTTATGCAAAAATCATGTATGCCAATGTAGTCATTCGACTAATTCAAAGACCGGTTCACCGTCAAAGTTAAATTTATAAAGGCTGTAGCTTTTGGTCGGAGTATCCCCGAAAAGGTCTCCGAACTGTTCATCCATATAGTCGTTTGATTTAAAAAGGTAGAGGTATTCGTAGTTTGCTTTGTTTAAAAACTCGGTAAGCTGAGCTGGAGTCCACGCGAAATTCCAACCACCGTCAAGTCCGAAAGACCATATTCCGCCGTTTGTTACAAGCGGAGCAAATTCATATCTCATCCAGTTGAAAACGAAGCCCTGATCTCCCTGGATTACGAGAAACACTTTACCTTCGTTACCAATTTTGGATTTTACATATTCAGCACTCTGTATTTCAGTTTGTCTGAAAACGATTGCTTCTTCGCTGGTTTCAAGTGTAGTTTTATATGCCGGTCTAAACTGTATTGCAAGCAGAGCTGCGCAAATAATAATCGGGGCGCAGGCAATTAAAAGCTTCTTTAATGGTTTTTCTGCGCTTTTTAATAAAGGCACAAAAGCAAACAAACCTGCAAAGAGAATGGCCGTTCCGACATATCTGTCAAATGATGCGGTATTTACTGCCTCACCCAGTGAAAAGGAAGTAAGGTATGCATATAAAACACCATACAGATATGCGCCGGACAAAAACAGTGCAGATGCATAAAAAATTATAATTGTTTTTCGCTCTGGCTTATCCGACAGAAGAATATTTATAATATATATAACAGCAATTATTATAATTAAATACAATACAGAGGTTTTCAGCATTGCGGTTTTTTCATATGCATGAAAATAGTTGATGAATGTTGTTCGCACATCAAAATCAGGGCGGAGTATCGCCTGATAGAAAGTTACGCTAATCAGCGAAACAAAGCTAATAGCCATTGAAGCTATAAGAAATATACTCAGCTTTTTGTGTGATTTGCTTTCTGTTTTACCCTTAAAAACATTTATAGAATACATCACAAATAAAATTGCAGTGACCGATAAAACAATGATTAAAGCAATAAAAAATATCGACTTTGTCATTTCAGGTGATAGCCCGCCCGAGCTTTCACTTAAAGCAAGAAATCTTTTGTTTAGTGCGTTATATGAAAACTGGGCTAAAAATATTGTTGCTGCAGTTATGCCGAGAGTTATAACATTTTTTATGTATATCTTCTTTTTCGGAGTGTCTTTTTCTCTGTTTGCAAAATCTGATATAAGCATGAACAAAACAAGCATTACGCTGAGCGAAGCTCCTGAACCGCTTTTTATCTGAACCAGCATGAAAACACCCGGAACAAGCCAAATGAACCTTTTAAAACTCATATCCTTTTCCAGATACCATGCAATAACAAGAGAAGCAAACATCATTCCCAGTATTCCGTCTGCGTATAAAGTAAGATTGCCATCTTCAAAAACCGAAGATACAAGAGCGATTGCTAAAGCACCGTAAAGCAGTGCTAGATAGCTTTTTTTCCACTTGATGTGAGACATTGGAAGAGCTATGCATGCAAGATAAAGCGTCCACTGGGAAAGATAGAGAGCGCTTTCTTTGTATCCTGTTGTAGTAAGCATAACCTGATTGAAAAGAGGTGAAGCAATAGTCTGAAGGCCGGATGTCCAAAGCTGTTTTGAGTAGAACATTTTTTTGGCAGATGTTCCCCAGTGTGTAGCCTCGTCCCACATATGCAGCAGCGCGCCTTGTGTGGAAAAATAATATATTGTATATGCCAGCACGAAAAAAGATATGCCGGGTGTAATAAACTCGGTAATTTTTATTTGTTTGTTTACAGCTTTATATAATATAAGTATTGCACTGAAAAGAGCCAGCATTATGATTATATAATAGCCAATCATTAGGTTTGATATGAATCCGGACACAAGCATTATTATGAAAAACGAACAAATAACCAGAAACAGAGACTGCTCTGCTTTGATATTTAATATAAGGTGTACGGCGAACGATATAAGTAAAATGAGCAGTAAATATAAAAATTCCATTAGTTTCTCCAACATAAAAATTCCGATTAATTATAACATATTTTAAGGCGGAAAAAACAGATTATGATTTAGACTTCTTATCGTTTAACGTGTCAATCAGATTATCAAGCTTATATTCTATAGAGTAGAGCCTGTTTGTGTGAGGATAGTTTTTCATGAAGTAGTCAATATCCCAGTTCTTTGTAAGCTTCTTATTCAGCTTTTTTGCGAACTCATATGAAGTGTAGTAGTCCTGAGTCATTATTTCCGGAAACATTCTTGTAATGCTCGACTCCAGTCGGAACTTATATGATTCATAGCGCTCGTGAGCCGTTTCTCGTATGCTCGAATTGTTTTCAAGCATTATCGCATAATACGGGTTTGAATATGACAGCCCGGAATAATATGTGAGATGGTAGAGTTTAAGCTCAATTTTAATATAGCTGTTGGATATTGTTGCAAGTATATAGTCAGGACCGTCCTCATCTTTTCTCTTTTCAATCTGGATTTTGCCTTCCGGAAGCTTCATGCTTCTTGTGATGCTTCGAAAAAGTGTTTTATAGCTTTTCCCGAAAGCTTGTGACATTAAAAAGTCTTGAGGCGGCTCCGGAAAGAAAGCCGTATCTCTTGTCTGCTCAATTTTGTTTTTATCCGAGTTAAACGACTGCAGTATGCTGTAGATTAGTATTTCGGACAACAGGTTCTTTCGATATTCAACCTTTTTGTGGCTGCAGTTTTTTCGCGCATCGCTATCCAGCGCTACTATATATTCCTGCAGAATATTTACTGCACGGGGCTGGAAGATGAGAAGATCATCATAGTTTTTAGTAATCGATGGTATTCCCTCAAGATATTTATCCGTTGTTACGTTAAGCGTAATTACGGTGTTGTCGTCTTTTGTATAAACGCTGTTAAACAGCCATTCTAGCTGCGTATCTGTAACTGTTTCTCTTGAGTGGCTTGTCCGTATGAAATACCTTCTGCTTACTATCTGTCCGCTTGCGGTTTTTCTTACTACGGCATGAGGCATTAAAATGTGCTTTGCGACAACGATTTCCATAAACTCATAGTCATCGGTCTCATGGTGTTCTATAACAAGGTTTATAACAGGGCTTATGCGCGCCTGACATACGCTGTTAATCGCACCTTTAAATATATCAAAGGCCTTTTCCGGAGAAGAGGGGTGGCAGCGGTTAAATATGCCCTTGCCTTCAGGGCTTCCGTCATCTTTTATGCCGACAATGAGCCTTCCGCCTTCACGGTTTGCAAAGGCAACAACCTGCTCAAGAAGCGAATCCAGAGTGAAACTGCCTTCTTCTGAAATGTATTTGCGGCTTTCTTTAAGCTCGAAATATATGTCTTCTTTATCATCTGATAAAGCCTTGGCAATGATTTCTTGTGTGGTCATCATGGACTCCTTTAGTATATTTTACAAGAACATTTTAGCTATAGCAAACAAATTACTCATGTTTTACAAAGTATTAAAACTACTTTATGCTGTATAATGTATAAGTTAGCGTGTTTCAATTGAATATGAATCACAAATGCTATATAATACATAAAATGCATTCAGAAAATATAATATGGGGAGGTATAAATGATTAGAACTTTCGATGAAATAAACGAAAAGATTAAGTCCGGAAAAGTGGCTGTTTTTACTGCGGAGGAAGTAGTAATGATGGCAAAAGAAATGGGCAAAAAAGAAGCTTTTAAGAAAGTTGACGTAGTAACCTGCGCAACGTTTTCACCGATGTGCTCATCCGGTGCTTTTCTTAACTTCGGTCATACCGATCCCAGAATAAGAATGGTGGATATATCATTGAACAACGTGCCGGCAAGCGGCGGGCTTGCAGCTGTTGACACATATATTGGCGCAACACAGGGTTCACTTGACAGGCCGATGAAGTACGGCGGCGCTCATGTAATAGAAGACTTGATATCGGGAAAAGAAGTTTCTCTGTATGCCACAAGCTACGGAACGGACTGTTATCCAAAAAAAGAAGTCAAATCCACTGTTAAGCTGGAAGATTTAAATCAGGCTTATCTGTTTAATCCGAGAAACGGCTATCAGAATTATTCCGTTGCATCCAATCCGACAAAACATACAGTATATACATATATGGGAACTCTGCTTCCCGAATGCGGAAATGTGACATACGCTACAACAGGCGAGATGTCTCCGCTTTTAAATGATCCCGAGTTTAGGACGATAGGTGTTGGAACGCGTTTGTTTTTGTGCGGTGCAGAGGGCTATGTTGCATGGCAGGGCACACAGCACAATCCGTCAGTTTCGCAATATGAGGACGGAGTGGAGCACGCAGGGGGAACGCTTGCCGTAATTGGAGACATGAAGAAGATGAACAGACGATATATAAGAGCTGCGGTATTTGAAAGATACGGCATTTCAATGAGCGTAGGGCTTGGCATACCAATTCCAAATCTGGATGAGGATTTGTTTGAACATCTGTGCCGTCCGAATTCTGAAATATATACTACCTGCTATGACTATTCTACAGGTGAGCTTGACCGTCCGGTTCTTGGCAGGTACACGTACGAGCAGCTAAGAAGCGGAAAAGTTGAGATAAACGGCAAAACAGCTCCGACATCGACTATGACTTCTATGGTTATTTCACGCGAGATTGCCCAGATATTAAAGGACACAATTAAAAAAGGCGAGTTCTTCCTTCAGGAGCCGATTAAAAACATTTCGGGCTTGGGAGAATTTAAGACGCTGAAGGAGGATAAGTAAATGAAATCAACAAAACTGCTTCTCCGCTTTCCGAAAGATATCACAACAAAGCCAGTGAGCTATCATCTGGTTAAAGACTATGACCTTGTATTTAATATATTCAAAGCCAATATTGACTATGATGAAAAAGGCGAGCTAGCAATAGAAGTAACCGGAACAGAAAAACATATTGAAGACGGAATAAAGTTTTTAAAAGAAGAAGGCGTTGAAGTTACCCCTCTTTCAAAAACAATAATCCACGATGAAGATTTGTGTGTGGATTGCGGACTGTGCACATCGGTTTGTCCGACACAGGCGCTTTCGATGGACGATGCGGACAAACTGGTTTTTGACGGAGAAAAATGTGTTGCCTGCCAAATGTGTGTGACAACCTGTCCGATGAATGCCATGTCGGTTAATTATTTTGATGAATAAAAACTGCGAGGAGCGTTTTTACCGAAAGGATATGAATGCTCCTGATTTAGTTTATTACAATGTAAAGATAGAGCAAAGCGATCTGTTTATTGGGACTAAAAGCGATCTTGCAAAGATTGCAAAAAAAGCTTTGATTGCTGCCCGGGATGATGTAAAGAAAGAAATTGCATCAAATTCATCTTTTCTTACATCATTTTATCCGCTTAGGTACAGCGGCGGAGCAACATTTATGATAGCGGGAATGTATAAGGCAGCATCACTTGCCGATGTCGGCCCTATGGCCGCTGTTGCAGGCGCGACTGCCCAGTATGTAGGAGAAGAGCTTTCAAAATACTCCGAGGATGTAATTGTTGAAAACGGCGGAGATATCTTTATTAAAACAAGCGTTGAAAGAAGGATCATGCTCTATGCCGGGCAATCCTCGCTTTCCGGAAGGCTTGCAATAATAATCCCTCCGGGGAAATGGGGGGTATGCACTTCCGCATATTCGATAGGGCACTCTTTTTCGGACGGAAGGTGTGATGCGGCTGTTGCAGTCGCGCATGACTGTGCGCTTGCAGATGCGGCAGCCACAGCTCTTGGAAACAGCATTAAAAATGAACGTCAGCTTGAAGACGGGATTTTAAAGATAATGAAAATTGATGGAATAACAGGTGCGCTTGCGGTTATAAACGAGAAAATTGCCGCAGGGGGCGAGATATCGCTTGAGCCTGTTTAAAGGAGCAAAAATGAATATAAAATCAAATCCTGTTATTACAATATTGATAGCTACAGCGGTGGCAGTAATTTCAATGTTTATCATACTGGGCTTTACTTCGTTTGCTCTCGTAGTAGCGGGAGTTGTTGTGATTATGTGCGTAGGTGAGCTGGCAATATTATATTTTCTTAAAAGAGATGTTCTTAAAAGAAAGCAGAACATCTTTGCACAGATTACGATTGTGTTTATTGGAATAACGCTTATTACAGCTGTTGCCGACATGAAATACGGGACATTATCAATGCCGGGATGGACGTCTGTTTTGGGATTGCTTCTGCTGTTTTCCGGCAACTATATAATGATTACAGCGCTTTTTGCGGTTTCAAGGCATGGAGAACAGGAATATGGCGAAAAACCTGAAGCTGAAAAAACAGTAATGAGCGTTCACGGTCCATATGATGTAATAAGACACCCTAACAATCTTGCAGGATTCCTTGTGGCAGTTTCAATACCACTCATATTAAGCTCGGTGTTTGCTTTTATACCGGCATTTCTTGCTGTAGTATTTATAATAGTTCAGGCTGTAACGATTGAGAATTATCGTTTTGAGCATTATACGTGGTATTATGATTACACTAAAAAAGTCCCGTATATGATCTTTCCTGTTATATGGTAAAAAAACAAGCGCCTTTCGGCGCTTTTTTAATATGGGAGAGGTAGTGGGCAATAACAAATTTATACGAACTCGATTATGTTCTTTCTGTAGCGTATGGGCACAAAGGCACGCTGAAGCTTAGGATTTATCCGCCCTTCGATGGCAATCGTTTCAAAGTATGTTTTCCAGATTCTGCGATATTCCTCTTCATCTTTGGAGTACATAAGCTTAGACGGGATACTGGAAGGTGTGATATACCAATCCTTCTGGTTGTATACTGCCGAAATCCCGCGCGATTTATCGTGGATAATCCAATACATGTCCCTCATTCTTTCCGCAAAATGCGGCGCAATAAGCGAAAGAATGTTGTGGTCGGGTGTTATTTCACACAAGAACAGATTGTCTGTCGTTTTTGAAAAACGGCACAGTCCAAGCATTCGGTGCACTTCCATGCGAACTTTAGAAGCTGCTTTGTGAACGGGCATAACATCTTTATGAGACAGCATAAAATCCACTTTATACCCCACATTAAATCCCATCCTTATATACCGTGCAATCTGCCTTCCGATAAGCGGAAGCTCGGAAAGCCATGCAAGAGTCATCTCCTCTGCAGCACGCTCTGAAATTTTTTCTTCTATAGCCTCATAAACTCTCTGAGCTTTTAGATTGTCAGTCAGTATATTCTTGTATGATGTATGGAAATTCATTTGTATCGGTGGCTCGCGAAGAATATCAAATGCAGTTTCTCCTGAATAATACATCTCATGAACTGCTGTAAGAAGTCCTTCTAGGCTTCCGTCTGTTATGTATATACAGTCCATCAGCTTATCGCTCCTTTCAGCGCGTATTGTTTGCCGATATCAGCAAGAGGCATAACTCCTGCAGCAAGCGCCGGACGCTCGATAAACGACATCTGCTGTCCGCGGCTGAAAATGGGCCGGTTATCCAAAGTAACAAGGCTTCGGTACATGCCTTCAGGAGACATCCTAAGCTGAGGCATATACTTCCCGCTGCAAGTAATAAAATATGCAGCTCTTTTAAGGACAACGCGCATCCTCTTTAAATCATCAAAATTTAGTCTGCCAATTCTTCGTGCCTGAATTATTTTTCGAGCTGAAATATTGCCGATTCCCGGCACACGCAAAAGTGTGTAAAGCGGGGCTTTGTTTATTTCCACGGGGAAAAGCTCAGGATGACGCACTGCCCAGCAGGCCTTGGGATCAAGGTTTTCATCAAGCATGGGAAGCGAGTCATCCAAAAGTTCATCCGCGTTGAATCCGTAAAAGCGCAACAGCCAGTCTGCCTGATAAAGCCTGTGTTCACGAAGCAGGGGAGGGTGGGTGATTTTAACCAGTGCTTTGTGGTCGGTTACAGGCATATAGGCAGAATAGTATACCCGTTTCATGCGATAATTATTATAAAGCCCTTGAGAAAGCATTAGGATTTGCTTGTCGCTGTCGGGCGTTGCGCCGATTATCATTTGAGTGCTTTGTCCGGCAGGAACAAAATCGCCTGTACCGCGGGAAGCACCTTCATGCTCTAGGATACGCTCTCTTATGTGAGTCATAGGAGCTACTATGGAGTTTTTGCTTTTTTCGGGAGCGAGCAGCTTTAGGCTTTGCTGGGAAGGAAGTTCTATGTTGACGCTCATCCTGTCTGCGAGGAAGCCGGCTTCATCCAAGAGAAATTTTGATGCCCCCGGAATCGCTTTTACGTGAATATATCCGCCAAATCCCATATCGCGAAGAAGCCTTAGAGCACATACCATTCGCTCCATAGTATAGTCGGGGCTTTTTACGACTGCGCTGCTTAAAAACAGCCCTTCGATATAATTGCGCCTGTAGAATTCCTGTGTTAACGAAGCGAGCTCCTGCGGAGTAAACTCTGCACGCTCAACATCGCTTTCCGCTGAGTTTTTGCAGTATGCGCATTTGTACATGCACTTGTTTGTATAGAGTACTTTAAGAAGAGAAATGCATCTTCCGTCAGCACCCCAGGAATGGCATATCCCTGCTATTGCAGAGCTTCCGAATTTGCCGCTGCTGCGCGAAGAACCGCTGGACGAACATGATGCATCGTATTTTGCGGCATCTCCAAGAATTCTTAGCTTGTTTTCAATATCCATATAATAACCTCTGTTTGTATTATAAAACATATGTTCGCATAATGCAATCATAAAATTAAAGCCGGCTGGATGCCGACTCAGAGGTTATTTTGATTAATGATCTATTATTGAATTATGCCTGGATTGGGGAGGAAAGGCTCTTCTGCCGAGAGATGTCCGCACAGTGTTGCCTGTATTTGTCCATCCACTAAAATCTGCACTCTTTTTACGTCTTTAAACTCTGAAAGAGTATTTACTATTGAATATATCAGCATTGTTTCCTGAGCTATGCTATAATCGCACGAAAGGACTATATCAGGTGAGAAATTCACGTAAGCCACATTGTCCGATACTTTAAGTGACAACAAATCATCCATATCCATCTCAGAAGGAAAAATATTTTGAGCTGAGTCGGATTCATAATCCAGAACGCCTTCAATCAGCTGCTCTAGACGTTTGCTGCGGGATGAGTAGTCTCTTTGTGAGAATGCTCTTTTTATCGGTATAAGATATGAGAAATCTTCGTTAGGGAAGTATAATGTAGCGATATTACCGATTTTATCGTAGAATGTCTCCTGCTTCATAATGGATGTGCTTATTGCAGGCTGCGAGTTTATAAATACACGAACAGCGTCAATTTCAGCAATATTGCTTTGCATTGTTGCAACTATCGTTGCAGCCATCATATAGCGTGCCTGCGAATCCATTGTTTCATATTTGGGGGCTTCAAGGGATATGGTTAAAATATTTCCGAATTCTCCGTCGGAATATACAGTGGGTTCGTTTTGCAGCACCACACTTTTGGGGATTATGCTTTTCATTTCATCAGATGCCGCGGGCCCGTTTTTAAGCTGGTTTATTAAGTCTTCAGCATTGTTTTGTCCGCTCATGCTTCCGGAGCGTACTTCAGCCAGCATGTATTTTCCTGAAAGGTCGGTAAAATAAAGAAGATACTCAGTTGAACTTGCAGTTTGAGTCAAATTATTATTTATAAGAAGATCCAAATGCTGCAGATAAAGCACATGCAAATCACTTGAGTTATGAATCATAGGATTTGTGTAAATGCCTATCGGCTTAAGGTCATCACCGTTTATTTTAAGCTTTACATATTCGATTCCTTCAATTTCGGTTAAAGTATTTACAAGAGAAATTACGCTGCAAAAATATTCTCTTTCGGTCATAAGAGATAAGTCCGCGCGGATATCGAGAATTGCAACATTGCGTGAAACAAAGAATGTTTGTATTGAAGCTGACTTTGTAAATGGAATATAGTTTTCTTCTGCATTCTTTCCTGCCAAAAGAGAATATACCGCAGTGTACGCTAATGAGTTGCCTTCATGTATTGTTTCATAGGTTACTCTGTTCATGCTTTCCAATTCTGCATCCGGATATGACAATATCACAATATCGCTTGCAGGATCATAGCTTATTGTAAGATCCTGAACGCTGGGGGCGGGCAAAGGAGCGGGTGTGTCGGCAACTAAGCCACATCCCGCAAACAGTGCGATTATAATTGCCAGAAGCGCTGTAAGTTTTGATTTATCCATTTGAGAGATTTAAAAGCTGGTCGATTGATACGGAGGATATCTTCCATATATCATCCAGCCGTATCACTTTAAGCGAAACATTTGTGTTCTCATACTCCACGCCGTCTTTTGAACGGATGAAATAATTTATGGTTACTATAGATGACTGACCGTCATAGGCTGTTGTCATGCTGGTAACTTCATATTCAATCAGAGTCAGATCCTGCCTTGAAAATTCGTCAATCAGCTCTGTCTTTGCTTCATCATCGTTGTCGGATTGCACGTATTTTGCGGCTTCTGTCCAATTTTTTTCCGTAAAACTTTGAAGAAACAACATCACAGATGTATCCGCTTCAAGGATTATCTGAGCATTTCTTCCTATAGGCTCAAGAAGGCTTTCGCCGCTTCCGCCCAAAACACCCATTTCACCTCTTGTCGGACGCTCACCCTGTTCGTTGTCGTTATAATCAATATATAGCTGTACTTTAGAATATTTTCCTGTCTGTGTCAGCGTGTTTACAATAGCATAAAGAGCAAGCCTTCTTTGGCGCATAACAGATGCGGACCATTCCTCGCTTTGCTGCCAGTTTTCGGGAACACCTGAAAGGGGAGTAAGGAAATGCGAAGAAAGGGTTACAAAAAGAAGCCCGTTATTGTCGGAAACCGACACTATGCGTGTGTTTGGGTTAATTACCGGCTGAAGCACATTGGAAGTGGTTTTTGGCCCTGCAATAAGCTCTTGAAGGAACACTTCCTCAGCTCTTTTTGTTTCCGGCACTGACACAAGGTGCTGCTGGCCAACCAAATAGTTTTTATCTTCATATCTGAAATAAACCATGCATTTCAATGGATTCTGCTCGGTTGTATCTCCTGCTAAAATCGGATTTTCTTCTTCTGTTTCAGTGTTTCTGTTTAAAACTCCGATACAGCCTGTAAGTGACCATAGGACAAAAACAGCCAAAACAAGTGGGACTAATTTTTTTGCTATGCTTTTCATAATATTACTCCGGTCGTACATAAGGGAAGGTTACCTGAATGGTCGTGCCTTCTCCTCTTTTGCTATTAACATCAATAAGCCCTCCGTGTAAAAGGACGATGCTTTTTACTATTGAAAGACCAAGTCCGGTTCCGCCGGTCTGGCGGGATCTGGTTTTATCCACCCTGTAGAACCTGTCAAAAATATACGGAATGTCTTCTTCCGCTATGCCTACTCCGTGATCTCTTACGGAAAAAACAATGCTGTCGGCTGAAGCGGATAGATTTACAGTTACTATCGAGCCGTCTTCTGAATATTTTATTGCATTATCAATAAGATTTATAAACACGCGTTTTAGTTTTGCTTCGTCTCCTGTGAAATAAATATCTGCTGTGATTTTTAAATCCAGTTCGATATCTCTCTGGTATGCGATGGGAGTGAGGATGTCACAAACCTGCATCAGCACGCCGGAAATACAAAACTCCACGAATGGCACACTGCTTTTTTCCTGCTCGTCAAGGCGGACAAGCGAGAGAAGGTCACCAACCAAAAGGCTCATTCTGTCGATTTCGCTTGCAACATCGCCAAGAAGCTCTCTTGTTATCTCAGGATCCATTTCTTTTTGGTGCTGAAGCGACTCTACCAGTATTTTGATTGTGGACATTGGAGTTTTGAGCTCGTGCGATGCATTTGCCATAAACTCGTTTCGCGTGTGGTCAAGGTTTTCAAGCCGCTCTGACATTTCGTTGAATGTGTCGGCAAGCTGAGCCATTTCCGAATTGCCCTGCACTTTAACTCGCTGCGTAAAATCACCCTGTGCGATTTTTGATATACCTTGTGTAAGCTGGCGGATAGGTTTTAGCATTCCGCCGGAAAAGGCTGCGATAAGAATAATCGCGCCTACGCCTGTTGCGATGGATACCAGAAGCATCTGCCACTTAATAAGTTCAATCTGAGCAACAGTTGAGCTAATCGGCACGGAAAGAACAAGTGCGCCGTATAGGTTGCTTCCCGAAACTATGGGAGTTACGCAGTACATCACCCACTCTTTATCGTCGGTTCCGAAGATAAACCTGCGGACTGTGCCTGTAATGTCATCGGGATACTGCTTTTCATAACCTGATGTTTTTTCAAGATAATGATAACCTATGGAGACACTTTTGCCGTAATATAGGACTTCGTTTATTTCATTATTTGAGAGCTTTACTCCGTTTAGCTGCGAAAAAGCATCCGCCTGAACCACTCCCTGATTGCCGACTATAAGCGCGCGGCAGTTATTGTCGGATGAGATTTCTTTCAGATATTCATGGAGTTTTTGGGAAGCTGCGCTTGCATAAAGCGGCGCTATCTGCACTGCCTGAGTCTGTGCAATTTCGCTGTATTCGGATGCTGTTTTGTTTAGCAGAAAGTTTTCGCTTACTCTGCCAATTAGCAAAAAAAGCACTACAAGCGCCAATGTGATTAAAATAAAATAGGCGGCGACGATTCGCCACCTAATTGAATGTCTTTTTTTACTTTTCCGTGAAATAGTAACCCACTCCCCATTTGGTCAGTATATATTCCGGCTGACCAGGATTAGGCTCAATTTTTTCGCGCAGTCTGCGGATGTGAACATCCACAGTTCTGTATTCTCCCAAGTAGTCAAATTTCCAAACTGTGTCCAGTAGCTGCTGGCGTGAGTAAACTTTTCCGCGGTTATTTATAAACAGCTGCAAAAGATCAAACTCTTTGGCTGTGAGATTAACTTCTTTTCCTGCGATCGTGACTGTTCTGTTGTCAAAATTCACAGTCATGTCGTGGACTGTAACTTCGCTTGCTACAGTTTTAGGAGTGATGGAATCAATCCTTCTGAATAGAGTTTTCATTCTTGCTTTAACTTCAAGAATGTTGAACGGCTTTGTCATATAATCGTCTGCGCCGTACTCAAGCCCCAAAATCCTGTCCATGTCTTCGCCCTTTGCTGTAAGCATGATGATAGGAACATTGCTTGTTTCGCGAACCTGCTGGCACACTGTCATGCCGTCAACGCCGGGAAGCATTAAGTCAAGCAAAATGAGGTCATAATTTGTGTTATTTATCTTATCAAGCGCTTCGTTTCCGTCATATGCAGCGTCTGTGTCATACCCTTCTTGCTCAAGCGAAAACTTAAGGCCTTTAACAATTAATGGTTCGTCGTCAACAATTAATATTTTTTTGGCCATGGAATCCTCCTCAGATTATATCTTTTATGATTATAACATAATTGTAATAGTTTCGGAATAAAATTTATTGTCTATTTATTATTAAGACAGATTTTTTTAACATTAAGGTGAAAAATGTGAAATAATATAACAATAAATAACATATAATGGGTATAAATAACATATGTTAATATACTTTTAAGCAAAATTATGGACAGATTTATCTGCTTTTATAAGATTTAGGGTAAAAAAGCTTTTATTTTTATGGATGAACATTCAAACATAGGTGCAAATATTGTGTAATAACTCAAACCCTGATATATTATTAGAAGATTAAAAGATTATAATTTGAGCATACAAAGGAGTATTCTATGAGTCAATCAGAAAGACCGACAGTCCCAACACCGCATATCGAAGCCAAAATGGGCGATTTCGCACCGACAGTACTAATGCCCGGAGATCCGCTGAGAGCAAAATATATTGCGGACAATTTTCTGGACAATCCGGTTCAGGTCAACGCTGTGCGCGGAATGATGGGATTTACCGGAGAATATAAAGGAAAAAGAGTTTCAGTAATGGGCTCGGGAATGGGACAGCCGTCAATAGGCATATATTCTTATGAGCTTTTTAAATTTTATGACGTTGAAAACATAATAAGGGTAGGCTCATGCGGAGCATACAGCCCAAAACTTAATGTATATGATGTTCTTGTTACAAGCGCTGCATATTCCGACACAACATATGCAAAAATGCAAAACGGTGCGGAAGACAGTTTTGCATTTCCGTCAAAAAAGATAAATGAGGCGATAATGGAAAGCGGCAGAGAGCTTGAGATTCCTGTGATACCGCAGAAGATATATTCATCGGATGTTTTCTACGCAGAGAGCGAGCTTGCAGCAAAGCACATTAAAAGAATGAATGAGATGGATATTGGTGCAGTTGAGATGGAGTCGTTTGCGCTGTTTACAAACGCGAATATACTCGAAAAGAATGCGGCATGTATACTTACCGTTTCAGACTCGCTTGTAACAGGACAGGAGACAACAAGCCAAGAGCGTCAGGTAGCATTTACAAACATGATGAAAATTGCGTTGGAGACTGCGCTTAAAATATAATTAATGCATGGTGTAATACGCATAAGCAGTGTTAGTTAACAACATTTACTTTTTATAAGTTTATGCTATAATCTTTAACTGATAAATTCACTTACGAGAGGTCATAATGCCAAAAAGAAAAAAAATCACGGCTGTTATTTTTGCGGCAATTATATTATCTGTATTTATAGGGGCAACAGCATATGCTGTAGAGCCTTCGCCGAGAGATTGGGATGAACTTACAGAAAACGGCTCTTTAACCGATGAAGCCACATATACTGAGTGTGCTGTATTAATTGATGCGCATACAGGTACTGTTTTATATGAGGAGAATGCAAACAGTCCGCGCAGGTTTCCTGCATCAACAACGAAGATTATGACTTGCCTTCTTGTGCTTGAAAACGCAAACTTAGATGATGTTATTACAATTCAGGGGATAGATCAGGAACGTCTTGAAAGAGAAGGTTCGGCTGTAATCGGTCTTGAAAATGATGAGCAGATTGCGGTTAAAGACCTGCTGTACGGCCTTATGCTGGAATCCGGCGGCGACGCTGCGGAAGCGCTTGCGATGCATGTGTCCGGAAGCGTTAACAATTTTGTTTCGCTAATGAACCAAAAAGCCGGCGAGCTGGGCATGACGGGAACACATTTTACCAATCCCATAGGTCTTCACAACGATGAACACTATACAACAGCAATGGATTTGGCGACTCTCGGTTTCTGGGCAATGAAAAATGAAGAGTTCAGAAACATTGTCGGCACATTCAGATATGATCCGCCGACAACCAATATTCACGGCCCAGAGCATTTGTGGAATGCGCTTGTGTGGGAAAACAGAAACAAACTCGTTTCAACTGTGCCGACTGAAGAGTATGCATTTGACAGCAAAACATACGGACATGCGACCGGAATAAAAACCGGATTCACGACTCCTGCGCAAAGCACGCTTGTTGCATCTGCTGAGAGTCTGGACGGCACGCAGGAAGTTATTGCTGTTGTTTTGTACGGCACATCAAACGGAAGATTTTCAGATGCTATAACGATGTTTATGTATGCGTTTGAGTTTTATGACACGATAGACCTTGTTGAATATCTCGGTCAGACTGCGGATTTTAAAGTTCATATTGATAATGCGTTAGATGGCTCTGCTGAAGAGAATTTAAGCTTATATACACTGCCGCAGGAATATAAATATATGACTGATTCAGCGGTAGTTATTACCGACATTAAAAACAACCCGGGCCGTTTTACACATGAAATAATCTATACAAAGGATTTGGTTGCTCC
Organism: Christensenellaceae bacterium; assembly: GCA_963677605.2. Taxonomy (GTDB): domain Bacteria; phylum Bacillota; class Clostridia; order Christensenellales; family UMGS416; genus JAGLOK01. Next base: position 346,489 of record CAXXDX010000006.1, on the reverse strand, counting down.
AATAGCACAGGATGAGCAGATAGGTGTTGTAAACTATTATTACAACGGCGAAGCGGAGCCTGTTCTTATATGCAATCTTCTGGCACAGAACGCAGTGGAAGCTATGCCGGAAGTGACACCAACTCCCGAACCGTCACCAACACCCGTACCCACACCGGTACCGGAGCCGACACTTATTGAAACAATTAGGGACAATCTTTTGTTTGTAATAGGCGGTGTAGTGATAGTTATAGTGCTTCTTGTTATAATAATTGCTGCGGCAGGCTCAAAGAAGAAAAGACAGCCTGCAAGGAGATCTCACAGTGCATCATCCCAAACAAGAGGAAGGCGCACAGGCGACTCCAGATACAGCGGCGGCACAGGAAGAGGACGCGGCAGAAGAAGATAAAAGAAAGCTGTGTTTGCACACAGCTTTTTGTTAATAAAGTTTAACGTTTATATCCGGAAGGCTTAATTCATTTACAATTTTTTGGTTTATGATATAATTCTTTATTGTAAAAAATTTTTGAGAGGTTTAATATGGCGAAAAAAATCAAACTGACGGCGGTTATAATTCTTACTGCTTTAATTGCCGTGTTTGTTTTTGCACCTTTGATAATAGATAGTTCAGCATATGCTGACGATGATACAAGAGAGAGGAACTGGGATAGCTTAACCAGAGGCGGGGAGCTTCGCGACAGTGCTACAATATCTGATTATGCAGTTATAATGGATGCGCACACGGGAGAAGTTCTTTATCAGGAAAACGCAAATTATAAGAGATTCCCTGCGTCTATCACAAAAATAATGACATGCCTTGTCGTGTTGGAAAACGCAAATCTTTCAGACACTGTAACTATATCCAGCCTCAATGTTAATGAAGAAAACGCGAAAAAGATTGGCCTTATAAGCGGCGAGGTAATCTCGCTGGAAGACTTATTATACGGCTTTATGCTGGAATCGGGAAATGATGCGGGTGTTGCTCTTGCCCAGCATGTATCGGGCAGTGTTGAAGCCTTTGCAGAGCTTATGAATGAAAAAGCAGCTGAACTCGGTATGGTAAACAGCCATTTTGTTAACCCCCACGGATTGCATGACTCCAACCATTACACAACAGCAATGGATATGGCGCGCCTTGCATATGCCGCAATGCAAAACCCGACATTCAGAAAAATTGTAAGCACATATTACTACACACCGCCAACTACAAACAAACACACGACGGACAACCCTTGGTATCCAAAAACTTGGGAAAACTCAAACCGTCTTATTTCAACGGCAAGCAAAGAAACATATAGGTTTAACGGAGACTATGGACGCGCGATTGGCATAAAAACAGGTTATACGGGAGCAGCGGAGAGCACGTTGGTTGCAGCGGCTGTAAGCCCTGACGGCACTCAGGAAGTAATCACTGTCGTGCTATATGACACACAGATAGGCAAATGGACAGATTCCATTACTATGTTTATGTATGCGTTTGAGTTTTACGACACTTTGGATGTAGGCGACTTTTTAACTGCTGACGTTTCAATCTTTGAGCATGTTGAAAATGCAGCCGACGAAACAGTTGAAGACAATCTGGAAATGTATGTTGTTCCTGACGGAAAGGCATATATAACAGACAAAACCGCAATCATTCAATCTATCAAGAACCAGCCGGAAAGATTCACTAAAGTTGAAAATTACACAAGAGAGCTGATTGCGCCTATAGAAAAAGATGAAGAGATAGGAACGATTGAGTACTATCTTGACGGCGGAAGCGAGCCGATATTAACATGTACGCTGATTGCAGCAAATGAAGTTGCGGCAAAACCAACTGCAACGCCTGTGCCAACTGCAACACCTGCAAAACAGGCAGACGAAACCCCTGAACCTGTTGCATCGGGTGAGGTTGGAACACTGGGCTATGTAGGATATGGGCTGGTCGGTTTCGTAGGACTGGCGCTAATTATACTAATAGTTGTATCTCTTGGCAGAAGAGCGAAGTATCATCAGTATCACGTTTCCGCACGCGGAAAGCACTCTGCTACCGGCTATAATGACGGAATACAAAAGGGAAAACACAGGAAGAAATAAGATGCTATAAAGTCGCTACTAATATGCGGCTTTTTATGATTAGGTGTAGTTTATGTTTTTGGGCATTGACATTGGAAGCAGCTTTATAAAATACGCTTTGTTGGAAAAAAACAAGAGCCTTCGCGGCACGGGAAGAATTGAAACACCCCCTTTTAAAGATAGCGGATTTACAGATGTAAAAGAATATGATCCCGAGAAACTGTTTCAGTCCGTGAAAAAAATCATTGATGAAATGATTTCAAGCTATAATATTGAAGGCGTGCTTTTTTCAACACAGATGCACGGAATGATTCTTTTGGACAGCAATGGAACTCCCTTAACAAACTATGTCTCTTGGCAGGATGAAAGAGCTTTTCGGCAAATTGCGAATGAAAATACTTCTTATTTTGAAAAGCTGAACTTGGCAATTGACAAGATACAGCCATATACCGGCACTCAAAAAAAGATTAATGTAAGCAAATATCCTTTGTTTTATTTTATGCAGAAAGCTAAGACTAAAAACTCTCGGCTTATGATGATGGGGGATTTTCTGGCATACAGGCTTACAGGACGTATTTCGCCGTGTCACATAACAAATGCGGCATCAACCGGCATGCTGAACATGAAAGAGAATGTCTGGGATAAAGAAATAATAAAGGCTGTAGGTGCAGAAGATGTTGATTTTCCGGAAATCGCATTGGAAGTCTGTTCTGCAGGCAGATATAAGGGAGCGGATGTTTACTGCGCTGTCGGAGACCATCAGTCGTCTGTTCTGGGAAGCGGAATCGGTGATTGTGATGCAATCTTAAACATTGCAACAGGCAGCCAGATATCGGTTATATCAGATAACCCTGTATTCGGCAGTTTTGAAACAAGGCCATATTTTAACGAAAAGCACATGCTGTGTGATATAGACCTGCCTTCGGGAAGGGACATTAGTATTCTTGCGGATTATCTGCGGATTGCATACGGCATTGAGAATGTGTGGGGATATATTGACACTGCAGTTTCTGAAAGCATAAAAAGCGGCAGGGAAACTATTCATGTGGATTTTGGCATGTTAAGGACAGAAAAATGCTTTTACATAAACATGCTTTTGGATGAGGGCAATAAAATGAGCACAGTCTTATATTCAGCTGTCAGAAGCATTGTGGAAGAAGCGCATATATCTCTTGGCGAAATGGCTGAAATCAGCAAAATCCGAAACATTGTTCTGGCAGGTGGGCTGCCGCACATATTGCCTTCGCTTTTGATGCTGACAGAAGAAATTTTTGATATAAAATGTGGGTTGTGCAAAGAAAAAGAAGAAGCCCTATCAGGACTTCTTGTTATAGCTTCTAATCTTAAACAAGATATTTCTTCTTAAAATCTGATTTTATTTCCGGAGTTACACCCACTTTTTCAAACAAATATGTTTGCGTGTCTCCGTGATTTTTAATTATAGTGTCAAAGTATGCATCAAAGAATTCGGGCAGCACACCCATCACACCGTCAAATTTGCTCAAATCAACATCCTTGGGATTGACACCTGATTTTTTAAGAAGATGGTTGCCGAGTATTTTCATTGAACGCTTGTCAATATCCAAGTATTCAGATTTTATATCAGCCATGTCAAAATCCAGTATCATCATGATAATTGCTCCGAAGACACCAGTTCTGTCTTTGCCTGCGGTGCAGTGGAACAAAAACTCAGGATTTTCTTGTGCGCGTATTGAAGAAACAGCATCTTTATATCCTTCGGTTGTTCCAAACTCCTGAGAGTACATCTTTATGGCACGCTCGTTAAGCTCATCGCGTGTCTTATCAAGATAGCTTTTTGTATCGGAGTTTGCAGCTTCTTCCAAGATATCAAAATGGTGTGTTGTGAAGTGCTTTTCGTCAAGCTGCGGAATCATTTTTACTTCATTTTCGCTTCTGAAGTCATATATATTTTTTATGCCAAAATGCCTCAGCCTGAGTATATCAGTCTTTGCGGCATAGCCTAATGCTCCGCTCCTGAATATTGTATTAGGCTTAATGGTTTTTCCCTCTTTGTTTTTGACACCTTTAGCAAGATGTCTGAAATTAAGAATCTTTAACATTGTATCCTCGTTGGTTTTTTCCTATTTTATATGCTACATATGCTTTAAATCAACCGTTTTTATGATATATATTTGTAAATATTTTTATTCAGCATTCGTTTTTATTACATATTTTAATCAGAATATGCCAGATTGCAAAAACATATGTTTTCTAATATAATCAGATTTGTATGCTTAATGAAAACGCAAAAAAACATATAACTGAAATACTGGAAGAAAAATATTATGACGCATACTGCGCGCTTAATTACACTACGCCGTTTGAGCTTTTGGTTGCGACGATATTGTCCGCGCAGTGTACGGATAAGCGTGTAAATATAATTACAGGCGAACTGTTTAAAAAATATAATACACCGGAACAATTCGCAGCCCTTGAGCCTTTAGAGCTTGAACCGCTTATAAAAAGCGCAGGCGTGTATAAAAACAAAGCGCTTGCTATAGTAATGGCTTCGCGCAGGATAATTGAACACTACGGAGGTGAAGTTCCTCGCGATATGCAGGAGCTTATGTCACTTCGCGGTGTGGGCAGAAAGACTGCAAATGTAGTTATATCAAACGCATTCGGCGGAGATGCAATCGCGGTTGACACACATGTGTTCAGAGTTAGCAACAGAATTGGATTGGCGGATGCTAAAACGCCCTATGACACAGAGATGCAGCTAAGAGACGCACTGCCAAAGGAAAGCTGGTCACGCTTTCATCATTATTTAATATGGCATGGAAGAAATATCTGCAAAGCACAGAGACCGTTATGCGATATTTGTTACATAAACAGCTGGTGTAAGTATTACAACGACGAGAAGAAGGAAAAATAATGTATAAGATTTTATCAAAGAAGAAGATTGCACCCGCAACATACAAGATGGTTATTGAGGCTGGAAGGATAGCCAAAAAGGCGCTTCCCGGACAGTTTATCATCTTAAGGGTGACAGAAGACGGAGAGAGGATACCGCTTACCATCTGCGATTCGGATAAAAATGCGGGAACTGTTACTATCATCTATCAGGAAGTGGGGATGACCACAAAGCTTCTTACTTCAAAGAATGAAGGAGAAAGCCTTGCGGACTTTGTAGGGCCTTTGGGGAGACCTTCCGAGCTTGAAGGGCTCAAAAAGGTGCTTTGCATTGGCGGCGGCGTTGGAACAGCTGTTGTGTATCCTGATGTTAAGTATCTCTATGAAAACGGCGCAGAAGTGGATGTTATTGTAGGTGCGCGCGACTCTGAGCACATTATACTTGAAGATGAGATTCGCGAGAGGTGCAGAAACCTTTATATCACAACCGATGACGGCTCAAAGGGACGCAAAGGCTTTGTGACGGACCAGCTTCGCGAATTATTGGAAAGCGGCGAAACGTATGATGAGGTTTATGCTATAGGCCCAATGATTATGATGAAGTTTGTAGCGGGAGTTACAAAAGAGTTCGGCGTTAAGACTATGGTGTCTTTAAACCCCATCATGGTTGACGGCACCGGAATGTGCGGAGGCTGCCGCGTACTAGTCGGAGGCGAGGTAAAATATGCCTGTATTGACGGACCTGACTTTAACGGGCATGAAGTAGATTTTGATGACGTTATGAAACGCCTTAACACATATAAAGATATCGAAGCGGAAAACGAGAAAAATCACCCATGCATGGGCATATATCACGATTAATTTAAATAGTTTATAAGAAGAAGTGAGACAAAGAAAGGATAACTATGGCAAACAACATCCCAAGAACAGATATGCCCGTTCAGGATCCTGAAGTCAGGGCTGCAAACTTTGAAGAAGTGGCACTCGGTTATACAGCCGAGATGGCAGAACTGGAAGCATCAAGATGCATTGAGTGCAAAAATCCAAGATGCGTTAAAGGCTGTCCTGTAAATATTGATATACCCGGATTTATAAAGAAGATAAAAGAAGGCGACATAATGCAGTCGTATGCTGTACTGTGCGAAACCAACTCGCTTCCTGCCGTGTGCGGAAGGGTGTGCCCGCAGGAAGAGCAGTGCGAGGCACAGTGTGTGCTGGGCATCAAAGGCGAGCCTGTCGCGATAGGACGCTTGGAGCGTTATGTTGCAGACTTTGCAATGTGCGAATGTGTGACGCTTAAAAAGACAAAAGAAAAAAAAGGCAAGAAAGCAGCTGTTGTCGGTGCAGGCCCTGCAGGGCTAACCTGTGCAGGAGACCTCGCAAAACTTGGCTATGATGTAACTATATTTGAAGCTTTCCACAAAAGCGGCGGTGTGCTTGTATACGGTATCCCCGAGTTTCGTCTGCCAAAGACTATAGTAGCTCAGGAAATAAAAACGCTCGAGGACTTGGGCGTTAAATTTGAACACAATACCATAGTCGGAAAAACAGTCAGCATTGATGAGCTTAAAGAAGAAGGCTTTGAGACTGTATTTATCGGCAGCGGAGCAGGGCTTCCGAGATTTATGGGGATAGATGGCGAAAACCTTATCGGCGTATATTCGGCAAACGAATATCTTACGCGCATAAACCTTATGGGTGCATATAAAAAAGATACGCACACACCTATTATGAAATCAAAAAAAGCTGTGGTTATCGGCGGAGGCAATGTTGCAATGGATGCGGCAAGAAGCGCGCTTCGTATGGGAGCTGATGTTTCTATAGTTTACAGACGCTCAATGGATGAGCTTCCTGCAAGGCGCGAAGAAGTGGAGCACGCTGAAGAGGAAGGAATCGATTTTAATCTTTTGTGCAATCCGACAAGAATTTTCGGCGAAGACGGCAGAGTGAGCAAAATCGAGTGCATCAGGATGGAACTGGGTGAGCCGGATGATTCCGGACGCAGAAGACCTGTACCTGTTGAAGGAAGCGAATTCACCATTGACGCAGACATGGTGATAGTTGCGATAGGCACAAGCCCGAATCCCATAATCGCAAGCGACACAAAAGACTTGCAGACACAAAGATGGGGCGGAATCGTTATAAACGAGGAAACGGGCGAGACATCCATCCCCGGTGTGTTTGCAGGCGGTGATGCCGTAACCGGAGCTGCGACTGTAATAAAAGCCATGGGCGCGGGAAAGCTCGCAGCGGAGAATATGCATAAGTTTATGTCTTAATTGGAGTTAAATATTAAAAGTCCCGAAAGCAATATTCGGGGCTTTTTTATATTGGCTAACAAAACCACACGCTAGGCGTATGATACAAAAGAGCTTTCAGCGGAGAGTAGAAGATATGATATATGAGTGCAGGAATAGTAAAAGACAATGTTATCTCCTGCCGGAGGGGCATACTTTTCTTTACGTCAAAGAAAAGTATCAAAAGAAGGACGTTTTTCGCAAGGTGAATTTTCAAGGGGTCTTGAAAACCACGAATTTACTCTTGCCGCCACAAAAAGTGGTCGGCTTAACGAGTGAAATTCGTTTTCACTGTGCTGCTTACGCGGGGACGTGGAAGATAGAATAAAAGCCGCTTAAGCGGCTGAACAGGAATGAGAAGCAGTTGGCAAATCTTTCAATGTGTCTTGAGACACAAGCAAGTACCAACCCTTTTAGAGTTAGAGCAAACCACCCAGTAGTGGCTCAGATTATTTTTCGGATGTCTCAATGTATGAAGGCGTTGGTGAAATCCATTCCGTGTAATCTTTTTCGGACTTATATTCCCCGATTGGAACAATACCATCATCATATTCCTGACTTGACTTTGTTCTGCGGTAAAATCCTTTAGGTCCGTTAGAAAATGCAGTTTCTGATTCGCTTGTTAAAAGCAGGATTGATAATGCTACTAATAAAATTATTTGAGATAATTTTAATATTTTCCACATACTCATTTATTCTTACATTCCTTTTAATATCTTAACAACACATCAATAACCATAATATGGTAACAACTATATCAAACCAACGAATATATTACAATAGTTTTTAAAAATGTTTACAAAACTAATGCAAGGTATCTAGATCCATTTTGTGTTTTAAATGAATTAGAAGTATTCACGGTTGTTTTTGTATATTTACCTTGTTTATTGCGCTATAATCTAATTATCTTGCAAAATTACTTAAAAAATGGTACACTTCCATTCGCGAAAAGGAAGGCAAAAAATTGTATATTGATAAAGTTAAAATAAAAATAAAATCAGGCAACGGCGGAGATGGCATTGTAAACTTCCACCGCGAAAAGTACGTGCCTAAAGGCGGTCCGGACGGCGGAGACGGCGGACGCGGCGGCAGCATTATATTCGAAGCTGACAAAGGCATGGTGACTCTGCTTGATTTTAAATATAAAAAGAAATTTCACGCAGAAGACGGTGCGCAGGGCGAGGCCAACAACAGAACTGGCGCAAGCGCAGGCGATCTTATTATAAAAGTGCCTTTGGGTACTGTTATCCGAAATGCAAAAAACAATGCTGTGATAACCGACATGACCGAGCACGGCGAGCAGCGCGTAATTCTGCGCGGCGGTCGCGGCGGCAAAGGAAACTCAAAGTTTGCAACACCTACAAGGCAGGCTCCGAACTTTGCTCAGCCGGGGCAGAAAACAAAGCAGTATGAAGTGGTTTTGGAACTTAAAACTATCGCTGATGTAGGGCTTATAGGATTCCCTAATGTGGGAAAATCCACATTGCTTTCTGTGATATCTGCAGCAAGGCCGAAGATTGCCGACTATCACTTTACTACTCTTTCACCTAACCTTGGAGTAGTGAAGGTTTATGAGAAATCGTTTGTGGTTGCTGACATTCCGGGGCTTATTGAAGATGCAAGCCAGGGAGTGGGTCTAGGGCATGAGTTTTTGCGCCATGTAGAGCGAACAAGGTTATTGGTTCATGTGCTGGATGCTTCAGGCTGTGAGGGAAGAAACCCTGTCGAAGATTATACTGCAATCCGTAAAGAACTCAGACAATACAGCGAAAAGCTGTATGAGAAGCCGGAGATAATCGCTGCAAACAAAATGGATCTGCCGGACAGCGAAGCGGGTATAGAACTCCTTACAGAATTTATGCCAGACAAAAAGATATTCCCTGTGTCAGGCGTTACAAAAGCGGGGGTGAAGGAGCTTCTTTCTGAAATAGCTTCAGTGCTTGAGACTATACCGAAACCTGAAGCGTTTGAAGGAATGGGCGAGGAGCTTACTGAGCTTCTTGAGGATGACTTCACTGTCTATAAAGATGAAGAAGAAACCGACGAGAATGTGTTTGTCGTTGAAGGTGCACTTCCTGAGAGAATCCTTGACGGTGTAAACTTATACGACTTTGACTCAATCAACTACTTCCACCGCATGCTGGAGCGCCACGGCATATTGGAGACTTTAAGAAATGAAGGCGCAAAAGACGGTGACACAATAAGATTTGTGGATACAGAATTTGAATTTAAGGAATAGGAAAATATATGATAACATCAAAACAAAGAAGCAAGCTGCGTGCCATGGCAAACGGACTTAAGCCAGTATTTCAGATAGGAAAAGAAAACGTAGGCGAAAACCTTGTGGCACAGCTGGATGAATATCTTGAGCTTCATGAAATAGTGAAAGTCAGGATACTTAAAAACTCAGATGTAAACTGCAAAATGACATGCTCGGTCTTGTCAAACAGACTTAAGGCAGAGCCTGTCAGCGCAATCGGATCTACATTTGTAATGTACAGACGAAGCAAAGAAAAGCCGACAATCGAGATATAAACATTTTTTAAAATTAAACAATATTAACCGCATCTATGATGCGGTTTTATGTTACAATAGATTTGATTTTGCGCTTGGAGGAATTGATGGGAAAAGTTAAAAGCCAGAGTGAACTATACAGCATCGAAAATATAAGGATTGGTGTCTTGGGAGGCACGTTTGATCCGCCTCATCTTGCACATATTCATATGGCAGAATCAGCTTTTTCCGAACTAAATCTTGACTGTGTGGCATTTATGCCTTTAGGCGTCGCCCCTCACGGAAAGAAGGGGGTAACCGAAGCCAAGCACAGGATAAATATGCTTGAAATTATTCTTGAGGATTATGATGATTTTTTTATCGATGACTATGAGACAAAAATTTTAACACCATCATACACCATTGATTCCGCGAAAAGAATCAATGCAATTCTTGGAGAGAATTCGGAGGTGTATTTTGTAATCGGTGCCGATTCGCTTATGTATCTGGATAAATGGCGGGATACCGAAGATTTGCTTAAAATCGCGAAATTTGCAGTCATACCGAGACATGGGTACGAAAAAGATGAATGTATTTTAAAAATTAAGAGCTTAGAAGAAAAATTCGGGGCAGATATTGTTTTGATTAAAGCAAAAAAGATGGATAACTCCTCAACGGATATAAGATCCGATTTGGGTGAAGCTGAAGAATTAACCCACAAGAGAGTTCTTAAATATATTAACGACAATAAACTTTACAGGTAGACGAAAGGCGACTAAGTTTATGCTTGGAGAAAAAGAAAAAAAGAAGATAATCAAGTTTCTTAAGAAAAACATTAAGGACAGAAGACTGGAACACACTCTGGGAACTGCTGAGTGCGCTATTAAAATGGCAAAGGCTTATGGCATTGACACCGAAAAAGCGGAGATGGCAGCTCTTTTACATGACTGCGCAAAGGAGCTGAGTGATAAAGCTGTAATGAAAAAGGCTGTAGAATTCGGATTTGAAGTGGACGAGATGTATAGGAAAGTTCCACAGCTTCTTCATGGAGCGGCCGGCGCGCAGATGGCCAAAGAAAAGTTTAAGATAAACGACAGGGATGTACTTGAAGCTATATGCTATCACACTGTGCCGAAGCCTCAGATGTGCAGCCTTTCAAAGATAATATATGTTGCTGATAAAATCGAAAAAACCAGAACATTCGATGATGTTGAAGAGATACGGAATGCTGTCGGGAAAGAGCCGCTAAATCATGTTTTCCTTATGACGCTAAAAAGAGTGAAGCTTTCGCATATACTTAGAAATAAACCGCTTCATCCTTCAAGCCTTGATACTTATAACCACATTATTATGAACTTATAGAAGAAAGTATATAAATGGATGATATGCATAGTTTGCAGAAAACAGATAAATAGTTAAATATATTGATTTATGCTTGTTTGAAAGCAGTACTATTGATAAAATGTTTAAAGGATTATGACAGAAAGTAAGGATAATTGATATGAGTGATTACAAAAAAGCAATAGTTGATGGAAAAACTTATCTCGGTATCGAATTTGGCTCTACAAGAATTAAAGCAGTGCTTATAGATGAAAAGCACAGCGTTATAGCTTCCGGCAGCCATAGCTGGGAAAACAGGCTTGAAAACGGTATTTGGACTTATTCGCTGGATGATATCTGGACCGGTCTTCAGAACTGCTACAGCCGGATGGCAGGCAAGGTGGAAGAGCTGTACGGAGTTAAACTCAAGACTGTAGGCGCACTGGGTTTTTCGGCTATGATGCATGGCTACATGGTGTTTGACAAAGCCGGCGAGCAGCTTGTTCCTTTCCGCACGTGGAGAAACACTATTACCGAGGAATCATCAAAAGAGCTTACTGATTTATTTGGATTTAACATACCTCAAAGATGGAGCGTTGCTCACTTGTATCAGGCTATATTAAATGAAGAAGACCATATTAATGACATTACTTTTATAACATCTCTTGCAGGATATATACACTGGAAACTGTCCGGTGAAAAGGTTCTTGGTATCGGCGATGCTGCGGGAATATTCCCTGTAAATGACGGCACCCGAAAATATGACGAGTGTATGATGTCGAAGTTTAACGAGAAGATAGAAAATCTGCCATGGAATATAGAAGACATTATTCCCGGAATACTATCGGCGGGAGAAAATGCAGGCACACTGACAGAAGAAGGCGCTAAACTGCTGGATCCGTCAGGAACGCTTTCAGCCGGCGTACAGATGTGTCCTCCTGAAGGCGACGCGGGTACAGGGATGGTTGCAACAAATGCTGTTGGACAGCGCACAGGCAACATCAGTGCAGGAACAAGCGTGTTTGCGATGGTTGTTCTGGAGAAGGCGCTAAGCAAGGTGTATCCGGAAATTGACATGGTAACAACACCGTCAGGCGATGCTGTTGCAATGGTTCACTGCAACAACTGCTCAGGCGATTTGGATGCATGGGTTATGCTTATGGGTGAAGCGGCGGAGCTTATGGGTGCAGAGTTTGATATAAACACACTGTATGAAAAGCTTTATAAACGCGCACTTGAAGGCGCTGTGGACTGCGGCGGGCTGTTGTCATATAACTATATTTCAGGCGAGCATGTGACGGGACTTGTTGAAGGCCGACCGATGTTTATGCGCAAACCGGATTCAAAGCTCAGGCTTGCTGAGTTTATGAGAACTCATTTATATTCAGCCTGTGCTTCGCTTAAAATAGGCATGAAGATACTGCTTGAAGATGAAGGTGCCGCGCTGGATTCCATCACAGGACACGGCGGATATTTCACACAGGCATACATTGGACAAAAGATTATGTCCGCTGCTATGAATGCTCCTGTTACTGTCATGAAGACAGCAAGCGAAGGCGGCCCTTGGGGCATGGCCATACTTGCTGCTTACATGATAAACGGGGATGGTGAAAGCCTGCCTGACTACCTTAATAACAAAGTTTTTGCCGGGTTTGACAGCTCAACCGTTGAGCCTGATGAAGATGATGTTAAAGGATTCAATGAGTTTATAAAAACATATCAGAGCTGTCTTGCAGTTGAAAAACTTGCATCGGAGAGCTTCAAACTTTAGAAGATAATATAACCATTAAAAGGCATGTTTTATGGATATGCCTTTTTTTCGCTCAATTTTTAAAATGATATTAGAAAGATAACATAATGGTAAAATTTATACAATAAATTTGTAAAGCATTATTAATATATAGTATAATAAATGTCAATTAAAATAAAATGTATAATATAATAGACAAACCGCATTTTATTTATATATACAGAAAATGAGGATGCACATGAAAGCAGTTGGAATGACCAGAAAAGTGGACAGACTTGGCAGAGTTATTCTGCCCAAACAGTTACGCGAATCGTTGGAGATAGAGACCGGGGATTCGGTGGAAATCTACATAAAAGAGGACTTGATTTATGTAAAAAAGCACCGTCCTGCCTGTATTTTCTGCGAGGGCACAGATAATGTAAGAAAATATATTGATAAAAATATATGCGAAGATTGTCTTGCTGAACTAGTAAATTTTTAACCCAAGAATAAATTGACTCAGAATTTTATGCACATTTTAATATGGGCATATTTGGGTTGTGTGCTAAAAATCAAAAGCCGCCAATATGCTTTGGCGTAGTTTGGAGCATGAAATGAAAACAATAGTTATACTTATTCTTACGGTATGCTTCATTTTTACCGGATGCATTTCAAATGGTGAAATAGCGGAAATTCAGGAATATGATTTCGGAAATGAAAGCATGTCGTTTGATGAACATCATATTTTGAAAGAACTCACTTCTGAAAACGAGAAGAATTCATTTGTCAGCCTGAGAGCGCCTTTGCCTATTGAAGAGATAATTAATGATTCGTATATTATCGTGAAGGGAAGAATTGATAAAGCTGAAAAGGTAGACATTGGTAATTGGAGTTCGGAATATGGGGATTTATATAACTGTAACTTTGTGATAACTGAGTTTTTGAAAGGCAGCATCCCTGAAACGGAAATCACATTTAGGAAGTATAGTTACTTCTTATTATTTGAAGAAGGAAAAGAATATATCCTGTTTGTTCATAAGCGAATGTCTATTTATCTTGGAGATAGCTATGAAGCGGATACACTGATATTTTGTGCGGACGGTGGAAAAATTACACAGCAATACCAGCACGGAAGAGAGTATACCGAAAAGCTGTTTCTGACTGTAGATGATTTAAAGAGATTCATCGATAAAAATACGAGAAATATAAGAGATAACGGAGAGGTTCTTGGTTATAAGTATATTGAAAGTGACGATATTGAGGATATAGTAGAATTTTCGGATGTAATTATCAAAGTTAAAATAACTGAAAGCGAACTCATAAATCCTGAAAAAGGACTTTGTTGGGTAAAATACGATTATATAGATACGTATAAAGGCACGATAGATATAATCAATAAACTTACATTCTTTAAAGATCAGGTTCAGATAGGAAAAGAAGCACTTGTGTTGTTAATAAAAAAAGATGGAAGTGATTTTTATGCAATCTCTTCCCGCAACAGCGTTATATACGAAGATGATGAAAGGTATGACGAGTATCTTGCGTACATTGGGCTTGATTATCTTAAAAGAAAAGAAAATTTAAAAGCGCTTGGTTTGCCTGCATATTTTACATCCTCCGAGAGTTATTTGAAGCAGGATGTATCTCTTAGAAATCCCGAAGAGAATTGTTTTATTGACATTGTCGGAACATGGGAAGTGGAATGGGAATCGCGGGAGAGTGCTTCATTTAAAACATATACGAGCAAGAAGAAAAACATAGTGTTCAGGCAGGATGGAACAGGGAGTGCTGAAGAAGGACTGCATAAAGATGAGTTTAGTTGGAAGTATGTTCTGCTGGATGGCGAATGCGTCGGTGTGGAGTTTTGCGGAGAGAACGTAAAAAAGCAAAGATTGATGCTTGAAAGCGAAGATGGCAAAGGATTTATTTTCAGTCATCTTGATATTGGCGGGGAAAGAGGACGGACTGATTTTAGCGATGTTAAGTTTTATAAGATGAACAAGACAAGCCCTCATATAAGAATTACTACCGATGAATGGACACACATACCAAGAGGGAGGGTAACCAGTTCAGAAATAGATGGATTGTGTGCGGATATGGTACCTTTCTATGTTGAAGGCGATGATGTGTATCTGAAGTACTACAATGATGTTGACATGGACATAGAGATTATAGGAGAAGGCGGAAGCAATCTTAGCTATAGAGTTTATGATGATAACTATTGGACGTTATCACCCAATCAAGATAAATTGCCTTTATTTTATGTTGATGGTAAATTTATAATAGGAATTCATGCGGGATGGAGCAATGAAAAAGGGAGCGTTGGGTATGAATTCCTGATTGGATTGAATGTAGAGCAGTAGTTATTCAATTCAAACTTAATCTTGTCGAAAACTAATCTGTGTCGGGTAAAAACGTTGACTTGAAATCTTAGTGAGTATAATATTTTTACTGTGGTTTGATATTATTTGGTTTGGAGAAAATATTATGGATTTTACGCAAAAATACTTACAAAAGATAGATGAAACAATTGAAGTTGGTCCTTTTTCGGATAGTTGGGAATCGCTTAGCGAATACAGGCTGCCGGAATGGTATAAAGACGCGAAGTTTGGGATATTCATTCACTGGGGTGTATATTCTGTTCCGGCGTTTGCGAATGAGTGGTATACGCGCAATATGTATATCGAAGGCGATCCGGCATATGAGCACCACATAAAAACCTATGGACCTCATAAGGATTTTGGATATAAAGACTTCATACCAATGTTTAAAGCGGAAAAGTTTGACTCGGATGAGTGGGCTGAGCTTTTTAAAAAGTCCGGAGCGAAATATATTGTGCCTGTTGCCGAGCACCATGACGGATTCCAGATGTACAACAGCGAAATATCACAATACAATGCGGTTAACATGGGGCCAAAACGTGATGTCTTAGGGCAGCTTAAAGAATCATTTGGGAAAAATGAAGTGGAGTTTTGTCTGTCGTCACACAGAGCAGCGCATTGGTTTTTCATGTCCAACGGAAAGAAGTTTGATTCGGATGTAAATGTTCCTTTAAAACGCGGTGATTTGTACTGGCCTGCGATGCCTGAGCCTAAGGATCACTTTGACTTGTATGACTCTGAGCCGCATCAAGAGTTTTTGGAGGACTGGCTTGTAAGATGCTGCGAAATAGTCGACAAATATTTGCCTAAGGTGTTTTACTTTGACTGGTGGATACAACACAGCGCATTCAAGCCGTATCTTAAAAAGTTTGCTGCGTATTACTATAACAAAACTTCAAAAGAGTGGGGAAGCCCAGGCGTTATAACTTACAAACACGATGCTTTTATGTTCGGAACAGCCCTTGTTGATGTGGAGCGCGGACAGTTTTCCGAGCTTAAGCCTTATTACTGGCAGACGGACACTGCAGTTGCAAGAAACTCATGGTGCTACACTGAAGGAAACAACTATAAGAGTGTGCCAGAGATATTGTGCGACCTGGTGGATATCGTAAGCAAAAACGGAAACATGCTGCTTAATATCGGTCCTCGTGCTGACGGAATCATCCCTGATGAGGACAAAAAAATACTTCTTGAAATAGGCAAGTGGCTTGATATAAACGGTGAAGCTATTTACGGGACTCACTTCTGGAGAACGTTCGGCGAAGGGCCGACGGAAGTTGTTGAAGGATTTTTCACTGACGGAACTGCAAAAGTCTTTACGGGAGAGGACATACGTTTTACTGCAAAGGACGGACATCTTTATGCTACGGTGCTTAGTTATCCCAAAAGCAATGAAGTTACTGTAAAGTCTCTTAAAAAAGGAGGCAAGCATTTCCACGGAGTAATATCTGATGTATGCGTTTTGGGGTATGACGGCAATCTTAGCTGGGAAAATGATAAGGAAGGGCTTAAAGTAAAGACTGAAAATATCAAAACCGATAAACCTGTGGTAATTAAATTAACTGTTGATTAACAAGTAAAGGACTGCTGCATTGCATCAGTCCTTTCTGCTTTTTATGAGAAGGTGCATTAATATTAAGAAACGTACAAAGAGATTATACAGAGTAGTGCTAACGTTTGTTGCAGTATTTGTTGCAATTGTGAGCCTTTCAGGCTGCAATTTAAACTTTAAGGAGGAGACATTTGATGATGGAGCCGACTACAGGCAGCAAATGCGCAGCTGGGTTATTACGATAAGCAGCATTGCGAAAGAAAAAGATTCTGAATTTATTGTAATACCGCAAAACTGTGCTCCGCTTTTCACATCTACCGGCGATACCAGCGGGGAGAAGGCAGAAGACTTTTTGGCTGCGATTGATGCAATAGGCATTGAGGGCTTATCTTACGGCAATGATACATACAACAAGAAAAGAGATGAATCAGAAAAGTCTGATTTATCTGCACTTCTTGATTTAGGGAAACAAAAGGGAGTTAGCGTTTTTATTGTAGATTATTGCGATGATGATTATAAAGTGTCTGATGCCATGGAGTTTAATAAAGAAAAAGGTTACGTTAGTTTTATTGCAGAAGACATGGAGCTTACAAGACTGCCTGACAATCCTTCAGACATGGATGATGAAGACATTATAACATTGGACAATGCGAAGAACTGGCTTATTCTTTTAAATCCCGAAAGATATGAAACTAAAACAAGCTATATAGATGCACTATCTAAAACGAATTATGATGTTTTAGTCATCGATGCTTTTTTCGGCGAAGAAATACTGACATCCTCTGATACTTCAAAGCTTAAAATGAAAGAAAACGGTGCAAGCAGAATTGTTATAGCTTACTTAAGTATTGGTGAGGCAGAGGATTACAGATACTACTGGAAAGAAGAATATAAAAATGATCCGCCCCAATGGATGCTTGACGAAAATCCCAGATGGAAGGGCAACTATCCTGTAGAATACTGGAACGATGAATGGCAGGGAATAATCGCAGTGGGTGAAGACAGTTATTTGAATAAAATAATTGGTGCAGGATTTGACGGAGCATACCTTGATATAGTGGATGGATATGAAACATTTGAGAATGGGAAATGACGCGATTTTAACCGGAATCATGCCATATTATGTTAATTAATTTATATCCAAATAATATTTACATTTAATACAAAGCGCTGCCAAATTATATGCATTTAGACCAAAAATGCAGGCTAATGAGGAGAAATATGCAAAATAGGGGTTGAAATCGGTATAAATCAATAGTATAATCCCACATATTGAAAGATACGAGATGAGGAAATTGCAAAACACGGAAGAATAAGTTGCACGGAGAGGCAACCTTAAGACATAGGAGTCTTAATTGCGTAAAGATATTTACGCGGTTAAGGCTCTTTTATTTTATTAACAAAGCGCAATGCGCTTAAAATATTTTGAAAGGCGGAATTAAAATGAGACAGGTAGCGATTTACGGAAAAGGCGGTATCGGAAAATCCACCACAACCCAGAACTTAACAGCAGCTTTGGGAGAAATGGGAAAGCAGATAATGATAGTAGGCTGCGACCCTAAAGCAGATTCGACGAGATTGATATTGGGAGGCCTTGCCCAGCAGACAGTGCTCAACACACTGCGCGAAGAAGGAGAAGACATAGAGTTAGAAGAGATAATGAAAACAGGTTTCGCCAACATAAAATGCGTAGAATCAGGCGGCCCTGAACCGGGCGTCGGCTGCGCAGGCCGCGGAATCATCACCTCAATCAACATGCTTGAACATTTGGGAGCATATACAGATGATTTGGATTATGTTTTCTATGACGTTCTGGGAGACGTTGTATGCGGAGGATTCGCAATGCCTATCCGTGAAGGAAAAGCTGAAGAGATTTACATCGTAGCATCGGGCGAAATGATGGCGATGTATGCAGCAAACAATATTTCAAAAGGTATCAAAAAGTTTGCAGACACTGGTGGAACAAGGCTTGGCGGTATCATATGCAACAGCCGTAAGGTTGACAATGAATATGAGATGCTTGACGCATTTGCAAAGGAACTGGGCAGTCAGTTAATTCACTTTGTACCAAGAGACAACGTTGTGCAGCACGCTGAGATAAACAAACAGACAGTTATTGAATATGATTCAACTGTAGAACAAGCTGAAGAATACAGAACACTTGCAAAAGCTATAGATAACAATGACATGTTTGTAGTTCCGAAACCTATGACTCAGGAACGCTTGGAAGAGATACTTATGGACTTTGGTCTTATGGGTTAACAGAAAGAAAGGAAATTAAGCATTATGAAGATGATAAGAGCTATTATTAGGCCTGAAAAGGTTTCGGTTATATTAGATGAATTAAGCGACGCAGGATATGCCGCAGTAACAAAGATTGATGTTGTTGGACGCGGAAAGCAGCGCGGAATAAAAGTTGGCGACATTCACTATGATGAGCTTCCCAAAGAAATACTTATGATGGTCGTAAACGATGAAGCAGTTGATGAAGTTGTGGGACTTGTGATGAAAAATGCAAGAACCGGAGAAACCGGAACATTCGGAGACGGAAAGATATTTGTTACCGAAGTGGAACGTGCATTTACAGTTAGCAGCGGCGCAGAGAAACTGTAGGAAAGGAAAAACCATGAAAGAAGTTTTGGCAGTAATTAGAATGAATAAAATTAATGAAACCAAGCGCCATCTATCAGAAAACGGTTTTCCTGTTGCGACCTGCAGAAAAGTATATGGAAGAGGCGCAAAGAAAGCCGACTATACTTTGATAGAAGAAATCCTTGGAAACAGTATAGACATACCGCAGTCTAAGGAGACTTTGGAAACTATATCGGAAGCACACAGATTGATTGCAAAAAGGCTATTGATGCTGGTGGTTAACGATGAAGAAGTAGACAAAGTTGTGGAGCTTATTATAGAGAAAAATCAAACAGGGAATATGGGAGACGGAAAAATATTTGTTATGCCGGTTGCCGACGCTATCCGCGTAAGAACCGCAGAAACAGGAACAGCCGCACTATAGTCTTTGTTGAAAGGAGCTAACTATGAGTGATTTTGAAAAATTACAAGATAAAATTTTAGATAAATATCCCGCTCGGGTTATGAAAAACAGAAAAAAACATATATTGATAAAGGATTCGAGCGAGAAACAGGAAATAGCAGCCAACACAAGAACAGTGCCTGGCATTATCACAAACAGAGGATGCTGCTACGCCGGATGTAAAGGCGTTGTTATCGGGCCGATTATTGACATGGTTCACATCGTCCACGGACCGATCGGATGTTCATACTACGCCTGGGGAACGAGGCGCAACAAGGGCAAAAAGAGAGAAGGCGGAAAGAACTTTCTTGAATACTGCTTCTCAACAGACATGCAGGAAAGCGATATCGTTTTCGGCGGTGAGAAAAAGCTTTTAAAAGCTATTATTGAAGCATATGAAATATTTCAGCCAAAGGCGATTTCTGTATCCGCAACATGTCCTGTAGGACTTATCGGAGATGATGTACATGCTATCGCAAAGCAGGCGCAGGAGAAGATAGGCATACCCGTATTGGGATTCAGCTGCGAAGGTTATAAGGGCGTCAGCCAGTCGGCAGGCCACCACATCGCAAACAACAAGCTTATGACTGATGTTGTAGGCAAGACAGATGAAGAAGTCGCAAAATATTCAATCAACCTTTTGGGTGAATATAACATCGGCGGCGACGAATGGGAGATAAGCCGTGTACTTTCAAAAATCGGCTATAACGTTGTGACAACAATGACGGGTAACTCGACATATGAAGAGATTGCAAAAGCTCACAATGCAGACTTGAACCTTGTTCAGTGCCACAGGTCGATAAACTATATCGCTGAGATGATAGAAAAGAAATACGGTATTCCATGGATGAAAGTTAACTTCATCGGCATCGAATCCATGAGCGAGACATTAAGGGCTCTTGCAAAATTCTTTGGAGATGAAGAGCTTATCGCAAGAACTGAAGAGGTTATCTTGGAAGAGACCGAAGAGCTTAAAGATGAAGTCAAAAAATACTATGAGATGTGTAAAGGTAAAACAGCTATCTTGTTTGTCGGCGGATCACGCGCCCATCACTATCAGGGACTTTTATCTGAAATGGGAATCGAAACTGTTGCTGCAGGCTATGAGTTTGCACACAGGGACGACTATGAAGGCCGCGACATCATCCCTGACATAAAGCTTGATGCGGACAGCAGAAACATCGAAGAAATCGAAGTGGAGCAGGACCCGAAGAAATACAAGCTTAGAATGTCCAAGGAAAAATATGAAGAGCTTAAAGATGAGATAAATCTGAGTAAATATGACGGACTTATAAAGGAAATGAAAGATGGAACGATTTTAATCGACGATCTTAACCATTATGAAACTGAAATGGCTATAAAGATACTCAAGCCTTCGTTTTTCGGCTCCGGCGTTAAAGACAAATATATCATCCAGAAGATGGGTGTCTACTCAAAACAGATGCATTCATATGACTACAGCGGACCTTATGCGGGATATATCGGAGCTAAAAACTTCATGAGGGATGTGGCAGCGGGAATCTTTACACCTGCATGGAGCTATGTAAAAGCACCGTGGACCACGCAGCCGGCACTTGTCGGAAAAGTAGTCGAGAAAGGAGCTTAAAGCAAATGCTTGAATATACAAAAAAAGACAGTCCTGAACGCAGTGCACTGATAGTAAACCCTGCAAAGACATGCCAGCCGATAGGCGCGATGTATGCGGCGCTTGGAATTCACAACTGCCTGCCTCACAGCCATGGCTCACAGGGATGCTGCTCCTATCACAGGATGCACCTGACAAGACATTACCGTGATCCAATAATGGCATCGACCAGCTCATTTACGGAAGGTGCATGCGTATTCGGAGGAAAGAGCAATCTTAAAAAAGGTCTGGAGAATATCTTTAACATCTATAATCCTGACATAGTTGCTGTAAACTCCACATGCCTAAGCGAAACCATCGGTGATGACATGGGCGAGATTATTAAAGATACTATGCCCAAGCTTCCCGAAGGCAAGATTGTAATCCATGCGAATACACCAAGCTATACGGGTTCGCACATCACAGGCTTTTCAAACATGGTAAAAGCAATGGTTACATATCTGGCTGAATCCAAGAAAGAAACAAAGAACAATACAATAAATATTGTGCCGGGCTTTGTGGAACCTTCGGACATGAAAGAGATAAAAAGAATTCTTACTCTTATGGGCGCAAAATACATTATGTATCCTGACACAAGCGGAGTTGTTAATGCTCCCATGACAGGAAGATACGAGATGTATCCCAAAGGCGGTACACCTGTTAAAAAGATAATGAAATCGGGTGACTCGGCTATGACCTTGGCATTGGGTGAGTTTTCATCCAAAGACGGAGCTTATGAGCTTGAGAAAAAGTGCGATGTACCATCTAAAGTCTTAAAGCTTCCGATAGGTGTCAAAGCTACAGATGAGTTTATTATGAACATTGTGGAGCAGACCGGAGCGCAGGTTCCAAAGGAACTTGAGATGGAACGCGGACAGCTTGTTGACCTTATGGTTGACATCCACAACCACTATCACGGCAAAAAAGTTGCTATATTCGGAGATCCGGACACAGTGATTGCTATGACAGAATTGGTTGTTTCCCTGGGAATGATTCCTGTGCATGTTCTTACCGGAACGCCCGGCAAAGCTTTTGACAAAGCAATAAACGAGATTCTTGAGGAAGCAGGTATTGAAGGCTCAAACGTTAAAAACGCAGGAGACCTTATGACACTGCACCAATGGATGAAAAACGAACCTGTTGATTTGCTCATTGGAAATACATACGGGAAGTATATCTCCCGTTCGGAAAATGTGCCTCTCGTCAGGGTGGGATTCCCCATTCTGGACAGAGTCGGCCACAGCTACTTCCCCACAGTAGGATATCAGGGAGCGATAAGGATGATAGAGAAAATATCCACAGCGCTGCTTGACAAGTATGACAGAGAATGCCCTGAAGAGGACTTCGAACTTGTAATGTGACCTATGGAAAGGAGCGGCGGCATTTTAACAAAGTGCCGCCTTTAAATTAAAATGAAAAGATTATTATTGGGTATGGCAGCTTTGATCTTAATGCTGAGCTTTATGGCAGGATGTGCTGCGCAACCTGAAGCATCAGATACCGAAAAGACAGAGACTGTAACTCCTGAAATAACCAAGGAGCCTACAGCGGAGCCAACCGAAGAACCGACACCCGAGCCAATGGAAGTAACGATTGAGGATATGGCAGGCAGAAGTGTTACGGTTCCCACAAACATCGAAAGCGTTTTTGGCTCAAACAACAACTCGACGATACTTCTATATACTCTGGCACCATACAAGATGGCAGGCTGGAACTTAAGCTTCTCGGATGCTGCAAAGAAATATCTGAATCCGGACATTGTGGATTTACCTGTGCTTGGCAATCTTTATGGTAACGGTAAAAAAGCCAATGCAGAGGAGATAATCGCACTTGCGCCTGACATCATACTTATAACAGATGTGAAAATAAAAGACAGCACAATTGAGGCTGCGGACGAGATGCAGGACAAGCTAGGAATCCCAGTTGTAGTAATCGGCGCTAACCTTAAAAACTATGACAAGGCATATGAGTTTTTGGGAAGTCTTCTGGGAGAAGAGGAAAAAGCTGCGCAGTTATCAGAATATTACAGGAGTGCATATAATGACGCGCTGGCTGTAAGCGAGACGATTACTGAGAAAGTGTCTGTATATTATGCGATGCTGGATGATGGACTTACTACTGAGTTTGCAGGCTCTCCGAATGCTGAGCTTATAGAGCTTGTGGGAGGATTAAATATTGCAGAATCTGCAGGCGGAGAAGTGAGCGGAGAGGTAACGCTCGAACAGGTTTTAAGCTGGAATCCTGAAGTGATACTTGTTGGTCACAAGGGTGCCGCGATGAGCGCAGGCTATGAGGTTATCAAAACAGACGAGATATGGGCAGACGTTTTGGCTGTTGAAGCTGGAAATGTTATAAGCGTTCCGAGATTTCCGTTCAACTGGTTTGACAGACCGCCTTCAGTCAACAGGATACTTGGCATCAAATGGCTGGCGGAAACGCTTTATCCTGATCTTTATGATTATGACTTAAATGCGGAGATAAAGGAGTTTTTCAGTTTATTTTACGGATGCGAACTGACAGACCAAGACGTGGAGAATCTTTTAAATAAATAATATGGAAATGACAAAGAGAAACAACAAAATATTATGGCTTTTGCTGATAATGATATTGGTGAGCGTTGTTTCTCTTTTTATCGGAAGGTATAAGATTTCGGTTGGTGAAGTATTTAAAGTTGTTGGCTCTTGGGGCACGATTGATGACAGCCTGAAAGTGGCAAAAAACATACTTATCAAAGTGCGTTTGCCGAGGATTATTGCATCGCTTCTCATAGGAAGCGCACTTTCTGCGGCAGGGGCAAGCTATCAGGGTATATTTAAAAACCCGATGGTGTCGCCTTCGCTTCTGGGAGTGTCATCAGGCGCTGGTTTTGGCGCAGGGATTGCGATACTTCTGGGACTAGGCGCTGGAATGATTCAGGGCATGGCGTTCATCTTCGGCCTTGTGGCTGTAGGCGCTGTGTATATCATGAGCCACATAGTGTCAAGGCGCATGGATAGGACACTGACTCTGATATTAACGGGAGTTGTGATAAGCTCTGCATTCACGTCGCTTATATCGCTTATAAAATATGTGGGCGATCCGTATGATGACCTTCCGGCCATAACATTCTGGCTTTTAGGTTCAGTTGCAGATGTCAGATTAAAGGACATTGTATATGTGGCTGTTCCTGTTGTTATTGGCCTTATCGGATTATACCTTATGCGATGGAAGATAAACATCATGACTCTTGACGAGGAAGAAGCTATGTCGCTGGGAGTTGACACAACAAAGTTTCGGGGAATTGTTGTAGTTTTATCTACTGTTATAACAGCAGCGGCAGTGTCCATAAGCGGCATGATATCGTGGGTGGGGCTAATAGTTCCGCACATTGCGCGAATGATAGTAGGTACGGATTATAAAAGGCTTATGCCTGCGTCAATTTTGCTCGGAGCTTCGTTTATGCTGGTGTTGGATAACATATCAAGAGCGATGCTGTCAACTGAAATACCGCTTGGAATACTCACATCGCTTGTCGGAACACCATTGTTTTTATATCTGATGGTTAAAGGCAAAAGAAGCTGGTAGGAGGAAATATGCTGTTAAAACTTGAAAACTTAGCTGTAAACTACGGCTCAAAACAAGTGCTTAAAACGATTGATTTAACTGTTGCGCAGGGCGAGGTTTATGCCATTCTGGGCAGCAATGGCGCTGGCAAGACAACGCTGTTCCGCACTGTTATGGGTTTTGTAAAAACTGACGGCGGAAAGATTGTGTTGGACGGAAAAGACATAAGCACACTTTCTAAAAAACAGCTTTCAAAGCTTATAGCCTATGTGCCGCAGTGTCATAACTGTACATTTTCCTATCCTGTGATAGACATTGTTGTAATGGGTTGCAATCCCCACATCGGAGCTTTCAGCGAACCCAAAGCCAAGCACTACAAAAGAGCACAAGAAGCTCTTAAAAAGCTTAACATACTGCACCTTGCAGAAAGAATGTTTAAAAAGCTTTCGGGAGGCGAAAAGCAGCTTGTGCTTATCGCGCGTGCGCTTGTGCAAAGACCAAAGCTTATAATCATGGATGAGCCGACGGCAAGCCTTGATTATAACAACTCGATTACAGTACTAACGCAGATAATAAACCTTAAAGACGAAAATCTTTCTCTTTTAATTACCAGCCACTCCGCTTCTCAGGCAAAGGTATTTGCGGACAAGGTGCTTATGATTAAAGACGGAAGAGTGTATAAGGATGATGAAGTATCAATACTTGAAAACAACGATATACTTCATGACTTATACTGCATTGAAGTAGATGAAATCAAGGATAAAAGAATAAGAGAATATATTACTAAAACAGCTTAAAGGAGATTATTATGGATAAACCAAAACATCATATTTTTGTGTGCAGCAGCGCAAGGCTGCAGGGAGAAACTCAGGGTAAGTGCCTTAAAAAAGATTCGCACGAGATACTTGCCACACTGGTTGAAGAAGTAAGCGACAGGGATTTGGACAGCGAAGTAATGGTTTCATACACAGGTTGTGTGGGGCTATGCTCCATGGGTCCTGTTGTGATGATATATCCGGAGCAGACATGGTATGGCAGAGTAACTCCCGATGATGTTGAGGAGATACTTGATGCCTTGGAAGAAGGTGAGACAGTCGAGCGACTGGAGATTTAGGCAAGATAAGAACTAATAAAAGAGAACCTGTTAAAGGTTCTTTTTTGTTTAATGACAAAACCACATGCTATGAGTGTGGTACAAAAGAACTTTCAGTGGTGAGTAGACTTTATGTTGAGAAGAAAAAATCTGAGCAAAAAGTAAAAGGAAGTCCTCAGCTTATCGTTATTGCATACAAGCAGGGGGTTCGGGGGACTCGCAGAGTCCCCCGAATAAACCTTATTCCCAGCCGTTGCGAAGTTAGATAATAAAGATAAAAATAGGCGGCGATTGGGGAGATCTGTCTGATAAAAGATTAAGTATTTGAATAGGTAGGATGATACAGAGAGATTTTGAAAAATTTGCTTCTTAAGCGGTTGAACGGGAATAAGAAGCGGTTGGCAAATCTTTCAATATGTTATAAAGCACAAGTAAGTATCAGCCCTTACAGGATTAGAGCAAACTATCTGATAGACAGGTGGCTCTGGTTTAAACTATATGTCATTATGTGTTCAAAATTATTGCCTATATATTTTCATTAAGCTGGTATATAGAATAAATATATAAAATATAAGGCGGAGATATGATGAACAGAAAAGAGATAGTAAAAAGACACAATCCCGTAAACACAAAGATAGATCCGTATACGCCGCTTACTGTCGGCAACGGAGAATTTGCATATACAGCCGATATTACAGGCATGCAGACATTCTCTGAGGAGTATAAAGAATGCTTTCCGCTTTGCACGCAGTCACAATGGGGGTGGCACACAAAGCCATCAGAAGACAGGGGCATCAGCTATAGCTTGGATGACATAGCCTACAAAGAGTTTGACGTAAATGGAAAGTCTGTGAAATATCCAACACTTCCGAGCCAGAAAGAAAAGGCTGCGTATGATTGGCTGAGAGTAAATCCGCACAGGCTTCATCTGGGCCAGATTGGCTTTGAGATATTAACCGGCGCAGGCAAAAAGGCAAAAGCCTGTGATATAAAAGATGCAAAACAGGAGCTGGATTTATATAGCGGTATATTAACCAGTGAATTTTATATTGACGGAGAAACCGTAAAAACTACAACTTTGTGCCATCCGGATGAGGATGTCGTATCCTTCCGTGTGAAATCTGAGCTTTTTTCAAAGAACAGACTTACGATATGTTTGAATTTTCCGTACGGCTCAGAGGAAAAGCATGCTTCTGATTGGGATAGGAAAGACTTTCATACTACGCAGATTATAGAAATAAATAACCTTGGTTTTTCACTTAAACGGACGCTGGATGACGATATCTATTATGTTCAGGCAGCGTTTGATTCGACTGCAAGGGCAGTGGTAACCGATAGGCACAAAATAGAAATCGGCAGCAAGAAAGATGAAGTGTTGCTTTCGGTCAGGTTTTCAAAGAAATCAACAAGTACTGGTATTCCATCTTTCAGCGAAGCATTTAAAGCCTGTGAAAATGGTTGGGAGAATTACTGGCAGCAAGGCGGTATGATAGATTTCGGCAAATGTACTGATGAACGAGCAGACGAGCTTGAGCGAAGAGTCATACTGTCACAGTATCTCATGAAGGTGCAGTGCTCTGGCATATATCCGCCTCAAGAGACGGGGCTGAGCTTTAACAGTTGGTATGGCAAGTTTCACTTGGAGATGCATTGGTGGCACGGCGTACATTTTGCTCTGTGGAATAGGGCGGAGCTTTTTGAAAAGAGCCTGTGGTGGTATTCATCAATATTGGATAACGCAAAAAACACTGCTAAAAGCCAGGGATATGAAGGCGCAAGGTGGCCTAAAATGACCGATCCTTCGGGCAACGAAAGCCCATCGTTTATAGGCCCTTATCTTATATGGCAGCAGCCGCATCCTATATACTATGCTGAGCTTCTATACTCATTATCGGAAGATAAAAACATACTTGAAAAATACAGAGATATTGTATTTGAAACTGCTAAGTTTATGGCATCGTATGCATTTTACGATGAAAAAGAAAAAAGATATATACTAGGGCCCGCATTAATACCTGCGCAGGAAAATCATAATCCTGCGGTTACCATAAATCCTACATTTGAGCTGGAATACTGGCACTTCGGGCTGAGTGTTGCAAATAAATGGAGAGAGCGCTTAGGTATGGATAAAAACAAGCTATGGTCGGAAATTGCAGATAAGCTTTCAGACCTGCCTCAAAAAGACGGAGTGTATCTGGCACATGAAAACTGCCCCGATACTTATACTAGATTTAATACTGACCATCCTTCAATGGTAGGTGCGATGGGCATCTTAAAAGGTGAAAAAGCAGATGTCGATATTATGAGAAACACTTTGAAAAAAGTTTTTGATGAGTGGAATATCGACAGCGGCTGGGGATGGGATTTCCCTATGATGGCAATGACTGCTGCGAGGCTTGACATGCCTGAAGAGGCCGTTGATATACTATTGCGGGACGCACCGAAAAATACGTATCTTTTAAACGGACACAACATGCAGGGAGACAAATATGACCTGCCAATATATCTTCCGGGCAACGGCGGTTTGCTTTCGGCTGTAGCGATGATGGCAGCTGGCTGGCAGGGCTGCGAGAAGAAAAACCCGGGGTTCCCGAAAAACGGAATGTGGGAAGTGGAGTGGGAAGATTTAAATAAGATGTTGTGATTATCGCAGAAAAAAACATTTGACTTTAAAAAAAGGATGTCCGCCTGTGACATCCTTTTATATTGCTGTAAAGAGAGCCTTATTATTTTCTGATTCTGTCTTTCAAGGCTTTCAGCCTGAAAAACATTTCTCTCGGGTTTTCATCTTCGTATAAGAATGCTCCATTTCCTGAGAATGAAGGCTCCATGAAGTCCCACCATGTCAGAGCTTTTATCTCGGAGTGTGATGCGGCAATTGTATAAAACTGCTCCATCCAGTCAGCCTGAGTGTGCTCATTCCATCCGTTATGCCACACGCCTTCGCTCATATTAAGCTGTGACCAGTCGCTTTTGCCTTTCTGAAGATTCCCGACGCTTCGCGAACCGCCGTTTACACCCATCTCGGTGATGTGAATCGGCTTTCCAAGCTTTTCGAAGGTACAAAGCAATCTATCCACCGCAACCATATCTCTTGCCGGGAAGTAAAGCTGTATCCCAACTGCATCAAACTCTATGCCTGCGTCAATCACTTTTTTAAGATAAGCAAGAGGGGAGTTAAGCCTGCGGGGTAGAGCGCCGTAGCAGTTATACCTGCCTGCAACATATTCAGCAAAAGGAAGGCAGATGTTTACAACGGCCTGCGCATCGGGATTAGCCTCATGCAGTGCATCGCAGCAAATTCCGGTGAGTTCCAGAAGCTGATCCTGATTAAGCTCAAAACAGTTTGCCCAGTCGTGCGCCTCATTCATAGCATCCCAGACCTGTATGGTGTCTTTATATGTTTCCACATGGTTTTTGGCGATTTCAGCTGCGCTGACTTTCAATTCCTCAAATGATTTTTTAAGCAGCCATTCGGGATTTACTTCCTTGTGTCCAAACCATAGCGGGTGGCCTTTAGGCATGATGTTTTCCTTCAGAAGAAAGTTTAACGCGTGGTTTATATAGTCATAATCATAGTTATTTTCTTCGGGAACTGTTCTGCCCGGATAAAAGGGAAGAGTAGCAAAATCAAAAACCTGTTTAAAAAACTTGGAGTATCGCGAGTCAGCTCCTGCGTGTCTGAAAAAATTACATCCAAGAAGCAAGTCGTCACGGGGATTTTCATAGACTTTCTTTTGTGCGCTTTCAAAAAGTGCGGCCTCTGCTGCGTATATTGCATGAGACAGCGCATATAGTCTGTTTTCTGATGTGTCTTTTCCGCGATTTGCAAGGTGCTGAAACTCTTTGGCTGCCTCCAAGTGTCCCTGCGCCTTAACAGAAAGGACTATGTCTTTGCTTTTTTCCTCCGCTGCATGGATATATGTGCGAATGGCTTCGGTTACAAAGTCCACATAGTCGCCTGTATATCCCTGACCGAGATTGTCTGCCATTACCCATATGTTTCCGTAGAGAGGTATGTTCAGCTTCACATGAATCATATATGGGCTGTGGGTCACGGTAAGGTCTACTGAGCCGTCTGGAAGTATATTGATTTTCCTTTCATCAGGCTCAAAATCCATGTCGCTTGCGTATACGCTTTTAAGCTGAGGTGTGCTCACGGGAAGTCCGCCGACACCGTCTATTCTAACATTTACAGTTTTCATAATATCCTCTTATTGTTTCTGTTCAAATAAATTCAAATCCGTCGTCAGTTTCTATAATAGGCATAAAAACAGGCCTTTCATTAGGCGTATCGTTTGGAGAGTGAAGAGTCAGGTTTAATGTTCCTGTTAAATCGGCAAATATCATGCCATGCCCGCCGTCTGCGCTGAAAAGTGCTTTCTCGCTGTGCTCCCATTCACCCAGGAGATTTCCGTCCGCACTTTTTGTAATTCCTAAGCTGTAGCCTGTTTCGCTTAATGAACTCCACAGTATCCACAGCTCGCCATTTTTGGCACGGTATACATTAGGACCGTCAGTGACATTGCCTTTTATACCGCTTGAGTGGGTGACCTCTTTTGTCCATTTTGCATCCTTTGCAGAAAAAAGAGTGGTGGATTCACCGATGCCTGCGGACAAATCTTCTTTAAGTCTCCTTGCGCAGACTGTTCCGCCGCCTTCCTGAACCCATTCGTGGCAGTATACAATCCAAGGCTTGCCGCTTCCATCTACATAAAGAGTCCCGTCGAGGCATTCGTCGCCTTCCGGCGTTACAAACTCTGCGCCCCAAGGCTTAAACGGACCGAGCGGGGAGGCGGATTTTAATATTGATGTTGCGCGGCATTTGCCCGGCGCTTTGAAAGTTGCAAAAAGGTAGAACTCGTTTTTATAAACATGAAGCTCGGGTGCCCAGAAATTTTCTTTGCCCCAGAATGTATCGCTTGGAGCGAATATTTTGTGCGGCCCTTCCCAGTTTTCAAGGTCGGCACTTTCGTAGGCATCAAAACCTTCGGGGATTCCTCTCCAGCAGTTCTTGTCTGTTGTTCCGTATAAATAGTATTTCCCGTTATGTACAAGCACATATGGATCACGCATCTGAATAGACTGAGTATTTTGCATATTATACTCCTTTAAATATGAATATGATGAACAAGTGACTGTAAAAATGCAATTTACATATACATTACTAAATTATCAAAATTGAAGAGTCAATTCAATGCTCATTTTTTTTGCACATTTTTTGTTTATCGCTTTTTTTAGCTAAAAGTACACAAAATTTTTGCATATATCATTGCAAGATGCGGCAATGATAATATATGCATGTTGAACAACACGACTGTAACTATATTTGTGTATATTATCTTAATTTTATAACTTTGGAGGCATTTTAGAGATATGGGAAGATCATCAGACAAAAATTTGTCTAAGTCTGAAAATAGAAAACGCTTTTGGGTGAAAACCAGAACCAGGATGAAAAATGACTGGCAGATATATGTGCTGCTAGTACCTGCGCTTGCATACTTTTTCGTGTGGCATTACCTTCCAATGTACGGAGTGCAGATAGCATTCCGCGATTTCAAGGCTGTGTTCGGAATTACAGGAAGCGAATGGGTGGGCTTATATCATTTTAAGGAGTTTTTCAACTCTTACTATTTTAAAAGACTGATTACAAATACGTTTTTGTTAAACATCTACGGACTTTTATGGGGATTTCCCATACCGATAATTTTGGCATTGATGCTAAACCAGTTGAGAGCTAAACGATTTAGGAAGTTTACTCAGACAGTAATATATGTTCCGCACTTTATATCGACTGTTGTTTTGGCCGGAATGCTGTATATGTTCTTTTCGCCGTCAAACGGAATAGTTAACAAGATAACGGAAATGCTTGGCGGAAAGTCTGTATATTACATGATTGAGCCCGGGTGGTTCAGGACACTGTTTATAGGTTCTTCCATCTGGCAGGATGCAGGCTGGGGAACAATCCTGTATATCGCTGCACTGACCGGTATCGATCCGCAGATATATGAAGCTGCAACTATTGACGGGGCTAATAAAGCGCAGAAGATCCGCTATATAGACATACCTAGCCTTATACCGATTGCGACTATGGTGCTTATCTTAAGCTTCGGCAGACTGCTCACAAGCAACACGCAAAAAGCGCTTCTAATGCAGACATCAGGAAACATTCCGACATCGGACATCATAGGTGTTTATGTTTACAATATCGGTCTTGGTAAAGCTATGTATTCATATACGGCTGCAATAGGTCTGTTTATAAACTTCATAAACTTCGTCATGATTTTGTCGGTTAACACCCTTGCAAAACGCTTGGGCGACACAACGTTATTTTAACACAGGGGGACATACTTAATGAGTCTTGAGAAAAAAACTAAAATAAAAAGCAGCAGAGATGACAGGTTGTTTGATATATTCAATATCATTTTCTGGGCTGTGACTTTATTTATCATAATATATCCGCTTTATCTTGTGCTGATTGCTTCGGTTTCCGATCCTGACGCTGTATTGGCCGGAGAGGTGCTTCTTGTACCGGTGGACTTTTCGTGGATTGGATATGAGGCTGTATTCGGATATTCGGATCTTTGGGTTTCATATCTGAACTCGGTGATTTACACGGTTCTGGGCGCAGGCATCAGCGTTATTATCACACTGATGGCAGCCTATGCAACATCGAGAAAGTTTATAGGAAAAGGCGTAGTGCTGTTTATATTCGTGTTCACGATGTTTTTTAACGGCGGACTGATTCCGACATTTATAACACTTAAGGACTTGGGACTGTATAACACGAGAGCTGTATTTATATTGTTTAACGCAGTATCTGTATGGAACCTAATGGTTGCAAGAACATATATACAGACAACTATACCAAATGAGCTGTATGAAGCTGCGGCGATAGACGGAATGGGACACTTCGGGTATTTCCTCAGAGTTGTGCTTCCGCTTTCAGGAACGATTGTCGCGGTGCTAGCGGTGTACTATGGCGTTGCTAAGTGGAACGACTACTTCACCGGCCTTGTATATCTCCGAGACAGAGCGAAAATGCCGCTCCAGACTATTTTGCGCGAGATACTTGCAGTGCTTCAGGGAAGCACATCCACAGAGCAGTTCTTTGATGCATATGCAGACGACATTCAGGGAATGACAGACGCGCTGCGCAAAGCAGAAGTTGCGAAATATTGCTGCATAGTAATATCAACAGGCCCTGCGGTAATCTTATATGTCTTCATGCAGAAGTATTTTGTTAAAGGCGTAATGATAGGTTCACTCAAAGGATAATGAATTTAGTTTATTGATTCTTAATAAGAGTCATTAATAAAATAATTAGGAGGAAAAAGAAAATATGAAAAGAAGAATTCTTGTAGTTTTGTCGTTAATATTGGTACTTTCATTAGTATTTGCGGCATGCCAAAAAGAAGAAGAAGCAACTGTACCAGAAGAAACTAAAGCAGCAGCAGAAAAAGAAGAAGTTACTGCAGCTCCGACAGAAGAACCAAGCAACTTTAATGCTGAAGGTTATCCAATAGTTAATGAAACTATTACACTTAAAGCATTCCAGTGGGAGCTTGAAAATCAGGATATCGATTTTGCTAACCTTTGGTTCTATGAAGAACTTGAAGCAAAAACAAATGTTCATGTTGAATTTGAAGAAGTTAAAGGCCCTGACTTTGAGACAAAGCTTAACCTTATGTTTGCATCCGGAGAATATGCAGACCTTATAATAAGAGGAATGAGCGGCACTCAGATAGAAGAATACGGCGTAACACAGGGACTGCTTTTACCTTTGGATGACTTGATTGATACTTACATGCCTATTTATGCTGAGCGTCTTCCGATGAACAATGCACAGGCTGCTATTCCGGCATCTGACGGCAAAATGTATTATATCGGTTCTTTGATAGCACAGGATGTTAACCATCAGGCAACAAACTATATGAATACTGCATGGCTTGAAACATTAGGCCTTGATATGCCGACAACAATCGATGAACTCACTGATGTTTTAAGAGCATTCAGAGACAGCGATCCTAACGGCAATGGCGTTGCTGATGAGTATGCAATAAGCGCTACATTTGATAACACAAACAAAGACACAACAACAAACCTCATTAACATGTTCGCATCATTCGGCGTACCGGAAAACTATTACTGGATGTATATCGCTGAAGGCGACGAAGTTAAATTCACAGGCTATGAACCCGGATATCGCGATGCATTGGAATGGCTTGCACTTACATATGAAGAAGGCTTGCTTGACCCAGAAACATTGACACAGGATTCAAACCTTTGGGGAACAAAATGTAATGACAATACAGTTGGATTCACATGGTATCTGCGCAGATTAAACACTGCATGGAGCGAAGAAACTCAGGCAATGTATGAGCCAATCGTTCCTATAGCAGCTGACGGTTATGATGTAGTATATCCATCACTTCTTGAGCTTCCCGATTTCGCTGCAGCAATAACTTCAACAAATGAGAACGTAGAAGCTACTCTTCGCTGGCTTGATGCTCAGATGGAAACAGAGACAATGATGGTAGCAGCAAACGGCCCATTCAACGAAGGCGGCCCGATTGATCCTACTATGATTATCAACGATGAAGGCAAATATGAAATCACATATGTACCTGAAAATAACGGATTGTATCAGATAGTTCCTGTTATCTGCGGACAGTTCTTCGCACCTGGCGAATACTATTCATCAATCTATCAGATGCCTCCTCACAGACTGGACAGATGGTATGACAGCAAAATGTATGCTGAAGCAGGCGTAATGGAATATAAATCATTTAACTTCCTTACAAAGCTTTCAAAGCTTAGCAGCGAGCAGTCAACTGAAGTTACTAAAATCCAGACTGAGCTTGACAAATACATGAAAGAATCTATAGTCGCATTCATAAGAAACGGCGTAACAGACAATTCATGGCAGAACTTCATTGACACAGTACAGGGTATTGGTGTTGACAGATATATCGAAATATATCAGGAAGCATACGACAAATACTTGTCGATGAACTAAGTTTAAACTTATAATAAATCTAGAAATAAGAACAACAGCAAAATTCGCTGCGACTCTTTGAGCCGCAGTGAAATTTGCTGTATAATGCTACCATAGGACTGGAGAAGATTCTATGAATGTAAAAAAGCTTATTATTACACTGCAACTGCTTGCTTTTCTTGTGGTGCCAGCCTGCAGCGGGAAGACTGCGGATGAAATGCTGGATGACACTGAAGGGCAAGAGGCGGCTGTTGTTTTTTATGAAACCGGATATCCTATAGTAAGTGAGAAGATTACTCTTTCCGCGTTTCAGTATGAGCTGGACAATCAGGCGATTGATTTTGGCAACCTTTGGTTTTACAAACAGCTGGAAGAGAAAACAAATATTCATATAGAGTTTGAAGAAATAAAGGAAATTTTCTGGGCGGCAAAATTAAACCTGATGTTTGCCTCCGATAACTATACGGACCTTATTTTGCGCGGAGATGCTGATGCAGAAGAATATGGTGTGTTGCAGAAGGTGCTTGTACCGCTTGACGATTATCTGGAAAAATATATGCCGATATATTATTCAAGGCTAGGCATGAATGACGCAAATGCTGCCATTCCGGCTTCGGACGGCAAAAGCTACCATGTTGGTTTTTTGATATCTCAGAATATAAATACAAACGGACATTGGTTTATAAACCGTCAGTGGCTTGACGCTCTTGGGCTTAAAGAGCCTGAGACGATTGATGAACTGACGGAAGTTTTGTATGCATTTAAAACGCAGGATCCGAATGGGAACGGTGTAGCAGATGAGATTCCGTATCAGGCTACATTTAACGACACAAACACCGGTATATATAACGCCTTTGCATCATGGGGCGTTCCTGAGAACGATTATTACATTTTCATTGATAATGACGAAAAGGTGAAGTTTACTGCTTTTACTCCCGGTTATCGCGAGTGCCTGGAATGGCTTGCAATGCTTTATGCCGACGGAATACTGGATCCGGAATGCATATCGCAGGACTCAAACCTCTGGGGCGCGAAGATGAATAACGGAACAAGCGGCTTTTTTACCTACTGGAGACTACAAAACACCATTTTAAATGAAGATATCTATACACAGTTTGAAAACATAATACCTGTAAGCGCTGAAGGTTACAATGCTTCTGTTTCCTCCATACTTGAACTTGCTATGTTCGGCGCGGCACTTACAGTGCAAAATGAAAACATTGAGGCTTCACTGCGCTGGCTTGATGCTCAGATGGAAACCGAGCAGATGATGGTTTCCCAGAACGGACCGATAGGGGATACATTAATCATCAATGACGAAGGCAAGTATGAAGTGTCATACGTTCCTGAAAACAATGATTTATACTCGATTGTTCCTTTGATTTGCGGTCAGTTTTTTGCGCCGGCTGATTATTATTCTCAGATATACAGCCCGGCGGCGCATAGAATTGAAAAGACAAATTACTGCAAAGAATACGAAAAAAGCGGCGTAATGGAATATAAATCTTATCAGTATCTAACTGAATTGACACAGATGAATTCAGAAGATAATATGAGAACTAATAAGCTTTACAATGAAATAGACAAGTTTATGACAGAAAAGATAACAAACTTTGTGACTCAGGGTGTAACCGATGAGTCGTGGCAGCTTTTTATCGATGAGCTACATGACATCGGCGCTGACGAGTATGTGGCGCTTTATCAGAATAACTACAATGCCGGAGGAAGGTGACAGTGGGAGTAAGAATGTTTGAAAAAATAAAGATACTTTTCAGATCTGTTTATTTGCGCTATATGCTTTCGTATGCGGCAATAATGCTTATACTTTTTATTGCAATAAGCATTTATATGAACAACTACTACAGCAATTCTATCCGTGAGGAAATAATTGAAAGCAATATAAACACATTGAGCAGAATCCGCTATGAAAACGAAGCGAACATCAGCGCAGCGATAAACACGGGAAACCAGGTCGGCTTGTCTCCTTATATAAGCGCGTTTAAATTTTCGGAAGAACCGTGGAAGGTGTACCACCTGAAAAAACAGATAATACCATATACCGTTACAAATGAATTCTTTGACAAGGTGTTTTTGATTTTTGATATAGATGATTATCTTTATTCATCTCTTACCTCCATAAAACTTGATTTATTCTTAAACCAGATAATGCTTTATGACGATGTCAGCCCCGAAGAGCTTGAGCAGCAGATAAGGCAGCACAACGGACTTAAGATTTACAAAAGCCAGAACATAAAAAGCAGCCTTCTGGATGGCAATAACGCAAGGATGATAACTTTTATAGTGCCTATTGGAGGAGAGCAGGAAAACACAGGCTCGCTTATATTCCTTATTGAAGAAAGTGCTTATGTTAATCTTTTCGAAGAAGAAATATATGATGAGCACAATACTTATATTATCTATGAAAATGAAGTCATGGTAAGCAGAAACAGCTTTGAAATCCCTGATGAAATGATTATAGAAAAACTTACCGAGAATAAGGGCACGCTGATTGAAGAGATAGACTATGAGGGAGAAAGCTACCTTTTAATATCATTGCATGGACAGCAGAAAAACATGCAGTATACTACAGTCATTCCGGAAAATACGATAGCTGCCAACCTAAAAAGTGCGCTCCTGGGCTTCTGGCTGTTTATGGTCGGTTTGAGCATTCCTATTATAATTTTGATATTATATCTTTCGCAGAGAAACTATAAGCCTATAAGCGACATAAGACACATGCTTGCCGAAGGCAACCTAAACCGTGATGATTTTGCTGTTATAAAAAGCGGAATCAGCAGCTTGGTGGGCGAGAATGTGGACTTGGTTTCAAGGCTTGAAAAGAGCACATCAATACGCAAATCGAACTTCATTAAGGATTTTGTAAAAGGAAGATATAAGGAAAGAAAAGAGTGTGAGAGCGCAGCTAACAGGCTGGGGATTGATATAAACAAACAATATTATATAGTTGCGCTTATAAGCACATCGCCGGAAACGGACAGCCCTGACATGATAGAGGAACTTGTTGGCTTAAAAGAAGAAGGAACTGACGGATACGGCGTAGAGGTTATTGCGCTTGAACAAATGCTGTTTGTTCTGTTTTCTGATGATGAAGCGGAGCTTAATCTGTGGGTAAACAAAGTTAAGCAGGTGTGCGGAGAAAAGAATGAAGAGGCAGTTGTGGCAATCAGCGCACTACACCACGATGAAAAAAGCGCAGCCAATGCGTATCTTGAAGCAAGCGCGGCATTTGACAACAGATTTATAATGGGTAGTGCCCACGTATTGAGCTTTAGAGATGTATGTGCTTCGTCTGCAAATGTTTTTAAGTATTCAAAAAACTATATGGATATATTGAAAAAAGCAATGCATAGCGGAGACAAAGACACAGTAAACAAAGCAATAGACGATTTGTTTGGTTACTTGACAGGACTTAAAATTTCACTGTTTAATTTCAGATTGATTTATAATGAAATTATAAGCATTATTTTACGTGAGCATATCAGAAACCAGAAAGACAGCGAATCAGTGGACACGCTTCATTTATATGATATATTTACGCTTTCAAACTGTAGCTCGATTAATGACTTGGATGATATGCTGCGCAAACTGTGCAGCGAAATACTGAGCAACAAGAAAAGCGATGCAAAAAACAAATATCCTGTAATGGAGCAGATTGTAGGGTATATGAATGAAAACTATGCTGATGCCGATATGAATATCAGCGCTTTGGCAGATAAATTTGACGTAAGTTCCGCGCGGCTTTCGCTTGCGTTTAAAGAACTTATGGGAATGGGACCTGCTGAGTATCTTATGCTTTTGAGGATAGAAAAAGCCAAAGAAATGCTTAGCATGACAAATATGTCGGTTAAGGATATATGTATTGCAGTAGGATATTATGACACATCAGGCTTTATAAGAAGATTTAGAAAATATATGGCGGTGACTCCGCTGCAGTATAGAAACAGCAGAAACAGATAGCTTGTTATGTTCAGTTTGTATGCATAAAAAAAGCGCCGTTATGGCGCTTTTTGCTGTTAATATCTACAATGGTTTTGGATAAGCTCCATTATATATCTCATGCTTTCAAGAGATGAGCCGTTGTTGATAGAGCCTGCTGTTGACAGGTTTAGGCCTCTTATGCCGCTCTCTTTTACCATTTCAAAATCGCGTATTACTTCTTTTCGTATCACTTCTTTATCGTTGTTCATGAAAGTAAAAGGTGCAATGCAACCGTCAATTCTGGTTGTTTTCATGTGGGCTCTTATTTTGTCAACGGTTACAGTAGGCCCGAAATTACAGCCTGTTAAATTAACCTTAGACAAAATAGGGATGAGGTGCTCCATTGCGGAATCAGAGTGCTGAAACCGCGTATCTCCGGGATTTGGGCTGAATTGGTCAAAAACGCTCTTTAGTATCGGATAGCCGAATGATTCATACATCTCAGGAGTGAACAGATTGCAGTCATCATCTGCAAACCAGAACCCGCCGGGACGGTTTGTTTCATCATATCCTGCTTCTTTGTCTGAGACCTCTGTCATTTTTAATATAACTTTTAATATAGTATCCGAAAGCCTGTCAAAAAGCTCTCTGGCATCAAAATATAAAAATACCAGATTTTCTACGCCGTAGATTGACGTTGCAAGCGTAACCGGACCGCGTACCCATCGGGAAAGACGCGGAGTGATGCCGTATTTTTCGCCGATTTCTTTCTTCTTGTTATCCCAGTTGTCAGGAAGCATAAAGCTTTCAATATCCATTTTGTCTATTATATCAAGCTGTGCTTCAAGAGCCGACGGCGTTTTTATGTGTGAGTAAAGCCACTCTCCGCCTTCTTTTTCAGACTTATATATTCCTCCGAAAACTTCGCCAATTCTTTTTACGTAGGGAAACTTTGAATCGTCAGGCAGAAACTCTTCTCTAAGCAGACGTTTTCCGACAATTTTTTCTGATTTATCGTTGTATCTTTTGTTAAGCTCTATACGCCTTTGGGTCGGCATTGTATTATCCCAAGGAAATCCTTCCTCCTGAAGTTCCCAAAACACACACTCATCGCTCATTTTTATGCCAAGAGCTATCTGAGATGCATTTTCATTGAAACAATTATCTTTGTGCGCTTCTTTGTCATCTATCCAAAATTGATTAAAATCTAAACTCATATCATCCTCCTAATAATAATATATCATTGAGAAAAGGGGATATGTGTGCTAATATTTAAAAAAAGTATTCAAATATCACTGCGCTTTGAGGCAATAATGGAAAACAGCTATATAAATTATAATGATGATAACAATTTATTTATAAGTATAAAGGAAGATAAAACACACCTGACACCGAAACTGCATTTTCATTCGGCTTATGAAATTTATCTGACTCATTCAGGGCCTATGTCATGTCTAATTAATAACAGTGTATATGATCTTATGCCAAATGACATGCTTGTATTTGCTCCGTCTGACATTCACATGGGCATAAAACCGAAAAATTCAAACTATGTAAGCACGGTTTTAAATTTTAATCCGTCAAAAGTAGCAAGGCTGAGCGACAGGGTGGACTTGCTGCTTGCTTTTAGCGCAAGCGCGGAAGGGTTCTCCCACAAAGTGAGTTTGACACAGAATCAGGCGGAAATTTTTTTAGCTAAGCTAGGCGATTTGAATGACATTAAAAAGTCGAAAGATGAATATAGGGATATAAGACAGCAGATAGTGCTGGCTGAAATTTTGCTTTTTATGCACGAAATATATGCAGGGAATGCTGAAAAGAAATCAGCCAGAAGAGTAAAAAACGATGAGCTTGTGTTTAATATATTAAAACACATAACGCAAAATGTATCAGGCAATCTAAGCCTTGAAAGCCTTTGCGAGAAATTTTATCTGAGCAAAAACATCCTTAATAAAAACTTTAAAGAAAAAACAGGGTACACTTTGGGTACTTATATAGTAAACTACAGAATGTATTGCGCGCGTCAGATAATCGAATCTGGCGAGAGTGTGTCGGCAGCTGCGTGGAAAGTGGGATATAACAATACATCGAATTTTATAAGAACATATAAAAAAGTGCTGGGAGTAACTCCGGGAGCATACAAGAACAGGCTATAAATCTGATATATAAAAATGAATAAAAAGCGCATACAAATTGTATGTGCTTTTTATGTTGGAGATATTATATCTATTTTAAAATAGAAACAAAAAATATTGCTCTATTTCCAATAGCGTGTTTGTTATAAAACTGTATTTATTCTATATCAGTTTGAATGTTTTCCATTTTCCGCTTCTGTAGCG
The DNA here is from genome assembly GCA_963677605.2 of Christensenellaceae bacterium. Lineage (GTDB taxonomy): Bacteria > Bacillota > Clostridia > Christensenellales > UMGS416 > JAGLOK01. Next base: position 305,239 of record CAXXDX010000006.1, on the reverse strand, counting down.
TTTCATGTAAAAAATACTCCTTAGACCCCAGTCCATAACCATTGCTGCAGCCAAGCCTATTACGCCGAGATTCAGCCATAGTCCGAAAATAACGGAGAATACCACTCTGCAGCCTATTGTGGAGATAATCGCAATTGACACTGTAAATTTAACATCGCCTGCTGCTCTCAGGCCGTTTGCAAGAGGCAGGGACATTGGGAAAATCATCGCGTTAAATATGTTGTGTATTGCGATAAGGATAATAATCAGGTTTCTCGTTTCAGCGCTTATGCTGTATAGGTTCAGCATAAAAGGTGCTGTAAGAAGTATTAGTCCGTTCCAGAGTATAGAAGCCACATACGACAGTTTTAAAAGCTTTATCATATAATACTGAGCGGCTTTTGTGTCGTTTGCTCCCATGGACTGACCTATGACCGTAAGAAATGCCGGGCCTATGGCAACACCCATCAGAGCTGACATGCTCCAGAAGCTCTGTGCTATTCCGTTTGCGGCTATTTGCGTTGTCCCAAACATAGCAACTATGGTTCCCAATGCTACTTTTGAAAGCTGGAATATTCCGCCTTCAAAACTGCTGGGTATTGCGATGTTCAGTATCTTTTTGAGAATAGTCTTATTTAATCTGAAGATATTTTTCAGTTTAAGATAAATATAGTGCTTGTGGTTAAAACATAAAACTATTACCGTGACAGCTGAAAATGTCCTTGCAATAAGCGACGGCCACGCAACACCTGCGACACTTGCTTTAAGCACAAAGATACCTATTGCATTGCCTATAACATTTATGACATTTGACACAACTGATATATACATTATTATCTTTGTTTTGCCCATGCTTCGAAATATTGCGGCACCGGCACTGTATATAGCTACTGACGGCAGTGAATATGCTGTGATTTTTAGATAGGTAACACTTGCGTTCATTATGTTTTCATTTACGCTGCCAAACAGAGTGCCAAGAATCTGTTTGTTAAAAATCACAGTCACTGCCATAAAAACAATTGATATTACAGCGGATATACTTACCAGCTGTCCTGCTGCTTTTTGACCGTTGGAGGCATCTTTGCTGCCTATATATTGGCTTACTATAACTGCGCCTCCTGATGCCAATGCAACAAAAATAAAAAGGAAAACAGTTATAAACATGTTAACCAGAGAAACTCCGGACACAGCCTCTTCGCCCGCATAGCTTATCATCAGAGTATCGGCTAAGCCTACCATCATGATAAAAAGCTGCTCAATAAGAAGAGGAAGGCTTATTGCCAACAGCATTTTGTTGGTAAAAGCCTTTCTTTCTTCTGCTATTTGAAATTTTGGTTCAATTAATCTATTGATTAGTTTCAAACGTCACTACCCTTACAGTTTTCCTCCGAATACAGGCATAAAGCTTGCTTCGCCGTAGTCTTTTATGTGCTCGATGTTTAAAAGATAATTCATATCTTCTTCTGAAATTTCAAAATCCACCTGAGCGTTGCTTTTCATATGCTCGGGATTTGCTGTTTTTGGAAGAGGCAAAAGGCCAAGCTGAAGAACGTATCTTATGCCAAGCTGAGGTATAGAAACATCATATTTTTTAGCGATGTCAGCAACTGCGCTGTTTTTGATAAGCTCGCCGTGTGCGATGGGGGAGTATGCTTCAACGAGGATGCCCTGTTTCTGAGTGTAGTCAATGAGCTCTTTGGGGGTGTTGCTTATGTGAGCTAATATCTGGTTTATCATAGGCTTTACTTTGCAGGATGAAAGTATGTTGTCAAGGTCTTCTATCTGGAAGTTGGATATACCGATAGCACGCAGTTTGCCTGCTTCGTATGCTTCTTCAAGAGCTTTCCATGCTTCGCGGTTTCCTTCAAAGAAGCGGTCTTCGTTGCCGAACTCCATCCAAGGCTGAGGGCTGTGGATAATCATAAGGTCAATATAATCGAGTCCAAGAGTTTCGAGCGACTGGTTTATCGATGCGACTGCTGCGTCGTAAGACTTCACTTCGGCAGCAAGCTTTGTTGTTATAAACAAGTCTTCTCTTTTAACTCCGCAGGCTTTGATGCCTTCGCCTACGCCTCTTTCGTTTTGGTATGCCTGTGCTGTGTCTATGTGTCTGTATCCCAGTTTTACTGCTTCTACTACAGCGTCTGCAACTACTTTGTCGTCAATCATCCATGTGCCGAGGCCAAGTTTTGGGATTTCTACTCCGTTTGAGAGTGTAAGGTTTTCATTTAGTACCATGTTATTTCCTCCTATTTTAAGTTTGTTTTAAAAAAGTCTTCAAGTTTGTCAAATGGTATTATACCTTTATCATCATACAAATCAGTATGAACTGCATCGGGTATAATTAATAATTCTTTGTTATCACCTTTAAGATTTTTAAACGCGTCTTGGCTAAAGTAGACAGAGTGTGCTTTTTCGCCGTGAATCATAAGAACTGCGTTTCTTATCTCGTCACTGTATTTAAGTATAGGCATGTTGATTAATGAAAGAGGTGAAGTTGCATTCCAACCATCGTTTGAGTTAAGCGAACGCTCTGTATAACCTCTTTCTGTTTTATAGTAGTCATGATAGTCTTTTACAAAGAAAGGAACATCATCCGGAAGTTCTGCAGGGACACCGCCTGAGCGTGCAAATGTATCGCTTTTATAATCTTCAGTGCGCTGTGCATTCAGGCTTTTTTTCATTTCGTAGCGTGCATCTGCATCCATAGAGTCGAAATAACCATTGGCGCTTACACGAGTCATATCATACATTGTCGAAGTAACCGTGGCTTTTATGCGTGTGTCCATGGCAGCAGCGTTTAGCGCCATGCCTCCAAACCCACAGATACCGATGATACCGATTTCATCAGGATTTATAAAGTCTTGCGTAGAAAGATAATCTACCGCAGCTGAAAAATCTTCTGTATTGATGTCAGGTGAGGCTACGTTTCTTATGTCTCCGCCGCTTTCGCCAATGAATGACGGATCAAAAGCCAGTGCCGCAAATCCACGGGAAGCCATTTCGTCTGCATACAGCCCTGCCGCCTGTTCTTTTACTGCGCCAAAAGGTCCGGCTACTGCGATAGCTGAAAGCTTTCCTTCATAGTTTTGAGGCAGATATAAATCGCCTGTAAGTGTAATTCCATAACGGTTATGAAATTGTATTTTTGTTCTTTTAACGTTGTTGCTTAGTTTAAAACTATATCCTTCATATTTTGATTTCATTAAGTAAGTCTCCTTTGTTGCTGATATCAGTCAATAGAAAGTGTGACTTCCACGTTTCCGCCACCAAGTATTTCTTTGAGCTTCTTTTGACTTATATCATCTATTTCACCGAGTTTGGTAAAGTTCCATGAATTAGGCGCATAATAAATAACAATTGCATTGCCTTGATATAAAATAATGTCGCCGGATTTCGCTGCAATCTGTCTGTCGTTTCTTGGAAGGTTCTTGCCGAGAGGGCCGACCTTTTCCATGCCTGCATAATCCTGCATTTTTATAGTTACAGGACCTTCATTCAGCATTTCTGTAAGCGCTTGAGCGCTCGAGTTATCGCTGAGTGTTGCAGTTAAGCTTGTATTTCCTATTTGAAGTTTCATAAATTTCTGTAAACCTCCTGTTATATCAACCGGATTTATGTTTGGTGTTTATTTGTTTTCTGTAATCTTTCTTATGCACGCCAATGCGTTAAGGCTTCTTGGGTAACCGATATAAGGAACACACTGAGAAACTACTTTTGTTAAGTATTCAGCATCGTTTCCGACATTGATATTTCCCATTACATGGCTTGTAAGCTGCGATTCGCATCCGCCCTGCGCTGAAAGGAAACAGAAAGTAATAAGCTCGCGCTGTCTCAAGTCCAGCCCGTTTCTCGTGTAATAGTCGCCGAAACAGTTTGCAGCAAGCCAGCGGTTTATGTGTCCGCCTTTCCAAAACTCCAGCATCGGCTCTCCGAAGATGTCGGCCTGTGCTCGCGCACCTTTTTCAAGCCTTGTTTGAATCGTTGTTGTAGACTGACCGTCGAGGGGAAGAGCGACTCCAAGTTCGCCTAAAACATCGTTTGTGGCAGTTATAAACGGAAGCACTCTGCCTAAGCCGAGGTAGTCAACCGCCTGATAGACTACTTCTTTCGCCATAACCGGAGTAAGAGCACTGTTAAGTGCATCTTTAAGGACGTCTTTAAAAGCGTCAACGCCCTGACAGCCTAGAAGAGTTGCAAGAATTGAAAGATAGCGGTCAGCATCTTCCAGAGTTTGTCCCTGTTCGTTTACAACTTCGTCAAATGTGAATGCCTCAAGGCGTTCTACAAATTCGGGATCTGTGGTTTTAAGTTTTTTTAATGTATCCATTATATCCTCCGTGATTAAAGCTTGCTGAATTCTTCGTCTGAAACTGGTTCTAGCCATTCGTTTGAACAGTTTTCTCCTGGGATTTCAAAAGCAACGTGGCTAAACCAGCTGTCAGCTTTTGCTCCGTGCCAGTGCTTTGCTCCCTCCGGGATGGTTATTACCGTTCCCGGGACAAGGCTTACAGCCTTTTTGCCTTCTTCCTGATACCAGCCTTCTCCTGCGGTGCAGATAAGCATTTGTCCGCCGCCTTTGTCTGCGTGATGAATGTGCCAGTCGTTGCGGCAGCCCGGCTCAAAAGTAAGGTTAAAAACAAACAATGGATCTTCACCCGGTTTGGTAAGCGGATTTAAAAATGTTTTGCCGCTAAAGTATTTTTCAAACATTTTGTTTTCAATTCCTTTTCCAAATACGTTTGCTTCGTTAAATTCCGTTTCGTTAGTATATTTCATAATAATTCCTCCTAAATATTTTCACCTGCCAGCCTGAGTTCTCCAAGGAACTCTTCTGACCGGTTTTTTTCTCCGTATGCTTTATAGATGCCTGCATCTTCAACCTTCATATAATCTGAAAAAGTCTTTTTATACTCGTATATTGCGCCTTCATACACATCATCGCTTCCTGAACTTAATATCAGTATTGTCTTTTTAAGGTTTTTAGGCTTTCCTGTTGCGTAAGTTCTGTGAATCGCGCACTGAAGCTGGCCGGTGTATCCGAAGTAGTATATAGGTGAAGCGACAACCAGCATTTCCGCTGACTTAAGAGCTTCATATACTTCTGTCATATCATCTTTTTGGATACAAACTCCGTTTCCTTTTGTGTGGCAGTGCTCACAGCCCAAGCATCCTGATATATTCTTTTTGCAAATGTCAATAACGTTGATTTCATTATTATTTTTTTGTGCACCTTCTGTGAAAGCTTCTATCATTTTCTTCGTGTTTCCGTTTTGCCTTGGACTTCCGTTTAAAATAAGAATATTCATTTTTACCCCTTATATATTTAATTTTTAAAAGTCATTAATAATTATGCAAGCTCAACAACAAACTTTACATTCGCAGGCAATTGTTTAACCAGATGCAGATTTTCCTGATCAATGTGTGCGATTATCATCAGCCCATGATACTGATCTGATTTTTCCTCGCCGTCGAAAAACACTGCAAACCAGCCGCCGGCTAAGCTTATATCTCCGTTCTTCCACCCATTTTGTGTTTCTGTGGGGTCAAAGTGTCCGCAGGCTGCAGTACAGCAGTAGTCCACTTCCGAGCGATAGCCCGAAACGCTGAAAGGAAGCCTGTTTTTAAACTCATTTGCAGCTATCGTGTCGTTTAAAACAGCCGGTATTTCTGTGTTGTTTGCTTTTAGTACAATTTTGGTAGGCATAAGTTTTCCTCATTATTTTCCAGTTAATGTCCACGTGTTGATTTATTCCTTCATGTGCATTATAATGTGGCTGAAAAGATATTTCAATCGCCAGTTTTTAGTGTGTGTGGAATATGCCACACATTATAAAAAGTGGATATTATCTTATTGTTAACGCATTAAAACTACTGATATTTATAAAGAGGGATAACGATGCAAGAAAGACAAATGGACCTAAGAGTCAAAAAAACACGCGAAGCGATAAAGAAGACATTTAAAGAAATGGTTTGTGAGATGGAGGCGCCTAAAATTACTGTAAAAGAGCTGACAGAGCGTGCACAAATCCACCGAAAGACATTTTATCTTCACTATACTTCAATAGAAGCTTTGTTTGAGGACATGCTTCAGGAGGCTGCCAATAAGTATTTTGCGGAAATCGATAAAGTTCCGCTTCCGATGCACATGGAGGAAGTCAACCGCGTTTTTCTAAACTATTTATCAAAGCAGGATGAGTTTACAGAAAGGCTGATATGCACTGAAAGCTATCGTGGATTTTGCAACAAGCTGTTTATGATGGCGCTGAAACATAACCGTCAGCGTTATAATCCATATGCACATCTGCCTGAAGCGGAACAAAACATAGTAAACACATTTACTTCGCAAAGCTCTCTGGACATGTATCGCCAATGGCTTTTAGACGGCAAGAAGATACCGATAGAAAGGCTCATTGAACTTACGGGAACGCTTCTTGGTTCCGGGACTGAGTCGATAACATGATTTGTTTATTTATTGTATAATCTTTGTGTAACTTGACATATGTGATAGTATATAATAATTCTTGGTTTTGAAATATATTTATGTTAATGGCTAACGGACTGGGACTAATTTCATATTTTAATCATATAAAACAGATACACTCATGCAGATGGATCATTGCGGGACAATAGAGGTACAATATGCAGTCTAAAAAAAGAATATTCAGAAAATCGATTTTTTACAGATTGATAATAACTTTTGTTTTGATATTGGCGCCAATATATTTACTGGGCGTGGGAATACATCAGTGGGGTGTAGCGATTATCAGAAGAGAAACGGTGGCTTCCATGGATGCGCAGATAACATACCACAAGCTGTCGTTTGATGAGGAAATGTCCAGAATGCTGAGCTCGCTAAGCGAATGCATGTCGGATGAAGACTTGCTCAAGCTTTCAAATATCCCGCAGTCAATGAGTGACTTTGAGAAAGCAAAGTCGTTAAACAGGCTTGCAACAAGGCTTTTGACTTTGAAAAACAGCAGCATATATATTGTTGACGCAAAAGCGATAGTACCGATTTTGGACAGAACTATCTCTGCAAATAACGGTGTTGTGGAGATATCTGAAGAAGAATTGGATACATGCAATAACTTTCCGAGCTATTATAATATTATGGAAAATGATGGCGGCAAGCTATTTTTAAAGATACGCAGCCTGGAAATGGGGGGCAGAAAGCCGCACTTTATATTGCAGATAGAACTTTCAAATGAAATGATACAAAGTACAATTGAACTGTTTAATACATATGAAGGCAGCGGTTCGCTTTTCTATTATCCGGATAAAGATTTTATAATTAGCACCACAGACGATTTAGATACCCCGATTGTTGAGTATCTTAAAGAAGCTGCGGTTGAAGGTATTGCCCCAAATGATGAACACATTGTAGAAGTGGACGGCACAAACTACTTTGCGTTTTATCGGAAACTTGACTATGACGGCATATGGATGGTTGCGTATGTGCCGGAAAATCAGGTAATAGTTCCGTTTAGGATTTATATGTATCTGCTATGGGTTTTCACTATTATATCAATAGCGATTATATTATACTTCTCATTTACCACGCATAAATTCCTGCAGAGGCCTTTAAGCAAGCTGGTAAAAGCATTCCATAGGGTTGAAGGAGGGGAGCTTGACTTTGCGATAGAGCATAGCACAAATGACGAATTTGGGTATATTTACAGACGATTTAATGCAATGGTTGAATATATTCATAACCTGATAAATCAGGTTTATATGCAAAAGGTTATGACACAAAAGGCCGAGCTTAAACAAATGCAGTCACAAATCAATCCCCACTTTTTCTATAACAGCTTTTTTATCCTTCAGAAAATGGTGCAGAGGGATGAGAAAGAAAGCGCAATGAAATTCAGTAATTATCTTGCCAGGTACTTTCAGTATGTTACAAGAAATCAAAACGACGACATAGAGCTTAGCAAAGAAATAGAACACTCCCAAAATTATCTGGAAATTCAGGTAATAAGATTTACCAATATAGATATAACGTTTGATGAAGTTTCGGAAAAATACAGCAAACTGATGGTACCGAGGCTTATTTTACAGCCGATAATTGAAAATATATTCGAGCACGGCTTTACTGGAGAAGCAAAAAAGAGGATAGTTTCCGTAAAATTTGCGGAAAAGAAAAACGGACTGTATTGTTATATTGAAGACAATGGCGTTGATGTGGATGAAGGAGAAATTGAAAACCTCAATCAGCTCCTAAAAAGCAACGATCATGATGTGGAAATTACAGGACTCGTAAATGTTCATAAGCGTATAAATCTTAAGTTCGGAGGCGAGAGCGGTCTGCAAATTTCCAAGAGTGATTTGGGCGGGCTGAAAGTTACAATATTGTTTGAAGAAGAGAGGAACGAAAATAATGAAGAGACTTCTGGTAATTGATGATGAACCTTATATAGTAAACAGCATATACGAGCTGTTTCTTGAAAATAATCAGATGGAACTTGATGTTTATAAAGCATATTCTGCTATGGAAGCTTTGGAACTTTTAAAAAAAGCCAAAATTGACATCGTTCTTTCTGATATAAAAATGCCTGGAATGGATGGCTTGGCACTGCTTAAGGAGATTCATTCTTTCTGGCCTTTCTGTAAAGTTATTTTTCTTTCTGCATATGACAGGTTTGACTATATACATGAAGCCAACAAAGACGGAATTACCTATATTCTTAAAACTGAAGGTGATGAAGCGATAATAGAAGCTGTTGCAAAAGCAGCAAAAGAGATAGATGAGCAGGTTGAGCGCAATGAGCTTATTTCAAGCGCAAAGCGTCAGGTAGAGCTATACAGCCCTATTTTGCAAAAGGAATTTATGCTGGAATTAATTGAAGGCAAGCAAAAAAGCGAAACTAAACAGGAACAGCTCGATGAGCTGAAAATCAATCTTCTGGCTGACTGCAAATCCTTGCTTCTGGTTGGCAGAAGCGATGAGTGGTTTGTTTCTATGGAATCTCAGGAGAAACTAAAGCAGTCAGCAATTATTCAGGCGATTATTGAGAAGTATTTTTCTACATCCTACAGATACTATTTTATGAAGCTTGACAATGAAATGATGGTGTGGATTATACAGCCTAAAAATGATGATAAAACAAGCGATGAAGTGTGGGAAAAAACGATTGTTTACATCAAAGGCGCTATTGAGTCAATACAGAATCAGTATAAAAAGAACACGGGCAGCACTGTTTCGTTTGTGATAGACAACTGTCCTATTGATTGGGATGAAATCAGTGAAAGATTCACGTTTATTAACAAACTGATGATCTACAAGGGAGTTAACAACAGCGAAATGGTTCTGACAAAGGCAGACCTTAGCTGTGAAGAGGATTTCAACTCAAAGAATATGAAAAACGTTTCTTTGTGGCTTGATAAAATACGTTCATTTGAAACTTTTCTTGAAAGCGGACAGCATAAAGATTTTTATTCTCTTTTAAATGACCTGAAAAAAGAGCTTATGCATGTAATGGAAGACAATCCGATTATAAGGATTCAGATATATTTTTCGCTTTCACTGCTGTTTTTAAAATATATAAGCAGATATGATTCTTTGATGGACAGGGTTAATATGTATCCTGAAATAATAAAGATTACAAACATCAATGCCGAGATGAAATGCGAAGATACATTTGAGGCGTTTGAAAAAATTGCAGACTTGATATTTGTTTATCAGAAAGATGAAAAAGAAAGAAATCAGAATGTCATGATTTCCAGTTTAAATGAATATATTAAGAATAATTTAAACGGTGATCTGTCTCTGGTTCACCTTGCCGAGCATGTTTATCTCAACCCAATTTACCTTTCAAGGCTCTACAAGCAGACTACTGGTAAAAACATTTCCACATACATACATGATGTCAGATTAGCCAAGGCTAAAAGGCTTTTAAAAGAGAGCAATTCGAAGATATGCGACATATCAGAAGCAGTCGGATACGGCTCTGTTGCATACTTTATCCGCACCTTTAAAGAAAACACAGGAATGACGCCTCAGGACTACCGAGAGTCGTAAAAAGTCAATAAAAACATCACAATTTGATAAAATTTGTACAAATCGTATAAAATAGTGCGAAAATAATAAGTTAGTTAATATAAGTCAATAAAAGTTTATATTTTAATATTTCATGCTAAATCACCGGAAAGTATACTGAGATTATCCAGTTTAATCCACAAAATTATAAGGAGGATAGTATGAGAAGATTTAACACAAGGCTTATAGCAACTCTACTCGCATTGATTTTTATTATGGCTTTTGCAGTAGTGGGCTGTACACCGAAAGAAGAAGAGACTACAACAAAAACAGATGTAACAGAGACTAAAGATGAAGCTAACGATTCAACCGAAGGCTCAACAGAAATGGAAGAAGAGGTTATCGAACCTCTCGGAAAATTCGAGCCGGCTATTGATGTTAAAGTTGTAAACTTTACAAACAGCACTGTCCAGTACAGAGACGGCGAATCAGCTGACAACAACGTTTGGATTAACACATACAGAGATATGCTTGGTATAAACGTTGAGTATATCTGGATTGTTGACGAAGCACAGTTTATTCAAAAAATGAACGTTACTATAGCTTCAAATGATTTACCGGACGTTTTCCCTGTTAACGGACAGCAGTTTGTCACATTGCTTGACTCTGAGTCTATTGCAGATCTTACAGATGTATATGACAAATATATATCACCTCAGGCATTAACAATAATTGATCAGGACAAAGAAGTATTTAATCTTGGCGTAAGAAACGACAGATTATATGCTCTTCCTAACACAGCTGGCGGTTCTTCAATTGATGCACCTGCTATGCTTTATGTCAGAGATGACTGGAGAAAGAAACTCGGACTTCCTGAGCCTGAAACAATGGAAGACTTCTTCGCGATGGCAGAAGCATTTGTAACACAGGATCCTGACGGAAACGGCGTAGATGACACATATGCAATGGCACTTACAAAAACATTGTCACGCGGCGACTCAGGCACAGGCCTGCAGGGATTTGCAGGACTTCAGGGCTTTGCACACGCATATCACGCATATTTAGGCATTTGGCTTGAAAAAGAAGACGGAACAGTTGAATACGGAAGCATTCAGCCGGAAGTCAGAGAAATGCTCCTTAAACTTCAGGAAATGTATGCAAACGGCTGGCTTGACAAAGAATTCGTAGTTAAAGACATGGCGAAAGTTTCAGAATCCACAACAAACGGCTTAATCGGTATCGAATTCGGCCAGATGTGGAACCCGTTCTTCCCGCTTCAGTCAACTCTTGAAAACAATCCTGAAGCTGAATGGCAGCCATATCCGATCCCATCAATCGATGATCAGCCGGCAATGGTAAGCACATCAGTTGCAGCAGCAAACTACTGGGTAGTAAGAAACGACTATGAATATCCTGAAGCAGCAATCAAAATGCTCAACCTCTTTACTGAAAAGTGCTGGGGCGAAACAGCTGACAACGACAACTTCTTCAACGGCGACGGAGCAACATATGTACCGTTCAAGTATGCACTCGTTCAGGCATGGCCTTCACTTAAAAACGTTGACGCTCATAATCACGTAGTAGCAGCTATTGAAGCTGGAGATCCTTCATCTCTTAACGCTGAAGAGCAGGGCTATTATGCACAGGCAACAGGCTACATCGAAACAGGCGATCCTCTCAATGGATGGGGCGCTTACAAGATCTTCGGACCTGACGCAACATTTGATGTAATCAACTACTACCTTGACAATGACTTGTATCTCTATGATGCATATCACAACATCCCCACTCCTACAATGGTGGAAAAAGGATCAACCCTCGAAAAGATGGAAACAGAAGTATTCACAAGCATTATTCTTGGCGAGGACATTTCCGCATTTGACAAGTTCGTGGAAGACTGGAAAGCTTTAGGCGGAGATGACATGACTGCAGAACTTAACGCAATGCGGTAATCATCAAAAACAGGCTGATTAATTAATCGGTTTGGAAAAGATATGGAGTGTCACGTATCACTCTGGAGATAGTGACACTCCTTACACTATATGAGATGTTCATACTTGGGAGAGAAAAATGTTTAAGAAAAGAAGATTAAAACAGATGCCGTACCATTTGATGATATTGCCGGGTGTAATTCTGATATTTTTGATGAATTATGTACCAATGTTTGGCATTATTATGGCATTTCAAAAATTTGTGCCGGCAAAGGGAATTTTAAATTCTCAATTTGTGGGACTTGCAAACTTTAAGTATATCTTTATGCTTCCGGATACTATGCAGGTTGTGTTTAACACTGTATTCATTTCCTTTATGAAAATTGTGTTTGGAATACTTGTTCCTGTAACGGTCGCCCTTATGCTTAATGAGCTGAGGCACATTGGGTTTAAAAGGGGAGTGCAAACAATTATCTATTTGCCTCACTTCCTTTCATGGGTAGTTCTGGCTGGTATTTTAATCGATATACTTTCACCAAGCAGCGGAATCATTAACCTTATTCTGGGCAAGATGGGAATCGAGCCGATATTCTTCCTGGGGGAACCAAAGATCTTCCCCTATGTACTGGTCGCAACCGACCTATGGAAAGAATTTGGGTATGGTACGATTATCTACCTTGCTGCACTTACGGGAGTTGACCCAACGCTCTATGAAGCGGCTATAGTTGACGGCGCTAACAGGTGGAAACAGACAATCCACATCACGCTGCCTTCAATCATGTACATTATCATTTTGATGACAGTACTTAGCTTGGGCAACATACTCAACGCCGGATTTGATCAAGTATTTAACTTGTATTCTCCTGTTGTTTATAAAACCGGTGACATTATTGACACAATGGTTTATAGACTTGGTATCATCGATGCACAGTACAGTGCCGCAACTGCAGCAGGTTTGCTGAAGTCGGTCGTAGCATTTGTGTTTATAACGGTATCATACAGGCTTGCATACAAATACGGGGACTATAAAATTTTCTAATAGCAATCTTTTGCAAAAATTATAGCGTGTATTAAATATGGCTGTAGGGTTTGCGCAATTGCAATTATCTATTTTATTGAATTATACAGAAGGGTTGATTCACATGAAAAATTTCAGTTTAAGCAGAAAAACATTCATTGTATTCAATGTATTGGTTTTATCTATACTAGCACTTTTGTGCCTATTGCCGCTACTTAACGTTCTGGCGATTTCGTTTAGCTCAAAGACGGCGGCATCGACAGGCAGAGTAAGACTCTGGCCGGTGGATTTCACTTTGGCATCATATAAGTATGTGCTTAGCAAAAGCGAGTTCTTAAAATCGCTCTTGGTGTCAACAGAAAGACTTTTCCTTGGAGTGGCAGTAAATATGCTTCTTACTACACTTGTGGCATATCCGCTCTCAAAAGACAACAAAACGTTTAAAATGCGTTCTTTTTACACATGGTATTTCCTTATAACCGTCCTTTTCAGCGGCGGACTTATTCCGGGATATATGGCTATCAAAAGCTATGGTCTCTTGGACAAAATCTGGGCACTTGTGCTGCCGACGGCGGTTCCCGTTTTCAATGTGGTGCTGCTGATGAACTTCTTCAGGGCACTGCCTAAGGAGCTTGAAGAGGCGGCATTCCTTGACGGCGCAGGACAGTGGTACACACTTTGGAAGATATTCATTCCGCTTTCAAAGCCTGCTATTGCAACGCTAACATTGTTTGCTGCTGTTAACCACTGGAACAGCTGGTTTGACGGTATACTGTTTATGAATAGCCCAGCACATTATCCTTTGCAGAGCTATTTGCAGACGGTAATTATCAACCGTGACCTGAGCATGGTTAACGCCAGCACATTGACGGAGCTTTCCGTAATTTCGGACAGAACAGCTAAAGCCGCACAGGTATTTATCGGTTCGCTTCCGATTCTAATGGTATATCCTTTCCTTCAAAAATACTTCACGAAAGGACTTGTTCTTGGCAGCGTAAAGGGATAATACAGACTATTTAAAGGAATGTAGTATGGATATAGTAAGACTTAGAGCCAACCGCTTGGAAAATCCCATTGGGTATGATCTGAGCGGATTGAGCTTATCATGGGTTGCACAAAACACAGAAGCCAAAAAACAGGAAAGCGCTGAGATTGTTATCAGCAAATGCCAGAGCTTTGATAAAGAAAGCATAGTATACAAAAGCGGGATCAGGAAAGATGCGGACAGCCGTTCGTTTGTGCCTGAGCTTATGCTTGAACCTCGCACAAGATATTACTGGAAAGTAAAAGTTGTTGCAGCAGGCGGAGAATCTGCTGAAAGCGAAACAGCTTTTTTTGAGACGGGAAAGCTTGATGAAGAGTGGAAGGCTGAGTGGATAACTGCTGAGGCTGATAAAAATGTGCATCCGTATCTAAGAAAATCATTTGTGATCGATGGTGATGTAAAATCCGCAAGGGCATATGTTTCTGCAGCCGGCATCTATGAGATGGAACTAAACGGCGAAAAAATATCTTCGGAATACTTAATGCCCGGATATTCTGCGTATGACTGCTGGATGCAGTATCAGACATTTGATGTGACAGAAAGCATTAAAAAAGGCGAAAATGCTGTAGGAGCAATCCTTGGAAAAGGGTGGTTTTCGGGGCGTTTTGGTCTTGGCGGCATAGAAGAAACATACGGCGACAGAATGGCTTTTCTTTGTGAGATTATTGTTGAAACCACAGACGGCGAGAAAGTTGTTATTGTTTCTGACGAGAGCTGGAAGTCGCACCAAAATCCTGTTACACATAGCAATATTTACGACGGTGAGCACTATGATGCAAACCTCGAAATAGACAATTGGTCCAAAGCGGATTGCGATGATGAAAATTGGTCAGGTGTAAGTAAGATTGACCTTAATATTGGGCCAATGTCAGAACGTCTTAATCCACCCATATTAAAACATGAATCATTTAAACCTATAGACGTTATTTCAACTCCCAAAGGCGAAACAGTTTTGGATTTTGGCCAAAACATGGCCGGTTGGGTTGAATTTGACGCTGATATACCCAAAAATGAAAAAGTGTTTCTGCAATATGGCGAACTTATGCAGGACGGATGCTTTTACAGAGAAAATTTAAGAAGCGCAAAGGCTGAATATGAGTATATTTCCAAAGGGGAAAAAGCTCATGTTCGTCCGCATTTCACTTTCTATGGATTCCGCTATGTAAAAGTTGAAGGAATGGAAGTTAATCCTGATGATTTTACTGCTTATGCGATATACTCGAAGATGGATGAACTATGTGAAATCACGACATCAAGTGAGCTTGTAAACCGTCTGATACTCAATGCAAAATGGGGACAGAAAGGCAATTTTTTGGATGTTCCAACCGATTGTCCTCAAAGGGACGAGAGGCTTGGCTGGACAGGCGATGCTCAGATTTTTTCGGGAACAGCCTGCTATTTTACGGACACAGCTGCTTTTTACAACAAGTATCTTAAAGACATGCGACAGGAACAGCTCCTTTTGGACGGCTCTGTTCCGATTGTTGTGCCGAGAGTTAAAAATCAGCAGGATATAGGCGAAGGACACGGTTCCTGCGCGTGGAGCGATGCAGCAACGATAATACCTTGGAATGTGTATCTCTTCTACGGGGATAAAAGCCTTCTTGAAAAACACTATGATTCCATGAAGGATTGGGTAGACTACGTTAAAAGACAGGATGAAGCTGACGGCGGCAAAAGGCTGTGGCAGACAGGAATGCACATTGCCGACTGGCTGGCATTGGACAATCCTGACCCTGAGGATATATTTACAGGTGGTACGGATCCTTACTATGTAGCATCTGCTTATTACTATTATTCTGTAAAACTTACTGCGGACGCGGCAGAAGCTTTGGGCAAAGCCTATGATGCTAAGTATTACAGAGAGCTTCAGGAAGAAATAAAAGAATCTTTCAGGAAAGAATATTTCACTCCAAACGGAAAGATTGCAATAGACACACAGACGGCTCATGTAGTAGCTTTGTTTATGGATTTGGTGAAAGATGAACACAAAGAGCGTGTTATATCTTCACTTAAAGAAAAGCTTACAAACAAAGGCGGACATCTTGACACGGGCTTTGTGGGGACAGGCTATATCTGCAGGGCGCTTTCTAAAAGCGGTGCGTCGGAATATGCCTATAAATTGCTTTTAAACGATGATTTTCCGAGCTGGCTCTATCAAGTGAAGATGGGAGCAACAACTATCTGGGAGAGATGGAACTCTGTAAACCCTGACGGACATGTCAGCAGCACGGGAATGAACAGCATGAACCACTATTCTTATGGTTCTGTTGCAGAGTGGATTGCGCGCGATGTGTGCGGACTTAACCCTGTATTATCACAGCCGGGATTCAAAAGAGCATTGATTTCGCCTAAACCGTATGGTTATTTAAGCAGCGCGTCAATAAAATATGAGTCTGTATCAGGAACATATTCTGTCGGCTGGAAAATGGAAGATAGCGGGAAAGTTGACATTTCTTTTAAGATACCGTTTGACTGCAGCGCAGAAATCATTCTTCCGGATACGAAAGCTGAGAATATAACTGTAGCGGGGCAAAAACCGCTGTCCGTTAAAGAAAAAGACGGCTGTGTGATATTGGAAGCGGAAGCCGGAAAGCTCAGTGTTTCATACGTTCCTGATAAGAGCTATATACCATACTACAGTTTAAACAGTACGCTCAATGACATATTTAAAAGCGAAAAGGCAACGGAAGTGCTGAATAAATATCTTAGCGACACGATAGAAGGCATGAAAAAATTTATGCCGGGAATGCTGGAGAAGATTGGCAACAAACCGCTTACATACAATCCGATTTTCGGGCTTTTAGCAAGGCTTGGAAAAGAAAACACAGAGGCCTTAGCGTGCGAATTGTCTAAAGTTAGGTTTGAAGCTCAGTGAGTTTTAAGTAAATAGTATATAAAAAGACAAATAATCACAGAAAAGTTTTTAGATTAATAAATTAAAATAATGTATAACAGCATTAGATGTAGTAAATAATTTTACAAGGAGTTTGGATATGAAACGCAGGATAAAGACATATTCGGGAACAAAGTCACAAAAGATCAGTGAAAGAGAAATAAGAAACCGCACAGTCGCAAGAAAAGCAGCGGCAGACGGCATGGTGCTTATTGAAAACAACGGTGTGCTTCCGCTTGAAAACAACGCGAAGCTTGCTTTGTTTGGAAGCGGTGCTACATATACGGTAAAAGGCGGCACAGGTTCAGGTGACGTTAATGAAAGAGAAGTAGTTAACATATATGAAGGCATAAAGAATGCAGGATTCACTGTTGTAAATGAAAAATGGATTGCCGATTATAAAAAAGAGTATGAAGATGAAAAAGAAAAGTGGAAAGAAACCATATTAAACAAAATGGACAAGAAAACTGATAATCCTTTTGCTTTAATAGATGCATATGTACACACTCCGTTTGTGAAACCTTTGGGCAGGGAGCTTACAAACAGTGAAATTAAAAACCTTGATACAGATGTAGCTATATATGTAATAAGCCGAAATGCAGGCGAAGGCGCGGACAGAACTACATCAAAGGGAGACTACTATTTAACAGATGAGGAAAAAGACCAGATAGAAGCTTTGATAGAGATATTCCCGCAGATGATTATAGTACTCAACTGCGGCGGACCTATTGACCTTTCTTTCCTTGATGAGATAGACGCAAGCGCTGTTGTAAGCATTTCGCAGCCCGGAATGGAAGGCGGAAACGCTTTTGCTGATATTATAAGCGGAGCTGTAACGCCAAGCGGAAAGATGACAGACACTTGGGCGAAAAAATATGATGATTACCCGAACGCTGCTACATTCAGCCACAATAACGGCAATGTGGACAAAGAATACTATGAAGAAGGAATATATGTAGGGTATCGTTATTTTGACACTTTTGACATACAGCCTCATGTACCGTTCGGATTTGGATTGTCCTATACTGATTTTGAAATAAATACAGCAAAAACAAAAGTAATAAACGCAGGCACCGATGACATGAAGGTCGTAATAGAAGCTGAAGTTTCAAATGTCGGCGATACATATTCAGGAAGAGAAGTTGTACAGGTTTATGTGTCTTGCCCTCAGACTGAAATCAAAAAGGAATATCAGAGGCTTTGCGCATTCTACAAGACACCTCTTTTAAAGCCGGGCGAATCATGCAAAACACAGATTGAGTTTCCTATATCACAGATGGCTTCTTTCAACAGTTTTGTCGGTGCATATGTCTTGGAAAAAGGCAACTATGTTGTTGCAGTCGGCAATTCTTCAAGCTCAAACAAAGCTTGTGCTGTTATTGCACTTGATGAAACAGTAAAACTTCTTGAAGTTGACCATATATGTCCGCTTAATTCACCGCTTAAAGAAATCGAGCCTTGCAAGGTAAAACAAAAAGATACAAGCGGTGTTCCGGTGATTGCCGTGTCAGCAAACGATATAGTTTGCAAAAAAGCAGAATATATTGCAGAGACTCCTGATACTTTCGGCGGAAAAGCGGGTGAAATAGCAGAATCGCTTAGTGTTGAACAGCTTCTGTCGCTTACAAGCGGAGACCCCGGAAAAGGGCAGGATGTGTCAAACACAACATTCGGCGAATCCGGACTTACAGTTCCGGGAGCTGCGGGAGAAACGCACACATGTGCATCCGATGAGCCTTGGAATCTTGCGAGCATAGTGCTTGCTGACGGCCCTGCCGGAATACGCCTTGCACCTAAGTATCCCGTAATGCCTGACGGAAGCGTAATTAAGCCGGGCTTTGCAGAGTCTATCGAACACGGAATGTTCGCAAAAACAAATGATATTGAGGATGCGACATATTACTATCAATATTGCACAGCTATTCCTGTTGGAACAATGCTTGCGCAGACTTGGGATACTGACCTTCTTATGGAAGTGGGAAGAGCCGTTGCTGAAGAGATGGAGGAATTCGGCGTAACGCTTTGGCTTGCACCGGGGCTTAACATTCACAGAAATCCTCTCTGCGGAAGAAACTTTGAGTATTATTCTGAAGATCCGTTGGTTTCAGGAATCATAGCTGCAGCTATAACTATGGGAGTTCAGAGCAGAAAAGGCACAGGAACTACTATCAAGCACTTTGCCTGCAACAATCAGGAAGAAAACAGGCATCATTCCGATTCTATAGTGTCGGAAAGAGCATTGAGAGAAATATACCTGCATGGTTTTGAAATAGCGATTAAGCATTCACAGCCGATGGCAATAATGACATCATACAACCTCGTTAACGGACTGCACACTGCAAACAGTTATGACCTTATCACAAAAGTTGCAAGGCAGGAGTGGGGCTTTGAAGGGCTTGTAATGAGCGACTGGACAACTACAGGACGCGGCGGCTCAAACCCTGTGGAATGTATGAAGGCAGGCAACGACCTTATAATGCCGGGATCTTTCGAGGATATTGAACTGATAAGGAAAGCTTTGAGCGGGGAGCATGAAGAAAAGCTTGATATTAAGGAAATGAAAAAATGCGTAACGCATATAGCAAACATAGTGCTTCAATCACTTGAATATGAAGGATGCGAAAGCTATTTAGAGCAGTTTGACTTAAAACCGTTTATGGGCGGAAAAACTATATAAGAAGATAATCCTAACAAAAAAAGAAACAGGAGAAGAAATTATGATTAGCAAAGAGGCACAGGGATTTGTAGAAATGATGCGCAAGCTTAAAAGCGAGAGCAGCGACCGCGAAGACACACCGGAAGGTGTTTTAGCCACAAGAAAAATGCTTGACGGCAACTGGGGCGCAATGCCTATTCCTGAAAACGTTAAACTTACCAAAGTGGATACGGATAAAGTTAAAGGCGAAATGGTTACTTATGATGACAACGACGATGATAAGATGAGAGGGCATATCCTTATGTTTATTCACGGTGGCGGATTTATGACCGGCTCTGTTATATCGCGCCGTTCAATGTGCCTTGGGATAGTTGAAAATGCTAAAATGGATGCTTTTTCGGTTGCATACAGCCAGTGGCCGGAAGCTACGCATCCTGCAGCATTAAATGACTGCCTTGCAGCATATGAATGGCTTCTTGAAAAAGGATATGATGCGGATAAAATCCACTTTTTCGGTGAGTCCGCAGGAGCAATGCTTACGTTGACATCTATCCTTTATCTTAAAGATCAGGGCAAACCGCTTCCCGGCAGCGCATGTGTTTTCTCTCCTGTCGGCGGCTTTGGCGAATCTCTTAAGTCGCACACCGAAAGGGAAGAGCGCGATCCTATGATTACGTTTAAAAAGAAGATTCCTTATTATGGCGATATGAGCGATGAGGAGATGAAAAGCCCATATCTTTCGCCCAGATACGGAAACTATGAGGGATTTCCCAAACTTAAAATACATGTTGGTACGGAAGAAGTGTTGTTTGACGATGCAATGCTTATAGAAAAGCTTTGTAAGGATGCAGGTGTGGATGTTTCAGTCCGCATATGGGAAGAACTCTTCCATGTGTTCATACTGTTCCCGTGCCCTGAAACAGAGGCAGCAATAAAAGAAATCGGCGAGTTTTTCAGGGAGGGATAATCAGATGGATAGTCCCAGAAACATGAATTCCAGATGGATATGGATACCTTCGTGGAGCGAAGTTGACAATGCTCATCCGAGAATAGTTTATTTCAGAAAGAAATTTACCCTAAATGAAAAAGCAGAAAACGCGGTTATTAAGGTTTCTGCCGATTCAAGATACAGAATGTATGTAAACGGTGTTTCGGTAGGATTTGGCCCTTGCAAAGGCGACCGTTATGTGTGGTATTACGATGAGATTGACATAACGCCTCACCTTAAAGAAGGCGAAAACATAATTTCTGCAGTTGTACTAAGATATCCCCTTGATAATTCAAGGGGCAATCAATCTGTGTGGAGAACTGACACTCCGGGATTATATGTGGAGGGGAGCGCGGGAAGCGCAGCGCTTGACACAGATGAGACATGGAAATGCAAAATCAACAATGACATTGAGATAATTCCAGAAGGCGGGCTTAACTTCATGTGGATCATGGAAAAGGCAGAAGGAAATGCCAGGTTAAGCGGATGGAAAGAGCTTTCATACAGCGACGAAAGCTGGGACGATTCTTTACCTTATGTGAAGTTTAAGATGTATAAGAGCATAAGCCGGGGTCAATCACCAAAAGACCTATTCCTGAGCTTTATGAAACACAAAAAAAGTTTGAAGGAACTATATGTCTCAGAGACACAAACAAAGGAATGGATGAATGGAACTGGTGGCTTTTAGACGAGAAAACCATAACTATACCTCCTAATTGTCATGAAGTTGTCGAGATTAATGCAGGCGAGCTTACAACCGGCTTTTTACAGCTTTATTTAGCGCAGGGTGCAGGCAGCAAAATTGATATACTGACTTCGGAAGCCTATGCTTATCCGCCAAAGGATATGACGGCGTTTCACAGTATGCCTGTTAAAGGTGACAGAATGGACTATGTAAACGGAAGACTTGACGGATTCTTTGACTACTATACTGTCGGAGGATATGGAACTGAGGAAAGACCTGAGTATTATGAGCCGTTTTGGTTCAGGACATTTAGATTTATTTCGCTTGATATCACGACAAAAGATAAGCCTCTGACGCTTATATCGTTTGACTACAGAGAGACGGGTTATCCTCTGGAAGTCAAAACAGAAGTAGAAACATCAGAGGGCGAAATGAAGGATATATGGGACATAAGCCTTAGAACACTGAAGCGCTGTATGCATGAAACATATGAAGACTGTCCTTTTTATGAGCAGCTGCAATATGCAATGGACACTCGCTCACAGATACTGTTTACATATGCCGTTTCAGCTGACGACAGACTTGCAAGAAAATGTATTGATGATTTTCACCGTTCGCTTCGACCTGACGGACTGACAAACTGCAGCTTCCCTTCGTTTGGGCCAAATGTTATACCCGGATTTTCACTGTTTTACATACTTATGATTTATGATCATATGATGTATTTCGGTGATAAAGAGTTTGTTAAAAAATATATTCCAACAATGGATGCTATACTGAATTTCTTTGATTCTAATATAACGGAAGACGGAATTGTTGGCGAAGTCGGCGGACCTTTATGGGAAAAATTCTGGTCATTTGTGGACTGGACCGCGCAGTGGGGCTCAACGATGGGACATCCGACGGCAGGGCTTAAAGGCCCGATCACCTATGAAAGCTTGCTGTATGCATATGTGTTGAAGGCATCGGCTGATGTAGTGGAATATGCAGGACGCGGATATCTTGCGGATGATTACAGAAAGAGGGCAGAATTAGTCCTGAATGCTGTAAATAAACACTGTGTGGGCAAAAACGGATATTATCAGGACGGTCCCGGAGTGGATGAATACAGCCAGCACTGTCAGGTTATGGCCGTGCTTTCGGAAGCTGTTACCGGCGAAGATGCCAAGATACTGATGGAAAAGACGCTGGACGATCCTGCGCTTACTCAGTGCTCGGTTGCAATGGCATATTATTTATTCCGTGCAGTTGAAAAAGCTGGCTTGTATGAGCGCACACAAAAGCTTTGGCAGCCGTGGCGCGACATGCTTAAAAACAACCTTACAACATGTGTGGAATCGCCGGGTGAAGACGCCAGAAGCGACTGCCACGCTTGGGGATCTGTGGCGTTGTTTGAAATCCCTGCTGTTGTACTGGGAGTACGGCCGGCAAAGGCGGGATACGCAGCTGTTGAAGTTTCTCCTACAGCGGGATACTTTGACTGGGCTAAGGGAAAGCTTATTACTCCGCGCGGAATGATTAACGTCGAGTGGGAAAAAGACGGCGGAGAAATAAAAACAAAAGTCACTGCTCCGGAAGGCGTGGAAGTGATACAATAAGGTTTATTACAGAGGATAGGGGTGCATTATGAAAAAAGAGATTAAAGTTGAAGTGACAAAACCCGGCATATGGCTGGATGCAGACTTGACATATGGTCAGGTGCCGGGATGGTTTGGACACATTACTCATGACTTGAAACTGAGTATTATCCGTCCGTTTGCAGAAAATGACGAAAAAAAGCCGTGTATTGTATGGATTTGCGGAGGCGGCTGGATGCAGATGGACTATAATGCACATCTGCCTAACTTAACATATTTAGCTGAAAAAGGATATATTGTCGCAAGCGTGGAATACAGGTGCGACGTACAGTTTCCTGAACATTTAAAACAAATTAAGATGGCAATAAGATACTTAAGGGCCAATTCGGACAGATTTAATATTGACCCCAACAACATTGGCGTTATGGGCGAATCTGCGGGCGGACACCTTACAGGGCTTGTCGGAACAACAGGACAGACACGCGAGTTTGATGAAGGCGATAACCTCGAATACAGCAGCGCAGTTCAGGCTGCATGCCCTTGGTATATGATAGCAAATCTTAACACGCTCATTAAAAGAGGACCGATGGATGTTGAAATCGCAAAACATATGCTTGGATTTAATCCTTTGGATGATGCAGAAAAAAACTGCAAAAGCAAGCCCTGTAAGCTATGTAGACAGCAAAACACCTCCGTTTTTATTGCTGCACGGAACAGCCGACAATGTAGTTCCTTTTGCGCAAAGCGAAGAGATGTATGCAAAACTTGAAGAAAACGGTGTGCCTGTGGATTTGTATGCACTTAAGGGTGTGGACCATGCACAGGTGGAGTTTTTCCAGCCTGAGATAAAAGCTGCAATTGCTGATTTTTTTGATAAATACTTAAAGAATAACTAACAACGAAATAAAACATTAAATTTTAAATATTCAATATGAAATACTAATAGGCTATAAAAATTTTTATAGCCTATGATAAATATACTTTAAATATCAGGATGGATGTATGACAGAAACTAAATTTAAATTACTGAATAAAAACTTTTTGCTTGTTATGCTGGCAGCTGCAGGAGTGAGCTTCGGCGCGGCTATATTTGTTTCGACTATACCGGTTTATACGGAAAAAATAAGCGGATCATCTTACTGGGCGGGAGCAATGACGGCGATTTTCTCGTTTGCGGCTCTTCTGGCAAGGCCGATATCCGGTTATTATATCGATAGGATAAACAGGGGAATAGTTGCATTTATCGGTGCGCTTTTGTGCCTTATAGGCTGTCTTTTGTACAATGTTGCAGGAGTAATAGCTGTATTAGTGTTGGTAAGAGCATTACACGGCTTTGGCTTCGGTCTCGGAACTACTGCAAGCAATACAATTGCAGTTGATATGATCCCATATTCGAGAAGGGTGGAAGGACTGGGTATTTACGGGCTGAGCATGACTATTCCACAGGCGGTAGCGCCCGCAATCGGTCTTCCTATGATTTCAAAGCCAAACGGAATGCTGCACCTGACTTTAATAAGCGGTGCGCTTCTTATAGTTACGCTTGTTGCATTTGTTTTAATAAAATATCCAAAACACGAAGGGCTGCACAAAGAAACTCACGTTTCTGAAGATGGCAAATCTGAAAAACTGGGCAAATATTTAGTAAAATCAATACCGATGTCAATAATGGTTATGGTTTTTTCAATTGTGCAGGGAGCTGTTCTTTCGTTTATCGCGATTTACGCATTTGACATAGGATATGCATCAATAGGTTTGTTTTTCACGTTTTCCGCAGCAGGCATGGTTATAGCGAGATTGTTTGCGGGAAAGCTTGGCGATAAGTACGGCGTAAGGTTTATTATGATTCCGTCGTTTATAATCTTCTTCCTTTCCATTCTGGGAGTAACATATGCATTCAACGAAGTATTTATGATAGCAATGGGGCTTCCTTACGGATTGGCATTAGGCTCGATTATACCCGGTTTTAACGTACAGATGCTACACCTTTTTCCGGACTCAAGAAGGGGATTTGCAAACAGCCTGTATTTCATATGCATTGATCTGGGAATAGGCGGTGGATCTATGGCGTGGGGCGCTGTGGCAAATTATATTGGCTATAAAGGTATTTTTGTTGCATCTACAGCTTTATGTGCGATTATAATAGTTGCTTATATTTTAATAAAAGAAAAAAAGGATAATGAGCCTGCAGCTGCGTAAAGCTTAAGCACATACCAATAAACTAATCTAAGGATATGAGAAAACAGGAGACAGACAATGAGCAAGTATTCCAATCTTTTTAAACCGATAAAAATAAACAGCATATATCTTAAAAACAGAATCATCGCAGCTCCTATGGGAGGCGGCTTTGTAGATAAACATAAGATTGAAAATCTTGCGCAGAAATCACGGGGCGGTGCGGCTGTGGTTGTAATCGGAAGCTGCAGCGTGGACAATGACAGGTCTTTGATTGCCCCTAACTGGGGAGGCTTATTTGAGCCTTATATGGAAAAGTTTATGGATCAGCTTAATGTAATTCATCAGTATGGAGCAAAGGCATCCATTGAGATAATGCATTGCGGAATATGGGCGGACGTGGCGCACCTCGGCAAGAATCCTTTCGGACCTGTAAGCATGATACGCAATGTCGGAAAAGATGCGGACGGAGTTCAGGTTGACGCGATGACCGAAGCGGATATGCAGGAAGTTTCGGATAATTTCGCAAAATCAGCAATTAGTGCGAAGAAGCTCGGCTTTGATATCGTTATGCTGCACTTTGCACACGGTTGGCTCCCGGCTCAGTTTTTATCGCCTAAGTTTAACAAAAGAACTGATGAATACGGCGGAACATTTGAAAACAGGATACGCTTTCCAATGATGATAGTTGACAAAGTGCGTAAAGCAGTCGGCCCCGATTATCCACTTGACATGAGAATAAGCGGAGACGAGCGCTGCCCTGACGGGATCGATCCCGATGAAGTTGTGGAGTTTGTGAAACGTATTCAAGATAAAATCGATATGATTCATGTTTCATCCGGCATCGATAAGTATATGGATTTAACGACGTATGTGGAATCCCCGCAGCTTTATCCGCACATGATAAACGTTCACCTTGCAGCGAAGATGAAAGAAGCTGTAAGTATTCCGGTTACAGTTGTTGGCGGGATAACAACACCTGATGAAGCTGAGAGCATTCTGGCAGAAGGAAAGGCGGACTTTGTTGCTATGGCTAGGCCGCTTCTTGCAGATCCTGACTGGCCGAGGAAAGCTATGAAAAACAAACAGGAGGATATCGTACCATGCTTAAGGTGCCTTTCGTGCTACCATGTCGCTACGGAATGCTTTACGCACGGTTGCTCTGTAAATCCAGTGTTTACCCGCGAAGAAAGGCTTAAACTCGACATGATGGAAACGAGGGAGAAAAAGAACGTGGTTGTTGTCGGAGGAGGACCGGCAGGGCTAAAAGCGGCGATAACTGCAGCGGATTACGGACATAAAGTAACTTTGTTTGAAAAAGATATTAATCTTGGCGGACTGCTTAAATATGCTGACTTGGAAAGCCAGAAAATAGACCTAAAAAACTACAAAGATTATTTGGTTACTCAGGCTAATAAAAAAGATATCGACATTAAGCTTGGAACGGAAGCTACGCCTGAGATGGTAAAAAAGCTTAATCCGGATGAACTTATAGTTGCAATAGGTTCGGTTCCGAACACACCTCCTATAGAAGGCGTGAATATGCCCCATGTGATTCAGTCGCTTGATTTGTATGGCAATGAAGACAAAGCGGGGGATAATGTAGTTATAATAGGCGGCGGTGAAATAGGAGCGGAGCTGTCATTAAGCCTTGCCGATATGGGCAAGAAAGTTAAAATCATCGAGATGACTGACGGACTTTTACCGGTTAGCAACCTTATGTATAAAGCAGCGTTTGATATACTCATGAATGAGCGCCCCAATATCTCCTATGAGACCGGTACGGCTTGCAAAAAGATAACCGAAACAGAAATAATCTGCATAGATAAAGATGGAGAAGAAAAAACTTTTAAAGCGGACACTGTGGTTATTGCTACGGGTATGAAGGCATTAAAAGAAAAAGCTGACGCTTTTTATGGAATAGTTCCGGATGTTAAGATAATCGGCGACTGTGTTCGTCCGAGAAAAGTGGATGATGCCACTTATGAGGGATTCTTTGCAGTAACATCCATAAGATAACTGAGCAATTTACGATTAGTGTTCAAGCTTGTTAAACTGATGCTTAACAAGCATGTTGTTTTTATAATTATTGCGGTACTGCTTGGGCGTAATTCCGATTGTTTTTTTGAACTGCCTTGTAAAGTAATTACTGTCGTCAAATCCGCTTTCCAGAGCAATTTCCGATATGCTAAGCTTGCTCTTTTTTAGCACAAAACAGGCATGGTTAATTCTTAGTTTTATTATGTAGTCGATTGGTGTTGCTTTATAGTTTTCTTTAAAAATTCTGCTGAAATGTCTAACAGAAAGGTTTGCTATATCCGCAAGTTCTTCGAGCTTTAACGGTTTAAGATAGTTGTCTTCCATGAAAGACACTGCCTTTGCAAGGTTGATGAAGTTGTTTTGAGAATTTTTATTTATAATGTCATATTGCCTTGATAAATATACTGCCATTTCCATAAAACGAGAGTAAATCATTGTCTGATAGCCTTGCGCTCGATTTATATATTCATCTCTTATTTCAGCACCCATTTCTGCCAAGAATTCCAGACTTGAAACGGGCAGCGACAAAGTGTTGCTGAATCTGTGGTCTTTTCTGTAGAAAGGCTCAAGCACAAAAAGAGCCTGATAGCCGAAGGATTTTTTCAAGTCATCCCCGGCTTCATACAAACGGTCGGGTCTGTACATAATGTTCATTATAATAAAATCATGCGGATCAACGTATGCATGGGGGGTGTCTTCGTTTATGATAAAGACATCTCCTTTTTTTATGAAAAATTCTTCGGAATTAAGCACATGTGTAGCTGTGCCGCTCAATATGATAACAAGCTCATGAAAGTCCTTATGGCAGTGTGCGGGCAGATTTATATCATGAGTTCCATATTGGATAAAAAACGGAAAATTGATATCATCCGTAAAATATGATAGATGCATATATTCCATAAACACAACGCCTTTCGTAACCATATGATACTATTTCGCTAATAATGTGTCAACTTTTGATAGCAAATTATGGACAGCAGTTGATAAATATGTAGATAATATTAGACTAAATTTGTACACATTATACCTTAATTTAATAAAATCATAACAATAAAGACGCAAACCCAATCAGGCAAGATAATGCTAATATGAGACTTGAAAGTTAAGGAATTAATTATGCAGTTGTTTTATTATTAAGTAAATACGAAGAAATAGGACAGTGATTAATGCGCGAAATAATAGCAGATATTAATAAAGTAAAAGGACCGCACAGCAAAATGTTCAAAGAATGCATCGGTTGCGGACGTGCTTATGAAGGACTTGTCGCGGAAAACCAAAGACATATGTCAATCACAAAAAATGAATGTGATTTTAAATTCTTAAGATTTCATGGTCTTTTACATGATGATATGGCTGTTTTTTTGCGCGATGCTGACGGCAAACCTGTTTATAACTGGCAGTATATTGACTTGCTTTATGATTATATGCTCGACCTTGGCATTAAGCCTTTTGTTGAAATCGGATTTATGCCCAGCAGGCTTGCAAGCGGGGAGCAGACAATATTCTGGTGGAGAGGCAACATAACACCGCCTGAATCGTATGATGAATGGTACGATTTAATATATGAATTTGTTTTGCACCTGACTCATAGATATGGAATGGATGAAGTTAAAAAGTGGTATTTCGAGGTATGGAATGAACCGAATCTTGACGGATTCTGGTCAGGCGGAAAAGAAGGGTACTTTAAGCTTTACGAAGAGACGGCAAGGGCTGTAAAAGAAGTGTGTGATGAATTTAAAGTAGGAGGTCCGGCTACGGCTGCGATAGAGTGGATAAATGATTTTATCGATTTTTGCAGCGCATATGAAGTTCCTGTTGATTTTATATCTACACATACATACGGAGTGGGAACTCAGCTTGATGAGTACGGAGTTGAACAGCTCTATCTGGACAAAGATCCGGACGCTGTTATAAAGGATGTTAAGCAGGTATACAAATGGGTTAAAGAGTCATCAATGCCGGAGCTTGAAATCCACTTTACCGAGTGGAGTACATCATGCTCGCCGCGGGACAATATCCATGATTCTTACCATTCTGCGCCTTATATATTGTCTAAGATGAAAAGGTGCGAAGGCTTTGTGAACTCGATGTCATACTGGGTATATTCTGATATTTTTGAAGAACCCGGCCCGCCTAACTCGCATTTTCACGGCGGATTTGGACTGCTTAATGTACAGGGACTGAAAAAACCTTCGTTTTTTGCTTATAAGTTCCTAAACAGGCTTGGCGACACTGAGCTTATCTGCAATGATGATGATGCTTGGGTGTGCAAGCAGGGCAACAGTGTACAGGCGTTATTCTGGAATTATACATATGCAAAAGAACAGGATACTCCGAATCCGGTTTTTTACACAAAGGACCTGCCGTCAAAATCTGCCGGAAAAACGTCTCTTAGGATTGAAGGCATGGAAAACGGAAAATATCAGCTGTCTGTATACAAGGTAGGCTACAAGCAAAATGATGTATACACTGCTTTTCTTGGGATGGACTGCCGAGGAAGCCTGACAAAAGAGCAGGTGGAGATGCTAAATGCCAAAACAGCGGGACTTCCTACAGAGCAGGCTGCAGTTGAAGTTGAAGATGGAACTTTGGTTTATGAAATCGATACTATGGAAAATGAGGCAATATTGATAACTGTTGAGTGATTGCCTGAAAATATTGGTTAATTGATGTTTTTTATCACACGCGAAGGAACTGAAGACGACAAAAGCACGACGTTTCCATATGGATGGAAATAAAATCAGATGTTATGAAGATTAATACTCTTTAATAACTTATAAGACTAAAAACTATTACAAGGAGAAGAAAATGAAAAAAAAGTTAATTTCTTTGCTTATGGCATTGGCTCTGATTACTTGTATTGTGCCCACAGTAGCACTTGCAGCAGATTCAAGCAGCGATGAAGCATACATTATGTTTGCAGACGCTTCTTGGACATATCAGTATTGGGGCTCGGACGCAGAAGGCATTAAGGCAACTACAGCGACTATCGACGGCGACGGTGAGTATACCGTAGGACTTGATTTCACAGGCACAGCTGACGGCAAGGCATCGGGAGTTGCTTTCACAGCCTTAGGCATCAAAACAGGTGAATTCACATTCCCCAACGCAACAATTGAAATAACTTCAATTAAAATCAACGGGGAAGAAGTTGAATTAACAAAAGGCTACACAAGCTCAGATGACGGAATCACAACACGCATGAATATCTACAACGAATGGGTTGCAGACCTTCCTGCAGATGCAAGAAGCTTTGACGGCGATATAGCTGATTCATCAGCTGTAATGGTTGCAAAAGAAGCTTTTGAAGCTGTTGAAACATTCGAAGTTACTTTCAACTTCACACAGGCTAAAGACGAAGCGTTCATTATGTATGCAGATGCATCATGGACATATCAGTATTGGAACGATGGTTCTGAAAACCCTGTTGTTGCAACAAATGCAGAAATCACAGGCCCGGGCGAATACACAGTAGCACTTGACTTCACAGAAAC
Organism: Christensenellaceae bacterium; assembly: GCA_963677605.2. GTDB lineage: Bacteria > Bacillota > Clostridia > Christensenellales > UMGS416 > JAGLOK01. The sequence continues at coordinate 274,779 of CAXXDX010000006.1, read as the reverse complement.
TGAAACAGGCGTTGCAGAAGGCGTTGCATTTGCAGCTGTTGGCATTAAAAACGGCGAAAACACCTTCCCGAACTACTGCATAAACATAAAAGAGATGAAAGTAAACGGAGAGGCTGTTGAAGTCGCAAAGGGTTACACAAGCTCAGATGACGGCATTACAACACGCATGAACGTTTATAACGAATGGGTTTCAGAGCTTCCTCTGGATGCGAGATCTTTTGACGGCAATACAGATGAATCAAATTGGATAATAGTTGACAAAGAAGCATTTGCAGCTGTTGAGACAGTTGAAGTAACATTTGAATATGCAATCCCTGAAGCTCACGCTTACATAATGTTTGCAGATGCAGCATGGACATATCAGTATTGGGGAGAAGAAGTAGACACAGGAATCGTTGCAACAGACGCAACAGTAACAGGACCAGGATCATACTCTGTGGCTCTTGACTTCACAGGAACAGCTGACGGCGCTGCAACAGACGTTGCATTTACAGCAGTTGGCCTTAAAGGCGCAGAAGTTACTCACCCGGGCTGGTTCATAAGAATAGACTCAATCAAAATCAACGGCGAAGATGTTGAATATACAAAAGGATACACATCATCTGATGACGGCATGGAAACACGCATGAATATCTACAACGAGTGGGTATCTGAGCTTCCGCCGGATGCACGTTCATTTGACAAAAACCTCGACGAAGCAGGCTGGATGATCGTCGCAAAAGAAGCATTTGCAACGGTTGAGACTATGGAAGTTGCATTCACATACATCTATGGCGAAGCTCCTGAGCTTGAGCCTGCTGTTGTGGAAATTGACGAAGAAGCAGCACTTGCAGCTGACTACAATGCTTATTTCGGAATCCAGACACAGAACTATATCTTCCGCAACAACTGGGTTGAAGAAAACTACGGCAAAGGCACTGATAACTGGGACCACCTTACAGGCTGGGATTCAGACAACAATGCTGTTGATTACGGCGGAGTATTCACAGATACAGTTATAGACGGAAACGGAACATACACTGTTGGCGTGGAACTTGGCGAAATGGGACTTGGCACAGACGAAACACTGCGCATGCTGTTTGTTTCAACTGACATCCCAAGCCCGCTTTACGATCAAGGCTTAATTGAAATTACTGACTTTGCAACATCATTTGACGGCGCGAAAGATCAGTCATTCTTTGAAGTTAACACTGAGGCAGATTATATCCAGATCGATATATTGAATGAATACAGTTCTATTGGAACAGAGGCTATACCTTATTCAATGCCTACAGAAGGAATTACCATCACATTCACTATTTCCGGATTCAGCAAAGATTCAGCTGCGGTAGTAGAGGAAGAACCTACTCCTGAACCCGAACCTGAAGCAACGGCTACACCGGAACCGGAACCAACTGCAGAGCCGGAGCCTGAAACATCATCACTTGGCACAGGCGCAATCATTGCTATAGTTGCGGCAGCAGTTGTTATTATTGGCGGAGCAGCAGCTCTTCTCGTAATTTCCAACAAAAAGAAAAAAGACGGTAAAGAAGAATAATTAATAAAAAAGGTGCGGTTTCCCACACGGGAAATCGTACCTTTTAATACTATAACAATTAGGGATTGATCATTTATATCCCCTTTACGGTAAAGCATTTTATCGTAGAAGGAGAAAGAAACCATGAAAGAAACTGCATTAAAAACTAAACAAGAAAATCCATCGATGATTATAAACGGTGCTCTTCGCATACTTGCGCTTTTAGTTTGTGTTTCAATGTTTTTCCCGGGGCTAAACCCCGGCCGAATTTCGCTTTTAATAAACAAAAATATATCTTTGTTTACAACTGCGATTTCATTTGCAAACCTTACTACAAAGTTTTCTGTAATGTTCAGACAGGGAGTGCTGAGTGAATCTACTTTTGTGCTGCTTAGCGCAGCAGCTGTTGTTGTAATACTGGGAACGATTGCTGTAGGCATAGGCGCGTGCATGTCGTTGGGAAACAACAGAATGAGATCCAACGGGATTTGGTTTCCGCTTTTAGGCTCAGTCGCAATGGCTGGAGGCCTTGTATTAATCAATATGGCTTACGGACAGCTTTCAATGTCAGAAGGCGCTTCCAGGGCAAAAATTGTTTTCCCGAAGGCATTTTATTGGTATGCAATACTGATTGCTCTGATATTTTTAATCAGTGCTGTAATACTGATATTTATGCGTCCCGAAGAAAAAGAAGAAAGCATGAAAATGCAGCAGAAGTATTCCTTGTTTATAATGCTTTTGCCTATTTTGTTCTTGACTTTTGTGTTCTTTTATCTGCCTTTGTGGGGTTGGCGTTATGCTTTTTATGATTATACGGCAGGCGGAACATTAAGCAAGGATATTTATGTGGGTTTCAAGTGGTTTTTGATTCTATTCCGCAATCCGGCTACAGTTCATGATATCTTGCGTGTTATCAAAAATACTCTCGCAATGAGCGGGCTTGGTATTCTGACAAGCTGGATACCTATGGTTTTTGCAATATTTCTTAATGAAATAAGAAGCTCTAAGTTTAAAAGGATTGTTCAAAGCCTTACGACTATTCCAAATTTTATAAGCTGGGTGCTTATTTATGCGATAGCTTTGGCTATATTCAGCACGAACGGTTTCTTTAACTCATTTTTAGCGCTTTTCAACATAGACTCCCAAGTAAACTGGCTGATGAGTTCGGACTATATCTGGATAAAAATGCTTGTTTGGGGAATATGGAAGAGCTTGGGATGGAGCGCGATTATCTACATTGCGGCAATAGCGGGCATCGACAGCCAGCTGTATGAGGCCGCTAAAATTGACGGCGCAGGACGCTTCCAGAGGATGTGGTTTATAACACTTCCCGGACTTTTGCCCACATACTTTGTAATTTTGCTTTTGACTTTTGCAGGAATACTTTCCAATGGCATGGAACAGTATCTGATGTTCTCAAATGCAATGAATATTGACAGAATAGAAGTTTTGGATTTGTACGTTTATAATATCGGTATTGACGGCGGAAGAATTCCTCTTTCAACCGTTATCGGAATGGCTAAATCATTAATTAGCATAACGCTCCTATTATTTGCGAATAAGGCAGCAAAACTTGTGCGCGGCGAAAGTATTATTTAGGAGGCGGATATGAATAACAAAATTGCAAAAAATCAAAAAAAGAAGAAATCGGGGTTTCGCAGACGTCCCGGTGACGTTGTGTTTGATATTTACAACGGAACCATGTTTCTGCTTCTTACCTTGATATGTATTTTCCCTTTTTACTATCTATTTATTAATACCATTTCAGACAATGATTTGGTCACAAGAGGCGCGATATCTTTTTATCCAATAGGACTTAATATATCAAACTATATTGCGCTCAAGGATGTAAACGAGCTGGGCAATGCTTTTATAGTTACAGTTACAAGAACAATCTTCGGAACCGCACTTATGGTTCTGGCAAGCGGATTTGCGGGCTATCTTGTCACAAACCGCAAACTGTGGCACAGAAGCTTCTGGTATCGTTTCATCGTAATTACCATGTATTTTAACGCTGGACTGATTCCTTGGTACTTAAACATGCTTATGTTGGGGCTTACAAACAATTACCTGGCTTATATTATTCCGGGAATTGTAGCGCCATATAACATCATTTTGGTAAAAACGTATATAGAATCAATTCCGGGTGAACTGGAAGAGAGCGCCATTATTGACGGTGCGTCAACTATGACAATCTTCCTTCGGATTATCTGGCCTCTTTCAAAGCCGATACTCGCAACGATTGCAATCTTTGGAGCAGTTGGAAACTGGAACTCGTTCCAAGACTCTCTGATACTTATGAAAGGCGCACCGCAGCTTTATACGCTGCAGCACCGCCTGTATGTGTATCTTGTTAAAGCATCGGATCTGGAAGCTGTCATGAGCGGAGGAGCGGGAACTTCTCAGGTGCTTGAAAACTCGCTTAACTCCAAAGTTGTTAAATATACAATCGCAATGGCGACTGTTATACCAATAATGCTGGTTTACCCTTTCATGCAGAGATATTTTGTCAAAGGCATAATGCTCGGTGCGGTCAAGGGATAAGTATAGCGGTAAAATTCACAATAAAACGAAAGGTGTTCGAAAATGAATATGCAAAGTAAATTTAAACGAATATTAATTGTTGTTTTAGGCACAATGATGATCTTTTCAATGATGCTTGGAACATCGGCCTGCCAGCCGACAGGCGACACACAAACATCAGACAGCCCAAAGGAAGAAAAAGCCGAAGATCAGGAACTTATCACCTTGGATGTTTACAGCCAGCTTGCTAACTGGAGCGGAATGCAGACAGGTTGGTATGCAGCGCTTCTTAAAGACAAATTCAACGTTGAGATGAATATAATAAACGATGTTGAAGGCACATACGAAACTCTTTTGGAATCCGGAGACATGGGTGATATCGTTGTCTGGGGAGACAACGGAGCAGAGTATAAAGACGCTGTAAATCTCGGTCTTTTGTATAATTGGGAAGACGGCGACCTTTGCCAGACATACGGGCCTACTATCTGGGCAAATGCACAGACAGCTCTTGAGACAAACAGGAAAATCTCAGGCGACGGAAACATCTATGGCTTGGGACACGGAATCGCACAAAGCAGCGAAGACCACTCCAGCTTCTTTTATACATGGGACTTAAGATGGGATCTCTACAAAGAGATAGGCTATCCGCCTGTAAAAAATCTTGATGATTATGCAGATGTTTTAAAGCAGATGAAAGAAGTTTGCCCGACTGATGAAAACGGCAACGAAACATATGCCGCATCGCTTTGGCCCGATTGGGACGGAACGATGGTTATGTATGTTAAAGCCATGGCTACTGCATACTACGGATATGATGAACTTACACTCGGATTATATGACCCTGCAACAGGCGAGCTTCATGATGAGCTTGAAGAAGGCGGTCCGTATATTGAAATGCTTAGATTCTTTAACAAGCTTTATCAAAATGACCTCATTGACCCGGACTCAATGACACAGACATTTGACCAGATGTCTGAAAAAGTTAAAGCAGGCGGCACATTCTTTTCAATCTTTAACTTCAGCGGATCTCTCACATATAACACTACAGAGCATATAGAGCAGAATAAAATGATGCTTTCTCTCGTTCCGGACGAAGCGGCTCCTGCCGTTTACGGAATGAGCAAACTCGGCGGAAACCGCGTTTGGACAATTGGCGCAAGCACTATGTACCCTGAGCTTTGTATGGAATTTTTAGACTTTCTTTACACACCGTCTGGCGCTATGACAATTTGGTACGGGCTTGAAGATCTTATGTGGTATTACGACGAAGAAGGCAACACTTGCTTCACTGAGCTTGGGCTTGAATGCAACCGCGACCCGCACTATGACCTTGGCGGAGTGGAATGGACAAGCAAAGAAACAGGCAAAACATATCAGCTAGGAGCGATATACACTGACGGAGCACTTCAGCTTAACAACACTACATGGATTATTGACGCAAAGAACCCTGATTCAAACGGCGAAACATACAACAAGGACTTCTGGCGCAGCATGCTAGGTGATGCGAAATGCGAACTTGAGCAGGAATGGCGTGATGTTGTAGGATATGACTATACTCAAGATTACATGGAAAACATGAATTATACTTTGGTGCCGGGAACATCATATTCTGAGCCAAAGCGTGACTCAGAGCTTGAAGTTATCTGGACACAGGTAAAACAGACTGTAACCAACTATTCATGGCGTGCAATGTATGCAAAGAATGACGGCGAGTTTGAATATCTCATAAAAGAGATGACAAGAATCTGCAAAGACTATGAGTATGACAAAATTCTTGACTGGAGCCGTGAGCAGGCAGCAGTTCGATTCCAGCTTCAGCAGGAAGAAAACTGAGACTAAATAAATTAAACTTTGAGGGGGAAGCTTAAGCTTTCCCCCTTACTATTAAAACGGAGTACGACAATTGGCAAAAATATTTTCATTTGACAGCAAACCGGCACAGTTTTTCTCCCGAATCTGGGATTTATTTTTATTAAATCTCATGTTTATTATCGGGGCTTTGCCTGTAGTTACTATCGGAGTTTCTGCGATAGCAGCTTATACAGTAACTCTTAAAATCGTGGAAGAGAGAGAAAACAGCATAGTTCTTGCGTTTATTAAAGCCTATAAACAAAACTTTAAACAGGGGATTATACTTGGCTTGGTTATGCTTGTCGCACTCGCTGCTGTTTTGTTGGATTTTTTGCTTTTTGAACGACTTGACGGAAATCCTATAGGCTTTCTTATCCTTGGGATGGTCAGCGCTTTTTTGTTTATCATACACTTCTTTTATGCTTTTGCTCTTGCCGCAAGATACAAAGCCAAAGTATTTCGGCATTTGGTAAATTCGAGGAATATATTCTTCAGGTTTTATCTGCGCTCGCTTTTATGCGTTGCTTTAGTCGCTTTTGAAGGATGGCTGTTTTTCATGAGCAACTGGCTTTTGCTCTTTATCGGGGCATTTATTGCACCTATATTGATTTTGTCAACAGTCAGCGCTTTTGTTGTTAAGTTCTTTAAATCGATTGAATCGGAAGGCGGAATTGCTGAAAGCACAAAAGAAATGAATGAATCTGCACAAGACGGAAAGAGGGAAAGCGGCATAATAAGCGAGTTTCCTGACGAATAATAAATTTTATAATACTAAAGGTTTGACTTTACTTCACTTGGGAGAATTATTATGAAAAAATGCATTACGCGTATTATTTTATGCTGCACTGCTGCAGCGCTTTTTTTAATGGCTTTCATACAGCCTGCCTTGGCATCGGAAAAAGAGGAGACTGTACTTAGGCTGCCTTTTCGGGACCTTGCTGCAGATGAGATAACAGATGAAATGGGACTGGGGTGGAACCTTGGCAACACAATGGACGGACACTCTGCATTTATGCCGTCAGAGACTGCATGGCAAAGCGTAGTGACTACAAGCGAACTGATTGATGCCGTTCATGATGCGGGGTTTAACACACTTCGTCTTCCTGTTACATGGGGACTTAAAATTGACGATGAAAATAATTATACAATAGATGAAGCTTGGATGAGACGTGTGCGCGAGATTGCAGATTACGCTTTGCGTCAGGACATGTATGTGATAGTAAACGTACATCATGACGGAGCCGAACAGACAGGGTGGCTTCGTGTTGCATACGAAGGCGAGGAGCTTGATGTTGTAAAGCAGAAGTATGCGCAAGTTTGGGATCAGATAGCGACAGCGTTTGCCGGCTATGACGAGCATGTTATATTCGAGTCTATGAATGAAGTAAAAAGCGATGACGACACAAAAGAAGGCGTTATCCGCGATTTTAAAGTGATAGGGGAGCTTAACCAGATTTTCGTTGATACGGTTCGCTCTACGGGCGGAAACAATACCAGAAGGTGGCTACTGGTTCCGGGAAGATACACAAACATTGTAAACACAACCAATGAAGATAACGGATTTGCACTTCCAGAGGATAAATGGAATGAAGAAAACAGACTGATGGTTTCGGTGCATGACTATGACTACAGCTTTGGGCTTCTTGACACCATGGGAATTACAAAATGGAGCGAGGACAGCGCGAAGAAGATGAGTGTCAACTTCCAGAAGCTGATTGATTGGTTTACATCAAAGGATATTCCTGTGGTTTTGGGAGAGTATGGAGCGTCAAACAAAAACAACACTGAAGCCAGAACGTATTACTATGAAGTTATGGCGCGGCTTTCTCGCGTGTCCGGCGTGGTATGCTGCCTGTGGGATAACGGGTGGTATGATAAATCAATTGAACCCGCAGATTACAGCATGGCGCTTTTTGACAGGGAAACAGGCGAGCAGGTTTATCCCGAAATTGTAAAAGGAATCTTAAGGGGACATTATTTTGCGGATAAATCTGCAGGTGTAAACGACATAAATTCTATTGTGCTTGGCACAAAAGAAAATCCGGTTCAAACTATACCAATAAAAGAAATTACACTTTCGCAAGACACACTCTCTCTTACGGCTGGTTCGTGGGCGGAAGTGACTGCAAAAGCACTGCCGGATGACACTAACGAGACTATTGCTTTCTATAGCTCCAATCCTTCGGTTGCAACTGTGTATAACGGCTTGATAAGAGCTAAAAGCATCGGCAGATGTGTTGTGTATGCTGCTTCAGCGAGCGGTGATATTGCTCAAGAAATTGAAGTGACTGTTTATCCTAATGAAGAGCTTAAAATGCCGCTGGATGAGCTTAACACAGATGCAGAGGCTTACACCGTCCCGGTATCTGGTGCCAAGAAGATAGAAGTTAGCGTTGCAGAAGGCTCGGATGATGTGGTTACATTTGTAAGCTCGGATGAAAGTGTGGCTTATGTGAGCACTCTCGGAGAAATTACAGGCAAAAGCGTCGGAACTGCATGGATTACTATGACTTCGAGTTCGGGACTTATAAAGACTGTAAAAGTAAACGTTGTACCTGAGATTTCCGAAGAAAACTCAATGGAGATTGCGATAAATGCATACTACAACGACTCGGAGCATGAGTTTTACAACAACTGCAGAGGCGAATCTGTTATAGTTTCGGGTAACGGCACATACACTCTTTCATTCGACTGTGATGAGCATCTGATTAAAGCGGCGGTAGATGCGGGAGTAGATTCTCTTTCGGGCGTGGGCGCTATATATATAGCTGATGTGGAAGGCAGAAACGGGCTTTTATCATCCTGCGATATTTTCTATGAAGCGGTTTTGCTGGACGGACAGGAGCTGACAATTACTCAGACGGAGCCAAAATCAGCACTTAAAACGGGAGACCGATTCGACACGAACGATCCGGTTAACGCATGGGACGGTTCGGCTGTTTCGGAAGCTGTGGCACAGGATTATATGGTTTCTTTTGAAGGATATGAAAATCCAAAGACAATAACAGTAACATTTACCCTTTCAAACTTCGTTCTTGCAAAAGATGCGGAAGAAGAAACGGCGGAGATGATCCCTGCTGAAATTATTCTTTCTGCAGATGAACCCAAGCTGGATTCAAGTGAAGCTGTTAGGTATGAAGTTACTCTTTCGCCCAAAAACACAACAGACACTGTAAGCTTTGTGTCAAGCAATCCTATGGCTGTTTGGGTGGACTGCACATCGGTTTCACCTGACAAAAACGGAATAGCAACAGCTGATCTTATCCCTATCGGAGAAGGAGAGGCGACAGTTACAATACGAACACAAAGCGGAGACACAAAAGAAATCAAAGTTATTTCCGAAACAGGAGTTTCTACAGCAGGCGGAAACTATTACGAGTATGCTCAGCCTGTTGTTCTTGCGACTGCTAAGCCTTCGGAAGAAGTTGCGGCTGAACCTGTGACTGCAACGCCAAGCCCTGAGGCTGAAGCTACACCTGCGATTGAAATAATTTCTGAGCTTGATGAGGAAAAAAGTTCTGTAGCGGTTCCGATTATAATAGGTGCTTTAATCGGAGGAGCTGTCCTTATAGGTATAGTTTTCGGGCTTAAAGCTTATATGAAAAAATAATTCAAAAACAATTATAATTTAAGGCATGTGATGCAAATCATGTGCCTTTTAACATTTCTCAAACATTTTTTAAACGAATGATAAACAGTCAAAGCTTAATATTTGTTTATAACCTAAACAAAAGGAGCTTAATATGAGAAATAATAAAAAGAGTTTTTATAAAAGATGGATCAGCTGGGTAAACGGAATGTTTTATGCGGTCGGAATGAATATTTAACTGAACTATAGAATTTAATAAATAGCAATGAATGTTGTGTTTAGAAACAATTCTTTAACATTTAGCTGATATCCTTATATCAGATAAATGAACGGGAGCTAAATTATGATTAACATTTTAGTGGTTGAAGATGACAAAAAGCTTAACCAGATAGTATGTACTTACTTGAATGATAACGGCTACAACTCAAAAGGGTGCCTCAACCCTAATGAAGCATATGATTTGATGTATAACGCAAACTATGATCTTATAATATCCGACATTATGATGCCGGAAGTGGACGGTTTTGAGTTTGCTCAGACAGTGCGGCAGATAAACAAGACAATCCCTATACTCTTTATGACTGCACGTGATGATTTTACAGCAAAACAGAAGGGATTTAAAGCCGGCATTGACGATTATATGGTTAAACCAATCGTTATGGATGAACTCGTATTAAGAGTAGGCGCTCTGCTTAGACGCGCAAATATAATGAACTCGAAAAAGCTTACCGTCGGAAGCTTTGTTATGGATGCTGACGCGATGACAACGGAAGTTGACGGCCAGGACATACCTGTAACTGTTCGCGAGTTTAATATACTGTTTAAGATGATGTCATACCCAAACCGCACTTTTTCGCGTGCTCAGCTTATGGACGAGTTCTGGGGAATAGACAGCGACACAAGCCTCAGGGCAGTTGATGTGTACATTACAAAGCTTCGCGACAAGTTTTCCGGCTGCGATGACTTTAGGATTGCTACTGTTCATGGATTGGGATATAAGGTGGTGCTCGGGTGAATGCTATAGTAAACTTCCTGAAAAAAGTGATAGATGTAATTGAAAGCAACAAGGAAAGATTTGAGAAAGTTAAAGAGACTGACAGCAGGATTAAAGTCAGCCGGTTTACCTGGCAGGAATTTAACATCACATATATTGTGCTTTTAGTCCTTGCTACAGGACAGGCGCTAATTTTAACCAAGTATATAAACGTTGAAAGATTTCCTTTTGGCTACATCGCAGGGATGCTTGGCTACTGGGCGCTCGTCACTGCTGTTTTTGTTGCCACGATCAATTTTCAAAGATATATGTCAATAGACAGGCCGATGAAAAAGCTTAGCAATGCGGCTAAAAGAGTCACAGAAGGCGATTTTAGTGTTCAGCTCGCACCTATACATAAACCGGAGAAATATGACTTTGTGGATGTAATGATTGAAGACTTTAACAAGATGGTTGAAGAGCTTGGAAGCACTGAAACATTAAAATCCGACTTTATAGCAAACGTATCGCATGAAATAAAAACACCTCTTTCTGTAATCCAGAGCTATGCGATGGCATTGCAGAGGCAAAACATCTCACCACAGCAGCAAAAGGAATATGCAGATACAATTATAGAGGCATCGCAGAAACTGACTTCTCTTGTCGGAAACATATTAAAACTAAACAAGCTGGAAAATCAGGAGATAACTCCTGCCGGAAAGCCTTATGATTTATGCAGACAATTGTGTGACTGCGCCATCTTGTTTGAAGAAAAATGGGAAGCGAAAAACATTGACTTTGTCGTTGACATACAGGAGCGCAAAGTGATCGAGGCTGACGAAAGCATGCTTGAGATAGTTTGGAACAATCTTCTTTCAAACGCTATTAAGTTTACAAAGGAAGGCGGGAAAGTTACTCTCAGGCAAACTTCGGACGATGATTTTGTAACTGTTGAGATAGAAGATACCGGATGCGGCATGGATGAAGAAACTGTTGATCATATTTTTGACAAATTCTATCAGGGAGATACATCGCACTCTGATGAAGGAAACGGACTGGGGCTTGCACTTTCAAAGCGGGTTGTGGAAATTGTAGGCGGAAATATATCTGTTGCAAGCGAACTTGGCAGGGGAACTGTTTTTACGGTAAAACTTAAAACACACCCTGCACAGTAGTAAAATTATAATTACTATTGCTGACTTAGTACTTTGTTTCGGCCTGATTGTTTGGCACTGTACAAAGCTTCGTCAGCTTTTTTTATTGAGACATTAATGTCATCGCCTGAGTGCTCGGCAACTCCTATTGATACCGTTATTTTTTGCAGGCCGTTATCGGAGTCTTCTATATCTTTTCTTATTCTTTCGGCAATTACGAGAGCTTTCTTAAGGCTGCAATGAGGCATGATAACAACAAATTCCTCGCCGCCGTAACGAATCACTTTGTCATCTTCCCTTACGCTGTTTTTTATTCTGCCTGCAATAAACTGAAGGATGTAGTCACCTTTGTCGTGGCCGAAAGTGTCATTAATCTTCTTGAAAAAATCAATGTCAATAACCAATACACTGGCACAATGATTGCTTGCGGAGCACTCAACTTCCAATTCGTTAAGCTTGTTTCTGTTGTACACTTTTGTAAGCGGATCATAATATGACAGTTTTTTGAGCTTTTTCTCATCATTGTAATGGTCGTAATAAAGCCTTGTTACAATTACACTTATTATGTTGAGCATTACGACTACCTGACATATATAAACTATAAGAACATCAGGATTAGGGAAGTGGAATATTCTGTTTGCAAGCAATATATCCGGCAGCAGTCCCCATTGGCCAATAAAGGCTTCTCTCGGCGAAGCGCAGAAAGAAACTATTAGAAGCGGAAAGCTCATAAACAAAAAGTTTTCGTTGATATGGGCCATATCCGTCGTTTTTGAAATAATCCATATGCTGTGCCATATGATTGCATGAACAAAGATAAAAGACAGTGTCGTCATTATCCTGTAGCTGTTGGTTTTTTTATATATAAGTATAAATATTGCAAGGGGCAGAAGAACAGGAAGCCTCGGGAAAAGATATGTCCATTTAAATCCGTTGGCCAAGTCTGCGGTAAAAAGTATTATGAATGTGAAACAAAAAGCAGAAAGCGCAAAAACATTGAACTTTTTATAATACAGATATTTTGATTTATAAAAATCGCGTCTGACGCTTTTTGGCAGTTTCAATATATTCATAAAACTCATCTGTCTCTCCATGCGGCTGATGTATAGATCAAGCAACCGCGGTCCAAATCTATAATAGTTAGTATATTTATTATATACTGTATTGCCGAAATTATAAAATAATTGTTATTTCTCTTTCAATTAATATTTCTTAAACATTTTTTTAGCAAATCATAAACAACCCGAAAGTATTATAAACACACAAGATATGAAACAAGAAAGATATCAAAAGTATAAAGGAGAAATAAAATGGAAAACAACAGGATGTATTTTGTGACGGGTGTAGCAGGAAACTTGGGAAGCAGCGTGGCTGAAAAACTTTTAAGCGAAGGCGAAAAAGTACGCGGGCTTGTGCTTGCGGGAGACAAAGCGGCAGAAAGGCTTCCTAAAGAAGTTGAAGTAGTAACAGGCGACGTAACTGACAAGGAAAGCCTTGAGAGGTTTTTTGAAACCAAAGATGAAGTTGAAAAAATCGTAATACACTGCGCGGCTATTGTTACCGTAAACAAGGATTTTAATCAGAAGGTATTCGACGTAAACGTTAATGGAACAAAAAACATAGTGAATGCATGCATTGCCCACGGTGCTAAAAAGCTGGTCTATGTAAGCTCTATAAGCGCCATTCCGGAGCAGCCGCACGGCATACCGATTACTGAGGTTGATTCATACGATCCTGAAAAGGTTGTAGGGTTCTACGGCAAAACCAAAGCGATGGCGTCACAGGCTGTTATGGATGCTGTAAACAAATACGGATTGGATGCGTCTATAGTATTCCCAACAGGAATCTGCGGCCCTGACGACTATGCTTACGGCCCTGTGGCAAGCTTTGTTATAGATTATTGTGAAGGAAAAATGACTGCAGGGCTTGAAGGAAGCTTCAATGCAGTGGATGCAAGAGATTTAGCTGATGCTATCTTAACCTGCACCAAAAAAGGAAGAAAAGGCGAAGGATATATTTTAGGCAATGAATGCGTAACCATGCAGAGAATGTTTGGAATTTTAAGCAAGGCGACCTCTACGAAGGAAGTAACCCGAATACTGCCTAAAAGTGTTGGCAAAATTCTGGGAAAAGGCTCTGACATTATTGAAAGAGTAACCGGTAAAAAGCAGCGCATGACAAGCTTTGCGGTGTATAGCTTGATCCGCAACAACGTATTTGACTGCACAAAAGCTGAAGAAGAGCTAGGATTTACAACAAGACCTTTTGAGGAATCCATTGAAGACACAATAAACTGGCTTGAAAGAGAAAACAAGATAGCGAAAGTTAAAAAAGCATCATAAAAAGAAACTTATGATTTGTGAATTAACATTTCCTAAACATTACACAAGCAAAAAATAAATATTTTTAATATAAATTATATAACAAGAAAGGCGGAACGAAAATGAGCGATTATAAGTTTAAGTCACCGAAAAAAATTGAAGAAACTGTGGTAAAGGGCTACAAGAAAATTGAAGACGGAGTCGTTGGAGGATATAAAAAAATCGAGAACGGCGTAGTGAACGGTTATAAGAGAATGGAAGGCAAGATTGCTGGAAAATTTCTTGAGGAAGTAAAAAAAGAAGATGAAGCTGCTGAAGCTATAAAAAAAGAGGAGGAACAAAAATGAACAACAAAGTCATTATGTATGAGTATAAAGATGTGACTGTGAAAAAAGACATGGTTTCGATGTATCTGGACGGATACAGAAACTTTGGATGGACACTGGAAAAGAAATTGGAGTCGGTCATAAACTACAATTCATCTGTGCTGAAGCTTAAAAGAAGCAGAGACATGAAAAACAAAGATGAAATTAACAAACTTCAGGATAAATTTGAAAAGAATATGGAAGAAATCGAGAGGCTTGAGTTTTTAAAAGGCAAAAATGCGTCAATTGCCGCATATTCAATAGGGCTTATAGGAACAGCGTTTATGGCAGGGGCGGTATTTGCCCAGATGGCCGGAATGATTCCGCTTATGATAGTTCTTGCTGTGCCTGGCTTTGCCGGCTGGGCTGTGCCGTATTTCCTGTTTAAGAAAGTAAGAAAGAGCAGCACAAAAAAAGCTAACATCGCGATAGAAGAAAAAAGCGACATAATCTATGGTTTGTGCACGAAAGCTTGCGAGCTTACTGAATAGCCGGCTTAACATAAATAAGTTCATAAAAATACACCTAACTAAAATCAATTAAATGGGGAAGGAGGAAATGATGCTTAAAACTATAATAATTATCGCAGCGGTGGTCGTTGTATTGGTAATCGCTATCAGCATTATTGTACGCAAAAAGAAAAGAAAATAGTAGAAGACAAAAGCACGTGACACAAGTCATGTGCTTTTTGCTATATGATGGTGACGGTTAAAAAATATTTGCAGAAAATAGCAAAAAGGATGTATGATATAATACCTATATATAAATTATGATGCAAATTAAGTGTAATAGAAGAATTGTCGGCATTGGGACAAGAGGAGAAGTTTATTGATTAAAATTGATTACACGACATTAGCATTGGCTTTGGCTGTGATATATGTCATAGTTGCGATTGTATACTCTGTTCTTTTTAAAATAAACAAGTGGGAACATGGGATTAAGGTTTGGCTGATATCGTCTGTCATAAGCATAGTGGGATTTATATTCTTATTTCTAAAAGAGATTACAGCTCCTTTTGGCCAGCTTATCGGCACTTTTTCTCTGCTTTCAAGCACATATCTTATACTGGAAGGCGTTCTGCGTTTTAAAAACATCGGTTCTAAAGAAAACCGCAAACATTTAAACGCTATACTATTTATTGTCTTTTTTGTTGTTGGTGCTACAACGACCGGAAATGCAACAATCAGATACTTGGTAATGGATGCAATGATTCTGGCGATGTGCCCTGTAATAGTTATATCTATGCTAAAGGGAACAAAAGGTACGGAGAGAAAGCTTTCGTATTTGTTCGCAGCAGCATTTGTTTTCGAGGGGATATGGTTTGCTGTAAGGTGGGCTCTGGCGCTTGGTTATGCTTTTGGCAGTGAATCCGTCACAAATCATCCTTTTATGGGAACCATATATTTTGTTTCACTGATCTGGCTTCTTATGTATATGTTCAGCGTTCTCTTGCTTATAAACCACAGAGCGCAGGCAAGATTGCAGTATGCAGCTGAAAAAGATGCTTTGACGGGCTTATATAACAGAAGAAGACTGGATGCGGACTTTAAGTCATTAATTGAAAGAAACAGATCATATAAAGACAGCTTTATAGTTTATCTGCTGGATATAAACGGATTTAAAACAGTAAATGACACTTACGGCCACATATTCGGCGATATGCTGCTTGTTGAACTTGCCAAAAAGATAAAAATGATTACAAGAACAGGTGATTTTGCATGCAGGTTTGGCGGGGATGAGTTTATAATAATTTTAGGGGCTTCTGGAGAAAGAGAGGAAGCATTAAAGGCAAGAGACAGGCTTAAAAGCATGATAGAAGAGCCGTTTAAATACGGCGATTATATGGTGTACATAAAAGTTGCTATAGGATTTATTGAGGTTGAAAATCCTGAAACCACATTGGATGAAATATTAAAGGTTGCTGATAAGAATATGTATCAGGACAAGGACTCGGCGATGGAAACATCCAGAGTTATTAAAGTGACCGAAACAGAAAGCATGTAACAGATACAATAGCCGATTTTGCCTGCGTGATATTAATAGTATATCTGCTTATCTCCGCTTATTGAGTTTTCCAACGAAGTTCTAAGACACTTTACAGCTCCCTCGAAATCCCGTTTTTCCAAATACACGCATAACATATCGGTGTTTTCATACAGTGCGGATATTCCATAGAGCTCACAAAAACGCAGCCACAGATTGCGCGTCAGTGATTTAAATGAGCTGAATATTACAGGCAGAAACGTGTTTCCCGAAAAAAATGCAAGCTGATGCTGGAAGCTGAACGCATGAGTTACTGCATCTTCAATGCTCTCGGCGTGTCCGAGTGCTTCTGTTATCTCCCTTAAAGATTCAAGTTCTTCGTCTGTAATTCGTTCGGCGCATAGGTTTACTGCAAGCGTATCAAGAGATATGCGCAGCTCGAGAACGGAGCGCACTTCTTCGCGTCGAAGTATTCCTCCGTTATATGAGGTTATAGCCAGGAATGTTTCTATTGTTCCGTTTCTTCTGTAGTCGGCAACGAACGTACCGACGCGCGGCTTTATAACCAGAAATCCTTTTCTTGCAAGCTCGGAAACTCCTGCGTTTACAACCGCGCGGCTGACCTGCATATTCTCTGCAAGTTCGCGCTCGGGAGGAAGCTTAGTGTCTACTGGTAGGCGGCCTGAAAGAATCATCGACTCCAATTCTTTTACAAAAAGCTCTTTTAGTGTCGGCGCACTTAATTTCGAAAACTCCATATGTTATCTCCATTTTTTATAATTGATACTGGTACAACCAAATACCACAAGAGAATTATAACATATATTATGGAAAAAGACAATTCAAAAATCCCTCAAAAACGCTTTAAATAAGCCTATTTAGCAAATTGTGTTGACATATTGAAAATGATAATGTTAAAATATTAACAATCTAAATGGCTGTTGGTACAACCAGAAGATTATGCACTTTAAAGCCGCAATAAAAATATAAACGCGGCATAGAATCCAAAATAAAATTGTAGGGAGATTGATGATGTTTACTTTTAACTACGCAGACGGTGCGACCGTTATTTCGGTGCTTCTTGTATGGCTTTGTGTGTGTTCGGCGCTTTTTGCACTGAACGAAATTTCGAGACGATTTAAATATGTGGGCTTTGCATTTTTTGTTGTGCTTCCGATTGTGCTTTCAGTGCTTTGGTTTACAACGCTTAAAGAAAGCACATATACTGACTGGTTTCATCTGGCGAAGGTTTATTCTTCAACTGCGGGATGTATAGGTTTCTGGCTTATCCGCCATTTAAAGGGGAAAAGAAAAGACGGAACGGAATGGAAACTGTCAAACAATAAGATTGCATTGTTATTTCCTCCGCTGATACTTGCCGTAAATATACTGGAAGCATGTATCCGCGATATCGAAGTCGGCATAAGCTATGCAACTATGGCGCTTGATAAAACAGCTGACACTGCGGTAATGCTGATGGGCGGATCTTGGAACTATATGAATGCCGCAGCGGGAATATTGAACATAATAACTATCACGGGCTGGTTTGGGATAACTATCCGCAAAGCAACCAAGAACGACAAAAGCCGCGACATGCTTTGGCCGGACATGCTTTGGTTCTGGGTTATAGCATATGACATCTGGAACTTTGCCTATACATATAATTGCCTTCCGCATCATGCGTGGTACTGCGGATTTGCACTGCTTTTGGCACCGACTCTTTGTGCGTTTACAGTCGGAAAAGGCGCGTGGCTGCAGCACCGTGCACAAACTCTTGCTCTTTGGTGCATGTTCGCGCAGACATTTCCGATGTTTCAGGACGCGGGAAGATTCCGTGTGGACTCAACATATAATCCGAAGATATATTTTGCAATAAGCGCGCTTGCTCTTGCTGCAAACATCGTGGTTTTAATTTACATGATATATAAAGTGAAAAAGACAAAAAGAAATCCGTATAAAGCAGAACTTTATACAGACCTAAAAGCTTACGGAAAAATCAAACAGCTTGCTGAATAGGAGAATTATTAATGGATGAATTCAGAATACTGGAAATCAAACAAAGTGTATTTGACAACAACGACAAACAGGCCGACATACTAAGAGATGAAATGAAATCGCAGGGCGTTTTTCTTTTAAACCTGATGTCATCACCCGGCGCAGGAAAGACGACAACTCTGTGCAAAACAATTGAGGCCTTGAAGGATGATTTTACAATAGGCGTCATGGAAGCTGACATTGACTCCGATGTGGATGCGAAAACTATCCAGAAGACAGGAGCTAAGGTCATCCAGCTGCACACAGGCGGAATGTGCCATCTTGATGCGGAGATGACAAAGCAGGGGATAGAAGGCCTTGGAGTTGAAGGAATCGACATCGCCATACTCGAAAATGTGGGAAATCTGGTTTGTCCCGCTGAGTTTGACACGGGAGCGGCTAAAAACGCTATGATACTGTCTGTTCCCGAAGGTGACGACAAGCCGCTCAAATACCCTTTGATGTTTACAATCTGCGATGTTGTATTGGTAAATAAAACAGATGTGCTTGCGTATTTTGAATTTGACATGGATGCAGTGCGTGAGCGCGTGAAAAAGCTTAATCCGAATGCTAAGGTTATTCCGATATCCGCAAGGACAGGCGAAGGAATAAAAGAGTGGGCAGAGTGGATTAAAAAAGAAGCTTTGAATTGGAATGGAAAATAAGAATTAAACTTACCTATATAAGGAGAAATTATCGTGACTGAAATCATGAATGAAAAAGGAAAAAAGCAGGGTAATCCGAAGATTCTTGCTCTTGCAAATCATATCGGGCGCAAAAAACCTGGTGCCAAAGATGAATACGACTTTGAAGCACCGGAATATATGATACTTGAGCCTGTAGTAACTGATGACATGGCTGAGATGGTTATGACTATGGCTATACGCGAAAAGGTTACTGCCGATGTCGTAAGCGAGCGCACCGGAAGGCCGGAAAAAGAGTGCCATGAGTTGCTTTTGGAGCTTGCGGACGCAGGTGTATGCTTTGTAAACACAATAGACGGGAAAGATACTTTCTGGTATGACACTTGGGTGCCGGGAATCATGGAGATGATGACCAACCATCCGACAAATCCGCATAAATATCCGCAGATAGCCGAAGCTTTTGAGGCGTATGGAAGAATCCGCGGCGCAGGCACTGCCGGAATGCTGCCGGTTGGTGTTGGCTTAATGAGAGTAATTCCTATTGAAAAAGCTATCGATGGCGAAAGCCGCAGAGCATCATATGAAGAGCTATCAAAGCATATCGAAGAGCATGATATATTCTCTGTTTCAAACTGTTCATGCAGGACAGTTCGCGAAATCATGGGTGAAGGATGCGGACATCTTAAGGAAGATATGTGTATTCAGATGGGACATGCCGCAGAGTATTACATAAGAACAGGACGCGGACGCGAAGTTCAAAAAGAAGAAGTATATGAGATACTGCGCCGCGCTGAAGAAAACGGACTGATGCACGAGATTCCAAACCTTGACGGCGACGGAAAAACACATGCTATTTGCAACTGCTGCGGATGCGGATGCCTTTCGATGCGTACAGCTGAGATGTTTATCAATGCAGACATGGTTCGCTCAAATTACGTTTCTGTAATTGACCGCGACAAATGCGTAGCTTGCGGACAGTGCGTCGAAAATTGTCCTGTAAACGCATTGCAGCTGGGACAAAAAGTGTGCTCATCAAAGCCTGTCGTTGAGAAAATTGTTCGTGAAGACACTCCCAGAGACACCGAGTGGACATCGGAGAGATGGAATCCCGAATATCGCACAAACAGGAAAAATGTTGTGGATACAGGAACTGCGCCATGTAAAGCGGAATGTCCCGCGCACATCGCGATTCAGGGATATATAAAGCTTGCTGCTCAGGGTAAATATACCGAAGCGCTTGAGCTTATTAAAAAAGAAAATCCGTTCCCTGCAGTATGCGGAAGAATATGCAACAGACGCTGCGAGTTTGCATGCACAAGAAACGATATCGACGAACCGCTTGCAATAGACGACATTAAGAAATTTATAGCGGATCAGGATTTGAACACAGACCGTAGATTCGTTCCGGAAAAAAGCCATGACTACGGCAAAAAGATAGCGGTAGTCGGCGCAGGCCCTGCAGGACTTTCATGCGCATACTTCCTTGCGATAGACGGATACAAAGTAACCGTGTTTGAAAAGCAAAACCAGCTTGGCGGAATGCTTATGTTTGGTATACCCGCTTTCCGCTTGGAAAAAGATGTGGTAAAAGCTGAAATAGATATATTGGCTGAACTTGGAGTGGAATTTAAAACAGGCGTTGAAGTCGGCAAAGATATCTCGCTTGACGACCTAAGAGGACAGGGATACGAAGCCTTCTATATCGCTATAGGAGCGCAGGGCGGACGCAGCCTTGGCATCGAAGGCGAAGACGCTGAAGGAGTGTTCTCGGGAATAGACTTTGTGCGCAGAGTAAACCTTGGCGAAGACATTAAGCTTTCAGGAAAAGCTGTCGTTATCGGCGGAGGCAACGTGGCAGTTGATGTAGCGCGCACAGCAGCGAGACTTGAAGCTAGTGACGTATCTATGTACTGCCTTGAAAGCGCGGAAGAAATGCCTGCGTCTGCTGATGAGGTGGAAGAAGCCGAAGAAGAAGGAATCATAGTCAACAACGGATGGGGACCTTCATGCATTCTAGTTGAAAACGGACGTGTAAAGGGAGTCAGATTCCGCAAATGCGTATCCGTGTTTGATGAGAACCACCGCTTTGCGCCTGTATACGACGATGACCAGACAATTGATGTGGAAGCTGACTACGTTTTGACATCGATAGGACAGTCAATCGAATGGGGAAGCCTTGTGGAAGAAACTAAGGTGGAACTCAACAGAAACGGCACAGTTCAGGCTGACGGATTTACATACCAGACAGCAGAGCCGGACATTTTTGTTGGCGGAGACGCATATACAGGTCCGAAGTTTGCTATCGACGCAATCGCAGCAGGAAAACAGGGAGCGATTTCTATCCACAGATATGTTCAGCCGGGACAGAGCCTTGTTATAGGTCGCGACAGGCGCGAATATAAATCGCTGGATAAAGAAACACTTGAGCTGGACAGCTATGACAAGATGCCGCGTCAGCAGGCTTCACACAGAAAAGTGGAAAAGAAGTTTGATGATGAGCGTGGAACATTCACCGAAGAGCAGATGCTCAAAGAAACTGAACGCTGCCTTGGATGCGGAGCAGTTGTGGTTGACGAGTTCCTCTGTGTTGGCTGCGGACAGTGTACAACCAAGTGTAAATTCGACGCTATATCTCTTGAAAGAAGATATGACGGCGAAGGTGTTTCGCTGTTTGACATGAAAAAGACTATTGTTCCTCATGTTATCAAGCGTAAAGCTAAAATCGCAGTTAAAAAAGTGAAGAAGACATTCACTGTTAAGGGTAAATAGTATGCATGAGTTAGGGATAATCGCCGAAGTTGTTCGTGTTGTTGAAAAAACGGCAAAAGAGCAAAATCTCACAAAAGTTGATACGCTGGTTCTGCAGATAGGCGAGCTTTCTTCGGTGGTGCCTTACTATGTGGAGCAGTGCTATCCGGCAGCTTCATACGGGACTATGCTGGAGAACACAAAGCTTAAGATAGAAATACTTCCGGGAAATGTTCGCTGCAATGAATGCGGGAAGGTTTATAACCTGATTGAAAACAAAAAGATCTGCCCTGAGTGCAAACATACTTCCTTTGAAATTCTTGGCGGACGAGAATTTATGATAAAAGAAATCATCGCATGCTAATGGAGGTTTCTTTTAATGAATAAAGCGGAAATACAGGCTTTTTTTGATGAAAGAGCTGAAGGCTGGGATGCGGATATGGTTCGCTCCAAGAAAAAATTTGATGAGATACTGGATGCAGCGGGAGTATGCAGCGGAAAAAGCGTTTTGGATGTTGCCTGCGGCACGGGAGTTTTATTTGAAGACTATCTGCTGCGAGGTGTTTCAAGACTGGTTGGAGTCGATTTTTCGCAGAACATGGTACAGATTGCAAGAAGAAAATACCCGCAGTCCCATGTGTCTGTAATCTGCAGCGATATAGAAGAGGCTGACTTTGATGAGAAGTTTGACTGCTGCGTTGTGTATAACGCTTTTCCGCACTTTGTAAATCCGGTTCGGCTTATTTCAAAGCTGTCTGAGTTTATTGTGCCGGGCGGCCAGCTGTGCATAGCACACGGCATGAGCAGGGATGCACTTCTTTTGCATCATGCGCGCCGTGCGTCGAGTGTGTCAAAACCTTTGATTGAGATGCAAGAATTATGCGAACTTTTCAGACCGCATTTTTCGGTTAATACTGCGGTGAGTGACGACGAGAAGTATATTGTTGCAGGAATCAAAGCTTAGGTTAACGGCGGAATGAAACTATAAACAACAATTTAACAAAATAAAAAAGCACAATAATTAACTTTGTGCTTTTTTTGTACGCTTTTTTAATACTTAATTCTGTATTTCGTTTGCCAACAGATAACTGCTTCCGAAGTTGTGCATAGCTTCTAGAATGGGTATTATTTTTTTGCCTAAATCCGTTAGTGAATACTCCACTTTCGGAGGAACAACAGGATAAACGGTTCTTAGAATAAGACCGTCTGCTTCCAGTTTTCTCAACTGCTGAGTTAGCATTTTCTGCGTTACATCAGGCAGTTTGCGTTTAATTTCATTAAAGCGAAGAGTTTGATAACTAAGATACCATAGAATAAGTAATTTTCTCTTCCCGGAAAGTAAATCCTGCACTAATACCATAGGGCACAGGTTATATTTTTGACATTTGTCTTTCATGTGACAAAACTCATGGATATTTTCGTTTGTTTCCAAATTTAGCTCCCTTTTCAGTCAAAGTATCTTTTTGTATACTATAGCACTATAAAGTACCTACTTGCAAAAAAGTATTATACTAATATAATTGTAACAGAAGAAAATTAAAATACAAGTAAAATATTATGCTTCTAGCGAATTATATATAGCAATAAATCGAGAAGAGCATATGAAATAATAAGGAGTTTTACAATGAGCAAAGTACTTTATATCAAAGCAAACGCAAAACCAGAAGGCGAATCAAAAACCTTTACAGTTTCAGACGCATTTATCGACGAATATAAAAGAAACAATCCTGAAGATGAGATTGTCACACTGGACTTATATGAAGAGGGAATTGATTTTCTTTCTGTTGAAGACATACAGGCAGTCTTTGGACCAAAAACAGAAGAAAGCAAAAATCATCCTATCTTAAAATATGCATATCAGTTCCTCGAAGCTGACAAGTTTGTCGTTTCAGCACCGTTCTGGAACTTAGGACTGCCTGCTATCTTGAAAGCATATCTGGACTATATCTGTATTACAGGTATTACATTTAAGTATACAGAGCATGGCCCTGTCGGCTTGTGCGAAGGCAAAAAAGCTGTTCACATAGTATCAAGAGGCGGCCATTACTTGGAAGGTCCTGCAACAGGATTTGAAATGGGCGACCGTTATTTGAGAATACTGTTCGGCTTCCTTGGGATTGTGGATTTTTCAACAATTGCTGTTGAGGGCGTGGATATTATCGGCGCCGATGTTGACACTATTATTCAAAAAGCAATAAAGAATGCAAAAGAAGTAGCATCATCATTCTAAGAAACAGGCTTTGTAGCTTTATTAAGCTATATACTCAGGTAGGAAAGGGAAATAATGAGCAAACTAGTTGAATATATGAAAGAAGCTAAAATTTTCTATTTAGCGACTATAAACGGAGACAAACCCAGCATCAGACCAATAGGCGGAAAACCCGTGCTTGGCGAAGACGGCTTTGTTGAAGTTGATGAAAAGGTTTATTTTTATACTGACACAAGAAAACCTATGTTTAAGCAGATGTCGGAAAATTCTTCAGTGGCAATTACTTTTATTGTTGCAGACGGATTCATAAGACTTACGGCTAATGCTGTATTTGACGGCAATGTGGAAGCAAAAAAGAGACTGATTGACGAAAACAAGTCATTAACCTTGTTGTATAGCGCTGAAGATGAATTCTTTACTACATATTATCTCTCAGATATACAAGCATATCTTTATGCAAAAGGTCAGGAGCCGTTAAAGCTCAGCTGACAAAACAACAATTAATTTTACACCTTGCTTGTTGCATCTATTTTAGATAATGTAAGCAGGGTGTTTTTTTGTTTGTAAATTTATTTAAATATTTTTATGTTTGATTCGGTGTTTTATTTTTGTGGATCTTCGGGGATTCGTCTTCGCGCTGCTGCGCTCAGCTCCGTGTTTCATATAGAAACACTTGACAAGTTCTCATCCCCTCAGACTAAAAAAAGCCTGTCTAATAGACAGACTTTCTATTATGGTGGATCTTCGGGGATTCGTCTTCGCGCTGCTGCGCTCAGCTCCGTGTTTCTTAAAAGAAACACTTGACAAGTTCTCATCCCATCAGCATAAAAAAAGCCTGCCTAAAAGACAGACTTTCTGTTATGGTGGATCTTCGGGGATTCGTCTTCGCGCTGTTGCGCTCAGCTCCGTGTTTCATATAGAAACACTTGACAAGTTCTCATCCCCTCAGTATAAAAAAAGCCTGTCTAAAAGACAGACTTTCTGTTATGGTGGATCTTCGGGGATTCGAACCCCGGACACCCTGATTAAGAGTCATTAAATTGACCATAGCTATAAGAGGCAAAGTAAGTAAACAGTGGGGTATAAGAACAAAAGTGTCATCTTAAAATAAATCGGGTTACTAACACATTACTAACGAATATCCGGTATTTTTTCAATTTCTTTATTCAAGTCTGCTGCATCGATATGAGAGTAAACGTCTGCAGACATAGAATATTTAGTATGTCCCATCATCTTTGTGTGTGCCAATTTTTTCACGTTGTATTTTACCATCAGAGAACTGAATGTATGTCTTGTGCGCATTGGTGGAAGGTATCTCACTTTGCATAGCTCAAGAGCAGGTTTGTATTCTCTTTCTCTGAAGTTTCTAAGATTGGTGTATGCTTTTCCATCTTTACGACAGAAAAGAGTTTCTCCATTGAGTGACAAAAAATAATCTATATAATACTGAATGTTTGAATTGATAGGAACAACCCGGTTTATCCCGGCTTCTGTTTTTATTCCTCCAATTAAAATATTATATTTCTCATTATATGATTCTTTCGTGAGTGAGAAGAATGCTGTAGGTCTGAAGCCTGTAAATATCATGCATAGGATAAGCATGACATTATGCTCATATGAATGTTTCTTAAGCTTCTTGATATCTTCTTCTGAAAATCTTTCTTTCTCTTTTTTATGTGACTTTGGAATTTTGATAAAGCTTCCATAGTTTTTATTTACTATGTCGTTTTCTTCTGCATATTTATATAGAAGGTTAACAAGCGTTTTTACTTTATGGTGTGCAGAGTAGGACAGATGCATGTTATCAATAATTGTTTGAAAGTGTTTGGTTCTTAAATCTGAAAATTTCTTATTGTTAAGAATAGATATTTTTGAATAAGCATACTCATAATCTTCCTCTGTCTTTTTTGTTACGCGCTGAAAGTGTTTTTCCGACCACTCATCGTACAGTTCTTTGAGCTTTATATTTGGGCGATCAGTCATATTATCTGAAAACAAAGCCAGAGCTTTAAGTGCATCAGCTTTCGTGGCATGTGTAGTGGTCTTGTACTTCCTTTTGCCATCATCATCATAACCAAGCGTAACAGCAGCAGCCCACGGCTTTCTGCGCTTTCCTGACAGCTTATAAACGCTTCCTGCGTTGTTTGGTCTTTTCATTTGTTTTGTCATGGGGACACCTGTAATTATTTGTTCTTACTCATTTTGCACAGTTCTTCAAGTGTTTTAAATCTAGCAATGAGTTTTTTCTTTTTACCTAATGTTTTTTTGCCATCATCATAAATTAACATTACTTTGTTTGAGTCCTGCAAATTATTAATTTTATTATTTTCACTGATATTTTTAATGCTATTAATATAATAATGATCTATCTGATTTGGCAATAGGTTTAGGTAATCATAATATTTTTCGCCCCTGGAAAAACTATAATTAAACTGTGCTTTCTTTTTTAAATTCTTGTAGAAAACTATTCGTGGATTATTTACTACCTTACCAATATCTGAAGGATTAAAAAAAAGCAATCTAAGTCTAAAAAAAATATCTTCTGGGGGCGTTGGTGATTCATTGACAGTACCATATCCAGTACCTTTACCAATATTGAATTTTTCTAAAGTAATATCTAACTTAACTCCTTTATAGTTACTAAGCTTTTGAAGAAGCCAGCCAAGAACAACACCGAGCAATGTTCCGCCAACACCTACAATTGCTATTAATAATTCACTATTCATTAATATCTCCTTCAATTCATCCCCATGTACCACATACATTTATCGACTTCATAAAACAATGTCACAATTTTTGTTTTATTATTGTCAGTAATCCGGCAAGTAAAAATACGCATCGGATTGCCGTTGTATCTGGTTGCCTTTTCTTTGGTTACTCTATCCACCCGGATAATGTGAACCATCTGCTTTGCATCTTCATATTTTAATCGATATGGAACAAGCTTACCTTGTGTGTCAAAATGTGCTATAACCTCTACAGGTTTATTCATATTCTTTCCCTCTGTTTCTTCACCCAGAGAGAATATAGCACGAACGCTTGTTCTAGTCAATGTAAGGATATTCTATTCCTTATAGGTAATAGCAAAGTTCTGTCCTCTTAATACCATGTTATCGAAAACACATGTGCAATCCCCGTATTCTAATGTAATGCCTAGTTTTATTTCATCAAAATCATGATTTAATATTTCATCTAAATAGTTATAGATTTCTTCATTGTCAAATGCAGAAGATCCATATGCACAGTTTAACATTATTGATATTATTTCAGCTTCCTCAAAGGTAAGTTCAGTGTCTGCTGAAGCTGTTTCAGATAAATCGGTATAGTAAGAGAACTTTGTAATTTTACCGTTATCATTTTCCATAAATGCTATTGCGCTGCCATCTGAACGGAGATATGTAACTCCGCCTGCTGAGTTTAAAAACGAATCATTAAACTTTTCTTCACCTGATGACAACATAAAATTTATAATATATATATAATCTTCTCTACTCCTGCTTAAATCATCTATCGAAGGGAAATGGTAAGGAGTAGCAGTTGGCTCTACTGTAGGAGAGGACGTTGGAGAATCTGTAGGAGTAGAAGTTACTTCTTGTGTTATAAGTTCTTCCTTCACTGATACGCTTTGAGTTTCTAAAGATTGTTGTGTTTTAGGATTTGAGTCTCTAAAAAGCAATGCTCCTGCTGTTGTAAGGCATATGATTCCAAGCAAAGTCAGAATAACTCCAAAATTTAGCTTTTTCATAACATCTTCCCCTATAGTTTAATGCTTTAATTATAGGATAATTTTACAGATTTCACCACCACGAATTCATATTTTATTTACCCAAAACCAAATTGTCCTTGATTTGGTACAGGGTATGTACTATCATGAGAACAGATGTTCGTATATTTAATGCAACCAATACACAGCTTTTTCACTCTTACTTTAGGATGGGTGGGATAGAAAGGATATAGATAATGAAGAAGAGAGCACTACCACAAGTCAAGTCAATCACAGTAAACGGCACTAAGTATACAAACAAAGATTATATAAGCACTATGAAAGAGGTTAATCCTTCTTCCGAAGTTTCAAAGCCATCTCAATGATGTCTTTTATATCCTGAGCTGAGAGTCCCTCGGCCATAGCTTCTTGAGTTATTTCAAGAGCTTCAATGCCTTCCGCGGTTAATTCTTTCGGGAGGTTTGTCATATTGACTAAGTTAGGCTCCGAGGTTAAGCCAAGCAGATAGTCGGTTGTACAGTTATAGAATTTGGCTAATGCAACTAGCACTTCACTTGTAGGTGTTCGAGTGCCATTTTCATAACGTGTATATGAAACCCTATCTACATTGATAGCTTCAGCAACTTCTTGCTGTGTAACGTTTCTATTTTTTCTCAAAGTCTTTAATACATTTTTCATAATACTCACCTTGTTAATATTGTAACCAAATGGTATCAGAATAAAAAGTACCGAAATGGTACAAAAAGTTCTTGACAATGTACCAAATGGGTACTATCATTATAAATGTAACCAAGTGGCAACAAAGAAAAGGACATATTATGAAGACTTTTAAGGATTACAGAAAAGCAAAAGGATATAGCCAAGAAATACTTGCGAGACTTGCAAAAGTCAGCAGGATATCTGTCCGCCGATATGAGGAGGGCGAACGGATACCTGATATCAATACCGCTGCGAGGTTCGGCAAGATTCTTGACATACCTGATGATGAACTGCTTCGTATGTTTGGTGAGGCATCTGCTTAGAAGGTAATTACATTATATCGCACTGCAAGGGGAATAAACATGGCAAGCAAATTCGAAAACATATATAAAACCGCCAGAAACTCTACGAATTTAAGTCAGGAAAACGCAGCTGAATTCATAGGAGTATCAAAAGACACCATTTCAAATTATGAAACATATAAATTTACACCGGATGATGTAACGGTATTTAAGCTTGCAAAGCTTTATAACACAAGCTGGCTTATTTGGGCGCACCTTTTAAACTGCACTGAATATGGCAAGATTCTTCCGGAAGTTAAGATTGAAGATATTCGCGGAGCGTGGATGGAAGTTGAAAGCGCAAGCGAACACTTTAATGATATCTCACGAATGGCAAGAGAAATTATCAAGGATGGAAAAATCACAAAGGATGAACAGAAGGATTGTGACGCAATCATCTTCCAGGCAATGAAGGTTGCAAGCGCAAGCTTGTCTCTTGCTGCAAGCCTTAAAGAGGAAGAGCAGAAAGGAGAGCGGGCGAAATGAAACTGTCACCTGCTATAGTTTCTAAATTTTTGTCAATATCTCCACACGCTGTAAGGATGGGCATGCGCTGCGGAAAGCTTCCTTTCGGTGCTGCGTTCATTAAAGAGAGCAGATATGTATATGACATAAGGCCGTGGATGGTGGCTGAGTATCTTGGGATAACTGTGGAAGAGCTTGAAGAAAAAGTACGGAGGATAGCGTAATGTTCGGAGCAGGAAGAGCAGCGCGGGAGCTTGTTGAGCTAGCTCAAAGGAGTGTTTTAACACCTGACGAGCTTATTGAAATAACAACACATCAAGATAATGAGCGTGTGTTTATATCAAGCAAGCAAACAGGAACAACGGACATGTCACACAAGTATTCTGCTTTCTGTAAAAAGTGTGGCACCAAACTATATGGATATGTATGTATGAAATGTGGAGAGGAGAATTGGGATTAATGTCATATTTCAATATATGCGATTTATGCGGAGCAACACTGGACCCGGGGGAGCGGTGCGACTGCACGAAGAAGAAAACGGACGGAGCGCAGAAAGTGCGTGAAGATATTAACTCACAGGAAAGGAGATAGCTATGGCACAAAATAAAAGGCATGGTGATATAAAACTCAACCTTGCACAAATGGCACAGGGAAAACTGCAGGAGCGTTTTCAATATGAAATGCAAAAGATTGTTGAAAACATTCTTGACCGAAACACAGATGAAAAAGCTAAGCGAAAGCTGACTCTGGAAATTGATTTCATTCCACAGAAGGGCAGACGTATGGTAAACGTTGAAATCAAATCTAAAGTGAAGCTTGCATCTGATGAGCCGATTGAAACAAATATTGTGCTTAACGGACAGGGCGACAGCGCAGAATATGGGCAAGGCTCATTTCTGAGCGATGATGAAATTGATGATACTGACGGAAAAGTAGTATCAATCACAAAACAGGAAGGAGTAAACACATGAGTTTAGAAGGCGGAGCAGTAGACCAAATAAAAAAACTTGCGCAGGAAGCACAGACAGTACAACAAATTCAAATCGATGGAGAAACATACACGGACAAGATGCTTCATAGAGTGCGCGAGAAAGATGATGAACCTGCTGCTATATCAATTGGAACTTTACAGGGTGTAATTGACTATGTAAACGAATCGGAGGATTTGAAAGATGAAGGACAGCTATATGTAATTATAGAAAATCCAACGTCAATAAAAATCCGTTCTGCATTGTTTGGCAAACAGCAACAGCGTAAGTGTTTTGCAGAGTGCAAAGCACGTGGAACGTCACAGGAGAATCATGTTATTAATGAGTTTATGCCAGTTGAACAGGCAATAATTATGCTTAAAACATATTTTGTTCCTAATGATGATTGTGTGAACATCGTTAATCTTATATCTACTATAAGCTCTGATTCTTCAGTTGAACAGTCGGATGATGGAATGGCTCAAAGAGTTGTTGTTGAAGAAGGGCTTGGAAGAAAAGGTGAAGCTGAACTTCCGGAAGTAATCACACTTTCTCCATACAGAACATTTGCTGAGGTTGAACAGCCTTCAAGTCCTTACTGTGTAAGAGCGAAGAAAGGACGAGGAGTGGAAGTGGCTTTCTTTGCAAGCAATTCTACACAGTGGATGGTAGAAGCTACACAGAATGTCGCTAAATATTTGAAAGAAAATATCAAGCGCGAAGATACAATAATTATTTCATAAATAACATTAGTCACTTGTCCGCACTGACTATAAACGCGGACATATGGGAGATATGGCTTTGTCGGGTTCGACTCCCGAAGCTCCCACCAAGCGCAGTCGGGCGCCGGATATATTATACCGACTGACCGTGCCAGTAGAGTACGGCGAGTGCTCCACGGAAAGGAGCAGGTTTTGTTTTTCTAAGATGGGTTTTCTTTATATCCTTGCGAAAGCTAAAATATTGAAAACCAACTGGGAGAGTGGCGGAATTGGTAGACGCTATTAAAAATCTTCATGCAGGTTCGAGCCCTGTCTCTCCCACTAGTTCACCTTTCTGTCTGAAATAATAATGAGGTTGGCTACAACTGACAGAGACGGATGCCCTCTAAGCGTGCAGAGTAACAGTGTCAGTAATGATAGTAATGACTAGCACACGCATAATATTCTATCTCCATTGGGGCTATGGGTTAACAGCTCCACCAAAACGTTAATAGTAAGACAGGCAGGTGCAGTCCCAAGAAACCGCCAAGCGCGCCGGCAAAACAATACAGTGGTTACGTGGTTTGAGTATTGTTAATTCATTCAGGGGGTGAGTCCAATGAAAAAGTAAGGTAAGTGTATCTGATAATGATTTTCTTAAAGAGTCCACCGCTGGTGGCTGTGGACTCTATTTATGGGAGATGTGGCAATGTCGGGTTCGACTCCCGAAGCTCCCACCAGTCCACAAGGGCAGTAATGCATCATAATGTTTTTGCCCTCTTCCTTTTGAAACTGGGGGAGAGGGAACTTTTTAAAAGGAGGTTACTATGCTTGATATATTAAGCCTTATTCCATACGGAAAAGAAAATGCAGTCACAAAACAGAGTCTTGCTGTACAGCTTAACAGAAGTGAGCGTGATGTGCGGAATATGATTGCAGAGCTTCGTAAAGAAGGCGAGGTTATAATTTCATCTTCACACGGCAAAGGATATTACAAACCGCGCAAGAGCGAAGCTGGGGAAGTTATGAAGTTTGTAGCAGAGCAGAACAGCCGGGCAAATGAAATAAGGCTTTCAACTGCAGGAGCGCGCAAGTGGCTTGCAGGAAACAGCGGACAGCAGGAGATGGATTTTAGCGCATGAGCAATCAAGTCACAATAAAGCTTGGTAAAGGCAAGCTCAAGCTAAATGATTATTATGACCGCTTTGAGCTTGAAGTGACGCGATACAAAGGCGCGAAAATCATGGAGATGATAAACAATGCCAAGAACGGAGTACAGATAATTTTCAAGCCATACCGTGAACAGAGAAGCAGAGCTGCCAATAATTATGCATGGCATCTTATAGGAAAGATAGCGGAAGTACAGCGCACTACAAAAGATTTTATATACCTCATGATGCTTAAGGATTACGGAGTGATTGAAGAGACTGTGTGCGTGTTGGCTGAAGGCGGAAGATATCTTGAAATAAATGAGCATCTTTATGTCCACTGTTTTGAACAGGCGACATATGACGGAAAGCTGTTCAATTGGTATCACTCATACAAAGGATCAAGCAAATATAACATCTCTGAAATGCGCACGCTGATTGAAGGAATTGTATTTGAAGCACAAGAGCTTGGAATCGATACACGGACACCAGCGCAGATTTCACAGCTTATAGACGACTGGAAGCCTGAAAAAGCCGTTGCTTAGATTTTGATTTAAGAATTTAAACGGCTCTAGGTCTACCAACACCGCTTGACAGGGTTTAAATAGTTTGCACAGCAAGCACAGCCACTCACAGAAAGGAAAAATAATAATGCCAAAGGTAGTATCATTCAAACCAACCGAAGAAGAGAGCTTTGCATGTGAATATTTCATGCGTACAGATGCACGCAGAAGCTATTCTGACGTTGTAAGGTCACAGCTTATGAAAGCTTATAACAAACTTCCAAAAGACAGACAGGCAGCGCATGAAGCGGAGTGCAGACAGAAGTGGATGGAAGATGAACGTTCCTAAAATTGTTTTATGTAATTCAGCATATAAGAATAAGAGTGAAGGAACATGTTATGGATATGGCACCAGCACAATGCTAAAGGTTATTCCTTGGGATATGTGCAAAGACTGCCCGAAGTATGTGGGCAATAAGGGGAAGAAAAATGAAAAAGCTTAAATACTATTGGAGCATCATCAAATGGATGTGGAAGCACAGATCAGAGCGCAACTGTCGGCAGAAGTGGCGGAGAATGCTCCGGGAGATGGGGGACATATAAATGAAAAATTTCAAAGAAGTAATTCTTGTCTTAATAGTATCAATAGCAATAGCTACATGTATAGCAATGTTTTATAAAGCGATTGGAGTGATGTAAATGCCATTATTAGTTGAACCGAAAGTAATAAGACTGCCGGACCGCGCAACAAAGGAACGGCTTGAATACACAAACAAGATGCTGACATATCTAAAACAGCTTAATTGCAATGATGATGAGCTTATGGAAGCTATTGGCGAAGCACTGAGCATTTCACACAGCAGACTTGATTGCAGACACAGACGATAACTCACAGAGGAGATAAATATGGCACGGCCGTTAGAGAAGGGCATCCGGTATTTTTCGGTAGATACAAACATGCTCACAGACAGAAAAATTCAAAGAGTACTGCATCCGTTTGGAGCGCAGAGCATAGCAATAATCTTAAAGCTGTGGAGCTTGGGATATGAGGAAAACGGCTATTATCTGACATTGGATAAGAACCTTGCTTTTGATATAGCGTTTGCTTTCAGGCTTGAAGAAAAGTATGTAAATGATGTTATTACTGCATGTATTGAAGCGGAAATATTTGATAAAACCATGTGGGATAAATACGAGATTTTGACATCAAGACGTATGCAGGAGAATTTTTTGAACGCTACGAAAAAGCGTAAAAATGTCGTTATTGATAAAAAGTATTATTTATTAACGGAGGAAGAAACCGAGTTATCGGAGGAAGAAACCGAGTTTCCGCAGGAAGAAAGTACAACAAATGATAAAAAAGAGGGAGAAACTCAACAAATCATATTAAATCAAACTATATCAAATAATATTGACAACGATATTACTGTTGATGAAGAAGAGAGCGCGCGCGAGGATGAGCATAAAAGTTTTGATATTTATGAATTTTGGCTTATAAGTACGTTTGGCAAAGAAAAGTATGACAGCGAAGCTAAAAAGACTCTCATCGAATTGGTAGAAGAGTACGGTGAAGATAAGGTGAGGGATGCTCTTGAAAGAACCATCGGTAACAACGGAGCCACGATTGCCTATACTGCAACGATACTGGCGAACAATGCAAAACACGCTGCGAGGGTAGGATGATGGAACTCAACAAAGTTTATAACATCGACTGCATTGAAGGCATGCGCCAGCTGTCGAACGGAACTATTGACTGCTGCATAACTTCACCGCCATATTACGGATTGCGCGACTATGGAGCTGAAGGACAGATAGGTCTTGAAGATACATTGGAAAATTACATTGCAAAGATGGTTGAAGTTTTCAGAGAAGTAAAACGAGTACTGCGAGATGATGGAACGCTTTGGCTTAACCTCGGTGATAGTTACGCAGGAAGCGGAAAAGGCAGAAACTCTGACCAGGAGTATCATTCTAAAAATAAATGGAAGATGCAGGACAATCATACCGGTGCGATATCCGGGAAGCTTCCAATTCATACTGTGCCAGCTGAACTTAAACCAAAAGATTTGATGGGTATTCCGTGGAGAGTGGCATTTGCTCTGCAAAATGATGGCTGGTATCTAAGGCAGGATATCATTTGGCATAAACCAAATTGTATGCCCGAGAGCGTGACAGATAGATGCACCAAAGCACATGAATATATTTTCCTCTTCAGTAAGAACGCAAAGTATTACTTTGACAATGAGGCGGTAAAAGAAAAATGTGTGAATGGTGATCCTAATCCTCCACGCGGAAGTGTTGCAGTTTTAGGAAACAGACATAAAGGAAACCGCAAGACTTTTAGAGGTGGTGGGGCATATACAGAAGGACAATCATTCAATAATTCTGTGAAATCGCCAGCTGTCACAAAAGGCAATAAACCGAATAAACTCGGTAAAAGAAATAAGCGGTCAGTGTGGACGGTATCAACAGCGCAAAACAGCGTAGCACATTTTGCAACATTTCCGGAAGAGCTTATAAAACCGTGTATCTTGGCAGGGTGTCCAGCTGAAGGAATTGTAATGGATCCTTTCATGGGTAGTGGTACTACAGGAAAAGTCGCACAGGACTTAGGAAGGCAGTTTATAGGCTTTGAGCTTAACAGTGAATACTGCGATATGGCAAACGACAGAACCGCACAGTTAAGAATTGAATTTGAAACAAACGCCGCGAGGGCGTGAATATAAAAACTCACAGGAGGAAGCAAACATGCAGGAGATGACAGAAAAGATAAACAATGAAATTAGGACAAATGAGAAAAACATCAACATAAAGAGCATCGGTGAATATGTGATTTCTCTTTTACCTAAACTTGACCAGCAGACCATTGATGCTATGAAAAGCGAAGGCAAAACAATCAAAGGATCAATTGATGCTATGAAGAAAGAAGCGCGCAAAGTTGCCGTTGGTGGTATGGGAATGCTTACGGATGAAGAAGGCTTCAAGATTGTCCGCGAGTACTTCGGAATAAAAGAAGAACAAGCTTCCGGACAAAAAATCATTGACTTGAATGCGTATCTTTGAGGTGTGAGATGGATAAAGAAGATACAAAAGTTTTAAAACTATTTGATGGGATTATAGGCAGAGCTGCTGAAAAATTTGCTACTAACAGAGTTTTGGCTCACAGTCGATATATTTTTATAACAGGTGAAGGTAAGAACAGAAAAGGATACTGCACTCACTGTAATAGCAAATATTTTATAGTTGGTGGAAGGCACAATAAAAAAGAATTTTGCCCAAAATGCAAAAAGGAATGTACTGTTAAGCTTGCAGGGTATAGCAGAAAACACTTGTATGATTATGGGAGCATGCTTATATTCCGAAAAGCTAAAAACAATAAAAATGCAATCATCGGTGTATATTGTGAGGTTTCAAGAAATTACAGTGGAGACTTCACTGATGTCCAAACAAATATAAAAGAGCGGGCGCGGTATTATTTTGAAGTTGGAAATGCAAGAATGTTTTCATTTAGTTGGTATAGTGAATGCTGGAAAAAGCAAAAAACTATATGGGACTACTTCAGAAAACATGCGCATTATGGAGTTCACCTAGATGATATTAAGAGCCTTAACAAAGCTGTAAAAGGAACAGCATTCGAACATATACATAAATGCTTTATTGACAATAAAAGAGACGATTACAGTTTAGAAAAACTCGATTTGTATTGTAAGTATCCAAGCATAGAATATGTTGTGAAAGCCGGATATAAAAATCTAATGAACGACTATGTATATGGACATGGTACTGGCAGGACTATTAATTGGAGAGGAAAAACCATATATAATTTCCTGCGAATATCGAAAGGTACTTACAGCAAAATTAGAGGTTTAGAAATGTCTTATAGAAAACTTTCTTTTATTCAGAAGTTAGAAAAAACAGGTGATGTATATTCGCGCCAGCAAATCTTAAGTCTTACAGATACATGCGTAGGATGGCGAGAAAATGAATGTTTTGAACTTTTAGAGTATCTATCTGCAGAGAAGTTTTTAAAATATATTGAAAAACTTATGCAGGAAAAAGAATGGTGTCATTCCGGTATGGGATTTGCAGATAGATTTAGTTCTCCGCAAAGAGCATTTGAAGAATGGATGGATTATATCGGACAGTGTAAAAAGCTAAGATATGATCTTTCTGATGACAGCATTGTAAGACCGAAGAACCTAACAAAATCACATAATAGGTTAAGCAAACTTATAAAATATCAGGAAAGCAAAGAATTAGATGAGAAGATTTTGAAGAGATCAAATGAACTTATAAAAGAGTTGTATTTTGAATATGACGGGCTGTTTATAAGACCGGCACAATCATCCCAAGAATTTATAAATGAGGGTAAGGCCTTAAACCATTGTGTGGGAGGATATGCTGAAAGGCATGCATCCGGCAGCTGTACTATTCTGTTTGTTAGAAAAAAGGAAGAGCCTCAAAAACCTTATTTCACTGTAGAGGTAAGAGGTAACAGGATTATTCAAGCACGTGGGTACAAGAACATGAGCCAAATAAAAGACAGCAGAGTGAAAATGTTTTTGCAAATGTTTTCACAAACGAAATTAACTGAAAGGAAGAAAATAGCATCATGATGGAAATGGCGAAACATATCACAAATTTAGATACATTGGCAGGAGAAATAAACAGCATCAAAAATCAGACTAGGCAGATGATTTTGAATGCAAGCATAGAAATCGGGAGAAGGCTTACAGATGCTAAGGAGCTTTGCCCACATGGACAGTGGGGAGACTGGCTGAAAAACAAGGTCGACTACTCTCAGAGGACGGCGCAGAACCTGATGAAAATATTTGAAGAGTATGGAAATAATCAAATTAATCTCTTCGGTCAACCAAAAACGCAAGCGCTTGCGGATTTGGGATATACACAGGCGGTTGCGCTTCTTAGTCTGCCATCTGAAGAGCGTGAAGAGTTTGTTGAGGAAAATGATATTGACAACATGACCACACGCGAACTGCAGGAAGCTATACGTGAGAAAAAAGAAGCTGAAACTGCATTGCAGGACACAAAGATTTCTCTTGAGGAAAGTCAATATGAAATCGACAGACTTAATAAATTGATTGAGCAGCTGACTGAAACCTCTGAAGATTCTGAAACATTGGAGAAAGTACAGGAGCTGATGGAGCAGCTTGAAGAAAAAAAGAAAGATCTTATTGAAGCTCAGGAAGAAATAAATCGTCTGGTTGAGGAGATAAACAGTGCAGAAAAAAACAATGCCAATGATGAAGAAATTGAAAAACTCAAGGAACAGCTTAAAAAGAAAAATGAAAACATAAAGAAGCTTCAGGAAGATTTGAAAAAACCGCCTGAAAAAGAAATAGTTGAAGTAGTTCCGGATAAAATGCAGAAAGAATTTGATGCTATGAAAGCGAAACTTGCAAATGAGGACAGTCCGCTTATGGCAAAGTTCAGGCTTCAGTTTGAAGGTATGCAGAAAGATTTCACAGAGCTAAAAGTTACTATGGCTGAAATGTCAGAAGTGGATGCAGCAGTTGGTGAAAAGCTTAAGAATGCTATGAAAGCACTTGCGCAGAAGATGGCAGCTGATTTATAAGCTGCGAGGACCTACATGGAGCAGGACTATAGAGAAAACTGGTATGCATTCATTATCTTTTTTATCCGGCTATACCCTGTGGAGCTTGCGTTTGCGAAACTGTATAAAGAGCTTCAGAGCGGACCTGAGAAGCAGAAAAAGACCGCAGACGGTGAATGGGTGGAAATGCTTATAAATGTGGGATTTAAAAGACATGAAATTGCGAGAGCGTTCGGAGTAAAGAAGAAAAGAGTGGATGCGATATTAAGAGAATGGCGAAAGCAGCGAGGACAGAAATGACAATAGAACAACTAACAGCAGAAATAATAAAAAGGCTTGAAGGCACAAATATTGAAGTCTTGGACATAACAAGGAAGTGCGGAAGGATAGTAGTTGATTATTCATACAGAGGAATGACCAAGAAAGCAAGTACAGCTGACTGCAACCTTGACAAGAACGATCCTGCGCAAACAATAGCGAATGAAATAATGATGAGGGAAGCAAGATGAAAAGATGTATGTTATGTGATTATATTTGTGACGAAGGCGAATATAAAGAGATGGATGGAAATATATTGTGTTTAGATTGTTATGATGAAAACACGATTGATTGGGAACATGTTTTAGAAAGCGAGGAAGCGTGATGAAAAAAGTTGTTTTAAAAATTAGATTTATTCTTATAGGATTAAAGAATATATTCCAGCTGAATCTAGGAGATATCGTAATTTACAATGGCACCAAATGCATACTTACACAAGGAGTATATTCTCCAGAGTGGCATATGCATGAAGTGGTTACAAATGCACGTCATGAATATATTCATAAGAAAAAGTTCAGAAAAGCAGTTTCTTATAAAAATGTGAAAAATGCGATTAATGGAACATATCGATTTTATATGGATTATTGGTTTAGCATATTTTGCAGAAACATTAGTCTATTAAATTGCTTTGTCGTTAGCTATAAAAATTGGAGCAAGCTAGTAAAGGAGAAAACAGAATGAACAGATGTGTAATACTAGGCAACCTAACGCGCGATCCGGAGCTTAAGACCACAACAACCGGAAAGAGCGTGTGCAATTTCACAGTAGCAGTAAGCCGAAGGTTTTCAGGACCGAACGGCGAGAGGGAAGCAGACTATATCCCTGTAGTTGTATGGGGCAAGCAAGCGGAGAGCAGCGCGAAGTACTTACGCAAAGGCTCGCAGTGCTCAGTAGCCGGCTCTATCCAAACACGAAGCTATGAAGCAACCGATGGTTCACGGCGATATATAACAGAAGTGGTGGCAGACGAAGTACAGTTCCTTGCCCGGACAGCAGGGAGTGGCGGAAACAATAGTAATGATACCAATAGCGCAAGCAGCGAGGATAGCGCGCCGGCCGACATGCAGGAAGTGAATGAGGATTTACCGTTTTAGGGAAAGGGAGTAACAATGCCTAAATATATAATTGATGGAAAGTCATATGATACAGATAAATCAACGCTTATTGTATCTTTTAGAAGAAGGCTTGGTTCTGTAAGTGAAGCATTTGGTATAGAGTCGAAGGCATGGTTTGACGGAAGGTTATATAAAACTGATAAGAGTAATTGGTTTGAAACAATAGCGAAAAGTACAAATACAAATTGGAATAACGTGCACACACATGCTTTATCTGAAGATGAAGCAAAACAGTTGTTGCAAAGCCTTAATGAAGTTGAACTTTATATCGAACATTTTGGGGAGCTAGAAGAAGCATGAAAGAAGAGAGTGGTGAGATATGAGCAAAGGTGAAATATTTAAAACTGAGCATGGATATAATTTCAGAGTATTTTGTAATGGTCATGTATATGGTAGCTTCACTTCCAGTAAAAGCAAAAACGAAATTTTAGATAGAGTGATGGATTATGGCTGCTCATTTGCACAAGGCAATTTAACAGATCTAACAAATGAAGATGACAGCGGCGAGGGAGCGTGAGACATGAGCAAAGGCAAAAAATTCACAGCTGCAGAAAAGCACTTTATGAAAAAGGAAGCAAAGCTTAAAAAAGAAGCTGATGAATGGTTTTTCAAATATAAAGAATATGAAGAAAAATTCAAGAAGGCAGAAGCAAGAGTGCTTTTACTGGAAGCAGAGAAAGAATCACGTGATGCATGGATAGAAAGGCTTCTTGAACTTACAGAGCTTAGCAGAGAGCAGGTTGCAAAGCTTATAAAAGATGAAAAGAGGGCAGGTGAGCTGACTGACATAATGGAGAATGTGCTTAAGCTGGCAGATAGTGTGAGTATATGGACATAAGAAGCGAGGGAGTGAAACATGGGATTAATAAATTGGCTAATAGAAAGGCTTGGCACATATGAAATAAAAATACCTGAATATAAATTCATATTACCAACTGACAAAATAGATATGACACTTTACATTCCGGAAGGATTCAGAGAAGCAAAAGTATTACGTCCTGTCTTTGAAAACATAGCTAAGGAATATGAGAAAGCTGGCAATGAAGCTATACAGCGATATTGCGATTACATTAAGAATTGGGAAGATACTTTGTTGAACGGAAGCGGAGAAGATGAGCCAGTGGGATTATTCAACAGCGACAGCAGCGAGGGAGTGAAGGATGTTCGATAGGCTAAGGCACAAGATATCAAATAAAAGAGCAATAAAAAAATGCTCTATAAAGATTAATGCATGTAAGACATGGAGTTGCTGTCCGCTAAAAGGAGGACACAGCTGTTTGAGAGATAGAAATTTGTTTGAAAGTGACTGGCATTATGAAAACATTATAATCTCACCATCAAAGGTTCATAATAAAGAGTTTGAAGTTATAGCAAAGAGTTTTTATGAAGGATTTGAGTTGGGATTAAAAGAAGCAGCAAGGAAGTGATTATATGGATATACCTCTTCTAACAACAATCGTAATAGCCTACATGCTAGGAGTAGCAACAGCAAGAGCAGTGGGCATAGGCAGTATTAAGAGAAAGAAGAAGGATAAAAAAGAAAGGAGGTGATTTAGGACTATGAAAAAAATATTACGTGCACTGCTGATGGTTTTGTTAATTATGACAATAATGTTTATATCAACTGAATGCACAGTAAAGAAAGGTGATATAGATGCAAATGACGAAATAGACATAATCGACTATACACGCTTAAAGCTCCATCTATATTGCGCAGAGAAAGAAATGCTGCTTAACCCGATTGAAAGATGGAGAGCGGACATTGACAAAAACGGAGCAGTAAATCTGGTCGACTACGATTTACTGCGAATACTGGTTCAGGAAGGAATGCTTGAAGAAATGACAAACGATTAATTTATGATGACGGTTAGAAAGTAGTGAGGCATCTTTAGGAGGAGTAAAGTGCAAAACGAAAAAGATATAAATGTAGAAAAACTTAGAAGGTGGCTGGATAGCACCAGTCTTATAAAAAAGAAAATACACAACTGCGAAGTATTGATTGCAGCTGAGGAAGCCAGATTGAAGGATGAGCTTGGCTGCAGCGCAATTGATTACTCATATGTCAGAGGAACACAAACACCGGATCCAACAGGAGTAACGGTATCCGCGAGGGAGAAATATATAAAGAAAATTGAAAGATTAAAAAACAGCATGGCTGCCCTCAAGAATGATTTGTGGAATATGGAAGTTGCATATAAGCTTGCAGAAGCAAAGCTTAAAGACTGCGACGATTCTGAAAACCTTGAGATAAAGCTTGCAGTTGTTTATATATATTATTTTGCAGGATTGAGCATACATGAACTTTGTGAGAAAACGGATTACTCCGTATCATCGGTAAAGCGTTTCAGAAAGAGCGCACTTCAAAAGCTCACACCGCATATACAGATGTTCACTCTCAGAAGTCTGGAGCGTGAAGATGGCTGACGGAAGGAATAAAGATTCATTTCTATCTCTGGATGATTTATTATTTAGCGACAGCAGCGAGGATGATAAGCTGAAGAAAGTTACAGCATTATTCAAAAAAGAAGGATAATTGATAAAATTATCCATAAACTGTATACTTGTATTATCAATAATAGAAGGAGATAGTGAAATGGCGAATAACGTTGATTATGAAAAGCTTAAAGAGGACCTAATGGAAGACTTAGTGGAACACTTTCCAAGAACTAATGAGTATAGAATTCCGAGTTATGACATTGATCTTCAAGAAGATAACCCGCCCTCGGGTCCAACGTTTAAGTATTCAGAAGATATGAAGTTAATTAGTTTAATATGTGATGCAATTATTGCTTATGACAAGAGAAAAAATAATACTTTAGGTGATATTGAAGAAAGTTGAACCCCTTTGGACCCCTTTGGACCGTTGACAAGCATAATTCAATATGATAAATGTAAGATGTGAAGAAGCAGGAGATGAATGCCCTGCTTCTTTTTCTTCCCCTAAAGAGCCATAGTCTGGCGGCTTATGGCTCTTTTTTATTACACACTTAGGAAAAAAACATACATAAGCGGCGAGGACATGAGTGGTGTTGAAATGAGGAGCTATGGAGAAATGGAAAGAAATATCCAAAGCAAAGTGGCTTGAGGGAAAAACATGGCCGGCTATAGTAACAGAAACAAACAAAGAGTGTGAAAGCAATCTTTCGCGCGATAAGATAAGAACTTTTATAAGAAATACACCTGAGTATAAAGAAACTCATGAATATAAGCACAATGAAAAACAGGAAGATGGTTCGTATAAGGAAGTAACCGAAATACTTCCGAATGGTAACTTCCGGTCAGATAAGCTTCTTTTGATGTCAATAGTTCAGCAAAAGGATCCTGATTATCTTCTGAAAGCACACGGCTTTGATATATCGGAGTTTGAGCTTGTAAGCGCACGCAACAATATTTGGAATGTTTATTCAAAACAGGATGGCATTCAACAGTTATATTCCAGCAAGATAACTGTAAAGCCTAGAACTGAAATCAGCTTTCAGGAAATAAAACA
This sequence comes from Christensenellaceae bacterium, assembly GCA_963677605.2. Lineage (GTDB taxonomy): Bacteria > Bacillota > Clostridia > Christensenellales > UMGS416 > JAGLOK01. The sequence continues at coordinate 231,822 of CAXXDX010000006.1, read as the reverse complement.
GTGGTATGAAAGTCTTGCAAAGAATAATAAAAGACCGCAGGTTAAGCCATTTAAAAAGAATGGCAGCAATAAACTGCTTGTGATACATATAGATGATCTCCATGTTGGCAAGCTTGGATGGATAGGTGACTCAGGTGAAAACTATGACCATAAGATTGCTTCAAAAAGGTTTTATTCGGTTATTGACGGATGTCTTGAGCAGGTAAAGGGATACGAGTTTGAGCTTGTCTATTTTGTGTGGTCGCATGATTTCTTTCACATTGACAATGTACAGAAATCAACTAGCGCAATGACACCGCAGGACACGGACATAAGGCCAAAAAAGATATTTAAGTTTGGAGCAGAGCTTTTAATTGAAGGTCTGCAGAGAATATCGGACACTTTGAAATGTCCGGTTGAAACATTTTATGTAGAAGATAATCACGGACTGCTGACCTCATATCATGCATTGTTCAGCTTATGGTGTTATTTCAATGGAAACAAAAACATCAAAGTGGATTTAGATCCGCTGGGCAGGAAGTGGAAAAAGTACGGAGCTACAGGATTGGGATTCCTGCACGGCAACGATATCCCAAAGACTGAACTTCACAGCCTGATGTCAATGGAAGCTCCGAAGATATGGGGAGCAACCAAGTATCATGAAATACACAAAGCGCATGACCACAGGGAGCTGACCGAGGAGAAGCGCGGAGTAATTGTAAGAAGCGTTTCGTCAGTGAGCGGTACTGACGGATGGCATTATAAAAAGGCTTACATTGGAACGGTAAAGAAATCTCAACATTTTATCTACGACAAAAAGATGGGACTGGAACAGATAATAATGACACCGGTGGTGTGAGATGAACAAAGTATCAGATAAATGCATTGGCTGTTACTGGCTTTATAAAGAGTACGGTGAAGAAGGCGAGTGCATGAATAAAGAAGATTGTGTGCATTCGGACGAAGATGAATAGCACCTTCTGATATAAAAATAGATAACTGGAAAAGAGAACTCAGGTTTTCTTTTTTGTTATATTCTCCTTCTATGATAAGGGCGGTCATCCGCCCTTTTGCCTTACATAAAGGAAAACATGAACTATGAAATAAAAAAAGCAGAGATGTTTAAAGCTGTTGATGCAGCATTCAAGAATCCGACGGTTAGAAGTATTCAAAAGAAACTTCGCTTGAGCTACACAAAAGCGTCTCATGCAATGGATAACCTTGAAGAGCTGAGCATTGTATCACACAAGGACATGCAGAAACAGAGAAGGCTGATGGTTAGTCTTGATGAGGCACTGGATATTGTTGAAGACTTCTATGAAGATACAAGGTCCATACTGACTAACGATTACAGCAGATGTTATATACAAGGTTGCTGCAATCCGGTGTCAACCGAACATCACACAATAATAGGAATGCGCAAGCTGTCTGACATATACGGACTGAAAGTGCCGATATGCGAGGAGCATCACAGGTGGTGTCATCAGGATGCACCGCATCATCCGGGCTTTGCGGAAGGATTGAAGATAGAATCACAGCTGGCATTTGAAAGAGTGCATGGCTCGCGTCAGGAGTTTAAAAAGATATTCGGCGAGTACTTCATAAATGATGAGGGATTGTAATGTCAACAGGTAATCTGAAAGTGAATATATCTTTGACAGATGAAGCACAGCAGTTTGTTCTGAACTGCCAGAAGGAAGGCATGGAGATAAAGGACGCTGTTGCTTTGCTTGTACAGAAAGCTAATACAGGGAAGCTGTCAATAGTGTTTGATGCGCCGAATGCAGAGAGCGAAGATGGATGAGCTTGACGTTGACATCACCGTGCACATTACAGACGCGGGCAAAGACTACATCTATTACATGGTCACTAACGGTGTGCCATTCGATAAGGCACTTAACCTGCTGACTAAGACGATGAAAGACGCGCGCCTGATACTCGATGAGCCATAGCTGTGGCGGAGGGTATTAACCCAGGGCACACAGCGCACCACAACACATAACATCACACAGTGAAGGAGTCAAAGCCGTGCCAACTGCAGCAAAGAAGTTTTGCAAAGTAACATCATGCAGCAGCTTCGCGGTTGACGGTTCATACTGCGCAAAGCATAAGCCCGAAATGGACTCTGCAAAAGAGCGCAAAAGAACCCTGCAAAAGAGGCAGTACCAGAAGACGAGAGCAACTACGACACAGCAAGGATATGGAAACGATTGGCGCAAAGTAAGAAACGCATACATAAATGCGCACCCGCTCTGCGAAGAACACAAGCGAAGGGGTGTACCTGTGCTAGCGGTCATGGTGGACCACATAGTACCACTCAGTGAGGGTGGTGACAGACTAAGCTTTGAGAATCTCCAGAGTTTATGTAATGACTGCCATGAAGCCAAGCACAAACATGAACGTTGGCAGCCCAAGAAGGGGAGGGGGGTATGAAATCCTTCCGGCCCTTTTCTTATGAACGGATGCCACTACCATACGCAAGGTTTTTTCCTTAAATGGGGGGATTTTTTTGGCGGGAAGAAATTCAAAAACTATTCATGCAATAGAAAAAGAGAACATTACACACTTAACAAAGGAAGAAATTAAGCAAAGAAAAATAGCTGAAGCTGCCACACTTACAGGAAAACCAATGGCAATTCCAAGATGGTTAAGTGAAGAGGAAAAGAAGGAGTTCAAAAAATTACGAGAGCTCTTCGTGCTTATAAAAAAGAATGATGCTATCTACACAAATATTCTTGCACGATACTGTCAACTGAAAGTTGAATGTGAAGAATATGAGGAGATGATTGAGGAATGCAGGCAGTCACGCCTTGAATTAAAATCAGAATATCATAGTGGAAGTATAGACGAAAATGATATGTCTGCATCTACATATTATAGATTGTTAAACAGTATGCAAAAAAACATCGTGTCTCTTGACAAGCAGATTATGTCTAAGAGAAGCATGATGCTTAGTATAGAAAAAGAGTGTGCAATGACTGTTGCAGCCTCTCTTCGGTCAATACCAAAAAAAGTTGAAAAGAAACCTGCAAAATCAGGAATAGCGAAGTTTACAAGCAGGGCTCCCGGATAATATGTTTAATGAACAGAAAGCCCAGAATGTAGTTGAATTTATTCAATATTTGCATTTAACTGGAGACTTTTATGGGCAGCCATTTGTATTGCAGGATTGGCAGAAGGAAGTTCTAGAGAGTGTATATGGAACAGTTAAGAAAAATGGATATAGACAATATAAATATGCGTATTTAGAAATACCTAAGAAAAACGGCAAGACCGAGTTAGCAGCTGCAGTTTCTTTGTATCATCTTGTTTGTGATGGTCCAGGAGGCAGAATATATTATTGTGCCGCGGACAAAAATCAAGCAAGTTACGTATATGAAGCAGCAGTTGCAATGATTGAGCAGGAGCCTGAGCTTGATTACGAACAGGGCGGAATACTTAAAGTAATAGATAGTAAAAAAAGAATTGTCAATACACAGACAAAGACGTTCGTACAGTTACTTTCAGCAGATGTAAAAAACAAACATGGCGCAAATCCAACGGTGGTTGTTTTTGATGAACTACACGCTCAGCCAAATCGCAAACTATGGGATGTAATGACCTTTGGTGCAGGTGCTGCTCGTAAAGAGCCGCTATGGTGGGTTATAACAACTGCGGGAGATGATCCGGATCAAAAATCTATCGGATGGGAAAAACATCAGTATGCACAAGAAGTACTAAGCGGTGAAATTGATGATCCAACTTGGTATGCAAAGATATATGGAGCTTCTGAAGATGATGATATTTGGGATGAAGCTACATGGTATAAAGCGAATCCATCACTTGGAGTTACCATTGATATTGAGACTGTCAGAGAAGAAGCTCTAACTGCAAAAAATAGTGAGTCAACTGAAAAATTATTTAAATGGCTGAGGCTGAATGTATGGGTCCAGCTTAAGAAAACGGGATGGCTTCCAATAACTTTATGGGATAAGACTGAAGGAAAGTGGATATTAAACGAGCTTCATGGTAAACGATGTTATGTAGGATTGGATTTAGCTGTAAGAGGAGATTTATCTGCTGCAACATACTTATTTCCACCACAAGAAGGTTTTGAGGATTGGAGATTTTACTTTGATGCTTGGATTCCTATTGGGAAATTTGAGCAGAGAATTAAGACTAATGAAAATTATGAGAATTGGAAAAAACATAAATTCATAAATGTAACAAAAGGGGATGTAGTTGATTATAGAATAATAAAAGCTCATATAGAAGATATTTATGATATTTATGATGTTCAGTATTTTTGTGCTGACCAATGGCATTTGGAAATATTAAGACAACAGTTTGGCAGTGAAATACAAAGTAAATTTGTTGAAATTCCGCAAACTATTGCAGGTATGGGCCCGGGGATGTCTGAGCTTGAGCGATTAATACTTATGGAAGAAGAAAATATTAGATTTATTACACATGCGTTCAATCCGTTGGGAAGATGGACGTTTGGAAATGTGGTAGTACATGACGATGGGAATCACAATGTTAAACCGATGAAAAATAAAAGTTATGACAGTATAGATCCTATAGTTGCACTTTGCAATGCGATGGCAGGGGCTATTAAGTGCGAAAAACTAAAAAAGATAAATCGAGCTTATGACAATCACGGAATAAGAGTCGTTTAAGGAGAAAAAATTGGAATTCAGTTTATTTGGTAGAACAATAAATTTTTCTATAAATAATTCAGTAAGTGATTTGCCAGCAGTTAGTGATGAAGAAAAATGGCGTCATTATTTAGCAGCTAAAGGATATACATTAAGCAGAAAAACTGCAATTCAAGTAGCTGCTGTAATTCGTTGTGTTGATGTTGTAGCAAAAACAATAGCCAGTTTACCACTAAATCTTCTTATAGATAGAGAGAAAAGTAAAGGTAAAGATAAGGCCAAAGATCATTCTCTATATAAGCTGTTATACCGTCTGCCGAATAGATATACAACAGCGTATGACTTCTGGCATATGTACATCAGCAATCTTATGTTGACATCTGGGGCATACGCGAAAATTGCAAGAGATCACAATGGATTCATAAGACAGCTATGGAACATACCTACGGCTAATGTCAACAGATATTATAACAAGATTAATGGTGAGAGATACATTGTAGTAACTGATTACGAAGGGAATATTGGAAAACTTCGTGAAGGTGACTATATGTATACACCGGGATTCAGATTGGATAAAGATGAAACCAGTGAAGATGCATTAAGTATTGCAAGCGAGGTACTTGGACTTACATTTGCACTAAATAATTATGCTAATGATTTTTTTAGGAATGGCTCTAATTTAGGTGGATTTGTTGAGTGTGACGGTGAACTTTCAGATAAATCGTTTAAAAGATTTCAGGATTCATGGCAAGAGTCATATGCTGGTGTAAGAAATCAACATAAGGTTGGATTTTTAGAGGGCGGGCTTAAATTTAATGCAATAGAGCAAAACCCAAATGATGCGCAGGCATTAGAGAGCAGAAAATTTGCTGTGGTAGAAATATGTAGAATTTTCGGGGTTCCGCCACATAAAGTATTTGAATTGGACAGAGCTACTTTTAATAACATTGAAGAATTAAATATTGAGTTTGTTCAGGAAGCGATTACACCATGTTGTGTACGACTTGAACAAACGATGTATAAAGATTTGCTTACTACTAAAGAACAAGAAAACTATTATGCCAAGTTTAATATTAATGGATTATTGAGAGGAAACCTTGAAGCAAGGGGGCAATTCTACCATCAGATGAGAAACGATGGTGTATATAACGCGAATGATATCAGGGATCTTGAGGATATGAATCCAATCTCAAAAGAAGAAGGCGGAGATGCTTATCTGATTAACGGAAATATGATAAGCCTTGAAAATGCTAAAAACAACCTACCAAAATCAATGCAAGGAGCTAGTAAAAAATGAAAAGATTTCATGTAAAAGGACATATTGTGCCGAATTCGTCAAAGTGGCTATATGATTTAGTTGGTATAGAAGCTGTATCAGATGGAGATATTGTCTCTTTTCTAGAAGAAGCAAATGGAGAAGAAGTTGAACTATTTATAAACAGTCCAGGCGGTGTAGTAAATGTAGGTTCTGATATCTATTCTGAACTTCGAGCATATAAAGGAAAATCTACTGCATATATCACGGGTGTCTCTGCGTCAACTTCGTCTTTTATGATGCTCGGAGCTGACAAGGTAATTTCGTTCCCAACAGCTAGAATAATGATTCATAACTCGAAAACTAGGGCTGAAGGGGATTACCGTGATATGGAAAAAGCGGCAATCAGATTAAGAAAGGCTAATATTGCATTTTCAAATGCTTATCAACTAAAAACGGGAAAAAGCCTTGCTGAGTTACAGACTTTAATGGATGAAGAAACATGGTTCACTGCGAAAGAAGCATTGAATTATGGTTTTATAGATGAAATTGCATTGAATGAAGGAGAAGATCTTGAAGACGTGAGGATAGCAGCTTCTTTGTCAGGCTCAAGTATTTTTGGAGCAAATCTAGATGTTAATAAATTAAATGAAATTGCCGCTATCTATAAAGCAACAAAAGAAAGAGATGATGGAGCAGAAAGCAGCGAAGAAGATAAGAATGAAAGCGGGGAGGAAACTCGGCCCGTATCAGATAAACAAATAAATAAGTTTAAGGAATTAAGACGGAAGCTTGAAGGACACTAAAAAAATTTGGAGGAATTTAAATAATGGACGCAAAAACACTAATTGAAAAGAAACAGGAAAGAGCTAAGCTTACTGCTGATATGCGTGCAGTCATGGATAAACATGAAAACGCTGACATGCCAGCTGAAGAAGTGAGTAAAATCGAGAACATGGAGGCTGAGTGGGATAAGCTTGATACGCTTATAACGCGCGAAGAAAAGCAGCTTAACCGTGAAAGAAGTCTTGGTGAAACCGAGGAAGAAGACACAAGCTTTCAGTCAAGTGACTTGAGGAATGCCTTCTCTGAATACTTAACATCCGGAAGTGTAAAAGCATATGATGAGTATAATACTCTTCAGATGGCAAATCCAACACAAGCTGGATATTTAGTTGCACCTGAAAAGTTCCAGATGCAGCTTATACAAGAAATAGCTGATGCTACTTTTATGAGACAGAAAGCGAAAGTGCTTCCACCTTTGAAAGGCGCACAATCTTTGGGCTATCCTGTAAAAGTTGATGGAATGAGCTCGTTTGGATGGGGAACGGAAACGTCTGCACCTAATCCCGATTCAAGTCTAAAATTCGGTAAGAGAGAGTTTAAGCCTATACCTGGAACATCAGAAATCTTGGTCTCAAAGACTTTGATAAGGAATGTACAGAATGCAGATGGACTTATAAGAGGGGAAATCAAAGAAGAGCTTGCAGGTGCTTATGAAAATGCATATATGAATGGCACTGGAGCGAACCAGCCACTTGGACTGTTTGTTGCGTCAAATGACGGCATTCCAACAAGTAGAGACGTTTCAACTGGAAACACGGCGACAGCAATGACTTTTGATGGATTAATCGAGGCACAAGAAAAAGTAAAATCACAATACCAGAAAAACTGTGAGTGGATATTCCATCGTGACGGTGTGAAACAGCTGAGAAAAATTAAAGATGGTAATGATCAGTACATATGGCAACCATCTGTAGCTCTCGGGCAACCGGATCTTCTTCTTAACAAACCAGTTAACAGGTCAGAATATGCGCCAAATACATTTACAGCTAGCAAGTATGTTGGTTTATATGGAGACTTGAAACATTACTGGATTGTTGATGCTTTGACAATGGAAATACAGGTGCTTTTCGAGCTTTACGCCAGAAACCATCTTGTTGACTATATGACAAGAATAGAGACTGACGGAGCTCCCGTGCTATCTGCAGCCTTTGCTCGCGTAAAACTCGCTAGCTCATAAGACAAGAAAATAGGAGGAAAAAATGATTGAATCTTTACTTAAAAACTCAAAAGTCGATAGAGTCAAAGTAGCGGTTGTTGCAGGACAGACAACCGTAGAAAGTGACATTATTGACTTACAGGACTGTGACAGCGTATTGGGTATTGTTGCACTCGGTGATGTAACCGATACTGCTGTTTTGACGCTGAAGGCATTCACTGGCGATGAATCGGATTTGAGTGATGGGGCATATGAAGATGTAACAGTTGCTTTTACAGCTGATGCAAGCAGTGCAGACAATAAACTCATGATGCTTGATGTCGTTAAGCCGGGAAAGAGATATTGCAGGTTTGATTTGCTGCGCGCGACAGCAAACGCTGTTGTTGATGGCATATTTGCAATGAGTTACAACTACAGACTTAAACCTGTTACCCAGCCTAGTGATGTTGTGGGCAGTGATATAAACGTTAACTAACTACAAATTAAGGGGGAAGAATAATGAATAAAATAGAAGCAGAAAAAGCCAAAGCTTCGGCTGAGGCTTTTTTTGATGCTTGGAAAAACGAAGATCTTGAAGCGATGGCTACTGCTTGCCAGTCATCTTGGTATACGACGAATGTTGCAACAAATCCTATTGAGATGCTTAAAGACTGGTTTGCAGATAAGAAACTTTTATCATATAAAATCGGTTCAAAGACAGATGTTACAAAGCAGATAAATAAGAGCAAAGATTGCAAAGAGCGCGGTGTCAAATTTGAGAGCTTTTGGAAAGTTCAGATTGATTTTTGTTATAAACTCAGAGATCAGATTTATACTAAAGCAGCAATGGGCAATGTGGTATTGGAATATGGACAATACAAAATCAATCCACTATCTTTGCTTAGAGAAAAGGAGTCAAGATGGAGTATCGGATAATCACACCAGTAAGTGAAGAGCCTGTAAGCTTGGCGGAAGCGAAAACGCATTTACGACTTACATCTTCAACTTTTGCTGAGGATATCGAATCAAATATTTCAATTGCTCCCGGGCTGCATAATGCAGCAGAAAACTATGGACTTGAAGGCGAAGCAGTTGATGTGCTGGATTATTTATCTGTTGTAAGTCTAACTGCAGGGAACTGCGGAGTCGGAGGAAGTGTAGCAGCAAAAATACAGGAGTCGGATGACACTCTTGTATGGGAGGATTATCCTAATGGTGAGTTTGTCCAAATCACTGAAGAAAATGATAACACCGTATTCGAGTTAAATTACTCCGGAGGGAAACAATATATTCGAGTGGTTGCAACTATAGAAGGGGCTGCATGCAGCTTTGGTGCTGATGTTCTCTTAAAAAGCGGTGATGATGTTGAAGATGATTTGATACTTCTTTGGATAAGAACGGCAAGAAGTTTCTGTGAAAACAGAGTGCGAAGAGCTTTAGCAACTCAAACGATAGAACTCTATATGGAGAACTTTCCTAGTGAAAGCTTTTTTGAACTTCCAAGACCTCCGTTGAGAAGCATAACAAGCATAAAATACAAAGACTATGAAGGGACTGAAACGACACTTATTGAAGACACTGATTTTCATGTAGATACTGAGAGAAATATTGGCAGGGTTGTTTTATCGTATGGCGGTTCATGGCCAAGTTTTACACCACACCCGGTAAATCCCATTAAGGTGAGGTATGTTGCTGGGTATGATGATGATAACCCTATTCCGGATGAAATAAAGTCTGTAATTTTACTTTTGGTTGGTCATTATTATGAGCATCGTGAGGCTGTTAATGTCGGAGCGATAAACATGAGTCAGAAACTTTTACTTGGAGTCGATAACTTACTATCACTACACAAAGCGGGGTGGTTTTAATGGGAGCAGGAGAGTTTAGGGAAAGAATTGATTTTCTCAGGCCCACTGTTGCTTATGACGAATATAATGAGCCATTGGAGAAAACTTGGGCTAATGCATTCACATTGCCAGCTAGACTGATGGATGAAGCCGGGCGTGAGTTTGCAACAGCTAGGAAGAGAAATTCTGAAACATCTATATTGTTTAAAATCAGATATACAGAAAAGATTCGAGAGAATATGAGAGTCAAATTCTGTGGAGTTGAGTATAACATTGTGCATATCAGTCCTTCGAACGGAAAAAAGCGCGAAAGGCTTATTTCGTGTAAGGATGTGGACTAATGCCTGACATTGATGAAGTTTTAAAGACTCATATATTAAAACAAACAGATTTTACCGCTTTGATTGGAAGGCGGTTTTATTTTGATGAACTTCCTAAAGACACAAAGTATCCAGCTGTTGTTTGTATAGAAATCTCTGATGTAGCGAATCATAGCCATGACGGTGAAAGCGATCATGCACAGCCAGTGAAACAGTTCAGTGTATATGCTGACACAAAAAAACAGGCTGAGAATGTAGCACGAAAACTTAAGTCTATATTGTCAGACTATTGTGGTGACATGGAGGGGCTCTTTATACAGTACATTACTAAGTTAAATGAGATTTCCGGAAAGTGGAATGTTTCATCTGACGGATTATTACAAAAACATACTGTGGATATAGAATATCAAATTGATTATACGAGGAGTGAATAAATATGAAAGGTACAGGAAAGGGAACTACTTTATCTGTAGGCGGAGACTTAGTTGCTGAAATTAAGAGCTTTGGTGGACTAGAAATTAACAGAGCAATGCATGACGTTACAACGCATGATTCTCCTGACAATTATGTCGAGAAAATTGCTGGACTTATGAGTGTTGGAGATATACCTATATCAGGTGTATTTGACAGTGAGGATACAGACGGTCAGCTGTCGCTTGTCTCAAAACAAAGCGCGAATTCTGCCCAGGCATGTGTCGTGACATTGCCGGCCGGATTTGGAATATCATGGTCATTTAATGCATGGATTTCATCGGTTAAAATCGGTGATGCAAATCATGACGGAGAAGTACCATTTTCGGCTACTTTTTCAGTAACAGGAAAGCCGACGCTTTCAACGGCAGTCAGTGCAGGACTCACAACACCATTCTTCGCATTGAGTGACAGTGCTGTAATAGTTCCGACTATTGAAACTGATGTCTATGAGTATGTAGCAAATGTACTCACAGGAGTCTCAAGCATTACTGTGACACCAACTGCAACAGCTGGGGAAATCAAGGTTAATGGCAGCGTTGTAGAAAGCGGAGTGGCATCAAGTGCTATACCACTTAATGCAGCCGGCACAATGACTGACATTGAAATTGAAGTAACTGAAGCAAACAAAGCACCGAAGACATACACCATTCATGTAGCACGAGCTGCAGCGTAACAGATTGATAATAACAATTATAAAGAGACAGCTAAGCTGTCTCTTTTATGCAATTAGGAGAAGAATATGCAATTACCTTATTTAATTATTGAGCTGGATAAACCTAGAAAGCTTCAGCTTCCAATATCTGTGGCTTTAGAGTTTGAGAGCGTAACAAAAAAGAAACTTACAGGCCTTGATGTGTCTAGGATGGACAATACTATTGATTTATTGTGGCTTATGCTCAGAAAAGAAGATTCTAAGCTCACCAGACAGAAAACGATTGAGATTGTTGATGAGAGCGGTATCAGTATCGATGACCTGCAGGAAGCAGTATACACCATGACGCATGTGGCTTTCACAGGGAAAGCACCAAAGGGGAGTAAGCAGGGAAAAAACTTGCAGACACCGACAGCAGACGAGAAAGAGAATTCTTAGATTTTGAGGAAGAATTTGAAATAGCAGTCGGTGATATGGGATTATCCCCAGAAGATTTTTATAGCCGTACAGTCTATGAGTTAACAGTCATGCTGAAGGGGCAAAACAAGAAAAAAATTCACGACAAAAACAAGCTTACATATGTAGCGTATTATGTTGCTTTATTTAACCGCCAGAAAAAACTGCCTTCACTCAGTGATGTGCTTGATGATGAAAATCGCACAGAGGAGAAGAAAGAGCAAACACCAGAAGAGATTCTGAGCATTATTAAGGTTTTAAATGCTGCTCTCGGTGGAGATGAGGTGCAAATCTAATGGCCACTCCCAGAAATAATTTTGAAGTAGTTGGATTAAAAGAACTTATTGCGGACTTAAACAGATACCCGCAAGGAGCGCGAAGAATACTGCGAGGCGAAGTGGACAAAGGCGGAGAAGTATTACTAAGAAAAACGAAAGAAAAAGTTCCTGTTAGAAGTGGGAACTTAAAGAACAGTCTTCATATAAAAAGACATTTAAGGACTAAAGGTAAAGTTATAAACACGTTGACATGGGGGGACGATGTCAGGGCATATGCTGCGCCTTTAGAGCTTGGCCATTCGCTATTTATGTTTGGCGAATATACGGGATTGCGTGTGACACCGCGTCCTTTTTTACGTCCTGCAGCAGATGAGGTTGCACCACAAATCGAAAAATTATTAGTTGCCGCCATCGACAGAAGTTTAGAGTGGCTTGGTGATAAGTAATGAGTAAAATAATTCGCAGCCTGCTGGTCCGTATGGGAGTTGACTACAGCGGTGTTGAAAAGGATTTTAAAAAAGTAGGCCGAGAGCTTAAGTATCAGGGATATCAGCTTGAGAGGGCAGGAGCAAATCTTACAAAAGGATTGACTCTTCCTATTCTCGGAGCTGGAGTTGCTTTTGCAAAGCTTGGGATGGATTGGCAGGATTCTGTTGCTAAGGTTTCCACTATAGCAGATACCGGAGCTAAGAGCATTGAAACAATAAAAGATGAAGTAATGGATCTTTCTGATGCTACAGGGGAAGCGTCTACTGAAATAAATGAAGCGTTATACCAGGCTATTTCAGCAACCGGCGACACTAAGAATGCAATGCTTCTTGTGGAAGCTGCAACTAAAGCAGCAAAAGGTGGATTTACTGACACTACAACTGCGGTAAACGGACTTTCGACGGTTCTCAACTCATATAATATCGGGCTTGAGCATTCTGCAGAAGTAGCGAACCTTTTCTTTGTCGCGCAGAAAAAGGGCAAAACAACGTTTGGCGAATTGGCAAGCACAATAGGCCGGCTCGCTCCAATGGCAAACAATGCAGGTCTTAGCATAGAGGAACTGCTTGGGAGTGTAACTGCGCTAACAAATAGTGGACTTAGCACAGATGAAGCTATGACGGCTGTGAGGAGTGCACTGACTAACATAATAAGCCCGACAAAAGAGGCTTCCGAAAAAGCTGAACAGCTTGGACTTGATTTTTCAATTTCTGCACTTAAAGCAAAGGGCTTTGCTGGATTCATGGAGGATATCAGAGTTAAGACAGGAGGAAACTCTGAAACTATGGCGAAGCTGTTTGGAAATGTCCGGGCGTTGAACGCAGTTATGTCATTGACATCCGAAAAAGGCATGGCTGTTCTAAATGAAACATTAGCAGAGATGGAAACAAACGCTACAGCTCTGGATGATGCTTTTAATGAGATAAATGACACAGCATCAAACCAGCTGCGTATCGGACTTAATCAGCTTAAAAATGATGGAATAGAGCTTGGCGAAAAACTTATTCCGGTGCTTACAGACAAAATAGTTCCTGCAATGGGGAAAGTATCTGACAAAATTGGAGACGTAATTGATAAGTTTGAAGATATGTCTTCGTTCGGAAGGAAGTTTACTTTACTAGGGATAGGCATGGCTACAGGTTTAGGACCTACTCTTACAGTAAGCGGAAAGCTTATAACTACATTCGGAAAGGTTGTAAACAATATAGGTAAGGCGCAGAAAGCTGGCGGTGGATTTATAAAGACGCTTGGTGCAGTACTGGGACCAGCAGGAACAGCAACTGCAGTACTCATCGGTTTAACTGCTGTTGTGGGGACGTTTGCGATTGTAATTAGCGAGGCTACAAAAGAGCAAAGAGAATATCTCGAAGAAGGAAAGCAGCTAGTTCAGAGCATAGAAGATAACAGCGCTGCCTTTGGAGCACAGAGACGTGAACTTAGTCTTACAAACAGATTATCTAGAGAACTTGTTTCAGAGCTTATGAGTTTGCAAAGCCAGGAGAAGCTTTCTGAACGGCAAAAATTAAGACTTAAAGATATTGTTGAAAAACTTAACAGTACCTATGATGACCTGAACCTAACAATTGATGAGTCAACAGGACTCTTAAAGGATGAAAAGAAAGCTGTTGAGGATTTAGTTGAAGCAAAAATAGAAGAAGCAGAGAAGCAACTTTACGAAGATGAAATGATTCAGGCGAGAAAAGACCAGATTACTCTCACCGAAGAATTAACTGAGGCAACTAAAAAATTAGCTGATTATTTAGGAGTTCCAGAAACAGAAATAACAAAAAGATATTTAGAAGTTCGCATGGCTCAAGCGAAATTGAAAGATCAGATACTAGGCATGCAATTTGTTATGGGTGATTGGATTGATAAATATGATGCTTTACAAGTTGTTAATGAAAACCTGACTGTGGCTACAGACAATTATTCAGATTCTTTGGGAGAGCTAACTGATACTTCTAAAGAAACAAGTACAAATGTTGAGCTGACAAATGCACAGATGAATGAGCTTGTAAACACTGTTGTAAAAGGAAGTTATGACATAGAAGATGCAACGGAGCTTACTAAAGAAGCTTTTGAAGAGATGATTCTTGGCATGGAAGACGGAATGAATCTTTCACAAGAGCAACTCGATTTGTTATATGAAAAATATGGCGAGAGTTTTACTGCAATAAAAACGCAGTACGAAAATTACTATAGCGAACTTGAAAGCAGAACACAGACGCATTATGACTCTATGGGTGGATTGATGTCTGAGTTCTCGCGTAACGATGCTGTGACTGTTACTGAGCTTACTGAAAGGAATAACGAGAAGGTTGCTGCATTAACTGAATTTGGTGATGGTATTGAAACCTTAGCAGATAGAGTGGATGAAAATGGTGAAAGACTTGTGCCGGATGAGTTGCTTGCTGAATTGAGCGAGCTTCCACTTGAAAACGTTGATACTATCACAGAGCTTGCGAATTCTACTGATGAGGAGCTGGGAAACTTTGTTGATAGCTGGCAATCGGGAATGGATGAAGCGCACAACAGAGCTGTAGATGAACTTAAGGATATTAAACCTGATGTAGATGAGATACTAGGAGAAATAAATGGAGCTGTTGAATCACAAACTCCAATTATGGCAAGCAATGGCTCTATTTTAGGAAGCTCACTAACAGATGGATTAGTTAATGGAATGAGATCCCGCGAAGGATTGGTAATATCGGAAGCTACGAGGATATCTAGAAGTGCCATCAACGCAATGAGAGGAGTCATAAGACCTGGCTCTCCATCGAAAGTGACAACTGCATTAGGAAAGACTGTTCCGGATGGACTGGCTCTGGGAATGAAACAGCGCGCATATAATGCGATTCACACAGCAAAAGAGTTCACAACTGACTTTATTAAAACAATCCAGTTTGCAACAAATGGCCCACAACTTGCATTAAGTGGTGGGTATGCAGCACATGCTGATAATTCAGGAAGTCTTGTGCAAAGTGAAGAGAGGATTTCAGAAGTACATATTCACAATCACATTCACTCGGCGATAACTGATCAGAATTCGATTCGTGCACTTATAAAGGAGCAAGAAAAAGTACTGGCAACTTTGAATTTGAAAAAAGGTAAAAAATCATGACGTTAGGTGGAATAACATTACCGAGAAATACAAAGATAACTCCTACAATCTATAATGTAGAATCTGAAAGGCAGACTTTAGGAGGGAAACTTAAAAGTGATATTCTTGATCAGAAAACAAATTTCTCACTTCAAGTACCTGCTATATTTGCAACATACTTTGATAGTCTTAAACAGCTGAAAGAAGCAAAGACAAGTACAACGTTTGTTTATGATAATGAGAGTGGTTCAGGAGAGATATCTAAGACAGTAAAAATCGGCGATATGACATATGACTATATCGGCCATACCAGCTCTAAAATAGTACAAAACCTTACTTTGATTTTGAAGGAAGTTTAATGATAACAAATGAAAACACACAACAGGCTTTTGATGCAGATGAAAGAAAGCTTGAAATAGAAGCATCGATAAACCTAACAAGTGCTTTTATGGATGATTCTTTTGAATACAATGTTATTGCGGGCGGTGACTTCTTTGATTCTGCGGAACAGGTATCGGATGATATATGCAATTCTCCTTTTAAGAGATGGGTAATTGGTGAGAGTGTAGTAGGCGGAAGTGAAGGTATTATTGGAAGAGATACAGAATGCGGATGGACATCAGAGGAGATTGCTGATTCAAACGGTGATTTTTTAACATATCCGGAATTTGAAGAGAGCTTTAGTGTTAGGAAAATTGAAAAAATAAAGATATGCGGTGATGATGCCTGGGGAGAATTTCCTGTAGATTTTACGGTGGAGCTGTATTATGCGGGTGCTTATACTAATGTAGTAAGTGTTAACGGCAATGATGAAGTAGTTTATGAATATGAGTTGCCTTATGAGATTGATGGAGTAACAAAAGCAAAGCTGATTATTTCAAAATGGAGTGCTGGCGGACATCCGAGTAAAATTATTGAGTTTTCAGTAAATAGATCTATTATATTAACAATGGATGATATCTATGATATCAGCTATTTGGAAGAGGACAATTATGAAGATAACGCTTTGCCTATAGGAAAAGTTTCTTCAAATGAAATGAACTTAACATTTCATGATTCCGGGAATATTGCACTTTCTGAGATGAGAAGGAATAAGCAAATAAATGCAGTTATATGTGCAGAAAAAGATGGCGTTATTTACAAGATATCTTTGGGGAAATCGTTTATTAAAAACTGGGCTCCTGATACATTGAATAAAATCATTACAGTAACGGCACTTGATATGGTTTCATTACTGGCCGAAGATGATTATTATGCTCCACTTAACAAGAATAATAACGCAAAACAGTTATCTGAAGCCATACTGCAGTCAGCTGGAATTCCTTCAGTATTTTATGAAATAGATGATGAACTGGAAGACATAATAATTCCATATTCGATTTTTTCTCAAAAGAGTCATCAGTTAGCTCTAGCAGATATAATGTCTTGTGCTCTAGGCTCTGCATATTATGACAGGATAAAAAACAAAATAGTAGTAAAGGGGCAAACAAACACTGCGTCAGACGGTGTTTCATTAAAAACGTTTACGCGCACTGACCATGTGTTTCAGACTGAAATGCCTGTTAACTTTTCTGATTTTGCAACAGTAGTGAAAGTTAAGTGGTATGAAATCGTAGTTGCGACAAACAGCGAAACTGTAATTGAAAGCAATGAAGAAGTTGAGGTTGGAGCAGGAAGATCTGAACAGGTTTTGTTTGATTATCCAAGTGATTATCTTACTGTTGAAGATATTGAAGAGCCTATTATTACGCAAAGCGGAAGCAATATAACTGTAACTTCATATAATGCGTATGTCTGGGGAGTAGTTATAAATCTTGCAAACAGTGGAGAAGAAGCAGAGACTGTTACATCGATTACTGTCAACGGAAAGCCTCTTACAAAGATAGTTCATACTTATAAATGTGAAAATGATGAGGCTATTGGGAAGTATGGAAGAATCGAATACGAATATGATAATTTGCTTGTTCAAACTAAAGAGCGAGCATCTGCGATAGGTGATGCAATACTATTAAGCTATAGTGATCCTGCAAATATAATTATTAGTGACTTATGGGGAGCACCATATGCAGAGATACAAGACACTGTAACTGTTCCTGATAAAGACGGAAACGATGAGATTATACAAATCGAAAGGCAGCAAATAAGCAGCTCCGCATCTGGCAGCAAGCTTACACATATAATGACCGGAAGAGTAGTTGCTGTAATTACACTAGTATCAAGTACTCCCTCTGATGGAGAATCCGGATTTGATAAGACCGCTGAACTATTGTTTTTGTTTAATACATACATTGTTGGTGGAAGCGGATATTTTAAGTTATTTGGAAGAGATACTGAGAACTTTGTATTAAACAGTGATTTTTCAAGTGGTACTACTAACTGGGTTACACTTTGGGGTGGTAGTCACTCTGCATCAGATAATATATTATCAGTAACTGCTGATGGAACACTTCTGTTTGTGACTGAAATACAGACAACTAATACAATCATAGATATTTCTCATAAGTATTATCTGAAAATGAGAGCTAGAGTAACGAATGGAGATTGTAGCTCTATACAGCTTGATCTATGGGCTGAAAATGGTGTGAGCAGACAAGTTGATAGAGTCATGAGTCCAGGAGCTAATCAGTGGTATGAACTAGAGGGAATGGTTATTCCGGAAAGCGATAACAACGGTTATTTAAGAGTATCATTTGGTGCGATATATCCTGACCTTTCTACAGCAAACGGAAAAACTATGGAAATATCAGGTGAAAATGACTATGAAATTTTATGTATTGACTTAACTGAGAAATATGGAGCAGGGAATGAACCAGATGAAGATGAAGCACGGGAATGGTTCTCTGAATGGGGCTTTGCATTAAAAGAAAAATGGATGGGCAGTGAGATGAATGTTTCTGGTAGTGAATCCCAAACCGTTACTGAAAGTGCAAAAAGCCCGAATACCGAATACTTTGTACTTATTGATAAAAATGCAATACTTGGATATTCGGGAATATCTGATAAAACTCAACTGAACTTTATTACAGGAGCTTAAAATGGCAGCATTAACACCAAAACGAAATTGTGTGAATGGAGAAACTATTACACCTGATCAAATGAATTACGCAGCAGGAGGTTTGTTCGGATTTTTCACAAAAGATGCCAGTGTTGAAGTAGGTGACTGTGTAATACAAAATGAATCAACAGGCGTATGGGAAACGGCACAGGATGGTGTTTGCATATATGATGGTAATGATATAGTTGGTAATGGCCATATAGTAGTCTTATCAGGCTTAACACCGTATTACAGTTATTATGTTCAAGAGGATGGTTCTATTGGTCTTTCACCTACAAATTATATAGCAGGTTTTTCTTTTTCTGAAACACATTTTTATGTGAACATATTAAATGGAGGAAGAAACTCTGAGTATTCTGACAACATGATTTTATTTACAGCTATACCTGGGAAAAGTGGAACGATTAGATTGAGAATTAATCCTGCTGCAACAGCTGAAGGTGTTTTAATAAAACGTTCAACATCTCCTTACGATGATAGTGGTATCTCATGGGGCGATGAAGTTATAGATATCACAGATTGGAGCGATTGTGACGGGAACAATGAGTGGTATGATGATAATGATGGTGGTACTGGATTAGCAAATGGTACTAGGTATTATTACAAAGCTTTTCCTTATGTAGGATCTACATATAATGTTGCTGATGGACACAATGAAACATCTTGCAAAGCAGGCGGTTTATTATTCGAATTCACATATGATAGTATATCTGGTTCTACTTTGGAAGATACCAGTGGGAACGGCAATGATGGTACTAATGTGAATGTATCAACCGATACCGGAAAAGTGGGTGAAGGCGGAGACTACAATGGTTCGAGCGCATGGACAATAATAGATGGTATCATATCGGCTGCTCAGATGGATGCGAGCTTTACGATAACCGGAGTAGCTAAGACTGATTCTGCTTCTAGTGAGGATGACATCTTGTGTGGTCATCAATATCGAGGATTATGGACAGGTTTTGATAGCTCTAGGCATCTTTATATGAACTTATATAATGGTGGTGACCATTTAGCTACAGGTGCAACTGCTGTGAGTGTAGGCGAGTTAAACAGTTTTGCATTCTGGAGAAGCAAGTCATCTGGAATGGCTGTCTACTTAAACAATGTAATAGATGGCACATCATCATATACTGGCAATGCTGCTGCGTATTCGTACGGTTCTAGAGTAGGTGCTTATAGGCTAGGTTTTGACGGTGGACAATTGAATGGAATGATTGACCAATTAAGATTTTTCACAAGGGCATTAGAAGATTACGAAATGACAAATATTTATAACTTGGGGGCGCATATTTAATGATTATTAAAACACTTAAGTCAAATGACTGGGGATCAATTTCGTCTGTACTGTATGGACAGGAAAACGATTTTGTTATATGCGAAGTGTCGGAAGTGCCAATATTTGAGCATGAAGAATTAATGGAAGAATATTCAAATTTTACTCAAAGGTGTGTACCGCTATTTAAAGAATGGCAAGATGAAGAAGGAAATCAAACATTCTTTCCGTCAATTGCTGAGATTAAAGATATATTAGAGAAGATAAACGTAATAGGAGAAACAGGGCGCAAAGCTAAAGATATGGAGCAATTGAATCTGATGTATGAAGTAGCTTTGCAAAAGCTTGAGCTTGATTTACCTTCAGATGATACGGATCCGCTTCTTACGATGGCTGAGAAAGTAGAGACTATTGGATTAGCGTTAAGTGATTTATATACAATCTTAATTGAGAAGGGAGTGCTGACGGAGAATGAGTAAAACAAGAGACTTGCACGATAAAAAGCTTTCTGATTTGATAGGTGATATTACAAGCATTCATGTTGCGAAAGGTCATCGTTCTTATGCTGCTCTTCCGGAAAAGGTAAAAAGTAAGGTTAGCAGTACTGCTAAATCAAAAGGCGATGCAATTGCAGAGGAGCGAAGTAAGGCAGAGAAAACAAAGAGCAAATAGACGCTGTTTGGGGGCTGGATTATGAAATGGATTTTATTAGCGATAGTGGGGATTCTCATTATCGCTTTTATTGTGGGATTGACTCAAAGTCCTAAGAGTGAATATGAACTGAGAAAATATTTTAAGTGGTGAGGGTGGCAGATGAACTTTTTAGATGAGATTCCGGATGCAGCAAAGAACTGGACTATAGTAACTATACTAGGAGCTTTGCTCTCATGGTTTGTTGGGATATGTAAGAGACAGGCAGCATTGCGCGCTGGCATGAAAGTGCTGCTTCAATCAGAGATTAAGCGTGAGTGCAAAGAATACAGACACCAAAAAGAAATAAGCGAAGATGATATGGATGACTTAACAGATAAGTATAAAGTATATAAAACACTTGGCGGAAATGGTACAGTTGAAAAACTTTACAAAGAAGTGTATGCACTTCCTACATCGGACAAAGAATAAATAAGATAATCAACAAGCCTTTCGGGGCTTGTTTTGTTATACAAAATAATAGTTGAAAAGGAGAAAATTAAATGAAAAATATTTTAACACCTGAACTTGTTGTAGCATTGGCTGGTCTCTTGGTTGTTCTTATTGGGGGTTTAACTACTTGGGTAAGCAATGCTTTGAAAAAGAAAGCAGATAAGCAGGCAGAACAGGCTGCAACTGAGGAAGCTCTTGCAAAAGCAAGGCTAAAGAAAAAATATATTTCTATCGCCAGAGATACCTTAATGGACATAGTCCATGCATTGCAGGAAACGACAGTTAAAGTGATGAGGAAAGCAAATGGTGGTGAGCTTACTAAAGATGACATTCAAAAGCTCAAGTATGAAACCATATCTACTCTAAAAGCAATATTGCCTTTGGAAGTACTTGAGTTCCTAGAAAATTCAGTAGAAGATTTTGATGGATGGGTACAGGTTGTAGTTGATGCAGCTATATACCTTTTGAAAAATAACTACCTTATAACAACCGAAACTTTAAGCACTGCAGAGATTTCTGTTGCAGGTGAATAGTAATGCTACTTGCTGAAAAGTTTATTGAGACAGGCTTATCTCATATAGGTTGTGGGTATGTCTTTGGTGCAAATGGCGAAGTGTGTACAAGTGAGCTTGTTAATAAGCTGCAGAAAAGATTCGATCCAAATCAAACGGGTTCTTTCCGGCCGACATATATCGACCACATTTATAAGAACTATCTGGGAAAACGTGTTTTCGATTGTTCCGGGCTTATAGTAAGTATATGCAGAGAGATGGGGCTTGATTCAAGAGACTACACTGCGAGCAGCTTGTATTTTTACAGATGCAAACGGAAAGATATATCTGATATTGTTCGTGGGGATCTCGTTTTTAAAAAGAGCAAGAGCAGCGGAAAAATATATCATGTTGGGATTTATCTTGGTGATGGAAGAGTGCTTGAAGCTCAAGGTACTTTATACGGTGTGAAAGTCAATAAGCTTAGTTCTAAATGGACATTAGCCGGGAGGCTTTATGTTCTTGGTGATGAACCGGTAGAAACTGTAGAAGAGCCTTACACGGGGCATTATGAAATAACCTTAAAGTACAGTGACAGTACATTGAACTTAAGAAGCGCACCTTCCGGAATGGTTTTATCCGAGCTTGTTAACGGTGATATCCTTAGAGGGTATGGCAATAGCGAGTATAAAGGCGGTTACAATTGGGTGAAGGTTGTTTCATTGAACACTGACGAGATTGGCTGGGTAGCTGATAAGTATCTGAAGAAGATTGATAAACTGCCGAATGACAGATGAATAAAGACTTAGAGCCTCCGTAAAGGGGGCTTTATTTTTTTGCCAAAAATGTTAAAAAAACCTTGACAATACCCTCTATACGAGGTATAATAAAAGAGTAGAAAGGAGGTAATCAATGGGCAAGAAACAAGACAAAAGGCTAACACTCAAATTGACAATCATTCTACTGGTACTAGAAATATTGCAAATCATAATTGAGATGTTAGCCAAGCTAAAGGGGGATTAAATCCCCCACCCCTTAGGGGGTGTGATAGGGATATTATAATATAAATGAATTAAAAGGACAAGGAGGTGTGTTATGGATACACTAAAGATAATAATAGATTTTCTTCAGCTAGGAATATTAGTATGGATTCTTATTCTGCTTGTTCGGAAAGGCAAGGATCAGACAAATGACGATCAATGATGTTATGACTGCTGCAGAAGCTGCGCAAGAATATAAAATAGAGCAGTCAGCTCTCAGGCAACGCATTCAGCGTGGAGTAACTTTTAAGCTTGGTGTAGATTGTCGTAAAACAGAGACTGGAAAGCGTGGAGACTGGCTTGTGACCAGGGAAGCGATGGACAGAGAGTATGGAAAAAGATAAACAATAAGCACTGCGTTACTAACACAATACTAACAAATGTATAATTACCAAATAATGAAAAACCCCACAAACGCACTGTTTAGTGGGGTTTAGATTGGTGGATCTTCGGGGATTCGAACCCCGGACACCCTGATTAAGAGTCAGGTGCTCTGCCAACTGAGCTAAAGATCCAAAGTGTTACCGAAAAGATATTATATATTATAGGAAGAGAAAATACAAGACTAAAAAAGTCATTTTCAGAATGTTTTTTTCAATGCAAAATCATGAGTAATTTTTTGAAATATTTTCTTCAGGAATAATGTTATTATTATATAAATCTTGAAGGCGGAGTTCTGTAAGTTTTGGAAAATACTTTTGAGAATACGTATTGGTCTGAATACCCAAGCTTTTGACTAATCTCTTTTACTGAGTACTTTTGTTCATATAGCATAAATGCGGCTTTTTTCATTTTTTCTTTAGTTATATATTTAGAAGGAGTCATTCCCATTGTTTTTTTGAAAAACCCTATAAAGTACTTTTCAGACATTTTGGATAATTCGGCAAGTTCGGAATTTAATATTTTTTTATTTATGTTTTTTGAGATATAAGATAAGACATCATGAATTCTGGAAATGTTTCTTTGCGTATTAGTAGAAGCTAATTGTGTTTCCGGATTATCAAGCCTATATAGTATAATATGCGAAAGGGCTACTATGAACTGCCCCTTAAACTCAAAAGAAGATATAGGTTTTTTAGCCATATAGTTATTAAAGGAACTTATAAAGGTACTTATTTTCATCTCGATGGCTTCGTTGGGAACATATCCAGCGAATGGAAAGCTTTCCAGTGCTTTAGGATTGTTTCCCATAACGAAATCAAAGTTAACATATAAAAACTCAGCCTTTTCGGTTATCGTAGTTGCTGTGTATACCATGTTCGGATAGAGCAAGAATGCATCGCCGCGCTTAAGCTCATATTCGCAGTCGTTGACTGATATTTGTATCCTGCCTCTAAGCACTGCCCACATGTCATAACAGGATTTGCTGGAGGTTTCAATCCAATTATTATCTTTGTTTGCCCTACCGCATTTTTTAATCTCAACTGTTGTATAACCAAGTATATAATTGACAAGCTCTATGTTCATGGACTCTCCTTTGCTCTAAAAGTATAAAACAAAAATTCAAGCAAATCAAACAAAAAGACATTTAATGCTGAATAATTGACATTTCATATATATAATTAAAACACTATAATTACTTGGTGATGGTTTGGGGAGGGTTGAATGCATAAAGCAAAGACCTCTAATATAAAAATTGTTTTAATAGGCGCTGGCAGCCTTTTTTTTGGTAGGCAATTTATAAAAAACATAATAAAATCAGAGGTATTTCACGGCGGAACGCTTTGTCTTGTAGACATTGACGGCAAAGTTCTTGAAAAGATGACAAGGCTTGCAAAGATGGCAGTCAGGGAAGCGGGAATATCGCTTAAAATAGAAAGCTCTATGGACAGACGGGCTGTGCTTGAAGGCGCTGATTTTGTTGTGGCATGTTTCGCAAAAGACAGCATCTATTACAGAGGAATGGAATGCAATGTTTCCGCTAAATATGGAGTAAGGATGAGCTCGGGAGATTCAGCCGGGCCCGGAGGCATATTCAGGGCTTTAAGAGAGCTGCCGACGCTCTTATCGTGTGCCGATGATACTTTGGAGCTTTGTCCGGATGCATGGTTTATAAACCTTACAAATCCTCTTGCTGTAAACGGCCTTGCACTTAGGATGTTTAAACCTGAGCTTAAAAGCATATCACTGTCTAACGGCCCTCAGATGCCAAATATAAAAAAGCATTACTTAAAAAATGCTCAGATAATAGAAAGCGAAGCAGATTATACGCCGGAACATGATGAAAAATTTGAAATGAAAATTGTAGGAGTAAATAAATTTTCATGGATACTGGAAGCGAAATACGATGGCCGGGATATAATTGAAGACATAGCAGAATCCGTTAAGCTTAAGGCTGTTGAGGAGCTGGACGCGCTTGAAGAGGATATTAATACATCGAGTGTTAACGTTATCGCATATGATATATACAGGGCTTTTGGATATCTTCCGCTTTATGCTGAGACTTCAAAAGAGTATATGGTATATTGGCAGGGTAAGAATGTTTCAAAAGAGCTGATTCCGGAAATCAAACTGTGGAATATAGGAAACCGTTATGACAGACTTAATGAGATGTGGAAAGAAATAGATGGATATCTTGAAGGCAAAAAACCTATTGATGAGTTTTTAAATGACGAGAAGCCGCTTAGTGCAGTAAAGATAATCGAATCTCTTATTACCGGTAAAAAATCAAGATTTTATATAAACACATTCAGCAGTGGCGTTGTAGACAATATGACTCCTGATACATACCTTGAGATATTATGCGAGGTGGGTAAAGACAGTATAAAGCCTCTGCATTTAGGAGAAATTCCGAGAAGTATAAAAGGATTGATAGAAATTATTGCGGATATGCATGAAATTACGGCGGAAGCTGTGTATAATGAGGATATAAATCTTTTAAGACGCGCTATGATACTTGATCCTCTTATTTGCTCTATGTCTGATGCTGATGCAATCCTTAATGAGCTTTTAGAGATTGAAAAGCATGAAATCAGCAGCTCGTTTTTTCAGTAGATAATTTTTAACAGGGCACATTATCGGGAGAATTTTAATGAACAGAAAAGATCCAATGCTTAGTTTGGCTGAAAAAATGAATTCACTTACTCCAAAGCTGACTTTTAAGGAAGGTTTGGATTCTCATACATGGGTTCAAAAGGCTGAAAGGGAGCTAAGCCGGCTTTTGGGTTTGGATAAATTCACGGCAGTTGACAACAATCTGCAAGTAGAGTCGGTTTTTGAAAACGATGTCTATAAACAGATTAAGTTTGTTATAACTGTTGAAAAAAACAATGATATGCCCTGTTATTTTCTTTTGCCGAAAGGAAAGGAAAAACCTCCGCTTATGGTATGCCTGCAGGGGCATAGCTCAGGAGCGCACATTTCGGTCGGTGAGACAAGATACGAAGGGGATGAAGAATCGTTCGGACTGGAGCGCGATTTTGGTTTGCAGGCTGTAAAATACGGCTATGCAGCGCTTTGCGTGGAACAGAGATATTTCGGTGAACGCACTATGCATCCTGATGAATCCGGGCCTGAGTGCCATATTCCTGCCATGGCTGAGCTTATGATGGGGCGGACAGCCGCAGGCGGCAGAGTGTGGGATGTGATGCGTGCTTTGGATGCTGTCGAGCAGCATTTCTCGGATGATGTGGATTTAAACCGTATCGGCATAATGGGAAACTCGGGAGGCGGTTCTGCAACCTGGTATACGGCAGCGATGGAGCATCGCATAAAAGCTGTTATGCCCGGAAGCTCAGTGTGCAGCTATCAAAAGTCGATTGCGACAATAAGACATTGTGTGTGCAACCATATACCACACATTATGGAATGGTTCAAGATGGGGGATATAGCTGGGCTTATTGCACCGAAACCCCTTATAATAGTTGCAGGCAAGGATGATCCTATCTTTCCGATTGAAGGTGTTCATGAGGCTTTTGAACAGGTGGGGAAATGGTATAAAATGCATGGAGCGTATGACAAGCTTAGGCTGGTTGTGGGCGATGGGGGGCACAAATTCTTCCCGAATGATGCATGGCCTGTGTTTAAAGAAGTAACCGGATGGTAAATATAAAAAAACGCGCGTTACGCGCGTTTTTTGTTTTAGCTGTTTCTGTCAATCGCCGGAAGATCAAGATGGAATCTGGTATAGTGTCCATGCTGCGTCTCAAAGCTTAGATTTCCGTTGTGCTCTTGGGCTATATTATAGCTTATTGATAGTCCGAGCCCAGTTCCTTCCGTCCGATCTTTTGTTGTAAAGAACGGATCAAAAATGCTTTCAGCAACGCTTTCGGGAATGCCGCTGCCATGATCTTCTATTGTAATGCGTACCCAACAATCGCCTTTTATTTTCATATTCTTTGCAGTAATTATCATCTTTTTGTTCTCATTATAGCTTGGATAGCGTTCGTTCAGCGCGTCTTTTCCGTTTGTGATGAGATTTACAAGTATCTGCTGGATTTGCTGGGTTCTGCAGTTGATGTCATATATATTTTCATCAATGTCGATTGTAAGCTCAATCTCAGATCTGTTAATTGAGATATTTACCAGAGAGAGTACGCCTTCAATAAGAGAAGGAACATCCGCTTTTGAAAAGCTTTTTTTCTCGGTGCGCGAAAACTGAAGCAGGTTGCTGACTATAGTAGAAATACGCTTGGTTTCTCTTATTATTTCGTTTGAATAGTTTTTAATGCTGTCACATGATGTAACATATTCCTGTTCGTTAGTACAGGTGATGTCATTTATAAGCTGGCTGTAGTTTAAAATCCCGTTTATAGGATTGTTTATTTCGTGTGCAACGCCGCTTGCAAGTGTTCCGATAGACTCAAGTTTTTGCTTTTGAATCAAGTGTGCTTCCAACATCAAAAGAGTGTTGTTGGACTTTTCAAGCTCGGCTTTTTTCTTTCTAATCTGACGCATAGTGATTATAACAGCACCAATTAAAAGCACTATTATGAGCGGAACGGTAATAATCATCGATGATTTAATCTTATCCCAAAGAGTAATTTGGTTTCCCGATATAAAAGGGAACCATTTTAAATACAGTCTGTTGAACGTTCCGTTAGCTGTAACTATTGACAAACCTTCATTGAGTTTTGATAATAGCTCACTGTCTCCTTCGGTTACGGCAAAACAGAATTTCTGCTCAAATCCTTCAAGATTGGTTTTTATAACTGTTTGAGCTGTTTCGTCTGATGTGGAAGCGGGCTTTATATTTGACAAACCCATTTCATCGATAATCATTTGCCCGACAAGATTTTGAGCAAGAACTGCATCGTATTCTCCACGGGACAATAGACGAAAGGCTTCTTCGTAAGTTTCTACTAAAATTAGGTTTTGTGTGTAGTTTTTGCTGATAGCGAACTCATGCATATGCTCATTTCGCATCACGATGATTTCTTTGCCTATAAGGTCTTCTTCGGTTTCGATGTCTGAATCGCGACGCACAAAAATATTTCCATGCATTATTATATAGGGTACCGAAAAGTCAAAAATTTCATCGCGTTCTTGTGTGTATGCAACAATCGGAACCACGTCAAGATTGCCTTTGGTAAGCTCATCTTTGATGGTAGTCCAGTCTGTTTCATAAAACGAAACTTCGATTCCGATTTCCTCTGCAACTGCTTTAAGCAGCTCTACTGAAAAACCATCGATTTTATCACCGGTTTTAACTACAAAAGGAGGATAGTGAGGGCCAACCGCACTTTTATATGTATCTTCATCTGCGTAAACTGTGGGAAGAATTGAAGTAAAAATTATAAGTGAAAATAATAACAGAGCTGTTTTTCTGAAAAAGCGTGTGTTTCCCGATTTGACTTTTCTGTTTCTACTTTTACTTAGCATAAACACTATTATATAGGTATAAATAATTAATTCAATCGGATTGTTGTTAATTATCATTTTACTTATGTAAGAAAAGTGTTTTTTGCTCAAAATATGTATAATTAGTGTGACTTTGTCACAGTATAGATATATATTTGGGAGTATTATTAAAACATAAATTAAACATTTCAATAAACTAAAGTTAGTCGAACTCTGAAAGGAGAATATTTTATGGAAGTCAAGGGAAAAGTCTTTGTCGTGACAGGCGGAGGCGGAGGAGTCGGCAGGCAATTGGTATTGAAGCTTCTTGAAAAAGGAGCAGAAGTTGCAGCAGTTGACATTAATGAAGCAGCACTTAAGCAAACAGCAGACTCATCCGGCAACAATGACAAATTATCACTACACGTTGTAAATATAACAGACATTGAAGCAGTAAATAACTTAGCCAAAGAAGTGACAGAAAAACACTCAACAGTAGATGCAGTAATAAATAACGCCGGAATTGTTCAGCCGTTTATAGATGTAAATGACCTGACAATGGACGGTATAAACAGGGTAATGAACGTAAACTTCTATGGAACGCTTAATATGGTTAAAGCCTTCCTGCCTTTGCTTCTTGAGAGGCCTGAAGCACACATAACCAATGTATCCAGCATGGGCGGATTCCTGCCTGTACCGGGACAGGTGGCATACGGAGCTTCAAAGGCGGCGATTAAGCTTTTAAGCGAAGGATTATATTCAGAGCTTAAACACACCAACGTCGGTGTAAGTGTTGTGATTCCGGGGGGTATCGCAACTGACATAGTTAAAAACTCGGGCGTTGAAATGAAACGCGAAGCAGGCGACTCAAAGCTTTCGGCAATGCTTCTTACTCCTGAAAAAGCGGCAGAGCTAATAATCAAATCTGTCGAGAAAAATAAGTTCAGGATGTTTATCGGAAAAGATTCAAAGTTTTTGCACAAGATTTACAAGTGCCTGCCAAAGGTTGCTATAAATCTTATAAACAAAGCGTTGGAAAGCAGATAGGAATGACAGGGGACTGTATTGGGAAAAATAAAAGCGTGCTTGTGTGGCACGCTTTTATTATATACTTTTTTAAAACTATTTTGATAAATTCATAATCAGGCTTAAAGCAAACTTATAAACTTTTTCCATGGCAGCAAGCTCTACAACTTCTATATTATCCTGCGAACCATTATGCATGGTTTCGATAATCGAAGGAAAGTCTTCTTTTTTTACATCTTTTCCTGAAGTAAAAAGCTTCTTCATAGGTTCTACATCTTCTTCCGGCAATATACACACTGAGATGTTTGCAACATCGTTTTCTTCAAATATACGCTCATCTCCGGTCGGAAGCTTTTCTAATATCTCAAAATCGTGCTGTTTCATATTATCTGCTGAAAAAGCTTCTTTGAATGGGTGACTCAAAGCTCGTGTATCTGGAGCTGTAATGATTTTTGTACCGACTCCGCATATATCAAGGTTTATCATAGCAAGAATGCTGTCTTTGCCTGTTTTATCATAATAAAGAGTGCTGCCCAATCCGGCGGACTCCTCCCAGTCGAAAAATACCAAGTCAATCTGAACAGGGTGAGGAAGTTTCATTAGTGTTTTTGCAAGTTCGATTAAAATACATACTCCGGTTGCATTGTCGTTTGCGCCTGTGCTCTCTTCGACACTGTCGTAGTGCGCGCCGACTACCAGCCTCTTATCTGAGTTTCCAAAGCGCACGATAATGTTTTCCACTTCTCTGTCGGAAGCGTATGTGCCTTGGCTTACGTAGGGGACACAGTTATTTCTTAGTATTTTTTTAACAGCAGATTTTCGTTCTTCGTGGTCAACTTTTGAAATAAGATGAAGATTATCCAGCATTTTATGCCTCCCGGATTGTATAATATAATTAAGTTTAAGGGATAAGTTAATATTTAGCAATTAGATATAAGAAAATATTTTTCAAAAAATTGTTGACAAACAAACGATTGTTTGTTAGAATTGCATCAGAGGTTAGAAATGAATAAAAAAGACGAAATTTTAAAAAGAGCAACTGAACTTTTTGCAACTGATGGATATAACGGAGTTTCTGTGAGAACTATAGCACGGGCTGCAGGGATAACAGAAGGATCTATATATAATCATTATAAATCCAAGCAGGAAATTCTTGATGCTATTTTACAAAAGCATGCAAAAGAGCTTGAGGCGGCAATGCCGAAAAGCAATCAGCTGATTGAAGCATATGACAGGGAGGATTGGAAACCTGCGTGGGCATTCAGAATAAAACAGCTTGAAAGCTCTCTGGAAGAAGTGGACCTAAACATCGTACAAATATTAACCAGTGAACAATACAGGAACAAGCAGGCAAGCGAGATAGTTTTAAAATATTACATAGACGGACCGATAATGATTACTTATGACCTGTTTAAACATTTGGAAGATAGGGGGGACATACTTCCCGGAAAGCCAATGACTCTTGCAAGGGCGTATCAGTATCCTTTGTTTGGTATGACTCAAGAATATGCTATAAACCTCAGCATGGGGATAGATGTAATGCCTGTGATTGAAAAGATGAAAGAACATGTGAGCTTTTTCTGGAAGCACATCATTAAAAAAGACTTTGAATTTTAAAAAATATAGTTTCTATATTTTTTTGGGACAAAACAAACAAACGTTTGTAAGAATAGCTGGAGGTAAGAGATGAAAGGATTGATAGTATACGCGAGCTGCTATGGCAGCACAAAACAATATGCCGACTGGATAAGTGAAGACTTAGGTTATGATACAAAAGCCTATAAAGATATTACAGACGAAGATTTTAAAGAATACGAGACTATAGTTATAGGATCATGGGTTCTTGCTAACAAACTGTTTCTTGCCAAGTGGATAGAAGAGAAGAAATGTCTTCTTATGGAAAAAGAACTTGTTTTTTACTCAGTATCAGGAGCAGATCCAGAAGATAGTTGTTTAAAAGAAGTTTTTTCATGCTGTGTCGATGAAGTTTTGCTTAAAAACGCAAAATGCTATCGCTTCGGCGGAAAGCGCGAGACAAAAAAGATGTCGGGATTTCATAAGTTTATGATGTTTATTGCAACGACTTTTATAGAAAAAGACAAAGATAAAAAAGAAGAAATGAAAAGGTACACCGACAAAGTCAACAGAAAATATACAAAACAGCTTATTGCAGAAATGAATTAAAGGAGAAACATATGAAATTTTATACTTTTTTGCCCGGATTGATCGTAGTTTTTATAATCGCTCTACTTTTAGTATTAAACACAGTCTTCAACCTTAACATACCTGTTATAAAAAACATAAAGAATCCCTTCATAGTGCTTTTAATACTTGGATTTATGATGTGTGCTTTCGGCACATTGGCAAACTCAATGGTTACTATGATAAAATCAGAGAAGATAGACTTTTCAGTAGTATTAATGATGCTGATAGGTGTAGCTATCATAGTAGTTGCGGCTCTTGGGCTATTTGCAAAACAGCCGGCATTCGGATTCCTCACCAGAACGGTTGCATTCTATAGCGTAGCAGCGCTTATTGCAGTCAAAATCATTATCTCGACAATAAAAGTTATACTTATCGCAGGTTAGGAAGATATTATGATTGCATTGTATATTTTTGTAGGAATAGTAATAATTATTGTTGTACTTATAGCAAAGCAGGTGCGTGTATACAATAAAGCAGGCTCTATATATTATAAAGTAGGAGTAAAAGATAAGCTATATAGTATATATGAAAAACAGCTAGAAGAATTTCCTGTGGAATATAAAGAGCATTACGTAGAAACAGAATACGGTAAAGTGCATGTTATAGAATGCGGTGATATAAGATTTGAACCGCTTGTGATGTTCCATGCGGCGTCTGTAGGCTCTATGTCGTGGAAGGACAATGTTTACGAACTTAGCAGTAAATATCATTTGTTCTTAGTGGACACGCTCGGAGAGGGGAATAAATCAGAACTTAATGACGTGGACATCTATCCTAAAACATCCGAGGAAGTTGCAGAGCTTTATAAGGATGTAACACAAAAACTCGGTATTGAAAAATCACATATAGCAGGAGCATCATATGGTGGCTTTATATGCTTAAACTATGCATTCCACTTTCCTGAAAGAGTGGACAAAATGGTACTAATAGGCTCCATGGGAATCGCGCCAAGTGTGCCTAAAGTAATAGCCAAGCTTACTTTATATTCGTTTTTCCCTTATAAGATTCTGCGAAAGAATATGGCGAAATGGGCTTTTGGAGAAAGCAGCAGGCTGGACAGTGCAAGAGAATATTTCTCTGCTGTGCTTGTAGGAGTGTTGGGGAGATACTATGCTCCTATGACTACACCACAGGATATGCTCCGAAATATTGAAGCTGATACTCTTATTATATTAGGTAAAAATGATAATCTTGTCGGAAGTCCTCAAAAGTCTGTTAAATACACTTCATCCATGAAGAATGTAAAACACATTGTGATGGAAAGCGGACATCTTATAAACATGGAAAAAAGTAATGAAGTAAACAATGCAATTTTAGCGTTTTTATAAACTGATAAATGAGGTGAGCCTGTCGCGGATTACGCGACAGGCTTTTTGATGATTATTTATACGAATCCTCAAATATACTATACTCGCCGGATTTAATTGCAACAGCCAGATCTTTTTCGCAATTAAACTTTTTAAGGACTTCAATCCCTGCAAGCTTTGATCTGTTTGCTGCGTGTATATCGGAGCCTGCGAAGTGAGGCAAGCCGTAATTGTTTGCATACTCAAGAGCCATCTTGTTTTCAAAATCGGTGCGTTCGGAGTTTATAACTTCCACAGCATCAACTTTTCTGGGCAAAAGCCTTATCATATCTATGTATCCTGCTTCACGGAAGGGATGAGCCTGCACAATAAGACCGCCATCGTCATGCACTAAATCACAGTAGTCATTTACGGATAATTCGAGCAGAGCGGGGTGACTCAGCAGCCAGCTTTTATCCAGCCCGTAAGTTAGAAAATCTGTTCCTTTATATGTATATTCCCATCCGAAAAAAACATCCAAACCAACTTTGTTGCCATATTCAAAGGCTTTTTCATATCCTAGGCAGTAAAGGTTTATACGTTCTGTCCATGTCATATCTTTTTCGACTGTTGTATTTCCATTTAAAAAATGGTCTGTAATAAAGATTCCTGTATAATCAAGCGACTTATATAAGTCCACCAGTTGGATTGGGCTAATCCTTGAGCATTTGCTTACAAGAGATGTGTGAGCGTGTGTTTCGTACTTAAACTTTATCATTTGCTTTCTTTCTTATGTAGGTATTATAACCAGTTTATAGCACTAAAGGTGATAGTGCAATTTGAAAATCATTAAAAGCAAAGTTAAAATAAGTGAAGAATATTTGTATAATACTTAATATAACAAATAAATTTTTACACATTTTGCTTATTGCGTTGAACGGATATTACTTTATATATATAATGGCGAAGTAAGAAAAGAGGCTTAAATGAAATACGATTTTAATAAAATAACAAACAGAAAAAACACAGGCTGCATTAAGTGGGATCACATTTCTCATTCATGTGCGGACGACGCGATACCTGCTTGGGTTGCAGACATGGATTTTGAGTGCGCGCCCGAAATTGCGAACGCGCTTAAAACGAGGGCACAGCACGAGGTGTTTGGATATACAAAGATGGAAGATGACCAGTTTCTTTCGATTAAAAACTGGATTAAGAACCGTCACGGATATAACGCCCAAGCCGAGTGGATTATACCCAGTGCAGGTGTTGTGGGCTCGCTCAATGCATGTGTGGATGAGCTTTTGTCAGACGGCGGCAAAGTGCTTATGTGTACGCCGTGTTATCCTCCGTTTTTCTCGGCTGCCACGGAAGGCGGACATGAGAAAGTGGAAAGTCCTCTTGTTTTAAAAGACTCACAATATGTGATGGACTTTGATGATATCCAAAAGCAGTTTGCAGACGGTGTGAAAGCGATGATTCTTTGCAATCCTCACAACCCCGTCGGCCGTGCATGGACATATGACGAGCTATATAGGCTTGGTGAGCTGTGCGAAAAGTATGATGTATATGTAATTTCCGACGACATCCACTGCGATCTTATTTTACCGGGCAATGAATATGTTCCCGCACTCACTGTACCTACGCTTAAAGACCGCGTGATTACGCTTATTAGCTCGACTAAGACATTTAATATCGCCGGTCTTCAGACATCCAGCGCAATAATACCTGATGAAAAGCTGAGAAAAGCAATATATAACAGATTGATGCGTTACGGTCATGCAGAGCCAAACATTTTCGGCATAACAGCACAAAGTGCGGCGTATGACAATTGCGCCCAGTGGGTTGACGAGCTTATGCAGGTTATTGATTCCAACATGGATTATATGCTGGAAGTTATAAATAAAACGCCGCTTCGCGCAATGAAGCCGGAAGCGACGTACCTTCTATGGGTGGATTGCTCTGCACTTAACATGCAGTGGGATGATTTGTTTCAGTTCTTTGTCAAGAAGGTAAATATCTGCCCGACATGGGGAAAGACATTCGGCGATGAAAAGTTTGTCCGTTTAAACCTCGCCGCTCCACCCGAGCTTGTTCGCGAGATAGGGCAGAGGATACTGAAGGCATTTGAATAAAAGCAGCAAAAAGCATTGACACCTATAAGGAATCAATGCTTTTTTTGAGTGTATTATTGAGATAAGATTAAACTTTATTTTAATTATTAAGACTTACCAATAGGCTGTCTGAAACTGAAAGAACTTCTCCGCTGTTTGCATCAACTTCTATTAAATAGTGCATGTAACTGTCATTTTCAGTTTCGGGTTCTTCGCTTATTTCAACCGCCCATATTTGTTTGCCTTTATGACAAATAAGATTAGCCTGTGCTATTAAGTTTATATTACTATTGTTTGCTATTGCATTAAAAGCGGTGTTTACGGCATCATCCATTATAACTTTGTTTTCGCGGTCAACTGATTCAGGATCTTCGCATGTGTGAAGGCTGACTGTCTTAACTGTACCTGATGATGTGATTGTTACATGCGACATGTTTCCAGTCCTGTTTCCTTGCGAGGAAAGATGATGAAAAGAAATGCTGTACATTCCTTCTGCTGTAAGTTTAATATCGCGTTCGTATTCATTTTCAAAGAAACCGGGGTTATACTTCGCTGTTTCGTTTTGTGCCATTAGGCATATGCCCTCTACTGAAATAGGGCTATAGGGAGCTGTTTCTTCGTTAGTGCTGTTGCTAAAAAGAATCACTTCGCCTGTATCTTTATCTGCAAGATATGTATTGTCGCCGTTAGTATAAACATAACAGTTAAGCGAATCCCGTTCTTCAACGAAATGAAGATCCATCCCTGAAATTGTTTCG
The DNA here is from genome assembly GCA_963677605.2 of Christensenellaceae bacterium. Taxonomy (GTDB): domain Bacteria; phylum Bacillota; class Clostridia; order Christensenellales; family UMGS416; genus JAGLOK01. Next base: position 196,182 of record CAXXDX010000006.1, on the reverse strand, counting down.
ATTTTTTGTTTAATTGCCTCGGTGGCAGTTGGGTTAGGTGATTTATTTATTTTCTCGCATGCAGAAAAAATCATCACCAAAGTTGAAATGAGAAGCAGTGCATTTTTTATCTTTTTCATTAAGTCCTCATAATATATTGGTTTTAGATTAAGCAAAGTATAACAATATATGGAATAATATGCAAGAGAAACAATAATGCAGGTTTTAAGTCATTGTGTGGGATTGGTGTTGTCGGTTGCTCGTTAACGGTAAATATCTGTACGACATGGTTAAGGACATTCGGCGAGGAAAAGTTTGTCCGCTTAAACCTCGTTGTACTATCCGAGTTTGTGCATGAGATAGGGTAGATGATACTTGAGTAAAAGGTAAATTCACGCAATATTGTTATAATTTATAGCCTTTGCTGAAATCTATTACTTCTCCGGTATTTGCATTTATAATAATGATAAATTCAGTAGTTAGATTTTCACCGGATTCTTTTACTGTAATGCCAGTATTAATATCACTGACTTCTATGTACCATAGGTATTGGTTTTCGCGCGAGACTATATATGCACTAATTGTGAGATTGCCGCGGTCGTCAAGATTTATGTTGTTATAATCTGGACAATCCTCGTATTTGTCCTTTGCAGTCAGAAAAGCAATATCCAGAACTTCATTTCTGGAAAGATTAATTTCAGTATCAATTTCTTCTGGATCATTGTGGTTAGTTATTGAATATGATTTTATTGTTCCGTCACACAATACTTCTGAACTCAGAAAGTTTCCAGTACGATAGCCTTTAAGTGATAATTGGTAAAAAGAGAAAACATAGCTTCCTTTATGGTGGCTGTGCGTTTCCAGAAAGTATTCATAATCAAAAAAATTGGGACAGAGTTTGTTTAGTTCCGCAAAAGCAATGTCTAAAGCTCCTTCTTCGTCAAACAGTTCTTCCGGATTAGTGATGATTCTATAATTATAATAGTTTCGTATTTCACCTGTTGTTGAATCTACCATATATCTTGACTCATCATTTAAAAAAACATATAAATCATCAACTTCTAGAAAGCCCGCATGGCTGTGTATAAGTTCTTCTCCTGTATATGCTTCGAGCTTCTCTTCGATATCTTCCAATGTCAGCGGAACGAAGGGTGTTGCTGTTGGGTCAACAGTTGGTGGTTTAGTAGGTACATTAGTTGTTGGTGGTATATGAATTGCACTAACATTGTTTTCGACTTTAATAAAAGATTGTGAGCATGATGTAAAAAGAATAGTTAATAGAGCTATAGTTATTAGTAAAGTATTTTTCTTCATTAAAAAGTCCTTATTTTGTTCGGTCTATAAAATATATTTCACCAGTATCAGCGTCTATAGTTGCAGCTACTGCAAGATAAACATCATCTGCCCATACATCTTTGATATTTGATATTTCAACATACCAGACTGTATTTCCCTTATATCTGCCTAAGTAAGTTTCGATGGTGTGGTTTTTGTAATCATCAAAATACTTTTCAGTTACATCTTCACCATCTTTATTAATTAGAGTATATTCCTGCTTTGCCTTTTTATAAGTTATCTCAATAGCCTTCTGTTTTGTTATAGAAATGTCTTCGTCGACTGAAGTAGGGTTTTCCCAGTTGCTGATGAAATAATGACTTAAGGTACCAGTATTTTGAATAGTTGCAGAAACATGATTGCCGGTCCTTCTTCCGTGAGGAGATAGTTGATAAAAATAAAAACTGTATGAGTATTCTGTCGGAGTGCGTGATTCAAGATAATAATCATATTCAAAGAACTCGGAGCATAGCTTTAACAGTACATTTATCGCTATTTGCTTCGCCTCTTCTTCATCAATAAGATTTTGTTCCTCGTTGTCAGATTTTCGGTTTAGATAATAAATGATTTCGCCTGTTTGATTGTCAACTCGGTATTCAGCATTTTCGTTTTTAAAAATCAAGAAATCTGAGAGGACAGTGTCTTTGCCTCCATACTCCAGTTCTTTGCCAAGATCAGCTTCAAGCTTCGCCTCAATCTCCTCCAGTGTCAGCGGAACGAAGGGTGTTGCGGTGGGTTTTTCTGTGGGTTGTTGAACTAGTACGGTGGTTATAGTCTGAGCGGGTGTCTCGCTAATATTATTGGCAATTACAACCTTAGGGTGTGTACATGAAGAAAATAATAAAATAATGAATATAATGGATATAACGTTTCTATTATTGAACATTTGCCAACTCATTGCCATTTACCATCCGTATAAGTAGAAATGACACCATAACCGACAGTGCCGACATCTCCGCTGTTAGCATCAATATCTGCAATAAAACTAAAAAGGTATTCTATTGATTTTCCTTTCGGTGTAGTCACTTTGCAATACACGCCGGAGATTTCTATATACCATCTTGTTTGGCCTTTAAAGCATGAAAGATAGGCGGATGTTTCATGGCTTTGTTTATCAGTCAAGTCAAAGTTAACTGTATTTTCATCAACTTCAAATGCTTTCTGTGCTTCGCCGGGTAAAGCCATATATACTAACTCTATTGCTTCTTGTTTGTTTATTGCACAACTTTTGTCAACTGTGGTCGGATCTTCATTGTTAAAGATAATGATGGAGCGAGTCGCTCCGTCAGCAACTATCTCTATTCTGATATTGTTTCCTGTGCGATGTCCCTTCTTAGATAGCTGATAGAAAGTAAATACATTAACATTATTGAAATTTTCGTAAAAATCAAAGAAATAATCATAGTCAAAAAAATCAGGACAAAATTTATTGATAACCTCAATTGCAATAAGCCTTGTAGCTTCTTTGTCATACAGTAGCTCTGGATTGTCATTTGTGGTACTGCTGGAAAACATTTTGAGAGCTCCTGTTTGTGAGTCAGCAAAATAGCTGCCTTTTGTACCATCAAAAACTATAGTATTAGCATCTCCTATGATTTGCTTGTCACTTAATTTCAGATTTTCATCAAGTGATATCTCAAGGTTAGCTTTGATTTCCTCTTTTGTCAGAGGTATAAAAAGAGTGGGTAATGGTGAATCTGCGGGTTCAGACTTTATAGAGGATGTAACACTTTGTTTGGGAGATAGTGTGGTTTCAGATTCTATTGATATAGGAGACACGGTGCAGGAAGTCAGAAGTAGGCACAAGATTAACAATAGTAATAGATACTTATTCATTAATATCCTCTCTGAATAATGGTTTAACAGTAAACATGTTAATATTTAATTACAATAATATTACAATAAACATAATATGTCAATTAATCCGTTTAGTATATTGCTTTAAACATAATTACAAACAAATGACGATATCATATAAAAACAAGGTTAAATAAGTGATTGCGACACATAAAACCAAATTATGCATAAAGCGTGTCTGTCACGCTTGAAAACATAAGCGAAATTAGATATAATACGATAGATTGATACAATAACAGGAGGACGATGGATGATAGCTGTAGGCTCGGATCAGGCTGCTTTTGAAATGAAAACCGAAATTGTTGCATATCTCAAAGATAAAGGATATGAAGTTAATGATTTAGGTTCGTACAATACAGATTCTGTTCATTATCCGGAGTTCGGAGAAAAAGTCGGCAACGAAGTCGCGGCAGGCAAGGCCCAGATGGGCATTGTAATATGCGGGACAGGGCTTGGCATATCTATGGCAGCGGGGAAGGTTCCGGGTATCCGCGCAGCAGTTTGTACAAATGAATATATGGCTCAGATGGCCCGTCAGCACAATGACGCAAACGTGCTGGGGATGGGAGCAAGGGTTATAGGCATCGGCACAGCACTAAGTATAGTCGATGCTTTTTTAAAGTATGAATTTCTTGGCGACCGCCATGCAATAAGAGTAAACATGATAAATAATATAGATGAAAAACACAGGAAATAGCAGGAGGAACAGATGGCTAAATTGCACGTATTCGATCATCCTTTGATACAGCACAAACTTACGCTTATCAGGGACAAACAGACAGGCTCAAAGGACTTCAGGGATTTGGTGGACGAAGTTTCAACACTTATGGCGTATGAAGTTACCCGCGACCTTCCGTTAACTGAAGTTGAGATACAAACTCCCGTGGCAAGGGCGAAGACAAAAGTTATCACAGGCAAAAAGCTTGGCGTAGTTCCGGTTTTGCGTGCAGGGCTTGGCATGGTGGACGGCATATTAAAGCTTGTTCCGGCAGCAAGAGTCGGACATGTGGGCATGTACCGCGATCCGGAGTCATTAAAGCCGGTTGAATATTACTGCAAACTCCCGCCGGATGTAGAAGAGCGCGAGCTTATCGTTGTGGACCCGATGCTTGCAACAGGCGGCAGCGTCTGCGCTACAATCAGTCTTCTCAAGGAAAAAGGATGTTCAAACATAAAGCTTATGTGCCTTATAGCAGCTCCCGAGGGAATTGAAGCTGTTCAGAAATGCCACGACGATGTGGATATATACATCGCAGCTGTGGATGAAAAACTCAATGACCACGGCTACATCGTACCTGGACTTGGGGATGCTGGGGACAGACTTTTCGGCACAAAATAACGAGCGCCTATAATCATCGTTATACTCCGCGATATCGTTTGTTCTTGCTTCGTTACTTACCGAAAGTAAGCGCCTAGCAAGAAAAACAATCTCACGAAGTCTTCCAATAATTCTAGACACTCTTAGATGTTGTAAACAGCATTATTTTGTGCACTTGTTAGTCAGTGCATAAAAGAAGTTTTCCAATGGTATTTGACACTTATTGGTACGGATAAAAGATACGCTAGTAATAAATAGCGATTGTATGGCAGTATAAACAGGTGCTGGCAGATGTTTTTAGTTTGAGATGCAAAATAAAATTTTGAGCATTTGATTTTAGGTAGTATAATAAATAGTAATCCGATAAAATTATTTAGAGGGTAATTGATATGGCAACAGCAATTGATAAAATAAAAGAAGCAGAACAAAAGGCTGCAGACATTCGCGCCGAAGCTTTGCAGAAGTCGCGTGATGACATGAGGGCGGCTTTAGAGCAGGTGGCTTTGGAGCAGAAAAAGAAGATATCCGAAGCAAGACATGAGCAAAAAGCCATGCTTGAAGAGGCTGAGGCAAAGATAGCAGAGTCGCAGAAAGCGATAAGCGCAGAAGGCCAAAAGTCAAAAGATGAGTTTATTAAAAGCGCTCAGCCAAAGGTAGCAGAAGCGGCTGAAATTATAGTAAAAGGAATTTTGGATATTTAAATGCCTATAGTTAAGCAAAAAAAGGTGACGCTTTATGCGCTGAAACAGGACAGGGCAGCTATAATGGAGGCTCTGCAGAAGTTTGGTAAGATGCATATTGAGTCCGAAAATGCCGAGTCGGATGATTCAGGCAACAAGACAGCCACTGAGATTTCAAAAGAATTTGAAAAAGTGGAATGGGCCTTAAAGGAGCTCAAGCAGTTTGATGAGCGCAAAAGCGCAATGCTTGCGCCTAAGGATCTTGTTTCCTTTTCCCAGCTTGATAAAACATACTCAGAGAGAACTCCGCTTATAGAGGCGGTGGATTCTTTGCGCGCGCTTGAAGATGAACGTGTTCAGCAGAGCTCAAAGCAGATTCGTCTGGACAATGTCATTGAGCACATGAGCCCGTGGGTAGGTCTCGACATACCTGTTGAGACTATAAAAGACACTGATGACTGTGTGATTTCGGCTGGAACTGTTCCTTCTATAGAATATGAAGGTTTCATGGGAGAAATCGCAGAATTAAACGGCGTGCATGTGGAAAAAGTAGTTGCTGACAAAGACGTTGTTTATGTATTTATGGTATATCATATGTCAGCATCCGAGGAGATGATTCCTCTTCTTTCGCGTGTAGGATATTCACCTGCAAACTTCCAAAACTTCGAGGGAACTCCGAGGGAGATTATTTCAGGAGTTGAGCGCGAGATACTTGAGCTTGAAAAGAAAGAGCGCGACATAGTAACACAAAAGCAGGGATTTGCTAAAAACCTTGACGCTCTTGAAGAGTTGATGGATGCGATGATGATACTAAAGAGCCGCGAAGAGAAACAGGAAGGCTCTAGCGAAACGGAGTATGTTTTCGTTATAGAAGGATATATACCGGCGCATCTTGAAGATGAACTGCGTTCAGTTATAGAAAAAGCAGCTGGCGACCGCGCTGATGTGGAGATAGAAGAACCCACAGAAGAAGACAACGTGCCGACGCTCTATGAAAACCGTGCGTTTGTGCGTCCGTTTGAAGCTATCACCGATATGTTCGGAAAGAGCAAGCACACAGCTATTGATCCGAACGTGACCATGGCACCGTTTTTTGCGATATTTTTCGGAATGATGATGTCGGACGCTGGATATGGACTGGTTATTGCGGCGATTGCGTCACTTATATACTTTAAAACAAAGCCGAGAAACGGCGAAGGAAATAAGCTTATAAGAGTTATAGCCATTAGCGGAGTATTCACTATCCTTTGGGGAATATGCTACGGCGGATACTTCGGATTTTCTGTGCCGAAGATGACGCTTTTGTTTAACCCGATGGAAGAGCCAATGCTGACTTTGGGACTGTGCCTGCTTATGGGTGTTATACATATATTGGTCGGCATGGGTGTCCGTGCAGCAGCACTTATAAAACGCAAACAGGTGATGGAAGCTGTGTCGCAGCAGTTTACATGGATGTCATTTATCGCAGGGCTTGTGATGTTTGCACTTCCGACTCTAGCTGGCTTTGTGGATGCCGAGCCTCCTGCACTGTTTATCTTCTTAAACAAAGTGGGAACAGTTATGCTGATTGCGGGCTTTGCAGGCATTATACTGCTTGGCGGATATGGCAAAAAAGGTTTTGGCAGGATAATCGGCGGTGTATCGTCGCTTACTGAGATAACAAGCTATCTAAGTGATATATTAAGCTATTCGCGTCTGTTTGGATTAGGCCTTGCAACAGGTGTTATCGGCATGGTTGTAAACACCATGGCAGGAATGATGACAGGCTCAATACTCGGATGGTTTATGGCGGCTGTTGTGTTTGTCGGCGTTCATCTATTTAACATAGCAATAAACGCACTTGGTGCATATGTTCACTCTTCAAGGCTTCAGTACGTTGAATACTTCGGCAAGTTCTTTGAGGATGGCGGACGCGACTTTAAAGCGTTTAAAGTTTCAACCAGATATCACGAGGTTGTCCCTGACGCGGCTGAATAAGGTAAATGAAGCAGAAATGCTTTTAATTAAATAAGAAATTATGGTTTTTTACAATACTAAGGAGGAAATCACATGGAAATGGGATTGGTTTATGGATTTATAGGTGCTGCTTTTGCGGCTATAGTGGCAGGCATCGGAAGCGCAGTAGGCGTATCGATTGCAGGTCAGTCGGCAACAGGTGTTATAGCTGAGGATCCGGATAAATTCGGACGCGTTTTGCTTTTGCAGCTTCTCCCCGGCACACAGGGTATCTACGGTCTTGTTGTGGCACTTATGATTATGCTTAACCTTGGAGTGTTCGGCGGCGAGCTCGCAGATCCTGGCGCAACAAAAGGCATGATACTTATGGTAGGCGCTATACCGACAGGCGTTGTCGGACTCTTTTCAGCCATCTATCAGGGCAAAGTATCAGCTGCAGGTATCCAGCTTGTTGGACGCCGCGGTGACCAGAGCGGACGCGCACTTACAATGAGCGCAATGGTTGAAACATACGCTGTTTTCGCCGTACTTATTTCATTGCTTGTAGTATTGCTCGCTTAATTTTAAAAGTTAGAAGGGAATACCATGCAGGGTATAGACAAAATAATTGATAAAATATTAAAAGATGCCGAGGCTGATGCAAAGCAGACTGCTGCTCAGACCGATAAACAGGTGTCTGAAATGCGCGCAAAGCATGAAGCTGAAACCCAAAAGACAGTTTCAGATATGAAGGCTGAGTTTGCCGAAAAGCGCGAACAGCTTAAAACCCGTTCTGAAACAATGGCCGATCTTGAAGAGCGCCGTAACAAACTCGCGATTAAACGCGAACTTGTCGAAGAGGCTTTTTCAAAAGCTGAGGCGGATCTTTTAAAGCTTTCAGACAGCGATTATCTCGGGTTTATCGAAAAGCTGATGCGTAATCTTGATGAAAAGCGCGGAGAGATAATAATCGGCAAAGGCGAAGCTCGCATAACAGAGGACTTTGTGGATTCAGTAAACTCGAAACTTGACAGCGCATATAAAATCGCATCCGACAAGGGCAACTTTGAAGGCGGCTTTGTTCTTCGTAACGGTAATGTGGAAACAAACTGCACAGTCTCGATGCTTGTGTCGCAGGCAAAACGAGGACTGGAGCAGAAAGTGGCTGCTGCGCTGTTTGATGAAAGCGGTGCTTAGATGAGCTATAAGAGTTCCCATTATGCGGTAAGCAGGGTGAAAATCCTCGAAGGAAAGCTTATCGATAAAGACAGAATAAACCGCATGATTGAAGCCATGACGGCGGAAGAGTCGTACAGAATTCTTCAGGAGTCGGGCTACGGTGCGGCAGTTGACGCTGGAAGTCCCCGCGATTTTGAGCAGTTAATTGACCGCGAGCTTACAGAGCTTGGAGCATTTGTTGAGGAAGTTTCAGTGGACACTGAGCTTACTGACATTCTTCTTATGCGCACAGATTATAAGAATGCGAAGGCATATCTTAAAATGCGCATGATGTCTGTTGATGTTGAAGAAGCTGTTTCCGATGCCGGAAAGGTTGAGTCAGCGGAGCTTCGAGAGATGGTATATCAGATGGATACATATGGCCTTCCGAAGCATCTGTCGGAGGCGATAGCGGAAGCTGAGCGCCAGATAGCAATCGATCCGAATCCGAGCCGTGTGGACAATATCATGGATAAATACTACACGAGCTGGGCGGAAAAGACTGCAAAGCGCAAGAAAAATGAGTTTCTGACGGAGCTTTTTATCTGCTGGGCAGACATGAACAATATCCTTTCGCTTCTTCGTGTGCGCGAGATGGATGCAGACATAAACTTCTTGAAGGATGCATTGCTTGAAGGCGGAGAGATTGGGCATGAGTATATTCTTGATGCTTATACGCTAAACGACGATATGCTGCCTTTAAGATTTAAGCATACGCGTTACGGTCATGAGTTAATTAACGCGATTGAACGTGCGTTGGAGCTTAAAAAGGCTTGGAATTTTGAGCATTACATTGAAAACATGTTCATATCCCTTGCTAAAAAACAGAAGCTTAAAGTTTTCGGAATAGATCCGCTTTTGGGTTATATTATCGGAAAACAGGCAGAAGCTACTGCAGTTCGTATGGTTATGACCGGCAAGATAAACAGGATGCATGCGGATGATATCAGAGAAAGGCTGCGTGACTTATATGTATAAAATGGGTGTAATCGGTGACCGCGATTCGGCTCTGGGCTTTAAAGCTCTGGGGCTTACGGTTCACTATGCATATGATGCGGAGCGCGCGGCAAACCTTGTTAACCGCATGGCGCGCGAGAAATACGCAGTGATTTTTATAACCGACGTATTGGCAAAACAGATACCGAAAGTGTTAAAGCGCTATAACGCTGAAACTGTTCCGGCTGTTATTCCAATCCCGACTAATGCGGGAAGCGACGGTTTTGGTATGGAAATTTTAAATGCCAATGTTGAAAAAGCAGTTGGTGTTAATATACTGCTTAACGACTAGCGGGTGTCCCAGATTGGCGTAATCGTTTTGCAAATGCAAAACTTACGGCGATTACCAGATTTGAAAATTCGGTTACTTATGCTTTAATAAGCGCCCTCTTTTGAAAATCTGTTTATCACCGTCTTCCATCCAATCTGAACCACCTGTAGTGGGTAGAATTAAATTAGAGTAAAGACGGCATTTTAGACCGTATAAATAGGCAGTGCTATATCGGAGGTAAATATGGCAGGAAGTATAGTTAAAGTATCAGGTCCGTTGGTTGTTGCAAGCGGCATGGCGGACGTAAAAGTATATGACGTTGTAAGGGTTTCAAAGCAGCGTCTTATCGGCGAGGTTATTGAGCTTCGCGGCGACATGGCTTCAATACAGGTTTATGAGGAAACATCGGGCCTCGGCCCCGGCGAACCTGTTGAATCCACAGGAGCTCCTCTTTCAGTGGAGCTTGCGCCCGGACTTATCGAGTCGATTTTTGACGGAATCCAGAGACCGCTGGTGGCTATTAAAGAAAAAGCCGGCGACAGGATTGCGCGCGGTGTTGAGGTTAACTCGCTCGACCACGAAAAAATGTGGGACTTTAAACCCACAGTTAAAGTGGGAGATGTGGTATCCGGCGGCACAATAATCGGCGAAGTTCAGGAATCGCCAGTTGTAAACCACAAGGTAATGATTCCGCCGAATGTAGAAGGCAAAGTCACATGGGTGTTTGAAGGTGAAGCAAACATTGTTTCACCCGTTGTAAAGCTTGAAACAAAAGACGGCGAAGTGGAGATACCAATGCTTCAGAAATGGCCTGTCCGCGTAGGACGCCCATATGAAGATAAAATCCCGCCGAATGAGCCTATGGTTACAGGACAGCGTGTTATTGACACACTGTTCCCTATATCTAAAGGCGGTGTTGCTGCAGTTCCGGGACCGTTCGGAAGCGGAAAAACCGTTGTTCAGCACCAGCTTGCAAAATGGGCTGACGCGGACATTATCGTATACGTTGGCTGCGGAGAGCGCGGAAACGAAATGACCGACGTTCTTATGGAATTCCCAGAACTTAAAGACCCTCGCACAGGCGAACCTCTGATGAAACGTACAGTGCTTATCGCAAACACATCGGACATGCCGGTTGCTGCGCGTGAAGCATCAATATACACAGGAATTACAATCGCTGAATATTTCCGCGACATGGGATATGAAGTTGCAATCATGGCGGACTCAACATCACGCTGGGCGGAAGCTTTGCGCGAGATGTCGGGACGTTTGGAAGAAATGCCCGGTGAAGAAGGCTATCCTGCCTATCTTTCAAGCCGCTTGGCTCAGTATTATGAACGTGCCGGAATGGTTCAGTGCCTTGGCGGCGAGCGTCGTGGCGCAATCTCCGCTATCGGTGCTGTTTCTCCTCCGGGTGGTGACTTATCCGAACCTGTTACACAGAACACGCTTCGTATAGTTAAGGTTTTCTGGGGACTTTCATCCCGTCTTGCGTATGCGCGCCATTTCCCGGCTATTGACTGGCTGCAGAGCTACTCTTTGTATGTGGACAGGCTCGGCTCATGGTATGACGAGAATGTTTCAGAAGACTGGAGCAAACTAAGAACCGAAGCTATGAGGCTTTTGCAGGAAGAGGCAGAACTTCAGGAAGTTGCCCGTCTTGTTGGTGTGGATGCACTTTCATATCACGACAGGATGACGCTTGAAGCTGCGCGCTCCATCCGTGAAGACTATCTGCATCAGAATGCTTTCCACGATGTTGACACGTATACATCGCTTGAAAAGCAGTACAAGATGCTTAATTTAATAATGGTATATTACAAGCAGTCGCTCGGCGCGCTGGATACGGGGGCATTCTTCGATGACCTTGTAAACCTTCCTGCACGCGAAAAGATCGGCCGTTCGAAATATTTGACCAATGATGAGCTTGACCAGTTCGACGCCATCGAAAAAGAAATCAGAGACCAGTTATCCGACTTGGTCGCAGACGGAGGACTTGATGATGCTTAAGGAATATCGCACAATTAGCGAGGTCGTAGGGCCTCTGATGCTGGTACAGGAAGTGTCCGGCGTAACATACAACGAGCTTGTTGAAATCGAGCAGGCGGACGGAACAATCCGTGCCGGTAAAGTGCTTGAAATCAACGGTTCAGATGCATTGGTTCAGCTTTTTGAAAGCTCACAGGGCTTAAAAGTCACAGACAGTAAGGTGCGCTTTTTAGGCCGCGGAATCGAGCTTTCCGTGTCGCCTGACATATTAGGACGCGTATTTGATGGAATGGGACGCCCGATTGACGACGGCCCTGAAATCATTCCTGATGCTAGGCTTGACATAAACGGCACGCCGATGAACCCCGCCGCGCGCGACTATCCGTCTGAGTTTATCCAGACAGGAGTTTCGGCTATTGACGGACTGAACACTTTGGTTCGCGGACAGAAGCTTCCGGTTTTCTCCGGATCAGGTCTTCCGCACGCACAGCTTGCAGCGCAGATTGCGCGTCAGGCACAGGTGCTTGGAACACAGTCCGAGTTCGCCGTTGTGTTTGCTGCCGTCGGTATCACATATGAAGAAGCTGATTACTTCATATCAGACTTTAAAAAGACAGGCGCTATCGACCGCGCAGTTCTCTTTGTAAACTTAGCTAACGATCCGGCTATCGAGCGTATCGCTACACCGCGTATGGCACTCACCGCCGCTGAATATCTTGCTTTTGAGCTTGGCATGCATGTTCTTGTTATTATGACAGACATCACAAACTACGCCGAAGCTTTGCGCGAAGTGTCCGCTGCACGTAAGGAAGTTCCCGGACGCCGCGGATATCCCGGATATCTATATACCGACCTTGCAACACTTTATGAGCGCGCAGGAAGGGTTAAAGGCAGAGAGGGAAGTATCACTCAGATTCCTATACTCACCATGCCCGAAGATGACAAGACGCACCCGATTCCCGACCTTACCGGATACATCACCGAAGGTCAGATAATCCTCTCGCGTCAGCTTTATAAAAAAGGCATTGAGCCGCCGATCGACGTTCTTCCGTCACTTTCCCGTCTTAAAGACAAGGGAATCGGCGACGGCAAAACACGCGCCGACCATGCGGACACAATGAACCAGCTGTTTGCAGCCTACGCCCGAGGCAAGGAAGCAAAAGAGCTTGCCGTTATCTTGGGTGATGCAGCGCTTTCGGACGTTGACAAGCTGTATGCGCAGTTTGCCGATCGCTTCGAGCAGGAGTACGTTTCTCAGGGATATGAAGCAAACCGAGGCATAGAAGACACCCTCGCCATCGGCTGGGAGCTTCTGCAGATACTTCCGAAATCCGAACTTAAACGTATCGGGGACAAATTCCTCGACAAGTATTATACAAAAGGGGACAAGTAATAAATGGCACGTCTTCAAGTAAACCCGACAAGGATGGAGCTTTCAAGCATCAGAAAACGCTTGAGCACAGCCGTCCGCGGGCACAAACTATTAAAAGACAAGCGTGACGAGATGATGCGCCAGTTTGTGGACTTTGTCCGCGAAAACGCAAAGCTTCGCGAAAAGGTGGAAAAAGAACTAACCGCCGCCATGCGTGACTTTTTGATGGCGCGCGCCGCTATGAGCTCGGAAAGCTTGGAAACCGCGCTAATCATGCCTGCCCGTTCGCTTGAAATAAACATGAAAACACAAAACATCATGTCGATTGATGTTCCGCGCTTTGAAGTTAAAAGCACTGCCAACGGCGACATTTATCCGTATGGTCTGCTGGATACATCCGGCGAACTGGATGAAGCTATTTTGCGTCTTGATAAAGTTTTGCATGAAATGGTTAAGCTTGCCGAGATGGAAAAGGCATGCAACATGCTCGCTGATGAAATCGAAAAAACCCGCCGCCGCGTTAACGCTTTGGAGTACGTTATGATTCCTGACATGCAGGAAACGATTAAGTACATCAAAATGAAGCTTGATGAGAGCGAGAGGGGCGAGCGTGTAAGGCTTATGAAAGTTAAAGACATGCTAGAAAAAGAGGCTTAGGCCTCTTTTTTTTCGCCGAAAAGCTTTTTTCGGCGAGGTCTTACAATTCCTCAAATATTCGGAGCAAAGCTCCTCATGCTATTTGTGAAATTGCGCTTTTTACACAATTTAAATAAAGATATATTGAAATTTCCGGCACATGTCCGGAAATTTTGTTATGTTGAGAGGCTTGTTGCAATACCCCTCTGTCACTGCGTGACATCTCCCCTTCAAAGGGGCGATATTCCTGCTAGATTCAAATTTAGTTTTTCACTAAACGTTCTTGGACGACTTTGTCTATTTCGATGCATACAATATCAAAATTATAATTAATTTCTTCGTTGTTGAATCTTATTACTTTAATATCTATTGAATTTAAGTATTCACTTCTTATATTATCATATTCGGCGTTTTCAGGCGTAAGATGGTGCTTACCATCAACTTCGATTATAAGCTTTGCTTTGGCGCAATAAAAATCTGCGATATAATTTAATATTACTTTTTGTCTGCGGAATTTTACTTCATAGCTGCGAAGAAAGTAATACCAAAGCTTGCTTTCTTCCTTTGTCATTTCACTGCGCATTTTTTGCGCTCTTGGAATAAGTTTTTTGTTATAATTCAGCATAGCCATATTATACCATTTAACAGTTGGATTGCATATTGCGAAATAACATAGTTTAAAGCAGTGAAAAATGAACTAGTCATAAGTATTAAAAATTGCGCTATCGCCCCTTTGAAGGGGAGATGTCGGCGAAGACGACAGAGGGGTATTTAGCGCGAAGCATAGCTTCGGTTTCGTCTTCGAAACTTCGTTTCTCGACGAGGTTCTTACAAAACATGAAAAATTCACTACGTTCATGCATTTTCATGTTTTGCGCTTTAAGAGCGGTTTATAGAATGGTTGAATAAACCTCACGGAATGAATCCGTGAGGTTTTGTTATAGTTGAATGTAATAATTTACTATTATATAATGTATTATAATAATTCTATTGGGAGAACTAAATGACTGAATTATCTTTCCCAAACTCATCAGTATCGGAATTAATAATAAGACCACTAATAATTTTGCTATGTGTTGTTCTAATTCCTGTATTAGTAGTTATATTTAAAAATATATTACACGTTGAAAGATCTACAAAAAAAGAAACGACGGTTGTGATTATTGTTGTTATCTTAATAGTTCTTATTTTTTTAGTTGCACCTATTATTCCAAGAATGCTTTATATTGTTGATTTATTACTTGACAAAAGAGAAACTATGCAAGCAGTTATTCCGAAAGTCACTAGTAATAATACAGGATATCACTTTAGAATAGATAATACGGCATACAATATTAGTTTCTTTGAAGATGGTCGTAAAAAACTGGATGAGCATTTTATTGGCGAGTTATGTGAAGTTGAGTATTATAAACTTTCTAAAGTTGTAACTTATATAAAAGTTATTGACTAGAGCTTTCTACGCTAATAGGGAGATGATTTGTTTATTGATGTTATACAAAAATTTTGTTTTAAAAAATGTGTTGTAAACAATATTTACGAGGGGAGCGTAGCGACACCGCAAAAAAAGAAAAAAAGAAGTCCCAGCCGCTACGCAGCTTGATAAAAAGATAGAGTTTGCCGGCGTCCGGGGTGCTCAGCCTTTAAAAAACAGCACATAAAAAGCACTGCTTCCACAGTGCAGTGACTCAATTTTCCAGCTCACTTATTCTTAAATTTCCGACAAACTTTCATGTTTTCTTTATCCTGTTCGGATAAATATGCTTTATTTTTTCTATAAAGTCTATATGCTTGTTTGTAGTTTTTATCAAACATCATAACGTTAGCTCTGCGAATTGCAGCCTGAGCTTCAAGCTTTGTTAGCTCTTCAGCTTCCTCAGCATACTTTGCCTTTGAAAGCTTAGCTATCTGCTTGGTATAGGATTTAGGATTGCTCTTAAACACAGGCAATGATTCTAGCAGGAAGTTCTTAAAAATGTCAGCGTGCAAATCGATAAGTTCTGTATTTAGCACATTTGGAATTATAAAAGATGTCTGGCCTATAACTGCTTGAAGATATCTGCTGTAAGAATACATTTTCCCTTTAATTTTGATATAAGCGTGCAGACTGTATTCAATACCGCCGTAATCTATAATAAATGAGATCAAATCGGATTCTATCATGGCGGTAGCTGTAAAAAAACCGTGGATTTCGTCAAGTTCATCGATTTTATATATGCCGACAGTAGCACCTTCTTGTGCAGCGCTTATTGAATGGTCATACTTAAAATCGCCAAAAACTTTTATTTCCTGGCATATGTTTTCTGTAACTTTAATAAAATGATTAATCAGTTCAATTGCCGAATTCATCAAGCACCCCGATATTATCTATTATCTTATTTACTATAACATATTATCGTGAAGTTCGAAAAGTATTAATGGCAACATTTTATATGTTTATGCTGTCAGCTTCTTGAACTTTTTGCAGTGATCCATTTTCAGCTTGTCAGGCTTAGTAAGATACTGCTTATTCTTCTTATATATCTTATATGCGATATCATACTCTTCTTCAATAAAGTGAATATTAGCACGACGGATTGCTGTTTGTGCGTCCGAACGGCGAAGTTCCTCAAATTCTTTTTTTTGCTCGCTCTTTGTAATCTTCGCCATGTTTTTAAGATGTACTTTTTTATTTTCTATAAAGAGAGGATACGATTTGCTGATGAGCGACAGAAAGTTTGCGGAATGATAATCTATCTCTTCAAAGCTGCGAATATTAGTAGGGTACTCAATTGTTCTTCCAAGAACGGATTGCAGATATGAATTGAATGTATATCGTTTACCGTTCACTTCCGTGCATGCATAAAGACCGTATTCAATGTCGCCATATTCGGCTTTAAATGTTATATGCTCCGATTTGAGTGAAGCTGTAGCGATAAAGAAACCGCAGATTTCATCCAATTCGTCTATTTTGTGGATTCCGATTGTGTGACAGTCTTCAGTAGCGCTTATTGAGTGGTCATATTCAAAATCTGAAAGGGAAGATAATGCATCGCTTATCTGGTTGGTTTTATTTATAAAGTAATTTAGCAATTCGATTGCCGAACTCATAGGTTCCTCCGTCAAAAAATTATCTCCATATATAGTATACTAAAATAGTATGAAATGAAATAGTTTCACATAATTTCACATATTTTTTTATAATAAAAAGCTGCCGTAGTGGCAGCTTTCGTAGTTTTACTTATCTGTTAAATTCTTATCCGAAAAGATTTGCAATCCACTCTCCGAACATCTCAAAGAAGTTTCCGACCGGTTCAAAGAACTCGTTCAGCGACTCAAAAAATGTCCGTACGCCTTTGGTTGTATTCTTTATAGAATCATATGTTCTTGCGATTCCTGTGAGACGTTCCTGAAGCTCGTCAACATCCAGCCCTTCGAGAGTACGGGCAAGTGCCACAATCTGGTCAAGATCAATGGAAGATATATCAATGTTTTGCTGGTCGGCAATATACACTATCTGCTCTTTTACTTCCTCATCCGACATGTTCTGAGTCTCATCGAGAATAAGTTTAAGTTCGTTAATAAGGTACGTCGCACTGTCGCTTCCGACAAAGTCTGCAATGTTTCCTGTAACAAACAGCTCCTGAAGTCCGGCTTCTTTCGCCAGCTCATCAAGAGATGTGCCGGTTATGTCCTCATATGCTTTGTATATGCCGAGAAGCCCTGCTGTGCCCGACACATCAAAAGGAGCTGCGATAATTATCTTGGCATCGTAAATGCCGGCTGTAATAAGCGCGCCGTGATACATATCCGATGTTACCCAGTCGATGTTGTGCGTTGCCACAGTGATGCCGCTTCCTTCGCTTAATATTTTAATATATGCGCTGGAAATGGACCTTGTTCCGATTGTTTCTTTTGATATAAGCCAGTCAAGATATTTGTGTTCTTCTTCGTTTGTCACCTGAAGTTCAGCAACATTTCCGCGCGAAATGCCGAAATAGCCGTAGACTTTTTCAATCTGTTCTTCGGTTAAATCCGCGCCTATTACAGCACGCGTGTCATCATCGTCTGCAAAAACGGGGGACATGGTTGTCATTAGCATAATGGCTGCCGCAAGAAGGGCAAAGCCTATTTTTTTTAACATTTTGATTTACTCCTTTATCGCAAGCAATAAAATTAACATTATCGTAACATTTGCGATACTCTATTATAACATTTTCTCTAAAAAAGTAAATATGGAGGTGAGATAAATATAACTTTTTTTGTTTTGGGCAGATATATGCTTACATTTGATTTATTTATATATAAGGTAAAAGAAAAATGTACAGAGATTTTACGGGTATTAGGGTTCTTATTGAATAAACTTCTTTTAGAAAATCTATATTCTAGATATATAGGAGTATAATAATATTTTAATTAAAAGCAGATATAATTTATATATTTATGCAACAATGATATGCGAAATGTGAATCATTTTAAGGCAAGCGTACGTTCATATAGTGAACAAGGCGTTCGATAAATAATAATAAATAAGGTGTAAATGAACCATCCGTTAACGCTTTGTAACATAATGAATTAAATCCTGCATTTTTTATGATTATTGCCGTTTTATGAGCAAAATATGGTTGCATAAGGGTAGTCTATGATATATAATTACTTTTGGTCTTGACGGACTTATTTTTTGTGTTGCCCTATAAAGGGCATTACAGAAGCGACACCAAATGTGAAATAACATTATTTCATGTTTAAATAATTTTCATTTTAATTCAATCAGGAGGAGTAATACATGGCGAATAAATACGTATACATGTTCTCGGAAGCAAACGCGACAATGAAGAACCTTTTGGGCGGCAAAGGCGCAAACCTAGCAGAAATGACATCTTTGGGTCTGCCAGTTCCACAGGGCTTCACAGTAAGCACAGAAGCTTGCACACAGTACTATGCAGACGGCAAAAAAATCAACGATGAAATTTTGGCACAAATCGACGAAGCTCTTGCAAAGGCAGAAAAAATAGTCGGCAAAAAACTTGGTGATTTAGACAATCCTTTCCTCGTATCAGTACGCTCGGGTGCAAGAGTATCCATGCCGGGAATGATGGACACCGTATTAAACCTTGGCTTAAATGACGTAGCAGTAAAAGGTTTGGCAAAACTTACAGCAAACGAAAGATTTGCATATGACAGCTACCGCCGTTTCATCCAGATGTTCTCTGACGTTGTTATGGGACTTTCCAAAGCACGTTTCGAAGAAATCATCACAGAGATGAAAGAAGAAAAAGGCGTAACTGAAGATACAGAACTTACAGCAAAAGACCTTATGGAGATGGTTGATAAATTCAAAGCTTTCTACAAAGAAGAGCTTGGCAGCGATTTCCCACAGGATCCGAAAGAACAGCTTATCGAAGCTATCAAAGCTGTTTTCAGAAGCTGGGACAACGAACGCGCTATAGTATACCGCAGAATGAACAACATCTCTTCTTCATGGGGAACTGCTGTTAACGTTCAGGCAATGGTATTTGGTAACATGGGCGAAGATTCAGGTACAGGCGTTGCATTCACACGTGACCCGGTCACAGGCGAAAAACGCATCTTCGGCGAATATCTCATGAACGCACAGGGCGAAGACGTTGTTGCAGGCGTTAGAACACCGCTTAAAATAGCATCACTTCAGGAAACAAACCCTGCAATCTATGACCAGTTCATGGATATTGCTAAAACACTTGAAAACCACTACCACGATATGCAGGACATGGAGTTCACAATTGAGCGCGGAACACTTTACATGCTTCAGACAAGAAACGGCAAAAGAACTGCAAAAGCTGCTCTTAAAATAGCTGTTGACTTGGTTGCTGAAGGTCAGCTTACTAAAGAAGAAGCTATCATGAAGGTCGAACCCAGCCAGCTTGACACTCTCCTTCACCCACAGTTTGACAGTGCTGCGCTTAAAGCTGCAAAACCATTGGCAAAAGGCCTTCCGGCTTCCCCCGGTGCTGCTTGCGGAAAAGTTTACTTCACAGCTGAAGAAGCAGTTCGTGCTTCAGAGCATGGCGAAAAAGTTGTTCTCGTACGTATGGAAACATCACCTGAGGACATCGAAGGAATGTACGCTGCAGAAGGTATCTTAACTGCTCGCGGCGGAATGACTTCCCACGCAGCTGTTGTTGCTCGCGGCATGGGCGTTTGCTGTGTAGCAGGCTGCGGAGACATCAAAATAAACGAAAAACAGAAGTTCTTCACAATAGGAACAAAGAAAATAAAAGAAGGCGACTTCATCTCAATCAACGGTGCTACAGGTAACGTTTACGGAGAAGAAATCCCGACTATGGCAGCTGAAGTTACAGGCGAATTTGCAACACTTATGGGTTGGGCTGATGACATCCGCACACTCAATGTTCGCACAAACGCTGACACACCTGCCGACGCTGAACAGGCTGTTGAATTCGGTGCTGAAGGTATTGGCCTTTGCCGTACAGAGCACATGTTCTTTGAAGAAGACCGTATCGCTGCTGTTCGCGAGATGATCGTTTCAACAAGCGATGATCAGAGAAGACGCGCACTTGAGAAACTTCTTCCTATGCAGAAAGAAGACTTCAAAGGCATCTTCAAGGCTATGGCAGGACGTCCTGTTACTATCCGCTTCTTAGACCCACCACTTCATGAGTTCGTACCGAAAGAAAAAGACGATATAAAAGCTCTTGCAAAAGAGATGGACATGAAGTACGAAGAGCTTGAGAAAATCATCGAAGACCTCGAAGAGATTAACCCAATGCTCGGACACCGCGGCTGCCGCCTTGCAGTATCTTATCCTGCAATAGCTGAAATGCAGACACGCGCAGTTATGGAAGCTGGCATTGAAGTACAGAAAGAATCAGACTTTAACGTAGTACCTGAAATCATGATTCCGTTGGTATCTGACATTGCTGAGCTTAAGTATGTTAAAAACATCGTTGTTAAAACTGCTGAGCTTGTAAAAGCTGAGAGAAATTCTGACATCGAGTACAAAGTCGGAACAATGATTGAGATTCCAAGAGCAGCTCTTACAGCTGACAAGATTGCTGAAGAAGCAGAATTCTTCTCATTCGGAACAAACGACCTTACACAGATGACATTCGGATTCAGCCGTGATGACGCAGGAAAATTCCTTGATGATTATTACGGAAAAGGCGTATTCGAAAGCGATCCTTTCGCACACGTTGATGAAAACGGTGTTGGACAGCTTATGGAGATTGCTTCAAATCTTGGCCGCAAAACACGCAAAGATATCAAACTCGGTATCTGCGGCGAGCACGGCGGCGACCCTGCATCAGTTATGTTCTGTCACAAGATCGGCCTGAACTATGTTTCATGCTCACCGTTCCGCGTGCCGCTTGCACGTCTTGCGGCAGCACAGGCAGCAGTTACTTACAAAAAGTAATTTAAGATTTAAATAACATTAACGCTTTTGGCACATGTCTTTTTTAGGCATGTGCTTAAAGCTTCTTTTAGGCTTGTAATATTTTACATTGCGTAGTATAAAAGAAGGATATTAGTGACTTATGTCGAATAGATACTTTATGGGACTTTTTGAAATTTATAATGAAGAATCCAATGGCTTATAATACACAAGCCTAACTGCATTTACGGGCGTGTACCGGAAGTGCAAATGTGAAATAATATGAATTACCGCGCTAAATTAAGATAATTGGCGAAGCTCTGAGCTTTTTCGGACATGTGCCGAAAAACAATCAGAAGTTAAGATATAAGCATATATAAAGCGGAATATTCAAAAAAGCACGGGCTTGCGAGTTTTTTGAATATTTCAAGACAATCGATCCCGACTAGTCGGGTGTCGAAAAAAAGCGTAGCGGAGTTTTTGTGCCATACCTTCCAGATGAATTCATAAACGAAGTGCTCTCCAGAAACGACATCATTGATGTTATCGGGGGATATGTTAAGCTTACCAAAAAAGGCACAAACTTCTGGGGACTGTGTCCTTTCCACGGTGAGAAAACACCATCGTTTTCGGTGAAGCAGGACCAGCAATTTTTCTACTGCTTCGGGTGTCATACGGGAGGGAATGTAGTCCAGTTCATACAAAAGCATGAGCGTCTAGACTTTGTGGAGGCTGTGAAGTTTCTTGCAGAACGTGTAAGGCTTCCGCTGCCTGAAACAAAATATGACAAGGACTATTCCAAAAACGCTGAAAAAAAAGAGCGCATGTATCTTGCGGCAACCCACGCTGCAAAGTTTTATCACAAAATTCTCCATGAGGAGGAAGGCAAAGCTGCGCATGAATATCTTACAAACCGCGGACTTCCGCCAAGCATAATAAAACGCTTTGGACTTGGTGCTGCACCCACAGGATGGCACACAGTGGGCGAGCACTTAAACTCACTCGGCTATGAAGATGAACTTTTGCATGAGATAGGAATTCTCGGCAAAAACGATAAAGGATATTATGACTCACTAAGAGGAAGAGCGATATTTCCCATTATCGATCATCGCTCGCGCGTTGTGGCATTTGCAGGAAGGGTGTTGGATGACAGCCTGCCCAAATATATTAACTCGCCTGAAACGCCTATATACAATAAAAGCTATGTGCTGTACGGTGCACATTATCTTAAGAAGGTTAAAAATATCGATCACATAATGCTTGTTGAAGGCTATATGGATGTAATTGCATTGCACAAAGCGGGATATATGACGGCTGTGGCTTCAAGCGGCACGGCCCTCACCACACAGCAGGCGCGGCTTATAAAAAGATATACAGAAGATGTTTACATCTGCTATGATGGTGACTCAGCCGGACAGAAGGCAACATTGCGTGCGCTGGATATTCTGCATGATGAGGGGCTAAAAGTAAAAGTTATCGCGCTTCCGGACAATCAGGATCCTGATGATTTCGCGTCAAAATACGGCATGGCCGGAATAAACGAACAGATTGAAAAGGCACAGACTAGAAACGACTATAAGATAGCTGTAATCGAGCGCGAATACAACCTCGAGTCGGAAGAAGAACGCAAAGATTTTGTTATCCGTGTGTGCAAGGAAGTGTTAAGCTATATTGAATCACCGACTGAATATGCAATGTATGCAAAGCGCATTCATATGAAGACGGGATTTGAGCAGATAGTTATAAGCCAGGAAACGCAAAGAGCAAAAATGCTTCACCAGCGCGAAGAGCAGAAAGAAAAAAACAGACAGATAATAAGGCAGACTCCGCAATCGGACTTAGCGCCTATAAAAGCTGCAAAGAAAATGCGTGCTCTTGTGGATGCGGAAAGATTATTGTTTGCACTTTCTGTAAATTATACCGACTGTGCGAAGCTTTTAGAGAAAAATACAAAAAAAGAAGATTTCCTTGAAGGAATTCATAGGGAGATTGGCGAAGTTATATTGTGCGGGATAAAAAATAAAGAAAATATTACTCCTGCAAGCATAATGGGAAAACTAAGTCCGAAGGCTGTAAGCGAGATGGCTACGGCTTTGGAGATTCCATTGGATGAGGACAGAAGGACAGACATCATGCATGAATGTCTGGAGAAATTACAGTCAAACAAAAAGCTTTTAAAGGCAAATGATATAAAAGAACGTCTAAAAGATCCAATGCTCAGTAAGCAGGAAAGAGAGAATCTTTTAAGAGCGCTTCAGGAATTGAGAAACAACCAGCATACAATGTGAAGGGAGAAATAATTTGGCAGAGAAAAAAGATACAAAGAAGAAAGCTAAAAAAGCAGAAGAAGTTAAAGAATCACAAAAAGCCGCGGCTGAAGCTAAGGCTGATGATGTTAGCCTTGAACCAAAGGAAGGCGAAGAGACAGTTGTTGTTGAGATAACTAAAAAAGGTGTTAAGAAAAAAACAGGCAAATATGCGGGGAAAACCAAGGCAGAGCGCATAAAAATGCTTATAACTATCGGTAAAAAACAAGGTGAGCTTTCAGAAAAAGAGATCGGAAATGCGCTTTCCGGTGTGGAGCTTACGCCTGATGAAATCGATGAGCTGTATGAACAGTTGGATAAGCTTAACATTGAATATTTAGGTGCTGACAGCAAAGAAGAGGAAACAGTTAAAGCTCCCGAAACTATTGCCATAGACGATCCTGTGCGCATGTATCTTAAGGAAATTGGCAAAGTGCCTCTTTTAAAAGCTGAAGAAGAGATTGTCTTAGCTAAAGCAATGGAAGACGGCGACCTTAATGCAAAACAAAAGCTTGCCGAAGCTAACCTTAGGCTAGTTGTATCAATAGCTAAGCGCTATGTGGGCCGAGGAATGCAGTTTCTTGACCTGATTCAGGAAGGAAACCTCGGACTTATTAAAGCTGTTGAAAAGTTTGACTATCGCAAAGGATACAAGTTTTCAACATATGCAACATGGTGGATACGTCAGGCTATAACCCGTGCAATTGCCGACCAGGCACGCACAATCCGCATACCTGTTCATATGGTTGAGACGATTAACAAACTCATCCGCATATCCCGCCGTCTTTTGCAGGAGCTTGGGCGCGAGCCTTTGCCGGAAGAGATAGCAAAGGAGATGGGAATTACCGAGGAAAAAGTACGCGGTATAATGAAGATTGCTCAGGAGCCTGTTTCTCTTGAAACACCTATCGGTGAAGAGGAAGACTCGCACCTCGGCGACTTCATCCCTGACGAGGATGCACCGGCACCATCGGAAGCTGCTGCGTTTGCGATGCTTAAAGAACAGCTGACAGGAGTACTTGACACACTCACACCCCGTGAGGAAAAAGTGCTTCGTTTGCGTTTCGGCTTAGACGACGGCAGAGCAAGAACCCTCGAGGAAGTCGGAAAAGAATTTGAAGTTACCCGTGAGAGGATAAGGCAGATTGAGGCGAAGGCGCTGCGTAAACTGCGTCATCCTAGCAGGAGTAAGAAGCTCAAAGATTTCTTAGATTAACGAGCTCTCGAAAGCACCGTTATACTCCGCGATATCGCTTATTCGCGCTTTGTCATTTATGACACGATAAACTCCTCGCGCGAAAAGCAATCTCACGAAGTCTTCCGGCACTTTGGAGAACTCTTTGAGATGTAGTATGATGTGAATTCGCTTTAGCAGTATTTATTTAAATGCGCACCTCTTAGAAATTAATATTTAAGCGTAAAAGAAAACTAATTAAATAAGTTTATGGAAATCGCGGACATGTGCCGCGATATTTCCTGTGAAGGAGCACATGCGTTTACCGAAACTGGACAACAGGCTGAACGCCATCTATAACATGCTTGGTGATGTGAAGTCTGTATGCGACATCGGGGCAGACCATGGAAAACTAGCACTAAGGCTTGCAAAAAGCGGCGTGAAGGTTATTGCAACTGACATAAGCGTACCGTCGCTTGACAAGACAAAAGAGCTTATAACTTTGCATGATGCAGAGGTTTCCTGCAGAGTAGGGAATGGATTGGAAGTCGTTTTGCCATATGAAGCTGAGGCATGCGTCATGGCTGGAATGGGGCAGAACACAATTATAAATATTATTAAAGCCGGCAGGGAAGTTGTTTATGCTTTAAAGTATATAATAGTACAGCCTATGAATGGTGAATATGACCTTCGCAGTTTTTTATCAGAAGAAGGATTTAAGATAACCAATGAGCAGATAGAAAAAGAAGGCGGAAGGCTTTACTGCATAATTAAGGCCGAACCTTCGGGGGGCAATGCTTTAAGCGAAGTTCAGAAACACTTCGGGCCTTGTGTGCTAGAAGATCTTGATGATAAATTCATTGCGCAGTATGTTGCAAAAAACAAAGAAGTGCTTCAGGGAATATTGCTTGGCATGGAACAGGCTGGGGAAACCGAAAACGAAAGATATAAGGGCATTAAAAGTGTGCTTGAAGAACTGAAGGTGATTATATGAAGATAAAAGATATTGTGAGGCTCATGGATGAATGGGCGCCGTTTGAGACAGCGGAGGATTATGACAATGTCGGTCTTCTTGTCGGAGACGGCAATGAAGATGTCCGCGGAGCTGTAATAGCTCTGGATGTTTCGGATGAAGTAATCGACGAAGCTGTAAAACAAAATGCGAATGTGATAATCACGCATCATCCGACAATATTTTTTGCGATGAAGGATGTGACGCCATACTCAGCACAGGGAAGCATGGTGACAAAGCTTATAAAAAACGGCATAGCACTTATATCCTCTCACACCAATCTTGACATGGCAGAAGGCGGAGTGACAGAGGTTTTGGCGCAGGCATTAAAGCTCCAAAATATCCGTGAGACTGAAGCGAGCGAGTTTATGCGTATAGGAGAACTCGGTTGCGAAATGACTCCCGAGGAGTTTGCCGAATATGCGGCATACAGGCTTGGAAGCGAGAAGATTGCAGCTGCCGGCCCTGCACCTAAAGCTATAAAAACGGTGTGTGTTATGTCGGGAGCCGGAGGAAGCTTTCTGGATGAGGCAAAAAAAGCGGGAGCTGATGTGTTTTTAACCGGTGAAATGCGTCATGAACATGCTATAGCAGCCAATAACATCGGTGTTTATGCGATGGCGGCAGGTCATTATGAAACTGAAGCTGTGATATTGCCCAAAATTGCGGAATGTTTACAAAAAGGTGCGGATGATGTACAATTATCTGATGGCACAAATATAACTTTGAGCGGAGAAAATCCGTTTGACATAATGTTTTAGGAGGAGAAATTGCAGGACTTATCAAACTTGCTTACTTATCAGAAGAAAGCTTTGCAAGTTAAAAAAATAGAAAGTAAATTTATGAAATCCCAGCTTAGGCAAAAGCTGATGCGCGCCAGAAAGTATCTTGTGGATTCACAGGAGCTTATGAAAAAGTATGACGGCGAGGCAGCGGATTTAATAAAACGCCTTGAAGGACTGAAAAAGAAAATAGCCGACAGCGTCGCTGTTTTGGACGAAATCGATATAGCGATTAAAAACGTGGTGGAAGATGATTCTCTCGCGGAAGTTAAGATGCTTGAAAAAAATGCAAAACTGCAGGAGACAAACATTAAAAACTACGAAAAAGAGATTCATAAATACATAAGCCACTTAAACAAGGTAAATGATGACCTTGAAAAAATGGCGACCAATGTGCCGCGTATCAAATCGGAATATACAGGGCTTAAGAAAGTATATGACGAAGAGCTTGCCAAGGTTAATGAGGAAACTCTTCCGTTTAAAAAGGAACTTAAGACTCTGGAAGCGGAAATTGATCCTATATTGATCAAGAAATTTAACCAGATATCAAAATCGCATCCTGTGGTTGTGGTGGAGATGCGAGGCAGAATGTGCATGGGCTGCAATATGGAGCTTCCTGCTACGTTTGCCAAGAAAATTGCAGAAAGCGAAACTCCGATGGAGTGCGAAAACTGCGGAAGGCTTTTATACGTAAAGCCTAAGAAGTAACTAATGTAAAAAAGCGATAGCTTGCACGGTGTGGTGCTCACAAAATGTAAGCTATTAAAGGTATTGCTTACATTTTTCTTTTTGAAGAAATATAAGTAATAAGTATAAACCAAGCAGCATTTTTATTGGTTTGATTACTGGATTGATAAATATATTGCTTGCCTAACGCAAGCAATTCATTGAAGTGCTATAGACACATAACACGAAATGGAGTGCTTGTGCTAGGCGGGCAATATACTGTCAAGACAGTGATAGGAATCAATGAAAAGGTTGCTTAGAACAATTGTGAGTAGGTTGGATGGCCGCCCGCATTATGTGCGGGAGGAAAGTCCGAGCTCCATAGGGCAAGGGCGCAGGATAACACCCTGTGAAGGCGACTTTAAGGAAAGTGCAACAGAAATATACCGCCAGCTTGCTGGTAAGGTTGAAATAGTGAGGTAAGAGCTCACTTGTGCCTTTGGTGACTTAGGCATGATGTAAACCCCGCCCGGTGCAAGATGTGGGACACAAAGGGCTGCCCGTCCGTCCCCGTATTTCGCTTGAGCCGTTTTGGTAACATACGGCCCAGATAGATGGCCATTCACGACAGAACTCGGCTTACAGACCTAGCTCACACAATATGTCGCATTAGAGCCTAAAGCTTTGAGGCGAGCAAGCCCCTGAAGAGATTCAGGGGCTTTATTTATCCTTCATGTGGTCGTAAAGTCTTTCGGATATATAAGTTCACTTATCATCAAGTAATTGTAAAGGAGTTTGAATTATTATTGATATGTTACACAAACATAACAAAACATTGACATAATATGTTAAGTGACATAAACTTAATCGTATGAAGATAAAAAACATAGCAAATGCAATACTTTCATTTTTGAAAAGACATCAGGTTTTTATAGCGTCATTTATTATAGTCATTTTCATGTATATGTTTTTATACTCCGCTGTTATGAAAGATCCGTTCGGGCACGATCCGTTTGACCAATATACGCGACAGGCTGAGGCGTGGACGCAGGGAAAGGCGTATCTGAACGAGGATTTATCATATCTTGAGATAGCGGCCTATAACGGAAAGTACTATGTCAGCTTTCCGCCGGTGCCGTCCATCGTGATGCTTCCGCTTTATCTTATATATGGAATAGAAACACCAAACACATACATTGTAACAATCTACGCAGTTCTTGCTTATATCACTTCATATCTGTTTTTAAAGCGTAAGACAAGCGACTTACATGCAGTATTTCTGGCGTTCTTTTTTGTGTTCGGCAGCAGTGCGCTTGTAATCTCCATGTCGGGAGATGTGTGGTTTCAGGCGCAGCTTCTCGCGTTTCTTTTTACTATGCTGGCGGTATATTGCACAACATCCGAAAAAAGAGCAGACTGGAACTATGCACTTATGTTTTTAGCGCTTGCTGTAGGCTGCAGGCCGCTTAACATCATTTATTTTATACCGATATACTCTATGATATTTATCAAACTGCGCGAAAGAGGAATGCTGCTTAATGATAATAAATCATTCCGCACACCTAAGGAATATATTAAACTCATTCTTAAATACATATGGGTGCCTGCTGTAATCGGCGGTGCTATGATGGTTTATAATTATGTACGGTTTGACAGTCCGTTTGTGTTCGGGCATAAATATCTGCCCAATTTTACTAACGGATATGGTCAGTTCGGCGTGGAATATTTCATAAACAATCTTATGTGCACATTCAGGATGCCTTTTTATGAAGGCTTTTCGCTGGTGTTTCCGCGCTGGGACGGTTTCGCTTTTTGGATGTGCTGTCCGTTTTTTATTTACGTAATTATTGAGTTTGTTATGCGAAAGAAAAAGGCTGTGGACTGGATTGTTATCGCTTGCTTTTTTGTACAGTTTCTGACGATACTCTTTCATCGAGGTATGGGCGGTTATCAGTTTGGCTCGCGCTATATGATAGACCTTATGCCGTACGCAGTTTTGATTTTGTATAACGGAGAAATTAAAAAGAGGACTTATGTTTATGTCCTCGCCGCTTTTGGGGTGATGATAAATTTCTACGGCGTTATGTATCATTATCTGGAGTGGATGGCGTAGTAAGTTAAGGCTGAAAGGATGCGACATGCTAAGTTATAAATTGCTTGATAAAGACACATGGGATGATTTTGAGGATTTATTCGGACGCCATAACGGTGTGCGAGGCGGCTGCTGGTGCATGTTTCACAGGATGCGAGCCAGTCACTTTGCAAAAGCCAGCAAGGAAGAAAGGCGCACAGCCCAAAAGGAGTTAGCTTGCAACGGCAGAGGCTGCGGTTTAATAATATATGAGGATGACTTTCCTGTCGCATGGTGTCAGGTAGGCAAGGCGGAGGAGTTTCCTCAGTATGATTTTGGCAAGGATTACTCTATGCTTGACATTGATAAAAACGACAAGCCAGACTGGCGTATATCGTGTATGTTTGTTGATAAAAACCATCGCAAACAAAAGATAGCGTCATATGCATTGGACAGCGCACTGGATTACATCAAAGAAAGTGGCGGGGGAGTTGTTGAGGCATTCCCCAAAAACACCGCAAAATCAGGTGCACCGGCATATGCCGGCTCTAAAGCCATGTTTGAAAAGCGTGGATTTATGTTTGTCTCCCAGCTTGGCACGCATACTTATCTCATGCGTAAGAGAATATAAAATTTTTGTTTGTCAATTATGATTGGAACTGCTCTGCATTTGCCGAGCAGTTTTTATTTATCCTAATTGAATACTTAGCCAATTATAAGTAGTGATACATATTTTAATATCTCGCCGATAGGCGAAATGGGGCATTGGGGCGTAGTCCTGGTTAGTTCCCAGCCGTTAGGTAGTTTAATAAAAAGACAAAGCCTGACGGCGCTCGGGGATGTAGATACATAATAAGATAAATGCTTTTATAATGGTTATTCATATTAAGCAAATATTAATCTTTAAGTAAGGGGTAAATACACTGAGTAATCTCGCTTTACAAAAAGTTCATAAACAATTTGTTGCAATGACTAGAAAAGAATGGTAATATATGCGTAACAAATATGTAACAATATTTAAAGGGGAAGCAATGGCACAAACTATATATATAATCAAAAATGCTAAACTGCGAAAGTTTCTACTTTTCCTCCTTATATTTGTTGGTGTAATGGGGATATGCGACACAATGCTGCTTATCCCTGTAACATCAAGCATTACTCTCGGCATGATAGCGCCGACTATTATCGGTATCGTTCTCATTGCAATCGGAACGCTTAACCTAACTAAATCAAAACCGATTTTTAAAAACAAAACATTGCTTAAAGTAATCGCCCTATCGCTTACAGCCGGAATATTGTTTTTTTCGGTAATCGAAGCCTTCATTTGGGCGGAAGCTGCGGCAGATGACAAGGATGATACGCAGGCGAACTTTGTTATAGTTCTCGGCTGTGGGATATTTCCGGACGGAAGGCTGACGCTGTCACTTAAAAAAAGGCTGGATGCGGCGTATGATTACATGCAGATGCATCCGATGTCTGTATGCGTGGTGTCCGGCGGGCAAGGCTCAAATGAACCTTTGCCGGAAGGCGAAGCTATGGCGCAGTATCTTCTTGAAAAGGGGATAGATGAAAGCAGGATTTTAACTGAACTTTATGCCACCAGCACCAAACAAAATCTCAAATATTCGTATGAAATTATAAACGAAGCTTATCCTCAAACTGAAAAGACTGTG
Organism: Christensenellaceae bacterium; assembly: GCA_963677605.2. Taxonomy (GTDB): domain Bacteria; phylum Bacillota; class Clostridia; order Christensenellales; family UMGS416; genus JAGLOK01. Next base: position 165,564 of record CAXXDX010000006.1, on the reverse strand, counting down.
GCAATTGTAAGCAGTGAGTTTCATATGTTCAGGGTGAAGTTTTTGGCAAAAAGATACGGAATGGACGCAATCGGAATACCGTCGCCTACAGCGTGGTATATACTTCCCAACTGCATGATAAGAGAGTTTTTCGCTGTAATTAAATCATTTTTCTTGGATAAGTAATTATCCGAGGGTATATATACTAGAAGGCCCGCAGCAGACGCTGCGGGCTTTCAATCTTTTGTTATTATGCATCTGCAATATAGACACAAAAACCCGCAAGTATTTGCGGGCTTAAATATATTAAGAATGCCGAGGTCTCTCAGCTTTCGTTTACGCTGTCGTCCTTTTCGCACCTATAGTAGTCGAACTCGCTATCGGATTTAAACTCTATTTTAAGTGAACCGCGATCAACGCTGTCATAATCCAGAACGACTTTGTATATGCCTTCTTCAAGGTTTAACGACTCATTTTCAGACACTACTTTTCCGATACTCTCATAGATGATTTTATCTTCATCGGTAAGGATTTTGATGCTGATTTCGCCGCTTGAAACCATGGCGTTTATTCTCACTAACACCTTGCCGTCTTCTGACATCTTTAAGGCGTGGGATTCCTCGCCGCTTTTTTTGTTGAACTTCAATGAGTATGTCCCGACAGACTCATTGTTTTCGCTTGTATAATTAAAATTGGTTGAAACCGACGAACGGAATCCGCAGCCTGCAAAAACAAGTGCAAATACCATTATAATAGCTAAAACCGCTGCTTTTTTCTTCATGATATCACCTCATAAACTGATGTTATAACAATATAATAGTCAATCAGAGAGAAAAATAGAATTTAAGCGCGGTTAGAAAAAAATTAGAGCGTTTTAATGTTTCCAGTCATCTTTGACTCTTGGATTGTGCTCAAAGAATTTATTACGTACATCTTTTTTCACACGATTAAAGGGGCAGGTGAAGTTCATGCATCTGGTGCATAAGAATGTTAAAAGACAAACAAAGCCTACAGCAACATAAGCAAGATATACTGTAAGAAGAATGTATCTGCCGGAAAGAAGCATAAAAAAGGCGGGGGAGAAGAATACTACAAGCATACCCAGAAGAAAAAATATCTTCTCCCATATGCTCATAGGTCCCGGTCTGTATTTCCACAGCTTCGGGCTTCCGTAGTTTGCCCAACAGGTGAGTGTTTTGGTTTCCGGCTCTGCATAGTGAGGACAGTGCGAACACATAACACGTATCTCAAGAAGGCCAAAATACAGCGGCAGTGTTGCGATGAATATGACTAGTGCCCACCATGAGTATAAAAAAGCACCGATACCACCCAAGATAAACGATGGAAAAGCTATGACAAGAAATTTCACCAGATGACCTTGCGTGAAATGGCATGTAACTTTGTTTTTTACATCACAGCCTGCGCAGTCGGTTTCCTTGCAGGTAAAGATAGTTTTTTTTGGATCAAGAAACTTCATACAAGCTCCTTACTTTTTCATGTATCCTCCGCGGATGGCCTTAACGTCATTAATGGATATAACACTGTCTTTGGTTACATCGTTGATGATTTTTACAGCCTGGGGGATTCTCTTTCGCTTAAGATGGATGATTAAAAGCTTTCTTGCCCCATCTTTGCCCTGACCGTCAATGGCAGTTACGGCAAAGGACTGTGCGCGAAGGCTTTCAAGCAGAACTGCAACATCAGGTGTGTCGCTCATGATAACGTTTATTGAGCTAATACCGAATGCAAGCTTTGAATCCAGCCATGAGCCGAGATAGTTGCCAACTGCAAATGCAAGACAGAACACGATGATTTTAAGTATATTATCACCGAAATCGGAAAGCACCGAACCTGTTATAAGCAGCCATGTTAGAACGTCAAAAAAGGCTAGTATCGCGCCTTTTACGCGTTCGCCGCGGTTTATCAGCACAAGGCGGAGGGTTGAGATGGACACTTCCAGTATCTTTCCGAAGAAGATGACAAAGTATACCCATATACTGTCGCCAGTTATTAAAAACTCCATTTATTGCTCCTTAGATGTTGTTGGTTATTTTAAGTGTTTTCTTATGAATGCGACTTCTTCGTCGTTGCAGATTTTCGCATCTTCGCTGCGTATTATAAGGTGGAAGACATGCATAAGCTTTTTATTTTCACTGCCGTAAACTTTTGTCTCGCACTCAACGCCGTGGGAAAGAAGATTTTGCTTCATCGGTTCATGCTCTTTCAGAAGAAAGTCGCCTGTTGCCGACATAAGATAGGTTGGCGGGAAGTTTCCGTTTACAAGCCTTGAAGGATCAACCAGATTAAGATTGTTTTTGTAGCCTTCTTTACCCATAAGGTCTTTTATAAGGCGGTTTGGGTTTCCTCCTTCGGCTTTGGATTTGATTGATGAAACGCCGCAGTTTAATACGATAGCCCTGATGCTGAGGTTTTCAGGAGGCTCGAAGCCAAAGTTTGCGCGGTACTTTTCATCTGTTAAAAATGCCGAATACAGCGAAGTGAGGTGTGCGCCCGCAGAGTCGCCGATAAGCACTATGTTGTCATAGTCCATAAAGTATTCATCCTGATTGCCATATACCCAATGAAGAACGGAGTTCACATCCTCAAGCTGCGCAGGAAACTTCGCCTTGGGGGCGAGTCTGTAGCTGAAGTTTACAACTGTAAATCCGTAGCCTGCAAGCTCCATGCAGTAAAACTGATAGGTTTCCTTTGTGCCGTATACCCAGCCGCCACCGTGTATGTTAACTATGGTTGGCAGCTTTTTGTCTGTTTTCTTGGGGTAGTAAACGTCCAGCAGATTGTATTTCCCGCCGTCTGCATATGCGATGTTATCACAGCGTGTGATGCTTTCGGGAGTTGTAAGCCCTTTATCTCTTTTTTTGTCGCCCATGCCGAACATGGTATTTAACATAATGCTTGAAATTGACATATATTTCTCCTTATATTTATTGGTTTGTTAAAACCACTTTCTTTTTTTAAAAAATATCAGCATAATTGCCGCTATGCATACGCAGCCCAAAAGGAAGTAAACGAATGCTCCCGGTGTTGAAATGCCGGGCAGGGATGCAAAGTTCATTCCGAAAACTCCGGCAAGGAATGAAAGCGGAATAAAGATGGCGGAAAAGATCGTGAGTGTAGTCATAATTTTATTCATATCGTTTCCGGAGTTTGCAATCTGCGTTTCATACAGCGAGTTAACCATTTCGCGGTATGTAGCGATTTCGGACAATATTTGGCGTACATTGTTTAAAATGTCGCTTATGTACGGAGCTGTATCGCTTGATATATGGCTTGATTCGTTTGATATGATTTCAAAAAGGCTGGATTCCACAGGCTCAAGATTCATCTTAAGAAACAAAAGCTCTTTTCTAAGCCAGTATACTTTTTTCATCTCGTTGTTGTTTTCCATTATGATGGACGCTTCTGTCTGGTTGAATCTGTCGGATATAAACCCCAATATGGAATAGTACCTGTCGATTATATCATCGGCGAGGGCGTTAAACAGATAGTCCGCCTTCAATTTGCGTACCTGTCCGCCGGCTGTTTCTATTCTGTTGCGCACTTCATCGAACACATCACCTTTGTTCTCCTGAAAGGTGATGATTGTGTTGCCTTTAAGAATCAGCGCAAGGTGCTCGTGTATCACCCAGTCATTTTCAAGATAGACCATTTTGAAAATGGAGAAAAGATAGTCGCTTTTCTCTGAAGCCTGACTGCGCTCCATTACGTTTACTATCGCTTCAAGGTCAATCTTGTGTATGCCGAACTTCTCCCCGATGCGCTCTATTAAATCGGAGTCATGCATACCGGTTACATTAAGCCACACGACATGGTCTTTATCGTCAGGTATTTCATCAACCGAATTTATGTTGATGCGTTTATACTCTTTACTGTTGTAATACATAACTTCCATTGAAGCTTTTTCAGGCTTTGCGGCACCCGTATATTTTAGCGTTCCGGGCGGTTTGTGCGCAAAAAGTTTAATATTTTTTACAGGCATAATCTTATCCTCATAATGCGTTATTTATATAATAATGGTAACAGATGAGGGGATTTATGTAAATGTGATAATAACGGTTTAAATGATTAGGGCAATCAATAAATATCAACTATTTACACAATATCTGATGATAATATATTAATGTTTTTCAATATATATGTTATACTGATTAAAATATATTAATTAAGTATAAATGTGGGAATATACGGCTGTGTCAGTTTTAAAATAACAAATTAATTGTAGTATAAATCAAAAAAGAAAGAAGAATGCATTATGATGAAAAAGGTATTTAAGTTTGTCGCAGTTACAGTTGTTTTACTTATGGTATTTACGCTGGCATCGTGTTCGTCGGCGTACAAAAAAGGCGTGAAATATAAGGAGTATCCAGAACGAGATGTTCCGATATACGATGATGCAGTGGTTTTTAGCTATGAAGTAAAAGGAGACAAGTGCAAGATTAAATACGGCTCCGAAGATGATGTGGATGACATAATGGAGTTTTATCAGGATGAGTTTGAAGATGAGGACTATCGCATATTTGATGAAGATATCGACGATGATGAATACAGCGTTGAAGGAATCATAGACGATATTACTTTTGAAATAGATGTGGAAGAAGCACGCGGTGACAAGGAAGAAAAATTCTTTGATACTATAGTTGAAGTTGAGGTTATCTTCGATTCGGACGACTACGAGGAAGATGAAGAGAATGATGAAGATGAGGATGAATCAGCCAAAACAGTTGAGGAAGAAACACTCCAACAGACTGAAGGAGAGCCCTTGCCTGCTGGAAATGCTGACATTCCTGAAGAAGGCGGCGTAAAAGTTCAGGCTATAAGCGATATATTGGAAGGGCAGATTCATACTTCAACAGAAGGGCTTATCACAGTCGAATTTGGCACGATCGAAGTGGAAAGCGGCAGCAATGATTATTTACACATGGAGTGCCCGCTTACAATTACAAACAACAGCGACAATACTATTTATATAGCAATTGAAGATATATGGACAAACGGACTGTCTGTTGGGCGTGCGGATAACTTCGAGCTTGCAAAAGGGGAGAGTGGAGTATTATACGCAGACCTAGGCGCATCTACTTATAAGATTGCCAATATCCGCGAGATAAAAGATTTGTTCTTCTATCTATTGATAAGAGACACATATAACTATGAAGTCATAGACACATTGGAAGCCAGCGTTACAAACCCCGAAAGTTCTTATGTTCAGCAGAGTATAAGCGATCTTCCCTTGATAGTTGATGCCGATGAAGTGACTATGAGCTATGGCGGCAGCTACAGCAATGAAAAACTTTTCTTTATGGTATTTTATATTCAAAACATTAATCCTTCACTTGATGTTCGTGATAATTACGTTGCTTTTCTGAATAACTTGACCATAAACGAAACATTGATTGATGGAGGGGGCTTTTATGATAGAACATGTGGCGATGCCCCTGTTGTATTTTATATGACTTTTTCAAATAATGAGTATGGAGCGTTGCTTCAAGATGAAAGTACAATTAAGCTTAATGCAGTTCTTGAATTGGTGGATTATAATAATAACCATATAAAATACGCAATAGATGATATTGAACTTGACCTAACCAATTTAAGCACAGCTACTGATATTCAGCCAGAGCAAACTGCTGATGAACCTGTAGAAGAAAACACTTCCGAAGAGATGTTGGAATATAACGAACTTGTAAAAGATGCGCTTGAACTTATCGACGAATATGGAGCGACTACATATAGCAAAAGGATTGAGTTGAATTCCGTTACAGGGGAGTATGATTCGCTTTCTGAATATGAAACCGATGTTTTGTGTATGTCAGCAATAATTATGGGAGCATTCAGCGCACCGGATGATACGCTAAACACGTATGCTGTTGAATATCTTATGGATAATGATGTTGTTGATCAGGAATGTGTGGACAGTAATTATAAAAAGTATAACGCATGGTATACTGAAAATTATTCTGATGAATAAGACTGTCTGATAATTAATTTGAAGGAGCATATGAATGAATATCAATATAGTTAAGCTAAGCACTGACAATATGCATGATGTAGGCAAGCCAAATCAGGGGTTTGAGCTGATCGGCGAGCTTGTGCCTTCTTTTTGCGATGGCAAATGGACGACAGGTGAAAAGCTTTATAATGAGCCTTCCTCAAAGAAATATGACGATGATAAGATTGATTTAAGTGATTATATTGTAAAAGAAACCAGAGATATTTTTCTTGCTTACGATGAGGATAATTGCGTCGGTCAGATAAGAGTCAGCAGAAAATGGAACAATTATTGCTTTGTAGAAGACATCGCGGTTGCAAAAGACTATAGAGGACGCGGTGTCGGCGGAAAGCTTATAGGAGTTGCCGAAAACTGGGCAAAAGATAGAGGGCTTTTTGGGCTGATGCTTGAAACACAGAACACAAATCTTCTTGCGTGCAGGTTTTACATCAAACAGGGATTTATTCTTGGAGGTGTGGATACGCAGCTTTACAGTGGGTTTGATAACAGCGAGTACGGGTTGTTTTTCTACAAAAAGATATAAAAAGATTAAGGTATGGGGTGAAACTCATACTTTCTTTTTTCGCCTTATTTTGGTATGATTATAAACTGTAAAACAAAGAATCAGAGGGAATATTTAATGAAACTTAAAAACCAGTTTTTTTATACGCTAAGACAGGAATCAGCCGATGAAGATTCAACAAGCAGCAATCTGCTAGTTCGCAGCGGGATGATCAAAAAATCAAGCTCCGGCGTTTATATGTTTTTGCCGCTTGGCCTTCGCGTTTTAAAAAATATTGAGCAGATAGTTCGTGAAGAGATGGAGGCAGCCGGCGCTCAGGAGCTTATGATGCCTTCGCTTATTCATCAGGAAATATACGATAAAAGTGGAAGATCCGCAGCTTTCGGGCCGAGCATATTTAAGCTCAATGACAGATATGAGCGTCCGTATGTATTGGGACCGACTCACGAAGAGCTTTTTGCCATAGCAGCCAAGATGAAGGTCAACTCCTATAAGGATTTGCCGTTTAATATTTACCAGTTCCAGAATAAATTCCGTGACGAACCAAGACCAAGGTTCGGGCTTATCAGAGTCCGCGAATTCATAATGAAGGACGCGTACACGTTTGACCGCGACATGGAAGGACTGGATGTTGCTTATGGCAAAATGTTTAACGCATATAAGAATGTGTTTGACAGACTGGGGCTTAATTATGTAATAGTAAAAGCTGACACAGGTGCTATGGGCGGACACCTTTCCGAGGAGTTTCAGGCTGTGTGCGACATAGGAGAAGACATCCTCGTAATGTGTGATGAATGCGACTTTGCGTCAAACCTCGAAGTTGCCGAAGTGATATCGGAAGGCACAGAAAAGGGCGATGAAGGCGAAATAGAAGAGATTCATACTCCTAATGCTAAAACAATCGACGAACTTCAGGAATTTTTGGGAGAGCATCCGGAAAACTTCCTTAAAACACTTGTTTATAAAGTAGACGGCGAGTTCATTGCTTTCGTGCTTCCCGGCAACCGTCAGGCAAACGAGGTTAAAATCGGCAAGATGTTTAACGCTATTTCAGTCGAGCTTCCCGAACCTGAGGAGATTGAAGAGCACACAAACGGTGTGGTTGGCTACATGGGGCCGATTGATCTCGGAATAAAGGTTGTTGCGGATAATTCCGTATTAAACAATAAAAGTATGATAACGGGCGCAAATAAGAAAGACTATCACATCAAAAACGTAAGTGTACCGCGCGACGTAAAGTACACAATAAGCGGCGATATATCAAACATCAAAGAAGGGGATAAGTGCCCGAAATGCGGAGGCAAAATCATCTTCAAAAAAGGTGTCGAAGTTGGTAATACATTTAAGCTCGGCACAAAGTACTCAGAAGCGCTTGACTTAAACTATGCTGCGGCAGACAACACGCTTCATCCTGTTGTGATGGGTTCGTACGGAATCGGCATAGGACGCACCATGGCTGCTGTCGTGGAGCAGAGCAATGATGAAAGCGGCATCGTGTGGCCAATGAACATAGCGCCTTACAAAGTGTACATCGTTGTGATTAAAGATACAAACCAAGAGCAGATGGAAGCAGCCGAAAAGCTTTACAATGAGTTGAACGCGCTTGGCATTGACTGCATATTAGATGACAGGAAAGAGCGTCCCGGAGTTAAATTTAAAGATGCTGAGTTAATCGGTATTCCAATCAGGGTGACTGTCGGACGCGGAATCTCTGAAGGCCAGCTAGAGCTTAAGCTTCGCACCGGCGGTGATGTAGAAGATATCGGCGTTTCCGAAATCGTATCAAAGATTCAGGAGATAGTTAAAAACGCATAATTGACAAGATAATTAATATTTGCATAGACAAATCCGGCTTTATATATAAGCCGGATTTTTTATGTATTTTGATAATGTTAATCTATAACAGAAAGCGCTTCTGCAGCCTTGCGCTTTGTTTTTCCTAAAGCAAAAATCTGTGAGCCGAGGGTAGCCGAAAACATAAGAACACAGCCGAGTATCTCTCTTGGGCTTAGCATTTCGTTAAAGAAAAGCCATCCGCAAAGAACAGAAAACACTGCTTCAAGGCTGTATATAAGCGTTGCTGCAACCGGAGAAACATCGCGTTGACCGAAAGCCATCAGTGTGTATGCCACACCGCTGGATAAAATCCCTGTATACAACACGGGAAGAATCGCACTTTGCATGGCGTGAGGCTCAGGAGCTTCAAATATAAATGCCGAAATAAAGCTCAATACTCCGCATACTGCAAACTGTATTGATGAAAACTTGAGGCAGTCCACTTGAGGGGCATAACGGTCTATAGCCAGTATGTGAAATGAAGAAATGATGGCGCACATAAGGATGAGCGTATCACCAAAACCAAGTATCAGTTTTTCATCAATACAAAGAAGATACATACCTGTGACAGCAACAAGGATGAAACCCCATGTTTTAATATCCGGTTTTATATTCCTGAAGTAGCCTAAAAGAGGCACGATTATTATATAAAGCGATGTTATAAAGCCTGCTTTGCCGATGGTAGTATGCGGAAGGCCAGCCTGCTGAAATGAAGACACGGCAAATAACAGCAATCCGCAGATTGATCCGGCTTTTATAAGCTTTATGGTTGATTTGCGGGAAACAACCTTCTTTTTTGGTTTATTAATAAGCATTATAGGAACAAGGACAAGCGAGCCTAAAATAAACCTCATTCCGTTAAACGTGAAAGGGCCTACATAATCCGAACCAAAACTTTGAGCAACCAAAGCGGTACCCCAAATCAATGTAGCTATAGTAAGCATTATCACGCCGGAAGTTTTCTTTTGCACAGTATCTTTTCCTTTCGTGGGAAACTGTTTTTACATTCACAGAAAGTTATTAACGATGATTGTATATTAACTAAGTTTATCAGTCAATATAATATTGAAAGGAAAAGTGCAGGTTTATTGGTTTAAAAGAAATAAAAAAATCCGGCATTAAGCCGGATTTTGATTTGCTTATTTATTTTCCTATAGGGAAGTCAGGAAGACCAAGCTCCTGTGTAAGCTTTGAAATCACATCGTTAGTATCAAGTGCGGAAGATGAGTTTTCAAGCACGGTTATGGCGTTATCCATAACAAGAGTAGCTTCCAAACCATAATTTGCGCTGACTGCGATTATTGCAACCAGTGCTGCTATTACAAACACTATTCTTAAAACTGTAATCGGCGGATTCTTTTTAATTTCCGTTGTGCCGTTTCGTTTGGCAGCTTTTGTGAATGCTATAGACAATATCAAAAATGCGATGCCGATAACAAGAATGATAAGGCCCTGTATAAAGAAAAATACTGAAATCGAGCTTGACAGGTTTTGCATAAGCGCGAGTATATATTCATCAATATTGCTGGTTATCTGCGGCGAAACTGTAGTCATATATCTTGTGAAAACCGGTGTAATCATGCCGATTAAACCGACTGAGAAACCAAAGAGACCGCCGGCAAGAAAAACTCCTGCAAGCCAACCGAAAAACATTCCCGGTTTAAATGCTGTAAGTATAACGACCACCATATAAAGGCCGAGGCAGATAAGAAGAGTTATAAACAGCTTTTGCTTGAATATAACAATAATGTCGCGTATAGCTTCTGTAGGGTTGTCTTCGCCGAAGATGCTTGAAACAAATGAATCCAGATCGAGCCCGTCTGCAATTTCATCTAAGCTAAGAAGGCTGCTCATAAGATTGCGGGTGATAGCTTCGTTGCGCTCCTCAACGCTAGCATTATCATCGACTTCCTCAGCGGCTAATACTACTTGCTCGACCATCTCTTCGCTTGCTATTCCGCCAGAAATTTTGGTTATCTCGCCTATTGCTTCATAGTCGATTTCGCCTTCTTCGGTTTGTGCCAGCTGGTCGTAGCCGTCAATGATTATGTCGTACATGACTGACATGCTGTCCGAAAAGGACTTCACTTCTTTTGTAATTACATCCAGCACCATGTCTTTAACGGGCTTTATGTCTATCTCGGGAAGCTTTTCTTCATCTCCGACTATATATGCGAATGAACCTTTTATGGTATCTTCTGCAATGACGCTTACGACTTCAGGATCTATTGCATTTTCCAGATTGATAGTAATTCCTTCTATTGACTGGTTAACGGAAAAATCTGCGATAGCGTCGGTGACAACTATATCAAGAACTTCGTCCATTTCGCTCATGTCATACATATCGTTAAAATATTTGGATGATAGCACAGTGCTTTGCAGCATGTTCTGCAGCTGAATTACTACAAGCAGGCCTGCCATGCACAAAGCTATTATGACAAGGAAAATTGTTTTTAAAACTTTCATAGTATGCTCCTATGTATTTAATCATCTAAATTATACCAGTATTTTTTGATTTATAAAGCATAGTACTGAAATTTTAATCAAAATAGTTCGGAAATGGCTTTTTATGTAGTAAAATGTGAGTATAAAATAATAATGCAACCGATGGTTGCGGAAATACAAACTGCAATTGGTTGCCGCAACCACGCAAATTTTCATATAATAATCCTGTAATCAAAACCGATTTGGGCAAAGCCTTTAAGAAGTTTTGATAGGGGTAGCGCAACCTAAGAAAATGATACTGATACTTAAATTCAACCTATGAAAGGAATACAAAAATGAACGTAGCAACAGCAAATAAACTTGTTAATTTAAGAAAAAGCTTTGGTCTTTCTCAGGAAGACTTAGCACAGAAACTCGGAGTGTCCCGTCAGGCTGTTTCAAAGTGGGAACGCGCGGAATCTTCTCCCGACACTGACAACCTTATCGCACTTGCTTCTTTATACAACTTAAGCCTTGATGAGCTTTTGGACACTGATGTTCAGATTGCCGAGCGCGAGCTGGAGGAAATCAAGTCATATAAATCAATAGACAAAAAGCAGGAGGCTTGGGCTGCCGTCGGCGCTATGCTGGCTGTGGTGTTCTTCATGGCAACCGGTTTGTTATTCGGCTGGTGGCCGTGGGGCTGGGTAGTGTTTCTGTTGATACCGATATTCTACTATGTGCCAATTTTGTTTAGGCGCGATCGCTAACGATTGCCTTTACGAAAGTTACAAATCGAATATTTTCGTTAATATAAAAACCCGAAGTCATTTCGGGTTTTTGTTATGCATATAGCTATAAAATGCACAGTTTAAAACAGTGAATTATATGTAATTGTGAGATTACCTATAAATATGTTCCGTAATCACATCACCATAATCAGTTATAGTTACCAGCGTGCCGCCCTGCATATCGTCGTCTGCATAGCAGGTGGGGCCGGTTTTAAGCGAGTAAGTAAGTCGGATGCCTTCATATTCTACAGACAGACTGTTTATATGATCATGTCCGCAGAAAATGTGTGTAGTCGAACCGAGCTCTTTTGCTTTGTCAAAAAGACCGGTATTTTCAAGCGGTGCGCAAACCATTTCGCGGTTTTCTCCGAACCCATTAACAGTTGATGTGTCACCGTTTTCCCATGCTGTCTGTGTGTCAGCAAACTCGGGAGTCGGAATGTGGAAAATAAGCATTGACGGCACATCAGGCTGGACGGCTACAACACTTTCATACCACTCGATTTGGTCGGGGTAGATGTAGTCGTAATACACTTCCTCGTTATCATACTCGCGCTCGATGTTTGAATCCATCATGATGAGGCTGTAGATTGTGTCGCCCTCTTCGCTTTCAATATTTACAACATAGTTGCCGATTCCCTGTATGTTTGACGGACCGGATTCAAACAAGCAGTTTTCCGCATTTTCATACTGATTGCCAAACCATGCTCTGTCTCCGCGCCCTTCCGAGTCATGGTTTCCGAGAACAACGCCCCACGGGATATTATAGCTTTCCATCTGGCGTATGAATTTCTTTGTCATAATGTCGGAAAAGGGCATCATGGAATTATCGCCGGTTGTCATAATTAAATCAGGCTGAATGTCTGTAATAAGCTCATCAACAAGCTCCAGAGCTGCTTTGTCATCCCACGGCGTAAGGCCTATAAGCTGTACGTCGGACAGCAGCAGTATCTTAAAGTCTTCGCCGTCTTCTTTTGTCAGTGTTTGTATTGTGTTTGTGTTAAAGCCCTGTTGTTTGTTCCACGTTTCGGCGGATATTTCTCCCTTGTGACCTACTCTCATATATATCTGAAACGAGCCGAAGAGGAATGCCGCCGCCGCGATTACGACAAGGATTATCTTTATTATTTTTTTCATTTTATGCTCCGTATGCAACGATTTTCCTATTATAGCACGGAGTTTGCGATAATGTAATGGGAGTGTAAAAAAACGATTGTATTTTATATTTTGCCGTTGAAAGGAAGGTTTGGTGGTGGGGGAGGAGAATGTAATAAGATTTTGGGGTGAGGTTTATTAAGAACCAACCACCCCGAACGCTTATCAGCTTTATATTTTCTGCCATCTCTCGCAGATATACTTCGCCGTTTTGGTTATCTCTTTCTAGCAGGCTTTTCATCGGCTAGAGTGTGCAAACACTGCATTTGGCAATTTGGTCAAGTTTACTTTGTAAACTTTCTCAAATACGCCTTCCATTGTCAGCAGTCGCCTACACGTCAGTACGAATTTTGCGAGCAAAATTCTTTATGGACGTACGCTCCAGTGCCCCTGAAAACCCCTCAGACGACTTTCAGTCGCCAGCTCCCCTTCAAAGGGGAGCTATCGCAGTTATGAATAGTTTTTCTTGAGTAGGACAAGCAGTTTAGCATATGTCGTGTTTTTCACAAAATCGCGCTTATTAAGCAGTTTAGTTTGCTATATTATAAACACACGGCGCATGTCCGTGTGATTTGCTGGATTATGCAGTTTATAAGAAACCTTCAGTAAAATGAACTTATAAATAGTTATATTATAATGGTAAATTAGATTATAAATCCCAAACATTGACATTTTATACTTACTTCCTTATAATGACAAATGAAAAGGAGATAAATTATGCAATTTACAGATGTCATTACAACAACAGAAGATTTCAAACCATCAATATTCAATTGGGCGAATATGATGCTGTGGGGCGAGTGCTTTTTTGTCATTTTAGGATGCGTTTTCCTTGCTATATTAAGTGTATTTTTTATGCTGAAAACGATAGAGCTTTATAGAATGTTAAAAGCAGATGGGTTTGGTTTTAAAAAGAAACTACTCCTGCCTAAGAAGAAGGACGAGGAGTAGGGAACAAAGCGCTATGTACGCTTATTAGTTTTACATTTTCTGCTATCTCTCGCGGATATACCTTCGCCGTTTTGGCTTTCACTGTCTTGCTGACTTCCCATCGGCTCGAGTATGCAAACACTGCATTTGGCAATTTGGTCAAGTTTACTTTGTAAACTCTCTCAAATACGCCTTCAATCGTCAGCATTAATTGAAACGTCAGTACGAATTTTGCAAGCAAAATTCTTTATGGGCAAAGCCCCAGTGCCCCGTTTCGCCTGTCGGCTGGAAACCCCTCAGCCGACTTTCAGTCGCCAGCTCCCCTTCAAAGGGGAGCTATCGCAGTTATGAATAGTTTATTTTGAGTAGGACAAGCAGTTTAGCACATGCCATGCTTTTCTTATATATTGTGCATTTTATTAGAAAAGCTAGCCGTTTGTGGTGAGTAATTAGCTGTGTTAGTGCGTTGCTTTCCGAAGTTGGGATACCTCACCCTTGAAAGGGGAGGTGGCACACGAAGTGTGACGGAGGGGTTATACGATTTGTTGGGATATATGGTAATATAAGGTGAAATATAGTATTATAAAGTATATTTATTTGGAGAGTGGTATGTCAAAAAAAACATTTAAAATAGTAACTTATATTTCATATTTTTTTGGTGTGAGTTTAGTAGTTGGTATGCTTTATGTTTTCTATTACTTAGGAGAGATTAAAGCAGAAGAAAGACTTCCTGTTCACCAAGGGTTATTGATTTACTTTATTTGCACTATTTGTTTGATTGTTTCTTTTTTTATTTGGGGTAAACAAAACAAAGCTTGGTAAAAAGTATAAGAAGATGTATATTAACTGGAAAGATCAAAAAATAGAAAATCAAGCTATTGAAGAAATTAAAGGCACTGAATATTATCAATACTTACCTGAATATAGAGGAAAAAATACTTTTGTTCCAAGTGGACTATTCTTAGAAAAGATAGCTATTATAATTTTTTCAGTTATGTCTTTTTTACCTACCATAGGATTTATATATATAGCAGTTAGAGATAATGATTTAACCGTGTTAATATATATTTTTTTCACATTACTAATTGTCCCGGGTGTATGCTTACTATCATATTTATTATCTTTAAAAAGGAAAGTAACTATCGATGAAGATGGAGTAAAACTACGAAGAAAGAAGAATGGGAAGATAAAGACACGATTTTTTTCATGGGATGACGTAAAGGTAATTGCACTGAGTGTATCACCTGAGGGTAAACGAATTTCATGGGGTTACATATACTTTACAACAAAAGAGATAAAAAAGGATAGAGTAATAATTGAGTATTTTGAAAAACCATATGTGATTATGCTCAAATATCGTCCAAAAGTTGTTCATTGTGTATTGAAATATTGGAATAAAGAAATACGAAATTTAGAAGCAATGAAAAACTGGAAGCGTTATATCGATAAGATTAAATAGAAATTTTACCTATATAGATTGCTCATTAAAAAACTCACAGTAAAACAAAAAGCTCGGATTCACTCCGAGCTTTTCATCTATAATTATCTAAATTGCCCGCTCTCATAGTTTCTCCGAAACTATTGCCGCCCCCGTGTTTTTTCAAAACACTCATTCAAAAACTCACAGCAAAGCAAAACCCCCGAATTCACTTCGGGGGTTTCATCTATCATTCTTTAAATTGCTTTATAAGCGCAAAATTCAACACTCTCACAGTTTTTTCAAAACTGTTGGCGCGCCCCACGTTTCTTCGAAACGTTCGGAAATGCCCGAGCCAGTTTCCCGCCCCGCAGGGCGAAAACCAAATAGAAAATGTAAACCTGCAAACTTTTACGGACATGTGCCGGAAAAGTTATTGACAGATGAGAAAGAACCGTGTACAAAGCGCAAAATCAAAAAAAGCATGAGCAAAGCGAATTTTTTTGATTTTGTAAGGTAAAAAAGACACCGACAAGTCGGTGTCTTTTGAACTCGATGAGAAACGAAGTTTCGAAATCGAAAGCAAAGCGGATGCTTTGCGCCTTTAGTACATTCCCGGCATTCCGCCGCCCATGCCGCCGCCAGCAGGCATTGGTGGTTCCGGTTCAGGGATGTCAGTTACCAAGCTCTCAGTTGTCAGCACCATGGCTGCAACGGAGGATGCGTTCTGCAAAGCGGAACGGGTAACTTTTGTCGGGTCAATGATGCCTTTTTCGGTCATTGAGCCATATTCGCCTTTAAGAGCGTCATAGCCGAAGCCGACTTCATCTGTGGAAAGTATTTTCTCAACGATAACGCTTCCTTCAACGCCGGCGTTTGCTGCGATCTGGCGAAGAGGTTCTTCCAGTGCGCGGCGAACGATTTTAACGCCTGTTTTGAAGTCGCCTTCGCTCTCTTCGATAAGTTTATCAAGAGCTTTTGCAACAGAAGTGAGAGCTACGCCGCCTCCCGGTACAATGCCTTCTTCAACTGCTGCGCGGGTTGCTGCAAGAGCATCTTCAATGCGGAGCTTGCGCTCTTTCATTTCAATCTCTGTAGCTGCGCCAACGTTTATAACTGCTACACCGCCGGCAAGCTTAGCAAGACGTTCCTGAAGCTTTTCGCGGTCATAGTCAGAAGTTGTTTCTTCGATCTGAGCTTTGATTGATGTGATGCGCGCTTTGATTTCAGTAGCATCTCCGCCGCCCTGAACGATAACAGTGTTTTCTTTGTCAACTTTAACCTGATGAGCAGTTCCCAGCATGTTAAGAGTTGTTTCCTTAAGGTCAAGGCCGAGCTCGTCTGAGATGACCTGTCCGCCGGTTAAGATTGCGATGTCCTGAAGCATAGCTTTACGACGGTCGCCGAATCCCGGAGCTTTAACTGCAACGCAGTTGAATGTTCCGCGGAGTTTGTTTACAACGAGAGTTGCAAGTGCTTCGCCTTCGATATCTTCAGCGATGATAAGAAGCTTTTTGCCCTGCTGGACTATCTGCTCCAATATAGGAAGGATTTCCTGGATGTTTGAAATCTTCTTTTCTGTGATTAGGATTAACGGGCTTTCAAGGTCTGCAACCATTTTGTCGGTGTCAGTCACCATGTAGGGTGAAGCATAGCCGCGGTCAAACTGCATACCTTCAACGATATCAAGCTCAGTTGCCATAGTTTTTGACTCTTCAACTGTGATAACGCCGTCGTTGCCGACTTTTTCCATAGCCTCTGCTATAAGCTCGCCGACAGTCTTGTCGTTAGCTGAGATAGCAGCGATCTGTGCGATTTCAGTTTTTGATTCGATAGGGTGGGAGATTTCTTTAACGCCTTCAACAGCTTTTTCTACCGCTGCCTGAATGCCGCCTTTAAGAATCATTGGGTTTGCGCCTGCAGCAAGGTTCTTGAGTCCTTCGCGGATCATTGCCTGTGCGAGCACTGTGGCTGTAGTTGTTCCGTCGCCTGCTACGTCGTTTGTCTTTGTAGCAACTTCTTTAACGAGCTGTGCGCCCATGTTTTCAAACGGATCTTCCAATTCAATTTCTTTAGCGATTGTTACGCCGTCGTTTGTTATAAGCGGTGCGCCAAACTTCTTGTCAAGCACAACGTTGCGGCCTTTGGGGCCGAGTGTTATTTTAACTGTGTTAGCAAGAGAATCCACTCCGCGCTCGAGAGCCTGCCTTGCGTCCTCTGCATATAAAATCTGTTTTGCCATTCTTATTTCCTCCTGTTATTCGACTATCGCGAGAATGTCGTTCTGACGAACTATGATAAGTTCTTCGCCGTCTATTTTGATTTCTGTGCCGGCATATTTTGAGAAGATGACTTTGTCGCCAACGCTGACGTTCATTGTGACTTCTTTTCCGTCAACCATTCCGCCCGGGCCAACTGCCAGAACTTCTGCTACCTGTGGTTTTTCTTTTGCCGAACCGGGAAGGACGATGCCGCTTTTTGTGGTTTCTTCCATTTCCATGTTCTTGATGACGACTCTGTCGCCTAGTGGTTTTACATTCATTTTTGCCTCCTTGATTAATATGAAATTTATAATGATTTTCTTTTACATGTTAGCACTCGATATCCGAGAGTGCTAAGTCCTTGTATATAATAATACGACACGGAGAAAAAAGCAATACCCAATGGGGGATTTTTTGGGGAAATTACAGGTTTTTAAAGTTTGTTCATATTTCTTGAAAGAGTGCTTGTTTATTATCATAATTTTTGAGGGAATATCTTTGCGTAAGTTTTGATTCTATTTTCTTACAACTCCTCGGACGACTTGTAGTTGCCAGCTATTTAGTACCCTCAGTCTTTCTGCGAAAGCCAGCTCCCATAAAAAGGGTGAGCTAATGTAATTATGAATAGTTTATTCTTGATAGGGTAAGCATTTTAGCAGATGTCGTGCTTTATTGATAAATTGCATAGTTTGTTAGAAAAGCTAGCTGTTTATAGGAAATGTAACGTTATATATGCAGTTTGTTTTACGAAGGCAGGATACCTCCCTTTATTAAGGGGAGGAGTATCATCATCACAGAAGATGATGGAGGGGTTTCAAACCAACCACCCCTAACGCATACAAACCATTTCTTTTTGCAAGCTATCCTCACTTCTCGCCTGAGAACTTTTATTCATTTTGCATATTTTCTATAGGCGAGAAACTTACTGGGGCTTCGCCCCAGTGCCTCGTTTCGCCTGTCGGCGAGATAATCATTATCCAGCACCGCAGTGCGTTCCTCTACATCTTAGATAAAAGAATTGCAACCCATTGAGCCAGTTGGCAAAAGCAGTTGGCTAAGAAAGGAAAGGGCTCATGCGGTTGCGGTTTTGCTCCACTTTGTCCACACAAAGTGGAAACCAAGCGGCAGCGTACCCAAGGTAAAGAAAACTACTCAAGTAGCGATTTGCGGAGCAGAGAACTTTGTCTTAATGTATTTAATCAACCACCCCTAACGCTTATGAACTTTTATCTTTTAAAATTAGTTTGTAGAAGCTGAGTATAGTGATTATATTAAGTGCTAGAGTTTTATTCCATTATCCGCAATGTACTTTTTCTTGATATTTGAATCGCAAAAACCACCGAACTCTTTATATATACTATATAGATTATCAAGCGCTGACTGGATTAGCTCATTTTTCTCATAGCCGAGACGCATAAGAATGAGCATGGCAAAGCAATGTTGGATTACTCCGAGGTGATGAAAACAGACTTGACGCGGAATCCATTCGGGTTTAAGCTTTTCCGCGAGTTGTAATTCTGCTTGTCGGTTTGAGGAAGAAAACATATACTCCGCTTCAAATCCATATGGGCTTCCGATATGGTGGGCAGGTTGGGGGGTGTTCAGCTGAGAAAACAGGAAGTCGCAGCCTCTCTTTACTGCGCTATCGTTTGCATCTAGCCCAAGGTCTGTAAGCTTTTCAACAGCGATGGTTGTCCCGACAACCGTGCTATCCCAAGAGCCGTCATCTGATTGTGCAGATTTTATTTCACCTATAATATCGCTTATTGCTGTTTGATCTGCTTCAGTGAGTGAATTGAAGATGTTCTTTTTAATTAGAAGTGAGTAATAATCGTATTTATCCTGAATCAGGCTCAGGGTATCGTGTTTTATTTGACCGTTATCAAACAAATCCTGCAGAAGACTCATGTTTTTGAGAGCGGCGTAGATATCATAAGTTATCCGCTCGGCGTTCTTAACTTTCCACAATCCGTTTTTCTTCTGTTTGCCTAGAATCTCTACCATATGTGCTTCGCCCAGCTTTTTTGCTATTTCGGATGGCATAAACCGTAGGATATAGTAACTTTCATTTTTTATTATTGTCTGGAAGTTATCTGCTTTTTCATTAAACAATTCATCGCGTTTGCCTGCGTATTTTTCCGACATCATGAGGGTAATGAGCCCCACTTCTGTGCATCTTAGCATAGTGTTCTCCTTTATTGTATATAGATATTTTATTCTTATGATGATAATTCTACAAGTGCGGGTGGGGCGTTTTTGGGGCAGGTGAGAGTTTTTTGTTAACATCTGCAAATCCTCGCAATCAACTTTTCTAATTTTGCATATAGCGCATTTGCTTGTATGTTTTTCTTACTGCGAGCATTGTGAGTGGTGGAGGGGTTTAAATCCAACCACCCCGAAGGCTTGCAAACTATATCTTTTTGCAAGCATACCATATCCTCGCAGATACTTCTGTGCTTTAGAAAACCGACTACTGGCGAGGAAAAGGATTTATATGCGGGGGACTCTGCGAGTCCCCCACACCCCCTGCTGGTTTGTAATTAATCATACCATTATTTTCTACCTCATTTTTATAAAACCGAATGCTCAAATAGAAAAAAGCTGTGCTATTGCGCAAAAAAAAACCAGTAAAAAGAAATGTAACCCATTCTTTTATAAATCTGATTCTTTCTATTTAGCGTAAGAAATTTATTAATAAATTTCTTTATGACATCGCGTCTGCGTTTTTTATAAGTTTTGGAACAAAACTTTACTCTGCTTCTACTAAGAATAAAGTTGAGTGGCGAATATGAACTATAATAGTGCTAGCACTATGAGTGTTCATATTGTCGAATAGAAAAGTTGAGGTTATTGAAAAAAGTAGGGCCGAGCGGCAGCGTACCCAAGGTAAAGAAAACTACTCAAGTAGCGATTTGCGGAGCAGAGTAATATTATAAATTGCATTTTGAATCAAAAATTGATTAGTATTTGAATTAGTAATATAATAACAGCATTGCTAATTTAAAGTAGAGTAGGTTGATTATAATATGATAAGTTATAAAATTGAAATATTTTTATTGGTATTATTGATTATAATCTTGCCAATTTGCATAAAACCTTTAGTTGTCGATTTTTATATGAATTATTTACCAACAAATTCTGAATATAGTTTAGAGGAATCTATTGATAAAGTTGTTTTAGATATAGATTCATATGAGTATATAGTAAAAGATAATTATGTTTATGTTTTAGAATACACAAGCAAATATAAAAAATATGTTCAGGAGCATTATTTATATAAAGGGAGGACATCAGGATATGTGCCTACTTATCTTACATATGGTACAGGTAATAGAGTGAAAAGGGAATCAATTAACTCTAATATAAATAATATTATTTATATGCTTAATGTAAAAAAGCATAATGGAAATTACATTATTGAGTTTTTTTATAAGACAGAAAATAATAATATAGTGAATGAAAAAGGGAATGGATTCGAAACTATATTCTTAACTGAATACTCGTACTTTTTTGATGTAATTGAAGATGATTATTTTGATTATGAAATTTACTGTTCTAATGATAATGAGAAATTTTTGATTTTGAATTATAATGATATAAAAGAAGCTTTTGGTAGCTAATTAGGAGAAATATGCAGGGTTTTTTGACAAATTCAGATATAACTAATATTGGCTTTAACATAGCGATAATTATTTCACTTGCTATAGTATTTACTTACCATTACATATCAATTAGATTATTTGCCAAAAAGATTAATCGTGCTATAGACAGTAATGAATTTAAAGTTGCTAATGATTTATTGAAAATTGCTTTAAAAAAACATCCCAAATCAAGAGAATTTAATAGACTTTATTTAAAGTTAGCAAATCAGCTTGAAATAACTTCAAATAATATTTAGCGTATTTAGTAAAGCAATTAGTGTAGAATTTTTATAGCATATTTCTATCTTCCACAACCCACCCCCAAAATGCTATAATAAACAAAAACACTAAGGACACAAGATGCAAACAACACCCCGCTCACCAAAAGATAAAATTACCTCCGCAGTAAAAATAATTATCATCGCTTTGCTCACTCTAGCGCAGGCAAACGCGCTATACTATTTCGCAGGCGTAAGCGATACGAAAAACTGGATAATCTTTGCGGTTACGCTCCTGCCGCTGGCGATGATGAACGGGTATTTCGTAGGGGAGTTTGTAAAAAGAGACAATAAGGCAAAAGCCATAATCGGTACGGCCATTTTATCCGTGATGTTTTACATAGGCATTTTCCTGCCATATTTGAATTCGTTCGGCATGGCATATATTAAAGCCGTAATAGGGTATATCGCGCTGTTTTTTGTGGCAATTTATCTGCTAACGGGTTTTATTGAAAAAATCGAGTGGGAGCGCAAAGATAAAAAGCCAAGCATAATAAGATTTATAATCTACTTCATAATTCCTGCGGCAGCGTACACTGTTTTCATGCTTGCGTGCTGGCCGGGACTTATTTCACCCGACTCGATTTATATATTAAATCAGGCGACTCAGGGCGGCCCATATGACAATTTGTCGCCGCTGTTGTATACGCTGTCGCTGAGAATGTTCTCGGTAATCGGGCTCAAAATGGGCGGCATGATGGTGCTGCAATGCCTGATGTGCGCGCTCGCTTATGCGTATGTTATCTACACTTTCGATAGGATGGGGCTTCCGTTTTGGGCAGGCATAATCGGTTCATTGCTTCTCGCTTTTTATCCGATGAATCTCATGACAAATATCACAATGTGGAAGGACATACCTTACACAATAGGTCTGACTCTCATCATGTGCGAGCTTATAAAAATCACCGTACAGGATGACTATTTCAAGCGCTGGCAGAATTATATTGTGCTAATATTTGCGCTGGCAATAACGCTTATCGCTCGTCACAACGGAATCGCGACGGTAGTTGTGACATTCTTCGTAGGCGCTGTCATATATCTTTTCAAAAAGAACTGGAGACGCGTATTGAGCTTCGGAATTGTGATAATTACTTCACTTGTGTTTTATTACGGGGCACTCAACGGAGCGATTGCAATTCTCGGTGATAAGTATCAACAGCCGGAAGACAATAAAGTGACAGAGATTGCTATATATGCACTCAGAGTGCAAGGATTGGTTGCTGTTTATCACGACAAGTGGGATGCGCTTTCCGAAGAGGACAAGGATTATATAGATAAGTATCTGGATTTACCTGCGGTGGATGAGCACATCTTAAAATACGAAGAGGACTGGCGCTTCAGGAGCTATGTGAAAAACTACGCTGACGCTGATGCGTTGACAGAAAGCAGCCGAGAATTTAACAGGGGATACATTAGGCTTCTTCGCGAGTATCCGTTTGATGTAATAAATGCCTATCTTAAAACGACGGGTATCGTCTGGGCTGCGCCAAGCTACGGATATACGATGCATGCGGCTTATACATATAACTATTATGACGAAGAAATTTATTCGGATCTCGATTTGCTGAAAGAAAGCTATTTGCATGAGTTTAAAGACTACATTCTGCTTGAAATCTACAAGAAAGATGCGCAGTACGGGGGCAGAGCAGTTTTGTGGCGGCCTGCATTATTTATGCTCTTAATGCTCTTATTCCTACTTTATGCGCTTAAAAAGAAAGGCACATTGCCTTGGCTTGTCGCAGCTCCTGCGATAGTAAACTCATTGGGATATCTTATAATAAACGAGGCGCAGGACGCACGCTATGTATATATCAATTTCGCGGCAGCTGTTATAATGATGGCTTATGCGACTATGAAAGACAAAAAGCTGTCCTGACGTTAGCAAGTGATACTTTAAAAGCTAAAACGCTATGTCTGACAATATTTATGGGATAAAATAGCAAAATATGATATTATAAGTAAAAAGGGGGGCAGTGTATGGATAATCGGCTTCATATCTACGCCTTAATTCTTATAGGATTAATAGCTATTCTACCAAATCTAGATAAAATATTAAAATTATTTGCTAAAGACACAGTTTCAAATTATAAGCTAAGAGAGGCTGTTTTAACCAAAGCAGAGTTAAGATTTTACAAAGCGTTTAAAGCATATAAAAACGACAGTAATCCAATCTTCTGCAAAGTACGCCTTGCAGACATATTTACACCTATTGCAAACGGCAAAAATTACATGCCTGCTTTTAACAAAATTTCCGCAAAGCATGTTGACTTTATTGTCTGCGACAGGGAAACAGCAAAGCCGCTCTATGCAATAGAGCTTGATGATAAAAGCCATCTGAGTGCAAAAGTTATGGAACGCGACAAGTTTGTAAACAGTGTCTTTTCACAAACCAGTTTAAAACTCATCCGCGTACAGGTGAAAAAGGAGTATACCACAGCTTATCTTAACGGATTGTTTGCCCTGCACCTTCCCGGCATGCAGAACCCTGACTTTAAAATGGGGGAGAAGCTGTAGGATGCCTTGGCCGTTGTTTTTATTAGTGCCAATTATCATTATAATCGCAGGAATTGCTGTAGCGCCCAGTCTGCTTACAAATCCAAATGGGTATTTTAAAAACAGAAAAAAGCTTAAAGAATCATTTAGCAAAGCCAAAAAAGAGAAGACACTGTATAAAACAGAGCTTGTGATTTTTCAAGTTCCATCGATGCTGGGATATAGCCAGTATCATGCATCAGGGTTTACGACTGTGTGTTTTCAGGAAAGCTGTTTATATTTTAAAGCGCTTGGGATAATCAGGTTCTGCCTTCTATATGATGAAATTGAAAGTATTATTATTGAAAAGGCAGTACTGTCATTCAGCTATTCAAAACAATTGAAATTTAAATTGAAAGATAAGGGAAGGGCGAGTATGATTTTTAAAATCAGCAGACGGAATGAAGATGTCGCTGATGAGATAGAAAAAGCGACTGGGATTCCCATACTTCGGGAATTGTAAAATTTGATGGTATTATCATGTCAACCGCCCCGAACGCTTTCTAACTATGTTTTTTATTGCTTAGTATCGCAGAAGCTGGGAAGTTTGTTTATTCGGGGGACTCTGCGAGTCCCCCGAACCCCCTGCTATTACGTAATAGTATAAACGTATTCCTTTTACCAAAGTTTTATGAAACAGTAAACACAAGCAGAAGAAACAAGGTTTGACTACTGCGTATAAAACCCAAGTAAAAAGAGGTGCAACCCATTGAGCCAATCGGCAAAAGCAGTTGGCTAAGAAACGAAACGGCTCATTGCATTTACTCCATTCGCATCATCGCAGAAACTTTTTGTTTTTATAGCCCAAACAGTCGCTGGGAATATTTTTGTTAAAATATAGTTAAGACGGCGCTCGGGGTGGGTAGCATATTTTTGGCACACCAAAAGCTGAGCCTGATTAAGCAAAGGTTACTCACTAAAACAATAATTATTTGAGAAAAATAAAAGCATAATAAAACCTGCGGACATGTGCCGCAGGTTTCTGCATTCTTCTTTAAATTGCTTAAAAGCGTAAAATCCAAAAACACATGATTAAAACGAATTTTTTGGACTTTGTAAGACAATCACCAAGAAGCACCTGCTTCGAAGGCGAAAGAAAAGCTATTGCTTTTCAATATAAATCGACTGAGTCGGGAACGCAAACTCCACATCATGCTCGTCAAAAGCGTCTTTTATCGCTAGGTTAATAGCCTGCTGAACATCCATAAACAGATTGTAATCCTGACTTAAAACATAATAGACCACTTCGAAGTTTATAGAAAAATCGCCGAACTCCTTAAGGTGCGCTCGGTCAAACCTGACGTTTTCCATGCTCTCTATAATCTTTTTTATCATCGGCGGCAGATTGCGAAGCTTCGCAGCCGGAGTGTCGTATGTAACGCCGATGCCAAAGGCTATGCGACGGCTTTCCATGCGTTTATAGTTGCGGATGCGCGAGTTTGTAAGATCCGTGTTGGCAAAGATAAGCTGTTCTCCGGAAAGAGACCTAACACGCGTGGTTTTAACTCCGATATGTTCTATGGTTCCAGACAGCCCGTCAACATTTATAAAGTCGCCGATTTCAAACGGACGGTCGAAAAATATCGTTACAAACGAGAATAAATCCTGCAGTATGGCGTTCGCTGCAAAAGCTATCGCTATGCCTCCGATGCCTAATCCTGCGACAAGCGTAGTTACCTTTATACCAAGATTGTCAAGGAACAAAAGAAGCGCGACTACCCATATAACGGCGTTTATAAGAGCTGCAATCCACTTAACCGAGCCGGACTGCTGACCTTCGTATTTTTTTTCCAAGTATCTGTTGAACATGAAAACAAAAAAGCGCGATATCGCAAGTGCCGCAAAAATCATAAACAGCGCAAGGCAGGCTATGTAGATTATCTCGGATACTTTCTCGCCTATTGTAAGTATATTGGTGCTTAGATAAAAAGAAGCGATAAAAAGCAGGGGAACAATGTACCTGCCAGTCATTTTGACAAGCATGTCATCCAGCTTAGTCTGTGTCTTTTTCGCCCATTTGCCCAATTTTTTAAGAATCAGTTTCTTAATTATAATAATCACTAATAGGGATACTAAAAGCGTGCCCAGAAAAATGAGATAGCTTTGAATCGTGTTTCCCCAAAAGACGGTATTTAATATATCTTGCATAATTCCTCCTTGTTTATTAGTTTAGCATAGCAGGGCATAGCGGACAATCATATCGTGCATAAATAAGATATTTTGTGATAAAATCAGTATACAATATAAAGGTGAAACGCTTATGGATATAATAAAAGAATATATAGATTCTCTGCCGGACAAGGCAAAAGATCCGGTTACAAGAGTTATTAATTGTATAAAGCAGGCTGCCCCTAATGCAGAGGCTAAAATTAACTACGGGGTTTTAGCTTTTGCGCTTGTGCCGAACGGGAAGAGGGATGAGCAGATAATGGTAGGTGGATATGCAAAGCATACAGGGTTTTATCCGCACCCGACTACTATAGCATATTTTGAAAAAGAGCTTGTGCAATACAAACACGCAAAAGGCTCGGTGCAGTTTCCACACAGTAGGCCCATACCCGATGAACTTATAGTTGAAATGGTGGCTTACAGAAATAAGATATTAAACGGATAAAATAAAAAACCAGATATAAGATGATAAATAATCGGCTGATGTCGATTATTTTTTTTAAAAAAAGCTTGCAAAAACAAAAAAGGTAATGTATTATCTATTTACAGAAAGGTAACACGTTACCTATACGGAGGAACAAAGATGAAAAATTACGACAGCATACCTGCCCGTGAGTTTATTTTTGCAGGATTGTTCGTTGTTTCAAACAGGTTGGATACGCTTATGGAAAGAGCATTGAAGCCTTTTCAAATAACATCAAAACAGTGGTTCTTGTCGCTTATTGTCGGAAACGCATTTGATGAACCGCCGACAGTAAAGCAAGTGGCAGAGCAGATGGGGTGCTCTCATCAAAACGCGAAACAAGTCGCTCTGAAACTTAAGGAAAAAGGCCTTATAAAGATGGAAAAGGATGCAAATGACCGACGTGTAACAAGGATGAGCCTGACTGAGAAAAATCTAGAACTTTGGCAAGACTTAGAGCCTACAGGTGATGAATTCATGAAAGCTGTTTTTGAGGGAATTTCTCAGGAAGAAATGGAGAGTATGAGAAGCTCAATGAGCAAAATTATAGCTAATATCGAAAAGATGGACACGAAATGAGGTAAAAATGAAAACACTTATAGTATATGCAACAAAATACGGATGCACAAAAGAGTGCGTAAATGAGCTTTACAGCAAGATAAAAGGGGAAGTTGTGACTGCAGACATTAAAGCGGGAAACGTGCCTAGCTTAAAGGGCTTTGACAACATAATAGTCGGCGGTTCCATATATGTAGGAAATCTTGACAAAAAGCTTAAGCAGTTTATGGAGACAAACGAAATCACCTTGGCAAATAAGAACCTTTGGCTGTTTATGGTGTGCGGATTTGCAGACAAAGCACAGGAGACTATGAATGCGGCGTTTCCTAAAGCTTTGCTTAAAAGCGCAAAATCAGTACAATGCTTCGGCGGTGAGCTTAACACTTCCAAGATGAAGTTTTTGCATAAGAAAGTTGTTGAAGCTGTTACCAAAGACACGGATATTACTAAGATAAAAGTGATTAAAGAAAACATTATGGCTATGGCCGGTTCGGTTAACGCTATGGCATAAAGGGGACTGGATGAAAAAAAGATTCAAAACATTTTTGATAGTTATAGGCATTGCTGCTTTGGTTTTTCTTGCCGGATTTTTGGTACTTAAACAAATGGGCGGCAATCCGGATGATATAGTTTTAGGTGAACTCAGCTTAGCGTCTGTCGAGGATGGAGTATACTGCGGGGAGTATGCGACAAAACTTGTATCAGCCAAGGTGGAAGTAGAAGTATCGGATAGTGAGATTATAGAAATCACCGTGCTGGATCACGAGTGCGGTCCGGGACACAGCGCAGAAGCCATAACCGCGGATGTTGTCGCTTGTCAGTCGCTTGACGTGGATGCAATTTCATCATCCACCATGAGCAGCAAGGTGATTCTCAAAGCGGTGGAAGTGGCTTTATCTAACTGAAAGAATCAATTGAGTTTGTTATTGACGCAAATACTTGTTAGTATATTGAGGTAAGAAACTGCATTATAAACAATAAAGGTGGATAAAGTGAAGATACTCGGAGTAGTCGGAAGCAAACGCAAAAAAGGCAACACAGCGCATTTAGTGAAGGCCGCATTAAACTCAGCCCGAAAAGAAGGCGTGGAAACGCAAACAGTTTATCTCGGCGATTATAGCTACAATGGCTGCAACGGATGCGAAGGCTGCAAAAAGACTAACAAATGCATAGTAGATGACGACATGCAAAAGCTATATCCGCTTATTAGGGAAGCTGACGCAGTTATACTCGGATCACCAACATATTTTTATAACGTATCCTCCGATATGAAGGCGTTCATAGAAAGACTGTACTGTTATGAGATATTCGATGAAGATGACCGCTCTGTGTGGATGCCTTTAAATGAAGCAAAAGGCATAAAATATGCCTCAGTTATCGCCATATGCGAGCAGGACAATGAATATGACATGGGATTTACAGCAGAGGCTATGGAGCTTCCGCTTAAAGCGCTTGGTTACCGTGTGGTGGCTGTGGTTAAAGTGTTAAACCTTTATAAAAAGGATGATTTTGCGGGCAGTGCTGCTGTCGGACAAGCTGAAAAAGCAGGGGAAAAACTTGCTAAAACCTTGATTTTAAGAGAAAAAGTGTCAAATGAAATCAAATAGATCAAATAATTATATATGAAAAAAGGCAAGCGGTATGCTTGCCTTTTGAATATTAATTTTAGTAATATTAGTCGATGAGTCCTGCGTCCTGAAGCATAAGTGTTGCTACATCTCTTGGGTCATCGCCTTCGTCAACCATCAGGTTATAAATCTGCATTTCTTTATCAGTCCAGTGTCCGCCAAGCTCTATAAGTGCTTGTACTACTTCTGGATGCTCTTCCGCATATTCCATTCTGAGGATTGGTGTTACATAGTATGGAGGGAAGAAGTTTTTGTTGTCTTCCAAGTTGATTAAACCAAACTTTGCTATACGTCCGTCGGTTGAGTATGATACGTTAACATCAAGCTCGCCGTCGCGAAGTGCGGCATATGTAAGACCCTGGTCCATTGGAATCTCTTCTTTAAACTCAAGTCCCGGATAGTATTCTTTCAAGCCAGGCAGTCCGTCTGCGCGGTTTAAAAACTCATCATCGCAGCCCATTATAAGCTCAGGTGCTACGTCTATAAGGCTTGTTATATCAGTAAGTCCGTATTCTTCCTGAGTTTCAGGACGAACGGAAAGCACATATGTGTTGTTCCAGCCAAGCGGATCAAGCCATGTGATGCCGTGCTGGGCTTCACATTCTTTTTTTACATAGTCATATGTTTCCTGAACGCCGAGGATTTCAGTCTGGTCAAGGATTGCGCCATAAGCTGAACCGGTAAACTCTGCATATACATCAACATCTCCCTGCTTAAGGGCAGTGTAGCAAAGCATTGTGCCTGAAAGTTCATTAACTTCGGTCTCAAATCCTTTGCTTTCTAAATAAACTGAAAGCAATTGGCCTGTGATTCTTTGCTCAGTATAATCTTTGTGAGTAATTTTGATTGTGTCGTCTTTTTTGTCGCAGCCAACTAAAAACAGTGCTGTAATTAGCATAACCACAACTATTAGTGATAGTAATTTTTTCATATTTCTCCCATTGGTATTTTATATTTAACAACTTATGTTGTTATTTATCTTAAGAAAGTTTGTCTTCTTTGACTATGCCTTTTGAAGTGAGCCTTTTTTCTACAAGGCCTAAAAGGAAGTCGGCAAGAAGAGCCAGAAGCGCGGAACATATAGCACCTGCGTATATCATTTCGGTGTTCCACATTCCGATACCCTGATAGATAAGCTGACCGAGGCCGCCTGCGCCGATAAGCGTAGCGATTGTGGCGATTCCGATGCCTGTGACTGTTGCTATACGGACGCCGCCCATGATAACTGATATGGCAAGAGGTATTTCCACCTTAAACATTATCTGTGTTCTGCTCATTCCCATGCCTCGCGCAGCTTCTCTTATTGCAGGATTAACATTGCGTATTCCTATAAGAGTGTTTTTAATTATAGGAAGAAGCGCATATAAGAACAGCGCGAATATTGCATTATCCGCGCCTATTCCGAAAATCGGAAGAGCGAACGCGAAAAGCGCAAGCGATGGTATTGTCTGAATGATGTTGGCGACACCTATAACGATGTCCGCTGTTTTCTTATTTTTGGTTATGAAAAATCCTGTTGGGATTCCAACTGCGCAGGCAAGCAGCACAGCGATTCCCGCCATGTATACATGTTCACCGGCTTTTTCAAAGATGAACATATAGTTTTGTGCAATATACTCTATTAACTTCATTAATAATCCTCGCTTTCAGGTACGATATCAGAAAGAACATTCAAAATACTTGTGTTTGTTATGATGCCTATAATTTTTTCGCTTTCATCAATAACAGGGTTAAATATTATTTTTCTCTCTTTTCTGATATTTAAAACATCAACAAGACCCATATCGTGAGGTATTTTTACAAAGTCGGATTTCATTATGTCTTTCATTTTTGTGCTGTGGTCGCTTAAGCCTTTAAGGCGGTTTGTTCCCACTATGCCAAGTATCTTGTCCGGTTTATCCGAAACTTTATCAACCACTGCCAATACGCTTGTGTTATGTTCTTTCATAAGTTCAATGGCATGTGCAGCCGAGCGGTTTTGGCCAATCTTTACTAATTTTTTGCTCATAATGTCTTCGGCTTTAAGCATATCAGGCGTTTTCCATAGTCTGTCTTTTCCAACGAAGTTTTCAACAAAGTCATTGACGGGGTTTTTGAGGATATCTTCCGGTGTATCGTACTGAATGATTTTACCGTTAGCCATAACAGCAATCCTGTCGCCGATTTTGATAGCCTCGTCTATATCATGAGTAACAAACACTATTGTCTTGTGAAGCTCTTCCTGAAGCCTGAGCAGTTCGTTTTGCAACTGTTCGCGTGTAATCGGGTCAAGCGCGCTGAACGGTTCATCCATTAAGATGATGTCGGGGTCATTTGCGAGAGCTCTTGCAACGCCTACTCTCTGCTGCTGTCCTCCGCTAAGCTCTCTCGGATATCTGTGTGCGTACTCTTCATGAGGCAGCTCTATTAAGTCAAGAAGCTCCATGACTTTTTTGTTAACTTCAGCCGGATCTTTTTTGCTGAGAGTCGGGACAGTTGCAATGTTTTTTTCAATTGTAAGATGAGGAAACAATCCGACATTCTGGATAACGTATCCTATGTTTCTTCTCAGTTCGTTCTTGTCATAGGATTTTACATTGTTTCCGTCTATCAGGATTTTTCCGTCTGTAGGCTCAATTAGCCTGTTTATCATTTTCATTGTGGTTGTTTTGCCGCATCCGCTTTCGCCGACCAGCACAACGAGTTCACCGTTTTTTATTTCCAGGTCCAAATTATCAACGACGTTTTTCTCGCCATCGTATGATTTAATTACGTTTTCTAGTTTTATCACTTATTTCTCCTTATAACCATTTGCTTAATATTGCTTTTATTTTCAATAAGTCCTCAGCTTTATCTAAAGACTTGGCGCCCTTCGTTTTTGTTTTAATCATATATTCCAAAACAGTCAGCATATCATCATCTTCCATATCGACATCAGGAGTGTCCGCTGAAGAAACGGTTTCTTCCATCTCGTCAAGGAAGTCTACATCTTCCTGCTGGGCATTATATAAATCAGTGTCAGATTTTACTTTGCATAAAACTGCGGAAAGAATATCCCTGTCAAGAGTGTAAAACTCCACTGTCTGAAACATTTTGTTCTTTTCTCTTGTGTAGGCACTCCAGCCTTTATCAGTCCGCAGGTAATGGATAAAAGAGCGTATCTCGCGAACAGACAAGTTCTCTGCGATATTTGATTTTTCCAGCACCATAATGAGGTGCATAGCTCTTTTTTTAACCTGAGTTACGATAATCCTTTTTGACCAGTCGCGATACTTATCATTAAAGACATTAACCGCGTCAAGGATTTCTTCTGTCTTTTGTGTTAAATCCACTTCATATGAAGGGGACTTGATTTTCAATACAATTTTTACTGCATTCATAATTCATCTCCATATATAGTCATATAAAGACATGCAAAGGCACACATCGACACATTCTAACATAAAACTATAAATGTTTAAAGGGGTAAATAAAAATTCTTAAAGTTCTTAAAACTATTTTTACATAAAAGACTATCATTGCGAATCGTGAAAATTACATATTTAAATCTTTTATTTAGATATGAATTTAAATATCATAACGAAAAGAACGGATTATATAATTAAAACACCGAAAAACCCACTAAATAGAGGGAAATATACACCGCAATAAGAATTTTTTGCCTGTAAATGTGATATAATAATTAATGTAAATAAATATTAAGGAGCAGGGACGATGAAAAGATTAAATGTAGTGATGTTGGCGATTATAGTAACGGTCGTTTTGCTTTTTTCGGGGTGTGCGGTGATAACAAATATCTTTGATCCTCTGCCCGATGAATATAAAGACGGCGTTGATTTCAGCAGGGATTATCCTGACGACGAGCTGGAGCTGTATGACGATGCTTTGGTATTTGAAGCGGATGAAGAAGAGGATGAGGAAATCACACTAAAATATGGCTCAGAGGACGAGCTGGACGACCTTATAGATTTCTATGAGGATATGTTTGATGACAACGAGCTTACAGTGGATGAGACTGATGAAGGAAAAGATGACTACCACGCCGAAGGAAGCGGCGACGGCTTTAAGTTTGAAATAGACATCGAAGAGGCAAGCGGCGACTATGAGACAAGAGTGTTTAAAACAGTCGTTGAAGTTACGATTGAGTTTTATGAAGTGGGCGAGGAGACGCTCCAAAATATGCAGGGTTTCTGGCTTATCTGCGGCCTGGCCGGAGAGATTTCCGACGAATACAGGATGAGCGGACAGGCGATGGTCGTAGACGGAATGAAAGTCACCTTCTACAGAGACTTTGAAGTGGATACCACAGACAATGATTTCTCATTTGATGATGATGACACAATAAGATATGTGGATGACGGCGAGGAGCAGACATCCGATGTTACATTTGAAACCATCGATGGGATAGAGTATATGGTAGTTTCCGAAGGCGGAGTAAGCGTCTATCTTGAAAGATCAAGCGAATCGGAAATGATGTTTTACTATGTGGAAAAGGAAATGGGAGCGGACATACTTGAAAAGCTTGAGGGATTCTGGCTTGCTTGCGGATATGAAGACGAGATCGGCGATGAATACAGACAGGCAGGAAAGGCTATCGAGTTTTATAGCACCTATATGGACTTTTATGATAACTTTGAATCCGATTCATATGGAAATGAGTTTACCTTTGTGGATGATGACACCATTCACTATATTGAAGACGGGGACGAGTATATAATTGACATAACTTTTGAAACTATTGACGGGATGGAATATCTCGTTATGACAAATGAAGGAGTGTCTGTATACCTTGAGCCTTCAAGTTATAGTGACATGTTTATGTATCAGACAGCAAGTACGGGAGATTTGGTATATCTTAACGATGATCTGTCCGACGCTGACCTTGAGTATTACATCTCGGACATTGAGTGGTATCTGACTTATATATATTATCCGGACGGATCTTATGAATTCTCCGAAACCTATAACAGGATATTGTTTGACTACTACTACACAGGCGAGTGTGACACGGATGAGAACAGCTTTGAAATTACGTGGTACATATATGACAGTATAATCTACATTGATTTTGGAAATGACTATACTGAAACATATCTTGTAGACTATGAGTCGGACGGAACAGATGCCTATCTTTATCTGTTTGACGCGGAACTTGGCTATGATGATTACGCATTAGTTTATATTCCCGGCTGACAATGATTTTTACAAGAGCTGCCTTACAGGCAGCTCTTCAGACTGTCGAAAAACCCACAACCGTCAATTTACCAGGTAAATATGACTTACGGCAAGTAACTTCATTGCAAATACGCTCATTTACAATCAGTAAACCACGCTCATTTGCAATTCGTTAATTGTCGTCTTGCAAGATTTTTCAAAAGTCTGCGAGTGTTCCGACTTTATCGACACCCTCAGAGCTGCCTTACGGGCAGCTCTTTTTCTAGATCTTCTTGCAGTTTAAATAAAGGGTGGGATAATATTTATATTAGGATTAAAACCATAAGCCTTTTCGGTAATATAATCCTATTTAAATAATTATTAAACATACTGACATGAAAATCGATGTATAAATTTTCGGTAACAATTCATTTTGTCTTTTATATTGCGTCTCCCTTTAAATGGTTTGATGTGCTATAATAATTTAATAGAAATAATAACCAATCAAAGAGGTTTACATGAACAAATGGGATAAGCGGTTTATGGAGATGGCGGACTTGGTTGCCACGTGGTCTTCTTGCTATCAGCAAAACAGGCAGGTCGGTGCAGTCATTGTGCGCGACAAACGGGTAATTACAACAGGCTATAACGGAGCACCGGCAGGAATCAAAAGCTGTGTGGAAAAAGGTGAGTGCCTAAGGCGCAAGCTTAATGTTGAAAGCGGAACGAGAGCTGAGCTGTGCTATGCCATACATGCAGAACAAAACGCTATCATACAGGCGGCACGAATAGGGATATCGGTTAAGGGAGCAACTCTTTACTGTACTCATCAGCCGTGTGTAATCTGCTCAAAAATGATTGTGAACGCAGGCATATCAAAGGTGTTTTTCCGCCATGACTATCCTGACGAATTCTCGCTTGAGATATTTAGCGAAGCGGGTGTCACGCTTGTAAAGGCTGACGCTGAAGAAATAAATGAAGAAAAACCATGCAATTGTTAAAATAAATATAGGATAAATAATGGAAACAGGAATAAACTATACTCTCTGCTTTATAAGGCGGGGTGATGAAATACTGATGCTAAACCGCGAAAAGACTTCATGGATGGGTTCATGGAACGGAGTGGGCGGAAGGATTGAAAAAGGCGAAACTCCCAAAGACGGCGCGCTAAGGGAAGTGTATGAGGAAACGGGTATAACACTTTCTGATATTCGCGACTGCGGAATAGTCACCTGGGAAAGCGATGATGAATCATTTGGCGGAATGCACCTTTATATCGCCCATGTCAGCGACGATTTTGAATATTTAACGCCAAAGGCAACGGATGAAGGTATACTTGATTGGAAAAAAGTTGACTGGATATTAAATGCGGACAATACCGGAGTTATAAAAAACATACAGCATTTTCTGCCTAAAATTTTGGATAATGAAAAGCGGTTTTCGTTTGCTTGCATATATGAAGGGTATAACTTAATAGAGTTTTTGGATGAGGAAATAATCTGAACACAGTTTAGATATATATAATCATATAAAAGAGTTTGGAGCAGCCCATGGACAATAACCCTAAACAACTCAAGTATAAATTTCTGGACTTTTTTAACCTGGATGAAATTCAGAAAATTCAGGATTTGTTTTCGGATGCAACGGGAGTTGCGTCTATAATTACCGAGCCTGACGGTACTCCAATCACAAAAGCGAGTGGGTTTTCCGCATTTTGCACAAAAGTGCGCTGCACAAAAGACGGGCTTCACAACTGCATGATGTCCGACAAACTGATAGGCAGCCCTAAAAAGGATGGACCAAGACTGCAAAGGTGCATAAGCGGGGGTTTGTATGACGGCGGCGCAAGCATCATGGCGGGCTCAAAGCACATTGCAAACTGGCTTATCGGTCAGGTTCTGGATGAAGACTGCAAAGAAGAAGATTTACTGGACTATACTGTAAAAATCGGGCTTGACGATCCTGATATAAAAAAAGATATCAATAATATTACACGCATGTCAGTTTCGCAGTTTGAAAAAGTCTGTAACTTTTTATATTATAATGCGAGGCTTTTATCAAATCTTGCACTTGAAAACCTTAAGCAGAAAAACGAAATAGCAAAAAGGCTCAAAACTGAAAAGCTTCTTGAAATGGAAAAGGAGCAGTTTAAGGTAACCATTTCATCCATTGGCGACGGTGTTATTATGACCGATGAAAACGGGACAATAACATTTATGAACAGAGCAATGGAAGAGCTGACGGAGTGGACAAACAGCGAAGCTTCTGGAAAAAAGCTTGATGATGTATTAAAGCTGGCAGACGAGTATACTAAGGAAAAAAGAAGAAGTCCTGCTTCAATAGTGCTTGAAACAGGCAGAAAATATGAGCTGGAAGATAACACTGTTCTTATATGTAAAAGCGGAAAAGAAAAATATATCACCGACAGTGCTGCGCCTATTATGACAGAGGAAAGCTCGATTTTGGGCGTGGTTATTATAATAAAGGATGCTACACGCGAAAGAATGCAGCAAAAAGAGATAATCAACCGCGATTTGCATCTGACTGCCATGATTAACAACATAAGCGATGTAATAGGGATTCTCGATGAAAAAGGCATGGTGAAATTCCAGAGCGAAAATATCGAAGCTAACTTCGGATGGAAGGCACAAGACTGCGTGGGAAGGTCGGGATATGACATCATTCATCCGGACGACTTGGAATATGTTAAAGGCGAATTCCAGTCCGCTGTAAACGGAAAAACCTCCGGCGATCTTAAAACTATACGCCTTTTGTGCAAAGACGGATCTGCGAAATATGTTAAGATGAGCTGGACTAACATGGTTGATAATCCGAACATAGGCGGAATATTGGTGAATTACCATGACATTTCCGAAAGGATAATGCTTGAAAGAGAAAAGGAAGAGGCGCAGGCGATGCTTCGCAACCAGCAGAAGCTTGAATCCATCGGAACTCTTGCAAGCGGCGTGGCGCATGAGATTAATAACCCAATAAACGGAATAATGAACTACAGCCAGCTTATAATGGAATCGGAAACAAGCGGTGAGCAGGACAAAGAGTTTGCACAAGAGATTTATCATGAAACGCTCAGGGTTTCTAAGATAGTAAAAAATCTTCTTCAGTTTTCAAGGCAGGATAAAGAGCATTACTCTCAGGCTATGGTTGAAGATATCATAGAAAAGACACTTTCATTGATAAAAACTATTATAAGGCATGACCAGATAGCTCTTGAGCTTAATATAGAGCCTAACATGCCTCCTGTAGAATGCAGAAATCAGCAGATACAGCAGGTTCTGATGAATCTTATTACAAACGCTCGGGATTCATTAAATGACAAATACGAGGGCTATGATGAAAATAAAAAGATATCCATTTCCGCATTTAAACGCGACTGCAAAAACAACGGACCGTGCGTTAGGATTGTTGTAAAAGATTTCGGCGGCGGCATACCGGACGACATCCGTCAGCGCGTGTTTGAGCCGTTCTTTACGACAAAAGACCGAACAAAAGGCACAGGACTCGGGCTTGCCATAAGCTACAACATCATGCAGGAGCATAACGGCAGGCTAAGCTTTGAAACCAAAAAAGGCGAGTATGCGGAGTTTATCGTTGACCTGAGGCAAAGACAGCCAAGAGGTGAGGAGTAATAGGGAGAGATAGTTTGAAGAAAGAATATGTGTTCTTTTCGGAAACATTAAAAAGTAATACAAGCGTATCTATTATTACACCAGATTTAATAGAACGTAAATCGATGAAAATTTTATGGCTTCTGCATGGCGGGTACGGTGATAACAATGAATGGATTGCTAATACCGACATTGCTAAGCTGGCAGAAGAAAGAAACCTTTGTGTAATAATGCCGTCTGCGGGAAACAGTTTTTATTCAGACATGACGGATGGTGGAAAGTATTTTACGCATTTGACAGAGGAACTTCCAAAGCTTATTAAAGCTGAAACTGCAATAGATGTTTTAAGCAGTGGAAATTATATCGCAGGTGTATCTATGGGGGGATATGGTGCGTTTAAAATCGCGCTTAACTATCCTGAGAAGTTTAAATATGCGGCAGCTCTTTCAGGTTCTATTGACCTTAAAGCAATGTATGACTATGCGGTTATAAATGACGTGCCGACTGCAGATCATTTTAACAAAGTATACGGCAGTATAGAAAACTTTTTGGAAAGCAGAAGCGACTTATTTAGCCTTATACTTAAAAGAAAAGCCGAAAATAAGCTGCCGAAGCTTTATATGTGCTGTGGAACAAATGACTTTCTCTTTCATTTAAGCAAGAGCTATGTAGAGCACCTCAATAATAACATGATTGATGTAACTTATGAAGAAGATGAAGGTTTCTCTCATGACTATTCATATTGGAACACAAAACTTGAGAGTGTACTTGGCTGGATGGGAGTTTAAACCTTCTTATCTATATGCTTTGTTTTAAGCTCAGATACTACTATAGCCAAAGCGACAGCGAACTGTACACCAAAGAATACCCATCTTCCTAATGACGTATCCCAATATACAAGAAGAGCCGCGGCGAGGTTTCCTGCCCAATGGTGCAAAAGCATAAGGGCTAGGTTTCCGTTCGTGTGTTTATATATCCATGTGTAGATAATGCTTCCGACTGTGGTAACCGCGATAAACTCGCCTATAGGAATGGCTGCCTGCACAGTGCCTTCTATAAAGTGCAACGGAAGGTGCCACGCACCGTGAAGCGCGCCCAGTATGAGCGCTGACGGAAGAAATGAGTATCTTTCCATAAGACGGGGGAGTGCGTATCCGCGCCACCCGAACTCCTCCAAAGGTCCGCCTATAAAAAATAAAAGGATTGCGAAAAACGGGATAGGAATCGGAGTTTCTGTGAGCTTAAATGAACCGCCCTCTATCGGCAGTTTTATAGCGAGCGTTAAAAGAATCATTGCTGCCGGGAGCAAAAGCGTGGGCAGCAGCCATATTGGTTTGAAGTTCCAGTTCCATGAGCTTTTAAGCAGCATGCCGACGCCTTTTGAGCCCTTTTCTTTGGCTGACATTATGGCTGCTGAAATCGCAGGGCCCAGCAGAGCAAACTGCGAGAAAAGCAGCAGTATGTTTGGTACGTTAAAGCCTTGAGTATCTGCGATTGAAAATGACCACAGCGCCCATGAGATTATATATGCAATTACAAAGTATATTATAAGATTATTAAGTTTCGATTTAACCATTTTAGTCCTCCTTGCTTTTTTTGGAGTGTTTACGGCTTTAAAATAATTTTACGTCTATAAACAGGTTAATTCAAGCAAAGTTGTAATATTCATTATAAAAGAGAAGAGATTTTAGGATTTTTACAGAATTTACTTTTATCCGGTTGCATAAAACATGATAAGAATATATTATGAAATGTAGATATCATTTTTATTTTAAAGGAGAAAAATATGAGATTAAACGCACCTAAAAAGAAAGTATTTTGGTTAACTGTTGTTATTGCAGCTGTGGCTGTCGTAGCATTCGTTGTTGGATTATTTACACTGCCTGTGATATCGTATATAAGCTTTGGAGTTATGACTGTGGCATATGTGCTTATCGTACTGGGGAATGTTCTTAAAGGATTTTAATAGAAATAAATATAAGGAAGTGAAACAAAATGGATTTTAATAAACTGGTTAAACAATTTTCATCCAGCGATGTTCTGGATGTACTTGCAAGCTCCGTAGGCGGAGACAAAGCTGATGTTGGCAAAGCTGCGGCTCTCGGTCTTCCTGCTATCATGGAAGCACTCAACCGCAACACGAACACAGACGAAGGCGCAGAGGCATTGTCCAGCGCACTTGACGCGCACAAAGGTGCAGACACAAGCGATATTGCGGGATTATTAAAGAACGTGGACATGGAAGACGGCGCAAAAATACTAAGCCATGTTTTCGGCGACAAGAGCACGAGCGTCGCAAAAAGCATTTCAAAAAAGACCGGATTGGACACTGACCAGATTGGCAAGCTCCTTGTTCAGTTTGCGCCAGTTATTCTAGACTTTTTAGGCAATGAAAAAGAAGACAAAGGCCTTGATGCCAGCGGCCTTTCCGGACTTACATCAACACTGTCAGGGCTATTCGGCGGCGCATCCGGCGGCGGCTCCAGCTCTTTTGGCGGCAAAGCGGGCAGCTTGCTTTCCATCGCTTCTTCTTTCCTTGATGACGGCGATGATGAAGATGACGGCGGACAGGATTTGCTGGGTGTTCTTGGCGGACTGTTCAGCTGACGCATAAGGAAAAAGTTTACTACTAAACCTGTGGCAAAACCGCAGGTTTTTTTACTGGTGAAATAACTTATATTAATATAGAAAATTGAAAGAAGACTATGATGAAAAAGCAAAAAATGAATGTATATGTATTTAAGCATAAATGCTGTGACTGCGGAAAGGTAAAGGACATTTATTATACATTATCTGACTTCGGAGATGCTCCTACTTTAAAAAAATGCAAAAATTGTGGTACATACTACAGATATGATTCTGAGGAAGATGCTTATATGAAACCTATTGAAGAGAAATTAGAGGGGCTATCGTGTTCTGTTTGCGGTGCGAATTTAAAGGAGACATTATGTTTTCCTTATGAAGATGTGAAATGTCGATACGGTACATATAAGTTGGATAATAATTTTGCTCATAATTTATATTCGTCAGATGAAGATATGGTTCAAATTGAGGTGTTTCTTATATATTCTTAAACTAAAATAATATAGTCGATTGAAGGGCGTTTGCATTAATGAAGTGAATTAATCTCATTTTATAAAGTGAAAACGAGCATTGATGATTTACTTAAAAACGCTCCGCTAAGGGCACCTTTTTTAAAAAAGGTGCATAAAAACGCAGACGCCTGAGCCCATTTCTATCTCAACCAACTGCTTATACGAACTGGCTCAAGGGTCTGCATTTCTTTCTACTAACTATGGTGGAACGCTCTGCGGAGCTGAAATTTGATTAAAATCAATTAATATAATCTAATTTTTTCTATCTTTATTTAAGGTGCTGTTATGTTTTGGTGAAATTAGTTCGCTAGATTTATTGCACAACAGCAGGGAGCGCGAGGGAGACGCAGTCTCCCTCGCATAAATAACTTTTCCTCGCAAGTGCTTAGTTTGCAAAATTGTTGAAGCTTCTGCGAGGATGTGCAATGGTTTGTATAAAGATAAGGCAGAAGCGCTCGGGGTGGTAAGCCTAAAAAAACAACAAAAAAACCTCGCATATAAAAAATCCCCTCGGCGACAAACCAAAGGGATTTACGTTATTATACAATAATATTGCTTAGTTTGTAGTAGTGTCCTCAGTAGTTTCCGCTTCCTCGGTATCAGTTTCTGCCTCCGCTTCTTCCGCTTCAGAATCAGCAATAGCTGCTGCTTCTTTTGCGATGTCTCCGCCTGCACAGAAATCACACGGATCAAGCTTGTTTGCGTCCAGCGCTTCCTGCATCGTGCCTTCGATTATAACGGATGAACGGGAAAGTGCCTGGCAGTCAGGATCCAAATGATATGATTTGCCGAAAACTGTCCAGTAAACAGTGCCTGTGAATTCGCCGGTGGCTGATGCTTCAAGCTCAGCAGCCTCTACGCTTTCAATCGTTGCAGGGTTATAGTCAATGGATGCTCCGACTGAGCCTAACAGGAGAACTCCGACAACCACAACCAAAATCTTCTTGGCTTTTGCGTCAAGGTTTTTATCACTTCTTAGAACAAGCAGACCAAAAGGTATGAATGCAAGGAGTGCTACTATTACGCCAAGCTGGTTTTGCAGAAAGCAGACCACTTTGCTTTTTGATGTGCATGGGCTTACGTGATTTGCTTTTTTCCACAAAAGTGAACCGATTATTACAAACAGAGCGTCAGCACCCAGTGCAACATAAAGCCAAAGCATATTGTCTGCAGGCAAAATGTTAAACAGGTGTACTGCGAGAGCTTCGCAGCCCAATGCGAGCACCCAAAGGATGATTGCGGGTATCCTGAATTTCATTGCGTTCTTTTTTCTGTTTTCTGATCTGAGTGTTGATGTGTCTTTATTTTTAGCCTTGCTGTAATCGCCCTTTTTGGCGTCCTTGGCTGATACTATTTTCTTTTCTGGCATGGTTTCCCCCTAGATATATTTAATTTTTATTATATTATAGCACTTAATAAACGACTTGGTAATAGTTTGTGTAAGTTTTTACAATATTTATGGCTTGAAAAATTTATTATTTCAAATACCAAATATCATTGATTTTGTGTAAAGAAAGGGTGTCAAGAGTCTCGCTGTGAAAGGCGGTAATTTCGTCTGGGATATTGTCGCCGATGACTTCATCAACAAGTGCGAAACGCTCAAAGCTTTTGCCGTCGCGCTCGATAGTCTCAAAAAACATCCCATATGGCCTTATCCAATAGCTCATATCGTCGTATTGTTTTTGGTAGAGGATATATTCCTCGTTTTTATATATAAGGACATCAATAACTTTGTACTTTTTTCCTTTAAAGTGTCTGTATATACCTTTTTTGAAATTTCTATCTTTCAAGTTATCCTCTTTTTGTGTTTATTCTCTAGGTATTATATCAGTATGAATTAGCATACACAAACATATTCTTATTGTATGAGCTTGCAGATTGTGGTAATGTTGGTTTCAGAGATAAAATGAGGGCACTATGGAAAAGAAATTTTGGCAGAACCGAATAAAAGTAGAAAATCAGTATGTACTGTATCTTTTGATATTTATCGCAGCAGTTATAGTTGCGGCGGTAACGAAGCTTAACAGTATTGGTACACTTGTTGTTTGCATTTTAATAGGCATTGACTTTGTATTTTTCGTGCATGGAGTAATAGCGGGAAAGTATAACAAAGTCCTGTTTGACAGGACGGGCTTTATAATAATTAAAGCATGCAGGATAATAGCTGACTGCAGATGGAGCGACGTTGCAGACTGCGCTATAGAAAAAAAGACTGCAAGCCCGCGCTCGTTTAGCTATTATAAGCTTTTAATGAAAGACGGCAGGGAGTTTTTAATAGAGCAAAATGACAGACCTGAAGGCTGTGTGGAAAACTACATCAAAGTCGAAGGGCTTAACGAAAAGCCGAAGGAAAAGACAAGGCTTGACATTATAAACTACCTTTCACGAACAGGTCGCGCCGTTATATCGATTCTTTTTATTGCTATATCGTTTATTATTGGGACATGTGTACATATGTATCGACGCGGACTGATAATTGATTTTGCGCATCTTTTAAAGTTTACTGGGATTTCTTCAGCGGTCGGCATCTTTTTGTTTTTGCTTTTCGCACTTCAGATGAGCAGGCTAAAGCTTGAAGTGTCCGCATACGGTCTTTCCGTCGTTCTTCCCAGGAAGCGCTGGGATATACAGTGGGGGGATGTTTATGAGGTGTGTGAGTATAAAAGGCAGTGGGGAAAGAGCGAATATCCATTCTATTGCTTTAAAATAACGGACAAAGAAGGTTTGCCGTACAATGAGATACACATTGATAAAACGCTGAAGCTAACCCATGAGATTGAAACTTATTACAAAGGAAAAATTGTTTCAAAACAATAGACTTAAATAAAGAAGCCTCTCTTTTAAGAGAGGTTTTGTTTTATTGTGGTTTTATTGAATGAAACTACATTTCGTGCTAATATATGGAAGTAATTAAATTTTCAGGAGATTGTATGAATAAGTATTTTTTTATCTTCTATGCTTTGCCTTCGGGGATAAACGACGACGGTACGTGTGTCATTAACTCATGGAAGAAGTCTGTTGGTGTGTATGCTGTGACATCGCTTATTGGAGCCTTTTTGTTTTTAGTTGTATCAAACAGGTTTTTAAACTATGCAAACGAAATGAGCTTGTTTAAATATGCAATTATTATACTGCCAATAGTATTTATCGTGAATTTATCAAGTGTGTATTTCACTTTGCGGAAGAACAGGCTGGAGATGGATTCCTCTTGCCTGACCGTTTATCTTGCTAAAAATACTCATAGCATTGACTGGCGCGATGTGTCAGATATCACAATATCTCCGCAAAAAAGAAGCGGATTTACCAGGCAGGGGGAGTATTACAAAATCACGTATGAAGATAAAATGGGTTATCCGTTTAATGACATTCTGGCGGAAAAAACGCCTGAGCTTGAGATGGATATTGCTAGGTATTACAAGAAGGGGAATGAGGGGTTTTAGGGGATGGAAAGAAGATATTGGCAGAGAAAAAGACAGGCTATATCAGCAATTGTACTAATATCTATATTTGTGCTGCTTACAGTACCATTTATGCTTATTTTTAATTTTGCAAAAGCGACTCTGGTTATAGAAATTATTATGGCGGCTATAGGGATGATAATACTGATATCTAAGCTGTCAAATGGCATATTTAACCGTGTTTTTATTGGTAAAGAAGGTTTTTCTGTAAAGAAGGTTTTTAGAAACAGTTTTTTATAGCTGGGAAGATGTTGAGCAGTGCAGAGAGCAGATTATACAAGATGGATATTCGGTTGACATATGTTATCAGGTGTTTTTAAAGAAAAAAGATGCAAACACGCCAAAGGCGATATTAATTCAAAAGTATAAAAATGCTGACGGAGAGCTTGAAAGGTATATTGAAGTAGAATCAATCAGAAAAAAATCTG
This sequence comes from Christensenellaceae bacterium, assembly GCA_963677605.2. Taxonomy (GTDB): domain Bacteria; phylum Bacillota; class Clostridia; order Christensenellales; family UMGS416; genus JAGLOK01. The sequence goes on along the minus strand of CAXXDX010000006.1, from coordinate 121,232 downwards.
AAGAAGTAAAAAAGATGCCGCTGACTATTGATTCATGGGAAAAAGCGACGATGAAGATTGTAAAAAGCTTTTTAGGAATAGATGCAATTTTTCTAATAGTGATAATTGAAGGCGCAGTTACCGGGAGCAATAAAAATTTTGTATCTGGTATTTTAAAATGGATAATAATCGCTTTAATTGTTGAAGTGATGTTGGCTTTCTTGTATTTATTGCTTAGGAAGAAGAAGAGAATTGAAATAGATAGGTCGGGTATTTCGGTGTATATGTACAGCCAAAAAACTAGTGTAAACTGGGAAGAAGTGGTTGATGTTGAAACCAAGAATAAAGGGAACGGCGGTGCAATTCGTGAGTACATAAGATTTATTGTTAAAGACAAAGAAAGCATTCCTTTTAGTTCGCTTTATGCGGAAAAGACAAAGAAACTTGAGCGAGCTGTTGAGGAGTTTTATAAGAAGGAGAATGAGGAGTTTTAATGGCTAATATTGACGAAAACAAAAAATACTCCGTGCACAAGAGCAAGCGCTTTGGAGGCAGAATAATCGCACTAGGCGTAGGCTTTGCTTTAGGGAGACTTATATCAAGAGATGTGGATTATAAAGAAATATTACTGTTTTTTATGATATATGTGATTGTCGAATTTATTATACTAATCTATCAATATGCGGCAGGTCGATATGCAAAAGTATGGTTTGATGAGAAGGGGTTTAAGTATAGAAAGTATATAAACAGTGAGCATATTTCTTGGGAAGATGTATATGTAGTACAGGAAGTTAATCCATTTCTTGCTTATATAAACTACTATTTAGTTAAAACTGGACAAGAGGGAAAAGGGAAAGAGTATCTTATCGAAAAGAGTTTTGAGACCAAGCCTATAATTGAGAGGTTATACTATAAAAATCAAGGAACAGATAAGAAGATTTACCTTCCGTTTAAGAGTAATAAGGAACTGAATGCCTATGCTTTAATCATAAGCAGTATCTTGATTGGTGCTTTGTTTGCTTGGGCACTTTATCGAAACAATTGGGTGTCTTATGAAATAAGTATGATAATAGGAGCTGCGGTTTTGCTTGTGTGCGTGTTGTCTTATGGGCTGTATAAATATTTTAACAGAGATTTAAGCTATAAGGTGAGTTTAGATGGGATTAAGTTTAGAGCAGATAAAATAGAGCACTTTATAGCTTGGGATGAAGTAAGGAGCATAAATTGGAAAAGCGAGCATATATCTGCAAAGCGATATAAAATTTTGACTGCAAAACTGGCAAATGAGATTGATGGAATATATGACACTATTGAAGTTCCGGTAAGCCAAAGGCTTGCAGAAAAACTTGGGGAAAAGATAAAGTTTAAAGCGGACTAGAATAAAAGTAATGTATAAGGAGCGCTTTATGAAATCTTACGAAAACAAAAAATACTCCGTGCACTATTCTCTAAGCAGAAAGTTCATCTTCTCTGCTTATGGAATATGGTTTTTTTTATTTAAATTAAAAGAAAGGGATTACGGTATTAAATTTAATATTATCCTATTATTAATTCTTATTGCTGTTGATTTAGTAATATTTGCTGTTCGCTTCATATCAGGGCGTTTTGCAAAGATCTCATTTTCTAAAGATGGCTTTACTTTTAGAAAATATATTGATACGGAAATTATACCGTGGGATAACGTGAAATCAGTTGATGTAGTGCGCAGGTTTCCGAAAGAATTAGATTATTACTCGATTATTGTGGACAATGGTGAAGATAAAAGAGAGTATCTGGTTGAAAAATATATTCAAACAGCGGAATTGATAGATTTATTTTATTATAAAATAGAAAAACCAAGCCAAAGATATAGGTTTATAGAGTATAAAAACAAAAGAAGCGGTACAATTATATTGGCTGTATTATTGCCTATTACAGCTTTAGCTATTATATATTTAATCAATAGTTTGGGATTTCTAACATTGAATATGATTTACTTAATTGCAGCTATTTCAATAATTGCGGCAGCTTTGACAATAGTGCGGTTTTATTATGAAAATAAAAGTGATATGTTCAAAGCTAATAAAGAAGGAGTTCAGCTTGTAATTAATGATGTAAAACAATTTGTTAAGTGGGATGAGGTTAAAAACATCTTTCATGAAACAGAACATTTAGGAGCAAATGAGTATGAAATTCTTAAAATTGAATTGGATAAAAAACTAGCTGGAGAAAACAACGTTTTTTTCATTCCTGTTTCATTTAAACTACTTTGTGAAGTATACAATGAAGGAAACCATTAGCTTTCTGATGCAGTATTGAATTTCGCCACACATATAGTACAATTAAACTATCAACTAAACCGGAGGGAATATTATGGCACTGTTTACGGATTTTAAGAAGTTTATTTCAAAAGGCAACGTAATGGATCTTGCGGTCGGTGTTATAATCGGCGGCGCATTCGGTAAGATAGTGTCCTCTCTGGTGGGGGATGTCATAATGCCGCTTGTGGGCGTTATACTGGGTGGTATCGACTTTGCGGGATTAACCGCTCAGGTGGGCGAGGCGACCATCGCATACGGTATTTTTATACAAAATATAGTCGATTTTATAATCATCGCGCTGTGCGTGTTTTTGTTTGTTAGACTGCTTAATAAGTTTAAAAAGAAAAAGGAAGAGACGCCGGCTGTACACGTACCGACAAAAGAGGAAGCGCTGCTTACCGATATTCGCGACATACTGAAAGATAAAAGCAGATATAAGGATATATTGTAAACAAAAAGCCTGTCAAATGACAGGCTTTCATAATGTCTAAAAACTATAACTATTTATCCAGTATTGCCGAATCCGCGCGCGTTATGAGCGATTCGCTTTCCTCGTTGAGCGCGATGATAGACACGGTTTTACCGAGGGTGAGATATTTCTCTTTAACCTTTGTGATGGCAACAACCGCTGAGTGATCCCAAACATGGGCGCGTTTGAAGTCGATTATCACGTTTTCTGGATCGTCCGCGTAGTGGAACAGGTCAATGAAGTTGGCTGTGGATGCAAAAAACAGCTGACCGTAAACTTTATACACCTTGTTTGCGCCTTCGTCGGATTCATCGATGTGCACTTTTGTTTTAACGCTTGCCATTTTCCATGCAAACACAACAGCGCTTAATACCACGCCGGCCAGAACGCCGATTGCGAGGTTGTGCGTGTAGATGACAACACCCATCGTTAGAATCATGACAGCTGCGCAGCTTGGCGGCATGCTTCTTATTTCTTTTATGGACTCCCATTCAAATGTGGATATTGAAACCATTATCATGACACCGACCAATGCCGCCATAGGGATTACCTTAACAACATCGCCCAAAAACAATATGAGAACCAGAAGGAACGCACCTGCGATGAAAGTCGAAAGGCGCGCTCTTCCGCCGGATTTCACGTTAATTACCGACTGTCCTATCATCGCACAGCCTGCCATTCCGCCGAATAAGCCGGAAACGACGTTTGCGACGCCCTGTCCCCACACCTCACGGCTTTTGTCGCTCTTTGTGTCGGTCATATCGTCAATGATTTTAGCCGTAAGCAGCGATTCCATTATTCCCACTATGGACAGCGTAAATGAATAGGGAAGAATTATCCTCAATGTTTCAAACGTTAGCGGAACCTGAGGCAAATGGAATACCGGCAGTGAGCGCGTGATGTTGCCCATGTCGCCGACTGTGCGAACATTTATCTTAAATATTACCGCAAGCACCGTCATTACGATTATCGCGATAAGCGGACTGGGCACGGCTTTTGTAAGCTTGGGGAAAAGATATATTATAGCAAGCGTGCCTGCGACCATGAGATACATTATAAGTGACTCGCCCTGAAAGTGGGGGAGCTGTGCCAGAAATATCAGCACCGCCAGCGAGTTTACAAAGCCGAGGATTACGGGCTGCGAGATGAAGTCGATGAGCTTTCCGATTTTGAGCTTTCCTAGGATGAACTGCAGTACACCTGTTAGCACTGTTGCAGCCAGCATATATTCCACGCCGTGGTCTTTTACCAGCGTTACCATTACAAGCGCCATCGCACCTGTTGCCGCGGAGATCATACCGCGTCTGCCCCCGAAAATGGATATGACGATTGCTATGCAAAATGACGCATACAGCCCGACCATTGGATCCACACCGCAGATTATCGCAAAGGATATAGCCTCGGGGATAAGCGCGAGCGCGACTGTGATACCTGCCAGAATATCGCCTTTTATGTTTGAAAACCATTGTTGATTTATTGTTTCTTTGTTCAATTTACCGCTCCTTTATCTATATAGTGGTACATTAAAAAATACACACGTCCGCCTATGGTATCATGGAATGTATGCGCTTTCAATGGTTATTTGGGCTATATTGTGGACTGTTATTAGGTTTTGGTGAAGATGACTGAATATGGCTTACTGTAGTAGGGGGATGTGGGAAGGGGTAAGTTTTTATCAAAGAAAGCTTTTGTCCTCGCCGATAAGCTTTATTCTTTTCGAGGGCTTTTTGAGCGGCTCGGAAGTTTGCAGGGGCTAGCGCCCCTGTACCCCGTTTCGCCTGTCGGCGAAGTAATATCTAATTAAATAACTTATTTATGAAGATTTATTGTTGGCATTTTATATTTGTGTTAAAATATGGAGATTAGTTTTAACATGTTCAAAAAAATAAAGAATTGGAAGTAAGAATGCTAAAAGTAATTGAACTAGGACAAAGCGGCATAGAACATTTTAAAAAGACTTGCTGGGGATATATAGATTATCTTGATTATCTTAAAAAAGCTAACAGTAAATTAATTAATTCATATACATATATTCCAGAAGACTATAATTCTCCTTATAAGATTGATGAATACTCATATGGGGGAAGATATTCAAGAGAAGATGAGATTTATTTTAGAGAAAAGCAAATATTCTCTGAAGATAATGCCCATGCTATTCCTATGCTCAGAGTTATAGCTGAGCTTATAGAAGAGTATATGAGAAACGGTAAAGATCTATATTGTTATTTCAGTGAATTTATCCATACAAAAGATAGCATTATAGATGATATGCAGAGGTGCAAAGTTAAACGTGAGTGGAAAGAAGATTATATTTTCTTAAACAATCAAATGCTATATTTTATTGATAATGAGAGTGCTGATAAATATAATATATATCAACACTTAATTTATTCAGGTGCTCCGTCACCACCACACTTTCTTGGTTTTATTACAGATTATAAACCTGAAGATGGGTTAACAGATGAGTCTGAGTTTATTAAAGTTTTTAAGGGAATTACTCTATTATTTTCTGGATTATATGATGCAGAGGGAGTAATGGTAGTAGAAACAAATATAGGGAAAAATCATTTTACGAACTCATTTAATAATTTAGAAATACCGTATATAATGGAAAAACTATAACCCCACCACAGCAAAGCAAAACTCCCCGAATTCATTTCGGGGAGTTAAGTTATACTTTCTTTATACCGCTTATAATTCGCCGACAGGCGAAACGGGGTACTGGGGCGAAGCCCCAGTATACACCCAGCCGCCTGTTAGCTTATAAGAAAGATTGAGTTTGACGGCGCTCAGGGTGGTTGATATGCTTCACTCAACCTTCCTACTCATAAATACAAGGCTATCAATGTCGGCAAACTCCTTGGCATGATAAAAATCATAGCACTCAAGTCCTTTTTTGGTTAAAAGAACCAGAGAGCGCATATCGTGCTGTTTGGCGTAATCTATCATATGATTCATTAACGCACTGCCGTATCCTTTGTGCTGGCTGTCGGCGCAGACAAAAAACAGCTCAACGTACAGCTGATATTTATCGCTTTCACTCCACCAATACCTTTTATAGCACATAGCGTATGCGACATTCTTGCTGCCGTCGGTCATGATAAAGCCGATAAAGTTCGGGTGGTTGAAAGTGTCGGTGATGTATTCTTCAGCGCGCGCTATGCTCCTGCCTTCATTCCAAGGAGGGGAGTTGAACGTGGGAATAAAATCTTTGGCGCATTGAGCGATATCGTTTGCTGTAAAAGAGCGTATATCCATATAAGCCTCCTAAAGGATATTTTACAGTGCATAGCATTTAATGTAAATATAACTAGTCAAAGTCACTTGTTTATATTGCTTTGTATAGCAAAACTCCCCGAATTCATTTCGGGGAGTTAAGTTATGCTGTCTTTATACTGCTTACAAAGCGCAAAATATCAAATAGCATGAAGAGCGCGCTCTGAATATTTGATGTTTTGTAAGACACTCGCCGAAAAAAGCTTTTCGGCGAAAGCAAAGCGGATGCTTTGCGTACCTACTCGCTTGGTGTCCCTATCCTCACCGCAAAGCTCAGCATCGTTCCCTGCGAGTCAAACTGACAGATAAGGTCGTACTGCTCAACGAACATATAACCGCCTTCAGCAAGCTCGTCATCGCTCATGTCAAAGCCGCTGTCAGGGGCAAACTCGGCAAAAGCAAGAGTCTGCATGTCGCCTTTATACAGTACGCCGCTGGGCGGAACGCACATGTTTGTGTTGTCATCGCCTTCGTTTGCGCGATAGAAAATCGTCATGGATTCGTCGTTATATTCAGCTGCGGAAGCAAACATTGCGGTTATTTCGTCAAGGTTCATTCCCACTCTTATTCCGCGAGGGCCGTCGATTGACATATCGGTGACCTGTGCTACAACCAAAACATCGCTGACATAAACAAGCTGTCCGAAAGAATAGTTATTTATGTGGCGAACCTCTCCGGTTGCCTCGAAAGTGATTTCATCGGTGCTTTCCGGCGGGCCGATTAATGCCACGATATCTTCTCTGCGGTCGCCGATTTTAATGCCGGTGATGTATGCATCTTCAACTGTAAACGGAGTTCCTGCTTCAGAAACCACTGGATCTTCATCCGGTGCGCATGCGATGCCGTCATTGTCGTCCAGCGTGGATGTCATGTCGATAAGCTCAAGAGTGTTTAAAACCTGGGGAAGCATTTCATATAGCTCGGAAAACTCCTTGGCGTCCTCGCTGTCTGCTGTATACGGCATGTCATAGCGTATATTGCGGAAAAACACATAGTCGCCGATTTCTATGAAAGATTCGCCGGAATATTCCTCGCCGCCCTGCACAGCGCCGACTTCAACCAGAACAGGATTTTGTTCCTGCTGAGTGCTGTCGTGTGTTTTGTGCGTGATGACGGTCTTTGCACCGCTCTTGGTAAATTCGATTTTATCCCACATAGAGTCGGGGATGGGGATGATGTAGTTTCCGTAAGTGTTAATAATGTTTTTGCCCGTTATGTTTACATCGTTCAGCTGCGGATCTTCTGTCTGTTCATCCGCCGCTTGCTGAGCGGTATTTTGTGGCTCGGGAGTTGCAGCCTGCGGTTCTGTTTTTTTAGAGCAAGCTGTAAAAGCCAAAAGCACAATAAGCGCACAAGTAAGCGCTAATAGTTTTCTTTGCATCAAAATGCCTCCTATTATTTCATTGTTTATTAAATATATATTACCATTATGTTACCAAATATAATTTTATTGTCAAATTAAAATAGCATTAGAAACATAAAGCGACAAAGGGTGAGACGTGAGTTATAAGAGATAAGTTCCAAAAATATATTTAGATTATATAATATTTTTTATATGGATAACAAGAGATTGGGTAGTATAGATTAAAAACAATGAAATATATTGTATTAAACAGCAACTGTTTCAGCGGATTTTGTCTTTTTTCCGTATCTTAAAGGCTCAGCGACTCTTTTTATAAAAAAGGCTATAAGAGGGCCCATGAAAAAGGCGGTGGCTACAGTACCTATGCCGACTGTCGCGCCAAGAAAGTAGCCAGTTGCAGTGCAGATTAAGTCAGTTGCAATGCGGCAATACTTAAACTTTGCTATCTTTTTTTCTGAAAGAACGATAGCGATTGCGTCATAGGTGGATACGCCCATGTCTCCCGTAAAGTATAACGCTGAGCCAAAGCACAGTATTATAAGGCCGACAACAAGAGCAGGTATTCTGGTTAACAGTGTCGGATCGGGGATAATGGAAGCAAAAAGCCATGTGGAAAACTCAACGGCGTAACCTGCAAGAAAAATGTTTATCACAGTGCCGAGGCCTATTTTCTTTTTGTCGATAAAAAATACAGCGATCAGCATAACTAGGTTTAATATAGTATAGAAGGTGCCGAAACCTAAATTGAACTGATTCCATACACCGTGCGCGAACACCTGAAAAGGATCCATGCCGAACATGGAAAAATTCAATAGTCCCACGCTGAAGCCTGTAATCATCACGCCCAATACGGTCATTAATATGCGTCTTTGTTTTTCGTTCATTTCACTCCAAATGCACGGTGTTTTATTATTTCAATCAACTTATTATACTTATTTATCTGTCTGTGTAAACAGTATTTTTCAAGCTGTGAAAAAAAGCATATAATGCAGTGCGTTTTATACTGATATTAGCAGTTAATATAAGTTTATAATTCTGTGCGATGAAGTAAATAAATTAAAATATAACTATACAGTGAACAATTAAACCGTTTGATTGAATTAGCCATAAAAAAGGAGTATAGTTATGATAGAGTCAGGTTATATGGGCTTCTTTTTTGGCGGACAAATATTCATTACCGAAATTATTTTTAAAAATTGCTTTACGCCGGAAAGGAAGATATATATGAAAAAAATAATTTCGGGCATTCAAAGCCACAATCTTATCATACTGTTTATTTCGCTGCTGCTTATTGCGGGCGGTGTTTTCAGCTATATTTATATTCCCAAAGAAGAGATGCCGAATATAGAAACAACCTTTGGATATGTGCAGATAACAGCACCCGGGCTTAACAGCAAAGAGGTGTCTGAAAATATCGCAGATCCAATTGAAGACATCATAAACGACTATTCCAATGTCAAAGACTATACGACGACCTCGATGGACAATGCGTGCATTATACTGGTTGAAATGGATTTTGACGACGATACGTCAGTTGAGTCTTTGGAAAAGCTTAAGACGGATGTCTTAAACTCCAACGTGGATGACAACATTACGGATATAAACTTTGTAACGGACGTCAGAACCGGAGAAGCTATTTATGCCGTATACAGCGACGATCTTTCTGAGTTTGAGCTTAAAGAGCTTGCAGAGCGTTTGGCGGAGCATATTTCCGGCGTAGATAAAATCGCAAAAACCGTTGTAAACTCCGCATACTCAGAAGAGATTGTAGTTACAGCCAATTATGACAAGCTAAATTCACTTCCCATAACGCTTTCGGATATATATAACGTAATAGTTGCAAACGCTGCGAGAGTGCCGCTTGGAACTGCGGAGTTTGACGATGAAAACTCCAGCGTATTAATAGACAGCTTCTACGGCGACCTTGACGAGATACGCGACCTTGTCTTGTTCGCAGACACCTCCGATCCGGAGAGCATAGTTGTATACACCGTAGGCGATGTTGCAACGGTTCTTAAAAAAGACACAGAAGACAAGAAAAAATATGAGTTCAACTCACACACTACAGCTTTTATAGAGGTGTTTTTTGAAGAGAATATAGACTACACCGTGCTCGGAGACGAGCTTACTGATGCTGTAGAAGAGTTTAAAGATGAGATGGAAGAAGAAGCTGAAATTACGGCGATGACATTCTCGCCGGATTATGTTTACGACCAGGTAAACTCAGTTATAACAAACCTCTTTTTGTGTATTGCAATCGTTATGTTTGTTGTAATGGTTGGCCTCGGGCTTCGTAACTCGATAGCCATTGCATTTACTATTCCCGTAATCGTAATGGCGACTATCGGCATTTTATACATACTCGGAAGCCACTTGCAGCTGATGAGCATTGCAGGGCTTATAGTTTCCATCGGAATTTTGGTGGACAACTCAATTGTTATATCCGAAGCCGTGCAGCATGAGCTGGACAGGGGAGCGGACATGAAGCTTGCATGCCAAAAGGCGATCTCCACAAACTTCCTGCCTGTTTTAACTTCCACATTAACGACTGTTGCGGCGTTTGTTCCCCTTATGTACCTTCCGGGAATCGCGGGTGATGTAGCTTTCACGCTGCCGCTTACAATACTTACTGCGATAAGCCTTTCGTTTATAGTCGCAATGACTGTAACGCCGACTCTTGCAAAATATCTGTTTAAACCCAAAAAGATAAGAAAGAAAGCGTCGGTAAGGTTTTCTAAAAAAGTGCGCCGCGCGATGAAAAAAGTCTTCTCGCTTTCGCTTGTGCCGACGATACTTGCATTTGGTTTGTTAGGCTGGCTTGCATACGAGGTTATCGACAAACTTGAGATAGACATACTGCCGAAAACTGAAAAAAGCATTGTGTATATTGACTATGAATATAAGCGTGTGGATGACAACAGAGCAACATACCGCTTTGCGCAGAAGATAGAAGATGTGGTCAAAGAGCAGGAAAATGTAGTAAACTACGCGTTCTCGCAGGGCGGCGATCTGCCTAAGTTCTACATGACTTTAGCTGTTATAAATAACCTTCCAAGCAACGGCCGTTTCTTTATAGAATACGATGTTGAATCAAAGGATTTGGAAGAGAGCATGAAGACACTTGAAAAGGACTTAAAAGACCTTGAGAGCGAAGGAACTATTGTTGTAAACCGTCTGGAGCTAAACCAGCCGTCAGCGCCTGTAAAGGTTCTTTTGCAGTCCACCGACTATGAGACGCTTTTTGAAACCGCAGAGCTTGTGTTCGCTGAGGTTTCCGAGCTTGACAGCTTTAAAACCGGCAGCTTGGTTGCGCCAAAGAACAAGACGGACATAAAAATCGAAGTGGACAGGCAAAAGATAAATTCATACGGACTTACTGTGGCTGAAGTCCAGCAACAGATTGCGCTTGCGCTAAACGGTCTATCGGATGATTTGTACTCCAACGGCGGAGACATGCTGAGTGTGCGTGTTATTACCAAGATAGGCACAAAGGACGACCTGTTGGATCTTATGATAAGAACCAGCACCGGAGAACAGATTCCGCTTTCAGACCTCATCGAGCTTTCCGATGTTGAAAGCATCGAATATATTGAAACAAGCAACGGTGTGCCTTCTGTAACCATTGAAGCTTACATGGCTGACGGATACAGCACCTATCAGCTTGAGCGCGACATAAAAGACATTCTGGACGAAAATACGGACAATAACATCGAAGCTGTGTACAAAGGAGACAATGAGCTGACCAATGAACTGTTCGGAGGCATAATACTATCGTTTGCCATCGCACTGCTTGTAATCTTCTTGATTATGTACTTCCAGTTTAAATCTTTCAGGCAGCCGATTATCATTTTAGTGTCCATTCCGCTGTCGTTTATCGGTGCGCTTGTCGCTATGCTTGTGTTTAAAGAAAACATAACTTTGACGGCGCTATTGGGAATGATGAGCCTTGTCGGTATTGTAGTTAACAACGGAATACTTCTTGTGGAGTACATTAACCGGCACCATGAAAAAGGCCACAGTATCTACAAAAGCTGCATAAAAGCAGTGGAAAGACGGCTTCGTCCAATACTTTTATCATCGCTAACGACTATCTTCGGACTTATACCGCTTGCGGTGTTCGGCGGCGATTTCTTCCGCCCGATGGCTGTGACATTTATGGGCGGCATGATAACATCCACGCTTCTTGTGCTGTTTGTTATCCCAAGTTTATACTACTTCACTTATAAAAAGCGCGACAAAATCGCCAATGAAAAAAAGAGGAAAGAGAAACTTGCTGCAAAAGAGAAATTTCTCATTGTTGAGCAGGATGTTGCGCAAAAAGCCGATAAGGGATAAAATGGTATCGATAGAAATTGATTGATTTGGGGCATTGTCCCAATAAGCGTCATAAAGATAAAAATTTATGATGCGCTACACTCCACCGCCTCTTTATGGGGCGGTTTTAAAAAGAATTTTATGAAATAAAATTCTTACTGACGTTTCTTCAACTGCTGACGATGGAAGGCATATTTACGATATTTTATTGTGTTTAGTTTAATAAAATTCAACCACCCCGAACGCCGACTTGCATTTTCCTTTTTTCAAGCAAAGCAGCGGCTGGGACTTTTCTGGGGCTATCGCCCCAGTACCCCGTTTCGCCTGACGGCGATTTATTTATAACATGTCAATTTCACAAAAGCTTTAGAAATATATATAGTTGCAGATAGAACTGCCCTCTGAAGGTGCTGTTGGCAAAGCCAAACAGGTGTACAGAAGCGGGATGCAGTCTCTCTCACTTCTCCCAACCACAAAGAGTTTTACTTGAATAACTCTTATTGACACTTCAATAATTACTGATTATTGCCTGTATACTTGAAAGAGTTTACGCAGTAAACATAACTAAATAGTCTAATGTGACCAAGTCGGCTTTTGTGGGAGGGCAGCCGATTAAAATATAGGAACTTTATTAAAGTATGTATTGCTCAGTTGTTCAAAAACTCCCGCATCTCTCTTCTGTTTTTAAGAGAAACAAACTTCGTTTCGGGATGAAGCTCTTTAAGATGCATGATGTTCTTTTTTCTGTCATTTGGAAAAGTCCATATACCACGGCACAGCTTGAAAAACCCTCTGCTCAATTTCTCATCAAGATAATGAGGCATATCAGCACGCTTTCTGCCATACCTTTTTATTAGGCCGAACAGACAGGTGATACGGCTGATATCCAGAAATATTACCAAATCCGCGGAAGCAAAACGAATATCCAGCGTACCGCCATGGTTCACATTGCCATCCAATATCCATTCATCTTCCGACACAAGAGAGGATATTTTGCTGCGCCATTCATCTTTTGAGGGCATCTGCCAGTTTTTCTGCCAAAAGATTAGGTCAAGGTGGATTAAAGGCAGGGAAGTATTGCCGGAAAGCTTTTCGGAAAAGTAGCTTTTACCGCTTCCGTTATTTCCGATAACCATTATTTTTTTGTAAGATGAAATATCCAGAAAGATACGCTCCTAAAATATGTTTAAATAAATCGTAGCTTATTCATCCCGACAATTCAACAGCCGAAGTGTATAATTTGCGAAAATCCGCTTCAGTTTTTAAGAAACATTTGTTAAAGTCACAGTGACTAAAAGGATGAAAAAATGAAACCAAGACAAAAACGATTTGTGGCAAAAGGAATATTCGCTGCGCTTTCCATCGCGCTTGTGCCGATTAATACAATTATTTACGGATTTAAAAAATCGCCTATTGAATATACATTGTCCAACATAGGAAACTTTTTCAACTACAGGATAAACTTTATCATCTGGGGTGTTGTGACAGGTCTTTTGCTTATAAGTTTTATAGGTTTTACGTTCAGAAGAGCGCAGTTTGAGCACAATAGGGCAAAGCGTTATCTTGTAATGTCGTATGTGTTTTTAATCTTAACCGTTCTGACTCCTGCGCTTCGAGATAAAATGCACTTCTGGTTTCTGGTGCATAATGCGACTGCCGCGCTTTTTGCTTTGTTTCTTGTTGCATCGCTTCTGTTTTTTATGCATTATCTTTCGGAAAACAACAAAAAAGTCTACAGCAAATCGCTTTTCGCGCTGCTGTTTTCAGTCGGATTTCCAATCTCGCTTCTATTTGTGTTCGGCAAGTTGACAGGACTTGCGGAAATAGCGTTTTTTGTGTGTATTTCAGGCTTTTTGATGGTGCTTAACATATATTTATACCGTGAGCAGAATGACCGTCTGTCCAAATCCGATGAAATCTCCAATGCTGTATATGAAAAGAAATAGCAGGCATCTGCAATAAAGCTTAAAATGTCATAATAAAGTTGGCGGCGAAGTCATTTTTTGGTATCATTATGGTATAAGAAAGCTTGGAGCAAATCATGAAAAACAGATATTTTATCCGCCATAAAGTAGCAAGCCTTTATATTGTGTTATATATCCTCGCGCTTGTTACGCTGATTGTAGCTGGGCTTATACCGGCGCAAAAAGGAACATCAAGCTCGGTTGTCGTAATAGCTTCGGCTGCCGTTATGGTTCTTATATTCACGCTGGTAATAAAAGAAGCCAAAAAAGGCCTTTTTGACATTATAATATTGGAAGAAGAGTTTATAGTTCTTTCGCGCTTCGGCAAAAAAGCATATTTAAGCTGGCGAAAAGTCGAGTTTATAGATATTAAAACATATAAAAAAGTGGGCGGAGACAAGTTCATTATAATTACTTTTATGAAAAACTCCGCAGGCAGCGATCTTGAGCTAAAGCTTGACTTTAGACAAGATTTATATGACAAACTAATTGCCCATCACGGAAGGGCGATGGGAACAGTAGGCAAGTAGCAACTTTTTAAAAATCATCCAAATCTTCGTCTCTGCCTCCTGTATTGCCCCGCACATCGGGTAGAAGAGTGATGGTGTAGGTGTAGTACTTTCTTAGAGTCATGCTTTCGACACCATCCCCGAACACAAGCACTTTATACTGAGCATCGTCTCCGAATGCAATGTCTTCTCCGAACCAGTCCCAGCCGTATCCGGCTTTTACTGTGTATGTGCCTTGCGGCATGAAAAATACCAAACTTTCTCCGCTTCTTATAAACAGGGTTGAGACGAGTTCTCCGTCTTCGGAATAAACTTTCATATACGCATGTGCTCTGTGGTTTGACGCAGGCGCAACGACTTTTACTGTGCTGTATCTGTTTGGAAAGTCCGGGTTGCTGTAAAGCTCTTTGGATGGAGGAGTCGGCAGAATGCAGTCATCTTTAAGGCTTGCTGCATCCAGAAAATCGCCGAGCGAATCAAACAGCATATATGCTTCGTAAATATTGCCGTTATTATATTCATTTACAGCGTTATCATATACTATATGATTCTGACATTCTTTGAAAAACTCATATGAGTTTTTAAAGAGATTAAGGTTTTCAAACATTCTTGAAGCCTCGTAGTATGAGCCTTCATCCATGAGCGTGACGGCTTTTTCGTAGGAAAGCTCTTTTTTGCACTGCGCGGCAAGGTCTTCGCTGTCATAAAATGAACCGAGAGAGTTAAAGCTTTCAAGCGCCATTTCGTATTCGCCGAGGTTCATTAGCGCAATACTGTAATTGTATTTATTTTTAGTCTGGCATTCGTCCGCCAGTTCTTTTGAATCTCTAAATGTACCCAGCGACAAAAAAAGCTCGCGCGCTTCGGTTAGGCTGTCATTTTCCATAAGGTCTTTAGCCTTGTCGTAGGTTATCATATTGTCGCATACTTCAATTTTTTCTCTTGCGTCTCTATACCAGCTTACAGAAACAAACTCATAGCGTGCCTGTTCGGGAAGATTGTCTTCCAGAAGAGATACGGCGTTATTGTAACGGCTGTTTATTATAAGAAACAGGGTGGCAGTAAACACAACGGTTAAGACAACCAATGTTATCAGCCACTTTATTGAATTATCTGCAGTTTTTCTTTTTGGACGTGTTGCGGAAGACTCGCTTTTCAACATACCTCGCAGCTTGTCCAAAGCGAGGCTCTTTTTCTGTGCGGCTCTATAGTTATAGTCGCGGCGTGGCGGATTTTCTTCGTAAAACTTGCTAAAGTCGGTGCTCGCTCCGCATCTGTCGCAATATTGTGAGTGTATTGACAGTTCCGCCCCGCATTTTCTGCAAAGCATGATATCCTCCTTAAATAGAAAGCATAAGGCAATTTTCTGCGAAAGCTTTGATGTGTGCTTTTGCTATAAATACCTTTTATCTACACTTTTATTATAATGTTTTAGCGTGCTAATATCAATTATTGAGATTTGTCTGTTTGATTAATAACTAGCGGAACCTAAAACAAATTGCCACTAGAACATGAAGGTTGATTCATGTTATAATGTTTGCGGAGAAGCAAAGCATAAAGGAGGAGAAATGGATAACAAGGATTATTGCCTGGAAGTTATGATTGAAATCCCCAAAGGCTCAAGGAACAAGTATGAGTATGACAAGGAGCGGGGGAAGATAGTGTTTGACAGGATGCTTTTTTCGTCTGTGCACTATCCGAGCGACTACGGATTCATTCCCGAAACTCTTGCACTTGACGGAGATCCTATCGATGTTTTGGTGCTGGTAAATGAGCCGACTTTCCCGGGGTGTTTGATTGAAGCGCGTCCTATAGGGCTTTTTTTGATGGAAGACGACAAAGGGCAGGATGAAAAGGTGCTATGCGTGCCGGTGTCCGATCCTCTGTGGAATCACGTATTTGAGCTCAATCAGGTGCCTCCGCATCTTTTGGACGAGATAGAGCATTTCTTTTCAATCTATAAGGATTTGGAGCAAAAGAGCGTTAAGACCGATGGATGGAGAGACAAAGATTTTGCGCTTGAGGCAATCGAAGAGGCAAAGATGAGATATATTTCCAATAAGTAATACAATAGTTATCTAAACAGCGTGAAAACGCTGTTTTTTTATTAGAAAATTTGACAAATATAGTATTTTACATTATTATATAGTTAGTCTAACTAAATTAAATGGGTGAATGATGAGCGAAAACAGCGCAATAATAAAAATCAACGAAATTGTGCACTGGAGAATGGAGAACTCGAAAAAGGATGTGTTGGCAAAAACACAGTTTTTCGGGCTTACTGTAAATCTTCTCACATACGTCGAAGCAGTCTATAGTTTGGACAGCCCGTCATTGGGCGAAGTGGCACATGCGCTTAATGTTTCAAGCGCATCGGCTTCGGTTGCCATAAATAAACTAATAGACAGCGGTTACATAGGCAAACAGCGCAGCACGGATGACAAAAGAATTAATAACCTGCACCTGACTAAAAAGGGGGAGAGGCTTATCAATGCTAACAAGGATGCTGTAGGTGTATTTGTGGATGAAATCAATTCGGTGCTAACCGAAAAGGAAAAAGAAGCGATTGAACAGATATATATGAAACTCAAGTCACTTAAAATAGACGAGGATACTAACAACCGGCACTAAGTAAATTATCAAAAATATTATGAGGTACTGCTAATGCAAATCAGAGAATGCTGTCTGGACATAATTTGTGAACTTCCCAAAGGCGAAAAAGCGACTTTAAACTGCGACAACCGCGATAAGAAGACTAAGAGAGAAAAATAGGCGCATAAAAATACGGGCAGATAAACATTGGGCTATTTGTCTCTGATATAAGTAAGCTCCGCTACATTCCCGTAGGAATTGATATTTGTAAGGCTCATCTGGATTTTACGGTTTTTATGGGAGAAAAGTGGGATACCGTCGCCCAGTATAATAGGAATTACCGATATTATATATTTATCTATTAGATTTTCGGAGATAAACTGGTTGGCAAGGTCGGAGCCGCCCACAAGCCATATGCCTTTGCCGGGCTTGGTTTTAAGGCGTTTGACAAAGCCGATAAAATCATCCTGAACGAATTCGCAGCGCGGATCGGGCTTGTGATCTTTTCGAGTGGCAGTGTAGCATTTCTTTTCCTCATACGGCCACTTGCGGGGAGAAAGTTCGCACACTATCTGGCTGAACGTTGTGTGCCCCATAATGACAGTGTCAACGCTGTCGTAAAAGGATTCAAATGCATGAAGGGATGAGTCTTTGGCATTTTCTTCAAGCCAACTTACATCGCCGCTGGTTTTTGCGATGTATCCGTCAAGGCTCATTGCGATGTAAAGCACTAAATCTCTTGCCATTTTTCGCTTCCTCTATATAATGTTAGTGAGTGAAATTGAACTTAATATAATTATAACCCAACAATATGAAATTGTCATTTGTCGGAAGATTATAAATAGCGAGAATATAAATAAACAGCATAAATATTAGCTGAAATTTTCTTTTGATATGTAAATAAACAATGTAGATATAAGGACAAAACATGATCGACTTAAACAGCTTTATGGGAGAAGGCAGCATCTCGCAGCTTGCCCGCATTGAAGAAAACCTTGAAGATTTTATGGAAACAATGCCATTTTGCATTGCCATGATTGACGAACAGGACAAGGTTATTTTCAAAAACAGCACAACAAGAAGCAGCCATGGCTTTGATTTATTTGACGCCTGTATAAAACAATACCCTAAAGTAATCTCATATTCGCAGGATATTACCGCAAACGCAGTAAATGACTCAGGACAGAAGGAAGAGTTCCTTTATCTTGACGAAAAGGACATGTGGATTTCCTGCACTCTTTATGCAACTCAGATGAAAACTGTGGACGGAAAGAAAGTCGCAGTTCGCATTCTTCGCGATATAACGGAAAGCAAAAAAACTCAGGACAAGCTGATGACTACCATACAGAGGCTTACAAAGCTATCTGAAGCGGGCATTAAAACTATCGAAAAAATTGTTGAGCACAGAGATCCGTACACTGCGACACATCAGAAGAATACAGGTGAGTATGCATATCTTATAGCAAACAAAATGGGCCTTGATGAAGAAAATGCACAGAAGATACGCTATGCCGGTATGGTTCATGATGTTGGTAAGGTTTCTATTCCGGTTATGATACTAAACAAACCGTCAAACCTTAAAGGATTTGAACTGGACACGATAAAACACCACGTGGAAGCAAGCTACGATATATTAAAAAATGTGGACGAGGAAATTCCCGTAGCGGAGATGGTTTTGCACCACCATGAGCGTCTTGACGGCTCAGGATATCCTAACGGGCTGAAATCGGAGTCCATTTCCCAGGGCGGAAAGATACTGGCTGTTGCAGATGTGCTTGACGCGATGACATCCCACAGACCTCACAGGCCAAAAATGACATTTGAAGACGCTATAATATATTTTAAAGACAACTCCGGAAGGCTCTACGACATGCGTGTGGTTCTGGCTGTGTTTGAGCTGTTCCGCGAGGGAAGGCTGTTTACTGTAAAGTCAAAGAAATCATGGATATAATATACATTGCTTTAATTGTTTAAAGATAGTAATATTTGTTTATATAGATAAGTATAGAGATAGATATTAATCTTTGAAAAGAAGTGATGCACGGTGTCTTATACGCAACTCAGAGACTATATCGAGAACAACTCGAATGGACTTATTTCGCTTGAAAACGGCTTTGAAGATGTAGCCGAGAATTTACCCTTCCCAGTTATATTAATAGACAATTATTATACTATTTTATATACCAATAAAATGTTCAGCAAATTTTCCGGGCTTTACATGGAAAGCATTATCGGAAGAGATTATTTTAAGACAGTTTATGGAGCTAATGAGCCGGAAGCAAACTGTCCTGTTCAGATGTGCATTGAAACAGGCGTAACTTCACAGGGCGAAGTTTACCACAAGCTGGCTAAAAGATGGCTAAGAAACCACATTCAGAAAACAAACATTAAAAGCGAGGATGGAAACAGCGTTTTTATAGTGCTGCTTGAAGATATCTCAAAAGATAAAATGAACCAGATAAGGCTTGAAAAAAACATTCTGAGGCAAAAAGCTATAACAGAGTCCGGAATCAAAGCTATCTGCAGGATAATTGAAGCACGGGACGCCTACACCGCTTCCCATCAGGAGAAAGTCGGCAAAATAGCATACCGCATTGCAAAGGAGCTTGGAAAGTCCGATGAGTACGCAAGCGGAATCCAGGCTGCAGGCATGCTGCATGACGTGGGAAAGATTACTGTTCCGATTGAAATACTCTGCAAGCCAATAAAAATCAATCCTCTTGAGTTTGAAGTCATAAAAAGCCATCCCATCGCTGGGCACAGCATGCTGAGGGACATAATCTACAATATACCCATTGCAGACATCGCGCTCCAGCACCATGAGCGTATAGACGGCTCAGGTTATCCTTACGGACTAAAAGGAGACGAGATACACGAAAGCACAAAGATAGTATCTGTTGCGGATGTAGTGGATGCTATAACGTCACACAGACCATACAGGGAAGCAAGAAGCATGGAAACCGCCATAGAGCACCTTAAAGAAGGTGCGGGGAAGATATATGACAAAGACTGTGCTGAAATTACAATCATGCTGTGTGAAAAGGGGATAATAAGATCCGAAACTCTAAAAGCATAAAACATTAAGCGGGACACCCCCCGCTTATTAATTTCGGGCTGCGTAACTTCTTCTGCGCAGCTTCTTTTTATTTTATCTTCTTTAAATTATGCAGGCGAAGCATTAAAATCCTGCATTTTATTATGCTTTATCTGCAAAATACGCAGGTTTTAGTGCAAAAATCAAAAAATATTCGTAATTTACACAGAATTATGAAGTTTTTTATATAAATCGCGTGCAAAAATTATAAAAACAGTATATAATAATTATGCAAATAATATATTCAGATGATAATACATTAATGCGGGAAGTTGTGAATTTAATAGTAGGCCCGCAACATATAGTATTTAGGTTTATTATTCCAAACTAGGATTTTTGGCGAGATTCTTTTGTTTTTAAAACAAAAAGCTGCCAAAAAAGCCACGTTAACAAAGTTAGGTCAGTTTAAGTTATTTCAAAAACTGGGTACACAAGCATAACAGCGGAAAACATCCGCAAATGAGGACAACGAGAGCCTCGAAAAACAAGCTTAAAACTTAATATAGTATAAAGGCTAATGGGGGCTTGCCTTAGTGGTGGTATATAAATTTAAGAATAAATATTAATAATATATTATAAATATACAACGGAGGGATGATTTTAATGAATCAAGAATTTTTACGGGCAATAAATGAAAAGGTTATCAAAAACGGGGATATTCCATCAGATCTTTTTGTTTATCACAATGTAAAACGCGGCCTGAGAAATCAGGACGGAACCGGCGTGCTTGTAGGGCTCACTGAGGTAGGCGACGTGCACGGTTATATTTTGGATGAAGGCGAAAAGATACCTGACGAGGGAAGGCTCCGCTACCGCGGAATTAACGTAAATCACATAGTAAAAGGATTCCAGGAAGAGGGTAGATCGGGATTTGAAGAGACAATTTATCTTCTTTTAACAGGCGAGCTTCCAAACAAAAGCGAACTTGCAAGCTTTAACGAACTGCTGGATGAAAACTACTGTCTGCCTTCAGGATTCTGGGAAGAGATGATACTCGGCGCACCAAGCCCCGATGTTATGAACATGCTGGCGCGCTGCATTCTCGCGCTTTATTCCTATGATGAGGATCCTGACAACAGAGACGTGGAAAACGTATTAAAGCAGTGTATTAAGCTGATTGCGCGTGTTCCAATCATCACAGCATACGCATATCACGCAAAACAGTACTATTTTGAGGACAAGAGCCTGCATATCCACAATCCTATTCCGGGAGTGGGACATGCGAAAAACATTCTGCACTTAGTGCGTCCGGCAAACCAATACACTGAGCTTGAAGCTGAGCTTTTAGACCTCGCGCTTGTGCTGCACGCTGAGCACGGCGGTGGTAATAACTCCGCTTTTACCGTTAACGTTGTGTCGTCATCCGGTACAGATGCGTACTCTTCAATAGCAGCTGCAATCGGTTCGCTTAAAGGGCCGCGTCACGGCGGTGCGAACATCCGCGTTCATTCCATGATGGAAGACATCAAGAAGAATGTAAGCGATTGGTCGAACGAAAAACAGGTGGAAGATTACATTGCGAGGATTATAAAAAAAGAAGTGGGAGACAAGAGCGGACTGGTTTACGGACTTGGACATGCTGTCTACACTCTGTCAGATCCGCGCGCAATTCTTTTGAAGGAAAAAGCAGTACTTCTTGCAAAAGAGACAGGCAGAGAGAAGGAACTCGGACTGTATGACATGGTGGCAAAGCTTACGCCTTCCGTGTTTGCGGATGTAAAAGGCTCTGACAAAGTTATATCCCCGAATGTGGACTTTTACTCAGGCTTGGTTTACTCGATGCTTAATATCCCAAGCGAGCTTTACACACCGATTTTCGCTGTTGCCCGTATGGCCGGCTGGTGTTCGCATCTTCTGGAAGAGCTTATTTCCAACCGCCGCATTATGCGCCCTGCTTACCGCAATGTTATGGGTAAAAGGCAGTATGTGCCGCTTAATGAGCGTGAGTAGGCGAGTTTTAAGCGAATAAAGATAAGTATAATGAATTGACTCCTCAGAGTGTATCTGGGGAGTTTTGTTTTGGAGTTTATCTTACTTAGATATAAGGTTATCTTTTTTAAAGAGTGAGCACCCTGAACGCTTTCAGACTTAGGTTGTTTTATTGAGCATTGCAGAAGCTGGGAACTTACTGGGGCTTCGCCCCAGTGCCCCGTTTCGCCTGCCGGCGAACTAGTTCTATCTTAAGCACCGCAGTGCATAAGTTTTGGTACAAAACTTTACTCTATTTCTACTAAAAATAAAGTATGATGGCGTATATGAACTACAATAGTGCTTGCACTATGGTGTTCATATTGCCGAATGCAGAAACTGGACTATTAAAAAATTGATACTATTGGAGTATGTTAAGTTAAATATTATTGCTCTTGAAATTTATATATACACTTATATGGGATTTATAGTATTTAAAGGAAGTGCATGGTATAATATATTTATTATTATATTGGAGGATGAGCAATGAGGCTTTACGAATATAGAGATATAGTTCAAAATCGTGGTAGACTGTTAAATTTAAGTACTGAACGTAAATCTAAAGGAAATTAAAGAAATCCTACCAGTTGAGAGTAAAGTAATAAAGATTAAAGAAACAAAAAAGATTGGGCAAAAAGATTAATACTAAAAAATCCTTAAATTTGATTTAAGGATTTTTCAAATTGATGTATTAAAACTTCTTTAATATCCTTTCCCCAACATCTCTCTCTTAAGGTCAAGGTAGTAAAGATAATCCTCTTCCGTTACGTTAGGCGGACAGCGATGGTCGCAAAAAGGAATATACCCTCCGCGCTCAACATACGGCAGGATGGATTCCATATAGGCTTTGATGGCTTCCTTTCCCGCGCCTAGCTGCATTTTGTCAAAACCGCCCATGATGCGAAGCGTGCCGGGGTATTGATCAAGAAGTTCGCCGGGGTGCGCACAGGAGTTGACTTCGTATGGGAACAGGCAGTTGATGCCGCCTTCTATAAAGCCGTCCAAGATGGTGCGAACATCACCGTCACAGTCAGTATAGATAAGCGTGATGCCGTTGTCGCGCAGGCGCTTTGTTATGCGCTTATAGCGGGGAACGACAACTTTGTTGAAAAACCACGGCGGAACAATCGGTCCCATATTGTAGCAGATGTCTTCCCAGCCGGCGGCGAAGTCAAACTTAAAGTGGGGGAGAACCTGATCCAAAAAGTGTTCGGAAAGCTGGCAGCAGGTTTCAACCATGTCTTCCACCATGTCGGGATAGTCCATAATGGCATAGCAGATTCCTTCAAAGGTCAGAAGGTCGCGGGGTTTTCCTATCATTGAGCCGAAATCGACTCCCAACGGATAATCGCGGTCGTCAGAATATTTTGCTTGAAGTGCGTCAATGTCCACTATACGCCCCGGATGGTTTACGTCAAAACGCTCGGCTTTGACCTTCGCCCAGTCTTCGGGAGTCACAACTGATGATTTAATATAATGCGGTATGGTCGAGTGGCTCTCGTCAATTGGAACTTCCGCCAGCAGGCCGTCGCCGTTTTGCATGATTTTGTGTGTTTCGGTACGTGAAATTTCCACCTCGGGAAACTCAGGATATATCCAGAGCCTGCCGCCTATAGTGTGCATTTCATCGAAGTTAAAAAACACGTCGGCCTCTTCGTTATTTGTAATATTATTGTCACGGAACATTTTCCACTCGGTGAAATTTTCGTTCCAGTATCCGAACTCCATGTTGACTGTTCTGTCGAAGCTTTGAAAGTTCATCTGGCGCACAAAACGCTCGCGGGGAGTCATTTCACCGCTCCATTTTTCCTTTATTGGCTTAATATCCTTCATTATGAGACCTCCGAAAAATTTCTTCTACAATGTGATGTTAGCATAAAGCATTAAATTATAATTGCATAAATAGCTACTTTTGTTGTAAAATCGTGCTATGGCAGCATTTGAAGATTTTTTTATTAAAAGAGATATAGCAGCTGTGCCTATTCCTGACGAAAGACAGCTTGAAAACTTGTGCTGCGCTGATTCGTGCGGACGTCTCTGGGCAAACGGGCTGTACGTTACGGACAGAGCTGACTACGACAAGCTTTTGTATGTGTTTGTTGAGCAGGGAGCGATGTTTTTAAGATACTCAGATGAAAAATATTTAATAAATAAGGGTGAGGCTTTTTTTATAGACTGCAACAATCATCAGGTGTATGGAACATATGGCGATTCATGTGTTTTGACATTTCTTCACTTTCTAGGCGGTGCAGCGCACTATTTATATGAAATGATTACTGAAAAGACAGGGATAATACTAAAGGGTGCATATGCGCAGGCTGTATATCATGCTATTGATGATGTGATGCTAAACTCGGCCGGGTACTTTTCAAACAATGTTGAGGAACTTTCGGGTATAGTCTCGTCTTCGCTCTATGAGCTTTTATCGCTGCGGCCTAAAGCTGATCCCATGTTTTTAAAGGTGGAAACTATAATACGCGATGCTGTGACGGAAGGCGTTGATGTGGGTGTTGAGTCGCTTGCGCGCAGCTGTGGATACTCAAAGTATTACTTCACGCGCAAGTTTTCTGCGCATTTTGGCATTTCACCACACGAATTTATTATAAGAGAGCGGGTTGCGCGCGTTAAAAACCTGCTTATAAACACTACGCACTCGGTGGGAGAAATCGCACTTGAGAGCGGTTTTTTTGACACAAGCCACATGGCAAACTGCTTTAAAAAGCGTGAGGGGATGTCGCCCGTTGCTTTTCGCAGGAAGTGGCGGCGTCCGGTTTAAGTATAACTATAATAGATAAAGTTTATGGATTATTATCTTCTTTTGGCGTATAAATAAGCGAGTCGTTTTTATAGTCGAAGGCGCCGTTGAGGATGGCGGCTGTTACTCTATGACCAAAATATAATAAACCCATATAATTACTTGATTCAATGAATTCGTAGTAGTCAGTTGCATACTCATCCAAAACCTCATTTATTCTTTCGACGTCTGTTTCATACATGAACTGAACAAAATAATAATCTCTGCAAAACAGTTTACCGTTATTTTCAATAACGTAATATCTTGATGGGACTGTTTCTGTAAAAATATTATCTGCTCCGTCAGAGCTTAGCTCAATAGTATAATTACTTTGAGCGACATACCTCATGGTTTCATATTCCAAATATTTATCTTCATTAAAAAAATCATACCAGAATGGGATAGTTATTGATGAATAGCTGAATGAAGTGTTGATAAGATGCTTTAAAATAGCACCGTTATTGGTTGTGTCATCAAGAAGCGGACTTTCATCCAGTGCTTTTACTATATCAATTATTTTGTTGGGGAAACCGTCGAATCCTCCGCTTATCGCAGTGTTATATAGTACTTTGCTAATACGCTGAGAGCTTTCATATTTTTTATAGGAATCAATCGGAAAATCTATGTATTCCAATTTATCTCCAAAGATTTGATTTAGTTCTTCTGAACGTACTTCTTCGTCAAACATTTCTGGGACATACATTTGTTTGATTTTAGTGCTGTTGTTTTCGGTTGCTATAAGTATAGGTGTTGTTGATGTGCCGTAATCGACAATCTTTCCATCTTCAAGAGAAAGTTTGTTTGCTGTAATAAATTTGATCTCTGTGTTTTCTGGAAGCTCCATATCTTCATAAATCTCACTGCCTTCATAATCTAGCTCGAACGGCCAGCCGGATATAACAGATGAAACTATAATAGTATCCCCACTGTAATCCAAAAGCATATGTTCAAGCTGAGAGAATGAGATTTCTTCTTCACTGGCGATAACAGACATCGCTTCGTGAAGCGAAGCTCTAAGCTGCTCAAAAGCTTCTTTTGCTTCGGGATAGTTTTCATCGAATTTTTCATCTGTGTTAGATTTTTCATCATTTGAATCAATGGTAACTACCTGAACATCACCTTGCATAGCAGGCATGGGCGTAACTGAGATAGTGCCTGCATAGCGCGCACCTGAGCAGGAAGAAAGGGTTAAAACAGCAATTGCAGTAAGCATCAATAATATCTTTTTCATACCGACATAATATACCATATCATGGAAAAAGTCAATAAATAGAAAATATATATTAACAGAAACGTAAAGAAATCAAGTGTATTGTAAAGATAAATTAAAATATAAAAATATTGATAAGACATTGCTTGAACAAAATAGTTTAAATTTGTGCAAACAAACAGGTAAAGTGAGAAAGTTTCTGCTGGAAGATTCTCTGTATGTCAAATGAACATTTATATAAGACTATAAAGGATATGTTAATAAGAGTAAGGCGGTTAAATAAAGATGAAGATGCGGCAGGGTAACCGCACCTCCAAGAAAATAGGAATGAAAGGGGATTACCTCCCCTGGGGGGCGAAAATCAGTTGGTCGTTCTCGTAGTCGAACGAGCCTGCGAGTATGGAATCGGACACATTTTCGCAAAAGTCAGTAAAGTCCGCAAACTCATCGCTTTTAATAAAGTCATAGTAGCTTTGGGCATAGTCACCCATAAAGCGTTGGACGCTGTCTTGGAAAAGTTCTCCGTCATTAATGTAGCTGCTGTACTCTGTAATGTTAAACCCGTTGTCATTTTGAGTGACATAAACAAGATTAGGAATGATAGAAGCGCTTGCTGTAACCGTGCCGTCTGAAAGCTTATCTATCGTCGCAAAGTACATTGCTGTATATATTGCTATATCGCCGTTATCTTCCTCGCTTTTTCCCAGCTCATACCACATGGGAACAGTGATAAAAGAGTAGCTTGTATTCTGTTTTACTATGCTCATAAAAACATTGCTGCTGAGCGTAGGTTCGTCTGTAAGCAGGTTGTGCTTTCTGACAAGTGAAGTAAATATATTCGTTATCTCATTTGGGAAGCTGTCAAATCCGCCGTTTAACATAACAGAGCAGACGACGCTTCGTATCTGGCTTAACGCATATTGATATTCCTCGGGGAGTACTTCGATGTCAAGGTATTTAGCATTGTCACCGAAAATTTCGTTTAGATCATCCTTGCGTGAACTTTCATCATACATCTCAGGAAGAAGTACTTCCGAAATAGTGTTGTCTCTTTTTTCGTGAGCAATAAACACAGGAGTTAACGCAACACCCTTATCCACAAGCTTCCCGTCAACAAGTCTTAACTCATTGGCGAGGATATATCTCATGTCCTCGGTGTCGGCAAAAGGATCTTTACCGGTTGCTTTATAAACACTTTCTCTATAGCTGTGTGTGTAGTCGTAGGAAAGCTCGGCTGATATAACGATTTTATCTTCTGAATAGTTTAGTAGAATTTGATCAAGTTGGCTTATGGGGTCTGCTTCAAGCATGTTTTCCATTTCCGTAATAATGGCTTGCCTCAGGGCTTCAAAATCTTCTTTTGCATAAGCTTCTTCAAGTGATTTTGCGGCATCATCGTTCATCTTTTCTGAATTTACCCTATTAGGTGTCGCGGATGGTGAAACAATCGCCTCACTGCGATATTCTGGACTGCTGCACGCACAAAAGCCGATAATTATCACCATGGATAATAATAGAGCCAAAACCATTTTATACATGGAATAATATTACACTATATTTAGTATGAAATCAATAATCTGAACAATAAATATGCTTGTTTTCGCAAAAAAAGTAAAAAATCTTTTAGAATAAACAAGTTTATTATATTAAAGGCAAGATAGTGCTGGTTAATCTTTGACGTTTTAAATATTTGCGCAAGTAAAAATGCAATTATCCATAAATTGTGATAAAAATCAGTAAACAATAAAAATAGTTTATATAAATAGAGTGCAAATTGATGTAAAATAAACTTGTATGATCTTTAAGAAATTTGTAAAAATGAATGAAAACAGAAAAATAAAAAAGAGGCATTTCTTGGCTTTTTTTGCTGTGTTTTTTGCTGTTATTTTATTAGCATCTTTTCTTGTGATGTTTTCGGTTGAAGTAAAATTGCGGGAAGCGAAATTTGATGAAATAAAAACCAATGAGAAAAATATTATAGAGCTTGAGCATTCTGCATTCGGAGAATATTTCACATCTGCAATTTCGGATTTTATGTTTTTTCAAAGCATTACTGAAAAAGCTTTGGCAGATGATGGATTTGATGAAGATTTCATTTGGCAGGTTTCCGAGTTTTCATATAACAAATCCAGATATTCGGAGATGAAGTTTGTCGACGCCGATGGTTTTGAAAAGTTTAAAATATATCACGGAAACAATAACTCTTACGCTGTGGATGAACACGGCCTGTACGATGTTTCTGCAAAAGATTATTTTATTAATGCCAAAGGGATGGTTGAAAAGAGCATCTATGTTTCGCCCCTTGAATTAAGCCACAATGAACTTGCAGTTGAAGTTCCTTATAAACCTATAATCTATATATCTACACCTGTTTTCAGCAGGGAAAATGATGAGCTTTTGGGAGTAGCTGTGGTAAGCTATCTTGCAAAACCAATGCTAAATGGTTTTAAAAATGTTGCGCAAAACGCAGACGGCGAGGTTGTACTGCTTAACTCAAACGGAGACTGGCTCTCAAGCACACTTGTTTCGCGCGAATGGAACTTTATGTTTTCCGGAAGATCGCAGCTGACATTCGGGTATTATTATGACGAATGGGAAATGATTGCCGAAGGAAACGGACAGGAAGTGACGGACAACGGGCTGTTTACTTTTGAGGCGTTTGATCTGTATGATGAACTGAAATTCAATGGCAGCGGTACAGATTATGATATACAAATGGGGGATGGAACTCTCTATGTGGTTTCGTATATTTTAAGGACTGAAGAAACCAGCCACATTTTCCCTGACATGCCATACTCGATTGCGCTATATGTGGTTAAGAATAACTTTTACTCTTTTATTCTGACATTTTTATTCTGTTTGCTTTTAACTTTCCTTGGATATATGTACTATAAATCATACAATGAAGCTAAAGTAAACTCCACTTATGACTCGCTTACAGGGCTTTACAACAGGCGGATGGGAACAAAGCGCGTCGAAGACATACTATCTTATAATGATCGAAGAAAAATGCAGATGAGCCTATGCTTTATTGACGTAAACGGACTTAAGGAAGTAAACGATAAGCTCGGGCACAAAATGGGCGATGAGCTTTTAGTTACAGTTTCGGGAGTGATTAAAGACTCGATACGGTTTATGGACTTTGCTGCGCGCATGGGCGGAGATGAGTTCATTATCCTATTTTACGGAATCGGAAAAGAAGACTCGGAGAAGGTGTGGAAGCGAATAACACGCAATTTCGACAGGATTAATAGGGAAGAAAACAGAAAATATGTTATTAGCGTCAGCCACGGCATAGTAAGCTGCGACAAAGATGCGCCTTCCTGCAACACCGATGAACTTATTAAGATAGCAGATGAACTTATGTATAAAGAAAAAGGGCTTATAAAGAAAAATCTTACTATATTAAAGTAAAACCCACTGGAATTTTTGCATTTAAACATATTATTCTTTCTTTTTTTGGAAAAATTATAATTATTATGGTAGAATATTGGTAGTGCAATACTTTACAGGTGTTTTATGAAAAATAAAGATTTTAAAATCAGTTTTAAGCACTTTTTGCTTTATACCGGCATATCTTTTGTTGTCTTGTTTCTAGTCTCATTTTCAATTCTAATCATAACAGAACGGCGTGTCCGAATATTAAAATTTGAAGAAACGCAAAGCCGCGAAATGAGTGCTGTGAACCTTGGAACTGAACTTATCGGAACGGAGCTTTCATCTGCAGTCGCAGACCTCGAGTTTCTGACGTATGTGTATAAAATGCACTATCATCTTGAGGAAGGCGTCACGAACCTTTGCCAAAGCTGGGCTGAGTTTTCTGTTCTTAACGGAATATACGACCAGATTCGTTTTATTGATACAGACGGCAATGAAGTTATCCGTATAAACTACAGTAACGGCAGTTCAAATATTGTTCCCGAAGGACAGCTGCAAAACAAAAGCGACAGATACTATTTTAAAGAAACGATAGCGCTCGGCGACGGATGCGTATATGTGTCTCCGCTTGATTTGAATATTGAAAACGGCGTTGTTGAAGTGCCGTATAAACCTATGATAAGGTTTTGCATGCCTGTATATGTTGATGGTGATTTAAAAGGCATTATTGTGCTTAATTATCTGGCAGAAGGGCTTTTGGACAAGTTCCGAGAGATAGCAAAACACAGCGAACGCAACATGATACTTCTAAACAGCGACGGATACTGGCTTTCATGCCAGGACATAACACGCGAGTGGAACTTCATGTTTGAAGATAAGGCAGAAGATACATTTGGGAGCACATATCCGGATGAGTGGGCTGCCGTATTGGAAGGAAACGGGCAGCAGCTGACAGATAACGGCCTGTTTACCTATATGAGTGTGGATATTGCGCAGAAAGTCTACATTAAAGAAAGGCTTAAAAACTGCAGTGTGTTTACCGGCAGCGGTAACTGGTATGTCGTAAGCTATGTGCTTGAAGAGGATGAATCCCACTTGCTTTACTATCACGACATTTTTAAGCTTATAAAAGAAGAACTGAAAGAAAACTTCTCGATGGCAATAATTTTAATTATTATAGCCAATGCATTCGGTGCGCTGTTATATCTGTATCTCAGGTCATACTTGAAGATAAAGTATTATTCGGAGTATGACGGGCTTACGGGAGTGTTTAACCGCCACTCGGCAACCAAGAAGCTGGATGAAATGCTGGCTGCCAAAGAGCGAAGAAACTTCACTTTAAGCCTGTGCTTTATAGATGTAAACGGTCTTAAACAGGTAAACGATGTTCTGGGTCATAAAATGGGCGACGAGCTTTTGGTTACTGTTACCGACGTAATAAAAAGCCATATAAGAGAGGCGGATTTTGTGGCGCGCATGGGCGGCGATGAATTTATCATCGCGTTTTCAAGAGCCGGCGTTGACGTTGCAGAAGCTGTGTGGCAGAGGATTATTAAAAGCTTTGACAAGATAAACAAAACCGAAAACAGAGACTATATTATAAGCGTAAGCCACGGTGTAGTCACCTGCGACAAAGAACACAATGTGCAACGACTGATAGGATGATAAAAGAAGCGGACAAGTACATGTACGAAGAAAAGAGTGTAATTAAACGCGATTTTGACGCAATCAGGAAAAAAGACTAACTTATAAACGTTATTTGGGAGCAAAATAATGAGACGAAAATACTTAGTGATAATTGTTGTAATAATAATTATGGCATTTCTTTTGACTTCATGCATACCGGGAGACGGCAAACACACATCCCAAAAGCCTGCCGGCTTTTTCTGGGGCGTATGGCATGGATGGGTTGCGCCTGTTTCGGTTATAATCGGCATATTTAACCATGATATTCGTGTTTATGAAAGCAATAACACCGGATGGTGGTATGATTTCGGCTTTTATATTGCGATAATTTCCGGATTCGGCGGGCTGAGTTTAGTCAGAAGAAAAAGAAAACGGAGCGATGATTGAGGTGCAGGGTTAAATGGGTCGAGAGATCGGCTCTTTTTTTCTGCATTTAAACAAATAGGAGTAATTATTTAACAGAAGTTCGAGTCGCTTATTTTGCTTTGCAGCTATACTATCTACTCCGAAACCTACTGAACTATATCTTTTTGCATGCATAGCAAATCCTCGCAGAAACTTCTGCCTTTTTCAAACCAACCACTGGCGAGGAAAATTTTTTTATTTTTTTCTGGCGGCGTCGCTTCGCTCCTCCACGATTTCTATCAAGCTAACTCATTCCACCTAAGTTGTATGAAGCCGTAAGCTAAGCAAAAGAAATATAAGCTGAATAATTGCACAGCGAAAAGACACACTTTGTTTAGGGGTTGCGAGCCTCGACCAAGTTTAGATAAACGCAGTCGGCTGTCTTTACTGCCTGTCGGGTGAGCAGTTTTGCAAAGGTTTTGGTACAAAACCTAATAACGCTACACACTGGAAAAAGCAAACCTACTATTATCAGTAAGTCTCTTTATACCTCAACTTACTTTGTCCACACACAGTGGAAACCAAGCGGAGCGATCCCAAGGCAAAGAAACCTGCCCAAGAAGAAATTTGTAGCGTGGAAAAGATTGTATTTATACATTATAATAACTATTAGTAATATATGGTTATGAATGCAAAAATTTAAGAAATATATGATAGAGGAGATATTATGAATTTGTTTAATAAAACTATAGAACAACTAACAGTTGAAGATTTTAAATCCATAATTGATGATCCAGACTATAAAGAATGTACATTTATTGATTATAAAACGGATTTTGCATTTCTCAGAGTTGATGGACAATTAAAGAATGAAAAGAAAAATGATTTTAGAAATGATATATGTGCTTTTGCAAATGCTGATGGCGGATATTTAATTTTCGGAGTACATGAGAATAAAAGCGTACCAGATGAAATCAAAGGAGTCGAAATTACAACTTCTATAGAAACTTTTGAACAAGCTAGAAGGCAAGATATAGTAAAAATACTGCCAGTTCCACCTTCAGTAAAATTTAAGTTCATCGAAATTGAAGTGAATAAATATATTGTAGTGTTGGAAATACAAAAAGGATTCCATAAGCCTTATGTAAACGATAGTAATCCAGCTTATAGGTTTTTAACAAGAGATAGTAATGGGAATAGAGGCTTGAATTATAAAGAGGTGCAATTAATGTTTAATCAATCTATTATTTTAGTAGAAGAAATAAATAATTATAGACATAAGACAATGGATTTCCTTTTAAAAAATGAAATCAGATATCCAGATACGCCTTTTTCTATTATTAGTATTATACCTGAAAACTTTTTAGATATAGAAACATATAATGAGCCAATATTAAATAAAGGTTTTATAAACTATTATGATATTTTCAAATATCAAGATGTAAGCAATTTAATTCCAAATGTTACTGGTTTAAATTTAAAATGTAATAATAGTTCCGAAATACAAGTGAATAGAAACAATATTTTAGAGCAATATATAGATTTAAAAGATTATTTTGTTAGACTTAATGATATTAATAAAAATAAACTATGTATTGAAGATTTTTTTAGGAGCATTACATTATTCATATATGCCTCTATTGAATATTACAAAAAAATCAATTTAGTTGGGAAAATATATATATGTTTTTCCATATTAGCATGCAAAAATGTAATATCTGATAAAGTTGAAGATGGCAGAATAATTGCTGAAATAGATAGAAATAATATTATTAGTGATCCCATTGCATTAAATAACTATAGAAATGAATCAGAAGTTGAAGAAATGGTGAGAAACCTTAAAATTTCATTATGTTTATCACTTGGAATTGAACACTTTCAGAAACACATAATGTTATTATAAATCGTTAAATTATAAAAAAATCCACAATCCCCACCAACCACCACAAGAATATACAACAAAATACTGCCTTTACTATTAAAGCTCTCTCATTACAATAAATATATGAGAAAGTTTGCGGCACTACTTCTATTATGCATAGTTTTAACCTCCTGCTCACCCTTGGAGGCAAAAAACGATGCACAGATTAAAGATATGACTACGCCAACGCCATCCCAAATTCCTGTTCAGGAGGAAATCATGTACAAGCTTAATGAAACCATCACAATTAACCAAGTCGGATATTTCTCAACCGGCAAAAAAACTTTCTGGACTCTCGGGATGGCACAGACTTTCCATGTCATAGATACAAAAACAGGGGAAGCCGTCTTTTCGGGAGAGATGGTGTCACGAGGGCAGGACACTGCAATAGGAAGCGAGGCTTCATACGGCGATTTTACGGAAGTTACAAAAGAGGGAAAGTACTTCATCGCTGTTGGCGATGATAAATCATATGACTTTGAGATAAAAAACGATGCATATAATGACTTGTCCCAAAGCTTGCTTAAGATGCTGTATCTTCAAAGATGCGGAATCGAGCTTGAAGAACAATACGCAGGAGACTATGCGCATGAAGCCTGCCACACAATGGAAGGCAAAGTTTGGGGAGATACGGAAAGCTCCGTTAACATTCAGGGCGGATGGCATGATGCGGGTGACTTCGGAAGATACAGCGTGCCGTGCGCGAGAACTATCGCGGACCTTCTGTTTTCATATGAGCTTTATCCCGATGTTTTTTCAGACGACACAAACATTCCCGAAAGCGGAAACGGAATACCTGATGTGCTGGACGAAGCAAGAGTCGGCCTTGAATGGCTTTTACAGATGCAAAGAGAAGACGGAGGTGTTTACCACAAGTATACATCCGAAGGCTTCTGCGGAATGATTATGCCCGAGCAGGACTTTCTGACGCACTATGCGATTGTTATCTCGCCGACAGCAACCGCGAGCTTTTCGGCCATCATGGCAAAAGCTTCGGGAGTGTATGCGAACATTGATGAGGAGTTCGCGGACGCTATGAAGACTGCATCGCTTAAAGCATATGAATTCATGAAGGAAAATCCCGACTTGCCTCTGTATGAAAATCCTGACGGTATATTAACGGGTGATTACAAAGACCTATCCGTGCAGGATGAATTGTACTGGGCAGCGTTGGAGCTTTATCTTTTAACTGATGATGAAAACTATCTCAGTGAGGCGAAAGGGCTTTACACGAAGCACACTGCGCTTTTTTGGTCGGACACGCTGGAGTGGTATGACGTCGGCTTCCTCGGCACTTTTTCGTACTTGCTGTCGGATAAAGCAGATAAAAACAGCGAGTTCTATACACAGATTAAAAAGGACACATTAGAAACGGCAGACAATCTATGCACACTTGCTAAAAAGCATGCATTTAACGTAGCGATGGATGACAAAGATTATATCTGGGGCAGCAATATGGTGCTTACAAACAGGGCAAACGTTCTGCTTGTGGCATATGAGATAGAAGGTAAGAAGGAGTATCTTGAGACAGCTCAAGCGCACCTTGACTATCTTCTCGGAACAAACGCGCTGTCGCAGTGCTATGTGACGGGATTTGGCTCAAAATCCATAATGTTTCCGCACGACAGACCATCGGTTGCAGACAGAGTTAAAGAACCAAAGCCGGGTATGGTTTCAGGCGGGCCAAACAGCGCACTGCAGGATCCTGTCGCAGAGGCGAATTTTACAGTCGATACGCCGCCTGCGCTTTGCTTTTCCGATGAAACGGCATCATATTCAATGAACGAGATAACAACCTACTGGAATTCATCCGCTTTATTTATGACGGCAGGTTTAATTGCTAATAAATAGATGATATACTATCATCTATAAGGAGATATTTGGATGAAAAAAACCGTCATATTATTAATCGCAGCACTGCTTTTGTTTTCCGCATGCACAAGCGGAACTTCCGAAGGTCCGAAGATAAATGAGATACAGCAGGATGAAACAATAACCTTAAGGTTTGTAAACTCATGGGGCGGTGCGGACTCAAACGCTGACGCGCTCCAGATTATCTTTGACGGATTTGAAGAGAAATATCCCCACATCAAGATACAAAACGAAGCGACTTTCGGCGATGACTTCCTTCCAAAACTTAAAACAGACTTTGCAACGGGCAATGACCCCGATGTTTTCGGCATATGGCCCGGCTCGGACATGGATGCGCTTATCGAAGCGGGAAAAGCAGCGGATATTACCGATATAATAAACTCTGACCCCGAGTGGAAGGGGCAGTTTTTAAACGCTTGGGATTACTGCACATATGATGACAAGATTTACGGGCTTCCGGTTGAAATAATATACGAAGCGCTTTTTATAAACACAGAGATATTTGACAGATATGACGTAACCGCACCCACTACATACGAAGACTTTATGGTGCTTGTTAGGCTTTTTGCAAGCCGCGGCGTTATTCCTGTCGCCTACAACTATCAGGCGGAGGGCACATACCTTTATCAAAACATTGTGGCTCAGATGGGCGGCCTTTCAGGAGACGGCGATGTCGATATATTTAAACAAGGCATGGCAAACATGAAAGAGCTGTATGACAGGCGCGCGTTCCCTGAGGATGCTTATCTTCTTTCAAACTCACAGCGCAACAATCTATTCCTTGAAGGAAAGGCAGCGATGATAGTGCAGGGTTCGTGGTTTACGAGAAACATATATGAAGCAGGCATGGTGGACAAGGTGGACATGCTTCCTTTTCCTGTTTTCGACAAGGAACACCCTGATGACTACAGTCTTATTTACGGTTTGGGATGCGGAACGTTTTTTATAAGCCAGAAGGCATTTGAGGATGAAGCCAAAAAAGAAGCCGCAATACTGCTTCTGCGCGAGCTTACATCAAAGGAAGCATCGGCAGTGCTCACCAATGAATCGGGATTTATCAGCAATATCGATTTATCCGGCACAAAAAACACTTATCCTTCGCTTTACACAAAGGGAATGGAGCTTATAAAAAATGCGAACGAACTTGTTCCTCCCATGGATTCGCTTATCGACCGCAACGACTGGGAAAACATACTGGTTCCTGGCTTTGCCGATGTATACAGATACGGCTATGAGAGGATAGACGAAGTTTGGAGCAGGATGAATGAATAAAAGATCCAGCTGGTATAAAAACCTTATAAGAGATACAAGCTTAAGCAAGAAGCTTATTGCGTTTATGCTTATCCAGCTTATAACTCTTTCGGTGGTTATCACAATCATATCCTATTACAGCGCGTCAAAATCCATGCAGGAGCACTCGGTCAGCTTTGCAAACGAGCTGCTCACAGCCAAAACATATCAGGTGTCTGAGTATTTAAGGCGCGTAGAGCAGTATTCTCAGGATATATTATATGAAGACTCAATCTACACGCTTCTTGAAAAGACGGTGGGGTTTGAGCATGATGATGTGTTTGCAGAACGCGACAGGATGGCAATACTCGAAGAAACAGGCGGGCCTGTAATAAACACCTTTTCCAAAAACATCATGACGAGGGTTGAGATACAGTCTATGGCGCTTCTGGATTCAAATGGCGAAGTTTGGATAAGCCAGGATGACAACTCCAAGGACTTTGACCTCGCGACATTTCTAAACACCGAAGAGTCGTACAGGATGATACACACAAAACTCGGCGATGAAAGCTCAAACATATATATACATCAGGAGGACGGAATCGCGCAGAATGTGTTTTTCATCCGCTCGCTGTCATCTCCTGACACATATGAACCTATAGGTTACTTTGTAATGATGACGGACTTTTCCTACCTTAACTCGCTTCTTTTAAGCTCTGAAGAGGAAGTAGGATACAGCCTTATGCTGGTGGCAGGCGACGGAACGGCCATCTATCAGGCAGGAGGCGTGACAGAGGGAGTTTACTCTTATCTGGATAAAGACATACTGTGGCAGGTGGACAGGGAAAACGGACTATTATACACACGCGGCGAGGTGCAGGGCACTGACTGGACGCTTATCGCTGTGCAGGATTTATCTGTGCTGTTTGCCGACACTGTGTTTTTGCGCAACACGCTTTTAGTTATAACAGGCATTGCGGTTATAATCTTCGGATTTTTGTCCATCGTGTTTGCAAGCGACATTTTAAAGCCGGTTCAGAGGATGATTACATCCATGAAACGCGTGCAGGGCGGAGAGACGGGAGTCAACGTCAAGGTGGACAGAAACGACGAGCTTGGCTACATGAGCAAGACCTTTAACGACATGATAAGGAAAAATGAGCGCCTTGTGCGCAGTATATACAGAGCGGAGATAACTAAAAAGGACGCGGAGCTTCAGGCGCTGCAGTCGCAGATTAATCCACACTTTTTATATAACACGTTGGAGTCTATTTCTTGGCATGCGAGGCTTAAGGATGTGCCTGAAATAAGCGAGATGGTGGAAGATCTGGCTGAAATCATGGAAGCTGGAATCGGCAAGAATGAGGAGTTTATAACGCTTAAAACCGAGCTTGAGTACATCGACACGTATCTTCGCATCATGAAGCGCAGGTTTGAGGACAGGCTGACTACCGAGATTCACGCTGAGAATGAGCTTACGGGATATAAAGTGCCAAAGCTTTTGATACAGCCTTTAATTGAAAACGCCATCTATCACGGCATCGACAAGGCGACCGAAGGCGGATTTATAAAGCTTGACGCATTTAAGGATGAGATGTTTGTCTACATAAGGGTGACGAACTCCGGAAGGCCTATAACGGATGGCGAGCTTGAGACTATAAACTCGCACCTTATAATGCCCAGCGACGAGTATTTTTACAATCTCAGGGAAAACCAGAGGACAAATGTCGGCATTGAAAATGTTAATAGAAGAATAAAGCTTTATTTCGGCGAGGAATACGGCCTGAAGATAGCAAAAAACGAAGACGGGCATACGCAGGTCACTGCGCTTTTGCCCCACGGGGGAATGGATGAAGTACAAAGTAGTTCTGATAGACGATGAGCCGATAATCAGAAAAGGGCTTAAAAATATAATTGACTGGGAACAGTTCGGATGCGAAGTGGTGGCTGAGGCACGCGACGGCTTTGAAGGGCTTAAAATGATTGAAGAGCACAATCCCCACATCGTGTTTACCGACATCAAGATGCCTGAGATGACCGGCCTTGAGATGCTGTCGGAGCTTAGCGACACGCAGCGCAATGCTAAGTTTATCGTGCTAACCGGATTTCGCGACTTTGAGTATGTAAAGGAAGCTTTGATACTCGGCGCTTTTGACTTTCTTTTAAAGCCAACAAAGCTTAACGACATAAAAAAGGTTGTGGGCCGCGCTGTTTCAGAGCTTGACCTGCAGAAAAATAAGTCTGACGTTGTGTCAAAGCTTGAAGCGAGATACATGCAGAATCTGCCCATTCTCCGCGAGAAATTTTTATATGACATTATGATGGGAATCGTCACAAACGATGAGGAGATCGAGCGCACGAAAGGAGAGCTTGGCCTTGAAATATCAAACTTTGTGATGCTTGTTATAAGCACCGGAATAAGTTCTGCTCAGGCTAAAAACTTTGGCGCTCTTCATACTTTTTCCGAAATGCTGGGTGAGGAATACTCTGTTATCCCCGTTGGCATAACAAGCCAGAAGACGGCGCTTATCGTTGAACTTCCCAAAGACTCCGAGCTTTTATACAGCAAGTGTCTGCAGCTTCAAAACATGATGAGCGAGAGCTTTAACATGCATGTGTGCATCACAGTAAGCGAGCCTGCAAGCGGCATAAACAAAGTGCTTTCCTGCTATACGCAGTGCCAGAAGGCCGAGCGCTTGATGGGCGTTATGGGCGAAGGCGCGTTTATGCTTTACAGCGACATTAAAGGCGACACGGAAAAATACAACGATGACAAGCTAATCGGTAAAGGGCGCATGATAGTGGACACGATGAAGTCCGGCGCGCAGGATGCGGATGAGGCTTGGTGCATCACAGACCTTGAGGCGGATTTGCGCCGCCGCGACTCGGTGGGCGAAGCTGAACGCGCGATAGTGCTTCAGATAATCGACAGCATGATGGCTGCCGCATCCGATACAAAAATCACTATCGACCGCGACCGTGATGTGTTCGGACTTATTGACGAGATGCGCAGGATATACAAAAGCGCCGTTGGTGAAAATGTTACCGCCAGCCACAGCAACATGAAGCTTGTGCTAAAAAAAGCTGTCGTGTTTTTGGAGCAAAACTATAACAAGCCGTTAACTCTCCGCCAAGTGGCGGACGCGGTTTTTGTAAGCCCGTTTTACATCAGCCGCATGTTTTCTAGGCAGCTGGGCAAAACCATGACGGACTACCTTAACGGAATCCGCATCACCCGCGCGTGCGAACTGCTCTCGGATGTGGAGTACAAAGTGTATCAGGTAGGCGAAATGGTGGGCATTCCCGACGCGCATTATTTCTCCCGAATATTTAAAAAGCAGATGGGGGTAACGCCGACGGAGTATCGCAACAGCGTCTCGGGTGTTTCGGATTAATTAAACCCCTCCATCATCATCTGGGATGATGATACTCCTCCCCTTGAAAGGGGAGGTATCGCAGTTTATAAAACAGTGTAGTTAAATACAGTATGATTGTTTCAAGAAACTGCTAGCTTTTCTTATGGGCGTTTGGTTAGTGAATTACACAATAATCAACTTGCTTGCATCTAACCTGAAACGCCGGAGGTGAAGAGTGGGGGAGGATTAGTAGAACATATATAAGTAGTAACGGAGATTAATATGAATGAAATCTTTTTTAAACAATCTTCACTTGCCGAATTGCTGAAAGAACCAATCATTGTATTTGTATGTATATTTTTAATTCCTATCATTATACGATTCTCAAAGAGAACTTCAAATATTAAGGATGCTTCAAAAAAAGAAGTAAAGAGAATTGTTGGTTTAGTTACTTGTGTAATATTACTTATGTTTTTCGTATCTTATTCTATACGATTAGCAAATGCTGTGGATGTTGTACTTGAAAATAAAAACATTATTGAACTAAAACTACCTGGTATAAAAGGTAATAATACTGGTATGTATATTGATACTGACGGAAGAAGTATCTATTTTTATACTTATGAGAATCAGGATCAATTAGAAGAGTATTTTGTAGGCAATCTTTGCGAGGTAGAATATTATAAATTATCTAGGAAAGTTATCAGTGTGAAGATTATTGAGTAAAGCAAGAAGTAATTTTATAAACAAATTATTAGAAGGAGTCGAGAAATCGACTCTTTTTTGTTGGGGGATATATTATCTGATATATTGTGTGTATTTTACCAAACCCCACCACCGTGATGTGAAATCACGGTCCCCCCTCCCCTCATAGGGGAGATGACGTGAAATCAAGTGCGTGATTTAACCTCAGTGTCAATAGTTTTACAAACATCGTCGAAGTTGTACTTTACTTCACTGTTCGTAAAGCGCAAAACATTTATGCCAAGTGAATTAAAGAATGCCGTCCTTATATCATCATATTCCTTGTTGGATTCCTGATAATGATGGCTTCCATCAAGTTCTATAATAAGCTTGGCTTTGCTGCAATAGAAATCTGCGATGTAGTTACCAATTATTCTCTGTCTTCTAAATCTAATAGGATATGCATTAAGAAATTTATACCATAAAGCATTTTCGTATAGTGTCATATTTTTGCGCATTTCTTGTGCACGTGCCATTAGTTTTTCATTATACTTAAACATAGCGTAATTATAACATAATTTTACATTAATTAATTTGTTAATTGATAGACGATACTTCATTTTATGCAAAATTTATCTTAGAAGTCACCTCCCCTAAGAGGGGAGGAAAATGCGAATGTAGTGAGCATAGGTGGGGTTGGGTATAAAAATGTTAAACAGAAAGCCTGTTTTTAATTTCGCCGATAGGCGAAACGGGGCACTGGGGGCGGAGCCCCAGTAAATTTCTCGCCGTTAGATGGTCGATTAAACTAGAAGAGATATCGGCGAGAACAGGGCTTTAATTTGTATAAAAGAACCAACCCAAAGTTTTGTTCCAAAACTTTGCATAATATTGTTGCACAAAATTGCACCCATAAAATTGTGCAATATATTCAACTATATAGCAATTCAGTTTATTAATTTTTCACAAAAAAACAGCTAAGATAGTTTCACACACATAAAGAAGAGAGATTATCATGCAGCAAAAACCAAGAACAATTAAAAAAAGACACGGTTTTTTCTATGAGATGAAAAAGCACAAAATGCTTTATCTCATGATGGTGCCTACCATTGTCTTTTTGCTCATCAACAACTATCTGCCCATGCTGGGTTTATCAATTGCATTTCTAAAATACAGACCGGCACTCGGCATATTCGGAAGCGAGTTTGTCGGATTTGAAAACTTCAAGTTTTTCTTTTCAACACCGGACTTTATAAACATTACAAAAAATACAGTGCTTTATAACACAGCATATATAATATTGGACATTTCAGTCGCAACATTCACCGCAATAGCGCTCAATGAAATGCGTAAAAAATTCCTCAAAAAAAACATATCAGTCTTTCATGCTGATGCCGTTTTTCCTTTCATGGGTTGTAGTAAACTATATCTTCTTTTCATTCCTGTCGGTTGATAAAGGATTCTTGAACAATACACTTTTGCCTATGATGGGGCTTGAACCTATATCCTGGTACAGAGAATCAAGGTTCTGGCCGTTCATACTGATATTTGCTCAGCTGTGGAGATACACAGGATATAACACGATACTTATCCACTCAGGACTTGTAGCGATTGACGAAAGCTTATATGAAGCCGCTGTTATTGACGGCGCGGGCAAAATGCGTCAGATATTTTCAATTACAATACCGCAGCTTTCACCGGTTATCATATCAATCTTTTTGATGCTGGTCGGAAGGATATTCTACGCGGACTTCGGGCTGCACTTTCAGGTGCCCAATAACTCCGGTGCGCTATATGGTGTGACCGACGTATTAGACACTTACGTTTACCGCTCGCTTAGGCAGATGGGCAATATATCTATGGCTTCGGCCGCTGGCTTCTATCAGGCTGTTGTTGGCATGGTTATAGTTGTTGTCGCCAATAAAGTGGTCAAACGCATGGACGAAAGCAAATCGCTGTTTTAGAAAGGAGGAGATGGAATAATGACTGCAATAACAAAAACAAAACC
Source organism: Christensenellaceae bacterium (assembly GCA_963677605.2). Lineage (GTDB taxonomy): Bacteria > Bacillota > Clostridia > Christensenellales > UMGS416 > JAGLOK01. Next base: position 78,920 of record CAXXDX010000006.1, on the reverse strand, counting down.
AAAAAAGAAAAGCACTTATCACAGTAATGACATATCCGTCTTCGCCGACGTAGTTTTAAAACTGCTGTTTGGAATAATTGTGTTCGGAACATGCCTCTATCCGCTTCTTATAATCCTTGCATCATCGTTTTCGGACAACATGGAGATACTTCGCGAAGGATACAGCTTCCTTCCGAAAGGATTTACGCTCGAGGCATATGACTTTGTGCTTCAAAAGGGCGGACAGCTGGGACACAGCTACTTTATAACAATAGTAAATACATTGATTGGCACAACGGTCGGTGTTTGCATGATGGCTATGTATGCCTACGCAATATCAAGAAAAGACGTAAAATACGCAGGATTCTTTTCACTGTTTGCCTATATTACATTCGTATTCAACGGCGGACTCGTACCGTTTTACGTAGTCTACTCCAAGGTTCTCGGATTAGGCAACACAATCTGGGTAATGATTATCCCGTACCTTGTAGATGTATGGTACATAGTTATCCTCAAAACATACTTTGCAAACTCAATACCGCACGAGGTGTTTGAGAGTGCGACCATTGACGGCGCGGGCGAGATTAAGATATTCATCAAGATTATCCTGCCGCTTGCAATGCCGGCGCTTGCAACAGTTGTCATGTTTACCATACTTAAGTACTGGAACGACTTCCAGCTTCCGCTGTACTTTATTGAAGACACAAAGCTATACAACGTTCAGTACATGCTCTATAGAATAATGAGCAATATGGAATTTATAAGCCAGGATACGCGCTCCGTCAGGCTTTCAGGACCGCTACCCGTCGAGTCTGCCCGCATGGCAATGTGCGTTTTGGGCGCAGGACCGCTGCTTGTGGCTTATCCGTTCTTCCAGCAGTACTTTATAAAAGGACTGACAATGGGTTCGGTTAAAGGTTAGTATTTAATTTCTGCCAGACGGCAGATAAAATAAATGGAGGTACAATATGAAGAAAAAAGCACTATTGACAATCCTTTGCTTGCTCATGGTTGTGGCATTCGTATTTGCCGGCTGCAAAACAGCTGACACTGCAGATGAAACAGCTGCGCCTGCAAAAGAAGAAACTAAAGAAGAAGCAAAAGAAGAAACTAAAGAAGAAACTAAAGAAGAAGCAGTAGCTCTTAAATGGTATGTAATCGGCTCTATGGAGCAGGAAGACCAGGACATGGTCGAAGAGAAAATCAACGAGTACACACTTGAAAAGATAAACGCTACAGTTGATATCATCTTCATGGACTACGGCCCCTATATGGAAACTATGGGAACAAAGCTTGCAGCAGGCGAAGAAATCGACCTTTGCTTCACATCAGGCTGGGCTGGCACAGCTGGCTACAGACAGAATGCTGCTGTTGGCAACTTCGTAGCTCTTAACGATTACTTTGCTGAAGGCGGCGCTCTTTATGACACACTTCAGATAATCGGCGAAGACTTCATGTTCGCAACACAGATCGACGGCGTTAGCTATGCTGTTCCTTGTAACAAAGAGCAGGCTCACAACTGGGGCTTCCTTTTCCGTTCAGACATCGTTGACGAACTTTCACTCGACGTTGAGTCAGTTAAAACAACTGAAGATTTAGAGCCAATCCTTGCTGCTGTTAAAGCTGCTTATCCTGAAATGATAGGCCTCGTTACAGCTACAGGCGAAGCTGCATTCCGTCTCCTTGACTGGAACATAATCTCTGGCGACGACGTACCAGGCGCTCTTTATCCTGACAACCGCGACACAACAATCATCAACCAGTTTGCAACTCCTGAATCAATTGCACACTTCAAGACAATGAAAGCTTATTATGATGCTGGATATATCCGTCCTGATGCTGACACATATGAATCATGGATGAGCGATCTTCAGAGCGGCAACGCATTCTGCGTATCTGCTTCAATGAAACCAGGTAAAGGCGTTGAGTTCTCACAGGGAATCGAAGGCTATGACTTCATCCAGGTTGACTGCACAGCTCCTGTAATGAGCAACCGCGAAGCTGACGGATCAATGATGGCTATTCCAATCGCATCACAGAATCCTGACAAAGCTGCTGAGCTTATGAACCTTGCAAACACTGACAAATACTTCAACAACCTCTTAAATTTCGGTATTGAAGACTATCACTTCACAAAAGTGAGCGACAACATTATTGAGCTTTCAGAAGACAATGCTGGCTGGAGACCAAACATCACTTGGGTATTCCCGAACCAGTTCATGAACTACACAATGAGCAGCGAAGATCCTGACAAATTTGTTAACTTCGTAGCTTACAACCAGAGCGCAACACCTCTCAACAACCTGGGCTTCGTATACAACGGTGCTGACATGGAAAACACTGTTTCATCACTCAAAGCTATCACTGCTCAGTACACACCCAGACTTTACGCTGGTGCTGTTGATGATGTAGATGCACTCGTTGCAGAATTCAATGAGAAAATGGTTGCTGCCGGCATGGATGACCTTTTAGCTGACATGCAGGAACAGTTTGACACATGGCTTGCTGGAAAGTAATTTCCTTCTTATCATAATTCAACTTAGTCTCACAAGAGCTGATATATTGTTTATCAGCTCTTCGGACTATAGCAAAGAATTTTGCTTGCAAAATTCTTACTGACGCTACAACTATTGCTGACGATTGGAGGCGAATTTACAAGATTTTGGCTTTATAAAATCTTTTAAATTGCCAAAGGCAAAATTCTTACTGACGATTGGAGGCGAATTAACCAATTGCAGTATGAAGGGATTGTTTTACACAAAGTTACCCACCCTGACCGCCGACATACTGTATTCTTTTAGTCAACTGCCTAGCGGCGGGGAAGTTTTTTGTTTGTTTGGCAGTGACTCTTCGAGTCCCTGCACTTGCTGATAAGGTTTAGTATATAGTTTTTTTGCTTTCTTGCTGAAGCTTAATAAGTGCTGGCGGTGTAGCGAGTTTGCAAAGAATAGTCGACTAAACACCAGAATGTGTGAGTGATTTGTACTAAGTTAACCACCCTGACCGCCGACATACTGTATTCTTTTAGCCAACTGCCTAGCGGCTGGGAAGTTGTTTTTGTTTTTTAGGCGCATCGCTGCGCTCTGCGCGCTTGTTGCTTTACCTCGCAGTTATTGACACTGCAGTGTTTATAAACTTTGTTTATGACGTCACCTCCCCTGAAAGGGGAGGAAAATGCGAATGAAACGAGCATAGGTGGGGTTGGGTAAAAGCAAGAAAGATTTATATAGCCAACCACCCTGAACGCTGCCTTATTAGCATTCGGCTATTTAGTCAAGTTTACTACGCAAACTCTCTCAAATATGCCATCCATCGTTAGCAGTAGGAGAAGCGTCAGTAAGAGTTTTACGAGTAAAACTCTTTGTAGATGGGAAGTATAAATTATGCGGGGGTTGCATCCCCACGCCACTGCTTGTGAGCGGTGGAACAACATTGTGATTAAATCTAAGATTGCGGATATAAAACAATAGCTGAAGTGGTAAGTTGACAGAAAGTGCGGAGGAGCGAAGCGACGCCGCCGGAAAAATAAAAAAAATATCCCAGCCATAAAGAATTTTGCTTGCAAAATTCGTACTGACGTCCAATGATTGCTGACACTTAGGTGGCATCTTTATAAGATTTTAGTTTTTTAAAAATCTTTTAAAGAGCCAAATGCTATTGGCGATAGGGGAGGTTTATTTGCAAAAAGGCATAAGATAAAGAAAGATAAGATAAACAGGAGTTAGATATTCTATAGAGGCGTTACGGAAGACTGGCTTTCTGAAACAGTAAAACAAACCATATGAACATCAACCACTAATTATTACAGTGAGAAGAAATAATTTATAGGCTTATAATAGCTAAATGAAAATGATAAAATAAACTTACATTTGGTTATTAAAAGCAATTATAAAATTGATTAGGAATAAGGAGATATTATGCAATACGGATTTTTTGACAATGAGAGACGCGAGTATGTTATAACCACACCGGAGACACCATACCCGTGGATCAATTATTTCGGGCTGGAAAACTTCTTTTCGCTCTATTCAAACACAGCAAGCGGCTACTGTTTTTATAAAGATGCGAGAATGCGCCGCATATTGCGCTATCGCTATAATGACGCACCTGCCACAAACGCAGGCAGATATTTTTACATCAAAGAAGGCGATGAAATATATAACATCGCAAAATATCCGTCAAAAACCGAGCTTGACGCATATGAGTGCCGTCACGGTTTAAGCTACAGCAAAATATCTTCCGAGAAAAACGGCGTGAAACTCACCCAGACTGCTTATGTGCCGCTGGGCATGGAGTGTGAAGTAAACGCCATCACGCTTAAAAACGATTCGGCAGATCCAAAGACACTAAAGGTGTTTTCGTACTTCGAGTTTTGCCTGTGGGATGCTTGGGATGACATGACAAACTTCCAGCGCAACTATTCAACAGGACAGGTGGAAGTGGACGGAAACTTCATCTACCATCTGACGGAGTACCGCGAGCGCCGCAATCACTATGCATATCTTTGGTGCAGTGAGGACATTGAAGGCTTTGACACAGATAGAGAGAGCTTTTTGGGATTATACAACGGATATGAATCGCCAAAAGCAGTAGCAGACGGAAAATCTACAAACTCTGTGGCACACGGCTGGGCGCCGATAGCATCACAGAGCGTTGAAGTAACACTTGCTCCTGGCGAAGAAAAAGAGATAATCTGGGCGCTTGGCTATATCGAAAACGATGAGGACAAAAAATTTGTGGACGGAAAACCAAACCTCACAAAATCCAAGCAGGCAGTAAAAGCGTTCAGCGAAGAGGGTGCAGTCCAAAAGCAGATAGCTGCACTTAGAGCTTACTGGGATGACGTTCTTTCAAACTACAGCCTCGACTGCGAAGATGAAAAGCTTTCGACCATGATAAACATCTGGAATCAGTATCAGTGCATGGTGACATTCCATATGTCTCGAAGCGCATCGTTTTTCGAAAGCGGGGTAGGGCGCGGAATGGGATTCCGCGACTCCAATCAGGATATTTTAGGCTTTGTGCACCAGATACCGGAAAAAGCGCGCGAGAGATTAATCGACCTTGCAGCGACGCAGTTTCTGGACGGTTCAGTTTATCATCAGTATCAGCCACTGACCAAAAAAGGCAACGCGGACATCGGCGGGGGGTTCAACGATGATCCGCTGTGGCTTATACTTGCAGTTATAACATACGTTAAGGAGACGGGCGATTATTCTCTTCTTTCCGAGAAAGTTAAGTTTGAGGACAAAGCTGATGCGACAATGCTGGACCATCTGTTTTCATCATTTAACCACGTCGTAAACAACAAAGGGCCTCACGGCTTGCCGCTCATCGGACGCGCTGACTGGAACGACTGTTTAAACCTCAACTGTCACTCAAGAACCCGGGCGAGAGCTTCCAGACATATGGAACTGCGGATGGACGTGTGGCGGAGTCTGTAATGATTGCGGGATTGTTTGTGTATTCGGGAAATATGTTTGCAGAGCTTTTGAGTGTGCTTGAATCAGGCGAAACGCAGTACGTTAATGATGAAGTGGAAAAAGTGCTTAAGGCTGTGGACGAGCACGGCTGGGACGGCGAGTGGTTTACGAGAGCATATGACGCGTACGGCGCACCTGTAGGTTCCAAGGACTGCGAAGAAGGAAAGATATTCATCGAGTCGCAGGGCTGGTGCGTTATGGCCGGAATCGGCGAGGATGACGGACGCGCAATGAAGGCGATGGAGTCCACCGAGAAGTATCTGGAGACTGAGCATGGCGTTATATTGCAGCAGCCTGCATACTCGACATATTATGAGAATTTGGGCGAGATATCATCATATCCGCCGGGATATAAGGAAAACGCGGGCATATTCTGCCACAACAACTCGTGGGTGACCTGCGCTCAGGCACACCTTGGAATGGGAGATGCGGCTTACCGCACATACTCCAAGATTGCGCCTTCGTTTACTCGCGACCAGAAGCTGCACAGAACAGAGCCTTATGTATATTCGCAGATGATAGCGGGGCGTGATGCCGCAACATTCGGTGAAGCCAAAAACTCATGGCTTACGGGAACTGCTTCATGGTGCTTTGTGGCTGCCAGTCAGTGGATACTCGGAATCTATCCGGAGCTTTCCGGCCTGCGTGTGGATCCGTGCTTACCCGAGCACATAAAAGAATATACTATTACCCGCAAGTTCCGCGGAACGAAGTATATAATCAACGTTAAAAATCCAGACAATGCTCAAAAAGGCGTTAAGGAAATGCTGGTTGACGGTGTGAAAATTGACGGCAATATCATTCCCGTTAGTGACAAGGAAGAAGTAACAGTTAACGTTATAATGTAGAGTGTATATTATTATAATGTCACTTTATGGGAGAATTGCTAAAAAGCCTGTTTAGTGAAAGAAAAAAGGCTAAAACACAGTGTTTTTCGCATTGGAGCTGCGGATTTAAGGTGCTGTGTGTAAGCAGATAGATTCATTAGGGAAAAGGTGCCTCTTTATAGGGGCACTTTTTTCTTTCAGGCAAATGAAAATGCTCCAATTTCAATGTCTAGTTTCAATTTCTTCTTCAGTCACTTATGTCTCGATAAGCTCCTTCAGCGAAATATCACTATCCATCGCCTTGAAACATTTTCAATAGCCTGAATTTATTAAAAATAAAATGAACGTCTATTATAATAATGATAAATTTTTAATATGTGTTACGCAGTTTAAATCGTGAGTGAATATTTCGAGAGTTTATATATAATGAAATTACCTCTTTCAAATCTAAGAGAGTCATCTTCTTTACTAACTAGGTTTTCTCTTTCGCTTATAAAATGCATCATATCATCTAAAGTTTGTAACAAGCCGTATTTATTAGTTGTAAAATGGCTTAGTTCATCTATTCTACCTAAATCATTGAGTATGCAAGAACACGCTGGCAGGCGAAACGGGGCACTGGGGCGAAGCCCCAGTAATATTCTCGCCTCTACAAAAATGTCAAAAGAAATAAAAGTTATCAGGCGAGATGAGAGGGCAGTCTGTAAAAAGACAAACCCAATATAATTTTATCTGAAAAATTAATACTTCATCCATCTAAAAATCTATATATGTGATAAACTTACAATATAACAAACCAATTTTATTACATTACTAACAAAACACCAACAGAAACCAATAAAAACCCATTGAAACCAACCGTGATAGTGCTATAATAGTTGTATAAGAAACCACAAACCAAATAAAACCAACAAATCACAATGAGGTGCTTATATGAAATTTGACCTGTTACACCCGGCGGACCAGATAGTTATGCTGATGCAGCGCATCTATAACGGACAGATGACAACCACTTCCGGCGGAAACCTTTCCATCAAGGACGAAAACGGCGATATATGGATTACTCCCGGCGGTATCGATAAGGGTAGCTTAACGCGAAGCGATATAATCCGCGTCACAAAAGACGGGGAAGTGATAGGGCCTCACAAGCCGTCGGTCGAATATCCGTTCCACAAGAAAGTGTACGAGATACGCCCCGATGCGGGAGCTGTTTTGCACGCTCATCCGCCGGCACTGGTTGCGTTTTCAATAGTAAGAAAGATACCCGACACTGCGGTTATTCCAAATGCGCATCTTATCTGCGGCGATGTAGGTATGGCGGAATATGAAGTGCCGGGAAGTGCGGCGTTAGGCGAGAGGATCGCCAAAAAGTTTCTTGAAGGCAACGATGTTGTCATGATGGAAAACCACGGCCTGGTAACGCTGGGTGCGGATTTGTTTCAGGCATTTATGCGCTTTGAGACACTGGACTTTTGCGCGCGTCTTGAAATCGGAGCAATGCGCTTGGGCGATGTGACTTCGCTTACGGATGAACAGCTTAAAGTTGCCCGTACCAAACAGCATGCGGATATGCAGGAATTTACACCTGAAAGCCACTCCAGTGAGGAAAAGGCATCACGCAGACAGATGTGTGACATAATCCATCGTGCATACAACCAGAAACTTTTTACCAGCACACAAGGGACATTTTCATATAAGCTGAGTGATGATTCGTATCTTATTACGCCTTACGGTGTGGACAGAGCATATATGGAGCCTGCCGACATTGTTCGTATAGACTCAGGCAAAAGGGAAGCTGGTAAGCTGCCCAGCCGTTCGGTGCTTCTGCACAAGATGATTTACGATACGCACAAGGATGTAAAATCCGTTATGATTGCCCATCCGCCAAACATCATGGCATACGGACTTTCAGACAAGGAGTTTGACTCGCGTACCATCCCCGAAAGCTACATCATGCTTCGCGATATAAAGCCTTTGCCTTTCGGAGTTAATATATTAAATCCTGAGCTTATCTGTGACACGCTTGGCGAAACTGTTCCAATTGTTATGATTGAAAACGACAGTGTGATTGTAACCGGCAGCAGCCTGATAAACGTGTTTGACCGCTTGGAAGTTGCAGAGTTTTCGGCAAAAGCGTTGATTGATGCTGGTGTTATCGGGGATATGGTTCCGATAAACGACGAGCAGGTTGATGAGATAAAAGAGGCGTTTGGGTTGAAATAATAAGGTTTGAAAAGGAGCACTAAGGTGCTTCTTTTTTTATGGTTTTATAGGGCTTTTACTAATAAATTGTATTGAGCTAGAGCAATTTATTTTATAAACAGAAACAGAGTAATAATGCTTAGCTTAAATACGCTCCGCTAGGGAACCTTTTTCCAATAGTCCAGTTTCTGCGTTCGGCAATATGAACACTCATAGTGCTAAAGTACTATTGCAGTTCATATTCGCCACCTAACTTTATTCTTTGTAGAAACAGAGCAAAGTTTTGTTCCAAAACTTATAAAAACCGCGAACGCCTGAGCCGTTTTCTTTCCAGCCAACTGCTTTTACAAACTGGCTCAAGGGTTCGAAATACTATTTACTGGGCTTTTTGTGCGCAGTTAGCAAATATTCTTTCTTTAGCTTAGTCTACGACTTCATAAAACTTCGTTGGAAAAAGGTAGTTTAAATTATATACTCAGTTTTATCTTTAATAATAGAAGAAAGTTTGAAAAGAAGTGCGGAGGAGCGTAGCGACGCCGCCTAAAAAACAAAAAAATCATCCCAGCTTCTGCATAGTTTATAAAAACATAAAAAGCACGAAAGCGTTTGGGGAGGATAGTTGAATAAAATGAAATAAGAGAGTGTTTTCTGCTCCGCAAAACGTTGCTTGGGTAGTTTTCTTTACCTTGGGTACGCTGCCGCTTGGTTTCCACTTTGTGTGGACAAAGTGGAGCAAAACCGCAACCGCAATGAGCCGTTTCCAATCTTAACCGACTGCTTTTACTAACTGGCTCAAAGGGTTGCACCTCTTTTTACAATAGTTTAGTGGAACGCACTGCGGTGCTGAAGTTTGAACAAATTGTAGTGGTATAACTTTCTTTTTTAGCTTGGCTTACGGCTTTATAAAATTTGGGTGGAAAAAGGTAGTTTAAAATATATACTCAGTTTTATCTTTAATAATATAAGAAAAGTTCGATAAGAAGTGCAGAGGAGCGTAGCGACGCTGCCAAAAAAAGAACAAGAATCTTCTCGCCAGTGGTTGGTTTGCAAAAAGACAGAAGTTTATGCGAGGACTTGCAAGAGTAAGCGTAAAGCAAAACTTTCAAGCGCTCAGGTGGGGGTGGGTATAAATGATTGCACTAATAAAATAAATCGATTAATTGTTTAAAAGAAACTTCATTGATATAATCTAAATATTGTAAGTAAAAGCCTATGATAAATTAGATATATTGTCAGGAGCAAAAATGAAAGTATCACTTATAACCAGTGGTTTTCCTAATGGATTTACAGAAGATTTCACAGATTGTGTAAAGAAATATTATCGGGGCGGTTTATTTGTGTTTATTGCATCCGATTTTAATCAGCACGAAAAAACGGATAGATATGTAAATTTATTTGTATCAATGTTTGAAAAAGCTGGAATAGTGTTTGATGAAGTATTTATTGTAGACGGTAGGATATCAAAAACTGAAGCTAAAAAATGTATATCAAAAGCAGATATTGTGTGGCTTTCAGGTGGAGACACATTAAAACAGATAAATAGTATTAAAGAGAATGATATCATACCAGAGCTTATAAAAAGAGAGGGACTTACTATAGGCATGAGCGCAGGCTCTATAAACATGGCAGATGAAGTGGTTCTCGCTCGGGATATTAGAGAAAATATTGAAGAAACTCAAATCTATAGCGGTATAGGGCTTGTTGATATTAGTATCGAACCACATATAAACGAAGCTGATAAAGAACACTTATATGATGTAGTAGAAGCATCAAGAAATAAGACAATTTACGGTCTTCCTGATAATTCTTTTATTGAGATAGCAGACGGGCAAATTAGTTTTCATGGAGAATATATTAAGTATTTGAAGAAATGATAATGCGCATCTTAAAAATCCCTTAAGGATTCTACACCCCAGCCAAATCCTTTATAGCGTCACCCGTCATCCTGTACACAGTCCATTCGTCCATAGGCACTGCGCCCAGTGACTTGTAGAACTTAATTGACGGCTCGTTCCAGTCGAGGCACGCCCATTCAAGCCTGCCGCAGTCGCGCTCAATCGCAAGCCGAGCGAGGTATGACAGCATCATTTTGCCAAAGCCTTTGCCGCGCATTTCGATATCCACAAAGAGATCTTCAAGATATATGCCGGGCTTTCCGACAAACGTTGAGAAGTTGTGAAAAAACAGCATGAAGCCGACGGGCTTTCCTTCGTATTCGCCTATAATAACTTCCGCCACATTGCGCGAAAACAGCGTGTCTTTGAGCATTTCCTCGGTTGCCGTAACATCATCTGACAGATCTTCGTAATCAGCCAGCTTTTTTATAAAAGATAGCACAAGCCCCACATCATCGGGAGTTGCGAATCGTAGATTGAAGAGGGGATTTTTTGTTTTGATAAGTTTCATTATTATGCCTTTAGTTTTTAGGTAATGATAGCACAGCGAAAGGTGGGTGTAAACAGGAAGTAGGCGAGATGTGACAATGACATGTAAAAATTAATAAGCAGTGCTTAACTATGATTATCTTTACAACCTGTGATACAATATGCAGATGAATAAATTATCAGAAATAATAAAAATAGTTGAAAAAACGGCAGAGCTTATCGAGCGTGAAAAGCAAAATAATGAGTTCTACAAAAAGGGCGATTTCAATTTCGTCACGGCGGTGGATTTGAAAGTTCAGGATTTTTTGAAAGATGAGCTTTTAAAGATTGCGCCGGATGTCGGTATGCTGTCGGAGGAGTCAAAAGAAGAAGCTGACTTAACAAAGCCCGCATGGGTGCTTGATCCGGTTGACGGTACGACAAACCTGATGCACGGCCACAATGAATACTGCGTATCGCTTGCATTGTGGGATGGTACCGATTTTGATCTGGGTGTGATATTTAACCCAGTAACGGGCGAGATGTTTTCTGCCAAAAGGGGAGAGGGCGCGTATCTAAACGGCGAGAGAATCTCAGTATCTAATACGCCAACGCTGGAAGACAGCCTTATTGCGGTTGAAACTTCGCCATATAATAAGGAGCTTACAGAATCCAGCTTTAATAAGATTGCCCATGTGTTTGCAAGCTGCCGCGACATAAGATGCGTTGGCTCTTCAGCGCTTGACTTGGCATATGTAGCTTGCGGACGCATGGACGGCTACTTTACACAGATACTCTGGAGATGGGACTGGGCTGCTGGATATGTGATACTTAGCGAAGCAGGCGGAGTTGCCACACGCTGGGACGGAGCACAGCTTTCGCTTAATGATGAAATGACGACGTTGGTCGCAGGCAATGCGCAATTGCACAAAACGCTTCTTGATGTTGTAAAACCATGAAGGTAAACAATTTTTGACTTCGTTGATGCCTAGTTTTTTCGTGTGTTATAATAGATATTAGCATCAATGGAGGGAGAGCGATACCATGGCTTTTTCCAGAAGCACTATAAACGCCGCCTACAAAAGGTCGGAGGGCAGGTGCGAATGCGAAAGATGCCACTTGGGCATGACAGATGCCCCGCATCATGGAAGAAGGTGTTCAGCTGTTATATCCAAAAAGGACAAATGGACTGCCCACCACAAGCACCCCGCACCGCACGGCGGCGAAGATGACAGCCTTTCAAACTGCGAGATTTTGTGCCCTGTATGCAGCAGGCTTGTTGAAACCTTTGGCACAGACACTTACGACGATCCATTTTAAAAAGCAAAGACATTAACTAATAATAATGCCCCGAAAGGGGCGTTTTTTTGTTAAAGCAACTTGTGGTTGCTAAATTTATAAGTCAAATAGGTGGCGTGACATTTGTTTTGTTATTATAATTATGGTATAGAACAAAAGGAGTGCTGTCATGAACATGAAAATAGCTGAAAAACTTATATCATTAAGAAAGAAAGATGGATTATCGCAGGGCGATCTGGCAGCAAAACTTGGAGTGTCAAGACAGGCTGTGTCTAAATGGGAGTGCGGAGACACTCTGCCGGACACAGAAAACCTTATAGCTTTATCAAAATTATATAAGGTTACAGTGGATGAACTTATATGTGAAGGAACACAAGATTTTCGAGGCAATACGCGTGAACCTGTCCGCTATTTAGGTTGGCCTTTTGCAAGAAGCCGCAAAGAGTGGATTATTATGATGGTTGTATTTTCGGCGACGGCAATAGTCGGTCTTCTGATTCTGCTTGGAGTTATTGACATATGGTAAAATGCTAAAAGCGTCTAAAAAGCCATTAAATATCCTTTTCCCACAGCCTGCCGGATGCGCCGAAAGCTTTAAATCCCATTTTTCTCAAGTATTTAACATGCACCGGATTTTCCGACTCAGCAACAAACCGCTTGTAGCCTTTGGATAAAAAGACGTCATTTTTCTTGCTAAAAATATGGCTGCCGATTTGAAAGTCGCGGTACTGGGGAGTTACAAAATCAAGCTCGATGTTTAGAGTCTCTTCGTCATGCTCGGAACATATAAATACACCGGCATCCTGCATGTCGCGTGTTATTAAAAAGGATATTGCCGTATCAGACAAGCTGTCCATCCTGAAGTCGGAAAATTTCTTAATCTCATCGCTGTAATAATCGAGAAAGTTTATCATATATTCGGAGTTTGGTGCCATTTCCACGATGTTTAGCGGATCTTTCGCGGAATACATTTTAATAAGATAATAAATGTTTATGCCTACTATGCCGAAGTTCATAACGGCAACGGGTATAGAGCCAATAATAATGCCGTAAACTGCGAAGATAACAGAACCGACAGTGTTTATTATGCGAAGCTTTATGATTGAGCTCATTAAAAGAGAAACGAGTATAATTGCGCTCGCAAGATAACCAATCCATTCAACTATGTTTGACATATTTCCCCCTAAAATGCTTATAGGAAGATTATAACATAGTTTTATGCTTTAAATGGCTCATCAAATAAGATTTTTATTGATATATAAGACTATTGTTTTTTGGGTTCAACATCTATGCTCTGGCATCGGATATTAATCTCTTTGCCATCGGTAAACATAATGTTGTGGCAGATATATTTGCCGTCCAGATATATTTCATCCAGAAGGCATTCGTTCATGTATCCTGATTTGTCATTTTTCTTGTTTGCTGCAAAGTCCATTGAAAATTTGTCGATGTTGCAGTATCTAAAAACGTAGCGCTCGCTGTTGTTGCCGCGTCCGACTTCAATGCGCGCACACGAATGTTTGCAGTCCGGGTTTCTGCTCACTTTATAGCTATAGATTCTCATGCCATCGAAAAGCTCGCTCTGATTGTACAGCGAAACAAGCCTTTCCGGCAGTTTTTCCTTAGCTTCATCAAAAGCGGCCCATTTGTTTTGAGCATCGGAAAGATACCTGTCGTCATCTTCCACGAATGACTCGTAGTTCACATACTTCATTGATTTTCTACCTCATATATTTTTTTACTGAGAGATTATAGTGCATTAAGCTTAAGTTAGTATTTGCGCATCATAATTTATTTGTAAACTCAACACACTTTTAAGATACTAGCTTGAGACAGTGTGAAATACAAGCAAAAGTGAATAAATATAAGAAAAAATTCACAAATGATAAACTATAGTAATATGATATTCGGATAGTAAAAGCCGTGCTGTAAAAAGCACGGCAATACAATCTATAAAAGGATAAAGTAGGTTATCTATTGGCTGATTTAAAGCTAAACACCGAATTGCATTCCGTTTGTCCGCTTGCATTCACAGCTGTTACTTTCCAGTAGTATGTTGTTTTTGCAGCCAGTGTGACAGTTGAAGTGTAATTGCTTGCCGTCAGCCCCGAAACGCTGATCTCAGGACTTGAAAAATCACTGTTATTGTCTACGAGTATCGTGTAGCTTGAAGCTCCTGACGAATCGCCCCAGTCAAAATAAGTGTTGGTTCTGGAGATGTTTCTTGCGCCGTTGGAAGGAGACGAGAGGCTGAAGCTTCCGGGGACTTCAGCAACTCCGTAGACATCTATCCTGTCAGCAATTATATGAGAGTTTGTAGAAAGCGCGTTCATGTTTCCGGTTACCCGTACTTTGACGGTATGCTGTCCCTGAGTGAGTACTGGGCTTGTGTATAGTATTACGCACTCTGTCGGGTGGTTGTTGTAGCAGTCCACCATAGTTTCTGCTCCGCCGTCGATGGATATGGCTGCGATTCCAAGGTTTGTATCCAGCTTGCCGTAGACTTTTACCTGCGTGCCGTTAAAGCCAACTTCATATGCGGAGTTTACAACGTTTGTCCAGTGGTTGTCGTTGTTGTGAGAGCCTTCGTTTCCGGCAGCGCTCCATGTTCCTGTGAAGTTGAACTGATAGTTTGATGTTCCTGTTGTGTAGTCGTTTACGACTTTTATGTAACTGCTGGGAGATATCTCGGCAGTTGTTGTGTTTATCGTCAGAGCGTCATTGTAGCTCAACGTCATAGATGTCGCGCTGGGGAACTCAAGCGGTGCCCACACATAACGCGAGTCGTTTACTTTGTCATCCCATGCGCCGGCCCATCTGTCACCCATGTATAAATAGTTTGTGCCGGATGTTCCAGTCATAGTAACGACATATGCCGGCTGCGAATAAAACGTTGTGGAGTTTCCGATGTTAATAAGCGAGCTCCATCCGCTTGCAATGGACGTGGAATATGCATACTTAGCTTGATTGGGATCCCAGCCTGTGCAGCCTGACGTTAGAAGAAAATAGTAGCTTCCGCGCTTAAAAAGGCACGGTGCTTCGCGCTGCTGTCCAGGCCACAAAACAGCCACCAACTCGTCTATGTCAAGATAGTCGCTGGTCAGCCTGTATACGTTCATATCCATGTTTTCGTTTGATGAAGAAAGGAAATAGGCAGTGCCGTCATCGTCTACAAAAAGTGTGCAGTCGCGCGACATATATCCGGGAAGTCCGTGGTCTTCAACGTTGGGATCGTCCTGATACGGCCTGAAGCTTCCTATATATGTGAAGTTTCCATCCGGAGTGTCGCACCATGCCACAGCGCACCTTGCTTCGCCGTAGTGTACTCCGTTTTCCCAGTGCATCCACATGACGTATTTACCTGTAGTGGCGTTGTATATTACTTTAGGACGCTCAACGTTGCAGCTTGCAAGCTCAGCGTCTGAGCTTGTGTTTAAAACGTCACCTCTGTACTCCCAGTTTTTAAAATCAGTTGTTCTGTAGCAGCTAACACCCTGAAATAGCCATTCACCCACTTCATCACGGTGCTCGCCATACCAGTAGTAGTAGCTTCCTACCTGAATAATCCCTCCGCCGTGTGCGTTTACGAGATTTCCGCTAGTGTCCTCAAACTGAACACCGTTGGGAACGTGAACATCACCTGCGGCCGCGCTTGCGGGCATAAAGGTCATCGACATTAGTACAGCAGACAAAAGTAGTGTCATAATAAGTTTTGCTCTCTTACTTTTCAGCATACAACTATACCTCCGTTTTGATTTATTATTAAGCCTACGGCTTTATAATTATAAATCCTTTTATATCTGGAGACATAAGACCTGAAACCGCTTTCGTAATATATTATATTACAAGCTAGAATAATTTACAACATTTACAAGATAATATTTAAAAAGGGCAGAAGTTACTGTAATATACTGCTGTATTATAAATTTAAAGCATTAAAGCGATGCTCTAATGCTTTGAAACCGTATTCAGTATTTTTGCTGCGATAGGATTATTCCCACCCCAAAGTGCTTTGCTTCATAGTACGGCGGAATACTGGGATAGTAACTGCCGATGCCAGTACGTCAGCTATCACAAATGCATACCAGACATAGTCCACATTGCCAAGCCTTGAAAGAAGATACGCCGCCGGAAGAAGAATCACTATCATGCGGAAAAGCGATATCATAAGGCTGTAGTAGGCTTTGCCCAGCCCTTGGAAAGCCGTGGAGAAGATGATGTTTACAGCTGCGATAGGAAACAGCAGGCTTATCGTGCGGAAAGCGGGAATGCCTACGCCGTATAACGCTTCGGTCGCGTTAAACATGGAAAGTATCTGCTTTGGAAGTATCTGAAATGCAACAAGCGCAAGTATCAAAAACCCGATTGTAACACCGAGGCTAAACTTTACTGCATCATACATTCGCTTTTTGTTGTGCGCGCCGAAATTGTAGCCGACGACAGGCATCATGCTGGATGCAAGAGCGAAAACTGGCATGAACACAAGCGACTGCACACGGAAATATACACCCATGATTGCAATTGATGTTTCACCGAAGTTTGATAAAATCATGTTCATGAAAAACAGCATCACGGAGCCGAGGGCCTGCATTATAAAAGAGGGGAATCCGACGGACAGAACCTGTCCGACTATTTTCATATCCCAGATAAGCTTTTTAACTTTTATCTTGATAAGCGATTTACCCGAAAGAAGCTGTACCCAGATGTATAGCATAGCGATTATCTGCGCTGTGACTGTGGCTATCGCCGCACCTTTAACGCCGAGCGCCGGAAAGCCGAAGTAGCCGAATATCATAATCGGATCAAGCACAATGTTAAGACCTGCGCCGATAAGCTGTGCTATCATGGGTTTGACTGTTTCGCCTGTTCCGCGGAAGATTGCGCGCCCTGCCTGGTTTAGTATGCTTCCGAATGAGAATATCAGTACTATGCGGATATATGAAATGGCATAATCGATAATCGTCTGGTCGCTGGTAAATCCTTTAATCGTATACTGAGCAAAGAATGCGCCGAAGATTGCCACCACCACATAGATAACTGCGCCGATTGCAACTCCGTGCTCTGCGATCTGCAGCGCGCCGTCTTCATCCTGTTCGCCGAGCTTTCTTGAGATTGCGGAGCTTACGCCGACTGAAAGCCCGACAAACACCGCTATAACAATAAGCTGCAGCGGGAAGGCAAGCGACAGGGCAGTAAGTGCGTTTTCGCCTAGGCGGGATACGAATATCGAGTCAACCACGTTGTACAAAGCCTGTACAAGCATTGAAAAGATAAGCGGAAGCGCCATTTTTATTATAAGTTTGGGTATCGGGACATAACCCATTTTATTTTCTGTTTTTTGATTTTCTTTCATCATGTCTCCTGAATTATAGCTTATTCATAAGATTTTCGTTAATCTTAATCAAGTTCTTTTTAAATGTATCATACTCTTCGTCTGTCAATGAAGCTTACTGCTTCACGCATGCGCTCTTCTATAAACGGCGCCATGTACTCCATAATTTTTCTTCCGTTTTCGGTAAGCTTTACAATGTGGACGCGTCTGTCTTCGGGGCAGGTTGTTCTTACGACATATTCGTTTTTGGCAAGTGAATCAATCGCCCTTGTAATTGTTGTTTTATCCTTATGTGAAAACTGAGTTATCTGTGTCTGTGTAAGAGGGCCGTTGTTAATCAAGCCTTTAAGCACAACCCATTGCTCCTTTGTAAGGTCAATGTTATGGTCTGCAAACAATGAATCGAAGGATTTTCTTATGCTCAGGCTTAAGTTTCCCACGAAATAACCCAGCAGTGTGTGCTCGTTTTTCATTCATATCTCCAATTAGTTGCTATATGCAACTATAACTAATGCAACTAATTTTGTCAACAAAATTTAATTTAAATTTACACTATTTTACACCATAATTCTGTTATAGCCTTGTTTTAATTCGGGTAAGATAAGATAATATTAATATTGTTTTTGAAAGGCGAAAAGGCATGAAGATAAAAGCAGTTTCATTTGACATCGGGCACACTCTGGTGAAGTATAATAATCCGCTTAACTGGAAAGCGCTTTACAAGCCTGCTTTTAAACACATTTCAGATGCATTAGACCTTGGCTTTACGCAAAACGATATTAGAGTCGCTTCAAAAGTTATGAGCAAATATAACACGCGCCAGCATCCGCGCGAAAATGAAATCAACGCTACTATAATATTCGCCGACATATTTAACGCGCTTGACATGCCAAACGTAAGGCTTGACGGGGTGCTTGACGCGTTCTATGGATTTTTCCAAAACGGAGCTTGTTTGTATGACGATGCAATAGACACGCTAAAAGCGCTTAAATCGATGGATCTTAAGCTTGGCGTATTAACCGATGTTGCATACGGCATGGGGAATAAATACTCTCTTTCAGACATAAAAGATATAAATGATTACTTTAGCATAATACTGACCTCAGTCGATGTCGGCTACAGAAAGCCAAATGCGGCGGGATTTAACATGCTCCTTCAGGCATTTCACCTGCATCCTTATGAAATGATATATGTAGGCGACGAACAAAAAGATATTGACGGCGCAAACGAGCTGGGCATTGTTTCAGCTCTTATAAATAGGGAAGGCAAGGCTCCTAAATGGGGACAGAAATATACCATACGCTCTCTTTTAGAGCTTGTGGATATCTGTGAATAAACGGAGTAGGAATTTGCTCAATATTTATATAAATCAGGCTATTTTTAAAAAATACCATAAAAAACGACATGATTTAATGTAATAATTACAAATAAATTGACAGCCTGCTCTTTTCATGGTATAAATAGCAGGCACTTAAATTTAAGAAGTATTTGTATAATAAACATTAGCATTTTACCACTGCAGAAGCATTGCATATCATCCTATAATTTATTGACAGTATAACATGATTTAAGAATAAATTTTGGAGGCATATTATTATGCAGGGAAAAGTAAAATGGTTTAATTCACAAAAAGGCTACGGATTCATCGAAGGACAGGACGGCAATGACGTATTTGCTCATCATTCACAGATAACAGGCTCAGGCTTCAAAAACCTTGAAGAAGGCCAGGATGTTGAATACTCTGTAGCTCAGGGCCCAAAAGGTCTTCAGGCAGAAAACATAACTGTTATTTAACAAAAGAGAAGATAAGCTCTGCACTAATATGTGCGGAGCTTTTTTTATTGAATAATAAAACAACATGCTATGCGTGTGGTACAAAAGAGCTTTCAGCAATGAGTAGACTTTATATTTAAAAACCTAAACAAAAGGTAAAAGGGATTTGTCAGCTTATCGTTATTACATACAAGCAGGGGGTTCGGGGGACTCGCAGAGTCCCCAGAATAAACCATAATCCCAGCCGTTGCGAAGTCAGATAAAAAAGATAAAATTAGGCGGCGATTGGGGACATCTGTCTGATAAAAAATTAAGTATTTGAATAGGTAGGATGATCCAGAGAAAAATTTGCCTAAGAATCGGTTGGCAAATCTTTCAACATGTCATAGACACAAGCAAGTTCACGCTTCTACAGGATTAGAGCAAACCAACAGTCAGACGGTTAGTTTTTATAAAAATATACCTAACATAATATAAAATAACCGTTCGTAGATAAATTTATACAGAGAGAAAACACGACACACTGATGTCATGTATGCTATGGTATATTATATATAAACACAGACAATCGCTAGGCTAAAAGGAGACAGAAGATTAATGAAAAAAGAGTTTTCAGCTAAACCGGAAGTTTTTGACGAGAGATATCTACAATGCTGCGGCAATGTGTCATGGCATGATTTTGTCGCTGCGATGCCTCAGCTCGTCTTTGTTGTAACGGGATGGAAGAAAAACGGCAAGGAAAACGCCTGTCTTCATTCATGGTCATGCTTTGCGGGCGGAGGCGTCAATGATTATATTTGTATATTAAACAAAGTAAATAAAAACGGACATATGTATCAATCGTTAAAAGAAACCGGAGCATGTGTATTAAACTTTCCGTCACATGAGATATATGACAGGTGTATTGAAACTATAAGAAACAATGATTATGAAACAAATGAGATAACTGCAGCCGGACTTACTGCAGAGCCTGCCACTAAAGTCAATGCTCCCCGAATTAAAGAGTGTTATATGAATATTGAGTGCGAGTTTTTATGGGAACATGAAATGTTTGAGGGCAGCGAAGAAATGACGGTTGCACTTAAAGCGGTAAATATATCAATGGACAGCAGGCATTATGATGAAAACAAGCTTGGCAGATATGGACAATCAGGGTATTTATATATGGTTGACCAGCCTACAAATCCTGATACAGGCGAAAAAATGGAGTGCGGTGTCGGAGTAGTTGAGCCAAGCGAATCTTTGTCGTGGGAAGCGGAATAATATCTTTTTCATAAAGCAGCTGCAGATAGTGTGGGGATTCACACCATACTCATATTTCGCTCCGCTTAACAGCCCCCTCTAGGGGGTATTTTTATTCTAGTATCCATTTTATATATTTATAAGAAAGTTTCCCCTTGAGGGGAGATGTCCGAAGGACAGAGAGGTGAGGGCACAGGTGTAAATATTATAACTTCCCGAAAATATTATAATTACTACCCAAATATCAATAAGAATGATGTTGGTTTAATAGAATAAACTTCATTGAAGCGCCTGAAATCACAGTTTCCAACAATTTATGCTTAAAAAACATCACAAATAATTCATAATTTCATGAAAACCTTCTTAAAATCCTTTTTTATACTTAAGCCATAAAACGGAGGGTGAAATGAAAAATACATCGACAATAAAATCTTTTACTGCTCTCGGAACGGTAAATACCATCCAGACACTGGACGGCGTAAGCAGCATAGCGGCAAAGGCTGCAGTCAGAAGAGTGAAAGAAATTAATGATAAAATGTCCTATTACAGCCGCGAGTCGGAGATATACGAGCTTAACAGCATGGCAGGCAAAGGCGAAGTTTCGTTAAGTTACGACACGATGAAAGTTTTAAAGCGTGCAAAAGAGTTTATAGACATTACAAACGGTGCATTTAACATCGCCTCCCAACCGCTTACAAACCTTTGGGAAAAAGCAGCGCGGAGGGAAAGACCGCCGCATGACTCGGAAATCGAAAAAGCAATGGCTAATATAGGCACCGTAGAACTTGACGATATAAACCTTACTGCAAGCCTTCCTAAAAAAGGACAGGCAGTCGGACTGGGCGGCATCGCAAAGGGATACGCCGCGGATGAAGCTGTAAAAACGCTTAAGCAGTTCGGGACAAAAAACGCGTTGGTTGCCCTTGGCGGAAACATATGGGCCATAGGCGATAAAAACGGACAGGGCTGGCGAGTGGGCATACAAAATCCGGCTGAGCAAAGGGGTGTTACGCTTGGAGATGTGATGGTGTTTGATGAAACGGTTGTTTCATCCGGCGTTTATGAGAAATTTTTCATGAACTCCGGCACAAGATATCATCATATAATAGATCCGAGGACGGGCCGTCCTGCACAGACAGGATTATTGAGCGTGACACTGATAGGAAACTGTTCGATGGACATGGACGCTGTTGCAACTGCCGCGTTAATACTGGGAATAAACGACGGAGTGGAGCTTGTCAAAAAGATGAACGCTCAGGCGATATTCGTGGACAGCATGCTGAATGTGTTTGCCACAAGCGGCCTCAAAGGAAGGCTTACCTTAAATTCCGACAGGAAAACCAACATAAGCGGAGGAGCTTGACATGAAAACCAAAAAGAAAAAAATTAATATAACAAATCTTATAAGAAGGGTAATACAGATACTCGCATTCGTGTTTATGCCGGGGCTTTTTATAAGCGCATTTATGAGCATAAAGTCAGTGTGGACAGCAGTCGCTTCCGGAGCATTTACGGCATCTTTATATCTTCCACAGCTTGCGATAATATTCGCGGTTATTCCGCTTACGATACTTTTTGGCAGATTCTTTTGCGGTTTTTTGTGTTCTTTCGGCTCAATGGGCGATTTTATGTGGAAGGTCGCAAGAAAGCTTAAAATAAAGCCTCTTAAAATAGGTAAAAAAGCTGATGGAATTTTAAAATACATTAAGTACGCATTGCTTGCCTTCCTGGTTTTGTTCGTGTGGACACTTGGTGCGGTCGCTATAGACGCATCGGTTAATCCCTGGAACATATTCGGCATGTACACATCGCTTTCGGGATGGAGCAATCTTGCGGGCTTTGTGTCGCTTGGCGGGCTTTTCCTTCTTCTTATAATCGTAGGTTCGATGTTTGTTGAGCGCATGTTCTGCAGATATTTCTGCCCGCTGGGCGCAGTGTTTGCACTTGTATCAAAGCTTCGTATAATCAAGATCCGAAAGCAATCGGTGGCATGCGGATCCTGCAAAGCCTGCACAAAAAAATGCTCTATGGGCATAGATATGGGCAGATATGATATGGTTAAGTCCGGCGAATGCATCGACTGCTTCGAGTGCGTTTCCGTGTGCCCGAAAAATAATGCGGAAGTTGTAATATCAAACCAGAGCGTTGCGCCTCTTGCAGCAGGTGTTATGGCAAGTGCGGCAATAGCAGGGCTATATTATGCAGGCAGCGCGTTTGCATCCAGCGTAGCTTACGCAGCATCAGACAGCAATGTAGTTTCGATAGACACTCAGGGCGAAACGGGTTCATTTACAGACGGAACATATACAGGAAGCGCCGAAGGATACAGAGGCACAACCGAAGTGGAAGTGACAGTTGAAAACGGGTATATAACATCTGTCGAAGTGTTGTCAACAGACGACGATATGGACTTTTTCAACATGGCAAAGACATCAGTAATAAACGGCATACTCAGCTCGCAGTGCTGCGAAGTGGACGCTGTGACCGGCGCGACATACAGCTCTTACGCAATCTTAAATGCAGTAACCGACGCAATCGGCGGAAATTCTTACTATGATATGGGCGAAAACCGAGGACATGGCGAGATGGCAGCGTTTGAAACTCCTGCCAATGACACTGCGGAGGAAACTGCCACACCCGATATTGCAGACATCGAAGCAAATGCCGACTTTTCCGAAGTTTCTGACGGAACGTACTCAGGCACAGGCTCAGGATTCCGCGGAGATATTGAAGTGGAAGTTACAGTAGAAGGCGGAAAAATCACTGATATCGAAGTGGTTTCGCACAACGAAGACGGGCCATACCTTGACCACGCTCTTGGAGTAATCGACTCGATTATAGCTAAGCAGGATGTTGAAGTGGATGCAATGAGCGGCGCGACATTTTCAAGCAACGGCATTATGGAAGCCGTGGCCAATGCACTCTCCGTTGACTTTATCAACGAAAACAGCACTCTTCCGTCTGAACACGGCGGTGGCGGCGGCAGAAGAGGCGGCGGCGGACATTAACAGACTTCCCCATATACCCTATATACATCTGAGAAGCCGAGGCCTATGCCTCGGTTTTTCTCAAAGATCTGTTTCCGGCGAAGAGCAATTGCGAGGAAATGCTTTTTTGGCATTGTGTTAGGCACAAAAGGAAGGATTTGTTACTGAATCATGTAAAATTTTATCCGTGAATTGCTCATAACAAACATAAAAATATAATTGCCTTAAAATAAAACAAAAATTTACTATCCTCTGTTTATAACAAAACCAAAATAAAGTGCTATACTCATAGAAGTGCGAATTTCTTTAAGAAGGAGAATGCAATGTCAAACAAATCTAAAGTTACAATCACCGATAAAAAGTGGAAGGACCGCAGACAAAATCTCGTTTCCGAAATGCTCCCTTACCAGTGGGAGGCGTTAAACGACCGCATTGAAGGCGCGGCAAAGTCCGGATCCATCCATGACTTTGAGATAGCTGCAGGCAAAAAAGAAGGCGAGTTTATCGGACCTGTCTTTATCGACAGCGATATAGCAAAGTTTATCGAGGCCGCGGCATACTCGCTTGAGTTTAATCCGGACAGCGAGCTTGAAAAAAAGGTGGATTATGCCGTGGAGCTTATGGAACAGGCGCAGTGTGAGGACGGATACCTGAACACAGCGTTTATCGTTAAAGACGAGGAAAAAAGGCTTACAAACCTTCGCGACTGGCACGAACTTTATGTTGCAGGGCACTTGCTTGAGGCTGCTGTTGCATATTATGAGGCAACAGGCAAAGACAAGATGCTTAACGTTATGAAAAAGAACGTGGAGTTTTTTATAAATAACGTTGGCGCGGAGGAAGGAAAGATAAAGGGATATCCCGGACATGAGGAGATAGAGCTTGCGCTTGTAAAGCTTTATGAGCTTGAGGGAGACGATCGTTATCTTAATTATGCGAAATACTTCATCGACGAGCGCGGCAATGAACCGATGTTTTTTGATGAAGAAGCTAAAAAATATGAAAGAGGCACTTGGTCGGACGGCAAATACTATCAGTCTCACAAACCTGTAAGAGAGCAGAAAGTGGCAGTCGGGCATTCTGTCCGCGCCGGATACTTATATTCAGCAATGGCGGATGTCGCACGCCTTAAAAAAGATGATGAACTGTATAAAGTGTGCGAAACACTTTTTGACAACATCAAAAACAAACAGATGTACATTACCGGCGGAATTGGAAGTTGCGCACATGGTGAGGAGTTTTCGTTTGACTATGACTTGCCAAATGATACTGTGTATGCTGAAACATGCGCGGCAATATCGCTTGTTTTCTTCACAAAGCGCATGCTGAAAGCCGAAGCTAAGGGAAAATATGCAGATGTTATGGAGCGCGCACTGTATAACGGCGTGCTGAGCGGTATGTCTCTTACCGGAACGGAGTTTTTCTATGTGAATCCGCTTGAAGTGTGGCCTGAGCAGGCAAAACGCAACCGTGCATATAAGCATGTTGAACCGCAGCGCTTAAAGTGGTTTGGCTGTGCATGCTGCCCTCCGAATCTGGCACGTCTTTTAGCATCGATAAACGACTATATTTATACAGCAAAAGACGACGGCGTGCAGGTGGATTTATTCATTGCAAACGAAGCTGAGGTTTCCTGCGGTGCAGGCGATGTGAAAATCAAAATGGATACCGACTATCCAAGAAGCGGAGAGGTAAAAATCACCGTGGGAGCAGGGGAGTACGCACTTTATGTGCGCATACCTGAATGGAGCGATTCGCCCCAAATGAAGCTTAACGGCATTGCATATGATATAGATGATGCTGACGGATATGTGAAAATTGAGCGTGCGTGGCAGGAAGGTGACACACTGGAGATAGACTTTAACGCGCAGCCGAAGTTTGTGGCGGCAAATCCCAAGGTTCGCGAGGACTGGGGCAAGGTCGCTTTGACCTATGGACCGCTTGTATACTGCATTGAAGAGCCGGACAACGGTGCGGAGCTTTATCTTTTGGAAGCGGACACCAATAAGCCTGTAACAGCTGAGTATGATGAGAATCTTCTTGGCGGAGTAATCAAGCTTACAGCTTCCGGAGTGCGTGCCAACGTACCTCAAACCGACGCATTATATACCGATGTTTATGACACCGCTTATGAAAAAACAAAGCTTACCTTTGTGCCGTATTACGCCTGCCTTAACCGCGGCGAAAGCGAAATGAGCGTGTGGGTTAAGCGGAAGAGGTAGAATTATTTGATTTATAAAGGAGCTTGATTATACTCAGGCTTCTTTTTTTGTGCGCAGTTAATGGTTGTTCTTCTCTCTTTGTCTACGGCTTTATAATGCTTGGGGGGAACCTATTAGTATGATTTATTTCAGAAAAGCAGGGGGTGCGGGGGACTCGCAGAGTCCCCCGCATATGTATCTTCTCCTCGCCAGCAGTTGGCATGCAAAAAGGAAGAAGTTTCTGCGAGGAATATGGCTGCTAGATTAATTGCAGTGTGATAAAGTTTCCTGCTCCGCAAAACGTTACTTGAGCAATTTTCTTTACATTGGGTACGCTGCCGCTCGGCCCTACTTTTTTCAATAACCTCAACTTTTCTATTTGACAATATGAACACTCATAGTGCCAGCACTATTGTAGTTCATATTTGCCACTCAATTTTATTCTTAGTAGAAGCAGAGTAAAGTTTTGTCCCAAAACTTTTTTAAAAACGCAGACGCGGTGACATAAAGAAATTTACTCAAAATTTCTTACGTTTGATAGGAAAATCCATATTGTAGAAAGAACGGTATGCATTTCTTTTTACATCAGTTTGGTGGAACGCACTGCGGTGCTGAAGCTTGAATAACTTGCAGGTGTACAGCTTTATTTCTTTAACTTTGCCTACGGCTTTATACAGCTTAGGTGAAAGTGAATAGTTTGAACTATTGCACATAAGCAGGGGGTGCGGGGGACTCACAGAGTCCCCCGCATATATATCTTTTCCTCGCCAGCAGTTGGCATGCAAAAGTGCAGAAGTTTCTGCGAGGATTAGAAAAGGTTCATAAAAACGCAGACGCGGTGAGCCATGTTCTTTCTTAGCCAACTGCTTTTGCCAACTGGCTCAACGGTCTGCATTTCTTTTTACATCAGTTTGGTGGAACGCACTGCGGTGCTGAAGCTTGATAAAATCACAATAGCACAGCTTTATTTTTTTCTATCTGAGTTTACGGTTTCATAAACCTTGGGTAAAATCTATTAGTATGATTTATTTCAGAAAAGCAGGGGGTGCGGGAGACTCGCAGAGTCCCCCGCATATGTATCTTTTCCTCGCCAGCAGTTGGCATGCAAAAAGGAAGAAGTTTCTGCGAGGATTTGGATTGTTTGCGTAATGGATGAGATAAAGTTTTCTGTTCCGCAAATCGTTGCTTGAGCAGTTTTCTTTGCTTTGGGATCGCTCCGCTTGGTTTCCACTTTGTGTGGACAAAGTGGAGCAAAACCGCGAACGCCTGACACAAAGAATTTTATTCGTAAAATTCTTACGTTTAATATGAAGAAGCAGTTTGCTAAATACAAGGGTTCGCATCTCTTTTAAATTAAGTATAGTGGAACGCTCTGCGGAGCTTAAGTTTGAATAACTTGCAGGTATACAGCTTTATTTCTTTAACTTTGCCTACGACTTTATACAGCTTAGGTGAAAGTGAATAGTTTGAACTATTGCACATAAGCAGGGGGTGCGTGGGACTCGCAGAGTCCCACGCATATATATCTTCTCCTCGCCAGCAGTTGGGTTGCAAAAAGACAGAAGTTTCTGCGAGGATGAGGAATGCATTCAAAAAAGACAAAGTTTTCGACTGGTGGGGTTTTATAAGCTAAAGTATATAACGAGGACTTGGACTGCCTGCAAAAAGGAAAACCTGTTTAAAACTAAAAAAAGAACAAATACGATAAGCAACAGGAAAAATATGATATAATTTCACTGAATGGAGGACACTTCTATGAACAAAAACCCTTTTGATGAATTTCCGCTTATTAAAACAGAAGATATTACACTGAGAAAAATAGTTCCTTCCGATTTGGACAGCTTATTTGAGATATACAGTAATGAAAAACTGTTCCTTCAGTCGCCTTATATGCTCAAGAAAAACAAAGATACAGTCGCTAATATGATAGGTCATTTCGTGCGCGACTTTAACAAGAAAAAGGACATAAAGCTCGGCATTTGCCAAAACAGCGAACCGGATGGCGTGGCCGGTGTTTTTGAGATATTCGACTATTCTAGAGCCTGCAACATGGTGACGATCGGCTACCGGCTTAATGATAAATATTGGGGCAGGGGACTTGCGACCAAAGCTGTCGCGGCAGTATGCGACTATCTTTTTGATGAGATAGGAATAAGCCGCATTCAGGCGTTTGTCATGCCGGCAAACACAAAATCGCTTGCTGTGTTGGAACGCAACAATTTCGTAAACGAAGGCACTATACGCCAAGGATATGTGTGGAAAGGACACGGTGTTGTGGATCTTACTGTTTTTTCTATGCTGAAGACGGATAGGAGAGATTAGCCAAATATCAATACTGCTCCGATTAATCCGGAAAACAGGACGATGTTTGTAACAAGAGAGGCTTCAATGCCGAATTTTCCTCCGGTAAGAAGGTTTCTTTTTTGTCCCTTCACATTATATACCGCGGTTATTTCGTTTCCGCCTGAGACATTAAAGCCAAGATAACCCTGAACAAAATTCCATGCAAAGTGAAACCCGAACGGCATCCATATGCTGCCGGATATTTCGCGCATATAGTTTAATATGAGTCCGGCAAAGATAAGGCTTACTATAGACATAATGCTTATTCCTTTATTAAAAAGGTGCGGAACTATGAACAGGCAAGTTACGATAAGAATTGATACTATCATGCCGAACTCTGCTCTTACCAGCGTATATATAATTCCCCTGAACAGGATTTCCTCGAACAATGCCATAACCAGAAAGAAAACCAAAGCTGTCAGAAAGCTGATGATGTGATTGCTGTCCACATAATCTTTATTTTTGCTGAAAGTGAATATGTTCATATACTTAGTTAAAACTATTGAGATTAAAATTAAAGATGCGCCTATTACGATGCCCAGAACCAACGATTTTATAAAACCTGCACCTATAAACGGTGTCTTCAGAACATATATGCAGGCTACAAAGTAGAGAAGCAGTTGAAACACGGCGATAAAAATACCCTGCGGTATTTTATAGATGTTTTTAGGGAAGATTCTAGAAAAAACAGGCTCCGCTATTAGTTTTTTAACGCCTGCGGTTAATACGAAAAAGGCAAGTGATGTTATTGTGAGTTTAAGCAATATATTAAGATAAGACATAATAAACCTCTGTTATTTTCTGCTTGAAGCTGCCGAGTATCCGAGTATAAAAAGCTCTGTTACCTGATCTAATATTGTTAAGTAATAGTCTTGTGTTAAGTTCATTGTTTTGGACGCGCTTCTTTCAACCAGTCCGCTTATATATACGAGGATGTCAAAGTTCAGGCTTTCAAGTTCTTCCCGGCTGAAAGCGGAAAGCCTTTCTTCCTTTTGCATCAAGTGGATTACATCCGCATAGTATTGGAGCAGTTTAACGGATTTTTCGCCCTGATTTCTTATGTCTCTGTATAAAACTGGGTGCTGTATACCGTTTATAAGGATTTCTTTGTTTCTTTGAAAATAGCTGCTGCTTTTATTGTTCTCGCTTATTATTTCTTCAAAAATTGCTTCTATCAGCATGTCCTTTGACTCAAATGCATCATATATCGGCATAACGCTGCAGTTAAGCTTTGCTGCGAGCTTTCTCATGCTTAG
This sequence comes from Christensenellaceae bacterium, assembly GCA_963677605.2. Lineage (GTDB taxonomy): Bacteria > Bacillota > Clostridia > Christensenellales > UMGS416 > JAGLOK01. The sequence continues at coordinate 49,633 of CAXXDX010000006.1, read as the reverse complement.
CTTTTCCAGACCTGACTCCTTGGCTAAACTTACCGCACACTTGAGGATTTTATCGTTATCAAACTTTTTCTTTGGCATATAGCTTACCTCCGTTTTAAAGATAACACCTGTTATCTTTAAGTTCAATAGCACATTTTATAAAGTGTTATCTTGGGTTTGAGATATGAGGGGGGTTTGGTTTGATGTGCTGCAATCTTCTCCGCATACACTTTCTTTCCCTCGCCAGCAGTTGGTTTGCGAAAGTGCAGAAGTTTCTGCGAGGATTAGGGAAGTTTGATAAAAGAAGCAAGAGAATGCTTTCTGTTTTACAAAATGGAACAGATCAATAATCTTTACTGAAAAACGCTCTGCTTAGATGTTTATAAAATAACAACCACCCCGAACGCCGCCAAACTTAGTATTATTCATCTGACTTCCTAGCGGCTGGGAAGTTACGGGGGCTGTCGCCCCTGCGACCCTACACCCCCGTTTCACTTCGTTCAACAGCCCCCTCAAGGGGGCATTATCTATGCTTAAGGCTTTATAAAGCTTAGGTAAAATCTATTAGTATGATTAACTGCAGAAAAGCTGGGGGTGCGGGGGACTCGCAGAGTCCTCCGCGTATATATCTTCTCCTCGCCAGCAGTTGGCATGCGAAAGTGTAGAAGTTTCTGCGAGGAGGAGGAATGCATGTAAAAAGATAAAGTTTTCGGGTGGTTAGGAGAACCCCTCCACCACGCTTCGCGCGGTTCCCCTCCCCTAAATGGGAGGTGCGCAGACTGAGCGGATAAGCTTTGTAAAGAGGATAGAAGAAGCTTTAATAAAGACAGTAATAATGATAAACTTATACTATGTTAAAATATAACAAAAATCTTATTCCAATAGCAAAACAGTTAAGAAAAAACATGACAAAGGAAGAAAAAATTCTTTGGAATGACTTCTTGAAGAACTATCCAATTAAATTTTATCGTTAAAAAGTTATAGATAATTACATCGCGGACTTCTATTGTCATAAAGCAAATCTTGTTATTGAAATAGATGGAAAGCATCATTCACAACAAGAGTATCATAATCGCGATAACATCAGAACAGAATACATGAAAGCTTTGGAATTAAAGACAATTCGTTTTACAAATGACCAATTAAAGAATAATCCAAATTATGTTTTTAAAGAAATTAAAAAGGCGGTAACAGAAAGAATCGCTAAATTGGATAAGCCAGATTGATTTGCATCTTCTATAGCATAAAGCAAAACTTAACTGCGTAGATGACGCACCTCACATTAAAGAAGAGAATTTGCAGAGCAAAACTCTTCCAATGTTTTATAAGAAAGAAGCGAAAGTTAAACTTACACAGAAGTACACAGAAAAAATGAATTTAGGGGAGGGGGACCGTGATTTCACATCACGGTGGAGGGGTTTACTAAGTAATAGCATATTATGATGCTATAAAAAACAATGTAATACAAAATATATAGGCATTATGATTGTTAAACTCCAAAAAAGCATAAAAATAGTGCGAAGAATCGCACTACAAAATTTATCAGCAAATAAACAGCAGATTTATAAAAATTAAAATGATACCGCAGGAAGCTTAATCCCCAATATTATAATCAATCTCTAAAAACTTGCCCACATAAACGTCCCATTTTTCAGCTACATATTTTAAATGAACAGGATGATTCAGATAATAATCATATGCGCTTTGATCATCAAACTCCATAGCGAAAACAAAATCATATTTGTTTTTAGGGCTTGTCTGCTTGAAATGCTTAAAGTTTTTAACGGTTTCAATTGAAGTTAAAATTTCAGAGCTTTGCTTTATAAAGTTTTCCGCGTCAGCTTCGCCTACATCGCTCTTGAAAGAAAAAATCACCGAATGCTTGATACTCTGTCCCATAATACACTCTCCTTAAATAAGCCTCACCTTAATTTGATGTTATCAAATAAATTGTGAAATAACAACAGTATTTATATCTTTATTCGGTTGACGCGCTCGGTCATTATTATCATAAAGACTGCAAGAAGGAGAAGCAAAAACGGCAAAAGCGCGATGCTTGTAAGCTTTGCCAGCGCGCTAAACAGCGGCGGCATGAATGTCGAGCCGATGTATGCTGATGCCATCTGGATGCCCATTACCGACTGCGAGTTTTGAGCGCCGAAGTTTATAGGCGTTTCGTGAAGAAGGCTGGGGAAGATGGGCGCGCATCCGACGCCGATTAAAATAAGCGATATAAGGGATGCTGTTTCGCCGAAGGGGAGTATGAAAAAGACAATGCCGAAAACGAGTATGCCCTGGCCTAAACGCACCATGTTTTTGTTGCCGACCTTTTCGGTTATGACTCCGCTTGCAAGCCTGCCGAGCGTTATTCCAAGATAAAATAGAGATGCCCATTTTGCGGCGGTGTCTGTTGAAATACTGCGGTTAAAAACCATATATGAGCTTATCCAAAGCCCCGTCGTAACCTCTATCGCGCAGTAGCAGAAAAAAGCCGTCATCATGGCTTTTGCACCCGGAAGGGCAAGCGCCTCGGGTATGGAAAGCACTTTGAAATTTTCTGCTTTGTTAAGTGCAAGCTCGCTTTTTTTCTTCCACAAAGGAAGCGAGAATATCAGTATTACAACAAGCGCGATTTGAATATATGAGATGGATCTAAATCCCATGCGCCAGCTTAGTCCCGCAGTTAAGCAGATGCCCATAATATACGGACCGCCGGTGGCTCCGATGCCCCAGAAGCTGTGAAGCCAGCTCATGTGGCGCGATTTATAATGAAGCGCCACGAAGTTATTAAGAGCCGCGTCGATTGTTCCTCCGCCCAAACCCATGATGACCGCAAGCGCAATTATCTGCCACACTTTATTTGCAACCGAAAAGCCCAGTAGCGCCAAAGCTGTCATCGCAACGGAAACAAGTGTTACCTTGCCCGTGTCAAACTTTGAAATTACCTTTGCGCTCATAAGGCTTGAAAGTATCGTTCCGCCGAAAGCCACCATACCGATGACTCCGGCAAGATATATGTCCGCGCCTAAGTCTGTGTGCATCACAGGCCACGCCGCGCCTATGATGGAATCCGGCAGGCCGAGGCTTATAAATGACAGATAGATGACGATAAGCAGAAGTAATGACATAAAAACTCCGTTGTTTTTATTTTCATCTTACAGTATTTTTACCGAAAGGAATACAACTTTTTTCGGGAGAAGTTTTGGATTTAAACAAAAAATGACGTTAAATTATAGAAGTAAAAAGCCCCTGATAAAGCTCAGGGGCAGAAGGTGCTAGGCTGCTATTTCACAAATGTATTTTTAACTCTGTCGGATTTCATATAGTAGAAAATGAACACGACTGACCACGCCATTGCGAGAAGGTTTGTGATGATGGGGGTAATAAACTGCGATACATCTTTTAACTGAACTGCATATGAGATGAAATATACATTTAACAGCGATAGGAAGATGAGAAGAAACGTTTCAAGAGAGACAGCCATCTTCGGGAATGATTTTTTTCTGCCAACCAGAGCAATGAAAGTAATAAGGGAGTATATTGACACAAATAATGTGAGCAGTGAAAAATCCCAATGGAAATATGTAAATATCATTCCTTCGCCAAAGCTTGTGAGCCCTTTTACGCCGGCTGTTGAAAGTATCGCGAAGATTACAAGCAACAGATAGTTTAGCGAAGTTGCAAGAAAGCGAATGATGGATATTACAAGCCAGCCGCCGACACCGCTTATATCTTTTCTTGCTTGTTCAGAGGGGGCGGACGGACTATTTAGTTTTTTAGCCCAAAAAATAGCGCAAAGTATGGAACAGATAATTACTATGTAGAAAAATACCGTGTGATAATCGCGAAGGAACATACCTAAGTATTCACCGATACGCTCTCTTACCTGTGGGAGCCTTAGCATTTCGGCGATATTGAAAACATAGCTAAATATAAACACCAATGCCAGTCCAGCAAGAGCATAAAGCGCTATAGCTGCCTGCTTTTTACCTTGCTTCAGTGAAACTATGCCCCATATTCCGACACCGAGGAACGCTGTCTGACGAAAAACGACACCCAGCCAGCTTAGCCGATTGGTTCGTGCTATGCGGGATACAAGCCTAATAACCGGCCCTTCGTTAGTGTAATAGCCATAGCTTCTTATCATAGATAATATGTTTTGAAAGCTCTGCGTTCTAAATAAAACTCTGGACGATAAAAGAGGGAAGAGTGCAAACGAGAAAGTGGAAACGATAACGCTTATAAAAAGAACCATCGACAGGTGATAGATGTTGGTGTGTTTAATCGTGTAGGCTTCGGAGGCTGAAGGAATGTTTTGCTGTGATGGTTCTGCGGTGGTTTCAGACATGGGTATTCCTCCCTTTATATATGTGTATTAAATTGTGAGTCAGCCAAGACAATGTGATTTATTCAGCACTTTTATTATGCGCTTAGTCAGGCGAAGTTTCAACTGATGAAAACACTTGGAGAATAATTTAAGAGCGTGAAAAAGCGGTGTAAAGCAGGATTAATAAGGCTATTTGTTTGTGGTGCAAACTATTAACTGATATAATATTAATATACATATTACAGCTTTGATGCATTCAATTAAATCGACCGATAGTACATAAAAAATATCATTGCGGAGCTAGATATGAATTCCGATATAAACAATGCAGAGGGAAAATCCAAAAAATCAAAGCTTATTGTCATATTGCTGCTTTGTGTGCTTATTTTCGCGGCAGTGTTTTTGAGCGCATATTTTTATATAATACCCAATTCAAACTACAACAAAGCGATTTCATATATTGATGACGGCGAATATGAAAAGGCGATAGTACTGCTTGAAGAACTCGGGGGATTTAAGGACGCCCAAAGCCTAATTGAGCAAACGAAAAACAAAGCCAAAGAGGACAAAGAAACAGGGGAGCTTAAAAGCTTCAGCGATGGGGAGGATGAGGCTAATTCAGCAGAAGACTGCAACTTTATCCTTGCATACTCAAGAGGGTTGAGCGCATTTGAAAGAAAGGAATACTCAAGAGCGCGCGAGATTTTCAGCTCGCTTGGAACCTATAAAGAAAGCGAGTCATATGCAATCTTATGCGGCTACAGAATATCCTATGATGAAGCGGTGGATAAAATGTGGCAGGGAGACTACGCCTCGGCATGGGAACTGCTGGACAGTATCGAGCAGGACTCAAAGATAAGCGGAGTTGATTTCGGGCTTGTAATAAACGGCGATGAGTTTATACAAAATAAAGATGATGCATACAATAACATGTGTTACGCAAACGGGCTTGAAAACTTCGAAAATGAAAACTATTTTTATGCATATACATGGTTTAACAAGGCAAACGGCATACTGGACGCAGATGAGCTTGCGTCGCAATGCATCAAGACGCTTAAGACCGAAGAATTATACTTTGATCCGCTTTTCATGCATACAACGATTGAGTTGGACATAAAAGTGAACAAAGAATATCCGATGGATGTGTGCATAAAAATAATGGCAAAAGATACAGTTGTAACCGTGGTTACAATCAAAAGCGGACAGATGAAAACACTTAATCTGCCAAGCGGATACTACACCTTCATGAAGGGCGAAGGCGAGAAGTGGTTTGGAGAAAAGGACTATTTCGGCACGGACGGGGATTACTTTAAGTTCCTATTTGACGAGGACATAAGAGGCGACGTGGATGAGGAGTTTGAAGTGCACCTTAAGAGCGGTCTTTTACATGAGCTTGAAATAGGCCTTGCTGACGGAAATGTGAAAGCTGTAAGCATTTCGTATGATGAGTTTAAAGGAAAATAGTGCATATAAAGAGGATGTGAGGAAGTAAATGAAATGCGATAAATGCGGCGTGGACAAGAGCGAAAAGGGAAGGTCTGTTGTAGTTTATTACGGTAAAATTTTAAGGGAAGAAACCGAACACTACAATACACTGACCAGCTCAAAAACCGTTAACAAAACATATTACAGAAACATCGAAAGCGAAGGCGTTCACATATGCGCGGAGTGCCTTTCAGCGCACAGAAAAAGAAAGCTTATAACTCTGCCGCTTAAATGGCTGATACCGCTTGCGCCGTTTATATATTCCGCTGCCGTTAGCGAACCTTCTACCGGAAATACTGTCTTTTCAATAATAATAGGCGTGATAATGCTGCTTGTTATTACATATTCAACAGTAAAAATAGTTAAGAAAAAATACGAGCAAAAGCCGTATAAGTATGATGCATATCCTTTGGCAAAGCGCCTGCTTAAAAAGAAGCTCAAAAAGAACAATCCCAAAGCCAGATACACATTCTGGCGCGAGATGCCCAAGAATTTGAAGCAGGTTAAGTATTAGATAAATAGGTTTTGTTGATTTAAAGGAGTATATAAAGATGAAGTGTGACAGGTGCGCAAAGGAAAGCGATGGCTTAAAAAAGAAAGTGTATTATGCTGCGATTCTTACTAAATCAACAAAGAGCATAAAAACAGGACCAACGTCCGGCAAGACCGTTGAAACCACAACGTATCACAACATCTATGACAAAGAGATGTTAATATGCAAAGACTGCATTAAAAGAAAAAGACTTATTAACCGCTTAACGTTTCCTTTGAAAGTGCTGCTGTTTTTCTCGATATTTGCTGCTATGACCAAAGAAGGAACTGTTGTGCAGACTGTTGTTTTGGCTGTAGCGGGAGCACTGTTTCTTGCATCAGTTGTAATCACCATAATCAATGTTATTAACGATCCCAAAAAAGAGATAACAAAAGCGGACAGGTTTTTATATCCTCTGGCAAAAAGGACATTGAAAAAACAGCTTAGAAAAAGGAATCCTAAAGCGAAATACGATTTTTGGAGCACATATCCAAAGAACGTAAAAAGAATGCGCTATTGACTGCAAAAATATCAGCATGTGATGGAGATTAATATGAGCGTTAAACCAAATAAGAAATTCTTCGCCAATAAGTTTGTAATTGCTGCAGTACTGCTTATTATAATAAGCGTTTTTTCTTCGTGCGGTGCGAAAATATCCGAAGAAGAATTGACGATTGATAACATGATTGAAACTATTATGCTAGGCGATATAAACTATGCACTTAAGCTTGTTAAGAGCGGATATGACATAAATCAAACGGATGAAGGGGGCAGAACTGCGCTTATGTACGCTTCGTTTATCGGACGGCTTGATGCTCTTAAAATGCTGATCGAAAACGGTGCGGATATAAACATGGCTGATGGTTCTGGAGACACAGCGTTGATTTTGTCGGCTAGGCAGGGCAACCCGTGGATAGTTCGAGAGCTGATAGAAAACGGTGCGGATTTGAATGCTGCTGACAGCTCAGGAGAGACCGCCTTGTTTAAAGCTGCGGGAATAGGTTCCGAGCTTATGTGCTATATGTTGGTTTCAAACGGGGCGGATATTGAGGCATTACGAAATGACGGGGAAACTGTTATCCAAGTGGCCGAAAGACGAGAGTGGGCGATATTAGACTTTCTTGTTAGGCTTAAAAACAACCCCAGTGAGAAGATTTCGTTTGCACTTGCATGTGTGACATATCCCGCTGCTGTGAAGATGAACGACAACCGTTGGAAATGGGAAACTGTTTTTTTGGAGCTTAACGGAGAAGTCGGATATACACTCAAAGGCACAGGATATATTCTGGATGCAAACGGCGACAAATGGACAACCGAAGGCAAGTATGAAATTTCACGCGGCACGGTGAAAGTTTCCGCCGGCGGAGAAAAGACGGACAGCTACTGGGCAGGCGGAGGCACCGACGCAAAGCTTATGGGCGGAATTGCCATTTTCACCTGGGAAGGAGAGGACGACCTCGGCCATCCTATCGTGATATATGAGATAGTCCAGTTTAATGAAGGTAAGTAAGTGGCTTACTATATACATATTATGTAAATAATGCTATTCTATTTAGAGAAAACTTGAGGAGTTATTATGAAAATAGCATTAAAAAGATTGGTTGCGCATTTTATTGATATAGTAATTCTTGCAATAATCCTAATATTAGTTCAATGGATTGTTTTTATCCTATTTAATAGAAGTCCTGTAGAAGTGCTTGAAGGCATAGCTTTTACAATGTGGATATTTGCAACTATTTCCGTTCCAGCATGGGTATATTTTATTTGTTTGGAAAAGAATCTGGGATATACTTTAGGCAAAAGAGTGTTTAATTTATCAATTACAAGTAATAATCACACTAAGATTTCATATAAACAGGCATTGGGAAGAACTTTTATAAAGCTTTTGCCTTGGGAATTAACTCATATTTTTTTCTTTTCACAATATATATGGTGGGGAATAAATAACACCATATATGTATATTTACCATTTATTATTATTTTAACTTTAATATTATTTTATTTATTTTATCTGTTTGCTAGTAAGAACAAAAGAGCATTCCATGACATGATTTTCAAAACAAAAGTAGAAAAGAAAATATAGTTTATTCTTAATTGTTCAAACAGTCTCAGCAAAACAAAAAACTCGGATTTATTCCGAGTTTTTAAACATTATATTATTTAAAGCACTATAAAAGCGGAAAATGATGGGTAGCATGAGCTTTGCGAATACACATCATTTTTCAAGATATCTCGGTGAAAACCTGTTTTCACCGAAAAGTGATGTTTACATCACTTAATTACGTCTCCCACGCCATCCAGCACAAACTTTGGACGGTATGCAAACTTCTTCATAGTTTCAACCGATGTTACGCCTGAAAGAACCAGAACGGTATCGATGCCTGACTCTATACCGGCTACGATGTCTGTATCCATTCTGTCGCCGATGAAAGCAACGTCTTTTACGTCCGCACCCAGAAGGTTTAAGCCGTGGCGAACCATGAGTGGATTGGGCTTGCCGACGAAATACGCTTTTTTGCCTGTAGCCATCTCAATGGGCGAGATAAGTGCGCGCGTTGCCGGAGCGATACCGCCGTCAATCGGGCCTGTCATGTCGTAGTTACAGCCGATAAGCTTTGCGCCGCTTAACACCAGCTGTGTTGCTTTAACCATCATCTCATAGTTATAAGCGCGTGTTTCGCCGAGCACCACGTAATCCGGATCGGTTGAGTTCATAATGAAGCCGACGTTATACATGGCATTTGTAAGACCTGTGTCGCCGATAACGTAAGCTGATCCGCCGGGGCACTGCTTTTTAAGGAAGCTTGCCGTTGCCAGCGCTGATGTATAAAAATGATCTTCCGTTACATTGATACCCATATTCTGAAGCGTAATCTGCAATTCTTTTCTTGTTTTTGACGAATTGTTTGTCAGGAACAGGAAGTCTTTGTTTTCCTTTTGCAGCCAGTCAACAAACTCTTTTGCTCCGGGAAGCAATGTGCTTCCGTGATAAATAACACCGTCCATATCGCATATAAACGCTTTTTTGCTTTCTAATTCTTTCATTAATATTCCTCTTATTTCTATTATTATTCTTTTTCTCATCTATTATAATACATTCGTTTGTGAAATTAAATTAATTTTGCGTAAATAGTTTGTATTTGGGCGTGGATGGGGGAGGGGTTGGGTAGTTTTACTTAGTAAGCTCCCTGAGCGCCGACAAACGTTATTTGTTTTGCCAGCTATGCAGCGGCTGGGAATATACTGGGGCTTCGCCCCAGCACCCCACACCCCTCTGTCCTGCGGACATCTCCCCTGAGGGAAGAATTTAATCCATTATTGAGCGAAAGTCTCGCTCCCCTAAACCAAGTGTGTGTTTTCGCCAAGCAGTAAAATTATTTTATTTATAATATCTTATCTTACGGTTTTTTTTGCTTCGGTGGATAGGGTTTGTCTATATAACTTCATAGCGAAAAGGAAGGGGAACAGTGAATTTACTCTTGAATGTCATTGTTGACTTCGATTATCTCACCTGTTTCCATATTAAATACAAAGCTGTATATTAAATTATTATTCTCTGCGGTTGTTTCAGAACTATCGGGGAAAGAGAAATAATAGTCTTTGTAATAGCTATCAATAATTATATATTGGTAGTATGGAGTAAAGTGGATAGGAATACCCATACCTGTGTTATAGATTTCAGTTTTACGAGTATCAATATTGTAAACATATATATATCCGATGTTATTGGCATTGGTATATATGATTTTATCATTAACTGCTATAAGTACTGGAATATCTTCAACAGCTAAGATATCTTTAATTACTAATGCCTGATCGGTTTTATTATAGAGATAACGGTGTGAGTATCTATTATGATAGTCATAATCAATGTAGTACTCATTTTCTTTATAAAGTATAGAATCATCAATAAAATCATCTAAAATAACATATGTCTCGGAAATATAATCTTTATCTATATCTATATCCGAAAGATTGGGCAATTCTATATTATCGGGAGAATAGCTATATTCTCTGCTGTAGCTAAACAGCTTTTTGATATCGGCTCCTTTGGTTAAGTCCATGGAATATATGCGTGTGATGCCGGATTCAAAAGCTTTTGAGATAAATATAGTGTCTTTGTGGACTGCTTCAATAGTAGTATCTTTAAAAGACATAATCTCATATATGATCCCGTTTCTTGTGTCATATGCGCAAAGAGTGTCACTGCTATCTTTAAAAAGGAGGTAATTATAGTATTGTGTGAGATTCCTTCCTTTTATATTATTAATTAATTGTTTGTCAGTTTTTATATTTTTCGAATATAGATAAAATGTATCATATCCAATATCACCGCCGTTATAAAAATGATATGCAATATCATTCACTATTACAGGCAGATAATAACAATCACAACAATGCTTTTCATCAGATTTAGTTTCAATATTATAAATCCAGCAATCGTCTTTTATTCCGTCGTAAGTTGTATAATACAGTTTATTATTCTGATACTTAGTTTCAGTCACAAACTTTCTTAACAAAGTGTTTTCATTAGTAGATAAGTCCAAGTTAAATAAACTATATTGCCAGTCAAAAAATAATTCATCTGCGACATAGTAATATATATTGTCACCAACTGCCATAACTCTGCTTGCCTGAACATTTCGAATGGTTTCTGTTTCTGAGCCGTCTGTTTTCACTTTAATGATACCTTTACCGCGTGTGTAAAGATATAGCCACTCTTCTTGTATGGATAGGTGCTTATTATCATATACACCATCAAATATAACGGAAGCTTCATTTGTTTTGAGATTGCGTTTAACTATTCTTGTTTCATTGATGTAATACATGTAATTATCATCAAAAACGAATATTTCAGGTTCGATTACATTTTTAGTATATAATTTGTCTACATCGAGTTTGCATGCTTTTTCTCCAAAGACAGATGTTATCTCTTCGACAACTGTAGGTGTTTGTGAAGGCGAAGGTTCAGGACTTATAGAAGGGGTTGAAATATTAAGAGTAGGATTTGGAGTATATGTGCTTTCTTGTATTGTTGTTTCTGGAGTTATGTTATCAGTCGAAGGAATTGATACTTCAGACGCTGGATTAGAGATATTACAGCTTGATAGAAATAGGCATAATATTAAAAATAGAATAATTGATTTTCTTTTCATAATGATGATTATATCATTATTGTTAAAAACAGACAATTAGTAGAATCGCTTGTTGTATCTGACCGTCGCGGTCGTGCGAAAACTATTGAGGTAATAAGTTCTCCCCTTGAGGGGAGATGTCCCAAAGGGACAGAGAGGTGAGGGGTACTGGGGCGTCAGCCCCAGCAAAGTCCCAGCCGCCGTACAGTTAGATAATAAACATCAGTAAAGACGGCGCTCGGGGTGCTCTATACGTAAAAAGCATACAACACACACTATAACTACCTCTACAATTATTAAAATTATATTAAAACAATTGAACAACAGTAAATATAATGTTAAGATAAACGTAACATAAAAGTAAATAATAGAAATTATTCATATTAATGCAAGGGGCAAACGCAAACAAATGTTCGCAAAAAACGATAAAAATATTGCATTGTACCATTTTTGGGAGTATCATAAGTGTATACTAGAGATAAAGTAAACAGATTATGAACCGAGCATAGTCGCCCCGCTATCGATTCGGTCAGAGAAGGGAAATTAAATGAAAAATGATGCACTATTATTATATAAATATTGTTTATTAAATAAACCCAAAAAAATGCTTATTCGTCTTCTTACTATGTATTGCAGGTGGGTAAAAAAGAAGGATAAATAAATATCAGTTTATAAATTCTTCTTTTATGACTGGAGATTTTTTTAAATATACGATCAAAGATAATGAAAGGAATATTACAGACACCATTGATAACATGCTGTCACTTGTGAAACCAAGCGGAAAAACTGTTTGGAATGATACAGAAGACAGAAATGTTGTTACATATAGTATTCTGTATATAATCGTAAGTCTAATTGCTTTCTTTTGTTTCTTTTTGAAAGATAATAGTGAAAGTATATTAAAGATTAAAGAGAGTATACAAATAGATAATGTGACTATAAGAACAATGAAAAATATATTTCGATTAACATTAAACAGCTTAAATAAATTAAATAAGCCTTTGTTTAAATCAGAAAACTGCAACATTAAATCAATTAATGCATAAGAAAAAATAAGAAGAATGACTAAATTTAGAATCATTAATGCAAAAATGAAACGTTGATTTATATTAAGTTTGGACTTTAAACCCAAAATGGTGCTTACTTTATTCTCAGTAGCCAAGTCTTCTTCATCAATATATGTTATGCTTTTTTTCTTTGCTGTTTGAATAATGAATGATTTTGCATCATCGAAAGTTTGTGATAATTTTGTATTGTTATACAAATAATATTTTATTCCTGTTGCAGAAGTAAGTTTAATGCGGCTGTTATATAACTCAATTAAGCTTATACTATCCCAGCTGGTATTATCTGAATTATCTCTGCTGGTCTTTAATCCACTATCAGAAAGTATCGTTTTTTCGGATAATTTAGAAAGAACATAAGCTAATAAAGCAATGCGGATAAAAACTGATAAGAAAAAGAAGTTGTCATATTGGCTGTAGTTAGAAACGGTAATTATAAACTCAGTTAAAATTGATAATGCAAGAAAGACTTTTGCAAGCACATTATATTTAAAGATATATTTAGTCATATATGTAAAATATCACAAGTGACTATAAATGTAAAGTATTGACAAATAGATTGTATTTTACTCCTCGTCTTCTCCTAAAAGTTTGTCGATCAACTTCAAAGCAGCTTTGACGGAGGACTTGTCACTCTCTTTGGCGTTTTTATATGTTTCCAAAAACTCGGCTTCTTCTTCGTTAGGGGCAACGCTCTCATTGCGCAGGGCAGTACGGCCGATAAGATAATCCATCGTGACATCAAAATAATCCGCAACAAGCAGCACCTTGTCAATTGACGGTGCGTTCTTGTCCCATTTGCGCATGGTGGATTTGCCGAAGCCAAGCTCGCGCTCCAGCGAAGTCAGGCTCAGATTGTTCTCATCACACAATGTTTTAATCCTGTTAAGCATTTTCTACCCCCGAAAATAAATCCGCAAATAAAACGAAATTATGTATTGACAATCCGCAAAAATGCGGATATACTACAGTTAAACAAATCGAAATCGGTATAAATACCGCATAATCGATAAGTTGAATCGTAAATTTTGCTGATTATTATTAAACTGATTATACATGAAACTATGGTTTTTGGCAAATATTATGAAAATACAATATATCGGAGCAGCGAGTGCGCGAGACTTTTGACAATTACATATTAAACAGAAACTACGATGTTTATTTCTCGTTCGGTTGTGCGTTTGCGTCAAAAAAGGAAGCTTTGCTCTATGCCCACAAAAAACTGGCTGAGCAGGGAAGTTTGGTGGAAGTTAACTTCCGCGCTGTGCCGGACTGCGCATGCGATGCATGCGGAGAAATGCTGTTTGACTGGCAGAAGGCACCCGGTGAACTTTGTGGGACAAGCGGCTCTGACAGCTGTTATTACTCCATCGCGTTCGGGCTTGTCTGCGAGCGGTGCGCTGAAAGAGAAGCTGAACTTTATGTCACGAAAGAGATATGTTCTGGAGCGGAGATGATAGGGGAGGAGATGATTTTTATTTATGAAATGTGCCCTTAAAACTACGTAATTTCCGTTTGATAACAGAGAAACACAATTCAATCATGTAAGTATTAGTACTTTTAGTTATATATAGCAAAAAAATAGTTTGCTATATGCATAACAGCAGGGGGTTCGGGGGACTCGCAGAGTCCCCCGGGTAATCAATTATCCCAGCTGTAGCGAAATTCATTAACAAGACAAACGATTGACAGCGTTCGGGGAGCTTGATCTGTTAAAACACAATAACAAAATACAAAGAAAGAACTTAATCTATGTCTACTAAGAAATATTATTGGCTAAAACCACGATTTCTTCTGAAAGAAAAATCGCAATGCACTCGGCACTACAAAGAAAGAAATTAATCTATGTCTGCACAAAAAAAGTACTACTGGTTAAAACCACGATTTCTTCTGAAAGAAAAATCGCAAAGCACTCGGTACTGTAAAGAAAGAAATTAATCTATGTCTGCTAAGAAATACTATTGGTTGAAGCTCCCCAAAGACTTCTTCCGCCGTCACGATATCCGCATTTTAGAGAGCATGAAGGGCGGCAAGGAGCTGGTTTTAATCTATATCAAGCTCATGACAGAGAGCATACCCCACGACGGACGCTTGCGTTTTTCCGAGGAGATACCTTATACCTCCGAGATGCTTGCCACTGTTTTGGGCGATGACAAAAACGCTGTCGAAACGGCTATGAACCAGCTCAAAAAGCTCAAACTGCTGCGCTGCGACGCCGACCGGACAATCATCCTTCCGGAAGTCCCGAAGATGATGGGCAGCGAGACTTCTTCCGCCTCCCGCGTCCGAAAACACCGAGCGTTACAAAGTAACAGCAGCGTAACACAGAGTAAGAGCAAAGAAAAAGATTCAGACAAAGAGGCAGATGAAGAGCAACATGGCTTGGACGACGACGCGCGCGTGCACAAGGACCTGACCGTTGTGGACCTTAACCGACTGACAACCGTATTCGGTGATTTCTCCGACTATACCAAGCGCGAGTACCTGAAGCTTAAAGCGAAGTATGATGACGAAACTTTGCATGCTGCAATAGAAAAAGCGTGGGTGTTAGGTGGAAAAACTATTGGTTATGTCCGCAAGATATTAGAGGAGACGCGCACTTAAAAATGCGTAATTTCGATGTGATATTTAAAATTCAGTCGGTCACTTATGCCTCGATAAGCTCCCATCCTGGATTTGAAATCTCGCACCGCCTTACAACATTTTTACGCACGCTTGATAGTTGGATTTATTAATCTTCGCAGAATTTTATGTAATCTTAGCTTTGTAAAAAAACATAACCTTGTTTTTCTGCTATAAAGCGGGGGCGTGGGGGTGCAACCTCCATATATAAATATTATCCCAGCCGCTGCGCTGTTCGTAAAAAACACTGAAACTAATCGGCGATACGGGAGCTTGCTTCTTATAACCGCCACACTATTAAACCTGAAAGGACAAAACTATGACTTCACTAGCAACAAATAAACAACCTGTTCAGACAGCTAAACAGTGGCTCTACTCCGTCCGCTCAATCGAGCGCCGAAAGCGCGCCATTCTCCTTGAAATAACCGATCTTAAAGCTGAGCGCGAGACCATCTTTGACGCGTCAACTGCCTTTTACGGCGGGGAGCATATATCGTCCAATAAAAAGTCCGAGCCGACGCTAAACCGCGCATCGTATCTTTGCGACAAGCTGACCAAAAAGCTGGACGCCCTGCTTTCCGAGCTTGAACACCTATCGCTTAAAGCGGATGCTGTCCGCGATGATTTAAACCTCTGCTTTGAGGAAGGCGAGCTTTCCGTGCAGGAGTTTGAAGCGCTATTTTATTACTTTTTTGAAGGCATGAGCAATGAGGAGGTGGCGGCAGCGATGTATTATTCGGTGGAGATGGTGTATAAGCTGAAGGCGAGTGCTTTACGCAAAGTCAATAGTTGGAGGCGGGCGCGCACTTAAAATCCCACGATTTCTTTGCGATATCCGAGGAGCGCGGTTCAGTCATGTACGCCTCTGTACGCTCCTTCCAGCACTCTCGAATCTCACCCAGCCTCGCAGAATTTTAAGCACGCTGAGTGGCGGAATAAATGGAATGATTGTTATGATGGTGACTTATAGTCCGTTGACTTAAAATCCACATTGCTTGTAAAGTTATCTTAATATTAGATTCAAATTAATGGTAAAGGTAACATAAAATGATTCAAGATATTGTAGGTAATAGAGTAAAGTATTTAAGAGGCCATTTAGGATTGAGCCAAGAAAAGCTTGCGTTGAAATGTGACTTAGATAGAACTTACTTAAACAGTGTAGAAAATGGCAAGAGGAATATTTCTATAGTAAATATAGAAAAAATTTGTAGAGGACTAGAGATTACATTAGAAGATTTCTTTAAGGGAATTTTATGAGTAGCCTTACTTTTTCTGAAATTTTAAACCAAATAACTAGCAATT
Source organism: Christensenellaceae bacterium (assembly GCA_963677605.2). Lineage (GTDB taxonomy): Bacteria > Bacillota > Clostridia > Christensenellales > UMGS416 > JAGLOK01. Next base: position 33,187 of record CAXXDX010000006.1, on the reverse strand, counting down.
ATATAGAGTATAAAAATAATACTAATTATAGTACAGTTATTCCTAGTCTAATAAAACAAATATTCCCAGATAAAATTAGAGAACATATAAATTATAATAAATACAAAGTTGTGGAGTCTGTTGGAAAAGGCAATATTTCAGAAATTCCTTGGGTTGCGATAATTAATAATGAATCTAATTTTACACCACAAAGAGGTATATATTTAGTGTTTCTTTTTTCGTCAGACATGAAGGAAATATATTTAAGTTTAAATCAGGGATTTTATAATATCAAAGACCATTTTAAATTAAGAAGACCAAAATCTATCGCAAAAAGTACGGCTGAATATCTTGGTAAGAATATATTGCTATCAACGAATTTATCAAATAAAAAAATTGATCTAAGATCGCATGGAGATTTAGGGAAAGGCTATGAGGCGGGAAACATTTTTTCCATAAAATATAATATAAATAAAATACCAGATGATAATAAAATAGCTAAAGATGTACGTCAAATGATAAAAGCATATGAATCTGCATTGGAGATTGTAGGAAATCGAGATATAAATGATTTCTATGACTATATTTATGGCGTAAATAATGGACTAGTATTTATAGAGAAAGATGGTATTGACAGAACCTATGAGATAATTGAAAATGATGAGAAAAACAATAAAGATAAACCAGAATATTTAGGTACGCCTAGAAAAAAGAAATTGACTATTAGAGATTATTCTAATAACGAAAAATATCCTAGAGATAATAGAGTTGCAGCTAATGCACTAAGGATAGCTGATTTTTTATGTGAAAATGAAAAAGAGCATAAGTTCTTTTTTTCTAAGAAAACTTTTAAAAACTATACAGAATCACATCACTTGATACCTCTTAATCAACATTCTAAATTTGAATTTTCCTTAGATGTAGAAGAGAATATTTGTAGTTTATGTAGTATCTGTCATGATTGTGTTCATTATGGAATAGAAGAGGATAGAGATAAAATTCTTCTGAAGCTATATGAGAGAAGAAAAGAAAAGCTAAAGGAAGTTGGATTGAATATTAGCTTTGAAGAATTAAAAGATTTTTATTGAGAAATTTGATTTGAAATTATTGATGATTATAATTTCTCATTTATAAATTAGGGCACTGGGGCGCCAGCCCCAGCAAATTCCCAGCCGCCGTGAAGTCCGTTAAAAAGAAACAGATAAGACGGCGTTCGGGGAGCTTAATAGGTATAAACAACGAAATCCTCCAACCCTTACACCCTTTTACACCCCCCGAAATGATAAAATAATACCGTACAGCAAACCACAGGACACATACCTGTGGTTTTTAGCAATCAATGACCAAGCCGCTCGCAAAGAAACGAAGAATAAAAGCGAAGCGACGCAAGGAGCACACCATGAACCAAAACCAGAAACTATTCTGCCTGGAATACTTAAAAGACTTCAACGCCACACGCGCTTATCGGGCGGTATATGAAAAAGAAGGGGAGCTTAAAAACCCGAGAGCCAATGCGCACCGCTTGCTCAAAAAGGCGGAGGTTAAGGAGTTTATCAAAGAAGAGATAGAAAAAGCGACAACGGAGAAAATCGCCGAGAGCGAGGAAGTGCTGGCGTACTTTACGGCCGTCATGCGCGGGGAAATAGAAATGAGCGACCGCGAGCGCAACAAAGCAGCCGAGATACTCGCCAAAAGATACGGCCTCTTGGATGAACAGGCGGTAAGCGGGGGCGGGGGAGTGACTATCATAGATGATTTGGGAGAGATAAAAGTTGATTAGAAAGCTAAGCCGGATGGCGACAGGGAGCCATGCTTGCTAAAAAGCATAAGACTTATTAGAACAGAAAAAAACCACCCAATAATTGAGTGGTCATTAAGGTTGCATGTTATTTTGCTTTGTTAACTGTCGCTCTCGCTCTCCTCGTTTTTCTGATACTCCAGTATGTCGCCGGGCGTGCAGTCAAGCACTTCGCAGATGGCGTCCAGCGTGTTAAAGCGAACACCCTTCACTTTGCCGTTTTTAATCAGCGACAGGTTTACATTTGAAAGACCTATGCGCTCGGACAGCTCGTTCAACGACATTTTCCTGTCCACCATTACTTTATCCAATCTTACTATAATCATATCGCGCTCCTTAAAGTATTGACTCGTTGTCTTCCTGCAAGTCCATGCCGAACTCAAACATTTCGCCGAAGGCTAAGACCAGAAGACCGATTATAATCGAGCGTCCGTTGATCGTCATGTCAAACTTGGGAACCGGTGCGACCGCGCCTGTTATTATGCTCATCACGAACACAACGCCTGTGTATATGATAAACGCGGAGCCTACCGCCTTCATGCACCTGACGGATTTTTTGTTAAACGGCGTGCCTTCCTTGACGGTGTTATTAAACATTATAGCGATGGATTTAACCGCGAACGCCGCGAGCGCAATGCTGAGCGCCATGCTTACTACTATCATATAAATGACCGAGTAGGATATTTCGATGTCGTCGGGGAGAATGAGCTCCGCACCGGGCAGTTCGTTTGTCAGAATGAAGTTTGTAGTTTCCATAAGGTCGAAGTCGGTTACATTGATGTAAATAGCGCCTGCGAGCCCTGCCAGTGTGAGAAGAGCTCCGCCCACTACGATTATGATAAACAGAACGTCGGCTATTTTGCCGTAAACGCCAAATCTTTTAAGTTTATTTTCGTGCATTTTCATTTTTGTTTCCTCCGATTTTGTTTTACAAGCACATATTACCCCACGATTTTAAGTTTGTCAATAAAAAATAAAAATAAAACATTAAAAATACATAAGAATACGATAAATATATTAAATAAAATGATAAACATTTAAAGAATGGCGATAAATGAGGGAAGGTGAGTTTGGGTGGTTTTATTTTTGCCTTACCCCTCAGTCAGCTGCGCTGCCAGCTCCCCTTAAAAAGGGCGCTATCCCAACTTCGGAAAATTCCGCAATAATATAGCTATCTGCGCATAATAAACAGATAGCTTTTCTTAGTAACTTCGCAATCTATTAGAAAAGCACGCCGATTAATAAATTGCTTGCCATATTAAAGACAAACCATTCATAACTGCATTAGCTCCCCTTTGAAGGGGAGCTGGTGCCTGAAAGGCTACTGAGGGGTTAAAGAGAACTAGCATCCACATGATCTGAAGGGTTTTAAAGAGGTACTGGGGTGACAGCACAAAAGAATTTTATTTATAAAATTCTTACTAACGATTCGACTAATGCTGACGATTGAAGGCGTATTTATAAGATTTTGGCTTTATGAAATCTTTTAAATTGTCGAAAGCAGTGCTTATCTTATGCTAGACGTTACTTAGTTCACAAAAAAAATAACGTTAAAACGGCGTTCGGGGAGTTTTGTTTGCTTATAATTTTACCGTACTGCGCTTAATTCCTCGCCGTTAAGCTTTGTTTTTCTTGTATACTATGTAGGGCGAGGAATTCTTTTTTTCTTTTCTTTTGGAGGCGTCGCTTCGCTCCTCCGCACTATATAGTAAAAGGATTTTCTACAGCTTGTTAAAAAGAGCAGGGACACGAAGTGTCACTGCCAGAAAAACAAAAGAAAGAGTCCCAGCTTCTGCGAAGTCAGATAAAAAACTAAAGTTTGTAAGCGTTCGAGGAGCTTTGTTTACTTATAATTTTACCGTACTGCGCTTAATTCCTCGCCGATAAGCTTTGTTCTTTTTGCTAGCTATTGTAGGGCGAGGAATTCTTTTTTTCTTTTCTTTTGGAGGCGTCGCTTCGCTCCTCCGCACTATATAGTAAAAGGATTTTCTACAGCTTGTTAAAAAGAGCAGGGACACGAAGTGTCACTGCCAGAAAAACAAAAGAAAGAGTCCCAGCTTCTGCGAAGTCAGATAAAAAACTAAAGTTTGTAAGCGTTTAGGGAGCTTTATTTGTTTATAAATTTTACCGAACTACCCTTTATTCCTCGCTGATAAGCTTTGTTCTTTTTGCTGGTTTTTGTAGGGCGAGGAATTCTTTTTTTCTTTTCTTTTGGCGGCGTCGCTTCGCTCCTCCGCACTATATTGTGAAAGGATTTTCTACAGCTTGTTAAAAAGAGCAGGGACACGAAGTGTCACTGCCAGAAAAACAAAAAAAGAAACCCAGCTTCTGCGAAGTTAGCTAAAAAACTAAAGTTTGCAAGCGTTCGGGGTGCTTTGTTTTCAATTTTACCGAACTGACCTTCGCTCCTTTTCACTTGTTACTTTATTTAATAATTTTCTAAATTTATTGTATGCCTAACTTTGAATAGACGTTATCTCCCCTAAGAGGGGAGGGGGACCGTGATTTTACATCACGGTGGTGGGATTGGGTAAAAGAAATATCCTATTTAGCGAGTAAAACTGCCACCACTATCCTCAAATTTCTATGCTATAATCAAAAGATAACAAAAAAGAGGAACAAGCATATGAAAAATACAGAAAAGAGATCTGACCACCAAGTAACCAAAATCGCGGACAAAACCTACATGATAAACGAGTTTAATTTCAGCAATTGCTACTTAGTAGAAGGCGACGAAAAAGCTCTGCTTATCGATACGGGATTGGGAATAGGCAGCATAAAAAAATGCGCGGAAAGCTTAACCGACCTGCCAATGACAGTCGCTGCAACGCATGCGCATTTGGACCATGTCGGCGGAGCGGGGCAGTTTAGCGAAGTTTATGTGCATAAAGCCGACATCAACTTTCGCCAGAAAATGATGAGAAGATATTTTTTCCGCAAGAAGTTTTTTAATATGATAGCAAAAAGAGGCGATATGCCCGTGAAGCTTAGCGACTTGAGCCGGGACGAGCAAAAGCCGAAGTTTATCCCAATGGAAGACGGCCATGTTTTCCATCTGGGCGGCAGGGATATAAAAGTTATGAGTACGCCCGGGCACACGGAAGGCTGCGTTGTTTTAATCGACGACAAGGAAAAGATTGCTTTCACCGGCGATAACGTGAACCCGTGTTTGTGGATGCATATGCCGGACGGAATCTCACTGGAGTGGTGGCAAAAAGGCGCGAAAGCGACTATCGAGCTTGTTAAAACACACACGCCGTATTGCGGTCATGCCGACGGTGTATTGACGCTTAAGATGATAGAGGATTTGTATGCTGTTTCCGAAAAAATTATGAGTGACCATCCGGAAAACACGTCATCGCGCGAAGCGGTAACCGCACCGGACAAAGAAACTTATCCGCAGATTGTGTATAGCCCGCATAGGATATGGGAGAAAAAGTGACGGTTTTTTGAAATTTATATAACTGATATTAATAACCACTTGCTTCGGCCGGTGGTTTTGTTTTGTAGGGCGAGGATTTTTATATAACTTGTTAAAAAGTGCAGGGACACGAAGTGTCACTGCCAGAAAAACAAAAAAAGAATCCCAGCTTCCGCGAAGTTAGATAAAAAACTGCAGTTAGTAAGCGTTCGGGGTTCTTTGTTTGTTTATAATTTTTACCGTGCTGACCTTTATTCCTCACCGATGGGTTTTGTTTTTTTTGCGGTTTCTTGTAGGGCGAGGATTTCTTTAAAAACTTTGCATATCGCCGGAAGGCGAAACGGGGTACAGGGGCGACAGCCCCTGTAAAGTCCCAGCTTCTGCGAAGTTAGATAAAAAGCTAATGTTAGTAAGCGTTCGGGGAGCTCTGCTTGTTTATAATTTTTTACTGAACTGACCTTTATTCCTCGCCGATAAGCTTTGTTCTTTTTGCGGTCTCTTGTAGGGCGAGGATTACTTTAAAAACTTTGCATATCGCCGAAAGGCGAAACGGGGTACAGGGGCGACAGCCCCTGCAAAGTCCCAGCTTCTGCGAAGTTAGATAAAAAGCTAATGTTAGTAAGCGTTCGGGGAGCTCTGCTTGTTTATAATTTTTACCGTACTGACCATCGCTTTTTACTTAAAAAAAATAAAGCTCTGCAAAATACCGACTACAACACTAAGCCTGCTTATCACTCACTGTAGTTTTCAGCCAAAAATTCCGCCCATTCATCCCACAGCTCTTCCTGCGAAAGAGAAAACACTCTCTCAAAGTCATAAGGCGATTTTATCAGCGCAATCAGCTTTTCATATCCGTATTTATATATGATAAACTCAACCAGCGTGTACATGTACTGATAGCCGTATCGGGCGGCAAACGCTCGGTAGTCGTCGCCGACATCCATGTAACTCAGCGTGGGAACTTCGCCACTTAATGCGCCGTGCTCCACGGCAAGCTGAACCCATTCTTTGCTGTGGTCTTTGGACTCATAAAACGCGATGCCTTCGTTGAGCCATCGGGGTGTTGCTGGGTTTATTTTAAATATCATCAGATGGGCATATTCGTGAAGAGGGGAGCGGACAAGGTTGTCGTATCCTGTTGACTGGCTCAGCGGAGAAAGTGTCAGTATTTTACCGTAGCTGTATCCGCCCACTGCCCAGCCGGGTGCGTCCGGCATTCCCATAGCAATGTGGAGCTGTTTTAAGTCGCGGTGTATCTGAACTTCTTTTTTATCACTGAATGAAACGCCATATGTTTCCGTGAGCCTAAGCCAGCCGTCTTCAAGGTTTTGTGCTATCTGGAGCATGCAAACTTCGTCTTTATCCGTGAAGTTTTTGCAATAGTAATTTATTTCAAAATGCTTGGTTTCCATCGTTTTTTTTGTTATCATATTCATCCGACTGCGGAGTTGGTGACGCTGTTTGTTCGGGTGTAGGAGATACGATAAGCTCTGGAGTATTATCCATATCTGGTGAAGCGGACCGGCATCCTGCAAACGATGCGATTATAATGATAATTGCTATAAAAAGGGATAGTTTTTTCATGGTAGCTCCATTGTTTGTTATACCGTTATTATATGGAGTGTGGTATTTTCTGTCAATGGGTGTGTGTTTTATTGGAGTGACCACCCCGAACGCCGTCTTAGCTGTGTCTTTTTATCGGACTTCCCAGCGGCTTAATTATGACAAACACAGCATTCGGCAATTTCAGTTTCTTAGATTACTTATCAATATAAAAACTGTTGTAATTCCACAAGTGCTTGATTTTAGTATTTTTAATAAAATACTTTTGTTTTGGCAGAGTCGCATCGTTTTTCCGTACTTGAAAATAAGATTTAGTTTGCGTACCTGCCTATTAATCATACTTCAGCACCGCAGTGCGTTCCACCACACTTAAATAAAAAGAAATGCAGACCCTTGAGCCAGTTTGTAAAAGCAGTTGGTTAAGATAGTAAAGGGCTCAGGCGTCTGCGTCTTTTGGCTACTTTTTTAAAAAGTAGCACCAAGCGGTAGCGTACCCAAGGTAAAGAAAATTGCCCAAGCAACGTTTTGAGGAGCAGAGTAATTTCTATTACAGCATTTAATTTAACAAACCACCCCGAACGCCGTCTTTGTTGTGTCTTTTTATCAGACTTCCTGGCGGCTGGGGAGTTGCTGGGGCTTCGCCCCAGTGCCCCGTTTCGCCTGTCGGCGAGGAAAGCTTTTGTGCTTTGTTATAGAATTTGTGATGAATATCATACTTTGTTTAAGACGATATCGCCCCTTTGAAGGGGAGATGTCCCGAAGGGACAGAGGGGTATTATACCAAAGAACCTTGATAAAATGCGGGGGAGCGAAGCGACACCGCCTAAAAAAAGAAAAAAAGATTCCTCGCCGGCAGTAGGCTCGCAAAAAAACTAAAGCCCCTGCGAGGACTTACTTTGTCTGATTAAAACCCCCCCAGTCATCCTGCGGATGCCAGCCCCCCCTCATTAGGGAGGCTCATTAGAACATCTGCAAACATTTGCTAAATTACAACTGACCTCCCCTACTTTTCAGTAATATTGAAACTTTTGAATTAATAAAATTTAAAACGCTTTATTTAAAATTTGCTTTGGAAGAGTTTTGGCAAGCCAAATTCTCTTCTTTAATGAGGGGAGGGGGACCGTGATATAAAATCACGGTGGAAGGGTTAATACCAAAAAACCGCACACCTTCAGGCACACGGTTTATTTTCATGCTATTAGTTTACTTTATCTTCAATCTGACATTTATCATAATTGCTTTGTTGACGCACCTCCCATTTAGGGGAGGGGAACCGTAAGCAAAGCGAACGGTGGAGGGGTTTACGCTTCCACAGCCTCCTTCGGCACTCTAGGATGCTTATGCATATAGCGAACGATGGAGGAAAGTGTAAAGTTTATTATGAAGTAAATCAGAGCCGCCATGCCGAAAAGAACGAAAACATCCGACACATTAATAGTGCCTGTGCCGTTGTACTGATAGGCGGCATTCATTAACCGGCGCGTGCGGGACAAAAGCTCGATAACAGCCACGTTTGCAAGATACGATGAGTCTTTTATAGTCGTAATTATCTGGCTTAAGAGAGTTGGCACGATGTTGCGGAACGCTTGCGGCAAGACGATATACAGCATTACCTGCACTGTGGAAAAGCCCTGCGAGTGTCCGGCTTCAAACTGACCTTCGTCTACGGAGTTTAAACCGCCGCGGACTATTTCCGCTATAACCGATGATGTAAACAGGATGAGCGCTGCCGATGCGCGGTATAAAAGCGTAACTTCAACGGATGACAGTCCAACCATTGGTTTTGACATGAACTCAGGCACGGGGAAGAACACAACACAGATGAATATCCATAAAAGTAGGGGAGTGTTGCGGAAAATTTCGATGTAGCCGATGGACAGCCATTTGAAAACGACGGTCTTTTTCTTGCAATAGTTGCGCGCAAGCGCGAGAACCGAGCCGAGTACCGTTCCGATAACCACCGCGATGAGCGATATTATAAGCGTAAAAACGATACCTTTTAAAAGATAGCCCATTACGCCTGCCTGTCCGAATATTGAAATGCTTGCTTCAAAGTTTGTCATATCACACCACCAAATCTTCATCTATCATGGTAATTACCTTCTCGTGACGCTTTTTAAGCGAGTTTTCCCAATAGCTTGCAAGAGTCGAAAGAGGGAAGCACACAAGAAAGAACAAAACACCTGTCACGATGTATGCCGGTGCGTAAGCTCCGCCGGTGTCAGCTCCGGTAACAAAGCTGTAGGTGATGGAAATAAGGTCCGCGCCTCCGATGATGTACAGGCACGATGTGTTTTTTATAAGATTTACCACCTGATTTACCATAGGCGGGAGTATTATTTTTATCGACTGCGGGAGGATGACAAGCGCCATCTTCTGAATGTAACCGAAGCCCTGCGACTGCGCAGCTTCAAACTGTCCCTTTGGGATGGACGATATGCCGGCTCTAAAAACTTCCGCCATGTATGCGCCGTGGTATATACCGAGTGCGATGATTCCTGTTGTTAATATTCCGAGGCTGTTTCCTGAAAAGGCGAGTGCGTAATACAAAAAGCACAGCTGCAAAATAAGCGGTGTGTTTTGTATAGCTTCAACGTAAATGCGGTTTATAACCAGCAGCGGTTTCTTTGTGGACGTTCCCATTAAGCCAAAAATAAGCCCGAGTGTCAGCGATATCGCAAGCGCGACAAGCGCCATAACAACCGAGTTTTCAAGCCCCAGCAGGAATGTATTTCTGTATGTCCACACTTTTAGCCAGTCTGCCGCTGAAAAAATGTCGCCCATATTATGTGTCCTTCCCAAATGTATATTTAAGTAATTTTAGCCGCTTAGCGGCTTATAAAGTAATTTCCACGTCTCCGCGCAAGCAGCCGAGTGAAAGAGAATTTCGCTCGCCAGCCGACCACTGCTTGAAAAGTGTGGCGGCAAGAGTAAATTCGCGGTTTTTAAGATCTTCTTAAAAATTCACCTAGCGAAAAGCGTCCTTCTTTTGTAAAAGTTTTAGAATAAAACTTCACCACGCACCTGAAACTATTGCATCAAGACTTTTCTTTGACGGAAAGAAAAGTATGCCCATCCGGCAGGATAAAATATCTTTCTGTATGAAGAATTCTTATTTTTAAAACTTGCTTATTGCAAAACATATATATCATTCTCCAATAAACAAATTATAAAATCCGGAGACTGGAAATCCAGCCTCCGAAGTGTTGTTTTATTAGCCTAAGTTGTTTTCAGCGATAAGTGAATCAACTGTGCCGTCAGCAAGCCAGCCTGTGATGAGCTCTTCAACATAAGCTGAGAATGCGGAGTCTTTCTTTGTTGCAACGCCGTAATCCTGAGGTGCGAATTTATCCTGAATGTATCCTCTTGATTCTGTGTTGTATACAGCAAGGATTGATTTGTCTACGCAGAAAGCGTCAACTTCGCCAGCGCTTAATGCTGTTGAAATTGCAGGATAGTCGTCGAACTGCTGGAATGAAACAACTTCTGTCCATGTTGCAGCGTCGAATGTGTCAGCGTCGAAATTGTCCGCGCTTACAACGTTTGATTCAACCATAGCAGAAACTAAAGCCTTAGCTGATGTTGAGCCGGATGAAACGCCTACAACCTTGTCAGTAAGGTCAGCAAGGGATGCAATGCCGGATTCTGATTCAACAAGAACTGTTACATAGTCTGTGTAGTAAGGTGTAGAAAAGTCCCAGCTTTCTTTGCGTGCTTCAGTTATAGTAAATGTAGCAAGTACGCAGTCGATGTCGCCTGAGTCGAGTAGCTCAGTGCGTGTAGCTGCGGTAACTGCTGTAAACTCAACATCTACGCCGAGTGATTCTGCTATCATTTCAGCGAGTGAAATCTCAAGACCTGCATATTCGTTTGTAAGTGTGTCCTGGAAGCCGAAGCCGGGAACTGCGTTTTTAACGCCGACTTTAAGTACGCCTGCGTCAACGATAGCCTGTACTTCTGCCGGAAGTGCTGCAACTTCTTCTTCAGCCGGAGCTTCTGTTGCCTCTGCCGGTGCCTCTGTAGCTTCCGGTGCATCATCTGTGTTCTGGCATGCTGTGAATACTGAAAATACGAGTATCAAAGCCACTGCCAATAGTAATAATTTTTTCATGGTTTTTCTCCTTTAATATATTTAAGGCCTTATGGCCCTTTTTATCTTATTATCTTGCCGAGGAACTGCTTTAATCTGTCGCTGTCGGGGTTTGTAAAGAAGTGCTCGGGTGTGCCTTCTTCCACTATCTGCCCGTCCGCCATAAAAACTATCCTGTCGGCGACTTCGCGTGCAAAGCCCATCTCATGGGTAACGACCACCATTGTGATGTTTTCTTTTGCAAGCTTTATCATAACGTCCAGCACTTCCTGAATAGTCTCGGGATCCAGCGCGGATGTCGGTTCGTCAAAAAGTATTATCTTGCTTTCCGCGCACAGTGCGCGCGCGATTGCTATGCGCTGCTGCTGGCCGCCTGAAAGCGTAGTGGGGTAGACGTGCGCCTTATCGCGAAGGCCTACAACGTCCAGATAATGATAAGCAATCTCTTCCGCCTGCGCTTTTGTTTTGCCGTGAAGCTTTATCGGCGCAAGCGTTAGGTTTTTTAAAACTGTCATATGCGGATAAAGGTTAAACTGCTGGAAAACCATTGATGTGGTTTCGCGAACGACCTTTGTTTTGTTTTTATGCGTGATTTTCTTGCCGTCGATATAGACGCTGCCGCTTGTCGGCTCTTCCAGATAGTTCATGCATCTTACCGCTGTGGATTTTCCCGAGCCTGACGGCCCTATGATAACCAGCTTTTCTCCTTCTTTCACCTGCAAATCTATATCTTTTAATACATGCAGATTGCCGAAGTATTTGTTTACTTTCTCCATTTTTATCACAGGAATTCGTCCTCCAAACTCAAAAAAAATTCTGTAATCAGATTACAGACGCGTTTTACGCTTTCTTTATTATAGTAAAGAAATTGCAAGGTGTCAAACGGCATCCTGCATTATATGTATTTATATAATAAAATACTAACTATTAATCAATTTATAATGCAATTTTGCTATGAGCGTGTTTGCATATTGTGGTTTTTGTATATGTGAAAGGGGAAATGGGATATTGTGGGAGAAAGAAAGGGGGTGGGTTTTGCCAGCCGACCTTCTGTCCTCGCCGATGAGGTTTATTCTTTTTGCGGACTTTGTAGGGCGAGGAATTCTTTTTTTGTTTTATCGGCGGCGTCGCTTCGCTCCTCCGCGCTTTGTTTCAAGCAATCCATGTCCACCTAAGCTTTATAAAGCCGAAAGCTTAGATAGAAAAAATAAAGCTGTGCTATTGCTGACAAAAAGCCTAGTAAAAAGAAATGCAACCCATTGAGCCAGTTGGCAAAAGCAATTGGCTAAGAAAGGAAACGGCTCATGCGGTTGCGGTTTTGCTCCACTTTGTCCACACAAAGTGGAAACCAAGCGGAGCGTACCCATGGCAAAGAAAACTGCCCAAGCAACGTTTTGCGGAGCAGAGAACTATGTTTTATCGCGTTTAATTCAATTAATCACCCCGAGCGCCGTCTTGGCTGTTTCTTTTTATCGGACTTCCCGGCGGCTGGGATTCTTTTTTTTGTTTTCTTGGCGGCGTCGCTTCGCTCCTGTGCGCTTATTAATTTATTTCGTAATTTTCTAAAGTAGATTGTTTGTCTAACTTTGATTAGACGTAATCTCCCCTATGAGGGGAGGGGGACCGTGATTTTAAATCACGGTGGTGGGGTTTGGTAAAAAAGCATCACGTATATCGCATAATCCACCCCGAATGCTTTTGGAGTTTGGTTTTTTAGTGAGTTATGTAGAAGTTGGCAATAGCGCGGAACGAAACCCCTCAGTCAGCTGCGCTGACAGCTCCCCTTACAAAGGGAGCTATCCCAACTTCGGAAAACTCCGCAATAATATAGCTATCTGCGCACAATAAACAGATAGCTTTTCTTAGCAACTGCGCAATTTAATAGAACAGCACACCGATTAATAAATTGCTTGTCATATTAAATATAAACTATTCATAACTGCATTAGCTCCCCTTTGAAGGGGAGCTGGTGCCTGAAAGGCGACTGAAGGGTTAAAGAGAACTAACATCCACATGATATGAGGGGTTTTAACAAGCACTTTCCTTCACACAAGTAAAAATTTTACCCGCAAAATTCTTTGCAATTGTAATTTCTACCGAAAAAGTATAAAATTAAAGAGTAATCAATTCAACGAAACTATGATAACTCAACTCGGTTAAATGAGGAGAATGATATGAAAATAAAAATCATAGTTACTATTATTGCAATTTTCTTTCTTATGTCATCTTGCGCACCGGCGGAAACAGATGTTGTAAGCGATGCGCCGACGCAAACGGCACCCCCTACCGCAACACAGCAGCCAACACCGGAACCAACGCTTGTTCCAACACCGGAACCCACACCAACAGCCACACCGGAGATGATTCACGTTATGTTTGGCTATGTGACGATGACGTATGATACGTCAATACTTATTTTGCGGGCAGAAGCGGATAAAACATCGGAAAAAGCGGGCAAGCTCACAAACGGCACGCAGGTGGAGATATTGGAAGTGCTGGATGAGTGGTATAAAGTTCAGGTGAACGATTTAACCGGATATCTTTATAAAGACTATGTAGGCGGTGTCGTGTCAACATCCGTTCCGGTGGGAACTAAGATAGAGGATATACAAACTGCTGCTCCCGAAGAGGGAGTGGAAGCATGGGTTAATGTTGACTTGCTCAATATACGTTCACAGCCAAGCTCCGGTTCACCCATAGTCGGCAGGATTCCGTTTGCCGAGTCCGTGAAGGGTGTGGTAGAAGGGGAGTGGATGCACGTTGAGTACAGGGGCATAAACGGGTATATATTTGCCGGAACATTGGATTCCGGACGCCAGTCCATTGTGTATAATAACGGAGATTTGGAACCGCTTGAGGATTAGAATTAGTAAAACGTGATAGAAATTCTATCTATCGTTAAATCCAATACCGTCAAAAATCTTGTCCCGGTATTTTTCTATACGGGCGGCTCTTGTTGTAGACTGCTTTGCCGAGGAAAAGTGATAGAGATAGCCGCGCTGACGGCCGGGAGTCAGTGAATAAAAAGCATCGCGGAAAGCAGGATCGGTGGCAAAAGCCTCAGTAAGTTCATTGGGGATTTCGTACTCGTCGGTTTTTTTAAACTCTGTCTTGCGCCCTTCTTTTTGCGCAGCAATCGCATCTGTTATATATTCTATAATGCCAGATTCCATAGCGGTAATCTGCTTAGCAGATGTAAAGCGCATTTGTCTGCCTGCTTGAACGTTTTTCGTCTGCTGGATAAGAAGACCTTTCGGATCGCGCATCACCGCACCGTTTATAAAAAGTATCGCGCAGTAATCCTTGAAGCCATGAATCAAAGCGACGTTTTCACCGCTAAGCGTATAACATGGCTTACCCCACTTAAGCTCTTCTGTTAAATCAAACTGCTTGAATATTTCTCTTAATTTTAGGTAGGCTTCTTGCCATTTCGTACTATCTGCGAAAAATTCATCGAGACTTTTTGCTGTCATTTTCTTAGTCATTGATTTCTCCTTCCGATTCCGAAGGGTTAATCCTACTTATTTTGTAGGATATGAATATTATAGTACTGTTATTTGCGAATGGAAAGGGGATGTTTTGTTTATTTGAGTTTCAGTTATAGTCGAGGGGGATTTCTTAGTATATAAGGTTTTATCCAGCCGACCTTTTGCCCTCGCGCTCTCTGCTATTATGCAATAGCCGAAGTTTGAAACAATGAGCGGGGGAGCGAAGCGACACCGCCTTAAAAAAGAAGGAAATTTCCCAGCCAAAAAGAATTTTGTTTTCAAAATTCTTACTAACGTCTCTATTAATGCTGACGATTGAAGGCGAATTTATAAGATTTTGGCTTTATAAAATCTTTTAAATTGCCACAGGCATCGGCGTTCGGGGTAGTTTGCCTATTTATTATTACCACCCGACTTTTTACCTCGCCGATAAGTTTTATTTTTCAAATAACTTTATAAAACAAATTTTTAACGTGCAGAAGAGTTTTCACTGCAAAACACCGTCATTCAACAGCTCCGAGTACAATCTCTTTTATCTTTTCTTCCGTTGCTTCGTCAAGCTCGGTAAAATACCAAGCAGTCGGCATAAGCTTATGCGGTGCGGAAGGCTCGGGTGAATGATGCGCACTTTCCGTCATGCCGAAAGTCATATACTTATCCGCACGGAAGTAAACAAGAACCGGAGTGCTTTTGCTTTTAGCATACCCGGGCATGCCGTACCATAAGCGAGGCGCAAGGCTCGGCGCAGCTTCCATTATTATCTCGTGCATACGGCGCGCTGTCGGGCGAAATTCATCGCGGAATGCTTCGATTTTACTAAGCACCGCTGCGGTGTCGTCTGTCTTTTTTGATGCAGCCATGATATTCTCCTTTATATTGCGGGTTTAAATTAGGTAGTTGTTTTCGATGTTATAAGGGAGACGCTTAACGCCTCCCGTGTAATGTAATACTTTACTTGATGCTTAAAACAAGTGTCTACTTCAAGTCAAACCTGTCCGCATTCATAACTTTGTTCCATGCGCAAACAAAATCATCGATAAACTTCGGCATGGAGTCATCGCATGCATACACTTCAGCAAGCGCACGAAGCTGGGAGTTTGAACCGAACACAAGGTCTGTGCGGGTTGCTGTCCATTTGAGCTTGCCGGTCGCTCTGTCATAGCCATCAAACAAATCGCGCTTATCTGATGTAGGCCGCCACTCGGTCGCCATGTCCAAGAGGTTTTTAAAGAAATCATTTGTCAGTGTCTCGGGAACATGGGTGAAAACACCGTGTTTTGATCCGCTGTGATTTGCGCCAAGCACACGCAGTCCGCCGACAAGGACGGTCATTTCAGGTGCGGTGAGAGTCAGAAGCTGAGCTTTGTCCAACAGAAGCTCCTCGGCTTTGACTGTATAATCGCTTTTTAAGTAGTTGCGGAATCCGTCAGCGCACGGCTCAAGAACCGCAAATGACTTAACATCGGTAAGCTCCGCTGTTGTGTCGGTGCGTCCGGGAGCAAACGGCACTTCAATTTCTACGCCTGCTTTTTGTGCAGCTTCTTCAATTGCTGCTGCGCCGCCTAGCACTATAAGGTCTGCCATGGACACTTTTTTGTTGCTTTTTTGCCTTCTTTCAAATTCAGCTTTAACATTTTCCAGAACTCCAAGAACCTGAGCAAGCTTTTCGGGTTGGTTTGCGTCCCAGTCTTTCTGAGGTGCAAGACGTATTCTTGCGCCGTTTGCACCGCCCCTGTTGTCCGAGCCGCGGAAGGTGGAAGCCGATGCCCATGCAGTCGATACAAGCGCCGATATGCTAAGGTCTGTTTCAAGCACCATTGATTTGAGCATTTTTACATCATCATCGTCTATCATTTCATAGTCAGCTTTTGGTACAGGATCCTGCCAAATGAACTCTTCATAAGGCACTTCAGAGCCGAGATAGCGAGCGATAGGTCCCATGTCTCTGTGAGTCAGCTTAAACCAAGCGCGCGCGAAAGCCTTTGCGAATTCATCTGGATTTTCAAGGAATCTGCGTGCAATGGGTGCAAATTTTTCGTCATAGCGAAGCGATAAGTCGGCAGTCGTCATCATGGGACGCAGTTTCTTTTTGGGATCGTGCGCATCTTCCACCATGTCTTCATCGTCAACATCTACAGCCAGCCATTGGTATGCTCCGGCAGGGCTTTTGACCTTTTCCCATTCGTATTTAAACAGCACCTTGAGGTAGCCCATATCCCAAACTGTGGGTTTGGGTTTCCATGCGCCTTCAATTCCGCTTCCGATGGTGTCGCCGCCTCTGCCTGTTTTAAAGCTTGATTTCCATCCGAGTCCCATCTCTTCCATGGGAGCGGCTTCGGGTTCGGGTCCGACGTGTGTCGCAGGTGCTGCGCCGTGGCATTTTCCGAATGTATGACCGCCGGCCACCAGCGCTACGGTTTCTTCATCGTTCATCGCCATACGTGCAAATGTTTCTCGGACATCCACACCGGATGCAACGGGATCAGGCTTGCCGTTAGGTCCTTCGGGATTAACGTAGATAAGTCCCATCTGTACTGCAGCAAGCGGGTTTTCAAGGTCGCGCTCGCCTGAATATCTCTTGTCGCCCAGCCACTCGGCCTCAGATCCCCAATATACATCTTCCTCAGGTTCCCAAACATCCTCTCTTCCGCCGCCAAAGCCTAAAAGCTTGCAGCCCATCGACTCAAACGCGCAGTTTCCCGCAAGTATCATAAGATCCGCCCATGATATCTTCTTGCCGTATTTTTGTTTTATCGGCCATAAAAGCCTGCGTGCTTTGTCAAGGTTTACATTGTCCGGCCAGCTGTTGAGCGGTGCAAATCTTTGCGTGCCGTGTCCTGCTCCGCCTCTGCCGTCGCCCATGCGGTATGTGCCTGCGCTGTGCCATGCCATGCGGATAAAAAGCGGCCCATAGTGTCCGTAGTCTGCCGGCCACCAGTCTTTTGAGTCTTCCATAAGTTTAAAAATATCATCCTTAACCGCTTTCAAATCAAGGCTTAGAAATTCTTTTTTATAATCGAAATCTTCGCCCATCGGGTCTATAAGATTTGAGTTTTGGTTTAGGATTTTTAGATTAAGTTGATTTGGCCACCAGTCCTTGTTTGCTGTGCCTCCGCCGGCTCTTGACATGCTTGTCATTCCGGTTACCGGGCATTTTCCTTTTCCGCGCATAGATAATTCTCCTTCCGGTAATGTGTCTTTATGTGGTAGAGATAGTCATTTTTGCTTTGGATATTTTAAAGTTGCCTTTTAAAGTTGAGTCCAACTATGAGTTGATTATATTTTGTAATTAATATGTTATTTACTATTATATATCAATGTAAATTGCAAAACAATTATTTGACCAATATTTTTGGATAAAAAATGGAAGAGGATAAGAAATTTACATATTTGCTATTATTGACGTTTGTTTGTTGGTGGGAGGGGGAATAAGACTGGTTGTTAAAAGTATTCTGCAGGTTTTCTTTTGATATTTATTCCAGCCGACCTTTTATCCTCACCGATTAACTTTATTCTCTTAAATAACTTTTCATCGGCTCGGAGCAATTCTTTTTTACGAGGGAGGCTGCGCCTCCCTCGCGCTCCCTGCTATTATGCAATAGACGAAAGTTTGAAACAAAGAGCGGGGGAGCGAAGCGACATCGCCTTAAAAAAGAAGGAATTTCCCCAGCCAAAAAGAATTTTGTTTTCAAAATTCTTACTAACGCCTCTATTAATGCTGACGATTGAAGGCGAATTTATAAGATTTTGGCTTTATAAAATCTTTTAAATTGCCACAGGCATCGGCGATCGGGGAGGTTGATTTGCTTATTTACTATTACAAACCGACCTTTTCACCTCGCCGATAAGCTTTATTCTCTTAAACAACTTTTCTGCGGCTCGGGTTTCTTTTTTCTTTTTTGTCAGTGACACTGCGTGTCCCTGCTCTTAATAATTTGTTATATAATTCGCCAATAGGCGAAACGGGGTACAGGGGCGATAACCCCTGCAAGTTCCCAGCCAAAAAGAATTTTGTTTTCAAAATTCTTACTAACGCCTCTATTAATACTGACGATTGAAGGCGAATTTATAAGATTTTGGCTTTATAAAATCTTTTAAATTGCCACAGGCATCGGCGATCGGGGTGCTAACTTTTTATATACTTTACAAAGAGGTCAGTTTCTCTCCTCGATAGAAATTACTAATAAAACACAATTCATCTCCACCAAAAAAGCACAGCTTCACGCCGTGCTTTCATCCTTATATACTATATAGCTGAAAAAACCAGCTTACTCAACAAGCTCCCAAGGCCCATACTCGCTGTCTTCCGGTGTTTGGCCGGATGTCCAAAAGCGCGCGCGATATGTGTGCCCGTCATAGACTGCGGTGTCATTTTCATTGTAAATGTTGTAGTAAACCCAATCGGTAGTTACCTGCTGCCAGACTTGATCCGTGCCGGGTGCGATGTTTTCGCTAACATACCAAAGGTTATAGTAAAGCTTGCCGTCGTAGGCTACATATGTGTTAGCGTCCGGATATGCATTCGATGCATCGTAATTATCATAGCCGGAAAGGTCATCTTCATCATCCGGTTGCGGTGTTGGGGCAGGGGAGTCTTCTCCGCTTCCGGGTACATCATTGCCGGACGCTGAGCCGGAGTCCGCCGGCGCACCGTTTATAACCCAAGTCTGACTGGGAACTTCCCATGTAAATGATGCTCCGCTTTGCTGAGCCTCGACAAATTCATCAAGATAATGAGCCTCGACCAGTGTTCTTATCCTTTGCGGATTTTCGGATATTCCGTCGAAAATGTCGGTGTTTTGAAGATCTTCCATCATGCCGTATGCAACCGTTGCCTGATTTAAAACAACAAGAGAATGGTTGTCCGCTTCCTTAAGCGCACGGTTTTTGACATGAATGTAAGAGGGGATTGCAACGCTTGCAAGGATAGCGATTATGGCTAATGCAACTATAAGTTCGGTAATAGTAAAGCCGTCGCTTTTTCTGGATTTGTTCTTCATTTTTAGTGCCTCATAAAAAATTGGCCTTTATATTTTTACGGCCGATTGTTATATATTTTTGTATTATAAATTATTTCCAGATATTTTTCAAATTGTTAATGAGAGGATTGAGCTTAAATGCTCACAACGCTATATCCATCCTCAATATACTTTTTCATTCCTGCGTGTCCGTTCATGTCGCTGAGCATGTGAAGTCCGGACTCGACATTGTGCTCATAAACATGCATAACTTTAGAACACGCTTTGCATACGCCTGCTATAAGACCGAGTTCTTTTGCTTTAATATAAAGCGGGTTATCTTCATTTTTGAATACGTGAACAAGCTTCACTGAAGCGCCTTCGAAGATAATTTTTACTTCATGACCTGCGTTGTGAAGGTCTATTGCGTTTAAAAACACATGCTGAAAGCACATCTTTGCATCGGTCATTCCGTAAAACAGATATTTTGCCATTTATAATCCCACCTTGTTCTTTTATATAGTTATTATATCAAAAAACTTTGCCCTTAAATAGCCAAACATTATTCTTTTAATAATTTTGCTTAAGGAAAACGTTTATTTGAACGCCGATTATATTCAGGAGGCAACTTTCCGCGCCCTGTAAGAACCGCTCCCCAGACGATTATTAGCACAATAACGGGTATAAAAATCCATTTTGGGAATCCGCCATCTTCTTCTGATACAGGTGTCTGGATATTATATGATCCCAATGCAACATCCTCATCGCCAATCATATAGAGCGTCACGCTGCCGTCATCGTTTTGCCATCCGTCAAATACTTCAATAGTAAGCATGCCGTTTTCCGCAGTTGCAATGGGCACGCTCTGTCCGCTTGGAAGCATTATGGAGTTTGTCCTCGAAGGAAGCGAGCTTACATCTATATTAATAACGGTTTTTCCGTCATCTGTGTTTATTACATCCGTTGTGATGGTTGCGGGTGCAGTCGGCGTCGCCTCGTGCGATTCGGTTTCCATCGGAGTTGAGGTAGCCGTCGGTGCTTGTGTCGGATCTACGGTTGCTGTTTCACCAGGTGTGGATGTAGGCTCCGCGCTTGGTGTCGGTGTCGATGTTGCAAATGAAATGTTTGATGTTGATGTCGGTTTAGATGTCGGGGCGGTTGTAGGCTTTGGTGTGGGCGCAGCTGTCGGAGCGGGAGTTGGTGTAGCGTTGACAGTCCACTTAGCATAAAGCGTGGTGTCTGCGGAGAATGTATAGCTGCCGCCGCTTGAATAGCTTGTGCCGTTTCCGTCTGCCTGCGTGTTCCATCCGTTAAATGTATATCCTGTGCGTGAAAAGCCCGAACCATTGATTAATGTCGTTGTTGTTTTGTAATGCTGAGTGACAGAAGAAGGTGTTGTTCCTGAGCCTTCGTTTAAGTCATATGAAAGTGTGCTCAGCCTAAAATATCCGTTTGTGGCTGTTGTCCACGATGAATCTACTGTTAAGCCGTATATGTTATTGCTGTTGAAGGTGAGGTTAGTAGTCTGCTTGTGCCCTGATGGGACTGAGTCAACGATGTTGAAGATGGTTGTTAAAAAAACAGCCGCATCTCCTGAAATTGTTATATTGTAATAAACTCCGCCTAAGTCATCTTTATTTGTGCCCTTGGCGTATGTTTTACCTCCGCTAATAATTATTGTGCCGGCATTTGAAGTGCCGCCAATTCCGCAAGAAGATGAACCTCCAACTGCTTTTACAGTGGCAGTGTCGGAAATCATTACAGTAGGATGCAAAGCGGAAGAACTGCCTTCTCCTATGCCGGAACCATTTGAGCCGCCTGAAGCATCCACTATGGCGTTTCCTGAAATGTAGACTCCTCCATAAAAACTGCTATCCATATAACCTGAACCAATCCCTGCGGAATTTGGACCTCCAACTGCGGATACTTTCGCGTTATCTGCGATAGTTATTGAAAATGTGCTGTCCAAGCCGTTAAAGGCTGTGCCGATTCCTGCTCCATTCATACCGCCTACTGCGGTTACGTCAACGCTGTCTGTTATGTCTATCATGCCGCAGGTTCCTGACTTGCTTGCTCCAATTCCGGCACCATAGTCACCGCCGTAAGCCGTTAGTTTACCAGAGCCTTTTATCAATAGTGTTGTATCTTTGGGCACGCAGATTCCAGCCATGTTTTCTCCGCTTTTAAGTGTAGAAGCACCGATAAGTATAAGTGCTGCGTCTCCGGTTAAATATATAGCGCAAGTGTCAAATCTGTCACTTACATCTATTGTGACATTATCAAGAGTTAGAATTACGCTGTCGCCGCATGTGATGGGCACATTTGCGCCTGAGCTGCCTTTAATGGTAACTGTAGCATTATCTGCAACCTGAATGAGCGAATTGCTGGATAAGGTATATTGATGTACCTGAGTGTTATCTGATGTGTTTGTAACCCAGCCTGTAGATAAATCCATAGTCTGTCCGTCTAAAAGATCAATGGGAGGTTCTACAGCCAGTGCGTCGGAGGGGAAAATTGTAATAATAAACAATAACGAAATAATAAGTGCGAGTATCTTCTTCATGTGTTTGCCTTTGTATCTGTATTTATTAATGACATATATCTTATATATGGTAAACATTATATTTTATGTTTGTCAATGGTTTGCATAATATTTTAGTATAAATTTACATCGATTATCTCCTGACGCTTCTCGGATTGGTTTTCTTTCTGAAAATAAAGGCGACCAAGAATACACACCAGAACAGAGCTACCGCACCGCCAAGTATCATAAGCCATAGCAAAATAGCTCGCATAAATAGAGATTACATATATTTATGAAGAAACAAAATAGTATGAACTCAAGAGATAATTAACATTATATTTCTTAGCAAGCAGGAAAAGAGACTGCTTTACGTCCGAAAGATCAGCCTTGCCTTTTCTGTACCGGCTTATGATGAAAACTCCATTCTTTTTTTCCTCAGCATTGGCAACTTTTTTAAAATATCCCAATACATGCTGGGCGGCGTTTACTTCATATCTTGGGTTTTCAGGCATCGATAAGGATTCATCGACGATGGTAAAAAATTTGTCAGCAGGGTAGGCTGATTTGTTTTTAAGCAATGCCCGGACTTTTTTATATCCGTTCGGATTTTTTCCGAGAATAAGGTATTTATATTTTGCCCATTCGTTCTCAAGATCTGTAATTGTTGGTGTCGTCTCGCATAACAGTCGTATTCTGGACTTTGCCATATCTTCTTTTGTTTTATTTAATATATCCATATATTAATTTTAACATACTAATCAAGCTGTACAGCAATTATGGAGATTCAAGAGGTGCAAGTTTATGCTTAATTTGTTTTTAACAATCGTTTTAAAGACATGCAAATTATAAGTTACGCTGCGGCTGGGAAGCTGTCTGAGCGAACTCATTTAATCCCCAGCCATAGCGATTTTCTTGTTAAAATTGTTTTACGAACCCATTGAAGCCTGTGTATTAGTAAATAGTCTGGAATAAGCTGTTTTATTTCCCGTCTCATCGCGAACCACTACGTTAATATAATAGTTTTGTCCGACTTCAAGCCCGGTTATTTCTTTTGATGTCATGTTTGCTGTATATCCGCCGACAGCTGTTCCGTTTGCTTCGCAGTCGCTGGCGGAAGATATATTGTCGCTGCTGGAGTAATATACTATATACTCAAGATTTGCCTGCGCGGTAAAGTCGTCTGTCGCTGCAGTCCATGATACCGATATCGTTGTTGTAGTGCTGCCTGTTTCGGTGATTGTTCCGCTGTTTCCTGCAGTAGGTCCAGTGGTATCTTCAAGAGTCATAAGCGAAACTGATGTGTAGGCTGATTTCAGACCGTCGTTATCTACAACCACAACGTTTGCGTAATATGTTGTTCCCTGCGAAAGTCCTGTCAGGTCTTTGGTTGTTATGTTTTGAGTAAGCGATCCGACTGTAGTTCCGTTTGCTTCGCAGGCTGCAACGTCTGAAATATTGTTGCTTGTGGAGATATATACCTGATAGTTAAGATTGTTTTGCGCAGTGGTGTCATCTGTTGCGGCAGTCCAGTTAAGGGTAGTATCTGTAAGGCCTATTCCGCTGGTAGTAATTGTGCCTGAGTTGCCGGCTGTTGGCGGTATGGCGGGGTTTGTTATAAACGCAGACGATGTATAACTTGCTTTTAAGCCGTCATCGTCTCTTACCACAACGTTTGTGTAGTATGTAGTGTTAGGCGAAAGCCCCGTTATGTCTTTTGCTGTTATGTTAAGAGCATAGCTGCCCACGGCAGTGCCGTTTGCTTCGCATTGCGCCACTGTGGAAATATTGTTTGAAGTCGAATAATAAACCAGATATCCAAGCTGCGTTTGGGGATCAAAGTCATCGGTTGCAGCAGTCCAGTTGACAGTCGCGGTATATACTCCGGAGTTTTTAATCAAATCGCCCGAATCGCCGGGGACAGGTGCCTGTCCGCTTGTAAATGAACGCATTGTATAGTCATTCTTTTTGCCGGCTTCGTCTTTTAAAACTACGTTAACATAGTACGTCGTGGCAGGAGTAAGACCTGTGAGCGTAGTTGATGTCATGTTTGCTGTATATGAACCGAACGCTGTGCCGTTTGCTTCGCAGTCGGCTACGTTTGATATATTGTTGCTTGATGAATAGTACACCTGATACTGGAGGTCATCCTGTGCGGTCACATCATCATTGCCTGCAGTCCATGATAAATTAACAGTGGTATCCAATATCTGAGTTACAGATATATCTCCGCTGTTTTGCGGCCACGGAGCAGCAAAGTCCGAAGGCGCGGGAGTCGGAGGAGCAGTAGGTGACGGTGATGGTGATGGAGTTGGTGTCGGAGTCGATGTGGGAGTAGGTGTAGCTGGCGCAGGTGTTACATTTGCAACAGTCGGCTTCGCAGTCGGTCTTGGAGTCGGTTTTTTTGTCGGTGACGGAGAAGGCGAAGGCGATTCCGACGGTGACGGTGACGGAGAAGGTGATGGTGAATCCGACGGTGACGGTGACGGCGTGTCCGTTGGGGCACTTGTTGAAGTTGTATAAACAACAGTATATGTTAATGACTTGCTTGCAGATATGCCTTTTGAAGTTACAGTAAAGACAATCTCAGCATTATCGGCGTTTTCTCCAATATCAATATCTAATGTGTCGCTATACCAAAATTTAAATATATCTTTGCTGGAATTCAAACATCCGTCTATCTTTTTCATTTCTCCGGTATAGGTAGCAGATACTGTCTTTGCAGAAATATCTGTATATTCAATAGTAGCAGGCGGAGCTTCAGCTGTATCATACTCTTCAAATTTAACAATGAACGCCACAGTTACGGTGCCGTCGCTGTTTTGAGTAAGTGAAAATTTCTCAATAGTGGTATCACCATATGCGGTGTTTGCGCTGTTTAGCACAACCACCCCTATGATTAGAAGAAAACACACAGCTGTCATAATGTTTAATATCTTGTTCTTTTTAAGTTTTGCCATTTGACTCTACCTCTTTTTTATTTTTATATATAATATATATAATCATTGTAACTGCTGTAATCAGCATAAGAAGCTGATTTGTAGTAACAATGTTTAATAACCACTTCGCATCTGGCCTGAAGTAATCATTTATAAATCTTATCCCTGCTGTAAGAAACACAAATGATGTGATTATAGTTAACTTCTTTGCTTTCTTTTTATCCATGATTAAAAGTACAACAAAGGCCATGAAGTCCCACACAGTCTCATAAAGCTGAAGAGGGTGACATTCGCCTGAACCCGGAAAGTTTACGGCAAATATGCCGTGATACTCTGTGCCATAGCAGCATCCGTTTAGAAAGCATCCAATTCGGCC
This sequence comes from Christensenellaceae bacterium, assembly GCA_963677605.2. Taxonomy (GTDB): domain Bacteria; phylum Bacillota; class Clostridia; order Christensenellales; family UMGS416; genus JAGLOK01. The sequence continues at coordinate 8,054 of CAXXDX010000006.1, read as the reverse complement.
GATACCCAGTCCCAGCGGCAGATATATGAGTATCAGAGCCATAAAGTCAAAAGTCGGAATTTCCGCATACCTTGTATAAAATATCGCAGCCAAAAAGCTGAAAAGCAGCGCGCCCATAAACTTTGTTCCGTAAAACAGCATACTGAAAGTGGGCTTTGAGCGTGAATGGCTTATGTAATATTCAAACAGCATTTTTATGCCGTCAGTAAAGAAGTATGACAGTTTGACTCCGATAAGGCTGACGCAAACAGCGATAACAAGAAAACGCATGATATGATCACGGTCGATTCCGTGTTTTGGTGCAACTAAAATAACACTAGTAAATACTGCAATAAATCCTAAAACGTAAAATGTGTAGTATGAGCTAATTGTAATGCCCAATAAGGATATTGTAGGGTGCACGCATATCTTCTTTCTTATATATCTATATAGTGAATATATTAATGAATATAATCTTTTTTATTATCTTAATTAAAAGTCGCAAAGTCAATGAATTTGCAACGAACGGTAGGAAAATGGCGATGAACGGTAGGAGAACTTAGCTATAGGAATTTTATGGAAATAAAAACAGCACGGTTTCCCATGCTGTTTACTAAATATTAAACTATGTTTTATCTTTTCTTTGCTGCTGTATATCTAACCAAGACAAGCATTCCGCCTGCACCTAAAATCACAGCTCCTATTGCTATTATTATAAACCAGAGGGTAGTATTCCCGTTGGTTTCCGCCGACACATCCACAGGACCAAGCGCGTTCTTGTCGCTGTCCAGCGCGATAATGTTTATATTACCGTTTTTTAAGTCCTTTGCACACACTTTGCAGGAAATCGTATCTTCACCGTTAAGTTCCACAATCTCGCCATTCGGCAGCTCGACATATTGCGCGCCGTATGGAAGGCTTGTCGTATCTATCTGCACAGTGTAGACAATCTCTACAGGAAGGGGAGTGGGCATTGCAATCACAGACTCTTCAATTAACGATTTTTCTTCTCCCTCAAGTGATTTAACCAAAACTCTATAGCTTGCGGATTTGCCTCCTGCAGTAACTGTAACAGTTGTTTCACCAACTGCAATTGCGGTTACTTTACCAGTGGATGACACAGATGCAACTGAACTGTTTGTGCTTTGCCACGTAACGGATTTATCATCCGCATTGCTGGGTGAAACATTGGCCGAAAGCACTGTAGTGTCGCCCACATACATCACCATAACAGTGTCGCCTCCCATAGACAGGCTGACGGATTCAACCGCGGTATCAACACTGCTTACATATACTTTACAGACAGCTGTTTTATCTTCAACTGTTGCGGTTATCTCGCATGTTCCTACTCCTTCGGCGGTTGCAACACCATAAGAATTTACTCTTGCAATTGTATAATCCGAGCTATCCCAAGTTATTTGCTCATCGCTTGAATCATTGGGTAAAATTATAGCTGTCAAAGAAAATACTTCGCCTACATTAACGGTTTTTGAATCATAGTTTAGGCTGACGCTTGTTATATCAATCTTTCTTACCCTGACTGTACAGGTATCTGTTACTCCATCAGCACTTGCTGTAATTGTGCATCTTCCTTCGCTTATTGCTGTGACTAATCCGTTGCTATTTATAGCTGCAATACTGCCATCACTTGTAGACCATGAAACTGCTTTTTTAGTAGCATCAGAGGGGAGTACCTCGGCATAAAGCTTACATGTTTCGTTTTTAGACAAACTGATATCTTCTGCATTTATTTCAACTGATGTAACATCCTTGTCAATCCAGATGGCATATAAAGTAACATCCTCTGTAAAGTTGTATTTGCAGCCCGGTGAATATCCCTCACCGCTGCCGTTGGGATTTGTGTTCCAACTAATCAGCGACATGTTGTCTTTATTAAAGCTGCTTAATGTAGGAAGACTTGTGGATGCGCCTTTTAATATGGATGCGTTTTGGGGGGTATCTCCCGATGCGCCGTTAATATTATATGAAACTGTGATATATTCCTGGTGATAGCCACCTGCGCCAAGCCACCCTGAGGGCATCTCTATTTTTAATATTTTGTTGTCTGAATCGACTAAGGTATAGTTAAAGTGCGTTAAGTCTGAATATAAGCTGATGCTAATCAAGTCATTTTTTAGGAATACACTGGAACTGCCGGTAAGTGTAATGAAAGTGCTACTTAAATTAGAACCTATATCATAGTTGGCTCCGTCTCCTGCTCCTGCAAACACTTTAGAAGAATCTACTGAAATATACTGAGGCATTCTATATACAGCGTTATACCCGCTTCCTATTCCCGGAGCGTTAAGTCCTCCGCATGCAGTTACGTCAGCATTATTAATAGAAATGGATGCGATGCTTGCTTCAATGCCGCCGCCTATTCCCGCACCATTATCTCCGCCTGTTGCTGTAACATTTGCTCCGTTGTTTATATGTACACTGCCGCCGCCGGAACTATATCCTCCTGAACCAATTCCGGAAGCATTATCTCCGCCTTGTGCTGTAACACATGCTCCTTCTGTTATAGTTATACTATCGGCTTTGCCAGTAGCTCCTCCGCCTATGCCTGCTCCGTCTAAGCCTCCTGTTGCTGTAACCTGAGCTGATTTTTTTATTACGACACGAGGTGAGCTGCCTCCTCCACCTGCGCCTATACCAGCCCCGCCTTGGCCGCCATTTGCTGTGATTTTACCACCTGAAATTATTATCTCTGTAGATCCAGGACCACTATGTATACCGTGACCAATACCAGCTCCTGAAAAACCGCCGTTTGCAGTAATTGTACCTCCTGAAATTGTAATTATTCCGGCACTACTTGAGTAACCTCCGCCAATTCCCGCGGCTTTATAATTACCGTTAGCTGTTACTGTTCCTCCTGTGATTGTTATCTCACCAGGCGAGCTGTAAGAACCTCCTCCTATTCCTGCACCGCCTCCATATGATGTTTCTGTTCCACCATTAGCAATGATTGTTCCGTCATTTATTGTTATTTTCCCAATTTTGCTATTACAAGCTGCGCCTATACCTGCAGAATCATTACCGCCCGTTACTTCAAGAATACCTGAGCCTGATATCTCAAGTGATGTATCTGATTCGACTCTTATCCCAGGCTCGTAACCACTGCTTATTAGTGATGAAGAACCACTAAGGATTAAAGTATTGCCTTCTCCTGTGAAGGCTAGTGAACAACCAAAAGAAGGTTTTATACTAATTGAGATTATTGTTAGATGTGTATTGGCACCTGTGCAATATAATTTTAGATTTTTATTGCTTATTGCTGTGGTGTTTGTAAGCGTTACCGAAAGTCCGTCGTTAATTGTGACGGTTGCACCGTCATCAAATGTGCTGATATCATATGTGCCGTCCTCTATGATTGTCGCATCAGCCGCGAACGCCGTTTCCGGGAAAAACGACAGTGTGAAAAATAGAGTAAGTATAATAGTGGAAGTAAGTGCGATAATTTTTCTCATGGCTACCTCTTTCGGTCGCGTGTGTATATCTATATAGGGTAAATTATCCAATAATGAATTAAAAAAAGTCAACCGATTTTAAACAAGCGGTAGGAAAATGGGGATGAACGGTAGGAAAGAAAACTATAGTATGTCGGTGAATAATAGTTTAGGTGAAAAATCTTGCCGTTTGTTTATGATTAACGGTGACTATGTCACAGTTATATTCTTTTTTCTCTGCTAGCATTATCTCAGAAAAATTTTGGAGGAAACCTTTTGGATATTTCAACAATAATATTATATTCAGTGGCGATAGTGCTGCTCGTTATATCATTTGCAAAGGACAGGAAAAAGACTAAAGCTGCAGTCAAAAAAGGCTGGATGGCATTTAAGAAAATTGTGCCTGTTTTGATACCGCTTTTTATCATAGTCGGCGTGGTGCTGAGCATCATAACGCCTGAGATGATTCGCTTTGTCCTGGGTGAAAATTCCGGCATTGCAGGAGTCGTTATAGGCATGGTTGCAGGATCTGTCGCGTTCATTCCGCCGTTTGTTGCATTCCCACTGGGTGCGGATTTATTGGAAAACGGTGCAGGTTATCCGCAGGTGGCAGCGTTTGTTACAACGCTCATGGCGGTCGGCATAGTCTACTGGGCAGCTGAAAAGAAGTTTTTCGGCAATAAAGCTGTTGTTATGCGAAACACGCTTGCTTTCGTGGCATCCGGTGTCGTGGCGTTTGTGATATGGGGAGTAATGTAATGGAAAAAGTGAAATTATATATTAAAAATCATAAGACACTTATAGTGTCGCTTGGCTTGGTAGCTGTGCTTTTTGGTCTGGACATAGCGAAGATATCGCTTCCCGGAAGCGAGGGGACATCGTTGGGATTTTCCGCGGTCAAGCTTTCGGCCTTTAACTTCATCTCCATGCTTAAAATCGTACCGCCGATATTTTTGATGATTGGTCTTTTGGATGTTTGGGTTCCGAGGGAGACAATGATTCGGCTGATGGGTGAAAAATCCGGCATAATCGGCATTTTAATCGCTTTCTTTTTAGGCACGATGACGGCTGGCCCGCTTATTGCGGCATTCCCCGTTGCGATGGTTATGCTCAAAAAAGGTGCGAGATATTCAAACGTGTTGTTTTTTCTTATGATTTGGGCGAGTTCGAAGCTTCCGATACTGTTCTTTCAAGCGACGGAGCTTGGTTTAAAGTACACGCTGACCACGAATATAACGCTTATTGCCGTGTATCTTGTCGGCTCGATTTTGATTGAAAAATCGCTGTCGAAAACCGACATGGACGGTATATTGCTTAAAGCGGAAAGTTATTAACCGAAGGTAGACTTCATTTTTTCTATATTGTTTTTGGCAGAGTCTTAGATAGGCTCTGTCTTTTTTAGTATTTTTATTTTGGTTACCACCCCGAACGCTTTCAGACTTTTGATTTTTTTGCGAACATTGCAGAAGCTGAGACTTTGCTGGGGCTTCGCCCCAGTGCCTCACACCCCTTTGTCCTTCGGACATCTCCCCTGAGGGGAGAAACATTACAATTAGCCATATTATTAAAACTCTCCTATAGAGAGTTTACTCAAATTACAGCACTGCAGTGCGTTCCACCATAATTTAGCAAAAAGAAATGCAGACCGTTGAACTAGCTCGCAAAAGCAGTTGGTAAAGGAAGAAAAGAGCTCATCGCGTCTGTGTTTTTAAAAAGTTTTGGAACAAAACTTTGCTCTGTTTCTTCTAAGAGCAAAGTTTATGGGCGAATATGAAATGCAATAGTGCTAGCACTATGAGTGTTCATATTGTCGAATAGAAAAGTTTAAGTTATCGAAAAAAAGGTGCCCTTAGCGGAGCGTGTTTCAACGAAACATCATTGCTCTGCCTTTTTTACAGAGCAGATAATTTAATCTCTTTGAATTATCATCAAAAAAAAATATACCCAGCCGTTGGGTAGTTTGATAAAAGACGAAGCTTACTGGCGCTCAGGGTGGTTAGAATAGATGTTTTTATCTAGCCGACCTTCTGTCCTCGCTGGAAGCTTATTCTTATTAATAATTTCGCAGAGCGAGGAATTATTTTTCTTTTTTTTTCGGCGGAGTCGCTTCGCTCCTCCGCACTTCTTATTAAAGGAATAATATGAGAAGCTAGTTTGATAGTGAAGAGACATAAAGTGTTTCTGTGAAAGAAAAAAAAGTATCCCAGCCGTTGGGCAGTTTGCAAAAAAGACGAAGCTTGTCGGCGCTTAGGGTGGATAACCTGCAAAAAATGCCCATTTCAGATAAGAAAAAAGACAGAGGTTTATAATCACCTCTGCCTTGTTATAATCACCTAAATCCTATTATTCCGGCTGTTAAAATCCTTGCGCACTTTCCGCCCGGCAAAGTACAATCCCCAGAAGATAACGGCAACTCCCGCAACAAAGAACACCCATATGGGCAGCGAGCGGGACACCACCTCCGGCATATCAAAAGTAACCGATCCTAAAGCGACTTTCTCATCATCCAAAGCGACTATTTCAAAATCAATAAGTTCTTCTTCGGTGACTTCAACCGTAATCGTATCACTGCCGTTTATTTCAACTTCCGAACCGTCGGGCAGCCTTATGAATTTTGTGCCGTCGGGAAGGTCAGTTACATTTATTGTGACAGTTGATGAGCCGTTTTCATTGCTTGTGACCTGCGGCGTTATTCTGGTTGCAGTCGGAGTAGGCGCAGCACTTGGCGCAGGGGTGGGGGAGGCATCGCTTTGCGTTGGTGTTGCATCAGGCTGGACGCTTGCCGTTTCACTCGGCGTATTTGTCGGCTCTGCGCTGGGAGTCGGAGTGGCTGTTGCAAACGACTGGCTTGATGTCGCAGTCGGTTTGGACGTTGGCTTCGGAGTGGATGTCGCATTCGGAGTCGGTGCGGGAGTTGCGGTCGGAACAGGAGTTGGAGCGTCGTAAATGACCTCAATGGCGTTTCCGCTTGTGTCCAAAATGTCACCGCCTGTAACAGGACCGTTCCAATCGTCGGCTGCCGAAAGGTTATATGTTGTGCCGAAAGAGGACGTGAAACCTATGTTATCAAGCAACATGTCTACAGCCGTTTTATCTGTTGCGCTTAGTGTGAGTTTAAACGAAGTGTCGGATAAAATCTCGGCATCACTTGTGTCAGTTAAGGTATATGAGCTTCCTGCGCCTCCGTAAAAAGACAGTGTCGATGCATCTATATCATTTGAACCGTATCTTTTAACCATGTTTGTTCCGGTTACAGTAATTAAACCTGTAGCGGAATTATACACAGCAGAAGTTATTGTGGGAGTTAATACACCTGAAACCGATATTGTGTTAGTGGTGTCGGCGTCCGCGCCTTGTGTTGCGTTCCAGTTTGAGGCTGCGGATAGGTTATACGCTGTGCCGCCGGAGGACGATGTGCCGTTTTTGTTCAATATGCCGTTTATATTGATTTTGTCTTCAGCGTTAAGCGTAACGCTGAATGTTGTGGAAGAGCTTGCCGTTGCATCGGGAGAGGTGAGCGTGTAGCTTCCGCCTTCGCCTGTAATCGTCAGGGTGCTTGTGTCCATTGTGTCGCCGATCGTAAAACTTTCGCCTGTAACAGTAAGTACTCCTGATGTGGCATTATATGCAGAGCCTGTTATCCTCATAAGCTTTTGAGGAGTGATGGAGCTTGAAGGAGTACCGCCGACGGTGTAGTTAAACTTATAGCTGCTTTTATAGTAATTATGCGATGATGAATAGGTAAACCCTGAAACCAGCGCATCTTGCGACTGGCTGAAAAATACTGCCGCGTTGCCTGATATGTTAAGCGAGCCATGGCTACTGTTTCTGTATCCGCCGCCGATATCTGCAGACTCGGATCCGCCGTCTGCAAAAACCACCGCGTTCCCTGAAACGTTTACAGTTCCGCCATCTCCGCCTTTATGATATATCATAGCATATGGAGGTGTGAAACTTATTTCGTAGTATCCGCCGCCTCCGCCGATGCCTGCAGCCCTCAGCCCGCCGACTGCCGTAACGTTGCAGTCTTTTATGTTTACTGTTCCGCACGGATGAAGGTAACGGCCGCCTATGCCTGCTCCGCCTTGCGGTGCGCTGCCAAGTGTTGTGCCGCGTGCAACAAGCGTGCCTGTTCCCTTGATGGTGAGTTCATCTCCCCATTCCACCTGAATGCCGACACTATATTGTGATGTAAAATTGCATGTTCCACGCACTTCCATCTCGTTGTTCGGGCCATGGACTACAATAGGAGTGGTGTTGGCGCTGCCGCCACCCGCTATGTTTAAATTTTCCACTATAAACTTAGTGTTTCCGGATGACTCTATGCTGATGGTTACATTCGTGTATGTAGTTCCCGGATTTCCCACAAAACGTACATACTGAGCTTCACTTGTTAGGATTATGACGTCACCGTCCTGAACATTTTGAGTGGCAAAGTCAAAAGTCATATACTGATGCGTGTCATTTAAAATAAATGTGGTTGCATGGGCAGTGGGCGGAAACATCGAAAAGATGGTAATAAAAATAACAACTAATGCGCAAACTCTGTGTTTCATATCTTCTTTCCCCGTAAATCTATCTGTTTGTCTTAATCTATCTGTTTTCTGTCTGCATGATTTTGTCAGC